>NZ_CP169082.1:1337500-3970337 GCF_041893865.1 Brevundimonas staleyi
CGTTCCGTAAGCCGGTGAAGGTCAGGCGTGAGCCTGGCTGGAGGTATCGGAAGTGAGAATGCTGACATGAGTAACGATAGGAGTGTGAGAGACACTCCCGCCGAAAGACCAAGGGTTCCTGCGTAAAGCTAATCTGCGCAGGGTTAGTCGGCCCCTAAGGCGAGGCTGAAAAGCGTAGTCGATGGGAAGCAGGTAAATATTCCTGCACCAGCTGGAAGTGACGGATGGCGCAACTTGTCAGGGCTTATTGGATTGTCCTGGCAGGGAAGTTGTCCCTGGAAATAACTCCAGCAGAGACCGTACCCGAAACCGACACAGGTGGTCAGGTAGAGCATACCAAGGCGTTTGAGAGAACTATGCTGAAGGAACTCGGCAAATTGCACGCGTAACTTCGGAATAAGCGTGACTCTGCTAAGGGCAACCTCTGCAGAGTGGCACAAGCCAGGGGGTAGCGACTGTTTAGCAAAAACACAGGGCTCTGCGAAGCAGCAATGCGACGTATAGGGTCTGACGCCTGCCCGGTGCCTGAAGGTTAAAGGGAGATGTGAAAGCGTCGAACTGAAGCCCAGGTAAACGGCGGCCGTAACTATAACGGTCCTAAGGTAGCGAAATTCCTTGTCGGGTAAGTTCCGACCTGCACGAATGGCGTAACGACTTCCCCACTGTCTCCAGCATAGGCTCAGTGAAATTGAATTCCCCGTGAAGATGCGGGGTTCCCGCGGTCAGACGGAAAGACCCTATGAACCTTTACTATAGCTTCGCCTTGGCGTTAGCGACCGTATGTGTAGGATAGGTGGGAGGCTATGAAACCGGGGCGCCAGCACCGGTGGAGCCATCCTTGAAATACCACCCTTACTGTCGTTGACGTCTAACCGAGGGCCGTTATCCGGTCCCGGGACATGGCGTGGTGGGTAGTTTGACTGGGGCGGTCGCCTCCTAAAGTGTAACGGAGGCGCGCGATGGTGGGCTCAGACCGGTCGGAAATCGGTCGTCGAGTGCAATGGCATAAGCCCGCCTGACTGCGAGACTGACAAGTCGAGCAGAGACGAAAGTCGGCCATAGTGATCCGGTGGTCCCGCGTGGAAGGGCCATCGCTCAACGGATAAAAGGTACTCTAGGGATAACAGGCTGATTTTGCCCAAGAGTCCATATCGACGGCAAAGTTTGGCACCTCGATGTCGGCTCATCACATCCTGGGGCTGGAGCAGGTCCCAAGGGTTCGGCTGTTCGCCGATTAAAGTGGTACGTGAGCTGGGTTCAGAACGTCGTGAGACAGTTTGGTCCCTATCTGCCGTGGGTGTTCGAAGCTTGAGAGGATCTGTCCCTAGTACGAGAGGACCGGGATGGACATACCTCTGGTGTACCTGTCATGGCGCCAGCTGTGCAGCAGGGTAGCTAAGTATGGAATAGATAACCGCTGAAAGCATCTAAGCGGGAAACTAACCTCAAAACAAGGCTTCGCTGAGGATCGTGGAAGACTACCACGTTGATAGGCCAGGTGTGGAAGTGCGGCGACGCATGAAGCTTACTGGTACTAATAATCCGATCGGCTTGATCGTTTCTCAGATAAACTCATTCGATCTTCGTCAGAACACGACAATGTCTTCTCGCTAGTCCTTACATCCGCTTGGTTGACCTGGTGGCTATGTCGGAGGTTCCCCACCCGATCCCATCCCGAACTCGGTCGTTAAGCCCTCCAGAGCCGATGGTACTATGTCTCAAGGCATGGGAGAGTAGGTCGCCGCCGGGTCTACCAAGCGGATATAAGGATTAGTGTCACGTTGGGCTATCGCGCTTCGCGCGACTTGAGCCCGCCTCTCGAACATTCTTCCTTCGCACTACCGTTTGCCGCGGGATGGAGCAGCCCGGTAGCTCGTCAGGCTCATAACCTGAAGGTCGCAGGTTCAAATCCTGCTCCCGCACCCAAACACCACAAAAAGCCCCGACCCGAAACGGCGGGGCTTTCGTGCATCTGGGGCTCGGCTGTCGCCGCCCCAGAGATCCGCAGCAGCCCCGCAAGGTGGCCTTGGCTATCCAGGGCGAACGCGCCCAGGACTTCGGGATACCCGCGCGCGGCTTGGCGATGATGCGCGTCCAGGCCGCCTACCAGTAGAACGCCGTCCCATCCTCCAGCCGGTTCACCGGCAGATAGGCGCGCTTGTACGGGAAGGTCGCCGCCAGACCCTCATCAAGCTCCACGCCCAGACCCGGAGCCTCGCCTGGGTGCATCATGCCGTCGGCGAAGCTGTAGGCGTGGGGGAAGACGGCGTCAGTCTCAGGCGTATGCCGCATGTATTCCTGCAGGCCGAAGTTCGACACCGACAGGCCGAAATGAAGCGCCGCGGCCATGGTTACCGGCGACAGGTCGGTGGCGCCGTGACAGCCGGTCTTCACATGATGGATATCGGCCAGGGCCGCGATCTTCCTCAGATGGGTAATGCCGCCCGCATGGACCACGGTGGCGCGGATGTAGTCGATCAGCCCTTCCTCGATCAGGGTCTTGCAGGACCAGATGGAGGAGAAGACCTCGCCGACGGCCAGTGGCGTCGTCGTATGCTGGCGAACGATGCGGAAGGCGGCCTGATTGTCGGCCGGGACCGCGTCCTCCAGCCAGAACAGGTTATAGGGCTCCAGCGCCTTACCCAGGCGCGCGGCCTGGATCGGCGTCAGCCGGTGATGCACGTCGTGCAGCAGTTCGATGTCCCAGCCCAGGGCCTCGCGCGCGGCCTGGAACAGCTTTGGCGCGTGGTTCAGATAGAGGGAGGTCGACCAGGTGTTCTCGGTCGGCAGGGCGCCGTCCGCCGGCTCGTAGAACATCTTGTCCTTGGAGACGCCGTAGGTGGAGGCCATGCCCGGCACGCCGGACTGCAGCCGAACGGCCTTGTAGCCCATGGCGACGTATTTCTTCGCCTCGGCGATCGTGTCTTCGATGGTCTCGCCGTTGGCGTGGCCATAGACGGTGACGCCGCTGCGGCTGGCCCCGCCGAGCAGCTGGTACAGAGGCAACCCCGCCAGCTTGGCCTTGATGTCCCACAGGGCGACGTCGACGGCGGCCAGGGCCGTCATGTCCACCGGCCCGCCGCGCCAGTAGGCGCCGCGATGCAGGGTGTTCCACGTGTCCTCGATCCGGTGGGCGTCGCGGCCGATCAGCAGCGGGGCGACATGCTCTTCCAGATAGGCGACGACCGCCATCTCGCGGCCGTTCAGGGTGGCGTCGCCCAGACCCGTGACGCCGCTCTCGGTCGTGATCTTCAGGGTGACGAAATTGCGCCCGGGACAGGTCACGAAGACCTGGACGCGCGCGATCGGCTCGATCTGCATGGCGTGGCCCGAGAGGCTGGCTTTGGTGTCGTGGAAATTCATCAGCCAGTCCGGCAAGAAAACTAATCAGGGAGAAAAGGGGGAGGGCGACCGAAGCCGCCCTCCATGCGCAGTTTCGGGGGAGTTCGCTCTAGAAGGTCGCGCGCACCGTCAGTTGGTAGGTCCGTCCGTCGTAATCCATCCGGCGCGGCAGCATCGGGTCACCCTGATACTCCGACCGGGTCGCGTCGGTCAGGTTGAACGCGTCCGCCGAGATCGTGATCCGGTCGGTCAGGTTGTAGGAGGCCGAGGCGTCCAGCTGGGACCGCGACTTCACCGTGCGAGCGTCGCCGACGAAGCTGTTGCCTGCCGCCAGATCGTAATCGCCGCGCCAATTGTAGGTGAGGCGGATGCCATACCGGTCGGTCTCATAGTAGCCGATCAGGTTCAGGTTCTTGCGCGACACGCTGGGCAGGGTGATCGGGACGCCGGCGCCCGTCGTGCCCTCGATGTCGATGTAGGTGAAGTTGGCCGCGCCGCCGAAGTGGGACAGCCAGCCGGGCAGGAAGTCCAGGTTCTGCTGAACCGCCAGTTCGGCGCCCCGCACCGTGATCGGATCCTGGTTGGTGCTGCCGCTGGCCTGAACCTGCACGCCCGACGCGGTCAGACAGTTGGTGCCCGAGATGGTCAGCGGGCCAAGCCCGAAGTCGACGCCGTTGATTAGGCCGTTGGAGGGGCAGAGGCGGGTCGGATCGACGATCGGCCCGATATAGCCCTCCACGTCCTTCTGATAGAGGGAGATGGCGAACACGCCGCCCGGCCGGTTGTACCATTCCAGCGCCAGGTCGTAGGCGTCGGAGGTATAGGGCGACAGATTTGTGGCCCCGATGGTGATCGTGTAGGGCGAGTTCACCACCGCCGGATCGGGCGTCAGCACCGAGGTGATCGGCACGTTGTCACGTGGCTGGGGACGCACATAGGTGCGGTAGTAGGCGGCGCGCAGCACCAGATCGTCCGTCAGGTCGATCTTGGCCATGGCCGACGGCAGCCAGTAGTCGTTCGAAGAGCCGTAAGTCCGCTCGGTGACGAAGTGGTTCACCGCGCCGGCGGCCGTCGCCCGCACCGACGAACATCCCTGGCAATCCAGGGCGACGATGGACGTATCCAGCTTCTCATACCGCAGACCGATATTGCCCTGGGCGCGGAAACCGAACACCTCGGTGTCGAACTTGGCCATCCCGTAGGCGGAGAAGGTGTCGTTGGAGTTGGTGAAGTTGTTGTTCCAGTAGTTCGGATCCCAGTAGTTGTTCACCAGACCATAGGTGGTCAGGAAGACGCCGGTCGCCGGGTCCAGCAGGAACTGGTTCGTCACCCCGTTCGGGTTCGTCGCGCTGCGCAGGGCCGTGTTGACCGGCAGAATGGCGGCCAGGGTCCGGGCCACGTCCACGTTGCGCCAGTTGGAGGTGTAACCCCCCGCCTGACCGCCGAAGAAGTCGCCGACATAGGGGTTCACCTCCGACACGCCTTGGGTCAGGCCGGCCATGTTGATGCCCATGGCGCTGTTGCGCGAACCGCTGGACGCGAAGGAGGTGGTCTCGAACCGCAGGCCGCCCGTGATGGAGGACAGGAACGATCCGTTGAGCGTGCGCGTCAGATCGAACTGGACCGCGTCCAGCTCGGTCAGGGCCTGACCGTTGGTGCCGGTGACGCCGAAGCGGTCGCCCGCGACGGTCGCCAGCTGGCCGGGCATGACCGCGCCCACCTGGGTCACCGAGTTGGCGGCCACGGGGATCGTGTAGCCCCCGGCCGGAATGTGGGTGGCGTTCGGCGTGTTCAGATTGATGCGGAAGCGCGACAGGTCGTTGCCGCCGGTGAAGACCGACGCGGTGATGCCGTTCAGGCCTGCCGAGCCCAGGTTGCGATAGGCGTTCTGGACGATGTCCAGCTCGATCTGGTCGGATCGGGCCTCGGCGCGCGAGATCGTGCCCTCCAGCGTGGCATGCCACTCGTCGTTCTCGAAGGTCACGGTCGGGTTGATGGCCCAGACCATCTGGGTCACCGGCTCGGACCGGATGGAATCGAAGGTCTGGGCGTTCTCGGACGAGAAGCTGTTGATGTAGGCCCGACCGTCCGCCGCCACATAGGGCGTGCCCAGGCTGGTGAAGTGGGTCACCGCCGAGGTCGCGACCAGGGCCGTGTTGGTGTTCTGGCCGGCGCCGTTCTCGATGTAGAGAAGGTGGTTGGTCCCCTGATCCAGCTGACGCTTGGTGTAGAAACCGGTCAGGCCGAAGCGGACCTCGTCCGTCGCCTGCCACTCGAACCCGGCCGCGCCGGTGAAGACGTCGCCCCGGTTCTGGCGCACGAACTGGCGCATCTGGCTGGGGTAGTAGACCCCGCCCGGATACTGGGCGATCAGGGCGTCATAGATGGGGTTGGTCCCCGGCACGCCTTGGTTTCCGACCTGGATCGAGCCCAGCCGGTTGGCCCAGCTGTTCACCGAGATCGAGTCGCGGCGGAAATTCTCTTCCTTGAAGGCCAGGGTGCCGAAGACCGCGAAATCATCGGTCAGGTGGGTGCTGTAGCCGACCGTGTAGGAGGGCGAGCCCTGGTCTCCCAGCTCGTTGTATTCATAGGCCGCCTTCACGAAGCCGCCGTCGTTGCGCGACAGGGCCGGCGCGATCCGCAGGTCGATGATGCCCGACAGGCCGCCCGCGACGTTCGAGGCGTCGGGCGACTTGATGATGGTGATGCCCGAGAAGATGTCGGAGTTGAACGCGCCCAGCGGCGTCGAACCCATGTTGGTCGAGGTCGACAGAATCGGATCGGCGAAGCCCGACCCGTTCAGCGTCGTCCGCGCGAAGGAGCCGGGCAGGCCGCGCAGGCTGATGGTGGCGTTGCGGCTGTCCGCCTCACGGTTGATCTGGATGCCCGGCAAGCGCTGGATGGCTTCGCCCACGTTCAGGTCTGGGAAGCGGCCGAGGCCGTCCGAGGAGATTGAGTCGGTGATCTGGTCGGAGTTCCGCTTGGTCGCCAGGGCGCTGGCGTAGGCGCCGCGGAAGCCGGTGACGACCACCTCCTCGACGGTGTCGTCCTGGGTCTGCGTCGTCGCGCTGGTCTGCGCCACGGCCGCGCCGGCGCCGACGATGGATCCGCCCAGCGCGAGCGCGCTCACTGCCCCCAGAAGGAGCGTCCGTTCTCTGATCATGTTTCCAACCCCATGCCGTTCTCTGTCGACGGCTGAGAACGGAAACTACGCCGTTCTTTGAATTGGTCAAGCCAGTTTTAGAATTGGCCTGACGATCAGTGGGCGGTGGCGACCGGGCGGGTCTGGGGCGCGGGACGAACCGCGCGGTACAGCCGGATCCACATGGCCGGGCGTCGCTCGGTGGTCGTCAGAAGCGCCTCCAACGGCGGCGCATAGCGATCGTCCAGCAGGCTGGCGAGGTTCAGGGTGTTGACGGCTCGCTCGGGTCGCCATGGTCCGGCGTATTCCGTCTGGCCGGCCGCGAGGCGCTGGGCGTCGAACGCGATGCGGGAATGGACGAACTCCTGATGGGTCTTCTCGCCCTCGACATAGGGGATCAGCCAGTCGATCACCGACGACACCCCGGTCCCGGACGCGTTCTTCCAGTCGAACCAGTCCAGCCCGTGCGCCCGGGCCGTCAGCCCCGCCATCATCATGGGATCGACGTTGTAGAGGACGTAGTGGATGGCGTCGCGTTCGTAGAAGTCGAACACCGTCCCCTCGGCCAGCACATTCGACGCCACATGTTTCTGGTAGTCCTCGAAGGTCCGCTCGATCAGGCGCGGGTCTCCGAGCTGGAACGAGGCCATCGCCGCGATCTTGATCCGGTGGCTCTGCCAGTTGGTATAGAAATGCTTCGGCGCTCCATCCATCTCGTCGAGGTATCCGCCGGCCAGATTGCGCAGGAAGCCGTCCATGGCCGCCCGCGTCTCCGTCGGCAGATCCGCCTCGGTCAGGTCGTAGGCCAGGATCAGGGCGTCGAAATTGGTCTCGTCGATCGGGTTCAAGGAGACGATGTAGACCTCGGCCCAGGCCTTCAGGAACCGGTCGGTCGCCTCCAGATATTTCCGCTCTCCGGTCATCCGCCAGGCGAGGGCGAAATCCAGCATCGCCGGCAGGTCGCGCCGCGCCGCCAGGCTCTCGTCGCGGATTCCCTGACCGGGCAGGGTCCCTTCGGTATGCACCACCGGCAGCGGGCCGGGCGTGCGCGTCAGGGCCGCATCGGCCGCCGCGATCACGGCCTGTCCGTCGTCCGTCGCCCTGACAGACGCCAAGGCCGAACCGACCTCGGGACCGAAGATCGCATAGTCCTGGGCCGGGGCCGGGGTCGCTAAAAGGAGGGCGACCGCCAAGGTCGTCAGACCAGTTCTCATCGTGCGTCTCCCCTCACTCCGGTGATCGACGCTATTTCGGCCTGACCGCTCGGTCAATCGGCCTTACCGATTGAGCCGGCCAATGAGCGACGATAGAAATGGAGAGCGCGCGGACCTTCTCCAATGCGATACAGATGACGCGGATTGCGGAGGACAAACGCTTGGAAACCATCGGCCGCGATCTTGAGGAAATGCAGCGCACGCCGCTGACCCCGGCGCATGTCGAGACGATGCGGGCGGTCGGCGAGGTGGTGACCTATGAGGCCGGCGCCGTCCTGGTGCAGCCGGGCGATGTGGTGGACCGCTTCGTCTATCTGCTGGACGGCGAGATCGAGGTGGTGAACCCCTTCTCCGACGAGCGGGCGACCACCTCCACCCTGGGGCCGTCCCAATTCATGGGCGAGATCTCCTTCCTGAACGGCGGGACCTGGTCCATGCCCATGCGCGCCGTCCGGACGACCCAGGTGCTGGAGGTGCCGCGTCCGGCCATGCTGCGCCTGATGTCGGAGATCCCGGAGATGTCGGACATCGTCATCACCGTCCTGGCCGCGCGTCGCCGCAAGCAGTTGGAGACCCGGTTCAGCCCGCTGGTCCTGATCGGCGAGGATCAGGACCGCGACGTGCACCGCATCGCCGATTTCGCCAGCCGCAACCGGTTGCCCTACGCCTCCTACGAGACGGGCAGCGCGGAGGCGCAGGAGGTGGCGACCAGCTGTGAAATCTCTCCCGACACGCCCGCCGTCATCTTCGGGCGCGGCCAGGTGGTTCAGGATCCGACGCCCGACAAGGTCGCCCGTCTGCTGGGGGTCAACTACGACCTGGACGACGACGCCCCGTTCGACGTGCTGATCGTCGGGGGCGGCCCGGCCGGCGTGGCCGCCGCCGTCTATGCCGGGGCCGAGGGGCTGAGCGCCCTGCTGGTCGAGGACACGGCCATCGGCGGACAGGCGGGCACGTCGAGCCGGATCGAGAACTACATGGGCTTTCCCACGGGCATTTCGGGCGCGGACCTGGTCTGGCGCGGCGAGGTCCAGGCCATGAAGTTCGGCACGCGGTTCCTGATGCCTCGTCGCGTCGTCTCGCTGGAGCATCAGGAGAACGGCCGATTCTGCGCCGTCTTCGGCAACGGCCGCCGGGTCTCGGCCGGGGCGGTCGTGGTCGCGACGGGGGTCCAGTACAAGCGCCTGCCGATCCGGCAACTCGGCGAGTTCGAAGGGGCGGGGGTCTATTACGCGGCCACCGAGAACGAGGCCCGCTACTGCCGTGAAACGACCGCCGTCATCATCGGCGGCGGCAACTCCGCCGGCCAGGCGGCCATGTATCTGAGCCGCTCGGCGGATCGTGTGCATCTGATCGTGCGCGGCAAATCTCTGGCCGCCTCCATGTCCAGCTATCTCTCCAGCCGTCTGGAGGCCGATCCGCGCATCACCATCGAGTATGAGTCAGAGGTCGTCGCCGTCGCCGGCGCGACGAAGCTGGAGACCGTCACCATCCGCAATCGCGCCGACGGCGGCGAGCGCGAGGTGGAGACCTGCGCCCTGTTCGTCATGGTCGGGGCGGAACCCAATACCGCCTGGCTGTCCGGCCTCGTGGCCCTGGACGACAAGGGCTTCGTCCTGACCGGGGATGCCGCCGGCGCCGCCTCGCCCTATGCGACGTCCGAGCCCGGCATCTTCGCGGTCGGCGACGTGCGGGCCGGGTCGGTCAAGCGGGTCGCGTCCTCCGTCGGCGAGGGTTCTGTGGTCATCTCCAAGGTCTGGAGCCACCTGAACGACTAGAACCAGCCGGCCGCCTTCAGCACCGGCGCGCGGGTCCGGCTGACCGGCGCGGTCAGGCCGCCGACGAGGCGGATTTCGCCGACGCCGCGCCGCCAGCGCACGGCCTCGACCGCATCGGCCGCCACCCACCAGGAGCGATGCACGCGCCAGCCGTGCGCCTGGCTCAGCTCCGCCAGGGCGTCGGCGAAGCGCAGGGTGATCATCTCCTCGCCCGCGTCGGTGTGGACCTTCAGATAGTGGTCGTGCGCTTCGATCGCGATCAGCCGCGCCCCCCGTCGTTTCGCCGAGAGCCGACGCCGGAAGGCGGCTTCCGCCTCGGGCAGGGGAGGGGCGATGACGGTGCGCGTCTCGACCCGCACCGGCGCCCGTCGCCACATCAGGGCGCGCACCACCATCACCGCCGCCAGGATCGGCAGGACCTGCAAGAACAGGAACCCATAGCTGGACCACCGGAACGGCGCCCCGGCCAGCAGGTGTTCGGTGCTCAGGACGAACAGGGTCACCACCGGCGTCATCGCCATCGACGCGACAGCGGTCCGGACCCAGACCCCGGGCAGGCGTCGAACCAGCAGCTCATCGGCCACGATGCCGATCAGCCCGCCGCCGACCATGCAGATCATCCAGTAGAGATGACGTTTGAACGCCGGGAGTTCGTCGGACGCGAACGGCCCGAGGAACCCCATCAGCCAGCCGATGGCGATCAGGACGGCGAGATCGACGCCCCACCGTCTCAGGGTCTCCGTCCCGCCCTCCGATTTCGTCTGTCCGCCCATGCCGCCCCGTTCGCGCATCTTCGGCGCCGTTCGCGAAGCCGGGCCTAGCGAGCCTCGATCCGGCCCGCAATGGCGTCCGGCGAAACCGCAACCGAGGGGCCTGCCCATGACCGCCAGTCTTCACACATCCCTGAACCGCCCCCTGTCCCTGTCCGCGAGGATCGGTTGGGGCGTGGGCGTCATCCTGTGTCTGGGGATCGCCGCCTATTCGGCGCGCTATCTGTTGAACCCGCCCCAGACGCCGGAACAGGCGCTGGGCAATCCGGTCGGCGTGCCCTGGCTGGTCGTCCACATCGGCGGCGCCGTGATCGCCCTGCTGGTCGGCTCCTTCCAGTTCCTGCCGGGCCTGCGTCGCGCCGGCCGGCCCCACCGCTGGATGGGGCGGGTCTATGTCGCGGGCTGTCTGGTCGGAGGCGGGGCGGGACTGATCCTCTCGTTCGGATCCTTCGCAGGCCCCATCGCCACCGCCGGGTTCGCCAGTCTGGCGGTCCTGTGGATCGGCTTCACCGGCCTGGGCTGGCGCGCGGCCATGCAGCGGCGGTTCGTCGAGCATCGTCGCTGGATGATCCGGTCATGGGCCCTGACGCTGGCGGCCGTGACCCTGCGGATCTACCTGCCTCTGGTCGAGATTTCCGACCTGCCCTTCCTGCCCTGGTATCAGGCGATCTCCTTCCTCGCCTGGGTCCCGAACCTGATGGTCGCCGAGCTCTGGCTCAGCCGGACTGGGGTCGTCCCACGCGCCTAGCCGGCCTCGCGGGCGCGGAAGTCGCCGGGGCGCAGGTTGTGGCGCCGGAACTTGTCGTAGAGCGTCTTTCGGGGGATCCGCAGGGCCTCCGTGATGGCCACGATATCTCCGACGTGGCGATGCAAGGCTTCCTCAAGCACCGCCTTCTCGAACCGCTCCAGCCGGTCGACCAGGCCCGCGCCCGCCTCTTCACCGGAACCCAGACCGGAGGGCGCGTCGATGTCCATGGCGACCCGCTCGGCGAAATGGGCCAGCTCCCGCACATTGCCCGGCCAGTCGTGCTCCATCAGGGTCCGGCGCACGGACGTGCTCATCGGCGGCGGCGTCGTCCGGTGCTCGCCCGACGCCCGCGCGAGGAAGTGGGCGAACAGCAGGGGCACGTCCTCGCGCCGTTCCCTGAGCGGCGGCACCCGCAGTTTCAGGACGTTGAGCCGGTAGTAGAGATCCTCGCGGAACTGCCCCTGCGCGACGGCGAGGGCGAGATCGGTCTTCGATGAGGCCAGAATTCTCAGGTCCA
This sequence comes from Brevundimonas staleyi, assembly GCF_041893865.1. Taxonomy (GTDB): domain Bacteria; phylum Pseudomonadota; class Alphaproteobacteria; order Caulobacterales; family Caulobacteraceae; genus Brevundimonas; species Brevundimonas staleyi. Next base: position 1,349,012 of record NZ_CP169082.1, read on the forward strand.
GCTGGCGCGGCCCAGCGGCGCCCAGCGGCTGGATCTCCCGCTGCTCGACGACGCGCAGCAGGGCGATCTGGGCCGACATCGGCATAGTCTCGATTTCGTCCAGGAACAGTGTGCCGCGATGGCTCTGTTCGATCAGGCCGACGCGCCGCTTCACCGCGCCCGGAAAGGCGCCCGGCTCATGGCCGAACATCTCGCTCTCGATCAGACCGGCGGGCAGGGCGCCGCAGTTGACCGGCACGAAGGGATGGACCCGCCGCCGCCCGCTGTTGTGGAGCGACCGCGCGACGACCTCCTTGCCGACCCCGGTCTCGCCCTCGATCAGCACGTCCATGCCGGCGTCGGCGACCTGTTCGATGACGGTCCGCAGCCGGGCGATGGCCGGGCTCGAGCCCAGGAGCGGCAGGTCCGGCGTCACGCGCGACACCGCCGCCGACAGGGCGCGGTTGTCCAGCACAAGCCCCCGCTTCTCCAGCGCCCGGTTCAGACTGTCGGCCAGTCGTCCGAAGTCGAACGGCTTGGCCACGAAGTCATAGGCGCCGTTCCGCAAGGCATCGACCGCGTCGGCGATGTCGCCGTGGCCCGTGATCATCACGACGGGCAGACCTTCATCCAGCGCCTGCAGCCGCGTCAGCAGACCGCGCCCATCCAGGCCCGGCATCCGCAGGTCGGACACGACCACGCCGGGATAGTCGGCGGTCAGGACCTTCAGCGCGCCTTCCGCCGAGGCGAAGGCCTGCACCTCCAGATCCTCGAGCTGGAGACGCTCCAGAAGGGCGTTCCGGAAGTCGTCGTCGTCGTCGATCAGGACGACCGAGCGGGGGCGGGAGAAGTTCATGCGGCGGGCTTCAGGGAAATGACGAACTGGGCGCCGGTCGGGGCGGGTCGCAGGCTCAGCTCCCCGCCGAACCCGGCGACGATGTCGCGGCAGATGACGAGACCCAAGCCCAGTCCCGCCGACTTGGTCGTGACGAAGGGGGTGAACAGATTGGCCGCGACCGCCGCGTCGACGCCGGGGCCGTTGTCGCCGACGACGATTTCGATCCGGCGGCCTTTCTTCGCGACATCGATGGTCAGGGTTGGGTCGGAGGTGCCCGCCTCGGTCATGGCCTCGAAGGCGTTCTGGACGAGGTTCACCACGACCTGCTCCAGCCGGATCGGCTCGGCCTGGACCTTCAGCTCGGCGTCGCCGGTGCGGACCAGTTCCACCCCGCCTTCGCGCAGTCGGCCGCCGATCAGCAGCAGCGCTCCGTCGATGGCGGCGGCGGGAGAGACGGCCGAGACGCCCTGGGTGCTCTTGCGCGAAAAGGCGCGCAGCTCATCGGTGATGACCCCGATCCGCCCGGTCAGTTCGGCGACGCGACCCAGGCTGCGCCGCGCGGCCTCCGGGTCGTCGCGATCCAGATAGGCGTTGGCCGTGTCGGCGTGGGTGCGGATGGCGGCGACGGGCTGGTTGATCTCGTGCGCCACCCCGGCCGCGATCTGGCCCAGGGTCGCCAGCTTGTTGGCCTGGACCAGTTCCTCCCGCAGGACCTCGCGGCTGGCCTCGGCGCGGCGGCGTTCGTCCATCTCGCGGCTGAGCTTGCCGTTGGCGGCGCGCAGCTCCTTGGTCCGGTCGTCGATGCGGCGTTCCAGCTCGGCCCGCGCCTGTTCCTCCGCGACGGCCTTGGCCATGGCCTGCTGACGTCGCCGCAGCACCACCCCGGCGCCGACGGCCAGCAGGGTCGCGAGGAGGCCCGCGACGGCCCGCGCGCTCCAGACATTGGCGACGATGGTCCCGCCGATGGGGTCCAGCAGATGCAGGGTCCAGCCGGGCGTGTCCGTCTCCGTCTGCGACAGGATCCAGTCGCTGGCGGGTCCCCCGACGGCGGTTCGCACGACCCGGCCCGCGCCCGCCGTCTCGCTGTCGAAGGGCAGGGGGGCGAGCGCCTGACCGCTCAGGGTCTGGTCGGCCAGGATCGCCTCGCGCTCGGCCGGCGTCAGGGTGCGGCTGCGGCGGAATCGCCATTCCGGCACGCTGGTCACCAGGACGACGCCGCGACTGTCGGTGACATAGGCGGGCTCGCCGGAGCTGCGCCAGTCGGCTTCCAGAGCGTCGAACTCCACCTTGACCACCACGACGCCGACGGGCGCGGCGGCGCTTCCGATACGCCGGGCCAGATAGAGGCCGGGCCGTCCGCTGACGGTGCCGAGCGCGAAGAACTCCGCTTCACCCTCCTGCACGGCCCCCCGGAAATAAGGTCGGAAGGCGTAGTCGGAGCCGACGAAACTGGTGGGCTGGCGCCAGTTGCTCGCCGCGCGGGCCACGCCGTTCCGGTCCAGCACATAGATGGCCGCCGCCCGCGTCTGGTTCGCCACGGTCTCCAGCTTGGCGCTGACCAAGTCGGCGTCCCCGCTTGCGACGCCGGACAGAAGGGCCACGACCTCCGGGTCCTGGGACAGGACGACGGGCAGGGAGCGGTGCTTCTCCAGCTCGCTTCGCAGCACGGCGGCGTGCAGGGCGGCGGCCGCATCCGCCTGCCGCGCCAGGTCGGCCCGCGCATCCTGTCGTGCGATCTCGCCGGCCGCCGCCATGCCCAGAACGGCGATGATCGCCCAGCCGCAGACCAGGGCGATCCACGGCCGCGCGGACCGGCTTGAGACCCGTTCGCCGAGTCGATGGAGGCCGTGTGCGAACATCCTTCGACTATGCGGAAATCCGCACAGTTTGGCCACCTGTGAGGCTGAAATATCGGACATTGATCGTGGCGGCTTCGACCAACATCAACGAAATCAGTATGTAATACTCGACGGTCCGTCGCTATGTCCCGGCCGCGATCCCGGCCAGAATAGGCTTCGGACACGGCGATGAGACCGTGAGGAGACGGGCGGCCACGGTCGTCGGGGAGGTCGAGTGCAGATTTCGAGTGATCACGCCCATGCGTCCGAGGCGCCGCGCGCCTGGTATCGGCACCTGTATGTCCAGGTGCTGGGCGCCATCCTGCTCGGCGGTCTGATCGGTCACTTCTGGCCCGAGTTCGGCGAGAGCCTGAAGCCGCTGGGCGACGCCTTCATCAAGCTGGTGAAGATGGTCATCGCCCCGGTGATCTTCCTGACCATCGTCACGGGCATCGCCGGGATGCGCGATCTGGGCCGCGTCGGTCGGGTCGCCGCCAAGGCCTTCGCCTACTTCCTGGTCTTCTCGACCCTGGCCCTGATCGTGGGTCTGGTCGTCGGCAACATCGTCCAGCCCGGCCGCGGTCTGAACATCGACCCCGCGACGCTCGACGCCGGCGCGGTCGCTCAATATTCGACCGCCGCCCACGAGACGACGATCATCGGCTTCCTCCTGGGCATCATCCCGGACACGGTGGTCAGCGCCTTCTCGACCGGCAACATCCTTCAGGTCCTGTTCGTCTCGGTCCTGTTCGGCATCGCCCTGGCCTCCATCGGCGAGATAGGCAAGCCGGTCCTGAACTTCCTGGAATCGGTCAGCGCCGCCTTCTTCAAACTGGTCGCTATCGTGATGAAGGCCGCGCCCATCGGGGCCTTCGGCGCCTTCGCCTTCACCATCGGCGCCTACGGCATCGCGACCGTCGCCAACCTGATCGCCCTGGTCGCCACCTTCTATCTGACGGCCGCCATCTTCGTGGTGGGCGTGCTGGGCGCGGTGGCCATCGTCAACGGCTTCTCGATCCTGAAGCTGATCCGCTACCTGAAGGAAGAGCTGCTGCTGGTGCTGGGCACCTCCTCGTCGGAAGCGGCCCTGCCGAGCCTGCTGCAAAAGATGGAGCGGGCAGGGGCCTCCAAGTCGGTCGTCGGTCTGGTCGTGCCGACCGGCTATTCCTTCAACCTGGACGGCACCAACATCTACATGACGATGGCGGCCCTGTTCATCGCCCAGGCGCTGAACATCCAGCTCTCGCTCGAGCAGCAGATCCTGCTTCTGCTGGTCGCCATGCTGTCGTCCAAGGGGGCGGCGGGCATCACCGGCGCCGGCTTCATAACCCTGGCCGCGACCCTGGCCGTCGTGCCGACAGTGCCGATCGCCGGCATGGCCCTGATCCTCGGCATCGACCGCTTCATGTCGGAGTGCCGGGCCCTGACCAACTTCATCGGCAATGCGGTCGCGACCATCGTCGTCGCCCGCTGGGAGGGCGAGCTGGATCGCGACGCCCTCAAGGAAGCCCTCAACGGAACGCCCCGCCCGCTGGCGGCCCAGCCCGACCCCGCCGCCGGTCCCGGCGACGATCTGGTGATCGCCCGCGACTGACCCATTCACGACGTGCCTGAAAACAAAAAAGACTTTGGGAGGATGAACATGAACACCAAGAAGACCGCGATGCTGGCGACGACCGCCGCAGCCGCTCTCCTGAGCCTGGCGCCCGCCGCCTTCGCCCAGACCCAAACCCCGGCCCCTGTGCCGTCGACGACCCAGCTGTCGCAGGCGTCGCAAGCCATCGCCGATCAGGCGGCTCAAGAGGGCTCGCAGGTCGATGACATCGTCGTCGTCGGCTCCCAGATCCGGGGCGCGGACGTGACCGCCGCCCTGCCGGTCACGGTGCTGTCGGAGGAGCAGATCCTGGCCACCGGCGCCGTCAGCGGCGACGACCTGCTGCGCTCCATCCCCCAGATGGGCGACGTCCTGTTCTCGGCGGCCAACAACCCCCAGACCTCGAACGCGGCGCGTGGCGACGTGAACTCGGTGAACCTCCGCTCGCTCGGCGTCGGAAACACCCTGGTCCTTCTGAACGGTCGCCGCATCGTCCAGCACCCGACCAGCCAGGGCACCTCGGATACCGGCACCGTGCCGGTCCTCAGCTACAACTCCAACGCCATTCCGGTGACGGGTCTGGAGCGTCTTGAAGTCCTGCTGGACGGCGCGGCCGCCATCTACGGCGCCGACGCCGTGGCCGGCGTCGTGAACACCGTGCTCCAGGACGACTTCGACGGCCTTAAGATGAACACCCAGTACGGCGGCGCGGAGGGCACCCATCTGCGCGAGTTCAACCTCGGCATCTTCGCCGGCAAGGACTTCGACCGCGGCAATATCTCGGCCTACGTCGATTACACCGACCGCACGGCCCTGCGTGCGGAGGATCAGGACTTCACCGCCACCGACAACCTGCGCTTCCTGTTCGCCGACAATCCGGATTTCGCCTCCAGCCTGACGCCGGATGCGCGCAACACGCGCGGCGCCTGGGGCAATTTCGCCGTCGTCGGGGCCACCGCCGCCATCCGTCGCGGCACGACCAACCTGACCACGGCGGCCGGCGCCTTCCACATCCAGCCGACGACCCTGACGGGCTGCCTTGTGCCCAACAACAACGACGCCAACGTCTGCCTGGGCTCCGGCGCCCTGAACTTCAACGGCGTCCAGCGCGATCTGCGTTTCGACACCGCGCCGGGCACCACCATCCAGCCGGACACCCAGCGTCTGAACGTCTTCCTGCAAGGCCACTACGACCTGAACGACAGCATCACCGCCTTCGGCGAGCTGGGCTACTACACCGCCGACACCCAGCGGATTCAGCCGCCGGTGATCAACCTGAACACCCTGACCATCCCGACGACCAACTACTGGAACCCCTTCGGTCCGGTGACCTTCGCCGACGGCCGGGTGAACCCGAACCGCATCTCGGGCCTGACCAACGTTCCGGTCCAGGGCCTGGCCATCACCCTGAACCAGTATCGCTTCGTCGACGCCGGCTATCAGAAGGTCGACGTCTCCAACTATCAGGCCCGCGCCCTGGCCGGCCTGCGCGGCGAATGGCGCGGATGGGACTGGGAGACGGCGCTGCTCTATTCGGAGGCCGAGGCGATCGACGAATCCCTGGCCGTCAACACCCAGGCGCTGCAGGCCTCGCTCGCCCTGTCGACGCCGGACGCCTACAACCCGTTCAGCGGCGGCTGCGTCGCCCAGACCTCCTTCGGCGACTGCACCCCCAGCTCCCAGGCCGCGATCGACGCCATCACCTTCACCCTGAAGCGTGAGAGCCGCACGACCCTGACGCAGTACGACTTCAAGGTCTCGCGCGGCGACCTGTTCAGCCTGCCGGCCGGCAACGTCGGCGTCGCCTTCGGCTTCGAGGCCCGCAAGGAGACGCAGAACGACAACCGCGATTCCAATCTGGACGGCTCCAACCCGTTCCGCGACACGGTCACGGGCGCGGTCCAGCTGTCGAACGTCATCGCCGTCAGCCAGAACCCCGACACCCACGGCGAGCGCACCGTGACCTCGGCCTATGTCGAGTTCGCCGTGCCGGTGGTCTCGCCCGAGATGAACATTCCGCTGGTGCATAATCTGGAGTTCCAGATCGCCGGCCGGGCCGAGCGCTATTCGGACTTCGGCGATGTGGCCAAGCCCAAGATCGCCGGCGCCTGGGACATCATCGACGGCCTGCGGATCCGGGGTTCGTACTCGGAAGGCTTCCGCGCCCCGAACCTGGAACAGACCAACGCCGCCACCTACGGCCGTCTGTCGACGAACCCCGACTACATCCGCTGCGAGGCGGATCTGCGGGCCGGGCGGATCGCCACCTTCGGCGCCTGCTCGCGTTCGATCGGCGCCTCGCTGCTGGTCTCCGGCAACCCGGACCTGGAGCCGGAGGAGAGCCAGAACCAGTCCTACGGCGTGGTCTTCCAGCCCCAGTTCATCCCGGCCGAGTTCGGCGACTTCACCTTCACCGTCGATCGCTGGCGGATCCAGCAGGAGAAGATCGTCGGCCTGTTCGGGGGCGCCAATGCGGTGATCCTGGACTATGCCGAACGGGTTCAGGGCCGGTCCAACCCGCTGGTCACCCGCGCCGCGCCGAACGCCGACGACATCGCCCTGTTCGCCGGGACGGGCATCACCCCGGTCGGCGTCGTCACCTCCATCTCGGACCGGTTCATCAACCTCCTGCCGCAGGACGTCGAGGGGATGGACATCGGCTTCAACTGGCGTCTGCGGAATACGCCGTGGGGCAGCTTCCGGATCAACATCGACGCGGCCAAGCTGATCAAGTTCACGCGTGAGGCCGGTCCGCAGGTGGACGCCCTGTACGCCGCCCGCACCGCCGGAACGATCAACGCCGCGACGCCGCTGCCGGACTCGTCCAACCTCCTGGCCCAGAACGGTCGTCCGGAGTGGAAGCTGTCGGGCTCCTTCACCTGGAGCCAGGGTCCGTGGCAGGTCGGGGCCTTCACCCAGTATATCTCGCCCGTCAGCGAGACCGCCTTCCTGAGCGCCTCCGGCCAGGCCTGGGAAGTCGACAGCCAGATCACCGGCAATCTGTATGCCCAGTACGAGTGGGAGGAGAACAACGGCTTCGCCTCCAACACCCGGATCCGCGTCGGCGCCCGCAACATCACCAACGAGGCTCCGCCGCTGGCCTCGACCGGCTATCTGGGGTCGCTCTATCGCCCCTACGGCCGCTACTGGTACGCCTCCCTGGCCAAGGAGTTCTAAGCGTTTGCGACGGAGAGGGACGATGCGTTCTGTACTTTCGATCCTGGCCGTCGCGGGCCTGACCTGGGCCGGAGCGGGTTTCCATGACCTCGCTTCGGCCCAGAGCGGGTCGCTCTTCCTCTCCCCGGAACCCGCCGACTGTCCCGACAGCCTGCCGCAGGGCACGGTCTGTCACTCCGGGCGGTCGGCGGACGGGGCCTGGTACTGGACCGCCTATCCGCGCGACTGGAACGGGACGCTGATCGTCCACGCTCACGGCGGCCCGCGCACGGGCGAGCCGCAACGCGAAGACCCGGTCGAGGATCTGGAGCGGTTCTCCGTCATGGTCTCGGAAGGCTACGCCTGGGCCGGATCGACCTATCGTCGCGGCGGCTACGGCGTCCGCATGGCGGCGAGGGACACCGACGACCTGCGCCAGATCGTCTGGGACGCCTTCGGCAAGCCCAAGCGCACCATCCTTCACGGCCAGAGCTGGGGCGGCAACGTCGCGGCCAAGGCGGCGGAACTCTACGCCGTCGCGGCGGATGGGACCCGCAACTACGACGGCGTGATCCTGACCAGCGGCCTCCTGGCCGGCGGTTCGACCGGCTATGCGTTCCGCGCCGACCTGCGCGCCGTCTATCAGTTCTATTGCCGCAATCATCCGCGTCCGACCGAGACCCAGTATCCCCTGTGGCAGGGCCTTCCCCAAGGCGCGTCCATGCCCCGCGCCGAACTGGCCGCGCGGGTCGAGGAATGCACGGGCCTCAGCCTCGCGCCCGAGGCCCGGACGCGGGCCCAGGCCGATGCGCTCCGGAACATCCTGTCGGTGGTCGGGGTGACGCAGGACAGTCTGGTGGCTCACCTCGCCTGGGGCACCAACCTGTTCCAGGACATGGTCTGGAAGCGGCTGGACGGCCGCAATCCCTTCTCCAACGCCGGGACGACCTATCAGGGGTCGGACGACGACGTCGCCCTGAACCAGGGGGTCGAGCGGTTCCAGGCGGACCCCGCCGCCGTCGCCGCCCTGGCCTATGACGCCGACCTGACCGGGAACATCATGCTCCCGACCCTGACGATGCACGCCCGCTACGACCCCACGGTCTTCGTCGGCCATGAGGCGGTCTATGCGCGGACGGTCGCCGAGGCCGGCCGCTCGAACCTGTTGAGCCAGGTCTTCACCACCGAGGCTCTGCACAGCCAGCTCAGCGTGCCGCAATACGCCGGCATGCTGATCGCCCTGGCTCACTGGCTGGATACGGGCGAGAAGCCGGACGCGAACGACGTGCTGGAGGCGTGCCGGTCGCGGGCGGAGGCCTATGGGCAGCCGTGCCTGATCGACCCGGAGTTCGTTCCTTCTCTCTAGGCTTCTCCCTCCCCCTCGGGGGGAGGGGCGTCGCGAAGCGACGGGGTGGGGGCGGCAGGGCGACGTGGCGACGGGCGGTGGGGATTGGGGTCTGTGGGGCCTTGCCTGGCCGCCCCCACCCGGTCTGCGCCTTCGGCTCCGACCACCCTCCCCCGAGGGGGAGGGAGAGGCGCTCCGCCAGACGTGCATCATCGCTCCTCCGCTGCGAACGGGTATGGGGAAGCGGCGGAGCCATGGGCGATCTCGCCCGGGACCGTGGCGGACGCCGTCGCCGACGCCAGCCTGTGTGTAGAGTTTCGGCGTGGTCGCCTGGCTCCGCTCGACCGGTTTTCGCAAGCTGCGCGGGGGAGGGAAGCTCCTAGCCGGGAGCGGCGGAGCCCATTCGCCCGCCGCCTTGGTTTCCACCCGGTTCGTCCCGATTCCGCCTCTTAAGCCCACGACGGGCGACGGCGCCCAGTGCGCCGCCGGACCCGGGGGACTTCAGCTCCCCCGGCAACCCCGCGATCGACCCCGCCGCACGTCCGGGTCCTGGGCCCAGGACGCCTTCCCCACGCGGTGGGACGTCTGTGAGGATACGGGAGGAATTGGGGGCGTTAAGGAAAAGGGGTCTTAAAAGTTCGGGGCGTTGGAATCGTTGGCGAAATCGGGGGATGCTTTGCCAACTTCGACGCTCCATCATCCGTGCACCCCAGCGAAGGCTGGGGTCCAGATCAAGGATTCAGTCGGCCCGGATCGCGCACCGATCCCTCTGCTCGAGGCCCGCGGCCTGCTCGTCCGATCGCGATGCGATCGTTCCTCAACCCCATCTGCGATGGGGAGGTGACGATTTGGGCTCGCTCGGTTGGAGCGAGTTCCACCCCTCACCCGACGGCGCAAGGACGATCGCTACGCGCTCGTGCGCCGTCTCCCTCTCCCGCAAGGGGAGAGGGCGGGTTCTTGCCTGTCGAGACCGTCTCGCCTTTCCTGGTCGCTGCCCGCGAGGTGACGACTGCAAAGCTCCGGGAGCCTTTGTCATCTAGCGGCGTTAACCTTGAGCATTCCAGCCGGGGGCCCTCATGATCCTGAACCGTCTACTCGTCGCCGCCGTGATCGGAGGCCTGTCCGTGTCCGCCTGTACGCGCGAGGCCGAGCAGCCCGCCGAGGCCGTGGACCAGACGCCGCCGGTCGCCCAGCCGACGACGCCGACCGCGCCCTCCATCGGCTACGCCTGCGAGAGCGGACAGACGGTGACGGTCCAGTATCCCGACACGGCCACGGCCAGCGTCGCCTACAAGGGTCAGACCCTGGCCCTGCGTCTGGTGCCGTCGGCGTCGGGCGCGCGCTACTCCGGGTCGGGCGTGGAATGGTGGATCGCCAGCCGCGAGGGGCAGGAGAACGCGACGCTCAGCCGCCTTGGGCCCAACGACGATGTCGGGGTGGCGGTGCTGGAACGGTGCAGCCGTCCTTCGGCCAATCCCAACCTGCCTGTGCCGGGCCAGCCGACGACGCCGACGCCCGCACCGGGCGGGGTCCTGCCGGCCTCGACGCCGTGCCGCGCGGCCAACCTGCGCCTGAACTCCGAGACGGGGGATGCAGGTGCGGGCAACCGGACCAATGTGTTCGGCGTGACCAACGCCGGGACGACGCCGTGCAGCGTGGCGGGCTATCCGGCCGTCAGCCTGATGGACGCCCAGGGGCGCGGGCTGACCGCGATCCGGTCGGAGCAAAATCCGAATACGGCGACGCCGGTGAACATCCCGGCGGGCGGCAAGGCCTTCTTCGACATCCACTGGACGGTGGTGCCCAACGAGGGGGCGGGCGAGCGCGTCTGTCCGTCGGCGGCGCGGGTGCGAATCCTGATCCCCGGCGACACCGCGGCCCTGGCCATTCCGTTCGCCTTCCAGCCGTGCGGCGGACGCATCCGGGTCAATCCGTTCCGCAGCGGCATCGAGCCGGGTGCGGCCCCGACGGCGGTTCCGGCGGCGTCGGCCGCTTAGATCCTTCTCCCCTTGCGGGAGAAGGTGGCAGCCGAAGGCTGACGGATGAGGGGTGAAAGGCGGTCCCGCCGATGAGGCGTCTGTCCGCTCCATCTCGTCTGTATCCTCGTACCCCTCATCCGTCGGGCTTCGCCCGCCACCTTCTCCCGCAAGGGGAGAAGGGAAACTGGTGTCTTGCCGCGAAAGGGCGTAGTCCGCCGCCATGAAAACCGATGGCTTCCACACCCGCGTCTCCGCGGAACTCGCCGACATCGACGCCCAGGGGCTGACCAAGCCCGAGCGGGTGATCCTGTCCCGTCAGGGGCCGATCATCGAGGTCGGCGGGCGCGAGGTGCTGAACTTCTGCGCCAACAACTATCTGGGTCTGGCGGGCGACGAGCGGGTCGTCGCGGCGGGCAACAACGCCGCCTCGGCCTACGGCGCCGGGACCGCCTCGGTGCGGTTCATCTGCGGGACGCTGGGCATCCACAAGACGCTGGAACGGGCGATCGCCGACTATCTCGGGTTCGAGGACGCGATTCTGTTCGCCGCCGCCTTCGACGCCAACGGCGGCATCTTCGAGCCGCTGTTCGGGGCCGAGGACGCGATCGTTTCCGACAGCCTGAACCACGCCTCGATCATCGACGGGGTGCGGCTGTCCAAGGCCAAGCGGTACCGGTTCGCCACCTCCGACATGGCCGATCTGGAAGCCCAGCTGAAACAGGCGCGGGCGGACGGGGCGCGCGACATCGTCATCGCCACCGACGGCGCCTTCTCGATGGACGGATACGTCGCCAAGCTGGGCGAGATCCGGGCGCTGGCGGACCAGTACGGCGCCCTGATCATGGTCGACGACTGCCACGTCACCGGCTTCATGGGCGAGAAGGGGCGGGGCTCCTTCTCCCACTGCGGGGTTCAGGTGGACTTCGTGACCGGCACCTTCGGCAAGGCGCTGGGCGGGGCCATGGGCGGCTTCATCTGCGCCACCGCGCCGGTGGTGCAACTGCTGAAGCAGAGGGCGCGGCCCTATCTGTTTTCCAATGCGCTGTCGCCGGCGGTGTGTGGGGCCTCGCTGGAGGCCATCCGCATCGCGCAAGGCGAAGAGGGCGACGAACTGCGCGCCCGACTGTTCGCCAATGCGGCGCGCTTCCGGGGCGCGATGACGGAGGCGGGCTTCGACCTTCTGCCCGGTTCGCACCCGATCATTCCGGTCATGCTGGGCGACGCCAAGCTGGCCCAGGATTTCGCCGCGCGGATGCTGGAGCTGGGCGTCTATGTCATCGGGTTCTCGTTCCCGGTGGTGCCGCGCGGCCAGGCCCGCATCCGCACCCAGATGTCTGCGGCGCACACCTTCGACCATATCGATCAGGCCGTGGCCGCCTTCACCCAGGCCGGCAAGGAACTGGGCGTCATCTAGGGGACGAAGGGGCCGGACGACGCCGTCCGACCCCTCCTCGTCTGTCGGCCTCAGGCCAGGCGGCGACGGCGCTGCAGCGTCAGGGCGGCGAAGCCGGCCAGGGCCGCGCTCAGACCGATCATGGCCCATTCCGTCAGCGTCGGGACGGGCGCGGGGGCGACGACGGTGTAGGTGGGCTCGGTGGCCGGCGCATCAATGATGATGCCGCCTTGGGTCGCCGTTCTGAAGATATTGGTCGAGTAGACGCCGCCGGTGGCGGATGTCGTCGCTCGAGACCGGTCGATGACGATCTCGACGTTCGAGCCGGCCGCGACCGTGGTGCCGTGCTTGAGCTGGATCTGGACCCAGAGGGAAACGGGCGAGATCTGACAGTCCTCAAGCGCGCTACCCGGCAGGACTGCGCCATCGATTCTGACGACGATGTCGGAACCGCAGGGGCCTGCGACCAGATCGAGGCCGCCCATGCCGCTGGTCACGAACAGCGAGTTGCCAGCAAAGGGTATCGCGCCTCCGGTCAGCACCGTCGCCGTGGTGAAGCGGATCGTGACGTCGGTCGGCTGCGACACGCGATTGTCGGAGAGGGTGACCGAGACATTGGTCAGGGTTCCGGCCGACGCCGCGGCTGCGGTCATGGACAGGGCGGCTGCGGCGATGGCGGCCGGGATCAGGTGTTTCATCAGGCTGGCCTCGGGGAGGAGGAGAAGGGATGGCGGGCGCTGTCCGCTCGCGGCGATCCGGCGCGAGGGAGCCGCTATGTCGATTCGCGGACATAAGGCCAAGCTTATTGAAACGCTGGTTTCTGTGTCGCGATGTCGCCGCAGGGCCGGAAGTTTGCGGGCGCCGCTTGCAGCCGTGGCCAAGGGGGCCTAGCGGCTGCGCACAAGGAAACGACCTCTCAGGAGCAAGCGCCATGACCGACACCATGAAGGCCCTCGCCAAGATGCGCCCCGAGGTGGGCCTCGAACTCATCGACGCGCCGATCCCCGTGGCGGGACCGGAGGACGTGCTGATCCGCGTCCACCGCACGGCCGTCTGCGGCACCGACATCCACATCTGGAACTGGGACGAGTGGTCCCAGAAGAACGTACCGACGCCGATGATCACGGGGCACGAGTTCTCCGGCGAGATCGTCGCCATCGGCTCGGACGTGCAGCGGCCGCTGAAGATCGGCCAGCGCGTTTCGGCCGAGGGCCATGTCATCGACCTGAACTCGGAAGCTGCGCGGGCCGGCCACTTCCATCTGGATCCGCACACGCGCGGCATCGGCGTGAACCGCCAGGGCGCCTTCGCCGAGTTCGTGGTGGCCCCGGCCTTCAATGTGATCGAGCTGCCGGACGACGTGTCCTACGAGGTCGCCTCGATGCTGGATCCGTTCGGCAATGCGGTGCACACGGCGCAGCAGTTCGACCTCCTGGGCGAGGACGTTCTGGTCACCGGCGCGGGTCCCATCGGCATGATGGCGGCGGCGGTGGCGCGGCACGCCGGCGCGCGGACCGTGGTCCTGACCGACATCAACGACTTCCGTCTGGAGCTGGCGCAGAAGGTGGCGCCGGGCGTGCGAACCGTGAACACGACCAAGGAAGACATCCACGACGTGATGAAGGAGCTGGGCCTGAAGGTCGGCTTCGACGTGGCGCTGGAGATGTCGGGGTCGCCGATCGCCTTCAAACAGTGCGTCGACACCCTGATCATGGGCGGCGGCATGGCGCTTCTGGGTATTCCGTCCAAGCCGATGGAAACCGACTGGGGTTCGATCATCCTGAAGGCCCTGACCATCAAGGGCGTCTATGGGCGCGAGATGTTCACGACCTGGCGGAAGATGCTGGGCCTGTTGAAGGCCGGGCTGGACCTGGAGCCCCTGATCACGCACCGTCTCGCATACGACCGTTACCGCGAGGGATTCGACGCCATGAAGTCGGGTCAGTCGGGCAAGGTCATTCTGGATTGGGACAAGGCGGCCTGAGCTTCAGGCCCCTTCAGGGGCTGAATGAGCGCGATCGTCGATTTCCTCAAAGGCGCGGGAACCGACGGCGCGGGCCGGACGGTGTTCGAGGTCGTCGCCATGAACGACGAGGCCATCGAGCAGAACCACGACTTCATCCAGTGGCTGTTCCCCCTGGCGACGCCGTCGGGGGCGAACCGGCGCGCGCCGGTGCTGTCGGCCGAGGACGTGAAGGAGGTTCACGCCTCCGGCCTGGCGCAGATCGCCCTGGCGGCCGCGACGGATCGGATGGCGGTCTTCTATCTGCGGAACGGACACTGGCTGACGGCCTATGACCACAACCATCTGCGGATCACGCGGATCATCAAGTCGTTGCGGCTGCTGCGCGGGCCGGGCGAGGCGGAGGATTTCCGCCAGATCATCCTGAGGCGGGACGCGGAGGCGGGGAAGCCAATCAGCGCGGGCAGTCGGCAGCACTGGATCGAGGCGTAGGCGCCGTCTTCTCCCTCCCCCGAGGGGGAGGGAGAGGCTTCAGCTTTTCAGCACCTTGATCAAAGCCGCCTCGAACCCCTTGGTCTCGGAGCCGGGCAGGACCTCGGCGATCTTGCCGCTTTCGTAGAGGTCGAACACGGCCGGGTGGACGTAGGACGACCGGCACACCGTCGGGGTGTTGCCCAGGAGGCCGGCCACAGCCTTCACGCAGACGGTGATCTTGCGCTTCGCATCGGTGGGCGAGGTGGCGGCCTCGGCGTCGCGCAGGGCGCGGGCGGCGGAGACGGTGCCGGCCCAGGTGCGGAAATCCTTGGCCGAGAACTGCTCGCCCATGGCGTCGTGGATGTAGGCGTTCACGTCGTCGGAGGTGATGGGGCAGAGGTCGCCGTCGGCGTTGCGATACTTGAACAGCTGCTGGCCGGGGAGGTCGCGCAGGGACCGGACGACGGCTGCGAGACGGCGGTCGCGGACGCTGACCCGGTGGTCGACGCCGCTCTTGCCCCGGAAGGCGAACGACAGGGCCGCGCCGTCCATTTCCAGATGGCGTTTGTTCAGGGTGGTCAGGCCGTAGCTGCGGTTCGTCTTCGCATACTCCGCATTGCCGACGCGGATCAGGGTGATCTCCAGCAGACGCACGGCGGTGGCCAGGACCTTGGCGCGGTTGGGGCCGCGTGTGCCGAGATCGTGTTCGACCTGGGCCCGCAGCTTCGGCAGGGCCCGGGCGAAGGCAGGCAGACGGTCGAACTTGTTCTCGGAGCGGTGGCTGCTCCAGTCGGCGTGGTAGCGGTACTGTTTCCGACCCTTCACGTCGCGGCCGGTGGCCTGGATGTGGCCGGAGGCGCGGGGGCAGATCCAGACGTCGGTCCAGGCGGGCGGGATGGCCAGCATGCGGATGCGGTCCAGCACCGCCTTGTCCTTGATGGCCTTGCCGTGGGCGTCGCGGATCGAGAAGCCCGTCCCCGACCGGACGCGGGTCAGACCGGGGTGGGCGTCGCTGCACCAGGTGAGGCCTTGCGGGACCTCGTGTTCGGCGACGAAGGCGTGGCTGCCGTCGGGCATGTCTTCAGGGCACCACGCCGGTCTGGGGGCCGACGCCGTTTTCGGGGATCTCGTCCTCGTCGGGAATGACGCCGTCGTCCTCAGCGCGCTCCTTCAGGGCGTCGGCTTCGTCCTTCAGGCTTTCGATTTCTTCAGGGGTGGGTTTGTTCGGATCGGTCATCGGGGTCTCCAGTCTGGATGCTGAAGTCGTCGATGGGGCGGGGCGTTCCCTCTTGACCCGAAGTGTCGGGGAGGGGACGGAACGGGATGAACTATCGCCACAGCTTTCACGCCGGAAACTTCGCCGATCTGGTCAAGCACGCGCTCGTGCTTTGGCTGCTGAAGACGCGGCAGGCGGCCGGGCCGGTGGTGGTGCTGGACACCCATGCGGGGGCGGGGCTGTACGACCTGACCGGCGATGCGATGCGGTCGCGCGAGGCCGAGGCGGGGGTGCAGAAGCTGATGGCGGCGGCGGATCGACCGGCCCTGATCGAGGCCCTGGCGGCCGAGGTGGCGGCGCTGAATCCCGACGGCGGGGTGCGGTTCTATCCGGGGTCGCCGGTGCTGGTGGCGCGGTCTCTGAAAGCGTCGGATGGCTATGTCGGGTTCGAGCTGAGGGAAGAGGTGGCGGGGCTGTTGCGCGAGAGCCTGTCGGGGTTCGCGGCGGCGCGGGGCGAGATCGGCGACGGCTATGAGCTGGTGCGGGCCGAGGCGAAACAGGCGCGTGGATCGCTTGTCCTGATCGACCCCCCGTTCGAGCGGCCGGACGACTATCTGAGGGCGGCGGATACGGCGGCCGGGATCGTGAAGGCGGACCCGTCGGCGGTGGTGGCGATCTGGACGCCGCTGAAGGATCTGGAGACCTTCGACGGCTTCCTGAGGCGGCTGGCGGAGGGGACGACCGCGGCGACCCTGGTGGCCGAAGCGCGTCTGAGGCCGCTGACCAATCCGATGAAGATGAACGGCTGCGCCATGGTGGTGGTCAATCCGCCGGAGGGCGCGGATGCGGCGGCGACGGAGATCTGCGGCTGGGTGGCCGGGGTGTTGGGCGACCAGGGGGCGAAGGCGGAGGTGTGGCGGGTTTAACCGCCCTCTATTCATCGTCATCCTCCGGCAAGCCGCGACTTCGCGGCGCAGACCGGGGGACCCAGCGGCGCGCGAGAGCGCGAAACTGCCGCGCACACCGACGCTTCCTACATCTTGCCTGAACAGATCGCCTTCGGCGCCTCCCCCGGTCCGATCTTCGATCGGCCGGAGGATGACGATGGGTCCCCCGGTCTCGCTAAGCTCGCCGGAGGATGACGAAAATTATTGAGCAGCTACTCGATCACCTCGCCCGCCTCGTAGAGGTGGGGTTCGAAGGTGGCGATGGCCATGATGGGGAGCATGGCGCTGGAGACCGCGTCGGTGCGGGTCATGGCCTTCCAGTCCTCGACCGAGCGCCACACGGCCTGATTGACCACGGTCTTGCCGTTCACGCCGCGAAACAGGGTGGCGGAGACGAAGCCTGGCATGCCGACCTGGGCCTTGGTCAGGGCCGAGAGCAGGTCCAGAAGCTCGTCCTGCTTGTCCGGCTGCACCTTGAAGGTGTTGATCAGCACCACGGGGGCGTTGTCGGCGTCGCTCATGAGCGGCGCTGTAGCCGTTTTGCCCTTGTTCCGCCATGCGGCATCGGTCCCCTATGGCGGAATGAAACCGATCGCGATCCTGGAAACCGGCAAACCGCCCGAGGCGCTGAAAGACGCGTTCGACGACTATCCGGCGCGGTTCCGGGCCTTGCTGGGCGAGAGCGTGAAGACGGTGCGGTTCGACGTTCAGGCGGGGCGGTTGCCGGACGATCCGGAAGCGTTTCAGGGGGCCATCGTCACGGGGTCGGCGGCGGGGGTCTATGACGACCTGCCGTGGATCGCGCCCTTGATCGCGTGGCTGCAGGCGGCGCGGGGGCGAACGCGGCTGGTCGGCATCTGTTTCGGGCATCAGGTGATGGCGCAGGCCTTCGGCGGCCATGTCGCCAAGTCGGACAAGGGCTGGGGCGTGGGGCTGCACCGCTATCGGGTGATGGCGGAGGAGCCGTGGATGTTCCCCCGCGCGGCCAGTATCGCCATTCCCGTGTCGCATCAGGATCAGGTGCTGACGCCGCCCGCCGATGCGCGGGTGATCGCGGGAAGCGACTTCACCCCCTATGCGGGGCTGGCGTGGGATGACGCGATGTCGTTCCAGTGTCACCCGGAGTTCCAGCCGGAGTATGCGGCGGCCCTGGTGGAGAGCCGGCGGGGGACGCGCATTCCCGAGGCGTTGGCGGACGAGGCCTTGCTGAGTTTGAAGGCGTCGAACGACCGCGCGGTGCTGACGGCCTGGATCCGGGCCTTCCTGATGCTGACTCCGCCGCCGGTGGAGGGGGAGGGGAGCGGGATCTAGCGGCGCGCTACGGCCACTTCACCACCGGCGGCATCGAGCTGAGGATCGACTCCACGTTGCCGCCGGTCTTGAGGCCGAACATCGTGCCGCGATCGTAGAGCAGGTTGAACTCGACGTAGCGGCCGCGGCGGACCAGCTGTTCCTCGCGCTCTTCCGGCGTCCAGGCCTCGGTCATGCGGCGGGCGACGATGTCGGAATAGGTCTGAAGGAAGGTCTCGCCGACGTCGCGGGTGAAGGCGAAATCCTTGTCGTAGTCGCCTGAGTCATGGTGGTCGTAGAAGATGCCGCCGGTTCCGCGCGGCTCGTTCCGGTGCGGCAGGAAGAAGTAGTCGTCGCACCAGGCCTTGAACTTCGGGTGCCAGGTCGGGTCGTGGCGGTCGCAGGCGGCCTTCATCCCGGCATGGAAGGCGATGGTGTCGGGCGCGTCCTGATTGCGGTCGACGTTCAGGACGGGGGTCAGGTCGCCGCCGCCGCCGAACCAGCTTTTCGTCGTGGCGATGAAGCGAGTGTTCATGTGGACCGCCGGAACGCGCGGGCTGACCGGGTGGCAGATCAGGCTGATGCCGGTGGCGAAGAAGCGGGGATCTTCGTCCGCGCCGGGGACGGACTTGGCGTAGTCGGCCGGGAAGGTTCCGTGGACGGTGGAGACGTGGACGCCGACCTTTTCGAACAGGCGACCGTGCATCATGCCCATGACGCCGCCGCCGCCCTCTGGCCTATCCCACGGGGTGCGGACGAAGCGTCCGGGCTCGCCGGGGAAGAGGTCGGCGGGGGCCGCGTCCTCCAGAGCCTCGAAGCCGGCGTGGATGCGGTCGCGCAGGGCCTCGAACCAGGCGCGGGTCTCGACCTTCTTCAGATCCAGGGGGGAACGGGTGTGGGCGTCGCTCATGGCGCGGCTTGAAGCATATCCGGGGGCGGGTCGCCATTGAGGTGGATCAAAAGGGGGATTGAACCGGCGGGGCGCGTGGCCGTTTCCAAGCCCATGACCCGATGGATGACAGTGATCGGCGGGGTCGCCGCCCTGGCCGCGACGAGCGCGACGGCGCAGGAGACGGGCGTGTTCCGCGAGGCGGACGCCGCCATGACCTGCGCCCAGATCGGCGACGAGGCGGCGCAGTTGAGCGCGGCCATGGGCGATGCGACGCCACAGGGCGGCTGGCTGAGTTCGCTCGGCGGCATGGCGCGGCAGGGGGCGACGCTGCTGGTCCCCGGCGGGGCGCTGGCGGTGGCGGGCGTCGATGCGGTGCGTCAGCCGGGTCGGGAGCGGAACGAGGCCGAGCAGAAGGCGGCGCAGGACCGCTGGTACTATCTGAACGGCCTGCACGCCGGGCGCGGATGTCGCGAACCGGCGGAGGTGGTGGAAGTCGAAGCGCCGGTGGTGGCGGCTCCCGTGGCGCCGGCCCCGGCCATTCGACCGGTCGCCATGGCGAACCCGGTGCGGAGCGGCCGCTAAGGCGCTTTGACAGGCCTGACGTCCTCGGCCACGCTCGCGTCCTCACAGCGAGTGTTCCCATGCGTCTGATCCTGCCCGCCCTGATGTCCCTCGTCCTCGCGACGCCCGCGATGGCCCAGACGGAGGCGGCGGAGCGGACGATCATGGCGACGGTGGTCGCCGAGCATGATCGGCACATCGACCTTCTGGAACGGCTGGTGAATGTGAACTCCGGCACGCTGAACCTGCCGGGCGTGACGCAGGTCGGGGAGATGGTGCGGGCCGAGCTGGAGCCGCTGGGCTTCGATGTGCGCTGGGCGCCGATGGAGGACACCGGACGGGCCGGGCATCTGATCGCGACCCATGACGGGGGTGGGAAGAACATCCTGCTGATCGGCCACCTGGACACGGTGTTCGAGACGGACAGTCCGTTCCAGACCTTCGTGCGCGAAGGCTCGCGGGCGACGGGGCCAGGCATCGGCGACGACAAGGGCGGGATGGTGGTGATCATCGCGGCGCTTCGGGCCATGCAGGCGGCCGGGACGCTGGAAGGGTCGAACATCACGGTGGTCCTGACCGGGGACGAGGAGCGGCCGGGGGCGCCGCTGGAGATCGCGCGACGGGACCTGATCGCGGCGGGCCGGGTCGCCGACTACGCGCTGGAGTTCGAGGGGCTGGCGGTCGAGAACGGCGAGGAGTTCGGGACGATCGCGCGGCGGAGTTCGTCGAGCTGGACCCTGACGACCGGCGGGCGGACAGGGCATTCCAGCGGGGTGTTCGGGGAAAGCCTGGGCTACGGCGCCATCTATGAGATGGCGCGGATTCTCGACACCTTCCGGCGGGAGTTGCCGGAGCCGAACCTGACCTACAATGTCGGCGTCATCGCGGGCGGGACGCCGGCGGAGATCGATGCGGCGGGCTTCCGCGTCACGGCCTCGGGCAAGACGAACATCGTGGCCGAGACGGCGGTGGCGCGGGGCGACCTGAGGACTCTGACGCCGGAGCAGGACGCGCGGGCGCGTCAGCGGATGGCGGCGATCGTGGAGGATCATCTGCCGAAGACCACGGCCGAGCTGGCGTTCGCGCCGGACGGCTATCCGCCGATGGCGCCGACGCCGGGGAACACGGCCCTGCTGGAACGGCTGAACGCGGTGAACCGCGATCTCGGCCTGCCGGAGATGGCCCCCTACGATCCGGCGAAGCGCGGGGCGGCGGATTCGGGCTTCGTAGCCGCCGACGTCGATACGCTGGGCGGCATGGGGATGGCGGGGCTGGGCGCCCATGCCGAGGGCGAGTCGGTCGATCTGGACAGCATGGTTCGTCAGGCGCAGCGGGCGGCGGTGCTGATCGGGCGGCTGAGCCTGGAGTGAACGATTAGTCACTAGCCCGGCCCGACCTCCGTCTGTCAGTGTCGAGGAATCATCGTTTTCGGAGGTCGCCGTGATCCGTTCCTGCCTGCTCGCCGTTTCGGCGCTCGCTCTCGTCCTGCCGGCGGCGGCCCAGGCCCAGGACGGGGCTGCGCGGGCGCGGGAGATTCTGAACACCACCCCCCTGATCGACGGGCACAACGACCTGCCGTGGGCGCTGCGTCAGGGCTTCGCCAGCGATCCCTATGCGGTGGATCTGGCGACCAATCTGGATGCGACGACGGACCTGCACACCGACATCCCGCGCCTGCGCGAAGGCGGGGTGGGCGGTCAGTTCTGGTCGGTCTATGTGCCGGCCAGCCTGGAGCCGGTCGAGGCGGCCAAGGCGACCTTCGAACAGATCGACATGGTGCGCCGGATCGTCGGGGCCCATCCGGACGTGTTCGAACTGGCCACGACCGCCGACGACGTCGAGCGCATCCACGGCCAGGGCAAGATCGCCAGCCTGATCGGCATCGAGGGCGGATACTCCATCGATGATTCCCTGGGCCTGCTGCGCGAGTTTCAGGAGGCGGGGGTGCGCTACATGACCCTGACGCACTCCAAGACGACGACCTGGGCCGACAGCGCGACCGATGCTCCGAAGTGGGGCGGGCTGTCGCCGTTCGGCGAGGACGTGGTTCGCGAGATGAACCGGATCGGCATGATGGTGGACCTGAGCCACGTCTCGGAAGAGACGATGGTCGACGCCATGCGGGTGTCAGAGGCGCCGGTGATCTTCTCCCACTCCTCGGCGCGGGCGGTGACCGATCATCCGCGGAATGTGCCGGACGCCGTGCTGCGCGCCATGGCGGAGGACGGCGGGGTGGTGATGGTCACCTTCGTGCCGGGCTTCATCAGTTCGGCGCTGGGGGATTGGACGAGGGCGGTCGAGGCCGAGGCGGCCCGTCTGGGCGTGTCTCCCAACGAAGGGACGCCGGATCCGCGTCTGCTCGCCTGGGTCGAGACCCATCCGCGCCCGAAGGCGACGCTGGCGGACGTCGTGGCTCACATCCAGCATGTGCGCGAAGTCGCGGGCATCGACCATGTCGGTCTGGGCGGGGACTTCGACGGGGTGACCAGTCTGCCGGAGGATGTGCAGGGGGTGGACGCCTATCCGCGCATCCTGGCGGCCCTGATGGAGGCGGGCTGGACCGAGGCCGATATCCGCAAGCTGGCCGGCGAGAACATCCTGCGCACCATGCGGGCGGTCGAGGCGGTGGCGGCGGCGAAGCAGGCGGAACGGCCCTCGCTGGCGGCTCTGCCGGAGGCCGGCGCACCGGAGTAGAGCTGAGCATCTGCGCCTAAAAGGCGACGTTCGCCCGATTGACAACCCTGGGTGTGGCGGCAGAGTTCCTCGCGTCACATCGTTCGAGATTCGAGAGGGGCCGATGGCTGTCTCCAAAACGACCTTTGTCGCCTTGGGCGGCGTGCTGCTGGGAATGCTTCTGACAGGAAGCGCAGAGCCTGCTTCTGAGCCCGAGGCGGCGAGTGTGGAAATCTCGACCATCCCGGTTTTAACGGCCAGCCAGGACGTCGGGGACGTTCTGACGGCGTGCATGTACCCTGGAGCTCGGCCCGAGCCGTTCCGCGTCGTGACCTCTTCCTGTCGAGCGGGTGCGGAGCACTGCACGGCGTTCGTGGCGCTGCGTAGCGAAGGCGATCAGACGCTCCTAGCGACCTTCGACATCCTCAATCCACCGGTCGAAGCGACTGGGCCAACCTGTGACCGCCCAATCTCTCACCCGAGCGGTGTCCTTGCGCCTGCTCGCCAATAGGCGAACACCAGCCCTGCCCTTCGTTCGCCGAGCGAAGGGCTAGGGTCCGGACTCATTTGGCCCAATAGGCGACGGTGGCGGCGATGAGGACGCTGGAGAGGAAGTTCGCGGCGAGTTTGTCGTAGCGTGTCGCGATACGCCTGAAGTCCTTGAGCCTGGCCCATAGGCGTTCGACGGTGTTCCTCTGTCGGTAGGCGACGACGTCGTAGGGGATGGGCCGCTTGCGCGAGGTCGTGGTCGGGATGACGGCCTCGGCGCGTCGTTCGGCCAGTCGCCTTCGGAGGTGATCGGCGTCGTAGCCGCGGTCCGCCAGCAGCCTTGCGAACGGTCCGGCCGCCTCGATCAGGGCGTGGGCCATGGTGATGTCGTTGGTGTTGCCGGCGCTGAGCAACAGCACACGGGGTCGCCCTCGATCGTCCACAAGGCCGTGGATCTTGGTCGTGCGGCCGCCTCTGGAGCGGCCTATGCCCTGGACGAAGGCCCCCTTTTGCGCCCGCCGCCGAGCGATGGGCCTTGACCGAGGTGCTGTCGATGGCGGCCGAGGAGTAGATGCCGCTGTGGCCGGTCAGGGCCTTGAAGATGTCGTGCCAAACGCCCTGCCGGCTCCAGCGATTGAAGCGGTTGTAGACCGTCGTGTATGGCCCGTACTCCGGCGGGCAGTCCCGCCAGCGCGCGCCTGACTGCAGCATGTGCACGATGCCCGACAACACGCGGCGATCATCGACCCTGCGCGCCCCTCGCCGTCCCGTCGGAAGGTGCGGCTCGATCCGCGCCCAAGCTTCGTCGTCCAGCCAGTAAAGCTTCCGCATCCAAGGCTCCCTTCCAGAAGCCTTGAATCAGAACGCCAAACTCACCGCCAGACCTTATTGAGTACGGACCCTAGCGCGCCGCGCCGCCGATTTGACGCAACCCCTCGAACACGCCGATCCCCGCGCTGACCGATAGGTTCAGCGAGCGGGCTTCGGGCTGGATGGGGATGAAGACCCGCGCGTCCGCCGCCTGATGCACGTAATCGGGCGCGCCGGAGCTTTCGGAGCCGAACAGAAGGGTGTCGTCCGGGCGGAAGGCGAAGTCCGTCAGGGCGGTGGCCCCTTTTGTCGTGAACAGACAGAGCCTTCCGGGCCCCCGCGCGGCCTGGAACGCGTCCCAATCGGCGTGGCGGGTCATGTGCGACAACGGGCCGTAGTCGAGCGCCGCGCGCTTCATCGCACGGTCGTCGAACAGGAAGCCGGTGGGCTCGATAATGTGCAGCTCGACCCCGAAACATGCGGATAGCCTGATACAGGCGCCCACGTTCTGGGGAATGGCTGGTTGAAAAAGGGCGAGACGCATTCTAAGGCCCTGCATACGCGTGGGCAGGGGTCTTGTCGCGGTCAGAATTGCGAGTGGTTCTCAAGTAACCTCAGCAAGTTGCGGCGACAAGCCGCAAATCCTGACCGGGTCGGAATCTCTTCATCGCGCTAAGGACATTTCCTCGACAGCGGGCCGTCTTCCCACGGGCCGCGATGCGAGTTTTACAGAGGTGAGACGTGGCCGAATCGGTCGTGACCGAACATCCCGAAGGTGAAGCCACCCGCCGGGACTTCATCCACATCGCGGCAGGCGCCGCCGCCGTCGGCGCGGGCGTGATGGTGGTGTGGCCGCTGGTCAACTCCATGAACCCGGCCGCAGACACCCTGGCCCTTTCGACCGTCGAGTTCGACACGTCGAAGGTCGCCGAGGGCATGCAGATCGTCATCACCTGGCAGGGCAAGCCGGTGTTCGTGCGCAACCGCACGGCCGCCGAACTGCAGCGCGTGATCGCCGACAACGACGCCTCGGACCTGAAGGAACCCCAGACGGACCAGGAGCGCACCAAGGCCGGCCACGAGCCGATCCTGGTCGTCATCGGCTCCTGCACCCACCTGGGCTGCATCCCGACGTTCGGTTCGGGCGACTTCGGCGGCTGGTTCTGCCCCTGCCACGGCTCGCACTACGACGCCTCGGGCCGCATCCGTAAGGGCCCGGCGCCGGCCAACCTGGTCGTGCCGGAATACGAATTCACCGCCGGCTCCACCATCCGGATCGGGTAAGAGAGACCATGAGCGGACACGAATCCACCTACGTTCCCAAGACCGGCATCGAGAAGTGGCTCGACACCCGGCTTCCGATCGTTCGCTTCGGCGCTGACTATCTGTCGCTGCCGACGCCCAAGAACCTGAACTACTGGTACACCTTCGGCGGCATCCTGACGCTGTGCCTGGTCGTGCAGATCGCCTCGGGCATCTTCCTGGCCATGCACTACCAGCCGAACACCGCCATGGCGTTCGCCTCGGTCGAGCGCATCATGCGCGACGTCAACGGCGGCTGGCTGATCCGCTACGTGCACGCGAACGGCGCGTCGATGTTCTTCATCGCCGTCTACATCCACATGCTGCGCGGCCTCTACTACGGCTCCTACAAGGCGCCGCGGGAGATGATCTGGATCCTGGGCTGCGTGATCTTCTTCCTGATGATCGCCACGGCCTTCCTGGGCTACGTCCTGCCGTGGGGCCAGATGTCCTACTGGGGCGCCGAGGTCATCACCAACCTGATCGGGGCCATCCCGGTCATCGGCGAGCCCGTCCTGATCTGGCTGCGCGGCGGCCCGGCCATCGACAACGCCACGCTGAACCGCTTCTTCTCGCTGCACTACCTGCTGCCGTTCGTGATCTTCGGCGTCGTGGTGCTGCACCTGTGGGCCCTGCACACGGCCGGCCAGAACAACCCGGTCGGGATCCTGATCCCCAAGGAGCGTGAGGCCAAGGACACCGTGCCCTTCCACCCCTACTACACGGTCAAGGACGGCTTCGCGGTCATCCTGTTCCTGATGCTGTTCGCCGTGTTCGTCTTCTTCATGCCGAACGCCCTGGGTCACGCCGACAACTACATCCCGGCCAACCCGCTGCAGACCCCCGCGGAGATCGTGCCCGAGTGGTACATGCTGCCCTTCTACGCCATCCTGCGGGCCATCCCGGACAAGTTCGGCGGCGTGGTGGCGATGTTCGGCGCCATCGGCGTGCTGTTCGTCCTGCCCTGGCTGGACACGTCCAAGGTCCGCTCGATGCGCTATCGCCCGACCATGAAGATCTTCTTCGTGATCTTCGTGATCGTCGGCATGGGCCTGGGCTGGTGCGGCGGCCAGCTGCCGGACGCCCCGGTCGTTCCGGGCATGCCCAGCTTCACCCTGATCGACGGCCAGCTGAACTCCTACCTGTGGATGACGCGCCTGCTGACGCTCTACTACTTCGTCTTCTTCTTCGTCATCATGCCGGTCGTCGGCCTGAAAGAGACGCCGCTGAAGATTCCGGCCTCGATCTCCGAGCCGGTCCTGTCCGACGCCGAGAAGAAGGCCTGATCGCGATGACGTTCTCCATTCGCAAACTGGCCGCCTTTAAGCCCCTCTTGGCGCTGGCCGCGGTCGTGGCGGTCGGTGCGGCCTCGCCGGCCCTGGCCGAGGGCGGCTCGCTCCACCCGCGTTCGGGCGGCTTCTCCTTCGAGGGTCCGTTCGGCACCTTCGATCAGGGCCAGCTGCAGCGCGGCTACAAGGTCTATCGCGAGGTCTGCGCGGCCTGCCACTCGATGGACATGCTGCACTTCCGCAACCTGGGTGAGAAGGGCGGACCCTTCTACGACCCGCAGGCCGAGAACCCGGCCCAGAACCGCTTCGTGCGCGCCCTGGCCGCCGAGATCGAGGTGCCGGACATCGACACCGAGACCGGCGAGACGATCCGGCGCCCGGCCACTCCGGCCGACAAATTCCCGAACCCGTACCCGAACCGTACGGCCGCCTCGGCCGCCAACGGCGGTGCGGCTCCGCCGGACCTGTCGGTGATGGCCAAGGCCCGTCACAACGGCGCCGACTACATCTACTCGCTGCTGTCGGGCTATTCGGCCCCGCCGGCCGGCCTGCGGATGACGGCGACCCAGCACTACAACCCGTACATGTCGGGCGACATGACCCCGTTCTGGGACGGCGACCCCGAGCACGTCCCGCCGGGCGGCTTCATCGCCATGCCCGCGCCGCTGGCCGCCGGTCAGGTCACCTATGACGACGGCACCGAGGCCACGGTCGACCAGATGTCCAAGGACGTCGCCGCCTTCATCGCCTGGGCTTCCGAGCCCAAGGCCGTCGAGCGGAAACAGGCGGGCATCGGCGTCCTGGCCTTCCTGGCCATCTTCGCCGGCATCACCTACCTGAGCTACCGCCGCATCTGGAAGGGCGTGGCCCACTAAGGCCCACCCCGTCCGCGACGGACAAAGATCAGCCCGCCGGGTTCGCCCCGGCGGGCTTTTTCGTGGGCCGGGCGCCCGGCTGGCGTAACGGGACCGGCCAAGGCAGAGTGCCGGTCATGACCGACGTTATCCGGACGGAAATGGCCAGAAGGCTGGACGCCTTCGTCGATGCGGCGTTCGCGTTCGCCGTGACCCTGCTGGTCGCGGGCGGGGGCGATCCGCCGGCGAGCCTCGCAGACATGCAGACCATGCTGCTGAGCGCGCCGTCCTATGCGGCGGCCTTCGCCCTGACGGTGATGTTCTGGCTGAGCTATCGCGATCTGGGGCGGCTGTGGCCGCTCCGGGACGGGCTGTCGACGGCCTTGAGCCTGGCCCTGGTGTTCGTGGTGCTCCTCTACGTCTTTCCGCTCCGGCTGATCCTTTCCGGCGTGTCGCTGGTTTCGGTGGTGATCGCCCTGACCGCGCCGGACGGCATGGCGGAATGGGCGCCGGGCTTCACCTATATGAGCGTGCCGGTGCTGATCGGGGTGACTTCCTTCTTCCAGGCGCGCGCCATGTCGCGGGCGGCGAAAGTCGACACGGAGACGGCGGCCCCCTAACGTCCGCCCACATTCCGTTGGCTGAGGGTCTTCATGCGTACGTTCACCGCCGCCGCCGCGCTTCTGGCCGGTCTTTCCCTGTCGTTCGCCGCCAGCGCGCAGGAGCCCCGGTTCGATGCGGCCCGGCTGTCCGAACACATCCGCATCCTCTCGGCCGATGACTTCGAGGGGCGCGGCATCGCCACCCCGGCCGAGCAGAAGGTCATCGACTATGTCTCGGCCCAGTTCGAGGCGGCGGGCCTGGCGCCCGGCGGCGACAACGGCGGATGGACCCAGGCGGTGGCGCTGAACCGTTTCTCGGCCTCCAACATCCAGGCCGCGCTCAGCGTCGGCGACTGGCGGCTGCCCCTGACACAGGGCGAGCAGATCGTCGTCTCGACCCGCCGTCCGGGCGAGGACCACGTCATGCTGATGGACGCGCCCCTGGTCTTCGTCGGTTACGGCGTGAAGGCGCCCGAGCGCGACTGGGACGACTTCAAGGGGCAGGACATGACCGGCAAGATCCTGGTCGTCCTGGTCAATGACGCCGACTTCGAGGAGCCGGAGCTGAACACCTTCGGCGGCCGGGCCATGACCTACTACGGCCGTTGGACCTACAAGTACGAGGAGGCGGCGCGTCAGGGGGCTGCGGGCGTCATCATCGTGCATGAGACCGAGCCGGCCTCCTACGGCTGGGCCACGGTGAGGAACAGCTGGGGCGGGGCCCAGTTCGACATCGTGCGCGAGAACGCCAACGAGCGCGTGCCGGTCGAAAGCTGGGTCCAGCGCGACGTGGCGGTCGATCTGTTCCGTCGCGCGGGTCTGGATTTCGAGGCGCTGAAGGTTCAGGCGCGCAGCCGGGACTTCCAGCCGGTGCCGCTGGAAGGCGTCGAACTGGACGTCATGTTCGACGTAGCCTCCGAGCGGATCGAGACGCATAACATCATCGGCAAGCTGGAGGGCACGACCCATCCGGAGGAAACCTTCCTCTACACCGGCCACTGGGACCACATCGGCGTCGGAACGCCGGACGCCAACGGCGACGCCATCTTCAACGGGGCGGTCGACAACGCCTCGGGCATCTCCGGCATGATCGAACTGGCCCGCGCCTTCGCCGCCGGACCGCGTCCGGAGCGGTCGATCGTCTTCATCGGCTTCACGGCCGAGGAAAGCGGCCTGTTGGGCTCGGAATACTATGCCGCCAATCCGATCTATCCGCTGGCGACCACGGTCGGCGGGGTGAACATGGATTCGGCCAACGTCTATGGCCGGACCGAAGCGTTCAACGTCGTCGGCTTCGGCCAGTCGCATCTGGACGAGCGGATCAGCACGCTGGTGGAAGGGCAGGGCCGCGAGGTGCGCCCGGACAGCAACCCGGCCTCGGGCGTCTATTTCCGCTCCGACCACTTCCCGCTGGCCAAGCGCGGCGTGCCGATGGCCTACGGCGCCTCGACCGGCGCCTTCGTGGACGAACCGATCGCCGAGCGGACGGCGAACCGGCAAGCGTACGGCGCCAACCGCTATCACCAGGCGGACGACGAGTGGTCGCCGGACTGGGACTACTCGGGCCAGATCCAGGACCTGCAGGTCTATTACGGCGTCGGCGCGGGGCTGGTGAACAGCCGCGACTGGCCGGAGTGGAAGGACGGGTCGGAGTTCGGGCCGGCGCGGGCGGCGACGGCGGGGGAGCGTCGCTAGAGTTCCTTCTCCCCTTGCGGGAGAAGGTGGCCGAGCGCAGCGAGGTCGGATGAGGGGTGAAAGGCGGTTCGCCCGATGAGCCGTCTGTTCGCCTGATCTCGTCTGCGTCCCCGTACCCCTCATCCGTCGGGCTTCGCCCCTCCCTTCTCCCGCAAGGGGAGAAGGGAGGGGCGATGATGACGAAACCGTAATGTCGCTCTTGTCGCACCCGCGCCTAATGTCCCGCGCGAAATGGCGAGGAGAGCCCTGATGTTGCGTGCGTTGTTCGGCGGTACGGCCGCTGTGGCCCTGATCCTGTCGGCGGGACTGGCATCGGCCCAGGACTTCTCGGCCGAGCGGATTTCCGATGGCATCCGCCACATCTCGTCGGACGACTTCCAGGGCCGTTACCCCGGCACCCAGGGCGAGCGGATGACTTTGGAATGGCTGCAGGCGCAGTATGAGGCCATGGGGCTGGAGCCCGGCGGGCCGAACGGCCAATGGCTGCAGGAGATCGTGCTGAAGCGGTTCACCCCGGTCGCCGGCGCGGCCTCGGCCAGCTGGACCGGGCCGGACGGCGTGGCGCATCCGATGACGGTCGGGACCGACATCCTGCTGCGCGCCGCCACCAACGACGGCAAGGCCGATATCGCCAATGCGGGTCTGGTCTTCGCCGGTTACGGCATCCATGCGCCGGAACGGAACTGGGACGACTGGGGCGACATCGACGTGCGCGGCAAGGTCGTGATCGTCATGGCGGGCGAGCCGAACTCGCCGGAGGTCGCCGAACGCTTCAACGGCGCCTATCCGACCGCCTATTCCAACGGCTGGTACAAGAACGACGAGGCGTTCCGGCGGGGCGCCGTGGGTGTCATCACCCTGAACATGATGTCGGCGACCGACCAGAACTGGCTGCGCGCCGGCCAGTTCGGCAACCGCCAGCGGACCCTGACGCCTGGCGCGGCGGACCTGGAGTTCACCGGGGCGATCAATCACGACGTGGGCCAGGCCTGGGCCGCCGCGGCGGGCGTCGATCCGGCGACCCTGGCGACGGTCGAAAGCGGAACCTTCAAGGCCGTGCCGCTGACCGGCGTCACCCTGTCGGTGAAGCAGGAAGAGACGATCGACACCCTGACCACGCACAACCTGCTGGCCAAGATCACGGGGTCCGAGCGCCCGAACGAGACCATCGTCTATTCGGCCCACTGGGATCACGTCGGCGTCGGCGCCGACCACGTCAGCCCGGTCTCCACGACCGAGGACAACATCTACAACGGCGCCTGGGACAACGCTTCGGGCACCATCGGCATCCTGGAGATGGCGCGTCAGCTGAAGGCCGCCCCGCGCGCCGAACGCACCTTCGTCTTCGCCCATATGGCGGCCGAGGAGATGGGGCTTCTGGGCGCCTACGCCTACGCCGCCGACCCGGTCTATCCGCTGGAGACGACGGTGGCGGACATCAACATCGACATGCTGCCCCTGTCGCCGCCGACGCGCGACATCGCCATCTTCGGCAAGGGTCAGAATACGCTGGAGGACGATCTGGCGGTCCTGGCTGAGGCGGAAGGTCGCGTCATCACCGACGACCGCCAGCCGGAGCAGGGCTTCTACACCCGCTCGGACCACTTCCCGTTCGTTCGCATGGGCGTGCCCGCCCTGATGACCTGGCACGGCGTGGACTGGGACGAGGGCGGGGTCGAGGCCGGCCAGGCCGCCTGGACCGCCAAATTCGGCGCCGACTATCACAAGCCGTCGGACGAGTGGTCGGCGGACTGGGACCTGCGCTCGGCGGTGGAGAACCTGACGCTGCTGTATCGTCTGGGTCTGCAACTGGCCAATGGCGACGAGTGGCCGACGTGGAAGCCGACCTCGGAGTTCGGCGCGCGTCGGGTGGAGAGCGACGCCGCGCGGCGGTAACACTAGAGCCGCTCATCCCCGCGAAGGCGGGGACCCAGTGCTTTGGGCGATGATCCTCAAATAAAGAGGCAGGCGGCGATCCAACGCAGCCTGCCTCACGAAAGAACTGGGTCCCCGCCTTCGCGGGGATGAGCGGAACTTTTTGACCTACGGCGCCGTCGTGTCTTCGGAGATGATGGTCCGCGCCTCGGCGATGGCCGCCTCGGTCGTCTTCAGGCCGTCGACGATCTGTTGCGCCATGCCCATCAGGGCGGGGCCGGTGGTCGAGCCGTTCTCGGCCTCTTCCTCCAGCGTCATGCCGCCGTTCGCCTGGATGACCTCGTCCCAGGCGGCGCGGACGCCGGCCCAGTAGTCCTTGGTCCTGGCCCAGTAGTCGTCGCCCGGAGCCGGGTTGTAGGCCGTGTTGGTGCGGTAGGTGTTGATCACGTCTTCCTGGACGATCGCGGTCAGTTGCCCGTCGACCAGACCTTCCTTGAGGTTGTCCTGGATGTGGACCCAACCGGCCGGCGTCAGGGCGTGGCGGTTGGTGCCGAGGTAGCGGTCGTAGACCGGATGACGCACCGCATCGCGGCGGGCCAAGGGGCGCCAGGTCGGGCCCGAGGTCCACTGGTTCAGGCCGTTCTCGTGCGTCCAGCGACCCACGCCGCCGTAGCGGGGCGAATCGTCCGTCTGCCACACGGTCTGGGACCAGGCGCCGGTGCGCTCGGCCTCCGGCACGGGGGTCAGGACCCAGCGGTTCGGACCGGCATAGGTCAGGACGGTGGCGGGCTGATAGACCCAGTCCTGGCGCCAGTGCTTGACCACGATGGACTGGCCGTCGTGCTCCATGACCAGGATGTGCTGCAGGCTGATCCGGTCGCCCGTGTCCTCGACCAGGCGGACGATCTCGTTGCCGCCCGAGATCTTCGGCTCGATGATCTCGTAGCCTTCGTGGAAGGACACGTTCTCCTGGAAGTCGAACCGCACGGTGTACTGGCCCTGCTGAGCGAGGATCGACTGGCGATCCTGCTCGAACTGGGCCGAGCGGGCCGAGGCCGCGGGCGCGGTCTGGGCTTGGGCGGCGAGGGGCGCCGCGCCCGTCAGCAGGGCGGCGGCGATGAGGATGGCGCGCATGGGTCGTCGTTCCGGTTTGCTATTCGCTCGCATTAGCGGCTTGTCGGTCACGAGCGCAACCTTACAGGCGCAGGGAGAGCGACAGACCGAAGTTGCGGCCCGGCTGGGTGTAGGCGTCCACGACCGGCGACGACGCGGCCACGCCCCGGATGTCGCTCCACCAGCCGTACTTCTCGTCGGTCAGGTTGAAGGCGCCGACGCGGGCGGTGACGGTGTCGGTCACGTTCCAGTAGGCGGTGACGTCGATCAGGGCGAACTCCTTGCCGGTCAGGCACCCGACCGACGGGGCCTGGTTGAAGCAACCCAGGCCGTTGGTGTCGCGGTTGTCCTTCTGGGCCGACCAGGTGACCACGCCCTCGAAGCCGAAGCGGCCGCCGGCCTCGTTCCAGCCCATGCCGAGGACCAGCTTCAGCGGGTCGATGGTGGTCAGCTTGGCCTTGGTGGTTCCGGTCGTCTGGTCGCCGTCGGCATAGGCGGCCGCGGCGCGCATGAAGACGCCGTTGTCCCAGTAGAGGTTAGCGCGGGCCTCGATGCCCTCGACCTCGACCGAGGCGAAGTTGACGAACTGGTAGATGGCCGGGTTGGCCGGGGTGAAGGCGCCGCCGACCTGCTGCTGCGAGATGAAGTCGTCATAGTCGGACTGGAAGACCACGACCTGGGCGTCCAGCACGCCGTTCAGGGCATTGGCGCGGGTCAGGCGGGCGCCCAGCTCGATCGACTGGCTGGTTTCCGGCGACAGGTTCGGGTTGGAGACCGAGGTGTAGCCCTGGGCCGGGTTGGAGAAGCCGTTGTTCACCTGCGACGGGGTCGGGGCCTTGAAGCCCTCGGCGTAGTTGGCGAACAGCTGGAACTGCGAGGTCGCCTGCCAGACGACGCCCAGCTTCGGCGAGAAGCGCTCGTCGCTCTGGTCGGCGCGGGCGCCGACGTACAGCGGGTCGCTCTTGGTCGACAGTTCGTAGGAATCGAAGCGGATCGCCGGGATGATGCGCAGCGCGCCGCCCGCCAGCACGATCTCGTCCTGGATGAAGGCGCCGGCCAGGGTGTAGTCGGTCTTGGGGAAGGGGCTGGTCGGGAAGACTTCGCCGGCCGGCGGCACGGTGCCGTCGCGGATGCCTTCCTGGGTCGTCTGCGACCAGTCGCCGCCGAAGGTCAGGCGGTTCTCGACGCCCGAGCCCTCGCCGAAGGTCTTGCGGGCGAAGGCCGAGACGCCGAACACCTCGTTGTTGAACTGGTTGTCACGGATGCGGTCCGTGCCGACGCGGTCCTCGAACGTATACTGACGCGTTTCGGCCTGCTGGCCGTAGACCGAGACCTGACCCTGATCCAGGCCGAAGGTGTCGGTGAAGCGGTAGTCCAGGCCCACGCGGTGGCGCTCGGTCGTGTCGGCGGCGGTCAGGCCCAGGACGGCCGTGGCGGCGGTCGGCGGGGCGGCGACGGTGCGGGTCGTGCGGCCGCTGAGGACCACGGCGTCGGACTCCATCTGGTAGCCGTCATAGGTCAGGCGCAGCGACTGGTTCGGGGCGAAGTCCCAGATCAGCTTGGCCAGCAGGGCGTCGGAGCTGATGTCCTGCGGGTTGGCCTGGGTGCGGTTGGAATAGACGATCGAAGGCACGCCGTTGACGGTGACGGTCTCTTCGCCGGTCACCGTGCCTTGGGTCTCGGTCTCTTCGCTGTCGCGGTGGGTGTAGGCGATCAGGCCCGAGAAGGCGCCCGAGCGACCGGCGACGGCCAGGCCCTCGGTCCAGCCGGCGTCGGCGGAGTTGTAGCCCACGCGGGCGCGGGCGCCGAAGTTGCGGCCGTCGTCGAGGAAGTCGACCGGGTCCTTGGTCGTGAAGCTGACCGCGCCGGCGACGCCGTCCGAACCGTAAAGGGCCGAGGCCGGACCGCGCAGAATCTCGACCGACTTCATCAGGTCCAGATCCGAATAGCCGCCGCGGCCGACGCTCTGGGCGCCGAAGACGAAGCCGTCGGGCTGGCGCACGCCGTCCACGACCATCAGGACGCGGTCGCCGCCGAGGCCGCGGATGGTGAAGCCCTCGTTGCCCGCGCGACCGGCGGTGCCCAGAGCGGCGCCGAAGCGGGCGGGTTGCGACACGACGCTGACGCCCGGCTCGTAGCGGACCAGGTCCTTGATGTCGGTGAACAGCAGGCGCTCGATCTCTTCGTCGGTGAAGACGGTGACGGTGGCGGCGACCTGATCGACCGGGGTCTCGGTGCGGGTGGCGACCACCGACACTTCCGGCAGGCGGGTGGCCTGTTGGTCGTCATGCGAGACCTGGGCGGCGGCCGGCAGGGCGGTCAGGATGGCCGCGGCGGCGGTCGACAGGGTGAGGAAGGTGCGCATGGCGACGGCTCCGCTTGAAAATGAGGGGGTCGCCTTACTGCTAACGATCCTGCGAAGCAATCGCAATTGAGTCAGGTGGACTGAACCTTGGCCATGGGCGTCGCGTTAGGGCCACATGCCCCTGACCCTGCGAACCCTGATCCTGCCCGTCGTCCTGGCGTCCCTGGCCGCCTGTGGCGAGAGCGGGCCGGTCAATCCGCCGACCGAGCCGGCTGCGCCTATCGGCGGCGATCCCACGGCCCCGGCGGCCGCCGGCCAGACCTCGATGCTGCCGGGGCGAGGCGCGCAGAGCTTCGTCGGGCGCTGGGCGGCGAAGGTCGAGTGGTGCGCCGATCCGCGCGGCGCCGAACGGCCCATCGAGATCAGCTCGACCCGGTTCGAGGGCTATGAGAACTCCTGCGAGATCGCGGCGGTGGAGGAGGTGGCGGACGGCTATGTCACCACCCTGGCCTGCGTCTCCGAGGGGACGGCGCGGTCCGAGCGGGTGCGTTTCCAGGTCACCGGCGACACCATGCGGATGAGCTATCTGGATCGCGGCGGCGAGCCGGTCGAACTGCACAAATGCACGACCCTGGGCGACACGGCGACGAAGCCGCCCGTCGCGCCCTGACGATTGCGGCGGGGCGTCCGGGTGACTAGCTGCGGACCATGTCCATTCTCGAACGGCTGGGGCTGAGCGTCCCGATCCTGCAGGCGCCGATGGCGGGGGTGTCCACGCCGCGGATGGCGGCTGCCGTGTCGAACGCCGGGGCCCTGGGCGGGATCGCCGTGGGGGCGACCGATGCGGAGGGCGCGACGGCCATGATGGCCGAGACGCGGGCCCTGACGGACCGGCCGTTCAACGTGAACCTGTTCGTCCATGCCGATCCGACGCCGGATCCGGTGGTGGAGGCGGCGTGGCTGGACGCCCTGGCACCGAGCTTCGCGGCCTATGGGGCGGAGCCGCCGAAGACGCTGCGGACGATCTACAGAAGCTTCGCCGATGACGACGCCATGCCGGCGGCCTTGCTGGCCCATCCGCCCGCTGTGGTCAGCTTCCATTTCGGCTTGCCGGACGCCGGGCGGGTCGCGGCGCTGAAACAGGCGGGGTGTGTGCTGCTGGCGACGGCGACGAGTCTGGACGAAGCACGGGCGGCCGAGGCGGCGGGGATCGACGCGGTGGTGGCGCAGGGCTGGGAGGCGGGCGGGCATCGCGGCGTGTTCGATCCAGAGGCGCCTGACGACCGGCTGGGGACCCTGGCCCTGACGCGGCTGCTGGTGGCTGATAGCGGTCTGCCGGTGATCGCGGCCGGTGGGATCATGGACGGGGCTGGCGTGCGCGCTGTGCTAGATCTCGGCGCGGTGGCGGCGCAGCTGGGCACGGCCTTCGTCGCCTGCCCGGAAAGCGCGGCGGAGGAAGCCTATCGGGCGGCGCTGGTCAGCGAAGCCGCGCGGCATACGACGATGACTCGCGCGGTGTCGGGCCGTCCGGCGCGGTGTCTGGCCAACCGGTTCACGGCTCTGGGCGAGCGCCTGAGCGCGGCCGTGCCCGCCTATCCGATCGCCTATGACGCCGGGAAGGCGCTGAACGCGGCGGCCAGGGCCAGGGGCGAGGGCGGCTACGGCGCGCAATGGGCCGGGCAGGGCGCGCCCCTGGCCCGCGGCCTGCCGGCGGCCGAACTGATCGCGGCGCTGAAGGCCGAGATGGGCTGAGGCGTCAGCGCTTCTTCAGGGCCTGATGATCGACCGGACAGACGCGGCGGGAGCCGGTCTGGCGGAACTCCGACAGGCGCAGCTTGGATTCGTGATCGGCCGGACCCGGTTTGCCGTCGGGATGCAGGCCCCGATAGTAGAGCTTCTGCCACTGGTCGGCGGGGGCGGAGGGTTTGGTCTTCCTGACCCACTCCTGGAATTCGCGGCGGGTCCTGGCCCAGGCGTCGAAGGTTTCCAGCAACTCAGGCTGATCCTCCATCGGCCGCAGTTCGGGCTTGAGCCCGTCCACCACGCCGCGCGGCGTCGGGAAGAAGTGGCAGAAGGGCTCGTTCTCCTCGAACCGGATCCAGACGTCCGGCCGGGTGAAACGCCAGTTCATGGTGAAGGTATAGGGCGACCAGTCGGTCTCGACGACGCCGCCCAGAGGCGCGATCCCGTCCTTGATGCCGTTCGGCGGTCCGCCGACCCACAGGTTCCAGCCCTCCGACGTTCGCATGATGCCGTCGACGTGGAAGGTGATGGTGCCGCTGCCGAACAGGGAGTGGGGGGCCGATTTCTTGTCGGCGCCCTCGTCCAGCACGATCTTGACGGAGGAGGCCTCGACGCCGCCGTCCCACATGGCGGAAAATCCGCAGGGGCTCAGCACCTCCCAGCCGTGCGAGTTGGCGATGGCCAGGGGCAGGCAGCGGTAGGCGAAACTCTCCGGCGTCTCGTTCATCCAGCCGCGTCGCGCGGACGCCGGGGCGATGCGCGGGGTCCAGCCGTTCCGCACATAGCAGACCAGTTCGGTGTCGGCGGCGCGGGGCGCCGGAGCGGACCTGGGGCGGGCGGGGGCGGAGCCTTTGAGCTTCTTCATAGCCCGCCACCCTCGCACGCCAATGACGCGGGCTTGTGACAGGCCGGGGCGCCAGCTCAGATTCGGCATGCTGTGGCCGACGCCGGCCGCCTGACGGCGGCTGGAGGCGTCAGTTGAACAGGAAGTTCATCACGTCGCCGTCCTTGACGACATAGGCCTTGCCCTCGGCGCGCAGCTTGCCGGCCTCGCGGGCCTTGGCCTCGCCCTTGAAGGCGACATAGTCCTCGTAGGCGATGGTCTCGGCGCGGATGAAGCCCTTCTCGAAGTCGGTGTGGATGACGCCGGCCGCCTGGGGCGCCGTGTCGCCGATGTGGATGGTCCAGGCGCGGGCCTCCTTCGGACCGACCGTGAAGTAGGACTGCAGACCCAGCAGGGCATAGGCCTCGCGGATCAGGCGGTTCAGGCCGGGCTCTTCGAGACCGAGGCCTTCCAGGAACTCGGCCTGTTCGGCGGCGTCGAGAACGGCCAGCTCGGAATCGATCTTGGCCGAGATGACCACGGCCTTGGCGTTGTCGGCGGCGGCGCGCTTGGCGACCAGATCCGACAGCTCATTGCCCTTGTCGGCCGAGCCTTCGTCGACGTTGGAGACGTAGAGGGCGGGCAGCGACGTCAGGAGCTGGAGCATGGCCCAGCCCTTCTGGTCTTCCTTGGAGATTTCGGCGGTGCGGGCGGGCTTGCCGGCGCGCAACTTCTCGAGCGCGACGTTGATCAGGCGGAGCGTCACCTGCATGTCCTTGTCGCCGGTCTTGGCGCGTTTCTCGACGTTGGCGTAGCGCTTCTCGAGGCTTTCCAGGTCGGCCAGCATCAGTTCGGTCTCGATGATCTCCAGGTCCGAGATCGGGTCGATGCGGTTCTCGACATGGGTGATGTCGTCGTCGACGAAGCAGCGGGCCACGAAGGCCACGGCGTCGCAGTCGCGGATGTTGGCCAGGAACTGGTTGCCCAGACCTTCGCCCTTCGACGCGCCGCGCACCAGGCCGGCGATGTCCACGAAGGTGATGCGCGAGGGGATGATCTCCTTGGAGCCGGCGATCTCGGCCAGGACGTCCAGACGCGACTCAGGCACCGCCACGTCGCCGGTGTTCGGCTCGATGGTGCAGAACGGGTAGTTGGCGGCCTGGGCCGCCGCCGTCTTGGTCAGGGCGTTGAACAGGGTGGACTTGCCGACGTTGGGCAGGCCGACGATCGCGACTTTAAGGGCCATGGGTCTCGGGAGCTTTCGATGAGCGCGAGCCTTTAGCGGGTTCGGACCCGTTTGTCAGGCTCGCGCTGCTAGGGGCGTCAGGCGGGAGGCTGGCCCACGGTCGCGGTGATCTCGACCGGCGCGGCGTTGGCGAAGGTCAGGGTCAGGGGCACGGTGTCGCCGGCGCGCAGCGGCTCGGTCACGCCCATCAGCATGATGTGGTTGCCGCCCGGCGCGAGCGCCACGGCTTCACCGGCCGGGAGGGGCAGGCCCTGCTCCAGCTCGCGCATCATCATCATATTGCTCTCCATCCGCATCTCGTGGACCTGGGCCAGGGCGGCGACGGGGGAGGCGACCGACACCAGGGTATCGGCCTGGGGCGCGGTCAGGGTCAGGTAGCAGCCGGTCATCTGGCGGCCGTTCGGCGTCGGGCGGCAGATGGCGTCGGCGACGGCGACGGGCCCGGCGCCGGCCGTTCCGGACGAACCGGACTGGCCGCAGGCGGAAAGGGCGAGCGCCGACAGGGCGGCGGCGAAGGCGAGGGAGCGGGTCAAGACGTCTGTCCTTTGGGTTCACGGTGCGACAGCAGGGCGACCGCGCGATCCAGAAGGACGGCGACGATCAGGCTGAGGCCCGTCAGGGGATACAGGATTGCGAGGGGCAGGACGATGGCCAGAACGGCGGTCTTCGCACGTGGGCCGGGCGGGGCGACGGGGGCGGCGAGGCGGCCCTTCGGACGACGCTTCCACCACATGACGACGGCGCTGATCCCCAGAAGCCAGATGCCGATGCAGCCGCCCAGCATCAGGTAGCGGCTGACCCAGCCGAACTGGGTCCCTTGGTGGACGGCGATGCCCCATTCGATGGCCTGGGCCGCCGGGCCGAAGCGGGCGTAGCCGATGTCGTCGGCGACCGCGCCGGTGACGCCGTCGACGTAGAGGGAGCGGGTGTCTTCGACCTTCTGCACCTGACGGGTGGCGGTGAAGGCGACGGTCGGGTCAGTCGGGATGGAGACCTGATAGGGTTTGGCCAGACCCTCCCGCTCCGCCGTGGCGATGACGGTCGAGAGGCGGGGCGCGGGCATGGCGTGATCGCCGTGCATGGCGTGCATTTCCATGCCTTCCAGCGTCCAGCCGACGCCGGCGGGGGCATGGCCCTCGGCGGCATGGGACCAGGCGCTGGCGACCGGGGCGGGCGGACGGCCCCAACTGTGGTCGCGGATGACGCCGCCGACCCGTTCGCCCCAGACGGCGGACCAGGGCATGCCGGTGACCGCAAGGAACAGGACCACGCCCCCGGCATAGAGGCCGGTCACGGCGTGGAGGTCGCGCCAGAAGGGACGACGTGCGGGCTCGGCGGCCTTGATCGAGACGACGCCGACGGCGCGACCGCGCGGCCACCACAGGAAGACGCCGGTGGCGACCAGGATGATGGTCCAGCCCGCCACGATCTCGACCAGCACATTGGCCCAGGTCCCCACGAGGGCGAGGCTGTGCAGGTGTTTGACCGTCTCCATGACCCCGCCGAAGGGGGTGACGCCGGTGACGCGGGCGTCGGCCGGATCGACGAAGACGGTGCGTTTCGAGCCGTCTTCAATCGTGACGCCGAAGCGGACGGCGCGGTCGTCACGGTTGGGGATCAGGACGTTGGTCGCCGTGCCGCCCGTGGCCTGTTCGGCGGCCGTGCGCCA
This sequence comes from Brevundimonas staleyi, assembly GCF_041893865.1. Taxonomy (GTDB): domain Bacteria; phylum Pseudomonadota; class Alphaproteobacteria; order Caulobacterales; family Caulobacteraceae; genus Brevundimonas; species Brevundimonas staleyi. The sequence continues at coordinate 1,388,965 of NZ_CP169082.1, forward strand.
CTGGTCCGGCGAGGCGGGGCTGGCGGCGGGCGTGACCTGGGCCATCTGGCGATAGACGGCGTCGTCGATCTCGTCCCTGAACAGGTAGAGGCCGCCGGTCAGGGCCATCAGCATCAGGATCGGCAGGACCAGCAGCCCCGCATAGAAATGCCAGCGCCAGACGGTGCGGTAGGCGTCCGAGAGCAGGCCGGGTGTCTTGATCGCGCCGGCCATCAGTAGCGCCATTCCAGACCGACGTAGACCGAGCGCGGATCGCCGGGGAAATAGTAGGCCCCGTCGGCGCCCCGCACATTGGCCTGAACCGCCGTACCGGCGATGTATTCCCGGTCGAACAGGTTGCGGACGTCGGCGGACCAGCGGACGCGGGGGGTGACGTCGCCGCCGAGCCGCAGGTGGGCCAGGGCGAAGCCTGAGGACTTCACCGTATTGGCGTGGTCGATCCAGACGTCCGACTGCCATTCGACCGAGGGCGCAACCGACAGCCAGGGGGCGATGCGCCACTCGACCTCGGCATGCAGAAGGTGCTCGGGGAGGCCGGCGATGCGGCGGTCGCCGTACTGGGCGTCGCCGTCGAAGCGGAAGTCGTTCAGCACGTATGCGCCGCGCAGGCTGACGGTCTCGGTCAACGGCAGGCGGGCGCCCAGTTCCACCCCCTGATGGATCGTGCGGTCGGCGTTGGCGGTGCCGATGGAGGTTCCGGTCGCGTCGGTCAGGGCCAGAAGCTCTCTGTCGATCCAGGCGCGGTAGGCGGTCGCCTCGAGCTGGACAGGACCGGCCTGACGCCGCCAGCCGAGCTCAAGCGTCGTAGCCTCCTGGGCGTCGGGCAGGGGCAGGAGCGGACGCACCGGCGCCTCGCCGAAGGGGGCGGGTTCGAAGCTGCGGCTGACGTTGGCGAAGACCTGATCGGCCGAGGTGGCCTGCCAGAGGAGGCCCAGCTTGGGGCTGAAGGCCTCGAAGGTCTCGTCATAGCTGCCGGAGGGGGTGGTGCGGTTGTCCAGCTTGCGGGTGGCGCGGGTGGCCTGGGCGCCCAGCTGGACGGTCAGGTCGGTGGTCAGGCCGTGCGAGTATTCGGCGTAGACGGTCTGGAGGTCCGCCTCGACGTCGTTCAGGCCGGTGCGGACGCCGGGGCTGCCGTTGGGGTTGGTGAAGCGGTTCTCCGTGCCCTCGTAGCGGGCGGTCGAGGCGCCGACGACCAGGCGGCGGGTCAGGCCGCCGGACCCGAGGTCGAACACGCCCCGGACGTCGAGGCCCAGGTCCTGGGATTGTTGATCCAGGATGCCGAAGGTCATGGGATGGAAGCGGTCGCGGTCGGAGACGTAGGCCGAGGCGGTGATGCTGCGGCCTTCGGACGGGGCCCAGGTCAGACGGGCGGCGGCGCGGGTCAGGACGTAGTTGTTGCCGGCGTTCAGGCGGTCGCTGTTGGGGGCGGCCTGTCGGCGGTCGGCGTCGAGGGCGGCGCGGGAAATGCTGCCGGGCAGTTCCAGTTCGCTGTCGACGCGCGTCAGCAACAACCGGCCCTCCAGCGTGTCGTTGAATCGGCGGCCGAGGTTGGCGGTGATGCGCGTGGCCTCGGTCGCCGAATGGTCGCGCCAGCCGTCCTGTTCGCTGCGGGTGACGCTGAGGAGGCCGTCGGTCGTGGCGTCGGCGGCGCCGACCATCAGGTGGGCGCGCTGCTGGCCGAACGATCCGACGTCGAACCGCAAACGGGCCAGGTCCGCCGTGCGGCCGGTCGGTGTGACGAAGTTGATGGCGCCGCCGAGCGTGCTGGAGCCGTATTCCAGGGCGTTGGCGCCGCGCCAGACCTCGATGTGCTGGATCGCCAGGGGATCGATGGACTGATAGTCGCCGCCGCCGTCGGCCAGGTTCATGGGCACGCCGTCCTGATAGAGCTGGACGCCGCGCATCAGGAAGCCGCGCTGGATGCCGGAGCCCCGGATGGAGAACCGGACCTCCTCGCCGTGACGGGTCTGGGCGACGACGCCGGGGGCGTAGGTCAGGATGTCGCCGAGGGTGGTGGCGCGACCCCGGTCGAACTCGGAGGCGGCGATGACGTCGACCGCCCCGGCGCGCTGGTTCAGGCGGACGGTGGCCTCCTCGACGGCGATCTGGCGCGCCGTGGGGCGGCCGACGATCTCGACGGAGGGCAGGGTGGTGGCGGCGTCGTGCGACTGGGCGAAGGCGGGGGCGCTCGCGGCGGCGAGCAGCAGCGCCAAAGGCGCCGCGGTGGTCTTCAACAACATGGGATTTCCTGAATCAGGGACAGGCGAACGCGGCCCCGGTCAGGGGCGCGTGGCTTCAAGGTCGATCTGGTTCAGGCGTGGGGAGGGGCGGTCGAGGGCGGACGCGGGGGGCCGCGCGCGGGCGGCGGGGCGGCCTCGTGTTGGGCGACGAAGACGGTGGCCGGGTGGACGCTGGCGCCCTTGGCCGGGGTGAGACGCGGCGGTTCGGGCAGGGCGGCGGCGAAGGCGAGGACGCATGCGGCGCATTTGGCCCCGGCCATGCCCTTGCCGGCGTCCGGACCGTCCACGCCGATGGAAATGGTCTGGGGCCCCTCGGTCGAGCAGATGACCATGGGGTGGCCCGGCGTCGAGGCCGCGAGCGCCGCGAACGGCAGCAGGCTGCCGAACACGATGGCGAACGTCGCGGCGAGGAAGGCCAGCGAACGCGCGGTCGACCAGGATTCGGCCTGAGGACGGGTCACGGGGCGGCTCTATCCCAGACCTGCACGGTTGAGAAGCGCGGCAAAGTCTCCTCCCCGCTCGCCGCTTGGCGAATGGGGAGGTGGATCCGGAGCGTAGCGGAGGAGGCGGAGGGGCTCTTTTCTGCGTGCACGAAGAACCCCTCTGTCAGCTCGCGACGGGCTCGCCGCCACCTCCCCATCCTTCGGACGGGGAGGAGAAGTCCTATTCGCCCTTCGCCGCCTGGGCGGCCTGACGCGGGCTGAACTTCGGCGCGGGGGCCAGGCGCATGACCTCGCCCTGGTAACGCTCGTCGTCGCCTTTGACCGCAAACGGAAGCGCGTCGGCGCAGGCGTTCAGCATGGCGTCCAGCCAGGGCTGTTCGGCCTTGTGGAAGTCGCCGAGCACGTGGGGCATGACCAGTTGCGGCTCGCCGGGGTGGCCGATGCCCATGCGGGCGCGGCGGAAGTCGGCGCCCAGCTGGCTGATCAGGCTGCGCACCCCGTTCTGGCCGGCCGCCCCGCCGCCGGTCTTCATGCGGAAGCGACCGGGAGCCAGGTCGATCTCGTCGTGGAAGATGATGATGTCCTTCGGCGGGATCTTGTAGAAGCGCGCCGCCTCTCCGACCGCGTTGCCGGAGTTGTTCATGAAGGTCTGGGGCTTCATCAGGAGGATCTTCCGACCCTCGACCTCGCCCTCGCAGATCACCGACTGGAATTTGGCCCGGTCGGAGCCGAAGCGCCAGCGACGCGCGATCTCGTCCACGGCCATGAAGCCGATGTTGTGGCGGTTCTTCTCGTATTTGGGGCCCGGGTTGCCGAGGCCGGCGATGATCAGCATGGCGCTATCCGCAAATGAAAACGGCCCCGTCCGTCGCCGGAGGGGCCGTTTCCGAAGGAGTATACCGAAGGCTTAGCCTTCCGACGTCTCGCCGTCTTCCGAAGCGGCTTCGTCGTCGCCCTGTTCGGTGGCGGGAACTTCGTCGGCGGAGGCTTCCTCGGCAGCGGCCTGTTCCTCGGCGATCGCTTCTTCGATCTCGTCAGCGGCCTTGGCGGCCGAAGAGGTCTTGATCGAGGCGATCACGAAGTCGCGGTCGGTGATGGTGGCGTCGACGTCCGAGGGGACCTTGACGTCCGACCAGCGGATGATGTCGCCCAGCTTGTGGCCGGCCAGGTCGACGATCAGGTCTTCCGGGATGTGGTTGGCGGGGACCATGATCTCGACCGAGTGACGGACGATCTCGAGCGAACCGCCCTGACGGAAGGCCTTGCACTGGTCTTCGTTGATGAAGTGGATCGGCACTTCGATCTTGATGGTGGCGTTCTCGTCGACGCGCATCAGGTCGAAGTGCAGCGGACGGTCCGAAACCGGGCCGAACTGGACGTCCTTGGCGATGACCGGCTGGGTCTCGTCGCCGTACTTCAGCGTCACCAGGTGGCCCAGGAGCTTGCCGGTGTACAGCTTCATCCGGAATTCCTTCTCGTTGACCGAGATGGCAACCGGGGCCTTGTCGCCGCCGTACAGGATGCCCGGGACAGCGCCCGAGCGACGGGCTTCGCGCGCGCCGCCGGTGCCGGTGTTCTCGCGGACGTCCACGTTCAGAATGATCTCGGCCATCTGGCTCGCCTCAACAACAAAAACGCCTGCGCAGACTTCTCTGCCCGCGCGGCGGGGTCATGGACCCTCGAATTCAAGAGCGCGGGTCATTACACGCAAGCGACCGCATGCGCAACGCCCTTGGAGTCGAGTTTTAACGCCTGGTGCTAGTTGGCCGTGGGCGTCGGCGCGGACAGGGAGGCGGTGGTCGCCTCCACCGCCACAGGCGTGACCTCGGCCGTGGCCGTCACGGGCGCGACCGGCGCCGGCGTCATGGCCTGGGTGGTGCAGGTCGCCAGGTCGCGCACGATGTGGCGGCCCAGGCAGAACATGTCCTCATAGCTGGGGCGCGCGGCCGCCAGACACTGGAACAGGTTCAGCTTGGACATATCCAGGCAGAACTGGGCGTTGGTCTCGATCGACAGGGCCTCGGTGTTGGCGCGTGCGTCGTCGCCGGCCGCCCCCATGGCCGCCAGGGCCGCGATGGCCAGGGCGTTGACCACGGCGGGGGTATAGGGCGGCCCGTTGTGGGCCGGGGCCAGGTTCAGGCCGGAGCCCGAGTTGCCGGCGGCGAACAGGCGGGCCGATTCCTCGGCCGAGGGCAGCATCTGGCCGGCCGAAATGGTCTTGATCGATTCGAGGCGAACCTCGCGGCTGGTGATCGGGGCGGTGGCCCAGCGACGGCGCGGGTCGCGGCGCTCCTGGATGGTGTAGGCGTCCGCCTCCACCCCGTCGGCGATCAGGGTGATGGCGGCGATGTCCTGGTTCAGGGTCGAGACGATCAGGCCGGCGGCGGCGTCGGCGCCCGGCAGGCCGGCGGCATAGGCCGGATCGCGGATGATGTTGGCGACCACGTCGGCGCGCTGCACCGGATCGTTGGCGAAGGAGCGGACGCCCGCCACGAACTCCGGCGACTGCAGCGCCAGGATGGAGGCGTAGGCGATCATGCCGCGCGACAGGGTGGCCGGATCATAGGCCGCGCCCTTGCGCATGGCGGCCTGGATCGATTCGGCGTCCTGGAAGCCGCCGGCCTGGATGGTGCCGACGTCGCGGATGAAGGTGACGTAGATCGAGGCAGCCTGGGCCACGCCCTCGTTCAGGGTGACCGGCGGGGGCGGCGGAGGCGGCGGGGGTGGGGGAACGGGCTCCGGCTCAGGGGTCGAACACGAGGCCAGGATGGCCGCGGCGGCAGCGGCTGCGATCGCGAGACCGCGACGCGGAAGGGCCAGGCGCATGGTGATTTTTCCCCACAAGGATACAGCGGCGCTCTCCGGCGCCGTGGTCATGAAGGCCTATAAGCCTTCCTCATGGTTTTCCGATCGTTAATCGCCTGAGAGGCGTTCAACTCTCCGGCGCCGCGAGGCCCGAGCTTAGCTGTTCGGGCCGGCGTTCAGGCGCTGGGTCGGCGACTGGACGGTGGACGGCGCGGCCGGGCTCTGGGTCGGCGCCGGGGTCGTCAGCGGCACGGGCGTGATCGTCGGTTCGCGGACCGCCGGAGCCTCGACCGAAGGCGCCGGCAACGGTTGGGGCTCGGCCGCGGGCGACCGCGTCGGGGCCGGGCTGCGCGACCCGCTCTGGGTCGGATTGCCCACGGTGATGATGGCGGTCGGCAGGGCCGCGCCGCGCGCGCAGGTCGACAGGTCGCGGATGACGTGGCGACCCAGGCAGAACATGTCCTCATAGGTCGGACGGGCGGCAGCCATGCACTGGTAGAGGTTCAGCTTGGAGCTGGCGAGGCAGTCCTGGCTGGCGCGGTCGTATTGCAGGGCGTCGGTGTTGGCGACGGCGTTGTCTCCGGCGGCGCCCAGAGCGGCCAGGGCCGCCATGGCCAGGGCGTTGGTCACCGAGGGCGCATAGGGGCCGCGACGCGTCCGCCCGGCGGTGACGCCCAGGCCCGTTCCGCTGTTGGAGGCGGCGTACAGGCGCGCGGTCTCGGAGGCCGAGGCCATGACCGGCCGGCTAAGGTCCTTCACGGCCTGAAGCCGGGCCTCGCGGTTGTCCGCCGTGGCGCGGCCCCAGCCGTTCCGCTGATCGCCGGTGTATTGAATGTTGTACGCGTCGCTCTCCACCGAATCGGCGGCGGTCGACAGGGCGACGATGTCGGCTTCCAGCACGCCCATGACCAGGCTGGCGGCGGCCTCGCCCCCCGGCAGGGTGGAGGCGTAGGCCGGGTTGGCCACGATCCGGTCGATGATCTGGCGGCGCTCGATCGGGTCGGCGCCGGCCTGACGCACGCCCGCGACGAACTCCGGCGACTGCAGCGCCAGGATGGAGGCATAGGCGACCAGGCCGCGCGAGATCTGGTTCGGGTCGTAGGCCGCGCCGCGACGCAGGGCCTCCTGCACCGCCTGCGGGCTGGAGAAGCCGCCCCGGATGGTGGCCATGTCACGGGTGAAGGTCAGATATACGGCCGCCGAACGGGCCACGCTGTCGTTCAGGGCGACCGGCGGCGGCAGGCGGGCGGCGATGGCCGCCGCCTCGATCGCGGCGATCCGCATTTCCTCGGCCTGAAGCTCGGCCTGGCTGGGGCCGCAGGAGGAGAGCAGTCCAGCGACGGCGAGAGCGACCAGGGCCGGACCCTGGCTACGGATGTTCAGACGCATGGCGGATCCCCCGAAAGCTTGAGCCGACTGAAACGCGCAGTCCGGCGGTTTTGAGGCAAGGCGCTCGACGTTTTCGTGATCAGTCGAACAGTTTCGAGACCGATTCCTCGTTCGCGATCCGACGGATGGCCTCGCCGATCAGGGGCGCGACCGGCACGGTGCGGATCTTGGCGCAGCCCAGAACCGCGTCCGGCTGTTCGATCGAATCGGTGATGACCAGTTCCTTCAGCGGGCCGTCGGTCACGCGCTGGACCGCCGGGCCCGACAGGACGCCATGGCTGATGTAGGCGGACACTTCCGTCGCCCCGGCCTCGATCAGGGCCTTGGCCGCGTTGACCAGGGTGCCGCCCGAATCGACGATGTCGTCGAACAGGATGCACTGGCGGCCCGAGACGTCGCCGATGATGTTCATGACTTCCGACTCGCCCGCCTTGGGGCGGCGCTTGTCGACGATGGCGAGGTCGACGTTCAGTCGTTCGGCCAGCGAGCGGGCGCGGACCACGCCGCCGACGTCGGGCGACACGATCATCAGGTTGCCGCGCTGATAGTTCTCCTTGATGTCCTGGGCCAGCACCGGCGTCGCCACCAGATTGTCGGTCGGGATGTCGAAGAAGCCCTGAATTTGGCCGGCGTGCAGGTCCATGGTCAGGACCCGGTCGGCGCCGGCGCGGGTGATCAGATTGGCCACCAGCTTGGCCGAGATCGGCGTGCGACCGCCGGTCTTACGGTCCTGACGGGCATAGCCGAAATAGGGGACGACGGCCGTGATCCGCTTCGCCGAGGCCCGCACCAGGGCGTCGATGCAGATCAGGAGCTCCATCAGGTTGTCGTTCGCAGGATAGGAGGTCGACTGGATGACGAAGACGTCTTCGCCCCGCACGTTCTCCTCGATGACGACGAAGACCTCGTTGTCGGCGAAACGCTTCACCTGCGACTTGGTCAGGGGCATGTCCAGGTGGTCGGCGATGGCCTGGGCGAGTTGCCGGTTCGAGTTGCCAGCGAGCAGCTTCATCCGGTCATCCTTTCGCCGTCATCGGACCGCCAATGACGTCAGTTCCTTACTGGCGCGCTCTTTAGCAGCGCGTCGGCCCGTATCAAGCCGTGATTGCCCTTATCGGCGCATGGCGCGTTGCGAGCGCCGATGTTAGAGAACGCGATCTTGATCCCCGGGCGCGTCGCCGACGCCGTCCGGGCGGGGTGTGATGAGGTTCCAGGTTGCCGACTTCCCTTAAGTCTTCGTCCGTTCTGCGCCGGGGCGGCGTTGTGGCTCTGATCGCCGTGGCGGCCTTGACCACGGCCGCCTGCAACGGCGGCCGCAACCGCCCGCGCCTGGCCTATGAGGAGCGGCCGGTCGAGCTGCTCTACAACACCGGCTACGAGCGGCTTCAGCGGCACCGCTGGGCCGATGCGGTGGACTATTTCCAGGAAGTCGAGCGTCAGCACCCGTATTCGGAGTGGTCGCGCCGCGCGATCCTGATGCAGATCTACGCCTACTACCAGAACGGCAATTATGCGGAATCGATCGCCGCCTCGGACCGGTTCATCCAGCTGTTCCCGGGCAGTCCGTCGGCCGCCTACGCCTACTACATGCGCGCCACCTGCCACTTCGAGCAGATCGTGGACGTGGGCCGCGACCAGGCCCAGGCCGAACAGGCCCTGGCCGGTCTGCGCGACGTGGCCCGTCGCTATCCGGGGTCGTCCTACGCCACCGACGCGGTCGTGAAGATCGACATGGTCAACGACCAGCTGGCCGGCAAGGAAATGAACATCGGCCGCTGGTATCAGCGCGCCAACCAACCCCTGGCCGCCATCGGCCGCTACAAGGCCGTCGTCGACAACGAGGCCTTCCAGCGCACCTCGCACACGCCCGAAGCCCTGTATCGTCTGGTCGAGGTCTATCTGACCCTCGGCCTGAAGGACGAGGCGGAGCGCAACGGCTCGGTGCTGGGCTACAACTATCCGGGCAGCCCCTGGTACGCCGAGGCCTATGCCCTGCTGACCGCCGATGGCCGCCGGCCGGAGACGGCCCCGACCGCCGAACGCGAAAGCTGGCTGCGCCGGATCATTCCGGGTTGAGGCTGTTGTCTTTCGCTATCGCTCGATGCGCGGCGTCTCCCTGCTTGAGCGAAACTTGTCCTCGATCATTTATGTAGCTACATAAATGATCGAGTTCGATCCGGACAAGGATGCTGCGAACATCGCCAAACATGGCATGTCATTGCAGCTGGCGAACCGGATCGATTTGGCTCGTGCAGTCGTCATTCCGGACGCACGCAGTGACTATGGTGAAACGAGGTGGCTTGCTTACGATGATATCGAAGCGCGCCTCCACGTCCTTGTGTTCACGGAGCGCGGAGGATTGATCCGCGCTATAAGCCTGAGGAAGGCCAATGACCGAGAGCAAAGGTTCGTCGAAACGAAGCGGAGTAGCCGAAGCACCTCGTGAGTTTGTGCTGGATGACGACGACGCTCCGGAGCTGACTGAGGAGATGATCGCGCAAGCTCGCTTCGGGCGTGATGTCTTCCCCGAGTATGTGCTTGCTCAGTTCGCACGCTCGCCCGGCCGCCCCCGGTCTCCGTTGCCCAAGGTCCAGACGACATTGCGCCTCGATGCCGAGGTCATTGACTACTACAAAGCTGGTGGTCCCGGCTGGCAGTCGCGCATTAACGCGGCTCTGCGGAAAGGTGCAGGATTTACCGACTAACCGTTCCCGGCCTGTTCTGGTTTAGACTGCCGCCGATGCCGAATCGTTGCGCCCCATGCTGACCAGTCTTTCGATCCGCGACGTGGTGCTGGTCGACGTCCTCGATCTGGAGGTCGACGAGGGCTTGACCGTGCTGACCGGGGAGACCGGGGCCGGCAAGTCGATCATCCTGGACGCCCTGGGTCTGGCCCTGGGCGGGCGAGGGGAGGCGGGCCTGGTCCGCGCGGGCGCCAAGCAGGCCGTCGCCACCGCCGTCTTCACCGCGCCCGACGACGAGGGCCTGCTGGAGCTGATCCGGGAGAAGGGGTTCGAGGTCGCGCCGGGCGAGGACCTGATCCTGCGCCGCATCGTCTCGGCTGACGGCCGCAGCCGCGCCTTCGTCAACGACCAGTCCGCCGGGGTCGCGGCCCTGCGCGAGATCGGCGCCCGTCTGGTCGAGGTGCATGGCCAGCACGAGACCGTGGGTCTGCTGGACTGGAAGACCCACCGCGCCCTGCTCGACGCCTACGGCGGGCTGGCCCCACAACTGGGCGGGGTCGCCGCCGCGTCCGACAAGCTGAAGGCGGCCGAGGCGCATCTGGAAGGCTTGCGCGCTGCCGCCGCCGATGCGGCCGCCCGGGCCGAGGAAATCTCCCTGAACCTCGCCGACCTCGACGCTCTGGACCCGCGCGAGGACGAGGAGACGGAACTGGCCGGCGAGCGCGCGGTCCTGGGCGCGGCGGAGAAGGCGGTCGCCGACCTGTCCGACGCCCGCACCAACCTCGGCGGCGACAAGCTGAGCCAGAAACTGGCGGCCGCCCTCCGCGCCGTCGAGCATGCCCGCCAGCGCGCCACCCAGGCCGGGGTCGAGGCCGATCATCCCGTGTTCGTTCGCCTGACCAGCGCCGCCGAGGCCATCGATCGCACCATGGTCGAGGCCGCTGAAGCCATCGCGGAAGTGGACGCCGCCGCCGCCGCCTTCGACTTCGAGCCCGGCCGGCTGGATAAGGCCGAGGAGCGGCTGTTCGCCCTGCGCGCCGCCGCCCGCAAGCTGAACACCACGGTCCACGCCCTGCCGGCCCTGCGGATTTCCCTGCGCGAGCAGCTTCGCCTGATCGAGGACGGCGCCGAGGCCATGACCGCCGCCGCCCGCGACGCCGCCGTGGCGCGCGAGACCTATGACGTGGCCGCCTCCTTGCTCAGTTCGGCGCGGGAGGCCGCCGCCGACCGCCTGGCCAAGGCGGTGATGGAGGAGCTGGGCCCGCTAAAACTGGACCGCGCCCGCTTCCGCGTGGCGCTCGAGCCGGTGGCCGAGGGACGGCGTGGGCCTCTGGGCGTCGAGACGGCGCGCTTCGAGATCGCCACCAACGCCGGCACGCCCTTCGGGCCGCTGGACGCCATCGCCTCGGGGGGCGAACTGGCCCGCTTCGCCCTGGCCATGAAGGCCGCTCTGGCGGGGCGTGAGGATCAGCGCCAGCCGGTCATGATCTTCGACGAGGTCGACCAGGGCGTCGGCGGCGCCGTGGCCGAGGCCGTGGGCCAGCGGCTGAAACGCCTGTCCACCGGGGCCCAGGTCCTGGTCGTCACCCACAGCCCCCAGGTCGCCGCCCGCGGCCACGCCCACTGGAAGGTGCGCAAGGCCGACGCCGCCGGCGTCACCACGACCACCGTGGATGCGCTGTCGCCGGACGCCCGCCAGGAAGAGATCGCCCGCATGCTGTCGGGCGCGACGGTGACCGAAGAAGCCCGCGCGGCGGCCCGCTCGCTGATCGGCTAGTCCCGGTTCGCCTTGATGAAGTCCACGAAGGCCCTGAGCGGCGCGGGGACGTGGCGACGGCCGGGGTAATAAAGAAACGGCCCCGAGAACTCCTGCCACCAATCCGGCAGCACGGGTTCCAGCACCCCGCTGTCCAGATGCGGGCGTAGCCAGTCCTCGAACAGGAAGACCACGCCGGTCCCGGCCAGGGCCGCCTGGACAGTGACCTCGACCCCGGCGCCCAGGTTGACGATCAGCGGCCCGGTCGGATCGACCATGACGATCTCGCCGCCGCGCTCGAACTCCCACGGCATCAGGGCGCCGCTGGAGCCCCGGCCGCGCAGACAGTCGTGGTGCAGGAGATCGCGAGGGTGCTCCGGCCGCCCTCGCCGGTTCAGATAGTCAGGCGTAGCAGCGGCGGCGAATCTCTGGCGACGCGGGCCGATCGGCACGGCGATCATGTCCTGTTCCAGCTTCTCCTCGTAGCGGATGCCCGCGTCGCAACCGGCGGCCAGCACATCGACGAACCGCTCCTCGACCACCAGCTCCAGAACGATGTCCGGATACGCCTTCAGGAAGGCGGGCACGATGGCGGGCAGGACCATGACGGCCGCGCTGACCGGCACGTTCAGCTTCAGCGTGCCCGCCGGGCGGTCGCCCAGCCCCTTCACCGTATCCAGCGCCGCCTCGACCTCGCCGAGCGCGGGCGTCAGACGGTCGAGCAGGCGCTGGCCCGCCTCGGTCGGGACCACGCTGCGGGTCGTGCGGTTGAGCAGGCGCACGCCCAGCCGGTCTTCCAGCCGTCGCACCGTCTCGCTGAGGGCCGAGGCGCTCAGCCCTGTCGCGCGACTGGCCTGTCGAAAGCCTCCAGCCCGCGCCACGGCGACGAAGGCGTTCAGGTCCGAGAGATCGGTCGCCATTGTTCGACTTTCCGTACGGCCTGTTTCGATTGCGTCGGCTTATCGCACAGATGAAGAGGGCGCACATAGGTCTCCATCAGACGAGGAGATCCATCATGACCACGCTCGATACCGCCGGAACCTTCACCCTGGGCGACCGCACCGTCCGCCGCATGGGCTATGGCGCGATGCAGTTGGCCGGGCCCGGCGTGTTCGGCCCGCCCCGCGACCGCCAGGCCGCCGTGGCCGTACTGCGCGCCGCCGTCGAGGCCGGGGTCAACCACATCGACACCAGTGACTTCTACGGGCCCCATGTCACCAACCAGATCATCCGCGAGGCCCTGCACCCTTATGCCGACGACCTGACCCTGGTGACCAAAATCGGCGCCCGTCGTGACGGGACCGGGGCCTGGCTTCCGGCCATGTCCGCCGCCGAACTGACCAGCGCGGTGCATGACAACCTCCGGAACCTAGGTCTGGAGGCGCTCGAGGTCGTCAACCTGCGCGTCATGGGCTCCGGCGACGGCCATGGCCCGGCCGAGGGCTCCATCGCCGAGGAACTCGCCACCCTGGTCGATCTGCAGAAACAGGGTCTGGTCCGCCACATCGGCCTTTCGACCGTGACCCCGACCCAGATCGCCGAGGCGCGCGGCATGGCCGAGATCGTCTGCGTCCAGAACCTCTACAACCTGGCCCACCGCGAGGATGACGCCATGGTCGCCGACCTGGCGGCGGCGGGCATCGCCTATGTGCCCTATTTCCCGCTGGGCGGTTTCACGCCGCTACAGTCCGACGCCTTGTCGGAGGTGGCGGCGGAACTGGGCGCCACGCCGATGCAGGTCGCCCTGGCCTGGCTGCTGCAACGGTCGCCCAATCTGCTGCTGATCCCTGGCACCTCGTCGGTCGTGCACCTGAAGGAGAACCTCGCCGCCGTCGATCTGGCCCTGCCGGCCGAGGCGGTGGCGAAACTGGATCGGATCGGCGCGGCCTAGTCGGCGGTGCAGGCCGCCCGGCCGCTGGGCGCGATCCGAACCCAAAACAGGCCGATGCGACGCAGCGACCGTGTCCATCGCCGTTCCAGCGTCTTCTGATAAGGCGCGATCTCCACGCCCGGCAGGCAGGAGCGCATCATCCGCTCCTCGACCAGGATGGCCACGGCCCGGGTCGGCTGGTCGCTCAGACCCACGACCTGTCGTGAGCCGGGCACTCGGTAGAGCAGCCAGCCGGGCCGCACCCCGTGCCGATCCGCGAAGGCCGCCTGACGCACGATCAGAGCCTCGGCGTCGGTCAGCAACTGCTGAAACGACGTCTCCGCCTCCTCCACCGTTCGGCCGCGACCGGTTTGCATCGCCATGAATTCCGCCTTGCGCTCGCGCCAGCGGTGGATCGTCCACGGGTCGACGCTGCCGTGCAGCAGGATCATGGCGTTCGGTTCGACCACGATCCGTTCGGCCAGCGGCAGGAAGTAGTTGGCGCAGGACGAGTTGCACTCGCCCTCCACCCGCATGGTCAGATCATGCCCCTGGATCACCTCGACGATGTCCAGCGCCGCCTCCACGCTGCCGCCCTCGGTGTCCAGCGCCAGCTCCCGGGTGGTGTCGGCGAAGTTGTCGCGCACGCACTGCGCCAGCTCGGCGTCGATCTCGCCCGAAATGGCGAAGACCTCGGGCGACCGCTGCTCGCACGCGCCGGTGCGAACGTGGTCGGGGCCTTCATAGGTGAACGACCGCGTGCTGGCGCATCCGCCCAGCAGGCCGAACAGGAGACAGGCGACGACGACGACGGCGGGGCGCATGGCCCAGCCTGGAACGTCAGACGCCCAGAATCCAGCCTTCTTCGTCCTCGACCTGGGTGATCAGGGCCTCGTCAGCGGTCTTGGCGGGACCGAAGGCGGCCGACAGCTCGCCGCGCTCGTCCATCAGGGCGAAATGCTCGGCGGTGGTGCGGACCTGGGCCTGATCCTTGAACTCGCCTTCCTGCACCGTGGTCGGCCACATGGAGGGCCAAACCTCGGCGATCAGGACCGACAGGGGCTCCACGTCGGCAGCGTCCAGCGGGCGCCAGCCGGTGCCCAGCGGCCAGACGGCGCCGGCCGAGCCGAGGCCTTCCAGCAGGCGACGCACCATCGGAATGCCGACCAGGGTCTGACCGCCCACGGCGCCCGCGCCGTGCATCTGCCAGTTCGACTTGGGCTGCAGCTTGCCCTTGCGGACCGCGTTCTCGGTCGCGCGGAACTCGGGGATGTCGCCGGTCCCTTGCGGCGGCTTGGTCGTGGTCAGCCAGCGTTGCGCCTGCTTGGCCGGGGCGCCCCACAGGGGCCAGGCCTCGCCGGTCATCAGCCGGTTCATCTTGGCCGCGACCTGATAGCGATTGTTGGTGTTGTCGGCCTTGTCCACGACGTTGGAGGCGATGAATTTCCACATCGCGGTCCAGGCCGGCGTCCCGGTCAGTTGCAGGCGCGCGGCCGTGCCGACCGGATAGCCCAGCGAGAAGTCGAAGCCGACGAACACCCGGTCGCCGCGCTTCTTGTGATCGGCCAGGATCGACTGGATCAGGGCCTCGCCCTCGGCCCGCGTCGCGACATTGTGGGTCTCTGTATAGAGGCGGAAGCGCACGTCGCGCTTGGCCACGCCGATCCACACCGAGTTCTCGCCCAGCTTCTTGCCTTCGGCGGCGGTCCAGTCGGCGATGACATAGGCGTCGAACAGGCGGGCCACGGCGGGCTCCTTCGGGATACTCAGAGACAAGGGTGGGCGCTTCTACCTCTCCTCACCGCGAGGCGGCAATGGCGCCATTCGTCGCCTCCCCGTCGCCGCTTGGCGATGGGGAGGTGGCAGCGAGCCCTTGCGAGCTGACGGAGGGGTTCTGGGGTGTTCGCTAGACAAGAACCCCTCCGTCTCTTCGCTTCGCTACGAGCCACCTCCCCATCCTTCGGACGAGGAGGAGACGCTAGCCCTTCAGCAGCGCTTCGAGGTGGCTCAACCATCGCCGGCCCAGCCGCATGGCTTCGGGCGGAGAGCCCGCGTGGCCGGGCGCCATGGCGTTCCACAGGGCCAGCTCGAACTCCGGATAGCGGGCGTCCGCGAACAACAGTCGCAGGGTCACCAGCTCCGCATCCGGGGCCATGACGTCAAGCGCCTTCCTCTGTTCGCCGCGTCGGACCCGCGCCACGACATGGCCGTCGACGATGACCTCGCCGCCCTCGACCTCGTCGAAGCCGTAGACCAGTCCGTGCGCGCCCCGGTCCCACAGGACGGCGATCTGGCCGCCCTCGAAATCCAGCCCGGCGGCCCGGCCCTCGTTGGCGGAGATGGCTTCCGCTTCCGCCTGGGCGCCCAGGGATTTCAGCATGGCGCGACGCAGCCGGCGCTCCGGCTCCATCCACCAGTTCAGCGTCAGCGCGCCCGTGGTCAGGGCCGCCGCGGCCAGCGCCACCAGAAGGATGACGCGAAACGCCTCGGCCATCAGTCGGCGAGCTCGATCACCACCGGCACATGGTCCGAGGGTTTTTCCATATCGCGCGCGTCGCGGTGGGTCTTGACCCCGACGAACCGGTCGGCGGCCTGGGGCGACAGCAGGTGGAAATCGATGCGGATGCCGTGATCCCTCTGCCAGGCCCCGGCCTGATAGTCCCAGAAGGTGTAGGCGCCCGGCGGCTGGCGGCCCAGTTCGCCCGCCTCGTAGAGACCCAGCCCCTTCAACGCGCGGAAGGCGGCGCGGCTCTCGGGCTGGAACAGGGCGTCGTTGACCCAGGCGGACGGGTCTTTGGCGTCCTCGGGCAGGGGGATGACATTGTAGTCGCCGCACAGGGTGAAGGCTTCTTCCAGCTCAAGCAGCGAGCGAGCGTGGGCGTTCAGCCGCGCCATCCAGCGCATCTTGAAGTCGAACTTCTCGGTCCCGATCGGATTGCCGTTGGGCAGATAGAGGCCGCCGACGCGCACCGGACGGGGGCCTTCGATCACCGCCTCGATGTAGCGGGCCTGATCCTCGGCGTCCTCGGCCAGCAGATCCTGACCCGGCAGGCCGCGCCGAACGTCCGAGACCGGAAACTTCGAGAGCAGGGCCACGCCGTTGTACGACTTCTGGCCATAGACCTCGACGTTGTAGCCCAGGCTCTCGAACGGCTCCCTCGGGAATTTCTCGTCGACCGTCTTGATCTCCTGGAAGCAGACGACGTCCGGCTGGGCCGCTTCCAGCCAGGCGAGGACGGTCGCCAGGCGGGCGTTGACGGAGTTGACGTTCCAGGTGGCGATGCGCATCGGCCGGACGCTAAGCGGCGTCGCGCACCGGGGCAAGCACCGTGGAGCTACTGCGGTGCGGCCGCCGCCACGGTGGTCAGACGGCAGCCTCCGCCGATGCGCTGGGCCTGTTCGCAGGGATAGACGTTCACCGGCTCGAACCGGGGCGAGAAGATCACGACAAAGCCGCCGCCCGCGCCGCATTTGGCCTCATAGACCCGGTTGCCCTGGGCCGATCCCATGTAGCGGCTGGCGGTGACGTCGCAGTCCGAGGCCTGGCTGCCGACCAGGCGCGACTTCAGGGTCGCGGCGGCCTCTTCCGGCGTGGAGAAGCGGCAGGTCGCGTTCTGGCTGGCGATGATGGCGCATTCGGTGGTGGTCCAGCCGGTGGCGGTCTTCTCGATGCGATAGCCGTCCACGCCGGCGCAGCCGACCTCGTAGATCAGGGTGTTCTCGGCCGTGCGGCCCAGGGGCGCGCCCTCATCGACGGTGCAGGTGATGCCCGCCTCGGTCGCATAGCCGGCCACGGCGCGGGCCACGTCCTTGTTCTGGGCGATGACGCACTGGACGCCCACGTCGGCGTTCGGGTTGGCGGCGCGATCCGCCTCGGCCTGACCGGCCAGCAGGACGCAGTCGCGGGCTTCCGGCGGAATGGAGTTGACCAGGATATAGCCCGGCCCGGTCGCGCAGGCGGCCTCGTAGGTCACGCGCTGGCGGTCGGTGGTCTGGCCGATGACATTGGCCTCGACGACCCGGCAGGTGACGCCGGCAGCGGTGGCGATCCGCTGGGCCGCCATGGCCGCTGCGGGCCCGGACGTGGCCAGGGGCGTGGAGGTGGACGGTGGAGCGTTGGTGTCGCTGGAGGTGGTCGGCGCGCTCGGGTCCTGCGGCATGTCCTGCGCGGACGCGGAGAGCGGGCTCAGGCAGACGGCCAGGGCGGCGGCCAGGGTTGCGATAAGGACGGATTTCGACACGGTACGGCTCCAGATCCCCAATGCCGGGGAGGGCGAGCGTGTGACCTGTCGCGGCCCCGGGTCAAGCCTCCCGGCGCCCGAAAAGAAAGAACCGGCGGACGATCGCTCGTCCGCCGGTTCGGCAGGCTTCGTCTTTCGACAGTCTTACTGCGGCGCGGCCGGGGCGGCCGGGGCTTCCGGCACGATCGTCAGGCGGCAGCCGCCGCCGATGCGCTGGGCGGTTTCGCAGGGGTAGACCTGCTGCACGGCGTATTCCGGGTTGAAGCGGACGATCACGCCGTTGCCGGCGCTGCACTTGGCTTCAAAGAACGAACCGTTGGCGTTGGCGCCCATGTAACGGCCCTCGGTGACGTCGCAGGGCGCGGCTTCCGAGCCGGCGATGCGGGTCTTGAGGGTCGCGGCGGCCTCGGCGGCGGTGGAGTAGCGGCAGGTGGCGTTCTGGGTCGTCACGATGGCGCACTCGGTGGTCTTCCAGCCGTCCGCCGCTTTCTCGATCCAGAAGCCGTCCGCGCCGCTGCAGCCGACTTCATAGATCAGATTGCCTTCGCTCGACTTGCCGATCGAGGCGCCCTGATCGACCGTGCAGCGCACGCCGGCCTCGGTCGCATAGGCGGAGATGACGCGCAGGACGTCGGTGTTCTGGGGGATGACGCACTGGGTGCCGACATCGGCGGCCGGATCGCGGGCGCGGTCGACCTCGGCCTGACCGGCCAACAGCACGCAGTCCACGGCCACCGGCGGGGTCGAGGCCATAAGGATGTAGCCCGGGCCGGTCGCGCAGGTGGCTTCATACGAGTGGGCGCCGTCCGGCGTGGTGCCGAGATAGTTGGCGAGGGTCACCTGGCACGGGACCGAAGCGGAGGTCGCCACGGCCTGGGCGGCGACGATGGCTTCTTCCGGGGTCGGCAGGGCGGGGGCCTGCTGGCGGGCCTGGCGACTTTGACGGGGCTGACGCTCCTCGCGTTGCAAGCGGGTTCCCGCTCCGCGCTGGGCCTGGTTCGCGGTGGTCGGATCGGAGTTGGCCGAGCCGAGGTTGCCGCCGCCCGCGTCCTGGGCCGAGACGGGCGCGGCGATCGCCATCGCCAGCATTGCTGCGCCGCCGATGGCAGCCAAGGTTTTAATGAACACGGACGCTCTCCATGGAAACTGGTGCGAAAAGCCTTGGCGGGGCGCCGGGACGAGGTCAAGGCCGGACGCTGGACGCGCACGCCGTCCCGCGCCTATGGTGACGCGCGTTGCATTTGGAGACGGACTTGGCCGACGGCGTCATCACCAGCGAGGGCGAGATCGAGCCCGGCGCGGACAGTCTGCGCGGCCTGACCTATCCGCTCGGCGCCCCTCCGGCTGCGGGCGAGGCGATCCAGGCGGCGCCCGGCGTCCTGTGGCTGCGCATGCCCCTGCCGATGCAGCTCAACCACATCAACTGCTACGCCATCGAGGATGGCGAGGGCTGGGCCGTCATCGACACCGGCATCCGCACGCCCGACTGCATCGCGGCATGGGAGGCGGCCCTGGCCGGCCCGCTGGGCGGAAAGCCCGTCACCCAGGTCATCTGCACCCACATGCACCCCGATCACATCGGTCTGGCCGGCTGGCTGTGCGAGCGGTTCGACGCGCCGCTTCTGATGACGCATCTGGAGTACGTCACCGGCCGGATGCTGGTTACGGACACCGGCCCGGCGCCCGAGAGCGGCGCGGTCTTCTGGAAGGCCTCCGGCTGGACCGAGGCGCAGGTCGAAAGCTACCGCACCGGCTACGGTCGCTTCACCAAGGGCGTCTGGGCCATGCCCATGACCTATCGGCGCATCCGGGAAGGCGACGTCCTGTCCATCGGCGGCGAGGACTGGACCGTCGTCGTCGGCAACGGCCACAGCCCGGAGCACGCCTGCCTGTGGCGGAAGTCCGATGACGTCTTCATCTCCGGCGACCAGATCCTGCCGCGCATTTCGTCCAACGTCTCCGTCTGGCCGACCGAGCCCCTGGCCGATCCGCTGGACGACTGGATGACCTCGCTGGACAGGCTCACCGCGCTCCTACCGGAAAACGCCTTCGTCCTGCCCGGCCACGGCGAGCCCTTCACCGGCGTCCTGCCGCGCCTGGAGGCGCTGAAGCGCGGCCATGCCGTCTCGCTGAAACGTCTGGAGCGGACCCTGCGCGAGCCCAAGCGGGCCGTCGACGTCTTCGCCTCCCTCTTTGCCCGCCCGGTCGGCGACGCCATCCTGGGCATGGCCACGGGCGAGGCTGTCGCCCACCTCAACTATCTGGCCGGTCAGGGCCGCGTGCGCCGCGAACGCGACGCCGACGGCGTGGACTGGTGGACCCTCAACGAACCGGAGCCCGCCGCATGAGCGATCCCATCCGCACCGATCTCGCCAACGGCGTTCTGACGGTCACCTTCGCCCGCGCGGACAAGAAGAACGCCATCACCCAGGCCATGTATTCGCTGCTGGCCGAGGCGACCAACCGCGCCCGCACCGATGACGCCGTCCGCGTCCTCTTGTTCAAGGCCGAGGGCGACAGCTTCTCGGCCGGCAACGACATCGCCGACTTCATTTCGATTGCCCAGTCCGGCGGCGGCCAGGTCACCGACGCCCCGGTCTTCCGCTTTCTCAAGTCGTTGGCGGACATGGACAAGCCGGTGGTCGCCGCCGTGCGCGGCCGGGCCGTGGGCATCGGCCTGACGCTCCTGCTTCATTGCGACATGGTGGTTGTGGCCGAGGACGCCCTTCTGTCCGCCCCCTTCATCAACCTGGCCCTGGCGCCGGAAGCCGCCTCGTCGCTCCTCCTGCCCATGACCATCGGCCATCAGCGCGCCTTCGAGATCTTCGCCCTGGGCGAGCCCATCGACGGCAAGACCGCCCTGGCCTGGGGCCTCGCCAGCCGGGCCGTGCCCTCGGCCGAGGTGGAAACGACCGCCGAGCGTCTCGCCGCCAAGCTCGCCGCCCGCGCGCCCAACTCGCTACGCAAGACCAAGCGGCTGATGCGCGACGCCGAACAGCTCTGGACCCTGATGCAGCGCGAGGGTCAGGCCTTCGGCTCCCAGATGACCAGCCCCGAGGCCATGGAGGCCTTCATGGCCTTCACCCAGAAGCGGGCCCCGAACTTCGGCTGAGCTTTGCCTTGATCCGGCCCCGCATTGGCCCTATCGGCCCGCGCCATGAGCGTCGCGCCCATCATCGCCACCAGCTTCCGGATCGTTCCGGAGACAGACGCCGACCGCGCTGAGGTCGACGCCCTGGTCATGGCCGCCTTCGGTCCGGGCCGGTTCGTCAAGACGGCCGAGCGCATCCGCGAGCACGCCCATATGTCCGCCGCCTTCGTGGCGCGGGAGGACGGCCGCCTGACCGGCTCGGTGCGGCTGTGGGCCGTCACGGTCGCGGGCCTCGACGCCCTCTTCCTCGGCCCCATCACGGTGGCCAAGGACGTCCGCAGCGGCGGCCTTGGCGCGGACCTCGTCGGCGCCTGCATCGGCGAGGCCCGGCAGCGGGGCGTCGCGGGCATCCTGCTGGTCGGCGACGCCGCCTACTTCCAGCGCTTTGGCTTCCAGCCCGCGCCGGACGTGACCCTGCCGGGGCCCGCCGACCCACGCAGGGTCCTGTGGTTGCCGATCACCAGCGCGGCGCCGTCGGGAAAGGCGCTCCCCGCGTAAGCACCCTGCTTTCGTCATCCTCCGGCAAGCCGCGACTTCGCGGCGCAGACCGGGGGACCCAGCGGCGCGCGAGAGCGCGAAACTGCCACGCACACTGTCGTTTCCGACATCCCGCCTGAACAGATCGCCTTCGGCGCCTCCCCCGGTCCGATCTTCGATCGGCCGGAGGATGACGATGCGTCCCCCGATCTCCGCTTCGCTCCTCCGGAGGATGACGAAAGGGAGGGGCGAACTCGCGTCTGGTGTTGGTGTTTCTTCTGGACCCCATATGCGCCGGGGTACACGGTGAACCGAATGACGAAGGAATCGAGCACAGGCCTCGCCGCCATCACCGCCGCCGCGAAACAGGCGCCGGGGCGCGGCCTGCCGCCGGTGCATCTGTGGCATCCCGAGCATTGCGGCGACATCGACATCGTCATCCGCCGCGACGGCGTCTGGATGCACGAGAACTCGCCCATCGGTCGGGCCGAGCTGGTGCGGCTGTTCTCCACCGTGCTGCGCAAGGACCCCGACGGCTATCACTTGGTCACGCCGGTCGAGAAGATGCGGATCGAGGTCGAGGACCTGCCGTTCCGCGCGGTCACCATGACCCGCGACGGCGACGACCTGGTCTTCACCACCGACGTCGGCGATCAGACCCGCGCCGGTCCCGACCACCCCATCACCGTCGAGACCGACACCGTGACCGGCGAGCCCGCCCCCCGCGTCCACGTCCGCGCGGATCTGGAGGCCCGCATCGTCCGCTCCGTCTTCTACGATCTGGTCGAGATGGCCGAGGAGCGGGACGGTCGGTTGCAGATCCAGTCTGGCGGCGTCTGGTTCCCGCTCGGCCCGCCCGGAGCCGGCGTCGAATGAGCCATCAGACCCTGAAGGACCGGCTGGCCGAAAAACTGGCGCCGGCGGACAGCTGGCATGCGGAGATGCGCGCTGTCCGCTCCGACTTCGACCTCAACCCCGGCATGACGCCCTGGGCCAAGGGGCCGCTGAAGCCCGCCGCCGTCCTGATCCCGATCATCGCCAATCCGAACGGCGCCTGCGTCCTCCTGACCCGCCGCGCCGACAGTCTGGCGCACCACACGGGTCAGGTCGCCTTCCCGGGCGGCCGGCTCGATCCCGGCGAGAACGCCGTCGATGCGGCGCTGCGCGAGGCGAGGGAAGAGGTCGATCTGGACCCCGCCGCCGTCACCGTCCTGGGCCTGTCCGACACCTATCAGACCGGCACCGGCTATCTGGTCACGCCGGTGATCGGCTGGATCGACGCCCTGCCGCCGCTGAAGGCCTCGCCCGACGAGGTGGCCGAGATCTTCCAGGCGCCGTGGGACTTCCTCATGGACCCGGCCAACCACACCCGCGACCATCTGGACGCGCCCGAGGGCGTCAAACGCTGGTTCTGGTCCATGACCTGGGGCGAGCAGTATATCTGGGGCGCGACCGCCGGGATCATCCGCGCCCTGCGCGCGCGCCTGTACGGCGACGAGCCGAACCTGCCCGCATCCGCCGCCGAGGATGCCGCGTGACCCGGCTGGAGAACCAACCCTGGCTGACGGCCCCCGCCACCGCCGCCGTCTTCGATGCGCTGGAGGCGGCGGGCGGCCTCGACTGCGCCCGCTTCGTCGGCGGCAGCGTCAGGAACGCCCTGGTCGGGCGACCGGTCGATGATTTCGACATCGCCACCCGGCTGAAGCCCGAGGACTCCATGGCCGCCCTGAAGGCCGCCGGGATCAAGGTCGTCCCGACCGGCCTCGCCCACGGCACGGTCACCGCCGTCTCCGAAAAGAAGCCCTATGAGGTCACGACGCTCCGCAAGGACGTGGAGACCGACGGCCGCCACGCCGTGGTCGCCTTCACCGACGACTGGGCCGAGGACGCGGCGCGGCGTGACTTCCGCCTCAACGCCCTCTACGCCGACCGCACCGGCGCCATCTTCGACCCGACGGGGCAGGGGGTGGATGACGCCCTGGCCGGTCGCGTCGTCTTCGTCGGCGATGCGAACACCCGGATCGAAGAGGACTACCTCCGTATCCTGCGCTTCTTCCGCTTCTTCGCCTGGTACGGCCGGGCCGAGCCCGACCCCGAGGGCCTCGCCGCCTGCGCCGCCCATGCCGAGGGCCTGACCCGGCTGTCCGCCGAACGGGTGTCCAAGGAACTGCTGAAACTGCTGGCCGCCCCCGACCCGCGCCCGTCCGTCCATGCGATGGCCGACGCCGGCGTCCTGACCCGCCTCTTCCCCGCCGTCGCCGACCTGACCGCCTTCGACGCGATCGCTCAGGCGAGCGACGATCCGGTCCTGCGCCTCTCCGCCCTGTTGCCCGACGACCCGGCCGCAGTCGCCGGGATCGCTCAAGGCCTGCGTCTGCCCAAGGTCATGGAGGTCCGTCTTGTCGCCGCCGCCTATGGGCCGCTTGATCCGGCGACGGATGCGAAGACCCTCCGCGCCCTGACCTACCGCCTCGGCAAACAGGCCGTCTCAGACCGTAGCCAGCGAGGCGCGGCGCTGTCGGGCGACGCCGCGCCCGCCCTGGCCCTGATCGAGGACTGGCCCGTCCCCCGCATGCCCGTCGGCGGTCATGATCTGGCGAAACTCGGCCTCGACCCCGGCCCCGAGCACGGCCGAATCCTGAAGGCCTTCGAGGCCGAGTGGATCGCCGAGGACTTCCCCACGGACGGTCACGCCGAACGGCTCAGGCGTCTGGCGCGGCCCTGACGAAACGGGTGATGACCGGCAGGTGGTCCGATCCCGTCGGCTCGCCCAGACGCCGCTCCACCAGGGCGAGGTCCGGCGTCCGGTAGACCTGGTCGATGGTGATGCCCGCGATGGCCGGCAGGCGGGTGGGCCAGGTCCCCGGCCAGCCCGGCGCGGGGATCAGGCCGCCGTCGGTCTTGATGATCTTGCCGATCCGGGCGCTGGAGACGCTGTTGAAGTCCCCCGCCGCGATCACAGGCCCCTCGACCGACCGCGCCCACTCCGAAAGGCCGTTCGCCTGGCGGATCTGCTCCCACTGGATCTGATAGGGCCAGGGCCGCGTCATATGCACCCCGGCGATGGTCACCGGGCCCAGCGGGGTTTCCGCCACCGCCCCCACGACCGACAGCACCGGAACCCTCAGTTCGATGTCGCGCAACGGACGGCGCGAGGCGATCAGTGACTGACGTCCGCCGTCGGAGTTGAACACCCGGTGCGGATAGCCGGCCAGGACGGTGTCGATCGCGTCCCTCACCTCAGGCCCGACCTCGACCAGCACGACCACATCGGCGTCGGATGCGGCGACCGAGGCGGCGACGGCCTCGACGTCGTCGTTCCGCACCAGAAGGTTGGCCGAATACAGGGTGAAGCCCAGCGAACCCGTCTCGGGCTCCCCGCGCGGCGTCGCCCACTGCTGCGATCCCGACGCCAGCACCGCCAGACAGACCACGACGGCCCAGATCAGCACGCCCCGCACCCGCAACAGGGCCGCCGCCGTCAGCCCCGTGAAGGCTGCGATCAGCGCCGGGCCGGTGAACTGCGCCAGGATGTCGACCCACCGATGCCCGATCCCGCTCAGCCCCGCGACGGCGATGCCGAACGGCGCCAGAAGCGCCAGCGCGACGAGCACGGCCGCGATCAGTCGGACAGGTGAGATTCTGTCAGGCACGAAGACTTGCCATCCTTGGTGAACGCGGGTCGATATGGCGCGTTGAGCCGTCGCCTGGAGAGCGAAATGCCAAAACGGACCATCGGGGATATCGAGAAGATCTGGTCCAATGTCGAGGGCGTCAAGAAGCTCTCCGACCGGGCCATCGGCTTGGGGCCGTTCGGCATCGGCATGGACGGTCTGCTGACCTGGATCCCGGTCGTGGGCACCGTCTATTCGGTGGGGGCGGGCGGCTGGCTGCTGATGCAGGCGGTGCGCGCCAAGGCGTCTCCCGCCACCATCGCCCGCATGGTCGGCTATCTCGGCGTCGATGTCGCGACGGGCGAGGTGCCGGTGGCCGGCGACGTGGTCGACTTCTTCTTCCCTGGCCACCTGATGGCGGCCAAGGCGCTGCAGAAGGACATCGAAAGCACCCACTGGGTCGAGGACAACGAACGAAACGCCCGCGCCTCCGGCGATCACGAGCGGCACGTCGCGACGATGAAGTCCGATCCCAAGAAGCGACGGATTGTCTACCTGCACGACTGAAGCGTCTGTTTCGCTTGACGGATCGGTTCGGCCCACGCCTAGTTCGGTGATCGAGACTGGCCCGGACGGACTGAATGACGCCCATGCTGACGCGAGACGAGCTGGCCCTGGCGCTCGGCCAGGCCGGGGCAGGGGACCGCGCCGCCTTCAAGACCGTCTATGATGCGACCTCCGCGAAACTGTTGGGCGTATGCCTGCGTATCTTGGCTGACCGCCAGTTGGCCGAGGACGTCTTGCAGGACACCTATCTCACAGTCTGGAGGAAGGCCTCGACCTTCGATCCCTCGCGCGCCAGCCCGATCACCTGGCTGGTGACCATCGCGCGCAACCGTTCGATCGACCGCCTGCGCTCGGGCGCCCCGATGCGCAAGACGACGCCGGTCGAGGATGCCTACGGCCTGGCCGACGCCGCCCCTCTGGCTTCGGACGTGGTCGAGACGACCGACGAGGTGGGCCGTCTGAACGCCTGTCTCGACACCCTGGAGGAAAAGGTCCGCGGCGTGATCCGCACCGCCTTCATGGAGGGGGTGACCTATGACGCCCTGGCGACGCGCGAGAACGTGCCGCTGGGCACGATGAAAAGTTGGATCCGGCGGGGGTTGCTGCGGCTGAGGAGCTGCCTCGAAACATGACCGACACCATCCGCCCCGAAGACGAAGACCGGGTTCTGGCCGGCGAACTGGCCCTGCGCGTCCTGTCGCCCGAGGAAGAACGCGCCGCCCGCGCCCGCGAGGCCTCCGACCCGGCTTTCGCCGCAGAGGTCGAGGTCTGGAACGAGCATCTGGCCGGCTTCATCGCCGAGATCCCGGGCGTCGAGCCGTCGCCCCGCGTCTGGCCCCGCGTCGAGGCCGCCATCTCTCCGGCCGCCAACGACAACCGCGCCAACTTCTGGCGCATGTGGGCGCTGGGCTCGACCGGCCTCCTGGCCGCCAGCCTCGTGGCCGTCGCCGTCCTGATCGCCCGTCCTGCGCCTGCGCCCATCGTCGAACAGGCTCCGGCCGGGGGCGTGACCCGCGTGGCCACCCTGTCCATGATGGACAGCGGAACCCCGGTCGTGGCCCTGGCCTACGACAGCATGACGGGCAAGCTGTTCGTCGCCCCCATGGGCCAGATGGCGACCGGCCAGGCCGTGCCTCACCTCTGGCTCGTCAAGCCGAACGAGGCGGGGGTCCAGTTGATCGGCGCCATCGACGGCTCGGCCGCCTCGCATCACCAGCTGAACGCGGTCCTGGCCTCCGCCGCCGGTCAGGCGGTCGCGGTCGCCATCTCCATGGAGGCGCCGGGCCATACCCCAGCCGCCGACAAGCCCGACGGCCCGGTCGTCGCGGCCGGTGAACTTCAGGCGCTTTAAGAGCGCATCCGACCCGGCGCGGGCATCGTAGTTTCTGCGATCGGGTCGTATCGGCGCCGTTCGCGGCGCTGTGGGTCCTGACAGCCGCGATCCGGTCAGCGGGGAGGCCACCCAGCCCTTCCATCGGCCTCCCCGCACCCCCGTTTTCGGGCCCGAGTTGGCAAAGGATCGACCCAGGACCCCAATGAATTCAAAGGTCCGAACTTTTAAGAGCCTTTGAACGGGCGCCCCCTTCCGGCGCCCCCAGACTGATCTCCGCATTCCAACGGAGATCGACATGCTCTCGAACCACAGCGCGCGGCTGGAGCTGCCCTACCTCGCGGCGGGCCAGCTTCAGAAACACGTCACCCTCAACCAGGCCCTGACGCGGCTGGACGCCCTGGCCCAGACGGCGGTGGTCAGCCGCAGCCTCGCGGCACAGCCCGCCGACCCCGACGACGGCGACCTCTACATCCTGCCCGCCGCCCCGACCGGCGCCGTCTGGTCCGGCTGGTCCGAGGGCGATCTGGTCCGCGCCGAACTGGGCGGCTGGACCCGCGTCCCGGCGCCGGAAGGGACCCTGGCCGTGGTGCTGGACGAAGGCGGTCTGGTCGTGCGCGGTGACGACGGCTGGACCCCGTTCCCGACCCGGCTCCAGTCCCTGACGCGTCTCGGCCTCGCCACCGAGGCCGACGCCGACAACCCCTTCGCCGCCAAGCTGAACAAGGCGCTCTGGACGGCCCTGTCGGCCGGAGAGGGCGGCGACGGCGGCCTTCGCTTCACCTTCAACAAGTCCGGCGCCTCCGACGTCCTCTCCCTGCTGTTCCAGAGCGGCTACGGCGGCCGGGCCGAGCTGGGCCTGATCGGCGACGACGACCTGACGCTGAAGGTCAGCCCCGACGGCGCGATCTGGCGACAGGCGCTACGGATCGACCGCGACGACGCCCGTATCTGGTTCGACCAGGGCGCGGCCCGCGCCGAGACCGTCCGCCTGACGGCCAGCGGCGACTTCACCCCGCCCGACTGGGCCCGCCTTCTGATCGTCACCGCCATCGGCGGTGGCGGCGGCGGCGGGGCCGGGGCCTTCGGATCCAGCGGGGTGCGTCCCGGCGGCGGGGGCGGCGGCGGCGGCGGCCTGTCCCGCGTCGTCTGGCGCGTCGAGGACCTGCCTGGTGACCTGACCGTCTCCATCGGCGCGGGCGGCGCCTCCGGCGCGGCGGGCGGCGACACGGTCGTCGCCGCGTCCGGTGCGACCCTTCTGACAGCGCGCGGCGGCCAGCCGGGCGCCAACGGCTCGGCGGGCGGGGCAGGGGGCTCGGCCGGTCCCGGCCTGGACGGCGGCAATCCCGGCGGCGCGACCTCCACCACGACCACGGCCGAGACGGGCCGCAGCCTGACCAGTCCGGGCGCGCCCGGCGGCGGGGGCGGCGGCGGCGGTCTGGACGCGAGCGGCACGGCGCGAGCGGGCGGTCCCGGCGGCTCCGGCGGGGCGCTCGCCGCTCCGGCCGCGGGAGGCCTCGGCGGCGTCTCGGCCGCCGGATCGGCCGGTTCGGCTCCGGCCTCCCTCGTCTCCGACGCCGGGGGTGGAGGCGGCGGCGCGGGCGCGGTCACGTCCGGAGCCGGACCCGGCGGCGGCGCGGCCGGTCCGCGCGGCGCGGGCGGCGGCGGAGGCGCGGCGGGCGTCACGTCCGGGGGCTTGGGCGGCGCCGGTTCGGCCGGGATCGTCGTCATCCTGATCCAGGGCTGAGGCCGATGCTGCGCCTTTCCGACGATCCCTTCTTCACCGACCCGCCCTTCATCGGCGCCGGCCCGATGCTGGACCTCGACGCGGTCGACGACGGCCTGCCGCCCGATCGCCTGTCCCGCGACGAAGGCCGCGCCGCCGCCGGGCCCGACTGGTCCTGGACCCACCTTCCTTCCGACGAGGAGCCCGACAATGATTGATCCCCATCAACAGACCCCGCCGCTGGCCGAGGCCCAGTGGCTGTGGCGTCGCCTCTATGTCTTCGCCGCCAGCTTCGCCCTGTGGCGCTCCCTGTCCGAGGTCGTGGACCGCACCGAGCCCCGCGCCCTCCCGGCCGTGGCGTCCGGCCTCATGTCCCTGCTGGCCCTGACGCTGGTCCTCTATCTGGTCGCCCCGACGGCCCAGCAACTGGTCGCCCTCCTGGCCGATCTGCGTCTGCGACTGGGAGGCGCGAAATGAGCTTTCGTCTCTCGACCCGCTCGCGCGCCCGGCTTCAGGGCGTCCATCCGGCCCTGGTCGGCGTGATCGAGGCCGCCATCCTGACCACCCCCGTCGACTTCATGGTGACGGAAGGCCTCCGCACACCCCAACGGCAAGCGTCCCTCGTCCGCGCGGGCGCCAGCCGGACCCTGAACTCCCGCCACCTGACCGGCCACGCGGTCGACATCGCCGCCCTGGTGGACGGAGCCATCCGCTGGGACTGGCCGCTCTATCCCCGCATCGCCGAGGCCATCAAGGCGGCGGCGAAAGCCAGAGGCGTGGCCCTGATCTGGGGCGGCGACTGGCCTCGTCTGCGCGACGGCCCGCATTTCGAGCTGGATCGGAAGGTCTATCCATGACCCCGCCGTCCTTCCGCACCCTGGCGCCGCTCGGCCGGCTCGCGGTCGCCGTCGCCGCCCTCGCGACGACAGCGGTCGTGCTCGGCGGTCTCGGCTTCCGCTGGGACCCGTTCGACCTCGCCCGTCGCCGCGCCGACCGCGCCGAACAGGTCGCGGCCTCCGCTACCGCCCAGGCCGCCGCCCGCTCCGCCGAGGCGCAAGGCCAGGCCGGTCAGGTCGTCCGCCTCGACGCCGCCCATCAGTCCGCCGTGGCCCGCGAACGCGCCACCGCCCAATCCATCCAGATCGCGAGAACCGCCGATGACGCCTCAACGCCTCTCACTCCCGACCGCGCTGATCGCCTGCGCGACCATGACCGCGAGCTGTGCCGCCTCGCCCCCGATCTCCTCGGTTGTTCCGCCGCGCCTGACCCTGCCGGCCCTGGCCACCCGACCGTGTGAGCTTCACCGCCTGCCGTCATCGCCCACGCTCGGCGATCTGGAGACCAGCTACATGACGCGGGGCCGCCAGATCGCCGACTGCGACGCCGCCCGACGGCTGGCGGTCGAGACCCTGCTCGCCGAGCGCCGGGCTGGGGAGGCGGCTCGGAAGTGACCGTGGCTCATCTCCACCCGTGCACCCCGGCGAAGGCTGGGGTCCAGATGGAGGACCCCGCCGCTCCGATCGGAACGAACCGGTGCGCCAGCCCGGCTGCCTGAATGTGATCTGGACCCCAGCCTTCGCTGGGGTGCACGGAGGATGGGACAGGCAGCCCGGAGGAAACGACCCCATTCGTCCGTTTCGTCCATTTCGTCCGCTGTTTTTCGTCCGGACGAAGCGGACGACCCGGCAAAACCTGCCGGGCGGTCGGCATTTCCTGCCGCCTCGCGTCCAAAGCGGCAAATCCTGCCGGGCCAAGAGCGTGGTTAAGGCAAGGTAACGTCGTAAAAACAACGACTTGGCTTCATGTCAAAATAACGACGGTTGGCCCGCTCGTTGCTTCTGAGGTCCCCGAGCAAAATGCTCCCGGCTGTCAAAATGACGCCCGGAACCTTGAAAATAAGGACTTTCGTCATGGCGCTGAACAGCGTGAACACGAACTCGGGCGCTCTGGTCGCCCTGCAGAACCTCCAAGCCACGAACAAGGAACTGGACACCGTCCAGAACCGCGTCAACACGGGCAAGAAGGTCAACAACGCCAAGGACAACGGCGCCATCTGGGCTATCGCCCAGGGCCAGCGCGGTGAGATCTCGGCGATGAACGCCGTCAAGGACAGCCTGGATCGCGGCTCTTCGGCCGTCGACGTGGGCATTGCCGCCGGCGAATCGGTTTCCGACCTGCTGATCCAGCTGAAGGAAAAGGCCCTGGCCGCGACTGACAAGTCGCTGTCGACGGCTTCGCGCAAGGCTCTGAACGAAGACTTCAAGGCCATCCGCGACCAGATCACCACGGTGGTCACGAACGCCAAGTTCAACGGCGTCAACATGCTGGACAACTCGACCGGCACCAATGGTTACAAGGCTCTGTCGAACACCTCGGGCTCCACCATCAAGGTTGCGGGTGAAAACCTGTCGCTGGGCGGAACCAACGTGACCGTCACGGCCACGATGACCATCGGCACCTCCACCCTGGCTTCGACGGCTCTGACCGCCGTCAACGCCTCCATCGACAACGTGTCGTCCGCCCTGGCTCGCCTGGGCACCGGCGCCAAGTCGCTGGACACGCTCCGCACCTTCGTCGGCAAGCTTTCCGACGCTCTGGAAAACGGCGTGGGCAACCTGGTCGATGCGGACCTGGCCAAGGAAAGCGCGCGACTGCAGTCGCTGCAAACCAAGCAACAGCTGGGTGTGCAGGCTCTGTCGATCGCCAACTCCTCGACCTCGATCCTGCTGGGCCTGTTCCGATAATCTAATGGAAGGGCGGGGCAAAAGGCCCCGCCCGACCGTTCCCAGGGGCGCCGAAGAAGCCGGCGTGTGGAGCCATGGACACCAATGCAAAACCAGTAAGCGTAAACGTCGTCCCGATCGCGCCCGTTCAGGCCGTGGTCGAACCGGCCGTCGCCGTTCCGCCTGTCGCGGTCTCGGTCGATACGGGCCGGGCGTCGGACCGGCGCAACCAGTCGCAGCAACGGGCCGACGACAACGCCCGCTACCGTCTGGTCATCGAGGAAGGCCCCACCCAGGGGAGCTTCGTCTACAAGACCCTGGACAGCTCGACCGGCGAGATCATTCGCCAGTTCCCTCGGGAACAGGTTCTGCGGATGGCTGAAAGCGGAGGCTATTCGGCCGGGGGACTGATCGACACCAGCGCCTGATTTTTCAGACGCAGGACTGGTTTCTGGAACCGCTCGGGCCCGCCCGACGCGGTTAATCGTCGTGGTTTACCGGCGTTAACCATACGGGAACTGTTGCAGACATAGCTTCGCGGCGAACATCCCGGGGCTAGAAGACCTATGACGAACAGCGTTCACACCAATGCCGCCGCCGCCGTCGCGCTGCAGAACCTGGCTCGCACCAATGAAAATCTGACCGGGGTCCAGAACCGCGTCTCCACGGGCCTGAAGGTCCAGGGGGCCAAGGACAACGCCGCCGTCTGGGCCATCGCCCAGGGCCAGCGCGCCGACCTGGGCGCGCTTTCCGCCGTCAAACAGAGCCTGGACCGGGCCACCTCGATCGCCGACGTGGCGCTCGCCGCCGGCGAATCGATCTCCGACCTCCTGAATCAGCTCAAGGAAAAGGTCGTCGCCGCCAAGGACATCTCCCTGAAGACCCAGTCGCGCCAGCTGCTGGACGCCGACTTCAAGGCCCTGCTGCGCGCGATCAAATCGGCCGTGGACAACGCGTCCTTCGACGGCGGCAACATCCTGAACGGCTCCCTGACCAACGGTCTGAAGTTCCTGGCCAACGCCGGGGCGACCCAGTTCGTGACCCTGTCGGGCAAGAACCTGTCGCTCTCGGGCTCGATCATCTCGCTGGGTCTCAGTGACAGCCTGTTGACGGTGACGGGCTCGACCACGGCCCTGACCAAGCTGGACGCCTCGATCACCAACCTGAACAAGGCGCTGGGCGACATCGGCGCTCAGGCCAAGCAGATCACGGCCCACAACAGCTTCGTGTCCAAGCTGTCGGATACGGTCGAATCGGGGATCGGCAACCTGGTCGATGCCGACCTGGCCAAGGAAAGCGCCCGACTACAGGCCTTGCAGGTGCAGCAGCAGCTCGGGGCTCAGGCTCTGTCGATCGCCAACCAGGCGCCGCAGATCATCCTCAGCCTCTTCCAGGGCTAAGCGTCAGAAGCGGCTGATGCTGTGCTGGCGTCCGATCAGGACGGGGGCAGGGCGGCGGCGCTGAAGGTGTGATCGGTCGCCGAACCCGTACAGGGCCAGAAGGGACTGAATAAGCGACTTCGGGAAGATCATGGCCTCGCTCCTGTCTGGACGAGAGCAGAACACGATTCGCATTCCATCGTTCCCTACGCGGACGTTAATCTCTGTGGGCCGTTAATCTGGCGTTGAGCCAGACGCCGTACAGTCCCGCCTGGAGGACTGTGTGGCCGCGATCAACAACAGCTATCTTCTGGGTCTGTACGGCGGGTCATACGACGCCTCGACCTCGGCTGCCCTGAACGCGCTCACCAAGAAGAAGGCCCAGCCGACCGCGCCCTGGTCCACGGCGGCCCAGGCGACCGCGCCCAAGCCCGACGCCCTGGTGCGTGCGGCGCTCGGTGGTCGCGCCTTCATCAACGAGGACGCGGCCAAGCTCGACGTCGCCGGCGCCTCTGCCGACTACAAGAAGCTGTTCGCCCTCTACCAGGGGCTGGAGACGCTGAACGCCCTGGCCAACCGCGCCTCGACCAAGGGCCTGACCTCCACCGACCTGGCCCTGACGCAGAAGCGCTTCGCCTCGGGCCTGGCGGAGATCAGCACCTATCTGGGCAAGGCCGATTTCGACGCCCTCCGCATGGTCCAGGGCACCTCGTCGATGACGTCCAAGACCACGGCCGCCGTCCCGCGCGACAGCGCCAACTCCATCACCGGCCCGATCCACGAAGGCTCGCTGGACACGCCGGTCGCGGCCTTCGAGGGCGAGACCAAGTTCAACATCACCA
The DNA here is from genome assembly GCF_041893865.1 of Brevundimonas staleyi. Lineage (GTDB taxonomy): Bacteria > Pseudomonadota > Alphaproteobacteria > Caulobacterales > Caulobacteraceae > Brevundimonas > Brevundimonas staleyi. Next base: position 1,422,202 of record NZ_CP169082.1, read on the forward strand.
TCCGGGTCCCGGTCGGCATCAGCGGCTCCCAGACGACGGCCGTGCCGATCGACCTCAGCGAGATGGGATCCGATCCCCGGACGATGGACAACGTCCTCTCCTACATCAACGGCAAGCTGGAGGACGCGGGCTTCCAGACCCGCATCGGCCGCGACCAGATCAAGTCCACGCCCCAGACGGTTCAGGTGAACGGCAAGCCCGTGACCCTGCCGGCCGGTCCCGACCGCTGGGCCCTGGCCATTCGCGGCACCTCGACCGAGACCGTCGGCTTCACCGTCTCGGAGAAGTCGGACGCCGTCTATGTGATCCAGTCGGCGGGCGTTCCGGCCACCACGACGACCACGACCGTCAACGGGGTGACCACCACCAAGACCACGGCCCCGTCGACCCTCACCAACCAGATCCTGAAGTTCCAGAGCGACGGCGGCACGGCGGCCGAGCCCACCGGCGGCAACGTCGGCGAGACCCAGTGGGTCGATGGCCGTCTGTCGCAGGAGAAGCTGCCCGAGGGCGTTTCCGCCATCCGCGCCAGCGCGGTCGGGCCGGACGGCTCCCTCTGGGTCGTCGGCGACGTGACCACGGGCGGCGGCAACCAGCCGATCAAGGGCGTCCAGGACGTCGCCCTGATGAAGTACGATTCCGCCGGACGCCTGGTCGCGACCCGAACGCTCGGCGCCGCCTCGACCGCCAGCGGCTACGCCATCGCCATCGACCAGAACGGCGACGTCGCCGTGGCCGGCTCGGTGACGGGCGCGCTCGGCACATCGACCACCGACGCTGGCAAGACCGGAGAGGTCGCCAACGTCGCCGACAGCTTCGTGACCGTCTTCAACAAGGATGGCGAGGAGCTCTGGACCCAGCGTCGCGGCGCCCGCGCCGAGGACGAAGCGACCAGCGTCACCTTCGGTACGGACGGGCTCGTCTATGTCGGCGGTCGCGCCAAGTCCGCCTTGACGGGCTCCGCCTCCATCGGCGGCTGGGACGGCTACGTCCAGGCCTTCAAGGCGGGCGAGCCCTATCCGACCGCCGGCATCATGGCCAAGGCGGTGGGCCAGACCCAGTTCGGCACCGGCGCGGACGACAGCGTCGACGCCATCACCATCGACGGCTCCAACCTCTATACGGCGGGCGTCGAGGACGGCCGAGCCGTGGTGCGCCGCTTCACCCTGGACGTCGCCGGCGTTCCGACCCTGGCCTCGACCCGCGACCTCGGACCGATCTCGGGCGACATCGCCGGCCTCGCCGTCTCGAACGGCAAGGTCATCCTGACGGGGACCAGCCGCGACAGCGGTCTGTCGGCCGGGACGGCGAACAACGCCCATTCGGGCGGCAAGGACGTCTTCGTCGCCTCCCTGTCCACCGACCTGACGGCCTCCGGAACCGATCGCCTGACCTGGTACGGCGGCGAGGGCGACGACACGGCCGCCGATGTGAAGGTCCACGACGGCAAGGTCTGGATCACCGGCATCGCCAACCGCGATCCCGGCGCGCTCGCGACCGGCCCGACCCAGGCCTATCTGACCCGGCTCGATCCCACGACCGGCGCCGTCGAATACACCCGCACCTGGTCCGGCGACGGCGATCAGGCCAAGCCCATGACCCTGGCCGTCGCCTCGGGCGGCGCCAGCGTTCTGGACCGTCTGGGCCTGCCCCAGGGCGAGATCGACCAGTCGGATTCCAAGCGGCTGATCGACGCCACCTCGCTGCGCGTCGGCGATCGCTTCTACATCTCGCCCGCCAACGGCGGTCGCGCCCAGGCGGTGACCATCGAGGCCAAGGACACCCTGGCCACCCTGGCCCGCAAGATCAGCGTCGCCTCGGGCGGCAAGCTGAAGGCCACCGTCGCCTCCGAAGGCGGCGCCGTGACCGGCAAGGACGGCGAGACCACCACCACGACCGGCGGGCTCCAGCGCCTGTCGATCACGGCCAAGGACGGCAAGACCGGCGCGATCATCACTTCCGGCGAGACGGGCAGGGACGCGCTTCTGGGGCTGGGTCTCTCGGCCGGCTACGTCGGCATGGCCTCGGCCGACACCTCGGTGAAGACATTCGGCCTGGGCCTGCCAAGCAACCTGACACTCAACAGCGCCGCCGCCATCACCGAGGCGGGCGAGAAGATCCAGGGCGCCCTGAAGGCGATCCGCGACGCCTATCGCGGCCTTCTGCCCGAGGACAAGACGGCCTCGGCCTCCGGCCCCGTGCCCGCCTATCTGACCAACCAGCTCGCCAACTACCAGGCCGCGCTCGCCCGTCTGACCGGATAACCGGGCGCCGTTTTCGCTTCGGAGTTGACGCCCCATGGCGGGCAGGGGTTATTGAGGCCTTCAAGGCCAGACGCCCCGCGAGCTCCGCTTCATGCAACTGCCCAACGACAATCGCGTCATCATCGCCATCGGCGTCGGCCTGGCCGTGCTGGCGGCCGTGGTCCTGGCCCTGATGTTCAGCGGCGGCGGCCAACCGGCTGCGCCCAAGACCCAGGAGACCGAGGAGGGCCCGGGCGGCCTGCAGGTCGATCTGGCCGACGCCCCGTCTCTGGAGCCGACGCGCGAGCTGCGCTGCTTCGTCAACGGCCAGTTCGTCGGCATGGCGACCCTGGCCGACTGCGCCCAGCGCAACGGCCTGGCCACCGACGCCCTGGACGTCGGTCTGGACGAGAGCGGCAACCTGGCCGCCGCCCCGACGGCCTCCTTCGCCCCGCCTCCGGCCCTGCCGACAGCGGTCGAGACCGATACGGCCGTCCCCTATGTGGCCACGCCCCTGCCCGAGAAGCCCCAGACCCAGCCGACACAACAGCCGCGCGTCGAGCGGGCCTCCGGCTCCCCCTGCATGCGCTACACCGGCTCCGAGTGGCGCCAACTGTCGAACGACATGACCCTGAACCAGTGCGTCCAGGCCCTGTACGCCGGCACCTGCGTCCGCCCTGGAGACGCCCAGTACGGCCGCCACGGATCGGTCAGCCTGCGTCTGGTCCCGCGCCGGGTCGAGCAGTCCAACGACAACACGCGGTTCCGCATCCTGGCCGACCAGGATCGTAGCTGCCAGTTCCCGAGCCTGAACTGATGATCCGCACCCTTATGATCGCCTCGGCCCTGACCCTGCCGATGCTCGCCGCCTGCAACCAGGCTGTGAAGGCCCCGACCGACACCGGCGTCTGCTATGCCGTTGAGACCCCGGACGGCGAGCCGACCTTCAACGTCGTCGCCCGCGACCAAGGCCAGATCGAGATGTGCGCCGCGCGTCTGGAAGAGATGCGCCTGCGGTTCCGTGGTCTGGGCAGCACCCGCCAAGAGGTGACCGGCGCCTATCAGGGCCAGTTCATCTTCGTCGATCGTCGTGGCGTCTCCTTCGCACGGACCCTGACCGGGGCGCGCTTCTTCGCCCTTGCCCGCACAGGCGACGGCCGTCTGGCGGTGCCGGGCGCTATCGAGCGCGAGGCGGGCACCGAGCTCGGCACGGTGATCGAAGAACGCCCTGCACCCTCGTTCCCGGGTCAGTAGAACAAACTCGGAACATATGTTAACGCTCTCGCGGGCCCGACCCGCGCGGTCGTGGATTACCCATCCGGTCGCACACTCGCGCCGGAGCGATCAGAGAAAGAATTTCACCATGGCGGGAAGCGTCAACAAGGTCATCCTCATCGGCAATCTGGGCCGCGATCCCGAGATCCGCTCCATGCCGAACGGCGACCGTATCGCCAATCTGTCGATCGCCACCTCGGAACAATGGCGCGACAAGGCCTCGGGCGAGCGCAAGGAAAAGACCGAGTGGCACCGCGTCGTCATCTTCAACGACAACATCGTCAAGGTCGTTGAGAACTATGTGAAAAAAGGCACGACCGTCTACATCGAGGGCGCGCTCCAGACCCGCAAATGGACCGACCAGCAGGGCGTCGAGAAATACTCCACCGAGATCGTGGTCGGCCGCTTCAAGGGCGAACTGACGTTGCTGGGCGGACGCGGCGACGGCGCGGGTCAGGGCGGCGGCTACGGCGGCGGTTCGGGCGGTCGCTCGAACGACGACGACTACTCCTCCGGCTTCTCCACCGGCGGCGCCAACAAGCCCTCGGGTCCCAAGGAATCCTACGACCTGAACGACGACATTCCGTTCTAAGTCGGACACGGAAAGGACGCCGTCAGTCCCAGACGGCGTCCTTGAAGTTCGCCAGAATGCGCCCGTCTGCAGTAAGCAGGCGGGCGCCGTCGCCTATGGCGTGCGCGACGATAAGTCGGTCCATCGGATCACGGGTCCAGGACAAGGTTCGCGCGACCTGGACGATATCCATGAAGGGCGTCTCGGACACCGCCAGGTCGCCAGTCTGCCGCGCGTTGGCCAACACCTGATCCGGGGTGATCTTGATGCGCCCGATCTCGGCCAGAAACTCCAGTTCCAGGATCACTGCCGGGGAGATCGTCCAACTGCTCGCTCGTGCGAACTTGATCGCTTGCTTTCCCAGCACCTTCGCGCGCCTTTGGGAAAGCCAGAGCAGGACATGGGTGTCGAGGTGAACTGCCAGATCAGTTGTCCTCGGGCGTCCACTCGATGTGACGACCATCGGTGATGTCGCCCGGATCGTAGTCGGCCCAGTCCTCCCGCTCACCCAATGCCAGGGCGGCGTCGAACTTCTCCTGATGGCTCATTGCCGATCTTGGAGAGACAGGCGTCAGCGTCAGCATTCGCCCCTTTCGGGACACTCGCAATGGTTCTCCTGTCCGCTCCATCCGATCCAGGATGTTGAACAGGTCCTTCCTCAGGTCCGTGGCCGTGACTTCGATCATGTGTACATGTTCTGCTTCCAACATGTACATGTCAACCGAAACGCCCCGTCACCGACTGTGACGCGCATCCGCCGGCCAGCCGTGCCATAGCCCTCCCGTGCCCGTGACCCCCGACAAGCCCCACAGCCCGCTGACCCTGCTGGAGATCGGCGCGATCGCCGCCATCGTCGTCATCTGGGGGGCGAACAATGCGGCGGCCAAGCTGGCGACCGAGGTCATGCCGCCGCTGCTGGTCGGGACCCTTCGTTTCGCCATCGCCGCGATCTGCCTGATCCCCTTCGTCCGGCCGCCGTTCCCGAACTGGAAGAGCCTCCTGCTGATCGTCACCCTGGGCGGGCCGATCCACTACGGCCTGCTCTACTGGGGCTTCTCGATGGCCCAGGACGTCAGTCCGGCCGCCGTCGCTTCCCAGCTCTGGATCCCGTTCACGGCGCTGTTCGCCTTCCTGCTCTTGGGCGAGCGGCTGTCGCTCCACGCCCTGATCGGACTGGCCGTCGCCTTCCTCGGCGTGGTCTGGATGTCGGCCGATCCGCACGCCTTCCACGACTGGCCGGCCATCGTCCTGGTCGCTGCGGCCTCCGCCTTCTGGGCCGTCACGACCGTGATCGCCCGGCGCACCACCTCCATCCCGCCGCTCAAGATGCAGGGGCTTCTCGCCTTCGTTGCCCTGCCGACGCTCGCCTTCGCCTCGGCCATGTTCGAGACGGGTCAGGTCGAAGCGATCCGCACCGCCACGCCCTTGATCTGGATCTGCCTGTTGTGGGCGGGGGTGGTATCGTCCGTCTTCGCCACCTCCATGGTCTTCTGGCTGGTTCAGAAGCGCGAGGCGGGGCGGGTCACCCCTTACTTCCTCGTCACCCCCGTCGTCTCCATGGCCATCGGCTGGGGCTTCCTGGGCGACGTCCTGACGCCGCAGATCCTGACCGGCGCGGCTCTGACCATGGGCGGCGTCGCCGTCGTGGCCCTGGCCGAGCGCGGCCTGAGGGCAGGGGCGGCGAAGGCCTAGGGTCCGGACTCATTTGGCCCAATAGGCGACGGTGGCGGCGATGAGGACGCTGGAGAGGAAGTTCGCGGCGAGTTTGTCGTAGCGTGTCGCGATACGCCTGAAGTCCTTGAGCCTGGCCCATAGGCGTTCGACGGTGTTCCTCTGTCGGTAGGCGACGACGTCGTAGGGGATGGGCCGCTTGCGCGAGGTCGTGGTCGGGATGACGGCCTCGGCGCGTCGTTCGGCCAGTCGCCTTCGGAGGTGATCGGCGTCGTAGCCGCGGTCCGCCAGCAGCCTTGCGAACGGTCCGGCCGCCTCGATCAGGGCGTGGGCCATGGTGATGTCGTTGGTGTTGCCGGCGCTGAGCAACAGCACACGGGGTCGCCCTCGATCGTCCACGAGGCCGTGGATCTTGGTCGTGCGGCCGCCTCTGGAGCGGCCTATGCCCTGGACGAAGCCCCCTTTTTGCGCCCGCCGCCGAGCGATGGGCCTTGACCGAGGTGCTGTCGATGGCGGCCGAGGAGTAGATGCCGCTGTGGCCGGTCAGGGCCTTGAAGATGTCGTGCCAAACGCCCTGCCGGCTCCAGCGATTGAAGCGGTTGTAGACCGTCGTGTATGGCCCGTACTCCGGCGGGCAGTCCCGCCAGCGCGCGCCTGACTGCAGCATGTGCACGATGCCCGACAACACGCGGCGATCATCGACCCTGCGCGCCCCTCGCCGTCCCGTCGGAAGGTGCGGCTCGATACGCGCCCAAGCTTCGTCGTCCAGCCAGTAAAGCTTCCGCATCCAAGGCTCCCTTCCAGAAGCCTTGAATCAGAACGCCAAACTCACCGCCAGACCTTATTGAGTACGGACCCTAGCGCGCGGCGTAGTGGGACAGGAAGGTCTCGACGGCGTCGGCGGCGATGGCCTCGGTCGTTCGCGTGGCCTGGACCTCGTCGCCGGTGACCAGGGGCATGAAGAAGACGGGGTGTTCGATCATCCCCATCAACTGACCGGCGGCCCAGGAGGCCTTGTCGAACCGCAGGTCGCCGCTCGCCGACAGGTCGGTCAGGGCCTCGATCAGGGGCAGGCCGAAGTCGTGGCGGCCCCGCTCGAAGAAGCTCATGGCCACGTCGCGGAAACGCGGGCGCTCGGCCATCACGAGCCGGAAAACCGACCGCACGAACGGATCGCCCATGAAGCCGGCGTAGGCGACGGCGAACCGGGTCAGTCGGGTGCGGGCGTCGCCCTCGTCGCAGCGAACGCTCTTCATCTGTTCGGAGAAGTCGTCCGAGGCGTCGGCGATGACGGCGGCGAAAAGATCGGCCTTGGATGGGAAATAGCCGTAAAGGGTTGCGGTCGAGACGGCGGCCGCGCGGGCGATCGGTTCGATCCGCGTCGAGGCGTAGCCCTCCGCCATGAAGTGTCGTCGCGCTTCGCGAACGATATTGTCCCGTCGAGGATCGGCCGCGGACGTCGTATCCGCCCCCGCGCCGCCCCGCCTTGTATCTGCGTGTGCCTGCATCAGACCCTCACCGTTAGCCCATCCACAGATTGTGGCGAGATCGCGGCGTCAATCGTCAGGTTTCGACAGGTTAGTGGTCGGCAGGCCTGAGAGGCGCCAACAGCGGGTGGGCCAGGACCGGCGCGGCCAGGCGGACCACGGCCTGGGGGTCGTCCAGGCGCACGGCGGCGGTGGCGTCGGCGATGATGAAGTCTGCCCGCGTGCGCGACGGCTCGGTCAGACGCTCGTGACCGGGGCGGACGGTCTTCAGATACTGGTCGATAACCGACTGGGCCGTCCGGCCGCGCTCGGCCTGGTCGCGCAGCAGGCGGCGGATGAAACGGATGTCGGCGGGGGTGTCGACGAAGACCCGGATGTCGAACAGGTCGGCCAGCGCTGGGGTGCAGAGGACGTGGGTCCCCTCCACGATCACCACCTCGGCGGCCGGGATCGGTTCGCCGTCCGGCTCGCGGCCGTGGTGGATGAAGGAATAGACGGGCGCCGTCACCGGCTTGCCGGCCTTCAGCCGGGTCAGGTCGTCGATCAGCAGATCATGGTCGCGCGCGGTGACGTCGTCGAAGTCGAAGGTCGCCGCGTCGAAGCCGGGCAGGGAGGCGGCGTCCCTGTAGTAGGAGTCCTCGCGCATCAGGGTCGCGGCCCCCGGCGACAGGGAGGTCAGAAGCGCCTCGGCGAGGGTGGATTTGCCCGAGCCGGAGCCGCCGGTGATCGCGATCAGAATGGTCATGGCGGGCCTTCTAGGACCTGGTCAGGAAAAGTGTGAGCGGTTTTCCGCCCGAACCTGATCCCAGAAGCGAAGCCCGCGCCGCTTAGCGGAAGAAGCAGGTCAGGCCGGCGTAGAGGCCCTTCACCGTTCCCTGCGGCGTTCCGTCGCTCAGGAAGCCGCCGATATCGCCGGAGGTGAACTCCTCGCCCAGCGTGCTGTCGGTCTGCATCTCGATCGCGCGGCTGTCGTCGATGGAGGCGCGGGTGGAGCCGACGCCCATGCCGTCCACGGTGGTCACGCCCGCTTGGTCGACATACCAGCCCTGGAACTGACCGTTCTGGAACAGCAGTTGAAGGCCGTTGGAGAACTGCGCGAACTGGGTCGCGCCCGCGCCGCATTCCGAGTTGGTGGTGACCTCCGGCGCGGCCCCGCCGACCGAGGCGGCGACGGCGGCGATGGCGGTCGCCTGGGGTGTGCCGAAGGGAATGGCGCGCGCCGCGCCCGTGTCGTCGAACAGCCGCAGACCCTCGGCCTCGATGGCCAGACCGCCGTCGGAAATGGTCGGGCCGGCGGCCGGATCGGCGGGCGTCGCGGCGGGGGCGGCAGGCTCGGCAGGGGCGGGCGGTTGGCTCCGGTCGCAGGCGGCGACGGCCACGACGGCGGCCAGGGCGAGGGCGGTACGGGAGACGAAACGCATGTCCGGGCGTCCTTTCGAAAGTTCAGGGGCGAGAACAGACGGCAAAAGCTCTGGAGGCGCAACGGCAAAGCCAGGAGCGCCGTTCGCGATGCGGCCCCAGGTGACCTAGCGTCACGTTGCTTATCAACGGTCACCTCGGCTAGCGTGCCTTCAAGCCCTGCATCCAGCCGGGGCAATAGAGGGAATGCGATGCTTGGTTTGATGCAGGATTGGCCCCTGACGGTCGATCGTATTCTGGACCACGCCAAGAACTGGCATGGCCATCGCGAAGTGGTGACCCGCTCGGTCGAGGGACCGATCGTCCGCACCACCTATGCCGAGATCCACAGCCGGGCCCGCAAGGTCTCCAACGTGCTCAAGGAGTGGGGCGTGAAGCCGGGCGATCGGATCGCCACCCTGGCCTGGAACACGGGCAAGCATATGGAGGTCTGGTACGGCATCATGGGCATCGGCGCGGTGTGCCACACCCTGAACCCGCGCCTGTTCCCCGAGCAGCTCATCTACATCATCAACCACGCCGAAGACCGGATCATCTTCGTCGACCTGACTTTCGTGCCGCTGCTGGAGGCGGTGCTGCCGCACTGCCCGTCGGTGGAGCGGGTCGTGGTCATGACCGACGAATGGCACATGCCGGCGACCAAGCTGCCCAAGGCCGAATGCTACGAACAGGTCCTGTCGGGCGTGTCGGACGAGGTCGTCTGGGGCGGGTTCGACGAACACACCGCCTGTGGCCTCTGCTACACCTCGGGCACGACCGGGAACCCCAAGGGTGTCCTGTATTCGCATCGCTCGAACTTCATCCACACGCTGATGGGCATGCAGTCCACCGTGCTGGGCGCCTCGCCGAAGGAGACCATCCTGCCGGTCGTGCCGATGTTCCACGCCAACGCCTGGGGCATCGCCTTCGCGGGACCGGCGGCCGGGGCGCGTCTGGTCATGCCGGGCGCCCGGATGGACGGCGCGGCCATCTATGAGCTGATCGAGTCTGAACAGGTCACATTCTCCGCCGCCGTGCCGACCGTATGGCAGGGCCTCCTGACCCACCTGCGCGAGAACAATCTGAAGATCCCCTCGATCAAGAAGGTGCTGATCGGCGGCTCGGCCGTGCCGGAAAGCCTGATCCGCGCCTTCCACGACGAGTTCGGCGTCGAGGTGCTGCAGGGCTGGGGCATGACCGAGACCTCGCCCATCGGCACCCTGTCCAACCTGACGCCCGAGCTGGAGGCCCTGCCTTACGACGAGGGCATGAAGTGGCGCATCAAACAGGGCATTCCGCCACTGGGCGTCGAACTCAAGCTCAAGAACTACGCCGGTCAGGAGATGCCGCACGACGGCACGACCTACGGCCGCCTGATGATCAAGGGCCCCACCATCTCCAAGGGCTATTTCAAGGACGAGGGCGGCGACATCCTCGACCACGAAGGCTTCTTCGATACGGGCGACGTCTCGACCATCGACGAACAGGGCTTCATGCAGATCACCGACCGCGCCAAGGACGTGATCAAGTCCGGCGGGGAGTGGATCTCCTCGATCGAGATCGAGAATATCGCCGTGGGCCACCCCAAGGTCGAGCTGGCCGCCGTCATCGGCGCGGCCCATCCGAAATGGGACGAACGCCCGGTCCTGGTCATCAAGCTGAAGCCCGGCGAGACCGAGGACAAGCAGGAGCACCTGGACTTCCTGGTCGGCAAGATCGCCAAGTGGTGGATGCCGGACGACGTGGTCTTCGTGGACGACATTCCGCTGGGCGCCACCGGCAAGATCGACAAGAAGCTGCTGCGCGAACGGCTGAAGGACTATCAGCTGCCGACCGCCATCGCTCCGTCGCGCGGCTGATCCATGACCAGCGGCCCGCGCTCGCGGCTGAAGACCGGCATGATGAAGGTGAAGGTGGCCATCGGCCTGACGGTGCTGGCGCCGCTGATCACCTTCGGGGCGATCCTGCTGACGCGGAACGGCGTCGTGCCCCTGGCCTTCGGACTGGATGTCCTGACCCTGATGGTCGCCTGGATCGTGTCGGTGGTCGCCCTGATCTTCGCCGTGATTTCGCTGGTCCTCTCACTGGGGCAGTTCAGGCGACTGGGCCTGATCAGCGTGGCCATCGTCCTGGTCAGCGGAGCGATCTGCGCGGCCTATTTCTTCCAGGGGCGCGCCATCGGGGTCGGCGGGCCGCTGGACGTCACGACCGATGTCGCCGAGCCGCCCGCCGTGCCCGGTGGAACGGCGACGCCCGTCGCCTGTCCGGGCGTGGACGCCGTGATGCGTCAGGTCGCCCCGGCCGAGGCCACGGCCGCGCTGCAGGCCGCCGGCTTCTCGATCACGGAATCGCAGCTGTTCCGCTCACGCGGGGTGCGCGACGGCTTCTGGTTCGGCATGGGGCACGAGGCCCATATCCGCATCCGGCCGGGCCGCACCGACGTCCGCGTCGTCGCCCGCTACGACCACACCGACGGCGGAGAGACTTGCAGAATTGCCGGCCAGATGGTCGCCGCGCTTCAGACTGCGTCGTAGGTCGCAGCCAGACCCGGCGTTCCGTCGCTGGTCACCCGACCGTCCTCGACCAATTTGATCAGGTGGGCCAGGACCGACAGGCTGGCGGCGGGCCACAGCCTCTGGTCCACGGCGGCGTAAAGGACGGGCACCATCTCGCCGATGGTCCGGTCGCCCGCCCGGACCCGTGACAGGATCTGCGCCTCCCGATCCAGCCGGTGCGCCCTATAGGCCTGAAGGAAGGGCGCGACCTCGGTCACCGGGGCGCCGTGCGTCGGCCACAGGGTCGAAAAGTCCGCCGCGATCACGGCGTCCAGGCTCCTCATATAGTCCGACATGTTCCCGTCCGGCGGCGCGACCACGGTGGTCGACCAGCCCATGACGTGATCGCCGCAGAAGAGGGCGTTCTCGTCCTCCAGCGCGAAGGCCATGTGGTTGGACGCATGGCCGGGCGTCGCCAGGGCGGTGATCGTCCAGCCGTCGCCCTCGATCCGCTCGCCGCCGGTCAGGATCACGTCTGGGGCGAAGACCGCGTCCTCATCCTCATCCAGGGCGCCCGAGGCGTGGGTCTCACGCTCCGGCGGCCGCATGGCCAGGATCGGCGCCCCGACCCGATCCGCGAACGGGCGGGCGAGGGGAGAATGGTCGCGGTGCGTGTGGGTCACCAACACATGGCTGACGGTCCGCCCTTCGACGGCGGCCCGCAGCGCATGCAGATGCGGCTCGTCGATCGGCCCCGGATCGATCACGGCGACGGCCGCGCCCGGCTCGGCTCGGCCGACGATATAGGTCCCGGTGCCTGTGAAGGTGAACGGCCCGGGGTTCTCGCAGATCACCCGCTGGATCAGCGGCGAGACCTGATCGCATCGGCCGTAGGCGAAGTCGAAATCACGGACGAAGGGGATCATGCGGCCGTCTCCGGATCGCGGCCCGGACCTTGCCTTAACGAGAGGTAAATCCCGTTCGGAGCGTACCCCGTGGCCCGCAGCATCGCCTTCAGTGTCTCAAATCGGCTCCAGCCCATCGCGGCGGCGATCCTGTGTCTCATGGCGGCGCAACTGGTGCTGGCCTCGTGCGGCGACCCTGAGCCGATTCCCTACGCCACCCGCGTCGCGATCCAGCGCTAACGCACCAGACCCTAAAGAGGCAGGCGGCTGAGGTCATAGCCGGCGTTCGCCGCCGCTTCTCTCAGTGCATCGGGCTCGGCCCGATCCAGCGCCCGCATGGCCAGGGCCCAGGCTACGGTCGACCGCGTCCCTGAGCGGCAATAGAGCAGGACCGGCTCATCCGTCTCCAGCACGGCCGCGACCGCGCGCACCGCGTCCGGCCCCGGCATGCCCGCGATGGGCGCATGGACATAGTCCAGCCCCGCCGCCCGTACCGCCGCCTCGATCTCGGCCGAGGTCGGCTGCCCTTGATCTTCTCCATCCGGCCGGTTGTTCACAACCGTCCGTACCCCCAGGCCCACAACTTCGGCGAGGTCCTCGGCGGCGATCTGCGGCGCGGCCCAGACGGCTTCGGCGAGGGGGCGTGGGGAAAACATGGCTGGCTCTCTCGGTTTACGACGGAGGAATGAACATTACTCGTCTGGATCGTGTCTTGAATGCGACACTGATGGGACGACAACATTACGTCCCGGTAATTGCTGTGGCGCCGCAAAGTTCAACGGGCCTATCGTCCGGTCAGTCCTGCGACAATTTGCGTCGCTCGATGATCAAAAGGCGTGGCGGAGGGCCGCGCCATCGTTTCAGGAGAACGATTTTGAAGATCCAATCGATCCGGCAGCGGATGCTGGCGACGACAATGATGGGCGGAGTGGCCTTGGCAGCCCTTGCGGCTCTTCCCGTCGTTGCGCTCGTCGCGCCCACGACTGCTCTGGCCCAATCGCAGGCGGGCTCGCTGCGTATCGCCGTAACCGGCGACGACGGCGCGCCCCTGTCGGGCGCCACCGTGACGGTGAGCTCGCCGAACAACCTGGTCAGCCGCACCGGCGTGACCGACGCCGGCGGTCGCGTCCGTCTGTCCGGCCTCGACCCGGCCACCAACTACACCGTCAGCGTTTCGGCCGCCGGCTATTCCGATTTCAGCGCCTCGAACGTGGCCGTTGTCTCGGGCCGCGACCTGTCGCTGGGCTATGTGCTCGTGGGCGGTTCGCAGTCGGCGAGCACCGTCGACGACATCATCGTGACCGGCGCTTCGCTGGCCGCCATCGACGTCACCTCGGCCACGGTCGGCACGACCCTGACCCTGGAAGTCACCGAAGGCCTGCCGACGGGCCGCAGCTATCAAAGCTACCTGCAGCTGGTTCCGGGCGTTAAGCCTTCGTCGGGCGGCAACCCCTCGTCGCGTTCGGGCGTGAACTACGCCGAAGCCGGCGGGGGCATCGGCAGCTCGTCCGACAACGTCTACTACATCGACGGCGTGGACGTGACCGACCCTGTCACGGGCACCTTCGGTTCGAACTTCAACTCGGAAATCATCCAGGAACAGCAGGTCATCGTCGGCGGCGTTCCGGCCGAATACGCCGGCGGTCAGGGCCTGGTGTCGCGCGTCGTCACCAAGTCCGGCTCGAACGAGTGGCACGGTTCGCTGAACTACTACTTCCAGAACGACAGCCTGGTCGCCACCGACCGTCACAACACGTCGGGCGGCTTCTCGACCTATGACACGGCCTTCACCCTCGGCGGCCCGATCCTGCAGGATCGCCTGTGGTTCTTCGGTTCGTACCAGAAGAAGAACCGCGAGGATGAGGTTCTGGATGTCCCCTCGGGCAACGTCCTGCGCACGGTCCAGAACGATCAGGACTACGGCTTCGCCAAGCTGACCTGGCAGGTCACCGAAAACGATCGTCTGACCGCCACCTACTTCGGCGACCCGACGACGATCAGCGGTCAGAACTCGGCCGCCATCATCAACCGCCGCGACTTCGCCCGCGAACAGGGCGGCGACAACTACAAGGTCGAATACTCGCGCATCTGGGGCGACCTGACCGTCAACGCCTACTACTTCAACCACGCGGCTGAACTGACGGATATCGCGGTCGACAACACCGTTCGCGACAACGTCACCTACCTCAACAGCGCCAACTCCACGATCGAACAGCGCCAGCTGGGCGGCCGCGGCATCAATTTGGAAGAACGCCGTGACCGTGAAGAATACGGCGCCAACTTCGAATATTACCTCGACACCGGCTTCGGCAGCCACACCTTCAAGGGCGGCTACCTGTTCACCGACAACACCTACTTCCAGACGGACTCGGTGCCGGGCGGGGTGACCTACGCGTCGCTGGCTCCGGCTTACGCCGGCACGACCCTGGGCTCCTATGTCGGCGCGGGCTGGACGGCGCGCGCCATCACCACGCAAGACTACTCCACCTTCCTGCTGCCGGCCCTGAGCGCCAACGCGCGTGCGCGCACCATCCTCGACACCAACCGGGATGGAACCATCTCGGCGGCCGAGGCCAACGCGCTGATCTTCAACAGCACCGCGGGCAACCCGTACAACAACGTCAACGTCTACCGCACGATTCGCGCCGCTGACGGTCCGTACACCCTGTCGACGGAAGGCAACTCGCTGTACCTGCAAGACACCTGGACGCTGAACCAGCTGACGGTGAACCTTGGCCTGCGCGCCGAGAAGTGGGAACACTTCGCTTCGGACAACAGCAAGATCGCGTCGTTCGACTGGACCTATGCGCCGCGCCTCAGCGTGGTCTACGACCTGTTCGGCGACAGCCGCAGCAAGGTCTTCGGCTTCGCCGGTCGCTATTACGATCCGATCCGCGCCGACATGACCGACTTCGCCGGCGCCCTGACCGGCCCGGTGAACAACGAACAGATCTACGTCGGCAACGCCGCCGGCGGCGAATGGGTCACCTTCCGGACCCGTGGTCCGGGCGACGCCCAGATCTCGCCGGCGACCAAGACGCCGTACACGGACGAGTTCATGCTCGGCGCCTCGACCACGATCGGCTCCAGCATCGGCATCGCGGCCTCGGTGACCCACCGTCGCACGCGCGATATCATGGAAGACTTCGACCTCACCCTGTACTCGGATCCGACCTGTACCCAGGCGACCTGCGGTGTGGGTGGTCTGGCCTACCCCGGTTCGCCGTTCTACCTGCCGTATTCGTACTTCGGCTACTCGGCCAACCCGGGCACCAACTATGTCATCGGCACCCTGCCGGGCGGCAAGCGTGACTACACCGGCTTCGAACTGACGGTCACCAAGTACAAGGTCGACAACTGGTTCGGTCAGGCGTCGTACACCTTCAACGACGCCAAGGGTAACGCCAACTCGGACGGCAACGCCGACTTCGTGGGCGACTGGCTGGCGCTCGATCCGCGTGCGCCGAACATGTACGCCCCGCTGGCCGGCAACATCCGTCACCAGCTCAAGGCGTACGCCGGCTACGAGTTCGACTTCGGCCTCGAGCTGTCGGGCGTGTTCAACTACAACAGCGGTTCGCTCTACACGCGCGGATCGACGATTTCGGGCCGCCTGATCCCGGACATGAGCGCGGGCTACGTCTTCAACGGCGTGACCGACAGCTACGTCCTGCCCAACACCAACGGCAATGGTCAGAACCCGGACTACTGGACCTTCGACATGCGGGCGAAATACACGCTCGACATGCCGTTCGGCGAAACCGAGTTCTTCTTCGACCTGTTCAACGTGTTCGATCAGCAGCTGCCGACCAGCGTGGTCGCCAACCGCGCCGGCAGCGGCCAGTACCTCTACCAACAGGCGAACGCCTGGGTTTCGCCTCGCCGGGCCTACTTCGGCATCCGTTACTCGTTCTAAGCCTGCCGACTACGGGACGCCGGCGCGAAAGCGCCGGCCCCCACACTGACTGCATGAGCAACTGGGCGGAGGGCTTTCGGGGCCTCCGCCCTTTTTCTTTGGGCGAGGGGCGCCGCAGAAAAACCATTGCGACGCTTCACGCGTTAGGCGGACACTTCCCCGCAACAGATCACGGACCGTTCATGCGCCTTCGTCTCGCCGCCTCGCTTCTCGTTCTGGCCATGGCCGTTCATGCCCCCGCCTTCGCCCAGCAGGACGACGGTCCGGTCGTCACCGCCAACGACGCCGGAGAGAGCGCGGACGCCCTGAGGGCGCGCGAGGCGATCGCCTACGAGACCCCGCTGCCGCGTGGCGCGCCGACCGAGGACTATCCGCTGGTGGCCTGGTGCGCCGCCCTGGTGGAGGGTCACATCGCGCTGGGCCGCACCCTGACGAGCGCCGACGACCTGGATCGCGAGATCGTGCGTCTGGGCGGGCTGGAGGCGGCGGATTTCCGCGATGCTCTACGTGCCGGCCAGTCGCGTCAGACGCCCGCCACCCTGGCCGCTGCCCGTACCGCCGAGGCCGAGGCCGCCGGCAAATGGACGCCGCTGATGGCCCAGACTGACGAAAGCGCCCGCAGCCAGGCCTTCGGTCTGTTCTTCGGCCTGCCGGGCCGCTGCGAACACGCCGCCCGCCGCGTGCGCCAGAACATCACGACCCCGCCCGCGACCCTGCAGCAGGCCGGGCTGGACGAGGTCGGCCAGCCGGTCGCGAACTGAAAACAACGTCTCCTCCCCGTCGCGCAGCGATGGGGAGGAGACGTGATCTAGGCCGCCGCCACCCTCGGCGCGGCGCCCGGCTCGTAGTTGAGGATGGGGGCCAGCCAGCGTTCGGCGTTCTCGACGTCCCAGCCCTTGCGGGCGGCATAATCTTCGACCTGATCCTGATCGATCTTGCCGACGCCGAAATAGTGACTGCCCGGGTGGCCGAAATAGAGGCCTGAGACCGACGCCGGGGGCGTCATGGCGAAGCTCTCGGTCAGGGCCATGCCGGCGTTCTCGCCCGCGTTCAGCAGGCGGAACAGGGTGGCCTTTTCCGTGTGATCCGGCTGGGCCGGATAGCCGGGGGCCGGGCGGATGCCCTGGTACTTCTCCTCGATCAGGTCCTGCACGCTGACGTCCTCGTCGGCGGCATAGCCCCACAGGCCCGTGCGGACTTCCTTGTGCAGCCGCTCGGCGAAGGCCTCGGCCAGACGGTCGGCCAGGGCCGTGGCCAGGATGGCGGAATAGTCGTCGCCCGCCGCCTTGAACTCGGCGGCCTTCTCCAGCTCGCCATGGCCGGCGGTGACGGCGAAGGCGCCGATGTAGTCCTGACCGGCTTCCGCGACGAAGTCCGACAGGGCCAGGTTCGGCTTGCCGTTCGACTTCTTGATCTGCTGGCGCAGGGTGTGGAAGCGGGCGATCTCTTCGGTGCGGCCCTCGTCGGCATAGACGGCGACGTCATCGCCGACCGCGTTGGCCGGCCAGAAGCCGACCACGCCCTTCGCCGTGAACCATTTCTCGTCGATGATCCGCTTCAGCATGGCCTGGGCGTCGGCGAACAGATCCTTGGCGGCCTGACCCACGACCTCGTCCTCGAGGATCAGAGGATAGCGGCCGATCAGCTCCCAGCTGGCGAAGAAGGGTGTCCAGTCGATATGGTCGGCCAGGTCCTGCAGGTCCCAGCTCTCATAGGCGCGCACCCCCAGAAAGGACGGGGCGCCGGGCATGGTCTGGGCCGGGTCGATCTGGAAGCGGTTGGCGCGGGCCTCGGCGATATTGGCGCGCGCCTTGACCTCCTGGCCGCGCGCATACTGCTCACGGATGCGGATGTATTCGTCGCGCGTCGCGGCCTCGTTCTTCGCCTTCTCGGTGGGCGACAGCAGACCCGAGACCACGCCCACGGCGCGGGACGCATCGATGACGTAGGTGGTCGATCCGGCGGTGTAGCCGGGCTCGATCTTCACGGCGGTATGGGTCCGGCTGGTCGTGGCGCCGCCGATCAGCAGGGGAATGTCGAAGCCGCGACGCTGCATCTCACGCGCCACGAAGACCATCTCGTCCAGCGAAGGCGTGATCAGGCCCGACAGGCCGATGATGTCGCACTTGTGCTCGAGGGCGGCGTCAAGGATGCGGTCGGCGGGCACCATGACGCCCAGATCGACGACCTCGTAGTTGTTACACTGAAGCACGACGCCGACGATGTTCTTGCCGATGTCGTGGACGTCGCCCTTGACCGTCGCCATCAGGATGCGGCCGTTCGAGCTGCGCGGCTGGCCCTCCTTCTCGGCCTCCATGAAGGGTTCCAGCCAGGCGACGGCCTGTTTCATCACGCGCGCCGACTTCACCACCTGGGGCAGGAACATCTTGCCCGAGCCGAACAGGTCGCCGACCACGTTCATCCCGTCCATCAGCGGACCTTCGATGACGTGCAGCGGCCGCTCGACCGACAGGCGGGCCTCTTCGGTGTCGGCGTCGATGAACTCGGTGATGCCGTTGACCAGGGCGTGTTCGATCCGCTTGGCGACGGGTTGGTTGCGCCATTCCAGATTGACGACCTTGGCCTGGGTCTTGTCGCCCTTGAACGACGGGGCCATGTCAACCAGCCGTTCGGTGTTGGAGACATTGGTCCGCTGGGGCCGGTTCAGGATCACGTCCTCGACGGCTTCGCGCAGCACCGGGTCGATATCGGAATAGACCGGCAGGTCGCCCGCGTTGACGATGCCCATGTCCATGCCCGCCGCGATGGCGTGGTACAGAAAGACGCTGTGGATCGCCCGGCGCACCGGCTCGTTGCCGCGGAAGCTGAACGAGACGTTCGACACCCCGCCCGAGACGCGGGCGTGGGGCAGGGCCTCCTTGATGACCCGCGTCGCTTCGATGAAGTCGACGGCGTAGTTGTCGTGCTCCTCGATCCCCGTCGCCACGGCGAAGATGTTCGGGTCGAAGATGATGTCTTCGGGCGGGAAGCCGACCTCGTTGACCAGGATGTCGTAGGCACGGGTGCAGATCTCGATCTTGCGCGCGGCGGTGTCGGCCTGACCCACCTCGTCGAAGGCCATGACCACGACGGCGGCGCCGTAGCGCATGCAGGCGACGGCCTGTTCGCGGAACTTGTCGAGCCCCTCCTTCATGGAGATGGAGTTCACGATCGGCTTGCCCTGAACGCACTTCAGGCCGGCCTCGATGACCTCCCACTTCGACGAGTCGATCATCACCGGCACGCGGGCGATGTCGGGCTCGGCCGCGATCAGGTTCAGGAAGGTGACCATGGCCTGCTCAGAGTCGAGCAGGCCTTCGTCCATGTTGATGTCGATGACGGCGGCGCCGGCCTCGACCTGCTGGCGCGCGACGGCCAGGGCGGCGGTGTAGTCGCCCTCGACGATCAGCTTCTTGAACCTGGCCGATCCGGTGACGTTCGTGCGCTCACCGATGTTCAGATAGACGGGACGCATCAGCCTTGCATTTCAAAGGGTTCGAGGCCCGACAGGCGCATGGCGACGGGGCGTTCGGGGATGGGGCGGGGAGGGAGGCTGGCGACGCCCTGGGCGACATGGGCGATGTGGTCAGGCGTCGTGCCGCAGCAGCCGCCGACGATATTGACCAGACCCGCCTCGGCCCATTCTTCGATGAAGTGGGCGGTCTCGTGCGGCTCCTCGTCGTACTGGCCCATGGCGTTGGGCAGGCCGGCGTTGGGATAGGCGGCGACCAGGGTGTCGGCGACGCGGCTGAGTTCGGCGATGAAGGGCCGCATCAGATCGGCGCCGAGCGCGCAGTTGAAGCCGATGGCGAAGGGCTTGGCGTGGCGCACCGAGTTCCAGAAGGCCTCGGCCGTCTGGCCCGACAGGGTTCGGCCCGAGCGGTCGGTGATCGTGCCCGAGATCCAGATGGGCAGGGCGTCCATGCCCTCGTCCTCGAGGTCCTTGATCGCCTTGATGCAGGCCTTGCAGTTCAGCGTGTCGGTGATGGTCTCGATCAGATAGAGGTCGACCCCGCCTTCGTTCAGGGCGCGGATCTGGTGGCGATAGGCCTCGTAGACCTGGTCGAAGGTCACGCTGCGGGCACCCGGATCGTTCACGTCCGACGACATCGACAGCATCTTGTTCAAGGGGCCGATCGAACCGGCGGCGAAGCGCGGCTTGTGCGGCTCCTTCTCCGTCCAGCGGTCGGCGGCGGCGCGGGCCAGTTTCGCGCCTTCCAGATTGATGTCCCAGACGGCTTGCGCGTCCAGACGGTAATCCTCCTGGGCGATGGTGGTGCCGGAGAAGGTGTTGGTTTCACTGATGTCGGCGCCGGCGCCGTAGTACTGGTCGTGCAGGTCCGAGACGATATCCGGCCGGGTGATGCAGAGGATGTCGTTGTTCCCCTTCATCTGCTCCTTCTCGTCATATCCGTTGGCCGTGACGAAGCGGTCGCCGCGGAAATCGGCCTCGTCCAGGCCGCGACGCTGGAACATCACGCCCCACGATCCGTCGAGGACCAGGATGCGCTCGGCGGCGGCCTTGTGCAGGGCGGCGATGCGTTCGGCGCGGGTCATGCGGCCACTCCGGGATTTGTCCCCGTCGATTTTGTCCCGGTCGCGATGACAGATCCGGGACAGGCAGGGACGAAAGAGGGACGGGCGAGTTGGGTCTTACAGATCATACGGTTTTCTGTTCGCGGACGCCCAGAACGCGGCAGATCGCATAGACCAGGTCGGCGCGGTTCAGGGTGTAGAAGTGGAAGTCGGAGAAACCCTCTTCCTGCAGGCGGGCGCAGGTCTCGGCGGCGACCGAGGCGGCCAGCAGCCTGCGGGTCTCCGGATCGTCGTCCAGCCCTTCGAAGTGGGCGGCCAGCCAGTCGGGCACCGAGGCGCCGCACGAGCCGCACATGCGCTGAAGCCCGGCGAAGTTCGACACCGGCATGATGCCGGGGATCAGGGGGATGGTGACGCCCGCCGCCCGGACCCGGTCGCGGAACCGCAGGAAGGCGTCGATGTCGAAGAAGAACTGGCTGACGGCGCGGGTGGCGCCGGCGTCGATCTTGGCCTTCAGCACATCGATGTCGTGGTCGATGGACGGGCTTTCCGGGTGCTGTTCCGGATAGACGCCGACCGTCACGTCGAAGCCGCCGATGTTGGAGATGGCGCGGGTCAGTTCGGTGGCGTTGGCGTAGCCGTCGGCGCGCGGCGTATAGACCCCGCCGATCCCCGCCGCGCCGGGCGGATCGCCGCGCAGGGCCACGATGTGGTTCACGCCGATCGCCTTGTAGTCGCGGATGACCTCGTCGACCTCCTCACGGCTGGCGTCGACGCAGGTCAGGTGGGCGGCGGGCTTCAGCGTCGTCTCGGTCAGCATGCGCTGGACCGTCCGATGGGTGCGCTCGCGCGTCGAACCGCCGGCGCCGTAGGTCACCGAGACGAAGGCGGGGTTCAGCGGCTCCAGACGGCGCACGGCCTCCCACAGGGTCTCCTCGGCCTTGTCGGTCTTGGGCGGGAAGAACTCGAACGAGACGCGGACCGGATTCGCGTTCTGACCCGCACGCGCGACCGGGCCCAGGGGCGACAGCAGAAGCGCACGGGCGGCGGCGAGGGGGGAGGCGGCAGCAGCCATCAGGCGAGGTTCCTTTGGACGGGGGGCCTTGAAGCGAGCGCCGGGCGCGTCGCGGTCCAGATGGTGACGGTCAGCCCGGCCGTATCCGGCGGCAGGGCGATGGAGGCGGAGGTCTCGAGCCCGGCCTCATGCAGCCAGCGGCCGATCTCTTCGTCGGCGAAGCCGAGGCGGCGGTGCTGATGCTCCTCGCGCAGTCGCTCCAGGTCGTGTGGAGCGAAATCAACGATCAACAGCTTGCCGCCCGGCGAGACCAGACGCGCGGCCTCGGCCACGGCGGCGGACGGATCGGCGAGGTAGTGCAGCACCTGATGCACCAGAACGAGGTCGGCGGACGCAGGCGGAAGGCGGGTGGCGAAGATGTCGCCGTGGCGTAGCTCGACCTTGTCCAGCCCGGCCTTGGCGACATTGGCGCGGGCGATGTTGAGCATGTTCTGCGACAGGTCGAGACCGATCGACATCTTCGCGGTCTTGCCCAGCAGGGTCAGCATCCGGCCTGAGCCCGTACCCAGATCCACGACCCGCTCGAACGGCCCAGGCCCGGCCGCGCGTTCGATGGCGCTCTCCACCGCCGTCTCCGAAACATAGAGGGAGCGCATGTCGTCCCAGCGCGGGGCGACCTGTTCGAAATAGGCGGCGGCGGCCTCGGAGCGTTCGTCGCGGACGGCGTCCAGACGTTTGTGGTCCGCCTCGCCTTCGGCGTCGTCCAGCAGGTCCAGCACGGTGTCGATCAGACGACGCGCCAGGGGCTCGTGCGAGACGCGATAGAAGACGCGGGCGCCGTCGGGGAATCGCTCGATCAGACCGGCGTCGGCCATCAGCTTCAGGTGGCGGGAGACACGCGGCTGGCTCTGTTCCAGCACGCGGCTCAGCTCCATGACCGACAGTTCCTCGCCGGCCAGCAGGGACAGGATGCGAAGCCGAGTCGGCTCGCCGGCGGCGCGCAGGGCTTCGACAGTCTGATCGGCGGTCAGGGACATGATATAATCATATAAGGATATCCTTATATGATGTGAAGCAGAAACCTCAGGAGCTCGTCGTCGCTCTCCAGTTCAGGAACCCCACATGCGCCTTTGACGGCGGCGGGGGCTCGGGCGGCGGGGCGTCGGGCAGGGCGGCCAGACGGCGCTTGTTGACGTGCTCGGCCGGCGCCTCGGCGATCTTGTCCGGGAATTCGCCGCGGAAATAGAACCGCTGCCAGGCCTGTTTGACGGCCTCGGGGTCGCCCGCCGCCATGCGTGTGTTGAAGTCCGTCCGAACCTCGCTCCACTTCCGGTACTGGACCGCAAGATCGCCGTCGGGATCCATGGTCGCCCGCACCGGCTTGAACGCCGCCACCCGCTGGTGCTGCACCGGCTGCAGGAAGCAGAAGGGCTCGTCCTTCTCGAACCGGATCACGCCGGGCGCGGTGAAACGCCAGTTCATGGTGAAGGGATAGGGCAGCCAGTCCGTCTCGGTCAGGCCTTCCAGCGCCTGGATCCCGTGCTTGAACCGGTTCGGCACGCCTGACGCCCGCATGGCCCAGCCGGGCGGCGTTCGGAACAGCCAGCCGGTGTGGAAGGTCAGCACGCCCTCGGTGAAATGCGACGCAGCGAAATGTTCGAAGAAGGTCGCGTCCTCGTCCGGCCGGAACTGGATCGAATCGGCGCCCATCCGCCCGTCCCACTCGGCCTCGAACCCGAACGGGCACAGCAACTCCCACCCGGTGGTGTTGGCCATGGTCAGGGGCAGGCAGCGATAGGGATGGCGGCCCGCGAACTCGTCCATCCAGTCGCGGTCGGGCCGGCCGGGCACCATGCGCGGCGGGTCGTCCCGCATCGCGTGGCATTCCAGCGTCAGTTCGGTCTCGGCGGCGGCTGTGTCGGTCAAGGGCGTATCCCGGATGGCGCCCCCGCACCTTAATCAACCCGCTCATCCCCGCGAAAGCGGGGACCCAGTTCTTTTATGAGGCAGGATGGCCTGGACGACGGTCGGAGGCGGACCGGTGACGGTTATCGCCCAAAGCACTAGGTCCCCGCTTTCGCGGGGATGAGCGTAGGAGGGGTTAGCGCACGACCGGCGTGATCAGCGGCTCTCCGGCCACGGCGGCGGCGAGGTTCCGCATCAACAGTATCAGCATGCCCTGCACCGCCTCGCTCGTCGCGCCGGCGGTGTGGGGAGTCAGGACCACGTTCGGCACAACGGCCCAGCGCGCCGCGTCGGTCGGCTCGGTCTCGAACACGTCCAGCGCCGCCTGACCCAGCCGCCCGGTCTTCAAGGCCGCGATCAGTGCCTCCTCGTCCACCAGCGACCCGCGCGCGACATTGACCAGAAGCCCACTGGGCCCCAGCGCCTCGATCACCTCGGCCGAGATCAGGCCGCGATTCGTCTCGTCGGCACGACATGCCACGACCAGCACATCGCAATCGCGCGCCAGATCCTTCAGCGACGCCGCGCGCGGCCAGGGCGATTCCTTCGTGCGCGGTCCCCACCAGGCGACGGAACAGCCCATGACCGCGACCCGCTTCGCCACCGCCTCGCCGATCAGGCCCAGCCCCACGATCCCGACCCGCTTGCCCTTCATCGACGGCGTCATCAGCCGCTCGTCCGCCGTCCAGCGGCCCGACTTCAGCGTCCGGTCGCCGTCCACGATGCGCCGCACCGACGCCAGGATCAGACCCACCGCGTGGTCCGCCACATCCTCATGGTTCACCGCAGGCGCATGGGTGACGGGCAGGCCCCGCGCCGCGCACCAGTCAAGGTCGATGCCGTCATAGCCCGAGGTGAAACAGGCCAGCAGTTTCAGGTTCGGCAGCCGTTCGATCACCGCCGTATCCAGCGGCGCCTCGCCCAAGACCACGGCCGCCTGGATCAGGTTTTGCGCCTCCACAGGCGGGTGTTCCCACAGGCGATGGACGTTGTAGGCGCTCTCCAGCAGGGGGCTGAGCGCGCCCAGCGGCGACTGCATGATCAGGACGTGGGGACGATGGGGCATGGCGGCACACTAGACCTTGATCGGCTGAGGAGGAATCGCTTCGCTATTCCGCTGATGCCGTGAATCAAGGTCCAGTTTTATGCTGGAGCCTGATCCGACCGGAAAACCGCCTACACTTTTCCGGATCAGGCTCTAGCGCAGGTCGGTTGCGACGTGGACAGAGGGCTTTGCGTCCATCATAGACGCGCCGTGCAAACCCCCGCCCCACCGGTCCGTCGCCTCGATCTGGATTGGATCCGGGTGTCCGCCTTCGGCCTGCTGATCCTGTATCATGTGGGTCTCGTCTATGCGCCCTACGACTGGCACGTACACAGCGTCCACACCTTCGAATGGATGCGCGAAGGGGTTCTGATCACCAACCCCTGGCGTCTGACCCTGCTGTTCCTGGTGTCGGGCGCGGCCCTGCGGTTCATGACCCTGAGACGCACCGCCGGTCAGGTGGCGAAGGCGCGGGCCGAGCGACTACTGCCCCCCCTGATCTTCGGAACCCTGCTGCTGGTGCCGATCCAGTCGTGGATCGAGGCGATGGACAAGGGCGGCTGGGATCGCGGTTTCGTCGCCTGGTGGATGCGGGAGTTCAGCCTGTCGGGCATCGCCAACGGCGTCCCGGTCAACCACCTGTGGTTCATCGTCTATATCGCGGCCTACAGCGCCGTGGTCGTCCTGCTGATGATGCGGCCGTTGGCGATGGCGCGGGCCGAGGAGCGGCTGACGACCCTGCTAGCCGGGTCGCGCGTGGTCTGGGTCCCGATCCTCTATCTGATCGTCATCCGCCTGACCCTGTTTCCGATCTTCGGCCTGACCAACAGGCTCAGCCACGACTGGTACAATCACGCCCTGTCGCTGGGCGCCTTCCTGTTCGGCTTCCTGATCGTGCGGCGGGAAAGCATCTGGCGCGATCTGGAGAAGTACCGCTGGGTCGGGGTGGGTCTCGCGGTCGTCGCACTGCCGATCATGATGATGCAGACGGCGCATCCGGGGGGAGGGGCCTATTGGGGCATTCCGCGCGGCATCGTCTTCGGCATCGACCAGTGGGCCGTGATCCTGGCCATCCTGGGCTTCGGCAGCCGGCACCTGCGCAACGCCGACAGTCCGGTGCTGCGCTACGTCACCGACGCGGTCTTCCCCTGCTATCTGGCGCACCAGACCATTCTCGTGGTCGCCGTCTGGCTGATCCAGGGACAGGGTTGGCCGGCCCCGCTGGAGGCCTCCGTCCTGGTCGTCGCCACCATCGGCGGCAGTCTTCTGGTCTATGAGATCGTGCGCCGCATTCCCCTGATCCGGCCGATCTGGGGTCTGAAGCCGCTGAAGGCCGCCAAGCCCGCCCCGACCGACATGCGCGCCGCCCGCGACGGCGATCCGGCATGACGATCTCCGAGCCCCTGCTGCGCAAGGCGGCCCGCGCCCTTCTGCTGGTCGGCGTCGCCGCGCCCCTGTTCGCCCTGGCCTCGGTCCTGATCGCCGTGGCCTGCTACGCCGACTTCAATCATGCGCGCCAGTATCTGAGCGAGCTGGGCGGCGCGACGGCGACCCAACCGTGGATCTTCAACCTGGGCGTCATGATCGCGGGCGCCATGACGGCCGTGGCGGGCGGAGGCTTCGGTCTGGCGGTCCTGTTGCTATGCCGCGCGCCCGTCTCGGCGGTCGTCGTCGGGGGCCTCTTCATCGCCGCCGGGGTCGGTCTGTTCCTGTCCAGCCTCTATCCCTGGCCCGACCCCCGGCACATGGCGATCAACCTGGGGCTCGGCATCCAGCTGGCGCCGGTCTTCCTTTTGATCGCCCTTCGCCAGACTTTGGCCATGACCCGGTTGAAGCGGTTTCTGCTGGCGGTCTTCCTGCTTATGGTCGTGCTTACGGTCCTGACGAAACACCTCGTCTTCCCCGGAACCGTCAATGATTTCAACGTCGGATACTGGGAGAGGGCCTTCGCCATCGTCCTGGTCGGCTGGGTCGGGGTGGCGGCCCATCTGATGCGGCGTCAGCTCGCCCCCTGAGCACTCGCGGCGATCCACAACGCAAACGCACAAAAAACGGCGTCATCACCATTCCGTGATTGAAAATCGCGGAAGAGTGATAGAGAGTGCGAGAATGGTGCGACGCAACAATCATGTCCGGATTCTTGCCGCGTCGCATCCCCGGGGAAACATCGCATGAGCGGCTACGGCTCGACCGCGCGCGTCTACGAGATCGACGCCGACATTCCTGCCTTCCCGGCCTACGCCGGCGCTTCGTCGTGGCTGCCCGAGCAGGCCCCGCTGGCCATGCCGCGCCAGACGTTCGATGACGCATCGCAACAGGTCACGCGCAAGCTGGACACCCGCCCCCAGGGTCTGCTGGCCCGCCGTTTCATCGTCTTCGGCTCGACCCTGGTCGTCGCCGTCCTGGCCATGATCGCGCCGGTGATCCTGTGCGCGCGCGAAGGATTCCAGCCGCTGGAGATCGTGTCGCTGGTGCTGTTCGGCGTCCTGATCAGCGCCATCGCCTGCTGGTTCTGCTCGACCTTCGCCGGTCTGGTCGTGATGCTGACCGGCCGCGAGCAGGAGGATATGGACTTCGCTCCGTATCCGCCGATGCCGACGCGCCGCACGGCCCTTCTTATGCCACTCTATAACGAGGACGCCCGCGCGGCCCTGGCCCGTCTGGGCGCGCTCGACGCCTCCCTGGCCCGCCTCGGCGCCTCGGAAGCCTTCGACCTGTTCGTCCTCTCGGATTCGACCAAGGACGAGGCCGCCGCCGCCGAGATGCTGGCCTGCATCGCCCTTCGCGCCCAGGCCGGTAGCAACCTCTACTACCGTCGCCGCACCGAGAACGTGGAGCGCAAGGCCGGCAACATCGCCGACTGGACCCGCACCTTCGGCGGCGCCTACGACTTCATGGTCGTGCTGGACGCCGACTCGACCATGGCCGGCGAGACCGTCCTGCGTCTGGTCGACGCCATGGAGCGCAATCCGGGCGTGGGCCTGATCCAGACCGCCCCGACCATCATCAAGGCGCAGACCGTCTTCGCCCGTCTGTCGCAGTTCGGCGTGCGCCTGTACGGCCGCGTCGCCGCCGCCGGTCTGGCCTGGTGGGCCGGTTCGGAAGCCAGCTACTGGGGCCACAACGCCATCCTGCGCACCCGCGCCTTCGCCGACTGCGCCGGCCTCCCGCACCTTGAGGGGCGCAAGCCCTTCGGCGGCCACATCATGAGCCACGACGTGGTCGAGGCCGCCCTGCTGCGCCGCGCGGGCTGGGCCGTCCACGTCACCGCCGCCCTGGACGGATCGAGCGAAGAGACGCCGCCGACACTGACCGACTTCATCCGCCGCGATCACCGCTGGTGCCAGGGCAACCTGCAGCACCTGCCCCTGATCGCCGCCAAGGGCCTGAACCCCATCAGCCGTCTGCAACTGGCCATGGGCTGCATGGCCTATCTGTCCTCGCCGCTGTGGTTCGCCTCTCTGGTCGTCGGCATGGCCATGCAGCTGCAGGGTCCGGTGGACTGGGCCTCCTTCTGGTACATCCTGAACCCGGAACTCTCGCCCTTCATGCTGGCTTCGCTCCTGGGCGCCGTCATGCTGATGGGTCCCAAGATCATGGGCTTCATCCTGGTGCTGAGCCGTCCGGGTGAGCGTCGCGCCTTCGGCGGCGCGCGCCAGATCGCCAAGGGCATGGCCATGGAGATCGCCCTGTCGGCGGCCCTGGCTCCCATCCTGATGGTCGCCAACACCAAGGCCGTCCTCAAGATCGTCAGCGGCCACGACGCCGGCTGGGCCGCGCAACAGCGCGACTGCGACGGCCTGGCCTGGTCCGACGCCTTCCGCGCCATGCGCTGGCAGATGGCGACCGGCGTGATGTTCGCCCTGGGCCTGTTCATCCGTCCGGACCTGGCGACCTGGTTCGCCCCGATCGTCCTGCCGCTGCTGTTCGCCGCCCCGATCGCGGTCTTCACCTCGCGCGTCGGCACGGGCGAGGCCTTCGCCCGCAAGGGCTGGCTGGTCACGCCGGACGAGGACGGCGTCTCCGCTTCGCCGGCCGTCCTGTTCCGCGCCGCCCGCCCCGCCGCCGACTTCGGCAGCCCGGCCTGGGCCCGTCGCCTGCAACGCACGGCCTGATCCTTCACTGATCGGGCGGCCGTTCCGGCTCGCTCGATCGACAGGCATGAAAAAAGGGGACCGAGCCTCAGGCTCGGTCCCCTTCGTCGTTTCCGAAGGCCGGGAAGGCCGGGCGTTACCGCCCGAACTTCTGGAACTTGATCCGGTGCGGGATCAGGGCGTCGGTGCCCAGGCGGCGCTTCTTGTCCTCTTCGTAAGCCTCGAAATTGCCCTCGAACCATTCGACGTGGCTGTCGCCCTCGAAGGCCAGGATGTGGGTGGCCAGACGGTCCAGGAACCAGCGGTCGTGGGAGATGACAACGGCGCAGCCGGCGAACTCCTCCAGGGCCTCTTCGAGGTTCTGCAGGGTCTCGATGTCCAGGTCGTTGGTCGGTTCGTCGAGCAGGATCAGGTTGCCGCCGCTGGCGAGCGTCTTGGCCAG
This sequence comes from Brevundimonas staleyi, assembly GCF_041893865.1. Lineage (GTDB taxonomy): Bacteria > Pseudomonadota > Alphaproteobacteria > Caulobacterales > Caulobacteraceae > Brevundimonas > Brevundimonas staleyi. Next base: position 1,451,260 of record NZ_CP169082.1, read on the forward strand.
GTGGACGCGGTTGCGCTCGCCGCCCGACAGCTGGCCGACCTTCTTCTGCTGGTCGCCGCCCTTGAAGTTGAAGCTGCCGACGTAGGCGCGCGAGTTGATCTCGCGCTTGCCCACCAACATGATGTCGGTGCCGCCCGAGATGGCCTGCCAGATGGTTTCGTCCGGCTTCAGGTCGTCGCGCGACTGGTCGACATAGGCCAGCTTGACCGTCTCGCCGACCTTGATGGAGCCGCCGTCCGGCTGTTCCTGGCCGGTGATCAGCTTGAACATGGTCGATTTGCCGGCGCCGTTCGGGCCGATGACGCCGACGATGCCGTTGGGCGGCAGCTTGAAGGTCAGGTTGTCGAACAGGACCTTGTCGCCATACGACTTCTGCAGGCCCTCGACCTCCAGCACGACGTTGCCGAGGCGCGGCCCCGGCGGGATCTGGATGACGGCGAAGGACTGGGCCGCACGGCTGTTTTCCTGTTCCGCGACCATCTTCTCGTAGGCGGCCAGACGGGCCTTGGACTTGGCCTGACGGGCCTTGGCGCCCGAACGGACCCATTCCAGTTCGCGGGTGAGGGCGCGCTGGCGGGCTTCGGATTCCGACTGCTCCTGCACGACGCGCTTCTGCTTGGCTTCCAGCCACGAGGAGTAGTTGCCCTCGTGCGGGTGGCCCTTGCCGCGGTCCAGTTCCAGCGTCCACTTGGTGACCTGGTCCAGGAAGTAGCGGTCGTGGGTCACCAGGATGACGCAGCCCGGGAAGTTCTCCAGGTGGTGCTGCAGCCAGGCGACGGATTCGGCGTCCAGGTGGTTGGTCGGTTCGTCCATCAGCAGCATGTCGGGCTTCGACAGCAGCAGGCGGGCCAGGGCCACGCGGCGCTTCTCACCACCCGACAGGTTGGTGACTTCCCAGTCGTCGGGCGGGCAGCGCAGGGCGTCCATCGCCATCTCGATGCGGCTGTCGATGTCCCAGACGTCGCCGGCGTCGATCTTCTCCTGGAGGGAGGTCATCTCCTCCATGAGTTCGTCGGTGTAGTTCTCGCCCAGCTCGGCGGCCACGGCGTTGAAGCGGTTGACCCACTGCTTCTCCTCGCACCAGGCCTCGACGTTCTCGCGAACGTTCAGGGCGGGGTCGAGCTGGGGCTCCTGCTCCAGATAGCCGCGCTTGATGCCGTCGGCGGCCTTGGCCTCGCCGGAGAACTCGCTGTCCAGACCAGCCATGATCTTCAGCAGGGTGGATTTACCCGAGCCGTTGACGCCGACGACGCCGATCTTGGCGTCGTTGTAGAAGCTCAGCCAGATGTTCTCGAAGATCTTCTTGCCGCCGGGAAAGGTCTTGGTCAGACCCTGCATCTGGAAAATATATTGCTGCGCCATGAGGTGCGGTGCGCCCTGTCGTTCGATCGAATGGGGAGGTAGGCGCGGGATGTAGCGACCGCCGCGCCGAAGGGCAAACGCTAGCCCCTCGACACGGCGGATTGAAGGCGAATCAGGCGTTGGCGCCGCCGTCCATCACCAGCGAGGCGCCGGTGATGTATTTGGCGCCCGGGCCGGCCAGGAAGGCCACGGCCTCGGCGATGTCACGGGTCTCGCCGCAGTGACCCAGGGCCAGAACGGCCTTGGCCGCATCGGCATAGGGGCCGTCGGCCGGGTTCATGTCGGTGTCGATCGGGCCGGGCTTGACCAGGTTGACGGTGATCTGGCGCGAACCGATCTCGCGGGCCAGGCCCCGGTTGAAGCTCTCCAGCGCCGACTTGGTCGCCGAATAGACGGTCACCCCGCCGAAGGCGACGCGGTCGCTGAGGCACGATGCGATGGAGATGATCCGGCCGCCGTCCGGAATATGCGCCAGGGCCGCCTGGGTGGGCCTGGAACTTCTGTACGGAAGCCGGGAGGTTCAGCCCTGATCGCCGCCGACGCATCGCGTCCCCCGGCTCAAGATCAGGGCCTATCCGTTCCGGAACCCGCCGCGTCGAAGTCTATGGGAGCGCCGCCCCTAGAGTCCATTCTCAGCACACTGTCCTCAGGCGTGGCGACACTCCGCGTCCTGCAGCACTTCGATGACCTTGCAGGCGGAAATCGACCCGTCGACCGCGCAAGCCTTCGTCATCCGGGCAAGCTCGCGCTCAAGCGCCTTCAGGCGGCGGATCTTGTCCGAAACAGCCTGAAGATGCTGTTCGGCGATCCGATTGGCCGCCTCGCAGGTGTGATCCGGAAGGTCGGACAATTCCAACAAGGAACGGATGGCGTCGAGGTCGAAGCCCAGTTGCCTGGCATGGCGGATGAAGGCCAGTCTGCGCAGCGCGCCGTCGTCGTAGAGCCGCCGATCGCTTGCGGTGCGGGGCGGCTCCGGAAGCAGTCCTGACTGCTCGTAGAAACGGATCGTCGGCACCTTCACGCCGCTTGCGGTCGAGAGTTTGCCGATGGTGAAGGGCGAGGCGGTCATTCTCACAAAATAAGAGCTTGATCCTCTAGTGACTAGAGGATGTAGGCAGGAGTTACGAAAGATCCGGAGCCCCCGGGTCGTACTGTGTAACAGATTGCCCGCCGGGCAGAACGAAAGTATGCAGCGCGCGATGACCTGGTCGACGACGACATGGGCGAAGGTGGTTGTGGCGATGACGCTTGTCTTCGTCGCCTTCTTCGCGCCTGCCGTTGACGCCGCCACCTGCCTGCCGGAGCCGCCCGCGGCCCATGCCGTGGTCGATCACGCTCAAGGCGACGGTGATCACAGCAGCAAGACCGGGGCCCACGGGATTTGTTTGCACGGTCATTGCCACCATACGGCTACGGCTCGAGGTCCGAGCTATGAGGCCGTCACACCGTCCTTCGGCGAGCAGTCGCTGCAAAGCGGTCGTCAGGATGACTTCCCGGCGTCGATCACGCCCGACGGCCTGAAGCGTCCGCCCAGAAGCTGACCGAAGACCTGCGCCCGCGCGGGCGCCTCTTCGTGATCAGAAATTTGGAAATGGACGAACATGTCTCCCACATCTCGCCGGCGACCGCGTCTCGCGGTCGGCTGCGCGCTCGCCGCCATTGCGGCAACCCTGGCCAGTCCCGTTTGGGCTGACCCTGCCCCGACCTACGGCCAGTTGCTTCAGCAACTCGGCCAAACCCCAGCCACCCTCGAGGCCGGCGCCAACTTCGATGCCGCGGAAGCCCGCGTGCGACAAGCGCGCGTGCGTCCCAATCCGGTGCTCGGTCTCGATGTCGAGAACGCCTACGGCTCGGGCCCGTACAATGGCCTGAACAATGCCGACACGAGCCTGGCCCTGAGTACGCCTCTCGAACTGTGGGGCCGACGCGCCGCGCGTGTCGCAGCCGCCCGCGCCGAAGCCGGAGCCGTCGGTCTTCAGCGAGACCTCGCGGTCGTGGATGCCGCTGGCCGTCTGGCGCTCGTCTATGCCGAAGCGGAAGTCGCCCAACGCCGGGCGACCCTCGCGGAAGAGACCCTGAGCCTCACCGTCGCCGATGCCCGGGCAGCCCTGGCGCTCGTCGAGGAAGGCCGCGAGCCCCTGCTGCGCGGCATCCAGGGCGAGGCCGAAGCCGCCTCGGCGCGGGCGACGCTCGACGAGGCCGTCGCCGAACGTGATGCGGCCTATGCCCGCCTCACCGCCGTGGCGATGATCCCGGCCCCGGTGACGAGCGTCGACGCCAGCTTGCTGGACGCCGCTCCGACAGCCGTGGAGCCGGTGATCGAGGATGCGCCGACGGTTCGGGTCGCCGAAGCCCAGCGCGCCGCCGCCGAGCGGCGGATCGACGTGCAAAGGGTTCAGGCGCGTCCCGACATCAACGCCAGCGTCGGCATTCGCCGCTTCGAGGCGGAAAACGCAACCGCCCTGACCTTCGGGATCAGCATGCCGCTGCCGCTGTTCGACCGGAACCGTGGAAACATCGAGGCCGCCCAGGCCGAGTTCCGCGCCGCGGATGCTCGACTGATGACGGCGCGCCAGGAGGCCCAGGCCGATCGCGCCGCCGCTGTGGCGCGTCTGTCCGCGTCCGTCAGCCGTGTGCGGGCCGCCGACGGCGGCGTAACAGCAGCCGAGGAAGCCTACCGCCTGTCGCGAATCGGCTTCGAGGCCGGACGCATCTCCCAGCTCGAACTGCGCGTCACCCGAACCGCACTCGTCGGCGCGCGCTCCGCCGCTGTCGACGCCCGTCTCGCGCGTGTTCGCGCCGAGATCGATCTCGCGCGCCTCGATGGCCGCGCTCCCTTTGAAGGAACCCAGTGATGCGCAAGATCACATCCAACAAGACCCTGCTCATCGGCGGCGTCGCGGCCCTGGTGATCCTCGGCGGCGGCGGCCTCTGGCTCGCCACGCAACGCTCCGAGCCGGCGCCGGCGGCGGAAGCCCCACCGGCCGAGGGCGAAGCCGGCCATGCCGAAGGCGAAGCCGGAACTGCCGGGGAAGCCGAGGCGCCCGAAGGGCGTGTCGAACTCCCGGCCGCCCAGATCCAGGCCGCCGGCATCACCGTCGTGAGCGTCGGCGGGGGAGGCGGCGGGGAGACCCGTCTCGCCGGTCGGGTAGAGCCCATGGTCGACTCCCGGGCCGCCGTCGCGGCCGCTGTCGGCGGTCGGGTCGAGCGCGTCCTCGTCGCACCGGGTCAGACTGTTCGCGCCGGTCAGCCTCTCGTGAGCGTCGTCAGCGGCGAGGCCGCGACCTTCCGGGCCGAGGCCGACGCCGCCGCCGCCGAAGCCGAGGCGGCCCGTCAGGTCTATCAGCGCAACAGCAACCTCTCCGATCAGGGCATCGTGGCGCGTCAGGAGGTTGAAGCCTCCCGCGCACAGCTCCTCAGCGCCGAGGCGACGACCCGCGCCGCCCGCGCCCGTTCCAGCGCGGCCGGTTCGCCCAACGCCGCCGGCCGCCTGAGCGTCGTCAGTCCCATCTCGGGCGTGGTGAGTAGTGTGCAGGTCGGACCGGGCGGTTTCGTGGCTCAAGGCGGCGTGGTCGCCGAAGTCAGCAATCCCGCTCGTTTGGAGATCGTCTTCAACGCGCCGCCGGCGCTCGCCGCCAATGTGCGCGCGGGCTCATCCATGCGCGTCACCGGTCCGAACGGTGAGTTCGATGCTGTCGTCACCGGCGTTGCCGCGGATGCGGGAACGAGCGAAAGCGGCGCAACGGTGATCCGGGCTCGCGCCGTTGGGGCGACCCTGCCGCCGGCCGGCTCCGCCGTGACCGGAGCCGTGATCACCGGCCAGGCGACCAGCGGAATGACCGTGCCCACCGAGTCCGTCCAGACGGTCGACGGCAACACCGTCGTCTTCGTCCAGGTCGATGGCGGCTTCCAGGCCACTCAGGTCCTGGCCGGGCGTCAAGCCTCGGGCCGGACCGAAATCCTGCGCGGCCTGACTGGGTCCGAACGGGTCGCATCGACCAACGCCTTCCTGCTCAAGGCCGAGATGGCCAAGGGCGAGGCCGAGCACGGCCACTAGGGGAAGCGCATCATGTTCAAGGCCATTATCGAAGCGTCTGTACGCTTCCGCTGGTTCGTGGTGCTCGCCACGGCCCTCGTCTCCGCCTGGGGTCTGTTCCAGCTCACCTTGCTGCCGATCGACGCCGTACCGGACATCACCAACCGACAGGTCCAGATCAACACCATCGCTCCGGCCCTCGCGCCCGAGCAGATGGAGCGTCAGGTCACCTATCCACTAGAAACCGCCATGTCCGGCATTCCCGGACTGCAGAGCACCCGCTCGCTCAGCCGCAACGGTTTCAGCCAGGTCACGGTCATCTTCACCGATGAAACGGACATCTACTTCGCCCGCCAGCAGGTGGCCGAGCGGATGGCTCGGGCGCGGGAGAACTTGCCCGACGGCGTCGAGCCCGGTCTGGCGCCGATCACCACGGGCCTCGGCGAAGTGCTGATGTGGACGGTCGACTACAAGCCGTTCAACACGGAGAACCTCGCCAAGCCGGGTGAGCCCGGCTGGCAGGCCGGCGGCGCCTATCTGACGCCCGACGGCGAACTTCTGACCACGCCGAAGGAGCGCGCGACCTACCTGCGAACCGTGCAGGACTGGATCATCGCGCCTCGCATGCGGACCGCGAAGGGCCTGGCCGACGTCGATGTGAACGGCGGCTATGTGAAGGAGTATGCGATCCGTCCCGACGCGGCGCGTCTGGCGGGTTACGGCCTCAGCCTCAACGACCTCGTCGTCGCTCTGGAGCGGGCCAACACCCAGGCCGGCGCCGGCTATGTCCAGCGCGCCGGCGAAGCCCTGACGGTCCGGACCGACGCTTTGGCCTCGACCGTCGAGGATCTGGCTCAGGCCCCCGTCGTCAACCGCAACGGCCTCGTCATCCGGGTGGCGGATGTCGCGACCGTCGAGATCGGTCAGGCTCCTCGTCTGGGCGGCGCCAGCCGCGACGGACACGAAGCGGTCGTCGGCACGGCCCTGATGCTGGCGGGCGGCAATAGCCGCACCGTGGCCCAGGCCGCCGAAGAACGCCTCGCCGAGGTGGCCGCCAGCCTGCCGCCGAGCGTGGTGGCGGAGCCGGTGCTGAACCGTAGCGAGCTGGTCAACAAGACCATCTCCACGGTCGCCAAGAACCTGACCGAGGGCGCGCTCCTGGTCATCGTCGTGCTGTTCCTGCTGTTGGGGAATATCCGCGCCGCCACGATCACCGCCCTCATGATCCCGATCAGCTTCCTGTTCGCGGTCATCGGCATGAACCGCTTCGGCATCAGCGGGAACCTGATGAGCCTCGGCGCCCTCGACTTCGGCCTCCTGGTCGATGGTGCGGTCGTCGTGGTCGAGAACACCCTTCTGATGCTCAGCCAGCGCCGTGCCGAGGCGGGACGCGCCCTGACCCGTCACGAACGTCTACAGGTCGCGGGCACGGCGGCCCGCCAGATGGTCAAGCCGGCCGCTTTCGGCCAGCTGATCATCCTGCTGGTCTTCACACCCCTGCTGATGCTCGAAGGCGTCGAAGGCAAGACCTTCATCCCCATGGGGGCGACGGTCATGCTGGCGCTCGTCGGCGCCTTCATCTTCTCCTTCACCTTCGTGCCGGCCATGACGGCCCTGATCGTTCGCGACCCCAAGAAGGTCGAGGTCGACGAGCATGGTCACGCTCACGAGCACGAAACCTTCATCCTGCGTCACGCCCGACGCTGGATCGAACCGGCGATCCGGTCCGCCGTGGCGCGTCCGAAGATCGTCCTGGCGTCTGCGCTGGGCGCTCTGGTCGTCGGCGGCATCGCCTTCACCACCCTGGGCCGGGAGTTCATCCCGACCCTGGACGAGGGCGACATCGCCATGCAGGCGCTGCGCGTTCCGTCCGCTTCGCTGGAACAATCCCTGGCCATGCAGATGGCCCTGGAACGCGTCATCACGGCCCAGCCCGAAGTGAAGACCATCTTCGCCCGGACCGGCACCGCGGCGGCCGCCGTCGACCCGATGCCGCCGAACATTTCCGACGCGGTCATCGTGTTGAAGGACCGCAAGGAGTGGCCCGATCCCGAACTTCCCAAAGAAGATCTGATCGCCCGCTTCGAAGAGGTCGCCGCCACCCAGTTGGGCAACACCTTCGAGTTCAGCCAACCGATCGAGCTGCGTTTCAACGAGCTGATTTCCGGGGTGCGGACCGATCTCGCCGTCATGGTCTATGGCGACGACTTCACCCAGCTTCAGGCCACGGCCGATCAGGTCGCGGCGGCTCTGCGCGCCACGCCGGGTTCGGCTGACGTCCGGGTGGAACAGGCGTCGGGTCTGCCCACCCTGACCGTCAGCGTGGATCGCTTCGCGGCGGCCAACTACGGCCTGTCGGCGGCCGATGTCTCCGATGCCGTCTCGACGGCCATCGGCGGCATGGCGGCAGGCCAGATCTTCGAGCGGGATCGCCGCTTCGACGTCGTCGTCCGCCTGCCGGATGGCGTTCGTAACGATCCCGCCGCTCTGGCAGCCTTGCCGGTCACGACGGCGACCGGGGTGACCGTGCCCCTGTCCTCGGTGGCCAGGATCCAGATCGCCGAGGGTCAGAACCAGATCAGCCGCAACAACGGCAGCCGTCGCATGGTGGTCCAGGCCAACGTCCGCGGCACCGATCTGGGCAGCTTCGTCACCGAGGCCCAGGCCCGCGTCAACGAGCAGGTTCAGCTCCCGACCGGTTACTCCCTGACCTGGGGCGGCCAGTTCGAGAACCTGAAGCGGGCGGAACAGCGGCTTGGTCTGGTGATCCCGATCGTCTTCATCCTGATCGGCGTCCTCCTGTTCATGGCCCTGGGGTCGTTCGCGGAGGCGGGACTGGTCTTCGCCTGCGTGCCTCTGGCTCTGGTTGGTGGAGCGTTGGCCCTGCTGCTCCGAGGCATGCCGTTCTCGGTCTCGGCGGCAGTCGGCTTCATCGCCGTGTCGGGCGTCGCCACCCTCAACGGGCTGGTGCTGATGCAGGCGATCCGCGAGCGTCTGACGGCGGGGGCGGCTCCGGTCGTCGCCGCCATCGAAGGCGCGACCAGTCGTCTGCGCGCGGTCCTGACGACGGCGCTCGTGGCCATCGTCGGCTTCATCCCCATGGCCTTCGCCCATGGAGCCGGGGCCGAGGTTCAGAAGCCGCTGGCGACCGTCGTCATCGGCGGTCTGATCACCGCTACGGCCCTGACCCTCCTGGTCCTCCCGACCTTCGCGGCCAAGGCCGTGAAGCATCGGAAGTCTGAAGGGATCGAGGACTGATGAGCGGCGATCACGACGCGGAGGCGCTTCAACGTCGCACGCTACTTATCGTGCTGGCTCTGAACGCCCTCCTGTTCGTGGGATTGGGAGTCGGCGGCCTCGCCGCCGACTCCAGTTCCCTCCTGGCCAATGCCGTCGACAATGGATCCGACGCGGCCGTCTATCTGATCAGCTTCCTGGCCGTGGGACGCGCGATTATCTGGAAGACCCGCGCGGCCCAGGTCTCCGGAGTCATGCTCCTGATCTTCGCCGTTCTCGTCCTGCTGGACGCGCTGCGCCGGGCGTTGACCGGGACCGAGCCGGTCGGCCCAACCATGATGATCCTCGCCGTGGTCGCGGCCGTGATCAATCTCATCTGCCTGATGCTGATCCGTCGGCAGCAAAGCAGCGACGTGAACATGAGGGCCGCAGAGACTTTCAGCGCCAATGACTTCGCCTCCAATGGCGGTATTCTCGTCGCCGGCGGCCTGGTCATGTGGCTGAACCAGTCGTGGCCCGACCTCCTGGTGGGCGTGCTGGTCGCGGCCATCGCCGCCAAGGGCGGCTTCGACATTCTTCGCGACGCCCGAACGGCGCGGCGCGATCCTGGGAATTCCACGACATGAGTTCGTCTCTGATCGACATCGCTTCCGTCCAACGGTGGCGGAAGCTCTTCATCGCAGCGGGTCTGTTCGCGCTGTTGACCTGGACCGCGCTTGTGAAGGCCCAACCGCGGCTCGAGCATTCCGTCGAGCACCTCGGTCTGATCGCCATCATGATCTGCGTGCTGGGGCGAGCCTGGTGCTCGCTCTACATCGGCGGGCGGAAGAAGCAGGAGATCGTGTCGAGCGGACCGTACTCCCTGTGTCGCAACCCCCTCTACTTCTTCAGCTTCATCGGAGCCTTCGGCGTCGGCGCGCAGACGGGCAGTCTGAGCGTTGGAGCCGTCTTCGCCATCGCCTGCTGGATCGTGTTCCGCATCGTGACGAACCGGGAGGAAACCTACCTGACTTCGGTGTTTGGCGACCCCTACCGCACCTACGTCGCGCGGACGCCGCGTTTCTTGCCCGACCTGCGTCTGTGGCGCGATGAGGAGGAACTGACGATCCGTCCGGCCTTCTTCCTCCGAACCGTCCGCGACGGCCTGGTTTTCCTGCTCGCGCTCCCGGTCTTCGAGGGTCTGGAGCACCTCCAGAACCTCGGCTGGCTCGACGCGATCATCTTGCTGCCATAAGGGATGCGATGACCCGCAAGCGGCTTGTCACCCTGGTGAGTGCGGTTCTGGCGCTCGCCGCCTTCATCGCCGGCGCCGCCGCCCAGCGCGCCGGGGGCATCCTTCCCGACCGCTCATCCTTCACTCGTGACGTCTCCTGAAGAGTTCGATCATGTCCAAGACCATTCGCCTCAACATCCCCGTCCTCCTGCCCCACGCGCCCGATGCACAGGACGGATGCGTGGGCCGCCTCATCGCTCTCCTGCGCGTGGAGCCGGGCGTGACCCAGGCGCATGTCGCCGAGGGCGAGCAGGGCGCGGAAATTTGCATCCACTATGATCCGGACCAGCTGTCTCTGGCCCAGGTGCGTCGACGCGCGCGCCAGGCCGGCGCCGAAGTCAGCGAACGCTTCGGCCATCTGGTCGGGCGGGTCGATGGCGTCCGGCACGCACGCCATGCCCGCACACTGGCGGCTGCCCTCGGCGACGAAGCCGGAGTGATCGAGGCTGTGCTGGATCCGGCCGGCGCACTCCGACTTGAGTTCGACCGAGAGGTCACCAGTCGCGAAAGGCTGATCGAGCGCCTTGCGTCCCACGGGCTTGCCTTGGCGGGCGAGGGCCCTGCGACTGCGATCGCCGCGAAGCCGCAGGGGGCCGCCGCACCCGAAGACACCTCCGGCCATGGTCCGGACGATGGGCACGATCATGGTCATTCCGATGGCGACGGTCACGGCCATGGCCACTCAGAGGGCGATGGACACGACCACGGGCATGGCGGGTTTCTGGGCCCGAACACCGAACTGTTCTTCGCCCTCGGCAGCGGCGTCGCGCTTGGGATCGGCACGCTGATCGAGAAGTTCGTTCCGGGACTGCCGGAATGGCTGCCCTTCGGCCTCTTTCTCATCGCCTATGCGCTGGGCGGCTGGTTCACCGTCGGCGAGGCGATCGGCAACCTGCGGCGGCGGCGTTTCGAGATCGACACACTCATGCTGGTCGCGGCCGCCGGCGCCGCGGCGCTCGGGGCCTGGGCGGAAGGCGCACTGCTGCTGTTCCTGTTCAGCCTCGGTCATGCGCTCGAGCACTACGCCATGGGCCGGGCCAAGAAGGCGATCGAGGCCCTGGCGGCCCTGGCTCCCCGAACAGCCCGTGTTCGGCGTGGAGATCAGATCGTGGAAATCCCGGTCGAGGAGCTGGAGGTTGGCGACCTGGTGGTCGTTCGACCCAACGAGCGCCTTCCGGCCGACGGCTTCGTCGTGAAAGGCACGTCCAGCGTCAACCAGGCGCCGGTCACGGGGGAAAGCATTCCGGTCGACAAGCAGCCGGTCTCGAACCCCGAGGAGGCCCGGACAAGGCCGGCGGCGCCGCCAGCGGAGTCGGTGGTCTTCGCCGGGACCATCAACGGCGGCGGCGCGATCGAGATCGAGACGACGCGGCGGTCCAGCGACACGACGCTCGCCAAGGTCGTGCGGATGGTCAGCGAGGCCGAGACCCAGAAGTCGCCGACCCAGCGGTTCACCGACCGCTTCGAGCGGGTCTTCGTACCTCTGGTGCTGGCCCTGGCGTTCGTTCTGCTGTTCGCCTGGGTCGTGGTCGATGAGCCGTTCCGTGACAGCTTCTATCGGGCCATGGCGGTGCTGGTGGCGGCGAGCCCCTGCGCCTTGGCGATCGCCACGCCCAGCGCGGTCCTCTCCGGCGTGGCCCGTGCGGCTCGGGCCGGCGTCCTGGTCAAGGGCGGCGCTCCGCTGGAGAACCTCGGTGCGCTCGACGCCATCGCCTTCGACAAGACCGGCACCCTGACCGAGGGGCGGCCCAAGATCACCGACGTCGTTCCCTTCGGCCCGACGACCGAGAGCGAGTTGCTGGAGATCGCCGTGGCGGTCGAGCGGCTCAGCGATCACCCCCTGGCCGAGGCGATCGTGCGAGACGGCAGCCAGCGGCTCGTCGCGGCTCCGGTTCGGACAGCGTCGGATTTGCGCAGTCTGACGGGGAAGGGCGTCTCAGCGCGACTGGACGATCAGGACATCTGGATCGGAAAGCCCGAAATGTTCGGCGACGCCGATATCGCGCCCTTGAGCCCCGACGCGGAAATCGCGGTGGCCACTCTGCGCAACCAGGGGCGGACGCTGATGGTGGTGCGTCGCGGAGCCAAGGATCTCGGCGTGATCGGCCTGCTTGATACGCCTCGGGCGAAGGCGCGGGAGACGCTGACGGCGCTTCGAGCCCTCGGCATCCGGCGGATGATCATGATCTCCGGCGATCATCAGAAAGCCGCCCAGGCCGTCGCCGGCCAGGTCGGACTGACCGAGGCCTGGGGCGACCTGATGCCTGAGGACAAGGTCGAAGCCATCAAGAAGCTGCGGGGCGAAGCCAAGGTCGCCATGGTCGGCGACGGGGTCAATGACGCTCCCGCCATGGCCACCGCGACCGTCGGCGTCGCCATGGGCGCGGCCGGGTCGGACGTGGCCCTGGAGACGGCCGATGTCGCCCTGATGGCGGACGATCTGTCCAAGCTGCCCTTCACCGTGGGGCTGAGCCGCCAGACCCGCCGCATCATCCGCCAGAATCTGTTCGTCAGCCTCGGCGTCGTCGCCTTCCTGGTGCCCGCGACGATCATGGGCCTCGGCATCGGACCGGCGGTCGCTGTCCACGAGGGCTCGACCCTGCTCGTCGTGTTCAACGCGCTGCGCCTGCTGGCCTGGCGTGGGCCCCGCAGCGCCGACTGATCGGGCGCCCACAAGCAAGAGGAAATCCCCATGAAACGTCTCGGTTGGGTCGGCGTCATCGCCGCCTTCCTGCTGATCTCGGCGTTCGGGTTCGGCATGCTCTCGCGACAGGGGCGACCCGCGCCGCAGGCGGTCCCCGTCGATGCGCGGCCGATCGACCAGCATGCAGGCCATGCCGACGTCGTCGCGGACAGCCCCGCCACCCGCTCATTCAAGGAGGCGAACGAACGGATGCACGCCGCCATGAACATCGACTACAGCGGCGACGCCGACGTCGACTTCATGCGCGGGATGATCGCTCACCATGAAGGGGCGGTCGCCATGGCGCGGATCGCACTCGACCAGGGAACAGACCCCGAGGTCAAAGGACTGGCGCAAGAGATCATCCGCACCCAGGAGGCGGAGATCGTCCGCATGCGCGTCTGGCTTGCGAACCGGGCGTCGCGGCCAGCGGCTCCTGGAGGCTGAGCCATGGGCGGGAAACGATCCCCGATCCGAAGTACGGCGCCGCGATGGCGCCCAGGACGCTACAAGCCTCGATCGCGGGCTCGGATACGCAAGGAGGGACCGTTTCGCCCTGTCGAGGACACCCTGATCGCCATCGGAGCCAGCCTCGTCGCAGCCCTGATCGTCCTCTGTCTCGCCGTGCCGATAGCGGCGACCTATCGCATTCCGGTGTTTCTCTCCTTCGGCGTCATCATGACGCTCCTCACCGCCATGACCTATCGGCTGGGCGGCAAGGGGCAGGCCGGGCGGATCATGGCCGGCATCATGGCGGGGGTGTGCGCGCTCGTGTTCGGGATTCTTTTCCTGGCGAGGGATCAGTTGCAGTTCGGGCCGCACGACCATGCGAAGCCGGCTCCGATCTCAGCAGCCGCGCAGCGGTGACGTCCGGCGCGAGCGCCGATCGACGGATGACGACCCTAGCGCACGCACCCCACGGAATGCACACGAATAGACCGGCGTTCAGGACCTCACGGTCGGCGGTCCTCGGCTCAACGGACCGCGTCGGAAAAAAGGAACCGCTTTCTGATCCAGCGACGGGCGGGCCGCTCGACGAAGGCGTGAAGTGCGAAGGCGCAGGCGAGGGTCAGAAGCAGCAGAACGCCTGCCTCAGGAAATGACATGCGGTAGCTGCTGTCGATCCCCGTGAAGAGCGCCATCCCGTTTTTCCAAAGGATCAGGAGTGGCAGATGGACCAGGTAGAGAGCGTAGGAGGCTTCTCCGGCTTCCAGAAGCCAGGGGTGAGCGAAAACTTGATCGGCTTGCGTCCGCGCCAGCATTGCAAGACTTAGGATCACCAGGCTGGCGGAGAAGACGATCAGACGTTCGTCGGCGCCGACAGACATCAGTCCGATCAAGGCAGCGATCGACCCTGTGGCCATAGCCACTGTCATCCCCCGAGACCACCGGAGCCGCTCGCCCAGCCGGTAAAGGCCCACGCCCAGAAGGAACTCCGGCACGATCCGGAGCACACCGAAGTTCAGTTCGGCGTGGGTGAGAAGGTCGCCAAAGCGCCAGCGATAGAAGGCGTCCAAGCCCAGGAAGAGCGTGGCCGCCACACCTGTGACGATCCAGGGGTTCCGTCTCACCTTCAATCCAGCCCAGGCGAAGATCGGAAAGGCAAGGTAGGCCGCCCACTCGGCTGACAGGGACCAAGAGGGTCCGTTCCACTCGTTCGGAGCGAGACTGGGGATCCAGGCATGCGTAAGGAAAAGCGCCGACAGAAAGCCCTCTGGACCGTAGCTCTCGATGTCGAAAGGCTGCCCCGACAACAAGGCGGTCAAGACGATCAGCAGCATGAGACCGAGCATGGCCAGATGAGCAGGGTAGATCCGCGCGAGCCGGGCGATGAGGAAGCGCCGATGACTGTAGGAGCCGTCCTCGACCTGAGAGCCGTAGGCGTGAGCCAGCACGAACCCGGACAGGATAAAGAAGAAGTCGACAGCCAGGCGAGCGCGCTCGATCAGCGCCAAACCCTGCTCGCCTTCGGCGACGATATTCAGCTGATAGTGAAAGAGGACGACGCCCAGGGCAAGCCAGAAGCGGATACTTGTCAAAGCCGGCAATCGGTCCGGAAAAACCGATCTGGCCGGGTCGGCCAGGGCTATTGGCCGGCGCGCGGGCCCGCCAGCCTTCAGGATGTTCAAGGGTCTTCTCCAACAGCATGCGAACGGTCGAGAGACCGCTCAGGATCATCGTCTCAGGTGATCAAGCGTGCTGTCTTGGAGGGTCGAGTGGGCTTTCAGGCACTGTGCCTGGGCGTCGAAAATCCGGGGTTGGAACACGGCGCTCGGGGCCGTGTCCGCCACCCTGGGTCGCGTCCGGGAGGGAGAAAAGCGTGAGGGAGAAGTCCGCGCCGCCATGATGATGGTGCGTCATCGGCGAACGACCCTCTTCGGAAACTGACCCTTCAGCGTCGCTTGGACCGATGGCCGAAGAGTCGGCGTCGGTCTGATAGAGTCCATGGTCGCCGGCCCTGTAGCCGTGATCTCCAAGGACACTCTGCGCGGCGAATGCGCCCTGGAGCGGGCGAGCATGTTCAAGGCCGTGCTCCGCCTCGAGCACAGCAAAGCCCTGAAGCGTGATCATCCATATGACCGCCAGGCCGATGCCGAGTTGGCGCAGATACCAGGGCAACAATCGATTCCCCACTGACTGTCGAATAATGCGTATCGGGGCTCACCCGGCAATGCGACACGTTCCGCACTATGGGGGACTGTTCGAGAAGGCCATGAGCCCTTCCCTTGAGGCAGGAGGAGCAAAACCAGCCCGTCTGGATGCTGGTGATGGAAGACGGGCGTCAAAGCCTGACGAGTGATGCGTTTCCGCCCCCGACCTTCGGTCGGAGGCGGCGTTGTTTCACCCGCAGTCGTGAGCGATCAGGTCGCAGGCGCCGATCTGGCCCCGACCCGCGCGACCCAGAGGATGGCCAGGGCGCTGAGGACAGTCAGGCAGGCGAGGGGAATCAGCGCCAGCAGATGGCTGCCCGTACGGTCGTTGATCTGGCCGTAGACGTTCACCATCAGTCCGCCGCCGATCAGGTTGGACGTGGCGTTGATCCCCGCAATGCCGGCGGCCGCGGTTCCGGTCGAAAGCCAACCGGACGCCATGCTCCAGAACGGCCCCTTGAAGCAGTAGGCGCCGATCAGCACGAAGGTCAGGAGAATGACTGTCGGCAGGAGGCCGCCGACAATGAAGGTGCCCAGGGCGCCGACGGCGATCAGCAACAGCGGGATGGCGGTGTGCCAGGCGCGTTCGCCGGTCTTGTCGGAGTGGCGGCCCCACAGGACCATGGCGGTGGCGGCGACGCCGTAGGGGATGGCGTTGATCAAGCCGGTCTGAAGATCGGTGAGTCCGAAGGTCTTGAGCAGCATCGGTTGCCAGACGCCGAGGGTGCTTCCGGCGGCGGAGGCGCCGCAGCAGGCGATGACCAGGGCCCAGAAGGGGGCGCTGCGGAAAAGCGCCCACGGCGAGGCGTGGCTGACCTTGGCCAGCGCCGAGGCCTGCGAAATCTGACCCTGCAGCCAGGCCTTTTCCTCGTCGTCCAGCCAGGACGCCTGGGCCGGCTTGTCGGTGAGGACCTTGAGGCAGGCGATTCCGAGGAGAACCGTCGGCAGGCCCTCGAGGATGAACAACCACTGCCAGCCGTACAGGCCGCCCAGACCGTCGAGCTTGAGGAGGGCGCCGGACAGGGGCGAGCCAATGAAGCTGGAGACCGGGATGGCGACGGCGAAGAGCGCCAGCATGCGTCCGCGATAGGCCGGCGGCAGCCAGTAGGTCAGATACAGGATCACGCCGGGGAAGAAGCCGGCTTCCGCCGCCCCAAGCAGGAAGCGCATCACGAAGAAGGAATGCTGGTTCCAGACGAAGGCCATGCCCGCCGAGACCAGACCCCAGGTCACCATGATGCGGGCGATCCACATCCGCGCCCCGAACTTCTGGAGCATCAGATTGCTGGGCACTTCGAAGATGAAGTAGGAAATGAAGAACAGACTGGCGCCGAAGCCGAACACGGCGGGGGTCAGTCCGATGTCCTCGTTCATCTGCAATGAGGCCATGCCGATGTTCGTGCGATCGATGAACGCCATCAGATAGCAGGCCATCAGGAACGGCATGAGCCGCCAGGTGACCTTGCGCATTGTGCGCTTCTCGAGATCGGACGCAGTGGTGACGTCAGGCGCAGTCATGGTTCACTCCCTGTGCGACGGGCCGTCTCTTCGGGCGGCTCCGCGGCGGTGATCGCCTCAGGCGGCGATGGATTCGGCGTTAGCGAGGTTTCGCCGGTCGAGCGACCGGCTTTCCAGGTAATCCGCGATCTGTTGGACGACGCTCTCGCCCATCCGGGCCTTTGCATCGTGAGTGTTGGCGCCGATGTGCGGCGTGGCGACGAGGTTCGGCAGGGTCCACAGCAGGCTGTCGGCCGCCGGGGGCTCGGGCGAGAAGGTGTCCAGTCCGGCGCCGCCGATCCTGCCGCTTTGCAAGGCGTCGATGAGGGCGGTCTGGTCGATCAACTCGCCTCGAGCCGTGTTGATAAGCAGGGCGTGGGGTTTCATCCGCGAAAGGCGCTGTGCGCTGATCATGCCTCGGGTCTGGTCGGTGAGCGGGCAATGCAGGCTGACGATGTCGCTGGCGGAGAGAAGCGCATCGACGCTTTCGGCCCGGCTGACGCCCTCCGGCATGTCGGCATCCGCCATGAACGGATCATGGAGCTGGACCGTCATCCGGAAGGGCGCGAGAAGATCCAGGAAGGCGCGGCCGATGTTGCCCAGGCCAATGACGCCGAGCGACTTTCCGCGCAGCTCGTAGCCGGTGTGGGTGCCCTTGTCCCAATGGCCCTGGCGCATGCGCGCGTCGAGATACGCCGTCGAGCGGGCGACGCTCATCAGCAACGCCAGAGCGTGCTCGGCGACCGACTGGGCGTTCGCGCCGCCTGCGATCAAGACCGGGATGCCGCGAGCTGAAGCGGCGGCGAGGTCGATTCCGTCCACGCCGACACCGTTCTTGGCGATCACCTTCAGGGAGGGGATGCCGTCGATCACCTCAGGCGTGATCCGGCCCATGCGCACGACGATGGCGTCGGCCTGAATGGCGTTGGCGGCCGCGATCATCTCGTCAGGCGAGGCGTAGGCCTTGAGCGGCGTCAGCGTGAGCCCGCGTTGAGCCGCCAGGGCTGTCGTCGCGGCCGGCAGGTCGGGGCCTGCGATGAGTGCGTTCCACAAGGTCTTCGGTTCCTGCCCATACGCCGTCGATCGCGGCGCTTGATCCCGTGTATCGCCGGATGGATCGACGAGCAAGAAAATAGAATGACGTTTCGAAATTGTGTTGCGACAATTTGAGGCGCATGCTTGTGTCCGGTTGCAGCCCGACCAACGGGCCATCGAACGCGAGCCGAAAACGGCCGTGGCTTAGGGAGTGATCGATGAGCACCAACGCCGTTTCGGCGCGCCCCGCGCGCTATGCCCGCCTCTGCCTTCTGGCGACCAGCAGCCTTCTGGCCCTGGCGTCTCCCGCCTTCGCGCAAACTGCGCCCGGCGCCGCTCTGGACCCGCAGGCCGCCGCAGACCCGGCCGCCGATCAGGTGTCGGAGATCGACGAGATCGTCGTCACCGGCTCTCGGGTCGGACGCAGCGGTTTCACAACGCCGACCCCGGTGACCGTGCTGAGCAATGAGCAGCTCGAGAAATCCGCACCGTCCACGATCGCGGAGGCGATGCGCTCCCTGCCGGCCCTGTCGGCGACAACCGGCCCCCAGCGCGCCAGCGGCACCCAGGGCGGCGGCCAGGCCTTCCTCAATCTGCGGAACCTGGGCGGCGTGCGCACCCTGACCCTGTTGGACGGCCGCCGCTTCGTCGCCGCCAGCCAGACCGGCACGGTCGATGTGAACCTGCTGCCGTCCGGCCTCATGCAACGCGTGGACGTCGTCACGGGTGGCGCTTCCGCCGCCTATGGCTCGGACGCTGTCGCTGGGGTGGTCAACTTCGTGCTCGACACCAAGTTCGACGGCCTGAAGGTGGAAGCCTCCTACGGCGTGGCCGGGGAGGGCGACAACATCGAGAACCGCCTCATCGTCACGGGCGGACGAGGCTTCCTCGATGATCGGCTGCATCTGACCGGAAGCGCCGAATACTACGACAACGCGGGGATCCTCGAAGGCGAGCGCGAATGGGCGCGCCGCGGCTCCAACCTGATCAATGGACCAGCCGGCGGCCCGGCGCTGATCTCGGCGTCCGACGTCCGGGTCATCGGCACCTACGGCGGCCTGATCACCGGCGGAACGGGCGGCACGGCCGCCCAGAACGCCAGCTTCCGCGGCCTTCAGTTCGGCCCCGGCGGCACGGTCCTGCCCTACAGCTTCGGCTCCTACACGACCGCGACCCAGCAGATCGGCGGCGACGGCGTCGACAGCTCGCTGTTCCAGGAGATCAATCGTCCTCTCGAACGCTCCGCCTTCTTCGGTCACGCCGACTTCCAGCTGACGGAGGCCGTCAAACTGTTCGCCGAGGCCTCCTATGGTCGAACCGCGACCCAATACTCGACCTCGATCAACCGTCACCAGACGACCAACCCGATCACCATCCGGCGTGACAACGCCTACATCCCGACGGCTCTTCGTGCCCAGCTGGACCTCAACCCGAGCGTCAGCTCGCTGACCATGCTGCGCTACTCGGCCGAGGGCGGACTGACGGACGTGGCCGTCGATACCGAGACCGATCGTTACGTCGCCGGGTTCAACGCGGACCTCGGCTCCGGCTTGAAGCTGGACGGCTACTACCAGCACGGCCGGACGCGTCAGCAGACCGACATCCTGAACAACGAGATCACCGCCAACTTCACCCGGGCCGTGGATGCGGTGCGCAACGGCGCGGGACAGATCGTCTGCCGTTCGACCCTGACGGATCCGACCAACGGCTGCCAGCCGTTCAACGTCTTCGGCGAGGGATCGCCGTCGGCTGCGGCCCTGGCCTACACCCGCGGGACCAGCACGACCGATTCCGAGTTCACCGAAGACGTCGTCGCCATCAACCTCGCCGGTGACCTCTTCGAGGGCTGGGCCGGGCCGATCTCCTTCGCCACCGGCGCGGAGTACCGCAAGGAGCAAGCCGTTCTGACCGTCGACGCCCTGTCCCGTTCGGGCGCCTTCCTGTTCGGGAACCCGCAGCCGTGGGCCGGCGAGTACGATGTGAAGGAAGGTTATGTGGAGGTGGTCGCGCCGCTGCTGCGCGACCTGCCCCTGGCCCGTGAACTCGAGGTCAACGCCGCCGCCCGCTACACGGACTACAGCACCAGCGGCCAGGTCACGACCTGGAAGCTGGGGCTGAGCTATACACCAGTCGAAGACCTGCGTTTCCGGGCGACCCGGTCGCGCGACATCCGCGCGCCCAACCTGAGCGAACTGTTCACGACAGGTCGGACCAACACGGTGACGGTGACCGATCCGTTCAAGAACAATGTCCGACTGTCGGGCATCTTCGTCACCAACAGCGGCAACGCCAGCCTGCAGCCGGAAGAGGCCGACACCCTGACGATCGGCGCGGTGTTCACGCCGGCTGCGGTCCCGGGCTTGAGCCTCTCGGTCGACTACTACGACATCAAGATCAACGACGCGATCGGCACCCTGACGGGCCAGCAGACCGTCGATCAGTGCTTCTCCGGCAATCCTCTGGCCTGCTCGCTGACCCAGAGAGACGGCGCCGGCAATCTGACGGGCCTGCTCGCCTATCCGATCAATCTGTCGACCCTCGTCACGAGCGGCGTGGACTTCGAGGCCTCCTATCGCGTCCCGATGGACGCCTGGACGGACAGCGGAGCGAACCTGAACCTGCGCACGGTCGTGGCCTATGTCGACGAGCTGGCCACCACGACGCCCGGATCGCCGTCCATCGACCGCGCGGGCGAAGTGGGGATCAGCGCCAATCCCCACTGGCGGGCCAATGTGCAGGCCAACTTCGACCTGGGACCCTGGAACGCCTTCGCCCAGGTCCGCTACATCGGCGGCGGGAAGTACGACAACACCAAGGACGCCTCGGCCGTCGACCTGCAGCACATCGAGTCACAGGCCTATCTCGACGGTCAGGTCTCCTACCGGTTCGACCAGGTCGGGCCGGCCGGGGTCGAGGTCTACCTCAATGTGAAGAACATCCTCGACAAGGATCCGCCCTACGCACCGGGCGACGGCTCCATCCCCGTGGCGACCAACACCGGGCTGTACGACACCTTCGGACGGATGTTCCGCGTGGGCGTCCGGCTCGACTTCTGAACTTCCTCCCCGGAAGCCTGCCGGCGGCGTGGGACCTTCCCCCCATTCCCGCGTCGCCGGCCCCCTTTTTCCAAAGAGAGATTTCATGGCCATCGGCTTCCGCATTCTTCCCATGGGCCCCCGCCCGGAAGGCGACCTCGTCGCCCGCCTGGCGACGCTCCCGGTGGCCAACCTCAGTGACGCCATGTCCCGGATGACCGCAGGCGGGGCGTCGCTGCGCCCGATGCATGGGGGCGGCGTCCTCGCCGGACCCGCAGTCACGGTGAAGGCCCGCCCGGGTGACAATCTGATGCTTCACAAGGCCATCGATCTGGCCTTGCCTGGCGACGTCGTCATCGTGGACGCGGCAGGCGACCTGACCAACGCCCTGATCGGCGAGCTCATGGTGGCCCATGCGGAGTACCGTGGCCTGGGCGGCATCGTCATCCATGGCGCGATCCGCGATGCAGCGGCCATCCGGGCGGGCAGCTTCCCGCTCTTCGCCTGCGGCGTCACCCATCGGGGCCCCTACAAGGACGGGCCGGGCGAGGTGAATGTGCCGATCGCGATCGACGGGATGGTGGTTCATCCGGGCGACATTCTGGTCGGCGATGACGACGGACTGATCTGTGTGCCCTTGGGCGACGCGGAGGCGATCCATGCAGCGGCCAGCGCCAAGCATGCGGCCGAGACCGCGCAGATGGAGAAGATCCGGCGCGGCGAGAATCCGCGGGCCTGGGTGGACGCAGCGCTCACGGCGTTGAACTGCGAGGGGCTCTAGCCCTTCCTTCCCAAGCGTCCTCCGACTACAGCTTGAGGAGGATTCGAGGAGCAGGATGGCGGCCAAACCCAAGACCAGACCGGCGGCGGCGGGTGTCGCTGCAGCGGAGCGAGCCCTGGAGGTGTTGACCGCCTTCAGGACCGGCGACGATGCCCTGGGGCTGATCGAGCTTTCCGAGCGAACGGGCCTGGTGAAGAGCACCATTCTGCGGCTGGTGGCTTCGCTGGAGGCCTTCAACCTCGTGGTGCGCCTGCCGGACGGTCGTTACCAGATCGGCAGCGAGGTGGTGCGGCTCAACTCGATCTACCAGGAGTCCATCGATCTCGGCCGGCATATCCAGCCGGTTCTCGCCGATCTGGCTCACCGTACCGGCGAGACTGCGACGTTCTATGTGCGCCATGGAGCGGAGCGGCTTTGCCTCTATCGGGTGAGCTCGCCGAGCACCCTCCGCGTTGAGGTTCAACCGGGGATGTCCAGGCCAATGGACGGCGCCGCAAGCGCCGAAATCCTGCGGCTGTTCGAGAAATGGCCCGAGGCGAAACCGGAGCTGCCAGCTCTGCCGTGCTATACGTCCGGCGCGACCACGCCTCATGTCGCCTCGATGTCGGTTCCGATCATCGGGCAGGGCAACCTTCTGGTCGGCGCGCTTAGCCTTGTGGGGCCTGACGTCCGGCTCAGTCGGGACCGCGCCGACGCTCTGTCGAAGACCTTGCTGGATGCGGGGGCGACCCTTTCGGCGACCCTCGGTGGGACGACGACGGACATCTATGCGGTGCCAATCGCGCTCGCTTCCGCGAAGCAGACCGCCTGATCGGCATTAGCACTCGACGAGGGGCCAGGTCTCGAACCTCGTCAGCGAGGGCGGCCTGGGCGCCCCTGACCCAGACCTAAAGCGTCAGGCGTAGTTGAAGCTGATCGAGATGCGCTCGGCCCTGGCCGCGTTCATCGGCACCTCGTGCCTCAGCCAGCTTTCCCACATCAGCACCGTCCCCGCCTTCGGGGCCAGATAGACGAAGGGCTGTTCCGCCTCGGGCGCATCGGCCAGGACGGTGGGCCGGGCCATCATCATGGCCAGGCGCGGGTCTTCCAGCTTCAGGGCCGAGGCGCCGTCCGGAACCTCGACATAGACCGTGCCGGACAGGAAGGCGTGGGGGTGGATATGGCCCGAATGGCCGCCGCCGGGCTTCAGGATATTGACCCACATCGTGTCCAGCCGGGGCTTCCTCGCCAGGTCGAAGTTCAGCGCGCGGGCATAGGCCAGGGCGTGGCGGTCCAGATGCTTCTTCAGCTCCGCGAACTCCGGCAACCGCAGCGGCAGGTCGTTCAGCGAGCCGTAGGAGGTGTAGCCCTTGTAGTTGTGCGCCTTGCACCAGGCGCGACCGGCCCCATCCTCTTCCGCCAGCATGCGGCAGGCCTCGGCCAGTTCGGCGTTGAAGTCGTCGAAGCCGCGAACCTCGGCGAGGGAGGCCTCGTAGACCTGGGTGACGAAGAGCGGGCGCAGGGACATGGCGGGTGGCATAGCTCGTCGAGGCGCGCCGGAGAAGGCGCCGAGGGTCAGGTCAGCCGCGCCAGCAGTTGCTCGGTCATCGTCAGCGGATCGGCTCGCCCGTTCTGATTGGTCAGGACCACGGTGGTCAGTTCGGCGTCGATGTCCCGACGGAACCAGCAGGAAAAGCCGGCCGTGCCGCCGCCATGGGCGACGATGACGTGGCCCTCGTCGTCCCGCTCCACGACCCAGCCATGGCCCCAGCCCGCAGGCGTCCCATCGGCGAGGTAGGCTGGCCGCCACATCTGTCGGCGGGCGTGCGGAGTAAGAACGACGCCATGATCGATGGCGATCGCCCAGTGGGTCAGGTCCCGGGCGGTCGAGAGAAGGCCGCCGGCGGAAAAGGTGGATCCAGCCGCGCTGATCGGCGGATGATCGTTCCATATCTCCCCATTCCAGAACCGGCCGCCGGCGTGGTTCGCGTCCAGTTGCAGGCGTCCGCGCGGCCCCGTTCGCATCATGCCCGCAGGCCGCAGGAACCGCGTTTCGATCTGTTCCCAGTAGGGTGCGCCGCCGACGGCCTCGGCGGCCATGCCCAGCAGGACGAAGCCGGTGTTGTTGTAGGCGTGTCGAGCGCCGGGCTCGAAATCGACCGGCTTTCCGGCGGCCAGGGCGATCAGATCCCGAGGCGTCAGGTCGCGCGGCATAAGGTCCATGAAATTCCCGGCGTCCAGATATTCCGGCAGGCCGGAGGTGTGGCTCAGCAGGCTGGCCAGCGTCCGCGCGCGCCACGCCTCAGGCAGATCGGGCACATAGGCGCCGATGGTCCCGGAGGTCTCGAGCCGCCCCTCGGCCTCCAGCTCGAAGATCAGGCCGGCTGTGAACGTCTTGGTCAGGGAGCCGATCTCGAACACCGTGTCGGCATCGGGCGTGGCGGCGTCGTCCGGGCCTCTGCGCCCCTTGCCGCCGATCGCGAGGTAGCGTCCCGCCCTCGTCGCGCCGAACGACAGACCCGGCGCGCCGTCCAGATCCACCGCTGTGTTCAGCGTCGCCGTCAGTGCCGCCTCGGCATCCGCGCCCACGCGAGGGCCGGGAACGTTGGTCGCACATCCAGAGGCCGGAACGGAGGCGAAGGCTGCGGTCCGCGTAAGGAAGGATCGGCGGTGCATAGGATCTCCCGAAGTTCGTCGGGCGTAACCGGTTACAGCGCCGCTCGCAATCGCCTCACCACTCCAGAGCCGCTTCGCCGCGCAGGATGGCCTCGGCCTCGGGCGCATGTTTGGCCCCCGATCGGTCGTGCAGCACCAGCGCCGGCAACAGCCTCAGCGGCGCCTTCCCCGACCGGATCGCGTGGACCAGCACCCGCTTGGCCGGCGCGTCGGCGAAGGGCTGCACCGGCCGGATGGCGAACGAGCCGCATTTCTCGCCCAGCAGCCCCAGCAGGTCGGCCAGCCGATCCGCCCGGTGGATCACGACGATTCGCCCGCCGTCCCGCACCCCGTCGGTCAGGAACCGGGTCCAGACCGCCAGTCCGTCGTCGGCGATCCAGGCCCCGCGCTTGGCCGGCGACGGCGCCCGCAGCGCCGCCTCGTCGTCGAAGAAGGGTGGATTGGAGAGGGCCCAGTCGAATCGGGGACGATCCAGAGCGGCGAATCCTCCGGCGATATCCGCATTGATCGCCTCCATCCGCTCCGACAGGCCGTTCAGCGCCGCGTTTTCGCCCGCCAGCTCCGCCGCGACGGGGTCCCGCTCCACCCCGGTCAGGAAAACGCCCGGCCGTCTCGCCGCGATCTGGGTCAGGACCGCGCCGACCCCGCATCCGGCCTCCAGCACCCGTTCGCCCGGCCTGGCGGGCACGGCGGCGGCCAGAAGGGCGGCGTCCATGCCCGCGCGATAGCCGTCCGCAGGCTGAATCAGCCGGACCTTTCCATTCAGGAGCGAGTTCGGCGCGGGGAGTGATGACGATGCGACGGTCACGCGGCTTGACCCTTCATGGCGCGGTCACCATTGTCCGCCCGAACGCGACGCCGCAAGCCGCCGCGATGCCTGTGCGATGCGATCTCCCCCGCGCATCGTGATTTTTGAGAGAGTTTTCCGTTGGATGCCGTCACTTTGACCGCTCCCCGCGCCAAGGCCCCCCGGCCCCAGGGCGACGTGGAGGCCCTGGCCGCTCTGGCCAAGGCCGACATGGCCGCTGTCGATGCGCTGATCGTCGATCGCATGCAGTCGCCGGTACCGGTCATTCCGCTGCTGGCCGAGCACATCATCGCGGCGGGCGGCAAACGCCTGCGTCCGCTTCTGACCATCGCCGCCGCCCGCGCCGCCACCTCCGCCTCGACCGAGGTCGATCTGGCGGGCGCGATGAAGCTGGCCGCCTCGGTCGAGTTCATCCATACCGCCACCCTGCTGCACGACGACGTCGTGGACGGGTCGGAACGTCGTCGCGGCAAGGTCGCGGCCCATCTGATCTGGGGTTCGGCCACCAGCGTCCTGGTCGGCGACTTCCTGTTCGCCCGGGCCTTCGAACTGATGGTCGAGACGGGCCAACTGCGTGCCCTGGGCATCCTGGCCCAGGCCTCCAGCGTCATCGCGCAGGGGGAAGTGCTGCAGCTGACCCGCGCTCACGACCTGAACCTGGATCAGGAAACCTATCTGCGCATCATCTCGGCCAAGACCGCCGAGCTGTTCGCCGCCGCCGCGGAATCCGGCGCCGTGGGCGTCAGTGCGGACGAGAAGACCACGGCGGCGCTGCGTGCTTTCGGCCTGAACCTGGGTCTGGCCTTCCAGCTGGCCGATGACGCCCTGGACTACGGCGGCTCGTCCGAGACCCTGGGCAAGAACGCGGGCGACGACTTCCGCGAAGGCAAGGCGACCCTGCCGCTGCTGCTGGCCGTGGCCCGCACGCGCGGCCGCGAGGACGCCTTCTGGGAACGCACGATCAACAAGGGCGAGCGGACCGAGGACGACTTCCGCCGTGCGCGGGAACTGATCATCGGCACGGGGGCCCTGACGTCCACTTTGGATGCGGCGGCCGACTATGCCGACGCGGCCAAGGCCTCGCTTCAGGTCCTGCTGGCCGGCCCGTGGCGCGACGCGCTCGAAGGCCTGGCCGATTTCGCCGTCAGCCGCGCGACCTGATCCGGCTCAGAGCAGGTAGAACAAGAGTTCGCCCAGCTCGTACCAGATCAGCGCGCTGATGGCCCCTGCGACCGCGAAGGCGGTCACACTGGTGGCGTTGACGGTGAAGGCGGCCCGGGGGCGCACGTCTTCCATTCGGCGTTTCCTTCCAATGCCCGAGGCGTTGAGTCGCCTCGCGTACACAGGAAATACGACCGTATCCGGACCTTGGATTAACGCAAGCTCGCCGTGAACCGCTGGATACGGCTGCAGGCCTCCTCCAGCACGCTCTCCGAGGTCGCGTAGCTGATGCGGAAATAGGGGCTCAGGCCGAAGGCCTCCCCATGCACCACGGCCACGCCCTCGGCCTCCAGGAGGGCCGACGCGAAGGTCTCGTCGGTGTCGATGACCACCCCGCCCTCGGTCGTCTTGCCGATCAGTCCCTCGATCGACGGATAGACGTAGAAGGCGCCTTCCGGATTGGGGCAGCGGATGCCCGTCGCCTGGTTCAGCATCGACACGACTAGGTCCCGCCGGCGTTCGAAGGCCTGGCCGCGCTCGGCGATGAAGTCCTGCGGCCCGTTCAGGGCCTCGACCGCCGCCGCCTGAGAGATCGAGGACGGGTTCGACGTCGTCTGGCTGGCGACCTTCCGCATCAGGTCGATCAGGGGCTTCGGGCCGCCCGCATAGCCGATGCGCCAGCCGGTCATGGCATAGGCCTTGGACACGCCGTTGACGGTCAGGGTGCGGTCGTAGAGGTCCGGCACCACCTGGGCGATCGTCGTATATTCGAAGTCGCCGTAGGTCAGGTGCTCGTACATGTCGTCGGTCAGGACCCAGACCTGCGGGTGACGACGCAGGACATCGGCCAGGGCCTCCAGCTCCGCCTTCGTATAGGCCGCGCCCGTCGGGTTCGACGGCGAGTTCAGGATCAGCCACTTGGTGCGCGGCGTGATCGCGGCCTCCAGCACCTCGGGACGCAGCTTGAAGCCGTCGGCTTCCTCGCCGGTCACGAAGACGGGCTCGCCACCCGCCAGCAGGACCATGTCGGGGTAGGACACCCAGTAGGGCGCCGGCACGACGACCTCGTCGCCCGCGTTCAACGTGGCCACGAGCGCATTGTAGATCACCGGCTTGCCGCCCGAGGCGACGTGGATTTGCGCAGCCGTATAGGTCAGGCCGTTCTCGCGCTCGAACTTGGCCACGATGGCGGCCTTCAGCTCGGGCGTGCCGTCGACGTCCGTATATTTGGTCTCGCCGCGCTGGATGGCGGCGATGGCGGCGGCCTTGATGTTCTCCGGCGTGTCGAAGTCCGGCTCGCCGGCGCCCAGGCCGATCACATCGCGACCGGCGCGCTTCAGCTCGCGGGCTTTCGCGGTCACGGCCAGGGTGGCGGACGGCTGAACGCGGGCGAGGGCGGTGGACTGCAGTTGCGACATGACGATTCCCGGGGAGAGCGGCGTTGTCTCTTACGCAGATGCGAAAGGCGGATCAAACACCGTCAGAGCATCAATGTAATCGCGTTACCGAAGTTGTGCAGGAGCACCGGCAACAGCACGCTGCGCGTCCGCAAGGCCAGCCAGACCGCGATCAGCGACGGCAGGGCCGTCAGGGCCATGGTCATCGCATCGAACTGGAAGGCGCCGCGCGAGAACCCGAACGCATGGGCCAGCCCGAACAGCATGCAGGACAGAAGCGCGCCCCAACCCCACTCGACGCCCAGGAACCGGACCCGGCCCGTGAAGGCGCGCATCAGGACCACCAGCAGAAGGCCGCGATAGAAGAACTCCTCCTCCAGCCCCGGCATGGTCAGCTGGAAGGCCAGGGTCTCGACCGAGGCCGGTTCGTTTGGGAAGGCCAGCCCCAGTCCCACGAAGAGCGCGACATAGAGCAGGGCGACGGGCAGGGCGGCCTTCAGACTGCCGGGCGCCTGATGCAGGGTGAAGCCGCAGTCGCGCCAGCCGAACATGGGCAGGGCGGCGATCGCCAGCGTCGCGGTCAGGGCCAGCGCCTTGCCCTGCCAGTTCCAGTCGCCGGACGGCAGGACGGGCAGCAGCCCATAGGCATTGGTCAGCAGAAGATCGTTCAGCACGACCAGCCCCGCCGCCACGACCAGCCATCCCGGCGAGAACTTGTCCCGTCGCACCAGTCCGACCACGCCGCCCACGATCAGGAGGAGGACCACCACCCCCGCGATACCGATCAGTCCGTTCACCCGTCACGCTCCGTTGTTCGAGAAGCCGTGACTGTGGCTGTTCGCAGGGCGGTCGGCTCCTCAGAACCCGGCGGATCGTTCCTCGGAACCCGGCGCGGGACGGGTTTCGCCCAAGGCCTCGGCGCGGAAGGCGCTGGGCGTCCGACCTTCGAAGTCCCGGAACGCGCGGTTGAACGAGGCCAGGGAGGCGAAGCCGCAATCGAAGGCGATGGCGATCAGCTTCTCGGAACGGTGCGCCGGGTCCGCCAGTCGCCGCCGCGCCTCGGCCACCCGTCGGGCGTTCAGGAAGCTGCGGAAATGGTCATGGCCCTCCCGGTGGATCAGGCCGCGCACCTGCCGCTCCGGAACACCCATGGCCCGAACCACGTCCGCGAAGCTCAGCCCAGGATCGAGATAGAGCCGTTCGACCTCCATCAGATGCGCCAGCCGCGCCGCGAGCGGATCGGAAACGGGCGGAGCGGGCAGGGGCGTGGCCTCGGCCGGACGCCGCTTGGTCAGATCGAGGCTCTGCATCCAGGCGACGGAGCCCAGGATCGCCATGTTCTGCACGATCGAGAACCAGCGCGGCTGCCACTCCAGACCGAGCGTCAGGTCCACGCAGACATCGACCAGCAGCTGGCCGCCCAGCACGAGCACGACGGCCGCCCGCGCCCTCCGGCGCTGGTCGATCATGTCGTCCGCCCGATCGGTCAGCAGCCGCCACCCCAGATGCCCGATCATGAACAGGCCGAGCGCCAGCAGGACGTAGGACAGCCCTCTTTCCGCGAGGACCGGCCCGAACAGGCCGCGATCCGCGCTGGCGATCACGCTCCACAGCACCCCGACGCCCAGCACCACGCCCCTCGGCCGGAACCGGGCGTCGAACACCGCCAGACACCACCACCACAGGAAGACCGCCGCATAGCCCGTCGCGATCACCGCGATCCGGCCCAGCAGGCCCGACATCTGGAGCGTCGGATCCGGCGTATTGCCCGCCAGGAACCCGCACAGACAGATCGCCAGGGCCGCGAAATAGCGCCGACCGTCCGACCGCAGCCGGATCGCCGTCCAGATCAGCAGCGTGGCGCCGGCGACGCGGACGATGACGTCGAGTTCCTGCGGGGTCATGGCTTCCTTGCTAGCGCCTCCGGCGTCGAGACCAAACCTCCGGCTCGTGCGTTCGCAAGTCGATGGCGGAGTGCTAAGCCGCGCACATGAAGCGCATCCTCGACTTCATTCTGAACATGGAGGCCCGACGCTGGCGCACCGCGCTGGCGGCGGCCCTGCTGCTGGGCGCGACACTGGGCCTGCTGCTGCTCGGCAAGAGCCAGTTCGGACTGGCGGCCGAGGAGAATCTGGAGGCCTGGCTGCAGGGGTATCGCGGCAGTCCCTGGGCCTTCGCCGCCACCGTGGTCCTGTTCGTCGTGGCCGCCTTCATCGGCGCGCCCCAGTTCATCCTGATCGCGGCCTGCGTCGTCGCCTTCGGGCCGTCGCTGGGCTTCTTCTACAGCTGGGCGGCGACGGTGGCCTCGGCGGGCGTCACCTACTGGCTGGGGCGGGGGCCGACGGCACGGATGCTGGACCGGTTCGGCGGATCGACGATGGACCGGCTGAAGCGGTTCGTCGGCAAGAACGCCTTCTACGCCAGCTTCATGATCCGTAACGTCCCGTCCGCCCCCTTCATCGTCGTCAACATGGCCTTCGGCGCCACCCGTGCGTCCTTTCCGGCCTTCCTCGCCGGCTGCGCCCTGGGTGTTCTTCCCAAGACCGCGCTCGTGGCCTTCTTCGGCGGGGCGGTGGTCGCGGCGGTCAGCGGCGACGGCGTCTGGACCTCCCTGATCCTGGCGGCCGTGGCGGTGGTCTTCGTGGGCCTGATGCTGGGTGTGCGCGAGCTCGTGAAGCGGCGCGAACGGGCGGCGGGCGCTCCGGACTGACGGCGTTTCGCGCCGAGTGACAATCCGAAGATCGTTGTTATCTTGAGCTCCTGTCCAAGGAACTCGTCATGATCGCCGTCCTCGTTTTCGCCGCTGCTTTGCAAACGTCGCAGGCATCCGAGCTGTTGTTCAGCGAATCCTGGACCTGCGCGACCCTCGCCAGAATGGGCCGCGAAACGCATTTCGGCGACACCACGCCCCAGACCACCAGCGAACAGGCCATGTGGGACGCCCTGACACAGCTGGAGACGCGGGCGAGCGAGGATGCGGAGCAGAAGGCTGTCGGCGGAGCCTTCAACGCCGAGAAGCGCGAGGTCGAGGAGACCTACGCCCGAAACATGATCGGCCGGGCCAGCGGCGACCAGTTGGGGCAGATGTTGGACACCTGCGCCAACGCATTCGGCGTGGTCCCACCGGCCGAGTGAGGCGGCCACGGAACCGATCGGCCTCCGGGCGCTGACCGGCCAACGCCTGACCGCGCGGAAACCCAAGCGTGGCCGTCACTTGGTCGTGATCGACGCGTCGCATTCGGACGGCATCGGGGCTTGTATTCGCCTTTCCATGCGGGCAAACGAGCGCACAGCCGGTCAGGCGAGGACGATCAGAAAATCCGTCGTGTATGGGGATACGCATCGGGTTGGGGCGTCGCCGAAGCCGGTCGAAACGCAGCGCCTTGAAGGCCCCAACCGAACGGTATTCGACCCCCATGAGCTTTTCCCTCTTCGGCGCTATCTCGAATGACATCGCGATGGACCTCGGGACCGCCAACACCCTGATCTACATGAAGGGCAAGGGCATCGTTCTGAACGAACCGTCCGTGGTCGCCCTCAGGAACGTCGGTGGACGGAAGATCGTCCACGCCGTCGGCATCGAGGCCAAGCAGATGCTGGGCCGCACGCCCGGCCACATGGAAGCCATCCGCCCGATGCGCGACGGGGTCATCGCCGACTTCGAAGTCGCCGAGGAGATGATCAAGCACTTCATCCGCAAGGTTCATAACCGCAAGGGCTTCGTGAACCCCAAGATCATCGTCTGCGTCCCCTCGGGCGCCACGGCGGTCGAGCGTCGCGCGATCAACGACAGCTGCCTGAACGCCTCGGCCCGCCGCGTGGGCTTGATCGACGAGCCGATGGCCGCCGCGATCGGCGCCGGCCTGCCGATCCACGAGCCGACCGGCTCCATGGTCGTCGACATCGGCGGCGGCACGACGGAAGTCGCGGTTCTGTCCCTGTCGGGCATCGTCTATTCGCGTTCGGTCCGCGTCGGCGGCGACAAGATGGACGACTCGATCATCTCCTACATGCGCCGCAACCATAACCTTCTGATCGGCGAGACGACCGCCGAGCGCATCAAGAAGGACATCGGCACCGCCCGCATCCCGGCCGACGGCGAAGGCCTGTCGATCGAGGTCAAGGGCCGCGACCTGATGCAGGGCGTGCCGCGCGAGGTCCGCATCTCGGAACGTCAGGCCGCCGAGGCCCTGGCCGAGCCGGTCTCCCAGATCATCGACGCCGTGAAGGTCGCCCTGGAAGCCACCCCGCCGGAACTGGCCGCCGACATCGCCGACAAGGGCATCATGCTGACGGGCGGCGGCGCCCTCTTGCGCGGCCTGGACGCCGAGATCCGCGATCACACCGGCCTGCCGGTCTCGGTCGCCGACGATCCGCTGTCGTGCGTGGCCATCGGCTGCGGCCGCGTGCTGGAGCATCCGCGCTGGATGAAGGGCGTGCTCGACTCGGCGCTCTAGGGCCGGGATCAAGCTGGGCCGCAAATCCTTGTGATTGCGGCCCAATCTCCGGTTTCAAAGTGGCCCGGATTTTGCGATAGGCTGCATAAAGCGGCGGGGGGCGTCCCGCCGATTCTCTCTATTGGAAGGCTAGGCCGTGGCGTTTCGCGACGGACCGTTCGAGTCGCTGAAAGTGCCGCTGGCGTGGACCGCCGCGGTCGTGACCGTGGTCGCCATCATCGCCTCCATCGTGATGATCCTGGCGGACCGCCGCCATGACACCGTCGGCGACGGCTATGGCCCCGTCCGCGCGGGCTTCGACGCGGGCGCCGGACCCGTCAACGGCCTCCTGGCCTGGCCCGTCCGCTGGGCCGGCAACGCCACCGACTATGTGAAGGGATATTTCTTCGCCGTGTCGGAGAACCGCCGCCTGCGCGCCGAGCTGGAAGAGCTGCGGCCCTGGCGCGACCAGGCCATCGCGCTGAAGAACGTCAACGGCCGCTACGAGGCCATGCTGGGCCTGCGCACCGAGCCGCCGGTGGCCATGGCGACCGCCCGTTCGATCTCGGAATCGCGCGGCCCCTTCATCAACGCCCGCCTGCTGGACGCCGGAACCTCCAAGGGCGTGCGCGTCGGCAATCCGGTGATCAACCAGGACGGCCTGGTCGGTCGCGTCGTCGGCACGTCGGGCGGGGTCAGCCGCATGCTGCTGCTGACCGACGTGGCCAGTCGCACGCCGGTCCTGATCGACCGCACCGACGCGCGCGCCATGCTGACCGGCGACGGTTCGGGCAATCCGCGTCTGGAGTTCGTGCGCGGCCACGGCTCGGTTCAGGCCGGCGACCGCATCCTGTCGTCCGGCGACGGCGGCGGCTTCCCGCGCGGCCTGCCCATCGGCGTCGCCGCCAAGGGCATCGACGGCTCCTGGCGGGTCAAGCTGTTCAGCGACCGGGGCGCCATCGACTATGTCCGCATCCTCCTGTTCCAGGACTTCGGCCAGCTGGTCGCGCCGGACGCCCTGAACGCGCCGCCCCTGGCCGGTCTGGGCGCCGCGCCTCTGCCGACGGCCGAGGCCGCCGCCGCCATCGGCGACGCCGTGGTCCGCCGCGATCGCGCCGCAGCCGCCGCGACCCCGCCCGCGCGTCAGACCCCGGCGCCGACCCCCGCCGCGCCCGCCCCGGCGGCGCCTGTCGCCACGACGCCCGCGCCAAGGCCCGCCGAGTGAGACGCCCGGTCGCCATCCGGGTCGTCGGGCCGGTTCAGTACATCTTCTATCCCGCGCTCGCCGCCATCGCCCTGACCGTCCTCCTGGCCACGCCGGTCCAGCTGTTCGGCCTGAAGCTGCCCGAGCCTGTTCTGCCGCTGATCCTGGCCTTCGCCTGGCCCCTGATCCGGCCCTCCATGACGGCGCCGGCGGTCCTGTTTGGCCTCGGCCTGTTCCTCGACATGTTCTGGGGCGGGACACTGGGCCTGTGGCCGCTGTGCCTGCTGGGCGTCTACGGCGCCGTCCTGGCCTCGCGGAACCTGCTGGCCGGACAGGAGACCCAGATCCTGTTCGCCTGGTACGCGGTCTGCGCGCTGGGCGCCTTTGTTGTGGCGTATCTGATCGTCACACTGGTGGCGGGCCGGGCGCCCAGCCTTCTGTCCCTGATCGGGCAGGTCGTGCCGACCCTGCTTCTTTTCCCTGCGGCCGACTGGATGATCCAGCGGTTCGACGACGGCGACGTGCGGTTCCGATGAGCAGCGAACCTTCGATCTTCTTCTCCGACGTGAACGAGCGCCAGGGCTCGTTCCTGCGCCGCACCTTCGTGGTCGGCGGTCTGACGGCCATCGGCGTGACCGCCCTGACCGTTCGTCTGGCCCAGCTGCAGGTCGTCCAGGCGCAGGAATACACGACCCTCGCCAGCCTGAACCAGTTCAACTTCCGTCTGATCCCGCCTCCGCGCGGCCGCATCCTGGACCGGAACGGCGTGGTCATCGCCGGCAACCGTCCCAGCTTCCGCGTCCTGGTCGTGCGTGACGAGACCAAGGATCTGGACCAGACCCTGGACCTCCTGGGCCGGCTCCTGCCCGACACCCTGGACCGTCGCCGCACCATCATCCGCGAGGTCAACGCCGCGCCGCGCTTCAGCCCGGTCCCGGTCAAGAGCGACCTGACCTGGGAGGAGTTCGCCAAGGTCAACATCTACGCGCCCGAACTGCCGGGCGTCATGGCCGACATGAACGAGGCCCGCTACTACCCCCACACCGGCGCCTTCGCCCATGTGATCGGCTATGTGGCGAAGGTCTCCGACCGCGACATCAAGGCCATCCGCGACCGGGGCGAGCAACCGCCCCAGATCATGTTCAACCCCGGCTTCCGCATCGGCCGCACCGGGGTGGAGAAGGCCCTGGACGCCCAGCTGCGCGGCGAGGCCGGCGGCAAGCGGGTCGAGGTCGACGCCCGCGGGCGGGTGGTGGCCGAGGATGTCGGCGGCTCGCGCCCGGCCGTGCCCGGCGCCGAGGTGATCCTGACGCTGGATGCCGACATCCAGAACCGCGCCCTTGAGGTCTTCGGCGAGGAGGCCGGAAGCTGCGTCGTGATGGACGTGCGCACCGGCGACATCCTCGCCATGGTCTCGTCTCCGTCCTTCGATCCCAACCTTTTCGTCTCGGGCGTGCCGACCCGCACCTATCGTGCGCTCGCGGACTACGAACGCCGTCCCCTGACGGACAAGGCGATCGACGGCACCTTCGCGCCCGGCTCGACCTTCAAGCCGGCGGTCGGACTGGCGGCCTTGCGGCGCGGGGTCAGCCCGGATCGGCGGATCACCTGCACCGGCGGCTACTACCTGGGGCGCCGCTTCGCCTGCCTCGGCCGTCACGGCTCGCTGGATATGCGCAACGCCCTGAAGGCCTCCTGCAACGTCTACTTCATGACCCTGGGCGTGGAGATGGGGCCGGACGCCATCGCCGCGTCGGCCCGCGACCTGGGGCTGGGACAGATCTTCGACATCGGCATCGACGGCCAGAAGCGCGGCCTGGTGCCCGACACCAAATGGCGTCGCGACAATCCCGTGCGCGGGGACGGCAAATGGTATCCGGGCGAGACGCCCAGCTATTCGATCGGGCAGGGGGCGCTGAACGTCAACGCGCTCCAGCTGGCGGTCTACACCTCCCGCATCGCCAATGGACGCAAGGCCGTCACGCCGCGCCTGATCAAGTCGATCGGCGGGGTGGAACAGGCTCACGCCGCCACCTTCGAGGACCTCCCGTTCGACGCCGACCTGGTCAAGGTCATGCGCGACGGCATGGAGGCCGTGACCGACGTCGGGGGCACCGGCTTCCGCAACAGTCAGCTGGGTCTCGGCCCCGTGCGGATGGCGGGCAAGACCGGCACCGCCCAGGCCCGCAACTACGGCTCCGGCTCGCGCAAGGGCTCAGGCCGTCCGTGGCAGGACAAGGACCACAACCTCTTCATCTGCTACGCCCCGACCGACAATCCTCGCTACGCCATCTCCGTCATCGTCCAGCACGGCGGTCTGGGCGGCGGCACGGCGGGCGCGCCGCGCGCGCGTGAGGTCATGCGAACCACCCTGCTGAAGGACCCGGAGATCCGCGCCCGTATCGAACACGCCGGGTTCGAGGCGGAGGCCCCGGAGCCGACGCCGCTGGCGGAAGACGGCCCCATCGATCAGGCGCCCGCCGAGACCGCCGCCCCCGCCGCTCCGACCGCCGAGACCGGTCCGCGCCCCTATCAGCCGGGTCCGCAATGACCGCTTCCGCCCTGACCCGTCCCGGCGAACGCGATCGCCTTTCGGTCAAACTGTCCCAGATCGACTGGCGTCTGGTCAGCCTGATGTGCGTCGTGGCCGGCGTCGGCTGCGCCATGCAGTATTCCATCGCCGGCGGCAGCTGGCAGCCCTGGGCCCTGGACCACCTGGTGCGCTTCTGCGTCCTTCTGGTGCTGATGCTGGGCCTGTCGATGGTCGATCTGAAGTGGTGGTTCCGCGCCGCCTATCCGATGTACGGCGTCCTTCTGGTCCTCGTCCTGATGATCGAGTTCACGCCCCTGGGCTATACGGCCGGCGGGGCGAAGAACTGGCTGAACCTGGGCTTCACCCGCATCCAGCCGGCCGAGTTCATGAAGATCGGCCTCGTCCTGGCCCTGGCCCGCTGGTACCACGACCACAGCGCCAAGGAGGCGCGCTGGCACTGGAAGCTGATCTTCCCCATCGGGATGATCGGCGTGCCCTTCCTGCTCGTCGCCAAACAGCCGGACCTGGGCTCGGCCATGATCATCGGCCTGACCGGCGCGGTGGTGATGTTCCTGGCGGGGCTGAGCTGGCGCATCATCGCGGCGGCCGTCGCGGCGGCCGTGGCCGTCATCCCGCCCTTCGTGATGTTCGTGATGCACGACTATCAGCGCAACCGGGTCCTGACCTTCCTCAGCCCGGAATCCGACCCGTCGGGCACCGGCTACAACATCATCCAGTCCAAGATCGCCCTGGGTTCCGGCGGCCTTCTGGGGCGCGGCTACGGTCTGGGCAGCCAGAGCCAGCTGGAGTTCCTGCCCGAGCGTCAGACCGACTTCATCTTCTCGACCCTGTCGGAGGAGTTCGGCTTCGTCGGCTCGTTCACGGTCCTGATCTGTTACGTGGCCATCATACTGATCGCCCTGCGGATCGCCTCCCTTTCGCACAGCCATTTCGGGCGGATCGCCTCGTCCGGCATGGTCGCCTTCTTCGCCCTGTTCGTCCTCATCAACGGGGCGATGGTCATGGGCCTGGCGCCGGTCGTGGGCGTGCCGATGCCGCTGCTGTCCTACGGCGGCTCGTCCATGCTGACGGTGATGATCGGCTTCGCCCTGATCATGGCGGTGCGGGTCAACCGCTATGCCGAACTGCCCAAGGGCAACGGCCTGTTCTGATCTCGAGTAGGGATGGAGAATTTATTCTCCATCGACCCTTGTGCTTTCATGGCGCCATGCCGACATGCACTGCGGGTCTTTGAAAGGCTCGCATCCGAGCGCGGCGATTTCGTCCGTTTCGTCCGTTTCGTCACGTTGCGGTTCGTCCGGACGAAACGGACGAAGAGGGCGCAGGGACGCTGACGTCCGCGCGCCCGCTCGTTGTTCCTAGAGCTTGGCCGCCCAGTCGGCGCCGCGCACCAGGCTGTCGACGATGCCCGGCTCGGTGGAGGCGTGACCGGCGTCGGGCACGACGTCCAGCGTGGCTTCCGGGAAGGCCCGATGCAGGGCCCAGGCGCTGGCGATAGGCGTCACAACGTCGAAGCGGCCTTGCGCAATCCAGGTCGGGATATGGCGGATCCGGCCGATGTTCTTCAGCAGCCAGCCTTCCTCGGGGAAGAAGCCGCCGTTGACGAAGTACCAGCATTCGATCCGGGCGAAGGCCACGGCGAACTCGGGCTCGGCGAACTTGTCGGGACGGGCGGCGGGGCCCTCCACGCTGACGGTCTCGCCCTCCCAGCTGGACCAGGCGATGGCGCAACGCTCGCGCTCTGCCTTGTCGTCGCCGGTCAGGCGCTTGTAGTAGGCGCCCATCAGGTCGTGGCGCTCATCCTCCGGGATCGGAGCGACGAACCGCTCCCAGGCGTCCGGGAAGATCATCGAGGCGCCGTCCTGGTAGAACCAGTGCAACTCCTTCTTGGTCAGCAGGAAGATGCCGCGCAGGATCAGGGCATCGACCCGCTCCGGATGGGTGATGGCGTAGGCCATCGACAGCGTCGATCCCCACGACCCGCCGAACACGGTCCATTTGTCGATGCCGCACCGTTCGCGCAGCCGCTCGATGTCCTCGATCAGGGTCCAGGTGGTGTTGTCTTCCAGCGACGCGTTCGGACGCGACTTGCCGCAGCCGCGCTGGTCGAACATCACGATCCGATAGACGGCTGGATCGAAATAGCGCCGCATCCCGGGGTTCACCGCCCCGCCGGGACCGCCGTGCAGCACCAGCACCGGCTTGCCCTGCGGATTGCCGCACTCCTCGTAGTAGATCTCGTGGACGCTTTCGGTCTGCATCCATCCGGACGCGAAGGGCTCGAGCTCGGGGTAAAGCTCGCGTCGGGGCGTCTCGGTCACGGGAAAGGCCATGCGGTGTCTGAAGCTTTCAGCTAAGGGTTCAGGCGTTTACGGACGATGACCGGAACGCGGCGAAGGCCAGAACGACCCATCCCGCGATCATCAGGACCCCGCCGATGGGGGCGACCGCGCCGAGCGCCGGCAGGCTGAGCAGGCCCAGGAAGGCCAGGGCCAGGCAGAAGATCAGCCCGCCCACGGAGGCCAGCCACCCGGCGACGATCGCCAGACTGCCCCGCACCGGCACGACCGAGCAGATCAGGGCCAGAAGGGCGTGGGTCAGCTGGTAGGAAGCGCCGGTCGTCAGCAGGGTCTTGATCTGCGGCCCCGCCCCATGCGCGGCGAAGGCTCCGAGGGCCACCGCCATCGCGCCGTTGAAGGCCGCGAACACGGCGAGGTTCCGATTCCAGATCATGGGACGGAACCTAAAGCCTGATCCGGAAAAGTGTGAGCGGTTTTCCGGTCGGATCAGGCTTCAGGAACCATGCGTGACCTTGATTCACGGCCTCAGCGAAATCGCGCAGCGATTTCTCTTCAGCCGATCAAGGTCATGCTCACGGATTTGTCGCCGTCTGCTATCGGATCGTTCATGAACGCCGCCCGCCGCATGGCTCTGCAGTATGTGTTGCTCTTCGGCGCCAACGGCGTGAGCCTGCCGTTCGCGGGATTGTGGTTTCGCTCCCAGGGTTTCACGGGGGCCGAGATCGGCGTCCTTCTGGCCGCGCCCATGCTGGCTCGAATCGTGACCGGGCCGCTGATCGCGGTCTGGGCCGACGGCTTCCGCAGGCGGCGTTCGCCCATCGCCATTCTGGGGCTGGTGCTCTGCCTCGGCTATGCCGGCGCCGGTCTGGCCGACGGTGTCTGGCTGCAGGGCGCCCTGTGGTTCGTCGCCGCCACGGCCATGGCCGGCCTGATCCCGCTCAGCGACGTCCTGTCCCTCCAGGTCGCTCGTCGCCACGGCTTCGACTTCGCCCTGCCCAGAGGCTTCGGCTCGGCCTCCTTCGTGGCCGCCAACGTGGTGATGGGGGCCATCCTGACGCGCGGCTCAGTGGACTGGGTCATCGTCTGGATCGCCGCCGCCGCCGCCCTGGTCGCCCTGACCGCCGCCACCCTCCTGCCCAGCGACCCGGTCACCGAGGGGCCCAGGATCGCCGCCCGCGAGCGGTTTAAGGGCCTGGCCCGACTGGCCGTGAACCCGACCTTCATGACCGCCGTCTTGGCCATCGGCGCGGTCCAGGCGACCCACGGCTTCTACTACGGCTTCTCGGCCATCGCCTGGAAGGCGCAGGGGATCCCGGAGACCATGACGGGCCTCCTCTGGGCCGTCTCCGTCGTCGTCGAGATCGCCTTCATGTGGTGGGTCGAGCCCTGGCGGAAGCGGCGCGGCATCGGGCCGGGGACCATCCTGATGCTGGGCGGGGTCGCGGCCGTGGTGCGCTGGACGGCCCTGGCCTTCGCCCCGCCGTTGTGGCTGCTCTGGCCGCTTCAGGCCCTGCACGCCCTGACCTTCGCCGCCACCTATCTGGCCGGCGTGCAGGTGGTGGAGAGGCTGGCTCCTCCCGGCGGCCATACGGCGGCCCAGACGCTGAACTCGGTGATGGCGGCGGGCATGCTGATCGGTCTGGCGACCCTGGCGGCGGGGCCGCTCTACGACCGCGTCGGCGTGCTGGGCTATCTGGCGATGACGGGGCTGGCGGCCATCGGCCTGGCGCTGCAGTGGCGCCTCCACCGCGCCGGCGGGGTCTAGCTCAGCCGGGCGCGGGGCAGGGGGGACAGATGCCGCGCCATGGCGGAGGCCGCCGTCTGGACCCCGCGCCTCAACTGCTCTCCGTCGATCAGGGCGGGCACGCGCAGCAGGCCCACCGACGGCGCGTCGGCATTGTCGGGCAGGGCGGTCAGGATTCGATAAAGCAGGTAGGAGCCCACATCCTCCTCGCTTTCCGAGGTCGCATCGGCGGCAAGACCCACGTCGGTCAGCTCACGGACGATCTCGGCCGCCGGCGCCGTGGCGCGGGCCATGGCGGGGCCGGTCTGGGAGACCTTCTTGCCGCCTGTCGGGGCCCGGTTCTCGGCCCGCATCTGGACGCGGAAGCCGTTGCTCTTGCGGGTACGCCCGACCAGCAGCACGGCCCGGCACTCCGCCTCGCCGATCTGGCGGGTGATGGTCTCGGCCAGGGCGGCGGGCTCGTCGGCGCCCATAGCGCGGACGCGCGAGCCGGACGGCGCCCAGGCGGATCCGCCCTCCGTGTCCATCGCGGCCCACAAAGGATCGTCGGTCTCATA
The DNA here is from genome assembly GCF_041893865.1 of Brevundimonas staleyi. Classification (GTDB taxonomy): domain Bacteria; phylum Pseudomonadota; class Alphaproteobacteria; order Caulobacterales; family Caulobacteraceae; genus Brevundimonas; species Brevundimonas staleyi. Next base: position 1,491,666 of record NZ_CP169082.1, read on the forward strand.
GATGCAGACAAGGATCGCAGGCCTGCGGTCCGGCTGGTTCTCGGCGATGGTGTCGAGCATGGACCCTGCTAGGCGTGTGACAACGTCGTGACAGTCGCCGGACGGTGTCCGCAAGCGGACGATCCCGTCAAGTCAAAAGCAGGGTCCCGGACGATTTCATCGTTCGACTTCGCGTCTCAGGCGAGGTCGCCGACCGCCGCATCCAGAAGCATGAAGGCCCGACCCGCGTCCGTGGCCAGGGCGCCCAGTACGGCGGTCGCACCGCCCCGCGCTTCGTCGCTCAGACGACCGGCATACGCCCGGACATAGCGCTCGGCGTCGCTGCGCAGATCGGGGTCGCTCATCACCCGGCGCGAGACGCTGCGGACGGCCGCCGGGGCGACGCGGCGGACGATCTGACGGGCCCGGTCGGGGTCGCGGTCGGCGAAGGCGGCGGCGGCTTCCTCGACCCGCGAACGGGGCAGGAGCGCATTGGGGTCCACGCCCATGCGGCGGATGGCGGCCGTGATCCGGTCGGTCAGGGCGCCGTCGTCGGCGGGCATGACCGGCGTGTCGAGATCGAGCGGCGCCTCGCCCGGCCCGTCATCGACCAGATCGCTCCAGTCCAGACGGTCCTTGGCCGGAGGCGGGGTGCGGACGCCCGGATCTTCCCCGGCCGGAGCCAGTTTCAGGCGACCGCGCAGACCGAAACCGCGATCGGTCTCGGCGGCCGGGGCGCGACGCTCGTTGGCCGGCGTGGTCGGTTCGGCCAGGCTCTCGCGACGCCGGATCGGCGCGCCGCCGTCGCCGGAGACCACGCCCATCAGCCGGACGGCCTCGGTCAGCATGTCGTAGTTGCGGCGGACCCGCTCCTGGAAGCCGACGTCCAGGGCCTCGGTGTCCTCGGCGGCCTTGCGCGAGGCGGCGGCGAGGGCGGCCAGACCGTCCTCGACCGTGACCCGAACCGCCTCGGCGCGGGCGCGGGCTTCTTCCGGCAGGCGGGCGGCCCGTTCGTCCAGATCGCCGATGGCGGCGTCAACCTCGCCCAGGGCGCGGTTCATGCGGTCGAGCGTCGACTCCAGCTTGGCGATGGCGCGCTGGCCGGCCTCGTCCACCAGATCGACGGTCTCGCCGACGATCTTGCGCGCGCCCTCGACGCGGGCGTCGGCGGCGGCGTCGGCCTTCTGGGCCGCGTCGAACAGGGCCTCGCCCAGACGGTCGGCGCGGAGCTGGGCCTGACCGGCGGCCTCCTCGGCGGTGATGCGGCTTTCCTCGGCCGTGGCGCGCAGGACGGCCAGGGTGCGGCGGGTTTCCTCGACCAGGGTGTCGCGCGCCTCGGCGGCCAGGGCCTCGAAACGATCGAGCGACAGCTTGGTGGCGGCGTCGAAGCCGTCGGCCTCGCGCTGGGACAGGTCGACAAGGGCGCGGAACTGGTCCGTCGCGGCCTCGACCAGATCACGAAGACCCTCGGTCGCCTTGGTCGAGGTCTCGCCCAGATCGCCCGTGGCGCTGCGGGCGGCCGACAGCTGTTCGGTCAGCTGGGCGCGCTGGCTCTCGACCTGGGCGGAGAAGTCCTCCTGATCGGTGCGGAGCGCATAGGCGGCGGTGACCAGGGCGGCGCGCTGCTGGCCCAGGCCTTCCTCGACCGACTGGATCTGTTCGGCGACGCCGGTGCCGGCGTTTTCCAGACGCAGGGTCTGGCGGGCAAGGTCGTCGGCGGCCAGACGGGCGGCGTCCTGGGCCTCTCCGGCGGCGGCGGCCAGGTCGGCGGCGCGGGCGGCCAGAGCGGCCTCGGCTTCCCGGAGCTGGGTCTGGGCCAGGTCGGAGGCGTCCACGATCAGGCGTGACTGGCGCTCCACGGCGTCGAGTACGCCCGAGGCCTGTCCGTCCAGATGACCGCCCAGGGCCGTCATCTCTTCCCGCTCCCGGCCGAGGGACTCGGTCAGGCGACGCGCGGTGCGGCCGGCGGCCTCGGCGGCGTCGTTGAGGCGGGTCGTCTCGGCGGCCAGGGCTTCGCGCAGCAGGGCCATGTCGTTGCGGGCCCGCTCGGCGGCCAAGGCGGCCTGGTCGATGTCGTTGCGCAGGGCGTTCAGGACCTGGCCGGTCTGCTGGGCGGCAAGGGCCGTCGGGGCGACCAGGGCCTCGGCCAGCTGGCGGGCGCGCTGGGTCTCGGAGGCCAGGCCGGCGCCCTGACGGACGGCATGGGCCAGCAAAATCGCCAGGCCGGCGGGGGCGAGGGCTATAAGGGCGAATATGGCTAGTCGAAGGGGGTCGGGGGCGACCGCGCCGGAGCCGACCTCATAGGCGGCCCAGGAGGCGACGCCGCCGACCCACAGGGCCGCGGCGACGCCCGCGATGAGATAGGTCGGGCCGGACCGGGCGCCAGTGGGGCTGAGCTTCGTCGGGGCGGGATCGGCGGGGACCGGCGGCGGGGCGTAGGTCGCGGGCGGGGCGTCGGCGCTGGTGGCGAAGGCGATGGGCTCGACGGCGGGCTCGGCCGTGACCGGCGGCGCGGGCTCCGGCTCGGGGGTCGCGGCCGCCAGTTCCGCCGCGCGTTGCTGCTCCAGCAGGCGACGACGGCGGCGCTCCGACATCGGGCGTTCCGGCGCGACCTCGGGTTGCGCCGCGGGCTCGGGGGCGGCGGCCTCTTCAGGCGTGACGGCGGCGTCGGCGGGCTCGACCGGTTCGGGATCGGACAGGGTCAGCGGCGGCCGGGAGCGGGACTTCATGGGGCGCGGGTCTCAGGTGGGCGGTCGCGCGACGCAGGAGTCGCGGGCGCGGCGACCCTAGACCATTTTGCGGCGGTATCGACTCGTCGGGGTCTCAAAAAAGTGGACGACAGGCCAGGATCGGCGATTTGACGCGGTCCGACCTAGCAGTCGTTCGTCTGGCGCACGGTGATCAGGGCGTCGCTCGAAGGCGGCTCGGGGCAGTCGCTGACGCGGCGGATCTCACGCTCGGGATGGGCGGCGGTGTTCAGATCGACGCCGAACTGGGCCAGGGCCGCAGCGGCGAGCAGGGCGATGAAGCCAGCCAGCAACTCGATCAGCGCCTGCACGTCGGCATCTCCCACAATCCGGCCCGCCTTATGCCTGATTTCACGGAACCGGACAATGCGCCGAGCTGAGCCATTGACCGGGAGCGTGCGACAGTGGAACGGAAGACACGCTTGGGCGTCATCTCGACCCGAGCGCCCCGATTCACCACGCCGGCAGGGAGACCCGATGGACGCCGCCCAAGGCCCGCTGCTGGACACCGGCGCCGTGCTGACGCCCGGCGACACCGTGTGGCGCGTGGAGCGAGCCCACCGGCTGTCGATCCTGATGGAGAACGGCGCCTATTTCGAAGCGCTGGCGTCGGCCTTGTCGAAGGCGAAGCGTTCGGTCGTCGTGCTGGGCTGGCAGTTCGACCCGCGCACCCGGCTAGATCCCGAGACCCGGCACGGCGACAAGCAGGCCGAAATCGGCCACCTTCTGCGCATGATGGTCAAGACGCGGCCGGAGCTGGACGTGCGTCTGTTGATCTGGAAGTCGCCCCTCCTGATCGCGGCGTCGCAAGGCTTCTATCCGCACAAGGCCCAGGCCTGGTTCAGGAAGCGGATGGTGGAGTTCCGGCTGGATTCCCCAGGCCCTCTCGGCGCCTGCCATCACCAGAAGGCGATCATCATCGACGACGCCGTGGCCTTCTGCGGCGGCGGCGACGTCTCGGTCGACCGCTGGGATTCGGACCAGCATCTGGACGACGATCCGCGCCGCTGCCAGCCGTCGGGGGTGATCTCACCGCCCCGCCACGAGACCATGTGCGTGATGGACGGGCCGGCGGCCAGGGCCTTGGGCGATCTGGCGCGCGAACGCTGGTTCAAGGCGACCTGGGAGCGGACGCTGCCCGACACCGTGGACAGCGATCCCTGGCCCGAGGGGCTGGCGGTGGATTTCCACGATACGCCGGTCGGCATCGCCCGGACCGAGCCGGGCCATGGTGGGCGGCATGAGGTGCGGGAGAACGAGCGGCTGCATCTGGAGGCGATCCGGGGCGCCCGGAAGCTGATCTATATGGAGAACCAGTATTTCACCTCGCCGGTCATCGCCCGCGCCCTGGCCGAGCGGCTGGACGAGCCGGACGGGCCGGAGGTGGTTCTGGTCTCGACGGGGCGCAGCCCCAGCTGGTTCGACAGCATGACCATGGACACGGCCCGCGCCGAGGTCCTGTTCCGGCTCGAAAGCGCCGACCGGCACAACCGCTTCTTCGCCTTCAGTCCCAATACCAGGAGCGGCGACCGCATCATCGTCCACGCCAAGGTGACGGTGGTGGACGACGTCCTGCTGCGGATCGGATCGACGAACATCAACAACCGCTCGCTGGGCTTCGACACCGAATGCGACGTGGCCATCGCGCCTGAGGATGAGGCGGGGAAGGCGGCGATCCAGCGGTTCCGCCACCGCACCATCGGCCACTTCATCGGGGTGACCGGGGAAGAGTTCGCGGCGGCGGAGGCCGTCTGCGGCGGCGTCGGCGAGGCGATCCAGAAGTTCGGCGGCAGACGCATGTCGCCCCTGGGGGCCACGCCGCCGTCGATGATCCAGCGCACGATCGCCGAGTTCCAACTTGGGGACCCGGTTTCGACCCGCGACGCCTGGCGGCCGTGGAAGCGGCGGAACCGCTCGCAAAGGCTTCAGGCGCCGGGCTGAATCTCGAAGTCGACGACCAGCGGCAGGTGGTCCGACGCCATCCGCGACAGGGGAGAGAAGGGGGCGCTGACGCCTGTGACCTTGATCTCCGGGCTGACGAAGACGTGGTCGATGCGGATGGCCGGGAAGCCGGACGGGAAGGTCTTCAGCGTCTGTTTCAGACCGAGCTGACGCTGACAATCCGCGTGGTTGCGCGTCAGGGTCTGGTAGGGGCGAGTGATCGAGGTGGCGTTGAAGTCGCCGGCCAGAAGGGTCGGGCCCTTGCAGTCCGGGTGACCCAGCCATTCCTTGCTGACCAGGGCGGCGGCCTGAAGCCGCTGTTCCTTCGGCACGAGGCCGAGGTGGGTGGTCAGGACGTTCAGATCGACGCCGTCAACATTGATACGGACCCACAGGGCGCCGCGCGGCTCCAGCCCCGGTATGCCGCGCACGGTCGGCAGGGCACCGACATGGATCAGGGTCTCGGGATGGCGGGTCAGGATGGCGTCGCCATACTCTTCCGCCTCGACGCGCATGGCCGGGTGGAAGCGCACGGCCATGGACAGACGGTCGGCGATGGCCTTGGCCTGATTGACCCCGCCGGTCCGGGCGCGGTTCACGTCCAGCTCCTGAAGGCAGACGATGTCGGGATTCAGCTCGGCGATGACGCCCGCGATCCGCTCGACATCCAGCCGCTTGTCGACGCCGACGCAGCGATGGACGTTGTAGGTGACTAGCCGCATGGCGCGACGGGCTAGGCCAATTTCAGGGCAAAAGCGAGGGCGGTCACGGGGTCAGATTTCGACCAGACGATCCGGCACTTCGTTCGGGTTGCGCGGGCGGGGCGGGAAGTGCTCGGCCAGGACGCCTCCGACCAGGGTGATGGCCGCCTCGAAGCCGTCGGCCGGACGGCCTTCGCCCAGGCCCTCGGTCAGGGCTTCGACCGCATCGCCCCAGATGCCGGCGTCGACGCGGGAATGGATGCCTTCGTCGGCGATGACCTCCACCTGACGATCCGCCAGGGCGGCGAAGATCAGGATGCCGGTGCGGTGTTCGGTGACGTGCAGGCCGTGGGCCAGGAACTGGTGCATGGCGGCCTGGCGGGTGCGGTCGCGACGGATGCCGCGTGGCGTGGACAGTCGCGTCAGGGCGGGGATGCGTAGAAGGAGGTAGACGGTCACGAAGACCGCCGCCTGCACCACCACATAGACGCCGATGGCATGGCTGACGCTCAGGGGCTGGGCCGCGAGATGGGCGGCCTCCCATCCGTCGGCGACGCCAGGGAACCAGTCGGGATCGAAACCCAGCGGGATCAGCAGCAGAGGCAGCAACAGGGCCGCCGCCGCCGCCCAGGCCAGGCTGATGTCGCGATAGCTGGAGACCTGCCCGGCCAGGACGCAGAAGATTTCGCCCGAGGTCCGGGCCTCGGCCGCCGCGATCGCGCCGGCGACACGGGCGTGGTCGGAAGCGTTCAGTCGCATCACCATCCGCCCGAGGCTCCCCCGCCGCCGAAACTGCCGCCGCCGCCCCGGAATCCGCCGGACGAACCGCCACGGGAGCTTCCCGACGACCCGCGCGACGAACTGCGGGCCCAGTTCGACATGGCCTCCGACGCGCCCCAGATCAGGATCGGGTCGATGCCGCGCCGTTTCCCGCCGCGCCGTCGACGGCCGCGACCTCCGATGCCGCCGAGCAGGGCCAGGAAGAAGAAGACGAAGATCAGGGCGATGATGATGCCGGGAAGGACGGGCGCCTCGACCTCGCTCGGTGCGGCCGCCGCGGCGCGGGCCTGGGCCTCGGCCGGATCGAGCGTCAGCTGGGTGATGACCGCGTCGACGCCCGCCTCGATGCCCTGGGCGAAGTCGCCGTCGCGGAAGGGCGGCAGGATGTCGGTCTGGATGATCCGGGCGGACAGGGCGTCGGTCAGGACCGGCTCCAGTCCATAGCCGACCTCGATCCGGACCTTGCGCTCGTTCGGGGCGACGATCAGCAGGACGCCGCTGTCGTTTTCCGACTGGCCGATGCCCCAGTGCCGACCCAGCCGGTAGCCGTAGTCCTCGATCTCGTAGTCCTGAAGGCTGCTGAGCGTGACGACCACGAACTGGTCGCCGGTTTGCGTTTCCAGCTGCGCCAGCTTGCCGGTGATCGCGGCTTCCTGGCGGGGCGACAGCAGGTCCGCCTGATCGACCACGCGGCCGGACAGGGTCGGGAAGGTCGGGTCGGCGAGCACCCCCGACGGGATCGCCAGGGCCGAGGCCAGACCGATGAAGACAACGACCAGAAAACGCCTGACCGGCCTGGTCATGATGGTCGAAATCACCGGGCCGGCGGCGTCGAGCCGGGGGCGACGGCGGGGGCCGCCCCGCCGGGCTGGGCGGACGCCTGGCCGTCGAGATTGAACGACACCTGGGGCGCGGTCTGGGCTTCGGCCGTGGCGTTGAACAGCTGCATCGGCTCCTCGCCCGAGAAGGCCGTGTTGGCCCAGATCACGGTCGGGAAGGTGCGGAGCGAGGTGTTGTAGTCGCGCACGGCCTCATTGTAGTCGCGCCGCGCGATGGTGATGCGGTTCTCCGTGCCTTCCAGTTGGGACTGCAGTTGCAGGAAGCCCTGGTTGGCCTGCAGCTGGGGATAGGCCTCGACCGTCACCAGAAGGCGGGACAGGGCGCTGGTCAGCTGGCCCTGGGCGGCCTGGAACTGCTGGAAGGCGGCCGGATCGCTGAGGGTGTCGGGCGTGATCTGCACCGCCGTGGCGCGGGCGCGGGCCTCGGTCACCTGGGTCAGGGTGGTGCGTTCCTGGATGGCCGCGCCTTGCACCGTGGCGACCAGATTGGGGATCAGGTCGGCGCGGCGCTGGTACTGGCTCTGGACGTCGGCCCAGGCCGCCTCGGCCCGTTCCTGCTTCTCCGGGATGGTGTTGTAGCCGCAGGCGGCGAGGCTCTGGGCCGCCAGAACGACCGCGATGGAGCCGACCAGACGAGACGTGCTGCGAGCCATGAACCTCTCCGTGGGGGACGCTGCGTCGCCCGTCAGAAGAGGACTATCCGCGCATCGTTGCGCCGCTTCAAGCGTCCAGACGCTCCGGCTCCACACCCGCCGCGCGACAGGCGGCGGTGTAGGTGTTGGCCAGAAGGCAGGCGATGGTCATGGGACCCACACCGCCTGGAACGGGGGTGATGGCGCCCGCGATCTCGGCCGCTTCCTTGAAGGCGACGTCGCCGACGACGCGGGTCTTGCCCTCCGCCGCCTTGACCGGATCGGCCGAAGGAACGCGGTTGATGCCGACGTCGATCACGGTCGCGCCCGGCTTGATCCAGTCGCCCTTGATCATCTCCGGCCGGCCCACCGCGGCAACCAGGATGTCGGCGGCGCGACAGATCGCGGGCAGGTCGCGGCTGCGCGAATGGGCGACGGTGACGGTGCAGTTCTCGGCCAGCAGCAGTTGGGCCATCGGCTTGCCGACGATGTTGGAGCGGCCGACGATGACGGCGTTCAGGCCCGACAGGTCGCCCAGACGATCCTTCAGCAGCATGGTCGAACCCAGAGGGGTGCAGGGGACCAGACCCGGCAGACCGACGGCCAGGCGACCGGCGTTGACGACGTGGAAGCCATCGACGTCCTTGTCCGGATCGATGGCGTCCAGCACGGCGGAGGAATCGATCTGGGCGGGCAGGGGCAGCTGGACCAGGATGCCGTGGATGCCCGCGTCCGCGTTCAGGGTCGCGATCAGGGCCATCAGCTCGGCCTGTGATGTCGTGTCGGGCAGGCGGTGGGTGTCGGACCGCATGCCGGCGCGAGCGGTCGTCTCGCCCTTGTTGCGGACATAGATCTGGCTGGCGGGGTCCTCGCCGACGATGACCACGGCGAGGCCGGGCTTGACCCCATGGGCCGCTTCCAAACGGGCCGAGGCGGCCGTCACCCGATCCACCAGACCGGCGGCGAAGGCCTTGCCGTCGATGATCGTGGCGCGCGCGTCGGTATCGGCCATTGCGGGCCCTCTTCGTCAGGATTCGATATGGTGCGGGCGATTTACAGCCGTCATGGTTCAGCGTCTATGTTGAGACATCAGAACAGGGAGTCCCCATGCGCCGCACCGTCTTCATCACGACTGTCAGCGCCCTGGCGCTGTTTGCCGCCGGAACCGCCTCGGCGCAGACCTCGCTGCGGATCGGCCAGACGGTCAACGGCCAGCTGACCGCCGAGGACACGAAGGTCGATAGCGAGGAGCAGGGCCAGTACGTCTACGACACCTATACGGTTCAGGCGCGGCCGGGTCAGCGGTTGCAGGTCGTGATGCGCTCGGACGCCTTCGACGCCTATCTGGAAGCCTATGAGGGTTCGGATCGGGGCGATCCCGTCGCCTCTGACGACGACGGCCTGGGCGAGGGCACCAACTCGCGTCTGCGCTTCACGGCGAACAGCGGCAGCTACACCATCCGCGCCCGCACCCTGAGCGGTCTGGAAGGCGGCGACTACACGATCCAGCTGACCGATCGTGGCGCCGCGCCGCGCGCGCCGCGTCCCACGGCCATCCGCATGGGCGACGAACTGGACGGCGAGATCACCGACCGCAGCCCGGTCGAGGAAGACGGGCAGTACGGGGAATATGCGTTCAACGGCTACAGCTTCCGGGCGCGCCAGGGCGAGCGGTTCGCCATCGCCCTGAAGAGCGACGACTTCGATCCGATCGTGCGCGTGGGCCGGATGGGCCGGGGCGGCGCGTTCGAGGAACTGGCCCAGAACGACGACTCGGGCGCCGGCGGTCTGGATTCCTATCTGATCTTCACCGCCCCCTCGAACGGCGAATACATCATCCGCGCCTCGCCGCTGGATGGCACGAGCGAGGGCGACTACGAGGTCTCGCTGTCGGAAGCCCCGCCGCCGCTGGCCGCGCAGCCGATCGCCTTCGGTCAGACGATCGAGGGTTCGCTGGACGAGAGCGACGGCGGCAACCAGTTCGGCCAACGCGCCGACGCCTATTCGTTCTCCGCGACGGCCGGCCAGCGGATCGTCGTGAACATGGGCTCGGACGCCTTCGACACCTATCTGGAACTGTTCTCCGACGACGAGGCCGGCGGCCGGTCCGCGCTGGACTCGGACGACGACGGCGCGGGCCAGGGCACCAACTCGCGCCTGACCTACACCATCCAGTCGGACGGCAACTATGTGATCGAGGCGCGGGCCTTCTCGGGCGAGGGCTCCGGCGCCTACACCCTGTCGCTGGAAGAGGCCCCGCCGCTGCCGGCGCCGGTCGCCCTCAGCTTCGGCGCCACCGTGCAGGGCGAGATCGTCGCCGAGGACCCGCGCGACGACGAGAATCGGGGCTTCGACGCCTATTCCTTCACCGGAACGGCCGGGAACCGGGTCCAACTGACCATGCGGTCGGGTGACTTCGACACCTATCTCCAGATCGGCAGCCCGGAGGGGGAGTTCTACGCCCTGGCCTCGGATGACGACGGTCTGGGCGAGGGGACGGACTCGCGGCTGAACTACATCCTCCCGAACGACGGGGAGTTCATTGTGCGGGCTTCGCCGCTCTATGCCGACGCCAAGGGGCTCTACTCGCTGGAGCTGACGGATCGCGGCCCGCAGCCCCTGCCGGGCTCGATCCTGGTCGGCGCCACGGCGCGCGGGACCTTGGGGGAAGATGACGCCATCGCCGACGACGGCAGCTTCTACGACGCCTACAAGATCTCGCTGAAGTCGGGCGACAAGCTGCGTTTGACCATGGTTTCCAATGAGTTCGACGCCTTCCTGGACATCGGCCGCGAGGACGAGACGGGCGCCTTCACCTCCGTGGTCTCGGACGACGACAGCCTGTCGGACACCCATGCTAAGGTCGACTGGACGGTGGATGAGGACGGCGACTACGTCATCCGCGCCCGCAGCTTCGCCTCGGGCCAGACGGGCGCCTACGTTCTGACGGTCGAGCCCAAGGAGTAGTCGATTGCGGTTCGCCGCCGAATGGATCGTCGGCGGCGATTTCGATGATGCAATGACTGCCGTTCGTCGGCGATTTCGGTGACGACGGTTATGCAAAATCCCGCGGTTCGGTGACGAACCGCAATCTCTCGAGGGAGGCCCCGATGCGTTCGCGTCGGGGCCTCTTTCGCTTTAAGGATCGGGCATGGGCGCAGCCGATCCTGACCTGATCCTCGTCGGCGGCGGCCTGGCCTCCAGCCTGATCGCGTGGCGCCTTGCGATCGACCGGCCCGAGGCGCGCGTCGTCGTGATCGAGCGCGACGGTCGGCTGGGCGGCAAACACACCTGGTCCTTCTTCGACGGCGACGTTTCGGTCGAGGATCGAGCGTGGCTGGAGCCGGCGACGCCGCATCGGTGGCCGTCAGGGTACGAGGTCTATTTCCCCGGACTGAGCCGGGTCCTGGCGACGCCCTACAACAGCCTGACCTCGGACCGACTGCACGAGGTCGTGGCGCCGTTGTTGGGCGACCGGCTGATCGCGGGCGAGGCGGTCGAGGTGCGTACCGACGGGGTGACCCTGGCGGACGGGCGGGTGCTGAGCGCGCCCGCCGTCATCGACGCACGGGGGCCGTCGCCGACGCCGCATCTGGATTTGGGCTGGCAGCTGTTCGTGGGGCGGACGGTGCGGCTGAGCGAGCCGCACGGCCTGACGCGGCCCACCATCATGGACGCCACAGTGGCGCAAGGGGACGCCTATCGGTTCGTCTATCTGCTGCCCTTCGACGAGCGGACCGTGCTGGTCGAGGACACCTACTATGTGGACGGCCCCAGGCTGGACCGGGCGCTGCTGAACGCCCGGATCGACGCCTATATCCGCTCGCGCGGCTGGACGGTCGAGGCGGTGGTGGACGAGGAGGAGGGCGTCCTGCCCATCGCGCTGGACGGCGACATCGAGGCCTTCTGGGCCGAGGGGCCGTTGGTGGCCAGGGTGGGGCTGGCCGGCGCCCTTTTCCACCCGACGACGGGATACTCCCTGCCGGACGCGGTGGCGGTGGCGCGACTGGTGGCGGGAGCCAGCGACCTGACGTCGGCGGGACTGCGGGCCCTGGTCGAGGGCCATTCGAAGTCGCTGTGGGCCGAGCGGGCCTATTACCGGCTGCTGGACAGAATGTTGTTCCGGGCGGCCGAGCCGGGGGAACGGTGGAAGGTGCTGCGGCGCTTCTACGGCTTGTCGGAGGCGCTGGTCAGGCGCTTCTATGCGGGGCGATCCACGGCGTTGGACAAGGTTCGCATCCTGGCGGGGAAACCGCCCGTGCCGGTCGGGCGCGCACTGAAACAGCTCCGGGAAACCGGTCGAGGACAGGCTTGATGAGAGACGTGACGGCCAAGCGTGCGGTGGTGATCGGCGCCGGTTTCGGCGGCATCGCCCTGGCCATCCGGCTGCAGCGCGCGGGCGTGCAGACGACCCTGATCGAGAAGCGGGACAAGCCGGGCGGCCGGGCCTACGTCTGGAAGGAACAGGGTTTCACCTTCGATGCCGGCCCCACGGTCATCACCGACCCCGACTGCCTGACCGAACTGTTCGAGGGGACGGGGCGGTCGCTGTCCGACTATGCCGAACTGATGCCCGTCGATCCCTTCTATCGGCTGTGCTGGGAGGACGGAAAGTCGTTCGATTACAACGATGACCAGGCGGCGATGGAGCGGCAGATCGCATCGTTCAACCCGGCCGACGTCGAGGGCTACAACCGCTTCCACGCCTATTCGGAGGAGCTGTATCAGGAGGGATACGTCCGGCTCGGCGCCGTGCCGTTCCAGTCCTTCTGGTCGATGATCAAGGCGGCGCCGGAGCTGGCGCGGCTGGAAAGCTGGAACAGCGTTCACGCCATGGTCGCGCGGCACATCCAGGATCCGCACCTGCGTCAGGCCTTCAGCTTCCATACGCTACTGGTCGGTGGCGATCCGTTCAAGACCAGCAGCGTCTATGCCCTGATCCACGCCCTGGAGCGGCGCGGCGGCGTCTGGTTCGCGCGCGGGGGGACCGGGGCGCTGATCGCCGGGCTGGTGAAGGGGTTCGAGGACCTGGGCGGGACCATCCGGTTGAACACGTCCGTCGAGCGGATCGAGACCGAGGGCGACCGGGCGACGGGCGTCACGCTGGACACGGGCGAGACGATCCGGGCCGACATGGTCGCGTCCAACGCCGACGTGGTCCACACCTACGACAAGCTTCTAGGCCGAACCCCGCGCGGAAAGGCCAAGGCGAAGTCGCTGAAGTCCAAGCGGTTCTCCATGTCGCTGTTCGTGCTGCATTTCGGCACGTCGAAGCCGCAGCCGCAGCTGGCCCACCACACCATCTGTTTCGGCCCCCGCTATCGCGAACTGATCTCCGAGATCTTCTCTGGCCCTGATCTGCCCGAGGACTTCTCTCTCTATCTGCACGCACCCTGCGCCACCGATCCGTCGATGGCGCCGGAAGGGATGTCGAGCCACTACGTCCTGTCGCCCGTGCCGCATCTGGGCGCCGCCGACATCGACTGGGAGACCAAAGGGCCGGAGTACCGCGAGAAGATCATCGACTATCTGGAGGCGCGCTACATCCCGAACCTGAGACGAGATCTGGTGACGACGCGGATCTGGACGCCCGCCGACTTCAAGGAGGACCTGAACGCCCATCTGGGCTCGGCCTTCTCGCTGGAGCCCATATTGACGCAGAGCGCCTGGTTCCGGCCGCACAATCGCGACGACGTCATCTCCAACCTCTATGTTGTCGGCGCCGGCACCCATCCGGGGGCGGGCATCCCCGGCGTGGTCGGTTCGGCCAAGGCGACGGCGGGGCTGATGCTGGAACAGGCCGCGAAGGTTCCATGACCGCAGACGCCGTCCTCGCCGCCTCCAAGGCCTCGATCACCAAGGGGTCCAAGAGCTTCCGCTCGGCCTCGCGGCTGTTCGACCCGGCTGTGCGCGAGGACGCCTGGCTGCTCTACGCCTGGTGCCGGGCCTGCGACGACGAGATCGACGGACAGGACCACGGTTTCGGCCACGAGGACCTGACGACCAAGGAACAGCAACGGCGTCTGGCCCGGCTGTACGACATGACGCGCCGCGCCATGACGGGCGAACCCATGCCCGACCCGACCTTCGCCGCCTTCCAGCGCGTGGCCATCCGACACCGCCTGCCGGAGCGGTGGGCGATGGACCTGATCGACGGCTTCGCCATGGATGTGGAGCATCGGGAGTACCGGACGCTGGACGACGTCATGGCCTATTGCTGGCACGTCGCCGGGGTCGTCGGGGTGATGATGGCGCGGGTCATGGGGGTGACGGACCCCGAGGTGCTGCGCCGCGCCCAGGACCTGGGGCTGGCCTTCCAGCTGACCAATATCTCGCGCGACGTGATCGAGGACGCCGAAGACGGGCGAGTCTATCTGCCGTCCGACTGGCTGGTCGAGGCGGGGCTGGAGCCGACGGCCGAGGCGGTGGCGGATCCGGCGAACCGGCCGGCGGTGCATGAGGTGACCAAGCGTCTGCTGGCCGTGGCGGAGCCCTATTACGACAGCGCGCGAGACGGGCTGAGGGGGCTGCCGTTCCGGTCCTCGATGGCGATCGCGGCGGCGCGCGGCGTCTATCGCGAGATCGGGCGGAAGGTGCGGCGGCGCGGGCCGGGGGTCTGGGTGAAGCGGGTGTCGGTGGGCAAGCCGATGAAGCTGTGGCTGTTCGGGCGAGGGGCGTTGATCGCGGTGTGGACCCAGGTGCTGGACCGCGGGAAGTCGCCGCCGGTGCGGCCGGGGTTATGGACGCGGGTCTGACGTTCAGTCGAGGTCCGAGAGACGACCTGGAATGTCGCGGCCGACATGCAGCAGACGCCAAACATCGATTTCGGTCTCGGCCACGATGTAGATGATCAGATAGGGATAGGTCTTCAGCTTCCAGGTTCGCAGCCCCGAGATCCTCAGGCTTTGTCCCAGTTGTGGCGAGCCGGCCTCGGGATGATCGCTGATCTGACGGAAGGTCGCGCGAACGGCATCGAGGAATCCGGAAGCCGTTCGATCGCCTGCTTCCAGCAAGTAATGGTCAATCGTCGCGTCGATGTCCTGCTCGGCCTGCTCTCGGGGAATGAGCCGACGCGTCGTCAACCCGCGTGAGCCCGGATCCTGGCGCGACGCTTCTCGAACCAGGCTTCGTTCGCTTCCTCACCCGGAGGCGAGGCCGCGCCCTTGAGGATGAGGGCGCGCAGGTTCTCGCGCTCTCGGTCCTGACGGATCAGATCGCGCACGAACTCGCTGCTGGTGCTGTAGCCTCGGCCGGAAACCTGATCGTCGACGTAGGCCTTCATATCTTCAGACAAGGAGATGTTCATCGAGCTCATGGTGGGAGCCTGAGCCCGATGGCAAAAAATGGCAAGCCTCGCGTTGGTCAGGCTTTATCCAACTTCTCCGCCCGTTCCGCCCGCCTCGCCTTGAGGATGGCGTTGAGCCGCTGGGGGTTGGGGGCGAAGACGAAGCCGAACGACACCGCCCCTTCGCGGGTCTGGACCGCGTGATGCAGTTTGTGCGCCTGGACCAGGCGGCGGGCGTAGCCGTTCTTCGGCATCCAGTTCCACGGCCAGCGCTGATGCACCAGGCCGTCGTGCACGAAGGCGTAGACGGCGCCGTAGAGGGTCACGCCCGTGGCGACGGCATAGACCCACCACAGGCCCGTCAGCCAGGCGGTCAGGAACAGGCCGAAGCCGACGACGGAACCGACCACGCCATAGAGGTCGTTCTTTTCGAACGGCTTGTCGTGGGGCTGGTGGTGGTCGCGGTGCCAGTCCCAGCCGAGCGGGCCGTGCATGATGTAGCGATGGGTCCACCAGGCGACGCCCTCCATGAAGAAGAAGACGGCCAGGGTCAGAAGGATGAACCACAGGGGGAGCATGGGCGCAGTCTATCCGCTTTTCCTCATCCGCTCATCCCCGCGAACGCGGGGACCCAGTTCTTTGGGAGAACGCCGTCAGGGTTTGCGGTACGACGCCGATCCCGGCCATGGTGCGCCACGAAAGCACTGGGTCCCCGCTTTCGCGGGGATGAGCGGAGTTGGTTTTGTCTGACGCGAACATATCCGACCGCAAGGACCAGCATCTGGACGTCGTCCTGTCGGGCGGCGGGCGGCATGCGCGGGATGCGGGGTTCGACGCCGTCCGTTTCGTGCATGAGGCCCTGCCGGATCTGGATCACGCCAAGATCGACCTGGGCGCGGACTTTCTGGGGCGGCGGCTGAAGGCGCCTTTGCTGATCAGTTCCATGACGGGAGGGCCCGCGCGGGCCGAGGCGATCAACGCCCATCTGGCCGAGGCGGCCCAGGCGCTCGGCATAGCCATGGCGGTGGGGTCGCAGAGGGCGGCGCTGGAGGGGGCGGACGCGGGACTGGACCAGTCGCTGAGGCGGCGGGCGCCGGATACGCCGATCCTGGCCAATATCGGCGCGGCCCAGCTGACGCGGGGCTTCGGCATCGACGAGGCGAGACGGGCGGTCGAGATGATCGGCGCCGACGCCCTGATCGTGCATCTGAACCCGCTGCAGGAGGCCTGTCAGCCGGAGGGCGACCGCGATTGGTGGGGCGTGGGCGCCGCGCTGGAGGCCCTGGTGCATCGGCTGGAGACGCCGGTCGTGGTCAAGGAGACGGGCGCGGGCCTGTCGGCGGCGACGGCGCGGCGACTGGCGGCCATGGGGGTCGCGGCGCTGGACGTGGCGGGCGCCGGCGGGGCGAACTGGGGGCTGATCGAGGGGGAACGGGCGACCGATCCCGCCGACAAGGCCCATGCGCTCGCCTTCGCCGACTGGGGCATTCCGACGGCGTCCGCCATCGCGCGGGTGCGGGCGGCCTGTCCGGACATGGTGCTGATCGGATCGGGCGGGGTGCGGGACGGGGTCGATGCGGCCAAGGCGATCCGGCTGGGGGCGGACGTGGTCGGTCAGGCGGCGGGGGTGCTTCAGGCCGCGACTGTCTCGACCGAGGCGGTGGTCGCGCATTTCCAGACGGTGATCCGGCAGTTGCGGACGGTTTGTTTCTGCACCGGCTCGGCGAACCTTCAGGCGCTGAGGACGGCGCCGCTTCAGTAGGAACGAGGGGGCAAGGTCTTAGGGCGCTCACGCGTGAGGACATACACGTTTGGGTTGTTTATCGCATCGTGTATCATCTGCGGACTGCCGGAGACGATTCTTTGAGCGTGCTGCTTTTTCCTGTCGAATGTCGCCTGAGCCGGCCAGCGGCGGCGCGCGCCACGGATCGGGTCGAGCCGGTGCTGATCGCGGCGCTGGTGCTGACGACGGCCGCGCAGATCGGCCTGTTTGTCTGGAGTTGGTTGGCCTAGCGCGGCGCGCCGTCGGGCCAGACACGTACCTCGTCCGGCCAGACCTGGCGGTTGGGCGAGCCCTGGTAGACCCAGTCCAGGGTGCGGGCCAGCGAGCGGGCGGCGAAACGCTGGGCGGGTCGGGCGGTCGGCAAGCCGTGCATCCGGCGGGCCCAGTCGGGCAGCAGATCCGCCCCGGCGGCCATGACCAGACCGGCGGCGATCCCCTCGGCGGCGCCGCCGATGCGCTGGCCCATGACCAGGGCGGCGACCTCGCGCGTGCGGGCGTCGGCCTTGAGCTGGGGCCGCATCGACTGGATCAGGGCTTCGGCCTCCGCGCGGTTGCGGGGCACGGGGTCGGCGCCGAGGGCCAGGCCGATGCGGGCCATCTCGGCGAAATAGGCGTCCTGATCCGCCGCCGGCATGTCCCGCTCCTGATAGCGGACCCAGGCGTCGAGAAAGCTCGTGATCTCCGTCACATGGACCCAGGCGAGCAGGGTCGGATCGTCGACCTTGTAGGGCGTGCCGTCCGGCAGGGTTCCGCCGAGCTTCCTATGGATGCCCTTGACCCGGTCGATCGCGGCCTGACCGGCCGAGGCGTGGTCGAAGGTGGTCACGGCGATGAACTTCGCCGTCCGGCGCAGGCGGCCGTGCATGTCGGCGCGGAAGTCGGAGTGGTCCCAGACGCCCGCCAGCACCGCCGGATGCAGCATCTGCAAAAGCAGGCCCGACACCCCGCCGATCATCATGGTGACGATGTCGCCATTGACCCGCCAGGCCACGGCGTCGGTCGGGAACAGGGCGTCGGCGCGGCGCAGGGCAGGGCGCTCGCCGCGCTCGTAGTCGTTGAACAGCTCGTTGATCCGGCGGCGGATCGTGACCTTGACGGGCTCTAGCAAGACGGCGGGTTCCAGTTCGCGCCCTGTCTAGCGGTCCTGGGCCTAGCTTTGAAGCGAGGCGGGCGTTCCGTCTTCGGCGTTCAGCGCGGCGAGACGTCGTTCGAACTCGGCCGTGACCCGGGGATCGGCCTCGCGGTGATCACGCAGAAAGTCGGACAGGGCGCGGCGGTAGTCCTCGCGGAAGCGCGTGTTGTCGGGACTGGCCGCCAGCCGCCGCTCGGCGCGATCCACCGGCGCGCGATTCTGGGCCAGCAGACGCCGCTGCCCCGAGGGCGACAGGTCGGTCATGATGACGATGTTGCGGGGGAAGCCCGGGACGTATTTCACCACGAAGTTCTCGCCGCGGGGCGGGATCAGGATCTGGTTCCGGATCGGCCAGAGCGAGGCCGTCATGGTGTTGAAGCTGGTGTCGGCGTCCTGACCGTCGGCCGTGCGGACCACGGCGTCATAGGCCCAGACCGGCTGCTCGTTCAGGCGGGACGAGGTCTCGCGCGCATCGACGATGACGGCCCGCCCCTCGACCCCGAAGGCGTTCAGGAAGGCCGCATTGGCCATGCCGCCCAGGAAGATGTTGACGGAGCCGAACACGAACGTCGCGCCCGCCAGGGCGAAACTCAGCACGGCGGCCCGGCTCAGTTTCAAGACGCCTAGAAGCGTCCCGATGGCGACGAGCGCGGGCGGGAAGCCCAGCATGATCAGGAACGGGTGATGGGACACCCAATAAAACAGCATCGAAACATAGGCCATGGTGCGAACCTACCCCGCTTGCGTGACACCTCGCCTTCCCAGGCGATGTCCGAGCCGAAAGGGGCGGTTGGGACTCCGAAAAATAGTACGGAATCTTTTCAGCCCGATCGGCGGTATAGCGAGCGTCAAGGGTGGCGAACACGCAAGCTCTTCGTTAGTCACGGAAAACGCAAGTTTCTGGAGGGCTTCCCATGCAACGATCGACGATGCGCCATGCCGGTGCGGCGGTACTTACGACGGCGACTCTGGCCTCGGCCGGTGCGGCCTCGGCGGCGGATGTGACCGTGACCTTCACCTCGGCCGCCCCGGCCGCGGTGCCGCTCAGCCCCGAGATGATGCTGGTCCTGGGTCTGGCGATGGCGATCGGCGCGGTCGTCGTCATGCGCAAGCGCGGCATGGGCAACGGTCTGGCCTATGGAATGGCCGCGATGATCGGTCTGGCGACGCTGGGCACGGCCAACAACGCGCGCGCCGTGGAGAGCTTCACGCTCACGGGGCCGAGCCCGCAGGTCTTCACCATCGTCGACAATGGCGGTTCGACCACCCTCACCAACGGGACGGGCGGCGCCGTGACCATCACCTCCATCTCGGCGGACTCGCCCTACATCGCCGTGGGCGGAAACTGCTATGGCGATCCCCTCGCCCCAGGCGACAGCTGCACCGTCTTCCTCGCTCGACCGATCTAGGGTTGCCGTCAGGCGCGATGCCGCTCAGGCCGCGTCGCGCCAGGCCTTCAGAGCCTCCAGCGCCCGGATGCTCATCAGGCGCTTCTTGGCCCGTCCGCGCTCCTTCAGCGGGATCTTCTTGCCCTCGTCATCGACCTTGGGCGCTTCCAGCGGAGGCAGGAGGCCGTAGTTGATGTTCATCGGCTGGAATTTGGCGCCGTCCAGATGGCCGCCGGTGATGTGTTCGACCAGGGCGCCGATGGCGGTGTGGGCTTCGGGCGCATCCAGCGGTTTTCCGAGCCGTTCGGCGGCGGCGAGGCGACCGGCCAGGAGGCCGGTGGCGGCCGACTCGACATAACCTTCCACGCCCGTGACCTGACCGGCGAAGCGCAGGCGCGGCATCGACTTCATCCGCAACTGACGGTCCAGCAGGTGCGGGCTGTTCAGATAGGTGTTGCGGTGCAGGCCGCCGAGGCGGGCGAACTGGGCGTTCTGCAGGCCGGGGATCATGCGGAAGGTCTCGGCCTGGGCGCCGTGCTTCAGCTTGGTCTGGAAGCCGACGATGTTGAACAGGGTCCCCAGAGCATTGTCCTGACGCAGCTGGACGATGGCGTGGGCCTTGACCAGCGGGTCGCGCGGGTTGGTCAGACCGACGGGCTTCATCGGGCCGTGGCGCAGGGTCTCGCGGCCGCGCTCGGCCATGACCTCGATGGGCAGGCAGCCGTCGAAATAGGGGACGTTCTCCCATTCCTTGAACTCGGCCTTGGGGCCGTCGATCAGGGCGTCGATGAAGGCGTCGTACTCGGCCTTGTTCATCGGACAGTTGACGTAGGCGGCGGCGTCTCCACCGGGGCCTTCCTTGTCGTAGCGCGACTGACGCCAGGCGATGTCGAAGTCGATCGAGTCGGCGTGGACGATGGGGGCGATGGCGTCGAAGAAGCTGAGGCTCTCCTCGCCCGTCAGCGACAGGATGGCCTCGGCCAGGGCGGGGGAGGTCAGGGGGCCGGTGGCGACGATGACATTGTCCCACTCTTCCGGCGGCAGGCCGGCGATCTCCTCGCGCTGGATGGTGACCAGCGGATGGGCTTCCAGCTTGGCGGTCACGGCCTGGGAGAAGCCGTCGCGGTCGACCGCGAGCGCGCCGCCGGCGGGCACCTGATGATCGTTGGCGCAGGCCATGATGACCGAGCCCAGCTCGCGCATCTCCTGATGCAGCAGGCCCACGGCGTTGTGCTCCCAGTCGTCGGAGCGGAAGGAGTTGGAACAGACCAACTCGGCCAGACCATCCGTGTGGTGGGCGTCGGTCTTCACGCCGGGCACGCCGCGCATTTCGTGCAGGATGACGGGCACGCCCGCCGAGGCGATCTGCCAGGCGGCTTCGGATCCGGCGAGGCCGCCGCCGATGACGTGGATGGGCTTCAGGTCTGTGGTCATGCGCGGCTTCTTAGACACGCGCGAGGTGTTCGTCAGTAGCCGACTGGCCCGGACGTGCTATCCGCCGCTATGATGCAGCGATTGCTCAGCGAGGGGGCTTGATGAGCCACAAGGATGTCGGAGGCCGGCGCCTGAAGCTTCAGGTCGCCTTGGGTCGGACGCTGCGCGTGCTGCCGCTGCTGTGGCAGGGGGCGGTCGGCGCCCTGCTGCTGTGCGCGGTGCTTTGGCTTGCGCCCGTCGTCTGGGCGCCGTCGGGCGGGCTGGTCTGGCTGTGGGGTCTGCTGGTCGCGGTTTCGACAGTGGTCGCGGTCGGGGCCCTGGCCCGGCTGTCAATCAGCGACACCCTGAGCGAGGCGAGGGCGCTGGGGCTCGGGCCGATCGGTTTGCAGGCGAAACTGCCCGAGGCGCGGCTGGTGGGCGCGGCCCTGTTGTGCCTGCTGTTCCTGGCCATGATCCTGTCGATCCTGGGACTGGTGGTCCTGGCCATCTTCGGCATGGCGGAGCTGAACGTTCAGGCGATCCAGGCGCGGAACTGGGCCGGCGTCGGAGAGCCGTGGAAGCTGGGCGTCCTGGCCATTCTGGCCATCGGCGCCGTCGCCATTCCGCTGTTGCTGACCGTGCGGCTGTCACTGTTCGTCCCGGCGACCCTGGGACGCCGCCAGATGGTGTCCTTGAACTCCATGGGCATCGCCTATGGCAGCTTCTGGCCGATCCTGGGCGGGCTGATCCTGACGGCTCTGCCGAAGATCCTGCTGCTGATCCTGATCGGGACCGGGCTTCTGAGCGGCGTGGTCGCGCAGATCGTCTGGGTAGTCGGTCTGGTCGGGTTGCAACTTCCGCTGACCCTGGGTTTCCTGGGGGCCGCCTATCGACAGCTTGAGTACTGGTCGCCCGACGAACCGCGCTAACGGAGCCGAGACGATGAAGCCGAGTTTCTCGTTCAACGACGCCCTGGGGGCGCCGTTCGTCATGCTGAAGCGCCGGCCGCTGTATCTGTTCGTCTGGGGCCTGATGATGGTCGCGGTCACGGTCGCGATATATGCCCTGCTGGTCCCGATGTTCGCCGCCCTGCCATTCGATCAGGCGGACAATCCGGCCTTCATGGACCAGTATATGGTGGAGATGTCGCGGTTCAGCCCCGCGATCAACGGCATGAACCTGTTGGTCTATCTGCTGATGCTGGTGCTGTGGACGGCGGCGGGGCGGTCGGCGCTTTCGCCGGGGCGGGGCGACCGGTTCCTGTTCCTCAGGCTCGGCATGGACGAGTTGCGGGTCGCGGTGGCCATCCTCGCCGTCTTCATGGGCTGGTACATCGCCTTGGTGATCCTGATCCTGATCGGCGTGGGGTTGGCGATGGCGCTGTGGGCGGCGAACGAGGCGGCCGCCGTCGTGGTCGTCATGATCTACGGCCTGATCGTCTTTATCGGGTCGATCTGGGCGCTGGTCCGGGTGTCGTTGATCGCTCCGGCCAGTCTTATCCTGAAGACCTTCGCCTTCACCCAGGGCTGGGCGCTGGCGCGGGGACAGGTGTGGAAGATGATCGGGCTGAACCTGCTGGTCTGGCTCATCTACATGATCAGCGTGATCCTGATGTACGCCGTGGTCGGGGGCATCCTGGCGGCCGGCTTCTTCGGCCAGGGCCTGAGCTGGCCGTCCGATGTTCGGACCGTCGCCGATCTGGAGCCGGTGTTCCGCGCGATGATCGCGCCGCTGGCCCTGACTGGCATTCCGCAGGCCATGGGTTTCGGCTGGGTCATGGCGCTGTATGCCGCGCCCAACGTCGTCGCGGCGCGTCAGCTTCTGGACGGCGTGCCCGCGCCTGCGCCGATGGCCGAAGACGCGCCGCCCGCCGATACGCTACACATCGTCTAGATCAGGACCCAAGGGAGGGATTCGATGACCTTTTCAGCGACCGAGGCCGCCTTCGAGGGCTTCCGCGTGGTGCGCCGTCATCCGCTGGCCATCCTGTTCTGGGCCCTGGCGTATGCAGTGTTCTTCGCCGCCTTCTTCGGCCTGTTCGGCAGTTCGCTGGCGACCCTGATGGCCACGACCGAGAGCATGGAGGGCGGGCAGGCCAGTCCGCAGGATCTGGAAGCCCTGGGTCAGACCTATTTCGGCTTCATGGGGCTGGTCATGCCGCTGGCGCTCGTGCTGGGCGCCGTGCTCAACGCCGCCGTCGCCCGCGCGGTCCTGCGCCCGGCCGAAAAGGCGTTCGGCTACATGCGGCTGGGCGCCGACGAGCTGCGGGTGCTGGGCGTCAGCATCGTGATCGGTCTGATCTTCTTCGCCGTCACCGTGATCCTGTTCGCCGTGACGGGACTGGTCGCCGGACTGGCGGCCCAGACCAATCAGGGGGTCGGCATTCTGGTCGGCGTTCTCCTGGGGCTCGGCGCCGTGGCGGTCGTCGTCTGGCTGGCCGTCCGGTTCAGCCTCGCCGTCCCGGCCACCCTGGCCGAGAAGCGGATCGCTCCCTTCGCGGCCTTCGCCCTGACCAAGGGACACTCGCTGCCGCTTCTGGGCATGGCCATCATCGCCTTCATCATGTCGATCCTGGTCAGCGTGCTGGGCACCATCATCGCCCTGCCGATCACGGTCGCGACGGGCGGTCTGAGCCAGCTGGCGACCATGGACGGCCAGTCGACGATGCAGATCCTCCAGGCCGCCGGGCCCGGACTGATCGCCTGGGGCGTGGTCAACGCCGTCTTCTCGGCCCTGCAGCTGGCCGTGATCTATGCGCCGTTCTCGGCCGCCTATCGCGACCTGAAGGGCCTGCCGCACGACTGAGACCGCACGGGACCGGGGAGGGGACCAGATGGCCGGGATTGAACTCTATGCGCCCAGGCTGGCGCGGCATCGGCGGACGTGGAGCGTCGCCGCCGTCGTGATGGGCCTCGTCTTCATGGTGGGCGGCCAGTTGCTGGGCGTCATCCCGGCGGTGGCCCTGGGCCTGATGACGACCGAGGGGACGACCTCCGGCTGGGTCGGCGATCTCTACATGCTGGTCGTCATGTTCGGCCTGACGGCGCTGCTGCTGACGGGCTGGGTCCTGTGGTTCGAGCGGCGGCCGCTGTCGACCATCGGCTTCAACGAGAACGGGCTGAAGCGGTTCGTGCGCGGCTATCTGATCGGGCTGGGCTTCCTCGTGGCCACGGTCGGGATCATCTGGGTCGCGGGCGGGTATCGGATCGAGGGCGGCGGCGTCTTCGCCTCGGCGGCGCTGGGAGCGGGATTGCTGCCCATCGGCGCCCTGTTGCTGGGCTTCATCGTCCAGGGCTCGACCGAGGAGATCGTGTTCCGGGGCTGGCTGATGCAGCTGATCGCCTCGCGCCACGGACTGGTCGTCGCCCTGATCGTCAACGCCATCCTGTTCGGCCTGGCCCATGCGGGGAACACCGAGCCGACCAGGGAGCTAGCGCTGGGCGTGGTCAACATCGTCCTGTTCGGCACCTTCATCGGCCTCTATGCGGCGCGCGAGGGGTCGCTGTGGGGCGTGTGCGGTTGGCACGCGGCGTGGAACTGGCTGCTGGGCCTCGGCTTCGGGCTGGAGGTGTCGGGCCACGTCATGGACGTGACGCCCCTGGTCGTGGACCTGACCGCGACGGACGGCGCGCCCTGGTGGCTGACGGGCGCCAGTTTCGGACCGGAGGCCAGCGTGGTGACCACGGCCATCCTGCTCCTGTCCATCGTTTGGGTCGTCACGCGCGGGCCCTTCACGGGCTATGCGAAGCCGGAGCCGGTCGCGAGCGCCGAGACGCCCGCGACCTGATCGCGGTCAGGCGTCGGCCTTCGCCTTGGCCTTGGTCTTCTTCGAAGCGTCGCTGGTCAGGGCGGCGACCCTCGCCTTGCGGCGTTCCTCGTGCCGGTCCAGCACCTCCTTGAGGTATTTGCCGGTCCAGGAGCGCTCGTTGTTCGCCACCTCTTCCGGCGTGCCCACGGCCACGATCTCGCCGCCGCCGTCGCCGCCCTCGGGACCGAAGTCCAGCAGGTAGTCGGCGACCTTGATGACATCGAGGTTGTGCTCGATCACCACGATGGTGTTGCCGCCCTCGACCAACTCCTGAAGCACTTCCAGAAGCTTCCGGGTGTCTTCGAAGTGGAGGCCGGTGGTCGGCTCGTCGAGGATGTAGAGGGTCTTGCCGGTGGCCCGCTTCGAGAGCTCCTTCGACAGCTTGACCCGCTGGGCCTCGCCGCCTGACAGGGTCGTGGCCGACTGGCCGACCTGGACATAGCCCAGGCCCACTCGCTCCAGCGTCAGCATCTTGTCGCGGATCGGCGGCACGGCGTTGAAGAAGCGCGCGGCCTCCTCGACCGTCATGTCCAGCACGTCCGAGATTGACTTGCCCTTGAACACGATCTCCAGCGTTTCGCGGTTGTAGCGTTTACCCTTGCAGACGTCGCAGGTGACGTAGACGTCCGGCAGGAAGTGCATCTCGATCTTGATCAGGCCGTCGCCCTGACAGGCCTCGCAGCGTCCGCCCTTGACGTTGAACGAGAACCGGCCGGGGCCGTAGCCGCGCGCCTTCGACTCCGGCAGGCCGGCGTACCAGTCGCGGATCGGGCCGAAGGCGCCGGTGTAGGTCGCCGGGTTCGAACGCGGGGTGCGGCCGATCGGCGACTGGTCGATGTCGATGACCTTGTCGAAATGCTCCAGTCCCTCGATCCGGTCGAAGGGGGCGGGGGCGTCCGACGCATTGTTCAGACGCCGCGCGGCGGCCTTGTAGAGGGTCTCGATGGTGAAGGTCGACTTGCCGCCGCCCGACACCCCGGTGACGCAGGTGAACAGGCCGACGGGGATCTCGCCGGTCACGTTCTTCAGGTTGTTGCCGGTGGCGCCGGAGACCTTCAGCATCTTCTTGCGATTGACCGGACGGCGGCCGTCGACGGGCAGGGCGATCTCCTGCTCGCCGGTCAGGTATTTGCCTGTCAGCGACTTCGGATCGGCCATGACCTCGGCGGGCGTGCCCTCGGCGCAGATGGTCCCGCCATGGACGCCGGCGGCCGGGCCCATGTCGATGACGTAGTCGGCGGTCAGGATCGCCTCCTCGTCATGCTCGACGACCAGGACCGAGTTGCCGAGGTCGCGCAGACCCATGAGGCTTTCCAGCAGTCGGGTGTTGTCGCGCTGGTGCAGGCCGATGGACGGCTCGTCCAGGACATAGAGCACGCCGGTCAGGCCCGAACCGATCTGGGACGCCAGACGGATGCGCTGGCTCTCGCCGCCGGACAGGGTGCCGGAGGAGCGCGACAGGCTGAGGTAGTCGAGGCCGACATTGTTCAGGAAGCGCAGGCGGTCGGAGATTTCCTTCAGGATCCGACGGCCGATCTCCATCTGTTTTTCGGTCAGCTGGTCGGGCAGGGCCGAGACCCAGTCGAAGGCCTTCTTGATTGACAGCATCGAAATCTCGGCGATGTCGTTGCCGTTGATCTTCACCGCCAGGGCCTCGGGCTTCAGCCGCTTGCCGTGGCAGGCGTCGCAGGGCGTCTCGGACTGGAAGCGGCCTAGTTCCTCGCGGACCCAGGCCGAGTCCGTCTCGCGCCAGCGGCGGTCGAGGTTGGGGATGACCCCCTCGAACGGCTTGGAGACCTCGTACTTCCGGGCGTTGTCGTCATAGACGAACTTGATCTTCTCGGTCCCGGTGCCCTGCAGGATGACCGTCTGGGCCTTGGCCGGCAGTTCGCGCCAGGCCACGTCCATCGAGAAGCCGTAGTGCAGGCTCAGCGCCTGAAGCGTCTGGGTGTAGAGGGGCGAGGGGCCGCGCGACCACGGGGCGACGGCGCCCTTGTGCAGGGTCTTGTCGCGGTCCGGAATGACCAGATCGGCGTCGAAGGCCAGCTTGACCCCCAGGCCGTCGCAGACCGGACAGGCGCCGAACGGGTTGTTGAACGAGAACAGCCGCGGTTCGATCTCGGCGATGGTGAAGCCGGAGACCGGGCAGGCGAACTTCTCGGAGAAGGTGATGCGCTTGGGCTCTTCACCCTCGGCCGCATTGGCCCATTCGGCGACCGCGATGCCGTCGGCGAGACCCAGCGCGGTCTGCAGGCTGTCGGCGTAGCGGCCCTCGAGGCCCGCCTTGGTGACGATCCGGTCCACGACGATGTCGATGTCGTGCTTGAACTTCTTGTCGAGGGTCGGCGCGTCCTCGATGGCGTAGAACTGGCCGTCGATCTTCAGGCGCTGGAAGCCCGCGCGCTGCCACTCGGCGATCTCCTTCTTGTATTCGCCCTTGCGACCCCGAACGACGGGAGCCAGCAGCAAGAGGCGCTCGCCCTCGGCCAGGGCCGTCAGCTTGTCGACCATCATGGAGATGGTCTGGCTCTCGATCGGCAGGCCGGTCGCGGGTGAATAGGGGACACCGACGCGCGCCCACAGCAGGCGCATATAGTCGTGGATCTCCGTCACCGTGCCGACGGTGGAGCGCGGGTTCTTCGACGTCGTCTTCTGTTCGATGGAGATGGCCGGCGACAGGCCCTCGATCAGGTCGACGTCGGGCTTGCCCATCAGCTCCAGGAACTGGCGGGCATAGGCCGAGAGGCTCTCGACATAGCGCCGCTGGCCCTCGGCATAGATGGTGTCGAAGGCGAGCGAGGATTTGCCCGACCCCGACAGACCGGTCATGACGACCAGCTTCTCGCGCGGGATGTCGACGTCCACGCCCTTGAGATTGTGCTCGCGGGCGCCACGCACGCGAATGAAGTTGTGCTTTTCGGTCATGCTGTCCGGGAACGCGGGAAGGCCGGACAGGTGTCCGGTGCGACAACGCTATATGGGAACTGATCCTGCTGATTCAGCAAGAACAATGTGGGAACATCAAGGCGCTGCTGACAGCCGCTGTCAGGCTGCTTGACAACATTCCAAAATGGAATATCTTGCGGATGTCCACTGCGTCCAGTGCTCTCGCAACCCCTGCGGGCCTCGTGGAGAAAGCGAACTGCAATGACCCTCCGTATCGAGGCCGCTGATGCGCAATTGGACTGTCGAGCTGGATGTTTCCTTTCTGGCGATCTGTGACCAATGGCCAAGCGATCAAAAGCTGGAACTGCAAGCCCTAACACGGTTGCTGCAGAGGCTCGGGCCGGAAGGGTTGGGGTTCATCAGGTCGGAGTGGGAAATGCCCGACTGGGACGATCTGGCGAGCCCAGTGAGCTTGCCGCTGCCCGTACACCTGTCCACGGGGTGGAAGACGCTGGCGCTCGATATATTGCCGGCCCGCAGGGTGGTGGTCGTAAGCCTCGTCTAGAGCCGGCTCCCGAGCGACGGTCTGTTCCGTGGAATCCGGAGTTCAGTCCTGAGGAAGAAGCGCGCATCGAAGCCCTCGTCGTGGAGATCGGCGAACGGGTCGAGCGTCTCAAGGCGTTTCGATTGGCGCTGGGTCTCTCCCAGACGCAGATGGCTGAAATTCTCGGCGTTACCCAGTCCAACGTCTCCAAGATGGAGGCGGGACGAGATGTGAAGCTGGGTGTGCTGCAACAACTTGTCGAAGCCAAAGGCGGCAGGCTCACCCTGCATGCCGAATTCGATGACCGCGAACTGGTTCTGCCCCTTTAGGGAAGCACGAACTCGCCCGTGCGCAGACTGATGGAGCAGCTGTAGGCGCCGCCGCTGTGCTCGCAATAGTCGGCGGCGAAGAGGTCGCGTTCGATACGGGTGGTGGACCGGATCACCCGATCGCCGACTTCGACCTCCGAGTTCGCCGCCGCGCTGAAGTCCGCCAGACCGTCGAAGAAGGCGCGGGCCGGGACGCCGTCGCAGGTGAAGACCACGACATGCACCCCGTCTTCGGCGCGGCCGTATCGGCCGGCCGTCGCCGCCTGGGCGATGCAGTCGGCGTAAAGCTTGGCGCGCGGCGCGGGAAGGGTCGCGATCGGGGTGTAGTCGGGTGGACCGGACGGCTCGGGCGTCGTGGCGCAGGCGGTGAGGGTGATCGCGCCGAGGGCGGTGACGAGGGCGGGACGGACCATGGGCGACCTCGGGAGATGATCGCCTAACCTGTCACACCGAGCGGCGTTCCGTCAGCCCCAGCTGGCGACGGCGCCCATGCGGCGGGCCACCGGCTCGTTGGCGGCCAGATGGGTGCGCGGCTCGGCTTCGGCCTTGCCGAACAGCCAGCCCTGGCCGAGGTCGACGCCGATGTCCTTCAGGATGTCGGCGCAGCCTTGCGTCTCGATCATCTCGGCGATGGTCTCGACCTCGAGCGAGCGGCACAGTTCGACCAGATGGCCGATCAGGGTGCGGGCCTTGGGATCGGTCTCCAGCCCCTGGACGAAGGTCCCGTCGATCTTGACCGTGTCCACCGACAGGCGACGCAGATAGTCGTAGCTGGCCGCGCCCGCGCCGAAGTCGTCGATACAGACCTTGATGCCCACGGCGCGCAGGGCGCCCAGACGCCGGTTGGCGGCCTCGACGTCGGACAGGGCGGCGGATTCCGTGACCTCGACGATCAGGCGGCGGCGTTCGTCGGCGCGGCTGGCGGTCATCCGCAGCAGGGACTGGACGTAGCGGTCGTCGGCCAGGGACGCGCCCGAGACGTTGATGGCGAACTTCAGAAGGCCCGCGCCCTGCTGACGCAGACGGCTGAGGGCCTTTTCGGCCACGGCGATGTCGAAGCCCTCGATCAGGGCCATCTCCTCGGCCATGCGGATGGCGTTGGCCGGGCTGGCCGATCCCTTGAAGCGGGCCAGGGCCTCGAAATGGTGGACCGCGCCGGTCTTCAGATCGACGATCGGCTGATAGTGCAGGTCGAAACGGCGGTCGCGGACCATGGCCTGGAAGGCGTGGGCGTCGTTCAGGGTGCGCGACAGGGCGGCGGAGAAGTTCACCTCGGGTTGGCCCGCGCCGCCGTCCTTCAGGCAGCCCTCGACCGCGACGCGCAGGGCCCGCAGGGCGCTGAGAGAGCCGCTGCCGGCGGTGACCTCGGCCTCGGTCGCGGAGGCCTGCAGGTCGAAGCCTTCGCTGCGACCGATCTCCTGCACCTCGCCGGCCAGGTCGACCTCGTTGGCGGTGTCGCGGATCAGGGCGAACCGTTCCGGTCCCAGCTTGCCGGCCGTGGCGCCGTCCACCGAGGCGGCCTGCAGTGCGGCCTCGACGCGGGCGTTCAGCCGTTCGCCGGCCTCGCCCATCGACTGGGCGGCGGCCAGGCCCTCGACGTCGACGAAGGCCACGGCCAGGTCGCGGGCCTCAGCGGGCGGGGCCATGACCTGACGCGCGCGCTCCAGGAAGGCCTCGGGTGCCAGCGCGGGCGCGGCCTCGGGATCATGCAGGGCATAGGCCGCGCCCTCCCAGGTCACCGAACAGGAGACGTTCGGCGCCAGCTCGGGCAGGAGGAAGAAGCGGGCCGTCGCACGACGCAGCCGTCCTTCGCCCGCATTGAACAGCAGTTCGACCGGAGCCGAGCGGGCGCCCGGCTTCAGGCTTTTCAGGACGTCGTTCAGAGCCTCGACGCTGGCCGGGGCCACGCGGTTCCACAGGGCGATGCCGCGGAAACTCTCGGCGGACAGCGCGGTCGTCGGGCCCGCGCCCATGCCGAACACTGTCGCGCCTTTGGCGTCCAGTTCGAGCAGCAGGTCGGAGGACGCGAAGGCGAAACCGAGGAGGCGCTTGCGGATCATGCGGCCAGACTGCGCGCGCACCTCTTAACCTTCGCCGCAGGATCATCCTTAACGAGCGGAAAACACTCGCAGGATCGGGTGCGACGCCTGATTCGTTGACGGCGCGAGCCCTTCTATGGTGAACAGCCGGTAACGACGTTCCCGGAACGTCGGGCGAGACCATCCAGAAGACAGGCGGGGGCCTATGAAGACGATCGCGGTGTTGTCGCGCAAGGGCGGCGCGGGCAAGTCGACGCTCGCCGTCCACATGGCCACCGCGGCGGCGGCGGCGGGCAAGCGCGTCATGCTGGTGGACATGGATCCGCAGCGGTCGTCACTGGACTGGGCCCGGAGCCGCGAGGCCGAATGGCCCGTCGTGCTGGAGGGCCGCGCCGGCGCCCTGTTCACCACCCACCGCGCGGCGGAGCGCGAGGGCATCGATCTGTTCATCGTGGACAGCCGGTCCTCGGCCGATGCGGAGGCGTCGGAGGCCGCGCGTCTGTCCGATCTCTGCCTGATCGTGGTGCGTCCGAACTTCTTCGACCTGCAGGCCGTGGGCCGGACGGTGCAGATGGTCGAGAACATGCGTCGCCCCGGCCTGTTCGTGCTGAACCAGGCGCCGGTGCGCCGGAACGGCGTTGAGCCATGTGCGATCCGCGACGCCCTGCTGCATCTGGCCGATCACCCGTTCGACATGGCCGAGGTGGGCCTGCGCCAGCGCGCCGCCTATCAGACCGCGATGTGGAAGGGGTTGGGCGCGCAGGAGGATCAGCCGGACAGCCAGGCGGCTTTCGAGATCAACAGCCTGTGGGCGTCGCTGGCCGAACGGCTGTGGCCGGTGGCGGGACGCCAGACCTATCGCCCGCGCATCGTCGTCGATACGGACGGGCCGCTGGAGCTGGCGCTGGCCGGTTAGGCGGTGCGGTTGAGCGTCACGGCCCGGCTGTCGCCGCCATAGGCCTGGCCCGTCGAACCATAGCCCGTGCCCATGGCCCGCGCGCCGGCGACTTCCTGGGCGATGGTGCGGACCAGACCCTCGGAGATCGTGCGGGCGGCCTCGACGGTGCGGCCGTGGATGGCCAGGACGGCCTCGAAGGCCTCGGTCGCCTTGACCAGGGCCATGCGTTCACTGGCGGGCGCGGCCATCAGGATCGCCCGGTTGGCCTTCAGATGTCCGGATTCCTTGCGGTACTGGTTGGCCAGTTCCTGGGTCTCGGCCAGGCCCGCGGCGACATCAGCGGCGCGGCGGGTGGCGAAGGCGTCGGTCTCCATCTCCAGCCGCGCGGTCAGCCGGTCGGTCAGGGCCGTCAGCTTCCTGAGATAGGCGGTGGCGGTGGTGGCGTCGGGGTTCATGCCGTGGCTCCCGGTTGGGTCTGCGACTGTTCGGTCTGCATCCGGATCATCTCGGAAACGACCGTATCGGCCAGACCGATCCCTCCGGCGCGCACGGTCTGCTTGGCCATGGCGTCGATCATGAAGCTGCGCCAGGTGCCTTCGGCCTCGCCGCCGCCGAACGGACCGTCGGTCGAAATGCCCTCGAACATCGGTTTGAGCATCTGCGACAGGAAGGAGGCCTCGAACTGCTCGGCCGTCGCGCGCATGCGGGCGGTCTCGGCCTCCGACCGGGCGGTGGGCGCAGCGACGTTCGGGGTCAGCAGGGACGGGGAGACGGCGAGATCGCTCATCACAGCACCTCGATATCGGCCTGCAGCGCGCCCGCCGCCTTGATGGCCTGAAGGATGGAGATCATGTCGCGCGGCGAGACGCCCAGCGCGTTCAGACCGTTGACCAGGGTCGACAGCGAGGTCGCGCCGTTCACCAGCCGGATCTCGCGACCCAGCTCCTCCTCGACCGTGACGGAGGAGTCCGGCACGACGGCGGTCTGGCCCTGGCTGAAGGGGGCGGGCTGGCTGACCTGCGGGCTTTCCTGGACCGAGATGGTCAGGTTGCCTTGCGCGATGGCGACGGTGGAGATGCGGACGTTCTCGCCCATGACGATGACGCCGTTGACCTCGTCGATGATGACGCGGGCCGGGGTGTCGACCGCGACCGGCATGTTCTCGACCCGGCTGATGAAGGCCGCCATGCCCAGCTGGGCCGGGGCGCGCAGGGTGATGACGCTGCCGTTCTCGGCCAGGGCCGAGGCGGGGTAGGTGGCGTTGATGGCGGCGGCGACGCGCTGGGCCGTCGTGAAGTCGGGGTTCCTCAGGTTCAGGCGAACTTCCGGCATGGAATCCAGATGGAAGGCGGTCTCGGTCTCGACCGTGGCGCCCGAGGCGATGCGGCCGGCGGTCGGCACGCCGCGCGTCACCGACGATCCCGAGCCGCCCGAGCCGGACACGGCGCCGGTCTGGATGGAGCCTTGGGCCACCGCATAGACGCTGCCGTCGGCGCCTTGCAGGCTGGTGACCAGAAGCGTGCCGCCCAAGAGGCTCTTGGAATCGCACATGCTGGAGACCGAGACGTCGACCCGCGAGCCAGGCGTGGCGAAGGGCGGCAGTTCGGCGGTCACCATGACGGCGGCCAGGTTCTTGGAGTTGGCGTTGGTGCCGCGGATGTTCACGCCCAGACGCTCGGTCATCCCCTCCAGCGACCGGCGGGTGAAGGGGCAGTTGCGAAGGCTGTCGCCCGTGCCGTTCAGGCCGACCACCAGGCCGTAGCCGACCAGCTGGTTGGTGCGGACGCCCTCGATCGACGCGATGTCCTTGATGCGCGACTGGGCGCTGGCCTGTCCGGCGAACAGGGCGCCGACGGCGAAGGGAACGAGAAGGGCGGTGAGAAACTTTTGCACAGGGCCGTCTTTCCGCGAAGGGTCGGCTGCACGCGTTGCGAGGATCATGCCGGACGGAATTGCCAACGAATTCAGAGGGCGCGATGCACGACCCGTCGTGCAGCCCGGCAA
The DNA here is from genome assembly GCF_041893865.1 of Brevundimonas staleyi. Lineage (GTDB taxonomy): Bacteria > Pseudomonadota > Alphaproteobacteria > Caulobacterales > Caulobacteraceae > Brevundimonas > Brevundimonas staleyi. The sequence goes on from NZ_CP169082.1 coordinate 1,524,794, forward strand.
ATCCTGCCTCGCCGTTAACCAAACAGTGACGGTCGCCATCGAAAGGTGGCCCATGGCTCGGAGTCTGCTTCCATGAAGGTCAACGGCCCGTCCGGGACGACCCCCGCAAGCGGCAGCCAGCGCCCCACGCGCTCGGCCGGCGGCTTCGCCATGCCCCAGACCTCGGGCGCAGCACCGGCGGCCGCCGCGACGGCCACGGCCTCCACCTCATCGGTCGCGGACGTTTCGGCCCTGATGGCGCTTCAGGGTGTGGAGACCGCCACGGAACGCCGCCGTCGCGCTATTCGCCGGGGCGGGACGCTTCTGGACCGTCTGGAAGAGCTGAAACTGGCCATGCTGTCGGGCGAGGCGGGTGAAAACGCCCTGGAACGGCTGGGCCGGACCCTGCGCGAAGAGCGCCCCCAGGACGAGGATGCGGGCCTGACGGGATTGCTCGAACAAATCGATCTGCGGGCCGCCGTGGAGCTGGCCAAGGCCGAAGTTCGCCGCAGCGCAGCATAAATGCGCGTAAAACCAGCCCAATTCCCACGTTCCGGGAACAGGGTGAGGGCGAAATGTCACGGTGGCGGTGGCAAGAAAGCTTAACCGCGATCACGGACGCGAGAACCATGTTGCCGCGACTCTTCGCCGTGCCTATACGCCGGGATGCGCCATGGGGGGCGTTGTTCTAGAGTGTGAGTGCGATGACCGCATTGGCCTCGATCGTGTCTGACGAACCGGTCGCCTACCGACCTTCCGACGATGAGCCGTTCATGAATGAACGTCAGCTCGCCTATTTCAAACACAAGCTGATGGCCTGGAAGGACGAGATCCTTCGCGAGTCCAAGGGCACCGTCGTCAACCTGAAGGCCGAGACGGAGAACCATCCGGATCTGGTCGACCGGGCGTCGTCAGAGTCGGACCGGGCGCTGGAGCTCCGCACCCGCGACCGCCAGAGGAAGCTGATCTCCAAGATCGAGGACGCCCTGCGCCGGATCGAGGACGGTTCCTACGGCTACTGCGAGGACACCGGCGAACCCATCGGCCTGGGCCGTCTGGAAGCCCGTCCGACCGCGACCCTGTCGGTGGAAGCCCAGGAACGCCACGAGCGCCGCGAGCGCGTTCACCGGGACGACTAGATCTCAGTCGCCTGGGCTCCAAGTCTGGGTTCTGCGGACATAGCGTTCACCGGACGCCAGCAGCACATTGTTGGCGTTCGCCACCCCGAGCTCCAGGCTCTGGGCGATCCGTTCGGCTCGCTCGATGAAATGATCGGCCGCGACCGGCGGACAGAGTTCGCGCGCGGTCTCTCGAAACAGCTCCAGCCAGCGATCGAAATGCCGCGCGTCGATGGGCAGGGGCAGGTGTTTCGGCATGGGCCGGCCCTGATAGACGCCGGTCGACAGGGCGACCGACGACCAGAACAACTTCATCTGCGCCAAGTGCGGCGCCCAGTCGTCGATGCGGACGGCGAAGACCGGCCCGATCAGGCCATCGTCGCGAACCCGGGCGTAGAAGCCCTCGACCAGGGCGTCGATCATCGTCTCGTCGATGCCGGTGGCGTGTCGAAGGGCGTCGGTGGCCGCCTCGCGGCGAGCGCGACGCTCGTCCTCGTCGGTCGTCACTCCGGAATGTCGGCGAAGGCCCCGCCGTAGCCGCTGTGGGCCAGGTTGCCGAAGCGGGTCGTGTCGGCGTCGAAGGCCAGTTTCACGATCCCGATAGGGCCGTGGCGCTGCTTGCCGATGACGACCTCGGCCTGACCCTGCAGGCGGTCCATGTCCTCCTGCCACTTCAGGTGCTCTTCCGAGCCCTCGCGCGGCTCGGCGCGGCCCAGGTAGTAGCTTTCGCGGTAGACGAACATCACGCAGTCGGCGTCCTGCTCGATCGAGCCGGATTCCCGCAGGTCGGACAGTTGCGGCCGCTTGTCCTCGCGCTGTTCGACCTGACGCGACAGCTGCGACAGGGCGATGATCGGGACGTTCAGCTCTTTCGCCAGGGCCTTCAGGCCGCCGGTGATCTCCGACACCTCCTGCACCCGGTTCTTCTGGCCGCCGCCGTCGCCGACGGTGACGAGCTGAAGGTAGTCCACGATGATCAGGTCCAGCCCCTGTTCCATCCGCTTCAGACGGCGCGCGCGGGCCGCCAGCTTGGAGATGGAGATGCCGCCGGTGGCGTCGATGTAGAGGGGGCTCTCGCCGATCTCGACGGCCGCGTCGCGGATCTTGCCGAAGTCGCTTGCGTCGATCTCGCCCTTGCGGAGCTTGTCGGACGACACGCCCGACGCATCGGCCAGGATACGCATGGCCAGCTGTTCGGCGCTCATTTCCAGCGAGTAGAAGGCCACGACCCCGCCGGACACGGTCTTGCGTCCATCCGGCGTCGGCTCCCAGCGATAGCTGCGCGCCACGTTGAAGGCGATGTTGGTCGCCAGTGCGGTCTTGCCCATCGACGGACGGCCCGCGAGGATCAGAAGGTCGGACGGGTGCATGCCGCCGAGCTTGGAATCCAGGTCGTCCAGATGGGTCGCCAGACCCGCCAGCTTGCCTTCGCGCTGATAGGCCTCTCCGGCCATTTCCACGGCGCCGGCCAGGGCGGTCGAGAAGCTGACGAAGCCGGAGGAGGGCGCCCCCGTCTCGGCCAGCGAATAGAGGGTCAGTTCGGCCTGTTCGATCTGCTCCAGCGCCTGGCGCTCGGGATCGGGGGCCTCCTTGATGATGTCGCCGCCGATGCGGATCAGGTCGCGACGCAGGGCCAGGTCGTAGACCACCCGCGCATAGTCCGGCGCATTGGCCCCCGGAGGGGCGCGGTCCATCAGGTCGGCCAGATAGCGCAGGCCGCCGAACTCGGCGAAGGCCGGGTCCTGCTTGAACCGCTCCATCAGGATGGTCGGTTCGGCCAGCAGGCCCTGACGGATGTGATCCTCGATGGCGTCATAGAGCCGCTGGTGGAAGGGCTCGTAGAAATGCGATCCGCGCAGCCGGTCGCTCAACCGCTCGAAGATGGCGTTGTCGAACATCAGGGCGCCCAGCAGCGCCTGCTCCGCCTCCAGGTTGTGGGGCAGCGACGGGATGGCGACGTTGCCGAACGGTTCGGCGGGGAAGGGAGCAAAGGCGTTCATCGGGTTAACGCTTACCCGTATGAGGCCTCTACGACATGCCCGGACGCACCCGTTTACGGGGACGGAATCGGGCCGTCTGTGGACTGCTGGAAAATCCCTAGACGGATCAGTTCGGGCTCAGGACGCGGGGCAGGGATAGCGGTCGGCCATCCATTCGCGGATGCCGTCGGTCGGCGTCATCCGGGCGCGGCGTGCCTGGGGGATGGCGTTGAGGAAGGCCAGCAGCTGGCGCGGGCTGACCTCTATCCGTTCGGGCGGACAGGCCGCCGGTTGACGCCCCGCGGCGCGGGCCGCGCGGTTCTCGCTGTTGACGGTCGAGAAGGCCCGGTTGGCCACCCCGACCAGCCGGCGCGCATCGGGGCGGATCGCCGCCAGCGGATTCAGCGGAATGCCGTTCGCCTGGGTGACGAAGGCGTCCAGCGTCATGGTCGTCTGGGCGGCGACGGGCGTCGTGCAGACGAGGACGCAGGCGAGCGCGAGGACGATGGCTTTCATGTCGGACCCCTCCGGTTGAAAGGCCAAGCTCAACCTCCGCTCGTGGCGGAAGCGTGACCGTAAAAAGGAAACGGCGCGGAGATCGCTCTCCGCGCCGTCGCGTCGTTCACATGTGAACAGGTCTTAGAAGCTGTAGCTCAGGCGGCCGAACAGGAAGCGACCGTTGAAGCCGTAGGGCGAGAAGCTGGGGAAGCCCACCGAGCCCGTGCCGCCGTTGATCGTGGCGGGGGTGAAGTTCGGATACTCGTCCGTCAGGTTGTTGACGCCGACGGCGGCCGTAACGCCGAACGGGAAGGTGTAGCGGCCTTCCAGATCGATCAGGGTCGCATCGCCGACCTGGTAGTCCAGGGTCGAGGTGTTGTTCGCCACCAGAACGTCGCCGTAGTAGGTCGCGCGCGCCGTGGCCGAGAAGTCGCCCAGGCTCCAGTCGACGCTGCCGACGAACTTACGCTTCGGCGTGCCGTCCGAGAACGACAGCTGGTTGGCGCGGTCGAACAGATAGCCGGGCGAGGTCGGGACAGCGACCGTCGACGGGATTTCCGGCAGGCCCACGATCTCGGTCGCGTTGAAGTTCGCGGCGCCCGTGAAGGTGAACTGGCCGAAGTCCTGCTCGGTGCGGTAGCGGGTGACGATGTCGACGCCGTTGGTGGTGGTGTCCACGCCGTTCAGGAAGAAGCGGGCGCCGGTCACGCCGAACGGAGCCAGCAGCGCCAGGGTGGCGTTGGTGGTCGCCGCCGACTGGCTGGGACGCGTCAGGCCGAGGGTCTCGGAGTAGATGATCCGGTCCTCGATATCGATGCGGTAGGCGTCGACCGTCAGCTCGAACCCGCCGTTGCGCAGGATGAAGCCGCCCGAGAAGTTGGTCGAACGTTCCGGCTCCAGCGGGCGCGAACCCAGGGCGATGGCGACCGGGTCGTTGACCCGGAACGAACCGGCGTTGACCAGCGAGGTCACCGGCACGCCGCCGACGACGGTCGTGACCAGGTTAGTGGCGACATAGCTGAAGAACTGCTGCTGCAGGGCCGGAGCCTTGAAGCCGGTCGAGATCGCGCCGCGCACGGCGAAATGCTCGCTGGTGTCCCAGCGCGCCGACAGTTTGCCGGTCAGGGTGTCGCCGAAGTCGGAGTAGTCCTCATACCGGGCGGCGGCGCCGATGGTGATGTTCTCCGAGAACTTGCCTTCCAGATCGATGTAGGCGCTGACGTTCGAGCGGTCTTCATCGACGACGTTGGAGGGCTGGAAGCCCGGGAAACCCTGGGCGCCGGCGCCGGCGTTCAGCGGCCCCTTGTTGTAGGAGGTCGGCTCACCCGCACTGACCTCGAAGGTCTCGCGACGGTACTCGACGCCGAAGGCGAGGTTCAGCGGCTCGTACAGATTGGCGTCGATCTGCTTCACACCGTCCACCGAGACGGTCAGTTGATCGTAGCCCAGGCCGCCGGAATCGAACGAGGTCTGGGATGCCGCCCCATACGAGGCGTTCAGGGAGTTGAAGGTCTTGTACTCCAGCTCGTTCCGACCCCAACCGACCGAGAAATCCCAGTCGATGCCGCCGGCTTCACCCTTCAGGCCGCCGAACAGGTTGTAGTCGTCGATCGCGGCGCCGATCATCGGCAGGAAGCCGTTCGGGTAGATGGAGACCACGTTGTTGGCGTTGTTGAAGGCGCGCGCCGTGGCAGCCGATTCCGAGTCGCGGTGCTGGTAACCGCCGAAGGCATAGCCTTCCCAGCCATTGGCCAGCGGCTTGCCGGCGTTGAACCAGGCCGACTGGCTGGTGGTCTTCGGATCGCCGTAGCGGCCGATGACGGTGGTCGAGGAACCGTTCGAGACGCTGCCCGGCGCGGCGTAGTCGGAGCGGTTGGTCGGCTCGCGCTCCTGGATCTCGCCCGACAGGGTCAGGAAGCCGTCGCCGAACAGGGGCAGGCCGATCCAGCCCGACAGCGACGTCTGTTCGCCGTCGCGGCGCTCGTGCTTGCCGCGCGCGGTATCGTATTCGGTGTCGTAGGTGCCGTAGACGGCGGTCAGGCCGCCGCCCGAGGAGGCCTGTCGCAGACGCAGGTTGATCACGCCGGCGATGGCGTCGGCGCCGTACTGGGCCGAGGCGCCGTCACGCAGCACTTCGACGTTGCCGAGCGTGATGGCCGGAATGGTGTTCAGGTCGAAGGCGGTCGAACCGCGACCGAGAGCGCCGTTCACGTTGACCAGGGCGCCGACGTGGCCGCGCTGGCCGTTGATCAGGACCAGGGTCTGGTCGGGCGCCAGGCCGCGAAGGGTCGCCGGGCGGACGTGGTCCGAACCATCGGAGATGGCCGGGCGCGGGAAGTTGATGGCGGGGGCGGTGGCGGCGAGCGCAGCGGCCAGCTCGGTGCCGGCGCCCTGACGGGTCAGGACCTCGCCGGAAATCACGTCGACGGGCGCGACCGAATCCAGCCGGGTGCGGCCCACGGTGCGGGTGCCGGTGACGACGACTTCTTCGATCTGGGTGGTGTCATCCTGCGGCGCGGACTGGGCCTGGGCCGCCAGCGGGCAGGCCAGAAGGGTCGCGGCGGATGCGAAGCCGAGAAGAACGGAACGTGAGATTCTGACGTGCATGACGAGCCTGAGATAAGGCCGACGCAAGGACGCGCCGGCGCGCGAGAGAGATCAAAGTCCGGCGTAGACCGCCGCGTGGTTACCGACCGACCTCTCCACGCAAGATTATTGCGTGAACCGGCGCGGGCGCTCCCTGTCATGCAGGCTGGTGGTGCGAAGAAGGGTGGTCAAGCGCACGTTAATGCAAGCGTGACGGCTCGTTGCAATTTTGACATAGTTTCTGCGACTGGTTCGCGACACAAAGAAAAAGGGCGCAGCCCGGAGGCTGCGCCCTTTAGCGTGTCTGTAGATCGGGCGAACCGATCTAAAAGACTTAGGCCTCGGAGCCGAGACCGTCCTGTTGACCGGCGCCGCCCTCGACCATGTCGCGGGCTTGTTCGGCGGCGGCTTCACGATCTTCGTCGTAGGCCGTCTTGATGACGTCCTCGCCCTTCGCCTGACGCTCGGCTTCTTCGGCCGAACGGGCGATGTTGATCTTGACCGTGGCCGAGACCTCGGCGTGCAGACGCACGACGACTTCGTGGACGCCCAGGCTCTTGATCGCCGTGTTCAGGGCGATCTGCGAGCGCTCGACCTTGCCGCCTTCAGCCTGGACGGCTTCGGCGATGTCGCGGCCGGCGACCGATCCGTACAGCTGACCGGTTTCGCCGGCCTGGCGGATCATGACGTAGGACTGACCGTCGATCTTGTCGGCGATCTTCTGAGCCTCGGCCTTGTTCTTGTCGTTGCGGGCCTCGATGGCCGCGCGGTCGAGTTCGAACTTCTCGAGGTTCTTGGAGGTGGCCCGCAGCGCCTTTTCGCGCGGCAGGAGGAAGTTGCGAGCGAAGCCGTCCTTGACAGTGACGACGTCGCCGATGGCGCCGAGGTTCTCGACGCGTTCCAGCAGAACGACCTTCATCTTACTTCACCACGTAGGGCAGGAGGGCCAGATAGCGAGCGCGCTTGATGGCCTTGGCCAGTTCGCGTTGCTTGATCTGGGACACGGCGGTGATGCGCGAGGGCACGATCTTGCCGCGTTCGGAAATGTAGCGCTGCAGCAGCTTGACGTCCTTGTAGTCGATCTTCGGCGCGCCTTCGCCCGAGAACGGGCAGACCTTGCGGCGACGATAGAAGGGACGGCGGCCGGCCGAGCCGGAGCCGGCGGGGGTGCCGGGGATGTTGGCGGAGGTGGTGTCAGTCATGTGTCCAGTCTCCCTTACGCGGCCACGTCGGCGTCTTCGCGCGGACCGCGTTCGCGGTCGCGCTCACGCTCGCGCTCACGGCGGGCCAGCAGCGGCGACAGCTCCAGGTCCAGCTCTTCGACGCGGACGGTCAGCCAGCGCAGGACGTCTTCGTTGATGCCGAGCTGACGCTCGACTTCGGCCATGGCGGCCGGCGGGCAATCGATGGCCAGCAGGGAGTAGTGCGCCTTGCGGTTCTTCTTGACCCGATAGGTCAGGTTGCGCAGGCCCCAGTACTCGATCTTGGCGACGGAACCGCCGCCGGCCACGATCAGGTCCTTGATGGTGTCGTTGAGGGCTTCGGCCTGTTGCGCGGAGATATCCTGACGCGACATGACCGTGTGCTCGTAAAGAGCCATAGGTAAGTCTCCCTTGTAGGGCGTCGGCGCGGGGGACCGGGTAAGTCCTGACCACGATGGTTCCCGAGGCGGCGGCCGGGATGATTTCCCGAACCCTTTGGAACTCCGCTCCGGGACCGAAGCCCTGGAAAGCGGGCGCGTATAGGGGAAAAGGGCCGCCGGGGCAAGCGATCGGTGTTCCGGACCCGGCCGCCCCTGTCGGGCTGCGACCATTTGCATGGACGTCATCGGTTCGGGCCCGGATGAACCGTCGCATTTCCCTTCTATCAGCGCCGCCGAACGGAAGGACGCCCCGCGATGAACCGAACGATTCTGGCCCTGACCGCCGCCATGGCGCTCTACGCCGGCCCCGGCGTCGCCCAGGTCGTCGCCCCGCCGGACCCCGATCCCGCGCCGCCGCCCGCCCATGCGCCGAACGGCCGCTATGAGGCGCGCGGCTGGGCCGACCGGATCGTGCTGAGCCCCGGCGCCGACGCGGCCCGCGCGGCCGGCGTCGCCTGGCGCACCAACACGGCCCAGGCAGAGGCCGTGGCCGAGATCGCGGTGGAGATCGACGGTCCTCTGCTGGGCTACACGGCCCGGACGGTGCGGGGGACGACCTCGCCCATCGCCAACGAGAACGGCGAGGCCCTGTATCATCAGGTCCGGTTCGAGGGGCTGACACCCGACACCCGCTACGTCTACCGCGTCCGCGCCGCCGACGGCTGGAGCGAATGGCTGCCGTTCCGCACGGCGGCCGAGGGCTTCCGGCCGTTCCGCTTCGTCTATCTGGGCGATACCCAGAACGACATTCTGGAGATCGGGTCGCGGGTCATCCGTTCGGCGCTGAAGGAGGCGGGCCCCGCCGCCCTGGTCGTCCACGCCGGCGACCTGGTCGCCCAGCGCGAGGTCAAGGTTCACGACGACGAATGGGGTGAATGGACCGAGGCCGGCGGCCGCGCCTTCGCCATGACGCCGCAGATCCCGGCCACGGGGAACCACGAATACGTCGACCGTATCCTGCCGGGCGGCGAGGAATCGCGCGAGCTGGGCCCGCACTGGACCCGCCAGTTCGCCCTGCCGACCAACGGCGCCGAAGGGGTCGAGAGCACCAGCTATTTCGTCGATTATCAGGGCGTGCGCTTCATCGTGCTGGACGGCACGGCGGCGCTGGATCTGGACGGGCTGGAGAGCCAGACGCGCTGGCTGGACCGGACGCTGGAGACCAGCCCCGCCCGCTGGAACGTCGCCCTGTTCCACCAGCCGATCTACACCTGCGCCCGGCCGGAAGACACCGAAGAGTTGAAGGCGGCGTGGAAGCCGATCTTCGACGCCCGCCGCATCGATCTGGTGCTGCAGGGGCACGACCACTGCTACGGCCGGGTGTCCGATCCGGCCGGCGCCGAGGCCTCGCGCGCCAACAGCGATGCGGGCCGCCCCCAGGGGCCGGTCTATGTAGTCTCGGTCACGGGCTCCAAGATGTACGGCCTGAACGACCGCGCCGACACCCAGCCCGTCCGCGCCGCCGAGAACACCGAACTGTACCAGCTGGTGGACGTGGCCGAGGACCGGATCGCCTTCCGCGCCTTCACCGCGACGGGCCGCCTGTATGACGCCTTCGACCTGGTGCGGGGCGAGGACGGGCTGAACCGGCTGGTCGAGAGCACCGAAAGCCTTCTGGCCGGGCGTCGCTGCGACGGCGAGGCGGGACCGGACAACCGGCCCTGCACGGCCGAGATCAAGGACTGACACCCAAGTCTCCTCCCCGTGCGGAGCATGGGGAGGTGGCTCGGAGCGTAGCGGAGAGACGGAGGGGCTCTTTCTGCGTGCACGCAGAACCCCTCCGTCTGCTCGCAAGGGCTCGCATCCACCTCCCCATTCGCCAAGCGGCGAACGGGGAGGAGACCCGCCGGATCGCCCCAGCTTGCCGCTGCGGAGGCTTTCGCCTACCCCTCCGCTCCTGAATCAAGGACGGAGCCCATCATGACCCTCGCGCTTCTTTTCCCCGGACAGGGCAGCCAGGCCGTCGGCATGGGCGCCGCCTTGGCCGACGCCTTCGCCTCGGCCCGCGACGTGTTCGCTGAGATCGATCAGGCGTTGGGACAGGACCTGTCCGCCCTGATGCGGGACGGCCCCGAGGACCAGCTGACCCTGACCGAGAACGCCCAGCCGGCCCTGATGGCCGTGTCCTTGGCCGTCATGCGGGTGCTGGAAAAGGATTTCGGCGTCTCGGTGAACAAGGCGGGCTTCGTCGCCGGCCACTCCCTGGGTGAATACTCGGCGCTGGCCGCCGTGAACGCCTTCTCGATTGCGGACACGGCGAAACTGCTGAAGCTGCGCGGTCAGGCCATGCAGCGCGCCGTGCCGGTGGGGCAGGGGGCGATGGCCTCCCTGATCGGGCCGAAGACCGACCTGGCCCTGGCCGAGGCCGCCGCGGCCGCCGGCGCCGGCGCCGAGGTCGGCGTCTGCGTCGTCGCCAACGACAACAACAACGGCAACGTCGTCATCTCGGGCGAGAAGGCCGCTGTGGACCGCGCCATCGAGAAGGCCAAGGAACTGGGCGCCCGCGCCATCCCGCTGAACGTCTCGGCGCCCTTCCACTGCCCCCTGATGCAGCCCGCCGCCGACGAGATGGCCACCGCCCTCGCCACCGCAGCCCTGGTCGCCCCGGCCGTGCCGGTGGTCGCCAACGTCACGGCCCGTCCCGAGACGGACGCCGACACGATCCGCCGCCTGCTGGTCGAACAGGTCACCGGCCGCGTCCGCTGGCGCGAATCGATGGAGTGGATGGCGACCGAGGGCGGCGTGACCCGCTTCGTCGAGATCGGCTCGGGCAAGGTCCTGACCGGCATGGCCAAGCGGATCGCGCCCGACGCCGAAAGCCTGGCGCTCAATACCCCGGAAAACATCGAGGCCTTCGCGAAGTCGCTGGGTTGATATGTCCGCCTATCGCGCAGCACAGCTCTGGGCGTTTGTCAGCGCAATCATCTGGCTTGGCGGTGTCGTTGTGCTTTTCAATCTTGTTGTGCCGATCGCGGCTGTTCCGCTCGCGTTGGTTCTGATGTTGGCCCTGACCTGGGTGAGTTACGATGTGGTGCTGTGCCCCCGTTGCGGACGCAGTATCTTCACTGGTCGGAATCGCTGGGTCGCCAGCGGTGCACAGAAGCGCTGTTCGCGCTGCGATCTCGATCTCATCGCGCACAAGCTGCAAGACCGAAGATTCAAGGAAGGAAGCTAATCTCCATGTTCGATCTCACAGGTAAAACCGCTCTGGTCACCGGCGCCACGGGCGGCATCGGCGGCGCGGTCGCTCGCGCCCTGTATGCGCAAGGCGCCACCGTCGTCCTCAGCGGCACGCGCGAGGCTGTGTTGGCCGAGATCAAGGCCGAGCTGGGCGAGCGCGCCCATTTCGCCACCGCCAACCTGTCGGACCCTGAATCGGTCGACAACCTGGTCGCCGCCGCCGAGGAGGCCGCCGGTTCGCCGCTGGACATCCTGGTCGCCAATGCCGGCATCACCAAGGACGGCCTTCTGATGCGGATGAAGGACGAGGACTTCGAACAGGTCATCAAGGTGAACCTGGAAAGCTATTTCCGCCTGTCGCGCGCCGCGATGAAGGGGATGATGAAGCGCCGTGCGGGCCGGATCATCGGCGTGACCTCGGTCGTCGGCGTCACCGGCAACCCCGGCCAGACCAACTATGCCGCCTCCAAGGCCGGCATGATCGGCTTCTCCAAGTCCCTGGCCCAGGAAGTCGGCTCGCGGGGAATCACCGTGAACTGCATCGCGCCGGGCTTCATCGCCTCGCCGATGACCGACGTGCTGAACGACGCTCAGCGCGAGACCATCCTACGCAACATCCCCACGGGCCGCCTTGGCACGGGCGACGAGATCGCCGCCGCCGCCGTCTATCTGTCGTCCGACGAAGCCGCCTACGTGACGGGCCAGACCCTGCATGTGAACGGCGGCATGGCGATGATTTGATCGACGACTTCGTCGATCACAGGCCGTTACGCCCTATTTCCCTTTGAAACGGGTGTGCTAAAGGCGCGGCAACCGGTTGGGTCAGTGAGGCGTTGCCTCTTGCGCAAGCGGAGCCGTCGTGAGACGGCAAGACCACCATTTGCCGCCTCGGCGGCCCTAGAAGGCAGAGACACACATGTCCGACATCCTGGAACGCGTCCGCAAGATCGTCATCGACCACCTGGACGCCGATCCGGACAAGGTCACCGAAAAGGCCAGCTTCATCGACGACCTGGGCGCTGACTCGCTCGACAACGTCGAACTGGTCATGGCCTTCGAAGAAGAGTTCGATATCGAAATCCCGGACGACGCCGCTGAACACATTCAGACCGTCGGCGACGCCGTGAAGTTCATCACCGAGAAGACCGCGGCCTAAGGCCTCAGTCCACTCGACGGCAATCGATGGCCGCCCGGCGCTCCTAGCGGAGACGCCCGGCGGCCATTATTGTTTCTGAATCGGATTTTCGGAGTTGGAGCGCGAACGCATGCGCCGTGTGGTCGTTACGGGTCTCGGTCTTGTCACCCCCCTGGGGAATGGCGTCGAACACAGCTGGAAGGGGATCGTCGAGGGCCGCTCCGGCATCGGTCAGATCACCACCTTCGACACCGAGGGCTACGGCTGCACCATCGCGGGCGAGGTCCCCAGCGTGGACGGACGCGGCGGCGGCGGCCCTGACATCCCCGGCAGCTTCGATCCCGACGCGGTCATGTCGGCCAAGGATCGCAAGCGCGTCGACGACTTCATCCTGTTCGGCATCGCCGCGGCCGACGAGGCCCTGAACGACGCTGACTGGCATCCGGAGACGGACGAGGACAAGGAACGCACCGGCGTCATGATGGGCGCCGGCATCGGCGGCCTGGGTCCCATCGCCGAGAACGCCCTGATCCTGCAGGAGAGCGGTCCGCGCCGGATCAGCCCCTTCTTCATCCCCTCCGCCCTGATCAACCTGGCCAGCGGCCAGATTTCTATCCGCCACGGTCTGAAGGGCCCGAACCACGCGGTGGTCACGGCCTGCGCCTCCGGCGTTCACGCCATCGGCGACGCGGCCCGGATGATCGCCCTGGACGACGCCGACGTCATGGTCGCGGGCGGGGCGGAAAGCTCCATCGTCCCCATCGGCATCGCCGGCTTCCTGGCCTGCAAGGCCCTGTGCACCGCCTACAACGACACGCCGGAGACGGCGTCGCGTCCCTATGACCGGGGCCACGCCGGCTTCGTCATGGGCGAGGGCGCGGGCGTCGTGGTGCTGGAAGAGTACGAACACGCCAAGGCGCGCGGCGCCAAGATCTACGCCGAGGTCATCGGCTACGGCATGAGTGGCGACGCCTATCACATCACCGCCCCGTCCGAGGACGGCGACGGCGCCTATCGCGCCATGAAGGCCGCCGTGAAGCGGGCCGGGATCGCGGTCGAGGACATCGACTACGTCAACGCCCACGGCACCTCGACCATGGCCGACTGGATCGAGCTGCGCGCCGTCGAGAAACTGGTCGGCGACCACGCCAAGGACATGGCCATGTCCTCCACCAAGTCGATGACCGGCCACCTGCTGGGCGCCGCCGGGGCCATCGAAGCGGTCTTCTCGGTCCTGGCCATCCGCGACCAGATCGCCCCGCCGACCATCAACCTGGACGATCCGGAACACGAAACCGCCATCGATCTCGTGCCACACAAGGGCAAGCCGATGGAGATCGACGTGGCCATGTCCAACAGCTTCGGATTCGGGGGCACCAACGCCTCCATCATCTTCCGCAAGGTGACCTGACGTGGCGAAAGGCGAGGGGGCGCCGAAGCCGAAACGCAAGGGTCTGGTGGTGGCGCTGCTTGCGGCGTCGGCGACCTTCAGCCTGTTCCTGATCGCGGGCCTGGCCTGGGCCTGGAGCGTCTACTATTCGCCCGGACCCACGGCGCGTCAGGGCGACACGACCGTCGTCACCCTGCCCAGCGGGTCCGGCGTCTCCGCCATCGCCGCGACTCTTAAGAACGCGGGCGTCATCCGCTCGGTCGACATGTTCAAGGCCGCCGCCACCCTGACCGGGGCCGACCGCCGCCTGCGCGCCGGGGAGTATGAGGTCCCCACGCGCGCCTCGCTGAAGACCGTGATCCAACTCCTGACCGACGGCCGGGTGGTGCGCCACTTCGTGACCATCCCCGAGGGCTGGTCCTCGGCCCAGGCCGTGGGCATCCTGAACGGCGAGACCATCCTGACCGGGACCATCGACGCGGTGCCCGAGGAAGGCTCCCTCTGGGCCGACACCTACGAGATCTCCCGCGGCGAGACCCGCGCCTCCGTCATCGCCCGCATGCAGCGCGACGCCGAGCGGAACCTGGCCGAACTCTGGGCCAGGCGCGGCCCCAACACCGTCGTCCGCACGCCGGAGGAAGCCGTCATCCTGGCCTCCATCGTGGAGAAGGAAACCGGCGTGGCGCGCGAGCGTCCGCGCGTGGCCGCCGTCTTCTCGAACCGCATCCGTCTGGGCATGCGGCTGGAGAGCGATCCGACCATCATCTACGGCATCACCAAGGGCCGTCCGCTGGGCCGTGGCATCCGCCTGTCGGAGCTGCGACGCGACACGGGCTGGAACACCTATCTGATCGACGGCTTGCCGCCGACGCCCATCGCCAACCCGGGCCGCCAGTCGCTGGAGGCCGTGTTGAACCCGCCGACGACCCAGGACCTGTTCTTCGTCGCCGACGGCACGGGCGGCCACGCCTTCGCCCGGACCTATGCCGAGCATCTGGCCAACGTCTCCCGCTGGCGCGCCATCGAGGCCGGCAAGGCCCCGCCCGCCGAGGCCCTGCCGCCCGGCGTGGTTCCGGGCGCGCCGCCGCCGGGTGCGGCCGCGACCGAAGAGGCCGCCCCGCCGCCCCTGACCGGCGAATCCGTCATCACCATGCAGGCGCCGGGCGCCCTGACGCCCCAGCGCGCCCCGGCCAACCAATGACCGCTCTGTCCGGAATGACAGGCTTCGGCCGGGCCGATGGGGCGCTGGACGGCTGGACCTGGTCGGTCGAGGCCCGCTCGGTGAACGGCCGCAATCTGGAAGTCCGCTTCCGGGGCCCCAACGGCTTCGACAACCTCGAACGCCTCGCCAAGGCCGCCGGTCAGGCCCGCCTCAGCCGGGGCCAGGTCACGGTCGGCGTTCAGGCCCGCAAGGCCGGTGGCGACGCCTCGACCCTGAAGGTCAATGAGGCGGTGCTGGCCCGCTATCTCGACCTCGCCAACCAGCTGGCCATGGAGGGGGCGACCCCGCCCTCCGCCGACGGTCTGCTGGCCCTGCGCGGCGTTCTGGACGCCGACGAGGAGACCGACGACGCGGAGGCCCGCGCCCCCATCGAGGCCGCCATGGCCGCCACGGTCGAACAGGCGCTGGACGCCCTGAAGACCTCCCGCGAACGTGAGGGTGCCCAGCTTCGTCCCGTGATCGAGGACTTCGTCGCCCGCATCGAGACCCTGGTCGCCACCGCCGAGACCGAGGCCGCCGCACAGACCGCCGCCGTCCGCGACCGCTTCGCCCGTCGCATGGCCGAACTGGCCCCCGACGTTTCCGGCCTGGAAGACCGCATCGTGCTGGAGGCGGCGGCGCTCGCGACCAAGGCCGATGTCCGCGAGGAACTGGACCGGCTGACCGCCCACGTCGCCTCGGCGCGCGCATTGCTCGAACAACCGCCCGCCGGCCGCAAATTGGACTTCCTGATGCAGGAGTTCATGCGCGAAGCGAACACCCTCTGCTCGAAATCCGCTACGACGGCCCTGACCGCCACGGGCCTCGACCTCAAGGCGGTCATCGAGCAGCTTCGAGAGCAAGTGCAGAATGTCGAATGACCGCACGCCCCGCCGGGGCGTCCTCCTGATCGTCGCCAGCCCTTCGGGCGCGGGCAAGACCTCCCTGTGCCGTCGCCTGATGGCCGACCACGGGGGCTTGCAACTGTCGGTGTCGATGACCACGCGCGGCATCCGGCCGGGCGAGGTGGCGGATCGCGACTATCACTTCGTCAGTCCCGAAACCTTCCAGCAGGGCATCGACGACAACGCCTTCCTGGAATGGGCCGACGTCCACGGCAACCGCTACGGCAGCCCCCGCGCGCCCATCGACAAGGCCCTCAGCGAGGGCCGTGACGTCCTGTTCGACATCGACTGGCAGGGCGCCGCCCAGATCGCCGAGAAATGCCCCGAGGACGCCGTCCGCGTCTTCATCCTGCCGCCCAGCCTGGAGGAACTGCGTCGCCGCCTGGTGACCCGCTCGCAGGACGCGCCGGAGGTGATCGAGCGCCGCATCGCCAACGCCAAGGGCGAGATCGAGCACTGCTCGGAGTTCGACTATGTCTTCGTCAACGACGACTTCGACCGCTCCTACGCCGAGCTGGCCCACATCTATCACGCCGAACGCAGCCGCCGGTTCCGCAACATCTGGGTGCGCGGCTACCAGGCCTCCCTGCTGGCCGAGGACGTCTAGGGCGTCGGTTCGGCGGCGGGCGGCGCCTCTGCGGGAGGCAGTTCGTCGACGAAATGGATTTCCGGCGGTTCGATGATCACCTGGGATGGCCGGACCCGGATCTCGTGCAGCACAACCACGGTCACCGGCGTGGCGACGGGCTCCGCGACCGGAGCACCCGGAGCCGGGGCCGCCAAGGCCGCCGGACAGACCATTCCGGACGGCAGGTCGCGCAGCCGACCCAGCGGCAGACGCGGATTGGTCAGGCGTGAGGTCCAGACGCAGTCGTCCGGCGCGGCGCTCGCCGGCGCCGCTGTCATCAGGCCCAGGGCCGCACCGAACAGGATCAACGAGACGCGCATGGGCTTCAGCCTAACGCGGATCTGCGACAGCCGCACGGCTGTTCCGCATGCTTCAGGCGGGAATATAGGTCAGCCGTACGACCGAATCGCCGATGGGCTCGTTCCCCGCCAGCCGCAGCGGCGGCCGGGCGGCCTTGAAGAAGGGCGTGCCCCTGCCCAGCACCACGGGGTGCAGATAGATCTGGTATTCGTCGATCAGCCCCATCGGGGTCAGAAGCGCGGCCAAGGCCGGTCCCGCCACCTCGATCTCCCCCTCCTGTTCGGCCTTCAGCGTCCGCACCGCCGTCTCCAGGTCGCCGGTCAGCAGGGTGGCGTTCGGCCCGACCGACGCGTGCGACCGGGAGGCGACCCATTTCGGGGCGGCGCGCCAGGCGTGGGCGTACTCCCAAAGGGCCTCGTCCCACTCCGGCCGGTCCTCGTCCCAGTAACGCATGATCTCGTACATGCGCCCGCCGTACAGACTGCCCGTGACCCGGCCCATGTGATCGATGAAATGGCGGAACAGCACCGCGTCCGGCCCGAAGCGGTCGTGGTCGACATAGCCGTCCAGCGACTGGTTCAGACCATAGATCAGCTTCGCCATCGGGGGCTCCCTGTTCGACGAGAGACTAGCGCCAGCCGGAGCGGAGTCCAACGCGAGCTTCGGAGTGCAAGGAGGTGCTTCCGGCAACGCATTGAAGTTCAAGAGTTGCACTCTTTGGACTCGGTTCTTCAGAGTCCAATTCCGGTCAGGCTGACCTGCTCTCGAACCACGGCGTGATCCGGCTCAGCGCCTCCTCGATCTCCGGCGTCGAGACGGCGAAGCTGAAGCGCATGAACCGATGCCCGTCGACCGGATCGAAGTCCACGCCCGGCGCCGTCGCCACCCCGGTGTCCCGCAGCAACTGCTCGCAGAAGGCCACGCTGTCGTCGGTCAGATGGCCGATATCGGCCCAGATGTAGAAGGCCCCGTCCGGCGGGGCGATCGACTTCAGACCCAGCGAGGGCAGGGCGGCCAGCATCCGGTCGCGGTTCCGCGCATAGGTCTGGATATGACCCTCCAGCACCTCGGTCTGGTCCATGGCGACGAGGCCCGCATGCTGGCTCAGCGACGGCGGGGTCAGGAACAGGTTGCCGATGAAGGCCTTGGCCCGCTCGATATGCCCCGGCGGGACCAGCAGCCACCCCAGTCGCCACCCGGCCATGCTCCAGTATTTCGAGAAGCTGTTGATGACGAAGGCCTCGGGCGCGAACTCCAGCACCGAGGGCGTCCGGCCCGTGTAGCTGAGGCCGTGGTAGATCTCGTCGGAGACGATGACGATGCCGCGCCGCAGGCAGACCGCGACGATGGCGGCCAACTCCTCGGGCGGAATGATCGACCCGGTCGGGTTGGCCGGGCTGGCGATGATGACCCCCGCCGGCGCGGGCTCCAGCGCCTCCAGGGCGGCGGCCGTCAGCTGGTAGTGCTCCTCGGGTCCGCAGCCGATCTCGACCGGGACCATCTTCAGGGCCTTCACCGTGTTGCGGTAGGCGACATAGCCCGGCCGGGCCATGGTGATCCGGTCGCCCGGCTCGAACCGGCTGGACAGGGCCAGAACCAGGGCCGGCGACGCCCCATTGGTCAGCAGCAACTGGTCGGGCGAGACCTCGACGCCATACCGATCCCGGTACAGCCGCGCGATCCTGGCCTTCAGCGGGGCGCTCTCCCAGTAGCCCATGCCGTCGATGTCCAGCACCCGATGCGCCTCGGCGATGGCGGCGGGCGGCGCGCCGGTCGAAGGCTGGCCGAACTCCATGTGGATGACGGAGCGGCCCTGGGCCTTCAGCTCATGCGCCAGACGGCTGATGGTGATGGCGCGAAAAGGCTCGATCGTCTCTTGAGGTGGGGCCATGGCGGCGACGTCGTCAATCATGTGGCTGGACTCGAATCCCGCGAGCGGCTTCTGAACTGAGTAGCATGTTCCCGTTCGACAATTTCGATCTTGAGCCGGCCAAGGCCCGACCGTCGGCGTTCGAGCCCCACGTCTTCTTCTGGAAGCCCTGGCGCGGCGAAGGACAGATCCGCAACGCCTTCGGCAAGGTGCTGCGCCGCTATACCGTCTCCGGCGGCGGCCAGGCGGACGAGGCGCGCGCCCGGATGACCCAGACGGTCGTCTTCGAGGACGGCGAGACGGTCCAGAAGGCCTGGGAAATCCTGAGCCGCGACCCCGGCCGCTACGTCGCCCGCGACGTCGACAACGGCATCGTGGCCGAGGGCGGACAGGTGGGCCGCAGCTTCGTCTGGTCCTTCGCCTCGGACCAGACGGTGGGCAAAGGACGGACGATGCCGTTCAAGACCACGGTGACCTACACCTTGATCGACCGCTCGACGGCCGAGGGGGTGGCGGTCAATCGGCTGTGGGGCTGGCTGCCGGTCTCGCGCCTGACGACCCTGTATCGCCATCAGGTCTAGGCCAGGGCCTTCGCCAGCTTAAGGAAGCCGTCGATGTCGATGGTTTCGGCCCGCGCGTCCGGGTCGATCCCCGCCGCCTCGCAAAGGGCGCCGCCGCCCAGCTGCTTCAGGCTGGAGCGCAGCATCTTCCTCCGCTGGCCGAAGGCGGCCGCCGTGACCCGCTCCAGCCGCTTCAGGGTCTGAGGATCCGGCCGGTCCGCGCGCGGCACGACGTGGACCACGGCCGAGGCCACCTTGGGCGGCGGGGTGAAGGCGGCGGCGGGCAGGTGCATGACGATCTTCGCCTCCGCCACGGCCTGGGAGATCACCGCCAGACGGCCATAGGCGTCGTCGCCCGGCTGGGCCACGATGCGTTCGGCCACCTCTTTCTGGAACATCAGGGTCATGGCCACCGGCGTCCACGCCCCGGTCAGCCAGTCGATCAGCAGCGGCGTCCCGACGTTGTAGGGCAGGTTGGAGACGATGTGCGTGGGTCCCTCGACCAGCTTGGACTGATCCACCTTCAGGGCGTCGCCCTCGACGATGCTCAGGCGGCCGTCGCCCGTATCCAGCTCGCCCAGCAGAGGCAGGAAGCGGTGATCCTTCTCGATCAGGACGACCTTGCCTGCGTCGCTTTCCAGAATGGCCCGCGTCAGGCCGCCGGGACCGGGCCCTACCTCGATCACGGCCCGCCCCTCGAACGGCCCCGCCAGCCGCACGATCTTGCGGGTGATGTTGAGGTCCAGCAGGAAATGCTGGCCGAAGCTTTTCTTGGCCAGGAGGCCATGAGCTTCGAGGGATTCGCGGAGGGTCGGGAGGTCGGTCACAAGGGCCTGTTAGCCCTAGAGCCTGATCGGCTGAAGTAGAATCGCTTCGCGATTCTACTTCAGCCGATCAGGCTCCAGAATCAAAGCGAGAGCTTGATTCACGCTTCTGTCGGAACCGCGAAGCGGTCCCTCCCAAAAGCGATCAAGCTCTTGCGCGCTTCGCCGCCATCTCCGAGGCTAGGCGGATGGCCGCGATCAGGCTGTCGGGCCGGGCGATGCCCTTGCCGGCGATGTCGAACCCGGTGCCGTGGTCGGGCGAGGTGCGGATGACCGGCAGACCGAGCGTCGCATTGACCCCGCCCCAGAAGTCCAGCGTCTTCACCGGGATCAGGGCCTGGTCGTGATAGAGACAGAGGGCGGCGTCATATCCCGCCCGCGCGTCCTCATGGAACATCGTGTCGGC
Organism: Brevundimonas staleyi; assembly: GCF_041893865.1. Lineage (GTDB taxonomy): Bacteria > Pseudomonadota > Alphaproteobacteria > Caulobacterales > Caulobacteraceae > Brevundimonas > Brevundimonas staleyi. The sequence goes on from NZ_CP169082.1 coordinate 1,544,995, forward strand.
GGGCAGGGGATCGGTGATGTCGATGCCTTCCGCCCGCAGGGCCTCGGCCGTGGGCTTGAGCACCGTGATCTCCTGCAGCCCCAACGCCCCGCCTTCGCCCGCATGCGGGTTCAGCGCGGCCAACGCCAGCCGGGGCCGGGCGATGCCGAAATCGCGACGCAGGGTCTCGTGAACCACCCGCGCCGTTCGGGCGACCCGTTCCTCGGTCACCAGCTCGGGCACCTGATCCAGCGCCACATGGATGGTGACCAGACACGCCCGCAGGTCTTTCGCCGTCAGCATCATCACCGGCCCGCGCGTGCCCGGATAAGGGGCGTCGGCGGTCAGTTCGGCGATGAACTCGGTATGGCCGGGGAAGCGGAAGCCGGCGGCATAGAGCGGGGCCTTGGCGATAGGGGCGGTGACCACACCCGACGCCTCTCCCATCAGGGCCAGGGAGACGGCGCGCTCGATCCAGTCGGCGACGACCCCGGCGTTGCGCGGATCGGGCTTGCCGGCCTCGATGGGCGCCGGAGCGGGATGGTTCAGGACGGGCAGGGCACGGCCGAAGAACATCCCCGCGTCGGCGACGTCCCCGATCTCGCGCACGGGCACGCCCTGGGCCTCCAGCAGCCGCATGTCGCCGATGACCGCGAACGGCGCCTGATCCTTCAGCGCGGTCCAGGCCTTGGCGATGATCTCCGCGCCGACGCCTGCCGGTTCGCCGAGGGTCAGGACAAGTGGCGGGACCGCCACCCGATCACTTCATTTCGATCAGGGCGTCCGCGCGCAGGTCGCGGATGTAGCGGCGCGCCAGCATGGCCAGGTTCTGGTTCCGCAGACGACCCTCGACCTCCTGATAGGTCGGCACGTCGACGCCGCCGACCCGACGGCCGCAAACGGCCAGGAGGTGGATGCCCAGCGGGGTGCGAACCGGATTGGAGACCGTGTTCACCTCGGCCGAACGGGCGACCTGCTGGAACTGGGGCGCCAGGTTGGCCACGTCGCTTTCGCCGAGGTCGGAGCCCAGCAGACCGGCTTCCGACGTCGCACGCTGAAGCATGTTGTCACACGTCAGGCTGGGGCGGATGGCTTCCAGACGCTGGGTCGCGGCGGCGACCTGTTCGGTCGTGGCCGTCTCGGGCAGTTCGACCATCACCTGTTTCAGGGTGACCAGGCTGGTCGCGGCGCCCGCGCGCTTGTCGCGCATGTAGATGATGTAGACGCCGCCATCGACGGGGATGGGACGCGAGAGCTGGCCGACCTGGAGCGAATCGAGCGCGGCCTGAAGCGCGGGCTGAACCGTGCCCTGGACGATCCAGCCGGCATCGCCGCCGCGCGCGGCCGACGGCGCGGCCGAGAACTGGCGGGCCACGTTCTGGAAGGCGGCGCCCTGGACCATCTGGGCGACCAGTTGTTCGGCGCCGTTCATGGCGGCCTGCTGGCCGCCGACGCGGTTGGCCTCAAGATAGATCTCGCCGATCAGATACTGGGGCTTGGACGCGGCTTCGGTCAGCTGACGCAGGTTCTGCTCGACCTGGGCGCGGCTGACGCGGGCGCGGCTGTTGAAGCGGCCGCTGACCAGTTCACGCCAGCCGATCTCGGTGCGCAGCTGCGCGCGCATGGTTTCCGGGCGAATGCCGCCCTGGGCCAGGAAGGCCATATAGTTCTGCGGCGAGGTGCCGGCTTCCTGGGCCATGGCCGCGATTTCCCGATTCACTTCGTCGTCGGGGATCTTCAGGGTCTCGTACTTGGCGATCTCCTGGGCCTGGAGACGTTCCTCGATCAGAGCCTGCAGCGCTTGCTGCTGGATGGCGGGGATGTTCTCTTCGGTCGGCTGGACCTGGCTCATGGCGATGATGGCCAGCATGCGCTGACGCAGGTCGAAGCCGGTAATGATCTGGTCGTTGACCGTGGCGACGATGCCGTCGGCCAGGGTGAACTCGGCGGCGGCCGGCGCGGCGGTGGCGGGAGCCTGTTCCGCGGCGGGGTCCAGCGTGCCGGCGGCCTGGCCCGTCGAAGCCGTCTGGGCGATCGCAGAGCCCGCGACCAGCGCGGCCATCGCGACCCCGGTCGTAATACGCATCAAACCCATGGTCAGTCCTGGTTCCTTCGAGCCTGCTTTGCCCGGTTCCCCACCGGGTCGGCGCACGCCTTTACGCGTCATGCCTAACGCAAGCCGTTTGATCCATAGCCTGACCCTCCAAAAGTGGCGAGGTTTAGACGGAAATAGATGCCCTCGGCCGGGCCGGTGGGGCGAATGCGGGTGTTGTCGCGGCGGTAGCCGATCTCGACGCGGAAACAGTCGTCGTCGAACACGACCCCGACCTCGGACCGGGTGATCAGGTCGCGCTCCAGATCGGCGATGCCCGCGACCGCGACGCCCCAGTTGCCGGCGACGAACTGCTGGCCCGCCAGCTGGACGAATTCGTAATTGCGGTTCGACGGTCCAGCCAGTGGGTTGGAGCGATCGACGATGTAGGTGGCGGTCGCCAGATTGCGGCGGCCCCAGCGCCCGTCGATGGCCATTTCGGCGCGGCGGATGTCGCCGGAACCGTCCACGGTCGCATGACCCCAGCCCCGGATCCGGTCCGAGGGCTGGAAGCTGGCCTGGACCACCCAGTCCGACGTCTGGGCCGCAAGACCCGAAGGATCGTAGAGTTTGGTCGGAGCGTCCGGGATCGGGATGCGGAAGGCGTCTTCCTCGGCGTCGCGCATGCTGCGGCCGACGAACAGACTGGCCTTGCGACCTTCGGCCCAGCGCAGGGTGGTGCGAACGCCCGCCGTGACGCGAACCCCGCCCTCCATCAGGTCGTAGCCTGGGAAGCGGTCGATGCGGAACAGGGAGGTCTCGTCCAGCTCCAGCGTCTGGGCGTCCTCGATCGGGATGCGCGGATCGAGGTCCGGGTCGGTCGAGACCGAGATCTGGCCCAGTGGCTCGACGATCAGGTCGGCGCCGTCGCTCAGGCGGCGGATCAGGGGATAGCTGACGTCGAGGCCCAGGGTGGCCCGGCTGCGGGTGATGGTTTCGTCCGACAGGCCCAGAACCGGCGGCAGGTCGCCGACCGAATAGATGTCGCCCCGGACATCGACGAACGGCTCGTACCGGACGCCCGCGGCCGAGGTGAAGGTCCGACGCCAGTCGATCTGGCCGGTCACGCGGCGGCTGTCGACGCCGGGCAGACCCAGGGTCGAGCCGGTCGGAAGCAGTTCGGGACGCAGCACCGGACTGCCGAAATACTCGTCGCGATAGAGAGACGCGGCCGAGCCGCGCAGGCGCAGACGACCGCCCAGCACCGCGCTCGCCGGTTCCCAGCGGGCGTCGATCAGGGGCGCGACCAGCGGCAGCGTGCCGTCCGATTCGAACTCGTTCAGGGCCGGGGTCACGTCGTTGAATCGGGCGACGCGCAGGCTCTGCATCGAGAAGGCGGCGAGCGAGACGTAGGACCGTTCGGTCTGGCGCTCGGCGTAGACCTGGCTGATCAGGCGGCGCTGGTCGCCGTAGTAGAGGCCGTTGTCCTGATAGGGGTTGATGACGTCGTAGCGGTCGAACAGGGTCTTGTCCGAGGTCCGTTCGGCGGTGAAGCCGAACCGCCAGGGCCCGTCGGGATCGAACTTGCCGTGGGCCAGGATGTAGCTGCGGCTGGTGCGGTCGCCGAAGTCGACGTTCGACTCGGCCTGCCCGTCGCCGTTCAGGTCGAAATTGCCGAAGTTCTGGGCGTAGGTATAGCCGCCGCGCGCGACGATGGTCCCGTTCTCGAAACGACGGCGCCACTGCAGGTTCAGGAAGGGCAGGACCCGGGTGTTGAACTGCGGGCTGAACAGCCAGTCCTCGGACGGGGAGATGACGTTCAGATAGGGCGTCTCGACCGACACGCCGCGCCCCTTGTCATAGTTGATGATCGGAACCAAGAGGCCCGAGGCCCGGTCCACCGTCGGGTCCGGGTGAGCGAAGAAGGGCGTCCAGAAGATCGGCACCCCGCCCACCTTGAACACCGCGTTGCGATAGAGGACCGCGTGCAGGTCCTCGTCCTGGACCACCTTTTCGGCCTGGATGGAGATGCTTGGGGTCTTGGGCTCGCCGTCCTCGTCGCAGATCGGGCAGGGGGTGAAGAGGGCGTAGTTGAGCTCGTTGACGTTCTCGGACCGGCGCACGGCGGTGGCGGCCATCAGGCTGGCGCCGTTCTCCAGACGGGTCGCGAAATCGATGGCGACGCCGGCCCGCAGGTCCGAATCGAGCTCCAGGTGGCTGGCGAAGACGGTGTTCCGGGCCGGGTCGATCAGTTCGACGTCGCCGTCGGCCGTGCCGATGCCCTGGCTCAGATCGTAGGTGACGGCGCGGCCGCGCAGGGTGTGGCCCTGGAAGCGGGCGTAGACGCGGTCCCGCTCGCCGGTGGCGCTGATGACGTCGCCCTGACGCCCGGCCTGATCGGCCTCGATGTAGATGGAGTCAGGCGAAAGACCGTCCGAGACGGCCGGGGCGGGCTGGGCCGCCGGCGTGGTCTGGGCGAAGGCCGACAACGGCGCACAGGCCAAGAGGGCGGCTCCCGCCAGCAGGCGAGCCCGTCGTGCGTTCTTGCGAGAGACGGCGCCTTCAGCCCGCATCAATCCAACCGTTCCTTCAGGCCCCCGCCGGGGTCCGCTTAGCCGTCTTCGGTATAGAACAGCAAGGTGAAGGCGGCGAGCGCCGTGAGTATCGCCGGCAACCAGGCCGCCACGAAGGGCGGCACGACCTCGGCGGAGCCCATGGCGGCCGAAAACTGGTTGAGGAAGAAGAAGGCGAAGCCCAGCACCACGGCGGCCACGGCCATGCGCGCCAGGTCGCCCAACCGCATAAGCCTGAGCGAGAAGGCGGCGGCCAGAATCGTCATCGCCGCGAAGGCCAGGGGCGTGGACAACAGGGTCTGGAGACGCAGCCGATAGGCGGTGGACGAGAAGCCGGCGTCCTCGATCCGCTTGATCTGGCCGGGCAGGGACCAGAAGGGCGTCGACTGGGGCCGGGCGAAGCGTTCGAAGGCCTCCTCGTCGGCGAGGTTCGACGGCAGGTCGAGGGTGGCGTAGCGGACCGCGCGCTGGCCGGTCTGTGCGCCCACGGCGTCGATCAGCCGCCACCGACCGGCGCTGAGGCCGGCCGAGGGAGCGTCGATCCGTTCGGTGAAGGCGCGACGGCCGTCAGGGTCGGTGGCGTAGATGAAGAAGGTCACGTCCAGCAGGCGGGCGTTCGCGCGATCCTGGCGACCGGCGCGAATGACCATCTGGCGCGGACCGTCGCCTTCGCGCAGCCAGATCGCTTCCTGTTCGTCGCCGCTGACGATGGAACCGGAGATGCGTTGACGCTCGCGCTGGAACAGGCCGTCGCCCGAGGCGGCGAGGGGGCCTACGACGGTGACAGTCAGGATGCCGAGCACCAGGGCGGCGCCGGCCGCCGGCAGGACGAACCGCCAGGCCGAGACGCCCGCCGCGCGCATGGCGACCAGTTCGGAACGCCGGTTCAGACCGACGAAGGCCCCCAGCGTGCCGAACAGGAAGACGAAGGGCAGAAGTTGAACGATCACCGCCGGCGACTTCATCAGCATCAGGCCGAGGATGCGCAGGCCCGACAGATCGGTGTCCGACCCCAGGCCGCGCGAGATCTCCACGAAGTCGATCAGCATGACCAGGGCGGCGATGACCGCCAGGGCGACGCCCAGCGAGCGGGCCAGCTGGATCAGGACATAGCGCTCGATCCGTCCCAGACGCAGGGCGCTGAGGATGTGACGGGGCGCATCGGCGAGGGAGGCGAGCCGGGTCATGCGAACCTCGCCTTCAACTGGGCCAGCGGCGACCAGCCGGACGACCGGCGCGGCTTCAGCGCGCGGAAGAGAAGACGCAGGGCCAGGGCGGTGGCGGCGAGGGGCAGGAGGTACTGGAAGATGTTCAGCCAGCCGTTCCAGGCGCTGGCCGCGACGATCGCGTAGCCGAAGATGCGAACCAGCAGGAAGGCGGCGGACGCCTTGGCGATCCGCATGCCGTAGCCGGTCCGGCTGAAGGCGCCGCCCATGATCGCCGCCAGCGCCATGGCCATGGCGGTCAGGGCGTAGAGCGGCGAGGACAGGCGGCTGTGCGCCTCGGCCAGCAGTTCACCGCGCGGGCCGGTGTCGCGGACGAGATCGGGTGTCGGGTTGAACAACTGGGTGATCCAGAGATCGGCGGGCTTGTAGCGGATGCGTTCCGAATTGCTGACGTAGGGGGCGAGCTGGAACACCCACCGATCGAACGACAGCTGCTGGAGCACGCCCTGTGAGCTGTATTGCTGCCAGGACCCCTGGTTCATCGTCAGCACGGGCTGGCCGTCCACGCGACCGAACCGCGCCTCGGCCGCGTCCCAGGTGGTGACCTTGTCGCCTTCCTGGACGTAGATGAAAAGGTTCTTCAGCAGGCCGTTCTGCTCGATCTGCTGGACATAAACGGTGAGGCCGTTGGGGCCCTGGACGAAGCGGCCTTCTTCCACCAGCAGGGCGGCGAGGTCGGTGCGGATCTCGAACGCCTGTTCGCGCGAGGCGCGTTGGGCCCAAGGCTGGATCACCACATTGGTCGCCAGGGCCGCCAGGGCGATGGCGATGGCCAGCCGGGCCGAGGGGGCGATCATCTGCCAGCGCGACATGCCGCTGGCGTAGGCGGCGGTCAGTTCCTGTTCCCGCTGCAGCCGGGTCAGGGCGATGATGGCGCCGACGAACAGGCCGATGGGCAGGATGACGGCGAACAGTTGCGGCACGGCCAGCAGGGTCAGCTTCAGCATGACCCAGACGCTCTGGCCGCGTTCCACGATGACCTCGAGCTGGTCCAGACTCTGGCTCAGCAGGCCGATTCCGACCAGCGAACCGCAGGCCGCCAGGACGGGCAGGCTGATCTGTCGGAAAAGGTAGCGTTGGATCAGGGTCATGCGGGCGATGAAAATCACCCGGTTGCGGGCGCGGTCGTTGCGGCGCATCTAATACACATCCGGGCGCGCCGCCGACAATGGCAGGTGTGGCCACCCACGGTTCAATGACCGGGATTACCATCCCGGCTGGAGTCTGCGTTACATGAAGATCGATTTCGTCGCCGAAGCCGGCGCTGCCGGCGCTCTTGCCATTCTCGTGAACGACGGCCGCGTGCTGGCCGGAGAGGGCGGTTCGCACGACGCCGCCACCGGCGGCGCCCTGACCAAGGCGATGGGCACGAGCCGCTTCACCGGCGGGGCCAACTCCTCGCTGGTCGTGGCCGCTCCGGCGGGCGTCGAGGCCGACAGCATCGTTCTGGTCGGCGCGGGCGAGACGGGCAAGTTCGACGACCTGGCGCTGGAGACCGCCGCCGGCGCCGCCTACAACGCCGTGAAGCTGTCGGGCGTCGAGACGCTGACGATCGACCTGGGCCACCTGTCGGGCGCCGAGGCCGCCCGCGCCGCCTTCGCGGTGCGCCTGGCCGCCTATCGGTTCGACAAATACCGGACCAAGGAAAAGCCGGACAAGATCCCGTCGGTGAAGACCGTCCGCATCGTCACCAAGGACGTCGCCGAAGCGAATGCCGCCGCTGAAGGCCTGAACGCCGTCGCCGACGCCGTCTACTTCTCGCGCGATCTGGTCGCCGAGCCCGCCAACGTCCTCTACCCGGCCGAGTTCGCGCGCCGTGTGAAGGAACTGGAGCGTCTGGGCCTGAAGGTCGAGATCCTCGGCGAGAAGGAAATGGAAGCCCTGGGCATGAACGTCCTGCTGGGCGTCGGTCAGGGTTCGGTGCGTGAAAGCCAACTGGCCGTGATCCAGTGGAACGGCGGCAAGGCCGGCGACGCGCCGATCGCCTTCGTCGGCAAGGGCGTCTGCTTCGACACCGGCGGCATCTCGATCAAGCCGGCCGCCGGCATGGAAGACATGATCTGGGACATGGGCGGCGCCGCCGCCGTGGCCGGGCTGATGCACGCGCTGGCGGGCCGCAAGGCCAAGGTCAACGCGGTGGGCGTGCTGGGCCTGGTCGAAAACATGCCTGACGGCAACGCCCAGCGTCCGGGCGACATCGTCAAGTCGATGTCCGGTCAGACGGTCGAGGTGATCAACACCGACGCCGAGGGTCGCCTCGTTCTGGCGGACGCCCTCTGGTACACGCAGGATCGCTTCAAGCCGAAGATGATGATCGACCTGGCCACCCTGACGGGCGCCATGATCATCTCGCTGGGCCTGGACTATGCGGGCGTCTTCTCGAACGACGACGGGGTCGCCAACGCCATCCTGGCCGCCAGCCCGAAGGTCAACGAGAACGTCTGGCGCATGCCGATGCCGCCCCAGTACGACAAGATCATGGACAGCGTGAACGCCGACGTGAAGAACTCGGCCGGTCGCGACGGCGGTTCGATCACCGCCGCCCTGTTCCTGCAGCGGTTCGTCAACGGCACGCCGTGGGCCCACATCGACATCGCCCCGACGGCATGGGTCTCGAAGTCCACGCGTCCCACCGTGCCGGACGGCCCGGTGGGTTGGGGCGTGCGTCTGCTGGACCGTATGGTGGCCGACACCTACGAAGGCTGAGGACAGCGTAAGGCCTCCGGCTTGCGGCGGCGTCTCGAACGGTAAGGGAAGGACGGCGCGGCGTGTCGGAAGTCTGGTTCTACCATCTGGAGCGATCCACACTGGATCAGGTCCTGCCGGAACTGCTGGACCGGACGCTTCAGCGTGGATGGAAGGCGCGCGTCAGGGTCGCTGACGAGGGCGCGCGCGAGGCCATCGACGAGCGGCTGTGGACGTGGCGGGACGAGAGTTTCCTGGCCCACGGCATGGCCGATCAGCCGCATGCGGCGCGCCAACCCATTCTGCTGACGGCGGGACATGAGAACCCGAACGGGTCTCAGGCGCTGTTCATCGTCGATGGCTCAGACATGAGCCTCACAGAGGAGTTCGAGCGATGCTTCATCATATTCGACGGCCGGGACGAGACGGCGCTGCAGGGCGCGCGGGCGCGCTGGAAGGCGCTGAAGGAGCAGGGCGCGAACCTGGCCTACTGGAAGCAGTCGGACGAGGGGCGCTGGGAAATGGCGGCCTGACGGTCGCGATCACGGCGGGACTTCTGCTGGCCGCCTGTTCGTCGTCGCCGGCCTCGGTCGAGGCGCCGGCCCCGTCGGTGGTGGAGCAGGCTGAGGCCAATCGGCCGGTCGGATCGCACATGCCGGGCGGCGATGCGGATCTCTGCAAGGCCGCCGACTACCAGTATCTGATCGGCAAGCACCGGAACGAGATCCCGGTGCCGGTCGAGGTGGTCAATCGCCGGGTCACCTGCACGACCTGCCCGGTCACGATGGACTATTCGGCCTACCGGCTGAACATCTTCTACAACTCCCAGACCGAGATCGTGGAGCAGGTCCGGTGCGGGTGATCGCAGGAGTGATCCTGGCTGGCGGCCTGATGGCGGCCTGTGCCCAGCCGCCGGCGCCTCAACCCGACGGGCCCAAGCGCTGCGACGCGGCGGCGGCGCGGTCTCTGATCGGCAGCCATATGGGCGCGGTCGATTTCGCGGCCGGGGCCAATGTGCGGTTCGTCTGCACGACCTGCGCGGCGACCGAGGACTATCGCGAGGACCGGTTGAACATCCGGTTCGACGAGGCCACCGGGATCATCCGCAGCGTCGACTGCGGCTGATCCCGGCCCGTCCGCCTGAGGCTACCAGCGCCCCACGCTTACCAACGCCAAGCGTCGCGGATGACCTCGATGATGTAACCGTCGTAGCTGTCGATCAGGTAGATCGAGTTGTCCACGGCGACCCACTGGGTTCCGGGCGGCGGATAGCCCAGACCGTAGGTGCGGTAGTCGTTCAGGCTGTAGCGCCAGAAGATCGAGGGCAGGTAGTCGCCGGTGTACCAGCGCTGACCCCAATAGTTTCGAGGCACCGCGTAGTAGCCGTAGTTGGGCGCGAAGTAGAAGCCCATGCGGAAGCCGGTGTAGCCCCGGAAGCCGCGATCGTTGCGCCACCAGTCGTTCGACCGACCCCGGTTCCAGTCGCGACGCCAGTCGTTCTGGTTCCAGCGGTTGCCCCAGCCGTTGTAGTCGCGCCGGCCGTTGTGGTCGCTCTGCCAGCGGCCGTTGTTGTTGCGGTCGCGGTTCCAGCCGCCGTTGCTCTGGCCGTTGTTGCCGTTCCAGCCGCCCCGGTCGCGATCGTTCCCACGGTTCCAGTCCTGGCCACGGCCGTCGTTGCCGCGGTTCCAGCCGCCGTTGTTGTCCCGGCCGCGTCCGTCATGGCCGCGACCGTCGTTGCCGCGATTCCAGTCCTGGCCGTTGTTGTCGCGACCGCGTCCGCCGTGATCCTGGCCGCCCGAGGGCGGGGCAGGGGGCGTCACGACGGGCGGGTTGCTCGGGTTCCAGCCGCCGCCGTTGTTGCCGCGATCGCCGCCGCGGTCTCTGCCGCCGCGATCACCGCCGTTCCAGCCGCTCCGGTCTCCGCCGCGATCACCGCCGCGATCACCGCCGCCGCTCCAGCCGCCGCCGTTGTTGCCGCGATCGCCGCCACGGTCTCCGCCGCCGCGATCGCCACCCCGGTCGCCACCGCGTCCGCCGTGATCACCGCCGCCGCGACGGTCCTGGACCTCCTGGACCTGGGGGCGGGGGCCTTCGAAGCGGGCCGGGGACAGAACGGGCGTCGGCGAACTCACGTCCGGCTGATAGCGAACGCTCAGGTCACTGGGCGGAGGGGGCGGAGGCGCGGCCTCTGCGGCCATGGCCATATCGTCTTGCGCCATCGCGATGGCGGGCAGGCCGGCCGGCAAAGCCAGGGCGGCCAGGGCGGCGAAAGCCGTAAGCGTGGATTTCATCTTGTTTCTTCCCCGCACGCCGGTTCTCCGGCGGCTCGCGATCAAAATCTGACTTTGTCCATGAACGGTGTCTGAACGGTCTGGAGGGGGCTTCCGACAGGGTCTGACCACCTTGCGGCGCCGCTTGGTCGAGCCCAGATCGAGGCTCTGAAATCCTTTGCCGGAGACGCCCCCATGACCGCCCCGATCGAGCTCTGGTACTGGCCCACGCCCAATGGGTGGAAGGTCTCCATCGCCCTGGAGGAGATGGGGCTGGCCTATGAGATGAAGCCGGTGAACATCGGGGCGGGCGAGCAGTTCACGCCCGAGTTCCAGGCCATCAGCCCCAACGGCCGGATGCCCGCCATCATCGATCCCGACGGGCCGGGCGGGGCGCCGATCTCCATCTTCGAGAGCGGGGCGATCCTGCAGTACCTCGGAAACAAGTCGGGGAAATTCTATCCGACCGATGTGAGGCAGCGGGTCGAGATCGACCAGTGGCTGTTCTGGCAGGTCGGAGGGCTGGGGCCGATGGCCGGTCAGACCCACCACTTCCGCCAGTACGCCCCGGCCATCATCCAGGACCAGAGGCAGATCGCCTACGGCGTGCGCCGCTATACCGACGAGACCCATCGTCTGTACGGGGTCATGGACCGGCGGCTGGCGGACCGGGACTATCTGGCAGGCGACTACTCCATCGCCGACATGGCGGCCTGGCCGTGGATCCTGCCGACCTTGCAGGGGCAGGATCTGGAGCATTTCCCGAACCTGAAGGCCTGGGTCGAGCGGGTCGGGGAACGGCCGGCGGTGAAGGCGGGACGGGCGCTGGGCGACGAGATGCGGAAGAACCTGGCGGCGTCCGGCAAGGCGGCGGAGGAGGCGCGCAAGGTGCTCTTCGGGCAGCGGGCGCGGTAGGCGTCTCATTCTCCGCGTTCCCTGACCTCCCCTCCGTGCACCCCAGCCTTCGCTGGGGTGCACGGAGGGGAGGTGAAGGGAGAGTCTGAACGATCTCTTTACGGTATATTTCGCAGGTCTGAATCGTCTCTACGGTATTCATTTCCCCTTTACTGAAAAGACTTTGCGCACCCCAGCGCTGTTAACTTTAACTTCAAACCGGGGGTATTTGATCGCGTATCGAAGGGCGGCTCCAGAACGGTTAGCCGCCATCGCAAAGGATACGGTGATGAACGCGCAAGAAACCGCGCCGGAACTGCAGAACGAGGTCGAGGCGGCTCCGCTGCCCCTGCCCACCGCCGACATGGACGGCGACGCCCTGTTCCGGCTGGGCATGATGTATTCCTCGGGATCGGGCGGCTGTCCGATGGACCGGGTCTCGGCCCACATGATCTTCAACCTGGCGGCCATGAAGGGCTCCATCGAAGCGCGCGTCTATCGCCGCGAGATGTCCGAAGAGATGGAACGCGAGGAGATCGCCGAAGCCCAGCGCGCGGCCCGTCGCTACATCGACGCCGGCGTGGTGAAACTGGCCGCCTGATCGCATCGGCTCGCTCGGGCGGGTCTTGCACTGTTCCGTCGAAACGGAGTGCAAGACAGTGCAAGGGCCGGCGGTCGCAGGTGGCACTGTTCGCGAAAAACGCGTGCCACGTGCCAAAGCGCCAGATCAGGCAAGTGGTTGATCGTTCAGGGTTTTTCCTGACCGAAGACGCTCCTTGGGTCGGGAGGCGTGCCAGATTATCGGAAATGGCCGCGTTGGCCGAACCGTGTCTGGTGGATGGACGTGTCAAAGATCGCCCACATCAGATGGTGCGGCCTGATCGGTCTGCAAGAGTTGATGACGATTATTTTCCTAGACGGCGAGCGCCGGTCTAGAACCGCTGATACTGGCCGTTGATCGTGTAGTTGAACCCGACGGGCAGGGCCGCCTTCACCTGGGTGAAGAAGTTGGCCAGTTCGCCGAGCGTCGAGCGCGGCACATAAAGGACGTCGCCGCGACGCAGAGCGATGACCTCTCCGCGCCGCTGGCGCAGATCCACCACCCGCATCATCCGCACGCTGCCGGGGCCGCGACGGATCAGGGCCACCTGCTGCGGTCGGGCGGTGGGCAGGAAGCCGCCCGCCTGGATGATGGCCTGATAGGCGTCGATGTCGCCCGGCATGTCATAGACGCCCGGCGTGCGGACCTCTCCGTCGACCCAGACCTTCATCGGACCGGCCGTCTTCAGCGTGACTTCGACGATCGGCCGCACCAGCTGAGAGGCGTAGGCGGTGGACAGGTCGTATTCCAGTTCCGAGATGGTGCGGTCCGCCGCCATGGCCTGGCCGATCAGGGGCAGGGCGATGCGGCCGTCGGGGCCGACGCGGATCGTGCGGGTCAGTTCGGTGGCCGTCGGTGTCGCCACCTCGATCTCGTCGCCGGGGTAGAGCAGGTATTCGGGCTCTGCGTCCGTCCAGTCGGCGAAGGCGATGTCGTTGAAGTCGCCGCGCTGGACCCGCACGCTGCGCGGCGCGGACTGGCCCGAGGCGCAACCGGCCACGGAGGAGGCGACCATGGCCGCGCCCATCGTCCAAAGAATCTGACGCCGATCGAACATGGGACGGACCCTCGCCGGTTATGGGTAACGGCCGGTTAACGCCGACAGGCGAAGGATCGCTGACGGTTCACTCTGCCACGGATTCGCCAGTTCCCATGCGTTCGGCCACCACGACAGCCTATGTCTCGTCGCGCCCGCGCTACGGGCTGTTCGACGTCATCGGCCTCTTGTTCCGCGAACTGTTCGTGATGATCCTGGTGTTCGTGCTGGTGCTGGGCATCGGGGCGGCGGCGGTGATGACCCTGAAGAAGACCTACACGGCCGGGGCGAGCCTCTTGGTCAGCCCGGGTCAGGAATACGTCTATCAGCCGCGCGTCGGCGGGATGACCGATCGCCAGTCGCAGCCGCCGGCCGTGGGCGAGGTGGCCCAGGCCGAGGCGAACATCATCGGATCGCGCGAAGTGAAGCTGCGCGCCGTGCGGGCGCTGGGCCTGCCGTTCTTCCAGAAGCCGGGGCGGGTGAACACCGACCCCGTGGCCAAGCAGGAAGGCGACGCGATCAAATTCATCAACGACGGCCTGACCATTTCGACGACGCCGCAGGGCGCGATCATCGGCCTGACGTTCGAGAGCGACAACGCCGAGAAGTCGGCGCGGGTGCTGAACGCCATCATCGACCAGTACCAGATCCGGCGCCGCGAGGTGTTCCGCGACGGCACGACCGAGGCCATCCAGACCCAGCGCCGGGTGTTCGAGGACGAACTGGCGGATGCGGACCGGGCCTATGAGGACTTCCTGGCGTCCAACGACATCGGCGACTTCGCGGCCTCCAAGGCGGCGCTGGCGACGACCTATCAGACGGTGCTGGCGGACAAGTTCGCGGCCGAGAGCCAGTTGAACCAGGCGGCGCGGCGGTTGCAGACGCTGGAGGCGCAGCAGGCGGCGACGCCGGCGGAGGTGACCCTGCAGCAGGACCTGAACGTTTCGGCCCAGGACCAGATCCTGCAACTGCGGACGGAGCGGGAGCAGCTTCTGGCCCGCTATCAGCCCGGTTCGCAGCCGGTGCTGGATATCGAGGCGCGGATCGCGGGGCTGCAGGAATATGTGGCCTCGGGCACGACCGTGGGGGCCAAGGAGGTCCGGCTGGGGCCGAACCCGGTCTGGACCGAGCTGGAATCGACGCGGATCACGACCCAGGGCGAACGGGATGCGATGGCGGCCCGTCTGGCCGTGGTGAACCGGCAACTGGAGGACATCCGCCGGCGTCAGGCGACCCTGACCCGCGAGGAGTCCGAGAACGCGACCTTGAGCTCCAACCGCGACGTCCTGACCGCCTCGATCCGCGAGTTCCAGCAGCGCGAGACCCAGAGCCGGGCCGACAACGGTCTGGTGGCGGCGGGCGCGGACAATGTGCGGGTCATCGAACGGGCGGCGGCGCCGACGCGGGGGACCAGCCTGAAACTGCCGCTGCTGGCTCTGGTGGTGCTGTTCGCCGGGTTCACGGCCCTGTGCGTCGGTCTGTTGCGGGTCTTCACCAAGCGGGGCTATGCGACGCCGGCCATCGCAGGGCGGACGCTGGAGATGCCGGTGCTGGCCGTCGCGCCGATGAAGGCGCACTGAGATGCCCGTGTTAGGCTGCGGGCGTCTGTGAGCGCGTAACGATTCGCATGGTCGATCTCACCTCGGAAATGGCCGGCCTCTGGGCCGCGCTGGGACCGGCCCCCGCGCATCGCGGACGGGTCATCCAGATCGCCTGCGCCAATACCGGGGAGGGCGCTTCCACCGTCGCGCGGGAGTTCGCGCGGCTGGCGGCGGTTCGGGCACGCAAACCCGTCTGGCTGATCGACGCCGACCTGGCCCAGCCCTGGCAGCAGGAGGCGGTGGCCGCCGAGCCCGAGCGGTTCGGGCGGCTGGGGGCGGCGGCGTCCTCGTCTCCGGACGGGGCCAGCTTCTTCACCGTGTCGCCGCCGGTCATGGGGCGGGATCGGAAACCCATCGCGCCGGCCCGGCTGATGACGGCGCGGCCCTGCCTCGGGGGCCGGCTGTGGGTCACGCGCTTCCGGGCCGAGGTTCTGCGGTCGGGACAGAGGGCCGAGCCGCTGCCGGATCCGCGCTACTGGGATGCGATGCGGAAACACGCCGACACGGTGGTGATCGACGCCCCGGCGGCGGATCGCAGCGACCTGTGCATCACCCTGGCGCCCTATGTCGATGCGACGGTGCTGATCGTGGCGGCCGAGAGCACGGCGGCGAACGAGCCGGTCATTCTGCGCGACGAGATCGAGTCGGTTGGCGGGCGGATCGCCGGGGTCGTGGTCAATCGCTCGACCTATACGCCGCCGGCCTTCCTCAGGCGGCTGACGGGCTGACCCGGTTCAGGCGGGCGAGCTCGCGCGCGCCGTAGAAATGGGGCTCGAACCCCTTCATCCAGAAGATCTTGCCGAGGCCCCGCGCGGCCTTGTCCATCAGGCGGGCGCGCGAGGGATGGGCGATGACGGTCGTGGCGATGGCGGCGAGACCCCAGACGGCGGTCTGGACGGCGCCCACGGTCATCCATTTGGCGACGGCGGGCCAGTTCCGGGCCTTGGCGGCGATCTGGCTGGGGCCCTGGCCGTAAGCGAAGGCGCGGGACAGGGCATAGGCCATGGTGGCGCGGTGGGGCGGGGCGAACTCGTCCACCCAGGCGTCGGCGGCCCAGCCGAAGGTCCCGCCGCGCGCTTCGAGGGCCGCGAACAGGGCGTCGTCCTCTCCGCCCGACTGATCGGCCGAGGCGTCGAAGGGGGCGGCCCCGGGCAGGGCGGTGGCCCGGACCATCAGGGAGTTGCCGCAGCCCCAGGGCTTGTCGATGCGCTGGGTCGTCGAAGGACCGGCGCGGCCGAAGAAGGCTTCCAGATAGGGGGTCGCCCAGCCGATGTTCTCGGGGACCCGGCCTGCGATGGGACCGAAGACGACGTCGGCCTTGGTTTGTTCGAGGGCGGACAGGAGGGCGGCGAGCCAGCCGGGGGAGGCGGCCTCGTCGTCGTCGAGGAAGGCGATCAGGGGGGCGTCGGTCTGGGCCAGACCGGCGTTGCGCGCGGTGGCGACGCCGGGACGGGGTTCGTGGCGGTAGATCAGGGGGCAGGGGCTGTGGGGCGTGAGGCGGGCGACCGTGTCCTTCGCCGTGGCCTGGGGGTCGTTGTCGATGACGACGATGGAGGCCATCGAGGCGGTCTGGACGAAGAGGGAGCGCAGGGCGCGTTCCAGGCTCTCCGGGCGCCGCATGGTCGGCACGATGACCGACACGGGCGGCATCAGACGGCCTCGGCGTAGAGGGCGGCGCGGTAGAGGCGGAGCGAGAAGGCGCGGGCCGGGGTGGGGACCCAGGCGGTCGTGGCGGCGCGCTTCATCAGGGGCCGGATCTGGCCGATGGCGGGGACCTTCTTCAGCAGGCGGGCGGCCTTGTAGCTGGGGTAGCCGCCGACGATGTCCGGATGGCGGGCGACGACGCGGGCGAAATTTCCGGCGGACTGTTCGTACTTGCCGGCCAGGGCCTCGACCGTGTCCAGACCCATGTGGGTGGCCGGATTGTCGACGTGGACGACGGTGAAGCGGCGCGAGACGCGCATGGCCCATTCGACGTCCTCCCAGCCCCAGCCGGAGAACTCGGCGTCGAAGGTTTCGGCCTCGAAGACGTCGCGGCGGACCAGGAGGTTGGAGGTGAAGACGTATTTCTCGGGCGTCCTGGCGCGCTCCTGATAGGGAACGCAGTCGCTCTTGAGCGCCATGGAGCGGTGGACCGAGAAGCGGGCGTCGGTCGGGGCCTGCAACAGGGAGAAGCCGCCGAATGCGACGGCGGGGTCCTCGCGCGCGACGAGGTCGGCCCAGGTCCAGAGGAAGCGGCGATGGTCGGGGCGCATGTCGCTGTCGAGGAACAGCAGCGAGCCGCCGCGCGCCGAGTCGGCGAGACGGTTGCGGCCCTTGGAGCGGCCTTCGTTCTTGGTCAGGGTGATCAGGCGGGCGGGGAGGGCCATGGCCTTGATCTGGGCCTGAAGGCGGGCGGTCAGGTCGGGATCGTTGGTGCCGTCGTCCATGACGACGATCTCGACGGCGCCGGCGACGGAGGCGGCTTCCTCGTCGAGCAGCTGCAGCAGCTCGGACGGGTCGTCGCGCAGGAAGGGGATCAGGACCGAGACGGCGGGTTTGGCCCGGCGGCGCGCGGCGTTGTCGGTGAGGACGGGACGGCTCATGCGGGGGCTCTCCGGCCGAGGCGGGTCTCGATCAGGCGGGCGGCGATGTCGCGAACCCCGGCGGCGTTCAGGGCCAGGGCGACGACGGCGTAGACGACGGCCCCAACGCCGGCCTTGAGGACCAGTTCCGGCACGCCGCCCAGCGCCGGCAGGGGCAGGACGGCGGCGGTCATGGCGATGCAGGCGAGGCCGCAACGCACCAGGGCGTTCCATGGGATGGGCATGGCGACGATCTTCCGGCCCATGCCGATGGAGGCGGCGATGCCGATGGCGAAGCTGATCGCCGTGGCGATGGCCGCGCCGTGGACGCCCATGCGGGGGACCAACAGGATGTTCAGGAGAACGTTCGAGGCGGCGGGGATGCAGAGCGTCATCAGCAGGCGCTCGGTCCGGCGGCCCAGCACGAAGGACTGGCTGAGATAGTAGGCGGTGCAGCCCGATAGGAAGGCCGACAGCGCGATCCAGGGGGTGATGGAGGCGGCGACGGCGCGCAGGTTCTCGCCGATCATGAAGTCCGCCAACGGGCGGGCGACCAGGGCCACGCCGACGGCGGCGGGCAGGCCGATCAGGACGAAGGTCGAGGCCTGTTCGCGCGCGGCCTTCAGGAAGGCGTCACGGCTGCTGCGCTCCCAGGCCATGATGAGGGCGGGGGTGCCGGCGGCGCCCAGCCAGATGAAGAGGACGTCCAGGGTGCGGCTCGCGAGGCTGTAGCCCGCGTGATAGGCGCCGACCGAGGCCGAGCCCATGTAGATTTCCAGCAGGAAGCGGTCGGTCGAGGCCATGACCAGCGACAGACCAAGGCCCGCCGCGATGGGGTAGCCGTAGCGGGCGTAGTTCGCCGTGCGGGCGCGGTAGTGGACGCCGCCTTTCGCCTGTTTCAGCTCACCCGGCAGGACGAAGGGCAGGACCAGCAGGGGACCGACGGCCAAGCCGATCAGAGGCGAGGCGGCGCCGACGCCGTGGTAGGCGCAGAAGGCCCCGATGGCGAAGCCGATGACGGTGATGGCGATGTCCATCCCCGCGGACTTCGTGACCTCTCCGGCGGCGCGGAACCGTTCCTGGGCGAGTTTGGCGAAGCAGCGGATGGGCATGCCGGCCAGACCGGCGGCGATGGCGATCTTTAGCCCGTCGCCTATGGGGGCGATCCACAGGGCCAAAGCCGCGACCGGCAGGACGCCGAGGGTGACCAGGGCTGCGCCGCGATAGAGGGTCTGGAAATGATCGGACAGGGACTGACCCTGTTCGGCGGCCCAGAAGCGCGCCATGGCGGCCTCCAGCCAGCTGAAGGTCACGACGTGAACCAGGGTCATCACCGAGAAGGCGATGGCGTAGCGGCCGAAGTCGTCGGGCGAAAGCAGCCGCGTGAAGACGACGATGGCGCCGAAGCCGACCAGGCCCTGGACGATGTTGGCGGGCAGGTAGCCCCAGACGCCGCGCCAGAACATCAGCGAATGGCCGCGCGATCGCCCAGCAGGACCGGGACGGTGACGAACATGATCCAGAGGTCCAGCCACAGGGACTGACGCTCGATGTATTCGACATCCAGCTGGACCCGACGGCGCACGTCCTGGGCCGTGTGCAGCGGGCCGCGCGAGCCCTTGATGGCGGCCCAGCCGGTCATGCCGGGCTTCATGCGGTGGCGGTGGGCGTATTCGGCGACGAGGCGGGCGCTCTCGACCGCGCCGGTCTTCATGCCGATGGCGTGGGGGCGAGGACCGACCAGCGACATCTCGCCCTTCAGGACGTTGAAGATCTGGGGCAGTTCATCGAGGCTGGTGGAGCGGATGATCTTGCCGACGCGGGTGACGCGGTCGTCGTCGGTGGTGACCTGGCGGCTGGCGGTGGCGTCGGCGGCTTCGTGGCGCATGGAGCGGAACTTCCAGACCACGATCTCCTCGTGGTTGAAGCCGTGGCGACGCTGGCGGAAGAAGATCGGGCCGGGGCTGTCGAGGCGGATGGCCAGAGCCGTCAGGGCCATGACGGGCGCCAGCAGGATGAAGGCGACCGTGCCGATGAGGATGTCCTGGATGCGCTTGTTGAAGGCGCGACGGTCGTCGTCGATGGGGCCGCCCAGAGACGCGAGCGGCGCGTTGGCGAGGCGGTTCAGGGCCGCGCTGCGTTCGCCGGCGTCGACCGGATCGACCAGCAGGGTGACTTCGTTGGGCAGGGCGGACAGGCGGGAGGTCAGTTCGCGGACGCGCTTTTCGGCCTTGGGGTCGATGGCCAGGACGATCCGATCCACATAGGGCGTCATCCGGTGGGTCATCAGGGCTTCGGCGTCGCCCAGCACCGGCACGCCCGCCACGCTGTCGGGATTGCGGGCCAGGCGGTCGTCGAAGACGCCCAGCACATTGAGGTCGCGCCGTTTCAGGGCGTCCTTGATGAGGGTCTCGGCGTGCTTGGTCGCGCCGACCAGGACGATGTTCGGCGTCAGGGCGCCCTTGCCGCGCCATTTGGCGACCAGATCGCTCCAGCCCATGTGCAGGACATAGAGGCCCACGGTCACCAGGGCGGTCCAGATGATGTAGACGGGCAGGCCCGCGCCGCCCGCGAGAATGGCGTCGAGAAGGACCGCGCAGAGGCCGCCCGAAAAGGCGATGCCGGCCACGATGGCCAGATGGAGCGGCGTCCTTTGTCCGCGCGAGAAACGATAGAGGCCGAGCGACCGCATCAGGCCGAGGACCAGGGTCGCGCCGACGATCAGGGGCAGGGCCGTTGCGAGGGGCGCGGCCAGAAGACCGCCCGGCGTCATGGCCCAGAGAAGGGCGATGGTGACCACGGCGACGGCGGCGATGTCGGCGCTGCGGAACCAGTGGACGGCGAGGCGCGAGGCGTGACGCTGGCGCGCGTTCAGCCAGACCTCGGGGCGGAAGGGACCGCGACGGGCGGCGCCCTC
The DNA here is from genome assembly GCF_041893865.1 of Brevundimonas staleyi. Classification (GTDB taxonomy): domain Bacteria; phylum Pseudomonadota; class Alphaproteobacteria; order Caulobacterales; family Caulobacteraceae; genus Brevundimonas; species Brevundimonas staleyi. The sequence goes on from NZ_CP169082.1 coordinate 1,565,373, forward strand.
AAGCTGACTCTTAGCTTGGGGCTCGGCGACGGAACGGGCGGCCAGGGCCTGAAGCCCCGGCGCGTCCAGTCGCGCGGTGTCGCCCGCGTCGGAAAGCGCCGTCGCACGGCCGATATCGATGGCGCTCGTCATGGGCGCCATGGTGCACAGGCGCCGTGGATGTCGCGTTAACGCCCGGCGTTTTCCGGAATCACTCCGCCGCGCGGGCCGTCAGCCAGGCCTTCAGCTCGGGCTTCACCACCTTGCCGGCGGCGTTGCGGGGCAGGGGATCGGCCGTGATGATGACTTCGGTCGGGACCTTGAAGGCGGCGAAGCGCGAGGCGACGAGGGCGGTCAGGGTCGCCGCGTCCACCGTCTCTCCGGGCGCGAGGGAGATGAAGGCGACCGGCACCTCGCCCATCACCGGGTCGGGTTTGGCGACGAGCGCGGCCTCGGCCACGGCGGGGTGGTCGAACAGGACGGCCTCGATCTCCTGGCAATAGATGTTCTCGCCGCCCCGGATGATGATGTCCTTGGCGCGATCGACGATGAAGCAGAAGCCCTCGTCATCCAGGCGGGCGAGGTCGCCGGTGTGGACCCAGCCGTCGACGAAGGTCTCGGCCGTGGCCTCGGGCTTGTTCCAGTATTCGCGGACGATGTTGGGGCCATAGGCGAGGAGTTCGCCGACCTGGCCGGTGGGCAGCTCGTGGCCGTTCGGATCGACGATCTTCATGCGGCCGACCGGGATGGCGGGGCCGCAGCTGTCGGGACGGTTCAGATAGTCCTCGCCCAGATGGTGGGTGTGGGTGGCCGAGGTCTCGGTCATGCCCCAGCCGGAGCCGGCCTTGGCGGGGGTGGCCTGTTCGATCTGGCGGACGAGGTCGGTCGGGGCGGCGGCTCCGCCATAGGCGACGGTCTCCAGCGACGACAGGTCGTACTCGTCGCGCTTGGGATGCTGGAGGATCTGGATGGCCACGGTCGGGACGCCGCCGATCATGGTGATGCGTTCGCGCTCGATCAGACCCAGGGCCTCCTCGGCGTCGAAGCGACGCTGGCAGACCAGCTTCTGGCCGGTGACCAGGGCGGGGATCAGGACGGCGTTGCAGCCGGTGGTGTGGAAGAAGGGAATGGAGACCAGGCCCGATTTCTGGGGCGCGGTCGGGTCGAGCGTCGGCGGGGCCTCGCCGCGACGCAGCGCGCTGCGGCAGATCGAGAAGACGCCGGCCATGACGCTGCAGCCCGCATTGCGGTGGGTGCCGAGCGCGCCTTTCGGCGAGCCCGTGGTGCCGGAGGTGTAGAAGATGGTGGCCGCGTCGTCGGGGTTGAGCGGGACGGCGGGCATGTCGCCGGGCGGCAGGGCGGCCCAGGTCGCGCTCTCGCCGATGACGGTCTCCAGACGCGCGACGCGCGGGTCGGCGGCGGAGGGTTCGCCGCGCGAGACGAGGATGTGGCGCAGGTCCGGAAGGTCGTTCAGTGCGGGGCCGATCCGCTCCAGCCGCTCGATGTCGAGGAGGGCGACGACGCTGCCGGAATCCTTCAGGCCATAGGCCAGCTCGGATCCGCTCCACCAGGCGTTCAGCGGGGTGACGATGGCGCCGACCAGGGCGCCGGCGAAGAAGGCGACGGGCCATTCCGGCAGGTTCCGCATGGCGACGGCGACGCGGTCGCCGGGCTTCACGCCACGCGCCTGAAGATCGGCGGCGAGGGCCAGGGTCGCGCGGGCGAAGGCCTCATACGAGACGCGCTCGTCGCCGTAGACGAGGAAGGTTTTCTCGCCGTGGGCGCGGCCGGCCATGAAGCTGTGCATCAGGGTCGGCGGGGCGTTCTTCCAGACCCTGTGCGGCCGTCCGTCGATCTCGGCGTCCACGATCTCCAGCAACGATCCCGAGGCGGTCAGAAGAGCCGTCGCCTGGGCGATGCTCATGGCGGGCCAGGGGGGGACGGTCGATGCTGTGTCGGTCATGGGGTTTCCTGCATCCGCGTTTGTTGCGGTTATGCAGTCGTTCTAGGCCCTGACGAGGCCGGCGTCAGCCGGGTGCGGCGTCGTGACGGATCGCCGCGCCCGGGCTGGAACCCCGTCGCCTCAACCCGCCGAGTAGCTGGTCTTGGTCTGGGTGTAGAACTCCACCGCCGCGAAGCCCTGTTCGCGGGCGCCGTAGCTGGAGCCCTTCGTGCCGCCGAAGGGGACGTGATAGTCGACGCCGGCGGTGGCCAGATTGACCATGGTCATGCCCGCCTTGGCGCGACGCTGGAAGTCGCGGGCGTGCTTCAGACTGGTGGTGACGATGCCGGCGGACAGGCCGAACTCGGTCGAGTTGGCGACGGCCAGGGCCTCTTCATAGTCCTTGACGCGGATGGTCGAGGCGACGGGGCCGAAGACCTCCTCCGCATTGATCCGCATGGACGGGTCGGTGTCGGCGATCAGGGTCGGCTGGACGTACCAGCCGGGGTTTTCCAGCTTCAGACGCTCGCCGCCGGTGACGATCCGGCCGCCGCCGTCGCGGGCGATGTCGATGTATTTGTAGCTGGTCTCCATCTGGGCCTCGGAGACCGCCGGGCCCATCTGGGTGTTGGGATCGAGCGCATCGCCGACGCGCAGCGCCGCGACCTTCTCGGCCAGGGCGGCGACGAACCGGTCATGGATGGCGTCGGTGACGATCAGGCGGCTGGAGGCCGTGCAGCGCTGGCCGGTGGCGAAGAAGGAGCCGTCCAGGGCGATCATGACGGCGCGCTCCAGATCGGCGTCGTCGAGCACGATCAGCGGGTTCTTGCCGCCCATCTCGAGCTGGACGCGGGCCTGACGCTTGACGGCGCCGGCCGCGACGCTCGCGCCTACCCCCTGCGATCCCGTGAAGGAGACGCCGTCGACATCCTTGTGATCGACGATGGCCTGGCCCACGCCGCCGCGTCCGATGACGAGGTTGAACACGCCCTTGGGCAGGCCGGCCTCGACGAGGATATCGGCGAGGGCCGAGGCCGTGGCGGGTGTCGGGCCGGCCGGCTTCATCACCACGGTGTTGCCGAAGGCGAGGGCGGGGGCCGCCTTCCAGGCCGGGATGGCGATGGGGAAGTTCCAGGGGGTGATCAGGCCGAAGACGCCCACCGCCTGACGATAGGTCTGGATCTCGACGCCGGGACGGACGCTGTCCAGGTTCTGGCCGTGGCGACGCAGGGCCTCGCCGGCGAAATACTTCAGGATGCGGCCGGCGCGGACGGTCTCGCCGATGCCTTCGGGCAGGGTCTTGCCTTCTTCACGCGACAGCAGGCGACCGAGCTGTTCGCGACGCTCCATGACGAGAGTCCCGGCGCGGTCCAGAATGTCCGAGCGCACCTCGGGAGTGGCTTCGGACCAGGCGGGGAAGGCGGCCTTGGCGGCGGCGACGGCGGCGTCCACCTCGGCCTGACCGCCGTCCGGCGTGCGGGCGACGATCTCGTTGGTGTTGGACGGATTGTGGCTCTCGCCCGGCCGCGCGACATCCACACGCTCGCCGTCGATCAGGTGGCTGAGGTTCAGGGTGTCGGTCATGGCGGGGTCCTTTGAATCCTGCCTCGCAATTAGTGGTCCGAGGCCCGCGCGGGAATGCCGAAACCGGCATGGATCGAGAGCGGTCGCGCATCGATCGAACCGTACGGAGGCCGACAACGGCGCCGACCAAGCCAAAAGGCGTATCGATCCATAGCCGCTTTGGTTTGGACGGGCATGGGGGGCGTCGATAGCGTTCCATCAGGGCGCGAGGACAGCGCCGGACGCATCGACGTCATCAGCGAGGAATTTCAATGTCTAGAATGACGCCTGCGGAAATGGCCGCGACCATCGGCGGCGGCCTGCTGTCCTTCCCGGTCACGCATTTCGACGCCCAGCACCAGTTCGTCGAGGCGGACTATCGCGAGCACTGCGCCTGGATGCTGCAGCATGAGCTGGCGGGCCTGTTCGCCGCGGGCGGCACCGGCGAGTTCTTCTCCCTGACCCCGCCGGAAGTGGCTCGCGTGGTCAAGGCGGCCGTCGAGGAGACCGCCGGCAAGACCCCGGTCGTGGCCGGTTGCGGCTACGGCACGGCCATCGCCGTCGACCTGGCCCGTGACGCCGAGGCGGCGGGCGCGGACGGCATCCTTCTGCTGCCGCCCTATCTGATGGTGCCGGGCCAGGAAGGTCTGGCGGCCCACGTCGAGGCGGTCTGCAAGGCCACCAAGCTGGGCGTCATCGTCTACAACCGCGACAACGCCGTGCTGAACGAGGACACGCTGGAGAAGCTGTGCGACCGCAACCCGAACCTGGTCGGGTTCAAGGACGGCGTCGGCGACATCGAGCTGATGATGAAGGTCTACGCCCGGATGGGCGATCGCCTGACCTATGTCGGCGGCCTGCCGACGGCGGAGACCTTCGCCCCCGCCTATCTGGAGATGGGCGTCACCACCTATTCCTCGGCCATCTTCAACTTCGTGCCGGACTTCGCGCTGAGCTTCTACAAGGCGGTGCGCGAGCGGGATCATGCGACGATCATGGCGGGTCTGCGCGACTTCGTGCTGCCGTACATCGCCCTGCGCAACAAGGGTAAGGGCTATGCGGTTTCCATCGTGAAGGCGGGCATGACGGCCATCGGCCGGACCGCCGGCCCGGTGCGTCTGCCGCTGACCGACCTGAAGCCCGCCGAGATGGCCGAGCTGGAGGCCCTGATCGCGCGGGTGCAGCCGGCGATGCCGAAGCTGGCGGCGAACGGCTAAGCGCCCTAGCATCCTCCGCCTGGATAAACGGCGGTGCCCAACATGTTCGAACTCAGCCAGCTGCGGTGCTTCGTGGCCGTCGCGGAGGAACTCCACTTCGGGCGTGCGGCCCAGCGGCTGAACATGACCCAGCCGCCGCTGAGCCGTCAGGTCCAGCTGCTGGAGCGGATCCTGGGCGTCGTCCTTCTGGACCGGACCAGCCGGTCGGTGCGGCTGACGCCGGCCGGCCGGTCGTTCGTGATCGAGGCGCGACGGATCCTCCGGCTGGCCGAGAGCGCGGCCCTGGCCACGCGGCGGATCGCGTCGGGCGATGCGGGCCGGGTGGCGGTCGGGTTCACGGCGGCCTCGGGCTATTCCTTCCTGCCGAACCTGGTCGACCTGGCGCGGACCCAGTTGCCGAACGTGGACCTGACGCTGCGCGAGCTGGTGTCGGGCGAGCAGGTCGAGGCCCTGCTGACCGGGCGGATCGACCTGGGGCTGGTGCGGCCGCCCCTGACCCGGCCGGAGTTCGACAAGGTGCGGGTGCTGACCGAGCCTCTGGTCGCGGCCCTGCCGAGCGGCGACCCCCGGCTGGACAAGGCGGTCGTGACCCTGGCCGATTTCGACGGCCTGCCGACCATCTTCTACGCGCCCGAGGGGGCAGGCTATTTCCACGCCATGCTCAGCGGCATGTTCGACGAGGCGGGGGTGTCGCCCCAGTTCGTCCAGCACATGGCCCAGATCCACTCGATCCTGGCCCTGGTCCACGCCCGGATCGGGGCGGCGGTGGTGCCCGAGGCCGCGACCAAGCTGCATTTCGAGGGGGTGGAGTTCCGGCCCCTGGAGACCACGCCCGCGAAGCCGGTCGAGCTGTTCGTCGCCTGGCGCAAGGACAATGACAATCCGAGCCTGAAGCCGCTCCTCGATCTGATCGCGGCGCAGGCCGAGGCCGCCCCCTAGGTAAGGATCTCCCGCCATGCCCACCCGCCGCACAGTCGTCGCCGCAGCCGGGGCCGCTGCAGGTCTGATCGCGACGGGAGGGGCGGCCTGGGCCGATCCCGGCCAGCCGGTGGCCATGACCCGGCATGGGCCGGTGCGCGGATACCTCGACCGGGACATCAAGGTCTTCAAGGGCGTTCGCTATGGCGCGGACACCTCGACGCGGAGGTTCCGGGCGGCGGTCGCGCCGGAGCGATGGACGACGCCCGCGGACGCCACGGCCTATGGCCACGCCAGCCCCCAGAGGTCGGACGAGGCGGACCAGTCGGAGGACTGTCTGTTCCTGAACGTCTGGACCCCGGCGCTGGACGACGGCGGACGGCGGCCGGTCATGGTCTATGTCCACGGCGGGGCCCACGCCAACGGGTCGGGGTCGAGCCCGCTGTATGACGGGGCGGCCCTGTGTCGGCGGGGGGATGTGGTCGTGGTGACCCTGAACCACCGGCTGAACGTCTTCGGCTACAACGGGCTGGGGCAGCTCTTGGGCGGCGCCTATGGTCCGTCGGGCAGCGTGGGGAACCTGGACCTGATGCTGGCGCTGGAGTGGGTGCGCGACAGCATCGCGGCCTTCGGCGGGGACCCGGCGAACGTGACCGTCTTCGGCCAGTCGGGCGGCGGGGCCAAGCTGGTGACCCTGATGGCCATGCCGTCGGCGGCGGGCCTGTTCCACAAGGTCATCACCATGAGCGGCCAGCATGTGACGGCCATGGGGCCCCAGCACGCCGAGCTGAGGATGCGGGCCTATCTGGACCATCTGGGCCTGACGCCGGAACGGGCCGGAGAACTGGCGACGCTTCCGGCCGGGCGGCTGGTCGAGGCGCTGGAGATGGCGGACCCGATCGAGAAGGGCGGCATCTATTTCTGGTCCGTGATGGATCACGACACCCTGCCGAGGCACCCCTTCGTGCCGGATGCGCCGCGCGAGAGCGCCCACATTCCGATGATCATCGGCAATACGCATGACGAGGCGCGGGCCTTTACGGCGGGCGACGAGCGGAACTTCAGCCTGACCTGGGACACGGTGGCGGCCAAGCTGGCGCCCGAGTTCGTGGTCGATCTGAACGCCCAGTATGTCGTGGACTGGTATCGCCGGATGTTCCCGGAGATGAGCCCGGTCGACGTCTTCTTCGCCGCCGCCACCTGTGGCCGGTCGCGGCCGGGGCATCTGATCCAGGCGCAGGAACGGGCGCGGATCGGCGACCGGACCTGGATGTACCAGCTGGACTTCGGCTCGCCGGTGGAGCCGAGGCTGGGCGCCTATCACTCGTTCGACATCGCCCTGGCGTTCGACAACTGTCACCAGCCGACGTCGAAGACGGGGACGGGGCTGGAGGCGCGCGAGGTGGCCCGAAAGATGAGCGAGACCTTCATCGCCTTCGCCAGGACCGGCGATCCGAACAACGCCGCCATCCCCGCCTGGGCACCCTATGATCTGGAGCGGCGGCCGACGATGGTGTTCGACGTCGACACCCGGTCGGTGGACGATCCGCGCGCGGATGAGCGGCGGTTGTTCCAGGTGGCGCCCTTCCTGAAGCAGGGGACGTGAGCGGCGCGTCCGGACTCCAAAACACCGTCCGAAGCGTCCGAAGAGTCCGAAGCGTTCGGATTGGGATTGGCGAGCTGAGGCGGATTTCAAAGACCCGTGGGCATTATACGGGGGCTTTGAGGGGGTGTTATGGATTCGGCTGTCGGCCGGTAACAGTTTCAGCCTCATCAGACGCTTAGAGAAGCGGGCGGCGCCAACTTGAGGGGCCTTTGGCGGTTTTTTCTATCCGTGCACCCCAGCGAAGGCTGGGGTCCAGATCACGGACTTGGACGGCCGGGATAGCGCACCGGCCTTTCTGCTCGAACCAATGCGGTCTTCCATCTGGACCCCAGCCTTCGCTGGGGTGCACGGGTATTGGGTCAGTCGCAGACGTCCAGCCGGACGGCCTCGGCCATGGCGGCGTATCCGGCGTCGGACGGGTGCAGCTTGTCGCCGCTGTCGTTGGCGGCGGCGAGGCGGAGCGGGGCCTGCGGATCCCGCACCGCCGCCTCGAAGTCGATGACGGCGTCCGGCTCGCCCGAGGTGCGGATCCATGCGTTGGCGGCCTGGCGGATCGCCTCTCCGGTCGGGGTGAAATAGTTGGCGCCCTCGAACGGCGGCAGGGTGGCGAGGACGACGCGGAAGCCCGAGGCGTGGGCGCGGGTCAGGACCTGGCGGTAGCCGGAGATCAGGTTGTCGGCCGTGATGGCCTCATGCGCGTATTCCGGGCGGGCCGGGCGGCCGAGGTCGTTGATGCCTTCCAGCAGGATCAGGCAGCGGGCGCCCGGCACGGCCAGGGCGTCGGCGTCGAGGCGTTCAAGGCCGGACGGGCCGGAGCCCTGATGCAGCAGGCGGTTGCCGCCGATGCCGGCGTTGACGACGCGCCAGTCCGTCCCGCCCTCGACCATCCGGCGGTTCAGACGCTCGGGCCAGCCGCCGGGACCGGAGGGCAGGGAGCCGGTGCCCTCGGTGATGGAGTCCCCGAAGGCGACGATGATGCGGGTGGGGGCGTCGGTCTCGACCTCGATCCCTGAGACGACGGCGCCGAGCCGCATGCGCGGGGCGTCGGCGGGCTGGGACGAGGTGGTCGCGTCGCCGTCGCGCAGGGTCTGGCGCAGGCGATGGACGGGCAGGGTCGTCGCCTCGGGCAGGAAGAGGCTGACGGTCACGGTGTCGAGGGCGTGGACGGGCAGGGCGACAGGGTCGGACAGGCGCGGGGCGCCCGCCGGGATGCGGACGGAGGCCTCGCCGTTGAAGGTCACGGGGATGGGCGGGGCATCGCCGATGGCGATGCTGGCCGCGCCGATGCGGAGCGGCTGGGCGCTGTGGCGGTTGGAGAGGCGCAGGCGGATGCGGTCGCCGGAGGCCGCGAGGACGACGGTCTGGGTCAGGGTCTGGTTGGCGACCTGGGACGGGCCGAGCGGCCCGCGCACGTCATTGGGATTGGGCTGGGACGGCGCACCCGTGGGCCCGAGATTGGCCGACGGGGCCCAGGTCCATCCGGCGATCCAGCGGTCCTGGGCGGCCGATGGTGTGGCGAGCGCCACGGTCAGGGCAGAGAGAACGGCGAGGAGCTTTTGCATGAGGTCACTTAAACCGGACTGTCGAGATATCGCCGATGGGTGGAAAGCGGATGTCCCACCTTGCATAGTATTCACATGCGGGAGTTTTTGGTTTGCCACGACTACGGGATGGGCGGTTTGTGGTGGTGGATCACGGCACCCAGCGCGGAGACGATTCAATCTGCCTTCAGGGATGTGATCGTGTTCGATGTGCCGCCGGACTGGTGGAGTGACGAACTGGACGCGATCGTCCGCCATGTTCAGTTGGATGATCCCGATGACACAGGGCTAAACGAACTGAGGCGGTAAGCGTCCGCAACGGGGCGGAAGCGGCCATCACCTCAAGGCCGGGAAACAGACATTGCTATGTCGACCCTAGAGCAGACACGCTGAAGGTCCGCGAAGGGTGGGAAGCGGACATCCGGGCAGCTATGGTCTTTTCGAGAACCAGCTATGCCATTTGATCCGCACAAAAAGTCCAAGCCTCTCTATGACAAGCGTCTGAGGAACAATGGATTCGTCGCGATATTCGCCGCGCAGCTCGCTGTCTTGGTCTTCGTAGCGGTCTCCAACTGGCCCCTTGACCTTGCTGGCGCGACGATTTTTGCGTTGGTCGGGCTTGTTCCTCTCTGGGCGTTGATCAGAGAATTGCGCAAGCCTTAGCTCGTTTTCTACCAAGGCAAGTTGCGAACTGGGTCGGAAGCGGAATTTGCTGTCACGCCGCGAACAAGCGGTTACCGATCCCACGGGAACCGCAACGTCGGTTGGTTCACGTAGCGATCCATCGCCAGCACAAGCCGCGCGCCCGCGCCGGGCGCCAGGGTCACCGTGAACGTCGAAGCATCCACCGCCTGACGCGTCTCTCCGATCGTCACCGAGCGGATCTGGTGCTCGCCATAGCCGCCGCCCTGGACCGTGACGGTCTTGGGCCGAGTGACGTCGAGGTTGATCAGGGTGACGGCGGTCTCGTCGGCGGTCATGCGGTCGACCAAGGCGGCGACGTCCTCAGGGACCCCGGCGCGGCGACTGTCGGGGTCGAAGTAGCGGAGGCGGGCATACAGAGGCGATCCGCCGGCGTTGGCGGTGGTGGGGCTCCAGCCGGGGCGGGCGATGTGGATGGCGCCCATCATGGTCTGCATCAGGGCGGTGACGCGCGCTGGATTGATGTCGAGACAGGCGTCGGCCAGGCGGGTGTCGGGCGTCGTCGTGTCCTGGCGCTGCAACTCCGCGCGGGCGGCCACCTGGGCCAGCCCGTCGCGGAGCGCCGCCTCGGGGAAGTCGGGATTGCGGCCCTCCAGGAAGGCGACCCACGGATGATCCGGCGCACGCGCGCGGTCCGAGGCCTTCATGGAGAACCACCAGATGTCGAGGCTGTTGGTCTGGTGCGGGCCGTTCTTCCAGCCGTACCAGCCTTCGGGGCCGTACATGGTCGGGGTCTGGACCTGGCCGTCCACGGTGCGGCGGGCGGCGTTGAGGCGGTCCGCCTGCTTGCGCCAGGTGTCCAGATACTTGTCGTCGCCGGTCAGGAGGTAGGCGTTGAAGAAGCCGAGGATGGTTCGGAGCACGCGGCTGCGATCCTCGCGCTGGCCGGTGACCGGGTTCACCGGCGAGAAGCCCCAGCCGTAGGTCCCGCCCCACCAGTTCCCGTCCGCCGCCGAGCCAATGATGCCGTCGAGGCCGACGTTGGAGGGGAGGAGGTCGTTGTTGTCCTTGGCCCGCTGGGCCCAGGCGTCGACGTAGCCGAGCAGCCAGTCGCGGTACTTCGGCTGGTGGTCGATCATATAGGCGTTGAGCGCCAGGGTGGTGGCGAAGAGGTTCAGCGGGTGGTCGCCGACGACGTCGGTGTATTCGTCGTAGTGGTGGAGCGTCTGTTCGTAGGTGTCCTCGCCGTGCTCCATGAAGAAGCCCGTGGTGTCGAACGGGTCGCCGGCCCAGTCGAGCGCCGTGGCTTTCCGCAGCATGGGACCGCGCGAGCCGTTCATCAGGCTGCGGATCACCTTGTGCTCGGGATCGTAGTTCGGGGCGTCGGGATCCTCGCCCATGTAGAGGGCGCTGAAGCGGCGGGCGCGGTCGTGGAAGCGGGGGTTGTTGGGGTCCGAGAGGCCCTGGACGTTGAACAGCGTCATCTCTTCGGCATGGTGCTGCCAATCGAGCTGGACGTTGAACTCCTTGTAGAACATGCCCTCGCGGGCGATCTCGACGTCCTTCGTCTTCGCCGCCGTGAACTGGCGCAGGTGGCCTTCCCAAGCCTGGGTGTACATCGTCTTGACGATCTCGGCGCCGCCGAGCGCGTGCAGCAAGGGCCAGTCGTTGACGTTCTCGATGGCGTCATCCGGCCCATCGTTGGCGCCCCACCGCTCGAAGCAGAGGAAGTAGCCGCGCTCGTCGAAATAGCGGTCGTAGAAGACCTTGCAGGCCTCGGCGTTGGCGTGGAGCAGCCGGCGTTGGAGCAGGGCCCAGTCCGGCGGGGCCATGGGGGTGGAGACGGTGATCCGCGCCGTCGCCGCCTTCGCAGCCGGGGCGGCGGCCAGGGCGAGGGCACCGACGGCGGACCCGCAGAGGAAGGAACGACGGTCGGCGCGGATCATCAGGCGGCGCTCTTCAGCTGGAGGCGTTCGATCTTGCCGGTGATCAGGAAGTAGGCGGCGATGACCAGCAGGCAGTGCAGGCCCACGAACCACAGGCCCAGGTCGAAGGAACCGGTCGCGGCGACGATGTAGCCGATGACGATCGGGGTGACGATGCCGGCCGAGTTGCCGAAGGTGTTGAAGATGCCGCCGGTCACGCCGACCAGCTCCTTGGGCGAGGTGTCCGACACGACGGCCCAGCCCAGGGAGGCGATGCCCTTGCCGAAGAAGGCGACGGCCATGAGCACCAGGACGATCATCGAGTTGTCGACATAGGCGCAGACGATGATCAGGGCCGAGAGCAGCATGCCGATCAGGAGCGGCGTCTTTCTGGCGATGGTCAGGGAGCCGGTGCGCTTCAGGAGGTAGTCCGAGATGGCGCCGCCCAGCACGCCGCCGACGAAGCCGCACAGCGCCGGGGCGGCGGCCGCGAACCCGGCCTGCATGATGTTCATGCCACGCTCCTGGACCAGATAGATCGGGAACCAGGTCACGAAGAAATAGGTCAGGACGTTGATGCCGTACTGGCCGATGAAGACGCCGATCAGCATGCGGCTGCTGAGCACCTGTTTGACGTTCGGCCAGGTGAAGGCGGAGGTCTTCTTGACCTTGTCCTCCATGCGGATCAGGCCGCCGCCGGCCTCGATGTAGTCGAGCTCGGCCTGGTTGATGGCGGGATGTTCGACCGGCGAGTGGATCAGCTTCCAGAAGACGAAGGCCGCGACCAGGCCCAGGCCGCCCATGACGAAGAAGACCGAGTGCCAGTCGAAGGTGTGGACCAGCCAGCCCATCAGGGGGGCGAACACCACCAGCGAGAAATACTGGGCCGAGTTGAAGACGGCCGAGGCGAAGCCGCGCTCGGAGCCTGGGAACCAGGCGGCCACGAGGCGGGCGTTGCCGGGGAAGGAGGGGCTTTCGGCCAGACCCACGGCGAAACGCATGGCGAAGAGGCCGGCGAAGATGGCCCCGCCCGTCAGGAAGGCGGAGAAGCCCTGGGTCAGGGTGAAGAAGGACCAGACGGCGATGGCGATGGCGTAGATCAGCTTGGTGCCGAACCGGTCCAGAAGCGCGCCGCCCGGGATCTGGCCGATCACATAGGCCCAGGCGAAGGCGGACAGGATGTAGCCCATCTGGACGGGGCTGAGGCCCAGGTCCGCCTGGGCCGCGTCGCCCGCGATGGAGAAGGTGGAGCGATCCGCATAGTTGATGGTGGTCAGCAGGAAGATCAGCAGCAGGATCAGATAGCGGACCCTGGTCCGTTTGCCGTCGGCAGGGGCAGGGGCAGGGGCGGGCGCGGTCGCGTCGGTCATGGTCTCGGCATCCTCCTCGATGCGGCGGGACGCGATGACCGGATGACGGAGCGTGGGTGTTCCGTTCCTGAGTTATGGCGCTTCCCGGACCGCCGCCTCTGCGGGCGTTTGATCTCTGATCCGGAGCCTACGAGCGGCCTTTGGGACGGTCCAAGCCAATACCGCTATGGACCGATCCAGAATCGGTATGAATGCGGCCGTGACTGATGCTCGGGTGTCAAAGGTGCGTCAAACCGCCACTGATACCGCCTGTGAGGGTCTGCGGACGGATTGGTTCACGTCCTGCATCGGTTCATGCCTGAATGGGATTGGCGTGTTCGCCGAAGCCGCTCCTATGGTCCCACATGCCGGGAAGACAGCTTCCCCGCCACTCAAAACGATCCGCGACATGCGGGCATCCTGGGGAAGGAAACAACGATGCGCACGACGCCCAAGAACCAATTCGCCCTGAAGGCCGGCGCCTCCGCCCTGGTCCTGTCGATGCTGATGGCGGGCGCCGCCTCGGCCCAGACCGCTCCGGCCGCCGACGACCAGCAGGCCGACCAAGTCGACGAGATCGTCGTCACCGGCTTCCGCGCCTCCCTTCAGAGTGCCGTCAACGCCAAGCGCAACGAAAGCGGCGTCGTCGACGTCATCAAGGCCGAGGACATCGCCGACTTCCCCGACCTGAACCTGGCCGAGTCGCTGCAGCGCGTGCCGGGCGTCACCATCAGCCGTTCCAACGGCGAAGGCCGCCAGATCTCGGTACGCGGTCTGGGTTCGGAATACACCCGCGTTCGCGTCAACGGCATGGAGGCGATCGCCACCACGGGCGGCACGGTCAACTCCGGCGGCACGAACCGCACGCGCGGCTTCGACTTCAACATGTTCGCCTCCGAGCTGTTCAACAGCCTGACCGTCCGCAAGTCCGCCTCGGCCGATGTCGAGGAAGGCTCGTTGGGCGCCACGGTCGATCTGCAGACCGCGCGTCCGTTCGACTATCGCGAGCCGACCCTCGTGATGGGTGTGCAGGCCAGCTACAACGACCTGGCGCGCGACGTGAAGCCGCGTTTCACCCTGCTGGCGTCCAACACCTGGATGGACGGCCGGTTCGGCGCCCTGTTCTCGGCCGCCTACGAACAGCGCCGCATCCTGGAAGAGGGCGCCAACATCACCCGCTGGAGCCACGGCGGATCGAACGGCGCGACCGGCGGGTTCAACGCCGCCTCGACGATCACCGGCTACACCGCCGCCCAGATCAACGGCACCCTGGCCAGTCCGGGCCTGTACCACCCGCGTATTCCGGCCTATGTCCAGTACGACCACAACACCGAACGCCTGGGCCTGACCGGCGCGCTGCAGTTCCGCCCCGACGACCAGACCACCCTGACCCTGGACGTCCTGTACTCGGACGTGAAGAGCACCCGCGACGAGCGCCAGCTGCAGGCCATCGGTCTGAGCCGGACCAATGCGACGGGCCGGCCCGAGACCATCATCCGTTCGGGCGTTGTCGAGGGCCGCAACATCGTGGCCGGCACGTTCGACAACGTCGACGTCCGCACCCAGAGCGCGCGCGACGAGCTTCAAACCCAGTTCCAGCAGTACACGTTCACCGCGACCCGCGACTGGACCGACCGGTTCCGTACCGGCTTCGTCGGCGGCTACTCGCGCTCGGAGTTCGACAACCCGGTCTCGACCATCGTCACCTTCGACCGGGCCAACACCAACGGCTTCTCGTATGATTTCCGCTCGCGGATGCCGAAGATCGACTTCGGCTTCGACCTGACCAATCCGGCCAACTGGTCGATGATCAACGGCACGTCGGAAGTCCGCATCCGCCCGAACGCCGTGACCAACACCTTCTCGACCGCGAAGGCCTATGCCGAGTTCGACGCCAACGAGCACATCACGCTGAAGGGCGGCCTCGACTATCGTCGCTTCACCTTCGACTCCTCGGGGCAGACCCGGACGACCGAGACGGTGGTGCAGACCCTGACGCCCGCCCAACTGGCGGCGGTGTCCTCGGTCTTCTCCGGCTTCGGTCGCAATCTGGGCCTGCCGAGCGGCGTGGCCACCAGCTGGCTGGCGCCGGACCTGAACGCCTTCATCTCGACCTACGGCATCTATTCGAACAGCGGCATCTACGCGATCAGCGACCAGACGACCCAGGCGCGCGGTCAGAACATCGCCGTCGCCGAGAACGATTACGGCGCCTATCTGCAGGCCGATTTCCGTTTCGACGCCTTCGGCATGCCGTGGCGCGGGGACGCGGGCGTCCGCTATGTGCTGACCGAACAGTATTCCAACGGCTTCGCCGCGGTCGGCAGCACGATCCAGCTGGTCAGCGCGCGCCGCGACTACGACATGCTCCTGCCCTCGGCCAACCTGGCCGTGGATCTGACCGACAGCCTGGTCGCCCGCCTGTCGGCCGCCCAGACCATCTCGCGGCCCTCGATCGGCACCCTGACCCCCGGCGGCGACATCAACGTCCAGGGCTCGAACCGCAACTTCTCGTCGGGCAATCCGACCATCAACCCGACCAAGTCGGACAATGTGGACTTCTCGCTGGAATGGTATCCGGATGCGGACAGCCTGTTCGCGGTCGGCATCTTCTACAAGAAGATCAACACCTTCGTTCAGACCCTGTCCCAGGACCTGCCGTTCACCGCCCTGGGTCTGCCGGCGTCGGTCCTGACCGGGACGGCGGCGACGACCACCGACATCTTCCGCGTCAGCCAGCCGGTGAACTCGCCGGGCGGCGACCTGACGGGCTTCGAGATCAACGTCCAGAAGCGCCTGGACTTCCTGCCGGGCTGGATGGAGAATTTCGGCATCCAGGCCAACTACACCTTCGTCGACTCGAACATCGAGTACCTGACCTCGACGACGCCGGGTGCGCCGACGATCAACGAGACCCTGGTGGGCCTGTCCAAGAACGCGGCCAACTTCACCCTCTACTATGAGACCGACCGCTTCTCGATCCGGGGTTCGGCCGCCTATCGCGCGGGCTATCTGACCCAGGTCCCGGGCAACGACGGCAACTCGGTGCATGGCACGAACGAGACGCTGAACTTCGACGCCCAGGCTTCGTACAACATCACCGAGAAGCTGAAGGTGTCGATCGAGGGCATCAACCTGACGGACGAGTTCAACGACCAGTACGTGGACGCCTCCAACCGTCTGAACGTCTACAGCCACACGGGACGCCAGTTCTTCGCGGGGCTCCGCTACACCTTCTGACGCGACCTCCTCCCGTAAGTCGTCAGTCCGGGCGTCGGTTCGAAAGAACCGACGCCCTCTTTCGTTGGGGGAAGAGGGAAAGGGGTCAGCGCGAGCGGGCGGTCTTGGTCTCGAACCGCTTCAGGGCGGCGAGGTACTCCCGCTCCAACTGGGCGACGACGTCGGCGATGGGCTCCTCGGCGCGGACGGCTTCCAGCCCCTGACCGGCGGCCCAGATGTCGCGCCAGCGCTTGTTGTCGCCGCCCGAGACATAGCTGCGCTCGGCCGGGCCGCCCAGATTGTCCGGGTCCTGACCGGCGGCGCGCAGGGAGGGTTTCAGCCAGGAGGCGGGGGTGCCGGTGACGGCGGCGGAGACGACCAGATCGTCGGGCCCGGCGTCGATGACCATCTGCTTGTAGGCGGGCTGGGCCATGCTTTCGCGCGTCGCGAGGAAGCGGGTGCCCATGTAGACGAAGTCGGCGCCGGCGGCGACCGCGCCCGCGATCCCGGCCCCGTCGCCGACCCCGCCGCCGACCGCGATATAGCCGTCGAAGAAGTCCCGCACGGCCGAGATGAAGGCGAAGGGCGACAGGTGTCCCGTGTGGCCGCCGGCGCCCGCGCTGACGCAGGCGAGGCCATCGACGCCGGCCTCGGCGGCCTTCTTCGCCAGCTTCATGGAGACGACGTCGGCGAAGACGAGGCCGCCGTAGCTCTTCACCGTCTCCATGACGGGCTTGGGCGAACCGAGCGCGGTGATGACGACCGGCGGCTTGTATTCGGCGACCAGACGCAGGTCGTCGGCCAGCCGGGTGTTGGTCGAATGGGTGATCATGTTGGCGATCCACGGCGCGTCGCCGGGGGTGAGGGCGCCCGTGATCTGGTCCATCCAGCGGTCGAGGTCTTCGACCGTGCGGCAGTTGGGCGTGGGGAAGGCCCCGCCGATGCCGGCCTTGCAGGACGCGATTACCATCTCCGGCCCCGAGATCAGGAACATGGGCGCCGCGAAGACGGGGAGGCGCAGGGTGTCGAAGGGTGAAGTCATGAGATCGGGTCCGCCACTGAGGCGGGTCGAATCTCCCGCTCCAAAAGTCCAGAAATGCAATGGACCCTAAAAGTCTTCTAAGGCAAGTCGCTTGAACGCACGATCACCGGCGCCGAGGTCTGGCGGAAGGCGTGGTAGGCGGCGATGCCGTGAGCCGGCATGGTCCAGTCGGCCAGGGACAGGGTGTCGTCCAGATGGGCGGAAATGCCTTCGGGGGAGATGGTTTCCGGCGGATCGAACTGGACGCCCGGACCCTGGACCCGGACGGCGCGACAGATCTTTCCGGCGCCGGTGACGATGGTCTCGCCGTTCAGCGGACAGTCCGGCGCGGCGAGCCAGCTGACGACCGGGGCGATCAGTCCGGGCGGCATGGTTCCGGCGCCGTCGTCCTCGACATAGCCGCTGGAGAGGTCGGTCAGGGCGTAGGGGGCGACGGCGTTGCAGTGGACGTTTTGCGGCCCGCCTTCCAGGGCGATGACCCGCGTCAGGCCGATGATCGCCGCCTTGGCGGACGAGTAGGCGGCCATGGTGCGGACGCTGTAGACCCCCGCCGCCGAGGTGGTCATGACGATGCGGCCGAACCCCTGTTCGCGCATGTGTCGATAGGTGGGCAGGGTGGCGGCTAGCGTACCGAAGTAGTTGACCGAAAAGCATTTGTGGACGTCGGCCATGGCGAGTTCGTGCAGCGGCTTCGCCTCCGGCGGGCCGGCGTTGTTGACCAGGGCGTCCACGGCGCCGAAGGCCTGAAGCGCGCTGTCCAGCAGCTGGTCGCCGGCGTCCTCGTCCTCCAGGGCCACGGTGCAGGCGACGGCCTGGCCGCCGCTTGCGAGGATCTGTTCGACGAGGGCTTCGCCCGAGGCGGGACGGCCGTCGGAGCGGGGGCGAGTATTGACCACGACGCGGGCCTTCCGCGCGGCGAGGTCCAGGGCGTAGGCCTGTCCCAGCCCTTGCCCTGCGCCCGTCACGATCACGACCCTGCCGTCCAGAGACCCTGTCATGTGCCGCCGCCCCTCTCGTCGCTTGCGTAAGGAGACTTTCAGGCGGCGGGGCGGGTGGCAAGCCCTGATGGCGTTTTCGCATGCGTGCGGGATGGTGTCGGCGCGTCGGGGTGCGCGGTGTGAGGCGCGTCAGGCGGGTGGATCAGCCGAGGGGAGGGGGGCGTGTGCGCTGCAGCCGATAAATCCGACTTTGCAAGTCACTGTCGCTTGGGCAGGATGACGGGTCAGAGCTCAGCCGACGCCCGGAGATCACGATGGACACCGCCGACGCCATTCGACTGGACGACCGGGTCATCGTCGTCACCGGGGCTGGGCGGGGGCTGGGCCTCAGCTATGTCCGGCTGCTGAGCCAGAGGGGCGCCAAGGTCGTCGTCAACGACATCGTCCAGAACGGCGAAAGCCCGGCCGAGGTCGCGGCGGAGGTTCTTCGTGCGGCGGGCGGCCAGGCCATCGGGAGCACGCGGGATATCTCGACTCCGGAGGGCGGCGCCGCCCTGGTCGCCGATGCGGTCGAGGCCTTCGGGCGTCTGGACGGGGTGGTTCACAACGCGGGGATCCTGCGGGACCGGACCCTGGCCAAGCTGAGCCCCGAGGACGTGCGCGACGTCTTCAAGGTGCATCTGGAGGCGGCCTTCTGGGTGCTGCAGCCGGCGATGGAGGCGATGAAGGCCAACCGCTTCGGGCGGGTGGTGCTGACCTCTTCCGCGTCGGGCCTGTTCGGCAACTACGGCCAGTCGAACTATGGGGCGGCGAAGACGGGGCTGGTCGGGCTGATGCGGGTGCTGACGCAGGAGGGCGCACGGGCTGGGGTGCTGGTCAACACCGTGGCGCCCAGCGCGCGGACGCGGATGACCGAGGACCTGCTGGGACCGCTGGCGGAGCGGCTGGATCCCGACCATGTCGCGCCCCTGGTCGCCTATCTGTGCAGCGCGCGGTGCGAGACAGGCAACCGCATCTATTCGGCCGGGGGCGGGCGTTACGCCAGCGTTTTCCTGGGCCTGACGCCGGGGTGGACGCGGCAGGGGGAGGGCGTCGCGACGCCCGAGGACATCGCCGCCCACATCGATCAGATCCACGACCGCGACGGCTATATCGTGCCGGAAAGCGGCCTGGACGAACTGGCGGTGATGCTGAAGGCGATGGGCGCCGAGCACCTGATGCCCGGCTAGATGCCGATCAGGCGGCCGAAGCGGTCGCGGTGCCAGGCGGCAGAGCCCCAGCTGTTTTCCAGCACACGCGCGCGCTTGATGTAGAAGCCGGCGTCGTGGTCGTCGGTCATGCCGATGCCGCCGTGCAGCTGGATCATCTCGCGGGTGGCGAGGTTGGCCGTGTCGCCGGCCGTCGCCTTGGCGATGGAGACCAGGAGCGCGCGGTCGGGCGCCTGGGCGTCGATGGCGCTGAGCGCCGCCTCGACGGCCGAGCGGGCCAGTTCGATGCGGGTGTAGAGGTCGGCGGCGCGGTGCTGGAGCGCCTGGAAGGCGCCGATGGTCTGGCCGAACTGGACGCGCGTCTTCAGGTATTCGAGCGTGGTGTCGAAGGCGCCGACCGAGAGGCCCAGCAGCTCGGCGGCGGCCAGGGCGCGGGCGCGGTCCAGAAGGTCGTCCAGCAGGGCGGCGTCGCCGTCAGGGCCTGTGAGGCGGGCGTCGGCGTCCACCACGACGTCGGACAGGGTCACCTCGGCATGGTCCCGGAAATCGGTCAGACGGCGGGGCGCGCGCGAGACGCCGGGGGCGCCCGCGTCGACGGCGAAGAGGGCGGTCTGTCCTTCGGCCTGGGCGGCGACGATGAGGAGGTCGGCGGCCATGCCCTCGGCGACGAAGCGTTTGACGCCGTCGAGGCGCCAGCCGCCCTCGGTGCGGACGGCGGTCGTGGCGAGGACGTCGGGGGCGTGGGCGGCGCCTTCGTCGACGGCGAGGGCGCCGATGGCCTCTCCGGCCGCGAGGCGGGGGAGCCAGGCGGTCTTGAGGGCGTCCGATCCGGCCATGGCCAGGGCGTCGGCGGCGACGGTGGTGGCGGCCAGAGGCGTCGCGCCGACGTTGCGGCCGAGGCTTTCCAGGATGAGCCCCAGGTTCAGATGCCCCAGGCCGGAGCCGCCGTCCTCTTCCGACAGGGCGACGCCGCACCAGCCGAGGTCGGCGATCTCGGACCACAGGCCGGGGTCGAAGCCGCCCGCGCCGGCGTCGCGCAGGGCGCGGAACGCCGTGACGGGCATGCGGTCCCGGATCCAGCCCTGGGCCTGGTCCATCACCATCGACTGAAGGTCGTTCAAAACGGCCATGTGGGCTCTCTTCAACGTTGATCGGCGGCGGGCATGGTGATCACCAGCTTGCCGGTCGAGGTGCGGGCGGCCAGGAGGTCCAGAGCCTGAGACGCGGTCTCCAGGGTGTAGCGGCCGGAGATGTGGGGGCGGATCTTGCCGGCCGCGTAGAGGTCGAACAGCTCGGCGACCATGCGTTTGTAGCCGGCCGGATCGCGGGCCACCGCGGCGCCGAAGAATACGCCGACGATGTCGCAGTTCTTCAGCAGCGTCAGATTCAGAGGGATGCGCGGAATGCCTGCGGGGAAGCCGACGACGAGGAAACGACCGGTCCAGCCCATGCACCGCAGGGCAGCCTCGGCATAGTCGCCGCCGACGCCGTCGTAGCAGACGTCCACGCCGTCGGGGCCGACCGCGTCCTTCAGCAGGGCGGTCAGGTCCCTGAGGCCGGCCTTGTCGAAGGGGCCGCGCGGATAGACGACGCCGGTGGCGGCGCCGTGGGCGACGGCCAGATCGACCTTGTCCTGGCTGGAGGCGGCGGCGATGACGCGCGCGCCCATGGCGACACCGAGTTCGACGGCGGCCAGACCCACGCCGCCCGCCGCACCGAGGACGAGAAGGCTCTGGCCCTCCAGCAACCGGCCGCGATCCTTCAGGGCGTAATATGAGGTGCCGTAGGTGGCGAGGAAGGCGGCGGCCTCCTCGAACGGCATGGCGTCGGGGATGGGGATGACCTGATCGGCGTCGAGGGCGATCTCCTCGACCATGCCGCCCCAGCCGGGGACCGCGAGGACGCGTTGGCCGAGTGCGAGGTCCGTGACGCCCTCGCCGAGGGCGGTGACGACGCCGGCGATCTCGCTGCCCGGAGAGAAGGGGCGGGGCGGGCGGATCTGGTACTGGTCGGAGATGACGAGGAGGTCGGGGAAGTTGATGCCGCATGCCATGACCCGGACCAAGACCTGACCCGGAGCGGGGGTCGGGGAGGGATGATCCTCGAGCACCAGACTGTCGGGACCGCCGGGGGTGCGACTGACCAGGGCCCGCATCAGAAGGCCTCCATCGGCAGGGTCAGGGTCGTGGTGTCCCCCGCGCCGGCGGCGTCGAGCCAGAGGCCGATGCGGGGCAGTTCGTAGGTGAAGAAGAAGCGGCAGGCGGCGCGCTTGCCCTCGTTGAAATCGTCCTGCGGTCCTTCGGATGCGGTCAGGGCGAGGTCGAGCCAGAGCCAGGCGACGACGCCATGACCCCAGGCGCGCAGGGCCTGGGTCGCGCCGAACAGGGCCTGGGGCGACAGGGGCGAGGCGATGGAGCGGGCGTGGTCGGACAGGCGGCTCCAGACCTGATCGAGGGCGTCGGCGCAGTCGGCAAGATCGCCGGTGCGGGCCTTGGCGGACGTCGCGGCGATGCGGGTCAGCAGGTCGGCCAGGGCGCCTTCGTCGCGGGCCAGTTTCCGGCCGAGGAGGTCGATGGCCTGGATGCCGGTCGTGCCTTCGTGGATCGGGTTCAGGCGGTTGTCGCGGTAGACCTGTTCGACGTCGAAGTCGCGAGTGTAGCCGTAGCCGCCGTGAATCTGGATCGCGAGATCGTTGGCGATCAGCCCCTGTTCCGAGGGCCAGGTCTTGGCGATGGGGGTCAGGAGGTCGAGCAGGCGGCGCGCGCTCTCGGGCGTCGGGCCGGTCTGTTCCTCGTCCAGCAGGCGGGCGCAGTAGAGGGTGAGGGCCAGGGCGCCTTCGGCATAGGTTTTCTGCGTCATCAGCATGAAGCGGACGTCGGGATGGTCGGCGATGGGGGTGGGTGTCGCGCTGCCGCCGGCCCGGCCCTGCAGCCGTTCCTGGGCGTATCCGAGCGACTGGCGGTAGCCGCGATAGGCCATCATGGCGGCGCCCAGGCCGACGTTGATCCGGGCCTCGTTCATCATCTGGAACATCTGGGCCAGGCCCTGGCCGACCTCGCCGACCAGATAGCCGACGGCGCCCGGGCGACCCTCGGGCTTTGCGAAGCCGTCGCCGAAGGCCACGACGCAGTTGGGGATGCCGCGATAGCCCATCTTGTGGTTCAGGCCGGTCACCACCGCGTCGTTGCGTTCGCCGTCCGGCAGGGTCTTGGGCACGATGAAGAGGGAGATGCCCTTCACGCCGGGCAGGGGACGGCCGTCGGGGCCGGGCGTCTTGGCCAGGACCAGATGGACGATGTTGCCGGTGACGTCGTGGTCGGCGCCCGAGATCCACATCTTGGTCCCGCGCAGACGGAAGCGGCGACCCAGGGCGTCCTCGCCGTCCGCGTCGGCCAGGGTGGTGATGTCGGCCAGCGACGACCCGGCCTGGGGCTCGGACAGGCACATGGTGCCGGTCGCCTCTCCGGTCAGCTGGGGCGCGGCGAAGGTCTGGACCTGGGTCGGCGTGCCGAAGGTCGCGATCAGGCGGGCGTTGGCCATGGTCAGCATGCCGAAGCCGGCGGCGGACAGATTGGCCCCCATCAGACAGGCGACCGAGGCCGTGGCCGCCGTCAGCGGGGCCTGAAGACCGCCAAGGTCGTGGTCGAAGGCGCCGGCCATCAGTCCGCTGGCGGCGTGTTCGTGGACGGCGGCGGCGATTTCGGGGATCACATGAACGCCGTCAGCGTCCATCCAGGGCTCGACCTGATCGGACTTCTTGTAGGCGGGTTGGAAGAGGTCGCGGGCCAGGGTCTCGCTGAGATCCAGCATGGACGACAGGGTTTCGCGTGAGTGGTCGGCGAAGCGGGGGCGGTCCAGCAAATCCTCGATCCGAAGCCAGTCGAAGACCAGGAAGTCGAGGTCGCGGCGATTCAGGGCATAGGCGCTCATCGTGGGGCCGCCAGGTCGGGCAGGCCGAGGATGCGTTTGGCGATGATGTTGTTCTGGACCTCCTCGCTGCCGCCGAAGATCGACCAGGCCTTGCCATGCAGCCAGTCGCGGACGGAGTGAAGCTCCTCGTCGGTGAAGCCGTCGCCCTCCCAGCCCAGACCCTGATGGCCCATGATCTCCAGGATCAGTTCGGCCCGGTCCTGGAAGACGCGGACCCCGGCGTTCTTGAGGATGGAGGAGACGGCGCTGGCGCCCGGTGCGGCGCGGTCCTCGGCGATGGCGCGGGCGATGGTCTGCTCGACCACCCGGCTCTGCATCTCGTTGCGGATGATGCGGGCGCGCAGGTCGCCGTCGGCGATGCGGCCCTCGGCGTCCAGCGTCAGCCGTTCACGCGCCAGTTCGATGAGGGAGATCGTTCCCGCCTCGTCGCCGCCGCCGGAGATGGCCGAGCGTTCGTGCTGCAACAGGCGCTTGGCGATGCCCCAGCCGGCGTTGAGCGAGCCGACCAGATCGTCCTTCTCGGCGCGGACGTCGGTCAGGAAGGTCTCGCAGAACGGGGAGTCGCCCGAGATCAGGCGGATGGGGCGGACCTCGACGCCCGGCTGGTGCATGTCGAACAAGACGAAGGAGATGCCGCCCTGTTTGCGCGAGGTGTCGGTGCGGACCAGGCAGAAGCACCAGTCGGAATGGTCGGCGTTGCTGGTCCAGACCTTCTGGCCGTTGATGAGGAAATGGTCGCCGCGATCCTCGGCACGGGTCTGGAGCGAGGCCAGGTCCGAGCCGGCGCCGGGTTCGGAGAAGCCCTGGCACCATTTGACCTCGCCGCGCGCGATGCCGGGCAGGTGGCGCAGTTTCTGGAGGTCGGTGCCGTGCTCCAGCAGGGTCGGGCCGAACATGATGGTGCCCATGCTCTGGATCGGGTCATAGGCGCCGGCGGCGGCCAGTTCCCGTTCGATGATGCGGGCCTGGGCGCGGTCGAGGTCGGCGCCGCCGTAGGCTTTCGGCCAGGTGGGGACGCCCCAGCCCTTGGCGCCCACCGCCTCGCGCCACTTCAGCTGATCGGCGTCGAGCGGATCGCTGACCAGCGGGGCGCTGCGTCCCTTGAGCGAGGGCGGGAAGTGGGCGGCGATCCAGTCGCGCACCTCTGTGCGGAAGGCCGTGTCGGCGTGGTCCATGATCGGTCTCCGTCGGCTCAGAGGCGTTCGATGATGACGGCGGGGGCCATGCCGCCGGCCGCGCACATGGTGACCAGGCCGCGCTTCAGGTCGCGACGCTCCAGTTCATCCACCATCATGCCGATCAGGATGGATCCGGTCGCGCCGATGGGGTGGCCGAGCGCGATGGCGCCGCCGTTCACATTGACCCGGTCGCGGTCCAGGTCGAGGTCGCGGATGAACTTCTCCGCCACCACGGCAAAGGCCTCGTTGATCTCGAACAGGTCGATGTCGGCGACGGTCAGACCGGCCTTCTGCAGCACCTTGCGGGCTGCCGGGACGGGGGCGTTGAGCATCAGGGTCGGGCAGTCGCCGGTGTTGGCCGTGGCGACGATGCGGGCGCGGGGCTTCAGACCATGCGAGGCGGCATAGGCGGGGGAGGCGAGGAGGAGAGCGGCGGCGCCGTCGACGACGCCGGACGAACTGCCCGCGTGGTGGACGTGCTCGATCTTCAGGTCGGGATACTTCTGGCGCACCAGATCGCCGAAGGTGACGTCGCCGGGACCGACCGGCATGTCGGCGAGGGCGGCGAAGGAGGGCTTGAGGGCAGAGAGGCCTTCCAGCGTCGTCTGGGGGCGGGGGTATTCCTCGCGGTCGAGGGCCAGCGTGCCGTCCTCATGATGAACCGGGATCAGGGCGCGGTCGAAGTGGCCATTGCGGATGGCGTGGTCGGCGCGCTGCTGGCTGGCCAGGGAGAAGGCGTCCAGCGCCTCGCGGTCGATGCCCTCCAGCGTCGCGATGGCGTCGGCGCAGACGCCCGGCATGGCCTGGGGGTGTCGGGCGCGTAGACGCAGGTTGCCGGCGTCGGGCATGGGCGGGGCCTGGGCGGCGGAATAGGACATCATCTCGGTCCCGCCGGCGACGACCAGATCCTCCATGCCGGACATGATCTGGGCGGCGGCGATGTTCACGGCGGTGATGCCCGAGCCGCAGAAGCGG
Organism: Brevundimonas staleyi; assembly: GCF_041893865.1. Taxonomy (GTDB): domain Bacteria; phylum Pseudomonadota; class Alphaproteobacteria; order Caulobacterales; family Caulobacteraceae; genus Brevundimonas; species Brevundimonas staleyi. The sequence goes on from NZ_CP169082.1 coordinate 1,590,545, forward strand.
TCCAGGGTCATGGCGCTGGCCTTCACGTCGAAACCGGCGTCCAGGGCGGCCATGCGGGCCAGGTCGCCGCCCTGTTTGCCGGTCTGGCTGGAGGTGCCCCAGACGATGTCGTCGATCTCGGCCGTGTTCAGGTCGTTGCGGTCGGCGATGGCGCGCAGGACGGCGGCGGCGACCTGCTGGGGGTGGATCTCGGCGAGAGAGCCCTTGCCGACGCGGCCGATCCCGCGCGGCGTCCGGCAGGCGTCGATGATGTAGGCTTCCGGCATGGGCGCTCTCAGTGTTCGGGGGCGGCCATCAGGCGGTCGGCGACGGCCTGATAGGCGGGCAGGGACATGGGATCGATCAGGGCGTTGCCCGCGCGCGGGTTCGAGGCGAAGCGGACGATGATCATCTCGGCGCGGGGATCGACGTAGCAGGCCTGGCCGTGGACGCCGCGCGCCATATAGGCCCCGTCGGCGTTGTGAGAGACCCACCACTGATTGTGGTAACTCCAGCCGGGCAGGGTGGCGTAGCCGCCGGTCTTGAAGGCCTCCGGATCGCCGCCCGCCGCGATGTCGGCGACGACGGCCTCCGGCACCACCTGACGGTCGTTGAAGCGGCCGCCGTTTCGCATCATCTCGCAGAAGCGGGCGAAGTCGCGCAGCTGCAGGTTCAGGCCGCCGGCCGCATAGCCGGCGCCGCTGGAATCGACCTGGATATAGGCGTCGCGCTCCATGCCGAGTGGGATCCAGAACCGTTCGCTGAGCACCTCGTCCAGGGGTTTGCCGCTGACGCGCGAGACCAGCCAGCCGGCGACCTCGGTGTTGACCGACTTGTAGGTGAAGCCCTGGCCGTGCTCGCCGGCCTTTTGCACGGTCTTGAGGTAGTCGTAGCTGGTCGTGGGGCCGTCGTAGCCGGGCGGACGGGGCATCATGCCGCCTGCGCGAACGAAGGCGAAGGCGTCGGAGTTGGGGTCGGTGTAGACCTCGGTGTAGGCGAGGCCGGTGGTCATATCGAGGACCTGGCCCACCGTGGCGTCGGCGAAGGCGCTGTCGGCCAGTTCGGGCAGGTAGCGATCCACGCGCGCGTCGCGATCCAGACCCCCTTCGGCGATCAGCATGGCCGCCGCCGTGCCGACGAAGGACTTGGTCACCGAATGGGCGATGTGCTGGCCGTGCGGGGTCAGGGCGCCGAAATAGCGTTCGTAGACGATCCGGCCCCGGTGCATGACGAGGATGCCGTCGGTGTAGTTCTCGGCCAGCGACTGTTCCCAGGTGATCGGCGCGTCGCCGCCCATGGGGGTGAAGGTCACCGCGTTGAGGTCGTCGCGCAGGGCGACGGGCAGGACGCTGACCGGACCGTCGCCGCGCGAGATCTCGGCGGTCGGCAGAAGCTCGCGCCAGTGGGAGAAGCTCCAGCGGATCTGCGGGAAGCGCATGAAGCTGAGATCCTCGAAGCGGATCCGGCGCTCGGGCGGGGGCGGAGAGCCGACCATCCAGCCCACGGCGACGGGGTCCGTGGCCGCTGCGTCGGGCCAGGTCGGCGCCGTCTGGGCCATGACGCCGGACGCCGGCGCGAGCATCGCGACCGCCAACGCCACCAGAGATAGTCTCATGCCGTCCTCCCCATAAGTCTTTTTTTGCAAGCATAGGATCGGCTGTCGCTTTCGTAAACCGACTTCGGCCCGTCAATCGACTTGCAATAATGGACGAAAGGCGGAAATCTCGACGGACAACGACGAGCCCCGGTCATGGGGACGATGGAAACGCACATGGATCAGACGGTTGGCACGGTGGGGGCGCGTCCGATCGCGCAAGGGGCCGATTGGCCTTCCAAACAGCGCGCGTGGGCGACGGTGTTCGTCCTCATGGCGGCCTACACATTGGCCTTCGTGGATCGCCAGATCCTGACCCTGCTGGTCGAGCCGGTGCGGCGCGATCTGAACATCACCGACACCCAGTTCAGCCTGTTGGCGGGGCTGGCCTTCACCCTGTTCTATACGGTGATGGGGATCCCGTTCGCCTGGCTGGCGGACCGGAGTTCCCGACGTCGGCTGATCATCTTCAGCATCGGCTTCTGGACCCTGATGACCGCCGCCTGCGGCATGGCGGGCAGCTTCGTCTCGCTGTTCCTGGCGCGGATCGGGGTGGGGGTGGGGGAGGCCGGTCTGTCGCCCGCCGCCTACTCCATGATCGCCGACAATTTCCCGCCGGCGAAGCGGGCGCGGCCGTTGGGCGTCTATGCCATCGGGTCGATCTGCGGCGTGGGTCTGGCGTTGATCATCGGCGGGGCGGTGATCCAGTGGGCCATCAATGCGCCGCCGGTGGTCCTGCCCATTCTGGGGGAGCTGAAGAGCTGGCAGCTGGCCTTCATCATCGTCAGCCTGCCCGGGCCGATCCTGGTCCTGGCCATGCTGCCGGTGAAGGAGCCGAAGCGGCAGGAGAAGCCCCTGGCCGACGGCGAGACGCGCCCGTCGTTCGTCGCCTTCCTGCGTCGCCGCTGGGTTCCCTTCACCCTGCTGTCGCTGGGCTATTCCCTGATCGGGGTCTCGGTCGCGGCCTATCTGAGCTGGACGCCAGCCATGATGATGCGGAGCCACGACTGGGCCATGAGCCAGGTCGGTCTGGCCTATGGTCTGATCCTTCTGGTGTTCAGCACCTCGGGCGTCGTGCTGGGCGGCTGGTGGTCCGACCGGATGGCCTCGCGCGGCAAGTCCGACGCCATCATCCGCGTGGCGGTCACGGGCACGGCCCTGGCCCTGCCTTTCACCATCCTGGCGCCCCTCGCGCCGACGGGTGCCCTGGCCATGGCGGCCATCGCGGCCATGTGTTTCTTCTTCGGCCTGACCCAGGGTCTGCCGGCGCCAAGCCTTCAGGCCATCGCGCCGAACCGGCTGCGGGCGCGGGTGATGGCGCTGTATCTCCTGATCGGCAACATCATCGCCTTCACGGTCGGGCCGACGGGCGTGGCCCTGATCAGCGACTACTGGCTGAAGGATCCGTCGAAGATCGGCCTGGCCGTCGCCATCGTCTCCGCCGTGGTCGTGCCGCTGGGTCTGCTGTCCCTGTGGGCCGCGCGCAAGAGCTTCGTGGAAGCCTCCCTGTATGAGGCCGGCGAAGGCTGACCTCCCACTCATCGCGCTGAAACCGGAACGGCCCCTCGCGTGCGAGGGGCCGTTTTCTTTGCGGGGCCGGTGGCCCGGGACGGGTCCAAAACAAAAGGCCCACGAGGTCCTTTCGGATCTCGCGGGCCAGTCGCTCAGGAAGGTGGTTCAGTCGGTTAGAAGGAGTAGCTGAGGTCCACGCCGAAGGTGCGGGGCGGGCCGTAGTAGCGCATCAGATCGCCGAAGAAGGCCTGGGCCTGAACGGCGTAGGTCTCGTCGGTCAGGTTCTTGCCCCAGGCGGTGATGTTCCAGTCGGCGTTCGGCATCTGGAACCGCAGCGAGGCGTCCAAGAGGCCGAAGGCTTCCTGCTTGATCGTGTTGTTCGGGGTCCAGAAGCTGTCGCCCGTGTGGGTGTAGTTGGCCTTGAAGCTGAAGGCGCGATCCAGATCGCCGCCGCCGAAGTCATAGGTGACACCGACGTTCCACTTGTCGCGCGGCGAGCGCTGCATGCGGTTGCCGCTGAAGACGACGCCGGCGGTGGTGACGAAGTCCTCGTACTTGGCGTCGATGACCGAACCGGCCGCGTTGATCAGCAGCTGGTCGTTCACCGCCCAGGTCAGTTCCGCCTCGACGCCCTGAATCTTGGCCGAGCCCGCGTTGCTGGTGACCGTGCAGAGGCATTCCAGGATCAGCTGCTGGGACTGCAGGTTGGTGTAGTCCATCTGGAAGGCGGCGAGGTTCAGACGGACGCTGTTGTTGAACAGATCGGTCTTGGCGCCGATCTCGTAGTTGATCACCTCTTCCGGGTCGTAGCCGATGCGGGCGCCGGCCTCGGTGGCGGGGATGTGGTCCCAGCCGCCGCCTTTGAAGCCCTTGCCGACGCTGGCGTAGATCATGACGTCGTCGTTCGGGCGGTATTCGATGATGCCCTGGGGCGTGAAGGCGTCCCATTCCTTCTCGTAGTCGACGGTCCAGCTCTGACCGCCGGCCAGCAGAAGGGCCGCGACGCACAGGCCGTCGCCGCCATCCTCGAGGCAGGCGCCGATGCGGCGACCGCCCTTCTTGTCGCGGGTGTAGCGGGCGCCGATGGTGGCGGTCAGCTGGTCGGTGAACTCATAGCCGATCTGGCCGAAGATGGCCGAGGTGTCGAGTTCGGCCGAGTTCGTATAGCGGTAGGTGCCGCTGAGCGCCGCGATGCCCGAGTTGCTGGTCGCACGGTTGGCGTCGAAGCGATCGACGTCGTCGTGCTGCATGAAGGCGCCGATGATCCAGTTGAACCGGCTTTCCGGATTGTCGGAGACCAGTCGGAATTCCTGGGCGATCGTCTGGGGTTTATCTTCTGCGAAGTAGAAGGTGTCGGCGATGGCCGGCGGGTTGCCGGCGCCGAGCTGGTTGTAGCCCATCTCGCCGGCCGAATCCCGGTAGCCGGTGATGGAGGTGAACCGCGCACCCCAGTCCAGATCGTAGTCGATCCGCAGGCTGGCGCCGAAGGTGGTGCGGTTGCCGTACTCGCGCTGCGGGCTCAGCGTATCGCGGGGACCGTAGCCGCGCGCGGCGCTGTAGGCCGAGATGGCGCCGATGCCGGCGGTGAACGGATCGTCCGTCATGGACCGGGCCGAACCCGCCGTTTTCGACGAGCCGTAGTCGACGGTCAGCAGGGCGCGCAGATTGCTGTCCTCGGGCCGGTACAGGAACTCGGCTCGGGCCTGGTGCGCCGTCAGGTCGTCGACGTCGGTGTTCAGCAGGCGGTTGCGGCCATAGCCGTCGCGGTTGCGAACCTGGAAGGCGAAGCGGGCGGCCAGGCTGCTGGACAGTGGCCCGGTCATGTAGCCGTCGGCGTTGAAGGCGTTGTAGTTGCCCAGGCCCGCCGTGATCCGACCCGACGGATCGAAGCTCGGCTTGTTGGTGATGACGCTGATGGCGCCGCCGACCACGTTCTTGCCCAGCAGCACGCCCTGGGGACCGCGAATGACCTCGATCCGCTCCAGGTCGTAGAAGTCGGTGAAGGCCGCGCCCATGCGGGAGATGTAGACCTCGTCCACGAAGGTCCCGACCGAGGGCTCGGCGCTGGCGTCGATGATGCGGACGCTGGTGATGCCCCGGATGTTCAGCTCCTTACCCAGCGAGGACCCCTCGGTCATGCTGAAGGAGGGGACGCTGCCCGAGAGGCTGCCCAGGTCGACGATGCGTTGCCGTTCGAGGGTCTCGCTGGTGACGGCGGTGATGGCGCTCGGCACGTCCTGAAGGCGGCGTTCGCGACGGTCGGCGGTGACGATGACGTCCTCGACGGTCGCGCTTTCCTGTGCGGGTTGTGGGGTCGTCTGCGCGGCCGCGAATTGCGGTGTGGCGAGTGCGGTCAATGCGGTCGTCGCAAGGCACGCCAAGGTCAGCGTTCTCATTCCAAATTCCCTCCCCGGGCTGAGCCCGATGTGTGGCGCGTCACCCGACGACGTCGGTGTTCGGCATTGAATCGACCCAGCGTCGAGGCGAGATCGAAGGAGGTCTGGACGAGGAACTGAGCGCCCTTGGCCAACCCCCACGGCGGGACAATCCGGCACTAAATCTTTATTTGCAAGCCTCTAGAGAGTGGTTGCGGCGACAGACTTGCGCTAACAGACTTTTCTTCAAGTCAGACAATGCCTTGCGAATTTTCACGTCGGCGTGCGGGCGGCGAGAAACGTCGATGTTCCGGCTGTGCGGGGAGATGTCGCTGAAAATACGGGGTCTTTGGGTGGCGCGCCGATTCAATGCGGAAGCCCGATAGCGAAGAACGCGCTGCTTTCAATCGGGGACGCGGGACGGTCTGGAGGACGCATCCTGAAGCAGGTGTCCACGTCCGGCGGTTAGGGGTGAGGCTCTCCGACAATCTCCACCATGTTCAAGCTGAAAGCGCTGGTGCGCTTCCCAGTGCCGGTGAAGACAGCAAGGACGGGCTTCTGACGGGCCCGTAACGACTGGCATTCTGCAACTAACAGGTGCGTCCTGCCGTCTGTCACTTGCGAACTGAGACTTAGGTGATAGCCTCATCGCAAAGAACACAGAAAGGGAAACGCTGATGAGTGCGAACTACGCGACGCTTGAGGCCTTCATGGTCGCCTCCAAGACCCGGGACCACGAGACCTTCATCGATCTCTGGGACGACGACATGGAGTACTACTGGTCGGTCCACGCCAAGCCGATCACCAGCAAGGAGAAGCTGCGGAAATTCATCCGCAACTACGAGGCGGCCTTCGAGCAGCGCGACTGGACCGTCACCCACTGGGTGGAGAAGGGCGACCTTATGCTCTGCGAAGGCATCGAGATGATCTACGACAAGGGGCGCGATCTTCTGATCCGCAACCCGTTCATGCAGGCGATCGAATTCCGCAACGGCAAGGTCGCCAAGATGCGCGACTATTACGACGGCTCGGTGGTCGTCGCGCCGCAACGGCCCCAGACCGAAGGGGCCGCCGCATGAGCGCCGAACCCAAGATCGAGGTCATCGGCCGCCTGCAGAAATGCATCTCGGCCCATGACATGGCGGCGACCCTGGCCTTCTTCGACCCGAACGTCGAGTACCACTACCATGTCGGTACGCGGCCGCTGAAAGGCATCGACTGGGTCGAGAAATTCTTCACCAAATACTGGGCCAACAACTCCTCCGGGACCTGGGTCATCGAGCACTGGGCCGAGCGGAACGACCGACTGCTGACCGAGGGGCGGGAGGAATACACCAACGCCGACGGCGTGCTGGTCCAGCATCCCTATATGGGGATCATCGACTTCGGTCCGGACGGCAAGATCACCGGCTGGCGCGACTATTTCCAGATGCAGGATCCCAACGCCGGCAAATAGGCCGAGGGAGAGCGATCAGGCTCGAGGGGCGGAAGCGCTCCGCGAGCCTTTTCGTGTTCAGGCCCGGGCGATACGGGCGTCCCGAAGGGCGCTGCGACGGGTCTTGCCCGCGTCGTCGCGCAGGCGTTCGGTCGTCATCTCGACGCTGCGCGGCAGTTTGTAGGTGACCAGGCGTTCTCGCAGGAAGGCGGTCAGGGCGGTCTGATCGAGCGGGGGGCGGTCGGCCTGGACCTCGACGATGGCGTGGACGCTCTGGCCCAGATCCTCGTGCGGCAGGCCGATGACGACGCTGGCCAGGACGCCGGGGTAGGCGTCGATGACCGCCTCGATCTCGGCCGGGTAGATGTTGGCGCCGCCCGAGATGATCAGGTCGGTGCGCCGGTCGACCAGATAGAGATAGCCGTCGGCGTCCATGTAGCCGAGGTCGCCGTAGCTCTCCCACTCGCCATGGGCGCGCGGCTCTGCGCCGAGGTAGTGGTAGGTCGAGCCCTTGCCGCCCGGCGGCAGGAAGTAGATCTCCCCGACCTCGCCGGGGGCGACGTCCTGACCGTCCTCGCCGACGAAGCGGATCTGGGTCGTCGGCGCCAGCCGTCCGACCGAACCCTTGTGCGTCAGCCACTCGCGCCCGCCGATCAGGGTGGCGGCGATGGACTCCGTGCCGGAATAGCCCTCCCAGATGGTGTCGGCGCCCAGCCAGTCGATCCAGTTTTCCTTCAGCCAGACCGGGCAGGCGGCGGCGATGTGGCAGACGATCTCCAGCGAGGACAGGTCGTAGCGGCCGCGCACCTCTTTGCCGAGCGCCCAGATGCGGTGCATCATCGTCGGCACGACATAGAGCCAGGCGCCGCGATGCCGCTCGATCAGCTGAAGCGTCTCTTCCGCATCGAAACGGGGCGTGACGACCAGATGGCAACCGGCGGCCATGGCCAGATAGCCGAACCCGAATGGGGCGGCGTGATAGAGGGGGCCGGGAATGACCACGGCGTCGCCGTACTGCATGCCCAGGCTCGGCACGTCCGGATCGAGCACGCCGGGCGCATGGTCCACGATCACCTTGGGGCGGCCGGTGCTGCCGCCACTGGGGATGGCCTTCACATGGCGGGCGATCCGCTCGGGCAGGGGATCGGCCGAGAGTCCGGGATCGTAGATCTCGTCCTCCGACACGACCGTGGCGCCCGTCTGACGCGCGGCCTCGCCGCCGACCACGAGGCGCGGCTTCATCAGTTCCAGAATGGCCGCGAGCTCCGGTGTCGGCAGGCGATGGGACACCGGAGCCGGCGTCGCGCCGAGGGCCCAGCAGGCGAAGGCGATCTCCATGAAGGCCGTGCCGTTGGGCAGGGCGATGGCGACGAAATCCCCCTCGATGACCCCTTGAGCCGCCAGGGCTCGCGCCCGCCGGTTGACCCGCGCCGTCAGTTCTCCGCGCGACAGGGTGACGTCGCCGCAGGACAGGGCGGGATGGTCGGGATCGCGCTCGGCGTGGACGGCCAGGGTCCGTGCGATCGAGATCGGGCGGGTCGGCGTGCCGACGGTGAAGACGCGAGCCACGGCCTCAGGCGGCCTTGATGTCCTTGAGGACGGCGGCCTGGGCGGGGTCCAGATACTCGTCCAGACGGGTGATCAGACCGTCCTTCATCTGAACGACGCAGCAGGCCGTCATCCGGAACGGCGACCCGTCGGGCAGGGTGGCCTCGACCACATGCTGCTGCATCCAGCCGTCGTGCAGGATCTCGCGGCGCAGGATGTTGTAGCGCCGGACCGGAAGCTTGCGATGCATCCAGGCCAGGGTCTTGAGGTTCTCGTCGACCGTCTGCTCGTAGTCGTCGAAGTTATGCCAGATGCGGGCGTCGGGGGCGTAGAAGGTCCGCGCCGCGTCGCCGTCGCCCCGCTCGAGAACGGCGGAAAAGCGATCCGAGAAGTCGTGGATGTCCTGGTCGGTGGTCATGTCTCGCTCCCTGTTTTCGACCACCATAAGTCCACTTATGCAAGCGTCAATGGGGTGGGGAGGGCTCAAGACTGGGCCAAAAGGCGGTCCGGCCGCGCCTTGGCGGCTCCATACCAATTGGTCCTACCAATTGGTATGCGACAATCGTCCATCTGGGTCTGAAAACAGGTTGACATAAGTGCCTTGCCAATCCAGCGTCCGGCCCAACAACAAAATTGGATTGGGAGATCCAGGATGAGTCGGGCTGGGACACGGTTTGGGCGGCGGTTGGCGACGACGTTGCTGGCGAGTACGGCGATTTTCGCAGGGGGGCAGGTGCACGCGCAGGAGGCGCAGGAGCCCCAGGCGGACCAGGTCGACGAGATCGTGGTCACCGGCATCCGGGCGTCGCTGCAGAACGCGCTGACGGAGAAGCGCAACGCCGACAACCTGGTCGAGGTCATCCAGGCCGAGGATATCGGCAAGCTGCCGGACCAGAACCTGGCCGAGGTGCTGGAGAACGTCACCGGGATCCAGATCACGCGTGAGGCCGGCGTCGGCCGGGGCGTGCAGATCCGCGGCACCGACGCGAACCGGGTTGAGATCAACGGCGTCTCGACCGTGGGGTCGGGCTCGGGCCGTTCGGGCATCAGCTTCGACGACCTGGCCGCCTCGATGATCTCCTCGGTGGAGGTGATCAAGGTGTCCGAAGCCGCGACGATCGAAGGCTCGGTCGGCGGTACGATCAACCTGCGCACCATCCGCCCGCTGGAACTGCGCGAGCCCCTGTTCGCCGTGCGCGCCCAGTCGGAATACAGCGACCTGTCCGAAACCACGACGCCGCGCTTCTCGGGCACGGTCGGCCGCCGTTGGGACACCTCCGTCGGCGAGATCGGTCTAGTCGGCAGCTTCAGCTACGCCGAGCAGGACGTTTCGGCCTTCCGTCCGCGCGTGGACCGCGACGCCGTCGTGACCCCGACTTCGGGCCGCCTGAGCGCCGAGGCCTTCCCGTTCCTGCGCATCCAGTTCTTCAACCAGGACTACGACACCTTCAAATACGAGACCCAGAATTTCGCCGGCTCGGCCGAGTGGAAGCCGAGCGACAATCTGAAATTCTACTTCGACGCCGTGCTGAACGATCAGGAGCGGGCGGAGCAGAGCACGTCGGTCCAGATCTCGACCGTGTCGGACAACGGGGTGGTGGACAACACGCGCAACACCTCGTTCGAGACGGTCAATCTGGGCACCGCCCAGGGCCCGAACGGCAGCATCAACCTGGGCACCGTCCAGGCGGCCCTGACCGGCATCATCCAGCCGCGCATGAACGGCAACCTGGCGCCCTATCTGCGGACGACCAGCGACACGGGTTCGCGCATCACCGAGAGCCGGGTCTGGTCGACGGGCTTCGAATGGACGGGCGAGCGTCTGACGCTGAAGGGTCAGGCGGCCCTATCGACCTCGGATTCCTACCTGCCCAGCTTCAACACCACTCTGGAGTTCGTGAACCCCAACTCGCCGCGTCCCGTGCAGGGCGTGACCCTGGCCAACGGCGTGCCGATCGAGTTCGATCTGCGCGGCGGCACGCTGCAGTTCGGCATCGCCCAAGGCCTGCCGACGACGCCGACGGCGGCCATGCTGCTGGACCCGGCCAACTACCGCCTGCAACAGGTGGCCCAGTCGCGGAACACCCGTGAGAACGAGGAGAAGGCGCTTCGCCTCGACGCGTCCTACGACACCTACGAGATGCTGCCGCTGATCACCTCGATCGACGCCGGCCTGCGCTGGAACGAGACCAGCAACGTGAACGACAACGTCACGGGCACGACGGGCTTCACCAACATCACCAGCTCGTTCTTCCGCCCGAGCGGGGACCGGTTCGCAAGCATCCTGACCCCCGGTCCGCGCAACTTCAACGCGGCGGACGACCGCCGTCTGTTCTTCCCGGACTTCCTGACGGTCGACGGCACCCGCGCCTTCCGGGATCCGAACGGGACCCTGGCGGCGCTGAACGCGGCCATCGTGGCCAGCAACGCCGCCAACGGTTCGAACATCGCCCAGATCGGCGTGCCGACGTCGCAGGCCAGCTCCTTCTTCGAGATCACCGAAGACACCAAGGCGGCCTATGTGCAGGCCAACTACGAGACCGAGGCCCTGGGCTTCCCGGTGCGCGGCAATGTGGGCATGCGCTATGTGAAGACGGAACTGGACTCGGTCGGCAACACGGTCGCCACCGGCGGCACGACGACGCGGGCGACCAACGCCTCGTCCTATGAGTTCTGGCTGCCGCGCTTCAACCTGGTGGCCGAGCCGCGCGACGACGTCATCGTGCGGGGCGGCATCGCCCGCGACATCCGCCGTCCGGACTTCAACAACCTGTCGTCGTCCGTGACCTTCGTGACCAGCGAGAACTCGTCGGTCGTGCGCGGCAACCCGAACCTGCAGCCCGAAGCCGTGCTGTCGTTCGACCTGTCGGCGGAATGGTATTTCGCCCCGTCCAGCCTGATCAGCGCGGGCGTGTTCCACAAGGTGCGCGACAACCTGTTCGCCAGCGTGACCGAGAGCCCGCCGGACAACGCGGTCGGCGGCGTTGTGAACCGCAGCCGCGATCCAAACTGCCCCGGCGGCGGCATCTACAACCCCATCGCCATCATCAGCGTGAACAACCCGGATCGCGGTCAGACCGGCATCTGCGTGCCCCTGACCTCGACCTTCAACGTGGACGGCGAGACGACCCAGACCGGCATCGAACTGGCCTTCCAGTACGACCTGTCGCAGTTCGAGGATCGTCTGGGCTGGGCCTCGGGCTTCGGCTTCATCGGCAACTTCACCTACCAGAAGACCGGCGGGAACGTTTCGAACTACCGGACCATCGGCCTGACCCGGAACACGACGCGGGACCTGGGCTTCAACCCGCTGCCGCAGGATCTGATCGAGCTCGAGAACCTGTCGAAATATTCGTACAACACCACCCTGTTCTACGAGCGGGACGGGCTGAGCGCCCGGATGCGCTATACGTGGCGGTCGCACTTCATCAACACGGAGGCCTTCACCTCGGCCTTCGACGTGCCGCGCGTCAGCGACGACCGGGGCCAGCTGAACGCCAGCATCAACTACGACATCACGCCCTGGGCCAATGTCGGCATCGAGGCGATCAACCTGACGCGCGCCGACGCCAACGAGTTCTGCATCAACGACGATGCCTTGCTCTGCTACAACGGGCTGACGGACCGTCGCATCACGGCGGGTCTGAGCCTGCGCTTCTAGGTCTCTCCCCGACCTGAGGGGGATGTCCTGGCGGATGTCCCCCAAGGGTTGTGAAGAACCCGGAGGAACGGTGTAGACAGGCGGTAGGAGCCCGAGAGTCGCCGATGTCAGAACAACGCCTATACCAGTCGGTCGCCAAGCAGATCCGCGAAGCGATCGAGAGCGGGGAGTTTCCCGTCGGCGCCCGCCTGCCTGGCGAGCGCGAGCTGGCGGAGCGGTTCAACGTCAGCCGGGTCACGATCCGGGAGGCGGAGATCGCCCTGGAGGCCCTGGGCTGGATCTCGATCAAGACGGGGTCTGGCGTCTATGTCTTGTCGCGCGATGCGAACGGGGCGGGGCGTCTGCCGGACGTGACGGCCTTCGACCTGACGGCCGCGCGAGCGGTGATCGAGGCGGAGGCGGCGGCCCTGGCGGCGGCCCATATCGACGAGGCGGGCCTGGCCGAACTGGACGCCCTGATCGCGGTCATGTCGAACCCCAAGGCGACGGACGCGGAATCCAGTGAGGCGGATCAGCGGTTCCACGAGACCATCGCCCGCATCAGCGGCAACCCGGTGGTGGAGCACTGCATCAAGCTGATCTGGCGGATGCGGACCGAGCTGCCGAAGGTGGTGCAGGTCTACAAGAGCGTCTGTCACCACGACTGGGATTCGCGGACGGACGAGCACGCCGCCATCGTGGAGGCCCTGCGCAGCCGCGATCCGCAGGCGTCGCGGGCGGCGATGCGGGACCACTTCCACCGCCTGTTCGAGGCCATGCTGGAGGCCGAGGAGGCCGAGGCCCTGGCCAAGGTGCGGCGCAAGACCCAACAGGACCGCGACCGGTTCATGGCGACGATGTCGGCCCAGGGCTGACGACGACGCACGGCTGAAAGCGGCGGGCCCTGAGGGGGCGCGCCGGAGGGTTTGCGGTCGGCCTGGCCGGCCGGTGATTTCGGCTATGCCGAGACCGCCGAACGCCGGTGATTTCGGTGAGCATGGCTATGCCGAAACCGCGGAATTCCTGTCGTGTGGATGCGGGCGGGACTGCACAACTCTGCAATGACCGCAGCAGAACCTATTCACTGGTCTGGCAACTGGTTTGCACATTTGTCGCGAAATTGGTCTACAAAGGCGGTTGACGGCTAGGGCGACTGTTTCTAGCGTCCGGGGTGCAGAGATCGCCAAGATCCGCCGGGAGGAACGATGTCGATGCAGGGTCTGAAGACGCCGCTTCTTGCGATCTCGGTCGCCGCGACCGTGTGGGGCGCCCCGTGCCTGGCGCTGGCTGAGTCCGCATTGGTCCGGAACCAGGCCGAGTTCGCCGCCGCCGTCAGCCGGCTTCAGCCCGGCGACACCCTGACCCTGGCGGACGGGGAGTGGCGCGACTTCCAGATCGTCTTCACCGGGCAGGGGACCGAGGATCGGCCCATCACCCTGACGGCCCAGACGCCGGGCGGGGTGACCATCACCGGCCGGTCGAACCTGAGCCTGGCGGGCCAGCATCTGGTGGTGTCGAACCTGGTGTTCCGCGACGGCTTCTCTCCGACCGGCGAGGTGCTGGCCTTCCGCCGCAGCCTGACCGAGCGGGCCAACTACAGCCGGATCACCAGCATGGTGGTGGACGGGTTCTCCAAGCCCGACCGAGCCGATTCCGACAACTGGGTGTCGCTGTACGGCGAGCACAACCGCTTCGATCACAACCAGCTGACGGGCAAGACCAACGCCGGGGCGACCCTGGTGGTCATTCGCGATCCGCAGCAGGGGGTGGTGAACCACCATCGGATCGACCACAATTATTTCGGCGACCGGCCCGTGCTGGGCTCGAACGGCGGGGAGACGATCCGCGTCGGCACCAGCCATGAATCGGCCTCGGACAGCTTCACCACGGTGGAGAACAACTGGTTCGAGCATGTGAACGGCGAGGTCGAGATCGTCTCGAACAAGTCGGGCGGCAACACCTATCGCGGCAATGTCTTCTTCGAGAGCCAGGGCGCCATGGTGCTGAGGCACGGCGACGGCAATCTGATCGAGAACAACGTCTTCCTGGGCAACGGGACGTTGAACTCCGGCGGGGTGCGGGTGATCAATCGCCGCAACACCATCCGCAACAACGTCATGCAGGGGCTGGACGGGGCGGGCTTCGGCAGCGCCCTGACCATCATGTACGGCGTGCCGAACTCGCCGCTGCATCGCTATGTCCAGGTGGACGGGGCGGTGATCGAGAACAACACCATCATCGACGCGCGCGAGATGCTGCTGGGCGCCGGGATGGACGCCGAGCGGTCGGCGGCGCCGATCAACAGCCGGTTCGCGAACAACCTGATCGTCAACCGGAATGGGCGCGATCCCGTGCGGGTGCTGGGCGACATGTCGGGCATCGCGTTCGAAGGGAATGTGCAGTCGCCGCGCGCGACGGCGGACCTGACGGGCGTGCGGTCCGATGAGGTGGCGCTGGTTCAGGGCGACGACGGTCTGCTGCGGCCCGAGGGGCTGGAGGGCGTGGGCGCCGCGCGCGACCTGACCTTCATTCCGCGCGAAGAGACGGGGGTCAGCTGGTATCCCAAGACGCGGACGGTTCCTGCGCTGGACAGTGGTGCGGTGCATGCCGTGGCGCCGGGCGAGGACAGTCTGACGCGCGCGATCGCGGCGGCGGAGGCCGGGGACCGGATCCAGCTGCGGGCCGGGGTCTATGTGGTCAACCAGACCATCGCGCTCAGCCGGGCCGTGACGGTCGAGGGACCGGCCGAGGGGCGGGCGGAGATCCAGTTCTCGCGGCCCAGCCTGTTCGAGATCCAGCGCGGCGGGTCGCTGAAGCTGTCGCATGTGGTGGTGTCGGGCGCTCTGTCGCCGGATATCGCCGGGGCGGCCGTGATCCGGGCGGCGCAAGGGGCGGCGGCCTATTCGCTGATCGTCGAGGACTCCCGGTTCGAGGACCTGACCGTCAATCGCAGCTTCAGCGTCTTCGCCGCCGGGCCGGGGTCGCTGGCCGACCGCATCCGGTTCGAGCGGGTGACGGTGGACGGGATCACCGGTTCGGTCCTGTCGGGCCATACGGAGACGGCGGACCTGGGCACCTACAACGCCGAGGTGGTGGAGGTGATCGACTCGACCTTCCGCGCGGTGACCGGGCCGGTCATCGACCTCTATCGCGGCGGGACGGACGAAAGCACCTTCGGGCCGCGCCTGACGGTGACGGGCTCGACGTTCGAGCGTAGTGGGCGGGGCGACGACGCCGGGGCGCTGAAGCTCTATGGGGTGCAGCGGACCGAGGTGCGGGGCAATCGCTTCGTCGATAGCGGGGCGCCGAACTTCTTCAAACGGGTGGGGGAGCCGGTTTTCGTCTGGGCCGACAATGCGTTCGAGAACACGCCCGACCTGATCACCAACGTCCCGCCCGTGGAGATCGCGCCATGAGCCGTCCGGTTCTGCTCGCCGTCCTCGCGACCCTGGCCGCCGCGGCGCCGGGCGTCGGCCTGGCTCAGTCCGCCCCGGCCGCGACCGCGCGGGCCGACGATGCGACGCCGGTGCTGGTCTCTCCCGACCAGTGGCGGGCGATGGCGGAGGCGGGCGACCGCTATCCGATGTTCGCCGCCGAGCGGGCGCGGGTCGAGCGCGAGGTCAGGGCGGCCATGGCGGCGGGCATCAACGTGCCCCAGCCGAGGGATCTGGGCGGCGGGGTCACCCACGAACAGCACAAGGCCAACTACAAGGCGCTGGCGGGGGCGGGGGCGCTCTACCGGATGACCGGCGACCGGGCCTATGCCGATTTCGCGCGGGACATGCTGCTGGAATACGCCCGGCTCTATCCGACGCTGAGCGACTTCTCGGGCGGGGCGGCGTCTGTGAAGGGGCGGCTGTTCTGGCAGGCGCTGAACGACTCGGTCTGGCTGGTCTATGCGGCACAGGGCTATGACGCGATCCGCGAGACCCTGACGCCGGAACAGCGCGAGACCATCGACAACGACGTCTTCCGCCGCATGGCGCGGTTCCTGTCGGAAGAGAACGCCCCCTATTTCGACCGCATCCACAACCACGCCACCTGGGCCACGGCCGGGGTGGGGATGACGGGTTATGTGTTGAGGGACCCCGCGCTGGTGGACCGGGCGCTGAACGGGACGCGGCGCGACGGCTCGGCCGGCTTCCTGCGTCAGGTGGACGAACTGTTCTCGCCGGACGGCTACTATGCCGAGGGGCCGTACTATCAACGGTACGCCCTGGCGCCCTTCATCATCTTCGCCCGCGCGATCCAGCAGAACGAGCCGGAGCGGGGGATTTTCCAGCGGCGCGACGGGGTGCTGCTGAAGGCCGTGGATGGGGTGATCCAGTCGTCCTATGCGGGCCTGCTGTTCCCGGTGAACGACGCCATGCCGGACAAGGGGCTGACCTCGGAAGAGATCGTGACCGGCGTCGCGGTCGCCTATTCCCAGACCCAGGATCCGACCCTGTTGTCGATCGCCGAGGGGCAGGGGCGGACGCTGTTGTCGCCGGACGGTCTGGCCATCGCGCGGGGCGTCTCGGAAGGACTGGCGCGGCCGTTCGACTTCCGCTCGATGCAACTGCGCGACGGGCCGAACGGGGACCTGGGCAATCTGGTCTTCCTGCGTCACGGCGGGGCGAACGGTCAGGCCCTGGTGATGAAGAACACCCAGCAGGGGCAGGGCCACGGCCATTTCGACCGGCTGGGGATGCTGTTCTACGACAACGGCCAGCCCATCGTGCGCGACTATGGCGCGGCACGGTTCCTGAACATCGAGGCCAAGGCCGGCGGTCACTACCTGGACGAAAACGACAGCTGGGCAATGCAGACGGTGGCCCACAATACGCTGGTCGTCGGCGGGGCCAGCCAGTTCGGCGCGGTGTGGCAGACGGGCGAGGAGCATCCGACCACGCCCCTGTTCTTCGAGGTCGAGGACGGGCTTCAGATCGCCTCGGCGCGGCTGGAGCACGGCTATGACGGCGTCGTCCTGACCCGCACCCTGGCCATGGTCGAGCATCCGGACCTGCAGTTCCCGGTGGTAATCGACCTGTTCCGCGCGGACGGGCAGGCGGCGACCGACTACGACCTGCCGCTGCATTTCAACGGCCACATCATCTCGGCCTTCGAGGCGGAGCATTCGGTGCGCGAGCGGCCGGTGCTGGGCGAGGCGAACGGATACCAGCACCTGTGGGTCGATGCGGTGGCGGCGCCGACGAGCGAGAGCCGCAGCCTGACCTGGCTGCTGGACGGGCGGTTCTACACCTATCGGTTCGCGGCCTCGTCGCCGATCAGCGCCCTCTTGGTCGAGAGCGGCGCCAACGACCCGAACTTCAACCTGAGACGCGAGCCCGCGCTGATCCAGCGGATGCAGGGGCAGGCGGACGCCAGCTTCTTCTCCGTGCTGGAGCCGCACGGCCTGTCGGACGGCACGGCCGAGATCGTGCAGGGCGCGACGAGCCGGATCGCCGACATCAAGCGCGTGGCCGGAGACGGCGCCGAGGTGGTCGTGCTGACGCTGGTCAGCGGCAAGACCCTGGCGCTCGGCGTCGCACACGACGTCACGCCGGGCGCGCGTCACCGGGTTCAGGCGGACGGCCAGACCTATGAGTGGACCGGGCCCTACGCCCGGTTCGATCGCTGAGGAGGGGGACGATGAAGTCCAACATGAGATGGGTCATCATCGGCCTGATCGCGATCGCCACGGTGATCAACTACATCGACCGCAATGCGCTGGCGGTGATGTGGCCCGAGATCGCGCCCGAGATCGGGGCGACCAAGGAGGACTACGCCCTCCTCGTCACCGTGTTCATGCTGTTCTACGCGCTGGGTCAGTTCGTGTTCGGCAAGCTGTTCGACACGCTGGGGACGCGGATCGGCTTCGCCCTGTCGATCGGGGTCTGGTCGATCTCGATCGCCCTGCATGCGGTGGCCAGCTCGATCACCTCGTTCAGCATCTTCCGCGCCATGCTGGGGATTTCCGAGGCGGGCGCCTGGCCCGGTGCGGTCAAGGCGAACGCCGAGTGGTTCCCGGCCAAGGAACGGGCGTTCGCGCAAGGCCTGTTCAACGCCGGCGCCTCCATCGGGGCCATCGTCTCGGCGCCGCTGATCGCCCTGATGTTCCTCTACATGGGCTGGAAGGGGACCTTCCTCGTCATCGGTATCCTGGGCTTCATCTGGCTGCTGCCGTGGCTGGTCATCTATCGCGCCGGGCCGGACAAGCATCCCTGGGTCAGCGAGGCCGAGCGCGCCCTGATCCTGGACAAGACCGAGGTGCAGAGCCCCGAGGCGCCGCTGGCCCCCGCCTATGTGCCGACGGTCAAGCAATTGCTGAGCCACCGCGAGAGCTGGGGCGTGATCCTGTCGCGCTTCTTCATCGACCCGATCTGGTGGTTGTTCGTGTCCTGGCTGCCGATCTATCTGGCCGAGACCTTCAACTTCGACATCAAGCAGATCGGCATCTTCGCCTGGGTGCCCTTCGTGGGCGCCATGATCGGCTCCCTGCTGGGCGGCTGGCTGTCGGGCCAGTTGATCAAGTCGGGACGCGAGCCGGGTCTGGCGCGCAAGATCGTCGTCACCATCGGCGGCGTGGTCATGGTGCCCTGCCTGATCGCCGCGCCGATGATGACCGATCCGACGGCCGCCGTTCTGGTCATCGCCGGGGTGCTGTTCGGCTTCCAGATCGCCATCGGCAACATCCAGACCATCCCCGGCGACCTGTTCGACGGACGCTCGGTCGGGTCGCTGGCCGGCATCGGCGGCATGGCGGCCGTGGCCGGCACGCTGATCACCACCTGGCTGGTGCCCGTCATGACCAAGGTCTCCTACGGCCCGATCTTCATTCTGGTCGCCGCCCTGGTTCCGCTTTCCCTCCTCTCCCTGTGGTTCGTCACCGGTCGCATCGCGCCCGTTCAGCCAGCCACCCCCAACGCTCTGAAGGATAACTAATGCGCCTCCAAAACAAGGTCGCCATCGTCACCGGCGGCGGACGCGACATCGGTCGCGACGTTTCGCGGGTTCTCGCCCGCGAAGGCGCGAAGGTCGTCATCAACTTCGCCAACGACGAAGCCAGCGCCAACGAGACGCTGGGCATCGTCAAGGCGGCGGGCGGCGAGGCCATCATCTGCCGCGCCGACGTCACGACCCAGGCCGGCGTGGATGCGCTGATCGCCGCCGCGAAAGAGGCCTACGGCGCCGAGGTCCATGTGCTGGTCAACCTGGCCGGGGGCATGGTCGAGCGGCGTCCGCTGGCGGACATCGACGAAGCCTTCTTCGACAAGGTCATGACCCTGAACCTGAAGTCGGCCTATCTGATGACGCGGGCGGTGGCGCCGCTGATGCCCGCCGGTTCGGCCATCGTGAACTTCTCGTCCCAGGCCGGTCGCGACGGCGGCGGGCCGGGCGCGTCCATCTATGCGACGTCCAAGGGGGCGGTGATGACCTTCACCCGCTCCATGGCCAAGGAACTAGGTCCCAAGGGCGTGCGGGTGAACAGCCTGTGCCCCGGCATGATCGCCACCAGCTTCCACGACATCTTCACCAAGCCCGAGGTCCGCACGATGGTCGAGGGCAACACGCCCCTGCGTCGTCAGGGTCGGGCCAGCGAGGTCGCCGAGACGGTGCTGTATCTGGCGTCCGACGATGCGGCCTTCGTGACCGGGGCCAACCTGGACATCAACGGCGGGATGTACTTCTCGTGACCCGCTCCGGGCGGATCGCGGTCGCGGCCCTGCTGGCGGCGTTGGCGGCGACGCCGGCGCTCGCACAGGAGTGGCGTCCGGCGTGGACGGCGGCGGCCGCGCCCGCCCGGTTCGACGGTCCGCCTGAGGCGCCGCTCGGCTATCGGAACGAGACGATCCGTCAGGATCTGAGGATGGGCACGGCCGCCGAGGCCGTGCGGATCCGCATCAGCAATGAGGTGGGGCTGGAGCCCTTGACGCTGAACACCATCACGGCGGCCGGGCCGGATGGGCGGGTGCTGCCCGTCACCTTCGGCGGTCTGACCGAGGTCACCCTGCCGGTCGGGGTCGCGCTGGTCAGCGATCCGCTTTTGATCTCGCTGGAGCGAGCGGACCTGCTGACGGTCAGCCTGCATGCGCCGGGACCGACGCGCGGCGTGGTGCGGCGCTCGGCCGTGCGGTTGGGGCAGGGGACGGCGCCCATTTCGGCCGACGCCGAACTGGTGCGCCGCCAGAGCTTCATCTCGGCGGTCTATGCCCTGAGCGACGAACCACCCTCCGTGGTGGTGACCTTGGGCGACTCGATTACCGAGGGGGCGTCCTCGACCCTCGGCGCCGAGGCCGATTGGCCGTCCGTGCTGGGGCGTCGGCTGGAGGCGGCCTGTCCGGGCGCCTTCGTCATCGCGAACGCGGGCATCAGCGGCAATCAGGTGGTGCGCGACGGGCGTAGTCCGAACGTGCGCGCGCGTCTGGACCGGGACGTCCTGTCCCTGCCGGGGGTGACCCACGTCATCCTGATCGAGGGGATCAACGACATCCGCCACGACGGCAATCCGGCCAATGTCGGTCGCACGCCCGAGGAGGTCATCGCCTCCTATCGTCAGGTCATCGCCCGGCTGCATCTGCGCGGCATCAAGGTGATCGGCGGGACCCTGACGGCCTTCGCGGGATCCGAGCGGTTCGACGAACGGTCCGAGAGCGCGCGCCAGACGATCAACGCCTTCATTCGTGACTCGGGAGAGTTCGACGCCGTGGCCGATTTCGACCGGGCGACGCTGGATCCCAACCAGCCGGACGCGATCCGGGCGGACCGGGTCGGCAACGACAAGCTGCATCCCAACGACGCCGGCTATGCGGCCATGGCCGAGGCCATCGACCTGACGACCATCCTGTCGGCCGTCGAGCGCTGCGGTCGATAGGGGGCGCTCAACGCCTTCGGGCGGCGCGGATTCGCGACCGTCGTTCGTCGAATCGTCAATGTGTTAATTTCGGTTAAGACATTGAAAACTGGCGCTTCTGGTCGCGTATCCACCCTCAGGACAACTACTGAGTACGTCGCTCGCAACCTCTGCGACACCTGTGCCAAGTCGCTCGGAATGAGTCGGCGGGCGTCGGTGTCCTGATCCTCCCGGCCTGCCCGGCTCACCGCGTGGCGTGGGCTTACCGCGCATCTCCCCGACGCGCGGGCAGGGTAGGGATGAGGCAATGCAAGACGTCGTGGCCGCCGGACGGGCGCTGATCACCGAAGCCAAGCTGACCGCGGGCGAACGGCCCGCGCCGTCGTCTCCGGCGATCGACGTCAGGGGCGTGCTGGATGTCCGGGGGGCGGAAGACGTCTATCTGGACCTGCCCGTGTCCGATGTGGCCAGCCTGGTGCGTCAGGGGACGGACCTGGTCCTGATCAACGCCCAGGGCGAGCAGCTGCGTCTGCAGGGCTTCTTCGCCGACCATCTGGACCGCAAGCTGTTCCTGGAAGATCGGGGCGGTCACTCGGTCGTGGTCGAGACGGCCCAGGCCCTGTCCGACGGGCCTCTGACGCTGTCGATCGCGCCCACGGGCGAGCTTTCGCCGTTCACCAGCCTGACCGGAATGCACGCTGCAGCCGCCGTGGCCACCAGCGCGGGCGGCCTGGGGGTGGAAGGCGTCGCGGCCGCCGCCCTGCTGGGCGGGCTGGCGGCCGGCGGGATGGGATCGGGCGGAGGCGGGTCGGAACCCAAGCCCAATCCGCCTTCGGGCGCGGACACGGTTCCACCCACGGCGCCGACCAACCTGGTCTTCAACCCGACGGGCCGTCAGGTGACCGGCAACGGCGAGGTCGGCGCGGTCGTAACGATCCGCACCGCGACCGGGACGGTGATCGGCACGGGCGTCGTGGACGCCAATGGGCGGTTCGTCGTGGACTTGACCCAGCCTGTGGTGGACGGCCAGACCGTGACGGTCACCCTGACCGACGGGGCGGGCAACGTCTCCCCGACCGGCAGCGTCCAGTCGCCGGACACGACGCCTCCGGCCCAGCCGGGACAGGTCGCAGTGACGGGCGGCGGCGCGACGGTGACGGGCACGGGCGAACCCGGCGCCACCGTGACGGTGCGGAACGCGGGCGGGACGGTGATCGGGACAGGGACGGTCGGCGCGAACGGATCGTTCAGCGTGACCCTGGCCACGCCCCTGACGAACGGCGAGACGGTCAACGTCACCCTGACGGACGCGGCGGGCAATGTCTCCACGGCCGGCACGGCCCAGGCGGCGGACACCACCCCTCCGGCCCAGCCCGGACAGATCGCGGTGACGGGCGGCGGCGCGACGGTGACCGGGACGGGCGAGCCCGGCTCCACCGTGACGGTGCGCGGCGCGGGCGGGACGGTGATCGGCACAGGGACGGTCGGCGCGAACGGATCGTTCAGCGTGACCCTGACCACGCCGGTGACCAACGACCAGCCGGTCAGCGTGACCCTGACGGACGCGGCGGGGAACGTCTCCACGGCGGCGACGAGCCAGGCCGGGGACACGACGCCGCCGGCCCAGCCCGGCCAGGTCGTCGTGACGGACGGCGGCGCGACGGTGACCGGCACAGGCGAACCGGGCGCGATCGTCAGGATCCGCATCGCCAGAGGCGTTATCGGAACCGGCACGGTCGGGGCCGACGGAACCTTCAGCGTGACCCTGGACACGCCCCTGACCAATGGCGAGACGGTCAGCGTGACCCTGACGGACGCGGCGGGCAATGTCTCGACGGCGACGACGAGCCAGGCCGGGGACACGACCCCGCCCGCTCCCCCCAGCCAGATCGGCGTGACGGGTGCGGGGACGACGGTGACGGGTAATGGCGAGCCCGGCGCGACGGTGACCGTCCGCAGCGCGGCCGGCGCCGTGATCGGCACCGGCGCGGTCGGGGCCGATGGGACGTTCAGCGTGACCTTGGCCACGCCCCTGACCAATGGGCAGGCGGTCAGCGTGGTCCTGACCGATGCGGCCGGCAATGTGTCCCAGCCGGGCACGGGCCAGGCCTCGGACACAACGCCTCCGGCCCAGCCCGACAATGTCGGGGTGTCGGCGACCGGCGCGGTGGTGACGGGCAATGGCGAGCCGGGCGCGACGGTGACGGTGCGCGGAACCGGCGGGGTCGTGATCGGCACAGGCACGGTGGCCGCCGACGGCGCCTTCAGCGTGACCCTGACGACGGCCCAGACCAATGGCGAGACGGTCAGCGTGACCCTGGCCGATGCGGCGGGCAACGTCTCCCTGCCCGGCACGGCCCTGGCGCCGGACCTGACGGTTCCCGGCGGGCCGAACGGAACGGACGCGCCGGTCCTGACGATCGGCGAGGGCGAGTTCGGCATCAACGCGGCCGAGCTGGCCGACGGCATCCAGACGCGCGTGGCCCTGACGCCCGGAACCCAGGTCGGCGACCGCGTCATTCTGACGGTCACCTTCAACGGCGCGACCCAGACCTTCGAACATGTGCTGGTCGCCTCCGAGATCGCGGCGGGCGGGGCTGAGGTGGTCCTGCCGTCCACCTTTGTCGCGGGGTCCTATTCGGTGACGGCGGTGATCGATGACGGACGCGGCGGCCGCTCCGGCGTGTCGAACACGGTCAATCTGCTGCTCGATCTGTCCACCTCCGTCCCCGTGATCACGACGGCGAACGGTGCGGGCCTGTCGGGGACGGCGGAGGCGGGGGCGACGGTGACGCTGCTGAGCGCGGCCGGAACGCCGGTCGTGGGCGCGAACGGTCAGCCGGTGACGGCGACGGTGGCGGCCGATGGGACCTGGAGCCTGCCGGGCGGCGCGGTTCCGGGCGGGCTGAACGGCTTCACAGGCTCGGTGCGGGCCACCGATCCGGCGGGCAACACGGCCCAGGCCGGAGTGGGTCCGGTGGACGGGACGACCCCGTCGCCGATCATCACGGCGCAGAACGGTCTGGGCGTGCAGGGCACGGCCGAGATCGGCGCGACGGTCACCTTGCTCAACTCGTCGGGCCAGCCGGTGACGGGAACGAACGGCCAGCCGGTGACGGCCACGGTCGATGCGACGGGCCACTGGAGCATTCCGGCCAGCGCGGTGCCGAGCGGTCTGGACGGCTTCACCGGCTCGGTCCGGGCCATCGACGACGCGGGCAATGTCGCCACCAGCCCGGTCGGACCGATCGACGGGGACATCACCCTGTCGCTCAACATCGACGCGGTGACGAGCGACAACATCATCAACATCGCCGAGGCGGGTTCGGCCTCGGTGACCGTGACGGGCTCGGCCCTGGGCGACTTCACGGCGGGGGAGACGGTGACCGTCACCCTGTCGAACGGGGTGTCGCGCAGCGCGACCCTGTCGGCGACGGGGACCTGGAGCGTCAGCTTCGCCGGGTCGGACCTGGCGGCCTCGACCTCGATCACGGCGACCAGCACGGCGACGGACGCGGCGGGCAACAGCGTCACCCTCAGCGACGTCCAGACCTATACGGTGGACCTGACGCCGCCGAGCGCCCCCCTGATCATCGCCGCCAACGGGGCGGTCGTCAGCGGCTCGGGCGAGATCGGATCGAGCATCAGCCTGCTGGGCGCGGGCGGGACGGTGCTGGCCACAACCGTGGTCGGCGGCGATGGCCGCTGGTCGATCGCGGCTTCGGCCGTGGCGAGCGGACTGAACGGCTTCAGCGGCACGGTTCAGGCGGCCGATCCGGCGGGCAACACCTCCACGACGACCGTCGGTCCGATCGACGGGACGACGGCGGTCCCGGTGATCACGACGGCGAACGGCGCGAGCCTGTCCGGCACGGCCGAGGCCGGCGCGACGATCACCCTGCTGAACGCCTCGGGCCAGCCGGTGCTGGGCGCGGGCGGTCAGCCGATCACGGCGACCGTGGCGGCGAACGGGACCTGGACCCTGCCGGGCGGATCCGTCCCCGGCGGGCTGGACGGGTTCACCGGATCGGTCCGCGCGGTCGATGCGGCGGGCAATATCGCCTCGGGCGCCGTTGGTCCCGTGGATGGGGCCACGCCGGCCCCGATCATCACCGGCGCCAATGGCGGCGGGATCTCGGGCGTGGCGGAGCCGGGCGCGGTGATCCTGCTGGATTCCAACGGGGTTCCGGTGATCGGGACCAACGGCCAGCCGGTGCGGACCACGGTCGCGGCGGACGGCACCTTCAACATTCCGGCCTCGGCCGTGCCGGGCGGTCTGAACGGCTTCACCGGCTCGGTCCAGGCCGTGGATGCGGCGGGCAACGCCTCGGCCACCTCGGTCGGGCCGATCAACGGCACGGTGCCGCTGTCCCTGACCATCGACGCGGTGACGGCCGACAACGTGCTGAACCTGGCGGAATCCCAGGGGTCGGTGACCCTGACCGGGCGTGCGGTCGGGGTGTTCCAGGTCGGCGAGCGGGTGACCATCACCCTGGCGGACCAAAGCGTCCTGACCACCACCCTGGGGGCGGACGGCAGCTGGTCGGTCGTCGCGTCCGGTGCGGCCCTGGCGGCCGGAGGTTCGGTTTCGGCCTTCACGGTCGCGGTCGATACGGCGGGCAGCCCCGCGACCGTGTCCACGGTCCGGACCTATACGGTCGATCTGGTCGCGACCGCTCCGATCATCGCCGATGCGAACGGGCAGGAGATTGCCGGCCGCGCCGAGGCCGGGGACCTCATCGCCCTGATCAACGGGGCCGGCGTGGTCGTGGCCACGGTGACGGCCGGGTTCGACGGCTCCTGGCGCTTCCCCGCCAGCGCCGTGACCGGCGGTCTGGATGGATTCAGCGGAACGGTTCGGGCGACCGACCCCGCCGGCAATACGGCTTCGGCCGCCGTGGGCGTCATCGACGGCTCGACCTCCACCCCCGTGATCACGACGGCGAACGGGTCGGGTCTGTCGGGGACGGCGGAGGCGGGGGCGACGGTGACGCTGCTGAGCGCGGCCGGAACGCCGGTCGTGGGCGCGAACGGTCAGCCGGTGACGGCGACGGTGGCGGCCGACGGGACCTGGACCCTGCCGGGCGGCGCGGTGCCGGGCGGTCTGAACGGCTTCACCGGCTCGGTGCGTGCGACCGATCCGGCGGGCAACACGGCCCAGGCCGGAGTGGGTCCGGTCGACGGGACGACCCCGTCGCCGATCATCACGGCGCAGAACGGTCTGGGCGTGCAGGGCACGGCCGAGGCGGGTGCGACGGTCACCTTGCTCAACTCGTCGGGTCAGTCGGTGACGGGAACGAACGGCCAGCCGGTGACGGCCACGGTCGATGCGACGGGCCACTGGAGCATCCCGGCCAGCGCGGTGCCGGGCGGTCTGGACGGCTTCACCGGCTCGGTCCGGGCCATCGACGGCGCGGGCAATGCGGCGACCAGCCCGGTCGGCCCGATCGACGGGGACATCACCCTGTCGCTCAACATCGACGCGGTGACGAGCGACAACATCATCAACATCGCCGAGGCGGGTTCGGCCTCGGTGACCGTGACGGGCTCGGCCCTGGGCGACTTCACGGCGGGGGAGACGGTGACCGTCACCCTGTCGAACGGGGTGTCGCGCAGCGCGACCCTGTCGGCGACGGGGACCTGGAGCGTCAGCTTCGCCGGGTCGGACCTGGCGGCCTCGACCTCGATCACGGCGACCAGCACGGCGACGGACGCGGCGGGCAACAGCGTCACCCTCAGCGACGTCCAGACCTATACGGTGGACCTGACGCCGCCGAGCGCCCCCCTGATCATCGCCGCCAACGGGGCGGTCGTCAGCGGCTCGGGCGAGATCGGATCGAGCATCAGCCTGCTGGGCGCGGGCGGGACGGTGCTGGCCACAACCGTGGTCGGCGGCGATGGCCGCTGGTCGATCGCGGCTTCGGCCGTGGCGAGCGGACTGAACGGCTTCAGCGGCACGGTTCAGGCGGCCGATCCGGCGGGCAACACCGCCACGACCGGCGTCGGTCCCATCGACGGGACGACCTCGGTCCCGGTGATCACGACGGCGAACGGCGCGGGCCTGTCCGGCACGGCCGAGGCCGGCGCGACGATCACCCTGCTGAACGCCTCGGGCCAGCCGGTGCTGGGCGCGGGCGGTCAGCCGATCACGGCGGTCGTGGGCGTCAACGGAACCTGGACCCTGCCGGGCGGCGCCATCCCCGGCGGGCTGGACGGCTTCACCGGATCGGTCCGCGCCGTCGATGCGGCGGGCAACATCGCCTCGGGCGCCGTCGGACCCGTGGATGGATCGACGCTGGCCCCGATCATCACGGGCGCCAATGGCTCGGGCCTGTTCGGCTCGGCCGAGGCGGGTGCGACTGTCACCCTGTTGAACGGCTCAGGCCAGCCGGTGCTGGGCGCGGGCGGTCAGCCGATTACGGTGACCGTGGGTGCGAACGGGACCTTCACCATTCCGGCCTCGGTCGTGCCCGGCGGGCTGAGCGGCTTCACCGGCTCGGTACAGGCGGTGGATGCGGCCGGTAACAGCGCCGCGACCTCTGTCGGTCCGGTCGTCGGCAACGCTCAGCTGACCCTGTCGATCGACGCGATCACGGCCGACAACGTCATCAACGGCGCGGAGGCGGTGCAGGGCGCGATCAGCGTCACGGGACGCGCGGTCGGCGACGTCGTCGCGGGCATGTCGATCCGGGTCGAGCTGTCGACCGGCGTGTCCCAGGTCGTCACCCTGGCGGCCAACGGGACCTGGAGCGCCAGCTTCACGGGCGCGCAACTGCGGGCCGCGACCTCGGTGACGGCGACCGCCACGGCGACGGACGGCGCGGGCAACACGATCACCGTCTCGGACGTCCACGCCTATGCCGTCGATCTGACGACTTCGAACCCGGTCATCACCACGGCCAACGGCGCCGGACTGTCGGGCACGGCCGAGGCCGGGGCCGTCATCACGATCCGCGACGCCAGTGGCCAGACGGTCGGGTCGACCACGGCCAACGCCTCGGGCGCCTGGACGATCGCAGCCTCGGGCCTGTCGGTCAGCCTGGACGGCTTCACCGGCTCGGTGCAGGCCGCCGACGCGGCGGGCAATACGGCGGCCAGCCCGCTGGGCCCCGTGGACGGACGCGTGCAACTGCTGCTCGGCGTCAATCCGATCACCAGCGACAACATCCTGAACATCGCGGAGGCCGCGACGGCCTCGGTGACGGTCGGCGGGACGGCGACCGGCGAATACCGCGCCGGAGACGTGGTCACCGTGACGCTGTCGAGCGGGGTCAGCCAGACGGCGACCCTGGCGGCCAACGGGACTTGGTCGATGACCTTCACAGGCGCGCAACTGGCCGCAGCGACCGGGCTGACGGCCTCGGTCACCACGACCGACGCGGCCGGGAACACCGCCACGGTCACGCAGAACAGCCTGTATGGCGTGGACCTGGTCGCCCCGACGGCGCCGGTCTTGACCCTCGCGGGGGCATTGGGTCTGTCGGGCTCGGGCGAGCCGGGCAGCACGGTGCAACTGCGCGACAGCGCGGGCGTGGTCCTGCTGAACGGTTCGGGCCAGCCCATCACGGCGGTCGTCGGCGTCAACGGCGCCTGGACCATTCCGGCGGCGGCCTTCCCGTCTGGCGCGGTGGCGGCCAACTTCACCGGGCGGCTGACCGCCGTGGACGCGGCGGGCAATGTGTCCGCCTCCACCACCATCCCGCTGATCGACCTGACGCCGCCCAGCAGCGCGACGACCTCGGTCAGCATCGACGTCATCGCCGGGGACGACATCGTCAACCTTGCCGAGTCCCGCAATCCGGTGACGATCACCGGCCGGGTGACCGGCGAGTTCCGGGCCGGAGATCCGGTCACCGTCACGGCGGGCGTGGCGACCTTCGTGGGCGTCATCGGCGCCGATGGACGCTGGTCCATCGTCGCGCCTGGCGCGGCCCTGACCGGCGGGACGCTTCAGGCCTCGGTTCTGGCCAGCGACGCGGCGGGCAATACGGGCCTGATCAGCGGAACCCGGCCCTATGTGCTGGACATCCAGGGACCGGGCGGCGTCACGGGACTGGCGGCGCCGGGCCTGGGCATCGCCGCCGCGGCGGACGGGCTGATCAGCCCCACGGAACTGAGCGGCGGCGTGTCGGCGGTCGTGACCCTGACGCCGTCGACCCAGGTCGGCGACACCGTGACCCTGACGCTGAACCACGGCGGCACGATCCAGACCCTGACCGCCGTCGTGACCTCGACCCTGCTGGCGGCAGGGCAGGTGAGCTTCACCATCACCCCCGGACTGACGGACGGTCAGTATACGGCCAGCGCCGTGATCGGCGATCCGTCGGGCAATGTCTCGGCGCCGTCGACGACGCTGAGCTTCCTGGTCGATGCGATCCCGATCTCCCTGACCAGCACCACGGCGGCGGTGTCGGAGGCCGCGCTGGGCCAGGCGGCGACCGGAACCGTGGCCATCGCGGGCGCGACCGGCACGGCGACCTTCAGCCTGCAGGCCCCCAGCACCACCGTCACCTCGCACGGGCAGACGGTGACCTGGGGCTATGACGGCACGGGCACCCTGGTCGGTTCGGCCGGCGGCCAGACGATCATCCGGGCGACGATCAACGGCTCGGGCCAATACAGCATCAGCCTGTTGGGGCCGCTGGACCACTCGGGCGCCGGGGCCGATGTCCTGCAACTGCCCATCGGGGTGTCGGTGACCGATTCCGACGGAACGGCGCGGGGCGTCATCACCCTGGGCGTGACCGACACCGTGCCGCTGATGGCCGCGCCGGCGGTGCTGTCGCCGGTCCAGCCGGGCGTGATCGTCGGCGACTTCGTCCAGAGCTTCGGCGCGGACGGAGGGCGTGTGACCTCGGTGACCGTCGACGGCCGCACCTTCGCCTACAACCCGACCTCGGGCTCGCTGAGCGTGTCGGGCAGCAACAGCACGCTTCTGTCCTACGGCGTGCAGGGCGGGGTCCTGTCGGCCACGACGGTGCGGGGCGAGGCGATCAGCATCGACTTCGCCACCGGCCGCTATCAGGTGCAGGTCTCGGGTCAGCCCGCGACGACGGCCGCCTCGATCCGGCCGGACGTCTATATCGGCGGCGGAAACGCCTTGCTGGGACTGCTGGACGCCAATGTCCTGGGCCTGATCCAGCTCAATCAGCAGCAGCTGTTCTCGGTTTCCGACGCCAACAACGACATCAATCAGGTGGTGGTCCGCTACACGGCGGCCCTGTCCATCGGGGCGAAGACCTTCGGCTACAACGCGGCCTTGGCGGCGGAGCTGGGTCTGAGCGTCGTCCAGGCCAATACGGCGGCCCTGTCCAGTTCCTCGCAACTGACGATCACGGCCATCGGCGGCGGTCCGGTCGACAATCTGAAGCTCAACGAGTTCCTGGGCAGCATCACCATCGCGGGCGGCCTGGCCGGCCTCTTGGGCCTCGCCGTGGCCCAGTCGCTGAGCATCCAGGCGACCGATGCGGCCGGTCACGTCACCCTGGCGACGGAAAACTCCCTGGCCAGCCTGAGCCTGCTGTCGAACCTGCTGGGTTCGGCCCAGCCGACCCAGATCATGGTCGGTGCGTCGGCGGGCGACGTCCTGACCGGCTCGGACGTCGGGGTGGGCGTGCAGCTGGACAACCGGATCTATGGCTATGACGGCAACGACACCCTGAGCGGCGGTCTGGGCAACGACCTGCTGCGCGGCGGGTCGGGCAACGACATCCTCTTGGGCGGCAGCGGCAACGACCTCCTGATCGGCGGCACGGGGAACGACACCCTGACCGGCGGAACGGGTGCCGACGTGTTCCGCTGGGAAGCCGGGGATCAGGGCACGGTCGCCCAGCCCGCAGCCGATATCATCACCGACTTCAACGCGGCCAGCATCGCCCTGGGCGGGGACGTCCTGGACCTGTCCGGCCTGTTGATCGGCGAAGGTCGGATCGGAACCAACGCCGGCAACCTGTCGAACTATCTGCACTTCGAGCAGACGGCGTTGGGCACCCTGATCCACGTCAGCACGACCGGCGGCTTCGTCGGCGGCTACGGCTCGGCGACCTCGACGGGCGGGGCGGGGAACCAGACCATCCTGTTGTCCAACGTCAATCTGACGGCTGGCTTCGGCTCGGATCAGGCGATCATCTCCAGCCTGTTGTCGCGCGGGAACCTGATCGTCGACAGCCTGAGCACCAACGGATCGACCGCCGGAAACCTGGTGATCGGGTCGAACGTGGTCGACGGCGACGGCGATACGGGCTCGACCTCCCTGACCATCGACGGGTCGCGGGTGACCACCCCGTCGGTCGCGGGCAATGTCGCGCCGGTCGTGGAGGCGAGCGCCCAGACGGTGCTGGGCCTGATCGGGGTCGCGGCGGCGGGGCTGAACCTGAACAGCCAGGACCTGCTGGCGGCCGACGCCAACGGCAATCTGGCGCGGGTCGTGGTGGAGTACGCCCCGCTGGTGGCGCTGAACCTGACGCCCCTGACGTTCGGCTATTCGACCAGCCTGGCGGCCAGCTATGGGCTGAATGTCCTGGTGACCCAGTCGAACGGCCTGCTGGGCGTGGTGGCGCCGGGCGCGCGGATCGAGATCACGGCGCTGGACGGCGGCGTCCTCGACAATGTGCGGATCAACCAGTTCCTGCAGACCGTGCATCTGGCCGACACCGGCGGGGGGCTGCTGAGCAGTTCGCTGCTGAGCGTCGGCTTGCTGAACTCGCTCACCATCACGGCGGTGGACGCCCAGGGGCTGAGCAGCTCGGCGGCGGTGGGTTCGGTCGTCAGCATCAATGCGCTGCACAGCCTGAACACCGTCAATCCGGGGCCGTCCTCGTCCCCGGTCATGGCCGAAAGCTTCCACGAAGCCACGGGCAAGACGAACACGGGGGCGGAAGGCGCACTGGGCGGAGAAGACCAGACTGCAGGCGGCCATGCCGGCGGAACCACTCACCTGACCGGCGGGGACGATCCCCTGGTCATCCCGGCGGCGGACGATCCGGTCGGATCGAAGGGTTCGTCGGACGGTCCTCATGTCCTGCCCGCGCTGGAGGACGACACCATCACCCTGCACGGCTGGATGGACGAGGTCGGAAGCCTGTCGGTCGAGACGCATGACGGCTGGGTGCGAGGGGAGGACGTGTCCTTCGCCACGGACCACGCGATGATCTCGGCGATGGTCGAAGGGTACGAGGACCTGCCGCTCGGCGCCCCCGACCCGAACGGCGACGGGCCCTGCGTCAACCCCGGCCCCGAAGGCGACCCGGGGATCGAGACCTTCCTCGACCTGACCGGCGGCCTGGTCGGAGGGGACGACTTCATCATCTCGCCGGATGATGGGCCGGGCGGGCTGGAGCGGGCGCTGACGGTCGTCGAGGCCGGCGGTTACGACGCCTATATGCCGCCCCTGCCGCCGATCGAGGACCCCGGGATGGTCAACCATCCATGATCGACAAGGTGAGGGGGATCTTTCTAAAGGCGGCCGGACTGGCGGCGATCCTGGCCGTCCCGGTCCTGGCGCGCGCGGAGACACTGGAGGCCGCCGTGCAGCGGGGCCTTCTGCGGCACCCCGACGTGCGGATGGCCCAGGCCGAGGTCAGCCAGGCGACGATCGAGGTGGAGATGGCGCGCAACGCCTGGCTGCCGACCGTCAGCGCCTCGACCGGACCGGCTGCGGCGGGGCTTGGGTATGACCTGACGGTGACGCAGGCGCTCTACGACTGGGGTCAGTCGGGCAGCGTCGTGGATCAGCGGCGGGCGCTGTTGGCCCAGCAGGAAGCCAATCTGGAGGTCGTGCGCGACGACGTCGCCCTGCAGATCGTCGAGGCGCATTTCGACGTGGTCGACGCCCGCACCCAGCTGTCGCTTCTGGCCGATCATGTGGAGCGGCTGAACGAGCTGATGCGGATGACGCAGGCGCGTGTGGAAGACCGCTATGCCGACCAGAGCGAGGCGGGTCGGGTCAATCTGGCCGTCGCGACGGCCCAGGGCGTTCAGGCGCGGCTGGAGGGCGATCTGGCCGATGCGATGGATCGCTACGCCCTGCTGGTCGGGACGCCCGCGACAGAGCTGCGCCTGCCGTCCGAAGCGCCGGCGTTTCTGGAGACGGTGAAGGAGGAGGGCGCGCTGGACACGGCCATCGCCAGCTCTCCGCTGTATCGCAAGGCCCTGCTGAGCGTGCAGGTGGCGGACGCGGCGATCCGCGAGGCCAATGCGGCGCGTCTGCCCCGGCTGAATCTGGAGGGCGGGGTGCAGCGCCGGGAGATCGGCGGGCGGCTGGTCAACGACAGCTCCATCGGCCTGCGCTTTCGGCTGTCGACCCAGCAGGGCGTCTCGGCTCTGCAGAGACCCCGTCTGGAGGCGGAACGCCGCGAACAGGCGCGCTGGGCGGCCGAGGGCGAGGCGCGCGATCTGCAAAGGACGGTGGGCGGTCTCGCCCGTTCCGACGCCGCCCTGGCCGCGCGCATCGGCGCCCTGTCGGATCAGTCGGCCCAGGCCGACGAGGTCAGGACTTTTTATGGTGAACAGTTCCTGGCCGGGCGGCGGGAGATCCAGGACCTCGTCATCATGGAAACCGAGCAGTTCGAGGCCGAGCGTCAGCGGGTCGAACTGGTGATCGAGCGTCTGCGGCTGCAGTACCGGGCGGCGGCGCAACTGGGCCGGCTCACCCCCATGATGGTGGGCGATCAGATGCAGGCGCCGGGAGTGCAGCCGTGATCGATCCTCTACGCGAAGGACTGACGTTGCTGGCGGCCCGGCTGGGGCGGCCGACGACGGTCGCGCAACTCGGCGACGGGTTCGGGCTGGATGCGGGGCGTCTGCCGCTGTCCCAGGTGTCGCGCGCCATGCGCCGGGCGGGTCTGTCGGCGCGCGCCGTGGCCATGCCCATCGACCTGGCGCCCCTGTCCCTGTTGCCGGCCCTGCTGATCATGCGCGACGGCGGGACCAGCGTCCTGGTGGATCGGGACGAGGACTATGTCGTCCTGCTGAGCCCGGAGACGGGAGGGGGCGAGGTTCGCGTGCCCCTGTCCCAGGCCCGGTTCGCGCACGAGGGGACGATCATTTTCGCGCGGCCCCTGTACGAGGGCGACACGCGCGCGGGTGGCTATGCCAAGGCCGAGGGCAAGCACTGGCTGCGCGGCGTGGTCGGCGACGCCTGGCCCGCCTTTGTCGAGGTCGGGGTGGCGGCGACCTTCGCCAGCCTTCTGGCCATCGCGACCTCGCTGTTCTCCATGCAGGTCTACGACCGGGTGGTGCCGACCTCGAACTTCAGCACCCTGTGGGTCCTGACCAGCGGGGTGACCCTGGCCATCCTGGCCGAGCTGGTGTTGAGGCAACTGCGCGCGCATCTGCTGGACGTGACGGGCAAGAAGCTGGACCTGCAGCTGTCCTCGCGGCTGTTCGAACAGGTCATGTCGATCCGGCTGTCGGCCAAGCCCGGCTCGACCGGCGCCTTCGCCAGCCAGGTGCGCGAGTTCGAATCCGTGCGCGAGTTCTTCACCGCCTCCACGGTCGCGGCGATCACCGATGCGCCGTTCGTCCTGGTCTTCATCGGGGTCATCGCCCTGATCGGCGGACCCGTGGCCCTGGCGCCGGCGGCGGCGGTCCTGATCATGCTGGTTCCGGGCTTCCTGCTGCAGCGGAAGCTGGCCGCCCTGTCCCGCGACAATCTGAGGGAGGGGGCGGTCAAGCACGGCCTCCTTCTGGAAACCGTCGAGAACCTGGAGACGGTCAAGGCGACCCGGTCGGAGGGGCGAAACCTGAGACTTTGGGAGGCCCTGTCGGTCCAGTTGGCGGAGTCGGGCGCGCGGTCCCGGTCCCTGTCCTCGACCCTGACCTATGTGGGGTCGGCGGCCCAGCAGCTGGCCTACATCGGGGCCATGGTGATCGGGGTCTATCAGATCGCCGCCGGCAATATGACGACCGGCGCCCTGGTGGCCTGTTCGCTGCTGGTCTCGCGCGCCATTTCTCCCGCCGCCCAGTTCACCGGCATCCTGGCCCGGTGGCAGCATATCAAGGTGGCGCTGGAGGGACTGGACCAGCTGATGTCGGCGCCGGTCGAGCGGCCCGTGGGCCGCCAGTTCACACGACTGCCCGAAATCAGCGGGGCTTTCGAGCTGCAGGGGGTCGAGGTGCGGCCGACGCCCGAGGCGGCCGCCATCCTGCAGATCCCCAAACTGGCCATCGGCGCCGGAGAGCGCATCGCCATCATCGGCGGCAATGGGGCGGGCAAATCGACCCTCTTGCGCCTGCTGTCGGGTCTCGGCGATCCGACGGCCGGGAGGGTCCTGCTGGACGGGGTCAGCCTGTCCCAGGTGGAGCCGGCCGATCAGCGCAAGGCGATCGGCTATCTGCCGCAGGACACGGCCCTGTTCCACGGGACGCTGCGGGACAATCTGGCGCTGGACGGCGGGCATCACGGCGACGGCGAACTGCTGGAGGCGCTGGATGCGGTGGGGCTGGGCTCCTTCGTGCGGGGGCATCCGGCGGGGCTGGACCTGCCCATCGTCGGGTCGCGCGCGGTGTCCGGAGGCCAGAGACAGGCCATCGCCCTGGCGCGCGTCTTCCTGCAGGACCCCCGCATCGTCCTGATGGACGAGCCGACCTCGGCCTACGACCAGACCAGCGAACGGCGCGTCGTGGAGTATCTGAGGACCTGGTCCAGGGGGCGCACCCTGATCGTGGCCACGCACAAGCGCGCGGTGCTGGGCGTGGCCGATCGCATCCTGGCCCTGGCGGGCGGGCGTCTGGTGGGGGATGCGCCCCACGACGCCAGCGACGCCGAGCTTACCGTCGCGAAGGCGAACCATGGCTGACTCGGCGCGCATCGAACGGCAACTGCGACGGGCCCTGTCCCAAGGCGAGGACGGGGAGGCGCATATCGCCGCCCGGCCGATCCTGTGGGTCTGCGTCGGCCTGGTCGTGATCTTCATCGCCTGGGCCAGCTGGGCGACGGTGGACGAGGTCGCGCGCGGGGAGGGCAAGGTGGTGCCGTCCAGCCGCGTGCAGATCATCCAGAGCCTGGAGGGCGGCATCGTGCAGGACCTGATGGTCCGGCAGGGCGACATCGTCCAGGCGGGTCAGCCGTTGGTGCAGCTGGACAGCAACCGCTTCCGGTCCTCGGCGCTCGAATCCGGGACCCAGGTCATCGCCCTGACCGCCGCCATCGCGCGGCTGGAGGCCGAGGTGCTGGGTCGGAACACCATCGACTTCCCCGCCAGCATCCCGGCCAACGATCCGGTCATCGCCTCGGAGCGGTCGCTGTTCCGGGCCCGGCGGCACAATCTGAACGCCACCCTTCAGGCGATGGCGGACGAAAGCGCCTATGCGCGACGCCAGCTGGCCATCGTCGAGCCCCTGGCCGCGCGCGGGGTCGTCAGCGAGGTGGAGGCCCTGCGGCTCGGCAAGGACATCGCGGCGCTCAGCGGTCGCCAGACCGAGGTCCGCAACACCTATATGCAGGACGCCTATGCCGAGCTGGCGACCAAGAAGGCCGAGCTGGCGGCCCAGACCCAGATCTTCAACCAGCGTCAGGATCAGCTGAACCGGACGCGCCTGACGGCCCCGGTGCGGGCGCGGGTCAACGAGGTTCTGGTCACGACCCGAGGTGGCGTGGTCCAGCCGGGCCAGGCGATCATGCAGCTGACCCCAATCGACGATAAGTTGTTGGTGGAGGCCAGAATTCTGCCGCGCGACGTGGCCTTCATCCGGCCCGGAATGCCGGCGCGGGTCAAGATCACGGCCTACGATTACACGGTTTACGGCGATCTTAATGCTACGGTTGAGCAGATCAGCGAGGATACGATCGAAGAAGACACCCCGCGCGGGAAGGTCGCCTACTACAACGTTCTGGTCCGCACCGACCGCGCCTTCCTCCGTCGAGGGGGTGAAACCTTGCCGATTCGGCCTGGAATGGTGGCCCAGGTCGACGTGCGGTCAGGCCGTCGCAGCATTTTGAGCTATATTTTGAGACCTTTGCTGAAAGCGCGGCTCACCTGATTTACCAAAACTTGCCAATCGCGCGGCTTTGGTTACCTTTCCTTTGCAACCACGAGTAATTGTAAGGGCAAGGGACCGCCAAGGGCCCGCGCGAGGATTCCATGGGGCGCTTGCACCCGTTCGCCGACGACAGTCGTTCAACCCAGCCCTGTGCGGCGCAGGCGCGCATTCATGCCGCCGGCCGCAGCGCCGAGATCATTCGCAACCTGCCCTGGGAAGCGACGCCGCTGGGCGCGCTGGACAGCTGGGACAGCGAGTTCGTGTCGCATCTGAGCCTGGTGCTGGAAGCGCATTTCCCGATGTTCCTGACCTGGGGGCCGGGACACCATCTGTTCTACAACGACGCCTTCGAGAGCGTTCTGGTGGGCAAGGGCGATTGCATCGGACGTCCGATCTCCGCCGTCTTCCCCGAAGCCTGGCCTCAGGTGCGCGCCTATTGCGAGGCGGCCCTGGGCGGACGTTCGACCTATCTGGAAGACCTGCCCATCGCCCTGGTACGGAACTTCACCCTGAGCACGACCTGGTGGGCCGTATCCTATTCCCCGGCGCGGGGCGCGGACGGGGCGGTGGGGGGCGTGCTGGGCGTCCTCTACGAGACGACCCGACGGGTGGCGTCGGAGGAAACCCTTAGGTCGCGCGAGGCGGCCCTGCTGGCGGTCACGGACACTGTGCCGGGCCTGCTGTGGCGAGCGGATACCAAGGGTCGGTTCATGTGGGCGAACCCGGCGCTGGAGACCTATCTGGGTCTGGAAAAGCCATCCGACGCCTTTTGGAACGAGTTCGTGCATCCGGAGGACATGGCGGCGAGCCGTGAGGTCCATGACACCTGTATGCTGTCGGGACGGCCGTTCGAGTGCCAGCAGAGGCTGAAGAAGGCGGACGGCGCCTGGCGCTGGTTCATCGTTCGGGCCCAGCAGATTCCCGACAACGAAGGCAACGTCACCGGCTGGGTGGGTTCGGCGTCCGACATCCACGACTGGCGATCCGGCGCCGACAAGGCGGACGAGACCGAAGGCCTGGTCCGGCGCTACCACGAGAGCGAGGCGACCCTGATGTGGGTCGGGACGGTGGTCAGCCGGGAGATCGAATCCCTCAACCCCGACACCTGCGCGACCTGGGCCCTGCCCGACGACGGATCGCCGATCGTGTGGGAGACCTGGCTGGACTTCGCCCATCCGGACGACCGGGCGCTGTTGTCGACCATGTTCGACCGGGCGGCGGCGGGGGAGGTGGCCCAGACCCGGTTCCGCAGTCCGGGGCCGAACGGCACGGTGCGCCGGTTCCACGCCACGGCTTTCGCCATGCCCACGGGCGCCGACGGGATGCGGCGCGTGGGTGGGCTGATCGTCGAGGTGGCCTCCAGCGACGATCCGCGCATCTATCTGGTCGACGACCGGCCGGCCGCGCAGGACAGTATGGCGATGGCCCTGGTGCGGCGCGGGTTCCGCGTGCGCAGCTTCGACGACGAGGCGGCGTTCCGGAAGATCTCCGCCGATCTGGCGCCCGGCTGCGTCGTCCTGGCGGTCGGAGACGACATCGAGCCGGCGCTGAAGACGGCGTCCGTGCTGAAGGCGGACGGGCGGTTGCCCTGGATCGTGACCGGCGCCCTGCAGGATCGTCTGAGGGATGTGGTCCAGTTCATGAAGCTGGGCGCGGCGGACATCCTGAACTCGCCGGGACCCGACGACGTGGCGGCGGCCGGCCATGCGGCCCTGGCCATCGCCTTCGGCAAGAGCACGGACACCCAGGCGCCGGCCAACGCGCGTCAGAAGATCTTCGAACTGAGCCCGCGCGAGCGGCAGGTGTTCGACGGCCTGGTCAAGGGCGGCACCAACAAGACCATCGGTCGAGATCTGAACCTGAGCCCGCGCACCGTGGAAACGCACCGGGCTCACGTCATGGATCGACTGGGCGTCAGCACCCTGGCCGAGCTGGTCAAACTAGCCTCGGAAGGCGGCGTGACCTCGAAGGGTTAAGCGGGATTAAAGACGCCGAGGGGAGTTATCCTCAGGGTACAACCGGATGCTGTGCACTCCGTTCTTCGTAAAGTTCTCCAAGGGGGATGATGGGGTCTCCCGACGACGCGACCGACCCTGAACGTCGGCGCAATGAGGGGGCGCCTTGGAGAAGCTGCAGGCCAATATCCTTGAGAGAGTCGCGCGCGGCGAGACGCTCGAGACCATCACCAGCGCCCTTTGCGTGCATGTGGAGGAGATGCTGCCGGGCATCGTCTGCTCGATCGTCCGGGTGGATGCGGCCGGGCGGCTGACGGTCCTGACCGCCGCCAATCTGCCGGAGGCGCACCGGGAGGCCTTCCACGGCCTGGCGATCGGGCAGGGCGGAGGCGGCTGCGCCCACACGATCCAGCTGGGTCGGTCCATCGAGACGCCGGACATCGCCAACGATCCGCAGTGGGACAATGTCGCGGGCGTAGCCCTGTCCATCGGTCTGAGAGCCTGCTGGTCCACGCCGATCCTGGGCAAGGACGGCGCCGTTCTGGGGGCCTTCGCCTTCTATTTCCGCGAGGCCCGCACCTCGACCGAGGCCGAGCGGCATCTGGTTCAGGTCTGCACCTATCTGTGCGCCATCGCCATCGAGCGGGATCAACAGAACGCGGTCCTGCATCGCCTGGCCTATACCGACATGCTGACCGGCCTGCCGAACCGCACCGCCTTCAACGCCGTGTCGGAGCGGATCGGGACGGCCGAGCGGCCGTTCGGCGCCCTGTTGATCCTGGACCTGGACAACCTTCAGACCGTCAACGACGCCTTCGGCCATGGGTTCGGAGACTGCCTGATCCAGGCGGTGGCCCAGCGACTGTCGCTGTCCGCAGCGCCCTGCAAGGTGTTCCGGCTGAACGGCGACGAGTTCGCGGTCCTGGTCAACGCCGGGGACATCGACGCCGAGGGGGTGGACGGTCTGTCCGAACGGATCCTGGCCGGACTGCTGGAGCCGGTGGACTGTTTCGGGCGCAAGATCATGCCGCGCGCCACCATCGGGACGGCCTTCGCGGCGGAGGGGGCGCAGATCGACGCCCTGCGCCAGATGGCCGATTTCGCCCTCTATCACGCCAAGGACGCCAAGCGGGGCGGCTTCGTCCGCTATTCCGAAGAGCTCGGT
Organism: Brevundimonas staleyi; assembly: GCF_041893865.1. Classification (GTDB taxonomy): domain Bacteria; phylum Pseudomonadota; class Alphaproteobacteria; order Caulobacterales; family Caulobacteraceae; genus Brevundimonas; species Brevundimonas staleyi. The sequence goes on from NZ_CP169082.1 coordinate 1,630,562, forward strand.
GCGACCATGAGCCGACGTCTGGCCGCGATCCGCGAGGTCGACCTGGCGCTCGGCGACGATCGCATCGACGCCTACTACCAGCCCATCGTCCGCCTCGACACCGGGGAGATCGTGGGGCTGGAAGCCCTGTTCCGGGTCATCACCGAGACCGGCCAGATCCTGCCGGCGGGCGACTATTTCGAGGCGACGTCGGATGTTCATACGGCCACGCGGCTGACGGAGCGGATGCTGGACATCGTGGCGCGCGACGTGCGGGCCTGGCTGGATCAGGGCATCTGGTTCCAGCACGTCGGCATCAACGCCTCCTCCGCCGACTTCCAGAGCGGGCGGCTGCATGAAGTGCTGCGCGAAGCCTTCGAGCGCGAGGGCGTGGCCCTGAAGCATGTCATCCTGGAGGTGACCGAGAGCGTCTACATGGGCCAGGAAGGCGACGGCATCGCCCAGGCCATCCAGGACCTGCGGGCCAAGGGATTGCGGGTGGCGTTGGACGATTTCGGCACGGGGTTCGCGTCCCTGACCCACCTGCTGACGGTGCCGGTCGACGTCATCAAGATCGACAAGTCCTTCACCGCCCGGATGGAGCCGGACAGCCCCAGTTCGACCATCGTGGAGGGTCTCCTGGGCATCGCGGCCAAGCTGGGCATCCGGGTCGTCGCCGAAGGAGTCGAGACCCAGTTCCAGGCCGAGCGGTTGCGCGACTGGGGCTGCGCCCTGGGGCAGGGGTTCTACTATTCCCAGGCCGTCGATCGGGACAACATCACCCGGCTGCTGCACGAGAAGGCGCAGCGGCGCGATGCGGATTCCCTGCTGGCGTCGAAGCCCGGCGGGAGCCTGTTGGACGTTCCGCCGTCGGGCGCGCTGGCCCGCGAGGACATCGTCGTCCGCTACGCCATCCTTCTGTGCGGATCGGACTGGCGGGTGGTGTCGGAGCGGCGTCAGTTCGGCCGGTTCGCCACCCGGTCCGCCGCCCTGCAGTGCGCCATGGGTCTGGCGAGAGAGGCCATCGCTTCCGGCTGCGAAGTCGAACTTCTGCATGCCGACAGCGTCGGCGAGCTTCGGTCGTTCCGCCTGCCCGGAACCCGACAACTCGTCGCCTGAAGGCGGCGGGCCGTCCCCCTCAGCGGCCCGCCGCCGATGCCTTCGGAGTCTCGGTGGCCTTGGGCAAGTCGATCTTTCCGACCAGCCTCTGGCCCTGGACGACGGTGACGTGTTTGAAGGTCGGGCGGCTTTCCAGCCATTCCAGACCCATGCGGAGGGCCTGTTCGTCGGTCTTGGCCGTGATGTGGCTCGATATCGGCGTCGTCCCCGAGCCATCGTGAAGATGTAGAGAGTACGCGTTCATCCAACCGGAAGTCCCGGTTGCACGGTTGGTTCCGTACAGGCGGAGGTGATGTCGGCGCGCGTCAACCCCGGCGCCGGGCGAATTGACGCGGCCATTTGACAGGTGATGCGATCCATTCCCGTGCTGTAACGTTGCCGTTTTCCCGAACGCGCGCGCAGAGGCCCGACAAGACGACGCATGACCATCAGCCTGCTTCTCATCCTTCTCGTCGCCTTGCCCTTCGTCGGCGCGGTCGTGGCCGCAGGGCTTCCGCGACACGCCAGGACGAGCGCGGCGGTGCTGTCGTGGATCGTCGCCCTGGCCAGCGTGGTCTGTCTGATCGTGCTGTGGCCGCGATTCCAGGACGGGGAGATCCTCAGGCTCGACATCCCCTGGGTTCCGTCGCTGGGGCTGAACCTGGTGCTCAGGCTGGACGGCCTGTCGTGGCTGTTCAGCGCCCTGGTGCTGGGCATCGGCGCGCTCGTGGTCCTCTACGCCCGCTACTACATGTCGCCGAAGGATCCGGTGCCCCGGTTCTTCTCCTTCCTGCTGGCCTTCATGGGGGCGATGCAGGGGCTGGTGCTGTCCGGCAACCTGATCCAGATCGTCGTCTTCTGGGAGCTGACCAGCCTCTTCTCCTTCCTGTTGATCGGCTACTGGAACCAGAACCCGCTGGCGCGCGAGGGCGCGCGGATGGCGCTGACGATCACGGCGACGGGCGGGCTGGCCCTGCTGGTCGGCATGATTCTGCTGGGTCAGATCGCGGGCAGCTATGACCTCGATGTCGTGCTGGCGGCCCGCGACGCTATCCTGGCCGATCCGCGACACCTGTGGGCGCTGGGATTCATCCTGATCGGCGCCCTGACCAAGAGCGCGCAGTTCCCGTTCCACTTCTGGCTGCCGCGCGCGATGGCCGCGCCGACGCCGGTCAGCGCCTATCTGCATTCCGCGACCCTGGTGAAGGCGGGCATCTTCCTTCTGATCCGGTTCTGGCCGGTCTTCGCCGAGACCCAGATGTGGCTGGTCGTGGTCGGGGGCGCGGGGCTCATCACCCTGGTGGTCGGGGCGTGGACGGCCATCTTCCAGCACGATCTGAAGGGTCTGCTGGCCTATTCGACCATCAGCCATCTGGGCCTGATCGTGCTGCTGCTGGGTCTGGGCACGGAACTCGGGGCCATCGCCGCCATCTTCCATGTGGTGAACCACGCGACCTTCAAGGCGTCGCTGTTCATGGCCGCCGGGATCATCGACCACGAGGCCGGGTCACGCGACATGCGGAAGCTGAGCGGCCTGTTCCGCTTCATGCCGATCACCGCGACCCTGGCCATGGTGGCGGCGGCGGCCATGGCGGGCGTGCCTCTGTTGAACGGCTTCCTGTCCAAGGAGATGTTCCTGGCTGAGACCGTGGCCGAGGCGGGATTGCATCCGCTGGCGGCCGGACTGCCGATCGTGGCGACCTTGGCCAGCGCCTTCAGCGTCCTGTATTCACTGCGATTCATTCACGCGACCTTCTTCGGTCCGGCGCCGACCCTACTGGATCGCGTCCCGCATGAACCACCGGGCTGGATGCGGCGGCCGGTCGAGATCCTGGTCGTGCTGTGCCTGGTGGTCGGCATCGCGCCGGCCCTCACGGTAGGCCCGTTCCTGCGCAGCGCGGCTGTGTCGGTGCTCGGCCTAGACCTGCCTTACTACAGCCTGAAGATCTGGCACGGGTTCAACCTGCCGCTGTTGCTCAGCGTTCTGGCCCTGGCCAGCGGCGTGACCCTCTATGTGCTGTTCGGGCGTCGCATTCATGCGGGCGCAGGCGGCGGGCCGCTGGCGGTGCGCTGGCTGAACGGCGGCTATCTGTTCGAGAAGACCATGACCGGCGTCTATCGCCTCGCCGAGGCGGGGACGAAATGGCTAGGCGCCGGCGGGGTGCAGCAGCAGTTGCGCGCCATCATCCTGACGGCGGTGGCGGCGGTTGCGGCGGCGGCGATCTGGTCGGGCGGGGTGTTCGTGGCGGAGATGCCGACGCCGACGGGATCGGCGTCCGAACTGGCCTTCGTCCTGCTGTGGCTGGTGGGCGGGGCCTGCGCCATCGCCGCCGCCTGGCAAGCGAAGTATCACCGGCTGGCCGCCGTCGTCCTGATGGGCGGGGCGGGGCTGGCCAGTTGCCTGTCCTTCCTGTGGCTGTCGGCGCCGGACCTGGCCATCACCCAGCTGCTGGTCGAGATCGTGACGACGGTGCTGCTGCTGCTGGGTCTGCGCTGGCTGCCCAAGCGGCTGGAGACCATCAAGGTCCCCGAGCGGCTGCAGAGGCGATCGCGCCTTCGCCGTCGGTTCGATCTGGTTCTGGCGGCGATCGTCGGAACGGGACTGGCCGCCGCCGCCTATGCGATCATGACCCGGCCGGCCCTGATGGACGGGGTGTCTCGCTACTATGCGGAACAGGCCTATGCACTGGCCGGCGGACGCAACCTGGTCAATGTGATCCTGGTCGACTTCCGCGCCTTCGACACCTTCGGCGAGATCACCGTCCTGGGCATCGTGGGCCTGACGGTCTTCATCCTGTTGCGACGGTTCAGGCCCCACGACGACAGCCTGCCGGATCCGTCGCAGAAGCGCCGACAGGCCGCCGCCGACCGCAAGCGGGAGGACCGGGCCGAGGGCGACACCCTGAAGGAGACCATGCTGGTGCCGCAGGTGGTGATGCGCTGGATGTTCCCCTTCGTCATCCTGTTCGCCGTCCATCTGTTCCTGCGCGGGCACGACCTGCCGGGCGGGGGCTTCGCGGCGGGCATCGCCCTGTCGGTGGCCTTCGTGCTGCAATACATGGCGTCGGGCGCGCGGTGGGTGGAGGACCGGCTGGAGATCCGGCCCGCCCTTTGGATCGGCTCGGGCCTGCTGATCGCAACCCTGGCGGGCGTGGCCGCCTGGATGTTCGGCAGGCCGTTCCTGACCTCGTACTTCCAGTACGCCGAACTGCCGCTTCTGGGACGCGTGCCGATCGCCAGCGCCCTGGTGTTCGATCTGGGCGTGGTCATCCTGGTGCTGGGGGCGACGGTGATGATGCTGGTCGCCCTGGCACACCAGTCGTTGCGGAAGCCCCGCCAGACCGAGACCACCGACAAGGGAGACGGCCGATGATCGAGATCGTCCTGGCCCTCGCCATCGGGGTTCTGGCCGCGTCCGGAACCTGGCTGCTGCTGCGTCCCCGGACCTTCCAGGTCATCATGGGACTGTGCCTGCTGTCCTATGCGGTCAACATCTTCATCTTCGCCATGGGGCGGCTGCGGATCGCGGCGGCGCCCGTGACGCAGTCGGGGATGGAGACGCTGGCTCCCTATGACGACCCGACGCCCCAGGCCTTGGTCCTGACGGCCATCGTCATCAGCTTCGCCCTGACCGCCCTGTTCCTGGTGGTGGTCCTGGCCGCGCGCGGGGCGACCGGCAGCGACCATGTCGACGGCGAGGAGCCGAAGGCATGAGCGGCTGGATGGAGCATTTGATCATCGGTCCCATCGTCCTGCCTCTGGCGGTGGCGGCGGGGATGCTGCTGATCGACGAGCGGCGGCGCATCCTCAAGGGCGCGCTGAGCCTGATCACCATGACGGCCATCCTCGTCATGGCCGGCATCCTGATCCACGAAAGCGCGACGGGGGCGGCGGACGGTGGGGATGTCGCGCGCGTCTATGCGCTGGGCGACTGGGCGGCGCCGTATGGAATCGTTCTGGTCGCGGACCGGCTGTCGACCCTGATGCTGGCGCTGACGGCGGTGCTGGGGCTGTGCGCCCTGATCTTCTCTCTGGCGCGCTGGGACCGGGCGGGGCCGAGGTTCCACGCCCTGTTCCTGTTGCTCGTGATGGGGGTGAACGGGGCGCTGCTGACCGGCGACCTGTTCAACCTGTTCGTCTTCTTCGAGATCATGCTGGCGGCCTCCTACGGGATGGTGCTGCATGGATCGGGCGAGAAGCGGATCAAGGCGGGGCTGGGCTATATCGCGGTCAATCTGACGGCGTCCCTGCTGTTCCTGATCGGGGTGGCGCTGATCTACGGCCTGACCGGGACGCTGAACATGGCGGACCTGGCCGCGCGGGTGGCGGACATCCCGGGGCAGGATCGCGGCCTGTTCCATGTCGCGGTCGCGGTGCTGGGCGTCGCCTTCCTGATCAAGTCGGCGGCCTGGCCCATGGGCTTCTGGCTGCCTTCGACCTATTCGGCCGCCAGCGCCCCGGCGGCGGCGGTCCTGGCCATCCTGTCCAAGGTCGGGGTCTATGTGATCCTGAGGCTGACCGGACTGGTCTTCTCGCCGATGGCCGGCGCCTCTGCGGGCTTCGGGCTGGAGGGGCTAGCGGTCATGGGGCTGGCGACCATGCTGTTCGGCGTGCTGGGCATACTGGCGGCGAAGGACCTCGTCCGCGCCGCCGCCTTCGCGGTGATGATCTCGTCCGGGACCCTTCTGGCCATGATCGGCCACGGCGGGACGGGCTCGCTCGGCGCCTCGCTCTACTACCTCGTCGGATCGACCCTGGGGTGCGCTGCCCTGTTCCTCGTCGCCGAGGTGCTGGAACGCGGGCGTGACGCGGGCGGGGACGCGCACAAGGCGGTGTTCGACGACGAGTATCGCGATCCGTTCGACGACACGGAGCGGAACGAGCCCGGCATCATCATCCCGGCCGCCGTCGCCGCCCTGGGCGGAGCGGTGATCCTGTGCGCCCTGATGATCGCCGGCCTGCCGCCCTTGGCCGGCTTCATCGGCAAGGCCGGGATGATCGTCGCCCTGGTCGCCTCGGCCGACGCGCTCGGCTGGACCATCACGGCCATGCTGGCCCTGTCGAGCCTGGCCGCCGTCATCAGCCTGACCCGGCTGGGCGTCGCCGCCGTCTGGGTGCGGGACGAGAGCGCGCCGCCGCTGGTGGTCGGGGCATGGGAGGCGATCGGCATCAGCGGCCTTCTGGGCGCCTGCCTTCTGATGTCGATCTTCGCCGAGCCGGTGCTGGCCTATGCCGATCATACCGCATCCTGGCTGACGACCCCGGCCGACTATGTCGGCGCGGTTCTGACGGGAGCGGGCCGATGAGACGGATCCTGCCGCACCCCCTGTTGTCGCTGGGCCTGTTCGCGGCCTCGGTGCTGCTGAGCGGAAGTCTGGGCGCGCCATCGCTCGCCCTGGGTCTGGTCATGGCTCTGGCCGCGCCCCAGGTCATGCGCGCCCTGCGGATCGATCCCGTGCGCGTGCGGGCGCCCGGCGCGATCCTGAAGCTGGCGGGCCGGGTGGCGATCGACGTCGTCCGCTCGAACATCGCGGTCGGTCAGGTCCTGGCCGGGCGTCGCGCCGACCGCGTGTCCGGCTTCATCCATATCCCGCTCGACCTCCGGGATCGCTATGGCCTGGCGGTGCTCGCCATCATCATCACCAGCACGCCGGGAACGCTGTGGGTCGAGTACGATCGCGCGCGGGGGCGGCTGCTGATGCACGTTCTGGATCTGGTGGACGAGGCGACCTGGATCGAGACCGTCAAGCAGAGGTATGAGCGCCCGCTGATGGAGATCTTCGAATGAGCGCGCGGGTCCTCGATCTGGGGCTGACCGCCGCCCTGATCCTGCTGGGACTGGCCATGGTCTGCGCGACCTTCCGCATCATTCGCGGGCCGCGGGCACAGGATCGCATCCTGGGCATGGACACCCTGTATCTGAACGGGATGCTGATGGCGGTGGTGTTCGGCGTGCGGACCGGCAGCGATCTGTACTTCGAGGCGGCCCTGGTGATCGGCATGCTGGGCTTCGCGGCGACCGTCGCCCTGGCCAAATTCCTGATGCGCGGCGAGGTGATCGAATGACCGGGACGACCCTGCCGGACTGGCTGGCCATCACGGTGGCGATCCTGGCGGTGTCGGGCGCGGCGCTGTCGCTGCTGGGCGCGTTCGGGCTGGTGCGGCTGACCTCCTTCTACGACCGGGTCCATGCCCCGACCCTGGGCGCCACATTGGGCATGGCGCTGATCCTGACGGCGTCCTGGCTTTACTTCGGCGGATCGCAGGGGCGGTGGCTGCCGCGAGAGGCTCTGATCGCGGTGTTCCTGACCGTCACAACGCCGGTGACCCTGATCCTCCTGGCGCGCGCCGCCCTGTTCCGGGATCGGACCGAGCCGTCGGAGCCGGAGGAGAAGGCTGTTCCGCCTGGGACGGAAGCCTCGGTCGAGGAGCGGCGCTGACGCCGATCAGCCCAACGCCAGCCGTCGTGGCGGAATTTCGAGACTGACGTCCTGAGCGGCGACCTTCAGGCCGCAGTGGGCGCAGAGGACCTGGCGGCGGGATTTATGCGGACGGTGGCGCGCGACGCCGTCTTCCAGCCAGGCCGCGCCCCAGCTTTCGACCATGTCGAGAATGTCGAGAAAGCCGCGCCCCTTGGCCGTCAGGATGTAGGGGGCGTGGGAGGAGGCGTGGGCGCGGGTCAGGATGTCCGCGCCGGTGAGCCATTGCAGGCGCTCCGTCAGGATGTTGCTGGCGATGGTCAGGCGGCGCTTCAGTTCGCCGAAGCGCTGGTCCTCATGCCGGAGCGCCCAGAGGATCAGTCCGGCCCAGCGGTCGCCGAGGACGCGGACGGAGCCGTGAACGATGGCGTCGCCGCGCGGGACGTCGACGCTGTCCCTGGACAGGCGGCGACGCGGGAAGGGGGCGGGGGCTTCATCGTCCGCCGAGGTCGGGGCTTCCGGGCCCACGAGCCGGGGCGTCAGGATGCGGTTGCAGGGTTGGTGCCGGAGTTTCACGCGGGCGGCGGGCGACTGTTCGTTCCAGCGGGTCTCCCAGCCGAGCATGACGACGGCGACGGAATAAAAGTCCATGCCTGCGGGCGTCACGCGCCATCGGCCGTCGCCGTCGCCCGTCAGGAGGCCTGCTGCGGTGAGGGCGTCCAGCCGGCTGCGGACCGTGGTCAGGGGCAGGCGGGTGGCGGACTGGAAATCGTCCTCGGTCCGCATGCCGGTCCAGGCCGCCTCCATCAGCATAAGGCTCGGGACGTCGCCGACGACCGCCAGGGTCTGACGCAGCGTGCTCACGACGCGGTCCGACGGTCAGGAGCGAAGCGCCTCCGCCATACGTCGGGCGCGGGCCGCCAGGGGGCGGACGGCGGCGCCGAAACCTTCGGCCTGATCGGACACCCGCGTGCCGTGGCGCGCCCGATACTGGACCCCGTGATAGATCGCGGCGGAGCGGAAGACATTGAAGCAGGCCAGTACAGGATAGTGGTCCATCGGGCGAGAGGCGGCCCGGACGTACCATCCGACCATCGTCTCCTCGTCGGGAATGCCCCAGGCCTCGAGGTCGAGGCCGGCGAAGGAGTTGATCGGGGTGGGCCAGACATTGTGCGGCATGGGCAGGAGGGCGGCGTCCACGGTGGGATCGCCGAGCGTCGACAGCTCCCAGTCGATCAGGCCGGCGATGCGGGGCTCGGTCGCGTGGATGATGGTGTTGCCGATGCGGACGTCGCCATGGACGATGCGCGTCTCGACCTGGGCCGGCAGCATGGGTGGCAGGTGTTCGATCAGCCAGAACATGTCGTCCAGATCCTCGGGCTCCTCCTGGGCGAAGGCCTGGCCCAGGCGCAACATCTGGCGCTGGAGATAGCCGCTGTCCCACTTGCCGTAGTCCTCCAGCCCGACCGCGCGGGGATCGACGGAGTGGAGATGGGCGATGGCCGAGACGAAGTCGCGATAGATTTCGCGCCGCTCCTCGGGGGCGAAGCCGGGCAGGGTGCAGTCGTCGCTGACCCGGCCCTGGACGAAATCCATCAGGTAGAAGCGGCCGCCCAGAACGCTCTCGTCCTCGCAGGAGACGATGGTGCGCGGGACGGGCACGCCGCTGTCGGCCAGGGCGGACATGACGCGAAACTCGCGTTCGACCGAATGGCCGTAGACGCCCGCGCGCGCCGGGCGTTTGCGAAGGACATAGGTCCCGGTGTCGGCCTCGACCTTGAAGGTCGGGTTGGAGTTGCCGCCCTTCAGCAGGGCGGCGGAGATCGCCGGACCCATGCGGTCGGTGGAGCGGGCGAGGAAGGCGTTGAGGGCGGGGATGTCCAGCCAGGCGTCGCGGTCGGGGCCGGTCGGGGCGTCGGTCACAGGATCTGCTCCACGACCATCTTGGCGCTGAGGGCGGCGGCCGGGGTGCCGATGAAGCCCAGCGGCTTCACCCCGTCGCCGACGTTGAACAGGTTCGGGATTGGGGTCTCGACCGGCATGTCGTAGCCGGGCCAGCTCTTGTAGAGGGCGAACGGATCGTCGGGGTTGCGGCAGTGGACGTCCAGGATGCGGCCGCCGCGCGCTTCCAGATCGGGGATGACCGTGCTGGCGTCCTCGACGTTCAGCCGGGTCTCCTCCTCGATGTCCATGGGGCCGATACAACTGCCCGGGGTGCCGTAGAAGGTCGTCAGATGCCAGCCGGGCGGGGCCAGGTTGGGCGCGATCTTCGTCAGCCAGCCGAAGCTGACCACGCGGTTCAGACCGGCGGCCACCACCATGCCGGACGTGTCCATCGGCTCGAACGGGGTGGCGACGGCGGTGACGACGATGGGGGCGGAGCGAACGCGGGTCTGGAGTCGCTCGACATAGGCCGGCTCCATCTGCTGCTCGCCGGTCAGGGCCAGGGTTTCCTTGGGGCCGGCGTTGCTGACGACCCAGTCGGCGCGGGCGTTATGGGTCTGGCCATCGACCGCATAGACGACGCCGACGGCGCGGCCGTTCTCGACCTCGATCAACTGGACGTCGGCGTTCAGCACCAGTTCGCCGCCGAGCCGCATGAAGGCGTCGCCCAGACTGCGGCTGATCGCGGCGAAGCCTTCCGGTCCCATGCCGTATTTGTCGAAACGCCCGGCCATGGCCTTGGATGAGGCCCAGGCGAACCAGTGCTTCACCGGATATTCGAAGTCGTTCACCCCCGACATGGAGGAGGTGATGGCGTGGAACAGCTCCAGGATCGCGGGATTGTTGGTGTGGCGCAGCAGCCAGTCGCGGAAGGAGACGGAATCGTCCCAGCTGTCGCGTTGGGTGTCGCCGGCCAGGGCCTGCATCGCCTTGGCGCCCGCCATTTCCAGCGCCATCCGGCTCATGACCTTGGTCTGGTCCTTGCCGCCGGCCTGGGCGAAGAGCTCCAGCATCTTGGCCAGACTGCCCTTGGCGGGGAGTTCGTGGATCTTGCCGTCGACCCAGAAATAGGTCCGTGAGACCTCCACGACATTCATCTCGGCCCCGACCGTGCGGCAGATCTCGGGGATGATGCCGTCGAGCTGAATGGCGGTGGCGCCGAGGGGGATGCGGAAGCCCTCTATCGTCTTTGACCGGGTCCGTCCGCCGACCTCGTCCGCGCGTTCCAGCAGCAGCACCTGCTTGCCCGCGTGGGCCAAAAGCGCGGCGGCGCTGAGGCCCCCGATACCCGCGCCGATAATGATGGCGTCATAGCTCATTGGTTCGTCCTCCCATGCAAATGGTTGCATAACTTTCTGTAGTGAGCAACGATCCGCTCGACGCCAATGAGAGGTGGCAGTGGATATCGTAGCGATATGCAAGCCTGACTAAGCGGCGGGGTTGATGCGGTGCGACGGATTGAGAGGCCTATTGGCTTTATCAGGGTGAAAGAGAAGGTGGCTCCGTTCCTGTTTGCATCATGCAAAATGAACTTGCATTGACATACCAAAGTGGCCCGCATAGCGTTCGCAGGCTGGCGGCAGACCAGCGTGACTGGCTCAGCCAGCTATTCCCTGGGGAGGGACGTATGCGAAAGGCCGTGACCATGGCGGGCGTGAGCGCGCTCGCCATCCTGATGCTTCCAAACCTAGCTTCGGCCCAGACGGCCGGGGCGCAATCCACGGCGGTGGACGACATCATCGTCACCGCCCAGAGACGCGAGGTCGCCGCCCAAGACACGGCGGTCTCCCTGAGCGCCGTCAGCGGAGACACGCTGGAACGCGCCGGCATCCTGAACTTCCAGGCCCTGTCCGGATCGGTGCCGTCCTTCTCCCTGACCAACCAGGGCGTCCTGGATCAGGAGTTGAACATCCGGGGCGTGTCGAACACGCGACTGGATGCACCGACCTCGGACCAGTCGATCGGCGTGTTCCTGGACGACGTCTTCGTGGGGCGGTCGGGCCTGATCAACACCGACTTCTTCGACATCGGCCGGATCGAGGTGATCCGCGGACCGCAGGGCGTGCTGCTGGGCCGGAACGTCGTCGGCGGCGCCTTGAGCGTCTATCCCAATGAGCCGACCTGGTCGCCGGACGCGATGATCAAGGCCGGCTACGGCAACTACGATTCCGTCCTTCTGGCCGGTCATGTGAACGGGGCGCTGAGCGAGCGACTGGCCGGGCGGATCGCCTTCCAGTACCGCGACCATTCCGGCTACAATCGCGATGTTCTCAACAACCGCGATCTCGACGACCTGACCTCGACCCAGGTGCGGGCGCAGCTGAAGTATGACGGCGGCGAGCGGTTCACGGCGCGACTGGCGCTGGACTACACCGATGACCGCTCCAACGGTCAGCACCGCGTGGCCATCGACGAGCCGACGGTGGCGGGGACGGGCCCGTGGAGCGCTACGCGCGCCGCCTTCGCAGCCTTCCGAGGCGGGCTGGATGTGCGCGAGGGCATTCCCGAGCACCTGACCTTCCTGGGCGCGAGCCGTCCGAACGAACAGAGGGTGCTGCGCGAGGCGTTCGGTGCGGCGCTGAAGCTCGACTTCCAGATCACCGACACCCTGCAACTGGTCAGCGTGACGGGCTATCGCGCGGGCGAGGGCGAGCAGGTCTATCACCAGTCCGGCGCCGGGCCGAACAGTCCGGTCGGGGTGGTCGTGCCCCTGGCCTTCTCCTTTCCGATCCAGGAGAACGAGGACCTGAAACAGGTCTCGCAGGAGCTCCGTCTGGTCTCGGACTATGGGCCCGACAGCCGGCTCGACTGGATCCTGGGCGGATACTTCTATCGCGACGACGTGTGGAAGCTGGACCACTGGCAGTCCGAGACGGCCCAGGCCCTGCCGACCCTGTCGGGCGAACAGACGTTCGACAACGACGGCTACACCCAGTCCTACGCCGTCTTCGGCCAGGTGGGATACCGGTTCACCGATCATCTGAAACTGACGGCCGGGGTGCGTTATAGCCACGATGAGAAGGGCGGTGTGATCACCGCCTTCCTGATCAACGGCGGCGACCGGTTCCGCCCCAACGATCTGGTCGGAATCTCGCCGTTGGACAGCTCCATCCGGCCGGGCGGGGGATACACGGCCGACTATGGAGCAAGCTGGTCCGAGGTCACGCCCCAGGCGACGTTGGAATACACGCCCAGCGACGACATCCTGATCTATGCGACCATCGCCAAGGGCTACAAGGGCGGCGGGTTCGAGGACACGCCAGCGAACCCGGCGGGGGCGCGGTTCGCCTATGATCCCGAGACGGTTGTCAACTACGAGGTCGGGGCTAAGATCGACTTCCTGGATCGCCGTGCGCGGTTCAACGCCGCCCTGTTCTACATGGACTACAAGAATCTGCAGGTGGCCCAGCAGATCGCGGCCTGCCTGTGTAACGTGACCGACAACGCCTCTGACGCCACCATCAAGGGGATAGAGGTGGAGGCCCTCTATCTGCCGACCGACTGGCTGAGGCTGTGGGCCAACGGGTCGGTGCTGGAGACGGAGTATGTCGACTTCATCGACAGCACCGGCGTGAACTATTCGGGTCGGGAACTGCAGCGCACTCCGCACGAGAAGTTCAGCGTCGGGGCCGAGGGAACCTGGGACCTGGGTTCCCAGTCGGACGCCCTGTCGGCGCGGATCGAATACACCTGGCAGAGCGACATGTCGTGGCAGCCGGCCAGCACCAGCCGCGAAGACTCCTACGGCCTCCTGAACGGCCGCGTCTCCTACGACCTGCCGATGGGGGATGCGACGGTGTCGGTGTGGGGGCGCAATCTGACCGACGAACTCTATCGCGTGAACGCCACCTATTACTTCGGCGACAATGTCTCGATCCTGGGCGAGCCCAGGACCTGGGGCGTCGAACTGACCAAGCGTTTCTGAACCTCAAGCCGGGACCAAGCCGCCATGGACGTCATTCATCCGACCATCATCCGTTTCCTGGACGCCTGGAAGGTGCTGGACGAGGAGGCCTATGTCGGGGTCTTCGCCGACCGCTTCCACACCCAGGACCCCTACGGCCAGACCGAGACCATCGAGGGCATCCGGAAACATGTCGCCGAGATCGACGGCAACTGGACCGATCTGGATTACCGCATGACCGACGCGGTTACGAACGGGACCAAGACCGCCATCGCCTACACCATCGAGATGACGGGCCAGTCGAACGGCTGGGAGGGGCAGCGGGTGGTGCTGAACTGCCTGGCCATCGTGGAGGTGGTCGACGACAAGATCACCCAGTGGAACGAGCAGTTCGACACCGGCGTGATGCGCCGGGCCCGCGTGAAGAAGGCGGCCTGAGATGGCGAACCTGCAGATCGACGCCGGCGCCCTGGCCGCCTATCTGAAGACCGCCGCGCCGGAGTGGTCGGGCGTGACCGATGTCTTCCAGATGAAGGGCGGCCAGTCCAACCCGACCTATCGCGTCGACACCGATCGTGGCCCGGTGGTCCTGCGGATGCGGCCGGTGGGCGCGCCTCTATGGGCGCACAACATCGCGAGGGAATACAAGGTCCTGGCGGCCCTGGGTCCCACCGACGTTCCGGTGCCGGAGGTCTATCACTACTGCACCGACGAGAGCGTCCTGGGCGGCGAGTTCTATCTGATGGAGTTCATCGAGGGACGGATCGAGGACGACTGTCGCCTGCCGGGATATTCCCCCGAGGAGCGGACGGCCATCTATCGGAGCTATGTCCAGGCTTACGCCCGGCTACACGCCGTGGACTGGGCGGCGGCGGGCCTGTCGGATTTCGGCAAGCACGACACCTATGCGGCCCGGCAACTGCATCTGCACGGCAAGGCCTTCGCCGGCTATTGCCCCGAGGGTATGCCGAATCTGGACTGGCTGCATGCCGAACTGACCAAGCGCGTGCCGCCGCAGGCGAAGACCGGACTGGTCCACGGCGACGTGAGGATGGGCAATGTGGTCCTGCACCCGACCGAACCGCGCGTGATCGCCCTTCTGGACTGGGAAATGTCCACCCTGGGCGATGTCTATGCCGACGCGGCCATCCTGACGGTGCCTTACTTCATGCCGGACAATCCGCAAGGCTATCTGGGCGACACCGACTTCGAGGCCAGCGGCATCCCCGATCTGGACACCCTGATCGCCTGGTATTGCGAGGATGCGGGCATCATGGAAATCCCGAACCTGGACTTCATGATCCTGTTCAATCTCTATCGCTACGCCGCTGTAAACTATGGCGTCGGTTACCGAGCGGAGCACGGCATGTCGGTTTCGGACGACGGGCATCTGTTCGGGCTGACAGCCCTGCCGATCTCGAAGCGCGCGCGGGCGATGGCCGAGGAGAGCATCGCCGCGGGACGTCTGTGAGCGTACGCCCATGATCGTCGTCGATCGTCGGCTGGCGGCCGCGTACCGGGCGGAGGGGTGGTGGCATGACCTGCGCCTCACCGACCTGCTGGACCGCCATGTTCGGGAGGCGCCGGAGGTCGAGGCCCTGGTCGATCCGCAGGACCGGTCGGCGCTGGTCGGCGGGGAGCCGCGTCGCCTGACCTGGGTTGAGGTCGGTCTGGCGGTCGACCGGACGGCGGCGACGCTGAACGGGCTGGGGCTGGGCAAGGACGATGTGATCCTGACCCAGCTGCCCAATGTGGTGGAGTACCCGATCCTCTATCTGGCCGCGTGGCGGCTCGGGATCATCGTCACGCCCCTGCCGGTGCAGCACCGGGAGAAGGAGATCGCCTTCTGCGCCAACCGCACGGGCGCGAAGGCCCTGGTGACGGTCCCAACCATCGGCGGCCGCGATCATCTGGCCTTGATGCGCTCGGCGCGGCCTCAGTGTTCGAGCGTCGTCCACATCCTGAGCTTCGGCGCGGGCGAGGGGGCGGTGGACCTGACGGCCGCCTCGGACGCGGTGACGGCGGACGATCTGGTCGAGGCGAAGCGGGCGGCAGGGGCGGCCCGTGTCACGGCGGACGACGTCACCACCATCTGCTGGACCTCGGGCACGGAGGCCGATCCCAAAGGCGTGCCGCGCAGCCACAACGAATGGCGCGGGGTGGCGACCTTCCTGACCTCGGCGGCGGAACTGCAGCCCGGAGCGCGTCTCCTGACACCCTTTCCACTGGTGAACATCAGCGGGGTGGGCAGCGGCATCACCGTCTGGCTGGAGTTGGGCGGGGCCATGGTGCTGCACCACCCGTTCGACCTCGATCTGTTCCTGAAGCAACTGCGCGAAGAGCGGATCGACTACACCACCACGGCGCCGGCCATCCTGACTCGTCTGCTGGAGCAGCCGGAGCGGCTGGAGGGGATCGACTTCGGGCGGCTGTCGCGCATCGGCTCGGGCTCTGCGCCCCTGTCCGAATGGCTCGTTTCGACCTGGCTGGATCGCTACGGCGTCGAACTGATCAACACCTATGGTTCGAACGAGGGCGCGGGTCTGGTGGCGACGCGGCGCGACGTGCCGGACCCGGCGGAGAGAGGCGTCTTCTTCCCCCGCTTCGGCGACCCGCGCTTCCGCTGGACCCATCTGATGGGCGACCGCATCCGGAACCGGCTGATCGATCCCGACACCGGCCGCGAGATCGACGAGCCCGGCGTGACCGGGGAGCTCAGGGTCAAGGGGCCGACCGTCTTCACCGAATACTGGAATGCGCCCGAACTGACCGCCGCCGCCTTCGACGACGAGGGCTGGTATCGGACCGGCGACCTGTTCGAGATCGCGGGCGACCGGGGCCAGTACTACCGCTTCGTCGGTCGGCTGAAGGACATCGTTCTGCGCGGCGGCATGAACATCTCCTGCGAGGAGATCGAAGGCTATCTGACTGCCCATCCGACCGTGCTGGAGGCGGCGGTGGTCGGCGCGCCGGACGAGGCTCTGGGCGAGCGGGTCTGCGCCTGCGTCGTGCCCGCGCCGGGGGCCGCGCCGACCCTGGCTGGACTGGTCGCCTTCCTCCGCGACGAATGGCGGATCGCCGTCTACAAACAGCCCGAACGGCTGGAGCTTTTCGACGCCCTGCCGCGCAACCCGGTGGGCAAGGTGCTCAAGAGGGAGTTGCGCGAGGCCGTCCGACAGCGGATGGAGTAGGGACCGACGCCGCGGTTCGCCCGGCGCAGCTCGTGACGTTCATGGCCAGATCCGCCACCCGTTCCTCAGCCCCGGCGCCGCGCGACGCCGCCCCACCGGTCCACAAGGACCTGAAGCTGACGCGCACCTGCTCCATCGCGCGGGCGCTGGAGGTCGTGGGCGATGCGCCGACCCTGTTGATCCTGCACGCCGCCTGGATCGGAGCGCGCCGGTTCGGCGATTTCCGCAGCCGCACCCAGCTGCTTCAGGCCCAGCTCAGCGACCGGCTGAAACGACTGGTGGCGCACGGGGTGTTCCGGCTGGAGCCGTATGGCGATTCCGAAAGTCGCATGGCCTATCGCCTGACGCCAAAGGGTCTGGACCTCTACTGGATGGCGCTGACGGGCGTGACGTGGGAGCGACGCTGGCTCACGCAGGAGCATCTGGGAAACATACGGTTGCGCCACCGAGGATGCGGCCACGCCTTCGTGCCGCTGACGGTCTGCACGACCTGCGATCATCAGATCCGGTTCGAGGACGTCACCCCCTCGGCCGGCCCCGGCGCCGGATGGATGTCGGCGACCTACAGCCGGCGGCGCCAGCAGCGGAACGTCATCGACCTGGAGGGGGCGGGACCCAGCTTCCTGACCGAGTCCATCCTGATCAACGGCGACCGCTGGGCGACCCTGATCCTGCGGGCCATCTTCTCGGGCTATCACCGCTTCGAGGACATCAGGCTGGACGCAGGAATGGCCACCAACATCCTGTCGGAACGACTGAATTGGCTCCAGTCGATCGGCATGGTGCGGGCCCAGACCTATGACGTCGCCTACAACCGCGTCGAATATCACCTGACCGAAAAGGGGGCGGAGTTCTATCCGATCCTGGTCATGCTGATGGTCTGGGGCGACGCCCATTACCCGTCGCCGGAGGGGCCGCCCGAGGTCCTGTTGCACGCGCCGGACGGTCATCCCCTGACGCCCGCCGTGGTCTGTTCCCATTGCCGAGAGCCGGTCGGACCGAGGGACGTGGAGTTCGAGAGGACGCCCGCCGACTGACCTGGTCATCGGACTTGCATTAACATACCAATGACGCCAGAGTTCTCTCCGGGAAGAGGGAACGATCCGGTATGAGCACGCCCGTCACGATGACCCGCCACGGCGGCGTCGCCCTGGTCACCCTCAATCGACCGGAGGCGCTGAACGCCATGTCCCGCGCGCTGCGCGAGGGTCTGTGCGCCGTCTTTGACGAGATCGACCGGGACCCCGAGATCGGCGCGGTCGTCCTGACCGGGGCGGGGCGGGCCTTCTGCGCCGGCATGGATCTGAAGGAGTGGGCGGCCGGATCGGTGGCGACCGATCCGCACGAATCCCTGCACGGGGCGGGCAATCCGTCCGAGGCCATCGAGCGGAACGCCAAGCCCGTCGTGGCCGCGATCAACGGCCCCTGCATCACCGGCGGGCTGGAACTGGCGCTGGCGTGCGACATCCTGATCGCGGGGGAGACGGCGCGCTTCGCCGACACCCACGTCCGGCTGGGCATCTATCCGGGCTGGGGGCTGAGCCAGAAACTGCCCCGGCTGATCGGCGTCTCGCGCGCCAAGGAGATGTCCCTGACGTCCAGTCCGATCCCGGCGGACCAGGCCCTGGCCTGGGGGCTGGTCAACCGGGTCGTGCCTCAGGAGGCCTTGCTCGACACGGCGCTGGAGATCGCCCGCGCCATCGCTGACCAGCCGCGCGAGGTCGCCATCCAGACCCGCCGCCTGATCGACGACGGCATGAAGCTCGACCTGGCCGAGGCGCTGGCGCTGGAGGAACAGCGCTGCGCCGAGCTGAACACCATCCGGGCCGAGGACGTGGGCGCGCGGCGCGAGGCCCTGCTGCAGGCCGGAAGGGCGTCGGCATGACCGAGGCGGTCGAGAAGCCCTGGCCCTCGGGACGCGTCGCCTGGTGGGCGGTGGTCGTCCTGACCCTGACCTACATCGTCTCCTTCATCGACCGGACCATCGTCAGCCTGCTGACCGAGCCGATCAAGGCGGACCTGGGGCTCAACGACACCCAGTTGTCGCTGTTGCAGGGCGTCGCCTTCGGCCTTTTCTACAGCATCATGGGCCTGCCGCTGGGCTGGCTGGCCGACAAGGTGTCGCGCAAGAAGGTCATCATCGTCGGGGTCACCGTCTGGTGCCTGGCCACGGCGGCGTGCGGCGCGGCCCAGAACTTCTGGCAGCTTTTCGTGGCGCGCATGGGCGTGGGGGCGGGGGAGGCCAGCTTCTCCCCGGCCGCCGTCTCCATCATCGCCGACAACTTCCCGCCCGAGCGACGCAGCCTGCCGCTCGGCCTCTATGCGTCGGCCGCCGCCGGGGGATCGGGCGCGGCCCTGGTGCTGGGCGGGGTGGTCATCGCGGCGGTGTCCGGCGCCCCGCGTCTGTCGCTGCCCTTGCTCGGCGAGATCGCGGTCTGGCAGGCGGTCTTCATCATCGTGGGCTTGAGCGGTCTGGTCTGCGCCCTTCTGATGATGACGGTGCGGGAGCCTGAGCGTCGGCACGCGATCCCGACGGGCGGCGCGGACGAGGCGGCGCCGGACACGCTGATCGGAGCGATGCGCCGCAATCCCCGCTATTTCGTCGGCGTTCTGGGCGCGGCGACCGTCCTGACCTGCCTGACCTACGCGGTCCTGTCCTGGGTTCCCGCCGCCTTCATCCGCGCGCATCAGTGGACGCCGTTGCAGATCGGGTCGAGCTACGGCCTGGTGCTGCTGATCTTCGGGCCCATCGGGGCGGTCGGCGGCGGCTGGCTGTCGGACGTGCTGAAGCGCCGGGGCGTCACGGGCGCGCCCTTCTGGGTCGGAGGCGGAGCCATGGCGCTGGTGGGGCCGCTGGTCGCCCTGGCCATGATGGCCCCGACGGGAGCCCTATCCGTCGCCCTGTTCGCCCCGGCCTTCGTGCTGTTCCTGGCGCCCGGCGGCATCCTGGTCGCGGCGGTGCAGGACGGGGTCGGCGGCGCCGTGCGCGCCCGCGCGGCGGCCGTCTATTATCTGGTGATCGGCGTGGTGGGCATGTTCGTGGGCCCGCTCAGCGTCGCCGCCCTGACCGACTACGTCTTCGCCGACCCGGCGGCCCTGCCGATATCCATCGCCGTGGTCGCGGTGTTGTTCTCGATCACAGCCAGCGCCCTGATGCTCTACGCACGTCCAGCCGCGCCGTCCGGCGTCCTTCGACCAAAGTCGCCCTGACGTCCGCGCCCTCGTGGTGTCACCTTGCCAGCAACGAGCGCCGTTCGCGGTGCGACAACGGTCGATAACGACCTTGCTGGGAGGCAACACGAATGACTGACACCACCATCGGCGCGCCGGTGGAGCCCGATCACGAGGTCAACAAGAACGACAAACTCGTGATCCTGGCCTCATCGGTCGGCACCGTGATCGAATGGTACGATTTCTATCTGTACGGTTCGCTGGCTGCGATCATCACGGTCCAGTTCTTCTCGGGCGTGAACGAGACCACCGGCTACATCTTCGCCCTGATGGCCTTCGCCGCCGGCTTCGCCGTGCGTCCGTTCGGCGCCGTCGTCTTCGGGCGTCTGGGCGACCTGTGGGGTCGCAAGAACACCTTCCTCGTCACCATGCTCTTGATGGGCCTGTCGACCTTCGTGGTGGGCCTGTTGCCGCCCTATGCGGCCATCGGCATCGCCGCACCGATCATCCTGGTGCTGATGCGCCTGATCCAGGGTCTGGCCCTGGGCGGTGAGTATGGCGGCGCCGCCACCTACGTCGCCGAGCACGCCCCCCAGGGCAAGCGGGGCTTCTACACCTCCTTCATCCAGATCACGGCCACGGCCGGTCTGGTGCTCAGCCTCGTCGTCATCCTGGGCGTCCGTCTGGCCGTCGGCGAGGAAGCCTTCGCCGAGTGGGGCTGGCGTGTGCCGTTCCTGGTCTCGATCCTGCTGCTGGGCGTCTCCCTGTGGATCCGTCTGAAGCTGTCGGAAAGCCCGTCGTTCAAGCGCATGAAGGCCGAGGGCAAGGGGTCCAAGACCCCGCTGAAGGACAGCTTCGGCAAGTGGCCGAACCTGAAGCTGGTGCTGATCGCCCTTCTGGGTCTCACCGCCGGTCAGGCCGTCATCTGGTACACCGGCCAGTTCTACGCCCTGTTCTTCCTGGAGCGGGTACTCAAGGTCGACGCTACCCTGGTCTACATCCTGCTGACCATCGCGCTTCTGGCGGCCTCGCCCTTCTTCATCTTCTGGGGCTGGCTGTCGGATAAGGTGGGGCGCAAGCCGATCATCCTGGCGGGCTGCCTGATCGCGGCGATCACCTATTTCCCGCTGTTCAACGCCCTGACCGAGGCCGCCAACCCGCGTCTGGCCGCCGCCGCTGCTTCTGCGCCGATCACGGTCTATGCGGATCCCGCCGACTGCAATGTGCAGTTCGACCCGGTCGGCAAGACGGTGTTCAACCACTCCTGCGACCTGGCCAAATCCTACCTGGCCAAAGCGGGCGTGACCTACACCAACCTGGCGGCTCCGGCCGGCACGGTGGCCGAGGTTCGCATCGGCGACCAGGCCGTCATCGCGAGCTTCCGCGGCGACGCCATGCCCGCCGCCGAGTTCGGCGACGCCAAGAAGGCCTGGGACGCTGAACTGGGCGCCGTCCTGACCGCCGCCGGCTATCCGGCCAAGGCCGACAGCGCCCTGGTGAACAAGCCGATGGTCGTGGCCATCCTGTTCATCCTCGGCTTCTACGTGACCATGGTCTACGGCCCGATCGCCGCCGCCCTGGTCGAGATGTTCCCGACCAACATCCGCTACACCTCGATGTCGCTGCCCTATCACATCGGCAACGGCTGGTTCGGCGGCTTCCTGCCGACCACGGCCTTCGCCATCGTGGCCGCGACCGGGAACATCTACTCAGGCCTCTGGTATCCGATCATCGTGGCGGTCGGCACCGTCGTCCTGGGCTTCCTCCTCGTGAAGGAAGGCAAGGACGTCGACCTGAACGCCTGACGAAACGCTCCTCCCCGAGCCAAGGGCGGGTCGGTCTTCGGATCGGCCCGCCTTTTTCTTGCGAGCACGCCTCCGAGCCCGTCTAGATGACCGCGATGTACGCTCTTCTCATCCTGACGCTGGTGGCCGCCTATATGGCGGTGCTGTTCGCCATCGCCTGGCGCGGCGAGCGGCGCGGACCGACCGCGCCGGGACGCAGGTTCGGGCCGTGGGCCTATGCGCTCAGCCTGGCCATCTACTGCACCTCCTGGACCTACTATGGCGCGGTCGGCACGGCGTCGCGGAACGGGTGGGAGTACCTGCCCATCTATCTGGGGCCGGTGCTCGGGATCGTGGTCCTGTTCCCGATCTGGAGGCGGATCGCGGCGGCGGCTCGGCGCGAGAACATCGGCTCGATCGCCGACTTCATCTCGTCCCGCTACGGCAAGAGCCAGACCTTGGGGGCGCTCGTCGCCTGCGTCGCCATCGTGGGGTCGGTGCCCTATATCGCGCTTCAGCTGAAATCCCTGTCGATGGCCTGGCAGCTGCTGACCGAAGGGACGGCGGTGGCGGGCTCGGAGCAGTTGACCGTCAGCGTCATCGCCGTGGTCCTGGCCGGTTTCACCATCCTGTTCGGCGCGCGCCGGCCCGACCTGACCGAGCACAACAGAGGGCTGATCCAGGCCATCGCCCTGGAGTCGGTGGTCAAGCTGGCGGCGCTGGTGGCCGTGGCCGTCTTCGCCGCCCTGATGCTGTTCGGGACGCCAGAGCCGGGCGAGGCCATCGACTCGCTGGGCGAACTCGCGGCCATGCCGGTGATCGACGGACGGTTCGTGGCCATCACCCTGTTGGCGACCCTGGCGATCTTCTGCCTGCCGCGTCAGTTCCACGTCGGCTTCGTGGAGGCGGCCGAGCCCAGCCATATCCGCAGGGCGCGCTGGGTCTTTCCGATCTATCTGATCGTCACGTCGGTGGCGGTGGCGCCTCTGCTGGCGGCGGGCGGTCTCTACGCCGACATCGCCGATCCGGACCTGTTCGTCCTGGCCCTGCCGTTCCAGCAGGGGGCGGAGACGCTGACGGCGGTGGTCTTCGTCGGAGGCTTTTCGGCCGCGACCGCCATGGTGATCGTGGAGACCGTGGCCCTGTCGGCCATGGCCTCCAACAGCCTGATCCTGCCGCTTCTGGCGCGCGACCGGTGGCGGGCGCGGGAGGACGCGTCGGACATGGCCGGCGCCATCCTTCAGGTGCGGCGTGTCGTCATCTGCGTCGTCCTGTTCCTGGCCTGGCTCTATTTCCAGGCGACCGACCGATCCAGCGGCCTGGCGTCCATCGGCCTGACGTCGTTCGCGGCCCTGGCCCAGCTGGCGCCGGCCCTGTTCGGCGCCGTGCTCTGGCGGGGCGGCCACGCCAAGGGGGCGATCGCCGGCATCACCGTGGGCTCGGCCGTCTGGCTGTTGCTGCTGGCCATGCCCCAGATTGCGGCGGCCCTGGGCGCGGCGGAGATGAGCCTGCTGCATCTGGCCGACCCCCTGCCGCTGGGCGTCTTCCTAAGCCTGGGCGCCAATCTTGCCTGCTATATCCTGGTGTCGCGCGCGGCCGAGCCCCGGCTGATCGACCGGGTTCAGGCCCGCGCCTTCGTGGACCGGGTCAGCCTGGACTGGCGCGAGCGCAGCACGACGCCGTCGGGCGCCTCGGTCGGGGATCTGAAGACCCTGGTCGCCCGCTTTGTCGGGGACGCCGGGGCCGAGCGCTCCTTCGCCGCCTATGGGCGAGAGGCGGGGCGGTTGCTGAAGGATGCCGATCCGGCCGATGCGGGTCTGGCGCGGGCCGCCGAACGGATGCTGGCCGGCGCGGTCGGAGCGTCCTCGGCCCGCCGGGTCATCTCGGCCGCCCTGGCCGGGGGTGGGCGGGCGCCGGAGGACGTGGTGCGGATGCTCGACGAGGCGTCGCAGGCGGTCCAGTTCAACCGCGAACTGCTTCAGGCCACGCTCGACAATATCGACCAGGGCGTCAGCGTGGTGGACGAGGACCTGCGTCTGATCGCCTGGAACGCCCGCTATATCGAGCTGTTCGACCTGCCCACCGGTTTCGTCCATGTCGGTCAGCCGGTGGCGGCCGTCTATCGCCTGAACGCCGAGCGCGGAGAGGTGGTCGACGCTGACGACATGGAGGCCTGGGTGGAGCGGCGGCTGGACGCGCTTCGCCGGCGCGCGCCGCACGACCATGAGCGCGCCCAGCCCAATGGGCGGATCCTGAAGTCGACCGGGGCGGCCATGTCCGGGGGCGGCTATGTCACCTCCTACACCGACATCACCGAACTGCGTCGCGCGGCCCAGGCGCTGGAGGAGGCGAACGAACAGCTGGAGGCGCGGGTGGCGGACCGCACCGAACGGCTGGCCGAGGCCAAGCAGGCGGCGGAAGAGGCGACGGCTTCCAAGACCCGGTTTCTGGCGGCGGCGAGCCACGACCTGTTGCAGCCGCTGCATGCCGCCCGCCTGTTCATCGCCGCGCTCAAGGACGACGCCGCCGACGGCGGATCACGGACGCTGGCCGAGAATGCAGACCGCTCCATCGAGAGCGCCCACGGCCTGTTGAAGGCGCTGCTGAACCTGTCGCGGCTCGAGACCGGCGGGGTGCGGCCCGAGGTCGTGCCGATCTCGCTCGAGGCCCTGTTCGCCGACCTGCGGCGGGAGTTCACGCCTCTGGCCCGCGCCAAGGGTCTGAAGCTGCGGATCGTGCCGTCGCGTCTTTGGGTGGCCTCGGATCGGGACCTGCTGCGGTCGCTGCTGCAGAACCTGATCGGCAATGCGGTCCGCTACACTGACAGCGGCGTCGTCCTGATCGGCGCGAGGAGGGCCGAGGAGGCCCTGCGGATCGAGGTCCACGACACCGGCCGGGGCATCGCGCCGGAGCAGCAGGGCGCCATCTTCAACGAGTTCACCCGACTGCCTGGACGGGGCGGCGACGAACCGGGTGCAGGGCTGGGCTTGGCCATCGTCCGGCGCGTGGCGAACCTGTTGGGTCATCAGCTGGATCTGAGGTCGGAGGCGGGGCGAGGTTCGACCTTCTCCGTCACCGCACCGCGCGCGGTCGCGGTCGAGACCCCGATGGCCGCCACGCCCAAGCCCGCGCAGGGCGCCTCGCTGAAGGGTTTGCGCGTCCTTTGCGTGGACAACGAGCCGGCCATCCTGTCCGGTCTGACCGCCCTGCTGGAGCGGTGGGGCGCGACGGTGGCGACGGCCTCGGATGCGGCCGAGGCCCTGGCGTCTTCCGGCCCGGTCGATGCGGCCCTGGTCGATCTACATCTGGGCGAGGGGCCGGACGGGCTGACGGTCGTGGCCGGTCTGCGGGCGCGTGGCGTGCGCTCCATCGCCCTGATCACCGCCGACGCGGACGAGGCGCTGCAGGCGCGGGCCGCCGCGGCAGGGGCGGTGATGATGTCCAAGCCGGTGCGTCCGGCCTCGCTGAAAGCCTTCCTCAGCCGCCGTCAGCGTTAGGCGGCGACACCTCTCGTTCTCGGGACATCAGCTCAACTCGCCAACCTTCCGAAAGTAGTACGGATTCTTTTCGTTGACGGCGGGGCGATCAACCCCGAGTCCTGCGCGCGTCGACACGACGGGACGACGCGGCCGCTGTCCGGGGGGACATGCACGGACGCCGCGTCGTCTTCGTGGTTCAGCTTTCCAGAACCAGGGCTTGGGCCGCGATGACGGCCTGGGTGCGGTTGTGGACGCCCAGCTTGCGGAAGACGCTGGTCAGGTGGGCCTTGATGGTCGCCTCGGTGACGCCGAGGTCGTAGGCGATCTGCTTGTTCAGCCGACCCTGCTGCAGGCCGATCAGGATCTTCAGCTGCGACGGCGTCAGGCTGGCGATGCGGGCCTCCATCGATTCGTCCTCGTCGGCTTCGGGGATCGGCGGGGACCAGTTGTCGCCGGCGAGGATCGCCTCCAGCGCCTCGACCATCTCCTGAAGCGTCGCGGACTTGGGGATGAAGCCCGCCGCGCCGAAGGCGAGGGCGCGGCGCACGGTCGGTCCGTCCTCGCTGGCCGAGACCACGGCCACCGGCACGGCGGGGAAGTCGCCGCGCACCTCGGCCAGACCGGCGAAGCCTTCGCTGTCCGACAGTTTCAGGTCCAGCAGCAAGAGATCGACCGGACCGCCGCCCAGGGCCTCGCGCGCGCCGGCCAGGCTGGCGGTCTCCTCGATGGTCGCACCCGGCGCCGCGCGAGCCAGGGCGGACCCCAGGGCGGCCCGGAACAGGGGGTGGTCGTCGGCGACGACGATACGGTCCAAATCCTTGTCTCCCATGCCGGTCGCGGTCTGGCGCCGCTTATCCATGCGCCACTCTGCCACCCCCCGACTTTGGTCGAAACTAGACCAATGGCTAATGGCTCCAAAGAGAGAGCGACCGGAAGGTGACCGCATGAGGCCCGCATCAGATGGGCCCGGGAGGACGCCAATGACCATGAAGGCCGCACTGCTCGCCGGCTCAGCCGCCATCGCCCTGTCGCTCGCACCGGGACTGGCCCAGGCCCAGGCACAAGACACCGCCGCGCTCGAGGCGCGGATCGCCCAGCTGGAGGCCCAGCTCAACGAACTGAAGGCCGCCGTTCAGACGAGCCGGACCGAACAGACGGTCCAGCATCAGGCGGTGGCCCAAGACATCATCCGCATCGAACAGGCCCAGGCCGCCGCGCCTCCCGCGCCCGCGCCGGCCGCTCCCTCCGACGGTTTCCGCGTTGGCAACAACACCCTGAAGTTCGGCGGCTTCGTGAAGGCCGACTACAGTCTCAGCAGCTATTCCGGCGGCGACCCGGCCAACGGCGACCTGATGCGGGACTTCTACCTTCCGGGGGCGATCCCCGTGGGCGGCGCGGACGAAGGCGCGGCCGCCGACTTCAATGCGCGTCAGACCCGGTTCTGGCTGACGTCGGACGGCGCCATCGGCGGCCACCGCGTCGGCACGCGCGTGGAGATGGACTTCCAGGTCCTGCCGGGCGCGGGCGACCAGCGGACAACCAGCCCGTCGAACCTGTCGCTGCGCCGGGCCTTCGTCACCATCGACAACTGGCTGTTCGGTCAGGAGTGGACCAACTTCCAGAACATCGGCGTCCTGCCCGAGACTGCCGACTACATCGGTCCGTCGGAAGGCACGGTCTTCGCCCGTCAGGCCCAGATCCGCTACACGCGCGGCCCGTTCTCGATCTCGGTGGAGAACCCCGAGACGACCCTGACGACGTTCAACACCGGCGCGCGGATCATCGCCGACGACAACTCCCTGCCTGATGTGACCGCCCGCTATGCCGTCGTCCGGCCGTGGGGCGAGGCGTCCATTTCCGGCATCGTGCGCCAGTTGGCCTATGAGACGACCGGCGTCGGCGCCATCGACGAAAGCACGACCGGCTGGGGCGTCTCGGCCGCCGCCAAGATCAAGATCGGCTCCACCGACGACCTCAGGATCATGCTGTCGGGCGGTGAGGGGATCGGCCGCTATGTCGGCCTGAACTTCACCAACGATGCGGTCCTGACCTCGACGGGGCGGCTGGAGGCCATTCCGCTGACGGCCGGGTTCGCCGCCTATCGCCGCGTCTGGTCGCCCCAATGGCGGTCCAACTTCATCTACAGCTTCCAGAACGTGGACAACGACGCGGCCATCGTGACCCTGGCCACGAACAAGTCGGCCTATAGTGTTCGCGGCAACTTGATCTGGTCGCCCGTCACGGCGCTGGATTTCGGGGCCGAGCTCAGCTTCGGTGAGCGGGAGCTCGAGAACGGACTCTCGGGCGACATGACCCGTCTGACCCTCTTCGCCAAATATGGCTTCTAACCTTCAAGGCGCTGCGTGACCGACCAGGATCTCTACCCCGTTTCCGCCGACTGGGCCTCGCGGGCCCACATGAACAAGGCCCAATACGAGGTCGCGCGCATCGCCGCCCGCGAGAACCCGGAGGCCTTCTGGGCCGAACAGGCGAAGCGTCTGGACTGGTTCACCCCGCCGACGAAGATCAAGGATGTCTCGTTCGACAAGGCGGACTTCCACATCCGCTGGTTCGAGGACGGCGTCCTGAACGTCGCGTACAACTGCATCGATCGGCATCTGGCCGAGCGGGGCGACCAGACCGCCATCCTGTTCGAGGGCGACGACCCGTCGGTGTCGGGCGCCCTCACCTATGCGGAACTGCATCGCCAGGTCTGCCGCATGGCGAACGTCCTGAAGGACATGGGCGTTAAGAAGGGCGACCGGGTCACCATCTATCTGCCGATGGTCCCGGCCGCCGCCGTCGCCATGCTGGCCTGCGCCCGCATCGGCGCGGTCCACTCCGTCGTCTTCGGCGGCTTCTCGCCCGACAGCATCGCCGGCCGGATCGAGGACTGCGGCTCCACCGTCGTCATCACCGCCGATCAGGGCCTGCGCGCCGGCAAGGTCATCCCGCTGAAGGCCAATGTGGACGAGGCCCTGACCAAGGTGTCGGTCGAAAAGGTGCTGGTCATCGCCCACACCGGCGCCGACGTGCCGATCGTCGATGGCCGCGACGTGCGGTTCGAGGAGGCGGTGAAGACCGTCGCCGACGACTGTCCCTGCGAGCCGATGAACGCCGAGGACCCGCTGTTCATCCTCTACACCTCCGGCTCGACGGGTAAGCCCAAAGGGGTG
Source organism: Brevundimonas staleyi (assembly GCF_041893865.1). Taxonomy (GTDB): domain Bacteria; phylum Pseudomonadota; class Alphaproteobacteria; order Caulobacterales; family Caulobacteraceae; genus Brevundimonas; species Brevundimonas staleyi. The sequence goes on from NZ_CP169082.1 coordinate 1,658,707, forward strand.
CTGCACACCACGGGCGGCTATCTGTTCTGGGTGTCGTGGACGCACGAGCTGGTGTTCGACTATCGCCCCGGCGAGGTCTTTTGGTGCACCGCCGACGTGGGTTGGGTGACCGGCCACTCCTATGTCGTCTACGGCGCGCTTTCGAACGCGGCCACGACCCTGATGTTCGAGGGCGTGCCCAACTATCCGGACAACCGCCGCTTCTGGCAGGTGGTGGACAAGCACAAGGTCGAGGTCTTCTACACCGCCCCCACGGCCCTACGCGCCCTGATGCGCGACGGCGATGAGCCGGTGAAGTCGACGAGCCGCAAGTCGCTGCGCCTGCTCGGCACCGTGGGCGAGCCGATCAACCCCGAGGCCTGGCGCTGGTATCATGAGGTGGTCGGCGAGGGCCGCCTGCCCATCGTGGACACCTGGTGGCAGACCGAGACCGGCGGCGCCCTGGTCGCGCCCTTGCCCGGCGCCACGGACCTGAAGCCCGGATCGGCGACCAAGCCTCTGCCCGGCGTGGAGTTGCAACTGGTGGACGCCGAGGGCGGGGTGCTGGAGGGGGCCACGAGCGGCAACCTCTGCATCACCGACAGCTGGCCCGGTCAGATGCGGACGGTCTGGGGCGATCACCAGCGCTTCTTCGACACCTATTTTTCGACCTATCCCGGCAAGTATTTCACCGGCGACGGCTGTCGCCGGGACGAGGACGGCTACTACTGGATCACCGGCCGGGTCGACGACGTCATCAACGTCTCCGGCCACCGCATGGGCACGGCCGAGGTGGAGAGCGCGCTTGTTCTGCACGAGGACGTCGCCGAGGCCGCCGTCGTCGGCTTCCCTCATGACATCAAGGGACAGGGCATCTACGCCTATGTCACCCTGAACAAGGGCGTCGAGGCCACCGACGACCTCAAGAAGGCCCTGGTCGCCCAGGTCCGCCACGAGATCGGCCCCATCGCCGCCCCCGACGTCATTCAGTGGGCGCCGGGCCTGCCCAAGACCCGGTCAGGCAAGATCATGCGGCGTATCCTCAGGAAGATCGCCGAGAACGGTCTGGGCTCGCTGGGCGACACCTCGACCCTGGCCGATCCGTCGGTGGTGGACGATCTGGTGAAGAACCGGGGCGGCTGAGGTCCCCAAAGCTGGGGCGCATGAGGCCTGAGCCGCGGGGGCTTTGGCTCTTGCGCAGGACGCGGCCGGCTACGATGCGTCCATGCTGGACGAGGTCATCGTCACCGCCACCCAGGAAGTCTGCCGGTCGCTTGGTCATCCTGACGTTCAACGGCCGGCCGCGCGGGCCTCGGCGAGTTCGCGAGCTGCGACGGCGAAATCGGCCCGGAACGCCGGGTCGGCCTTGAGGGCCGCGACCATGGCCGCGCCGACGATGCGGCCGGCTTCGACGTCGCTGGCGTAGTGGACGCCGCAGATCATGCGGCTGTCGCCATAGGCGAGGCCACGCGCCAGGATGGCGTCGGCGCGGTCGGGCGCCATCTCCGCCAGCACAAGAGCCCAGGCCCAGCCGAGCGCGGTGTGGCCCGAGGGGTAGGAGCCGCTGGAGGCCAGCCAGGGTTCGGGCGGGAAACAGGTCTCGGCCGGTTCCGTCACGAAGGGGCGAGGGCGGAAGTAACCGCGCTTGGCCGGCGTCTGGATGGTTTCGAGGTCTCCCAGCATCCGGCCCAGCATCAGGGTCAGGGTCGGCATCCGCTCGGGCGTGAAGGTGATGCCCAGGGCTTCATCGAAGATGCGCGGCGCGGATGGGGTCTCGATCTCGTTGTCGGCGCGGGCCTGATCCCAGCGCGGCGTGCCGGCGAGGGCGCGGGTCGCGCGATATTGGGCGATGTCGTCCTGTTCCCGTAGAGACCCGGCGGCGGGCGGGGCGGCAGGAAATTGGCGGCGTTCGGCGCGGTCTCGGCCGTGAGGTAGCCGTGCGGGTGGTCGCGAAAACCGACCCAGAAGGTCGGGGCGGGGGCGGGCGCCGCCGCGCAACCGGCAAGGATGAGAGCGAGCGCGGCTCCAGACCCACGCGGCCGCTGACTTCCGACATCTCCTGATCGTAGTCGCGCACCGGACCGGGAACGGCCGGGGCGACCGTGGTGCCCGAGGTCGATAGCTGGCGCTCTTCATATTCAAAGCGCAGGCCGGCGATCAGGCGGAAGCGGTCGGTGAAGGCGAAGCTGTTGTGGGTGAAGAGACCTGTGGCCATCACGCTCTGGTCGTAGGGCGTGTTGATCAGACCGGCCAAACCCCGGAACTGGGTGTAGAAGCCGCCGTCGATGCTCTCGTCGGCATAGTGGGCGCCGACCAGCCAGTTCCAGCGACCCTCGCCGGTCGAGGCCAGACGCAGTTCCTGAGAGAAGACGTCCAGGTCGTTGTAGAAGTAGACGTCGGACTCCTGGTACCGCGTACCGTCCCAGTCGTTGTATTCCGAACGGCTGAAGGTCTGGTAGGCGGTCAGCGAGGTCAGTTCGGCCCAGTCCAGATCGGCCGAGATACGGGCGTTCAGGTCGAAGCCTTCATTGTCGCGGCCGGGCTTGTCGCCCACGCTGCGACCCGAGACGGCGGCCAGGGCCGGCGACAGTTGCCAGCCGGTGATGCGCCAGGCCTGGTCGGTCGGGATGGTCGGGCCCAGCGCCGGCGTCGCTGGCGCATAGGGACCGCGCAGGCGAAGGCCCAGGCCGTCGGACTTGTCGACCATATAGGTGGCGGTCAGGTTGGCGGTGACGGTCTCGTTGACGTCCCAGGTCAGACGACCCCGGATCGCGCTCTTGTCCTTGTCGCCCAGGGCTTCGCCGGTATCGCGGCTGAACTGCCAGGCGCCGCCCTGTTCGGTGACGGCGGCGAGGCGACCCAGGAGGCCCGGAGCGATCTGGCCCGAGACATAGCCCTCGACCATGAAGCGGTCATAGTTGGCGATCTCGGCGGTCGCGCCGGCGCGGAACTCCGTCGTCGGGGCGTTGGTGATGATGTTGACGGCGCCGGCGGTCGAGTTGCGGCCATAGAGGGTGCCCTGCGGTCCGCGCAGGATCTCCATCCGCGCCACGTCGAACATCGCGCCCTGGGTGGTCACGGTGTAGGGGTGGGCGACCTCGTCGACATAGATGCCGGCTGACGAGGTGTTGTTGGCCGAGTATTGCGTCGCGCCGATGCCGCGGATGCGGAACTGAGGCTGGCCGCCGCCGAACTGGCTGTCGACCTCGACGTTCGGGACGATGTTCTCGATCTCGTTGACGACCGAGACGCCCTTTTCCTTCAGTTCTTCGCCGCCCAGGACGTTCAGGGCGATGCCCACGTCCTGGCTGTTCTGTTCACGGCGTTGGGCGGTGACCACGACGTCTTCGACGGCCGTGGTCTGTTCATGGGAGACGACCTGGGCCGATGCGGGGAGCGCCGCGGCCAGGGCGAGGGCGGCGCTGGAGGCGCCGAGCAGAAGACGTTGCATGTTGACCAACCTGCTCTTCGAGCGCTCGGATGCGACCGAGAGAGAGGTCTCGTTGTTCTTCGACTTCGATATCCGGTTGGTTGGTGCGAGGGACAAAGCCAAGGTCGGCGGTGTCTCTGAGACCCGCGAAGCAGCCTTCGATCAGACGCCGGGTCTCGGCCTTGGAAGCGGATTGGTGACTGAGCATCTCGAACATTTCAAACACGCGCGCGCCGTATCGGGCGGCGAGAACCTGTGCTGTTCGAGGATGATGGACGGCTAAGGACCGTCGGATCTCGGAGGCACCGATCCGCGCCTTCAAATGGACCGGCACCCGCACGCGCAGGTAATAGATGCCGTTCCTGAAAAGAAGGTGCGGGGACGGCTTCCGCGTGACGCGGCGAACCCCAGTCGCCGTCATCTCGTGCTTTCGACGACATGACGCAGGCCCACGCCGTGATCGGTGTGGACCAGTAAATGGTACCAGTTTGGGCTGGTGACAGCCAAGTCCTGAAGTGGGCCGTTGTTAATACGGCTGTTTTTCAGGAAATGGCGGAGAGGGTGGGATTCGAACCCACGGTACCCGTAAAGGCACGCCGCATTTCGAGTGCGGTACATTCGACCACTCTGCCACCTCTCCGCGGGGCCGTCGTACGCTTGGTCGAAGCGAGCGGCTTCTCTAATGGGGTCGGGGGCGCGCCGCAAGCGGGTTCGGACGATTTTCCGAAGTCAAATTTTCTAGCGCAGCGTGGGGAGGGCGAGGCCGGGGGCCTGGCCGTCGCGGGGGCCGGCGCCGGTGAAGCGGAAGAGCTCGGCCGGGCGGCCGCCGGTGCCGGTGGAGAGGCGGCCGGTGGGCTCGACCAGACCGGTGCGTTCGACGCTGCGCCGGAAGTTCTGCTTGTGCAGGTTCAGGCCCACGACGGCCTCGGCGGCGGTCTGGAGCGCGGACAGGGTAAAGGTGGCCGGCGTCAGTTCGAACAGGACCGGACGGTAGCGCAGCTTGCTGCGGAGACGGCCCAGGCCCGTGGCGAGGATGCGGCGGTGGTCCGACGCCATGGGGCGGTCGTGGAGGTCGAGCGGCGTGGCGTCGTCGCGGTCGCGGGCGGCCTCCGCGACCAGACCGGCTTCGTACAGGAGTTCGTAACGTTCCAGCACGCGGGTCTCGTCCCAGCGGGCGGAGGCCGTGGCGGGGAAGAGAGCCTCGATCCGTTCGAGGCGGTTGGCGTCGCCGGCGGCCCAGGCCGTCAGGGCGGTCAGGATGTCCTTGAGCGCCTTGGGGGCGTTGCGGCGGTCTTCCCAGGGGAAGATGTCGAGCGCGGGCGTCCAGCGGGCGCCGGGCGGGGCCATGTCGACGGCGTCGGCGGTCAGGGCGAGGTAGCCGACGGAGACCTCGCGCTGACGGTCCGGGCCGGGCGTGCGGCGAGGGGCGGCGCGACCCGCGTCGCCGAAGGTGTAGAGCTGTTCGACGAAGCCGAGGCCGAAGCCGGTCTGGGCCGTCACGAAGGACCGCAGGGCGCGTTCGAAGGTGCGGTCCTCGGCCGGGTCGAAGGGGCCGAAGGGGAGGGCCAGTTCGTGGTCCGGCGTCTCGGTGGTCAGGACGCAGAGGCGGCCGGAGCGGAGCGCCATGACGACGGCGGACAGGCCGATCCGGACGCCGTGCTCTCCGCCCCAGCTCATGCCGCTATTCCGTATGCCAGGCGTCGGCGGCGGGCAGGATGCCCACGGCCTCGGCGAGGACGCGATAGCGTTCGAGGTAGCGTTGCTGAGCGACCGAGGCGGGCAGGGGGTCGATGACCAGGTCGTAGCCCGGAGGCGGGGCGCCGAAGAAGCCGAGCGACTCGGTTTCGTTGAAGCCGGCCAGTTGGGTGGCCTCGAAATAGGCGCAGGCCCGGTCGGCGCTCTTGATGAGCTTCTTGATTTGGACCGGCGTCTTGGGCGGAAGGCCGAAGCGGACGTGGATGGCGTCTTCCAGGCGGGCCTCGAAGGATTTGTAGCTGACGCCGAGCGCCGCCTTGAAGGGCGAGATCATGTCGCCGATGACGTATTCGGAGGCGTCGTGGAGCAGGGCGGCCAGGCGCCATTTGGGCTCCAGGCCCGGTTTGATGTGGGCGGCGATCTCCTCGACGACGCAGGAGTGCTGGGCGACCGAGAAGGCGTGCTCGCCGATAGTCTGGCCGTTCCAGCGGGCGACGCGAGCCAGGCCGTGGGCGATGTCCTCGATCTCGATGTCGAAGGGCGACGGGTCGAGCAGGTCCAGGCGGCGGCCCGACAGCATGCGCTGCCAGGCGCGGGGCGCGGGGGTTTTCGAGGAACGAGGGGCGGGCGGAACGGCCAAGGCGAAGTCCAATCGGCGAACGGCAGGTCAGGTGACCCATCCGGAACGCGGGATCAAGCCGAAGGGCGCCCTATTCCCCAACGTTGAGGGTCACGAGGTCCTTGGCGGAGTCGAAGACGCCGTCCGAGTCGCGGTCCTTGGCGTGGACCGTGGCGATGACGATGGGGCCGCCGACGGGGCCGCGCGCCTCGAACCCGACCAGTCGCCAGCCCTGATCGGCGGGACGGCTGTCGGTCAGGAGGTAGGTGCGGCGCGTGGCGTCGCCGGGCGCATTAGTGCGGATCTCGGCGGCGTTGTCGTGGGCCTGGACGCTGACGCTCTCGTCGGAGGAGGTGATGCGGGCCTCGCCGGTCGAATCGTCGGCGTTGATGGAGAAGCCGCCGATGCGGACGCTGGCCTTGTCGCCGTTGGCGTCGACGCTCATGCCCGGCAGGCGGACGGTGGCGCGGTCGCCCTGGGCGTCGATGGCCATGCCGGGGGCGCGGACGCTGGCCCGGTCGGCGGCGGCGTCCGCCTCGGCGCGGGCCTTGTCGGCTTCGGTAGCGGCGATGTCGGCCTGAACCTGGGCCTGGTCAGCGGAGGCCTGGGCGCGGGCGGCATCGGCCGAGGCGCGCAGTTCGGCCGTGGTGTGGGGCATGTCGGCCGAGAGGGCGTTTTCGAGGCGGCGCAGGACGGCGTCGGCGCCCTGATCCGTCAGGGCGATCAGTTGCAGCGAGACCTCGGCGCCGCGCGGGCCGGTGTAGAGGCAGGTCGTGCCCCCGGCGTGGGCCGTGCCCTTGCGGGTCAGGACGCCGATGGTTTCCGGGCATTGCAGGGTGTCGACGACCTTCAGCACGCCCTTGGCGCCCGTGTCGGTCGTGGTCGTGGAGATCCGCACGGAGTCGCCGTCGCAGGCCGCCGTCATCAGGCAAGCTGTGCAGATGGTGGCGAGAAGCAGTCGCATCCAGGAGTTCCTCTTCAGGCCTTCATCTTGAACAGTGTCTGTGACGATTCCAGTGAAATCGCGGTAATCGATCTGACGATATCTGTCCGTGGCGTGTCGGGAATGCGCCGTTTCTCAAACGCCGGGGCGCGACCCCTCGCGACGATTGAGGAAGGCCAGACGCTCGAAGAGGTGGACGTCCTGTTCGTTCTTCAGAAGCGCGCCGTGCAGCGGCGGGATCAGCTTGTTGGGGCTGGTCTCGCGCAGGGTTTCGGGCTGGACGTCGTCGACCATCAGGAGTTTCAGCCAGTCCAGCAGTTCGGAGGTGGAGGGTTTCTTCTTCAGACCGGGCGTGTCGCGGATCTCGTAGAATGTCTTGAGGGCTTCCGAGACCAGACGCGGTTTGATGCCGGGGAAGTGGACCTCGATGATCGCCTTCATCGTCTCGTCGTCGGGGAAGCGGATGTAGTGGAAGAAGCAGCGGCGCAGGAAGGCGTCGGGCAGCTCCTTCTCGTTGTTCGAGGTGATGACGACGATGGGACGGACGGCGGCGCGGATCGTCTCGTCGGTCTCGTGGACGTAGAATTCCATCCGGTCGAGCTCCTGCAGGAGGTCGTTGGGGAACTCGATATCGGCCTTGTCGATCTCGTCGATCAGGAGGATCGGGCGGGTCTCGGAGGTGAAGGCCTCCCAGAGCTTGCCGGGCTTGAGGTAGTTGCGGACGTCCTTGACCCGCTCTTCGCCGAGCTGCGAGTCGCGCAGGCGGCTGACGGCGTCGTATTCGTAGAGGCCGTTGTGGGCCTTGGTCGTGGACTTGATGTGCCAGGTGATGAGCGGGGCGTTCAGGGCCCGGGCCATCTCATAGGCCAGGACCGTCTTGCCGGTGCCGGGCTCGCCCTTGATGAGGAGGGGCCGTTCCAGGGCGACGGCGGCGTTGACCGCGATCTTCAGGTCCTGGGTGGCGATATAGTTCGAGGTGCCCTCGAACCGGTCTTGCGGCCGCGACATCGGATGCTCCGTGGTTTCGAACCACGACTACCGAGGGCGCGGCCGGTTAACAACGATCAGTTTCAGCTGATCTTCTTGGCCGAGACCGGGTCGGAGGCGGGGAAGGTCTCTTCGATGCCCTCGTCGACCAGGGCCTCCTGACGGTCCTCTGCGGCGTCGTGGCCCTCTGTCAGTTGGTCGGGCTTGCCGTGCAGGCGTTCGGCCTTGCGGGCGTGAGGGGTGTCGGGGTCGTGGTCGGGACCGCGTTCCTTGGGGGCGGCAGTGTTCATTTTTCTTCTCCTTCCGGGCCGTAGCCCAGGTCTTCGATGTCGTCGTCGGACAGGGTCTTGGCCTCCCAGTGGGCGGCCGAGGCCTGGGCCCCGCGGGAGTCTTCCATCAGGCCGGAATAGACCAGTTCGACCTCGCCCTCGCCGGGGGCGTCGGCGCCGAGATCCAGTTCGTTGATGCGGGCGCCGTCCTGGCCGTACTGGGCGTCGGCATCAGGCTCGACCCCGTCGGCGCTGAGGGTGTCGTCGAGGTCCTGATCGTCCTCGTCGAAGTCGTCCTCGTCGGCGTCGCCGTCGGCGGAGGTGACGTCCAGAACCTCAGGCATTTCCTCGAAGGTCTTGTATTCATTGGTGACGCCGCCGCTTTCGGAGACGTCGTTGTTGTCTTCGTCGAAGGCTTCGGACTGGTCGATGTCAGGCATGGTCGCCTCCCTGTTGTGGAGGTTCAACGCCGGGGCTTTGGCGGGCGTTCCGCCTGTCGGACAGCCGACATCGTCCTTCCGCTGCGAACGGGTATGGGGAAGCGGCGGAGCCGTGGGCGATCTCGCCCGGGACCGTGGCGGACGCCGTCGCCGACGCCAGCCTGTGTGTAGAGTTTCGGCGTGGTCGCCTGGCTCCGCTCGACCGGTTTTCGCAAGCTGCGCGGGGGAGGGAAGCTCCTAGCCGGGAGCGGCGGAGCCCATTCGCCCGCCGCCTTGGTTTCCACCCGGTTCGTCCCGATTCCGCCTCTTAAGCCCACGACGGGCGACGGCGCCCAGTGCGCCGCCGGACCCGGGGGACTTCAGCTCCCCCGGCAACCCCGCGATCGACCCCGCCGCACGTCCGGGTCCTGGGCCCAGGACGCCTTCCCCACGCGGTGGGACGTCTGTGAGGATACGGGAGGAATTGGGGGCGTTAAGGAAAAGGGGTCTTAAAAGTTCGGGGCGTTGGAATCGTTGGCGAAATCGGGGGATGCTTTGCCAACTTCGACGCTCCATCATCCGTGCACCCCAGCGAAGGCTGGGGTCCAGATCAAGGATTCAGTCGGCCCGGATCGCGCACCGATCCCTCTGCTCGAGGCGGCAGAGACTTCCATCTGGACCCCGGCCTTCGCTGGGGTGCACGGGTTGGGCTGGCGGGTGCTCGCTCGGTGAGACCCCATCGCCCCCTCCTGGTCGCTGCCCGCGGCCTGCTCGTCCGATCGCGATGCGATCGTTCCTCAACCCCATCTTCGATGGGGAGGTGACGATTGGGATGCCTCGGTCAGAATGGGTTTCACCCCTCACCCGACGGCGCGAGGACGATCGCTGCGCGCTCGTGCGCCGTCTCCCTCTCCCGCAAGGGGAGAGGGGCTAGACTTCTTCTTCCAACGCCGCCCGGATTTCCGCGATCGCACGCGGCCAGCCGTCGAAGCCGCCGGTCGCGAAGGTGCGGACGCGGGGGTAGAAGGGGTAGCGGTCGGTGCCGACCAGGTGCCAGTCGTCCGGCGCGTGGACCAGCCAGGTGCGGGCGCCCGAGGCGGCGGCCATGTTGGTGCCGGCGATGCCCGGGCCGATGACGAGGTCCAGCGCATTGGACAGGGCGGCCAGGTCGTCCAGGTCGTCCTTCAGGTTCATGGGCGGGGTCCAGATCTTCACCCCGGCGGCCTCGGCGGCGGCCAGGTCCTCGGTGACGTCGCCGCATTGCAGATTGACCATGACGCAGCCGGGCGCGGTCAGGACCGGCTTCCAGCGCTCGAAGCTGGAGAAGTAGCGGGCGCGGACGCCGGTCAGGACCAGCGACTTCCAGTGCAGGCCGATCTTCAGGCCGGGACCCAGCGCCTCGAGCTCGGACTTCCAGCGGGCGACCTTTTCGGGATCGGGGACCAGATAGCCGTCGCGGTCGGGGAAGTCGGACAGGTCCTGGCGATAGACGGCGCAGAGGCTGGCCATCGGGACCCAATGGTCGGCCTTGCCCTCCTGCTCGCCGATCTCCTCCATGAAGGGGCAGTAGCGGGTCAGGCGGCCCTCGATGCGGACGGCGCGGTGGGAGCCGACGACGGCGGTGGGGAAGCTGCGCTGGTAGAGATCCACCAGACGGGCCTCCACCGCGATGAAGACCTTGCCGGTCGGGCCGACGGCCTCGATCACGTCGGGCAGGCAGCCGCCGAAGACCATCTCGTCGGCGATGCCCTGTTCGCCGACGACCAGCAGGCGCTTGCCCGTGAGGTCCTCGGTCGTCGGGTCCCAGCGGGGGCAGTCGACGACGACGTGCATGGCCTCGGGCATCTCGGGGTCCAGACGGACCTCGTAGGTGTCGAAGCCTTCCTTGAGCCGGCCCATGCCCATCAGGGTCATGGCCTTGGCCATCCGCATCATGGCGTTTTCGTAGGGGGTCTCCGCGCCGGGGAGGGCGGCGTTCAGATCCTCCAGCGCCTGTTCGGCCTGGCCCAGCGGCTGGAGCGCATTGGCGCGGTTGTAGCGGGCCTTGGCGAAGGCGGGATCGAGCCGGAGGGACTCGTCGAAGAAGGTCAGGGATTCCTTCATCTGGCCCTGGTCGCTGAGAACGGTGCCGAGGGTGTTCCAAAGGGTCGGGTTGGTCTGTTCGATCTGGATCAGGTCGCGCAGGGTGTCGATGGCTTCCTGATAGCGTTTCTGGTCGCGCAGGACGCAGGCGAGGTTGTTGGTGCCCTCGATGTGGCCGGGCTCCACCGCCAGGAATTTCCGCAGCAGCTTTTCGGCGATCTCGAGGTGGCCCAGGCGCTGGGCCAGACGCGCCAGGTCGTGGGCGATGTTGGCGTCCTCGGGCAGGACGCGCAGGGCGGCGTCGTAGGCGTTCAGGGCCTCCGACAGGTGGCCGGCCTTCTCGCGGCAGATGGCCAGGACGTGCCAGGCCAGACCGTTCTGTTCGTCGACCTGGAGGATGGCCAAGGCCCGGCGGGCGCCGGCGTCGTAGTCGCCGACCCGGATGGAGGCGACGGCGGCCTTGAGGGACTCGATGGCCTTCTTCTGGGCCTTCAGGTTGGCGCCCTTCTTGTCGGAGAGGGCGTGCGACAGGCGGCGGATGGCGGCGGGAGAGGCCGAGTCGCCCGCCGCCCCCTGGGCCATCGGCATATGGCCCAGAGCCAGTTCGGAAGGGGTGGGATCGACGACAGGCATGGGCGGTCTCGGCGCGCGAAAGGATGTCTCGACCGGAGCAATACCTAACGCCTCAATAGCACATGGTTAACCACGGCTGTTTAGCCTGCGTCAGTCACCGTTGGGCTATGTCAGGGCCAAGCGGGCGCTAAGGAGGCGCACCCCATGCCGTTGAAGCTGTCCTTGAAGCCCGGGGAGAAGTTCGTCCTGAACGGGGCCGTCGTGCAGAACGGCGACCGTCGCGGCGTCCTGATCCTGCAGAACAAGGCCTCGGTCCTGCGCGAGAAGGACATCATGCAGGTCGAGGAGGTCACCACCCCGGCCAAGCGCATCTATTTCCCGGTCATGATGATGTACCTGGACGAAAGCGCCGCGCCCAAGGTCTACGACGAGTTCGTCACCCGCCTGACCGAGTTCATGAGCGCCACGCGCAACCCCGAGATCATGGCCGAGTGCGTCCAGACGTCGAAGCACGTCATGTCGCGCGAATACTACAAGGCCCTGATGAGCGCCCGTAAGATCGTCGACTACGAGGAAAGCCTGACCTGATGCTGAAGGCCTATGCCCAGACGTCGACGCGCACGGAAACGCCGCGCGAGATGGAATACCGTCTGTTCGGCCAGGTGACGCGCGCCCTGATGCACGCCGCCAGCGTGGATCCGTCGGACGTGAAGACCCGGATCGACGCCCTGGACTGGAACCGTCGCCTGTGGTCGGTGCTGGCCACCGATTGCTCGGACAGCGCCAACCAACTGAACAATCCGTTGAAGGCCCAGATCATCTCGATCAGCCTGTTCGTCGGACGTCACTCCTCGGCCGTGATGCGCGGCGAGGAGGATTTCGAACCCCTGATCGACATCAATCGCTCGATCATGCAGGGCCTGGCGCCCCAAGGTCAACAGGCCGCCTAAAAGCGTCTGCCGGGTGGGCAAAGTGCGGCGCTGACCGGCGAGAAATTGCCGAGCGCCGAAGCTCCGCCAGAACTTTCCCAATCCTTTCAATCTGATCGGTCCGGCCCGGTCCTTGCGAGACCGCGCGCAGGACCAGAACCGGTTCATCGGCCAGAAGGCCGTCACCCCGACCAGAATGGAAGGACTTCACCATGGCCAACTCGGTCAACACCAACGCCGGCGCGCTCATCGCGCTGCAACAACTGAACGCCACCAACGCCGACCTGGCGGCCACTCAAACCCGCATCAACACGGGCAAGAAGGTCTCCAATGCGAAGGACAACGGGGCCATCTGGGCGATCGCCCAGGGTCAACGGGCCGACATCGGCGCCCTGGGGGCGGTCAAGACTTCGCTCGACCGCGGCGTTTCGGCGGTCGACGTGGCACTGGCGGCCGGCGAGAGCATCTCTGATCTCTTGCTGCAACTGAAGGAGAAGGCACTGGCGGCGACCGACAAGTCGCTGTCGACGGCATCGAGGAAAGCGCTGAACGAAGACTTCAAAGCCATCCGCGACCAGATCAACACGGTTGCCGCAAACGCCGACTTCAACGGGGTGAACCTTCTGAAGACCGGCGCCACCGGCTTCCAGGCTCTGGCCAACGCGCAAGGCACCGCATCCATGACGGTCACCCCCGAGGTGCTGTCGCTGGGTTCGACGAGCGTCACCGTCGCGACGACCACGACCATCGGCACCTCGACCCTGGCCACCACGGCCCTGGGTCTGGTGAACGCCTCGATCGACAACGTGTCCTCGGCGCTGGCGCGTCTGGGCACGAAGGCGAAGGCTCTGGACACGCATCGCACCTTCGTCGGGAAACTGACGGACGCGCTGGAATCCGGAGTGGGGAACCTGGTGGACGCCGATCTGGCGAAGGAAAGCGCCAAGCTCCAGTCGCTGCAGACGAAGCAGCAGCTGGGCGTGCAGGCGCTGGGCATCGCCAACCAGTCGCCGCAGATCCTTCTGTCGCTGTTCCGCAACTAGGCCTGAGAACGCCGGGGAGTTCGCTCCCCGGCGTTTTTGGTTGTCGGACGGGCGGCTTTCGACTTGAGAGCGAAGCGAACGACGTTAGGCTGAAGGTCGGCGAATCCGACGAACGGCGTCGGGCCAGACCGGAGACGACCCATGTTCAGCGCCATCGCCGCCGCCCTCCTTCTCGCCGCCGGTGGTCCGGCGCAGGCCGAAGGGAGCGGCCGTTACGCGCTCGATCTGTCGGTCGTCCATGCCGGGGTGCAGACGGTCGCGGCGCGCACGGTGCTGGTCGAGGACGGATCGGCCAACGTCACGGTGCAGGATGTCGACGGCCTGTTCGAGATGAACGCCTCCCTGGCGCCGGTTCAGGGCGACGGAGATGAAGACAGCCTGGCCCTGTCGATCTCGATCTTGGACGGCGACGCCCAGCCGGTGGAGCCGAACCTGGTGATCCGGCGCGGCGGAACCGCCAGGGTGGTCATCGGCCACGAAGGGCCGGACGGGGTGATGTTCGAGGGGTTGAAGGTCACCCTGACGCCGCTGCCCGACGCGGATTGACGACAGGCTGAAGGCGCGGCCTGCGTGGCCGCCGAACGGAGAGCCGGAATGCGAACTTTCCCAGTCATCGCCGCGGCGGTCATGGTCTGCGCGGTCCTGACCGGCGCGGCCTCGGCGCAGACGCCGGGGCATGCGATCCGGGGCGTGGTCAACGACGACACGGCCGCCGCGTTCGCCCAGCGACTTCTTCCTGACCAGCGGCAATCGCACGATAAGCTTCTCGCTGGGCGCGACCTGGGTGGAGGATCATGTCGCGCTGACGGGGACCTATCGCATCCGCAACGAGGGGCGATCCGGCATCTATGAGATGTTCGACGCGGAGCAGGTGGCCGAGCGGGCGCCGGCCGGGGCGGTCGTCAAGACCCTGGGCCGTCCCTGACGGGACGCGATCACGAAATGCGGAAGGGGGCTTTGCGAAAGGCCCGAAGCGATCCTACCTTCAACCTCCCTGTTCAACAGTCGAAAGGAGGTGATCAAGTGATCTCATTGTCCCAAACCCGTACGGTGACCGAAGCTTGGTCCTCCCACGAGGTCCGGGCCTGATTACTTCCTTTGCGCGCTAACGCCCGTTCGGGCTGCATGAGCGCAGAGTCAGGCTGCTAAGGTCAGACCGTGATGCGGTCAGACAATGGGGCCCGCCGGAGCAATCCGGCGGGCCTTTTTGTTGGGGGATTCTTGAAGGGCGCTACCGCTCGCCGCGCGGCGGCTCGCTGCTTGAGCGCATCGTTGGGCGCTACCGCTCGCGACGTGGTCGCGCGCTGCTTGAGCGCATTGTTGGTGCGCTACCGCTCGCGACGCGGTCGCTCACTGCTTGAGCGCATGTTGAGCGCGAGGGGGCGGGTTCAGCCTCCGAACAGCCCCTGGATCCAATGCCAGCCGTGGACGAACCAGTCGGCGCTGGCCAGGAAGAGGCGGGAGATCAGTTCCCAGGCCAGCCAGACGAAGACGCAGAAGCCCGCGATGCCGACCCAGGCCGCGCCGATCAGGGCGCCGTCCCTCTGCATCAGGCCGAAGCCGAACAGGGCCACGAACAGGGAAGGGAACAGGTTGCCGCCGAAGATCGGCAGCATGACGATGACGGCCAGCAGGGTGGAGACCAGGCCGATCAGGACCTCGGCCACCTCGCTGCTCATGATGCGATAGCGAGGCTTGGACAGCCGTTCCACGAACAGCAGGGGCTTCTTCACCTTGGCGATGGTCGAGCGGTAGCTGGCGCGCGGGATGCTGGAACTCAGCGCCCATTTCGGCATCCACAGCTGATCGCGCCGGATCAGCAGCTGCAGGCAGATCAGCACCATGGGCGCGCCCAGGATGGTCGTCGAGCCCGGGATCGGCGAGGCGATGGCGTTGATGAGGCCGAAGAAGACCATCATGGCCCCCAGGCCGCGCTCGCCGAACGCGTTCACCAGCTCGCCCAGATAGAGCTTGGGATCGTCCTTGACGCCGATGTCGTCCAGCACCTGGGAGAAGGGCCGGTCGTCGTTCTGATAGTCGTAGTCTGGCATCAGGAACGGGCTCGGCGACAGGGTGACGGTGATCTAGGCATGCGAGGGACGGATCGCCACTTAAGTTTCCGACAGAACTAGAAAATGCGGCCGAACCAATCGAACCCGGCGTTGAAGCCGGCCAGAACGAGGTTCCAGGCCAGGATGAGGACGGCGACCGTGACGCCGGTCATCAGCCAACCCAGCAGGACCGCCAGACCGTCCCGCTGCATGATCCCCAGCGAGAAGAAGCCGATGGCGATGGCGGGGATCAGATTGCCGCCGAAGACGGGCAGGACCAGCACCGCCGACAGCATCAGGCAGGCCAGGCCGATCAGACCCTGACCCAGACGGCCGGTCAGGAAGTAGAGGCGCGGACGGGACAGGGCCTCCGAGACGCGGATGATCTTCATCAACCGGCCGCTGAGGGTGCGGAAGGTCTCGCGCTTCACCGAGGCGTGGGCCAGCCATTTGGGCAGCCAGAGCGCGTCGCGTCCCCAGGCGAGCTCGGCGGACAGAAACAGGAGGGGCGCTCCCGTCAGGGTCGTGCCGCCGGGCGGCCAGGGCAGCATGTTGACGATGGCGAACAGCAGCATGACGGCGCCGAACGCCCGTTCTCCGAAAGCCTCGACGATCTCGCCGAGGTGGAGCTTCTCGCCGCCGCGCGCGCCCAGCCGCTCCAGCGTGTCGGAGAAACGGCGGGGACGGCCGGTCGAGGTCTCCGTCAGGCTCATGCCGCGACCCTAGTGGGCGATCGTGACAGCCGAAAGAGGCGGCCCCAGCGTCAAGTTGTCGGTTTACCCGCCGACCGAAACCCCTTAGCGGAAATGGTGATTTCAGTAATGCGTTGGGGGAAGTTCTTTGAAAACGCTCGCTCTGTCGGCCGCCGTGGCCGCTGTCGCCCTGGTGGCGACGCCCGCTCTGGCCGTCCCGGTGCAATGGACCATCAACGGCACGTTCCAGGATGGCGGCACGATCGGCGGCACCTTCATCTACGACTATGACACCAACACCTATTCCAGCATCAACATCACCACGACGGCCGGCACGACGCTGACGTCCGGGGCGAACTACGTCGCCCTGCGTGGGACGGGCGGATCCAATGGGCTGGAGGTTCTGACGGCCGGCGGCATGGCGGACGGGCAGCGCGTCATGTACCTGTCGACCACCGGTGCGGCGATGAACAACTCGGGCGGCGTGCGCAACTTCAACACCGGTCTGACCGCCGAGGGAACCTGCACGGGCGGTGGCGCGTGCTCCGGAGCCTACGGCACCCCGCGCAGCCTGACCGGCGGCACGGTGACCGGCGTGGTGCTGGCGGCCCCCGTGCCGACCCTGACCGAATGGGCCATGATCGGCCTGACCGGGCTGTTGGCCACGGCGGGCGCGGTGATGGTCATGCGTCGCCGCCAGACCGTCGCGTTCTGAGCCCTTTCGAGGGCTGAGGGCCCTCAGCGGTCGTCGACATGCTCGGGCTTGCCCTTGCGTCTGGTGCGGGCGAACTCTTCGAGCTGTTTCTCGGTCATTGAAGCGGCCATCTGTTTCGACGCGCCCTTGAGTTTCGACCGGGGCGTGTCGCCGCGTTTGGCGGACAGGGCGGCGCCGGCGGCCTTCTGCTGGGCTGCGGATCTGGCGGGCATGGCGATCTCCTTCGATCCCCGGAAGACTTATCCAAGGTTGTCGGTTCCAGGGAACGTCCCGGCAGCTTGGCCATTCAACCTTCTGTCGGCGCCGTTGCCGACGGAGGGAGTACCAAGACCATGCGAACCATGATCCTGATCTCGGGAGCGCTCGCGCTCGGCCTGGCGGCGTGCGGCCAGGGCGGCGGAGAGGCGAAAACGGATGCCGCGGCCGGAGGGGCCGCACCGACCACGGCGGCTGTTCTGGAAGGGCCGCAGCCCGGGCTCTGGAGAGTGACCACCGCCATGACCGGCGTGCCCGGAGGCGCGACGGTTCCGGCCGTCGAACAGTGCGTCACCGAAGCCAAGTTCGAGGCGCCGGCCCAGGGCTCAACGCCCGGCGCCGACTGTACGACCGAGGCCTTCCGTCGCGAGGGCGATGCGGTCGTCGGCGGCACCGTCTGCCAGATGCAGGGCATGAAGACGGAATCGACCATCCGCGTCACCGGCGACTTCTCCAGCCGCTACGTGATGGAGGTCCGCACCAAGATGGACCCGGCCCCGATGCCGGAAATGGCCGAGACGGTCATGACCATGACGGGCGAACGCCTGGGCGACTGTCCGGCGGCCTGAGTTCGGTTTGAAGATAAAAGAAGGCCCGTCCCGGTGCGCTGGGGCGGGCCTTTTTTGCTGTCCGTCAGGCGAGGCGACGGCGGAGCCATTCCGTGGCGAGGTGGCGTCGCTCCAGGAAGGTGAGATCGACGCTGTTGCGCATCGACAAGGCGGCCAGGTCGGGCAGTTCGACCTGAAACTCCCGATACATGCCCCAGATCGCGGCCGCGCCGGGGATCAGGCCGTCACGATCGAGGTGGTGGGAGAGCCAGAGCCGGGTCTCGCTCGAGGCGCGCTCCGGGTCGCAGCCGTGGGCGCGGATGTCCTGTCCGGCGATGTCCGAGAGGGCGCGCTGATAGCGGAAGGGCTCGCGGTCGAAAATGGTGCAGGCCTTGCGGCCGACCCAGGACGGTCCAAAGCGATCCGCGCCGAGGAACAGCCCCAGCTCGAACGGCATGTTGAAGCGGGGCAGGCCTGCGTCCAGCTCCATGAAGGAGATGTCGTGGATGCCGAGGTGGCAGTCCCGGATCAGGGCGACGATCTTGTCGAACCGGGCCTGACCGGCGTTGTCGATCTCCAGCGCGCAGCGGGGTGTGAAGCCGCAGGCCAGAACCGAGAAGACGATGGCGTCGAAGACGTCTCTTCGGTCGGCCGTGAAGGGCGCGTTGACGAAGACCGATTTGCGATAGCCGTTAGGAGCCCGCGCCACGCGCGCCTTGGGCGAAGCGGCCGGAGTTCAGCGCCTCGGCCAACTTCTTGTCGTCGATGGTGCGCGGGGTGGCGAACTTGACGATCTTGAAGCCCCGGTCGGTCGTCGTCTGACCGATGGGTGCGGTGAAGCGGCCGTTGACCGCATCACGCTTCACCCAACCCGTGTAGTGGCCCGAGGTCTTGCTCATGCTTCAAAGATAGCACGGATCATCGTTCGCGCCAGAGTTAGGACCCCAGCAGCTCCCGCCCGATGAGGAAGCGGCGGATCTCGTTGGTGCCGGCGCCGATGTCGTAGAGCTTGGCGTCGCGGACCAGGCGTTCGACCGGCCATTCCTTCGTGTAGCCTGCGCCGCCGAGGGCCTGGACGGCTTCCAGCGAGACCTTCACCGCGTTCTCGGAGGCCAGGAGGATGGCGCCGGCGGCGTCGTAGCGGGTGGTCTTGCCGGCGTCGCAGGCCTTGGCCACGGCGTAGACGTAGGTGCGGGCCGAGTTCAGGGCGACGTACATGTCGGCGACCTTGGCCTGCATCAGCTGGAAGGAGCCGATGGCCTTGCCGAACTGCTTGCGCTCGCGGACGTAGGGCAGGACGACGTCGAGCGCCGCCTGCATGATGCCCAGCGGGCCGCCCGACAGGACGGTGCGTTCGTAGTCGAGGCCGGACATCAGGACGCCGGCGCCGCCGCCGACGGGACCCATGACGTTCTCTTCGGGGACCTCGCAGTCCTCGAACACCAGTTCGGCGGTGTCGGAGCCGCGCATGCCCATCTTGTCCAGCTTCTTGGAGACGCTGAACCCCTTCATCCCCTTCTCGATCAGGAAGGTGGTGACGCCGCCGTTGCCGTCGCCGGTGCGGGCGTAGACGACCAGGGTGTCGGCGGTCGGGGAGTTGGTGATCCAGAATTTCGTGCCGTTCAGGACGTAGCGATCGCCCTTCTTCTCGGCGCGGGTCCGCATGGACATGACGTCGGAGCCGGAGCCGGCCTCGGACATGGCGAGCGAGCCCAGGTGTTCGCCGGAGATCAGCTTGGGCAGATACTTCTGCTTCTGCTCGGGCGTGCCCCAGCGGCGGATCTGGTTGACGCAGAGATTGGAGTGGGCGCCGTACGACAGGCCGATCGAGGCGGAGGCGCGGGAGACTTCCTCCATCGCCACGACGTGCTCGAGGTAGCCCATGCCGAGGCCGCCGAACTCTTCCTCGACGGTGACGCCGTGCAGGCCCAGCTCGCCCATTTCGGGCCAGAGGTCGCGGGCGAACTCGTTCTTTTCGTCGATCTCGGCGGCGCGCGGCGCCAGCCGGTCGGCGGCCCAGCGGGCCGTGGTCTCGCGAATGGCGTCGGCATTCTCGCCGAGGCCGAATTCCATCGATTGGGGTGCGTTCGGAATGCTCATGCGAGCGGGGTAGCACGATCCCCGCAGGCATGGGGAGAGGGGGTCAGTCCCCGCCCGGCAGTCCGAACTTGCGGTAGAGGTTCACCGAGGAGACACCGACGCAACCCAGGCCGATCAGGGCCAGGACCCAGCCGATGATGGTCAGCTCGGAGCCGCCCGACTGTTCCGCCGCACGGCGGAAGGCGGCCATCGAGGCGCCGAAGGACACCAGGCCCACGCCGCCCATGAAGATGAAGGGCGCGGTGTCCTTCCAGTCGAAGCGGGCAGGGGCCTCGAACTCCATCTCGTGACGCATGACCGAGCCGCCCAGCGTCAGGGTCAGGTCTTCGCCGAACAGATTGGTCTCCGAGCCGTCGGGGGCGTCGCGCTCTTCGGCGGTCCACAGAGGGCGGATCACGGCGGGCTCGGGGGCGTCGTCCAGCGGGGTCAGGACCAGTTCGGTCGCGGGCGCCGACGCGACCGGGGGCACGTAGACCATCGGCTCGACAGGGGCGGCGTCGGAGAGCGGGGCGACGGGTTCCGGTTCGGCGGAGACCGCTTCGACCGGGGCCGTGTCGGTGACGGCCTGGGCCGGGGCGAAGGCGACGACGGTTTCCGGCTCGGGCTGGACCTCGGCCTCGGGCGTGGTCGGTTGCTCGACGGGCGGCAGGGCGGTCTCGACCACGGCGTGGTCGATGGCCGGGGCTTCCGCGACCGGGTCGCCCTTGGGCGTTGCGTTGTCGAGGTAGGGCAGGGGGCCGACCATGGCCAGGCCGTAGGGGGCGTAGCGGGCGGCGGCCCAGCCGGAGGCGGGATTGGCCGGGGCGGCGTCGGGCGTCGGTTCGGTCGGGGCGTCGGCCTCGGCCTCGACGGGGGCTTCGACCACAGTGTCTTCGGACGCTGACGTGTCGGCGGGAGTGTCTTCCGGCGCAGCCGTTTCGACGGCGGGCTCGTCGGGCGTCGTCTCTTCGGTCGGCTGAACGACGACGTCGTCGGAGCCGGTGGGCTCGACGGACGCGGTCTCGGCTTCCGTGGAGGCGGCGGCCTCGGACGGTTCGGCGGGAGCGGCCTCTTCCGTCACAGCCTCGGCGGGCGGGTTGTCGTTGGAGGGGGCGGGCTCTTCGAGGTCGTTCGCGGCCGGCGTTTGGGCGGCGGGCTCGGCGTCGGTCTCGTCCTGAACCAGACGGGCGGCGGGTTCGCCGAGCAGGGCCGCGACGGCGGCGCCGCGCGGATCGACGGCGGTTGGAGCGTCCTCGGCGACCGGCGTCGGCTCGGCGTCGGTGAGGGTTTCGGTCTGGGCCGCCTCGACAGGCGTGTCCTCTGCCGGGGCGGGTTCAGTCGGGACGTCCTGGATCGCCGGGGCGTCCTCGACCGGAACGGCCGCGAACGTAGGCACGACGACGGCGGGCGGGGGCAGGGGGGCGCTGAGAAGGTCGGACAGGGCGACCGGAGCGCCGGGATTGGCGACGAACAGGGCGCGCTCGGCGGCGCGGCGGCGGAGCGCCGCTTCCGGCAGGGCGGGCTCGGGCCAGCCCATCATGGCGTCGGCGGCCTCGCCGGGCGAACCGGCGGTCAGGCGCTGGCGCACGTCGGAGGCGGCGAAACGGTCCACGCCGACCGAGAAGGCGAAGCTGACCAGAGCGTCGAACTGGTGCTGGTTCAGGGCGCCGGGAACCGTGTCGTTGACCGAGGCCTCGACCGGCAGGAGGTCGTAGCGCAGCAGCAGTTCGGCGTCGGCCTCCGACACCGTGGCGCCTTCGCGGGCGGACAGGGTGTGGCCATAGCCGATGATCCAGCCGCCCTCGGCGCGCTGGATGGCTCGCGGGCGGAAGCCCTCGAAGCTCTTAATCAGCACGATCCCCTCGCGGGAGATCTTCAGGTTCTGTCTGGCGGCGTCGGACAACGGAAATGACCCAAATCGAGACAGGGCGTGGTCGCCCCGTTGGGGAGCGAGCAAAGACCGCGCCGCTCGAGACCGATCCTACAGAAGGACCAGGGTCGCAAGGCCGAGGAAGATCAGGAAGCCGAAGAAATCGGTGGTCGCCGTGACGAAGACGGCCGAGGAGACAGCCGGGTCGAACTTCAGCTTGGACAGGGTCAGGGGGGTCAGGACGCCGATGGTGGCGGCCACGATCAGGTTCAGCACCATGGCCGTGCCGATGACCAGGCCGATCTTCCAGTCCTCGTCGCGGAACCAGAAGGCCGTGGCCAGGCCGATGATCGGGGCCAGGATCAGGCCGTTGGCCATGCCGACGACCAGTTCGCGAACGAAGGTTCGGGGGGCGTTGGAGCTGTTCAGTTCGCGGGTGGCCAGGGCGCGGACGGTGACGGTCAGGGCCTGGGTGCCGGCGTTGCCGCCGATGGCCGAGACGATGGGCATGAGCACGGCCAGGGCGACGATCTGCTGGATCGTGCCCTCGAACACGCCGATGACGCTGGCGCCGATGACGGCGGTGAACAGGTTGATGGCCAGCCAGGGCACGCGGCTGCGGACGATCTCGGGCACGGACGAGCCCCGGTCTTCGTCGGCCACACCGGCGAGGCGCAGGATGTCCTCGCGGTTCTCTTCCTGAATGATGTTGACGATGTCATCGACCGTGATCTGGCCGACCAGACGGCCGGCGCCGTCGACGACGGGCGCCGAGATCAGGTGGTATTTCTCGAAAACGTAGGCGACCTCTTCCTGATCGGTGTCGGCGGCGATCTCGTTCACCGGCTCCATCAGGTCGGACAGTTTCACCGACCGGGCGGCGCGCAACAGGCCGCTGATCGGAATGCCGCCGACCGGGCGGTTCAGGGGATCGACGACATAGATGTCGAAGAAGAGCTCGGGCAGGTCCTCGCCCTGGGCGCGGACGTGGTCGATGGTGTCGCCGACGGTCCAGAACTGGGGCGCGGCCATGACCTCGCGCTGCATCAGACGGCCGGCGGTGTCCTCCGCATAGCCCAGCGAGCTCTCGATGGCGGCGCGGTCGGTCGCCGGCATGGCGGCCAGGACCTTTTCGCGCTGGTCGTCTTCGAGGTCCTCCACGACGGCGGCGGCGTCGTCGGAGTCCAACTCCTGAAGCGCTTCGGCCAGGGTGGCGTTGGGAACGCGCTCCAGCACTTCCTCGCGGATGCCGTCGTCCAACTCGGGCAGGGTCTCGGCCAGAAGCTCGGGCGGCAGCCACAGGACGACGACGGCGCGATGCTCGACCGTCAGGAAGCCCATCAGGTCGGCGACGTCGGCGGGATGGAGGTCTTCGAGCAGCGAGCGCAGTCGCATGCCGTCACCGTCGTCTGCGGCGTCCACGACCTTTTCAACGAAAGAAGCAGTGAGGACGTAGTCCTCGTCCAGCGCTTCGTGATCTTCGATGACGTCGGGGTCGAGAGCAGCGGTGCGTTCGCTCATGGAGTCGCCTCCCTCTCTCGATGTGAATCAGCCGATAGCGCCGATTGTATCCCTTGTTCGAGATTGGTCAGGCCCAATCTCAGATTTGTTTTCACGGGCCGGTGCGGCGAAGCTGGTAGGGCTTCGTCTGGCTCGAGAAGATGGTGCGGTCGAGAAGACTCGAACTTCCACGGGTTGCCCCACAGCGACCTCAACGCTGCGCGTCTACCAATTCCGCCACGACCGCTCGCATCGGAGGCGCGCTGATAGCGGAGGCGGTGGAGGGAGGCAACAGGCAATAGGCAATAGGCAATAGGAGATGGTCTAAGGTCAGGCCTTGCTGACCTTGGAGATGAGGCCGTGAAGCATGCGGCCGAGTTCGTCGGTCTTGGCCAAGACTGCGGTTGCGTCCTCGGTTGGGAGCAGTTTCACGCGCGCGGCCAGTTCGATGTGGGTTTCAAGCTCCAGCAGCGAACCACGGGCGATGCGGAGAAAGCTGACATAGGCTTGGCGCGTGCCTCGGCCGTAACCTTCGGCGATGTTGGCGGCGATGGAGACGGCGGCGCGCCTCGTCTGGGAGGTCAGACCGAAAGCCTCGTCTCTCGGGAAGCTGCGAGTGGCTTGGTAGGTATGTTCGGCGAGGGCCATAGCCTTCTGCCAGACGAGTAGGTCGCGGTGGCTGCGGATCTCAGACATTCACTGTTGCCTGTTCCCTATTGCCTGTTGCCTCGGCCCTAAGCCGCTCCGGCCATGAAGTCGTACACATCGGCCGGACGCGTCACGGTGATGGCGATGCGGTCTTCGCGGATCTCGATCTGGCCACGGGCGACGGGGTGGTTGTTGGCGAGGATCCAGACCTCGTCGTGCTCGGACGCGTTCAGCGGGATCACGGCGCCGCGACCCATCTTCAACAGCTGGGACATGGGCAGCACGGAGCGACCCAGGACGACCGACAATTCGACGTCTACGGCTTCGATCTGGCTCAAAGGATCTCCGGATACGCTGGAGGGTACTGGCGACTGGACTTGCATTGGCGGCCCTCGGGGACACATTGGAGCGATCATGCTTGCCGACCCGTTAAGCGCCGCCATTTCCCCGCTGATTCGTTCCGACGGCCGTCCGGTCGAATGGGTCGTCGCGCCCGGCTATGTCCCCTACGAAGAGGCCGTGGCCGAGATGGAGGCGCGCGTCGCCCTGATCGCGGCCGGAGAGGCGCCCGAGCGGGTGTGGCTGCTGGAGCATCCGCCGCTCTATACGGCGGGGGTTTCGGCCAGGGACGACGACCTGATCGATGCCGGGCGGTTCCCGGTCCACCGGACAGGGCGGGGCGGGCAGTTCACCTATCACGGGCCGGGCCAGCGGGTGGCCTATGTGATGCTGGACCTGAACCAGCGCGGCAAGGACGTGCGCGGTTTCGTGCGCGGACTGGAGCAGTGGATCATCGGCAGCCTGAGCGAATTCGGCGTCGAGGCCGATGTCCGTGACGGCCGGGTGGGGGTCTGGGTGGAGCGGAAGGGGCCCGGCTGGGCTCGCGAAGACAAGATCGCAGCGATCGGCGTCAAGGTACGGAAATGGGTCAGTTTTCACGGCATCAGCCTGAACGTCGAGCCCGATCTGGACCATTTCGGCGGCATCGTGCCGTGCGGGATCGCGGAACACGGGGTCACAAGTTTGCTGGATCTGGGCGTCACCGCGTCGATGGATGAGGCGGATGCGGCCTTGAAGGCCAGTTTCGTGCGCGTTTTTGGCGCGGTCGGAAAATCCCCGTCCGCCGAAATAGAGGTTTAACAGCTTTACCGTACGGTGTCGGACGAACGGTTGAGTCAGGTGGATTTCATGGACTGTGCAGCGGCGTGGGCGGACGATCAGCCGACCGACCTGTCCAGCGTCACGGATCTGGCCACCTTCTTCGACGTCTCGCTGGACATGCTGATCATCCGGGAACTGGATGGCCGCATCGCCCGGGTGAGCCGGTCGTGGCAGACGCACCTGGGCTGGCGGCCCGACGAGTTGGAAGGTCGCGTCCTGCTCGACTTCGTCCATCCGGAGGATCTGCCCGACACGCGGGTCAGCGCGGTGGAGGTGGAGACCCGGCGGCCGGATGCGCCGATACGAGGGCACATCAACCGGTATCGACACAGGGACGGCAGCTATCGCACCGTCGAATGGCGCGCCCATCGATACGGCGATCGCATCTACGGCGTGGCGCGCGACGTCACCGACCGGGTGGCATCGGAGCAGGCCCTGATCGAGGCCAAGGCGGCGGCCGAGGCGGCCAGCCGGGCCAAGACCGACTTCCTGGCCAATATGAGCCACGAGATCCGCACGCCCCTGAACGGGGTGATCGGCCTGGTCGATACACTGCGTCGCACCGAGCTGACGCCCGAACAGCGCGAGATGGTCGATCTGATCCAGCTGTCCGGGGTGACGCTGGAACGGCTGGTGTCCGATATCCTGGACATGTCCAAGATCGAGGCGGGCCAGCTGAATTTCGAAGCGCGCCAGTTCGACTTGGGCGAGGCCCTGGCCACGGTCATCGACCTGAACCACAACCGCGCGGCCGAGAAGGGGCTGGCGTTCGAGGAGCGGCTGGGCTCTGGCGCGCGGGGCGTCTTCATGGGCGACAGCACGCGGCTGACCCAGGTCATCGGCAATCTGCTGTCCAATGCGGTCAAGTTCACGGCGACCGGCAAGGTCACGGTCGACTGGGACGTGAAAGGCGACGAGGCGGGTGAGGGGGTGTTCACCTTCGTCGTCACGGATACGGGCGTGGGCTTCGACTCCGCGACCGGCGCGACCCTGTTCCAGCGGTTCAGCCAGGCGGATTCGTCGATCACGCGCCGGTTCGGCGGGACGGGTCTGGGTCTGTCGATCTGTCGGTCCCTGGCCGAGATGATGGGCGGGACGGTGGAGGCCCGGTCGGCGCCCGGAGAGGGTTCGACCTTCACCCTGACGGTTCCCCTGCCGCGCGTGGTGGCGCTGGACGAGTATGACGGATTGTCCGGCCCGGTGGAGCCGGGGCCGGCGCCGATCTTCATGCCCGAGCGGTCGCTGCGTGTCCTGCTGGCCGAGGACCATCCGACCAACCAGCGGGTCGTGCAGCTGATCCTGGCCTCGGCGGGGGCCGAGGTGGTGACGGTCGAGAACGGACAGTTGGCCGTCGAGGCCGCCGCTCGGTCCCACTTCGACGTCATCCTGATGGACATGCAGATGCCGGTCATGGACGGACTGACCGCGACGCGGGCCATTCGCGGGGCGGAGTTCGGCGGACCACGCACCCCGATCATCATGCTGAGCGCCAATGCGATGGCCGAGCATCGCTACGAGGCCCTGGCCTCTGGCGCGGACCTGCACGTCGCCAAGCCCGTGACGGCGGCGAGCCTTCTGGCCGGGATCGCCCAGGCGGTGCCGGAGTAGGGTTGGCGGGCGAAGGGAGTCCGGCCAGTCTGAGGCCATGCCCGCCCTCGATATCGCCATCCGCGCCAAACGAAAGCTGACCAACCGGCTGATCGCCGCACACGATGCCGCGCGTCTGAGGCCGCATCTGACCGAGGATGTTGTGGTGATCGTCGGCGACGGCGGGGTGATCCAGGGCGCGGACGCCGTGGTCGGAGCCTTCGCGGCGCAGTTCGGGGACCCGGCCTTCATCGCCTATGTGCGGACGACGGACTTGGTCGAGATGGCGGCAAACCACGAACGCGCCGCCGAGACCGGACGCTGGGTCGGGACCTGGAAGGGCGGGGTCGAGATGAGCGGCAGCTACATGGCCGCCTGGCGCGCCGATAAGGGGCAGTGGCTGCTGGAGCGGGAGCTCTACGTCACGCTGAGCGAATGAAGCGGGCGACCGGCGGGCCGCCCGCGTCGGTCGGCGTCAGGCCCGGGCGCGGGCCGGGAGGAAGCGGCTGTTCCTCAGCAGGATGGCGCTGACGATCGAGACCAGAAGACCGACCGGGAAGATTTCGGCGAAGGTCATCGGCAGGCGGAACAGGGGCTGGTCGTACATCTCGGCCATGTCCCGCATCTGGGCCTCCAACTGGGCGTAGGCGGCGGGGGCCATGCCTTCGGCGCGACGGGCTTCAAGCGTCGCGGCGATATACTGGTCCATGAAGGCGTAGTCGGTGGCGGCCAGATATCCTTCCCAGACCAGGACGTAGGCCAGGGAGGCGAACAGGGCGATGGCGAGGCCGACGCCGAGCGCGGGCAGGAATTTGATCACCCCGCCCCGGTTCTGATCCCGGTGCTGCTTCACCCCCATGAAGACGGCGGACATGCCAAGGAGCATGATGAGGTAGCCCAGCCAGACATTGCCGTGCGGTTCTCCGCCCGAGACGGCGATCGTGCCGATGATGCCGGCGATGATGATGAGGCCCGAGACGAGGCCGTAGACGAGGATGATGCGGGCCATGGCGGCCTCCCTGTTTGCGATGGCCGGAGGCTGGGCCGGAGCGAGCCGCGATCCTATCGCCCGAACGGGTGAATTCGACAGTCTGGACCGTTCAGGGGATCAGGCTGAGGTCGCGGGCGCGGGTCACGGCGGAGGTGCGGGTGGTGACCTCCAGCTTGGCGAACAGATTGGCGAGGTGGGTCTTGATCGTGTTGGGAGACAGGCCGAGCGCGCGGGCGATCTCCTTGTTGACGCGGCCCGAGGCGAGGGCGTCCAGAACCTTCATCTCCTGACCCGTGAGGCCGAGCGAGCGGACGGCGGCGTCGTTGCGGACGAACTCCGGGCCATGGCGTCGCGCCGCGATCCTCCAGCCCAGCCAGAGGCCGCCGCACGCGAAGGCGATGGCGATCAGGGCGACGTAGAGCTCCGGCGTCATCCGGTGCGTCGCCTGCTGCAGGTCCAGCCAGGCCAGGGCGAAGGCGCCGAGGGCGAGGACCAGGCCGGCGGTGACGACGGTGCGGATCATCAGACGCGCCGGATGTCGCCGGGGTAGCCGTCCAGCAGCCGGTCGCTGGTCAGCAGGGTCAGACCCTCGGTTAGGGCCTGAACGACGAGGAGGCGGTCAAACGGGTCGCCGTGAAGGCGGGGGAGGTCCAGAACCGCCAGGGCGTGCCGAGAGGTGATCGGCAACTCGTGGTAGCCGGTCGCGAGCAGGGCAGGGCGCAGGATGCGAGGATCGGCTTCGAAATCAGAGCGACCCAGACCGAATTTGATCGCGATCTCCCAGATGCTGGCGACGCTGAAATGCAGCTCGTTGACGGGGTCGGAGATGATCTCCGCAGCCTGTCGGCTCAAACGCACAGAGGCGTCGGAGGCCCAGATCAGGATCTGGGTGTCGAGGAGGAACCTCAAGTCTGGTCGTCGCCGTTGAACATGCGTTCGATCTCTTCGCGCCCCATCTCGTTGAAGTCGTCCGGGATGCTCATCTGGCCTTTCAGAAAGCCGATGCGGCGCGCGGCCATGGCGACCCGGTCCTCGGTCGGTTGCGGCTCCAGCGGCGTCAGTTTGGCCACCGGCTTTCCGGCGCGGGCGATGATGATGGTCTCACCGGCCTCCGCGCGCTCGACGAGCCCGGAGAAGTGGGTCTTGGCGGCGTGGATGTTGAGCGTGTCCATGCCCTGATCATAGTGGACTAACCGGGGTTAGTCCATCTGGGCCCGATCAGGCGAACTCGACCAGGACGTCGTCGGCGGCGACCGGATCACCGGCCTTGGCGCCGACCGCTTTGACCACGCCGTCGCGTTCGGCCTTCATGATGTTCTGCATCTTCATGGCCTCGATGACGGCGACGGTCTCTCCGGCCTTGACCTCCTGACCCGGCGTCACGGCGATGGAGACGACGAGGCCCGGCATGGGCGACTGGATCAGCTTGGAGGTGTCGGCGGCCTGTTTCTCGGGCAGGCGGGCGAACAGTTCGGCCATGCGGGGCGTGAGGACGCGGACGCGAGCCTTCACGGCGCCGGAGCGGATGTTGAACCCGTCGGCGACGCGCGACACCTCGGCGGTGAAGGGAACGTCGTCCAAGACGGCGCGGAACTGGGCCAGGCCCGGCCGCCAGTCGATTTCGCTGAGCTGCAGCGCACGGTCCTCGCCGGCGAGGTCCAGCGTCAGGGCCTCGTCCTCGTCATAGCCCAACGACACGCCGTGGGCGTCGCGGTCGATCAGGACGATCCAGTCGGTGCGGTCGCTGGGATCGCCGGACTGTTCGGTCAGGATCTCGTTCATGGCCGAGGCCGTGGCGATCAGGATGTCGGTGCGGCGACGGTCGGGGGCGAGGCCTTTGAAGCCTTCCGGGAACTCGTCCTTGATGTAGCTGGTCGACAGGGCGCCGGAGCGGAACCGCTCCTGATCCATGACGGCGGCGAGGAAGGGCACGTTGTGGCCGACGCCCTGCAGGTGGGTGTCCTCCAGCGCGCGGGCCATGCCCTCGACCGCGCCGATCCGGGTCGGGGCCCAGGTGTTCAGCTTGGCGATCATGGGGTCGTAGAACATGGAGATCTCGTCGCCCTCGCGGACGCCGGAATCGTTCCGAACGACATAGCCGTCGTGCTCGCCTTCCTCGGGCTGGTCGTAGCGGACCAGACGGCCGATGGAGGGCAGGAAGCCGCGATAGGGGTCTTCCGCGTAGATGCGGCTCTCGATGGCCCAGCCGTTGATCTTCAGGTCGTCCTGGCCGAAGGCCATCTTCTCTCCGGCGGCCGACCGGATCATCTGTTCGACCAGATCGACGCCGGTGATCAGTTCCGTGACCGGGTGTTCGACCTGGAGCCGGGTGTTCATCTCCAGGAAGTAGAAGCTGCGGTCCTGACCGGCGACGAACTCCACCGTGCCGGCGCTATCGTAGTTCACGGCGCGGGCCAGGGCGACGGCCTGTTCGGACATGGCCTTGCGGGTGGCGTCGTCCAGAAGCGGGGAGGGGGCTTCCTCGATGACCTTCTGGTTGCGGCGCTGGATCGAGCACTCGCGGTCGAACAGGCTGACGATGTTGCCGTGCTTGTCGCCCAGGACCTGAATCTCGATGTGGCGCGGATCGACGATGAACTTCTCGAGGAAGACGCGGTCGTCGCCGAAGGCGGTCAGGGCCTCGGCCTTCACCGCGGCGAAGCCTTCGGCCATGTCGGCGTCGGAGTGGGCGACGCGGATGCCCTTGCCGCCGCCGCCGGCCGAGGCCTTGATCATGACGGGGTAGCCGATGCCCCTGGCGATCTCGACGGCCTGCTCCGGCGTGTCGATCAGGCCCATGTGGCCGGGCACGGTGGAGACGCCGGCCTCTGCGGCGAACTTCTTGGACGTGATCTTGTCGCCCATGGCCTCGATGGCGTGGGGGTTCGGGCCGATGAAGGCGATGCCCTCGGCCTCGAGCCTGCGCGCGAAGACGGGGTTTTCCGACAGGAAGCCGAAGCCGGGGTGGATGGCCTCGGCGCCGGTCTGGCGGACCGCGTCGATGATCTTGTCCTGGACCAGATAGCTCTCGGCCGCGGGCGAGCCGCCGATGTAGACGGCCTCGTCGGCCATCTCGACCGCCATGGAACCGGCGTCGGCGTCGGAATAGACGACCACCGTCTTGATGCCCATGCGGCGGGCCGTCTTGATGACACGGACGGCGATCTCGCCCCGGTTCGCGATCAGGATCTTCTTGAACATGTGGGACGGATAAGGGGGCGCCGCCGGACTGTAAACGGGCGCCGCTTCGGCTCGCGCGATGGGCGAACCGTCACACGTCCATTGTTCCTGCTTGGCAAGATCAGGGTTCATCGGCTTTAACTCGCCCCGAACCCATCGCTTCCCCGCCCCTGGAGCTCCTCATGACCCGCCTTCTGTCCGCCGTTTCGGCGGCCGCCTTCCTGCTTGTAGCGGGGACCGCCACCGCGCAGGACTTCCGCGGCCTGGCCCGCACCGACCTGCAGGCGGCGCATGACGCCCTGCGCGACAACCACCCCGCCGCCGCCGTTCCGGGCGCGGCCGGCGACACCTTCCGCAGCTGGCTGGACGCCGGTCTGGCGGACGCCCAGGGCCGCGCCGGTCAGGTCAACTCCGGCGACGCCCATGCCTATCTGATGCGTTACTACGCCGGCGGTTTCCGCGACTCGAACATCGCCATCACCCCGACATATGAAGGCCTCGGCCCGTATTTCGGCATCAGCTGGCCCGGCATCGCCACCGGCTGGCGCGATGGCCGCTACGTCGTGACCTATGTGAAGCCGGGCACGCGCAATGCGCCGCGCGTCGGCGAGATCGTGGTCAGCTGCAACCTGACGCCCATCGAAGAGTACGCCCGCGGCAAGCTCGACAAGTGGGAAGGCAATCTGGACACCGAGGCCGGCCGCGTCACCTCGGCCCCGTATCTGCTGTGGAACCGCAACAACCCGTTCGCCGCCGGCACGCCGTCGACCTGCGAGTTCAAGCGCGACGCCCGCGCCCGTCCGCGCGCCGTCGAACTGCGCCCCGTGCCGCTGGTCGCCGGTGATCTGGAAGCCGCCTATCGCGCCACCGTCTACATGCCGCCGGCGACCCCGCTGAACGTCGAGACGGTCAACGGCCGCCCGTGGGTCCACGTCCACTCCTTCGCCGACAGCGCCGGTTGGGACGCCTTCAACTCGCAGGTCGAAGCCCAGGCGGCGGCCCTGCGCGGCCCGCAAGGCTTCGTGCTGGACCTGCGCGCCGCCTCGGGCGCCTCGGCCTACACCTCGACGGCGCGCGGCTATGGCCTGGCCAACCGCATCTGGACGCCGGAGTTCACCGTCAGCCGCCAGCCGGCCGCCGGCGCCATCACCTATCGCGCCACCCAGGGCAACCGCACCTGGTACGCCGACACCCTGGGCCGGATGCAGGCCGACCCGCGCTTCGTTCAGGAAGCCGGTCCGGTGATCCAGCAGACGCAGGAGATCGTCGCCGCCTTCGACGCCGCGATCGCCGCCGGTCAGCAGACCTTCACCCTGCCGGGACGCGCCGCCGTCGCCGACACGGGCACGGCCAACCCGGTTCAGGGTCCGGTGATCGTTCTGGTCGACGCGGGTTGCTCGGGCGGTTGCCTGGATACGCTGGACCTGCTGTCCAAGCTGCCGAACGTCCGCATCGCCGGTTCGACCACGGCCACGGACACCATCTTCATCGAGCCGACCGTTCAGCGCCTGCCGTCGAACTATTCGGACCTGAGCTACGGCCACAAGGCCTGGACCAGCCGCGAACGCGCCAACAACGCGCCGTTCACCCCGGCCCAGGGCCTGGCCTATACGGGCAATCCGGCGGACGAGAACGCCGTCCGCGCCTGGGTGGGTACGCTGTTCGGCGGCTGAACATCCTCGATGCGCTAACGCCGACGACGCGGTCGTCGGCTGCTTGAGCACAGAGATCGGGCCGGGCGGGGGAGACCTCGTCCGGCCTTTTTCGTTTTGGGGCGACTGAAGCTTGCGGCCCGGTTAGCCGATAGCGCGCATGTTCGCCTGATGCAGTTCTGAGTCGCAGTTGGAGCTGCGGACAACGACGCTTACGCCTTCGGAGCTCTTCACGGACATCTCGATCTGGCGTCTCAGCAGTTCCGGCTGATCGGTGTCGAAACAGGCTATTCCGAAGCCGCTCTGGAAACTGGACGCTACGAGTGCGCCGTTTGTCACCAGCGCCCTTAGGTCAGCGATATGCAGTGCGAACTCGCGTTCGTCTGCTTCATCGCCATCAAGCGGCTGAGAGATGATTAGCACTGTGTTTTCGTCTCCGACGGCCGCCGAGCCGCCCACCGCCGAACACGCTAGAAATTGACGTTCGCCATCTTCCGCTGTGGTGACCTGCTCAACGCGAAGAAAAGCAGGTGAATCCGCCTCGCATGCAGGCGTCGATGCGGGTGCGAAGACGGTCCGGGTTTCATTCCTGTAGCAGGATCGGCCGCCGTTGGAGCGCGTGAACTCAAAGACATCGAGAGGTTCGACCAAGTTGCTTACGGTGTAAATGCACATCGTCTCGCCTGGGCCGAACCGCGCAGAGCCTCGCTCGTGGACTTGTGTGGCCGCGTTCTCTTGGACGACTGATGCACTGTTTCTCGTGCCTGGATCGCTGCAAGAGGCAATAGCGACGAACGTGACCAGCCAATAAACTCGGAACATTGGTATCTTATAGTCGACGCGGGGGCTTGAGGTCATCAGTTCGTAGCCCTTGGAACTTCGCCGTTCCCGCCCCACTTTCCTTCCCATGACCGACATCACCGAAGCCCGCCCGAACCTGTCCGCCGCCGGATATGATCTGACGCCGCCGTCCGAGAGCCAGCGCGTGGCGCTGGAGGCGGATCTGAACGCGGAGGAGAAGCGGGTCCTGCTCAGTCACGGCACCGAGGCGCCGTTCTGCGGCGTTCTGCTGGGCGAGAAGCGGGCGGGGGTGTTCTGCTGCCGGGAATGCGGCCTGCCGTTGTTCCGGGCCGGGACCAAGTTCGAGAGCGGCACGGGATGGCCCAGTTTCACCCAGCCGGTCTCGGAGGACCACGTCACGGCTATCGAGGATCGGTCCTACGGCATGGTGCGGGTGGAGACGACCTGTGCGCGCTGTGGGAGCCATCAGGGGCATGTCTTCCCCGACGGCCCGCCGCCGACGGGCCTGCGCTACTGCATCAACTCCGTGGCCCTGCAGTTCGTGGAGGAGGGCAGGCCTCTGCCGGATCCTCTGGGGCGCGGCGACGGGGTCGCGTGAGCTTTCCAGTGAAAGGATGGCGCGTGAAAAGAACGCATCACGGTCCGGCCTCAATCCGGGTTAGGATGATCGCCAATCCGGAGTATCGCCCATGCTGATCGCCCTCGCGCTCGCTTCTGTCCTCGTCTCGGATGATCCCGACGGCGTGGTGACGACGGCTCCGCGTGGGGCGGGCGCGGTTATCGTGGGGGCCGAGGCGCCGACGACGGAGGCCCGGCCGGACGCCAGCCAGGTCGTCACGACCACGCCGCACAATCTGACCACTCGCGAACAGATCGATCGCTGGGTCTCGGCCCGCACCGCTGATTCGGTTCCCTTCGCCGAGGATCGCGGGCCGCAGGACGATCGTCAGATGCACGGCTTCGTCAGCGGCTCCATCGGCACCAATGACTACAGCCAGGTCGCCGTGGGCGTCTCCCTGCCGATCGGCGAGACGGGGCGGCTGGACATGACCTACAGCCAGACCAAGAACGGCTGGCTGGGCTACGGCTATCCGGGCGACTATCGCTACGGCCTGGACGGCTATGGCTACGGCCACGGATACGCCGCGCGGCCGTTCATCACCGGCGATTCCTTCTATGGAGCGCCGAGCCGGAACAGCCGGTCGATGTCGCTGGGCTTCAGGTGGGATGAGAACGACCGGAGCCAGCGTGGGCCTCTGCGGGCGCGCGGCGTCGCCGAGGACTGACAGGGCGTCAGCCCGAGCCCGGATAAACAAAAGGCCCGGTCTTGCGACCGGGCCTTACTCGTTTCGGGATGGTGCCGCCGGGGGGAATCGAACCCACGACCTCAGCCTTACCAAGGATGCGCTCTACCACTGAGCTACGGCGGCCCGTTCCGAGGAAGCGGCCGTATAGCCAACCAAACCCCGGGGGGGAAGCCCGTTTTTCCTTGCTCCGAAACTTTTCCCGAGGCTGAGTGAAAAGATGACCGAACCGACCGATGTTCCGCCGTCCGAAACCCCCGAAACGACGGCGCCGCCGGTGCTGAACGAGGTTCAGGCCGCAAGGGTCGAGCGCACGGCGCGACTGGCCAAGGCGCTCCGCGACAATCTGAGGCGGCGCAAGGCCGGACCGGCGAAACGGGCGCGGCCGGAGAATTGATTCGAGACGCCGATCCTCTCCCTCCCCGACCGGGGAGGGTGGTCGGAGCGAAGCGGAGACCGGGTGGGGCGGCAAGGCGGGGCCGCATAAACATCGTCGCTTGGTCGCCTTGCCGTCCCCACCCCGTCGCTGCGCGACGACCCTCCCCCGGAGGGGGAGGGAGATTTCTTGCGACACTCAACTTGAACGGCGGCAGCCCTTTCGCGACACCCGTCGTCCGCGCTAGATAGCCGGTCCGCCGGGACAGTCGATCCTCGCGGCTTCAAGGACGACATGGACAGCATCACGGTTCACGGCAACGGCCCGCTTCACGGCTCGATCCCGGTCAGCGGCGCCAAGAACTCGGCCATCAAGCTGATGGCGGCCGCGATCCTGACGGATCAGAAGCTGCTGCTGACCAATATGCCGCGTCTGGCGGACACGAAATTCCTGGGCCGGCTGCTGCAGCAGTTCGGCATCGCGGTGGACGAGAGCGACGGCCACGACGGCCAGCAGACCCTGTTCGACGCCCGCGAGATCACATCGACCTTCGCTCCCTACGATCTGGTTCGCCAGATGCGGGCCTCGTTCAACGTGCTGGGGCCGCTCTTGGCCCGCACCGGGCACGCCAAGGTGTCCCTGCCGGGCGGCTGCACCATCGGGGCGCGGCCGGTCGATCTGCATATCGACGCCCTGACGCGTCTGGGCGCGGTGATCGAGCTGGAGGAGGGCTATGTCTCCGCCACGGCGCCCAAGGGGCTGATCGGGGCCGAGATCGAGTTTCCGTTCGTCTCCGTCGGCGCGACCGAGCACACCCTGATGGCCGCCACGCTCGCCAGGGGGACGACGGTGCTGAAACGCGCCGCCCGCGAGCCGGAGATCGGCGACCTGGCGCGCTGCCTGGTCATGATGGGCGCGAAGATCGAGGGGATCGACACCGACACCCTGGTCATCGAAGGCGTGTCGTCGCTGAACGGCGGGGAGTGGTCGGTCATTCCCGACCGGATCGAGATGGGCTCCTATGCCTGCGCCGCCGCCATGGCGGGCGGCGAGGTGCGCCTGACCAAGAGCCGGGCCGAGTTGATCACCGCTCTGAGCGACAAGATGATCGAGGCCGGCGTCGACATCATCCCGACCGAAGACGGGGTGATTGTGAAACGTGATCCGGCCCTGCGCCTGAAGGCCGTCAACGTGGCGACCGAGGTCTATCCGGGCTTCGCCACCGACCTGCAGGCCCAGTTCATGACCCTGATGACGACGGCCGAGGGGACCAGCGTCATCCATGAGAACATCTTCGAGAACCGCTTCATGCACGCGCCGGAGCTGGCGCGTCTGGGGGCCGAGATCTCGGTCCACGCGGGCGAGGCCCATGTCACGGGCGTCGAGAAGCTGAAGGGCGCGCCGGTCATGGCGACGGACCTTCGCGCCTCCGTCAGCCTGGTCATCGCGGGCCTGGTGGCCGAGGGCGAGACCAATATCGGCCGGGTCTATCATCTGGATCGCGGTTTCGAGCGTTTGGAAGAGAAGCTCGGCGCGTGCGGGGCCGATATCCGGCGGATCAAGGGTCCGCCCGTCGAAGGACCGGGTGATGACCACTGAAGCGCTGGAGCGCGAAGAGCAGGAAGCGATCCGCGCGGTGAGCGGCGGGGCCAACGAGCCCCTGCGCCTGCTGGCCGAGGACGGCGAGGATCTGGCCATCATCTCGGCCGCGCTTCAGGACGCCATTCTGCGCCCAGCCGACATTGTTTGGGAAAAGGCGGCGCGGCGGCTGACCATCCAGCTCAGCCGGTTCTGCTGGGAGTGCGGCGGGACGCGTGTGCGGGCCGCCATGCAGTTCGGCGACGTGATCTCGGTCAAGAGCCGGGGACTGCCGCGTCTGCCGGACACGCATCTGGAGCTTCTGGCCATCCACTTCTTCGAGGGTGAGGCGCCGGGCGGGAAGGCGATCCTGATGTTCGCGGGCGGCGGGGACCTGCGGGTCGATGTCGAATGCCTGGACGCGGTGGTGACCGACCTGTCGGAACGCTGGCCGGCCAAGGTCGCGCCGACCCATCTGGACGAGGATCACGCCAGGAAGGTGGGGGCGTGAGCGATCATCGGCTGGCCTCCGTCGAACTGGACGAGACGACCCTGCCGTCGGCCACGGCCGAGATCGAGCACGAGCGCCGCGTCGCCATCTTCGACCTGATCGAGAAGAATTCCTTCGAACCCGAAGGGTCCGACGGCGGACCCTACGGCCTGAAGCTGTCGCTGCAGGACAACCGGTTGGTCTTCGACATCACCGGCGTGGACTACGGCCGCACCTATGCGCTGAGCCTGACGCCGCTGAAGAGCGTGCTGAAGGACTATCTGCTGATCTGCGACAGCTATTACGAGGCGTTGCGCGGGTCGTCGGTGACCCAGATCGAGGCGGTCGATATGGGCCGGCGAGGTCTGCACAATGAAGGCGCCGAACAGCTGAAGGCGCGTCTGGAAGGCAAGGTCGCCATCGACCACGAGACGGCGCGGCGGCTGTTTACGCTGGTCTGCGCCCTCTATCGACGCGGCTGAACTCGACTTTCAGCGTCATCTGGTGCATTAGCGCCCACTTCTTACGGCTCGCGCTTTCGCCCGGCGCGAGCCTCGATTCGTATTCGCATGGGCGCGAGAGGCCGCATGGCTAAGGAAGAACTGCTCGAGTTTCCCGGTACGGTCAGCGAACTGCTGCCGAACGCCACGTTCCGCGTGACGCTCGAGAACGATCACGAGATCATCGCCCACACCGCCGGCAAGATGCGCAAGAACCGCATCCGCGTGCTGGCCGGGGACAAGGTCCTGGTCGAAATGACCCCCTACGACCTGACCAAGGGTCGCATCACCTATCGCTTCAAGTAAGGACGGGGCGTTGGCCCGTCCCTAGGCTTGATCTTCGATCAAGCCGTCGGATTCTTTAATGCAGCGCGATCTGGACCGAAAACCGGTGACCACTTTTCGGGATCGCGCTGAACTGGTGCTGGCTTCGGCCAGCCCGCGCCGCATCGAACTGCTGGCGCTGATCGGGATCACGCCCGATCGCATCGATCCCGCCGACATCGACGAGACCCCGCTGAAGGACGAGACGCCGCCGCGTCTCGCCGCGCGTCTGGCCATCACCAAGGCGAAGACGGTGGCCGAACGGTCGCCCGAGGCCGTGGTCCTGGCCGCCGACACCGTGGTCGCCGTGGGCAGGCGCTTTCTCGAGAAGCCCGCCGACGCGGCCGAGGCGGAGAAGTTCCTGCGTCTGCTGTCCGGCCGGAATCACCGCGTCTACACCGGCGTGGCCCTGGCGACGGGCGAAACGGTGCGTCATCGGGTCGTGGAGACCCGCGTCGCCTTCAAACGCCTGTCGGACGCCGAGATCGCCGACTACGTCGCCGGCGGCGACTGGAAGGGCAAGGCGGGCGGATACGGCATCCAGGGCCCGGCGGCGGCCTTCGTGCTCAAGATCGTCGGCAGCCATCCGACGGTGATGGGCCTGCCCCTGCCTGAGACCCTGAATCTTCTGACGGGCGCCGGCTGGCGCAAATGAGCCGGACCGAGGTCTTCCTGGACGACACGCCCGGAGAGGTCCGGGGCATTGTGTCGCGGGACGGCCGGTTCGAGCGCCTCATCATACAGCGGGAAGACGAGCCGCCGCAGAATCGGCTCGGCGCACGGGTGGTCGGCCGGGTGCTGGAGCCCGAGGGCGCGTTCAAGGCGGCCTTCGTGGACATCGGCGGCGACAAGGCCGGCTTTCTGCCGCTCGGCAAGGGCGAGGCGATCCGCACCGGAGACATCATCGAAGCCGAGGTCACGGCCGAACCCCGCGAGACCAAGGGGCCGGTTCTGAAGCGGATCGGGGCCGGGGAGGGGAAGCCTCGTTTGCTCGCTCCGGGCCCCGATGTGGCCGAGCGACTGCGAATCCTCGCGCCGGGCGTGGCGCCGATCACGGGCGTGGAGGCCATCCAGGCGAGCTGGGATGCCGAGGAAGAGGCCCTGGCCGCCAGCGACTTCTTCGCCGAATGGGCGCTGGACGTCGCGGTGCAGCGGACGCGGGCCCTGATCGCTGTCGACATCGACTATGTGCATCTCCAGGGACGCGACGCCCGCAAGGGCAGGGCGCGGGCCAATCAGGAGGGGCTGAAACAGGCCGCGCGGCTGATCCGGCTCTGCGGTTGGGGCGGGCTGGTGGCCGTGGACCTGGTCGGGACGGCGCTGGATCCTGTTCAGGTGACGGCCATGGCCAAGTCGGCCTTCGCCGGTGATGACGCCAA
Source organism: Brevundimonas staleyi (assembly GCF_041893865.1). Lineage (GTDB taxonomy): Bacteria > Pseudomonadota > Alphaproteobacteria > Caulobacterales > Caulobacteraceae > Brevundimonas > Brevundimonas staleyi. The sequence goes on from NZ_CP169082.1 coordinate 1,697,356, forward strand.
CTTCGGGCCGGTGAGCCGGTTCGGGCTGCTACAGTTGGCCCTGACGTGGCGGACGACGCCGGTGGAAGAGATCTTGAACGCCGGCGGTCGCCGCGCTCCGACGACCCGCGCCATCGACCTCGTCCGGTATCTGAGGCACGCCATGCTGAGCGACACGACCATCGCCCGCTTCGTCGCCCGGTGCGCGCCGGAGGAGGCCGCGATCGCCGCGCCGCTCGTGGCGCGCCTGGGGCCGAGAGCGAATCTGGCGGCGGATCCGGCGGTTCAGCCGGGGCGTTTCACGATCGATGAGGGCTGAGCCATGACGACCGCCGAGGCAATCTGTCCCATCTGTCGCAAGAATCCCAAGGTCGAGGCCTACAAGCCCTTCTGTTCCAAGCGCTGTGCGGACGTGGATTTGCAGCGCTGGCTGGTGGGTTCCTATGTCCTTCCCGACACCGAGGAACCGCTTCCGGACAATGATCCTGAAAACGATGACTGAACCGGCTGGACACCCCGGATCGGCTCGCCTATAGACCCGCCTCTCGCGTTTTCGCGCGGCGCCTGGATAGCTCAGCTGGTAGAGCAATGGATTGAAAATCCATGTGTCGGTGGTTCGAACCCGCCTCCAGGCACCACTTCCTTTTTTCCAATGGAAATTGTCGCCCTCAGGGCTGTTCGGGCCAAGACCGCGTGCGGCGCTCGGCGCGTATCGCCGCCCGGAATCGGCCATGCCGAGGTGGCCGGATTCGCCGCGACGACCGACCATTCCCAAACGTAAGCCTGCGATGCCCTGTTCGCATGGAAGAGGACGAATAACCTAACGCTGAAATGCAGCAGTGGTAAGACATTGCACGTTTCGGACGCCGCGCTCGCTTAGGGGGCGAAAAGCACCTCGGAAGCCTTGACGCTCTGTTATCGGTTCGCCAAAGGAGCTTGACCGCTTTTCTTTGCGTGAGCGGCCGAAGCCTGTCTGACACCCGTGTCATCAGGCCTCGACCAACCCGCCGATGGGGCCTCAGGGCAACCCAGGGCGACAGAAGGCGTTTCGTCGAAAGACCCTCCGGTCGATCGACGGGACAAAAAACCGATTTTCATTAGGGGGGCGGAGCGCTCCTGACGCGCTTCGATCCTTGGGTTCCACGAGTCAGACCAAAACAAGCAGGAACTGGCGACACATGATTAAGACCAACACCCTTCTCGCCCTGGCCGGCGCCGCCGTCCTGATGGCGGGCTCGCCGGCTCTGGCTCAGGCCCCGGCAGCCCCTGACGCGGCCGCCGCTCCGGCCGCCGCCGCTCCGGCTCCGGCCGCTGCGACCCCGGCTCCGGCCGCCACCACTGAAGCCGATCCGGAATCGGTCGGCGACGCCGTCGGCGGTTCGGGCCACGGCGACATCACGCCGATCTCCATGTTCATGGAAGCCGGCATCGTCGTTAAGATCGTCATGATCGGCCTGCTGCTGGCCTCGATCTTCTCCTGGACCCTGCTGCTCATCAAACTGCTCGAGTTCGGCGGTCTGAACCGCAAGACCGACCAGTTCCTGGAAGCCTTCCGCGGCGCCCGCACCATCGCCGACATGCGCCGCGTGGCCACGTCGGACGAGTTCGACGGCAACCCGCTGGCTGACATGGCCGCCGCCGCCACCGACGAAATCGAACTGTCGCGCCAAGCCGGCCTGAACATCCACGGCGACCACGCCGACTCGGCCCTGCTGCGCGCTCAGCAAGCCGTCGCCGCCGTGCAAGCCGGTCTGGCTGCTCGCCTCTCGGGCGGTCAGCAGTTCCTCGCTTCGACCGGTTCGACCGGCCCGTTCGTGGGTCTGTTCGGCACCGTTTACGGCATCATGAACTCCTTCATCGGTATCGCCCAGTCGAACACGACCAACCTGGCCGTCGTTGCTCCGGGTATCGCTGAAGCCCTGCTCGCCACCGGTATCGGCCTGTTCGCCGCTATCCCGGCCGTTATCTTCTACAACTACTTCAACACCCGCATCTCGGCGTACGGCACCCGTTCGGACGGCTTCTCGGCTGAGCTGATCAACGCCATCTCGCGTCAACTCGACAAGGGAGCGTAAGACGCATGGCCGCCAAACTTTCAGGCGGCGGCGGCGGTAAGTACAACGTCGAGCAGAACAGCGACATCAACGTCACGCCTTTCGTTGATATCATGCTGGTTCTCCTCATCATCTTCATGGTGGCGGCTCCGCTCGCCACCGTGTCGATCGAGGTGAAACTGCCGACAGCCGTGGCCGAGCCCCAGGAGAACCCGCCCAAGCCGGTGTTCATCTCCATCCAGAGCGATGGCGACGTCTTCCTCGGCGACTTCCGCACCTCGGTCGGAAGCCTGGGCGACGATCTCCGTTCGCAGATCCGCACGCGTAACCCGGAAGAAGAGCGTATCTTCATCCGCGGCGACCAGCAGACCCGCTATGGCGACTTCATGCAGGTCATGAACGCCCTGCAGGACAACGGTTTCTACTCCGTCGCCCTGGTCGGCGAAGACAACTCGACGCAGTAGGGAGGTCGATATGACAGACACACCCGTCGAGTATCATCGCAGTCGCTATGACGCCCCTCGCAAGAAGGGCTTCATGGGGGTCTCGCCCGGCATCTGGCTGATCGCTCTCGGAACGGTCACCGTTCTGTTCGCGGTCATGATCTTCTACCTCCAGAAGACCAAGTTCGAGATCAAGCTCCAAGAGTATTCGGACGACGCGGTCGAGGTCGAGATCGTCGAACCGATCCCGCCGCCTCCGCCGCCTCCGCCGCCTCCGCCTCCGCCGGACACCCCGCCGCCGCCCAAGCTGCAGGTCCGTCCGCCGGTCATCAACACCCAGGCGCCTCCGCCGCCGATCACGCTTCCGATCGAGCCGACGAAGAAGGAAGACCGGGTCGAATATACGGGTCCGCCCGTCATCGTCCCCGGACCTCCGCCGCCTCCGGCGCCGCCGGCTCCGGCGCGTCCGCCGGTGATCACGAACCCGAGCTGGGCCTCGCAGCCCCGCCCGACCTATCCGGATCGCGCTCTCGAGCGTGGTCTGTCCGGCAGCGCCGATCTGAGCTGCACCGTCAACCCGAACGGCAGCGTGTCCGCATGCTCGGTCGTCTCGGAAACGCCCTCGGGCGCCGGCTTCGGTCGCGCCGCCCTCGCAGCCGCCCGTTCGGCTCGCCTGTCGCCCCGCTCGGTCGACGGCGTGGCCACCGGGGGTACGGTTCGCTTCACCGTCAGGTTCAACCTGCCAGACTAAGATGCGGCCCGGACACGGACCAAGGAATGCGCCCCGAGGGAAACCTCGGGGCGTTTTTCGTTGCGGCGCCCGGGCCTTTCGGGGCGCCGATGCTTTTCATTCGAGAGCGGCGGATTGGGCTTGATCGACCGCGGCTCAGCCGGTAGATACCCGCCTCTCGCAGCCCCTCGGGGCCTTGCAATGTGCAGCCTTAGCTCAGCTGGTTAGAGCGCCGGTTTGTGGAGCCGGAGGTCCTCAGTTCAAACCTGAGAGGCTGTACCATTCCTTCCACGCCTCCCTAGATCCACAGACCGCAGACACCGCGACGACCGTCGCGGCGGCGTCCCGTCGGCGGGTTCGAAGGCCGTGAGGCCGTCCGACGGCGATCAGGCGGCGTCGCCCTTGGGCTCTTCGATGTCGAGCGGGGAGGCCGTGGCGTCGGGGCGTTGCCGCAGGGTCTCGATGGGCCCGTCCAGTTCCGACAGAGCGGCCACGGCCGCGGCGTGGCCAGCGGCGACCACGGGCTCGTAGACCTTCCAGTCGCGGATGTCGGAGCCCTCGGGCTCCGGCAGGATCAACAGGTCCGCCTCGGCGCGGGAGGCCTCCATGTCGGCGTCCGTTGTGATGGTGGCCGAGCGCATCAGGACCGAGACGATCGGCGGCCCCTTCTTCCAGGCCCCGGAGACGATCCAGCGCCACCAGGACGGCGGATTGGACAGGGCGGTCGGATCCACGCCCCGCGTCTGGGACATGTCCACCCCGACGATGGGGCCGGAGTTCAGTTGACGCATCACGTCGGTGGGGAAGTTCTTGATGACTGCCCCATCCACCAGCACCTGGCCGTCGATGACGACCGGCGGCATCACGCCGGGAATGGAGATGGAGGCCCGCATGGCCCGACGCAGCAGGCCCCGGCGATGCACCTCGATCCGGCCGCTCGTCAGGTTCGACGAGCAGCAGAAGAAGGGCAGGGGCATGTCGGCGATGTCGATATCGCCATAGGCGTCCTGAAGCAGGCCCGCGACCTTGGCGGCGCGGGTCATGGCGACCAGGGGCACGGCGATGTCGGACAGGGGATCCGAACGCACGAAGGCGGTGCGGATCCGGGCGTCCAGTTCGTCGTCGGTCCAGCCCAGGGCCGGGCCGGCCGCGACCACGGCGCCCATGGAGGAACCGCCCAGGAAGTCGAACTTGACCCCCGCCTCATGCAGGGCGCGGACGGCCCCGATATGGGCGTAGGCGCGGGCCCCGCCGCCCGACAGGACCAGGCCGATGGCCGTGCCAGTGACGATGCGGGCGATGCGGGCGGCGTCGGCCTTGTCGCTCTCGATGGCGTGGAACCAGCGGCCGGGGTTGATGGCGTTCAGCCAGACGGCGGTGTTGACCGGCCGGGGCAGGCGCGGATCGCGCAACAGGATCAGGTCGGTGAACTGCTGCAGGCCGTGGGCGGTGCGTATGGGGATGTTGGACGGCGGGACGGTCAGGGCGTCCCCGACCAGGAAGAGGCGATCCACCTGGCGGGCGCAGAGATTGGCCCAGGACGGCTCGTCCAACTCGGCGACATAGAGGACGAAGTCGTGGGTGTCCTCCATGCGGGAGAACCACTCCGAGACCGAGGACAGGGCGGAATGGTCGATGACCTGGCAGGTCTTGCCTTGCGCCTCCACGGCGGCGGCGACGCGGTCCACGAAGGGGCGGATCGGGCGACCGCGCACGGAGATGAAGCCGAAGACGCTGGGTTCGGTGACGCCGGGCGACCGCTCGCGGGCCCGGTGCAGCATCAGGCGCGACAGCTCGATCATGACGTCGGGCTGGGTGCGGACGGCCTCGAAGAAGACCTCGCGCGGCAGGGCCAGGATCTCGGAATCGCGCAGGGCCACGACGCTGGCCGAATGGGGCGTGCCGGCGATCAGGGCCATCTCGCCGACGGGCTCGCCGGGCTTGATGACGCCCAGGAACTGAGGCGGCTGGTCGTCGTCCTGGCGGAAGACGCCGAGGCGACCGGATCGGACCAGATAGAGGCTGTCGGGCTCGTCCCCGGCCGAGAACAGGAGCTCGCCGCCGGTCAAGGCGAACCAGCTGGCCTTGGTGTTCCGGTCCTCGAAGACCCGCGCCAGAGCCGCTTCGAGATTGTCGTGGCGGGCGTGGCTCATGCGGGATGTGTCGCCGGGTCTGGGGCCGGTCGGACGCCGGTCGATGGAACTGGATTAACGGGAGCCGTGGGGGGCGGGCAAGGGGGAGGGGGATGCGACAGGTGAGGCAGGCTGTTCTCCCTCCCCCTCGGGGGAGGGGCGTCGCGCAGCGACGGGGTGGGGGCGGCAGGGCGACGTGGCGACGGGCGGTGGGGATTGGGGTCCGTGGGGCCTCGCTTGGCCGCTCCCACCCGGTCTCCACCTTCGGCTCCGACCACCCTCCCCCGAGGGGGAGGGAGAAGGCTGGCGTGTTTCATCGTCCTTCCGCTGCGAACGGGTATGGGGAAGTCGACGGAGCCTGGGCGGTCGCCCGGAACCGATTTGGCCCCCTGCTTTCGCGTTACGGGGACCGATGAAATGTTTTTCGGCTCGCGCCGAGGCTCCGTCCCCGACCGGGTGCGCGAGCGTCGCCCTGGAGGCGGGTTTGCGGAAGCACGGGAGGGGCCCGCATCCCCGCCTTGGCGGAGACCGACCAGATGTCCCGAGTCCTTTGGCCCCTGAGGCGATAGGCCCGCCGGGCTCCGGGGTTTCAATCCCCCCGGACAATCCCGCAACGATCGGTCCCGCCGCACGTCCGGGGCCTGGGCCCAGGACGCCTTCCCCAACGACGGGATGGGAAGAAGTGTACGCGCGTTTTGAAGGGCGCCAGTTCGGAGGGGTCTTAAAAGTTCGGGGCGTTGGAATCGTTGGGAGATTCGGACGATCCTTTGCCAATTTCGCGTCTTCCCTTCTCCCCTTGCGGGAGAAGGTGGCAGCCGAAGGCTGACGGATGAGGGGTACGAGGACGCAGCGAGACGCATCCGGTGCTAACTCGGCTGGAGTGAGTTTCACCCCTCACCCGACGGCGCAAGGACGATCGCTTCGCTCTCGTGCGCCGTCTCCCTCTCCCGCAAGGGGAGAGGGTATTTAGCCGCCCGGGCGGACGACCATGCAGGTGACGCGGCGTTCGTCCAGGGCTTCGCAGGCGGCGCGGGCGGCGGCTTCGGTCATGCCGGTGAAGCGCGAACGATGCCAGCCGGAGACGGTGACGACGTTGCGCTCGGCGCTGGCGAAGCTGGATCGGAAGCGGCGGTTGACCTCGGTCAGCCAGTCGCGGGCCACGGCCTGGTCGCGGAAGGCGCCGACCTGGACCGACCAGCGGCCGGCGGGCGGCGTGGCGGCGCGGGCCGGGGGCGTGGCCGGGCGCGGCGGATTGGCGACGGCGCCGCGATTGAGGCTGGAGGTCGTGCCGGCGGGCGGGGCGACGCCGCCGTTCAGGTCGGCGGTCAGGTTGCCGGTGCGGGGCGGGGCAGCCTCGGCGCGGCGGACCGGGGGCTGGGCGGGCGCGGCGGCGGGACGCATCGGGGCGGCGGGACCGTAGCCGACCGGGGTGGGCGGGGAGGCCGAGGCCATGGTGGTGGTCGTGGCGTTCGTCGGGGCGGGCAGGGCGGTCCAGGCCACGGTGGAGGAGCCTTCGCCCTCTTCGCGTTCGGTCGTGGGGGCGCCGTTCAGGGCCGCGTAGGCGACCGGGCCGCCGGTGTCGGGGCCGCCGATGCCGAAGCCGCGCGCCTCGAAGAAGGACTGGGCCAACTGGATGCGTTCGCCGGCGGCGCGACGGTTCTCGACCTCGAAGCCGGTGTCCATCAGGGCGGCGACGTGGGCGTTGCGGGTGGCGCTGGACCGGCCGCCCAGAACGATGGTGATGACGCGCTTGCCGTTGCGGACGGCCGAGGCGGCCAGGTTGTAGCCCGAGGCGTTGGTGAAGCCGGTCTTGATGCCGTCATAGCCGTTGCCGCCGAGCAGCAGGCCGTTGGTGTTGCGGTAGTCGCGACCCTGATAGTTCCAGTCGTGCAGGCCGAAGTAGCTGTAATACTGAGGATAATCGCGCATGATGGCGCGCGACAGGATGGCCAGGTCGCGGGCCGAGGTCAGCTGGCGGCTGTCGGGCAAGCCGTTCGGGTTGACGTAGCGGGTCTGGGTCATGCCCAACTCCTCGGCCTTGAGCGTCGCCATGGAGGCGAAGCGGGCCTGGGAGCCGCCGATGTGTTCGGCGAGCGCCATGGCCATGTCGTTCGCCGAGCGGACGGTCGTGGCGCGCATGGCGTCGTCCAGACGAATCGTCTGACCGGCGGCGAGGCCCAGCTTGGACGGCGGCTGGGAGGCAGCCAGGGGCGAGATGGTCAGGACGTCGTTCAGATCGGCCCTGCCCTTCTCCAGCGCCTCGAACACCAGATAGAGGGTCATCATCTTGGTGACGGAGGCCGGATAGCGGCGGCTGTCGGCGTGCCGGGCGAACAGGACCTCGCCCGTGCCGGCGTCCACGACGATGGCGGCGTAGCGGCTGTTCTCGCCCGACTGGGCCTGGACGCGGGTGAGGCCGAGACCGGTCAGTCCGACCAGGACGGTGAGGGCGCAAAGGCCGGCGACGACCCGTTTGAACAGGGAGCGTTTGGGGCTGGATTCGTTCCGCATCATCGACAAGCCAAGCCTCTCAATCCCGTGACGCGACGACGGCCCCCCCGGCGCGACGCAGTTGGACTCTAGCATGGGGTCCGCTGGTTTCGCTCTGGTTAAGCAGACATCAACGCGGATTTGAACGGGCGGAAACCGACAGGGGAAATCGGCCGTCCCGTGGCCGTGAGCGCGTTCCATGGAGTGTGATCAACGATCACATGTTGCATTGCACAAAAGGCCTTGACCCTTGTTCGCACTTGCACCATATGAGCCTCGTCGAACCGGGATTCACCCGGTGAGAGAAACGATTCAGCGGCCCGCCAACGCAGCGACCGCGATCATCTGGTTCAGGAGACTTCCAATGGCTGACAGCGCCGAAACCGTGAAGAAGACCATCGAACAGGCCACCGCGACCGCCAAGGTCCAGGCCGAGAAGTTCCAGGCCACCGGCACGCAGGCCCTGCGCGACGGCATGGAAAAGACCACCGCCTCGCTGGCCGAACTGTCGGCCCAGTCGAAGCAGAACCTGGAAGCCCTGACCGCTTCGGCCACCGCCGCCCAGAAGGGCGCCGAGGCCCTGTCGGCCCAGGCCCTGTCGTACTCGAAGTCGTCGTGGGAATCGGGCGTCGCCGCCGCCCAGACGATCTCGCAAGCCCGTTCGATCCAGGAGCTGATCGAGCTGCAGACCAACTTCGCCAAGTCGGCGATGGAAACCTATCTGTCGGAAGTGACCAAGATGACCGAGACCTTCACCGGTTCGGTCAAGGACAGCTTCAAGCCGATCAACGAGCGCGTCACCGCCTCGGTGGAGAAGTTCCAGGCCGCCCGTTAAGGCGATCTGCTCTAGCTTAGTCGCGTAACGAAAAGGCCCCCCGGAGCGATCCGGGGGGCCTTCTTGTCTGGGCGCCGGCGTCCGATCAGTTCGGACGGGCCGAGCCCGAGGCGTTGGCGCCGACCGAAACCGACGCCCCGCTGCGGTCGGCATTGGCCGAGCCATTCACGGCTGCATCGCCCGAGGCGCGTGGCTGGCGCGGAGCCGGGGCGGGTTGACCGTCGGCAACGGGCTCAGCCGAGGCTTGGCCGGAAGAGGCGTCGCCCGAACCCGAACCGGAGGCCGAACCGCTCAGGACGCCGTTCGACAGGGAACCGGCGCCGTTCAGGGCGCCGGTCGCGACGTCGCGGCCACCGGCGACAGCCGAACCGGCGCGATCGCGGGCGCTGCCGACCGCCGAGGTCGCCGTGGCGCGGGTCGTGCCGACGGCGGTTCCGGCGGTGTTGCGAGCGCGGTCGGCGGCGGCCGTGGCGCGGGCCTGGGCGGCCTGGGCGCGGCGTTCGGCCCGGGTCAGGACTTCGCCCGTCGTGCCGCGCAGACGCGAGCCGTCGATATTGCCCGTCAGGCCGCCGGTGAGGGAGCTGGAGCCGCCGAGCGAACCGCCCAGACCGTTGCCGAGGCCGCCACCCAACTGGCCGCCCAATCCTCCACCGAGGCCGCCGCCTCCGCCGAGGATCTGGGCTTGTGCGCCTCCGGCCAGGGCCAGGGCGAAGGCGGCGGTCGCGAGGGTCAGGGTCTTGTTCATGAGGGTCTCTCCTGTGGGGTGGGCTTGATGCCCGCACAGGGTCCAACGACCCGCTCCTTCGGATTCATCCCGAGGTGGCGACTTTTATCGGGAGAGGCGGCCTCGGGCGCCCATCTGGCGGGGCGCGACGCGGGATTGGGCGCCGACCAAACCTGCTCCGTAGACGGGATCGCGGCCGGGGGCGCCGAGGTCCGTGGCCGATCGCGTCAGGGCGGCGACGCCTTGGCGAGACAGGAGGCCGGCGACGATGGGGGCTGCGAAGGAGGCGCCGCGCACCGAGGTCCAGCCGCCGGAAGCACCGGCGGCGGCCATGTCCGCGCCGGGGGCGGCGAAGTCGACCTGACCGCCTCGGGCGGCCTCGGGCAGGACCTGGTCGCGGGCGCTGACGGCGGTGACGCCGATGACGCCGTCGTAGGCGGCGGGGAACAGGGGCGGGGCGGCGGGGCCGTCGTTGCCGACGGCGGCGACCAGGGTGACGCCGCGCGCCTGGGCCCCGGCGACGGCGCGCTCGACCAGACGGTTGCGGGGGCCGACGAGGCTGATGTTGACGACGGCGACGCGCTGGGCCGCCATCCAATCGAGAGCCTGGGCGACGGCGGTGGAGGCGCCGCCGGCCGGATCGCCGCCGTAGATGTCGGCCACCAGAATGTCCGCGCCCGGCGCGCCGCCCGAGAAGCCGCCGCTGCGCCCCACCATCAGGGAGGCGACAGCCGTGCCGTGGGCGCCGACGCGGGCCGTACCGGCGAAGCCGCGCTGGCTGACGCCCGAGGCGGCGAAGGCGGGATGGGTCACGTCGATACCGGTGTCGATCAGGCCGAGGCGGGCGTTCGTCGCCTGAAGCGTCGAGACGGCGGGCGACGGGGCGAGGGCGGCGCCCATCTCTCCGGCCGGGGCGTAGACGTGGTTGAAGGCGATGTCGGCGTCGGGGGCCAGTTCCTGAAGCCGCTCGACGGCGCGGGGCAGGAGCATGCGGCGAGGCGGGGCCAGGACCGTGGTGGTCAGGCCGAGCGCCTCCAGCGGTTCCTCGCGGACGACGGTGTAGCCGGCGGCCAGGGCGCGCTCGCGGGCCTCGGCCGTCAGATCGACGACGAGGATCTCGGCGGTGACGACGGGCCAGCCCTGGGGGTCGGCCTCCAGCGCGCCGCGCGAGCGACGGATCAGGCCGTCAAGGCGGGACGGGGCCTGAAGGGCGCGGTCCACGACGCGGCCGGTCAGATCGCGCACCCCCTCCAGCGGGAGACGGTCGGTCAGGGGCGAGGTCGGCAGGGTGGGCACGACGCCTGGCAGGCCGCCCAACTGGGCGAAGGCGGGCGTGGCGATGGCCAGCGCCGCCAGGGCCGCGCATCCCGCCATCCGTTTCGCCAGGGTCTTCATGGGTCTTGTCACCGGCCGCCTTCGTTTCGTCTTATGCCATGGATGAAACGCGCGAAGCCGGTCGTTTCATCCGACATGGACGAGGTACGGGGTTGGATCAGTTTCAGACGGGGCTTGTGGAGTTGCTTCCTCGCCTGCGCCGCTTTGCTCGTGTTCTCCGGACCCGCGATGCGGATGCGCAGGATCTGGTCCAGCAGACGGTCGAACGGGCGCTGGCGTCGCGGTCGAAATTCAAGGCGGGGACCCGGCTCGACAGCTGGGCCTTCACCATCATGAGACGGCTGGCCATCGACGAGGGCCGCTCGATCCTGCGCTGGGGCAAGGTGGTCCGGGCGGAGGACGAGACGACCGTGCTTATCGCCGACGCCGGTCAGGCGGACGAGGCGCTGAAGGTTGACGCCATGGCGGTGCGGGAGGCGATCCACGCCCTGCCGGACGATCAGAGGCAGGCGGTCGCCCTGGTGCTGATCGAGGGGTTTTCCTACGCCGAGGCGGCGGAGGTGCTGGGCGTGCCGGCGGGGACGCTGACGAGCCGGCTGGTGCGGGGCAGGCAGAGCCTGATCCAGACGCTGGCGGAAAAGGGAGTGACGGGATGACCCGGCTGGACGACGAAATCCTGATGCGACGCGTCGACGGCGAACTGGCGCCGGACGAGGTCGCGCGCGTGGATGCGGCGGCTGAGGCCGATCCGGCGGTGGCGGCGCGACTGGAGGCCTTGCGCGGGACGCGGGCCGTGGCGCGGGCGGCGTTTCCGATGACGGCCGATGCGAGGGACGCCGATTTGGCGCGGATGATCCGGTCGGCGCCGGCCAAGGCGTCGCCTCTGGCGGGGCTGGGGGCGATGCTGGCCGAGGCCTTCGCGCCGCGCCGGGCGGCGATCTGGGGCGGACTGGCGACGGCGGCCTTCGTCGGCGGGCTGGCGCTGGGGCCGCTGATCGGCGGGCGTCACGGAGGTCTGAGGATCGAGAATGGCGGGATGCTGGCCGATGCGGGTCTGGTGCGGGTGCTGGATACGGGGCTAGCGGCGGACGGGGCGGATGCAGACGGGCGTGCCGTGGGTCTGACCTTCAGGGATCAGGACGGCGCCTGGTGCCGGACCTTCAGCGCGGGCGAGGCCGGGGTGGCGGGGCTGGCCTGTCGTGAGGGCGGGCGCTGGGCCATGCGGGTGATGGCGCCGCTGGACGGGGCGACGGGCGAGATCCGGACGGCGTCGAGCGAGACGCCCGCGGCGGTGCTGAACGCCGTGGACGCCGTCATCGCGGGCGAGACCGTGGATGCGGCCGCAGAGGCGGCGGCGCGGGACGGCGGCTGGCGCTAGGACGTCAGACCGGACCCAGCAGGCTGTCCATGGCGCGGGCGACGTTCTCGATCGTGTAGGGCTTCTGCACCACCAGGCGGCCGCGATGCTCCTGCGGCAGGTTGGCCTGTTCGCCGTAGCCGGTGGCGAAGAGGAAGGGGATGCGGAGCTCGGCCAGTCGGTCGGCGATCGGATAGGAGTTGCGGTCGCCGAGGTTGATGTCGAGCAGGGCCACGGTCGGGCGGCCGGCGTCGATATGCTCCAGCGCGCCGTGGACGGTGGCGGCCGTGGTGACGGTCTTGGCGCCCAGGCGGTGGGCGATGTCCTCGGCGTCGAGCGCGATGATCAGGCTGTCCTCGACCAGCAGGATGTCGTGGTCCTTCAGCACCGCGTCCGGCATGGCCTGGGGGTGGCCGACGGCAGGGCGGGGGAATTTCACTGCCTTGGCAGCCGGCACCTCTCGTGGTTCGGCCAGGTGGTGAGCCGGGATGCGGAAGGTGGCGTGGACGCCCTTGGGGTCGTAGTCGATCCTGGCCGAGCCGCCGAGGTCGTAGGGGACCGAGCGGTCGATGATGGTGGTGCCGAACCCCTTGCGAGTCGGGGGTGTGACCGTAGGGCCGCCCGTCTCGCGCCACTCGAGGATCAGGTCGCCGGCCGGATTGCGGCTCCAGCCCAAGGTGACGTGGCCGCCCTCGGCCGAGAGGGCGCCGTATTTGTTGGAGTTGGTGACCAGTTCGTGGACCACCAGCGCCAGGGTCGAATAGGCGTTGGGGTTGAGAAAGACGGCTTCCCCTTGCGTGACGATCCGGTCCTGATCGTCGACGAAGGCGGCGGCCTCGGCGTCGATCAGGGCCTGCATGGGGGCTGGGCCCCAGTGGTCGTCGGTGATCTGGTTATGAGCGCGGGCCAGGGCGTGGATGCGGCCGTCCACGACCTTGACGAAGTCCTCGACGTCCGAGCCCTCGGGCTTGGACTGGCGGATCAGGCCGCGGATGAGGCCGAGGATGTTGCGGACGCGGTGATTGAGCTCGGCGATCAGCAGTTCCTGACGGGCGCTGGCCTGCTGGCGTTCGGCCGAGGCCTCGTCGGCGAGGCGCAGGACGACCTCGATCAGGGTGGCGCGCAGGGTTTCGGCGACGCGGGTTTCGGAGGCGGTAAAGGGCTGGGAGTGGCCTTCGACCAGTTGCTTCCACTCGGCGAAGCTTTCGCGGGGCGTGAGGCGCGGACCGTTGGGACCGTGCTCGACCGGCTTGTGCGGATCGCCGGCCCAGCGGACGGAGTGGATCAGCTCCTTCCTGAACAGGACGACGTAGTCGCGGGGGCTGCGCGAGATGGGGATGGCCAGGAGGCCCGAGGCGTCGGAGGCGAAGCTTTCGGCGTCGGGGATCAGGGAGCCGATATGGTCGGTGGCGAAGACCTTGCCGGCGGCGGTGCCGTTCAGGGCGCGGGTGATGCGGCGAAAGTCGTCGGCCGGCGGGCAGGAGCCGGAGAAGGCGAAGGCGCCGCCCAGCCAGACGCCGACGCCGTCCGCCGGAATGGCGTGGGTCAGGATGTCGGCCAGCCAGTCGGGATCCTTCAGCAGGCTTTCGTCCGAGGCGACGGCGCCCAGAAGCTGGTCGGAGATGTCGCGGGCGCGGCGTTCGTATTCGACCGTCTGCTGACGCTCGCGGCTTTCCAGACGCATGGAGAACATCTGGGCGAAGAGTTCGGAGACCGAGCGGCGCTCGAAGGTCGGGCAGCGGGCCGAATAGTGGTGGCAGGCGAACAGGCCCCAGAGCTTGCCCTCCACGATGATCGAGATCGAGAGGGAGGCGCCGACGCCCATATTCTTCAGATATTCGATGTGGATCGGCGAGACGGAGCGGAGGACCGACAGGGACAGGTCCAGGGGCGTGCCCTGCTGGTCGCGCTGGGACACGACGGGCACGGGCGTGGCGTTCACGTCGGTAATGACCCGCAGCATGTTGCGGCGATAGAGCTCGCGCGCCTGGGCCGGGATGTCTGAGGCGGGATAGCGCAAGCCCATGAACTGGCCGATGCCGGCCTTCACGGCTTCCGCCACGACCTCGCCCGAGCCGTCGGCGGCGAAGCGGTAGACCATGACCCGGTCGAAGCCGATCAGGGCGCGGACCTGGCGCGCGCCCTCGCGGAAGAAGGCGGGGAAGTCGGCGGTCTGGTCCAGCCGGGTGATCATGGAGCGGACCATGCCGGTGGCGTCGCCGTGCTCTCCGGACGCCGGCTCGGCCTCAATGACAACCTGACCGCCCGAGAAGTGGATGGCGACGTCGAACAACTGGTCCGAGCCGAGGAGGGGGCAGTCGAACAGGCGCTCCACCGCATCGGGGCCGCGCAGGATGGCGGAGCGGTTGCGCAGGTCGTGGACGGCCTTGGGCGAGAAGACCCGGTCCAGCGGCAGGCCGAACAGGTCGGCGGGCTCGCGGCCGATGAACTGGCCGGTGTTGGCCGAGGCGCGGGCCACGATCCAGTCGGCCGTGAGGGCGATCAGGAAGCCGATCGGCTGGATGGCGCCGAGGATGTGGATGGGCTCGCGATCGCAGTTGGTCAGATCGACGGCGGTCCAGTCCTCGGCAGCGTCAGTCACGTAGGGTCGTCTCCAGTGTGGTTCGACGCGGACGAGGCGAAAGCGTCGAACACGGCGGCGGCCGCCTTGGCGGCTTGGTCGATATCGGCCTGAGAGCTTAGCCGTTGGTCCAGAACTGTCACGAATGCGCGCCAGGCCGCCGGGTTCCCGGGCGTCAGAAAGGTTTTAGGCAGGCTGTCCGGCACCGTGCGAACCAGCATGGCGCCGCCCAGACGGGACCCTTCCAGCACATAAAGCGCGCCCAGTATGTCGGCTTGCGAACTTAACGGCGGAGCTTGGACCGCATCGGGTTCCGGCAGGCCCATGGCGGCGAGGTCGGAGCGCAGGGCGTCGGAGCGTTTGCGGGCAGGCCAGTCCTCGATGATTTCGCCCACGCCGGCGGCTTCCAGCGCGTCCTCCATGGGGAAGAAGGCCCCGGCCTGGGCGCTGAGGAAGGCGCCGTAGTCCGTGGGGTCGGCGAGGTCGAACCGGGAGAATCGGGCATCGAGACGCTCGTGGGCCTCGGAGGTGGCGGCGCGAAGGGCGAAGCGGGCGCTCATGGTCGGTACTCCAGGCGATACGGACGGCGAAGGGGAGGGCTTGCGGTCAAGTTAGGGACGGCGGACGGGGGAGGCCAGTCATCGGACTGTGAAATTGCGTCGCAACAGCGATCCTCCATGCTTCTCACCGTGCACCCCAGCGAAGGCTGGGGTCCAGATGGCGAAGGGGGTGTTTCGAGTAGAAAATTCAGTGCGCCATCCAGGCCGTCCGCATCCGTGATCTGGACCCCAGCCTTCGCTGGGGTGAACGGATGTGGGGCGGGATGCACGGCGTTGAGCGACAGCGGCTTGTTTTTCGACGTTCGTGAAGGCATCAGGCGGCTTCACATCGGACTCGGCCCGCGCGGTCGAGTGGCTATCCCGTCCGCCTATCCGTCGGGAAACCGGGCGCAGCGTCGCCCAGCTGAATGTCACCCCTCATGTCTATCCTAGCGTCGGCGCGCCAGCAGTGGCTCGCCAGTCCGCGCCGCGACCTGCTGGCCGGAACCGTCGTGGCCCTGGCCCTGATCCCCGAAGCCATCGCCTTTTCCCTGATCGCCGGGGTCGATCCGGCGGTGGGACTCTACGCCAGCGTCGTGATCGCGGTGACCATCGCCTTCGTCGGCGGGCGACCGGCGATGATCTCTGCGGCGACGGGGGCCATGGCGCTGCTGATGGGCGGGCTCGTGAGGGATTACGGGCTGGAATATCTGTTCGCGGCGTCCCTGCTGTGTGGGGTGATCCAGATCGGCGTCGGTCTGCTGAGACTGGGGCGATACATCAAGTTCGTGAGCCGAAGCGTGATGACCGGCTTCGTCAACTCGCTGGCCATCCTGATCTTCCTGGCCCAGATGCCCGAGCTGATCGGGCAGGGCTGGATGACCTATGGGTTGGTCGCGGCGGCCCTGGTCATCATCTACGGCGTGCCCCGGATCACCAAGGCCGTGCCGTCGCCGCTGGTGGCCATCGTCGTCATCAGCGCGGTCGTGATCCTGATGAAGCTGGACGTCCGGACCGTGGGGGACATGGGGCAGATGCCTTCGACCTTGCCGATGTTCCATCTGCCGGCCGTGCCCCTGACCTGGGAGACGCTGGCGATCATCGCGCCGGTGTCGCTGACCCTGGCCTTCGTGGGGCTGCTGGAAAGCCTGCTGACGGCAAACCTGATCGACGACGTGACGGATACGGCCTCGGACAAGGATCGCGAGACGCGGGGGCAAGGGATCGCCAACATCCTGTCGCCCCTGTTCGGCGGGATGGCGGGCTGCGCCATGATCGGCCAGTCGATGATCAATGTGTCGTCCGGCGCACGGGGGCGGCTGTCGACCCTGTGGGCCGGGCTGTTCCTGCTGATCCTGATGCTGACGCTCAGGGACTGGGTGGCGCAGATCCCGATGGCGGCCCTGGTGGCCGTGATGATCATGGTGTCGGTGGGGACGTTCGACTGGGGCTCGGTGCTGAAGCTGAGGTCCACGCCGATCCAGTCGTCCATCGTCATGGTCGCCACGACGGTGACGGTGGTGGCGACGCACGACCTGTCCAAGGGCGTGGTGCTGGGCGTCATCCTGTCGGCCATCTTCTTCATGCGGAAGGTCGGCAAGACCATCGTGGTGACGGAGGTCGAGACGCCGGAAGAGGGTGTGCTGCGCTACAGCGTGTCGGGCCAGCTGTTCTTCGCCTCGGCCGATGTCTTTGCCGCCAGCTTCGAGCACCACGGTCAGCCGAAGCGGGTCGAGATCGACATGACCGGGGCGCATCTGTGGGACCTGACCGGGGTCGCGGCCCTGGACAAGGTGGTGTTCCGCTATCGGAAACAGGGGGCGGAGGTGGTCGTCACCGGGATGAACGAGGCCGGGCGCACGCTGGTCGAGCGGGTCGGGCGGCATGACAAGGATGGGGCTGAAGCGGTGGGGGCGCATTGATCGAGCGCCGCCCATCTGACGCCCGCCGTCGCGACATGCTATCTTGATCGCATGATAGGTCAGTCCGAGATCAACGGGATCGCCGCGCGCGCCGCCGCGAAGTATCTGAGCGCCAGCGTTCTGGATGGCGTCAGCAGCCGTGATACATATGACTCCGAGGGACGCGCCGCTATCCGGATCACGATCCGTTTGAAGCCGAAGACCGCCGAGAAGATCGATGGCGACGCCGTTCTGGATACCTTGGTGCAGATCAAGTCCGGCCTCGCGCAGGCAGGTGAAGAGCGCCCTTCCATTGTCGAATACGAGGAGTTGGGCGAGGCGATAGAGCCGGACGATGCCGACGCCCAATCCTGAACATCTGCTGGAGCAGGCGGAGCGTTTGGTCCAGCCCCCGGCCGCTGGACCACCTCGTCAGGCTGACGTGAGGAGAGCGATTTCAGCAGCCTACTATGCTGTGTTTCACGCCCTGCTGACGGCCGCCGCAGACGAGTATATCGGCAAGACCAAGCGCGGGACGACCGAGTATGCGCTCGCCTATCGCAGCATCAATCATGGTTGGGTGAAAACGCTCTGCCAAGCCGTCGCGTCCGGCTCGCTCTCCGGCAAGCTGGGCTCGCTGGCGCCGCGAGGCGGCTATGGAACAAATCTCCCCGCCACGGCGACCGCAGTGCTGGAACTCCAGGAGCGGCGACATGAGGCGGACTACGATCCGCTGCTTCGCGTCAAAACCGCCGATGCCGTGCTGGCCGTCCGAACTGCGCGCAGCGCCATACGCAGGCTTAACAAAGCGCCTTCCTCGAAGAAGAAGCGTTTTCTGGCCTTGCTCCTCTTCCAGCCTCGATAGGCCGCTCACGACACCCGTGACTGGACGCGACTACAAAACCGGCGGATGCTCCCCATATAGCGTTTCGACTCCCCCGAAATGACGGAATACGGATGCCTACCAACCGGCCAGGTGAAGGACAGGGCGAAGGCCTCGGCTCAGCCACGATCACCGAAACAAAGCCGAAGCTTCAGAAGCCCTCGCTGTATCGGGTGCTGATCCTGAACGACGACTACACGCCGATGGAATTCGTCGTCTATGTGCTGGAGCGGTTCTTCCAGAAGAGCCGCGAGGACGCCACTCGCATCATGCTGCATGTGCACCAGCATGGCGTCGGGGTGTGCGGCGTCTTCACCTACGAAGTGGCCGAGACCAAGGTCGCCCAGGTGGTCGAGACGGCGCGCCGTCACCAGCACCCGCTGCAATGCACGATGGAAAAAGACTGAGAGGATCTCCCCATGCCCTCATTTTCTCGTCCTCTCGAAGAGACCCTGCACCGCGCGGTCTCCTATGCGAACGAACGGCGCCACGAGTACGCGACGCTTGAACACCTGCTGCTGGCCCTGATCGACGATCCCGATGCGTCGGGCGTGATGAAGGCCTGCAACGTCGACCTGACCGCGCTGAAGACGGCGCTGACCCTGTATGTCGATACCGATCTGGCGGCCCTGGCCACGAGCGATGGCGACGACGCTAAGCCGACGGCCGGTTTCCAGCGCGTGATCCAGCGCGCGGTGATCCACGTCCAGTCGTCGGGCCGCGAAGAGGTGTCCGGCGCCAATGTGCTGGTCGCCATCTTCTCGGAGCGCGAAAGCCACGCCGCCTATTTCCTGCAGGAGCAGGACATGACGCGGTATGACGCGGTCAACTATATCGCCCACGGCATCGCCAAGAAGGCAGGGCAGGGCGGCGAAGTGCGTCCGGCCAAGGCCGGCGGTCAGTCGCCGGAGGAGGCCGAGGACGCCGCCGCCGTGAAGTCGGGCGGCGAGGCTCTGGAGGCCTACTGCGTCGACCTGAACGAGAAGTCCAAGAACGGAAAGATCGACCCGCTGATCGGCCGTCACGCCGAGGTGGACCGGGCGATCCAGATCCTGTGCCGCCGGACCAAGAACAACCCGCTGCTGGTCGGCGAACCCGGTGTCGGCAAGACGGCCATCGCCGAAGGTCTGGCGCTGAAGATCGTCAAGGGCGAGGTGCCGGACGTGCTGAAAGGCGCGACCATCTATTCGCTCGACATGGGCGCCCTGCTGGCCGGGACGCGGTATCGCGGCGACTTCGAGGAACGGCTGAAGCAGGTCGTGAAGGAGCTGGAGAACCACGAGGACGCGATCCTGTTCATCGACGAGATCCACACGGTGATCGGCGCGGGCGCGACCAGTGGCGGGGCGATGGATGCGTCCAACCTCTTGAAGCCGGCGCTCGCCTCGGGCTCGCTGCGCTGCATGGGGTCGACGACCTACAAGGAGTACCGCCAGCATTTCGAGAAGGATCGGGCCCTGGTCCGACGCTTCCAGAAGATCGACGTCAACGAGCCGACGATCGAGGACACGGTGAAGATCCTGAAGGGTCTGAAGGCGTCCTACGAAGGGCACCACAAGCTGCGCTACACCGATGCGGCGATCCGTTCGGCCGTGGAGCTGTCGGCCCGCTACATGACCGACCGCAAGCTGCCGGATAAGGCCATCGACGTGATCGACGAGGCGGGAGCGTCGCAGATGCTGCTGCCCGAGTCGAAGCGGAAGAAGGTCATCGGCCAGAAGGAAGTGGAAGCGGTCATCGCCAAGATGGCTCGCATCCCGCCGAAGTCGGTCAGCAAGTCGGATGTCGAGGGCCTGCGCGAACTGCAGAGCGATCTGAACCGCGCCGTCTTCGGTCAGGACGCGGCCATCGAACAGGTGGCCTCGGCCATGAAGCTGGCGCGTGCGGGTCTGCGCGATCCGCAGAAGCCGATTGGGTCCTTCCTGTTCGCCGGCCCGACCGGGGTGGGCAAGACCGAGGTGGCCAAGCAGCTGGCGTCCACGCTCGGCATCGAGATGCTGCGCTTCGACATGTCGGAATACATGGAGCGGCACACCGTCTCGCGTCTGATCGGCGCCCCTCCGGGGTATGTCGGTCACGACCAGGGCGGTCTCCTGACCGACGCCGTGGATCAGCACCCGCATGCGGTCGTCCTGCTGGACGAGATCGAGAAGGCTCACCCGGACGTCTACAACATCCTGCTCCAGGTCATGGACAACGGGATGCTGACGGACGCGGTCGGCAAGAAGGTCGATTTCCGCAACGTCGTCCTGATCATGACGACCAACGCCGGGGCCGCTGACAACGCCCGCGCCTCCATCGGCTTCGGCCGGGGCAAGGTCGAGGGCGAGGACGAGAAGGCCATCCAGCGTCTGTTCGCCCCGGAGTTCCGCAACCGTCTGGATGCGGTGGTCAGCTTCAAGTCGCTGAACTCCGAGACGATCCGTCAGGTGGTGACCAAGTTCGTGCTGCAGCTGGAAGCCCAGCTGGCGGACCGCAACATCACCATCGAAC
Organism: Brevundimonas staleyi; assembly: GCF_041893865.1. Taxonomy (GTDB): domain Bacteria; phylum Pseudomonadota; class Alphaproteobacteria; order Caulobacterales; family Caulobacteraceae; genus Brevundimonas; species Brevundimonas staleyi. The sequence continues at coordinate 1,717,832 of NZ_CP169082.1, forward strand.
TGACCGACGACGCGGCCGACTGGCTGGCCAAGAACGGCTTCGACGAACTGTATGGCGCGCGCCCGCTGGGCCGGGTCATCCAGGAGAACATCAAGAAGCCGCTGGCCGACGACATCCTGTTCGGACGTCTGACGCGCGGCGGCCATGTGAAGGTCGAGCTGAAGGACGGCAAGATCGCCTTCGACATCAAGCCTGCCTCCGGCGGGCCGGTGAAGGAAGCGGCCGACGAAGACGCGGCGGTCTGAGGCATCGTGTCTCCTCCCTGTCGCGCAGCGATGGGGAGGTGGCAGCGAGCCTCTTTGCGAGCTGACGGAGGGGGCGACGGGGTCTCGACGCGCGAGCACCACGAGCCCTCACTTCAGCACCGTCTCGCCCCCTCCGTCACGGCGCTGAAGGAGCGCCGCGCCACCTCCCCATTTGCCAAGCGGCGAACAGGGAGGGGACGAATTGCAAAAGGCCCAGGAGCGATCCCGGGCCTTTCGTTTGTCTGGCTCTGACGATCAGTACCTGCGGCGGCCCGAGCCGGCCATCAGGAAGGCGATGCCGGCGATGATGCCGGTGGTCAGCAGCGGCTTGCGGCGGGCGAAGTCGAGGCCGGTCTTGACCGGGCCGCGCAGGTCTTCCGGGGCGCGGTCGGACAGGGTCTCCAGCTGGTCGATGGCGCGGCCGTAGTAGTCCAGCGCCTTGCCCTTCACCTGGTCGAACTTGCCCTCGAGCTGGAGCTTGGTGTCGCCGGTCAGGTTGCCGAGGCCGCTTTTCAGCTTGCCGTTCACGCCGGTCACGGCGCCTTCGATGCGTTCGTCGGTCATGGTCGAAATCCTTGAAACGGGGTGTGCCGGGGAGGCGTGTCGCAATAGCGTTTATGAACCGCCCCGGTTCCTCGAACATTGGCGGTTGCGGGGTGGTGAACGCAGTCCGATATCAAGCGTTGCAATAATGGCGAAACCCGGAGCGAGACGACGATGATCAGGTTCATCCTTCAGGCGGTGGTGACGGCGCTGGGGCTGTGGTTGTCGGCCTATCTGGTGCCGGGGGTCGAGTTCCTCTCGACCGGGTCGCTGATCGCGGCGGCGGTATTGCTGGGGCTGGTCAATGCGGTGGTGCGGCCAGTGCTGACCTTCGTGACCTTCCCGCTGACGGTCATCACCTTCGGCCTGTTCCTGCTGGTCGTGAACGCGGCGACCATCGGGCTGACGGCCATGTTCCTGGGCGGATTCGTGGTCGATGGGCTGTGGGCCGGGGTGGGCGCGGCCATCGTGACCGGGATCGTCAGCTTCCTGGTCGGCTGGATCGTGCCGGACAATCAGCCGGCGCGTCGCGACTAACCGGCCATCCGCATCGGCGGGGCGGAGGTTTCGGCGATCAGGGCATGCAGGGCGGCGACCTTGAAGGGTTTGCCCAGCACGCCGTCGGCGCCGGCGGCCATATAGCGGGCGACGTCGTCGTCGAACACGTTGGCGGTCAGCATGTGGATGGGCACGGCGTTGCCCGTGGCGCGGATGGCCTGGAGCGCCGCGACGCCGTCCATGACCGGCATCATGACGTCCATCAGGATCAGGTCGTAGGCGTTCTGTGAGGCCAAGGCGACGGCCTCGGCGCCGTTCTCGGCGAAGGCCAGATCGACGTTCAGGCTTTCCAGCAGCATGGCCAGAAGCTTGCGGTTGGCCGGGTGGTCCTCGGCGGCGAGGACGGAAAGGGCGCCGCTACGTTTCGCCGGGGTCGGGGTCGGGGTCGGGGCCGGGGCTGGCGCGGGTGCAGCGGCGGGCTCGGACCGGTCGGCGGTGATGCGGAACCAGAAGACGGCGCCGCCGCCCTCGGCTTCGCGCACGCCCAGGGTCCCGCCCATGGCCTCGACGCTGGAGCGGCAGATGGCGAGGCCCAGGCCCGCGCCACCCGCCGCGCGACCGGCGTCCAGTTGCTCGAAGGGTTCGAAGATGCGGGCGCGCTGATCCTCCGGCACGCCGGGGCCCTGGTCGTGGACCTCGATGTCCAGCGCGACGACGCCGTCGCCGGCCGGGCGGGCGCGGGCGTGCAGGCGGACCGTGCCGGCGGGCGTCATCTTCAGGGCGTTGGACAGGAGGTTGATGACCACCTGCTCGATCCGGCCCTCGTCGGCCAGAACGTGGAAGTCGGCGGGGGCGCCGTCGCAGTCCACGACGAGGTCGAGGTTCAACTCCTCGGCGCGGTGGCGCCAGACGCGGCCCACGCTCTCCAGCCCCGCGCGGACATCGACGGGGGCGAGGGCGACTTCGGACTGGCCGGACTCGATCTTGGAGAGGTCCAGGGCGCCGTTCAGGAGCCGCAGCAGCATGGAGCCGGCGTCGCCCATGTCGGCGACCAGCTCGGTCTCGGCCGCCGGGCGTTTCTTCCTCTTCAGCACCTCGACCACCCCCATGATGATGTTCAGGGGGGTGCGGACGTCGTGGCTGATCATGGCCAGGAAGCGGGACTTGGCCATGTTGGCGCGCTCGGCCTGGGCGCGGTCGGTCTCGGCCTGGGTCAGGGCGGTCTCGAGGGCCGCGGTGCGCTCGGTCAGGTCGACCTGGAGCTCCACGGCCTGGCGGTCGGAGACCATCTGACGCCAGGCGGCGCCCAGGACGCCGGCCGTCAGGGTGGCGGCGCAGGCCATCAGGCCGATGTTCGACCCCGCCGCCAGCCAGGCCAGCCAGGCGATGGTCAGGGCGGGCGGGGTGACCGACACGGCGAAGCTGAGCCGCGAGATGTGAACCTGAAGCGCGCCGACGATCAGGTGGCCGCAGAGCAGCAGGATGGCGTGAAAGATATGGTCGGGCCGTACCGTGGCGGCTGCCAGGGCGAACAGGCTGCAATGGATGGCGAGGACCAGGGTGACGCCCTCGGTCCAGCGTTTCAGGGCCTGGCCGGCGCCGGGTACCTCGGGCCGGAGACGCGCCCGCTCGACCACGATCCAGAAGACGGCATAGAGGCCCAGCTGGCAGACGGCGTAGTTGAGACCCCAGGCCCAGCCCTGAAGCCAGGTGGTCAGGACGATGATGGCGAGGATCGAGGCGATCCGGACCGGAAAGATCTCCCGGTAGCGACTGGCGTAGGCCCGCACATATTCGCTGTCTCTGATCATGCGGCCCCCGCAACGCAACGCTTACGGACGCAGACCGTAGAGGGCGGGGCTTAAAGAGCAGTCAAGACACGGAAATATCGCGTTCTGTGACATTTTACCCGGGTGTATTGACGGGCGATGTTTCATCCGGGTATTTCCTGTGGCGAACCGTAAGGAGCACCCATGTCCGCCGCCGAAGTGAAATCCTGCACCGCCTTTTCCGGGCATAGGCTGATCGCCTCGGGTGCGCCGCGCGAGGTCGTGGGGGTGGTGAAGGCGGCGGTCGAGGCGGGGGAGAGCGTGCTGGTGTTCGACGACGCCGACGCGCGGCCGGTGGAGTTCGACTTGCGCGGCAGCCCGGAGGATGTGCTGGCGCGACTGGAGCCGGCGGAGGAGCCGAAACGCGGGCCGGGTCGGCCGAAGCTGGGGGTGACGGCGCGGGAGGTGACCCTTTTGCCGCGCCACTGGGACTGGCTGGCGGGACAGCCCGGCGGGGCGTCTGTGGCGCTGAGGAAGCTGGTCGAAGGCGCCCTGCGCGAGGCCGAGGGGCCGGACCGGGTGCGCAAGGGCCGGGAGGCGGCCTATCGCTTCATGACCGCCGTGGCGGGGGACTTGCCGGGATATGAGGAGGCGACGCGGATGCTGTTCGCGGGCGACTGGACCGCGTTCGATGCGGCGGTCGAGGGCTGGCCGGAGGGGGTGCGGGAGCACGTCCGAATGCTGGCGGGGCGGACGTGGCGGAATGGGGAGGGTTGAGCCCCATAACGTTATGCGTTATGTTCTTCGTCGATGATCCGGAGCTTTGCTGATCGCGATACGGAGCGTTTCTGGGCCGGCGTCGCCTCGCGGCGGTTGCCGCCGGATATCCGACGCGCGGCGCAGCGGAAGCTGGAACTGATCGATGCGGCCTCGCGGCTGGACGACCTGAGACTGCCGCCGGGCAATCGGCTGGAGGCCCTGTCGGGCGACCGGAAGGGTCAGCATTCGATCCGGATCAATCAGCAGTGGCGGATCTGTTTCCGCTGGACCGATGGAGGCGCCGAGGATGTCGAAATCTGCGACTACCACTGAGGATCTGATGGAGCCGGTGACACCCGGCGAGATCCTGCTGGAGGAGTTCATCCTGCCGGCGGGGCTGAGCCAGACGGCGCTGGCCAACGCCATCGGCGTGCCACCGCGCCGGATCAACGAGATTGTCCTGGGCAAGCGTGCCATCACCGCCGACACGGACCTGCGTCTGGCTCGGTACTGGGGGATGAGCGAGGGGTTCTTCCTGCGCCTACAGGGGAGCTACGAACTGCGGGTGCAGCGCGCGAAGATGGGCGAGGCGCTGGCGATGATCACGCCAAGGGCGGCTTGACATGCCGCAGGTCGATCCGAGCGTCATTTCGCCAGAACCACAGACCTCCGAAGGCGTCCGAGCAACAAACTCATTCCGCGTCGGCCGTGAGCCGGACCTTGATCAGGTGACGAGGCATCTTGAGAAGCTCTATGAGCTGAACTTTCAAATGCTTGAGAAAGCTACCGCATACGAGAATGTCATGTTGGCAGCTGCGTATGCCGGATTTTTTGCTCTTTGGTCGTCGGTGGCCAAGGATGTGTCTGAAAGTGTACGCTATTGGTCCGTCGGCCTAATAGGCGTGTCACTCATTGCTTACGTCGTGTTTCACATCCTGCAGATGAGCGCGCGCGCAATATTCCAGTATCGTTTGATGTCAGTGATGGCTCAGAGGTTGAACGACCCTGACTTCACGCGCATTTGGGCTGAGGAGGCTAAGAAGCCTCAGCGGTTCAATGCTTTGGTGCTGCTGATTTGGCCATTTATTCTGGCACTAAGCGCCTCAACTGGTTTGGTGGGCGGAGTGATTGTGGCGATCGCAGCAATACGCCTCGCACTCAACTAGCTCTAACCCACCTTTACCCTAGTCGCCGCCTCGGGGAGGTCTTCTCCGAACGCCCGCTGGTAGAACTCCGCGATCGTGGGTCGTTCCAGCTCGTCGCACTTGTTCAGGAACGTCAAGCGGAAGGCCAGGCCGAGGTCGCCGCCGAAGATGGTGGCGTTCTGGGCCCAGGTGATGACCGTGCGGGGCGACATGACCGTCGAGATGTCGCCGTTCATGAAGGCGTTGCGGGTCATGTCGGCGACGCGGACCATGGCGGCGATGGCGCGGCGACCGTCTGCGTCAGCCCATTCCGGCGCCTTGGCGGCGACGATCTCGGCTTCGACGTCGTGGTCGAGGTAGTTCAGGGTGGTGACGATCGACCAGCGGTCCATCTGGCCCTGATTGATCTGCTGGGTGCCGTGATAGAGGCCCGAGGTGTCGCCCAGACCGATGGTGTTGGTGGTCGAGAACAGGCGGAACCACTTGTTCGGGCGGATGACGCGGTTCTGGTCCAGGAGGGTCAGCCGGCCCTGAGCCTCCAGCACGCGCTGGATGACGAACATCACGTCCGGGCGGCCGGCGTCGTATTCGTCGAAGACCAGGGCGATGGGGCGTTGCAGGGCCCAGGGCAGCATGCCCTCGCGGAACTCGGTGATCTGCTTGCCATCCTTCAGGACGATGGCGTCCTTGCCGACCAGATCGATACGGCTGACGTGGCTGTCCAGGTTCACGCGCACCAAGGGCCAGTTCAGGCGGGCGGCGACCTGTTCGATGTGGGTCGACTTGCCGGTGCCGTGATAGCCTTGGACCATCACGCGGCGGTCGAACGAGAAGCCGGCGCAGATGGCCAGCGTCGTCTGGGGATCGAAGCGATAGGCGGGATCGACCTCCGGCACATGGCTGTCGCCCGGCTCGAACACCGGAACCTGCATGTCGGACTCGACGCCGAAGACTTCGCGCACGCTCGCGGTGCGGTGGGGTTCGAACGTCAGAAGCGGATCGGGGGTCGCATCGAGGAGGGTAGCCATGGGCTCCATCTAGAGGCGCCGCGCGCGCGGCTCAACACGCGCGCGGCTCCTGATGCCAGTTATTCCGCCGCCAGGTCGACGTCGACGTTGCCGCGGGTGGCGTTGGAGTAGGGGCAGACCTGGTGGGCGGCGGCGATCAGGCTGTCGATGGTCGCCTTGTCCAGGCCGTGGTCGGTGACCTTGATGGCGATGTCGAGATTGAAGCCCTCGCCGCGCGTGTTCGGGCCGATGCCGACCGAGGTGTGAATCTTCGTATCCGGACCGACCGGCGTGCCCGCCTTGCCCGAGACCAGACGAAGCGCGCCCATGTAGCAGGCGGCGTAACCGGCGGCGAACAGCTGTTCCGGATTGGTGCCCGCGCCGCCCTTGCCGCCCATTTCGGCGGGCAGGGACAGGAGGACGTCGATCTTGCCGTCGTCGGTGGTGGAGCGGCCTTCGTCGCGGCCGCCGCCGGTGGAGACAGCGTGGGCCTTGTAGAGGATGTTCATCGGTGAGCTCCTGATAAGGTAGGGCTCTGAACTTAGTGTCTCCTCCCCGTCGCGCTAGCGATCGGGAGGTGGCTCGCAGCGCAGCGGAGAGACGGAGGGGCTCTTTCTGCGTGCACGAAGAACCCCTCCGTCGGCTCACAAGAGCTCGCCGCCACCTCCCCACGATGTGGGGAGGAGACGTGTTACGCCGCCAAGCCCGCCTTCTTCAGCGTCTTGTAGGCCTTGATGACGCGCTGGAGCTTGGCTTCGGCGCTGCGGTCACCCTGGTTGTGGTCGGGGTGGAAGCGTTTCAGCAGCTCGTGATAGCGCGACTTCACCGCCGCCTTGTCGGTGCGGAAGTCCAGGTCGAGGTCGGTCAGGGCCTGGCGTTCCAGCTTGCCAAGACGCAGGGTGTCCTCTTCCTTGGTCGCCTGTTCGTTCACGCGACGACCAAACAGCCCGAAGCTGTCGTTCATGGAGCCCGAGCCGTTGGCGGCCTTGCCCATCTTGGCGGCGAAGGCGGCGGCCTCGCGGCTGTTCTTGGAGGCCTTCATGTCCCAGGTGGGACGGCCGCCGGTCATGGCCTCGTTCTCCTTGGCCGCGCGGACCTGGGCCTCGTTCATGCCGGCGTAGAAGTTCCAGCTCTTGTTATATTCGCCAGCGTGGGCCTGGCAGAATTCATAGAAGCTGTTCAGCTGTTCGCGCGACTTGGGCGCACGGGCCGTGGCGGCCTTGGTGCAGCCCTCCCATTCGCAAGGCTTCTCGCCGGGCTTGAGGCGCAGGACATCGGCCTCGGCCTCGGCGGCTTCGCCGGCCTTGGGCGGTTTGATCCGCATGTCCTTGAAACGGGGCTTGTACTCGAATGACGCAGGCATTGGTCACAGTGTAGGGTCGATTTGGTCACCATCAAGGAAACGGACATGTCTGAAGGCCCGATCGCGTCGATTATGCGGGAAAAACTGACGTCCGCCTTCCAGCCGACCCGTCTGGAGCTGGAAGACGACAGCTGGCGTCACGCCGGTCACCATCACGAAGGCGGGATGGACGCCAAGCCGGGCGGAGAGAGCCACTTCAACCTGACCATCGTGTCCGAGGCGTTTTCAGGCGTCGGGCGAGTTCAGAGGCAGCGATCGGTGAACGCGGTGCTGGCCGATGAGCTGGCCGGGCCCGTCCACGCCCTGTCCATCAAGGCCCAGACCCCCGATGAAGCCGGGAGTTGAGGAAAAATCAGCGTTCACTTCGTCTTAGAAGGTTCGTCATAGCGTCGCGTCGGGAAGTTTCAGGGACGTGGGGCGCGTATGGTCGGATCCGAGGATATCGGCAAAAGTCTCGAATCGGGCCGGTCCGCGGGCATGAGCGCCAGCGAGGCCGCACAGGCCCTGACCGCCATCCTGCAAACCCAATACCTGCGCTACATCATCATCGGCAGCTGGGCGATCGGCCTCCTGGCCACGGTCGGCTGGGTCGAGGCCATCATCTGGTTCATCGGAACGATCGGCGCCGGCGCCGTTCGGGGCAAGTTCGAAAAGAGCATGGCCGGTCGGGTCGACGCGGGCTGGGGCCTCCTGTTCCCCGCCGTCGCCACCATCACCACGGCCGCCTGGGCCACTGCGCCCCTGATGGCGTGGTTCTCGGGCCATCCGTTCGGTCAGATCCTGGCCGTCTCCCTCCTGATCAGCGGCTATGTGCTGGTCTTCGCCCAGCTTCGCAGCTCGCCGAAACAGGCCATCGTGATCTCGTCCCCCTATACGGCGGTGGCTTTGGCCATCGCCGTCAGCCTGTGGGGCGGGCCGATGTTCTGGCCCTTCCTGGGCATCATGCCCTTCACGGCGGCCGGCATGTTCGTGCTGGTGACCATGACCATGCTGCGCGAGGAGCGGATCAAGGCCTTCCAGGAGCATCAGGCGCATCTGATCGAGGAACTGGAGGCCGCCCGCGACAAGGCGGACGCGGCCAACCAGGCCAAGTCGAACTTCCTGGGCGTCATCTCGCACGAGCTGCGGACGCCGATGAACGGGGTGCTGGGCGCGGCCCAGCTTCTGGGCGCGACGCGTCTGGAGACGACGCAGCGGGAGTATCTGTCGATCATCCGCAACTCGGGCGACAACCTCCTGAGCCTGCTGAACGACATTCTGGACATGACCAAGATCGAGGCGGGCAAGATGACCTTCGAGGTCATCGACGTCTCCATCGACGACCTGCACCGCCGCGTGACCGGGCCCTTCATCGCCCAGGCCGAGGCCAAGGGTCTGGAGTTCCGCTCCACCTTCGTCGGCGAGACCCCGGCGGTGGTGAAGGGCGATCCCTTGCGCGTCTGCCAGGTGATCCAGAACCTTCTGTCGAACGCGGTGAAGTTCACCGAGGCCGGCCTGATCGACTATCGCGTCGAATCGACCCGCATCAGCGACAAGCGCGTGGGCTTCGCCTTCTCGGTGACCGACTCGGGCGCCGGCATCGCCGACGCCGACCTGGAGCGTCTGTTCCAGCCCTTCACCCAGGCGGACGCCTCCTCGACCCGCAAGTTCGGCGGCACGGGGCTGGGCCTGACCATCGCGCGGCGCATGGCCAACATCATGGGCGGCGACATCACCGTGACCTCCAAGGTCGGGGAGGGCTCGACCTTCACCCTGATCGTCGAGGCCGAGGTGGTCGAATGGTCGGCCGTGACCGAGGTCGAGGCCATCGACGCGGACGTGGGCGACGGCGAATGCCTGAACGTGCTGGTGGTCGAGGATCACCCGGTCAACCGCATGATCCTGGAAGCCTGGCTGGGGTCGGCCGGCCACTGCACCGCCACCGCCGAGAACGGCCAGATCGCCGTGGACATGGCGGGCCAGCAGCGGTTCGACCTGATCATCATGGACGTCAACATGCCGGTCATGGACGGTCTGAGCGCCACGCGCCTGATCCGCACCAAGGGGCCGAACGCCGAGACGCCGATCGCCGTACTGTCCGCCTCGGCGCGGACCGAGGACCATGAGGCGGGGCTGGAAGCCGGCGCCGACGCCTATCTGAACAAGCCCATCGACTTCGCCGCCCTGGCTCGGCTGATGCAGACGGTGCGCGGCGGCCGGACCAGCGTGCGGACGGCGGCGGAAGTGGGCGAAACCGCGGCGGCCGCCTGAACCTGACCTGACCCGGGCCGTTCAGGTCCGGCTCAAGGACGAAATCCTAGTGTGGGGGCAAGTCGGATCCCCCCGACCGTCACTAGGAGAAATCACCGTGAACAAGTTCGCCACCGCCGCCCTGGCCGCCGTGATCGCCACGGGCTCCATCGGCGTCGCCTCGGCTGCCGACGCCCAGTCGCGCTACGAGCAGCGCCAGGATCGCCGCGACGATCGCAACGATCGCCGGGAATGGCGCCAGGACAATCGTGACGACCGTCGCGAATGGCGTCAGGACAACCGCGACGACCGCCGCGAGTACCGCCAGCAGGCCCGCGCCTATGATCGCTGGCAGCGCGCCGAGCGCCGCTACAACGCCGGTCGCTATACCCCGCCGCGCGGCTATCAGGTTCGCCAGTGGAGCTATGGCCAGCGCCTGCCCAGTTCCTATTCGCAGGGCTATGTCGTGAACAACTACTCGGCCTACGGCCTGCGCGCGCCGCCTCGCGGCTACCACTATGTCCGTTCGGGCAATGACGTGGTCCTGGCCGCCGTCGCCGGGGGTCTGGTCACCGCCGTGATCGCGGGTCTGTTCAACTAAGACCTCAGGATTGGACTCCGAGGACACCGAGTCCAAGGAGTCCAAATTCTGCGACCGAAGGTCAGGAGTTTCGATCAGTGCATTTGAAACACTGATGTTCGTTTCTTAGCGATCCCGCCTCGGAGGGAGACCTCCGGGGCGTTTTTGCATGTCTCGATCAAGCCCTTCCTCCGCTTGCGGGGGAAAGCGGCCCGGCGGCGAGCGAAGCGAGGCCAGGACCGACGGGGGAATCTTCCTGTCATCCGTGGGGCGTCGCACTTCCCCCATCGTCACGCGTGTCGCTTCGCTCCAAGACGTGACACTTCCCCCATGAAGGATGGGGGAAGGGCGGCAGGCCGGTGACCAATCCGCCTCTTCGGAGTTTGCCTCTGGACCCCAGCCTTCGCTGGGGTGAACGGATGGAACGATGCGCGCCTTCGCCGAACTGCTGGACCGCCTGGCGCTGACCGGGTCGCGGAACGCCAAACTGGTGTTGCTGAGGGACTATCTGCGCGCGACGCCCGATCCGGACCGGGGGTGGGCGCTGGCGGCCCTGACCAGCGAACTGGTGTTCAACGAGGCCAAGCCGGCGATGATCCGCAGGGCCGTGGAGGCGCGGGTCGATCCGGTGCTGTTCGGCTGGTCCTACGACTATGTCGGCGATCTGGCCGAGACCGTGGCCCTGATCTGGCCGGGCGATCCGAACCACAGACCGAACCGTGAGCCGGAACTGGGCGAGGTGGTCGATGCGCTGAAATCGGCGAAGCGCGGCGAGGTGCAGGGGCTGATCGAGGGCTGGCTGGATGCGCTGCAGCCCAAGGGGCGGTGGGCGCTCTTGAAACTGGTGACCGGAGCGATGCGGGTGGGGCTGTCGGCCCAGCTGGCGCGGACGGCGGTGGCGATGATGCGCCCCGAGACGGTGACGGAGGCGCCGGAGCCCGGCGGCGGGGAGGCGACGACGGCGCTGGAGCCCCTGACGGCCGCCGACATCGTCGAGGTCTGGCACGCGGTGGAGCCGCCCTATGCCGAACTGTTCGCCTGGGTCGAGGGGCGAGGCGAACGGCCGGACACCGAGGCGCCGGGCCGGTTCCGACAGGTCATGCTGGCCGTCGCCATCGACGAGGCTGTGGATTTCGAGAAGCTCGATCCCGCCGACTACGCCGCCGAATGGAAGTGGGACGGCATCCGGGTGCAGGCGGTGCGGGAGCAGGGGGTGGCGCGGCTCTATTCCCGGCATGGGGACGAGATCACGGGCGCCTTTCCCGACCTGATGAATGCCCTGACCTTCGAGGGGGCGATCGACGGGGAGTTGCTGGTGATCCGGGATGGGGCGGTGGCGCAGTTCGGGGACCTGCAGCAGCGGCTGAACCGGAAGACGGTGGATGCCAAGCTGATGGCCGCCTGGCCGGCCGGGCTCTATGCCTACGACCTGCTGGCCGAGGGCGGGGTGGATCTTCGCGGGTTGCCGTTGAAGGACCGGCGGGCGCGGCTGGAGGCCGTGGTGAAGGGCCACGAGGGCGAGCGGCTCTATCTGTCGCCGGTGGTCGAGTTCGACAGCTGGGAAGGCCTCGGGGTGCTGCGGGCCGATCCGCCGGTCGGGGCGGCGGCCGAGGGGCTGATGCTGAAGCGGTGGGACAGTCCCTATGTCGCCGGGCGACCCAAGGGGCCGTGGTTCAAGTGGAAGCGGGATCCGCACGTCGTGGACTGCGTCCTGATGTACGCCCAGCGCGGGCACGGGAAGCGGTCGAGCTTCTATTCCGACTACACCTTCGGGGTCTGGACGGCGGAGGGGGCGCTGACGCCGGTGGGCAAGGCCTATTTCGGCTTCACCGACGAGGAGCTGAAGCAGCTCGACAAGTTCGTGCGCGACCACACGGTGGAGCGGTTCGGGCCGGTGCGGTCGGTCCGCGCCGAGCGGGATTTCGGCCTGGTCCTGGAGATCGCCTTCGAGGGTCTGCAGCGGTCGCCCCGGCACAAGTCGGGGGTGGCGATGCGGTTTCCGAGGGTCAGCCGCATCCGCTGGGACAAGCCCGCGCGCGAGGCCAATACGCTGGAGGATGTGATGGATCTGCTGGACGCGATCGAGAGCGGGGGCGGGCGGGTGGCGAAGTGAGAACCCTCTCCCTATGGGATAAGTCCCAAACGCTAACTTGCTAGAATCAAACGATATTTTGTGCTATGAAGTTCATACACGATGTATGCACGTCACGGCAGATCAATGACTTAGCGCCGCGATGTGCACGAAATCTGCACGACGATGGAGGCTGTCATGGCGTTTGTCACGGACAAGGAAGAGCTGAAACCCGGACTGGTCATCTTCCGGCGGGGCGATTTGCAGACCCGGGATTGGTATTGTCGAGTCCGACTGCCGAAGGCGACGCGCTACAAGACCATCGCCTTAAAGACGCCGGACATCACGACGGCGCGTACCCTAGCCTACGACCACGAAAGCGAAGTCCGCTTTGCGTTGAAGCGCAATCTGCCGGTGTTCAACCGCCCGTTCTCCGCTGTGGCGAAAGACTACATCGCAGAACAGAGACTGCGCGCGCAGCGCGGCGAGATCACGCCGGGCCGGGTGAAGCTCATCGAGTCGGTCGTGAAGAACCAGCTCAATCCCTATGTCGGCAAGACGCAGATCGACCTCATCGCTCTGGACCGCTGGCAGAACTATCCGTCCTGGCGACGGTCGCTCGGTCAGGGGCGGATGACGCGCCATGGCAATGTGCGACCGATGACGGACGCCGAACGCGATGCTGCCAAGGCCCTCGCCGATGACAAGGCGAAGCAGAAAGGGGGCGCGGTCGGCAAGCAAACGGCGGAGACCCCGGAGCCCGAGAACACGGACTGGATCATCGTCAGTGACGCGACCATTCGCTTCGAGATGAAGATCTACCGCGCCATCATCAATGACGCCGTTTCCAAACAGGAGGCCCCGCCTCATCACCGGATCGAAGGCATGCCGTCGCTTGAGAAGCAGCGCCGGGATGCGTTCTCGCTGGAGGAATACCGCCGCCTCCATACCCACGCCCGCACCAAGTGGGTCGATGCCGCGAAGACCGAAACCGCCCGCTGGTACCGGGCCATGGTTTATCAATTCGTCCTGATCATGTGCAACACCGGCATGCGGCCGTCAGAGGCGCGTAACCTGCGTTGGCGCGACGTGATGGAGGCGACTGACAAGAACGGTCAGCCGGTGACGGTGTTGTCCGTGCGTGGCAAGGGCAAGTCCCGCCAGCTTGTCGCGCCGAGCAGCAATGTCGGGAAATATCTGGACCGCATCCGCGCCATCGCGGTGAGCACCGCGCCAGAAGCTCCGGTGTTCAGCAGCGCCACCGGCGCAGAGGAACGCACTCTCTACAAGGCCTTCATCGCGGACCTGCTGGACCACGCGAACCTGCGGGTCGGTCCATCCGGCATTCTGCGCTCGACCTATTCGTTCCGGCACACCTACGCCACCATCCGCCTGACCGAAGGCGTCAGTGAACTGCTGCTGGCCGAGCAGATGGGAACGTCGGTGCAGATGATCCAAGAGCATTACGGCCATGTGGACACCATCAAGCATGCCGACCTCGTGTTGCAGGGCATGAGCGACTGGGAGCCGCAGGAGCCAGCGATCCCGGCGGATGAAAAGCAAACCGCGAAGATCAAACGGAACGCGCGGGCGAAGATCAGCACCGAGCCGCGCAGACCTCATTGATGTCCTGCCCGTCGCCGCCGAGGATCACGCGCCGAGTTCGGTGCGCCGCTGGTGGCGAAGGGCTGGTCTGTGCCCTCTGCCTAGCGTCCGATGCGCAGCTGCGCTCTTGATCGGCCGATTGGCGAAGCAGGCCGGTGGATTGAGCCGCGTCGAGTTCGATGCGGCCCACTGGCCTGCGTCTTCCGCCGCTTGTCCCCCGCGCGCCGTGGCGCTCTTGGAGGGGCGATAGCAAGGCCCTGGCCTTCGTAGGATTGCCACCAACATCAGTCCGCTAAGCTTGCACTGCGGAACGTGCTCGCTTGCATTCGACGCAGTATGCGCCAGGCTCAGCATTCTGATACAGATCCGGCGGTCTCGCCGCTGACGACATTCCGGCGCTAAGCACTCCTAACGCATGCAATCCCGACAAATTGTCTCCATTTGGATGCCGTCAGTGACGTGACCCCCTGAAACTCCTCCACGAATAGCTAGAGTCCGCCCCTCGAAAGGACGGACAGAATGAAGCGATCACGGTTTACGGAAGAGCAGATCATCGGGATCCTGCGCGAGCAGGAGGCCGGTGTTCCGGTGGCGGATCTGTGCAGGAAGCACGGGCTGAGCTCGCCGACCTTCTACAAATGGAAGGCCAAGTATGGCGGCATGGACGTGTCGGAGGCCCGGCGGCTGAAGGCGCTGGAAGAGGAGAACGCCAAGCTGAAGCGGATGCTGGCGGACTCGATGCTGGACAACGTCGCGCTGAAGGATCTGCTGGGAAAAAAGTGGTGACGCCCGCTGCGCATCGAGCGGCGGCGGCGCACCTGCAGTCGGCTTACGGGATGAGCGAACGGCGGGCCTGCCGGGTGCTGGGCGTGGACCGGACGAGCGTGCGCTATCAGGCGACGCGACCGGACGACGGCGCCCTGCGCGATCGGCTGAAGGCCCTGGCCCAGGAGCGTCGGCGGTTCGGCTATCGACGTCTGCACGTGATGCTCCGGCGCGAGGGCCATGCGGTCAACAAGAAGCGTGTCCAGCGGATCTACCGCGAGGAGAAGCTGACGGTGCGTCGGCGCGGCGGGCGCAAACGCGCGATGGGCACAAGGCGGCCGCTGGAGATTCCTCTGGTCGCAAACCAGCGCTGGTCGCTGGACTTCGTGTCCGACCAGATGACGGACGGGCGGCGCTTCCGCATCCTGACGGTGATCGACAACTGCACCCGCGAGTGCCTCGGGCTCGTCGCCGACACCTCGCTGTCAGGGCGACGGGTGGCGCGCGAGTTGGACGCCATCATCCTGCGACGCGGGCGACCCGAGACGATCATCAGCGACAACGGCACGGAATACACGTCCAACGCCATCCTGGCCTGGGCCGACGACGCCGGTGTGGGCTGGCACTACATCGCGCCGGGCAAGCCTCAGCAGAACGGCTTCAACGAGAGCTTCAACGGCCGTCTGCGTGACGAGCTGCTGAACGAGACGCTGTTCCGATCCCTGCCGCACGCCCGTGCGGTGCTCGAAACCTGGCGGCGCGACTACAACGAAACCCGGCCGCACTCGAAGCTCGGCTGGCTGACGCCGCAGGCCTACGCAGATGCGCTCAGCGGAAAGATCGGCCGGTCCGCTGCGCTGGTTGGAGGCTGCGCTGACCGGCCTCTTGCCAACCCCACCAACCCCAGTTCAGATCACCAAAGGACTCTCGTTATGGCTGGATGAGAAACGGGGGTCACGTCACCGTCACTGCGCGTGAATATCCGCCGGAGGCCAAGCGGAGCCCGCCCTCCGGTCCAGAACCCTTGGGCCAATAATCCCCGCTGAGCGCGAGTGACCTTCTCTGAAAGGTCTCGGCTGTACTCTCCCGCCATGGTCCGTTTGATATGCTTCAGGAGTTGCGACGTGGGACTGCCGTCATTCGCAAAGCCGTCAGCGCAATACAAGACAGGGACGCCCGCCTGAACGCACATGAACTCGTAGTAGGCCGCCTGGTCGGAATTTTGGAACCGGCCCCATCGGCTGACGTCATAAACAAGTACGCGGGTGAATCCGCCATCCCCTGAAAGCACGTCGGCCAGAAGGGCTTTTAGACCGTCTCGCTTCCGGAGAGAGACCCCGCTAACGGCGGCGTCTTCGTAAGTTCGAACGATCTGCATCCCATGCTCGACCGCAAAGGCTTCGTTGGTCGCCTTCTGGAATGTCGGCGAGTACTCTTGTCGCTCTGTCGACATACGCACGTACTGCGCCGCTTTGATTGGCGAAACCTGCATCTTCATCTCCCGCATCATCTATGACTTAGGACATCAGCACTCGCGCGGCCTGTGCTTGTCAAAGCATGCAAAGCGGGCGGCCGAGCTTCAGTCCGCGCTGGCGATCACATTCCATTCGGGTGATAGCCCTATCCCTAGAGGCCTGCGGAACGAAGGTCGTGACGCCGACCAGGCGCCGTAAGAGGGTGGTTGTCGCAACGGGCGATCCGCGCCGTGCGCGGCAGGCTTTAGGCTGTGCCCCGAGCTTCCGGCTGCGCCGCCGATCTCGTCCCATTCGGGTGACAATCCCTATCGCAAGAGGCTTGGGGCCTTGCCCCCCGCGCACCCCGAAGAGGCTCCCGCCCAGCTTCTCTCGCCGTGTTCGTTGCAGCCGGGTCCCCGCGAAGCCTCCCACTCCGTTTGCTCCCCCAGTCTCGCCGACGGGCAAGGGTTCACATCGAACCCAGATCCCAGAGGCGGATATGAAGAACGACTATTCAATCACTCGGACACACTGGAACGGCATCGAGATCGAAATCCGGTGGAACGCCGAGTATCTGGTTTATGACGACCGAACCCATATGGCTCATTTGGAGGTCGTGAGCGTGTCACCCGAGCGGGCGCCATTGCCGATCACCGAGACCGGTTACAGGTCGCACTTCACGCCCAAGGCGGCGATGGACGGTTACGAGAGCGCGGAAGCCTTCGTAGAGGCGTGGCTCGATCAAGCGTCGCGTTCGGCTGAATGGAAAGCCTTTGATGCAGCGAGCAGGCAGCTATCGCTGTTCTAGGCGGGCGGGATGGTCCGCTTGGCGCGGACGTCCACCGTTCCCGCCAGTCCTTTGGCTGGCGATGCTTCCGCGCCTTGGGCGCAGGAGGGGCTGCGGCGGCCTTCGCCTGCCGCCTTGTGGAGCCCGACCGCTGATACTGACAGGCGGCCAAACCATTGGACGCCGCCGCCGACTCCAGCCATCTTTTACGGTCAGCGTGAAGAATTATCTACACGAACTCTACACGGCATTTTTCCATGGAAAAATTGTCTTATTTTACAGATAATTATATTAGAGAGGGATGCCTATCCTTCTCCCACCGGGAGAGGGAAGAAATGGCGGGTTCCAAAATGATACTCAGGCGTTAGACCCGGCCCATGACGACCAAAGCCGATCCCCTCGACACCCTCATCGCCACCGGACAGCAGGCGGTCGCCGTGGATACGGTGATGCTGGCCAAGCTGACCCAGATCGCGGGCGACTTCGCGGTCAATCTGGCCATTGCCCTGATCATCCTGACCGCGACGGTCTTCGCCGCGAAATGGGCGGCGGGCGCGACGCGGAAGGCGCTGGGTCGGGTGCGCGGGTTCCGCCACGACCCGACGGTGCTCAGCTTCGCCGTGCAGGTGGTGCGGGTCGTGGTCTTCCTGATCGGCTTCATCGCCGTGCTGCAACGGCTGGGCGTGCAGACGACCTCGATCATCGCGGTGCTGGGCGCCGCGTCCCTGGCCGTCGGTCTGGCGCTTCAGGGGACGCTGTCGAACGTGGCGGCGGGGGTGATGCTGCTGGTGCTGAGGCCTTACCGGGTCGGCGATCTGGTCAGTATCGGCGGCAACATCGGCAAGGTGCAGCGGCTGGACCTGTTCTTCACCCAGCTGTCGGATGCGAACAACGTCAAGATCATGTGCCCGAATGGAAAGGTGTTCGGCGACATCATCCTGAACCTGTCGGGTCAGAAGACGCGGCGGATGGAGATGAAGATCGGGGTGGGCTACGGCTCGAACCTGAACAAGGCCAAGGAAGCCTTGGCCGGGGCGGCGGCGGCGCACGAGGCCGTCCTGCCCGATCCCGCGCCCTGGGCCGGGGTGACCAATCTGCTGGATTCATCGGTGGAGATGACGCTGGCCGCCTGGACCAAGTCCGAGGATTTCTGGCAGGCCAAGGCGGATGTCTTCCAGGCGGCCAAGGAGGCGCTGGACGCCGCCGGGATCGAGATTCCGTTCCCGCATCAGGTGGCGGTGCCTTACGGCGACGAGGACGCGACGCTGCCGCAGGCGGCGGAAGGCGCCGACGGTTTGCGCGGCCGGACGAATCCGCCCAGCGCGGGGTTCGACACCCGCCCCGACGACGACGAGACAGAGGCCTGATCCGCGATGCGCTACGACTTTGGATCGGACAACACCGCCGGGATGCAGCCGGCGGCCATGCAGGCGCTCATCGCGGCGAATGAGGGGTATGCCCGGGCTTACGGCGCGGACGAGATCACCGCCCGCGCCGCCGACCAGATCAGACAGAGGCTGGATGCCGACGCCGAGATCCGGTTCGTGTTTTCGGGCACGGCGGCCAACTCCATCGCCCTGTCCATGCTGGCCTGGCCGCACGAGGCGGTGCTGGCCCACCATGCGGCCCACGTCTGCACCGACGAAACGGGGGCGCCGGGCTTCTTCGGCCAGGGCGTTGGGCTGATCGGCCTGCCGGGCCTGTCGGGCAAGATCGAGCAGAAGGCGCTGGAAGCGGCGCTGGAGGAGCCCGAGGTCGGGCATCGCCAGCCGCCGGCGGCGCTGAGCCTGACCCAGTCCACGGAGTATGGGACCGTCTATACCGAGGAAGAGCTGCGTCACCTGATCGAGCCGGTGAAGGCGCGGGGATATGGCGTGCATCTGGACGGGGCGCGGCTGGCCAATGCGGCGGCGGCGGGGTTCGACCTGACACAGATCGCGCGGCTGGGCGTCGATGTGCTGGTGTTCGGCGGGGCGAAGGCGGGCGGGCTCTGCACCGAGGCCATCGTGATGTTCGACAAGTCGCTGGCGCGGCGGGTGGACAATCGGCTGAAACAGGCGGGGCAGACGGCGTCCAAGGGGCGCTTCCTGACGGCGCCCATGCTGGGCCTGCTGGAGTCGAACGCCTGGGAGGACGGGGCGGCCCACGCCAATCTGATGGCGGCGCGACTGGCCGAGGGCATCGCCCTGCGCTCGCGCTTCGTCCTGGCCCATCCGGTCGAGGCCAACGCCGTCTTCGTGCGGATGCCGGCCAAGGCGCATGCGCGTCTGAACGAGCTGGGCTGGGCCTGTTACCGGTTCGACGACGGCTCGGTGCGGTTCGTCTGTTCCTGGGCGACCGAGGAAGCGGTTGTGGACGAAGTGATCGAGGCCATCGTCGGGCTTTCGTGATATACGGAGGGCATGGAACATCCTCGCATTTCCCGCGATCCGAAGATCATGGTCGGCAAACCCTGCATTAAGGGCACCCGGATCACGGTCGAGCATGTGCTGCGTGAAGTCGCCGGCGGCAGCTCGATTGAGCTGATTGCAAACGAATATCTGCTGGATCGAGACGATGTCGTCGCAGCGATCGTCTACGCATCGGATTTCATTCGCCATGAAAGCCTGATCGCCGCCTGAAATGCGATTTTTCGTGGACGAATGCTGTCCTCTGCGTCTGGCCGGGCGGTTACGATTGCATGGTCACGACGTTGTTCATGCGCTGGAGGATCGTAGCGGGCTGGCGGATGACGAGCAGGCCGCGTTTGCATGGGAGCAGGGTCGGCTGCTGATCTCAGCGGACTATGACTTCGCCGAGTTGGCAATCCGTCACGGCCACGCGTTTTTAGGCCTCGTCCTCATCGGGCCGCATCCGAATGGCCTGTTGCCTGTTGCAGACAGTTTGGCAGATCGCATCCTGGCCTATGGAGACGATCTCGCCGGCTATCTGACGTTGCTCGAACGAGACAACACAAGACGTCGTTTGCTTGGCGTCTGAAGCCTTCCGCCCGGCCCCGGCGCAGTCCATATCCAACGGATGGCGCGTGGTGAACGATCGGGAATGCGGGGCGGCGGAGGCGGCATAGAGGCCAAGGCGCAGCGCGCCGGGGGCGAGGCCGAGACGCCGCCGGATCCCAAGACCATTCCGGCCCTGATGGACCTGATGCGTCTGGTGGCGCGGTCGGGCGCGCCGCAGTTGCGGGTGCGGCTGGTCATTTCGATCCTGCTGACCATGGCGGGCAAGGGGTTGGGGGTGCTGGCGCCCTTGGTGCTGGGCGCGGCGGTCAACCATCTGGCGGCGGATCAGCCGGCGGGAGTTTCGGTCGGTCTGGGGTTCGCGGGCTTCGCGGTCGGCTGGGCCATCGTGCGGTTCCTGTCGTCGGGGGCGCCGCAGCTGTCGGACGTGGTCTTCGCGCCCGTGCGGGCTGCGGCGCAGAGGACGGCGGCGACCGAGACCTTCGCCCATGCGCTCAGCCTATCGCTGGACTTCCACCAGACCAAGCGGTCCGGCGCCCTGTCGCGGACGGTGGATCGCGGGTCGCGGTCGGTCGATTTCCTGCTGAGGATCCTGGCCTTCAACCTGGTGCCGACCGGGCTGGAGCTGGTGCTGGCGGCCGGGGTTCTGGCGGGCAAGTACGACTGGCGGTTCGGCGCCGTGGCGGTGGCGGTCGTGGCCGTCTACGCGGTCCTGACCCTGGCCATCTCCAACTGGCGGATCGAGCATCGGCGGACGATGAACACGGCCGATACGGAGGCCGCCGGTCAGGTCGTGGACGCCCTGATCAACTATGAAACGGTGAAGTCGTTCGGGGCCGAGAGCCGGGCGGCGCTGGGCTATGACCGGGCGCTGGGCGCGTACAATGCGGCGGCGCTGAAGGCGAACAGTTCGCTGGCCCTGCTGAACGCGGTGCAGGCCCTGATCATGAACATCGGCCTGGGCGTCATGGCCGTGATGGCCGGGTTCGAGGCGGCGGCCGGGCGGATGGGGCCGGGCGACGTGACGGCGGCGGTGCTGATCCTGATCTCGCTCTATGCGCCGCTGAACATCCTGGGCTTCGCCTATCGGGAAATCCGCCAGTCCTTCATCGACATGGAAGAGATGCTGAAGGTCACGCGCCAGACGGCCCAGGTGGCCGATGCGCCGGGCGCGCCCGATCTGGTCCACGCCGAGGGCCAGAAGGGCGGAGCGCTGGCGTTCGAGGACGTCTCCTTCCGCCACGACGCGCGGGCGAACGGGCTGGAGGACGTGTCCTTCACGGTGAAGCCGGGCACGACGACGGCGCTGGTCGGCCCGTCGGGGTCGGGCAAGTCGACGATCGTGAAGCTGGCCCTGCGTCTGCTGGACCCGCAGGTCGGGCGGGTGGTGGTGGACGGCGCCGATGTGCGGGACGTGACCCAGGCCTCGCTGCGCCGGGCGGTGGCCCTGGTGCCGCAGGACGTGGCCCTGTTCAACGACACCCTGGCGGTCAACATCGCCTTCGCCCGGCCCGAGGCGACGGAAGACGAAGTCTGGGCGGCGGCCGAGGCGGCCGAGCTGGCCGGCTTCATCCGCAGCCTGCCGGACGGGATGCAGACGCGGGTCGGGGAGCGCGGGCTGAAGCTGTCGGGCGGTGAGCGTCAGCGGGTGGGCATCGCCCGCGCCCTGCTGGCCGATCCCTGCATCCTGATCCTGGACGAGGCGACCAGCGCGCTGGACAGCCGGACGGAGACGGCGATCCAGAAGACGCTCAGGAAGGCCAAGGCGGGTAGGACGACGCTGGTCGTGGCGCACCGTCTGTCGACCATCGCCGACGCGGAACAGATCCTGGTGCTGAAGGCCGGGCGGATCGTGGAGCGGGGCGCGCACCATGAACTGGTCGCCCGTGTCGGCGGGGAATATGCGGCGCTGTGGAAGAAGCAGACGCGCGGGGCGCGGATCGGGCTGGACGAGGTTCAGTCGGCGGGCGGCTGATCGATCGTCGGGATCTTGTGCTTCACCATGTGGTGGAGGTTGGCCAGGATCTCGGTGCGGGCTTCGTCGGCCGAGTCCGGCAGGCTGAGGATCAGCTGCAGCGCCTGGGCGTGGACGGTGACGATGCGCCAGTCGAACGGCTTGCCGGGCTCGGCCGCGTCGATCAGGTCGCAGAGGCCGGCGGCGGCCTTGCACAGGTCGTCGCGGTCGAAGGGGCCGGCGGCGTCGATGACGGCGCTGGACAGCTCATAGGCTTCGTTCAGCTGCAGGATCGGATCCATGCCGGGGCCGGGCGCCTTCAGGGCGGCGAGGCGGGCGATGCGCTCGGCCACGATCGACTGGCTCTCGGCCTCGAGGTTGGCGAGGTTGGCCTTGGCCTGGGCCATGGCGACGCCGACGCTGAGGCCGCCCGGCGTGTCGATGATGGTCGACAGGCGCGAGGTCCGCTGTTTCCACATCACGACGGTCATGACGACGCCTCTTCGTTGAGTTCGGCCGCGGCCTTTTCGGCGTTGAATTTGGCCAGCTTGATCATGTCCTCGCGGCGCTCGTTCTGCTTGAGCGGCTTGGAGGGGACCAGGCGGCGGTCGGGCCCGGAATAGTCGCCGGCCTCCAGGAAGGGGCGGTTGTCGCGGGCGACCCAAAGAACGCGTTCCAGCACCGCCGAGGCGCTGAAGGGCTTGGTGACGAGGAAGTTGGCGCCGCAGTCGCGGGCCTCCGCCACACGCGAGCGACGCACGTGGCTGGCCGTCATCAGGATGGGGACATAGGCGTTGGGCTCCAGCCCGGAACGCCGCAGCCAGTGGACCAGTTCGTGACCGTTGGTGCCGGCCATTTCGCAGTCGACGACCAGAAGATCGACGGGATGGACCAGCAGGATCTCGCGCGCCTCGGCCGCGCTCTTGACCGCATACTTCACGCGGATGCCGAAGCCCTGGAGGGCCTGGAGGGTGACCTCCATGCTGAACGGCGAATCGTCGACGACCATGACGACGGCGCCGGTCAGGTTGAAGACCGCGCTGTCGCGGAGCGCGCCCTGGAGCTCGCTCATCGGCGCTCCGGTCGATCTGGGGAATGCAGCATGGTCGGCCCGGCTCTGAGTGAACCCAGACTGACCAGACGACGTCTACTTCGCGTTAACGGCTAGTTGGACTGGCCGATGGCGTAAAAGCGATCCGAACGCTGTTTCCGCAGTTCGGCGGGAGACAGGGGCAGGAGCTTCTGCAGCTCGTCCCAGACGGCGTCGCCGACGGCGGCGATGGCCGCGTCACGATCCGAATGGGCGCCGCCCACGGGCTCAGGCACGATCCGGTCGACGATCTTCAGGGCCAGGAGGTCCGGGCCGGTGATCTTCATGGCGTTGGCCGCGTCCTTGGCCCGCGCCCCGTCGCGCCACAGGATGCCGGCGGCGCCCTCCGGCGAGATGACCGAATAGATCGAGTGTTCCAGGATCAGGACGCGGTTGGCGGCTGCGAGCGCGATGGCTCCGCCCGATCCGCCTTCGCCCGTGACCGTGGCGATCATCGGCGTGCCCAGGATCAGACCGCGCTCGGTCGAGCGGGCGATGGCCTCGGCCTGACCGCGCTCCTCGGCGCCGAGGCCCGGATAGGCGCCGGCGGTGTCGACGAAGGTCAGGACGGGCAGGCCGAAGCGGTCGGCCATGTCCATCAGACGCACGGCCTTGCGGTAGCCTTCGGGCCGGGCCATGCCGAAATTGTGGGTCAGGCGGGTGGCGGTGTCGTGGCCCTTCTCATGGCCCATGACGACGACGGCCTGGCCGCGGAAGCGGGCGAGACCGCCCAGGATGGCCTGGTCGTCGCCGAACTGGCGGTCGCCGCGCAGCTCGACATAGTCGGTGAACAGGGCGTCGAGATAGTCGACGAAGTGGGGACGTTGGGGGTGGCGAGCGACCTGCGTCTTCTTCCAGGGGTCCAGCTCGGCATAGGTCTTCTTGCGCAGCTGGGCGGCCTTCTTGCGCAGGCCCTCGATCTCGGCCTCGAACGAGCCGGAGGTGGCGGACAGAAGACCGAGTTCCTCGATCTTGGCCTCCAGGTCGGCGATCGGCTTTTCGAACTCGAGATAGTGCGTGGCCATGAGGCGTCCGGATGGGGCGGGCGAAAAGGCCCAGTCGCAAGGCGGCGGAACCTAGAGAGGTCAACGCGCGGGGGCAAGCGGCGGTTCAGGCGGCTTTAGCGCGATGCGCCGTTCGATGTGGACGGCCTCAAGGAAGGCCTCGTCGTGGCTGACGATCAGAAGGGCGCCGTCGTAGGCGCGAAGGCCCGCCTCCACCGCCTCGATCGAATCGATGTCGAGGTGGTTGGTGGGTTCGTCCAGGATCAGGAAGGGCGGGGGCGTGGGGCCTCCGAGGACGCAGGCGAGGCCGGCGCGGAGGCGTTGTCCGCCGGACAGATCGCCGACGATCCGGAGTGCGGCGTCGGCGCGAAACATGAAGCGGGCGAGGGCGGCGCGGCAGGCGTTCTCGTCCACCTCGGGGTGGAGGCGGCGGAAATTGTCGCGGATGGACAGAGCCGGGTCGAGGACGGCGACCTGCTGGTCCAGCATGGCGAAGGGGACGGGGCGGCGGACCGAGCCGGAAGTCGGCGTCAGGGCGCCGGTGATCAGGCCGAGCAGGGTGGTCTTGCCGGACCCGTTCGGGCCGGTGAGGGCGATGCGTTCGGGGCCGGCGATGCGGAGGGACAGGTCGGTCAGGACGGGGCGGTCGGGGCGGTAGCCGGCGGTGACTGCCTCCAGCGTCAGGACCTCGCGGCCGATGGGCAGGCCGGTCGGGGGCAGGGTGACGGTCAGGGGCTGGAGGATTTCGATGCGTTCGCGGGCGGCCGTCGCCGCGCCCTCGGCCTGTTCGCGGCGGCGTTCGGCGAGGCGGGCCTGTTCGCCGCCGGTGTCCTCGGCGCGGTCCTTTCGCATGCCGAGCAGGATCTTGGGCTGATCCCCGCGCGCGGCGACGGCGCGACCGGCCTTGTCGGAGCGGGCCTTGCGTTCGGCGGTCTGTTGGGCCGTGCGGGCGAGGTCGTTGAGGCGTTTGTCGGCGTCGGCGAGATCGCGCCGGGCGGCGTCGAGTTCGAGGGCCTTGCGGGAGCGGTAGGCGGACCAGTTCCCGCCGTAGCGGGTGGCGCCGAGGGTGGTCAGTTCGACGATGGCGTCCATCGTCTCCAAGAGTTCGCGGTCGTGGCTGACGACGACGGCGCCGGATCGCCATTCGGCCAGCAGGTCGATGACGGCCTGACGCCCCTCGCGGTCGAGGTTGTTGGTGGGCTCGTCGAGGATCAGCCAGTCGGGCTCGGCGAACAGCAGGGCGGCGAGACCGGCGCGGGTGCGCTGGCCGCCGGACAGGGTCGCGAGGCGGGTTTCGGGGGTGACGTTCAGGCGCAGATGGGCCAACGCCGCCTCCAGCCGGGAGGGCAGCATCCAGTCGGCCTGGGCCAGATCGTCGGCGTCGGCCTCACCGGCTTCGGCGCGGGCGAGGACGGCGAGGGCGTCGCGGGCCTCGAACAGGTCGGCGACGGTCTCGGTCTCGTCGACCTGAACGATCTGGCGCAGGACGGCGAGGCGGCCGTGGACGGTCACGCTGCCCGCCTGCGGCGTCAGGCGGCCGTCGATCAGGCGCAGAAGGGTGGTCTTGCCCACGCCGTTGCGACCGACGAGGCCGGTGCGTTCAGGCCCGAAGGCGAGGTCGAGGTCGGAGAAGAGAGGCGATCCGCCGGGCGGCGCCCAGGCGAGATCGTGCAGGACGATGGAGGCGGACATGGCTTTCCCGATGCAAGGCTGTGGAGGGCGGTTGCGGTCGGGAGGGGATCACATGGTCGGCGCGGGCCTTCGTCTGGAGGTGAGCGTCAAAGGCTAGGGGAGGGTGTTGGCGGGATCAAGGCGATCAGAACGCCTTGGGCAGACCGGCCTGTTTCAATGTCTCGTTCGCGGTGTGGCGGCTCTTGGAGCGGGCGACGATGACGGCGTGGGTCTTGTCCGGATGACGCCATTTCTCGTGACTGCCCTTGGCGTTTTCCGCGCGCCGCCAGCCAGCGGCGAAGAGGAGGGCGGTCAGTTCAGGATAGAAGTCCTTCGGCAGCGGTCAGGCCGCGAGAACGTTGAAGCCGCCTTCGGCCTCAAAGCGGACGGGCACTTCGCCGGACAGTCCCAGATTTTCCGCCAGAAGCTCCGGGGCGAAATGTTTCGCCAAAGATTCGAACTCGGCCAGCGTCGCCGTCTCGATCACCAGGCCCTGGATGTTGGACTGGCTGGTCCAGACCTCGGCTTCGGGGTCCCAGATCGCCTTGACGTAGAAGGACTGGCTCATGAGCGTGAGTATGCGCGCCTACTCCCCCTTCGCCAAGGGATGGTGCTGATGCACCACCTTCGTCAGGCGGTCGGTGGCGACGTGGGTGTAGATCTGGGTCGTGGCGATGTCGGCGTGGCCGAGCAGGGTCTGGACGACGCGGAGGTCGGCGCCGCCTTCCAGCAGGTGGGTGGCGAATGCGTGCCGCAGGACGTGGGGGCTGACGCGGGCGGGGTCGATGTTCGCGTCCATGGCGGCCTGATCCAGCATCTGGGCGAAACGGCGGGGCGTCAGGTGGCTGGCGGTCGTGGCGGAGGGGAAGAGCCAGGGGCTGTCGGGGGCCTTTTCCGGGCGGCCCAACTTCTGAATGCCGTCGCGGGCGGTCAGCCAGGTCTTCACGGCGTCTCGGGCCGAGGCGTTGAGGGGGGCGAGGCGTTCCTTGCCGCCCTTGCCGCGCACGATGAGGTAGGCGGGATCGCGGCGGACGGACTCGACGCGCAGGGCCAGCAGTTCGGAGACACGCAGGCCCGAGGCATAGGCCAGTTCGACCAGGGCGATCATGCGCAGACCCGATGCGCCTTCGCGGGCCGAGGCGGCGGAAAGGAGGGCGACGACCTCCTCGCGGCTGAGGGTGCGGGGCAGGGTGCGGCCCTGTTTCGGGGCGTCAAGGCGGCGGGACGGGTCGTCCGTGCGCCAGCCTTCACCCAGGGCGAAGCGATAGAACTGGCGCACCGCCGAGCGGCGGCGGGCGGCGGTGGCGGCGGAGAGACCCCGGGTGGAGAGGGAGGCGAACCAGGCCTCGATCGCCGTCTCGTCGGCGCCCATCAGGCCGGGTGCGCCCAGCGACGCCTCCGCATCGGCCAGATCGCGGGCGTAGGCGCTGAGGGTGTGGGGCGAGGCGTCGCGTTCGACCGCCATCATCTCCAGAAAGGCTTCGACCTGGGGCGTGGTCATCGCGAGAAGGCCGTGCGTGAACGGTGGTCAGGCGCGGCGCTTGGTGTAGAGACTGAAGCGACCATGCTGTGCCTTAACTCCTCCCGCCGAGACCGATCGTGAGCGCCGAAGCCTCGACCGAGGCCGTTCCGCCCGCGATTCCCGCGCCGACCCGCACCATAGCGCTGGTGGGTCTGATGGGCGTGGGCAAATCGACGGTGGGGCGCAGGCTGGCCGCCCGGCTGGGTCTGCCGTTCGTGGATGGCGACGAGGCGATCGAGTCGGCGGCGCGGATGACGGTGTCCGACATCTTCGCCCAGTTGGGCGAGGCCGAGTTCCGGGCCGGAGAGGCGCGGGTCATGCGTCGCCTGCTGGAAGGGCCTCCCATCGTGCTGGCGACCGGGGGCGGGGCGGTGCTGAACCCCGAGACGCGCGAGCTGATGAAGGAACACGCGACCTCGGTCTGGCTGAGGGCCGACCTGAAGGTGGTGGCGCAGCGGGTGCAGAGGCGGGATACGCGGCCTCTGTTGCGCGGCAAGGACCCGCTGGTCGCCCTGACGGCGATGGCCGAGGTGCGGTACCCCGTCTACGCCGAGACGGCGGACGTGACGGTCGACGTGGGGGCGGGCGCGCATGGGCAGGCGGTGGACGCCATCGTGGCGGCGCTGAATGACTACTGGGCCAAGGGAGCGACGGCATGACGGTTATCCCGGTCTCCGGCGGGGCTTTCGCCACCTATGATGTCGTGGTCGGGCGCGGTCTGCTGGCCGAGGCGGGCGCGCGGATCGCGCCGATCGCGCGCGGGCGGACGGTGATCATTTCCGACGAGACGGTGGCGGCGATCCATGGGGCGACGTTGCAGGCCTCGCTGGAGGCGGCGGGCGTGAAGTCCGAGATCGTGGCCGTGCCGCCGGGGGAGGCCTCGAAATCCTTCGCCGAGCTGGAGCGGTTGATGGATCGGCTGCTGGCGGCCGGACTGGATCGCAAGGATGTGGTCGTGGCTCTGGGCGGGGGCGTGGTCGGCGATCTCGCGGGTCTGGCGGCGGCGCTCTACATGCGCGGGATCGACTTCGTGCAGGTTCCGACGACCCTGCTGGCGCAGGTGGATTCCTCGGTGGGCGGGAAGACGGCGATCGATACGCCGCGCGGCAAGAACCTGGTGGGGGCCTTCCATCAGCCGAGGCTGGTGCTGGCGGACATCGACATGCTGGGGACCCTGCCGGACGTTCAGATGCGGTCGGGCTGGGGCGAGGTGCTGAAGCACGGTCTGATCTGCGACGCGGCCTATTTCGACTGGCTGGCGGCCGATGGCGCGGCGGGCGTGACGGGCGATCCGGCGGCGCTGGAACGGGCCGTGGTGCGCTCGGTCGAGATCAAGTCGGCGGTCGTCGGCGAGGACGAGAAGGAGGCAGGGCGACGCGCCCTGCTGAACCTCGGCCACACGTTCGGTCACGCCATCGAGGCCGAACTGGGCTTCGAGGAGGCGGCGCTGGCGCATGGCGAGGCCGTGGCTTTGGGCTGCTGCATGGCGTTCCGGTTCTCGGTGGAGCGGGGGCTGTGCGAGGCGGCGGAGGCTCAGCGGGTCGAGGCTGTGATCGCGGCGGCGGGTCTGCCGACGCGGCTGGATCAGGCCGGGGCGTTCGAGGCGGATCGGCTGATCGCCCTGATGGCCGGGGACAAGAAGGCCGAGGCCGGGGGCATCACCCTGATCCTCGCGCGACGGATCGGCGAGGCCTTCGTGCAGAAGGACGTCGATGTGGCGCGCTTGCGGGCCTTCCTGAAGACCGAAGGCGCGGCATGAGGTTGATGGGGCAGCGCTGGATCTATCGGGTCGGCGCGACCACCATCCATGTCGACAATGCCTTCGACGCCTGGGGGCGCGGCAACGAGCGGATGGTGGTGGACGGCGTCGTCCACGGCCAGGCGACCAGCTGGATGAAGCGCAGCACCGTCATCGCCGCCCCCGTGATCGTGGACGGGATCGAGCGACGGTTCGAGGCGACCGTGCGGGGCGGGGTCGTGCGGATGTTCTGCGAGGCGACCCTAGACGGAGCGCCGATCGAGCCGGCGGGCATTCTGGAAACCGACTGGAAGGGCGCGATCGACAGCTGGCCGGACGAGAACGCCTGGAAGGCCGAGGGCTGGATCGCCAAACGGCCCTAGTCGCCGGGATTCTAGTCGATGGCGCGGCAGTCGGTCGGCTGGCGGCCGTCGGCGGACCAGGTGGCCAGGATGCCCTTGCCGCGCAGCTCATAGGCGCTGGCCTTGTACCAGATGCCGTCGGCGGCGCGCTCCTGATAGAGATCGACGGCCTCGCCGTTGGAGTTGCGGACGGTCGCCATGGCGCGCGGATTGTCGAAATCGACCGACAGGCGCTCGCCGTTGTCGCACAGATAGACGGTGCGGATGACGCGGTTCAGGGCGCGGTCCTGAAGCTCGGCACCGGTGCGGCGGCGCGCGGTCTGGGCCTCCACGGCGCGCTGTCGCACCGCCTCGCCGTCGGTCGGGGCCTTGGACGGCTCCTGACCTCCACAGGCGGACAGGGCCGAGGCGACGGCGGCGAACAGGATCAGGTGGCGCATCAGACTCTCTACCGTGATACGGTCAGGCTTGGCTAACGGGCCTGGATGAGCGTCGTTCCCGGAAGAAGCCGCGCAGCATGGCGGCGGCCTCTTCGGCCAGAAGACCGCCCTCGGTCGAGGGGCGATGATGCAGGGTCGGCTGTTCGAAAAGTTTCGGGCCGTGCAGGACCGCGCCGCCCTTGGGATCGTCGGCGGCCCAGACGACGCGGCCGATTCGGGCGTGGCTGATGGCGCCCGCGCACATGGCGCAGGGCTCCAGCGTCACATAGAGGGTCAGGCCGGTGAGGCGATAATTCCCGGTCGCCACGGCGGCGGCGCGCATGGCCACGATCTCGGCGTGGGCTGTGGGATCGTGGGCCGCCACGGGGCCGTTGGCGCCGGTGGAGACCACCTCGCCGGTCGATTCATCGACCACGACGGCGCCCACGGGAACCTCTCCGGCGTCCGCCGCCGCTTGCGCCAGGGCCAAGGCCATGCGCATGAACCGCTCATCATGGCCCGCCATCCCGAAGACAACGACAAGAAGCCCCGCTCCAGTCAAGAGCTGCGCCCCCACAAGCCCGGCGATCGCCCCAAGAGCGGGGCCGCGCGCCCCGGCTCGGCGTCCGCCAAATTCGAAACCGCCAAGAAGTCGCTGGACGGCGGACGCGGCTCGACTGGCCGGTCCTATGCGCCGGACAAGGGTGCGCGGCCCGAGAAGCCGATCAAGGGCAAACGCTATTCGGCGGACCCCAAGGCGACCGGCGGCAAGGCCGGGGGCAAGCCGGGCAAGGACGCGGCTCCGGCCGAACCGAAACGCACCGAGCGGATCGCCAAGGCCATGGCGCGGGCGGGCATCGCCTCGCGGCGTGAGGTCGAGCGTCTGATCGGCCTGGGCAAGGTGGCGGTGAACGGCCGCATCCTGGACACGCCGGCGACCCTGGTGACGCGCGACGACGTCATCACCGTGGACGGCAAGCCGATCGCGGCGGCCCAGGCCACGCGCGTCTGGCGCTACAACAAGCCGGTCGGCCTCTTGACCTCCCACAACGATCCGGCGGGACGGCCGACCGTGTTCGACGCCCTGCCCAGCGGCCTGCCGCGGGTGATCTCGGTCGGGCGACTGGACATCAATACCGAAGGCCTCTTGCTGCTGACCAACGACGGCGAGCTGAGCCGCGCGCTGGAGTTGCCGGAAACGGCCCTGGTGCGTCAGTACCGGGCGCGGGCGCGGGGGCGCGTCACCCAGGCCGATCTGGACAAGCTGAAGGACGGGGTCACCGTCGACGGCATCCGCTACGGCCCGGTCGAGGCGACCATCGACAAGGCCAAGACCAACGAGGACGGCGTCCAGTCGGCCAACCTCTGGATCAGCGTCCAGATCACCGAGGGCAAGAACCGCGAGGTCAGGAAGGTGCTGGAATCGGTCGGCCTGACCGTCAACCGGCTGATCCGCCTGGCCTATGGGCCGTTTCAGCTGGGCACCCTGCCGACTGGATCGGTGGAAGAGGTCGGGCCGCGCGTGATCCGCGAGATGCTGGGCCACCATATCCGGCCGGAGAACCTGCCCGAGGGCAATACGGTCGCTACGCCGGCGCCGATCCCCGGTCGCCGCACCAGCGCGCCCAAGGTGGCGGGCAAGTCGGGTTCGGCCCTGTCCGACCCGTCGCGCAAACCCAGCCGCGTCCGCGCGGCCGAAGAGGCCCAGGTCGAGGGTGAGGCTCGCGCCGAACGGGCGCCCAAGAAGACCGGCTGGGCCAAGGCCGCGCCGAAGTTCGAACACCCCAAGAAGAACTTCAAACCGCGAGCCCGGCCGGAAGGCGAGGCGTCGGCTGCTGACGACCGGCCCAAGAGCGCCTTCAAGCCACGCGAGGACAAGATCATAGGGCCAAAGTCGGCGACCTGGGCCCGCGATGCGGACAAGGGACGGACGGGTGGAAAGCCGCGTGCGGGCGGCGGCGCGGGTCGTCCGGGCGCTAAGCCCTTCGGCGGCAAGCCCGGCGGATCACGCGGCCCCTCGCGGGGCTAGATCGTTCAGGTCTGGAGCGTCTGAGCGGTTCGCCAGACGCTCCGTCATCAGGACGATGACAACGGCCGTGACCACCTCGGGCGCCAGGGCGGTCCATGGCGTGTCGGCCCCGACGTCGATTTCCGACAGCGGCGCCCACAGCAGGCTGATCATGAGGTTGTGGGCCAGGTGGGCGCCCGTGGCGAACTCCAGGCCGCCGAGGCGCAGCGCCGCCCAGGTCCAGATCGCGCCGGACATCATGCGGGCCACGAAGGCCACGGGGTTCGGGTCCAGGTGCAGGGCCGAGAAGGCCAAGCCATTGATGAGGCAGATCAGCAGCGGATGGCGCACGACCAGGGCCGTCAGCCTGAGCAGGACGCCCCGGAAGACGATCTCCTCTGCGGCGGCGGCGATCAGCAGACCGACCGCCATCAGCACCACATAGGCCGGCTTGGTCCAGTCGTCGTAGAGGGCGTTTGCGATCGGCGGCGCCCACTCTGCGCCCTGCCACATGTGCCAGGGCAGGGCGATGACAGCCAGGCAGGTCATGGTCAGGCCCCCGACCCAGAAGTGGCTGAGGTCGAAGCGTCGTGACGGCCACAGGAAGGCGCAGAAGCGTTGTCCATAGACCGTCATGGCCGGCAACAGGATGGCCAGCGCCATCAGGCCCAGTATGCCGCTCATTCCGAACGCTTCGGCGCCCTCGTGAAGAAGGCGATCGGATGTCTCGGGCAGAGGACTCGACTCGCCGGTCATCATCGTTCGGAGGTCCGGGAAGATCAGGGTGACGATGCCGTAGACCAGACCCGCGCCAAAGAAGGCGGCGATGGTCAGAAGTATGAAGGCTCCGAACTTCAGCCACGGACGACTGATCGTCAGTGGGGCGAGCATCGGCGAGCGACGGGCCTCTTTCAGAGCGGCAGGCACGGCGCGGACGAGGCGTTCATAAGGCGACATGCTCAAGCCGTTGCATTGCGTCGCCGTTTCGGTCCAGAGGCAGGGCATGAGGATCGTCGCCGGAAAGCTTAAGGGTCGCGCCATCGTGGCTCCGGAGGGACAGGGCACGCGCCCCACGTCGGACCGGGCGCGACAGGCCGTGTTCAATGTGCTGGAACACGCCGCCTGGGCCGAGCCGCTCAACGGCGCGCGGGTGATGGACCTGTTCGCCGGATCGGGGGCGCTGGGGTTCGAGGCCATGAGCCGGGGCGCCGTCTTCGCCCTGTTCGTCGAGATCGACGACGATGCGCGCGGCGCCATTCGCGAGAACGCCGACACCTACGGCCTGATGGGGGCGACGCGGGTGCATCGGCGCAGCGCCACCGACCTGGGCGTGCGGCCGGGCTCGGACGGGGAGGCGTTCGACATGGCCTTTCTGGACCCGCCCTACGGCAAGGGTCTGGGCGAACAGGCGCTGCAGCGATTGATCGAGGGCAACTGGCTGAAGCCGGAGGCCCTGGTGATCTTCGAGCGTGGGTCCGACGAGCCGGAGATCGAGACGCCGGGCTACGAGCGTCTGGACGCGCGCGACTACGGAGCCGCGCGCGTCCTCTTCCTCAGGCGCTCACCAGCCGCGTGAGGTGACGCGGTTGTCGAGCTGGCTGCGCATGCGCGCCAGACCCTCGCGGTTGACGCGGTAGGGACCGCCGTTGCGGCTGACGATCAGCCCCTTGGTCTTCAGCTTCTTCCAGACCGCGAGCGTGCAGTCCTCCAGTCGATAGCCGTCGCGGGTGATGCAGTCGGCCGCCAGGATACGGCCGTCGGCGTCGCGTTCGAGCACGATGCCGCCGCCTTGGGCCAGGGCGTGCAGCGTCCGCTGCTCCGCACGGGAGATGTTCATTGGGATTGTCCGTGATGTCGTGAAGGCTCGCGCCGGCGCAGTCACGCCGACGGTGGATCAGAGGCTTCGACAGTCGGTGCTGTCAGGCCTCAGGCCTTTCGCACAATCTCGGACATAGGCTTCCTGTCGGGACGATCCCGAGGGGTTGAACGCCGTCCGTATAGCCCGGATCGGAGATTCAAGCCAAGCTGTCGCCATGACCCAGATCGATCGCCGCAGCCTGCTCGCCGCCGCCGGAGCCGCCCTCCTGGCGCCCGCCGTTCCCGCCTTCGCCCAGGAGACGGGCTGGACCACGCGGGCGGCCATGCCCTGGCCGGCGCAGGAGATCTATTGCGCCGTCCACGACGGGAAGATCGTCACGGCCGGCGGTCTGGTGGCGCATGGGCGCGACCCGCTGCACATCGAGGATCGGGTGGCCCGCTATGACCCCTGGGCCGACCGCTGGGACGAGGGGCCGAAACTGCCGGCGCCACGCCACCATCCGATGCTGATCGCGGGCGACGTCGATCTCTACGCCGTCGGCGGCTATGCCCGATCCGAGGCCGGGGAGTGGACCAACACGACGACCGCCTGGGTGCTGAGCGAGGGGACGCACTGGGCTGAGGTCGCGCCCCTGCCGTCGCCCCAGGCCGAGGCGGTGGGCGTGGGCTGGGGCGAGACCCTGCACCTGATCACGGGGCGCACGCCGGGCGGCGAGGCCAACGGGAACTGGAACGATCAGGTCGATACGGACCGGCACCTGATCTACCGCATCGGCGACGACCGCTGGGAGGAGGGCCGCCCCTGTCCGATGGCGCGCAACAGCGCGGCCGCCGCGGCCATGGAGGGCGCGATCTGGGTGGCGGGCGGTCGGACGGTGTCGGGCGGAGGCACGGGGCGGCTGGACCGCTACACCCCGTCCGAGGATCGCTGGGACACGCTTGCCCCCATCCCGTTGTCCGAAGCGGCGCAAAACCAGGTGGGCGGCGGTCTGGCCATGGCGGCTCTTGCCGGTCGACTGGTCGCGTTCGGCGGCGAGTGGTTCCAGCGCGGCGGCGGGGGCGTCTTCGTCGAGACCTGGATCTACGATCCCATGCCCGACCGCTGGGGGCGGGGGCCGGACATGGCGACGCCGCGTCACGGCCTGGCCGCCGCTGCCTATGGCGATGCGATCTACGCCATCGCGGGCGGCTCGGTGGTGTCCGGCGGCAATGCCTCGACGGCGCTGGAAGCCTTCACCCTTTAAGCGACGCCGCCAGACCCGCGGCGCCGGCCGAGACGTCGCTCCAGGTGACTTCGAAGCCGGCGTCGTCGCCGTAGTAGGGATCGGCGACCGACTGGCCCGGCCGTCCGGCGTGGTCCAGCATCAGGCTGAGCTCGGCGGTCGCGTCTGAGGGGGCGAGGCGACGCAGGTTCGACAGGTTGTCGGTGTCCATGGCCACGATGTGGGTGAAGCGGCGGAAGTCGTCCGCCTTCACCTGACGGCCGCGATAGACGGAGATGTCCGTGCCGTGGCGGCGGGCGGTGGTCTGGGCGCGAGGGTCCGGCGGATCGCCCGCGTGCCAGCCGCCGGTGCCGGCGGAGTCGGCGACGACATCCAGATGGAGGCGCTCGGCCTCGGCGCGGAAGGCGGCCTCCGCGAGGGGTGAGCGACAGATGTTGCCGAGGCAGACGAAGAGGACGGAATACACTCTGATCTCCGCCTATCGCCGCCCGAACAGCCGTTCCAGGTCGTTGAGCTTCAGCTCCACATAGGTCGGGCGGCCGTGGTTGCATTGGCCGGAGTGGGGGGTGGCCTCCATCTGGCGCAGCAGGGCGTTCATCTCGGGGGCCGACAGGACGCGGCCCGCGCGGACCGAGCCGTGGCAGGCCATGGTGCCGCAGACCTCGGCGAGGCGTTCGCTGAGGGCCAGGGCCGCGCCGTGTTCGGCCAGATCGTCGGCGATGTCGCGGATCAGGCCCTGGACGTCGGTGTCGCCGAGAAGGGCGGGCGTCTCGCGCACGAGGACGGCCCCGCCGCCGAAGGGTTCGACGATCAGGCCGAGCTGGGCCAGTTCCTGGCTCCGAGCGACCACGCGGTCGGCCTCGGCGGGGTCCAGTTCGACGACCTCGGGGGTCAGGAGGGCCTGACGGGTGACCGAGCCCGTCGCCATCTGGGTCTTCATCCGCTCGTAGACGAGGCGTTCGTGGGCGGCGTGCTGGTCGACGACGACGATGCCGTCGCGGGTCTGGGCGACGATATAGGTGCCGTGGACCTGGGCGCGGGCGGCGCCCAGAGGCTGGTCGATCGGATCGGGGGTGTTGGCGGGGCTGACGTGTTCGGGCCAGGCGGCGAAGCCGGGGACGGGTGTCTCGACGCGGGCGGTGCGTTCGCCGAGGCCCGGGATGTCCTGGTTGGCGGCGGCGGGACGCTCCCAGCCGACCCAGCCGCTGTAGCCGGCGGCAGGGGCGAAGCTCTGGGCGGACTGGGCGCTGGGGCTGAAGGCCGGACCGGCATGGGCCGTGAAGCCGGCCAGCACATTGTCGGCGACGGTCGTCGAGGCGCGGTGCCCGGCGGCGTGCAGGGCGTGCCTGAGGGCGCCGACGATCAGGCCGCGCACCAGGGCCGGATCGCGGAAGCGAACCTCGGCCTTGGCCGGGTGGACGTTCACGTCGACGAACAGGGGATCGATGTCGAGGAACAGCACCGCCGCCGGATGACGATCCCTCGCCAGGAAGTCGGCATAGGCGCCGCGCAGGGCTCCTTGCAGCAGCCGGTCGCGCACCGGGCGGCCGTTGACGAACAGATACTGGTGCGCGCCGTTGCCGCGCGAATAGGTCGGCAGGCCTGCGTAACCGCTGAGGCGGACGCCCTCGCGTGACTGGTCGATCAGGAGGGCGTTGGCCTCGAAGTCGCGGCCGAGCAGGGCGGCCAAGCGCTTCAGGCGGCCTTCGTCGCCGGGGTGTTCGGCGGGCAGGCGAAGCGTGGTCTTGCCGTCGAGATCCAGGGTGAAGGCGACGCTCTCATGCGCCATGGCCTGGCGCTTGATCTCTTCCGAGATGGCCATGGCCTCGGAGCGTTCCGATTTCATGAACTTCAGCCGGGCCGGGGTGGCGTAGAAGAGGTCGCGGACCTCGACGCGGGCGCCGTGGGGGCCGGGGAAGCCGGCGGGGGCGACCGGGCGCTGGTCGCCGCCTTCGACGGTGATCTGATGGGCGTCGCCGCCGGGCGCGCGCGAGGTGATGGTCAAGCGAGCGACCGAGCCGATCGAGGGCAGGGCCTCGCCCCGGAAGCCCAGGGTGTGGATGCGCAGCAGGTCGACGTCGCCGGCGTCGTCGGGTTCCAGCTTGGACGTGGCGTGGCGTTCGACGGCCAGGGCCAGCTGATCCGGTGCCATGCCGTGGCCGTCGTCGGCGATCAGGATGCGCGACAGGCCCCCGCCGTCCGCCTGGATCTCGATGCGTGTGGCCCCGGCGTCCAGCGCGTTCTCGACCAGCTCCTTGATGGCGCTGGACGGCCGTTCGACCACCTCGCCGGCGGCGATGCGGTTGACGGTCTCGGGCGGGAGGCGGCGGATGGGCATGGGATTCGCGATCTTAGCGCCTTGCGCATGCGCGGTCTCGCGTCGCATGGTCCGGCGACGAGATATGGGATGACCCAGAGGGAGCCGACTAACCGCCAAAGGACGTGGCCCGCCACGGCAAGGTCCGACCTGAAGGCGCGGACCGGGCGATCGCTGGAGACCCGGCTCGAGTTCCTTAGGGTCTGCCGGGAGAGGGCGTGAGCCGAGAGATTGCTGCGCAGGCAGGCTGGAGCGAACGCCACTGATCATAAGGATGTCGCCGCCCGCTGGGAGCGGCGACATTGAAAACCCCATTCTTAGGGCTCGACGCAATCCATCATGGTCTGAGGATCAGGGCATACCCAATGGCCATCCACGAAGTAGCAGCCGGACCAGAGAAGGCAGGCTTCATTCGGTTCAGCATGCACGGTCGTGGGGAGAAGCGCGCCAACGAAAGCGGCAACGGCAAGCAGCTTTTTCATACAGTTGATCCTCCAACGCGACGAAGCGTCGCCATTTCGAGGTGTCGTGAAAACTATCTCATTGGTAGTGCAATAAACGTCATGCGCGAAAATTCAGGGCACGTTCTAGAGAATGATGGGTCCGTTGTAGCGTTCGGTTGCATTGCCCTTGGAGATACAGATGATCGGACTTTCGGTTTTGGCAGGGCTTTTGACGCTGCAGATATCGGCATCACCGGCGCCGTCCCAGAGTGCTGTCCTGTCCGGTGAGGAAGACGCCCGGCTTGAAGACGTCGTCGTTATGGGCCGGCGGTTGTCGGAGGCGACAAGCGACTTTGTGCTTCGCGTAGCGGCCCCAGCGGCAGATCGGGGACCGGCGAGATGGCGAGATCAGATTTGCGTCGGCGTCGGCAATCTGGAGCGAACCGCTGCCGAATATCTGATCGACCGCATCGCCAGCACCGCGGAAAGTCTGGGGTTGCGGGCTGAACCGCCAGGCTGCGACCCTCGGATCTTCGTTCTCTTCGCTGATGATCCCGATGCAGCAGCCCGACAGCTGGTTGAGGCTCGGGGAAGACGATTTCGCATTGGGATATCTGGCTCGGACCGTGGTCAGCGTGCTTTGGAAGAATTCGTCCAGTCGGACGACGTGGTTCGGTGGTGGCAAAGCAGCGCGCCGGTGAATTCAGAGACCGGGCGCATCTTGGGTCGCTTGCCAGGTTCGCCACCCTTCTCCGGACCAAGCGAAATACAGCGACCGTCGGACCTGGGTCCTCAAGGCATGGTCGTGTCAGGTTCCCGGCTCAGGGGTCCGTTGGACGACAATCTTGCGCAGGTTATCGTCATCGTCGATTCTGATCGAGTGATCGGCATCGACCTCGCGCGACTGGCCGATTACCTGACCATGGTCGCCTTGGCCCAGATCGACCCCGACGTCGATCCGGGACCCTACGACAGCATCCTGGGTCTGTTCGCTCACCCCGAGACAGCGCCGGCCGGCATGACAGACTGGGACCGCGCCTTCCTTCAAGGCCTGTACCAAGCCGAACAGACGGCGCGAAACCCGCGGGCACGCCTGTCCGCCGTCGCCGACAGCATGGCTCAGCGGGTTCGAGACCAGCAGAGGGCGCAGCGGTAAAGGCTGAGGCCACAGCCTGAGCCTCTTCGATTCACTCAACTGGTGGGGTCGTCATGTCCTGGTCTTGGCTTTTCGCTGGCGTGCTGGCGTGCTGGCGTGCTGGCGCTGCAAGCGTCGTCTCCGGTTCCGCCGTCAGAGGCGCAAGACCAGGTCGAAATTCCCTCTCAGGCGACGACGGTCGAAGACATACTGGTCTTGGGTCGTCCTCTTTCGCAGGCGACCACAGATTTCGTGGGGCGCGTCTCCGCGCCCACGACTGGGCGTGGGGCGGCGACCTGGAGGCGACGGTTCTGCGTCGGCGTGGGCGGCCTGAGGCGCGAGGCGGCGACCCACATCGTCGACCGCATTTCGGCGGTCGCGTCGGATCTGGGGCTGCAACTCGGGCGTCCCGGATGTCAGCCGCGCGCCTTCGTCCTCTTCGCCGAGGATGCCGATCTCGCCACGCAGACACTGGTGAGAACCAAGGGGCGGCGCTTTCGGATAGGGTTGCCGGACTCCGATCTGGGCGACCAGGCCCTGGCGGACTTCCTGGTGTCCGATCAGCCGGTGCGTTGGTGGCAGAACACGGTGACCGTCAACGCAGAGACGGGGATCATCAACCGGCACCTGCCGGGCCAGTTGCCGGTCGGAACGCCCGAGGTCATCCGCTCACCGACCGATCTCGGCATGTTGGGCAACATCGTCACCCCCTCGCGCCTCCGCAACGAGGTCCGGGACGACCTCACCCAGGTCATCATCATCGTTGATGTGGATCAGATCCTCGGTATCGACGCGACCCAGCTGGCCGACTACCTGGCCATGATCGCCCTGGCCCAGATCAACCCGGAGGTCGATCCCGGCCCTTACGACAGCATCCTCAGCCTGTTCGCCCGGCCCGAGAGCGCGCCGAGCGGTCTGACGGATTGGGATCGCGCCTTCCTGCGAGGTCTCTACGGCGCCGAGCAGGTGTCGCCCAATGCACGCACGCGTCTCTCCGCCGTCGCCGACGGCATGGCTCACAACGTGCGGCGACAACAGAGGGAGCCGCGGTAGGGCGGCGGAGGCCGGAGCCTCCGCCTTTCCGGGTCATTCGGCCGGCAGATACTCGAACGGATCGCTGGGCGTCGGCTGGGTCGGGATCGGCATGCGGGGCAGGGGCTGGTCGCGGTTGGCGGCGTTCAGCAGGAAGCTGGCCAGGATGACCGCCGCCTGCCGCAGGTCGTCGGCCTTCAGGTGGTCGTAGCTGTCGATCGAGGTGTGGTGGATGCGGCTGTTGTAGTCCAGCGGGTCCTGGATGAACTGATAGCCGGGGATGCCGACGGTCTGCATGTAGACGTGGTCGGTGCCGCCCGAGGTGCGGAGCGACACGGTCGAGGCGCCCAGGCTGGCGAACGGGGCCAGCCACTCCTGGAAGATCGGCACGGCGGCGACATTGCCCTCGGCGTTGATGCCGCGAATCTTGCCCGAGCCGTTGTCGAGGTTGAAGTAGGCGACCAGATCGCCGTGGCCCTCGCGCGGCTGGATCGGCCAGCGGTTGCGCCAGGTGCGGTTGTTCGGCTGGCCGGCCAGGCGCGGATCGGTCGAGGGGGCGCGGGTCGCCAGATGCTGGTCGACATAGGCCAGGGAGCCCCACAGACCCTGTTCCTCGCCGTTCCACAGGGCGAAGCGGATGGTGCGTTTCGGGCGGACGCCCAGCTCCCTCAGGATGCGGGCGGCCTCCATGACCACGGCGCTGCCGGCGGCGTTGTCACTGGCGCCGTCCGAGGCGACCCAGCTGTCCAGGTGGGCGCCGGCCATGACGTATTCGCCGGAACGATCCGTACCCGGAATATCGGCCAGGACGTTGTAGGCGTTGATGTCGTCGTCGTGGAACTGGACCTCGCTCATCAGCTCCAGGGTCGGCGGGGTGTCGGTGCGGGCGAGGCGGGCAAGGCGACGATAGTCCTCGGCGGCCAGCTCCATGCCCGGGACCTTGGGCGTCTGGCCGACGCGGAAGCCCGAGCCGGTGCCGTGCAGCAGTCCGCCGTCACGGGCGGACATGCGGACGAGAGCGAGCGCGCCTTCCTGGGCGAGGAAGTCGTCCAGGGCGACGGCGAAGTTGGGGGCGTCCAGCTGACGCTCGATGGCGGCGGGCGAGTATTGCGGCTGGGGGTAGACGTTGCCGCTGCGGAGCTGTTCGTCGGTCAGGCGCAGGAAGGGCGCCTCGGCGGGTTCGGAGCCGGTGTTGGGCTGGGTGACCAGAACGATCTTGCCGCGCAGCTGGCCGCGATAGCGGTCGAAGTCGGCGACGCGGGTCATGGGGGCGACGACAACACCCGCCGTGATCGTCCCATTGGTGCCGGGCGTCCAGGCGATGGGGATGGCGCGCAGGTCGATGACGCGGGGCTCGGTCATTCGGGCGCTGGAACGGACGATCGACCAGCCGCGACCGAACTCGAAGCCCTCGGTGCGGACGTTCGACAGGCCCCAATCGCGGAAGCGCTGCTGGGTCCAGGCCTCGGCCTCGCGCATGGCGGGGGAGTTGGTCATCCGGCCGCCGATGTTGTCGGTCAGATAGGCGGCGGTCTGCATAACCTGGGAGTGGTTCAGGCCCTGATCCAAGATGCCGTTGACGGCGACGCGGTCGACGGACTGGGCTGAGGCGGGCGCGGCGGCCAGGGGCGCGGTGAGGGCGGCCGCGGCCAGAAGGATCAGCAGACGAGACATGGGCGCTCCGGGGGAAATCAGAATTTCGCGATAAAACGCCGC
Organism: Brevundimonas staleyi; assembly: GCF_041893865.1. GTDB lineage: Bacteria > Pseudomonadota > Alphaproteobacteria > Caulobacterales > Caulobacteraceae > Brevundimonas > Brevundimonas staleyi. The sequence goes on from NZ_CP169082.1 coordinate 1,759,061, forward strand.
ACCGCGACGCTTTGCAATCAGGTCGATCTGTACGGGGACAGTTCTTCTGTCATGGCCGCGATCTCGGCGGCGACGCCCGGCCGTTCCTGGGACAGGTAGTGGGCCACCGGATCGCGCAGGGCCGGGTCGGCGATGAAGTGAGCGGAGTAGACGGGCGAGGGAAGATAGCCGCGCGCGATCTTGTGCTCGCCCTGCGCGCCCGCCTCTACGCGGGAGAGGCCGTGGGCGATCGCGAAGTCGATGGCCTGGTAGTAGCAGAGCTCGAAATGGAGGAAGGGGACCTCATCCAGCGCGCCCCACTGACGGCCGTACAGCGCATCGCGGCCGATGAAGTTGAGGGCGCCGGCGATGGGGACTTCGTCGCGGAAGGCCATGACCAGGGCGATGCGGTCGGCCATGGTCTCGCCGACCAGGCTGAAGAACTCGCGCGTCAGATAGGGGCGGCCCCATTTGCGGGAGCCCGTGTCCATGTAGAACTCGAAGAAGGCGTCCCAGTGGGCCTCGGTGATGTCGGCGCCGGTCAGGACGCGGATACTCAGCCCGGCTTGCGCGTCTCGGCGTTCCCTACGGATCGTCTTGCGGCGGTTGGAGGACAGGGCGGCGAGGAAGTCGTCGAAGGTCTGGTAGCCGTCGTTCCTCCAGATGAACTGCATGTCCTGACGGCGCAGCAGGCCGGCCTCGCCCATGGCGGTCCATTCGGGCTCGGTCGGGAAGTTCACATGCAGGGAGGAGACGCCCATCCGCTCGGTCAGGGTCAGTGCGCCCTGGATCAGGGCGGCGCGGACGGTGGCTTCGTCCGTGTCCGGATGATGCAGGAAGCGCGGGCCGGTGGCGGGGGTGAAGGGGACGGCGCCGAGGAGCTTTGGATAGTAGCGGCCGCCCGCCCGCTGGTAGGCGTCGGCCCAGGAGTGGTCGAAGACGTATTCGCCCTGGCTGTGGCCCTTCAGATAGAGGGGCATGCAGCCGAGGACCGCATCGTCGGGACCGCGCAGGGTCAGGTGGCGCGGGCCCCAGCCTTCCTTGGCGACCGCGCTACCGGAGGCCTCGCAGGCGTTCAGGAAGTCGAAGCTGACGAAGGGATCGCCGGTCGGCGCGGCGCAGGCGTCCCAGGCCTCGCGCCCGATGGAGGCGAGGGTGTCATGGATCTGGAGGGTGAAGTCTTCCGTCATCCTTCTCCCCTCGGGGGAGAAGGTGGGCCCGAAGGGCTCGGATGAGGGGGCTGGTTCCGTTTGGCAGATCGGATGGAGGGGGCGCGCGGACGCAGCCCCCTCATCCGTCTCGCTTCGCGAGCCACCTTCTCCCCCGAGGGGAGAAGGGTCATGTCGCGGGCTTCGCTCACCGCACCTCGACGATGGCGTCCACCTCGACGGCGAAGCCGAGGGGCAGCTGGTAGACGCCGACGGCCGAGCGGGCGTGGCGGCCGGCGTCGCCGAACACCTCGACCATCAGGTCCGAGCAGCCGTTGATGACGGCCGGGATGGCGGTGAAGCCGGGGCCGGCCTGGACGAAGCCGCCGAGCTTCACGACGCGGACGACGCGGTCCAGGTCGCCGTCCAGGGCGGCGTTGAGCTGGGCGATCAGATTGATGCCGCAGAGGCGGGCGCCGGCGGCGGCCTGTTCCGGGGTGACGTCCTCGCCGACCGTGCCCTTCAGGCCGCCCGAGGCGTCGTTCGACAGCTGGCCGGAGATGTGGACCAGATTGCCGGTGCGGACGAACGGGACGTAGTTGGCGACGGCCCCGGCGGGGGCGGGCAGGTCGATGCCGAGTTCGGTCAGGCGGGCGTTGATGGACATTTCAGGCTCCATATAGGTGTTGCGGGCGGTTTAGCGATTGTCGGCGACGGCGTCTCCTCCCCATGCTTCGCACGGGGAGGAGACGTTAATCTCCGTGTGCCACTGTTCGGCCATGGAAACGCTGAGCCTGACCCAGATCGAGGCCTTCAAGGCCGTCCGCAACCGCCTCTCCGCCGACGAGCGGACGCGGGTCGATATCGCCTCGGTGGAGGCCGTGGATCCGGCGGTCGCCTCGGCGCCCCACTGGAATTTCGACCTTCCCGCCCATGCCGCCGACAAGGCGCTGGGGGACGGCGCCACCGACGCCATGCGCCGGGCCCTGGTCGCGACCTGGGCGCTGGAGCTGCCGGGGCGGGCCAAGCAGGCCGCCCTGCCGGGCGAGGTGATGGAGCTCTATCCCTACTGGATGGACAAGATGGCCGAGTTCCTGACGGCGGCCGCCGACACGGATGCGGCCTATGACCCGGATCACTGGGCCAAGGATGTGCGGATGGCGCTGGTGCTCAGCGTGCCGGGGGCCTTGACCCAGACCATCGACCTGTCCTCGCCCATGGGGCCGGGGCAGGTGGTGCGGAACGGGCGCGAGGGTCACGGCTGGTCGCAACTGGTCAGCTATGTGAAGGCGCAGGGGTGGAAGAAGCCCTGGCTGGAGGTTCACACCGAGAGCCGCCAGCTGGCCGATTTCAACGAGGCCGGCTGGGACCGCGCCTGGGCCACCGCGGCGGCGATCTGCAAGACACGGCCGGAGCTGGCCGGGATGATCGGGTCGAGCTGGTTCTACGACCCGCCGCTGGAAACGATTTCGCCGCGTCTGGCCTATCTGCGTCTGAACCCGCTGAAGGGCGGGGCCTTCATCATTCACCAGGGGCCGGCGCCGATCCATTCGGAGCGGGCCAGTGCGTCGTCGCCGACGCGCAAGGCCATGATCGAGAGCGGGGAGTATACGCCGAGCTCGTGGCTGGTGGCCTGGCCGAAGTCGACGCTGATCCCGTGGGCGGAACAGCGCAAGGCCGCGATGGCGATGGCCGAGGCGGCCTGAGCCGGACTCCAAAACACCGTCCGAAGCGTCCGAAGAGTCCGAAGCGTTCGGATGGGGACGACGATGTGAAAGACCGGGACGGACAGTGTCTCACGGTTTTGGGCCGTGTCAGGGATAGAGGCTCTTAAAAGTTCGGGGCGTTGAAATCGCTGGGCGATTTCGGGTGTCCGTTGCCAATTATCCTTCTCCCCTTGCGGGAGAAGGTGGCCGAGCCGCAGGCGAGGTCGGATGAGGGGTGAAAGGCGGTAGCGCCGGGGCGCACCTGTCCGTTTCAGCGCATCTGTATCTTCGTACCCCTCATCCGTCGGGCTTCGCCCGCCACCTTCTCCCGCAAGGGGAGAAGGGAAGTCAGTGCGTGGCGTCCCACGCCCGGACGGCGTCGGCGTCGCGGGCCGAGAGTTCCGGATAGTCCGCGTCCGAGCCGACGTCCGGCACGCGCCGCCAGGAGCGGGCGCACTTCGGATAGTCGGCGAGGTTGACCGCGACCGAGATGGCGTCGCTGCCCCCCTGGTCCGAGTCGACCAGTTCGGCGCCCGAGGTGCGGAAGACCTCGGCGGCGTCGAGGCCGTCGAAGGCCGCGAACGAACCGGCGGGGCCGGTGACCGTGGGCCACGCGTCGAGCGCCCCGCCGATGGTCTTCTCGCGACGGGCGGCCTCAAGGGCGTCGTTGACGACCTCCAGCACCGACTGGACCGAGGCCCAGCGGGCGGCTTCCTCGGCGTTCCGCCAGGCGTCCGGCGTCTGGGGGATCACGCGGCCGCAGTTTGTGCCGGCGTCTGGATAGAGGGTCGTCCAGGCCTCTTCCATCGTGAAGGGCGTCAGCGGGGCCAGCCAGGCGGTGAGGCGGACGAAGACCTCGTGCATCACCGTGCGGGCCGCGCGACGACGGATGGCGTCGGGGCGGTCGCAGTAGAGGCTGTCCTTGCGGATGTCGAAATAGAGGGCCGAGAGGTCGCCGGAGCAGAACTCCAGCACCGGACGGACGACGTCCTGGAAGCGGTAGGTTTCGTAGGCCGAGCGGACCTGGCCATCGAGCTCCCACAGGCGGTGCAGGATGAACTTCTCCAGCGGCGGCATGTCGGCGTAGGCGACGCGTTCGGCCTCGTCGAAGTCCGACAGGGCGCCCAGCAGGTAGCGGACGGTGTTCCTGAGCTTGCGATAGGCGTCGACCGTGGTCTGGAGGATCTGTTTGCCGATCCGCTGGTCGTCCGAATAGTCGACCAGGGCGACCCACAGACGCAGGATGTCGGCGCCGGATTCCTTGATGATGGTCAGGGGATCGGTCGTGTTGCCCTTGGACTTCGACATCTTCTCCCCGTTCTCGTCGAGGGTGAAGCCGTGGGTCAGGACCGCCTTGAACGGGGCGCGGCCGCGGGTGCCGCAGCCTTCCAGCAGGGACGACTGGAACCAGCCGCGGTGCTGGTCGGAGCCTTCCAGATAGAGGTCGGCGGGCCAGTGGGCCGGGAGGTTGCCGGCGTAGCCGTTCTCCGGCAGGCGCGGGTCCAGGGTGAAGGCGTGGGTCGATCCGGAGTCGAACCAGACGTCCAGGATGTCCTCGACCTTCTCGTAGCGGGCGGGGTCGTGCTGACCCAGGAAGTCCGCGTCAGGCGCGGTGAACCAGACGTCGGCGCCGCCTTCGGCGATGGCCGCGACGATACGGGCGTCGACCTCGGCGTCATGCAGGGGCTGGCCGGTCTGTTTGTCGATGAACATGGCGAGCGGCGTGCCCCAGGCGCGCTGGCGGCTGACCAGCCAGTCGGGGCGGCCCTCGACCATCGAGCGGATGCGGTTCTTGCCGCCGGCCGGATGGAAGGCGGTGTCGTCGATGGCCTGAAGCGCTGTCTCACGCAGGGTGTCGCCCGACTTGAGCGGCTCATCCATGCGGATGAACCACTGGGGCGTGTTCCTGAAGATGACCGGGGCCTTGGAGCGCCAGGAGTGAGGGTAGGAGTGTTCGAGGCGCCCGCGCGCGAGCAGGTTTTTCGCCTCGATCAGCTTTTCCATCACCGCGCCGTTGGCGGGGCCGAACTTGCCGGTCTTCTTGCCTTCGGTCTCGAGGACCTTCAGGCCCGCGAACAGGGGCACGCCCGGATAGTAGGCGCCGTCGGGATCGACGGTGTCGGGCACCTCGTGATGACCGTGGGCCTTCCAGACCTCGAAGTCGTCCGCGCCGTGGCCGGGGGCCGTGTGGACGAAGCCCGTACCGGCGTCGTCGGTGACGTGGTCGCCGCTGAGCAGCGGCACGGAGAAGCCGTAGCCGGGATCGAGCGCGGCCAGCGGGTGGGCGCACTCCAGGCCGGAGGGGTTCAGGTCCGACAGGCGGGTCCAGGAGGCGATCTTGGCGGCCTTGAAGACCTCTTCCGCCAGCTTGTCGGCGACGATCAGGCGGTCGCCCGGCGCGGCCCAGGGCTCGAACTCCAGGCCCGTCTCCATGGCCGTGACCTCGTACAGGCCATAGGCGATCTCGGGGCCGTAGCTGATGGCGCGGTTGGCCGGGATGGTCCAGGGCGTGGTCGTCCAGATGACGATCGACGGCGTCGGATTGCGGAAGGCCAGAAGGTCGTCGTCATGGTCGTCGGACGCGGCGATGACCGGGAACTTCACCCAGATCGTGGGCGAGACGTGGTCGTGATACTCGATCTCGGCGTCGGCCAGCGCCGTGCGCTCGACCGGCGACCACATGACGGGCTTGGAGCCGCGATAGAGCTGGCCCGAGTTCTTGAACTTGTGGAACTCCGCGACGATGGCCGCCTCGGACTTGAAGTCCATGGTGGCGTAGCGGTTGGCGAAGTCGCCGACGATGCCCAGGCGCAGGAACTGGTCGCGTTGCAGGTCGATGTATTTGCCGGCGTAGGCGCGGCAGGCGGAGCGGAACTCGTCCTTGGAGACCTCGTCCTTGCGGCGGCCCTTGGAGCGGAACTCCTCCTCGATCTTCCACTCGATCGGCAGGCCGTGGCAGTCCCAGCCGGGGACGTAGTCGACGTCGTAGCCGAGCAGGAAGCGCGAGCGGACCACGAAGTCCTTCAGCGTCTTGTTCAGGGCGTGGCCGATGTGGATGTCGCCGTTGGCGTAGGGCGGGCCGTCGTGGAGGACGTAGAGCGGGGCGCTCTCGGACTGACGCTGGGCGCGGAGCTTGCCGTAGAGGTCGCCCCACTGTTCCAGGATCAGCGGTTCCTTCTGCGGCAGGCCGCCGCGCATGGGGAAGGGCGTCTCCGGCAGGAAGACGGTCTCGCGGTAGTCGCGACCGGAAGGAGATTCGGGAGTGTCGGCCATGAGGTCGGGTCTTTTCGTCTGTGTTCGTTCGATGTCGGGCGGGCGCTGTCTGGGCCGTGAGGCGAAGCGCGGTCTGCGATCCCGGCGGGCACGGGGACGGAACGTCCCTGGCGCTACGCCGGGCGGCTAATCGAAATCGGACGGGTCACGCGGGCGGTCATGATGCGGGCGGGATAGCAGAGGCCGTGACGCCTGCACAGTCGGCATTCGCGGGTTCTCACGCGAGGGAACGCGGTTATGGTGACGATGGAACGAGGAGACGCCCGATGCTGGCCGCCCTGATGGTCGCCGCCGCCCTGACGGGTCAGACCGCGCCCGCGCCGACAGACTGTCCGATCGCGCCGGAGACCTGGGCCGGGTCGGAGGCGGAGCGGGGCGTTCATTGCTTCCTGGGCTGGCTGTACGGATCGGGCACGCTGGAGATCGTCACGCCCCTGGGCGACGAGCGGGGGCTGGTCTTCACGCCCGCCCTGATCGCGATGATGGATCGGGCGAGGGCGGCCGGGGACGACGCCACGGCCTTCGACGCCGATCCGATCTGCCAGTGTCAGGATCCGGGCGACCTCCGGCTGCTGACCATCACCGTGCTGGCGGCGGACCAGGATCGAGCGGTGGCGCGGGTCGTGTTCGACTTCGCCGGGAAATATGCGGCCATCGCGCCGAAAGAGGACCAGACGGTCAGTCTGATCCTGCCGCTGGAACGACACGGCGGGGAATGGCGGATCGACGACGTGATCCCGCTGCAGGCCTGGTCGTTCCGGCGGGGGTTGCGGACGCCGTGACCCGGTCGGTCTTCGTCAGGGCGTGGGGGCTGGGCAAGGCGTGGAGTTTCGCTAACGTCGTCCGCGAACGGCGCCGGGGAGCGTCGGCGGGAGGGTGTATGCGGATTTCGATCATGGCGGCGGGCGTCGCGGTTCTGGCGCTCGCGGGATGTTCGGCCTCGGAGGAGGCGGCCGAGAGCCCGGCCGTGGAGATGACGGAACACGCCCAGACGCCGGACGCCTTCGTGCGGTCGCTCTATTCGGTCGAGGCGGGCGGCACGAAGGTCCCGAACGAAGACCTGACCGTGGGCGCGGTGGAGACGCCCGGGATCTGGTCCGCGCGCACCGACGCCCTGATCGGCGAGACCGAAGCCCTGGGGGAGCCGGGCGAGTACGCCTATTTCGAAGCCGACCCGATCTGCGACTGCCAGGACGACGGCGGCATGGTGCTGAAGAGCGTGACGGTGACGCCCACGGGCGCCAATCGGGCCGATGCGACCGTGGTGCTGGAATGGGCGGGCGCCCAGCCGGTCGAGCGCAAGACCCAGACCTTCAGGCTGGTGAACGAGGGCGGGGCCTGGAAGATCGACGACATCGTGCGCGACCAGACGGGCGCGTATCCGCAGGCGCCCCTGGTCGAGGCCATGACCCGCTGGATCGCCGAAACCAGGGCCGCCAAGGCCCAATGAACCGGAGACCGATGATGCGCACCCTGATCCTGAGTTCCATCGCCGCGATCGCCCTGGCCGCCTGTTCGCAGGGCGAGGAGAAGACGGCGCCTGAAGCCGCCGCGCCCGCCGCCACGGCGGACGGCACGCGCGAAGCCGTCTATGCGGCGGCGTCCGAGGGGCCGGAGCCCTTCGTGCGGGCGCTCTATGCCCAGTATGTGGCGGGAGGGCCCAAGGGCGAGACCCCGGCGCCGGGACAGGACCCGATCTATTCGCGGACGATGAACGCCACCATCGGAGCCGATGTCCGCGTGGCAAACGGCGAGGTGCCGTCCTTGAACTACGACCTGATCTGCAACTGCCAGGACCAGGGCGCCTTCACGCTCGACAATGTCACCGTGGGCCAGACCGATCCGAACAACGCCACGGCGGCGGTGGTCTTCACCAACGCGGGCGAAACGACGGGTCAGACGCTGAAGCTGGTTCGTGAGGGACCGAACTGGAAGGTGGACGACATCGTCCGCTCCGATGGAACCTCGACCCAGGCCGAGACCATAAAGGTCATCGAGGCGGCGGGGGGCTGAGGCGTTGTCAAATGGCGGGCGAGGGCCGATATTGAAGCCATGACCGACATCACGATGGTCCGCTCCGAAACAGGTCGCCGCGCCGGCAAGAAGCCGAAGGGCGTCACCCTGCGCCGGATCACCGCCGCCAACGGCGAGAAGGTCACCGTCCGGTCCATCGACGCCAACAGCCCGACCTTCGGCGAGGACTTCCTGTACGTCTTCACCAAGAACGTCGAGGCGGCGCGCCGGGACAACAAGCGGCTGTTCGGTTCGGCCGATGGCGTCCGTGAGCCTCGTCAGCCTTTTTTTGAAGCACCATCCCTCACTTTCACTCTGCGGTTGACAGCGCGAACTGCGATTGCCATATCTCACGCATACAGCCCACCGAGCGATTTAGCTCGGACCTTAGTACCCACCCGCCGAGAGGCGGGTTTTTTATTGGGCGGAAATGAACCGGAGGTTGGGTGGTGGCGAAAGTTCGAGTTTTTGTAGATTTCTGGAATTTTCAGCTCGGCTGGAACCAGAATGTACGGCCCGATGCGAACGCTCAAAAGACGTTCGTACCCATTTCGTGGGAAAAGCTAGCGCCAACCTTGCTGGCAGAGTTGCCCACCGTTTTGGGTACCCAGCCGGGTTCGCCAATCAATTTTCGAGGCGTGAACGTCTATGCGTCGGTCAATCCTCAACCAGGGAGCAAGGACGAGGGGCTTAAAAACTTCCTCGCTCGCAATCTTTCCCAGATGAGCGGGTACACCGTCCATTGTGTTGATCGAAAAGAGCGTCGATCAACAGATGCGTCCGGCGCGCCGACATCGCGATTTGTCGAGAAAGGTGTCGATACGAAGATCGTGACCGACTTGTTCGCCGGCGCGATCAACGATTCGTACGATGTAGCGCTACTGATCTCCAACGATGCTGACTTCGTGCCTGCGATACAGACAATCCAAGAGCGACTAGACCGACAAATCATCCACGTCGGCTTTCGACGCGGAGGTGATGAGATCAGGGCCAGTTGCTGGGGGCACGTGATCCTAGATGGCGATGTCTCCGAACGACTGTCTGGCTAGATCGACTGAAGCACCGCCTTCGCCGCCGCCGCGTCGGCGTCGATCTGGACCTTGAGGGTGTCGAGGCCGTCGAAATTCAGTTCGCCGCGCAGGAGGGCGACCAGTTCGGTCTCGATGGTCTGGCCGTAGAGGTCCTCGGCGAAGTCGAAGAGCCAGACTTCCAGAAGGGGCTCGGCGATCTCGAACATGGGACGGACGCCCAGGTTGGCGACGCCGTCGACGACGCGGCCGTCGGGCAGGCGGGTGCGGGTCGCGTAGACGCCGTAGGCCGGGCGCATGTAGTCGCCGAGGCGGACGTTGGCGGTGGGGACGCCGATGGTGCGGCCGCGCTTGTCGCCGTGGACGACCTCGCCCTGGATGGCGAAGGGACGGCCGAGGATCTTGGCGGCGCGGTCCATGTCGCCGGCGTTGAGGGCTTCGCGCACGGCGCTGGAGGACAGTTTCAGGCCGCCGGCGTCGTCGATCCGTTCGGTGACGGAGACGGTGAAGCCGAGCGAACGGCCGATGCGGGCCAGGGCCTCGGGCGAGCCGGTGCGGCCCTTGCCGTAGGTGAAGTCGAAGCCGACGGAGGCGTGGGTGAGGCCAAGACCGCCGGCCAGCACGTCCACGGCGAAGGCCTCGTCCGTCATGGCGGCCATGCCGGCGTCGAAGGGCAGGAGGTAGAGGCGGTCGACGCCCAGAGGCTCTAGCGCGCGGGCCATCTGGTCCGGTGTCATCAGGCGGAAGGGGGCGGCGTCGCGCTGGAAGAAGCGGCGCGGATGCGGATCGAAGCTGACGACGGCCAGAGGCGCGTTCAGCCGGTCGGCGGCCTGACGCGCCGAGGCGATCACAGCCTGGTGGCCCCGATGGACGCCGTCGAAGGCGCCGAGCGCGGCGGCGGCGCCTCGCTGCGAGGCGGGCAGGTCGCGCCAGTCGCGGATGATCTCGATGGGCCCCACTTTTTCAGGCATTGGCGGGGGCCGTTCAGTCCTTGGCGGGACGGCGGCGGCGAGGGACGCGGACCACGGCCTCGCCCTCCATGATCATGTCGCCGTTCACATAGCCCTCGGTCCGCAGGACGACGCGGGCCGATTCGGGATCGACCGAGGCGACGGTGATCTGGGCCCGGACGACGTCGCCGATGCGGACCGGCTTATGGAAGGCCAGGGACTGGGACAGATAGATGGCCCCGGCGCCCGGCAGGATGGTGCCGACCACGGCCGAGCCGAAGCTGGCCGAGAGCAGGCCATGGGCGATCCGGCCGCGATAGGCGGTCTTCGACGCGAAAGCCTCGTCCATATGGACCGGGTTGAAGTCGTCCGAGGCCTCGGCGAACTGTTCGATGCGGGCCTCGGTGACCTCGACGTCCTTGATCGCCACCATGCCGGGCGAGAGTTCTTCGAGGATATAGCCGCCCGAGGGGTGAGGTCCGGTAATCATCGGGTGGTGTTAGCCGCGCTTCGCCGATTTGGCGATAGCATCAGTCGAGACGCGTGAGTTCCCAGCGCGCCATGTCCCGGATGGCGATCAGATCGTGCGTCGCTGTCCGAAAGACGAAGTCCGCCGCGACGTTGTCGTAGTCGTGCCGGTAGACGTTGCCCGCGTCGGCGATGTCTCGCCATGGTAGATGCTGGTGGCGGGCTTTCAGTTCGTCAGGGAGCCGTCGCGTCGCTTCGCTGATGATTTCCAGACAGCGGGTGACGGCATGGAAGGTTTTGCGGTCCTCGCGAAACGCATCTCGGTCCACACCGACGAGGAACTCCTCGGCTTCAAGCGCATGATGTTCGATCGCCGCAAGCGCGCGGGCGGTTCGATCAAAACGCATAGATGGCGTCACGCTCGGCGGAGGGGCGAACGTGGGGCTGGAGCGCGGCGCGGTTGGCGATGTCCACCGTCACGGGGAAAAGCTCGCCGATGAACCGGGTCAGGGCGACGTACTGATAGACGCCAAGCTCGGCCGCAGGGTCGATCTCCACAAGCAGATCGAGATCGCTCTCGGGCCCGTTCTGGCGTCGGGCAGTCGAGCCGAAGACGGCCGCGTGCGCGACGCCCCGCCGTTGCAGCTCGGCGCGGTGATCGTTCAGGATCTCGATGGCCTGGCCGCTGTCCATGCCGCCAGCATACCTCATGCCGTGCGGCGGCGCATCACCACTTCAGATCGAGTGCGGCGTAGCGGGCGTAGGCGGTTTCCTTATTCAGGAGAACCTGGGCGCGGGCGGGGTCGATGACGCCGTCGTCGCCGCGGGCGGCGTCGCCGTGAATGCCCTTGGCGATGAAGAGGCAGTCCAGCGCTTGCTGGTTGGCACCCAGCACGTCGGTGACCACGCCGTCGCCGATGCACAGAACGCGCGAGCGGTCGACGGGACGACCCATCAGTTGCTCCGCCTCGGTCAGGGCCAGGGCGTAGATCGGACCATAGGGCTTGCCCGCCATGGTCACCCGACCGCCCAGCGATTCGTAGAGGTCGGCCAGGGCGCCGCCGCAGTAGATGATCTTGTCGCCGCGCTGGACGATGCGGTCGGGGTTGGCGCAGATCAGCTCCAGATCGCGGCCGGCGGCGGGCGTCAGGGCCTCGCGGTAGTCCTCCGGCGTCTCGACGTCGTCGAAGCGGGGCCCGGTGACGGAGACGAAGGCGGCGTCGGCGGCGCCATCGGCGCGTTCGAGGCCGAGACCCTCATAAAGAGGTGCATCGCGGTCGGGGCCGATGATCCAGACCGGGCCGGGGGCGCGGCGGGCTAGCTCCATCCGGGTCGCGTCGCCCGAGGTGACGAAGGCCTTCCAGCTGTCGCGGGGCACGCCCAGGCTGTCCAACTGGGCGATCACGTCCGAGGCGGGGCGTGGCGAGTTGGAGATCAGGACGACGTGGCCGCCCTGTTCATTGAACTTCGTCAGGGCCTCACAGGCCTCGGGCCAGCTTTCGCGGCCGTTGTGGATCACGCCCCAGACGTCGCAGAGCAGGACGTCGTAGTCGGCGGCGACTTCGCTGAGGCGGGGTAGGGCGTGCGGCTGGGTCATGGGCCCTGCATAGGGCCGGTCGATGACAGGGGCTAGCGGTCGATGACGCCGATCGCGCCCTCGGCCGGGTCGGAGACGCCGTCGGCGAGGTCGCGGACCACGTCGGCGATGGCCTCGAAACCCCTGTGTTCGACGATGCGGATCCAGGGTGAGGCCGGATCGACGACACGCTCGAAGAAGGTCTTCTGGTCCGCGAGGAAGCGATCGTAGAAGTCGTGCAGGGTGCCGCGCTCGCGATGCTGGTCCAGGCAGGTGGCGGCGAAGAAGAAGACGGGCTTGGGCCCGACCAGTTCGGGATCGCCGGAGGTGAAGCTGTCGCTCTGGGTCGAGCCGACCAGGCAGTCGTATTTCAGGTCGTCGCCGAAATGCGCGTGGACGCGACGGCGCAGGTCCGCGTCGCCCGCGAGGTCGAGATAGAGGGTCGGCACGCCGGTCGGCAGGCTTTCGACCTCGTCATAGCCATGGACGGCGTCATAGGCGCCGAGGCCTTCGACGAAGGCGCGGTTTCGGGTTCCGGTCAGGGCGACGACCTCGACCTCGTCGTTTTCCAGGCACCAGGCCGAGCCGTAGGCGGTCTTGGACGAGGCGCTGGAGATCACGATCCGCTTCGCGCCGAAGAAGCCGGCGTCGCGCAGGAAGTCGACGGCCGTGTAGGAGGTCACGAACAGCGGGCGGAACAGAGCCTCGGCGTTCTCCAGCGCCTTTTCATAGTTCCGGTCGGCGGCGCACAGGACATAGCGGTTGTAGATGTCCGGCACCTTCTTTCGCCACGGCGAGGCGTCGGCGAATCCGCCCCGGCTGATCTTCTCGGCCTGGACCAGAAGCGTATCGGCCATGGGGAAGTAGCCGAAGACGCGGGCCCCGACCTCCAGTCCCTCGGCGCGGGAGGCGGCGATGTCGGCGAAGCCCCAGACCGGCATCATGCCGTAGGCCGGGTCGCCGGTCGGGAAGACCGTCCAGTAGCCGATGGCGTCGCCGTAGGCGGCGTAGGTGATATTGTTGGTCGTCAGGGAGAAGCGGTCCAGCGCCAGCAAGACCTCGCCCTCGGCCAGGTCGGACGGGGTCGGGTCGGGCGCGACGCGGGTCTCGCGCAGGGACGATTTCAGCGTCATCAGGCGGTGGCGGGCGTCGGACATCGCGGGCTTCCTCGGGTTCTTTTCGGTCACTCTAACCCCGAACGCGGTTGACGTAGGAGAAGGCTCGCGCGACCGCGACGACAGCAGCGTTGGCGCGGACGATTTCGCCTGCTAACCCGGCTGCATGAAGATCCCTCGCATAACCTGGGCGGCCTACGGATTCGCCCTCGTCGTCATCGTCCTGGACCAGCTGACCAAATACTGGATGCTGGACGGGCTCAGCCTGCGGGAAGTGGGCCGGGTCCTGGTCCTGCCGCCGATCCTGAACTTCTCCTATGTCGAGAACACGGGCGTCAGCTTCGGCCTGTTCGGCGGCGGCGCGGCGCGGTGGGCGCTCAGCGTCTTTTCCATCGTCGTGGCTGCGGGCCTGGCCTGGTGGGCGCTGAGGGCGAAGCGGCGGACGCTGGTCTCGGCCATCGGCCTGGTGATCGGCGGGGCCATCGGCAACGCCATCGACCGGATCCAGTACGGCTATGTCGTGGATTTCATCGACTTCTCGGGAACCGGGGTCTTTCCCTGGGTCTTCAACGTGGCCGACAGTGCGATCACCGTCGGCGTTCTGCTGCTGATTCTCGACAGTGTGATGTCCGAGCGAAAAGCGGCCGTTGGCGCGGCCCCTGAAAAGGCGTAATCACCCGCTCTTTCCTCGCCTAACCTTACCGTCCGACCTGGGCGCCCAGTTGCGCCGGAGCCGAACCGACCCATGCGAACCGCCCGTATCCTGACCGTTTCCGCCATCGCCGTCTCGGCCGTCGCGCTCACCGCCTGTGGTGGCCTGCGCCAGTCCATCGGCCTGACCAAGGTCGTGCCGGACGAGTTCCTGACCGTGTCGTCGGCCCCGCTGACCGTGCCGCCGGAGTACGGCCTGCGTCCGCCGGCGCCGGGCCAGCCGCGCCCGCAGGAGCTGGCGCCGGAAAGCGCCGCCCGTCAGATCCTGCTGGGTCAGCGCCAGTCGATCACCCGCACGCCGGGCGAACAGTCCCTGGTGGCCGCCGCCGGCGCCGACCGCGCCGATCCGCTGGCCCGCTACGTCATCGACGACGAGTTCGGCGACCTGGCGCACAAGGAAGAGAGCTTCGCCAACCGCATCATGTTCTGGCGTCGCGGCGACACGGCCTCCCAGGCCCCGACCCAGACCCAGACCGCCCAAGGCGCCGTGACCATCGACGCCGCCAGCGAGAATGCCCGCCTGCAGGCCCTGACGGGCACGCAGAGCCAGATCGTGATCGCCCCGCGCCGTTCGGGCGGGTTCAAGCTGCCGGGACTTTAAGGCTTCTCGTCATCCTCGGACTTGATCCGAGGATCGGACGCCGCGAAGGCAAGACATTTGAAGAGGCGCACGAGCGATCGTGCGCCTCTTCTTCGTTTCGGGATGGGGAACTTCCGATCCTCGGATCAAGTCCGAGCCTTAAGAGCTTGCCTCTCGAGAGACAGTCCTTATTGTAGACGGACTTCTTCCCCGGACCTTTCTTCATGACCGATCTTCGCGCCCTCGCCCATCTGTCGGGCATCGAACAACTGCGGCTGGGCTTCCAGAACGGCGACGCGGCGCCCATCGCCCAGACCCTCGACTTCCGGCTGGTGCATGTGGAGGAGGGGCTGGTGCGGTTCGAGAGCACGCCCAGCCGCGCGGTCTACAACCCCATCGGCACGGTCCACGGCGGCTATATCGCGACCCTGCTGGATTCGGCCTGCGGCTGCGTCGTGCATTCGATGCTGAAGCCGGGGCAGGCCTATACCTCTCTGGAGATCAAGACGGTGTTCCACCGCGCCCTGACCGAGGGCACGCCGGTGGTGACCGAGGGTCGGATCGTGCAGATCGGACGACGCGCGGCCTTCGCCGAGGCGAGCCTGAAGGGCGCCGACGGCAAGCTCTATGCGACGGCGACCTCGACCTGTCTGGTGATGGAAGCGCCCTGAACTTTCCCGTCAGGGATGAACGGTTTGGAAATCACGCTGTGAGAGGGTGGGGCATGAGCCTCCGAATCCGCGCCGCATCGATCCTGAAACTCGCCTCGCCATTCCTGGCGACGGCGGCCGCCGTCTGCGCCCTGACGGCCCCTTCGGCGGCCTCGGCCCAGATCCAGATCTCGCACTCGCCCACGATCTCGCCAGCGCTGGGCAGCATGATCCGCGGCAGCACGGCCACCAGCTTCACCATCGGCACCAACGGCTCGGTGACGCAGACGGGCGGCAATGGCGTGCGCGTTCACAGCGGCGGAGTGACGCCGCCGACCATCACCATCTCCTGCGGCTTCCTGAACCTGAGCGGCCTGTGCGCCTTGCGTCAGATCCGGGTGACGATTCAGCCGGTGGCGAACAGCAACGCCCAGATCACCAAATTCACCGTGGGCTCGGTGCAGGGCAACATCCTGTGGGCCATCGGATCGCCGCCGACGCCCGCGTCCAGCATGACCTTCGACCTGAAGCCGCTGGGCCTTCTGGGCACGGGCAGCTTCACCCTGGGCATGGACGTTCTGACGGCGGGCAACCTGCCCAGCGGCAACTACAATTTCGACTATATCGTCACCGCCGCCTTCATCTGAGCGACTTCAGGGGCGGGACAGCCGCGTCGGCCAGTCGACGGGGCCATCGACGAAGCGCTGGTGAAGTTGCTGCAGCGACAGCCGGTTGCCCTCGCGGAAAAAGCCCATCAGGGCCGCGCCCGCCGCATCGTCCGGATAGCCCGAGGTGACCAGCTTCAGATGGGTGGCGTCATCGCCGCCCGGCGTCAGCTCGAAGGTCGAGACCACATTCAGATAGGCGTCGGCGTGCGGAAAGCCCTCGGGCGTGCGCGTGGTGCGGAAGGACACGGTGCGCGGGGCGTCGCGGGCGATCCATTCCTGTTCGATGGTGTCCGGCCCGGCGGGGGCCGCATCGGGGTTGTAGCTGGTCTCGAAGCGGTCAGAATCCGCGACCGCGCGCACCAGAGGGGTGGCCCAGGTGCGCCAGCCCTCCATCGTGCCGACCGCCTGCCAGACCTCGGCGGGCGGGGCGGGAATGACGATCTGGTGGACCAGTTCGCCCGGCGCCTCGGTGACGGTCACCTCCTGGGCGACGACGGGCAGGGGAAGCAGCAGAAGCAGAAGGGCGAGCAGGCGACGCATGGTTCACCTCGTGGTCGCCGGGATCAGCCGTAACGGCGGCGTTTCTCGGCGCTGATCAGGGTCGAGCGGACGAAGTCGGCGGGCGGATCGGTCTCGGCCAGCACCTGTTCCTTGATGGCGCGCGGCTCTCCGAACAGGTGACCCTGACCCATCGCGACATCCAGTTCGAGGATGTCGACGATCTGGCGTTCCGATTCGCATTTCTCGGCGATGACCTCGATGCCGTAGCGACGGGTCAGTTGGGCGAAGTCGGCGGCCTGGATGTCGCGCAGGGACGGGATCGGCGTGCCGCCGTCCAGGTCCAGCAACTGTTCGATCAGCAGGTCGGCGGCGACCTTGATGAAGCGGACGTCCGAGCGCTGAAGGTCGTTGAAGTCCAGGTCCAGGGTCTGGACCTTGTCGATCGAGAAGCGGAAGCCGAGATCGGCCAGCTTGGCCATGTTGCGGGCCTCGACCGCGCCGCGCGCGTCGAAGGTCGCCTGACCCAGTTCGAAGATCAGGGCCTGGTTCAGGTCGCGGTTCTCCGACAGGAACTCCAGGAACTGCGGGAAGAAGGTCTCGTCGCCCAGGGACGACAGGGCGACGTTGCAGAAGACCCCGACCTTCCTGTCCTGACGGGCCAGACGGCGCACGATCTGGGCGCAACGGAACAGCAGCAGATTGTCGATGGCGGGGACCAGACCCTCGCCCTCGGCGATGGACAGGTATTCCGCCGGCATCATGACCCGGTCGGTGGAATCGCGCAGGCGGGTGAAGCTTTCGTAGAAGACGGTCCGGCGCTGGGGCAGGGTGACGACCGGCTGGAGGTAGAGGTCGACGCGGTTGTCCGACAGGGCGTCGTGGACGGTCTTGAGCAGCAGGTTCGACTGCTGATGGCGACGGGCCTCGGCGCTGTCGGGGGCGACCATGGGCGCGACCTTCAGCCGCTCGTCGATGGACAGGCTCATCTGCTGGATCAGGTCCTCCAGCATCCGGACCTCGCCGGTCAGTTCGTCGGTGCGCGACAGGGCGCCGGCCTCGATGGCCGTGGCCAGTTCGCCCAGAGCCGACTGGGTCTGTTCCATGGCGTCGGCCAGAAGGCGGTGCGCCTCACGGACTTGGCCGATCTCGGCGCGCAGGGCCTTGCGTTCGCCGACGCCGGTGAAGATGGCGTGAGCCGCGCCCAGCACGCCCAGGACGCCGAAGGTCGCGGCGACGCCCGGCCCGATGCCGAGACCCGCACGCCACAGGAAGGCGCCGACCGTCATCGCCAGGAAGACGTAGCCGAAGAGCAGAAAACCGTTGGTCAGTGCGCGCATGGGAACGGCTTTGTCCGTCTTCCCGGATGGAATCGACCGAGTATCGGGGTATCAGAGCCAAACAGCTAGGGCGTGGCTGAAGAAACCACGCTGAAATCAGGGGATACGCATGGAATTGTTCGATCTGACCGGCAAGGTCGCCATCATCACCGGCTCGTCCAAGGGAATCGGCAAGGCCATCGCCCAGCGCATGGCCGAGCACGGAGCCCGGGTCGTCATCTCCTCGCGCAAGGCCGGGCCTTGCGAAGAGGTGGCCCAGGAGATCAACGCCAAGCACGGCGAAGGCCGCGCCATGGCGATCCCGGCCAACATCGCCTCCAAGGAAGACCTGCAGCGTCTGGTGGACGAGACCAACGCCGCCTGGGGCCAGATCGACATCCTGGTGTGCAACGCCGCGACCAACCCCTATGCCGGGCCGATCGGCGGCATCGCCGACGAGCAGTTCGAGAAGATCTTCCACAACAACGTCCTGGCCAACCACTGGCTGACCCAGATGGTCGGGCCGCAGATGATCGAGCGTAAGGACGGGGCGATCGTGATCATCTCGTCCATCGGCGGCCTGCGCGGCAACGCCCTGATCGGCGCCTACAACGTGTCCAAGGCCGCCGACATGCAGCTGGCGCGGAACCTGGCCGTGGAGTGGGGGCCGTCGAACATCCGGGTCAACTGCATCGCGCCCGGCCTGATCCAGACCGACTTCGCCCGCTATCTGTGGGAAAACGAGGAGGTGCTGAAGGTGACGGTGGAGCCGAACCCGATGAAGCGCATCGGCCAGCCGGACGAGATCGCGGGCACGGCGGTCTATCTGTGCTCCAAGGCCGGGTCCTATGTGAACGGCCAGACCCTGGTGGTGGACGGCGGGCTTACGATTGCCTGGTAGGTTCCAGTTTCCGTCATCCTCGGGCTCGTCCCGAGGATCCATCGGAAATCAAGGCGAGAGCCTGCGTGGCGCCGCAGCGTGTCCGCTGCCCTGCGAGCCTTGCGACCGGAACCATGGGCCCTCGGGACGAGCCCGAGGGTGACGGTGACTGATGTGAGGCAAGACCTAATCTGGCGGGTGGAGGCGGCGCTGTTCGCCGGCTTCATCGGCCTGATGCGGCTGATCGGGCTGGAGGCGGCGTCGAACTTCGGCGGCTGGGTGCTGAAGACCCTGGGGCCGATCACCGGCACCCAGAAGACCGTGATGCGGAACCTGCGGATCGCCTTCCCCGAGATGGGGGAGGACGAGCGCAAGGCGCTGGCGCTCGCCCAGTGGGAACAGACCGGCCGGACCTTCGCCGAGACGGGGATCATGGACCGGCTGACCCCCGACAGCGGGCGGATCGACATCGTCGGGGCCGAGCGGCTGGAGGCCATCCGGGCCTCCGGCAAGCCCGTGGTCTTCGTGTCCGGCCACATGGCCAATATCGAGACCATGGCGGCGGTGCTGGTCGCATCGGGTATTCCGGTGCAGGTCACCTATCGCGCCGCGAACAACCCCTATGTCGACGCCCAGATCGTGGCGGCGCGGGCGCGATACGGGGTCAAGCTGTTCGCGCCCAAGGGCGGGGACGGAGCGCGGGAGCTGCTGGCCGGGCTGGGGCGTGGCGAGTCGGTCGCCCTGATGAACGACCAGAAGTTTTCAGAGGGGCCGGAGGTCGTCTTCTTCGGCCAGCCGGTGAACGCCGCGCCGGGACCCAGCCGTCTGGCCCTGAGGTTTGGAACGGTGCTGCAGCCCATGTCGGTCGTGCGACTGCCCGGCGTGCGGTTCCGGGTGACGGCGCACGATCCGATCGAGGTCAAGGATACCGGCGACCGGGCGGGCGACATCGCGCGCGGCGTCCAGGCCATCACCACCTTCGTCGAAGAGCGGGTGCGCGAGCATCCGGTGGACTGGTTCTGGGTCCACAAACGCTGGCCGGACAAGGTCTATCGGGCCCTGGAACAGGCCGACTGAAGCTTCAGATTTCCTGCGACGAGGTCTTGTCGGCGGAAGTCTCGGCCGGGTCGGTCGAGCGACGGCGCGGGCCCTTGTAGACGCCGCCCGCATTGGTGCGGCGACGGTCGGGACCGAAATAGTCCTCCGTCTTCACGAAGGGGCGGGGGCGCAGGATGACCGCCTGGATGCGGTCGAATACGGCCTTGGCGGTGATCGGCTTGACCACGAACTCGGTGACCCCGGCGTCGCGCGCCTCGACCACCCGGTGCTTCTCCGAATGGCCGGTCATCATGATGATCGGCAGATAGGGATTGGCGCTGTCGGGGCTGTTGCGGACCAGACGGGTGAACTCCACCCCGTCCAGCGGGAACATGTTGAAGTCCACGATGGCCAGGTCGATGGCGTGGTCGCGCAGGCAGTCGAGCGCCATCGCGCCGTCGGACACCTCGCGGATGTTGCGGATGCCGGCGGACTGGAGAATGGCGGAGGTGATGGCTCGCATGTGCTGGTTGTCGTCGACCAGCAGGATGTTGAGCGATTGAAGGGCGGACATTTGGCGACAGGCTGACACCGCCCCTACGGCGGTCAAGCGATTCCTCTAGGGGGAAAGCCGGTCCCGGTCCACGACCAACGATAGCGTGACTGTAAGAACTAGCTATTTTCCGGCGCGTTCTGGCCGATCAGCAACGACGGATCGCAGTTCCGGTCCCGCCATTTCATCCGCCAACAGAGGTGTGGACCGGTCGCCCGACCCGTCGCGCCGACACGGCCGATGATCGTTCCGCGTGCAACCCTCTGGGTCGGGAGGACCTCGATCCGCGACTGATGCAGATAGGCGGTGATCAGACCCTGGCCGTGGTCGATCAGGGTCAGGCCGCCTTCGAAATGCATCCCCGGCCGGGCGAAGGTGACGATCCCGTCGGCCGGCGCGCGAATCGGCGATCCGGCTGGCGCGGCCAGGTCGATGCCGTAGTGAGGCCGGGCGGGGGTGCCGTTCAGCACCCGCTGGGAGCCCCAGCGGCTGGTGACGCGGTACGCATCCAGCGGCCAGGCGAAGCCGGAGCGGAAGTCGTCGGCGTCGGCGCGGCTGGCGAAACCCTCGGTCTTCAGCGCGATCTCCTGCTGGATGCGGGCCAGAAGGGCGGGATCGCTGGGCTCCACCGTCGACTGCGGCAGGCCGTTGATACGGGTGGAGGGGAAGCTGCCCGGCGCGACGGTCAGGGTGCGGCGGGCGACCCGGCCCCCGACCGAGTTTCCGGCGTGGACCTCGATGTCGACATAGGGCGGGGCGTCCCGGTCGAAGCCTACGACGAACAGCCCGGCCGCCGAGGCGGTGGTCAGGGCCTCGCCGTTGACGAAGACGATGGCGCGGGGCGCGGCCCGGCCCATGGCGAACCCGCCCTGCACGAAGCGGCCGTTCAGGACGAGGCCGTCGGTCTGGGCGAGCGTCGGACCGGCGAGGGAGGCGGCGCCGGCGCCGAGGATCAGCCCGCGCCGCGACGGGTTCACTGATCGACCATCCGCGACAGGGCCTCGGTCGGGCCGGCGTAGGGCTCCTGATGCTCGACCGACCAGTAGCGCAGGATTTCCAGCGGGATCGGCTTGCCGGAGACGGCGCAGAGGACGAACGGGCCGGGCTTGAGCACGGCGAACTCGCCGTCGCCGTAGTGAAGGGTCGCGGGGGAGGGGGCGGTGGTCATGAGGGCAGGATAGCAGTGTCGGTGACCCTCTCCCAGAGGGAGAGGGCTTGAGCGCACACGAGCGTGAGCGAGTGTTCTGGCGCGAAAGGGTGAGGGGTTACGGTGGGAGGCCGGACGCACAGTAACCCCTCACCCTTTCGGTTGGCGGATCGCTTCGCTCTCCGAACCTCAAGCCCTCTCCCTCTGGGAGAGGGATCTAGAACAGATCGCCCTGTCCTGCCGGCGTCGCCTTCGGTTTGGCCACCGGCGCCTTCGGCCGCATCGGCGCCTCGCCCTCGATCCGGGCGTCCTTGGAGCCATCCGGGAACACCAGCGTCACCGCCTGACCCGGCGACAAGGCCGCCGCCGACGACACCATCGCCCCGGTCTCATCGTCGATGCGGGCGAAGCCGGGCTTGGGACGTTTGGGGTCGAGGGTGGCCAGGGCGCGAGCGAGGGCGGAAAGGCGGGCCTCCGCGCGCTCCAGCGACTGGGGCACGGGCCGGGCCAGACGCGCGGCGACGCTGTCGAGGCGTGAGACGCGCTGGTCCAGACGCCGATGGATCGGGTCGAGCGACAGACGGCCCGCCACCTTCAGCAGGCGACGCTCATGCACGGCGGCATTGGCCCCGAGCGCCGCGCCCAGCCGGGCGGACTGGCCTTCGAGACGGGCCGTGCGCTGTTCGAGCGCGCGATCCAGCAGGGCCGGAGAGAAGCGGCCCCCGGCCGTGATCAGGCGACGCTGATGCAGTTCGGTGTTGCGGTTCAGGCCTGACGCCAGGCGACTGGAGGCGTGGTCGAGGCGCTGCTGGGCCAGGGCGACCAGCTCCTCCGGCCGGGCGGGCAGGCCGCGCGCGACGGAGCGCAGGCGGACCCGGCGGTCCTCCAGTAGACGGGCGCCGGCGCGGTCCAGCCGCCGCTCCAGATCGGTGACGAACGCGCGCAGGTCGGCCAGCACAGGCGTGGCCAGTTCGGCGGCGCCGGTCGGGGTCGGGGCGCGGCGGTCCGAGACGAAGTCGATCAGGGTGGTGTCGGTCTCGTGACCCACGGCCGAGATGATCGGGATCGACGCCGCCGCGACCGTGCGGGCCAGACCCTCGTCGTTGAAGCACCACAGGTCCTCCACCGACCCGCCGCCGCGCGCGACGATCAGGAGGTCGGGACGGGGTATGGGGCCGCCGGGGCTCATGGCGTCGAAACCACGAATGGCGTTGGCGACCTGTCCCGAGGCCGCGTCCCCCTGAACCACCACCGGCCAGACGATGACGTTGCAGGGCCAACGTTCGGCGATCCGATGCAGGATGTCGCGGATGACGGCGCCGGTCGGGCTGGTGATGACCCCGATGGTGCGCGGATAGAGGGGAATGGCCTTTTTGCGGGCGACGTCGAACAGGCCTTCGCCCGACAGCTTCACCTTCAGCCGTTCGAGCTGGGCCAGAAGGGCGCCGGCGCCGGCCGCCTCCATCGATTCGATGACGATCTGATAGGACGACCGCGCCGGGTAGGAGGTGATCTTGCCGGTGACGATGACCTCCAGGCCCGTCTCCGGCCGCACGCCGAGACCGCGCACCGAGCCCTTCCAGATCACCCCGTCGATGGCCGCCTTGTCGTCCTTCAGCGTCAGATAGACGTGGCCGGAGGCGTGAAAATTGACCTTGGACACCTCGCCCCGCAGGCGGACGTGGCCGAACCGATCCTCCAGTGTGCGCTTCAGGGCGAAGGCCAGGTCGGAGACGGACTGGGGCGGATTGTTGTCGCGTGCGGGCGCCGGTTCGGGGTCGGCGGGGCCTGCGAAAACGTAGTCGTCGGTCATTCGCCCAGCATAGGCTGCGTCATCGTGGACGGGAACGGCCAAGGGGCGGTCTCGTTGTCATGCCATGCCCGCCCCCGAACCGATCCGCAACGACACGCCCGACCCGCGTGAGCGGGATCTGGCCCGTCGCAGCAAGACGCCGGCCGTGGGAATCTGGGTGATCGTGGCGCTGATCCTGATGGCCGTGGCGGTCGTCTATGTGGTCTCGGCCATCCTCTAGCGAAGTGAAGAGAGTTTCGATGAACCGACTGTTCCTGCTGCCTGTTCTGTCCGCTTCCGTGCTCGGCCTCGCCGCCTGCGGAAGCCCCGAGCCGGACGCCGTGGAGGCGACGCCGGGTGGTGAGCCGGTCGCGGTCAGCGACACCCGCGCCGACACCGCCGCGACCCAGACGGCCCTGGCCCTGGGCCTGACGCGGGCCGAGCTGGAGGAGGCCGACCTGCTGTCGCCGGGGCCGGAGTTCACCGATCTGGGCGACGTCGAGACCCTGGTTCTGGACGCTGCGGGCAAGGTGACCGGTCTGGTGATCGATCTGGAGGGCGTCGACAAGGACGTGGTCGTGCCGATCGACGCCGTGACCTCGCTGCGTCGCGAGACCGAGATCGACCTGACCACCACCATGACGGCGGCTCAGTTGCAGGCCCTCCCGGCCTACACCGGACCGGGCGCGTAACCGCCGCTAAACCACGCTGAACCCTCGCCGGGCCTTGACCATCAGGCCCGGCGCGGCCATTCCGCGCCCATGGATATTCTGCTGGTCGGATCGGGAGGGCGCGAGCACGCCCTGGCCTGGAAAATGCGGCAATCGCCGCTGGTGGATCGGCTGTTCTGCGCGCCCGGAAATCCCGGCATCGCCCGCGTCGCCGAGTGCGTGCCGGACGTGAAGGCCGACGACGCCGAGGGTCTGGCCCGGCTGGCGCGCGAGCTGAAGGTCGGACTGGTCGTCGTGGGACCGGAAGCGGCTCTGGCGTCGGGTCTGGCGGACCATCTGAACGCGGCGGGCATTCCCTGTTTCGGTCCCAGCGCCAAGGCGGCCCAGCTGGAGACCTCCAAGGCCTTCTCCAAGGCTTTCCTGGAACGGCACGAGATCCCGACCGCCAACTACGGCGTCTATGACCGGGTCGCGGACGCCAAGGAGGCCCTGTCGGTCTTCCGACCTCCCTATGTGATCAAGGCTGACGGGCTGGCCGCCGGCAAGGGCGTGGCCATCAGCCCCGACCGCCACGACGCCGAGGCCGAGATCGAGCGCATGCTGGGCGGCCGGTTCGGCTCGGCCGGATCGCGCGTCGTCATCGAGGAGTTCATGGAGGGCGAGGAGGGCTCCCTGTTCGCCCTGTGCGACGGCCAGCGCGCCGTCCTGTTCGGCGGGGCGCAGGACCACAAGCGCGCCTATGACGGCGACCTGGGGCCCAACACGGGCGGCATGGGCGCCTATTCGCCGGCGCCGGTGTTCGATCAGGAGCTGGTTCTGGCGGCGGATCGCAAGATCGTGCAGCCGACCCTGAAGGCGATGGCGGCCGAGGGCGCGCCCTACAAGGGGGTGCTCTACGCCGGTCTGATGGCGACGGCGGACGGCCCCAAGGTGGTGGAGTTCAACGCCCGCTTCGGCGACCCGGAATGCCAGGTCCTGATGATGCGGATGGCCGGGGACATCGTGCCCTATCTGCTGGCCTGCGCCCGCGGGGACGTGTCGCGTCTGCCGGCGCCGGAGTTCAAGCCGCAGACGGTGATCTGCGTGGTCATGGCGGCCAAGGGCTATCCCGACAGCCCGCTGGAAGGCTCCATCATTCGGGGCGCGGACCAGGACTTCGGACCCCACGTTCAGGTCTTCCACGCGGGGACCAAGAAGCGCGACGACGGCACCCTGGTGGCCGCGGGCGGCCGTGTGTTGAGCGTCTGCGCCGAGGGTGACGATATCGCAGAGGCGCGCGAGCGGGCCTATGCGGCGATCCGCAAGATCGACTGGCCGGGCGGCTTCAACCGCACCGATATCGGCTGGCGCGCGTTGGATCGCGACTGACGGCACGCGTGGATCATGCTATGCATGCATCCATGAACGAGCCGCTGCCGCATGAGGCCGACGACGCCGATCTGTTCGACGAGATCGACGAGGAGGCTGACCGCGCCTCGTTCGAGCGCGGTTTGGCCGACCTCAAGGCGGGCAGGGTGGTGAGCCATGAGGCCGTGATGCGTTGGGTCGCATCCTGGGGAACCGACAATCCTTTGCCGCGACCGAAGTGCGGCGAATAGTCTGGACCGACCACGCTCTGGATGAGCTTGTCCAGATTCACGACTACATCGCCGATTTCAGCCCGTCGGCAGCGAGGCGGTTCGTGATGCGCCTGCGATCAGCCGGTGAGAGCTTGGACTATTTCGCGGACAGAGGGCGGCTTCTTGCGAACGGGGCTCGCGAATTGGTGATCGTCCGACCCTACGCCATCAGATATCTGGTTTCGACCAGTCTCGTCGAGATCATCGACATCCGGCATTCCGCACGGAAGTCCAACAATCAGGCGTAGGCGAACAGCAGCCGGCCTTCGCCCATGCGCTCGCGCAGCATCGGCAGGTCGGTGTGGGCGGTGGAGAAGCAGCCGTAGCTGCGGCCCAGCTTGCCTTCGCGGGCCAGGAACGCCGGGTCCGCATAGTCGGCGCCGTGGACGATGATCGCCCGGTCGCGCGCCATGTTGTTGGAATATTCCAGACCGTCCAGCAGGACGTTCGGTCCCTGCTGCGAGCCCCAGCCGGCGCCGGCGGTGGCGTAGGCGCCGACCGAGGACATATAGCTTTCCGGGGTGTTCGAGAACCGGCGGGCGAAGCCGGAGTGCTCCGGGTCCGAGCCGCGGCCGTGGCAGGTGCGGAAGGCGGTGACGCGGCCGCCGATCAGGTCGACCTCGTACAGGCGCTGGTCGCCCGAGAATTTCTGGAAATCGACCAGATACATCCGGTCGCGCAGGGTGATCTTGTGGCTGTGGACGTCGAGCGCCGCCATGGCCCGGCTCATCAGCTCCGGACGCACCAGACGCTGAGGGTCCAGCGGCGGCGGCGTGATCTGGGGGATGCGCGGCAGGGGCGGCGGCGGCGGCGCGGCCGCCAGCACGATCGGCGTCTCGACGGCGGCAGGTGCGGTGGCGCAGCCGGCGAGCATCGCCGAACCGCCCAGAATCAAACCCCGTCTCGATAGCCGCATGCGACGCCCTTCGTAGCGGTTATGTGCCGAAGGGATGGCTTGTTTCACAAAGACGCCGCCCGGTTCAACCGGAGCCTTGGCCGAAATCCGCCAGCGCGTATGGTGACGCCAACATAAAAGGGAGAGGTTCATGAAGTTCGCCGCACTGGCCGCCGCCGCCGTTCTGGCGCTCGCCACGCCGTCGCTGGCCCAGCAGGGCCCGGCCTCACAGGCTTTTCCCGCCAACGGAGAAACGACGTTCGTTCAGGCCGGGCGGCTTCTGGCGGACCCGGAATCGGGCGTGGTGCTGCGCGATAAAACTCTCGTGATCGTAGGGAACCAAATCACGGAAATCCTCGACGGCTTCGTCGGCGAGGGCCCGAACGTGGTCGATCTGCGGGACTCCTTTGTGCTGCCTGGCCTGATCGACAGCCATGTCCACCTGACCTCGCAGCAGAGCCCGACGGGGCGTCTGGACGCCGTCACGCGGGATGCGGCGGACAGCGCCATCGTCGGCGCGGGCTTCGCGCGCAAGACCCTGATGGCCGGGTTCACGACCGTGGCCGACCTCGGCGGCGATAACGATGCGGTCTTCGCCCTCAGGGACGGGATCCGTCGCGGCGACGTGCCGGGACCGCGTGTCATCGCCTCGGGTTCGGCGGTTTCGATCCATGGCGGCCACGGGGACATCAACGGATACCGCGACGACATCATGCACCTGCTGTCGTCCGAGAGCGTCTGTTCGGGGCCGGAGGACTGCATGCGGGCGGTGCGGACCCAGGTCCGCTCGGGCGCTGACATCATCAAGATCACCGCGACGGGCGGGGTGCTGTCGAACACGGCGGCGGGCCTGGCCCAGCAGTTCACCGACGCCGAACTGGCCGCCATCGTCGAGGTGGCCCACCGGATGGGGCGTCAGGTGACGGCCCACGCCCACGGGGTGGACGGCATCAACGCCTTCCTGAGGGCCGGCGGCGACTCGATCGAGCACGGCACCTATCTGGACGACGAGTCGATCCGGCTGTTCCGGCGCGAGGGGACCTATCTGGTGCCGACCCTGCTGGCCGGAGATTTCGTGGCGCTGATCGCGTCGAGCCCGGGCAATTTCTTCACGCCCGCCCAGACGGCCAAGGCGCTGGAAGCCGGACCCAGGATGCTGGACATGGCGCGGCGCGCGCATGAGGGCGGGGTGCGGATCGCGTTCGGCACGGACACGGGCGTCTCGGCCCACGGCGACAACGCCCAGGAGTTCGCGCTTCTGGTTCGCGCCGGCCTGACGCCGCTGGAGGCCGTTCAGGCGGCGACCGTGGTGGCGGCCGAGCATCTGCGGATTTCTGATCAGGCCGGTACGATCGTGCCGGGCCGTCCGGCGGACATCGTGGCGGTCGAGGGCGATCCGCTCGCCGACGTTACGGCGCTGGAGCGCATGGCCTTCGTGATGAAGGGCGGGGTCGTCTACCGCAACGACTGATCGAGGAAGGCGGCGAAGCCCGGTTCGTCCTCGAACCGGGCGGCGACGGGCCAGGAGACCACACGGGTCCGCCAGTCGGGAGGCAGGCGGACCCAGTCCTTTTCGGTCGTGACCAGACCGGCGTCGAAGACCTCGGCGCGGTCGGCGAGGAAGGCGAGGTCTTCCGGTCGGTATTCCGCGTGGTCGGGGAAGGGGACGAAATCCTTCAGGGCGCAGCCGGCGGCAATCAGGGAGCGTTCGACCTTCCACGGCTTGGCGATGCCGGCGAACCCGACCTGGGGGCCGAGCGGCGGCGGGCCGGCGGGCTCCAGCCGGGCGATGAACACGGGCAGGTCGCCGAACACGGCCAGCAACTCCGGATCGGCCGGCGGGGCGTCGTCGGGCAGCAGGATCACGACCGCATCGGCGCGGGCCAGACCGGCCTTCAGCGGTTCCCGCATCGGGCCGGACGGGAAGACCGAGCCGTCGCCGAACGGCCATTCGTCGCCGCGCGTCTCGCCGTCCACGACGATCAGGCTGACGGTCTTCTTCAGAGCGGGATTCTGGTGAGCGTCGTCGAGGACCAGGGCCCTCGCCCCGCCCGCCACGGCGGCCTGCGCCCCCGCGACCCGGTCCGCGCCGATCCAGGCGGGTGCGTCGCCTGACAGCATCAAGGGCTCGTCGCCGACGTCGGCGGCGGTGTGGACGGTGGGATCGACGCGCAGCGGTCCGGTGAGCTTGCCGCCATAGCCACGCGACAGGGCGTGAGCCTCGGCGCCCGCCTGCCGCAACAGGCGCAGAACCTCGCGGGCGACCGGGGTCTTTCCGGAGCCGCCGACGGTCAGGTTGCCGATCGAGATGACGGGCACGCCCACATCGACCGGTGCGGCGCGGGCGATGCGGCGCGCGGTGGCCGCGCTCCAGATCCAGGAGGCGGGCTTCAGCAGGGTGCGGGCGACACGGCCGTGGCGGCCGTCGCGCTGATACCACCAGCGGGGGGTGCCGAGCTTCATCGGCGCACCGGCGGCAACAGGGGGTGAAGCGCGTCCCACAGGCGGTCGAGACCGGCCCCCACGTCGGCGGCGGCGCGTCGGGCGCGCTCGCCCATGGCGCGGGCGGCGGCGGGATCGGCCAACAGGGGGGCGACGACGCCGGGCAGGTCGCCGGGCGAATGGACGACGGCGAGGCCGCCGGCGCCCACGAGGTCGGCGGTCACCGCCTGCCAGTTGGAATTGTCGGGGCCGGTCACGGCGGGCTTGCCGAGGCGGGCCGGCTCCAGCGGATTGTGCCCGCCCCAGGGCTCCCGCCCCAGGAAGGAACCGAACGATCCGCCCATGACAACGACGTCCGCCAGACGCAGAAACAGCCCCAGTTCGCCCAAGGTGTCGGCGACATAGAGGTCGGTCTCGGCGTTCGGTTGGGCGCCGCGCGAGCGCAGGGCGAAGCGGTAGCCGTCGCGGGTCAGGGCGGTGGCGATCTCGGGCCCGCGCTCCGGATGGCGGGGGACCAGGATCAGGCAGAGCCGCTCGGTCAGGTGATCCAGGGCGCGGACGGTGGCGATCTCCTCGCCCTCATGGGTGCTCGCGGCGACGACCACGGGCCGGTCGCCGATGGCGGCGCTGAGGGTCGTGAAGGCGCGGGCGTCGTGGGGCAGGGCGCCGCCGGACAGCTTCAGGTTCACCAGCCCATCGACCCGCCCGCCCATGGCCTGGACCCGGTCGGCGGAGACGATGTCCTGGGGCAGGACGCAGTCGAAGGATTCCAGCAGCTTGCGGGCCGATCTTGGGAAACGCGCCCAGCCGGCGGCGGTCTTCTCGGTGATGCGGGCGCTGACGAGGGCCAGCGGGATCTTCCGGTCGCGTGCGGTCAGGATCAGATTGGGCCAGAGCTCGGACTCGACGAAGACGCCGAGCGACGGGCGCCAGTGGTCGAGAAAGGCGGCGACGACGCCGGGCGCGTCCACCGGGGCGAACTGGTGGATGACGCCGGGCGGCAGACGCCGGGCCAGCAACTCGGCGGAGGTCAGGGTGCCCGAGGTGACGAGGACGGTCAGGTCGGGCCGGGCCTTCACGAACCGCTCGACCACGGGCAGCAGGGACAGGGTCTCGCCGACACTGACGCCGTGCAGCCAGACGACCTCGCCCTCGGGCCGTTCGACCCGGGTGACGCCGAGCCGTTCGTCGACGCGGACCGGATCCTCCTTGCCCTGTTTGACGCGGGCGTCGAGCAGGCGCGGGGCCAGGGGCTCCAGCGCCCGGGTCAGAAAGCGGTAGGCGAGGAGAGGGAGAGTCATCCGACATTCTCCCAAATTCCGTCATCCTCGGGCTTGTCCCGAGGATCCATCGGTGCGGCGCGGGTGACCTTTGTCGGCAGGATCGGGATGGCGATCCAGTCGCGTCTGCGGCTGACAAATAGGCCCTCGGGACAAGCCCGAGGGTGACGGGAGAAGAGGGAGGTCACAGCCGCTCCAGCCCGGTGATCGCGTCGGCGCGCGCCTCCACGGCGGTCAGGAGCTCGGTCCAGGGGCCGGTGACTTCGGCCAGGTCGGCGCCCTCGGGATAGTGGCGGACGTCATAGACGATGGCGCCCCGGCCGAAGGGCAGGGGCAGCAGCGCGCGGTCCCAGCTGTTCAGGCGGACAGCCGGATTGCAGCTCATGCCGATGAACAGGACCGGCGCGCCTGACATCCGCGCCATCAGGGGCATCCCCTCCGCCATGACGCGGACCGGGCCGCGCGGGCCGTCGGGCGTGATGGCCAGGGCGCCGATCTTCAGCTGTTTCAGACCGTCGCGAAGCGCGCGCGACCCGCCCTTGGCGGCATCGGCCTTGTCCTTGTTGGCCGAGGAGCCGCGCACGGCGGGGAAGCCCTGCAGCGCCACGGCCTTGGCGATGAACTGACCGTCGGGGCTGAGCGAAATCAGGGCCTTGGCGGGCTGGGCTCGCGCCAGATCCCAGCAGGCAGGGCTTAGGCCGATGCGCGAATGCCAGAAGGCGCAGATGACGCCGCCGCCGTCGGACCAGACCTGTTCGGCGTGCTCGCGACCTTCGTAGGTCCAGCGGATGGTGGCGAAACAGACCTTCATCCAGGCGGCGAGGACCGAGGACAGGATGGTCTGGATCACGGGGTTGCGGAGCGGCCTCACGTCAGGCGACCGTGGCGACGGGCGGGGTTCCGTCCAGCGACTGCTGCTTGGCAAGGCGGGCGTAGAGGCCGCCCTTCTTGACCAGGGCGGCGTGGGTCCCGCTCTCGACGATCTTGCCGGCTTCCAGCACGACGATGCGGGTGGCGTGGCGGACGGTGGAGAGGCGATGGGCGATCATCAACGTTGATCGTCCGGCCATCAGACGCTCCAGCGCGGCCTGGACCAGGGTCTCGCTCTCGGTGTCCAGCGCCGAGGTGGCTTCGTCCAGCAGAAGGATCGGGGCGTCCTTCAGGAAGGCGCGGGCGATGGCGATGCGCTGGCGCTGGCCGCCCGACAGACGCATGCCGCCCTCGCCGGCGCGGGTCTGGTAGCCCTCGGGCAGGGCGGTGATGAAGTCGTGGGCGGCGGCGGAGCGGGCGGCCTCGGCGATCTGCTCCGGGGTGGCCTCGGGCCGGGCGTAGGCGATGTTGGCGGCGATGGTGTCGTCGAACAGGAAGGGCTCCTGGGTCACCAGGGCGATGCGGGCGCGCAGGTCCGACAGCGAAAGCGCGCGCAGGTCCGTCCCGTTGATCGACACCTTGCCCGAGGTCACGTCGTAGAAGCGCGGCAGGAGGCTGAGCAGGGTCGACTTGCCGCCGCCGGACGGACCGACCAAGGCGACCGTCTCGCCGGGCTTCATGGTCAGGGAGACGTCGGTGATCGTCGGGGCCGAGCCGTAGCTGAAGGTCACGTCGTCGAAGACGACCGTGGCCGGGCCGGGCGGCAGGGGCTGGGGCGCGGCGGCCTCGCGAATCTCAGGCGCGATGTCCAGCGAGGCGAACAGACGCCGCGCGGCGGTCAGCCCCTCGGCCATCACGGTCTGGAGATTGGTGACCTGACGCAGGGACTGACCGGCGGACATCAGGAGGCCGACATAGGCGGCGAAGGCGCCGACCGTCATCTCGCCCTGACGCGCCTGCCAGCCGGCATAGGCCATGACGGCGGCGACGATCAGCATGGCGACCAGGTTGGAGAAGGGGCCGGCGAAGGCGCGACTGTCGGCGGACTTGATCACGTGGCGCTGGCGGCGGTCGATGACCTCGGCGACGCGGTCCTGTTCGGCGGCCTCGCGGTTCTCGATCTTGATCAGGCGGACGCCGTCCAGGTTCTCCATCAGGGCGGTGGACAGGTTCTCGGTCTCGACCATGGCGCCGGTGGTGGCCTTCCGCATCCGCTTGCCGAAGCGGCGGATGACATAGGCGATCAGGGGCGCGCCGAGCAGGACGATGGCCGTCAGCTTCCAGTCCGACCAGGCCATGTAGAGGATGACCGCGATCAGGGTCAGGCCGTGCTGGGTGTAGTTGACCACCCCGTTGGTGAAGGCCTCGCGCACCAGGTTGGCGTCGAACAGGACGGACGAGACGAAGGCGCCGGAATGCTGGCTGCGCAAACGGGCGAGGTCGGCGCGGATCATGGCGCCGAACAGCCGGACCTGGATGTCGCCGACGATGCCGTGGCCGATGCGGTTGACCAGGGCCGCCTGACCGAGGGCCGCCATGGTCCAGATCAGGGCGATGCCGACGATGACGGCGGGGATGGCCAGCAACGCATGTTCGGGCTGGACGACGAAGACGCCGGCGACGGTGACCGGCTTCGACTGGAACATGCCGTCGATGGCGGGCTGCAGCATCTGCAGGATGGTGGCGTTGGCGATACCCGCGATGGCCGCGCAGACCAGCGACAGGATCAGCGCCGTCTTCCGGCCCGACAGATAGTCGCGCCAGATGCGACCGATCAGGGGGCGCGAGGCGGCGTCCTCCGTGGGGACTGGCGGGGCGGACGAAGTCATCCGCCCGAGGTCGGACGGCGGGGTTCGGAAGTCAAGCGATGACGCCGCCGCGTCCGCACACTATGTGGGGCCCATGGCGCGTTTCGATGTGAGCACGGAGGCCGGGCGCAGGGCGGCCGAGCGGGACTTCTTCTGGAAGGACCACGCCTTCCTGCGTCTGGCGTTCTCGAACGCTCACTGGCTGGGGCCCGATCTGGTGCGGACCAACCAGCCGTCGCCGCGCCAGCTGGAGGGCTGGGCCAGGCGGGGGATCAAGACCGTCATCAACCTGCGCGGCGAGCGGGACGAGGGCTATTACTGGCTGGAGAAGGCGGCGTGCGAGCGGTTGGGCCTGACCCTGATCGACGCGCCGCTCGATTCGCGGGATCCGCCGGAGAAGAGCAGGGTGCGCCGGGCGCGGGACCTGTTCAAGTCGATCGAATATCCGGTCCTGATCCACTGCAAATCGGGGGCGGACCGGGCCGGGCTGATGGCGGTCTTCTATCGCCACTTCCACCTCGGCGAGCCGATCTCGGAGGCGATGCGGGAGTTGTCGAAGAAATACCTGCACAGCCGCGAGGGCCTGACGGGCGTGCTGGACCACTTCCTGGAGACCTATGTGAACGAGGTCGAGCCGACGGGCGTGGGCTTCATGGAGTGGGTCGAGTCCGATGCCTATGACCCCGAGGCGATGCGAAAGGACTTCCGCGCCAACTGGTGGGGCGCCCTGCTGACCGAGAAGCTGCTGAAGCGGGAGTAGGGCTTTAACCCCAGGGGCCGGTGGGTTCGCGCTTGGGCTCGGATTCGGCGCGCTCGGCGTCCAGGCGCGCCTTGCGGTCGGCCTCCCATTGGCGGAACCATTTGGCGTAGCCGCGCTCGCGCCCCAGGATGACCAGCCACAGGGCCAGGGTGGCCAGAAGGCCGACCAGCGCCGCGATCTGGGCGCCGTCCAGGGTGGTGCCGAACAGGGTCACGAGGCGCGCTCCACCGGATGGGCCGGGACCGGCTGGGTGGCCACCGGCGGGGCGATATCCGGAGCATGGGCGAAGGGATCGTTCGCCGCCGGTTCGGCGCCGGCCGGGGTGATCGGGTCGTTCCAGGCGGTATCCTGGTCGACGATGACGTCCTGTCGGGTCGAGGGACGGCGGGTGGCGAAGGCGACGATGCCGACGCCCAGCGCCAGTAGGCCCAGTACGATCAGGGTCGGGATCATGCGAACGCTCCTAAAGTGTACGCCAGCGTAGACGAATAGAGCGCGCGCGTCGCCGCTACGGTTCCGCCTGCGACGATCAGGCGTCGCCGCGCGGGTCGATCATGCGGTGGGCGTGCAGGATGAAGAAGCGCATGTGGGCGTTGTCGACGGTGGCCTGGGCGCGGGCCTTCCAGGCGGCCTTGGCCTCGGCGTAGTTCGGGAAGGCGCCGACGAACTCGACCTTCGACAGATCGCGGAAGACCGGGGCGTCCAGATGGCGCAGCTCGCCGCCGATCACGAGGTGAAGCAGTTGCGGGTCGGAGGCGTTCGGGGCGTCGGTCATGGGGCTCTTCCGGGGAGGGAGGGTCAATTGGCCAGCGGGATAGGCGTTGTGCGCCTCAGGATCAACGGGTGGAGGCCCGGCGCGGAGCAGACGAGGCTGGCCTGACGCGGGTCCGGGCGGTTGAACGCCCAGGGCCGGCCGTGGTGATCGGACACCTTGGCGCCCGCCTCGGCGGCGATCAGGGCCCCGGCGCAGACGTCCCAGTCCCACTTCGGGGTGAGCGCGATGGCGGCGTCGAAGGCGCCCGACGCCACCAGCGCCATGCGGTAGGCGAGGGCGTTCCGCTTCTCGTAGCGCATGGGCGGCCAGGGCTCGGGCCAGTGGGGCCCCTCCATCAGCCGGGCGTCGGCGAGCACGGCGGCGTCGTCCAGCGCATCGGCGTCGGAGGCGTGGATCGCCCGGCCGTTCAGGCGGGCGCCGCCGCCCAAGGTCGCCTCATAGGTCTCGCCGGTCGCGGGCACGTGGATGACGGCGGCGACCGGCCGGCCGTCCTCGACCACGGCGATGGGCACGCACCACCAGGGCTGGTTCTTGAGGAAGGCGACGGTGCCGTCGATGGGATCGACCACGAACAGGCGGCGGCGGGTCAGGCGGTCGAGGGTGTCGGCGGTCTCCTCGGACAGCCAGCCGTAGTCGGGGCGGGCGCCGAGCAGCCGGTCTTTCAGCATGGCGTCGACGGCCAGGTCGGCGTTGGTGACGGGCGAGCCGCCGTCCTTGTGCGTGATCTTCAGCCCCCGCTCGCGCTCGGCCTCGGCCAGGGCGCCCGCCGCGCGGGCCGCCTCGACGATCAGGGCGAGATCGGCGACCAGATCGATCATTTGCCCGCGATGGCCACGCCGTCGAACAGCAGGGACGGGCTGTTGAACCCGCCCCGGAACTCCAGATCCGAGCCGGGGACGAGGCGCATCCAGAGGTCGGCCAGATTGCCGGCCACGGTGATCTCCGAGACCGGATAGGCGGCCTCGCCGTTTTCGAACCAGTAGCCCGACACCCCCGCGGACCAGTCGCCGGTGTTGCCGTTCAGCGAGGGGCCGAACATGGAGGTGATGACCAGACCGGTCCCCGCCTGACCCATCAGGCCGGCCAGATCGACCTCGCCGGGCGCGAGATGCAGGTTGTGGGTCTGGACCCCGGCCGGACCGACCAGACCGCGCGAGCCGTGGCCCGTGGTCTTCAGGCCCAGTTGGGCGGCGGCCGAATGGTTCAATAGCCAGGTGGTCAGGACGCCGTCCTCGACCAGATTGCGGCGCTCGACCGGCGAACCCTCGTCGTCGAAGGGGGCCGAGGCCATGCCGCGCACGCGGAACGGGTCGTCGATCAGGTTGAGGCCCTTGGACAGGACCGGCTGGCCCATCCGGTCCTTGAGGAAGGAGACGCCGCGCGCGATCGACGGGCCGGAAATGGCGCCGAGCAGGGGCGACAAGACCTGTGTGGCGACGCGGCGCTCGAAGATGACGGGGGCGGTGGTCGAGGCGATCTTGCGCGGGCCCAGCTTGGCGATGGCGCGGGCGCCGGCTTCCGCGCCGATCCCGTCGGGGCCGGGCAGGTCCTCCAGCCAGCGGGTCGAACGGCTCTCGCCGCCGCGCTCCATGGCGCCGTCCTTCTCGGCGATGACGCCGACGCCGAGCGAGAAACCGGTCGAGGCATAGGCGCCGTCGAAGCCTTCCGAGGTCACCAGACGCCAGCGGGTGGAGGCGGTGCCGGCGTGGCCGCCTTCGGACTTGGAGACGCCGGGCACGGCCAGGGCGGCGGCCTCGGCCTGACGCGCGGCCTCTTCCAGCTCGGCCGGGGTGCGCTCGGACGGATCGGACAGTTGCAGGTCGGGGAAGGGGCCGCGCGCCAGCTCGGCGGCGGGGACGAGACCGGCGTAGGGATCTTCGGGCGCCAGCTTCGCCATGGCGACGGCGCGTTCGACCAGACGGGCGCGGGTGGCGTCGGACAGGTCGGAGGCGGAGACGGTGGCCTGACGCTTGCCGATGAAGACGCGAAGGCCCAGGTCGCGGCTCTCCTCGCGCTCCACGTCCTCCAGCTTGCCGTTGCGAACCCCGACGGAAAGGGAGGCGCGTTCGGCGGTGGCTGCCTCGGCCGCGTCGGCTCCGGCCCTCAGGGCGGCGGCGACGATGTCGTTGAGCAGATCGGAAGCGGGGAGGCTGTCAGGCATGGCCCGATATGGAGGAGCGGGGGTCGGGCCGCAATCGTTGCTCTTCCTTTCGTCATCCTCCGGCAAGCCGCGCTTGCGGCGCAGACCGGGGGACGCTTCGTCATCCTCCGGCCGGCGAAGCCGGACCGGGGGAGGCGCCGAAGGCGATCTGTTCAGGCACGATGTCGGAAGCGGCGAACTTCGCGGCAGGTTCGCGCTCTCGCGCGCCGCTGGGTCCCCCGGTCGCTTCGCGCCGGAGGATGACGAAAGAAAATCAGCCGTGCGGCATCCCGACGAAGGCGTGGACGACCAGCATCGCGCCGGCGAACAGCAGCGGGAGCCAGGTCAGGCTCATGCCGATCAGACGCCCGGCGGTGACGCCCTTTGTGCTCAGGCCTGCCGCGTGGATCACCCGGCCCACGAACAGGAGACCACCGAGGATATGCAGGATGTAGTTCGACGCGCCGAGCAGGGTCAGGGCCAGCAGGGCCCCGACGGCGACGGGGATGTATTCGGCGGCGTTTCCGAACACGCGGCTGGCCAGCAACACCTGTTCGTTGCCGCCGTCGCCCAGCAGGACCTTGCCGCTACGGCGCGCGAAGGCGACGCGAACCCCCAGGATCACCAGCAGAACGACCATCAGGCCAGTCCACAGGGCTGTCGCCTGGGTCGGGGTCATCGAGGTCAGCACGTCCATTTTCTAGTCCTCCCGTCCGACCGGATAGAGTCGGTAGCGGGCATCATAGAACGGGGTTCGTTCGTAGAACCATGCCAAACGCGCGTCGCCGTTGGCGGCGAACTCCGGCTCGGCGGCGACCTTGGCCTCGAACTCGGCCTTCAGCGCCGGATCGGCGGCCATCATGGCCTCGGCCAGCGGGGCGATGGCATAGCCCTCGATGTATTCGACGCGGCTGAGGACCTCAGGGAACATGCCCCAGGCGAAAAAGCTCTCGGACGACTGGGGCTCGAGCAGGAGGACGGCGATGTCGCCCAGAGGCTGGTCCGTCGGCACGCGGACGGAGCCGGGGGCGAAGGTCCAGTCGCGGCGCTCGGGCGTGACCTCGGTCACCGTGGCCTGGACGTGGCCCTCGTTGGGGCGGCCCGACAGGGTCGGGTTGTTCAGGCGCAGCATCTCGACCGAGACGGAACGCGGGGCTTCCAGCGTCTCCATCGTCAGGCCGTGAATGCGCAGACGTTCGATGATGTCGGTCCGGTAAGCCGGCACCCAATAGGCGGCCGGCCGGTTCAGGCGAATGCCGGCGCGCGAGCCGTAGTAGGGCAACTGCCACAGCTCCGGATCGGGACGGCCCAGCCAGCGGACCTCCTGACGGCCGGACGCAGGGCTGTCGTAGGTCTCATAGAGCATGCCCTTGAAGGCGCGGGTCTGGTGCGGGACCGGGTCGGATTCGAAATTCGCGAGGATCTCGGCCGGGCGCAGGGCGCGGTCGCTCTCGATCGCGGCCCGCAGGGGGGCGACGTTGTCGGCCAGGATGCGAAGGCTGGCCTCAAGGAAGACGTAGGTGCCCAGCACCCGCTGCTCGTAGGGTTTGAGGCTGTGGTTCTCGATCAGGATGGTCGGGACATGGGCCGCGTCGCCCCAGCCGTTGGAGAACCGTTCGCCCAAGCCGCCGTCGTTCAGACCGGCGCGCGGGTTCTGATCGTCGATGCCGAAGACGAGCGGGCCGGGGATATGGCCCTGATCTTCCAGCGCTTCGTTCATCGCGGACTTGAAGACCGTGTCCAGCCAGCGGGCGCTGGACGGCGAACGGCTGAAGGCGTCGAACTCGCCGTTGAAGCCGTAGGTGACGTCGTACTGGTAATCCATCCCGTCGGTGACGTGGATGTCGAGATAGAGGTCGGGCTTCAGGCCGTTGATGAAGGCGCGCAGGGCCTGCATCTCCGGCTGGTCCAGCTTCATGAAGTCGCGGTTCAGGTTCTGGTTGGTGCCGGTGTTGCGCCAGCCCTGGATGCGGGGGCCGCGCTGGTTCGGGCGGCTGTAGGGGCTGGCGCGCTCATGGCCGTCGACCGACAGGATGGGGATGAGGACCAGGTTGGCGTGGTCCAAGAGGTCGCCCTTCGACCCGAAAGCCATGTCTCGCAGCAGCATCATGCCCGCGTCCTTGCCGTCGATCTCGCCGGGGTGGATGCCGGCCTGGGCCAGCAGGACGGGCTTGGACGGATCCAGCGTCGCGCCGTCCCTGGAGGCGATGACGGCGTAGATCGGACGGCCCTCGGGCGAGGTTCCGAACTGTTCGATGCGGATCAGGTCCGACGCCGCATCCAGCCGGTCGAACCAGGCGCGGGTGTCGGCGTAGTCGGGGCTGAAGTCGTGCGCCGGATCGCGCTCGAAATCGGTGATCCAGGGGTTGGAGGGTTCGGCCAGCAGCGCGCGGCTGGCGCCGTTCCACTCCAGCGCGGGCGGCAGGAAGGGCTGGTCCCAGGGGGCGGTGTTGGTGACGGACTGGGACATGGCGGGGCTCGCGAAGGCCGCGATCGCGGCGAGGAGAAGGGCTTTGCGCATGGCCCCGTTCATCCGCCCTGCGGCGCCCGCTGGCAAGCCGTCATCCGGTCGGCGTGGACCATCCTCCGCTTGCGATCAGGGCCAGGGCAGCCCGGGCCACGTTGAACAGGCTGTAGACCACCAGAGCGATCAGGGCGCAGCC
Organism: Brevundimonas staleyi; assembly: GCF_041893865.1. Classification (GTDB taxonomy): domain Bacteria; phylum Pseudomonadota; class Alphaproteobacteria; order Caulobacterales; family Caulobacteraceae; genus Brevundimonas; species Brevundimonas staleyi. The sequence continues at coordinate 1,798,076 of NZ_CP169082.1, forward strand.
CGCGAGCTTGCGCGGCGCGAAGGCCGCCGCCGCACTGCCCAGGCCGAAGACGGCGAAGCCGATCCACAGCCGCGCGGTGGACAGGGAGGCGAACCCTGCATCGACCGTCATCAGGGCAACGAACAGGGCGCCGACGATGACATTGGCGGCCAGAATGCAGCTGAAGATCAGCCGCCGATGGGCCCAGAAGTGGTTGTCCAGATCGATCTTCTCTTCCACGCCCTCGGCCGTGACGCGCGGGAAGGTGATGCTGGCGGCGATATAGAAGGTCGCGGCGACGATCAGCCCCACGAACAACAGCGCCAGATTGAACGGCGCGCCCCGGAAGATGACCCAGGCTTGGCTCCAGAAGGTCGCCACGTCCATGGCCACGAACAGGGCCAGCATCGGCGTCAGCCAGCCGAACCGGACCCTGTGGCGCTCATGCAGCACACGCGAGAAGCCGCCCACCAGTTCGGCGACGGACAGGCCCAGCAACAGGCCGTAGAAGCTGAAGAAGAACTCGAACGCGCTCACGGAATCCCCCGACCTTGGCCGTGGGGACGCTAGCGAAGGCGAGGGACGGGGTCACCCCCGTCCGACCCTTAACCGCGACGGTCGCGCTTGGCCTGGAGGCGGTCGACGGTGGCCTGTTCGTCGTTCAGCCGCTCGCGCAGGTTTTCCAGGCTGGCGCTCTGGGCGGCGGTGGGCTCGGCGACGGCTTCCAGTTCCTCGATCTGTTGCGTCAGCTCGAAGACGGCGTCTTCGGCGGCGAACAGGCGGGCCTCCTCGCGCTCCGACAGCGCCGGGCGCGGGGCGGAACGCAGGCGACGGGTGTCACCGCCGCGACCGGCCAGGACCTGGGCGTCGGCGGGGGCGGGAACTGCGGCGGCCATCGGCGCGGCGAGGGCGATGGCGATGGCGACAGCGGTGAACTTCATTGGGATGCTCCGGAACGAGGATCGGACGCTATCCGCAAGATTGCGATCTTGTCATGTGAAAATCGCATTCCGGACACATTTTGTGTGCGCTGCACCATCGCGCCGTTGGGGCAGACCTTCCATGTCAGCGCCAGTCGGCGGGCAGGGGCGCGCCTGGGTCCTGTAGCGGACCCACATAGCGGCCGTTGGATCGGCGCTGAGCCTCCATCTGGGCCCGTGTGGGGCCGGCGGGGCCGGTGATCTGGCGGAAGTCGGCCTCCCAGCTAGAGCGGGCGCGCGCCACCTCGGCGGACCACTGGCTTTCGCTCAGACCGGCCGGGCGCTCCGGCGACAGGGGCATGCGGCGCTCGTAGCTGATGGCGCGACGCGTCGTTTCCAGCCAGGCGTCGAAGTCGGACCCCAGCCAGTCGTTGATCGTCGCGCCGACGGAAGAGTTCACCCCGCCCCGGAACGGCCCAAGCTGAGGATCGTGGGCCAGCCAGGGCGCGGTGCGGATCTGGAACAGGAAATGCCAGAAGGCCGCCTGCTGACGGTCGCCCCGCTCCCACAGGTATTTGGTGACATAGACATAGGCCTCCGGCTTGTAGGCCGCCGGATTGGCCAGGATGGCGCGGGCGATGGAGGCCTCGTCCTGCGGTCTACCCTGTGTACCAGGCTGGTTCTCCAGCGGCCGGGGAATCTCGATGCCGAGACGAGCGACCGCGGCGTCCCCGGCGTCAGGCTGGGCGACGGTCGGCGCCTCAGGCTCGGCCGTCGACGAAGGATCGCACCCGGCGGCGACCAGCCCCGCCATCGTCACGGCGGCGAGCATCAGAACGGGGGCATCGGCCATCCCTGTCTCCGGTTGTTTCGATAACAACGGTTCGGAGAACGAACGGGTTCAGGCGCGCTCGCGAAACCCCGCCCTCAGTCGGGTTCGAACATCAGGCGCAGGACGGCCAGCGTCCGGTCGAAATCGACGGGATCGAGCACGCCCAGTCTGCGCACCATACGCCCTCGGGCGACCGTTCTGATCTGGTCCGGAAGGACGCGGCCCGCGTGGTTCATGAACACCGTCTCCACCCGGAAACGCGCCTTGGCGTCTCCACTGCTGAGCGGCGCGACGATGTAGACGTCGTGGTGACTGAGCCGGTCGGGCGAAACCACGACGCAGGGGCGCGTCTTGCGGATCTCGCCGCCTTCGGCGGGGTCGAGGCGTATCAGCCAGACCTCGCCTCGGGCCGGCGTCACCATTTGCCGTCCCATTCCCACTCGGCATCGGCCTCGACATTCAGCGGGGCGTCCAGCCATTCACGGCTGTCTTCCGACAGCCCCTGTTCGCCCAGCCTGCGCGAATCCTCTTCCCAGCCGTCGCGGGGGTCGCTCTTCACCGCCTCGATCCGGACGGTCGAGCCTTCGGTTATGAACTCCACCGTGTCGCCCAGCTTGGCGCCGAGCGTCTCCAGGACCGGCTTGGGCAGGATGACGCCCGCCGAGTTGCCGATCTTCCTGATTGCCGAGCCCATGACGATCTCCGTTACAACGAAGTTATAACGTGGCCGGCGCTCTATTTCCAGATCGGCGTTCCGTCACCCGGCAGGCCGAGCCGGTCCCATATGTCCGACACCCGCTCGACGACCTCGGCGTCCATACGGATTTCCTCGCCCCATTCGCGCTTGGTCTCGGGCGGCCATTTGTCGGTGGCGTCCAGGCCGATCTTGGAGCCCAGGCCGCTCTCGGGCGAGGCGAAGTCCAGATAGTCGATCGGGGTGTTCTCGATCAGGGTGATGTCGCGGGCCGGGTCCATCTTGGTCGAGACGGCCCACATGACGTCCTTCCAGTCGCGGGCGTCGATGTCGTCGTCCACGACGATGACCCATTTGGTGTACATGAACTGTCTGAGATAGCTCCAGACGCCCAGCATCACCCGTTTGGCGTGGCCCGGATAGGCCTTCTTCATCGACACCACGGCGATGCGATAGCTGCACCCCTCGGGCGGCAGCCAGAAGTCGGTGATCTCCGGGAACTGGGCGCGCAGCAGGGGGATGAAGACCTCGTTCAGCGCCTCGCCCAGCACCGAGGGCTCGTCCGGCGGGCGGCCGGTGAAGGTGGTCAGATAGATGGGGTCGCGGCGCATGGTGATGGCCGTCACCTGGAAGACCGGGAAGGTCTCGACCGAGTTGTAGTAGCCGGTGTGGTCGCCGTAAGGGCCTTCGTCGGCGTGCTCGTCCAGCAGGACGTGGCCCTCCAGCACGATCTCGGCCTGGGCCGGGACCATCAGGGGCACGGTCTTGCAAGGGACCAGTTCGGCCTTGGCCCCGCGCATCAGGCCGGCGAACTGGTATTCGCTGAGGGTGTCCGGCACAGGCGTCACGGCGGCCAGGATGGTGCCCGGATCGGCGCCCAGCACGACGGCGGCGGGCAGGGGCTCGCGCTTTCCGGCCTTCTTGTGCCGGGCGTAATGCTGGGCCCCGCCGCGATGGGCCAGCCAGCGCATGATGGCCTTGTCCTTGCCCAGCACCTGCATGCGGTAGATGCCCAGGTTGAAGTCGTCCTCGGCGCTGTCCGACGGCCCCTTGGTGACGACGAGGCCCCAGGTGATCAGGGGCGCGGGCTCGCCGGGCCAGCAGGTCTGGATCGGCAGGGACGTCAGGTCGATCTTGTCGCCCTTCAGGACGACCTCCTGCACCGGCGCCGACTTCACCACCTTGGGCCGCATCGACATGACCGTCTGGGCCAGAGGCAGCATCTCCATGGCGTCGCCCAGACCGCGCGGCGGGGTGGGATTGCGCAGGAAGGCCAGAAGCTCGCCGACTTCGCGCAGTTCGGCGGCGGTGGTGCGGGCCTTCTTCTCCAGCGTCACCCCCATGGCGACCCGCTTCACCGTGCCGAACAGGTTGGCGAGCGCTGGGATGGGGCTGATGGAGCCGTCGGGCATGACGGGCTTCTCGAACAGGACGGCCGGGCCGCCGTTGCGGAGAAGGCGGGTCTGGATTTCCGTCATCTCCAGCACGGTGGAGACGGGCTCGGTCACCCGCACCAGTTCTCCGTCCGCCTCCAGTTGGGCCATGAAGTCGCGCAGGGATTTGTAAGCCATACGATCGCTTAGGCGGCGAAGGACGCGATCTCAATAGCGACACTTGTTCACAAGTCTTAACGCACGTTTACCCGATTTTCGGCGACTCGGGCATGCTGCGCGTTGTCTTCTGACTCAAGCGATTCTGTAGGAAAGGCTGACTGGAGGCTGTCCAATGAGCGTGCTCAGTGCGGATATCGCCCGTTTCGAGGCCATGCGAACTGATTTGGAGCATCGCCACAAGTTGAAGTGGGTCGTGTTCCATGAAGGGGAACTGATCGACATCTACTCAGACTTTGAAGCTGCGGCTTCGGATGCGATCGATCGGTTCGACACCGGCCCATTTTTGATCCGCCAGATTGGCGCTCCGCCACAGACCCATTTGATGGGCGGCATGGTGTTCACCCACGCGAATGCCTAAGGAGTCGGTCGGCTTCAGAAACGGTACGGGAGGCCTGAGCGCCGCCGATATGCTGGTGAAGATCGGCCCTACGGTTCACGTCGATATTGGTCGGAAGTCGCAATCCGCGCCGGGAGAACCGCCAGACCTGCCCGGCAAACGCATCAAAGCCATGATTGACACCGGTGCAGGCGGTGACTGTATCGACGAGCGATTGGCCGAAGAACTCAGGCTGCCGATCTCATCAACAGGCATAATCAGCGGCGTTGGTGGAACGCACGAAGCGCTGATCTATACGGCCCGACTTTATGTTCCGGCCTTGGACAGGCTGCTTTTTCAGCAGTTCACCGGCGTGAAGCTATCGGAAGGCGCCCAATCGCACCGGGTGCTACTTGGGCGGACGTTCTTGCGTCACTACCGAATGACCTATGACGGCTTCACTGGGCAAGTCGAACTTTCGACCGACTAGGACGGCGTGAGCGAACTGTCACCCTTGCCGAGCGCCGAGAGGGCGCGGTCCAACGCCACGACGATCAGGCCGAGGATCAGGAAGAGGGCCAGGAGGGCTGCGAAATTGACCAGGGCGGGGCTCCAGCCGAGCGCGCCGATGTCGATGAACCAGTAGGGATACCAGCCGACGATCTGGCCGTGGATCGCGGTCCACAGGCCGTAGAGTAGGGGATAGGTCAGCCACTTCGCCGGATCGATCCAGCGCAGCCGCCCCTTGGGCACGAACAGCAGCCAGTCCAGCACGAAGGCGATCGGCATGACGGTGTGCAGGATCTGGTTCACCACCGCCAGCGCGCCCTGCGGGTTCCAGGTCGCGGCGAGCAGGGCGTGGTACACGATGCCGACGACGGCGATATACATGGCCACGGCGGCGCGGACGCCCTCGGTCGCCGTCCAGCGGCCCAGCCGACTGTCGGGAAACAGGGCGGGCGCCGTCAGGGCCAGGGCGACCACGACATTGGTCAAGATCGTGAAATAGCTGAAGAAGACGACGGTCGATCCGAGGACCGACCGCGTGCCGCCCTTCAGCAGCAGGACGTACTGGGCGATCAGCCCGGCCCAGCCGACGAGGGCGAACAGGATGCGCCAGCCGCGCGCCGCGCCGTGCATCCTCTGGATCATCAGTAGGCCGGGCGGTCGGAGACCAGGGCCCACATGGGCAGGCGGAGCGTCCGGGTCGCCGCCGCGATCTGGAGCGTGGTCAGGTGGGCGCGGCCGGCCTCGGCGCGGCGTTCCTCTTCCGGCGTGATCTTCAGGGCGGCGGCGACGGCGTCGATGTCGACGCCGCGCTGCTCGCGCCAGTGCTTCAGGCGGGCGCCGACGGCCGCGTCATGCGGATCGATGCCGGGGAAACCGAGGACAGAACCCATCGCAACCTCCCTTGCGCGATCTCACGCCGCGCGTGGGATCAATCCTGATCCCAGGTGAAGTCCTTGTCGAGCCAGTCGCCCAGACGGCCGTCGGGGCGGGCGAGGGCGGTGATGCGGCTCATCTCCTCGTCGGTCAGGGTGAAGTCCCAGATGTCGAAGCTCTCGGCGGCGCGCTCGACCTTGGTGGTGCGAGGGATGGCGATGACCCCGTTCTGGATCAGCCAGCGCAGGGTGACCTGGCCGTTCGACTTGCCGTGAGCCTTGGCGATGTCGGTGATGACCGGATCGTCGGCGATGCTCCCTTGCGCCAGCGGCGACCAGGCGGTGATGGTCGAACCCAGCTCGGCGGCCGCGGCCTTGAGCGCATCGATCGACAGATAGGGGTGATGCTCGACCTGGTTGGTCACCAAGTGGGCGGGCGAAAGCGCCTGAATCTGCTTCCATTCCTTGGATGGGAAGTTCGACAGGCCGATGGACCGGGTCAGGCCCTTGTCCTTCGCCTCGTTCAGCGCGCCGATGGTCTCGGCGAAGCTCGGCTTCAGCTTGGGCCAGTGCAGCAGCAGGAGGTCGGGCGTGAAGCCGAGGCTGGCGGCCGATTCCTCCGCCTGACGCAGCAGGGCGTCATGCTCGAAATGGGCGACCCAGATCTTGGTGGTCAGCCAGATGTCTTCGCGCGCGACATGGCCGGCATCGATGGCGTCGCGGATGCCGTCGCCGACCGCCGCCTCGTTCTTGTAGATCCAGGCCGTGTCGATGTGGCGGTAGCCGATCCGCAGCGCCTCCGCGACCATCCGCCGCGCGTCGGCGGGCTCCAGCATCCAGGTGCCGAAGCCCAGTTGCGGAATGGTCAGGCCGTCGACGGTCAGGGACAGTTGTTCGGTCATCGGGCGGCTCCTGTGGGCATTGGGGTCACGCATATGGCGTCGCTTTCGAGGGATGCCAGACGTTGCGGTGCGATCAGCGGCCAGAGTCGACAGGGACATCCATCGTCCGCCCGGCCTCGACCGTCTCGGCCGGGCGAGTCGAGCCAGCGCGATCCATCCGGAAACGGCCCGACCAGTCGCCGGCGATATGCCACTGGCCCTCGATGCGCCGGCCTTCGTCGATCAGGGTCCCGGCGTATTCGATCTGATCGGCGCCGTCCGTGGGCGTCTTGGTGAAGACCACGGCGTCCCCCGTGACCATGCCCTCGATCTCGGCCGTCCGCTCCGGCCCGTCGTGGAGCATGTCCGGTTCGCGCACGACGCCGGTGATGACGCCGCCCCGGTCGATCAACTCGGCCACGAAGGCGGTCGGCGGCCACAGGTCGTCCGGATTGTCGGGATGGTCTTCCGGATAGAAGTAGATGCCGGTCCAGCTGCCCGCGACGGTCGCGCTCATGGGGAGACGTAGGCCTTCGACACCGACTTTGGGACCAGCTTCAGCCATCGCTTCTCCAGCGCCTTCCGCAACCAGTCGGCGTCGAGCTCGGCCGGGGTCACGACTTCGGAACGCCCGACGTGTCGCCGATGACGAGGGTGGCGTTCCGCGCCGCGCCGACGGCCTGCAACGTCCGCAACTGGGCCAGTTCGGGGTTGTCCTTCAACAGACGCGCGGCATTGGCCAGCGATCTCAGGGCCGCCTGTTCGCCCCGCGCCCGTTCCAGCGCGGCCAGACCCTCCAGACGGGCGCGCTCCACCTCGGTCATCAGGCGACGCAGCTCGGGCGGCAGGGTCAGGCCGGTCAGGGCGACCGATTCGATCCTCGCCGCGCCGATGCGCTCGCCGACCAGGGCGGTCAGGTCGGTGTCCAGCTCAGGCCCGTGGGCCATCAACTCCTCCAGCGTCCGCCCGGAGGCGAGGCGCACCAGCGCCGTGGACGTCGCCAGGTTGATCGCGGTCCAGACGGGCTCGCGCAGCGACAGGGCCACATCCTCGATCCGGTAGACGACGGTCGCGCCCAGCCGCAGCGGCGCGCGGTCGCCGGCCACCACATCGACATGACCGATCACGGCGTACTGTCGGTCCAGACTGGTGTGAACGAGGGTGACCCTGCGTGGCTGACCCCAGACGGTGTGTCGGCCCGGTTCCAGCAGACGATCGAACACGCCGTCGACATAGACCGCCGCCCGCTCCCAGGCGTTGACGCGGACGCGGCGAACCCGACCGCTCACGAAAACGATCGCGGCGACCCCGAGAATCGCCAGCACCAGCAGTCCGAACATCTGGCTCGTCATCGTCTTTACGCCTCCGATCAGGCTAACCCGGCGCCGCGACGGACAGGCGGGGACCGCGAAGGTCCGCAGAGCCTGGCCATGGCTCGTCTTTCGACCGGCGCCGGGCGCCTTTTCCAACCGTGACAAGGAGACGTCCGGATCCTTTGTGGCCGGCCGCGCCGGTGACCCGGTCGTCGCGCCTGAAGCCGAACGTAAACGGGGCGTCGAACCCCGCGGTCACCCTAGCCGCTCACGACGTGCGGCCAAATGAAAAAGGCCGCGTCCCTTTCGAGACGCGGCCCTGATCGGTGTGAAGAGGGGAGAACCCTATTCGATGTCTTCGTTCAGCAGGCCGACCTTGTAGAAGCCCTTCGCCTGCAGCTCGTTCATGACTGCCATGAAGGCGTTGTAGCGGACTTCCGGCTGGGCGCGGACGAAGATGCGCTCTTCCTGGCAAGCCGGCGAGCCGCCGCCGAGCGCGGCGCAGGCGTCGACCGCCAGGGTTTCGATGGTCGTCTGCTTGTCGGCGAGGAAGATCGAGCCGGTTTCCTGGATCGTGACGTAGACCGGTTCCTTGGGCTCTTCGCCCGTCGGCGGCGTCGCCGGCGGCAGGTCGAGGCGGATCGAAACGGTGGCCAGCGGCGCGGCGACCATGAAGATGATCAGCAGCACCAGCATGATGTCGACGAACGGCGTGACGTTGATGTCCGCGTTCTGAGAGATGGTCTTGCCACCTTGTCCACCAGGACCTGCGAGCTTGGAGCCCATGCGTTGTTTCTCCATGGAGGCTCGGGCGCAGGGGCCGGAGCGACGCGTTACGGTTCGGACGGTTTCTTGGCGTCTGCCGTCAGGCTTGTAAAGCGGTCTCGAAAGGAAGTCGGTTCCCGAACGGCGCTTTTCTCCCGAACGGGGAGAAATCCTCCTCCGCCACAGGCGAAGGAGGATGATTTCATCAACCCTTGGCGAGCTTCAGGAAACGCTCGACGAGCGCCGGATCCGACTTGAACTGGCCGGTGAAGCGGGTGGTGATGGTCGAGACGTGGCGGTGATGCACGCCGCGCGTCGTCATGCACTGGTGCTCGGCGTCGATCAGGACGGCCACGCCGGCGGGGTTCAGATTGTCTTCCAGCGCCTTGGTGATTTCCTGCGTCAGCGTCTCCTGCGTCTGCAGGCGCTTGGAGAAGATCTCGACCACGCGGGCGATCTTGGAGATGCCGACGACCTTGGCGGTCGGCAGATAGGCGACATAGGCCTTGCCCAGGAAGGGGGCCATATGGTGCTCGCAGTGGCTCTCGACCTCGATGTCGCGCAGCAGCACCATGTCGTCATAGCCCTGCACGTCCTCGAACGTGCGGCTCAGTTCCTTGGCCGGATCGGCCTCATAGCCCTCGAACCATTCCGAATAGGCGTCCACGACGCGCTTGGGCGTGTCGATCAGGCCCTCGCGATCCGGATTGTCGCCCGACCAGGCGATCAGGGTGCGAACGGCCTGCAGGGCCTCTTCGCGGCTGGGCTTGGCCACGGCGGCCTGATCACCGGCTACGGGCTTGGAAACGAAGGCGTCCATAAACGAATTGAAGCGACTTAGTAGCGCCGGAACGGGGGTTCCGGATTGACGCGCGTCGCTCTCCCTTTTCAAAGGCGTCGGCTGTTCGGCCGCGCCGACACGGCTATATGGGACGATGGGCCCATCCTGCAAGAAAACCCGCCCGCAAGAAAACCGACTGCATCAAGATCAAATGACCCTGCACATCCACGACACCCTGCGCCGCGAGAAGCGTGAGTTCACGCCGCGGAACCCCGAACGGGTGACGCTCTACGTCTGTGGTCCCACGGTCTACGACTACGCCCACATCGGCAATGCTCGCCCGCCCGTGGTGTTCGACGTCCTGGTGCGGCTGCTGCGACGCACCTATGGCGCGGACAAGGTGATCTACGCCCGCAACGTCACGGACGTGGACGACAAGATCAATCAGAAGGCGTTCAAGGAAGGCGTGCCGATCGGCGAGGTCACCGCTCGCTACGAGGCCGCCTATCTGTCCGACATGGGCCTGCTGAACGTGTCGCCGCCGGACGTCGCGCCGCACGTCACCGACCACATGGACGCCATCGTCCGCCAGATCGGCGAGATCGTGGACCAGGGCTGCGCCTATGCCGCCGAGGGTCATGTGCTGTTCGACGTGTCGTCCTACCCGTCCTACGGCGCCCTGTCGGGCCGGAACCTGGACGACATGATCGCCGGCGCCCGCGTCGAGGTCGCTCCCTACAAGAAGAACCCGCATGACTTTGTCCTGTGGAAGCCGTCGAAGGAGGGCGAACCCTCCTGGCCGAGCCCGTGGGGGGAGGGGCGTCCCGGCTGGCATATCGAATGCTCGGCCATGATCGAGCAGACCCTGGGTCTGCCCATCGACATCCACGGCGGCGGCATCGACCTGGTCTTCCCCCACCATGAGAACGAGATCGCCCAAGGCGTCTGCGCCCACGGCCACGCGCACGGCGACCACGCCCACGACGAATACAGCCGCTACTGGATGCACAACGGCTTCCTGACCGTCGATGCGGAGAAGATGTCCAAGTCGATCGGCAACGTCCTGTTGCTGCACGATCTGGTGCAGACCATCCCGGGCGAGGTGGTGCGGTGGGCCCTGCTGAGCGCCCACTACCGCCAGCCGCTGGACTGGAATCAGGGGTTGCTGGACCAGTCGCGCAAGAACCTGGACCGGCTGTATGGCGCGCTGCGTCGTGCGGCGGGCGTCGCGGCGACCGAGACCGATCCTCCGGCCGAGTTCCTGGCCTCGATCCAGGACGACCTGAACACGCCGGGCGCCATGGCCTCCATGTTCGCCCTGTCCAGCGAGATCGAACGGGCCATGACGGCGGGCGACGAGGGCGCGGCGGCGCGGGCCAAGGGCGGGCTGCTGGCCGCCGGGGCGATCCTCGGCGTGCTGCTGGCCGATCCGGACGCCTGGTTCGAAGGCGGCGCCGACGACGCCCTGAAGGCCGAGGTCGAAGGCCTGCTGGCCGAACGGGTCACCGCGCGGGCCGAGAAGAACTGGGCCGAGGCCGACCGCATCCGCGACCGCCTGACCGCGCTGAACGTCGTGGTCATGGACGGGCCCACCGGGGCCACGTGGCGGCTGAAGGAGTAGCGGGTTTCCTTCTCCCCTTGCGGGAGAAGGTGGCCGAGCCGCAGGCGAGGTCGGATGAGGGGTGACCGTAGATGTCGCCGATGAGCGTCTGCTCACCTCATCTCATTCGCATCTTCGTACCCCTCATCCATCAGCCTGCGGCTGCCACCTTCTCCCGCAACGGGAGAAGGAAAGTGGTGTTCGACCTCGCGAAACTCTCATAAGTTGTGGCGATGCTGAAGTCATCCGACCGGACGAAGGCCAGCGCGCGTAGGGAGCGGCGGGAGCCGACCCTGCCTGAAGCGATCTTCTGGAACTTCCTGAGGGATCGGCGGATGGAGGACTTCAAGTTTCGGCGCCAGATGCCGATTGGACCCTACATCGCGGATTTCGCCTGTCCGTCGATCCGGTTGATTCTGGAACTGGACGGCGGGGTGCATGACCTGCGGGTCGAACGGGACGCCGAGCGTGACGCCTGGCTGTCCGAGAACGGCTGGACGGTTCTGCGCTTTCGCAATCAGGCTGTGCTGACAAATCCGGCGTTGTTGTTTCAGGCCGTGCGAGATCACGCGGCGCGTCGATGATCCTTCTCCCCTTGCGGGAGAAGGTGGCGGGCGAAGCCCGACGGATGAGGGGTACGAGGATACAGGTCGGCTGGCGGCTCATCGGCGACGTCTACGGTCACCCCTCATCCGACCTCGCCTGCGGCTCGGCCACCTTCTCCCGCAGGGGGAGAAGGATCAATGTTGTGAGAAAATATTCTTCACCCGCCCTTGCGCCCCCACACCACCGACCCCACCTCCGTGCGAGGTCTTTGACACGTTCGAGCACACACCCACACGCCGCCCTTCAACGGCCGCCGGATTTCGCATAATCTGGCACGACCTGATCGCCAGGTGCGCCTAACTCACTGATCTTAAAGGATTGGCACGTGGCACGTGGCACGCCGAATTCGGAAACCGTGCCACTTCACCCTTGCACTGCTTGCACTCGAAATTCCGAAAACAGTGCAAGCGCAGGGATCACCGACCCGCGATCAACTCATCCGCCAGGGCCGCCGTCAGATACCCGTCCGGGATCCGGCCATGGGCGATCTGCCACTGCTTCAGCGCGCGACGCGTGCCCGACCCGACGACCCCGTCGATGACGCCCGGATCGTAGCCCGCCCGCGCCAGGGCGCTCTGCGCGCCGAACCGTTGCTCGCGCGAGATCGGGCCGTCGTTCGGCCAGGTTCCGACCAGACCCGGACGCCCCGCCACCCCGTCCGCCGTCAGGCCGATCGCCAGCGCATAGCTGACCGAGTTGTTATAGCGGCGGATGATGTAGTGGTTGGGCAGGGCCAGGAAGGCCGGGCCCCGCGCGCCTTGCGGCAACAGGACGACGCCGTTCTCCATCGCCTCTTCCGAGGTCGGGGCGCCGCCACGGGCGATGCGGACCCCGCGCTGGCTCCAGTAGCTCCAGGGACGTCCGTCGGCCTCGGCCAGGGCGTAGTCGAAATTGGCGGGCAGGGTGATTTCATAGCCCCAGCTCTGGCCGCGTTTCCACCCGGCCTGGGCCAGCAGGTTGGCGGCGGACGCCAGGGCGTCGGCGTCCGAACCCCAGATGTCGACATGGCCGTCGCCGTTCTGGTCCACGCCCAGCCGCAGATAGTTGTCCGGCATGAACTGGGTCTGGCCCATGGCGCCGGCCCAGCTGCCCAGCAGGCCCGAGCGTTCGCGGCGGCCGTCGATGACGATGTCGAGCGCGTTCTTCAGCTGGCCCTCGGCCCAGTCGCGGCGACGGCCGTCGTAGGCGAGGGTGGCCAGGGACCGGATCACATCCTTGTTGCCCTGAACCTGGCCGAAGCTGGATTCATTGCCCCAGATGGAGACCAGGATCTCGGCCGGAACGCCGAACCTCTGGGTCACCTCCCACGGCGCCGCCCCGATCCGGCGGCGGGCCTCGGCGATGCGGGCGGCCGAGGCGGCGTTGGCGATATAGGCGCCGGCCGGTCGGCTGAACTCCGGCTGGCTGTTGTCCAGGCGCACGACCTCGGGATCCGGCGTGAAGCCGGCCAGCTGCTGTTCGTAGAGCGCGCGGCGCGCCCCGCCGTGACGGGCCAGGAAGCCCTGTTTCCAGGCCTCGGCCGTGGCGTACTGCTCCGAGGACGACGAGGCGGGCGTCGGGGGCGGCGGCGTCGGGCGTGGGGTCACGGGCGCGGGCTGGCTCGGCGGGGCCGGGGTCGGGACCACGGGCGGCGCCTCGGGCAGCATCGGCGCGCAGGCCGAGACGGCGGCGATCAGAACGAGGCGATAGTCGAAGCGCATGAGGCGAAGGTTTCCCGTGGAGCTCTGGCCCGATCAAGAGCCCTGCGTTTAGCGCGCGAGTATGGCGGCGCGTTGCGGCAAAAGGGTGAACGCGGTCTCAACCGTGTTCGATTCCGCTCTTTTAAGGGATCTGCGACATTCTGTCCGCGCTCTCGGACACGGCCTGGTGGCGGAGGGGCGACGCGGCGGAGGTGCAACTCCGCAGACCCTCCGTTCAACTCGGAGGCCAGGCCTCCAAGCTCTCCTCATTCTAGTGCGCTACCGCTCGCGACGCGGTCGCTCGCTGCTTGAGCGCGGATTGTGCTTTAGGGTGCGGCCATGACCGCCGCCGAGATCATCGCCCTTCTGGACCTGAAGCCCCATCCCGAGGGCGGCTGGTATCGCGAGACCTTCCGCGATCCGCGCGAGGCGGAGGGCCGCTCCGTCGGCACCGCCATCTACTTCCTGCTGGCCGAGGGCGAGGCCTCCCACTGGCATAGGGTCGACGCCGCCGAGATCTGGCATTTCCACGCCGGAGCCCCGCTGGAGCTGAAGATCCATGACGAGACGGGCCGGCGGATCGTGCTGGGCCCGGACCTGACGGCGGGCCAGCGACCGCAGGGGATCGTGCCCGCCGGAGCCTGGCAGGCCGCACGCAGTCTGGGGGACTGGACCCTGGTCGGATGCACCGTATCCCCCGGCTTCGACTTCGCCGGCTTCGAGATGGCGCCGCAGGGCTGGGCGCCGCCGGGGGACTAGGCGTATCACGGCGACGTGAACACTGACGCTTCCATCGCCCGCGCCGCCCCCCGCCGTTTCGAGGCTCTCGATTCGCTGCGTGGCGTCTGCGCCGTCTTGGTCGTCATGTTCCACATGCCCGTGGCCAGCCACTGGCGGGACTGGGGCTTGGTCCAGCACGGCTATCTGTTCGTCGACTATTTCTTCGTCCTGTCCGGCTTCGTCATCGCCCACGCCTATGCCGGGCGGCTGAAGACCGCGAAGGACGGCGGGCGGTTCATGGTCCGGCGCCTGGGCCGGGTCTGGCCGCTGCACGTCCTGATGCTGGGCTGTTTCATCGGGCTGGAACTGGCCCGGCTGTGGTTCCACATCGACATGGCCACGCCGTTCACGCGCGACCGGTCGGTCGAGGCCATCTGGGCCAATCTGTTCCTGGTCCAGTCCTGGCACATCCTGCCCTACCTGACCTGGAACGGCCCGGCCTGGACGCTGAGCGCCGAGGTCGCCTGCTACCTGATCTTCGCCGGTCTGGTGCTGGTCGCGCCCAAGCGGTTCCGCTGGATCGGCGCGGTCCTGGCCGTGATCGGGGCGGTGCTGGTGCTGATGTACGCCAGGCGCTGGATGAACACGACCTATGACTACGCCGTGCCGAGGGCGGTCTACGGCTTCTTCCTGGGCTGTCTGCTGCAGGGCTTTTGGCTAGCTCTGCCAAGGCTCAAGGGCCGCGCATCGACGGCGTTGGAGGTCGCGGCGGTCGTCGTCACCTGCGTCTTCATCGGCTGGGCGACCGGGCCCATTACCGTGGCCATCACTCTGTTCTTCGTGGTCGTGGTCTGGGTCTTCGCGGGCGAGGATGGGGCGCTGTCGAAGCTGCTCGACCACCCCGCCCTGGTGACCATGGGGCGGTGGTCCTTCGCCATCTACATGGTCCACATGTTCGTGCTTACGGTCATGATGATCGTGGCGAGGAAGCTGGACTGGGTGCCCGGCGGCCGCCGGATCGACTTCGGCTCCGTCTGGATCAATGATCTGTTCGTGTTCGCAATGTTCGGCCTGATCCTGGTCCTGGCCGTGCTCGCGCATCGGTTTGTCGAACAGCCGGCCCAGCGCCTGATCGATCGCTGGACGGCGGTGAAGCGGGAGGGCTGAGCATGGCGGAAACCAAGACCAAACCGACGCCCCAGTCGGTTCAGGACTTCATCGCCGCCGTCGAACACCCCGGCCGGCGTGAGGACGCCACGGCCCTGGTCGCCCTGATGGAGGCCGAGACGGGCGAGAAGGCCGTGATGTGGGGCTTCTCCATCGTCGGCTTCGGCCGGTACCATTACCGCTATGACAGCGGGCACGAGGGCGACGCCTGTCTGGTCGGCTTCTCGCCCCGGAAGGCCAACATCGTCCTCTATGTCGCCGCCGATGACGACCGGCGTACGGACATGCTGGGGCGGCTGGGCAAGCACAAGGCGGGGGCGGGTTGCGTCTACGTCAACCGGCTGTCGGACGTGGACGAGGCCGTCGTGCGCGAGATGACGCGGGCCTCGGTCGAAACGCTGAAGGCGCGTTACCCGGCCTAGGCGGCCATGCGGAACTCGTCCCACATCGCGTCCTCGTCCGAGTAGCGGGCCGAGGCGCGGGCGTCGATGACGTCGATCACCTGTTCCTCCAGACGGTCCCAGATCACGGCCAGGTCGCCGCAGCCGGTCGCCTCGCAGGGCACGATCAGATAGCGGCTGGCGTTGACGGCGGCGTGGGGAGCGAAAGCGTGGGCCATGGGATGTCTCCGGGTTCGGCGTCTTGCCGTTGAGGAGACCATGCAGGGGTGATACGACAGTTTCGGACGTATCTCCTTCCGGCTTAGTTCCGGTTCTCGCAGGAGGCTTGGTTTGCGGCACGACAAGGCGGTCATGGTCATCGAGCTGGCGCGGCGCATGGCGGCCTCGGCCGAGGGGCTGACGCTGGACGAGATGGCGCGTGAGACCGGGGTCGGTCGGCGCACCGCCGAGCGAATGCGCGACGCCGTGATCCTGCTGTTTCCCTCGGTCGAGGAGGTGTCCGACCCGCCTACCAAACGCTGGCGCATCCGGGGCGGGCTCTCGGCCTTCGAACAGGCCCCGACGACGACGGAACTGGTCGAGCTGTCGAAGGCGGCGCAGGCTCTGCGTGTATCCGGCGAACCCGGCCGGGCGGCGGCGCTGGAGGGGCTGGAGCGGAAACTGAAGTCGGCGATGCGCTCGACGACACTGAACCGGCTGGCGCCCGATCTGGAGGCCCTGGTCCGGGCTGAGACCATCGCCGTGCAGGCCGGGCCGCGTCCCAGCGCAGACGAGGCCATGCTGGCCACGATCCGGGCGGCGGTCCTGGCCCAGGCGCCGCTGGGCTTCACCTATTCCCGGCCGGGGGCGGAGGTGCGTCGGCGCACGGTCGCGCCTTGCGGCGTCATGTTCGGCCGCGCCAACTATCTGGTCGCGGCGGACCGGGAGAGCGGCCGCATTCAGACCTTCCGCCTGGACCGGATGAGCGCGGTGGAGGCAGAGGCCGGCTTCGCCCCGCCGCCCGAGGATTTCGACCTGTCGGTCTTCGCCAGCCAGTCCTTCGGCATCTATCAGGACGAGATCGAGGACATCGTCCTGCGCGTCTCGCCCGAAGGCGCGGCCGCGGCGCGCGGCTGGCGCTGGCACCCGACCCAGACGCTGGAGGATCAGGCGGACGGGTCGGTCGTGGTGAGGTTCCGCGCGTCCGGCATGCGCGAATTGGCCTGGCATCTGTTTACTTGGGGCGAACAGGTGACCATCGTCGGGCCGCAACGGCTGAAGGCCGTGATGGCCGGCGAACTGGCGGCGGCGCGGCGGGCGCTGGATACTGCGCCCTAGGGTCCGTACTCAATAAGGTCTGGCGGTGAGTTTGGCGTTCTGATTCAAGGCTTCTGGAAGGGAGCCTTGGATGCGGAAGCTTTACTGGCTGGACGACGAAGCTTGGGCGCGGATCGAGCCGCACCTTCCGACGGGACGGCGAGGGGCGCGCAGGGTCGATGATCGCCGCGTGTTGTCGGGCATCGTGCACATGCTGCAGTCAGGCGCGCGCTGGCGGGACTGCCCGCCGGAGTACGGGCCATACACGACGGTCTACAACCGCTTCAATCGCTGGAGCCGGCAGGGCGTTTGGCACGACATCTTCAAGGCCCTGACCGGCCACAGCGGCATCTACTCCTCGGCCGCCATCGACAGCACCTCGGTCAAGGCCCATCGCTCGGCGGCGGGCGCAAAAGGGGGGGCTTCGTCCAGGGCATAGGCCGCTCCAGAGGCGGCCGCACGACCAAGATCCACGGCCTCGTGGACGATCGAGGGCGACCCCGTGTGCTGTTGCTCAGCGCCGGCAACACCAACGACATCACCATGGCCCACGCCCTGATCGAGGCGGCCGGACCGTTCGCAAGGCTGCTGGCGGACCGCGGCTACGACGCCGATCACCTCCGAAGGCGACTGGCCGAACGACGCGCCGAGGCCGTCATCCCGACCACGACCTCGCGCAAGCGGCCCATCCCCTACGACGTCGTCGCCTACCGACAGAGGAACACCGTCGAACGCCTATGGGCCAGGCTCAAGGACTTCAGGCGTATCGCGACACGCTACGACAAACTCGCCGCGAACTTCCTCTCCAGCGTCCTCATCGCCGCCACCGTCGCCTATTGGGCCAAATGAGTCCGGACCCTAGGCGGTCGCGATCATCGTTCCTCGCGCATGTGGAAGATGCGGGCGATGACGACAACGTCTGCATCGACGCGGTAGCGCACGACATAGCCGGACGAATTGAACGGGATCATCAGCTCTCGTTGATCCTCGAGACGCATCGGGCTTCTGGCCGGCAGATATTGAAGCGAGATCAGCGCGGCTTCGATGGTCGAGACCGCTCTGAGCGCGGCGCGCGGACTCTTCTCGACCAGGAATTGACCCAAGCGACGGAGGTCGGCTTTGGCTTCTTCGCTGACGACGACCTTCAGAGCGAACCCTTCCTGCCAAGGCCTGCCTCGACGTCCGCCCGGAATTCCTTGAGGACATCCTCGAGTGGATAGGCGATGCCCGTTCGGTCGTAGTGGGCGAGCGCGAGGGTCGCCTGCTCGTGTTGAAAGCGCCGAGCCGCTTCGGAAACTGATGAACGGCCTGCCGCATCTTCGATCAGGTCGAGCACGAAAGCCTCTGGCTCGATACCGGCGTCGCGCGCGGCGGCGTCGAGACGTTCAGCCGTCGCAGCGTCCACAGTCACGGTATAGGTCACAGCACCGTCAGCCATGAGATCAGTCTAGCAGTGATCAGGACCGACCGCGAGGTCAGCCGACGCTGAACGGATAGGGGCTGACCGACTTCGACCAGTCGTCGACGCGAAGCGGCCGGTCCACCGGCGCGGCGGCGCGTTCGGCGCAGGGGTGGCGATGGCAGAGGCGGCAGGCAGGGCCGATGGGAGTGACATCCGGTGCGGTCAGGTCGAGACCTCGGGCGTAGATCAGGCGGTGGGCGTCCTTCAGTTCGCAACCCAGGCCGATGGCGAGGTCGTGGGGCTCTCCGAAGCTGTCATGGCCCTGGCGGTCCACCGTGCGGGCCAGGGTGAACCAGCGCTGGCCGTCGGGCGTCTCGATGATCTGGGTGACCAGCTTGCCGGGCGTGCGGAAGGCGGAGTGCAGACGCCAGCGCGGGCAGGCGCCGCCGAAGCGGGCGAAGGGGAAGGCGCCCGAGGCATAGCGTTTCGAGACGTTCCCGGCCTGATCGACCCGCATGAGGAAGAAGGGCACGCCGCGCGCGGTCGGGCGCGACAGGGTCGTCAGGCGGTGGGCGACCTGTTCGAAAGAGGCGCCGAAGCGGGTCTGGAGCCGGGCGATGTCGTAGCCGCTGCTCTCCGCCAGACGCTGGAAGGCGGCGTAGGGCATCTGGATGGCGGCGGCGAGGGTGTTGGTCAGGGAGACCTTGAACAGGGCTCGGGTCGCGTCGTCCGGCGGGCGGGCGGCGTCGACCAGGGCGGTCAGTTCGGCGTCGTGTTCGGCCAGGGCCAATTGATAGGCGACGGCGAAGGTGCGGGACGACGGATCCAGCGTCTCGGACAGCAGCAGGCGGCGACGGTGCGGGTCGAAGCGACGGGTCCATTCGACCATGACCTCGGCCGGCATGACACGGACGGTCAGGTTGTGGCGCGTCTGAAGGCGGGCGCGGGCGAGGACGTCGAACGGCTCGCCCGTCTGGTTGGGGTCCAGTGCGGCGTAGAGGGCTTCGCCCAGCGCGTCCAGTTCGGGGAAATGGTTGGCGCGAGACTGGATGTGGTCGCGGACCCAGTCGGCGGGGGAGGGAGCGGAGCCGGCGTCGCCGTCAGCCAGAGCCGCGCGGGCCCGGTCCCGCTGTTCGGAAAAGGCGCGGTAGAGGCGCAGCAGGGCCTCGGCGGCCGCGGGCGCTTCGTCGGTCAGTTGCAGCAGCTCGTGGCGGGGGACGTCGAGGCCCTGAAACAGGGGGTCGGACAGGGCCTCGGCCAGCTCGGCTTCTCCGGTCGCGCCCGACTGGCCGAGCTGGCGCAGGTCGACGTCATAGGTCTCGGCCAGACGCAGCAGGAGCTGGGCGGAGACCGGCCGCTGGTTCCGCTCGATGTGGTTCAGATAGCTGGGGGAGACGCCGAGATCGCCGGCCATGGCCGTCTGGGTCAGGCCCCGATCGCGTCGCAGCCGCTTCAGCCGGGCGCCGAGAAAGAGTTTGCGATCTGCCGAGGCGTCCATCGGCGAACAATGTCACATCATGACCAATCGGGCAATGTCACGTTGTGACATCATGACTTCAAACATGCAGCTCGGCCTGTATCAGAAATGACAGGGGCGTGTTCTCTGTCCTGACCGACGCGACGTTCGCGTCAGCCAACCGAGCAGAGCGCCATGACCACCTTCGCCGATCTCGTCCCTTCGCCCAAAGGCCGCTTCGACGGCATCGAGCGTCCGTACACCCCGGAAGACGTGCTCAAGCTGCGCGGCTCCGTGCCGATCACGCACACGCTGGCCGAGCGCGGCGCCAACCGCCTGTGGGAGCTGCTGCACACCGAGCCCTTCATCAATGCGCTCGGCGCCGTCACCGGCAACCAGGCCATGCAGATGGTCCGCGCGGGCCTGAAGGCCATCTATCTGTCGGGCTGGCAGGTCGCGGCCGACGCCAACACCGCCGGCGCCATGTACCCGGACCAGTCGCTGTATCCGGCCAACGCCGCGCCGGAACTGTGCCGCCGCATCAACCGCACCCTGCAGCGCGCCGACCAGATCGAGCATGCCGAGGGCGGCGCCAAGCGTGACTGGTATGCGCCCATCGTCGCCGACGCCGAGGCCGGTTTCGGCGGGCCGTTGAACTCGTTCGAGATCATGAAGGCCTTCATCGAGGCGGGCGCCGCGGGCGTCCACTTCGAGGACCAACTGGCCTCGGAGAAGAAGTGCGGCCACCTGGGCGGCAAGGTCCTGATCCCGACGCAGGCGCACGAGCGGAACCTGATCGCCGCGCGCCTGGCCGCCGACGTCATGGGCACCCCAACCATCACGGTCGCCCGCACCGACGCCGAGAGCGCCCAACTGATCACCTCGGACGTCGACGAGCGCGACCAGCCCTTCATCGACCGCGAGAACCGCACGCCGGAAGGCTTCTTCCGCCTGAAGCCGGGCACGGGTCTGGACCACTGCATCGCGCGGGGCCTCAGCTACGCGAAGATCGCCGACCTTCTGTGGTGGGAAACCTCCCACCCGGATCTGGACGACGCCAAGAAGTTCGCCGAGGCCATCCAGAAGGAGCACCCCGGCAAGCTGATGGCCTACAACTGTTCGCCGTCGTTCAACTGGGAAGCCAAGCTGGACAAGGAAACCATCGCCAAGTTCCAGCGCGAACTGGGGGCCATGGGCTACAAGTTCCAGTTCGTGACCCTGGCCGGGTTCCACAGCCTGAACAACGGCATGTTCGAACTGGCCTCCGGCTACCGCGACCGCGGCATGGCGGCCTATTCCGAGCTGCAGCAGCGCGAGTTCTCGAACGAGGCCATCGGCTACACCGCGACGCGTCACCAGCGTGAGGTCGGCACCGGCTACTTCGACCAGGTCGCCACCGTCATTTCCAACGGGCAGTCCTCCACGACCGCCATGAAGGAATCCACCGAAACCGCGCAGTTCGTCGCGGCCGAATAAAGCAGAGAGGAGACTGAACCATGGAACCGCTGAGCCGCCCCCAGGCCATCATCGACTTCTGCCTGGCGCCCCTGGCGCTGGACACCGGCACCGAGGCCGAGCGTGAGGTGCGCCGTCGTCTGGAGCACGTCATCAAGACCTACCAGACCAAGCTCGCCGTCGCCTCGGCCCCGACCACGGTCGACTTCAGCCAGATGCCTTCGCAGGTGATCAACGAAGCCGCCCAC
Source organism: Brevundimonas staleyi (assembly GCF_041893865.1). Taxonomy (GTDB): domain Bacteria; phylum Pseudomonadota; class Alphaproteobacteria; order Caulobacterales; family Caulobacteraceae; genus Brevundimonas; species Brevundimonas staleyi. The sequence goes on from NZ_CP169082.1 coordinate 1,819,582, forward strand.
GGCTACGAGTAGGAAGGACAGGTTCGCCCGCATTCGCGGGCGGGGACTGAGACGCGACACGGGGCCGGGCAGTGATGCTCGGCCCCGACTGCTATGGGGTCGCCAGAAGAATACAGGTGGTGGCACTATTCCCAAATTTCGAGTGCCAACGTGCCATTCTGGAGAAATTTCGCAATGAAATCAGTAGGCGTGGCACTTTCGTGTGGCACGCCTGGAGGGCGCGAGTGGAGCAAGCTAAACCTGTCAAAGGCCGCTTGAAGCAGATGGTGAGCCAAAGTATGCGGCGCAAGGGTTTTCAAGGAATAAAATCCAAGACACCCAGGGCCGTTAGGCTGCAGCGGCGCTCTGCTGCTTTTCCCCGCCCAGTTCGGCCACGAGCGCGAGCAGTTCGGCGGCGTCGAAGGGCTTGGCCAGGTGGCGATCGGCGCCGGCGGCCTGAGCCTGGGCGACGTGTTCGGGCAGGGCGTTGGCGGTCAGCATGACGATGGGCGCCGGCTCTCGGCCCGAGGCGATCTCGTGGGTGCGGATCTCGCGCACCGCCGTCAGCCCGTCCATGACCGGCATCTGCATGTCCATCAGGATGATGTCGAAGGCCTGGGCGCGGGCGGCTTCCAGCGCCTCGGCGCCGTTCTCGGCCTGGATCAGATCGACCGGGGCCTGGGACAGGATCAGTTCGACGACCTTGCGGTTGGTCGGATGGTCGTCGGCGACCAGGACGCGGATGCGCTGTTCCGTGGGATCGACGACCGTCTGGGTCGGGACGGCGGGCGCCGAGGGGGCGTCGGCCGCGTGCAGGGGCAGGGTGAGAATGAAGGCCGAACCGCCCTCGGGCTCGCTCTCGCAGTCCAGTTCGCCGCCCATCATGTCGGCCAGCTGACGACAGATGGCGAGGCCCAGGCCCGTACCGCCGAAGCGACGGGTGATGGTGCCGTCGGCCTGTTCGAAGCGGGTGAACAGCCGCGCCTTGGCCGCCGCGTCGAAGCCGACGCCGGTGTCCTCGACGGTGAAGCGCAGGATCGGCGCGCCGCTTCGGTCCTTGCCGACGGAGGCGGTCATACGCACGAAGCCGGTGCTGGTGAACTTCACGGCGTTGGAGACGAGATTGGTCAGGACCTGCTTGACCCGCACCACGTCGCCGCGCACCCAGATGGCGGCTTCGGGTTCGATCTCGACGAAGAACTGTAACCCCTTGTCGGCGGCGGGCTCGCGATAGAGCTGGGCCGCGTCGTTGACCGCGCGCGGCAGGTCGAACACCTCGTCGGCGATCTCCAGACGGCCGGATTCGACCCGCGCCAGATCCAGGATGTCGCTGAGCAGGGTCTGGAGCGTGTGGCCCGAGGACTGGATCAGGTCCAGAATCTCGCGCTGATCGCTGGCCAGAGGCGTCCGCGCCAGGGCCTGGGTCAGACCGATGACGCCGTTCAGGGGGGTGCGGATCTCGTGGCTCATATTGGCCAGGAACTCGGACTTGGCCCGGCTGGCCTGCTCGGCGGCGTCACGCGCCTCGGCCAGGGAGACGGCGTCCCGCTTCAGGTCGGTGATGTCGTTGACGACGGTGACGATGCCGCCGTTGGAGGTGCGGCGATCCTGAACGCGCAGCCAGCGGTTCCCGGCGATCTGCTGTTCCATGCTGTTGGACAGAGACCGACGGGCGGTCAGTCGCTCCTGCATCCACTCCTGTTCGCGACCGATGGCGTCTTCGTAGAGGCCCTGGTCCAGACCCAGTTGCAGCATGTCGCGGAAGCGGACGCCGACGGCCAGAGCCGGGGCGACCTCCGGGTTCACCTCGGCGTAGCGGGCGTTCCAGATCAGCAGGCGGTCGTCGGAATCATAGAAGCCCAGACCGTCCGGCATGGCGTCGATCGCCTCGCGCAGATGGCCCAGCGCGGTGGTGCGGCCCCACAGGCCCACGACGGTGACGAAGGCGGCGATCATCACGACCACCGTCGCGCCGCCGACGACCCAGACCAGAAGGCCGGATTCCGTGATCAGGCTGGCGGATAGAACCGAGGACGGGTCAGGCACGATCTCCATGGCCTGCATGCCGCCGAAATGCAGGCTGACGACGCTGAGGACCGCGAAGGTCGTGTTGCCGGGAATGCGCCACCATCCGTCGCGCTTGATCCACAGGGCCGTGCAGAGCGCCAAGGCCATGCTGACCGCGACCGCGCCGACCGCGAAGGGGATGTTCCAGGCGATGGCGCCGCCCTCGATATGCAGGGCGGACATGCCGACGAAATGCATGGCGGCGACGCTTGAGGCGGCCAGGATCGCGACCAGGCCGCGGGTCAGTCGCGAGCCGCCGTTCAAGGCCACGGCCACCCCCAGCAGCATGCCGGCGACGACGATGCCCAGCGACAGCAGGGTCTCGCCCGCCGCGTAGCGGATCAAGGCGTCGGCGCGGTAGCCCAGCATGGCCAGGAAGTGGGTCGCCCAGACGCCCAGCCCGCCGACCAGACCGGCCGCCGCGCCATAGGCGATCTTGGTCCGCTGCCCGCCGCGCCGGGCCATGCCGATCAGGGTGATGCAGGTCGCCAGACCGACCACGCAGACCGCAGCCGCCAGCAGCGTCAGCCGCCAGTCATGCTCGACCACAAGGCAGTTCAGGATCCAGTTCAAGCGTGCGTCATCCCCGACATTCGCCATCATCCTGAGGCGCATAGGTAAAAAAACAGGCCTATGACCGGCCAAGGTCGCCGCCGCCCGGAATCCGCTCGCCTTTTCGGGGCATCCCGTTCTAGGAAAAGGCGAGACGGCGGAAGGGCCCGCGCGTCGGCAGGAAGGGGCGCCGTCAGATGCCGTTCGACGAATCCCCATCGCCCGTCGCGCCCCTGCCTTCATCCAGGCTCTGGACCAACGGGGCCACGGGCGGGGTCGGCGTCATCATCATGCTGATCCTGGCCTCCGTGCGGCCCGACGCCTCGGCCTGGCTGCTGGGCGGGGCGGTCCTGATGGCCACGGTGACCCTGATGGGCATGCGACGGCGACGGCCTCGGCTGGCGGACGCCTCGACCGACACCTCCGGGCCGAACCTGAGCGCGCCCGAGGACGCCGGTCTTCTGGACAGCGTGTTCGAGGCGCTCGACGACCCGATGATGATCGTCAGCGGGGGCGAGGCGGACGATATCGCCGGACGACGCATCGTCCTGGCCAACCGCGCGGCGCGCGACCTGCTGCGGATCCAGAGGGAAGGGGCGCTGCTGGTCTCGGCCATGCGCGACCCGAACGTTCTGGAGGCGGTGGACGAGGCCCTGTTCGGCGGGGTCAGCCGGACCAGCGATTACAACGCCGCCGGGGCCCGGACGCGGCACTGGAAGGCCTGGGTCAAGCCGCTGCCGTCGCCGGCGGCGAACATGGCGATCCTGGGTCTGCGGGACGAGACCGACGTGCGCCGGATGGAGTTGATGCGCGTCGACTTCCTGGCCAACGCCAGCCACGAGCTACGGACGCCCCTGGCCTCGCTGAGCGGCTTCATCGAGACCCTGAAGGGTCACGCCAAGGACGATCCCAAGGCGCGGGACAAGTTCCTCGACATCATGGCGGCCCAGGCGGACCGGATGGGGCGGCTTGTCGCGGACCTGCTGTCGCTGAGCCGGATCGAGCTGAACGAACACATTCCGCCGTCCGGCAAGGTAGACCTGCCGCGCGCCGCTTCCGATGTCGTCGACGCCGTCAGCGTCCTGTCGCAGGAGAAGGGCGTGACGGTCCAACTGGATGTCGAGCCGGGCGAGGTGAGGGTCGTCGGCGATCGCGACGAGATCGTTCAGGTGATCCAGAACCTGACCGACAACGCGATCAAGTATTCGCCCGTCGGCGGGACGGTGGAACTGACCGTGCGCCACGGGCTGGACGTCGAGGCGGCCGCCGCCGCGCGGGTGCCGGGCGCCACGCGCCTGTCGTTGCTGACCCCGGATCGGGAGGCGGGCGCGCGGTATGTCGTCGTCACCGTGCGGGACTACGGGCCCGGCATGGCGCGGGAGCATCTGCCGCGCCTGACCGAGCGATTCTATCGCGTCGAAGGCCAGAAGAGCGGCGGCGAGCGGCCGGGCACGGGTCTGGGGCTCGCCATCGTCAAACACATCGTCAATCGCCACCGGGGCGGGATGACGGTGGAAAGCGCGCCCGGCGACGGGTCGCTGTTCAGCGTCTATCTGCCTCTGGCGTCGGCCTCCGCCGCCGTTTCGGACGCGGCTTGACCGTTGAAAAACGCCGATCGTTTACGGCGTTGCAGAACTGTCATCGACCCGTCTTAATCCGCTGACCATCCGAGGGCAGTTATCGCCGCGAGACGGGCCGGACTTCCGAGCACGCTCTGATTCTTAGCGTGCGCTCCGGGGCCTGATGATCTGGCTAGTTCTCCCACTCGTCGTGGTGTTCGCCGTGCTGGCCTATCTGGCCGGGCGCGGTCAGGCCCAGCGTCGCGCCGCCGCCCTGTCCGGTGGTGAGAAGGCGCATTCGCGTCCGCAGCAGCACGGCTACTACGCCCTGATCTGGGTGGCGGTCCCGGCCCTGGTCGTGACCATCCTGGCCGGCGTCTTCTCCGGGCCGATCGCACACAATCTGATGGCCTCGGGCGCACCGGAGGCCGTGCAGCAGCTGGAGCCCTTCCGTCGCGAGGCCTTCCTGAATGACGCCCGTCTGACGGGGCAGGGACAGCGCGCCTTCCAGGTCTGGCAGGGCGAGCTGGGTCAGGTCATGCCGCAGGAGGCCGCGCGCTCGGCCCGCATTCACCAGACCCTGACCTGGGGCGGCGTCATCGGCGCCGTTCTGGCGGCCGTCATGGGCGGTCTGTTCGCCTGGACCCAGATCCGCCCGACGCTTCGCGCCCGCAACCGGGTCGAGGGCTGGATCGGCGGCCTTCTGTTCGCCTGTTCGGCCGTGGCCATCCTGACGACCGTCGGCATTGTCTTCTCGCTTCTGTGGGACGCGTTGCGCTTCTTCCAGTTCGTGCCGGTCACTGACTTCCTGTTCGGAACCCAGTGGAGCCCGCAGATCGCCATCCGCGCCGATCAGGTCGGATCCTCCGGCGCCTTCGGGGCCGTGCCCCTGTTCGCCGGCACCTTCCTGATCATGCTGATCGCCATGGTCGTGGCCGCGCCGGTCGGCCTGTTCTCGGCCATCTATCTGTCGGAGTACGCCAGCGCCGTGTCGCGGGGCGTGGTCAAGCCGGTGCTGGAGATCCTGGCGGGCGTGCCGACGGTGGTCTACGGCTTCTTCGCCGCCCTGACGGTGGGGCCGGCGTTCCGCGAGTTCTTCAACGGTCTGGGCGCCATGCTGGTCGGCGGGCCGATGGACGGCCTCGGCCAGTATCTGTTGCTGGTCCAGAACCAGATGGCCCTGGTGGCCGGCGCCGTCATGGGCATCATGCTGATCCCGTTCGTGTCGTCCCTGTCCGACGACATCATCAACGCCGTGCCCCAGTCGCTGCGCGACGGGTCCTATGCCATGGGCGCGACGAAGTCCGAGACGGTGAAGCGGGTGCTGCTGCCCGCCGCCCTGCCGGGCATCGCCGGCGCGCTTCTGCTGGCCATGTCGCGCGCCATCGGCGAGACCATGATCGTGACCATGGCCGCGGGCCTGGCCGCCAACCTGACCCTCAATCCGCTGGATACGGTGACGACCGTCACCGTCCAGATCGTCACCCTGCTGACCGGCGACCAGGAGTTCGACAGCCCGAAGACCCTGGCCGCCTTCGGCCTCGGTCTGACCCTGTTCCTGGTGACGCTGCTGCTGAACATCGTCGCCCAGCGGATCGTCCAGACCTATCGGGAACAGTATGACTGACACCGGCGCCGACAAGATGTGGGCCCGTCTGGCCGCCGAAGACCCCGCCCGCGCCGCCCGGCTGCAGAAGGGTCTGAAGGCGCGCTATGCCCGCGAGACCCGTTTCAAGCTGTACGGCGTGCTGGCCGTCGCGGTGGCGATCGGCTTCCTGGTGCTGCTGCTCGGCCGCATCGTCGATCAGGGGCACACCGCCTTCTACGCCAACCAGATGACGGTGCAGGTCTATATGGACCCGGCCCGGATCGACCGCGCCTATCCGCAAGGCACCAACTTCCAGCAGATGGTCGCCCAGCAGCAGCTGGCGCGTCTGGGCGTCACCGACGACGAGCAGGGGACCAAGGCCACGGCCTATCGGTCGCTGATCTCCTCGGAGCTGAAGTTCCGCGCCGCCGACATGATCCGCGAAAACCCGGCCCTGATCGGCCAGACGGTCGAGATCACGGCCCCCGTCTCGGACGAGGCGGACCTGTATTACAAGGGTGAGATCACGCGAGAGACGGCGTCCGACCAACGTCGCGTCAGCGACGAGCAGATGGCCTGGCTGGACGAGCTGAAGCGCGAGGGGCACGTCTCGACGACCGTGAACACCCAGTTGTTCACCAACGGCGACTCGACCGAGCCGGAGCTTGCGGGCGTTCTGGGCGCCGTGGTCGGTTCGGCCCTGATGCTGCTGGTCACGGCCTGCATCGCCATTCCGCTGGGCGTCGGCGCCGCCGTCTATCTGGAGGAGTTCTCCAAGAAAGGCCGGATCACCGACCTGATCGAGGTGAACATCAACAACCTCGCGGCCGTGCCGTCGATCGTCTACGGCCTGTTGGGCGTGGCCCTGTTCATCAACTGGATGCACTTGCCCCGATCATCGCCCCTGGTGGGCGGTCTGGTCCTGGCCCTGATGGCGCTTCCGACCATCATCATCGCCACGCGCTCGGCCCTGAAGGCCGTGCCGCCGTCGATCCGCGAGGCCGCCCTGGCCATGGGCGCCAGCCGCACCCAGACGGTGTTCCACCACGTCCTGCCGCTGGCCATGCCCGGCGTCATGACCGGCACCATCATCTCGATGGCCCATGCGCTGGGCGAGACCGCGCCGCTTCTGCTGATCGGCATGGTCAGCTTCGTGCCGGGCATCCCCGGCGCCATCAACGAACCGGCCGGCGCCCTGCCGTCGCTGGTCTACATCTGGGAGAACGCCTCGGAGCGTGCGTTCCACGAACGGACGGCCGCGGCCATCATGGTTCTCCTTGCCTTCATGATCGTCATGAACGCCGCCGCGATCCTTCTGCGTCGTCGCTTCGAACGTCGGTGGTAGTTCAAATGAAAATTCCCTTCTTCCGCAGCCCTGACGGCAAAGAGGGCGGCAGCGCCGACGAGACGCGCCGCGACGAGACCGTGCTGACGGCCGATGCGCCGCTGGCCACGCCGCAGGTCAAGCCGGCCGGCCCCGTCGGTCCGACCAAGATCGCCGCCCGCGACGTCTCGGTCTTCTACGGCGAGAAACAGGCCTTGTTCGACGTGTCGCTGGACATTCCGGACAAGACCGTCACGGCCTTCATCGGCCCGTCGGGCTGCGGCAAGTCGACCTTCCTGCGCACCATCAACCGGATGAACGACACCATCCAGGGCGCCAAGGTGACCGGCAAGATCCTGCTGGACGAGCAGGACATCAACGCCAAGACCGTGGACCCGGTGCTGCTGCGCGCCCAGGTCGGGATGGTGTTCCAGAAGCCGAACCCCTTCCCGAAGACGATCTACGAGAACGTCGCCTACGGCCCGAAGATTCACGGCATGACGACGTCGAAGTCCGAACTGGACGGCATCGTCGAAAGCTCGCTGAAGAAGGCGGGTCTGTGGGACGAGGTCGCCGACCGTCTGCATTCGGCCGGCACCGGCCTGTCGGGCGGCCAGCAGCAGCGTCTGGTCATCGCCCGCGCCATCGCCGTGCGCCCCGAAGTCATCCTGATGGACGAACCCTGCTCGGCGCTGGACCCGATCGCGACGGCCAAGATCGAGGAGCTGATCGACGAACTGCGCGAGCAGTACTGCATCGTCATCGTCACCCACTCGATGGCCCAGGCGGCCCGCGTGTCGCAACGCACCGCCTTCTTCCACCTCGGTCGCCTGGTCGAGCACGGCAACACCGAGGAAATCTTCACGAATCCCCGCGAACGGCGCACGCTGGACTACATCACGGGGCGCTTCGGTTGAACCAGCACACGGTCAAGGCCTACGGCGACGAACTGAACCAGCTGACCGCCGAGGTCGCCCGGATGGGTGGTCTCGCCGAGGCGCAGGTGGCGGACGCGGTCGAGTCGGTCGCACGGCGCGACATCGCCCTGGCGCGGGCGGTGGTTGAACGCGACGCCAAGGTCGATGCGATGCACCGCGACATCGAGCGGAAGGCCATCCGCCTGATCGCCTTGCGCCAGCCGGTGGCGTCGGACCTTCGCAAGACCCTGGCGGCCATGAAGCTGTCGACGGATCTGGAGCGGACCGGCGATCTGGCCAAGAACATCGCCAAGCGGGCCCTGAGCCTGGCCGAGGCCGAGCCGATGCAGCCCCTGACCCGTTCGATCGAGCGGATGGGCAAGCTGGTGTCGATGCGTCTGCGCGACGTGCTGGACGCCTATACGGCCTCCGAGATCGACCGGGCCATGGCGGTCTGGGCCTCGGACGACGAGGTGGACGAGCATTACAACGCCCTGTTCCGCGAACTGCTGACCTACATGATGGGCGATCCGCGCACGATCAGCGCCTGCACCCATCTGCTGTTCATGGCCAAGAACCTGGAGCGGATCGGGGATCACGCGACCAATATCGCCGAGGTCATCCACTACGAGATCACCGGCGACGAGATGACGGGCGAACGCCCCCGCTGGACGCCCACGCCGGGCGACTGGGACGCCGATACCGGGCATCTGCCCACACCGCCGACGAACTGACGGCGCGCTGAGACGACGACGGAGACTGAGACGTGCAGCCCTATATCCTGGTGATGGAAGACGAGGACGCCCTGGCGACCCTGCTTCAGTACAACCTCGAAAAGGAGGGCTACGACGTCGTCGTCGCCGCCGACGGGGAGGAGGGGCTGGTCCAGATCGACGAGCGCCAGCCGGATCTGGTCCTTCTGGACTGGATGCTGCCCAAGGTGTCGGGCATCGAGGTCTGCCGTCGTATCCGGGGTCGCCCCGAGACGCGCAACCTGCCGGTCATCATGCTGACGGCGCGGGGCGAGGAATCGGACCGGGTGCGGGGTCTGGACACGGGCGCCGACGACTATCTGACCAAGCCCTTCTCTATGACCGAGCTGATCGCACGCATCCGGGCGGTGCTGCGTCGCATCCGTCCGGGTCTGGCGGACGACCGCGTGGGTCACGGCGACATCGTCATCGACCGCGTCGCCCACCGGGTGAAGCGCTCGGGCAAGGAGGTCCATCTGGGGCCGACCGAGTTCCGCCTCTTGGACCACTTCATGCGCCATCCGGGTCGGGTGTTCAGCCGCGAACAACTGCTGGACGCCGTCTGGGGCTCGGACGTCTATGTCGAGGCTCGGACCGTGGACGTTCACGTCGGTCGTCTGAGGAAGGCGCTGAACGTGGACGACAGCGCCAATCCGATCCGCACGGTGCGTTCGGCCGGCTATTCGCTGGACCTCGAGGGCTGAGCCCTTCCTGAGCGGGTGATCAGCACCCCGAACGCCGCCGCCAGCGGGAACATCAGGACGCCGTAGACGGCGGCGGGCATCGACATGTCCGGATTACGCAGCACCGACTGGGCGATGACGATGGCGAGGGTGGCGTTGTGCAGGCCGACCTCGAAGGCGCTGGCGATGGACTGGGGGCGGTCCACCTTGAGCCAGCGCGGGACGAGGAAGCCGATGCCGAGGCTGACCACGCAGAAGGTGACGACGACGCCTGCGATGGCGGCGAAATACCGGGTCAGGATGTCGATCTGGGCGGCGACGGCGCCGACGATGACCAGGGTCAGGATGACGACCGAGGCGATGCGGACGGGCTTGTCCATGGCGGCGGCGAAGGCGGGTTTCAGGGCGCGGACCAGCATGCCCAGCGCCACGGGACCCAGCACGATGACGAAGACCTCGAGCGTCTTCTTGAACTGCAGGCCGACCTGACCGCCGCCGGGGTCGAACCAGGCCAGCGACAGGTTGACCACGATGGGCAGGGTGATGACGGCGACGACCGAGTTGATGGCCGTCAGGCTGATGTTCAGGGCCACGTCGCCCCGGAACAGATGGCTGTAGAGATTGGCCGTGGTGCCGCCGGGGGAGGCGGCCAAGAGCATCATGCCGACGGCGAGGACGGGCGGCAGCTGGAAGGCCAGGACCAGGCCGAAGCAGACGAGGGGCAGGAGGATCAACTGGCAGGCGAGGGCGATGGTCACCGCCTTGGGCCTGCGTCCGATGCGGATGAAGTCGCCGGGCGTGAGGCTGAGCCCCAGGCCGAACATGATGATCCCCAGCGCGATCGGCAGGCCGATGACGGTGATGGCTGAGCCCATGAAGATTTCCCCCGACGCCGTGGCGCGTTTGGATGCAGGGTGTCACGAGCTGGTGAGGCTCGCCAAGAGGCGGTCTGTCGCGGGTGCGGCGACGAGCGTTTTCCCTCCCACCTGGGGGAGGGTGGTCGCGTAAGCGACCGGGTGGGGGCGGCAGGGCGAGATGGCGACGGACCGTGGGATTGGGGTCCGCAGGGCCTTGCTGGGGCGCCCCCACCCGGTCTCCGCCTTCGGCTCCGACCACCCTCCCCCGAGGGGGAGGGAGAAGGCTGACGTGCGTCATCGTCCTTCCGCTGCGAACGGGTTGGGGAAGTGGACGGAGCCAGGGCGGTCGCCCGGAACCGAGGTAGCCCCTGCTTTCGCGTTACGGGGACCGATGTGTAATTTTCGGCTCGCGCCGAGGCTCCGTCGCGGTCGATTGGACGTGAGCAGTCGATGGTGGGCTTCGCTGCGGCCTGTCGGGTGTCGGCATATTCGCCCCCGACGCTTGTCGCCGTTTAATCCCAGAAAGACTTAAGCCCACGACGGGCGGAGGGTTCAGGGCCCTCCGGGCTCCGGGGTTTTACGCCCCGTGGACAGTCCCACGCCTCGCCGGTTCGTGCCTCCGCAAGTCCAGGTTTCGCCGGACAAAGGTCCTCGGTCGGTCGGATGACGCGGTTTCCCGTTCGATCGCGCCCCGCCGCACGTCCGGGTCCTGGGCCCAGGACGCCTTCCCCATGCGGTGGGACGAGGAGAAGCATACGCGCGTTTTGAGGGGCGCCAGTTCAAAGGCTCTTAAAACTTCGGGGCGTTGGAATCGTTGGCGTATTCGGACGATGCTTTGCCAACTCGAACCCCTTCCTGCTCCCCTTGCGGGTCGACGAAGGATCGCATGCGATCCGAGGAGGGGTGGCGGGCGAAGCCCGACGGATGAGGGGTACGGGGATGCAGACGAGATGCGTCCGTTGCTCACCCGGTTGAAGTGAGTTTCACCCCTCACCCGACGGCGCAAGGACGATCGCTACGCTCTCGTGCGCCGTCTCCCTCTCCCGCAAGGGGAGAGGGATAAAGGGGAAAGGGGAGAGGGGGCGAGAGGGAGTGACCTTGCCCCTTCACAGGCGGTGAGAAGTCCATAGGGTTCGGTCCCGCATTTCGAGGAGTTCGCCCATGCGTCGTCGCACCTTCCTGTCGAGCCTGCCCGCCGGGGCGTTGATGGCGGCGAGCGCGGGGGCGGCGTCGGCGCGGCCGGTGCAGACCGCGCCGGAGGCGCCCTTCGCAGGCGTGACCATGGGCGACCGGATCACGGGGGCGCCTTTCGCGGGCCGTTCCACCGTCTGGGGGGCGAACGGGGCGGCGGCGACGGCGCATCCGACGGCGACCCTCGTCGGGATCGAGACCCTGAAGCGGGGCGGATCGGCCGTCGACGCGGCCATCGCCATCAATGCGGCGCTGGGCTTCCTGGAGCCGACGGCCAACGGCATCGGCGGCGACGCCTTCTGCATGTTGTGGGACCCGGCCCAGAAGAAGGTGGTCGGCTTCAACGGCTCGGGCGGTTCTCCGCGCGGCCTGTCCCTGGAGACGGCGCGCTCGAAGGCGACAGAACGCGGCGTCCTGCCGTCGGTCGGGGCGGTGACGGTCAATGTGCCGGGCACGGTGGACGCATGGTGGAGCGCGCACCAGCGGTATGGGAAACTGCCGTGGGCCGAAGTCCTGATCCCGGTCGCGGAGTTGTGCGAACAGGGCGTGCCCATGCCCCAGACCATCGCCTGGTATCTGGAGCGGAACATGGCCTCGTTCGACCGTGGGGCAGCGCGGATCGAGGAGAACGACAATCGCAAGGTCGTCTATGCGCCGGGCGGACGGACGCCGCGTGTCGGTGAAGTCTTCGCCAATCCGCATCTGGGGCGGACGCTGAGGCTGATCGCGGCCGGCGGGCGGGACGCCTTCTATCAGGGCGAACTGGCCGAGCAGATGGAGCGGTATTTCCGGCGCATCGGCGGCTGGCTGACGCGGGGCGATCTGTCGGCGCACCAGACGGAGTGGGTCGATCCGATCCGGACCGACTATCGCGGGGTCGAGGTCTATGGTCTGGGGCCGAACACCCAGGGGCTGTCGACCAACCAGATCCTGAACGTCTGCGAGCAGTTCGACCTGAAGGGGATGGGCTTCCAGTCCGCGGCCTCGATCCATCATCAGGCAGAGGCCAAGCGGCTGGCCTTCGAGGATCGGGCGAAATGGTTCGCCGACGACCGGTTCAGTGAGACGCCGGTAGAGTGGCTGAACTCCAAGGCCTATGCGGCGGAACGGGCGCGGCTGATCCGGCCGGACCGGATCATGGAGCGGGCCTTCCCCGGCGATGCGCCGACGCAGGGCGACACGACCTATTTCAGCGTCGCCGACAAAGACGGGATGATGGTCAGCTGGATTCAGTCCAACTATCGCGGCATGGGCTCAGGGCTCGTTCCCGACGACGGCGAACGGCCGCTGGGCTTCATGTTCCAGGACCGGGGCGAGCTGTTCGCCCTGACCGACGGCCACGCCAACATCTATGCGTCGGGCAAGCGGCCCTTCCACACGATCATCCCCGGCTTCGCCTGCAAGGACGGGGAGCCGTGGATGGCCTTCGGCGTCATGGGCGGGGGGATGCAGCCGCAGGGTCAGGCCCAGATCATCATCAACATGGTCGACTACGGCCTGGATCCGCAGGAGGCCGGCGACAGCCCGCGCTGGCAGCACGAAGGGTCGTCCGAGCCGACCGGGGAGGCGGCCGAGGGGGCGGGGGTGCTGCACCTCGAGAACGGGGTGCCGCAGGCGGCGCGGGAAGGGCTGGTGCAGCGCGGCTGGACCCTGGGGCCGACGAACGGCGGCTTCGGCGGGTATCAGAACGTGGTGATGCAGCAGAACCCCGGCGGCCGCTGGACCTATGGGGCGGCGACCGAGATGCGGAAGGACGGGATCGCGCTGGCGTATTGAGAGACTGTCCCTGCCTTCTCCCCTTGCGGGAGAAGGTGGCGGGCGAAGCCCGACGGATGAGGGGTACGAGGACGCCGACCAGATGCGTCCGGCGCCTACCCGGTCAGAGTGGGTTTCACCCCTCACCCGATCGCGCCAGGACGACGGCTGGGGCCGCCGTGCGCGATCTCCCTCTCCCGCAAGGGGAGAGGGAGTCTTATTCCGCTTCCGCCGCGACTGCCTCCGGGTCCAGCCTGTAGACCTTGGCGCAGTATTCGCAGGTGACGTGGATCTTGCCGTCGGGCTCGACCATGTCGGCGCGTTCCTCCGGGCCGAAGGAGGCCAGGACCGTGCCGATGCGGTCGGCGGAGCAGCGGCACTGGGCCTTAAGGGCGCGGGCGTCCTCCAGCCGCACGCCGTCCTCGTGGAACAGGCGATAGAGCAGGGTCTCCGGCGACACCGTCGGGTCGATCAGCTCGTCGTCGCCGAGCGTCTGGAACAGGGCGCGCGAGCGGTCCCAGACATCCTCGGTCGAGCCGCGGGCGTCGTCGCCGGCGATCAGCTGGATCAGGGCGCCGCCTGCGCGCCAGGTCGTGCCGCCTTCGTTGGTGACGGAGCCGACGGCGAGGCGGACCTTGGTCGGGATCTGCTCGGACTGGACGAAATAGTGCTCGGCCGCCAGCGACAGGCTTTCGCCCTCGATGGGGGTGATGCCCTGGGTGCGCTCGAAGTCCGGACCGCGGTCCAGGGTCATGACGAAGACGCCCTGGCCCAAGAGGGTCTTGGCGCCCGGGCGCGCGAAACCGCTGGAGGCGGCGGCGACCTCGTCCTCGTCGAAGCGGCAGTAGCCGCGCAGGTGACCGTCGGTGTCGTAGTCGGCGACGACGTAGCGGACGGGGCCGTCCCCTTGCGCCTGCACGATCAGCCGGCCTTCGAACTTCAGGGCCGAACCGACGAGGGCCGCGAGCACGCAGGCTTCGCCCAGAAGCGCGGCGACCGGCTCCGGATAGGCGTGGGCGGCCAGAATCTTGTCGATGGCCTCGCCGAGGCGGACCAGGCGACCGCGCACGGGCCAGCCCTCGATCTGGAAGGCGGCGGCGAGGTTGTCGGTCGGAACGGCGGCGGGCGCGTGATCGGTCACGGCAGGGGTCCTTACGGGCGAAATACTGAGAACGGTGCAAGATAGTGAGCCGGTGCGACATTGTAAGGGCGACCCTGGCAGGGGTCGCGGAAGCGTCGCCGCATGCTATCTGTCGGCAACCGGCCCGACGGTCCGCCCGTTTGCAGAAGCCGACACCCGAGGAAAGCTTATCGCCCATGCCCGCCAAGCCGATCCTGAAGCCGCTGGACCAGCAGGCCATCGTCATCACCGGCGCCACCTCCGGCATCGGTCTGGCCACGGCGCGCCGGGCGGCGCGAGCCGGCGCCTGCGTCTTCCTGATCGCGCGGGGCGAGAGCGACCTGAAGGCCCTGGTCGAGGAGCTGCAGCAGGAGGGGGCGCGGGTGGCCTATGCGGTCGCCGACGTCGCCGACCATGACGCCCTGGCCGAGGCGGCGGACAAGTGCCGCAGGCTGTTCGGCGGGTTCGACACCTGGGTGAACAATGCCGGGACCTCGATCTACGGCCCGATCCGCGAGACGACGCTGGAGGACCAGCACCGGCTGTTCGAGACCAACTACTGGGGCACGGTGAACGGGTCGCTGGTGGCGGCGGAGTATCTGCGGAGCCAGCCGGGCGGCGGGACCATCGTCAATGTCGGCTCGGTGCTGGGCGACGTGCCGGTGCCGGTGCAAGGGGTCTACTCGGCGTCCAAGCACGCGGTGAAGGGGTTCACCAACGCCTTCCGGATGGAGCTGATGCGCGAGAACGCGCCGGTGGCGGTCAGTCTGGTCAAGCCGGCGGCGGTGGATACCCCCTATCCCAAGCATGCGCGGAACCTGACCGGATACGCGGTGCAGAACCCGCAGCCCGTCTATGCGACCCATGTGGTGGCGGACACCGTCCTGTGGTGCGCGACCCATGCGGTGCGGGAAATCACCGTCGGCGGGGGAGGGCGCGTCATTTCGTCGTTCTACGCCCTTCTGCCCGGTCTGGCGGAACCGATCTTCGCGCGGTTCGCTCCTGTTGCGATGCGGGACAGGGGTTCCGCCTATGAGCCGTACGACGACGGGCTGTACGACCCGACCGACGACGGCCTCGACGAAGAGGTTCATTATCCCATGGTCCGACAGTTCAGCGCCTTGGCCGAGGTTCGCAAACATCCCGGGATCACCGCAGGCTCCGTGGCCGTGGTGGCGGTCGCCGCCCTGGCGACCCTGTTGCTGACCCAGCGCACCGGGCCGCGCCGCTATGAAGAGATCCGCGACCGGATCGACCCGCGCGGCTGGATCGACGCGGAGGCCCTGCGTCACCGGTTCGACGACATCTCGCGCGGCCTGACCGAGCGGGCGGAAGAGGTGGCCGATCGCGCCGGCGATCTGGGCGACGATGCGCGTCATCAGGCGAAGAAGCTCTTGAAGCGCGGCCAGCGGGCGGTGTCGGAGAAGCAGCGCCGGAAATATGCGCGTGATGCTCGACGGTATGCCGATGAGGCGGGTCGTTCGGCGCGTCGATACGCCGACGACGCGGGCCGCTACGCCAAGGATCATGCCCGCGAGGGCGGGGCCCTGCTGGCCGTGGCAACCATCGCGGCGGCGATCGGGGCGGCGGCGCTGGAAAGCCGCCAGCCGGACAGCAGGGTGCGTCGGATTACCGGGCTCTAAAGTTTCCTCCCTGCGCGAAGCGCGGGGAGGTGGATCCGTAGCCCCCGGGTCCGAGCTATGCTCGGCCCGAGGATAAACTAAGCGGAGGAGACGGAGGGGTTCTTTCCGTCGCCAAGAACCCCTCCGTCAGCTCGCGAAGAGGCTCGCTGCCACCTCCCCATTGGCCAAGGGGCCAACGGGGAGGAGACTTCACTTGCTGCGTCTGCGAAGGTGAGCGAAAGGGAGGCATGACCGCCTCTCCGACGCTGATTTTCGACTTCGATTCGACGCTTGTGCGCATCGAAACCCTCGAAGCCCTCGCTGATATCGCCCTTGAGGGGCATAGCGATGCCGCATCCGTGCGGACCGAGATCGCGTCCCTGACCGACCGGGCCATGGCCGGAGAGGTGGATTTCGGCGAGTCGCTGAGGGCGCGACTGGCGCTGTTGCCGCTGACCCGGCCCCATGTTCAGGCGCTGGCGGACCGGATCCTGGACGAGGGGACGCCGTCGGTGCGGCGGAACCTGCGCTTCTTCAACGAGAATGCGGCGAACATCATCATTCTGTCGGGTGGGTTCCGCGAGGTGATCCTGCCTATCGCCGAGCGGCTGGGCGTGGCGCCGGATCGCGTCATCTGCAACGACCTGACCTATGACGCCGAGGGGCGGGTGACGGGGGTGGACGACGCCAATCCTCTGTCGCGCGAGAACGGCAAGCCGACCGTGATCAAGGCCTTGGGCCTGGCCGGGCCGGTCGTGATGGTCGGGGACGGCTGGAACGACGCGGAGGTCAAGCTGGCAGGGGCGGCGGACCGGTTCTACGCCTTCACCGAGATCGCGCGGCGCGACAAGGTCGTGGCCGTGGCGGACGGCGAGGCCAAGTCGATCGACGAACTGCTGCACGCCGAGGGTCTGGCCGGGCGTTGGTCCTATCCGCGCAGCCGGATCAAGATGCTGCTGCTCGAGAACATCCACCCCGCCGCCGTCGAGCGGCTGGAGGAGGCGGGCTATTCCGTCGAGACGATGAAGGGGGCGCTGGACGAGGACGACCTGATCGAGAAGATCAAGGGCGTCCATGTGCTGGGCATCCGCTCCAAGACCAATGTGACCGAGCGCGTGCTGGAGGCGGCGGATCGGCTGCTGGCCGTGGCGGCCTTCTGCATCGGGACCAACCAGATCGATCTGGACGCCTGTGCGGCCAAGGGGATCGCGGTGTTCAATGCGCCCTATTCGAACACCCGCAGCGTGGTGGAGCTGGCCATCGGCCTGACCATCACCCTGATGCGCGACGTGGTCGACAAGTCGACGGCCATGCACACCGGCAAGTGGAACAAGTCGGCGGACGGATCGCGCGAGCTGCGCGGCAAGACCCTGGGCATCGTCGGCTATGGGGCCATCGGGTCGCAGCTGTCGGTGCTGGCCGAGGCGCTGGGGATGCGGGTCATCTTCCACGATCAGTCGGAGCGGCTGGCGCTGGGCAACGCCAAGCGGATGCGGTCGCTGGACGCCCTGCTGGCAGAGGCGGACGTGGTGACCCTGCACGTCGACGGGCGGGCGGAGAACACCAACCTGATCGGCGCGGCCCAGTTCCAGATGATGCGGCCGGGGACCCTGTTCCTGAACCTTTCGCGCGGGCATGTCGTCAACGTCGGCGATCTGGCCCAGGCCATTCAGGGCGGGCGTGTCGGCGGAGCGGCGCTGGACGTCTTCCCCGAAGAGCCGCGCACCAACGCCGATCCGTTCGAGAGCCCGCTGATGGGGCTGAAGAACGTCATCCTGACGCCGCACATCGGCGGCTCGACCGAGGAGGCGCAGGAGGCCATCGCCGAGTTCGCGGCCGAGCGTCTGCTGGGCTATCTGAACCGGGGCGACACCACCTTCTGCGTCAACCTGCCGAACGTGCAGCTGACGGAGGTTTCGGGCGGGCACCGCATCCTGCACATCCACAGGAACCAGCCGGGCGTTCTGGCCGAGCTGAACCGCGAGCTGTCGGCGGCGGGGCTGAACATCCTCGGTCAGCATCTGAAGACGGACGAAAAGACCGGCTACGTCATCATGGACGTGGACCGCGACTACGATCCGCAGGCGCTCCGTGTGCTGAAGAGTGTGGCCGGGACGCTGCGGTTCCGCCTGCTTCACTGATCGCGACCCGGCTGACGGTTCCTGATCAGTCGTCACCTTCCGCGACGGCATCTTGCGCTCGCGCAAAACGAGCGCAGAGTGTCGGTCAACGGCTGCGGAATCGACGGCCGAGGGAGGAAGACCATGTCACGCTATCTTCGCGGCGCAGCCCTGGCTGCGCTGACGCTCGCCGCAGCCTCGGCCGCCGCAGGGTCAGCTTCGGCCCAGACCTACAACCGCCTGGTCGTGTTCGGCGACTCGCTGAGCGACAACGGCAACCTGTTCGCCTCGGTGGGCCAGCCGCCGGCGCCCTATTTCCAGGGCCGGTTCTCGAGCGGTCCGGTGTTCACCGAACTTCTGGGCTTCACCGCGGGACGGGGCGCGACCGGCGCTCCGGTGACCGGCAGCATCAACTACGCCTACGGCGGGTCGCGGACCGACAACACCATCGCCTTCCCGCCGGGCATGCGCCAGCAACTGACGACCTATGTCGGGCGAGGCGGTGCGTTCGGCGCGAGTGATCTGGTCAGCGTTCTGGGCGGCGCGAACAATATCTTCCAGGGCCTGAGCGCCTTCGCGGTCCTGCCGCCGGCCAGTCAGACCAACCCGACGGGCTATATGGCGCCGATCATTTCGGCCGCCGTCGCGGACATGAACTTCATCGTCAACGACATCGCGACGCGCGGCGCGGGCACCATCCTGGTGACCAACCTGCCGCGTCTGGGCATCACGCCCCAGTTCTCGCCGACGCCGCTGGCCGCCTTGGCCGACAACTCCGGCTCGACCTTCAACAGCCAGTTGCAGACGGCCCTGATCACGACGGCGGCGGCTCGTCCGGGCACGAACATCATCCTGTTCGACCTGGCCAAGGTGTCGGACGCCCTGGCGTCCAACCCCGGCCGTTTCGGCCTGACGAACGTGACCCAGTCCTGCTTCACCGGGACCTCGGTCTGCGCCAATCCCGACAGCTATCTGTATTTCGACGGCGTCCACCCGACCGCCGCCGGGCACCGGCTGATCGCGGCTTTGTCGTCCGACTACCTCTACTACGCCAACCGTGCGGCCGAATCGACGATCCAGGGCGAGACCGCCTATCGGTATCGCGAGGACGCCTTGGACGGCGCCACGGCCCGTCTGTCGGGCCATGCGGCGTGGGAAGCGGGCACCTCGATCTCGGTCGGCGGCGTCTATGACGCGGGCGGCTTCGATCAGCGCGGCTTCGCCTCCCAGGGCAAGTTCGACAGCGTCGGCGGGCAGATCATGCTCGAATCCGGCACCGAGACGATGCGCTTCGGCATGGCCGGCGCCTTCCGCAACGCGGATGTCACGGCGGGACCGTCGAGCTTCGAACTGCGCAGCCTGTCTCTGGACGTCTACGGCGGCTGGCGCTCGGGCAACCTGTTCCTGAACGCGGCGGCCGGCGTGGCCAGCGACGACTTCAACAACATCAAGCGCGTCAGCTCTCTGGCGGCCATCACCATGACCGGCGAGACGCGCGGCTATTCGACCGGCGCGCGCGCCCAGGCCGGGATGTGGTTCGATGCCGGTGGGATCGCGATCTCGCCGCGCGTCGCGGTCACCTACGCCAACGCCACGGTGGACGGTTACACCGAACAGGGGCTGGCGGCCTCCTACGCCTACCAGGATCGTTCGGCGAAGGGCATTTCGGCCGAGGCCGTCCTGCGGGCCGAGGCGGACATGGGCGGCTTCGGCCTCTTCGCCGAGGGCGGCTATCGCGACATCCTGGACGACAGCTCGGACGCCGTCCGCGTCGGCATCGCCGGCAATCCGGCACAGGTCCTGTCGCGTCACTATGATGATCCGTTCGGCGGATCGATCCTGGCCGCCGCCGGGGTGTCGGGCGAGATGGGACCGCTGGAGGTCGAGATCGGCTATCGCGGCCGCTTCGGCGATCGCGCCGACAGCCACACGGGCGGCATCACGTTCAAACTGCCGCTGTAAGACAGTGTCACCTCCCCCTTCGCGTAGGCGAATGGGGAGGACAGGCGGCCGAAGGACGCCAGGAGAGGGCGACTCGGTGGTTTGAGTGAGGGCTGGCAGGTGCTCGCCTGTCGATACCGTCTTGCCCCCTCCTGATCGCTGCCCGCGATCTGTCCTCCCCATCTGCGATGGGGAGGTGACGTTGTGTGCATAGGGGTTCCCCGGGTGCGACGCCCTGTCGCCCTGCGCGCCCCAAAGTCGCCGCAGGAATTACCGATACGGCCGCTCGCCGCAGCGCGCCGGTCGCCGATCCGCGCTCGCAGGCTTCCACTGCTTCTCGAAAAGCGCCACCGAGCCGACGATTTCATGCGCCGACTGCTTCCGACCGCCCGTGCCTTCGTGACCCACTCCGGACAGACCGCCGCCTTCGTCGGCGTCGCCGTCCTGGCCATGGCCATGGCGCCCGCGGACCGGGAGCCCGACATCGAGACCTTCGCCCTGCCGGAGCTGCCGCCGATCACGGCGGTGGCCAAGCCCGCCGGGCCCCTGACCCGGCCGATGACGTTCGAGGAGCCGGTGCGCGGCTTCGGCATCAACTCACGCTTCGGCATGCGGCGTCTGGGCGGTGAGCCGGGCGTCAGGATGCACAAGGGCGTCGATATCGCTGCGCCGACCGGCACGACCGTCTACTCGGCGGCGGAGGGCGAGATCGTCCGCATCGGCCATGAGCCCTCGGGCTACGGCAACTTCATCGAGCTGCGCCACCCGAACGGAATGACGACCATGTACGCCCACCTGAGCCGCATCGATGTGGCGTCGGGCGACCGGGTTTCAGGCGGCGAGCGGATCGGTCTGGTCGGCTCGACCGGCTATTCCACCGGGCCGCACCTGCATTTCGAGGTCCGTCGCGGCGGGGCGCAGGTGAACCCGGCGCGGGTCGTGGGCGAGACCTTCCAAGTGGTGGTGGACGGGCCGGTCGCGGGCTGATCGAACGCCGCCACGCGAATACGGCTTGCATGTAAAGCGTCCTTTGCTACCTCTAGCGTTGTAACGACCGGGGGATGAGTGAATGGCGGCCTTGACGCTCGACGGCGTGAGCAAGCGCTACGGCGACTTTCAGGCGGTGAAGGACCTGAGTTTCCAGGTCCGGAAGGGGGCCATCTGCGGCTTCCTGGGCCCGAACGGGGCCGGCAAGACCTCGACCATCCGCATGATCCTGGGGCTGCAGTCGGCGAGCGCCGGGACCATCGACATCCTGGGCGCGTCGGACGGACGCAAGGTCCGCGACCGGATCGGTTTCCTGCCGGAGGAGCGGGGCCTCTACAAGAAGATGACGCCGGTGGAGGCGATCGCCTTCTTCGGATCCCTGAAGGGGGTGCCGACGGGCGAGGGCAAGCGCCGGGCGCGCGAGATGCTGATCGCACAGGGCCTCGGCGCCTCGCAGAAAAAGAAGATGAAGGAGCTGTCCAAGGGGATGGCGCAGAAGGTCCAGTTGATCGCCTCGGTCGTGCATCGGCCGGAGTTCGTGATCCTGGACGAGCCTTTCTCGGGCCTCGATCCGGTCAACCAGCAGGGGCTGGAAGAGGTGATCCGGGGGCTGGCGGCCGACGGGGCGACAGTCCTGTTCTCCACCCACGTCATGCAGCACGCCGAGCGGCTGTGCGATCAGGTCGTCCTGATGGCCCGCGGCCGTAAGGCGTTCGACGGCACGGTGGCCGAGGCGCGGGCGACGTCCCGCCGGTTCCTGGAGCTGGAAGGCGAGATCACGGCCGAGGCCGTGGCGGCCCTGCCGGGCGTGACGGGCGTGGAAGTCGTATCGGACAACGGCGGGGTGCGGGTCCTGAAAGGGGCGCTGGCCAGCGGGGCAGGGGGGCAGGAGGCGCTGAAGACGGCCTTCGTCTCGGGCCTCGACGTGCGCCGGTTCGAACTGAAGGAGCCGACCCTGCATGACGCCTTCATCGACCTGACCGGGGATCATCCGGACGAAGATCAGAGCGTCGCCCGACCGACCACCCACGCGGAGGCAGGCCAATGAACCGCATCCTCCTGATCGCCCAGCGCGAGTTCATGGCCTATGCCAAGACAGTCGGCTTCTGGCTGTCGCTGCTGGCGTTTCCGATGTTCGCCGTGCTGGGCGGGGCCGTGCCTCTGCTGGTGCGCGGCGCCGATCCGGTGCGTGCCGTCGTCCTGATCGAGGAGGGGCCGGAAGCCTCGGGCCTGGCCGCCGCCGTGAAGGGGCTGTTGGCCGCCGACGCCGAACGCCAGGCCGAACGGGTGCGGGAGGCCGCCGAGAAGGCCGCCGCCTCTTCCGGAGCGCCTCCGGGCGCGGCCCAGAGCGCCATCGCCTCCATGGGTCGCCAGCGGATGCGGTTCGTGGATGCGCCCGCCGACCTGACGGCGGCGACGCCGGGGGACGCCCAGAACGCGGTCGTGCGCCGCTATCTGACCGACGAGACGCCCGAGGACCGGCGGCTGGACGCCGTGGTCTTCCTGACCCGCACGCCCGAAGGACCTGGCGCGCGCGTCTGGTCGGCGCGGGCGACGGACGACACGGTCGAGGACTTCGTGCGTCGGGCGCTGAGGGACGAGAACCGCGACGCGGTCCTGCGCGAGGCGGGAATCGATGCGGCCATCGTGGAGAGCGTCGACGCCTTCCGGCCCGAGATCACGGCCTTCTCGCCGCGTTCGGCCAGCGGCGGCGAGGTGTCGTTCAAGGACCGTCTGCCGGGCATCATCGGCCTGGCCTTCAGCTTCATCCTGTGGTCGCTGATCATCACGGGCGCCTCGATCCTGCTGAACAGCGTGATGGAGGAGAAGTCGAACAAGATCCTGGAGGTGCTGCTGTCCTCGGCCTCGGCGACGGAGATCCTGACCGGCAAGGTGCTGGGCGTGGCCTTCCTGACCCTGTCGGTGCTGGTCGTCTGGGGCGGCATCGGGGCCGTGGGCCTGATCACGGCGGCGCCCTCGACGGCGGCGGACGTGGCCGAGGTGCTGATGCGCAACGGCCTGATCTTCTACTTCATCGGCTACATCGTCGGCGGCTACCTGATGTACGCGGTGCTGTTCGCGGCCATCGGCGCCTTCTGCGAGACGCCGCGCGACGCCCAGACCCTGATGGGGCCGATCATGATGGTGCTGGTGGTGCCGCTCTTGGTCGTCCAGATGGCGCTGGTGAACCCCGATGCGCCGGCGGTGAAGTTCCTGAGCTGGGTGCCCTTCTTCACGCCCTTCCTGATGAGCGCGCGGGCGCCGTCCGGGCCGCCGATGATCGAGATCATAGGCACGATGGCGGGGATGTTCGCGGTGGCGCTGTTGATGGTGTGGCTGGCTGGACGGGCGTTCCGGGCGGGCGCGCTGTCGGACGTGAAGCTGAGCTGGAAGAGCTTTGCGGCGGCGATGAGCGGTGGGGGGCGGTGAGTTCCTTCTCACCTTGCGGGAGAAGGTGGCTGAGCGAAGCGAAGTCGGATGAGGGGTACGGGGACGTAGCCGAGGTGCGGCCCGCAGGGGCTCATCGGCGAGAGCGAGTTTCACCCCTCACCCGATCGCGCCAGGACGATCGCTGCGCTCTCGTGCGCGATCTCCCTCTCCCGCAAGGGGAGAGGGTGGAAACAAAAAGGCCGCCTCGAGGGGCGGCCTTCTCAATATCAGCTCTGACCGAAATCAGCCGCGCGGGGCGCGGGGCTTCGGGGCGGGCAGCAGGCCTTCGCGCTGCATGCGCTTGCGGGCCAGCTTGCGGGCGCGACGGACGGCCTCGGCCTTCTGGCGGGCGCGCTTCTCCGAGGGCTTCTCGTAGTGCACGTGGCGCTTCATTTCACGGAAGCTGCCTTCGCGCTGCATCTTCTTCTTGAGGGCCTTGAGGGCCTGATCGACGTTGTTGTCGCGGACGAAAATCTGAACCAGGTGAAACTCTCCTTTGGCCGCCCGCCGCGTCCCAGAAGAGGCGGGCAGACAAATAAAATCCGATCCCGCGGGCGACAGCCCGGCGAGCGAAGGCGTGCGGATACACCAAGCCTCCCGTCCTGTCCAGATCGTCGCGCGTCTTCCGTGACCCTCGCAACATAGGTGGGACGGGCGTATTCTAGGGAAATGACCGAGACCCCGCACCTGTCGAACGCGCCCGAAGCCGACTGGGGC
The DNA here is from genome assembly GCF_041893865.1 of Brevundimonas staleyi. Lineage (GTDB taxonomy): Bacteria > Pseudomonadota > Alphaproteobacteria > Caulobacterales > Caulobacteraceae > Brevundimonas > Brevundimonas staleyi. The sequence continues at coordinate 1,843,743 of NZ_CP169082.1, forward strand.
GACCGGATGGAGCAGGCGGTGCTCGATTCGGCGCTGGAACGGGCTCCGCGCCTGGGCTGGAACGCCCGGCTGGTGCGCGAGGCGTGTGCGGCGCAGGGTTTGAGTGAAGGCGATCAGGAGCTTCTGCTGCCCAACGGGCCGCGCGATCTGGCGGCGTTGCTGTGGCGTCGGCACGATGCGGAGGCGCTGGCCGAACTGGGCGATCCGGCAGGTCTGAAAATCCGCGAGCGAATCGCTCGGGCGCTGGAGACGCGGCTGGAAGTCGCCATGGCCCATCCGGAGGCCGAGAAGCGGGCCAGCGGCTTCATGGCCCTGCCGACCAACACGGGCCTGGCGCTGAGCCTGACCTGGGGGACGGCGGACGGGCTGTGGCGCTGGGCCGGGGATACGGCGACCGACTGGAACCACTATTCGAAGCGGACGATCCTGTCGGGCATCCTGATCCCGGCGATGACGCTGCGGCTGTTCAACGGGAAAGAGGCGTCGGACGCCTTCGTGGCGGCGCGGATCGAGAACGTCATGGCCTTCGAGAAGTGGAAGGCGGGCAAGGATTTCGACGCCCCGGTGCGGAAGGTGACGGAGATGCTGAGCCGACTGCGGTATCCGCAGCGGGCCTAGCTTTCGTCATCCTCCGGCAAGGCGCGTCTTCGCGTCGCAGACCGGGGGACGCAGCGGCGCGCGAGAGCGCGAAACTGCCGCGAGGTACGATGCGTCCGAAATCCTGTCTGAACAGATCGCCTTCGGCGCCGCTGCGTCCCCCGGTCTCCGCTTCGCTGCGCCGGAGGATGACGACAGTTATGTGAGCGCCTTCACCCGGTTCACATGCGCCATCTTCCTACCCGGTCGGGCCTCGGCCTTGCCGTAGAGATGCAGGCGCTGGTCGGGCTTGGCCGCGAGCTTGGACCACTGCTCGACCTCGTCGCCGAGGAGGTTGGTCATCTCGACCTGGGCGTGGGCCTTGGTCGGACCCAGAGGCCAGCCGGCGAGGGCGCGGATGTGCTGTTCGAACTGGTCGCAGACGCAGCCGTCCTGGGTCCAGTGGCCGGTGTTGTGGACGCGGGGGGCGATCTCGTTGACCAGAAGCGTGCCGTCGCCCCCATCCTTGCCTGGGACGTCGAACAGCTCGATGCCGATGACGCCGACATAGGCGAGGCCGTCCAGGATGGAGGCGGCGATGGCCCTGGCGCGCTTCTCGGTCTTCGCGTCGATCTGGGCGGGCGCGTTGGTGGTGCGCAGGACGCCGCCGGCGTGCTTGTTTTCGCCCAGCGGATAGACGGCGACCGACCCGTCGCGGCCGCGCGCGGCGATGATCGACAGTTCGCGGGTGAAGGCGGCGCGGGCTTCGAGGATCGCCGGGCGGCCCCCGAGTTCGGCCAGCGCCGCCTCGGCCTGTTTCGGCGACTTGATCCAGACCTGGCCCTTGCCGTCGTAGCCGTCGCGGCGGGTCTTCAGGAGGGCGGGCGTGCCCAGCGTTTCCAGCGCGGCCTGCAGGTCGGCGAGATCGTCGACCGGAGCGAAGGCGACGGTGGTCGCGCCGACGGCGTTGAGGAAGGTCTTCTCGTCCACGCGGTCCTGAGCCACCGCCAGGGCGGTCGGGCCGGGGGCGACGAGGGCGCCGGCCTCGGCCAGGCGCTCGACGGAGGCGGCGGGGACGTTCTCGAACTCGAAGGTGACGACGTCGCAGACGCGGCCGAAGACGCCCAGCGCCGTCGGGTCGTCATAGGCGGCGACGATCTGGCCGCGCGAGACGCGACCGGCCGGGCTGTTCTCCTCGGGGTCCAGGATGACGACGTCGAAGCCGAGGCGGGAGGCGGCCTGGGACAGCATCCGGCCAAGCTGGCCGCCGCCCAGGATGCCGATGGTCGAACCGGGGGGGAGGGGAAGCTCGGCCAAGATCAGTCTTCGACCGTTTCGAGGACCGAGGCGGTCTGTTCCTCGCGGAAGGCGTCGAGGCGACCGGCCAGCGGAATGTCGTTCAGGGCCAGGATCTGGCCGGCCAGGATGCCCGCGTTCTTGGCCCCCGCCTCGCCGATGGCCAGGGTGGCGACGGGGACGCCGCCGGGCATCTGGACGATCGACAGGAGGCTATCGAGGCCTTTCAGCGCCTTGGACTGGACGGGCACGCCCAGCACCGGCAGCGAGGTCATGGAGGCGGCCATGCCGGGCAGATGGGCCGCGCCGCCTGCGCCGGCGATGATGACCTTGAAACCGGCCTCTTTCGCGCCGGTCGAGAACTCGACCAGGCGCTGCGGCGTGCGGTGGGCCGAGACGACGCGCGCGTCCCAGGCGACGCCCAGACGGTCCAGCATGTCGGCCGCGTGCTTCATGGTGGGCCAGTCGGAACGGCTGCCCATGATGATCGCCACCGGGGGGGTCGTCGTCGCCATGCTTAGAGGCCTTCAGCGCGGGAAAGCGGCCGGTTACAGCACGCGCGTTGCGCCCGCAACCAAGGGCGTTAGCTTAGGCGGCGTGGCGCACGTCCTGATTCCGCGCCCGGAGCCGTATCCGACGTGACCGACGCGCCGAACATCGACGATCCGGCAGCCGAGATCGCCCGGCTGCGCGCCGAGGTGGCGGCCCTGACCGCGCGCGCCGAGGCGGCGGAGGCGGCGGCCGAGCACGACGTCCTGACGCCCGTGCTGAACCGGCGGGGCTTCGTCTCGGCGATGACGCGGTCCATGGCCTATTGCACGCGGTACAAGGTGCCGGCGGTGCTGCTGTATCTGGATCTGGACGGGTTCAAGGCGGTGAATGACACCTTGGGCCATGCGGCGGGTGATGCGGCCCTGGTGCGGGTGGCGGAACTGCTGGTCGAGAATGTGCGGGCGACGGACGCCGTGGGGCGTCTGGGCGGGGACGAGTTCGCGGTCCTGCTGCTGAACGCCGACATGGATGCAGGGCGGGAGAAGGCGGCCGGGCTGAAGGCGGCGCTGGAAGGGGCGGACTTCGCCTGGGACGGCCGGCCGGCGGTGCTGGGCGGGTCGTTCGGGGTGCGCGCCTTCGCCGGACAGGCGGATGTCGAGACCTGGCTGGCCGAGGCGGATGCGGCGATGTGGGTCAGGAAGCGGGGGCGTTGATCAGTCTTCCTTCTCCCCTTGCGGGAGAAGGTGGCAGCCGAAGGCTGACGGATGAGGGGTACGAAGACGCAGACGAGATGAGGCGAGCAGATGGCTCACCGGTGAAATCTACGGTCACCCCTCATCCGACCTCGCTCCGCTCGGCCACCTTCTCCCGCAAGGGGAGAAGGGAAACTAAGCGATGATATCCGGCAGGATCCGGCTCTCGATCTTCACGATCTCGTCGCGCAGCAACAGCTTCTTGCGCTTCAGCCGGGCGATCAGGAGCTGGTCCGGGATCGGCATGTGCGACAGGGCCTCGATGGAGGCGTCGAGGTCGGCGTGTTCCAGACGCAGTTCCTTGACCTGCGCCTGCAGGGCTAGCTCTTCGTCGGTCAGGAAGGGTTGGTCGTCGTTCATTCGGGCCCCGCGAAGACGGGCTTATACCCGAGGCCGCATCAGGCCGGAAGGCGTTCGGCGAGCGTCGTGAGGGCCGGACGTGGCACGACGCGGGTCCAGACGCGGGCGACGGCGACCAGTGCCTCGATGTAGGGCCTGGGCGAACCGGAGGGCGCGGGGGCGAGGGCTTCCAGACCGGCCATCAGGTGGCGTTCGGCGGAGAGTTCGACGGCCTTCACCTGATCGCGCAGAGCCTCGCGGGCGGCGTCGTCGATGTCGGGGTTCACGCTCTTCAGGCTGCGTCGAAGGGTACGCAGCGGGGTGACCGCGGCCTCGTCCCAGGCGCGGGCGCAGTCGCAGGCGCCCTTGATCGTGTCCTCGTCCAGCGGGCGGCCCGTGGCGGCGGTCCAGGCGGCCCAGAGCAGCAGAGGCACGTTCTGGCCGGTCCCGTCCTGCAGCTGGAGACAGGCCTCCTGCACGCCGGGGGCGGCGTAGGCCCTGAGGGCCCAGTCCCAGAAGGAGTCACTCATTCGCTGATGGGACCCTTGAGCCCGTCCCACCGCTTCACCGGGGCCCAGTCGAGGCCGAACAGGTCCAGGGCGCGGCCCACGGACTGATCGACCATCTCCTCGATGGAGGCGGGCCTGGCGTAGAAGGCGGGCAGGGGCGGGGCGATGGTGGCGCCCATCTCGGCCAGGGCCGTCATGGTCCGCAGGTGGCCGAGGTGGAAGGGCGTCTCCCGGACCATCAGGACCAGAGGGCGGCGCTCCTTCAGCACGACGTCAGCGGCGCGCGTCAGGAGGGTGGAGGTCACGCCGGTGGCGATCTCGCTCATCGTCCTGACCGAACAGGGGGCGACGATCATGCCCAGCGACCTGAACGATCCCGAGGCGATGGAGGCGCCGACGTCGTTCAGCTTGTGGACGACCGAAGCGCGCCCGGTGAGGTCATCGGCGGAGAAATCCGTCTCCTGCGACAATGTGAGCAGGGCGGCGCGGGTGACGACCAGATGGCTCTCGACGCCCAGGTCCTGCAGCGCGTCCAGCACTCGGATTCCGTAGGTGACGCCCGACGCGCCGGAGATTCCGACCACGAGGCGGGTCGGCGGGTTCCGTACTGCTCCGTTCACATCATGGTCCATATTGGGAGGGAGGCTCCGCCGGGTCCGGAGGATTTTAAGGGTCTGTTGACGTCACCGAACCGTGATTTCACAGACCCGATTTCCGGGCGCTCACTGTGTGGTCCCTTAGACATGGAGGCGCAAGCCATGACCATCGAAGCTCGTATCCGCGAACTGGGAAATCGGCACCGTCAGCTGGATGAGACCATCCAGCGGGAGATCGGCAGCCCCTCGGCGGATCCGTTGCAGGTCAGGGAGCTCAAGCGAAGGAAGCTCCGGCTCAAGGAGGAAATCACCAGTCTGGAGGCGAGGGCAGGGTAGCCTTCGTCTCCGTCAGGAAAACGAACGGCCCCGGGAGTGATCCCGGGGCCGTTTTGTTTCCATAGCTCTCCCTCCCCCTCGGGGGAGGGTGGTCGCGTAGCGACCGGGTGGGGGCGGCTGCGCGACCAAGCGACAAAATGTCAATGGGGCCTTGCTTTGCCGTCCCCACCCGGCCTCGCCTTCGGCTCGGCCACCCTCCCCCGAGGGGGAGGGAGAAGTTCAGTCGTTGTTCGAGCCGAACACCGATTCCGCCGTGGGCTCGGCCGTGCGGCGTTCGCGCTCTTCGGGGACGAACTCGGGCTCGGCCGGGGTTTCGTCGATGGGCTGCAGGGTGCCGCCGCCCTTCTTGAGATCGTCGCGGTTCTTCTTCTCGGCGGCCTTGGCGATGATCTCGTCCAGGACCAGCTGGCCGACGAGGCCCAGGGTCACCGGGTCGACGGCCTTGATGTTCGGGCTGTTCCAGTGGGTGCGGTTGCGCACGCTCTCGATCGTCGACTTGGTGGTGCCCAGCAGCTTGGCGATCTGGGCGTCGGTGACCTCGGGGTGGTTCTTGACGAACCACATGATGGCGTCCGGGCGGTCCTGACGGCGCGAGACCGGCGTGTATTTCGGAGCCGGCTTGTTGGACTTCAGCAGCTCGGCGTGGCGGCTGACGATGGCCTTCATGCGGTAGTCGGCGTTGTCCTGGGCCTTGTCGAGCTCTTCGCGCGACAGCTGGCCGCCGGTGATCGGGTCCACGCCGCGGATGTCGCGGGCCACGTCGCCGTCGGCGATGCCGCGCACTTCCAGCGGGTGCAGGCCGCAGAAGTCGGCGATCTGCTCGAACGTCAGCGAGGTGTTGTCCACCAGCCAGACGGCGGTCGCCTTGGGCATGAGGATTTCGGTCATGGGCGTAGTCCCGGAGATATGAGGGGCCCGGCGTTTTCGGGCTCTGGATACGACGGCGCCCGACCTTTCGGCCGGGCGCTGATGATTTGATATAGGCCGTTTCGGCGCAAAAGAAAACGCCATGATCGCAGGCGAATCCCAAGCGTGGCCGTAGGCTTCGCGGTCTGGCATACTGGCGTTCCGGGATCGGCGGGGCATACGCGCGACAGCTAAACGAAGACAAGCGCGGCCATACAGCTCCGGTTCATCCCGGGAATTGAACAGTGGGCCATCGGACGCGTTCAGCGACCAACGTCTTTTTGGAGGAACGACCATGTCTATCGCTCTCACCACGCTCGCGGCCGTGGCCATGCTGGCCGGCGGTCAGGACCGCGCCCCGCAGATGGACGGCGGCGCCCAACGCGCCGCGCCGCGCGGCAGCTATGCCGACAGCTGCTCGGGCTCGTATGTGAACCAGGGCCGGCTCTACGCCGACTGCCGCGATATGCGCGGCAATGTGCGCGGCACCTCGATCGAGCTGGCGCGCTGCTCGTCCAGCGACATCGGCAACGATAACGGCCTGCTGGTCTGCTACAACCATCGCGGCGACTATGAGGATCGCGGTGGCGGGCGTCCCGGCGGCGGTGGCAACAACGGCGGCGGCTGGGGTGGCGGCAACAACGGCGGTGGCTGGGGCAACGGCGGCAACAATGGCGGCGGTTGGGGCGGTGGAAACAACGGCGGCGGTTGGGGTGGCGGCGGCGGCCGTAACTCGATCACCGTCTACGAAGACTCCAACTATCGCGGCCGTTCGATGAGCTTCAGCGGCGAGATGGTCAACCTGGGCAACACCGGCGCCAACGACCAGATCAGCTCGATGCGGATGAGCGGTCGCTGGGAAGCCTGCTCGGACGCCTATTTCCGCGGCAACTGCCAGGTCTTCAACGGCGACGTCAGCAATCTGGCGAACACCGGCCTGAACGACCGCATCTCGTCGCTGCGCCCGGTGCGCGGCGGCTGGTAAGGGAGTCCCGGTCGGCGGCGCGAGCCGCTAGACCGTCAGCACGATCTTGCCGACATGCTCGCCCGCCTCCAGCCGGAGGTGGGCGAGTTTCGTTTCGGCCAGGGGGAAGGTGGCCTCGACCGGAGGACGGACCGCGCCGGAAGCGACCCAGGGCCAGACGGTCGCCTCGATGGCGGCGGCCAGCCGGGCCTTCTCGTCGGCCGGGCGGCGACGCAGGGTCGAGCCGGTCAGGGTCGCCTGTTTCATCATCAGCTTCAGCAGATCCACCTGGGCCAGCGGGCCGGTCAGGGTGGCGATGACGACCCAGCGACCGCCGGGCTTCAGCGCCTGTTGGTTCAGATCGGCATAGGCCGCCCCGACCATGTCGAGGATGACATCGGCCCCGCCCGCCGCCTGAATGGCCTCGGCGAGGTCGCCGGTCGTGGCGTCGAGGCTGACGTCGGCGCCGAGGGCCCTGGCGGCCTCGGCCTTGGCCGCGCCGCGCGAGGTGGCGATGACGCGGGTGCCCGCCGCCTTGGCCATCTGGATGGCGGTGACGCCGATGCCGGAGGTGGCACCGTGGATCAGAAGCGTCTCGCCGGACTTCAGACCGCCCGCCTCGAACACATTGGCGAAGACGGTGAAGACGGTCTCGGGCAGGGCGGCGGCCTGGAAGAAGTCGAGACCGTCGGGGATCGGCAGGGCGTGGCGGGCGTCGACGACGGCGTACTCGGCGTATCCGCCGCCGCCCAGAAGGGCGCAGACGCGGTCGCCGACCGACCAGCGCGAGACGCCTTCGCCGACCTGATCCACCTCACCGGAGATCTCCAGCCCCATGATGTCCGAGGCGTCGGGCGGGGGAGGGTAGCCGCCGTTCCGCTGCAGCAGGTCCGGTCGATTGACGCCGGCGGCCCGGATGCGGACGCGGATCTGGCCCGGTCCCGCCACGGGATCGGGGCGTTCGGCGAGCTTCAACGCCTCCGCCGGGCCCGCGCCGCCTTCGATCTCGATCACCCGCATTGTCGGCAAACCTTGCATTCGTCCGTGTCCGGGCGCGTAAATGGGGTTCTTCGGGGTGATGGCCAAGGAGGCGACGATGACGTTTGAGGATCTTGAGCCCCGCCCGCAGCGCGGCGCGGCGATGGCGAGCCTGGGTCGCGAGGACCTGGACCTGTATTCGGTCGACGAACTGCACGAGCGGATCGAGGCGCTGGAGGCCGAGATCAAGCGATCCAAGGCGGCCATTTCCGGGAAGGCCGCCAAGAAGTCCGCCGCCGACGCCCTGTTCAACTTCGGGAACTGATGCGGTTCCTAAAGCCCCTTTTCCGTGGCATGCCGATTGCAGCCGGAAGGCTCGCGGCCGGTTTGGGGGCCGGTGTAGTGAGCGTATCGTACCACGATGACCATGGTTAAGTTGATGGCCGACGAAATCCCCACGCCGGGCCCGGCAGCACGCGCTGGAGAGATTCGCGATTTCGCGCGGTCCGAACTGTTCGAGCGCACCTTCCAGGAAGGGATGGACCTGGTCGAGGAGACGGCCGCCTATCTGGACGGCGACGGTCGGCGGGATTCCAAGCTGCTGTCGCGGTCTGCGGCCCTGGCCTATGCGGCCGAGAGCATGAAGCTGACGACGCGATTGATGCAGGTGGCGTCGTGGCTCTTGGTCCAGCGGGCCGTGCGCGAGGGCGACATGACGCCGGAGGCGGCGTGCGAGCCGCGCTATCGACTGGGCGAACGCAAGGTCGAGGGCGAGCCGGGGCATCCGGAGATGCCGATCGCGTTGGTGGAGTATCTGGTGCGCGCCGAGAAGCTGCACGACCGCGTGCTGTATCTGGACAAGCGGATGTATCTGGACGCGGCGTCGGAGCCGGATGCGAACCCGGTGCTGAGCCAGCTGGGCATGCTGGAAGCGGCGTTCAGGAACTGAATCCCCTTCTCCCCTTGCGGGAGAAGGTGGCCGAGCGCAGCGAGGTCGGATGAGGGGTGACCGTAAATGTCACTAGCGAGCGTCTGCTCACCTCATCTCATTCGCGTCCTCGTACCCCTCATCCGTCGGGCTTCGCCCGCCACCTTCTCCCGCAAGGGGAGAAGGAAACCGGACTACGGCCCGACGTCGTTGGCGTCGGTGCGGCCGTCGGCGACGACGGCGGGCAGGTCGACCGCGATGCCCAGGGCCTCGGCCAGGCGGCGGTCGCGGCGGTAGACGTCTTCACGGAAGGCCACGCGGCCCTGACCGTCGACGAAAGCCGTCCAGTAAAGCAGGCGCACGGTGATCTCGCGGCCGGTCTGGATGCGCTTGGTCTCGCGGCTGGCCTGGGCGTCGTCGAACTGGGCCAGCAGGGTCGGGTCGGGCGTCAGCAGGATGCGGGCGAACTCCACCGCATTCTGAACGCGGACGCAGCCGTGCGAACGCTGACGCATCGACAGGTTGAAGGCGGCCTTGGACGGGGTGTCGTGCAGGAAGATCGCATAGCTGTCGCGCAGCTCGAACTTCACATAGCCCAGGGCCGCCGTCGGGCCGGCGCGCTGAATGACCGTGCCGTTCGAGATGTACATGTTCTGGCTGGCCAGATAGGCGGGGCCGCGCGGCAGGATCTCGCGGCGCGCGATGCCGGCGGGCACATACCAGGGCGGATTGGCCACGACCGAGGCAAAGGGCTTCTCAAGGCTCGGCGTCTCGTTGGCGGGCGAGCCGACCACGACGCGGTTGGAGTGAACCGGGCGGCCGTCCTTCCAGTAGACCATGATGGCGGCGGCGGTGTTGACCTCGATCCGCTCGGGGTTCAGCTCGCGCTTCAGCCAGCGACGGCGTTCCAGGTTGAGCGCGATCTGGCGGGCGCGGTCGTCGGCCGAGGCGCCCAGCGAGCTCTGGGTGCTGGCGCCGATGCGGCCGTCGGCGCCCAGGCCGTGGCGAGCCTGGAAACCGCGCACGGCGGTCTGCAACTCGGGGCCGTAGACCAGGCCCTGGGCCGTCAGGCGCTGGCCCTCGGCGGCCGACAGATCGCCCTCGGCGACCAGACGGGCGATGATGGCGGGGATGCGGTTGTCGCTGGATCCCGGCTCGATCGTGCCGGCGCGGGCGGTGAAGCGCGGCCAGCCGCCCTGGGCGATGATGCGGCGATAGCGGACGTAGCCGGCGGACAGGTTGTTGTAGCCGATGTCGGTCGGGGCCAGGCCCTCGAACCATTCGACGATCTTGTTCTGGACCAGGGCGTCGTTCAGCCCGACCGGCAGATCGACGCGGTTCTTCTCCATCTCCCACAGCTCCTCGACCGTCTCGGGACGGACGGCGCCTTCGGCCAGGACGCGGGCGTAGGCGAGGGCGGCGGCGGTGGTGCGCATGTCCGCCGTGTCGGGATCGGCGGCCAGCCCCACGAAGTCGAAATAGTCGTTGCTGGACAGCCCGTGACGCTCGGCGCGGCCGGCGGCCTGGTTGAGGGTGCGCAGGCGGGCGGTGTTCCACACCGGACGCCAGCCGTTCAGCTCGTAGAAGGCGCGCAGGTCAGGCTGAACCGCCGCCGGCATGCGCGCCAGCTGGGAGGTGAGGGCGGCCTGATACTGGCTCTGGGGGGCGGCGACGGCGGACTGGGCGGGCGCGGTCTGGGCCACGGCCGAGCCGGCGAAGGCCGAAAGGGCTGCGCCGAGGGTGAGTTCGCGTCGATTCATGGTCCAGTCTGCCTTCGTCCGACGCCGCATGGAGCCCCGTGTCCACGCCCGGATATCGAACGGCCCCATGTTATCGACGTTCCGGACAAACAAAAAGCGCCGGTCACAGGACCGGCGCTCTTCGTGTCGACTATGTCGCAGCTTTGCCGCGACTGCATTCGAGAAACCGCCCGGACAAGCCGGGCTGGGGGCCGGCTTACTTCTTGATGAAGCCGCCGAACTTGTTGTTGAAGCGCGAAACGCGACCGCCGCGGTCCAGCATCTGCTGGTTGCCGCCGGTCCAGGCCGGGTGCGTCGAGGGGTCGATGTCCAGGTTCAGCACGTCGCCTTCCTTACCGTAGGTCGAACGGGTCTGGTACGTCGTGCCGTTCGTCAGGGTGACGGTGATGAAGTGGTAGTCGGGGTGCGTATCGGCCTTCATGGTCGTATTCCGGTCTCTGGCGCGGTGATGATGCCGACCATCGGTGCGCTTTTTGCTGAGTGTCGCTAACGCTCGGCTCGCGGAGCCTCGCTGCTTAAGCGACTGGAGAATGAGAAACCCGCCGGAAGCTCCGGCGGGAGTGAGCGGCGGCGTTTACACTGGAGGGGGTTCCGGGGCAAGAGCCGCGCATGACCGCGACGCCCCCGACCTACGAAGCTCCATCCACGCCCGAGGCCGCCGGACGGCCCGGCGCCGGCGCCCTCTTGGTCGAACAGATGGGGGAGGCGGGGGAACGGCGTCAGAAACGCAAGGACATCCGGCCGCTGCTGCGGCTGTGGCCCTATCTGATGCAGCACCGGATGGACGCCCTGATCGCGGGCTTCTGGCTCTTGGGTTCGACGGCGGCGTCCCTGGCCCTGACGGCGACGGCGCGGGGCGCCATCGACCACGGGTTCGAGAACGGCGGGCGCGACATCAATCGTTGGTTCCTGATCCTGGGACTGAACGCGGTGATTCTGGGCGTCGCGACGGCGGTCCGGTATTTCTACGTCACCAAGACCGGCGAGCGGATGATCGCGGATCTGCGGAAGGCGTTGTTCGACCGCATCCTGACGCTGGACCCGTCCTTCTTCGCCAAGATGCGGACCGGAGAGGTGCTGAGCCGGCTGACGACGGACATCGCCCTGGTGGAGACGCTGCTGACGACCTCGGTGTCGTTCGCCCTGCGGAACTTCCTGACCCTGATCGGCGGGATCATCCTGTTGTTCATCGTCAGCCCGAAGCTGACGGCCCTGGTGCTGCTGACAGCGCCGGTGCTGATCGCGCCGATCTTCCTGTTCGGGCGGTCGGTGAGGAAGCTGACCGTGCGGTCCCAGGACCGGTTCGCCAACGCCGTGGGCTTCGCCGGCGAGAGCGTGGACGCCATCGAAACGGTCCAGGCCTTCGGGCGGGTGAGGAGCGCGGTCGATCGCTTCGGCGCGGTGGTCGAGGAGGCGTTCGGCGTCAGCCTGATGCGGATGCGGACGCGGGCCTGGATGACGGCGGTGGTCATCGTGGTGATCTTCGGCGGCGTGACCCTGGTCCTGTGGCTGGGGGCGCAGGACGTGGTGCGAGGCGCGATGACGCCCGGCGCCCTGTTGCAGTTCGTGCTGTTGTCGGTCTTCACGGCCGGCGCTGTCGGGGCGCTGGGCGAAAGCTGGGGCGATGTGCAGAAGGCTTCGGGCGCCATGGAGCGGATCGACGAACTGATGAAGTCCGTGCCCTACATCCAGGCGCCGGCCGCGCCCGTCGCCCTGCCGAGCCCGCCGGAAGGTCGTGTCGGCATGGCCGGAGTGAAGTTCGCCTATCCGGGACGGCCGGATCTGCCGGCGCTGAAGGGCTTCGACCTGACCGTGCGGCCGGGCGAGACGGTGGCACTGGTGGGGCCGTCGGGCGCGGGCAAGTCGACGGTGTTCCGCCTGTTGCTGCGCTTCTACGACCCGCAGGAAGGGGCGGTCAGCGTGGATGGGGTCGATGTGCGTCAGGCCGATCCGGTCGAGGTGCGCGGCCGCTTTGCCTGGGTGTCGCAGGAGGCGCCCCTGTTCTCGGGTTCCGCCTTGGAAAACATCCGCTTCGGCCGGGAAGAGGCGTCGGAGGATGAGGTGTGCGCGGCCGCGAACGAGGCCCAGGCCCTGAGCTTCGTCGAGGCCCTGCCGGAAGGGTTCGCGACGCCCCTGGGCGAGCGCGGCAAGAGCCTGTCGGGCGGGCAGCGTCAGCGACTGGCCATCGCACGGGCTCTGGTCAGGGACGCGCCGATCCTGCTGCTGGACGAGGCGACGAGCGCTCTGGACGCCGAGAACGAGCGTCTGGTGCAGGCGGCTCTGGATCAGGCGATGGAGGGGCGCACCACACTGGTCATCGCTCACCGTCTGGCCACCGTGCTGCGCGCCGACCGGATCGTGGTCATGGAGGACGGGGTCGCGGTCGAGGAGGGCACGCACCACGAACTGGTGGCCAGGGGCGGTCTCTATGCGCGTCTGGCGGAGCTGCAATTCCGCGAGGGTTGATCCGTTTTCAGGGCGGCGCATTCTGATGGAATGCTCAGTGCCCTGATCGTCGCCGCCGTCCTGTCGCAGACCCAGCCGGGCGAGGCCGATCTGGCCCCGGCCTTTGGGAACACCCTGTTGTCGACCTATCCGGACGGGCGCACCGCGCGGATGTGGTTGCAGGAAGGCGGCCGGTTCGAGGGACGCGGTCGCCGGGGCGGGTTGAGCAGCGGGGTCTGGCGCGTGCGCGACGGTCAGGTCTGTTTCAGCCAGCGGCGGCCCATTCCTCTGCCGGGATCGTTTTGCACGCCGATCGTGCGCGGCGGGATCGGCACGTCGTGGACGGCGCGGGCGGTGACGGGCGAGACGATCCGGGTGGAACTGGTGGCGGGGCGCTAGTCGCGCGCGTTCACCGCCACGCCGGGGAAGTCGCTGAAGACCGCGTCCACGCCGAGATCATAGAAGCGCCGAATCCAGCCCGGCAGGTCGCCGCGATAGTCCACGGGCACAAAGATGTCCTCGGCGCGGAAGGTCCAGACGACGACCTTCAGGCCCGCCGCATGGGAGTCGGCGACGAGGCTGGTCGGGGTTCCTGCGGCGCCGGCGGGCGTGCGGGGGATGACCATGGCGGTCTCGACGGCGGCCCAGTCGGCGTAGGCCGCCAGTTCGGCCAGTCCTTCCGGCGTGACCATCGAGGCGTAAAGAATGTCGGGCAGGTCGGCCGGGCCGCCGGAGGGCGACATCAACTGGGCGAGGGGGCTGTCGATCAGGCCGTTCAGTTCGCGCAGGGGACCCACCTCGAAACACTGGACGACGATGGGACTGTCGGCGGCGTCGAGGGCGTTCTGGCGCACGATCTCGACGAAGGGCGCGATCATGGGCAGGCCGATCTCGGTGAAATAGCTCGGGTGCTTCAGCTCTGGCGCGACGCCGATGACGCGGCCGGTGCGGGCGGAGGCCTCGCGGGCGATGTCGATGACCTGCTGGAAGGTCAGGATCGTCTCGTCCAGGTGGGTCGCGCTGTCGGGGCGCAGGGCCGGGAGGCGTTCGCGGGCGCGCAAGGTCTGGAGCTCGGCGAGGGTGAAGTCCTCGGTGAAGAAGCCGGTGACCGTGCGGCCCTCCATCCATTTCGTCGTGTGGCGGTCCGCGAACTCGGGATGGTCGGCGACGTTCGTCGTGCCGCCGATCTCGTTCTCGTGTCGGACGATCAGGTGGCCGTCCTTCGACATGACCAGATCCGGCTCGATGAAATCCGCGCCCTGTTCGATGGCCAGTTCATAGGCCGCGCGGGTGTGCTCCGGCCGCTCGCCGGAGGCGCCGCGGTGGGCGATGACGAGGGGCTGGGTCATGTCTTGGGCGGCGACCGGGCTGGCGAGGAGCAGGGCGGCGAGGATGATCCGGATCATCCGTGAAGGGTAGGGATGGGGCGTGACGCGGCGATGAATTCTCCCTCCCACTTGGGGGAGGGTGGTCGAAGCGAAGCTGAGACCGGGTGGGGGCGGCAAGGAGAGGCCCCAAGGAAAGATCGTCGCGTGGTCGCCTTGTCCTCCCCACCCCCTCGCTTGCGCGAGGACCCTCCCCCGAGGGGGAGGGAGAGGCTTATGCGCTTAGCAGCACCTTGCGCAGCTGCGGATGCAGTTCGGGGTTGGCGGCCAGCACCGAGGCTCCGGTCTTGGGGTCGCCGTCCTGCTCGATGGTGGTGACGATGCCGCCGGCCTCGGTGACGAACAGCACGCCCGCCGCCACGTCCCAGGGCTTCAGGTTGCGCTCGAAGAAGGCGTCGTAGCGACCGCAGGCGACCCAGGCGAAGTCCAGGGCCGCCGAACCCAGACGACGGATGCCCGCCGTGCGCTGGCCGATGGCGTGGATGTCCTTGATCGACTGGGCGTGGCCCGCCTTGCCGATGAAGGGAAGGCCGGTCGAGATCAGGCTTTCGGACAGGTCGCGACGGCCGGCGACGCGGATGCGTTGGTCATTCAGGTAGCAGCCCTTGCCCTTCTCGGCCCAGAACAGCTCGTTCATGATCGGGTTGTAGGTGACGCCCGCGACGATCTCCGACGAGCCGTCCGGCGCGTGACGCTGCAGGCCCACCGTGATGGCGAAGTGGGGCATGGCGTGCATGAAGTTGGTCGTGCCGTCGATCGGATCGACGATCCAGGTGTGGGACTTGTCGGTGCCCTCGATCAGGCCGCGCTCTTCGCCGAGGAAGCTGTAGCCCGGACGGGCCTTCATCAGCAGTTCGAAGAGGGTGTCCTCGGCCTTGATGTCGGCGGCGGTGACGAAGTCGCCGGGGCCCTTGCGCGAGACCTGCAGCTGGGCGACCTCGCCGAAGTCGCGCAGCATGGGGCGGGCCGTCTTGCGGACGGCGTCGGTGATGACGGAAACGAGGGCGGAGGAGAGGGCCATGGTCGGTACCTGTCGGTCGGTCTTAGCGTGAGATCGTCACCCTCGGGCTTGTCCCGAGGGCCCATATATCAGAACGCACGACCCGAAGGCCTGACGCACAGCACTCGGACCTGAACGGTCGAAGCGAACTTGACGATGGATCCTCGGGACAAGCCCGAGGATGACGGCGGTATTGGGTCTTAGTCCGCGCGGCGGACGTATTCGCCGGTCGAGGTGTCGACGACGATGCGCTCGCCGGCCGACATGTACGGCGGGATCATGATGCGGACGCCGTTGTCGGCGACGGCGGGCTTGTAGGACGACGAGGCCGTCTGGCCCTTCACGGTCGGCTCGGTCTCGGCGACGGTCAGGGTGACGTGATCCGGCAGCTCCAGGCCGATCGGGCGGCCTTCGTGCATCTCGATGACGACCTTCATGCCGTCTTGCAGGTAGGGGATCGAATCCTCGCCGACCCAGTCCTTCTGCAGTTCGATCTGCTCGTAGGTGCCGTCGTCCATGAAGACCAGGGCGTCGCCCTGTTCGTACAGGTAGGAGAAGTCGCGCTGTTCCAGCGTGACGCGCTCGACCTTGTCTTCCGAGCGGAAGCGTTCGTTCAGCTTGTTGCCGGTCTCGAGGTTCTTGGCCTCGACGTTGGCGAAGGCGCCGCCCTTGCCGGGTTTGACGTGGCTGGCCTTGGTGACGACCCACAGGCCGCCGTTGTGTTGCAGGACCATGCCCGGCTTGATGGTGTTGCCGTTGATTTTCGCCATGGGAATCACAGGGGTTGGGGCGCTGCCAATACGGCGCGCGAAATCGGGCGCGATCCCTATATGAGGCCGCTCATTTGAGCAAGCTGGGGTGGTGAGCGCTTAGTGAAGCGTCACGTTACCCGCATCCTTCGCCTTGCGGTCGATGAAGTTGGCGACGCGGACGCCGCCGCCGGTGGGGGAGGCCAGCTTGCCGGTGTCGGGGTCGAGCTTGCGGGCCTCATGGGCGAAGGCGGCGGCCAGACCGGCGGAGGTCATGGCGGCGGCGATCTGCATGCCCCGGCTGGCGGGACGAAGGGCGATCCAGACGGCGTTGATGGCCTGGGCCCCGGCCCACAGGATCATGGCGCTGGTGCGCGCGCCGGTCGCCGGGGCGTTCCAGACCCGGACGGCGGACAGGGTCGTGGCCGAGAAGACGGCGGGCAGGATCAGGCTGAAGGCACCGCGCGGCCGTTCGGTGATGGGGGCGGCGACGCCCTTCACCTTGGATGGCACGGCCGGGCGGGGACGAATGGTGCGGGTGGCGACGACGGTGGCCAGAAGGGCGAAGCCGACGGTGGCCGCCACGCCGATGACGACGTGGGCCGGGCTGCGCCCCTCGGCGTTCAGGAAGTCGCTCGCGGCCTCGCGTACGTCGTCGATGGTGTCGTCGAAATCGGTCATGGCCTAGCTCCTCCAGCCATTGGGGAATGGCCGGAGGGCGGGGCGGTTCCGATCAGTTGCCGGTGGCGGCGCCGTCGGTGACGATCTCCTTCATCGCCGACTGCAGATAGTTCTGGGTGCCCAGCAGTTCGATCAGCTTGTGCTGGTTTTCCAGGAAGTCGATGTGCTCCTCGGTGTCGGCCAGGATCTTCATCAGAAGGTCGCGGCTGACGTAGTCGCTGGCTTCCTCGCACTGGGTCACGGCGGCCGAGGTGGTGGCGCGGCTTTCGATCTCGAGCTGCAGGTCGGCGCCCAGGCATTCGATCGGATCCTCGCCGACCTTCAGCTTGTGCAGGTCCTGAAGGTTCGGAAGGCCGTCCAGGAAGAGGATGCGTTTGATCAGCATGTCGGCGTGCTTCATCTCGCCGATCGATTCCTCGTAGATGACGTTGCCGAGGTGGGCCAGGCCCCAGCTCTCGAACATGCGGGCGTGCAGGAAGTACTGATTCACCGCCGTCAGCTCGTTGGTCAGCACTGCGTTCAGCGTGCGAATGATCGCGGGGTCGCCCTTCATGGCCATGTCCTTAGCTCTGTCGTCCGGCCGGGGGAGGCCTTGTTGATGAGCACGGCATAGCACAGGAAAAACGCTCGCGATGACTTGCGAGTGTTTATCACGACATTGATATTGCGAATGATTTTGGCCCGCAGGCCGCGCGCCTTACTCGGCGGCGAGTGCGAAGGATTCGCGGCTTTCCGAGATTATCTGGCGCATCTCGCAGACGCATTTGGCGCATTGCGCTTCGCACTGATTGCGCTGGAAAATTTCACGGGGACGGGTCGCGCCGGCTTCGATGGCGAAGGCGACGTCGCGCTTCCTCAGACCGTTACAGTTACAGACGTACAAAGCAGGGCCGCCCCGAAACGCTACATGCGATTGGTTCGCTATAGCAGGACTTGGGGCGATTGCAACGCGTTCGCAAGGTTGACGTGAGGGCGTGGGCGTCGCACCTCCCGGCCATGACCGATCCCGCCTGCCAACTGTATCTGATCACCCCGCCCGTCATCGACGATCTGGAAGCCTTCGCGGGCCAACTGGAAGCCGCTCTGGACGCCGGTCCGGTGGCGGCCTTGCAGATCCGGCTGAAGCCCGCCGACGACGCGACCATCACGGCGGCGGTGAAGCGGCTGGCGCCCATCGCCCAGGGGAGGGGCGTGGCGGTGATCCTGAACGACCGGCCCGACCTGGCGTCCGCGCTGGGCTGTGACGGCGTGCATGTGGGCCAGACGGATGCGTCGGTGGCCTCGGCCCGGCGTGTGATGGGCAAGACCGCCATGATCGGCGCGACCTGCCACGACAGTCGTCACCTGGGCATGGAGGCGGCGGAAGCGGGGGCGGACTATGTGGCCTTCGGCGCCTTCTATCCGACCGGCACCAAGGAGACGACGCATCGGCCGGAGCCTGAGATCCTGACCATCTGGCAGGAGACGATGGAGGTCCCGTCCGTGGCCATCGGCGGGATCACGGTCGAGAACGCCGCGCCGCTCGTTGCTGCGGGCGCCGACTTCCTGGCGGTCAGCGCCGGGGTTTGGGCCTATCCGGCCGGTCCGGCCGAGGCCGTTCGCCGATTCTCG
This sequence comes from Brevundimonas staleyi, assembly GCF_041893865.1. GTDB lineage: Bacteria > Pseudomonadota > Alphaproteobacteria > Caulobacterales > Caulobacteraceae > Brevundimonas > Brevundimonas staleyi. The sequence continues at coordinate 1,862,046 of NZ_CP169082.1, forward strand.
CGGGTGTTGAACGGCAAAGCCTGACTTCAGGGGATATTAGGAAGCTGGCGTTAGGGTTGACGTTCGTACCCCTGCCCAGAGTTCCCCGAATGCTCCATGACGTGACCCCCGTTTCTCATCCAGCCATAACGAGAGTCCTTTGGTGATCTGAACTGGGGTTGGTGGGGTTGGCAAGAGGCCGGTCAGCGCAGCCTCCAACCAGCGCAGCGGACCGGCCGATCTTTCCGCTGAGCGCATCTGCGTAGGCCTGCGGCGTCAGCCAGCCGAGCTTCGAGTGCGGCCGGGTTTCGTTGTAGTCGCGCCGCCAGGTTTCGAGCACCGCACGGGCGTGCGGCAGGGATCGGAACAGCGTCTCGTTCAGCAGCTCGTCACGCAGACGGCCGTTGAAGCTCTCGTTGAAGCCGTTCTGCTGAGGCTTGCCCGGCGCGATGTAGTGCCAGCCCACACCGGCGTCGTCGGCCCAGGCCAGGATGGCGTTGGACGTGTATTCCGTGCCGTTGTCGCTGATGATCGTCTCGGGTCGCCCGCGTCGCAGGATGATGGCGTCCAACTCGCGCGCCACCCGTCGCCCTGACAGCGAGGTGTCGGCGACGAGCCCGAGGCACTCGCGGGTGCAGTTGTCGATCACCGTCAGGATGCGGAAGCGCCGCCCGTCCGTCATCTGGTCGGACACGAAGTCCAGCGACCAGCGCTGGTTTGCGACCAGAGGAATCTCCAGCGGCCGCCTTGTGCCCATCGCGCGTTTGCGCCCGCCGCGCCGACGCACCGTCAGCTTCTCCTCGCGGTAGATCCGCTGGACACGCTTCTTGTTGACCGCATGGCCCTCGCGCCGGAGCATCACGTGCAGACGTCGATAGCCGAACCGCCGACGCTCCTGGGCCAGGGCCTTCAGCCGATCGCGCAGGGCGCCGTCGTCCGGTCGCGTCGCCTGATAGCGCACGCTCGTCCGGTCCACGCCCAGCACCCGGCAGGCCCGCCGTTCGCTCATCCCGTAAGCCGACTGCAGGTGCGCCGCCGCCGCTCGATGCGCAGCGGGCGTCACCACTTTTTTCCCAGCAGATCCTTCAGCGCGACGTTGTCCAGCATCGAGTCCGCCAGCATCCGCTTCAGCTTGGCGTTCTCCTCTTCCAGCGCCTTCAGCCGCCGGGCCTCCGACACGTCCATGCCGCCATACTTGGCCTTCCATTTGTAGAAGGTCGGCGAGCTCAGCCCGTGCTTCCTGCACAGATCCGCCACCGGAACACCGGCCTCCTGCTCGCGCAGGATCCCGATGATCTGCTCTTCCGTAAACCGTGATCGCTTCATTCTGTCCGTCCTTTCGAGGGGCGGACTCTAGCTATTCGTGGAGGAGTTTCAGGGGGTCACGTCATCCAGAGCCGCGCGATGACCGCGACCGAAGCCGAGGTCCCCGAGACCTTGGGCGTGGAGACGCGGGTCGTTCGCGCATCGACCGCCGCAGGGCTGTTCGCACAGCCGCTGACGCCGATGCTGACGGTGCTGGGGGTGATGATCCTGGCCTTCGTCGCCATCACCACGGCGCGCACCTCGGACATGGTCGCGGCCCTTTGGGCGGCGAACGGTCTGGCGGCGGCGGTCTGGCTGAGGAGCGGTCGGGGCTTCGGTTACGACCTGTGCTTCGGCGCCCTGATGGCGTTCGGGATCCTGGCGGGACAGTTCCTGGCCGGGAACACGCCGGTTCAATCGGCCATCTTCACCGTGGCCAATACGATCGAGATCGTCCTGGCCGTCATGCTGGCGCGTCGGTTCGCTCCTACGCTGAACTTGGCCAGCGTGGCCGGAGCCTGCCGCTTCATCCTGTGCGCCGCCGTGGCGCCGGCCGTGGCGGGCCTGTTCGCCGCGACCTGCCTGTCCGCCCTGCGGGGCGTCCCATTCCTGGAGACCTTCCAGACCTGGTGGTTCGGCCATGCCCTGGGTCTGGCGGTCATCAGTCCCTTCGTCCTGTCGGTGGACATGCGGGCGGTGCGGGCCATGTTCAATCCGTGGCGGGCGGCCGAGACGGTGATGCTGTTCGGCCTGATCGTCGGCGTCTGCACCATCACCTATTGGGTCGCGAACATGCCGCTGGGCTTCGTGATGGTGCCCCTGCTGATCGTCATCGCCGCGCGCCTGAGGGTGCTGGGCGTGACGGCGGCGCTGGTGGTCATTTCGGTGATGTCGCTGACCTCCCTGATGATGGGCGCCGGTCCCTGGCATCTGGTGATCGGCGACCGCGCCGAGCGGGCCATGCTGCTGCAACTGACCATCCTGTTCGGCTATCTGCCCATCCTGCTGGTCGCCTCCCTGCTGGAAGAGCGGGATCGGCTGTCGGCGCGGGCCAAGGCGGGGCAACTGCGGGCCGAAAAGGCGTCCGAGGCCAAGTCGCGCCTGCTGGCCAACGTGGCTCACGAGATCAAGAGCCCCATCGGCGGCGTCATCGGCATCGGCGACCTGTGGTCGAGCGGCCAGCTCGGCCCGGTCACGGAGACGCAGAAGGAAATGGCCGCCATGCTGGTCAAGACCGCGCGTCAGGTGGAAGCCCTGTCCCACGACCTGCTGGACGTCGCTCGCGCCGAGTCGGGCGCGGTGAAGGTCGAGATGCGGCCTACCGACATCCCCGGCATTCTTGAAGACATCCGCCGCACCACGGCCATGCGGCCGGAAGCGCGGATGCTGACGCTGAAGGTCGTCTGCGAGGGCGACGGTCTGGTGGCCCTGGCCGATTCCCAGCGCCTGGCCCAGGTCATCGACAACCTGGCCACCAACGCCGTGAAATATGGCGCGGCGGGGGGCGAGGTCACCTTCCGGGCGCGCCGCATCTATGACGGCGTCCGCATCGAGGTCAGCGACAAGGGCCCCGGCCTATCGCCCGAGAAGCAGGCCCAGCTGTTCGAGCCGTTCAACCGGCTGGGGCTGGAGCGTTCCACCGTCGAAGGCCACGGCATCGGCCTGGCCCTGGCCAAGCGTCTGGTCGAACTGCAGGGCGGGTCGATCGGGGTGGATTCGGTGACCGGGGAGGGCGCGACTTTCTGGATCGAACTGCCCGCCGCCTAAAGGGCGCAATCTGACGCTTCCTGTCCGACGCTTGCCGTTCCAGGCCCGAAAGACGATGTTCCCGCCATGTCGCATCTAGCCGTTCTCGCCGCCGTCCTGATCGCCCAGAGCCAGGCCGCGCCTTCCACGGGCAGCGCCCTGACCCGCAGCCTGAACTCGGCCCCGCCCGCCGGTGTGGTGGCGACGCCGCGTCCTTCGCCCGCGCCGGCCCCGACGCCAGCGTCGGCTCCGACCGCCGTCGCGCCGGCCGCGACGACCCCGCCGACGGCCGCCGCGCCCGTGCGCGTCGCACCGCCGGCCACGCCGCCCGCCGCGGTCGCCAATCCGCCCCGATCTCAGCCGCCGGTCGGTGCGCCGATCACCACGCCCTCCAGGATCGGGCCGAGCCCCAGTCCGGCTCCGGGCGCTGCGGCGCCACGAAGCGCCGCCCCCGCCACGGCGGCCCCGACGCCCGCGCCACGGCCCGTGACCCCGGCGCCCGGCCCGGCGACCTCGCCCCGTCCGACGACTCCGGCGCCCGCTCCGAGCGCCGCTCCGAGACCGGCTCCGGCTCCGCCCGCAACGCCTCGTCCCACCGCGCCCGTGACGGCTCCGCCGGTCGCAACCCCGCCCGTGACGGCCCCCGCAGAGCCGCCGCCTCCGCCCATGACGGTGTTGGATGCGCCGGCGATCCGGGCCCTGCCGTTCACGGTGGAGCTGCCCAGCGGCGTGACCATCACGACGGGCCGTCCGGGGCCGAACTTCAACATCTGGACCATCCGCCGGGGCGGGCAGCCGCTGGTGATGGTCTATGCCGGGCCGTCGTCCCAGTTCCCGATCTACTCAGGCCAGATGGTCGAGACGACGGGCCGCGCCTCGGTCGTGGCGCAGGAGGACGGACGGCGGGTGGCGCTGGAGCACCTGTTCACCCGCACCACGGCGCCGACCGAGGTCCACGTCTGGATCACCAGCGTGGAGGGTGCGGACCGCGCCCTGGCCGAACAGATCGGCCAGTCGGTGGACGTCCGCCGCTAGCCTTCGGACCAGACGGCCAGTTCGTTGCCGGACGGGTCGCGGAAATGGAAGCGGCGGCCGCCGGGGAAAGCGAAGATCGGCTTGACGATCACGCCGCCGGCCGCCTCGACCTTGGCCAGCATGGCTTCGATGTCCGTGGCGAACAGGACGGGGAGGGGCGGTTTCGCGCCCTCGTCGGCGTCGAACCCGCCGTCCAGACCCTCGTCGAACGCCGCGTAGGTCGGGCCGTAGTCCTGGAAGGTCCAGCCGAAGGCGGCGGTGTAGAAGGCCTTGGTCTCGGGTAGGCCCGTCGCGGTCATCTCCAGATAGTCGAGCTTGCCGTCGGTTCGCATTGTCGTGATCCCTTCAAAAATGACGTTCGGTCGCGCTTGCCAGCCGCCCAACGACTCGGCAACCTGCGAACGACTATCAAGCGCAGGTGTCTCGGTGATCGTACTGTCGGCAGGTCCTGAAAGTCTGGTCCGTCTGATGCGGGAAGCGAAGCCGCGTCCGGCGCCGACGCCGCCGAAACCTGTGGATCGGGCGGCTAGGCGGTAAGCCAGCCGTTTTGACGCCCGAAGGCCAGGACCAACTCCGGCCAGACCTCGGCGGGCTTTCCGGCGATCAGGCGAATGCCGAAGCCGTGGCCGCCCTCCTGGAACAGATGGGCCTCCGAGGTCACGCCGCCGGCGCGCAGGGTAGTCAGCAGTTGCAGACTGTTCTCCGGCGGGACGCTGGCGTCGTCCAGCGCATGGATCAGGACGGTGGGGGCGACGCCGGTCCAGTCCTTCCGGTCCAGCGACCATTCGGTGATCTGTTCGGGTGTCGGGCTGTCGCCCAGCAGATGCTCACGCGAGCCCTTGTGCGCGAACGGATTGGCCAGGGTGACGACGGGGTAGAGCAGGATGTTCAGGTCGGGTCGGTGCGAGGCTGCGTCGGACGCATCGACCGGCTCATAGGTCGCGTCGGATCGCGAGGCGAGCAGGCCCGCCAAATGCCCTCCGGCCGAGGCGCCCAGGCTGGCGATGCGCGCGGGGTCGACGCCGTAGTCGGCGGCGTTGGCGCGGATCAGGCGGAGCGCGCGCTGGGCGTCCTGCAAGGGGGCGTTCGGCCCGGCGGCCCAGCCGTCGGCGGGCAGGCGATAGCGCAGGACGAAACAGGTGACGCCGGCGGCGGCGAAGACGCGGGCGACATCGAACCCCTCCTTGTCCAGCACGGCCCAGCGATAGCCGCCGCCGGGAATGAGCAGGAGGGCGGCGCCGTTCGGCCGCTCCGGCCGCATGACGGTCAGGATCGGGTCGGTGGTGTATTGGGCGTAGCGGTCGTGGAAGCTCGGATCGGTCGAACGCTCCGGCACGACGGGGGTGACGGTGACGTTTTCACCGCCCGGCGCGCCATTGGGCCACAGGTGGACGACCTCGGTCGGGTCGGCCGGAGCGACGGTCTGGGCCTTTACGGTGGTCGCGGCGGCTGCGGTCACAGCCGCCGCGCCGAGGAGGGAACGACGGCTGAGATCGGTCATCAGGCCAGTTCGACCGCCAGGGCCACGGCCTCGCCGCCGCCGATGCAAAGCGACGCGACGCCCTTGGACTGGCCCCGGTTCTGCAGCGCGGCGATCAGGGTGGTCAGGACGCGCGCGCCCGAGGCGCCGATGGGGTGGCCGAGCGCCGTGGCGCCGCCGTTCACGTTCATCCTGGCGTGGTCGATGCCCATCTCCTGCATGGCGATCATGGGGACGACGGCGAAGGCCTCGTTGATTTCCCAGAGATCGACGTCCTCGACCGACCAGCCGGCCTTCTTCAGCGCCTTCTGCATGGCGGGAACCGGGGCGGTGGTGAACAGGCCCGGCTCATGGGCGTGGGCGGCGTGGCTGACGATGCGGGCGACGATGGGCAGGTTCATCGCCTTGGCGACGCTCTCGCGGGTCATGACCACGGCGGCGGCGCCGTCACTGATCGAGGAGGCGTTGGCGGCGGTGATGGTGCCGTCCTTGGAGAAGGCGGGCTTCAGGGTCGGGATCTTCTCCGGCATGGCCTTGCCGGGCTGTTCGTCCTCGGTGACCGTGACGGTCCCCTTGCGGCCCGCGACCTCGACCGGGGTGATCTCGGCTGCGAAGGCGCCGGTCTCGATGGCCTTGCGGGCGCGGCTCAGGCTTTCGAGGGCGTAGGCGTCCTGCTGCTCGCGCGTGAACTGATAGGTGGCGGCCGAATCCTCGGCGAAGGATCCCATCAGCTTGCCGGGGGTGTAGGCGTCCTCCAGCCCATCCATGTACATGCTGTCGACGATGACATCGTGGCCGATGCGGGCCCCGCCGCGATGCTTGTTCATCAGATAGGGGGCGCCGGTCATCGACTCCATGCCACCCGCCACGACGATGTCGGCGCTGCCCGCCGCGAGGGTGTCGGAGGCCATCATCACGGCCTGCAGGCCCGAGCCGCACATCTTGTTGACGGTCGTCGCCTCGACATGTTGGCCGAGCCCGGCGCCGATGGCGGCCTGACGCGCCGGGGCCTGACCCAGACCGGCAGGCAGGACGCAGCCCATGTAGATCTGCTCGACCTTGTCCGGCGAGACGCCCGCGCGCTCCACCGCCGCCTTGACCGCCGTGGCGCCCAGTTCGGTCGCCTTCACGCCGTTGAAGGCCCCCTGGAAACCGCCCATGGGCGTGCGGGCGAAGGCGACGATGACGACGGGATCGGACATGGGACGGCTCTCGAAATGACTTGCAGCGGATGTAGCGCCGGGCGGGAGCGATTGCGAGGGGCGGCCATTCCGTCGCATGGTCCCTGTCGTCGGACTGTTACAGAGTTACGCCCTCGCTGTTCTGGAGGCTGCTCATGATTTCCGTCCGTCGTTCACTTCTTGTCGCCGCCTCGGCCCTGGCCCTGGCCGCCGCATCGGCCCCGGCGGTCGCACAGTCTCAAGGCGCGGCGGGCGTGGCGGCGGCGCCGAGCCAGAGAGCGGTGACCTTCGCGACGGAAGCGAGCACGCCGACGGGCGTTGTCGTCCTTCCGCTGCGGTCCGTCGCCGATCTGGACGCCCTGACAGGCTTCGCGGACGTCGAGGCCGTGCGTCGCGCCTTGACCTCGGCCGGGTTCGGCTATGGCGCGCGACAGACGCTGAGCCTGCGCGGCATCGGCGGCTGGGATCGCATTTTGGTGCTGGGTCTGGGCGCCGAGGGCTCGGCCTCCGACCTGCAATGGAGCGGGGCGGTGGCGGGGCGCAGCCTGATGTCGGATACGGGCGCGGTCACCGTGCTGGCGCCGGCCCTGTCGGGCGAACAGGCGGCGGCCCTGACGACCGGCTTCGGCATCGGCCACTATCGTTCCAACATCCATCAGGCCTCGGCGCGGAACGCCGCCGCGCCGGGCGGGCTGACCGTCGTGACGCCGGACGCCGCAGCAGCGGAGACCGCCTTCGAGGCGCGCGGCGCGGGTCTGGTCGAGGCCATGACCTGGGTGCGCGACATCTCCAATGAGCCGGCCAACATCGTCTATCCGGAGACCTTCGTGGAGCGGACCCGCGCCGCCTTCCAGGGCGTGCCGGGCGTCTCGATCGAGGTGCTGGACGTGGCGGCCATGGAGCGGCTGGGCATGGGGGTGATCACCGCCGCCGGTCGCGGCTCGGCCCGTCCGCCGCGTCTGCTGGTCGTGCGCTATGAAGGGGCAGGGGCGCCGGAGGGCGGCCCCATCGCCCTGGTCGGCAAGGGCATCACCTTCGACACCGGCGGCATCTCCATCAAGCCCGGCGCCAACATGGGCAATATGAAGATGGACATGTCGGGGGCCGCCTCGGTTATGGGGGCGACCCTGGCCCTGGCCCGTTCGGCCGCGCCGGTGAACGTGGTCGCCGTCGCCGCCCTGGTCGAGAACATGCCGGACGGCGCGGCCATGCGGCCGGGCGACGTCCTGACGGCCATGAACGGCAAGACCATCGAGGTCATCTCGACCGACGCGGAGGGGCGGCTGGTCCTGTCCGACGCCCTGGTCTGGACCGAGCGCAATATGGAGCCGGCGGCCATCGTCGATGTCGCCACCCTGACCGGCGCGGTCGGCGGGGCGCTGGGCGATGACTATGCGGGCCTGTTCAGCCGCCACGACGCCTTGGCCGATCAGCTGACGGCGGCGTCCGGCGCGACGGGCGAGGGGCTGTGGCGTTTGCCGCTGCACGCCTCCTATGCGTCGGACACCTCGTCCACCATCGCCGACATCAAGAACTCCGGCGACGGCGGGGCGGGGGCCGGGACGGGCGCCTGGTTCATCGGCGAGTTCGTCAGCCGCGAGACCCCCTGGGCCCACCTGGACATCGCCAACATGGCCTATGGCGGCGCCAACGACTGGAAGCCGGCGGGCTCGGCCGGGTTCGGGGTGCGTCTGCTGGAACAGTTCGTCCGCGACTGGCGTCCCGTCGCGCGCGGCGTCGCCGACGGCGGCCGCTGATACGAAAAGGGCCGCCGGTTCGCCCGGCGGCCCTGACTTCAGATTTAAGGTTTCGGTTCGGTCGGCTTCCAGAGCAACCACGGCCATGTGCAGAGGCCTATGCCGACCAGGGTGAAGAGCGCGGCAAACGCCCAGGCGGCGCCGGCTCCCGATTGATAGCCCTCAAGAACCTGGGCGACGACGACCCAAAAGAGGCCGGCGAGAAAGGCCATCGCGCCGACAAAGACCGACAGGCCTTTGATCAGAACGCGCCAGCCGTCTCGGGTCATCTCACCACCAGCGCTCGGCCTTCCCGACGCCGCCCGCGGCCTTCTCCAGCGCCGCGCCGACCTGGAAGACGGTCGCCTCGTCCAGCGCCTTGCCGATGACTTGCAGACCCAGCGGCAGACCGTTGGAATCCACGCCCGCCGGCACCGAGATGCCCGGCAGGCCGGCGAGGTTGGCGGTCACCGTGAAGACGTCGTTCAGATACATCGTCACCGGGTCGATCTGCTTGTCGCCCAGGGCGAAGGCGGCCGACGGGGTGGACGGCGTCAGGATGGCGTCGACCTGATCCCAGACGTTGTCGAAGTCCTCGGCGATGCGGCGGCGGACCTTCAGCGCCTTCACATAGTAGGCGTCGTAGAATCCGGCCGACAGCACATAGGCGCCGATGGTCAGGCGACGCTGGACCTCCTGGCCGAAGCCTTCGGCGCGCGAGGTCTCGTAGAGGTCGGTCAGCGACTTGGCGTTCTCGGCGCGGTGGCCGAAACGCATGCCGTCGTAGCGCGCCAGGTTCGAGGAGGCCTCGGCTGGGGCGACGATGTAATAGGTCGGCAGGGCGTATTTGGTGTGCGGCAGGCTGATCGGCACGATCTCGCAGCCGGCGTCCTTCAGCCAGGCCACGCCCTGGTCCCACAGCGCCTGGATCTCGGCGGGCATGCCGTCGACGACGTATTCGGCGGGGACGCCGATGCGGAGGCCCTTCACCGACTTGCCGACGGACGCCGACCAGTCCGGCGTCGGGATGTCGAGGCTGGTCGAATCCTTGGCGTCGAAGCTGCACATCGACTGCAGCATCAGGGCCGCGTCCTCGACCGTCTTGGTGATCGGTCCGGCCTGGTCCAGCGACGAGGCGAAGGCGACCATGCCGTAGCGGCTGGCGCGGCCATAGGTGGGCTTGATCCCCACCGTGCCGGTAAAGGCGGCGGGCTGGCGGATCGAACCGCCGGTGTCGGAGGCCGTGGCGGCCAGGCACAGGTCGGCGGCGACGGCCGAGGCCGAACCGCCCGACGAGCCGCCCGGGGTCAGGTCGGCGTTGGAGCCCTTGGACTTCCAGGGGTTCTTCACTGGACCGAAGGCCGAGGTCTCGTTGGCCGAGCCCATGGCGAACTCGTCCATGTTCAGCTTGCCCAGCATGACCGCCCCGTCGCGCCACAGGTTGGCGGTGACGGTGGATTCATACGGCGGGATGAAGCCGCGCAGCATGTTGGAGGCGGCGGTCGTCTGTACGCCCTCGGTGCAGAACAGGTCCTTGATGCCCAGAGGCGCGCCCTCCAGCGGGCCGGCGGTCCCGGCGGCGATACGGGCGTCCGAGGCCTTGGCCATCTCGATCGCCTTGTCCGGCGTCGTCACGACATAGGCGTTCAGGGTCGGGTTGGCGGCCTCGATGTTGGAGACGAAGGCGCGGGTGATCTCTTCCGAGGAAAAGGCCTTGGACTTCAGACCGTCGACGGCGGCCTTCAGGGTCAGTTTGGTCAGATCGGACATACTATTCGACCACCTTGGGCACGACGTAGAAGCCGTCGGCGGACTTCGGCGCATTGGACAGGACGGCCTCGACCTTGGCGCCGTCGGTGACGACGTCCTCGCGCAGGCGCAGGGGCTGGGCGACGTTGGAGGTCATCGGCTCCACGCCGGTCACATCGACTTCGCCCAGCTGGTCGATCCAGGCCATGATGCTGTTCAGCTCGCCGGCCAGCGGCTCCAGCCGGTCGTCGGGGGTCTTGATGCGGGCGAGGAAGGCGACCTTCCTCACCGTCTCTGCGTCGATGGCCATGCGGCCCTCCAGTCATAGGCGGTGTAGCCGGCGGGATTACCTGCCCATACCGCGCCGCACAAGGACTGGAAGGCCTCAGACGCGCCTTGCGATCACCGTCAGCCAGACGCCCTCGCGTCCCTCGAAGGTCGAACGCCAGTCGATCGACAGGCCGTGGCGGGCGAGGAGGGCGGTCATGTCCGCTTCGGTCCAGCGCACCACCTGATAGGTCCCCTCAGCATCGCTGGAGATCCGTTCGCCCTCGCCGAGCTGGAATGACATCAGCAGGGCGCCGCCGGGCCTGAGCGCCCCGGCGATCCGGGCGATGACACCCTTGACCAGATCGCGGCCGATATGCTGGATCACATAGAGGGCGACGACGCCGTCCCATGGACCGCCCAGATCGTCCGCAATCAGGTCCAGCCGGGTCGCCGACTTGCCGCGCCGGGTCTGGAAGGCCACGAAACCCGCCGCGCCGTCGGTGCGATGGACCGCCAGCCCCATGGCCTCCAGCCGATCCGCATCCCAGCCCGGCCCGGATGCGACCTCCAGCACGCGGCCGCCCGCACCGACCGCCGCCGTGAACCGCTCCAGCGCCTCCAGATGATCCGGCGTCGGCGCATGATGGGTCTCGGCCGAATAGTTCTCGACCGAGTTGTCGTAGCCCGCGACGGTGGCGCGGTTCAGATCGACGGAGGTCTCGTCGCTCATCCCGACGCGATCACTGGGCCGGGGTGACCGTCACGGCGGTCGGAACCTCGTCGTTCGCGCCTTGCGTCCACTGGACGATGACCTTGCGGTGGCGGTCGCCGATATGGCCGGTCGCCTCGTTGTAGTCGCTCTCGTGGATGTCCAGGTCGATGCGGCCGTTGGCGTGGGACAGGACGGTGTAATCGAGGAAGTCGCCGATCGGGTAAACGACCCAGCCGTCGTTCGGGTTCTGGAAGAAGGCGATATAGGTTTGAAGGCCGTTCATGGCCGGATCGCCGCCGGCGACGCCGAACAGCTTGGCGCTCTCGCCCGGAACCTGATCGACGCGCACGACGCCGGCGGCCCATTGCAGGCCGTCCTCGGCCTCAGCGGCCGTCAGGGCGACAGGAGCGCCCGACGCCGTCAGGGGCGCGGCCTGGGGCGTCGCGGCGGCTTCTGCGGGGGCTTCGGCCTTGCCTTCGGGCGCGGCGACGAAGTTGCAGGCGGTCAGCAACAGGGCGGCGGTCGTGGCGGCGATGGGCGAAAAGCGCATGTCGGAGTCCCTTCCCGGATCGATGATACGCCACAGTCGCCTTTGACAGGCCTGATGGCAACGCCTACCGGGCCGGTCATGCCCGTTCTGGATATCCTCGACCTGCCTGCCGCCTGTCCGCCGGACACGGCGTGGATGGGGCTGGATCTGGGGGAGCAGACCATCGGCGTGGCGGTGTCCGACACGACGCGGATGATCGCCAGCCCGCTGGAGCTGATCCGCAAGTCCAAGTTCACGCTCGAGGCCCAGACGCTGTTCAAGCTGATGGATGCGCGCAAGATCTCCGGCCTCGTCATCGGCCTGCCGGTCAACATGGATGGGACCGAGGGGCCGCGCGCCCAGTCGTGCCGGGCCTTCGCCCGCAATCTGGAGCGGCATCGGCCGGTGAACGTCGCCTTCTGGGACGAGCGGCTTTCGACCAGCGCGGTCGAGCGTTTCCTGATCGACGAGCTGGACCTGTCGCGGAAACGCAGGGCAGGGGTGGTGGACCGCACGGCGGCCGCCTGGATCCTGCAAGGGGCGCTGGACCGGGTTCGGGATCAGGCGAGCTGGGTATGATCGGGCTGATCGCCGGGGTCGTCCCGGTCTTCTTCATGATCGCCCTGGGCTATGGGCTGAAGAAGTCGCAGTTCCTGCCGGACGAGACCTGGCGGCCGATCGAGAAGCTGTCGATCAATCTGCTCTATCCCGGCTTCCTGATCCCCTCGATCTGGGGCGCGGATCTGGGTGGCGGCAGCGCGGGCGCAGCGGCGGGGGCGGCGGTGGTCGCGGTCCTGATCGTGGCGGCGCTGACGTTGCTCGCCAAGCCGCTGATGACCCTCGACGGGCCGGCCTATACGTCAGTGTTCCAGGGGGTGATCCGGTGGAACAGCTTCGTCTTCCTGCCGGTGATCCAGGCGTCCTTCGGGGCCGAGGGACTGGCGCTGGCGGCCGTCATGATCGCCTGCATCATTCCGGTCACCAACATCGCCTGCGTCGCCGTGCTGGCGAAGTGGGGCGCGGGGCAGAAGGCGGTGACGCCCCTGGCCCTGGTGAAAGCGATGCTGGCCAACCCGATCCTGCTGGCCTGTCTGATCGGCCTCGCCTTGAACTTCGCTCGCGTGCCGAGGCTGCCGGGGATTTCCGACACGCTCGAACTGCTGGGGTCGGCCGCGCTTCCGCTGGGTCTGATCATCGCGGGGGCGGGGCTGAGCTTCGCCGAGGTGGCGCGTCGGAAATGGACCATCGCCGGGACCTCGTTCGTGAAGCTGATCGTGATGCCGCCCTTGATGTGGGGGCTGTGCATCCTGTTCGGCGGCGATCATCTGGCCCAGGGCGTGGCCATGCTGTGCGGGGCGGCGCCGGGGGCGGCGGCGGCATACTTGTTGGCGCGTCAGATGGGCGGGGACGCGCCGCTGATGGCCGGGGTGATCGCCCTGACGACGGTGGTCAGCGCCCTGATGATCCCCGTCTTGCTGTTCGTCTATCACCTGACTTGAGGTGAGGGCCGGGCGCCCCTATAGCCCCTGCTTTAATGACCCAGCACGACGCCGCCGCCGACCTGATCGCCGACCGTCTGGTCCCGTTTCCGAAACCGCATTTCCTGGGCACCGGCGATCTGAACCCGCCGTTCGTCCTGAGTCTGCTGGATCTGGCTGACGCCTGCGTCGACCTGAACCGCCAGTCGACCAAGGGGCTAGACCTGCTGCGGGGCAGGACGGTCATGAACCTGTTCTTCGAGAACTCGACCCGGACCAGCTCCTCGTTCGAGATCGCCGCCAAGCGGCTGGGCGCCGACGTGGTCACCATGCCGGTGGCCGCCAGTTCGGTTAAGAAGGGCGAGACCCTGATCGACACGGCGGTCACCCTGAACGCCATGAAGCCCGACATCCTGGTGGTGCGTCACGGGGCCTCGGGGGCGGCGGCGCTGCTGAGCCAGAAGGTCGGCTGTGCGGTGGTCAATGCCGGCGACGGGCGGCACGAGCATCCGACCCAGGCCCTGCTGGACCTGTTGAGCCTGCGCCGGGCCTTCGGGGACGTGGGCGGGCTGACGGTGGCGATCTGCGGGGACATCGCCCACAGCCGGGTGGCGCGGTCCAATGTGGCCCTGCTGTCGATGATGGGGGCGCGGGTCCGGCTGATCGGGCCGCCGACCCTGGTGCCGGGCGACGCCGACCGCTGGGGCTGCGAGGTTTTCCACGACATGCGCGAGGGGCTGGCCGGCTGCGACGTCGTCATGATGCTGAGGCTGCAGTTGGAGCGGATGGACGGGGCCCTGGTGCCGTCGACGCGGGAGTATTTCCGCTTCTGGGGTCTGGATCGCGAGAAGCTGGCCTGGGCGGCGCCGGGGGCCAAGGTCATGCATCCGGGGCCGATGAACCGGGGGGTGGAGATCGATTCCGATGTGGCCGACGACCTGTCGGTCTCGCTCATTCAGGATCAGGTGGAGATGGGGGTCGCCGCCCGGATGGCGGTGCTGGCCTCCCTCTCGGCCCGTCTGGAGGGCGCGGCATGAGCTCGCAGGCCATCATCAACGCCCGGCTGCTGGACCCGGCCACCGACTACGACGGCCCCGGCTCGGTGGTCATCGAGGACGGCGTCATCACCCGGGTCGAGCGGGGCTCGGTGGCGGTGTCGGCGACGGAGATCCTCGACGCGCGGGGCCTGTGCCTGTCGCCCGGCCTGATCGACATCCGGGTGCGTACCGGGGAGCCCGGCGCCGAGCCCAAGGAGACGCTGAAGTCCGCCAGCCTGTCCGCGGCGGCGGGCGGCGTTACCACCGTGGTCATCCAGCCCGACACCGATCCGGCCGTCGACGACCCGTCGATGATCGACTTCATCCAGCGGCGCGGCGCGGCCCTGAACCTGGTCAACGTCCGCGCGGCGGGGGCGGCGACGAAGGCTCGCGACGGCAGGCGGATGGCCGAGATCGGCCTGATGCACGAGGCCGGGGCGCTGTATTTCACCGACGGGGACCACGTGATCGCCGACAGCCGCGTGCTGCAGCGGGTGATGAGCTATGCGACGGCGTTCAACGCCCTGATCGCCTGCCGCCCGGCCGATCCGTGGCTGACGGAAGGGTCGGTGGCGACGTCCGGAGAACTGGCGACCCGTCTGGGGCTGTCGGGCGCCCCGGCCATCGCCGAACGCATCCAGCTGGAGCGGGACCTGGCCCTGGTCGAACAGACGGGCGTGCGGTTCCTGGTGGATCAGGTTTCGACCGAGGGGGCGCTGGAGGTGCTGTCGCGGGCGCGGGGCCGGGGGCTGGAGGTCGCGGCCAGCGTCTCGATCAACCACCTGTGCTTCAACGAGATCGACATCGGCGACTACCGCACCTTCTACCGGCTGAACCCGCCGCTGCGGCCCGAGAGCGATCGACGGGCCCTGATCGAGGCGGTGCGCGACGGCCTGATCGAGGCCATCACCTCGGCCCACACCCCCGAGCCCGCCGAGGACAAGCGTCGTCCCTTCGCCGAGGCCGCGCCGGGCGCCGTGGGCCTGGAGACCCTGCTGCCGGCGGCCCTGAGCCTGCATCACGAAGAGGGGCTGGATATCCTCGACGTGCTGCGTCCGCTGACCCATGGCCCGGCGACCCTGCTGGGTCTGGAAGCCGGGGTGCTGGAGGCGGGCGCGCCTGCGGACCTGATCCTGTTCGATCCGGGCGCGCCGGTGATCGTCGATGCGGCGGCCCTGCGGTCCAAGTCGAAGAACTCGCCCTTCGATGGGCGCAGACTTCAGGGGCGGGTGGAGATGACGCTCGTCGGCGGGCGGGTGGTGTTCAAGCACTGAGCCCTTGGCGCGCTACCGCTCGAGGCGCGGCCTCTCGCTGCTTGAGCGCCAGTTCGTCCGTTTCGTCCGGACGAACGCGAGCGGACAAAACGGACGAAACGGACGAAATCGTCTGCGCTCGCCCTCTCCGCGAGCCGTGATCCAGAACTCTACACCCGCCGCGAACCTGGGCACGCAAACAGATGTGCAGGTCCCGCCCTGACTGACAGAAGCGGGATTTGAATGTCGAATAGAAAAATTTGTTCGACGTCAGGAGCCCTGCATCGTGAGGGTCAGGGCTTCCGCTCCAGCTCATACAGCGCCTCGGCCATCTCGTCGGCCTTGGCCGCGATCAGGGCCTGGGCGTCGTAGATGGCGCGGTTGTAGACGGCGTGGCCCAGCTTCTCGGCGAAGAAGTCCATCAGCATCGAGGCCTGCAGGTCGCCGATCTCGGTGTCCAGTTCGTCGCGCACGAAGGCCTTGATGCGCGGGATGAAGTCGCGCTGCTCCTCCTTCGAGAAGACGATCGGCTTCATCACGCCACCTCGGCCAGGGCTTCCTCGGCCTCCAGCCATTCGGCCTCGGCCGCGTCCAGATCGGCCTGGGACTTGGCGCGGGCGCGGGTCAGGCCCTCGAGCGCCTTGGGGTTCGACACGGCCGCGTTGGCCAGATCGTCGTCGATGCGGGCGATCTCGGCGGTGAGGGCGGCAACGCGTTCCTCGGCCTTCTTGGCCTTGTGGCGCAGGGTGGAGGGGGATGGTCCGTCCTTCTTCGCCTGGGGCTTGGGCGCAGGGGCGGCGGCCACCGGAGCGGCGACCTCCTCCTTCTTGACCTGCGTCGGCTTCACGGCGGCGGCCTTGGCGCGGTCGAGGACGAATTTGGAATAGTCGTCCATGTCGCCCTCAAAGGGCTTCACCGTGCCGTCCGCCGCCAGCCACAGCCGGTCGGCGACCAGCTCCATCAGCGAGCGGTCGTGGGTGATCAGGATGACGGCGCCCGAGTACTCGTTCAACGCGTCCAGCAGGGCCCGGCGGCTGTCGATATCAAGGTGGTTGGTCGGCTCGTCGAGGATCAGGACGTGGGGCGCATCCATGGCCACCATGTTCAGCAACAGGCGCGCGCGCTCGCCGCCCGATAGGGCCTCGACCTTGGTCTCCTGCTTCTCGAAGGCCAGGCCGAACTGGGCGAGGCGCGAACGACGGCTGCTCTCCGAAGCGTCCGGCATGGCGCGGCGGATGATCTCCAGCGGCGTGTCGGTCGGGTCCATCGCCTCGATCTGGTGCTGGTGGAACCAGCCGACCTTCATCTTCTTGTCGCGGTGCAGTTCGCCGGTCTCGATGTCCAGCGCCCCGGCGATCATCTTGGCGAAGGTCGACTTGCCCGCGCCGTTGACGCCCAGAAGACCAATGCGGTCGTCCAGGTCCATGCGCAGGTTCAGGTGCTTCAGGATCGGCTTGCCGGGCTCATAGCCGACATTGGCCTTCTCCAGCCGGATGAGCGGCGGGGCCAGGGGACGCGGCGGGGAGGGCAGGGTGAAGGGGGCGACGCGCTCGTCCGGCGGCAGCTCGATCCGCTCCATCTTCTCCAGCTTCTTGACGCGCGACTGGGCCTGGGTGGCCTTGGAGGCCTTGGCCTTGAAGCGGTCGATGAATTTCTGAAGGTGGGCGCGTTCGGCCTCCTGTTTCGCCTGGGTCGCGGCCATCAGGCGCAGCTTCTCGGCGCGGCTTTTTTCGAAGGTGTCGTAGTTGCCCGTGTAGAGGGTCAGCTTGCGGTTCGAGAGGTGCAGGATGTGGGTGCAGACCTCGTTCAGCATCTCGCGGTCGTGGGAGATGATCAGGGCCGTCGCCGGGTATTTCTTCAGCCGCGCCTCGAGCCACAGGGCGCCTTCCAGGTCGAGGTAGTTGGTCGGTTCGTCGAGCAGCAGCATGTCCGGCTGGGCGAACAGGGCCGCCGCCAGGGCTACGCGCATCCGCCAGCCGCCCGAGAAGTGCGACATCGGCCGCTGCTGGTTCTCATGGTCGAAGCCGAGGCCGGCGAGGATTTCCGCCGCGCGGCTGGGCGCGCCGTCCGCGTCGATCTCGATCAGCCGGGCCCAGATCTCACCCATCTCCTCGGGCTCGGCGGTTTCAAGACGGGTCAGGAGATCGTGGCGTTCGGTATCGGCCTCCAGAATGGTCTCGATGACGCTGACGGGAGTGGCCGGGTGTTCCTGATCGACCGAGCCGATGCGGGCGGTCTTGGGCAGGGAGACCTCGTCGCCGTTGCCGGCCAGTTCGCCCAGGATGATCTTGAACAGGGTCGACTTGCCGATGCCGTTGCGACCGACCAGACCGACCTTGGCCCCCGGCGGCAGGCTGACCGAGGCGTCATCCAGAAACTGGCGGCCCCAGGCGTTGAACGTCAGGTTGGTGATCTGGAGCATTAAAACGACAGTCCGAAGGCAGGCCGTCCCTCAAGCAGCGAGGCGCCCGAAAATCAGAGGGGGCGCCGAGCGGAAGGACACAAAATTGGGCGGGTTGGAAAGCAGGGAGGCGGCGTCTATAAGCCCGCGACCTTCAAACTCCCAAACAAGAAGTCTCCCCATGACCGAACGCACCTTCTCGATCATCAAGCCCGACGCGACCCGCCGTAACCTGACGGGCGCCATCAACGCCGTGATCGAAGGCGCCGGCCTGCGCATCGTCGGCCAACGCCGCATCAAGCTGACCGAGGCCCAGGCCAAGAAATTCTACGAAGTCCACGCCGAGCGTCCGTTCTACGGCGAACTGGTCGGCCAGATGATCGCCGAGCCGGTCGTCGTTCAGGTGCTGGAAGGCCCGAACGCCGTCGCCGCCTACCGCGAAGTCATGGGCGCCACCAACCCGGAACAGGCCGCCGAAGGCACGATCCGCAAGCTGTTCGCCCTGTCGATCGGCGAGAACTCGGTCCACGGTTCGGACTCGCTGGAAAACGCCGGCATCGAGATCGCCCAGTTCTTCACGGACGCCGACATCGTCGGCTAAGGCTCAAGCAGCAGGCGACCGCGTCGCCTGCGTTAGCCTCAGCATGACGTCGCTCAAGCAGCGAGCGACCGCGTCGCGAGCGTTAGCGACCCTTCAGGAAAGCCCCGCGTCCGGAACCGGACGCGGGGCTTTTCGTTTGGTCTCCCACGACAGGAACTCCCCCCTCGTCATGGAGATTTGAACATGAAGACCATCATCAAGATCGCCCCGCTGGTCGGCGCCATGGCCCTGCTGGCCGCCTGCGGCACGACCATGGAACAGCGCGCCGCGACCGGCGCCATCGGCGGCGCCGTCGCCGGTCAGGTGATCGGCGGCAACACCGGCGCGACCGTCGCCGGCGCCGCGATCGGCGGCGTGGCCGGCGCCGCGACGACCCCGCGTCGTCCGCACTAAGTCTCGTTGAGACTTCACCGTCATCCTCGGACCTGATCCGAGGATCAGACGTCGTGAACGCAGACAAAAAGAAAGAGGCGCACCCTGGCGGTGCGCCTCTTTTGCGTTTCGGGCCCTGAACCTCCGATCCTCGGATCAAGCCCGAGGATGAGGGAGAGGGATCACCAGATCCGCGCCCGGGCTTCCGGGGCCAGATACTGTTCGTCGCCGGGTTTGACGCCGAAGGCTTCGTACCAGGCGTCGATGTTCCGGGGCGAGACCGCCGCGCGGTACATGCCGGGCGAGTGCGGGTCGGTCGTGACCTGCTGGCGCAGGTACTCGTCGCGGCTGTTGGTACGCCAGACCTGGGCCCAGCCCAGGAAGACGCGCTGGTCGCCCGTCAGGCCGTTGATGACCGGCGCCGGCTGGCCGTGCAGCGACATGTGATAGGCGTCCAGCGCCATCAGGAGGCCGCCCAGGTCGGCGATGTTCTCGCCCATGGTCAGGTCGCCGTTGACGTTCGCGCCGTCGACGGGGCTGAGGGCCGAGTATTGCGCGCCCAGAACGGCGGCCCGTTCCTCGAACTTGGCGGCGTCTTCCGGCGTCCACCAGTCGCGCAGCACGCCGTCGCCGTCGGTCTTTCTGCCCTGGTCGTCGAAGCCGTGGGTGATCTCGTGGCCGATGACGGCGCCGATGCCGCCATAGTTGACCGCCGGATCGGCGCGCGGGTCGAAGAAGGGCGCCTGAAGGATGGCGGCCGGGAAGACGATCTCGTTCCGGGGCGGGTTGTAGTAGGCGTTCACCGTCTGGGGCGTCATGCCCCATTCCAGCGGGTTCACCGGCCGGTCCAGCTTCGACAGGTTGAAGTTCCACTCGAAGGCGGCCGAACGTTCGGCGTTGCCGTAGAGATCACCCGGAACCAGCTCCAGCCCGTCATACGAGCGCCACTCGTCGGGGTAGCCGATCTTCACGCCGAATTTGGACAGCTTGTAGAGGGCCTGTTCCTTGGTCGCGTCGCTCATCCAGTCCAGGTTCTGGATGCGGACGGCCATGGCGGCGCGCAGATTGGCGACCAGGTCCTCCATCATCGCCTTGGACTGGGGCGAGAAGTGACGGGCGACGTATTCGCGACCCAGGGATTCGCCCAGCGCGCCTTCCACCATGTCCACGCCGCGCTTCCAGCGGGGGCGGTTCTCCTGCTGACCGCTCAAGGTCTTGCCGAAGAAGTCGAAGCGGGCGTCGACGAAGGGCTGGGACAGATAGGGCGCCGCCTGATTGACGACGTGGAAGGCTTCCCACGCCTGCAGGGTCGCGATCGGGGTCTCGGCGAAGATGCGGGCCATGCCGGGGAAGGCGGTGTTGTTGGCGGCGATCAGGGTGCGGTCGGCTCCGACGCCGGCAGCCACAGCCCAGGCGGCCCAGTCGAAGCCGGGGGCGGCGGCGGTCAGTTCGGCCACGGTCATCGGGTTGTAGATCTTGTCGATCTGGCGGTTCTGGACCTGGGTCCAGTGCTCGCCGGCGATGGCGGTCTCGAAGGCCAGGACGGCGTCGGCAGAGGCGGCCGGATCGGTCCAGCCGGCCAGGGTCAGCGCCCGTTCGATATAGACGCGGTAGGCAGCCTTCTGGGTCGCGAACCGGTCTTCCAGATAGTAGTCGCGGTCGGGCATGCCCAGGCCGTCCTGGACCACATAGGCCGAGGTGCGGTCGGGGGTGCGCAGGTCCTCGAAGGCCTGGACCCCGAACAGGGTGGTCCCGAAGCCGTATTGGGTGCGGCCCATCAGGGCGGCGAACTTCTCATGCGTGTCGGTGGCGCGGACCTCGGCCAGATCGGTCTGCAGGGGCGTGGCGCCCAGGGCGTTGATCGCGGCCTCGTCCATGAAGCTGGCGAACAGGGCGCCGATGCGGGCGGCGTCGGCGCTGGAGGTCGGGTTGGCGGCGCTTTCCTCGATGATCTCGCGCAGGTTCACCTGCGAGCGGTCGTTCAGGACGTGGAACATGCCATAGCTGGCCTTGTCCGCCGGGATCGGGGTGTTGGCCAGATAGTGGCCGCTGGCGTAGCGGTTGAAGTCGTCGCCCGGCTTGATCGACGTATCCATGCCGTTCAGGTCGAAGCCGAAGACGCCGATCTCGGCCTGATCCTCGGACGGGATCTCGACCGGCAGGGGCGCGGTCTGGGCGAGGACGGGCGAGGCGATCAGAAGCACGGCGCCGGCGGCGCACGCCATGAGGCGAAGTCTGGACATGGTTGTTCCCCGAATGGAAATTTTTGGGACACTGCGCTCGCTGCGGCGAGCTGTCGCGGGCAAACCGCGAGGATTACAGATTTCTAATCCGGGCGCAGAAGGATGCCAAGGCGCGGGGATAGAGGCCGTGTTCGGCGGTCAGGACCCGCTGGGCCAGGGTGCGGGGCGTGTCGCCGGCGACGATGGGCACGGCCTGTTGATCCAGGATCGGACCTTCGTCGACGCCCTCGGTCACCAGATGGACGGTGCAGCCGGCCTCGGCGTCGCCCGCCTCCAGCGCGCGGGCGTGGGTGTCGAGACCCGGATATTTCGGCAGCAGGCTGGGGTGGATGTTCAGCATCCGGCCTTCCCAGCGGTTGACCAGAAACGGCGTCAGCAGACGCATATAGCCGGCCAGGGCGATGACCTCGACGCTCGCGGCCTCCAGTTCGGCCTGGATGTCGGCCTCGTGGGCGGCGCGGTCCTTGCCGAAGGGCTTGTGGTCGATGGCGACAGTGGCGACGCCCTTGGACCGCGCAACGGCCAGACCGCCGGCTTCCGGGTCGTTGGACACGACCAGCACGACCTCATAGAGCGCATCCGCCGCCTGACAGGCGTCGATCAGGGCGGCCATGTTGGACCCGGCGCCGGAAATCAGAACGGCCACGCGCACGCGGCCCTCGGTCGAACTCATCGGGGACGCGCGGGCGGATCGCCGACCGAGACGAAGGCGCCGGCCGGGCCGGGATAGACGACCGGGCTCTCGTACCCGTCCGCGGAAATGGCCGAGACGCCGAAGAAATAGTCGTCGATCGGCACGCCGGTCAGGACCAGCGACGTCGCGTTTCCGGCCGAGCGGTTGAAGGTCCATTGCGGGGCCGTGGTCGACCGCCACCAGACGCGATAGCCCGCCGCGCCCGGAACGGCGGACCAGCGCAGCGTCGTGTCAGGCTTCACCGCGCCCTCGATGGTCACGTCGGCCGGGACCATGGGCGCCGAGGCCAGGGCGGCCATGGTGGCGATGTTCAGCCGCGCGACCTGGGCCAGATAGTCGAAGTCCACGCCCTCGATCGTGTCGCCGTAATGGACGCCGTTCTCGACGCGCAGGTCCTGATGCTGGCGGTCGTAGTTCTCGGCGCCCTCGGAGATGCGGACGGCGGGGAAGCCGGCGCGCAGCATCTCGGTCTGGTCGCCGCCCCGGCCGAAGCGGTCGGTGCGATAGATCATGTCGACGTCGAAATTGGTCAGATAGCGGTCGGCGATGCCGTCGACGTAGCGGGCCAGGTTGCGGGACGAACTGTCCACCTCGCCGCCGTTGTAGCGACGGCGTTCGGCCTGAAGCGCCGTCTCCACCGACTTGGTGCCCTCGGAGAAGACGCGCACGCGGGTGGTGTCGCGGATGCCCGACTGGCCCTCGGAGTTGCCGACGATGTCGTTGTTCAGATTGGCCTCGACGACCCAGCCTTGCGCCTTGGCATAGTCGGCCAGGATCTTGCCGCCGAGCAGACCCTGCTCTTCGCCCGACAGGACGGCATAGACCAGGGTGGCGGCGAACCGGTGTTTCGACAGGACGCGCGCGGCCTCCAGCACGGCGGAGACGCCCGAAGCGTCATCGTTGGCCCCCGGCGCGTCGTCGGTGAAATTCATCACGTCGGTGACGCGGCTGTCGATGTGGCCGGAGATGACGATGACGCGGTTCGGATCCGTCGTGCCGCGCTGGATGGCCAGGACGTTGACCACCTCGGTCGGGGTGGGGACGCGCGGGCCGGTGACCGTGTCGGCGGGCAGGGCGATTTCCAGACAGCCGCCGCACTCGGTCGAGATCGTCCGGAAATGGCTCTCGGCCCAGCGACGGGCCGCGCCGATGCCGCGCGTGTCCGAATCGGTCTCGGACATCGTGTGGCGGGTGCCGAAGCCGACCATGGCGGTGATGTCGGAGTGCATCCGCGCCTGATCGACCTGGGACACGACCTCGTGCAGCAGCGGCTGTTCGACGGAGGCGGGCGTCTGGGCGTGAGCCACGGCGGGCAGGGCCAGCAGGGCGGCGAGGGCGATCAGACGCATTCAGAACTCCACCATGACGTCCTTCTCCCCTCGGGGGAGAAGGTGGGCGGCGAAGCCGCTCGGATGAGGGGGCTGGTTCACCAGTTCCCGATATTCGACAGCCAGACCGGATCAGGCAAACCCCTCATCCGTCTCGCTCCGCGAGCCACCTTCTCCCCCAAGGGGAGAAGGACGCAATGCCTAGACCAACTGCCCGCAGACGAACGCCGCTTCGCCGGCTTCCAGCAGACCCGCCAGCACGTCCTCGGCGTTCTCCGGCGCGACGATCAGGATGAAGCCGACGCCGCAGTTGAAGGTCCGGCGCATCTCATGCTCCGAAATGCCGCCCGTCTCGGACAGCCACTGGAACACGGCCGGCATCGGCCACGAATCCCAGTCGAACTGCGCCGTCAGACCCTCGGCGATGCAGCGGGGCGGGTTCTCGATCAGGCCGCCGCCGGTGATGTGGGCCGCGCCCTTGATCAGACCGGCCTTCATCAGGGGCAGGACCGGCTTGATGTAGATGCGGGTCGGCTCCATCAGGGCCTGGGCCAGGGAGCGATCCTTGGCGAACGGGGCGTCGTCGCCCCAGGCCAGACCCGACCGCTCCACCACCTTGCGGATCAGGGAGTAGCCGTTGGAGTGCGGGCCGGACGAGGCCAGGCCGATGATCAGGTCGCCGGTGTTCTGAAGGTCCAGGCGGGGCAGGGCGTGACCCCGCTCCACGGCGCCGAGCGAGAAGCCGGCCAGGTCATAGTCGCCGCCGGAATACATGCCGGGCATCTCGGCCGTCTCGCCGCCCACCAGGGCGGCGCCGGCCATGCGGCAACCTTCGGCGATGCCGGACACCACGCGACGGGCCGCGTCGATCTCCAGCTTGCCGGTCGCATAGTAGTCGAGGAACAGCAGGGGCTCCGCGCCCTGGGCCAAGAGGTCGTTGACGCACATGGCGACCAGATCGATGCCGACGCCGTCATGACGGCCGGTTTCGATGGCGATCTTCAGCTTGGTGCCGACGCCGTCGGTCGTGGAGACGATCAGCGGATCGACGAAACCGGCGGCCTTCAGGTCGAACAGGGCGCCGAATCCCCCCAGCGACGGCTCCGAACCCGGGCGTGCGGTGGACTTGGCGAGCGGCTTGATGTGCTCGATCAGCATGTCGCCGGCGTCGATGTCGACGCCCGCGTCGGCATAGGTCAGGCCGTTCGGCAGGGTGTCTTTGGGGTCGCTCATCGCAAACGGGCCTGGAATCGGTGCGGAAAAAAGGCCGTGCCTCTTGCCACGACCGCGTCGCGGGGGGCTATAGCATCCGAATGACGCCGATCACCACCAATGACGCGCTGCTCCAGTTTTGCGCCGCCGTCGCGAACGCCCCCTTCATCGCCGTGGACACCGAGTTCATGCGCGAGACCACCTATTGGCCGAAGCTGTGCCTGATCCAGGCCGCGACGCCCGAGCATGAGGCGATCATCGATCCCCAGGCCGAGGGGCTGGATCTGGAGCCCTTCCTGAAAATCCTGCGCGATCCGAAGATCGTGAAGGTCTTCCACGCCGCGCGTCAGGACACCGAGATCTTCGTCAAGCTGGGCGCCATGCCCAAGCCCATGTTCGATACGCAGGTCGCCGCCATGGCCGCCGGGTTCGGCGATCAGGTCGCCTATGATTCGCTGGTGCGGCAGATGCTGCGCATCGATCTGGACAAGGGCAGCCGGTTCACCGACTGGTCGCGCCGGCCCCTGTCGGACGCCCAGTTGCACTACGCCATCGGCGACGTGACCCATCTGGCCGCCCTGTATCCGAAGCTGCGCGACCGACTGGCCAAGGAAGGTCGTCTGGAGTGGGTGATGACGGAGATGGAGGATCTGGTCGATCCGGACCTCTACGACACCGATCCCGAACGCGCCTGGAAGCGGCTGAAGCCCAAGAAGTACAACGCCAAATACCTGGCCGCCTTCAAGGCGACGGCGGTCTGGCGCGAGCGGGCGGCGCAGGAGCGCGACCAGCCGCGCGGCCGCATCCTGAAGGACGAGGCCATCGACGAGATCGCGACCCAGGCCCCGACCGACGTTGAGGCCTTCAACCGCCTGCGGTCCGTGCCCAAGGGCTTCGGCGGTTCGCGCCTGGGCCTGGAACTGACCGAAGAGCTGAAGCGGGTCATGGCCGACCCCGAGGCTCACGCGCCCAAGATGGACCGCCCGGCCCACAACCAGCCGGCGCCGCCGTCGGTCGTGGAACTGCTGAAGGTCCTGCTCAAGGCCAAGAGCGACAATGCGGGCGTGGCGTCCAAGCTGATCGCCAATGTTGCCGACCTGGAAAAGATCGCCATCGACGACAACGCCAAGGTCGAGGCCCTGACCGGCTGGCGCCGTCAGCTGTTCGGCGAGGACGCGCTGAAGCTCAAGCGCGGCGAGATCGCCCTGGTGCTGAACGGCGCCCGGGTCGAGGTGGTCGAGATCGAGTAGGGCTTTCGGGGGAGGCAGCGATGCGAGGACGGTCATATATTTTTCCGGCTTTTGTCGCGCTTCTGCTCACCGCCTTCCCTTCGGCCGCCCAGACCGAAACCGACGAGGCGTCAGAACCGCCGGCCTTGGTCGATGAGTTGGATAGCCTCTGCGTTGAGCCTGCGGGCGACCATGTCTGGACCTGGTCCCTCGCCAGGGCTCGCGGCTATGTCGATCTGCCGCCCGAGGAGGCCGACGGCTTTCGTCTGTGGGCATTCGCCCGCGAGTTGAGGACCGCGACCCGCACTGTCGGTGGCGTCGAATACCGGCTAATGACGGCGATCGGCGGGTCAACACCGGTGGGGTCCAACGTCCTGACGGACGGATCGCTGGTCTCCCTGTGCTGGGTGTCTGCAAGACCCAGTCAGCGCGGCTCGGTCGCCTCGTCAGTCAGGCGCTATTTGGGCGTGGGCTCGTTTCGCGTCGGGGATGCCCGGATCTTTCCGTGGATCGCGGACGGCGAGGCTCGGCACGGGGTCCGAAAAGTCGTCTTCGAACGCCGCTACCATCAGCTGATCCGCGAAGATCACATGGAGATGATATCCGTCGCCAACTACGGCGCCGACTGGACCATTCTCGGTTATGTCCGTCCTCGCGCGCCGAATGCCACCCCTGACCGTCTCGGCCGCTATTGACGCGTCAGGTCGCCGCCGGCTGCCACAGCTCTATGGGGTTGCCCTCGGGGTCGTGGATGCGGGCGAACTGGCCGACCTCCGGCATGGTGTCCCACTCCGGCTTGGTGACGACCTCGATCCCGGCGGCTGAAAGGCTCGCCTTCAGCGCGTCGAGGTCGTCGACGCGCAGGTTCAGCATCCACTGCTTGTCGTCGGCGAAATAGTCGGTGTCCGCCTTGAAGGGCGAGAAGACGGTCGGCCCCGCCTGCTGAGGCCAGACGAAGACGCCTTCGGGCGCGCCGACGCCGAGGTGTTCGAGATACCAGGCGGCCAGCGCCTTGGGATCCTTGGACCTGAAGAAGAAGCCGCCGATACCGGTGACCGCCATGATCGCCTCCCTGTTGCGGGCGGACGATGCGGCGGATCGCGTCAGATTTCCAGCTTCAGCCCCATGGCCTCGGCCAGAGCCCTGGCGCGGCGGCGGGTCTGTTCGCCCAGGAGGACGTCCGCATAGCCGTCCGAGGCCGTCAGCTTGAGTGAGCCGCCCTTCACCTTCAGCGACGCGTTGGCCAGCAACTGCGGCGACCGGCCCGACAGGTCGCAGCCCAGCCGCATGGCCAGACCAAGCGCGCGGGCGCTGACGCGGGCGTCGGGGCTGAGCAGGCGATCGACCGCCTCGGGCGCGGGCGTCGAGCTTCCACCGCCGTAGCGGGCGTTCAGGGCGCAGGCCAGCCAGACGCGCTCAGGGTGGGTCTGGCCCGGAATGGGGGCGCGCAGAACCTGATCGAACACCAGTTCCAGTCGGTGATCGGGGTGCAGACGGGCGCCGAGATCGGCCAGACGACAGGCGGCGGCGGCCAGCACCGCGTCCCGCTCCTTGTCGAAGGCCTTGGGCAGGGCCGCGATCACGTCGCCGAGCCAGGCGTTCAGGGCGGCGGGCATGGCCGGGGATATCCCCTGACGCGCGCCCAGAGCCGCCGCGCCCGCGATCAGCGGATCCAGCGGCGCCTCGTCCTGATCCAGCGATTCGTAGAGCAGCCCCTCGCGCAAACCCCAGGCGGAGAAGGTGACTGTCTTCAGGCCGAGGGTCTCGATCAGGCCTTCGAGCACGAGCGCCGCGTAGGGCAAGGTCTCGGCCCGACGTTTCGACACGCCCGGCAGACGGTCCAAAGAGGCCCGCGACTGCTGCGCCACCAGACGGGCCACGCCGCGCGCATCGTCGGCGCTCATGGCGTACTGGTGGACGATGTGCAGCGGATAGTCGCTCATCGCCATGTGCAACTGGGCCAGCGAGCGCCAGCCGCCGCCGACCGCGTGCAGTTCCTTCGTCGCGAACCGCTTGGCCACGGGCTTCAGCCGCTGGGCGATGGTGGCGCGCAGGCGTCCGGCGTCGAAACCCTTGGGGTCGGCCAGGCTGAACGGCCCGAGCGGCAGGGTGACGCCGGGCGTGGCCGCGCCGTCGCCGATCTTGATCAGCTCCAGGCTGGACCCGCCCATGTCGGCGGCGACGCCGGTCGAGCGGGGCTCTCCGGCCAGGACGCCAAGCGCCGCGTATTTCGCCTCTTCCTCGCCGGTCAGGACGCGGACCTTCAGCCCCGTCGTGGCGGCGACGCGGTCGCAGAACGCCGGCCCGTCCTCGGCCTCGCGCACGGCGGCCGTGGCGGCGACGAAGGTGTAGGCGGGGCGTACCCCCTCCAGCACGGCGGCGAACCGGCGAAGCGTCGTCATAGCCATCTCGACGCCCTCGGGCGACAGGCGGCCGGTCGCGGGCAGGTCGCGACCCAGGCCGGCCAGCACCTTCTCGTTGAAGACGGTCCAGATGGCCCGGCCTTCCAGCCGGTACAGCACCATGCGGACCGAGTTCGACCCGATGTCGATGACGGCCGCCTCGCGCGGCGTCGCGTAGAGTTCGTTCACTGAGTGGGCCGGTCGTAACGCAGGCGACCCGGCAGGGTCTTCACCTTGCGCCCCCGACCCGACAGGCTGGGGTTGGTCATGAAATACTCGTGGGCCGAGAAGGGTTTGCCCGATCCGGTATGGACGACGCGCGTGTAGCCGCCGTCGGCGCCCAGCGTCCAGCTCTGGGCGTCGTCCTTCAGGTTGGCGACCATGATCTGGTCCAGCACCTGATCGTGGACGGTGGCGTTCATGACGGGCGTCATGACCTCGACACGGCGGTTCAGGTTCCGCGTCATCCAGTCGGCGGAGGAGATGAACACCTTGGCCTTGTCGTGCGGCAGTTCCTTGCCGTTGGCGAAACAGATGATCCGGCTGTGCTCCAGGAAGCGGCCGACGATCGACTTGACCCGGATATTCTCCGACAGGCCGGGCACGCCGGGACGCAGGCAGCAGATGCCGCGCACCACCAGCTCGATCCGCACGCCCCACTGGCTGGCGCGATACAGGGCGTCGATGATCTCCGGGTCCACCAGCGCGTTGAGCTTGACCCAGATGGCCGCCGGCTTGCCCTTGGCCGCCGCCGACATCTCCTTGCCGATCAACTCGATCAGGGTCGCCTTCATGTTGATCGGCGAGACGACCAGCGCCTCCAGATCCTCGGGCTGGGCGTAGCCGGTGATGTAGTTGAACACGCGCGACGCATCGCGGGCCAGCACGGGGTCGGAGCTGAACAGGCTGAGGTCGGTGTAAACCTTGGCCGTGACCGGGTGATAGTTGCCCGTGCCGAAGTGGCAGTAGGTCTTCAGGCCGTCGCCCTCGCGCCGCACGACGACGCTCAGCTTGGCGTGGGTCTTGTATTCGACGAAGCCGAAGACGACGTGGACGCCGGCCCGCTCCATGGCGCGCGCCCAGCGCAGATTGGCCTCCTCGTCGAACCGGGCCTTCAGCTCGACCAGGGCCACGACGTTCTTGCCGTTCTCGGCCGCCTCGATCAGGGCCGCGACGACCGGACTGTCTTTGGAGGTGCGATACAGCGTCTGTTTGATGGCGATGACGTTGGGGTCCCGCGCCGCCTGACGCAGGAACTGCACCACCACGTCGAAGCTCTCGAACGGGTGGTGGATCAGGATGTCCTTCTCGCGCACGGCCGCGAAGACGTCCCCGCCCTGGTCGCGCACCCGCTCGGGGTATCGCGGCTCGTAGCCGGGGAATTTCATGTCGGGATGGCCCGACGGAATCAGCTCGGACAGTTGGGCGATGCCCAGCATGCCGTCGACCATGACCACGTCCTGCGGCGCGGCATGCAGTTCGCCCACGATGAAGTCGCGCAGATCGTCGGGCATGGACGCCTCGATCTTGACCCGGACGACCGAGCCCAGACGACGCTGTTTCAGCGCCTCCTCGAACTCCAGAACCAGATCCTCGGCCTCTTCCTCGATCTCGATGTCGGAATCGCGGATCAGGCGCAGCACGCCCTTTTCCAAGACCTCATGACCGGGGAAGAGATGCTCGATGAACATCAGGAGCACGTTTTCCAGCGTCACGAACCGACGCCGCCCCTTCACCGACCGCCCGTCGCCGGTCAGCTCCCAGAACCGCTTCACCTGGGTCGGCACCGGCACCAGGGCGTAGAGGGTCTTGTTGTCCCGCTGGCGGCGCAGCTTCAGCGCCAGGGAGAAGCCCAGGTTGGGCAGGAAGGGGAAGGGGTGGGCCGGATCGATGGCCAGCGGCGTCAGGACGGCGAACAGCTGGTTCAGGAACTCGGGCTCCAGCCGTTCCTTGTCCGTCTTGGTGATCTTGGCCGAATGGACGACCTCGATGCCCGCCCCGACCAGTTCGCGGCGCAGCTGACGCCAGCGTTCCTGCTGCTCGGCCATCAGTTCGCCGGCCGCGACGTTGATCTTCTCCAGTTGCTCGGCGGCGGTCAGGCCATCGGCCGACAACACCCGCACCCGCTCGCGCACCTGACCCTTCAGCCCCGCCACCCGGGTCATGAAGAACTCATCCAGGTTGTTGGCCGAGATCGACAGGAACCGCAGCCGCTCCAGCAGCGGGTGGGCCGGGTTCGCCGCCTCTTCCAGCACGCGGGCGTTGAAGGCCAGCCAGCTGATCTCGCGATTGAAGAACCGGGCCGGCGAGGCCATCAGGTCCTCGTCCAGATGCAGTTGCGGGGCGTGGGAGGACGGCAGGTCCTCTCCAGCGGTGGCGTCGGCGATGGCGGCGTCGGACATGGGTCGGTTTTGGAGCCCGATTGTTACGGCTGCAAGCGCGAAGGCGCTTTCCCCTTAGCCTTTGTCATCCCGGCCGAAGCGAAGCGTAGAGCCAGGACGTGGAGCCCTTCAAATCTCACCTTCCGGAAATCGTGTCAGCGATTATCCGGAAGCAGGGTTGGGCCTGCGCCGGTCTCCCGGACAGCCGCTTCGCGCCTTCCGGGAGGGTGATGGAATACGCGTCCCGTCCCGGCTCTCCGCTTCGCTGCGGCCGGGATGACAAGGTCAGGCTTCGTCCAGTGTCGGAGACGACGACTCCAGCACCTGCCTGGCCAGCGCTCGCGTCACCGGCCGATGCTCGGCGTCCAGGCGATCCACCACGGCCGCGATACTGTCCGCCGAGCGGTCGATCCGCTTCACCAGATAGTCGATCACCCCGTCGCCCGGCGTGATGCTGCGCTCGGCGAAGCGCGCCGTCAGGATCGCCGACAGGACCGCGTCGTCCGGCGCCTCCATGGCCACGACCCGCACGGCGTCCAGGCGCGAGCGCAGGTCCGGCACCTTCACGTCCCAGCGACGGGGCGAGGGGCGCGACACCATCAGAAGCGCGCCGCCGTCCTGCTGGGCCAGATTGATGAGGTGGAACAGGGTCTCGTCGTCGGCGTCCTGTGCGATGTCGAGCAGGACCGGACGACCCTCCAGCTCCAGCGGATCGGCCAGGGCCGCTTCTGCGCCGTTCAGCGGGATGGCGCCCACCCGTTCGGCCCACAGGGCCGCCAAATGGCTCTTGCCGCATCCGGCCGGGCCGCAGATGGCCATGACCTGGCCCGCGCTGTCCGGCCAGGCGGCCAGGGCGTCGAAGGCGTAGGCGTTGCAGTCCGAGCGCACGAAGGCGGCCGCCCCGGCGGGGACGTCCCGCGTCAGGGGCAGCCTCAGCTGTTCGCGAAGAGGGCGGGGCGCCGACATGGGTTCACCATAACAGACGAAGGCGATTGTCCTGATACGGCGCCGCGATGCAACGTGGACAGACGATCCGCCCCTGTGGACGGCTGCGACCGCTTCTGACGTCAAAGAAAAATAGCTGTTTGACGCTCGAACGGCCCAAATCCCCCGTCGGCGCGGGCTTCGGCCGTATTGAGCGTGGCATGATGCCGGGCGGCCTTACAGTGACGGCGCCGGAAGCGAAGGGTACGGCTCGGTCGGCCTCATCCGAACGCTTCGGACTCTTCGGACGCTTCGGACGGTGTTTTGGAGTCCGGCCGCGTGCCCTTCGACTGCCGCCGACCTTGACTTTCCGCCCCCTGGATGCGCCTTACGCCGCTTCCAATTCATGCTGTTTCGCAGCCGTTTTCAGACGATTTTCTCATGCACGCCTATCGCTCCCACACCTGCGGCGCCCTCCGGTCTTCGGACGCGGGCGCCAATGTGCGCCTGTCGGGCTGGGTCCACCGCAAGCGCGATCTCGGCGGCCTGTTGTTCGTCGACCTGCGCGACCACTACGGCATCACCCAGTTGGTCCTGCACCCCTCGACGCCGGGCTTCGAGATCGTGGAGCGTCTGCGCGCCGAGAGCGTGATCAAGATCGACGGCGAGGCGGTCATGCGCGATCCCTCGACGGTGAACCCGCTCCTACCCACCGGCGAGGTCGAGGTTCGCGTCGCCGGCCTGGAAGTCCTGTCCGAAGCCGCCGAACTGCCGATGCCGGTCTTCGGCGAGCAGGAGTACCCGGAAGAGATCCGCCTGCAGAACCGCTTCCTCGACCTGCGTCGCGAGCGTCTGCACAAGAACATCGTCCTGCGCTCCAAGGTGATCTCCTCGATCCGCCGTCGCATGGTCGATCAGGGCTTCCTGGAGTACCAAACCCCGATCCTGACGGCCTCGTCGCCGGAGGGCGCGCGCGACTTCCTGGTCCCGTCGCGGATGCACCCGGGCAAGTTCTACGCCCTTCCGCAGGCGCCCCAGCAGTTCAAGCAACTGCTGATGGTCTCGGGCTTCGACCGCTATTTCCAGATCGCGCCCTGCTTCCGCGATGAGGACCTGCGCGCCGACCGTTCGCTGGAGTTCTACCAGCTCGACGTGGAGATGAGCTTCGTTACCCAGGAAGACGTCTTCGCCGCTATCGAGCCGGTCATGCACGGCGTGTTCGAGGAGTTCTCGAACGGCCTGCCGGTCTCGCCGATCGACGGCAAGCACACTTTCACCAACGACTTCGGCGAGCAGTTCGAACACGCCGGTTTCGAACGCCTGACCTTCGCCCAGTCGATGGCCTGGTACGGCACCGACAAGCCGGACACCCGCAACCCGATCAAGATGCAGGTCGTCTCCGACCACTTCCGCGACGGCGGCTTCGGCCTGTTCGCCAAGATCCTGGGCGCGGACGACAAGAACGCCGTCTGGGCCATCCCGGCGCCGACCGGCGGTTCGCGCGCCTTCTGCGACCGCATGAACTCCTGGGCGCAGGGCGAGGGCCAGCCGGGCCTCGGCTACATCTTCTGGTCGGACGATCAGAACGCCTGGGGCGGCCCGATCGCCAAGAACCTGGGCCAGGAGCCGACCGAGGCCCTGATGTCGTCGCTGGGTCTGGGCCAGGGCGACGCGGCCTTCTTCGTCGCCGGCCTGCCGACCGCCTTCGCCAAATTCGCCGGCCTGGCCCGCACCCGCGTGGGCACGGAGCTGAAGCTGGTCGCCGAGGACCAGTTCAAATTCTGCTGGATCGTCGACTTCCCGATGTTCGAGTGGTCGGAGGAAGAGAAGAAGGTCGACTTCTCGCACAACCCGTTCTCGATGCCGCAGGGCGGTCTGGAGGCCTTGGAGACCCAAGACCCGCTGACCATCCGCGCCTATCAGTACGACATCGTCTGCAACGGCTATGAGCTGTGCTCGGGTGCGATCCGGAACCACAAGGCCGAGATCATGCTGAAGGCCTTCAACATCGCCGGCTACGACGCCTCGGTGGTTGAGGAGCAGTTCGGCGGCATGCTGAACGCCTTCCGCTACGGCGCCCCGCCGCACGGCGGTCTGGCCCCCGGCATCGACCGCATCGTCATGCTGCTGGCCGGCGAAACCGCCATCCGCGAGGTCATCGCCTTCCCGCTGAACCAGCAGGGCGAGGACCTCCTGATGAACGCCCCGACCGAGGCGCAGGAGCGTCAGCTGAAGGACGTCCACATCCGCACGGCCCTGCCGCTCAAGTAAGGGCGTCCGCCCGGTACGAAAAAGGCCCCCGGTTCGGGGGCCTTTTTTTTATGGGGGGAGGATCAGTGGCGATCGGCGCTGGCGAAGTTCCGGCGCGGCGCCGGGGGGACCGGCGGCACGGGCGGAACAGGAGCGCGTGGCGCGACGATCATCCCGCGGGAGGTGCAGCTACGGACTGTCAGTCCGCGAGGCAGGCTGGTCGTCCCGTCTCCGCAGGCCTCGGAAACCTGTTCCTGGTTCAGGCCGCGGGCGCCCGACAGATCGGCGCCCCGGATATCGGCCCGGCGCATGGAGGCGCCCGAGAAGTTGGCCCGGCCGAACGAGGCGCGCGACAGACGGGCTCCGTCCAGCTCGGCGCCGGAGAAGTTGGCGTCCGAGAAGTCGCCGCCGGTCATGTTGGCCGCGTTGAGCTCGGCATTGGAGAAGGAGGCCCCGCGCGCGCTCACATTGGCCAGGGTCGTGCCGAACAGCTCGGCGCCCGACAGGTTGGCGTTGGCCAAGACGGCGGCGTTCATATTGGCCCCGACCAGTTCGGCGCCCGACAGATCGGCCCGGCTGAGGTCGGCGCGCGAGAAGTTGGCGCCCTGGGCCTCGGTCCCGCTCATCCGCACGTCGCGGAAGACAGCCGAGGAGAAGTTGGAGCCCTGGATCTCGGCCCCCCGCATGTCGGCGCGGCTGAAATCGCTGGAGGAGAAGTTGGAACCGACCAGTTCGGCGCCGCGCAGGTCCGCCCCGACCAGGGTCGCGCTCATGAAGCTGGCGCCGGTGAAGGTCGCGCCGGCCAGGTTGCGCCCCGACAGTTCGCAGCGATTGCAGGAGCCGCCCAGCGACACCATCCGGGTCACGTCGCGATCCTGGATCGAGAAGCTGACCTCGGCCGAAGCAGGCGCCGCGAACGCCGAAAGACCGGCGGCGAGCGCGAGCGCCGGCAGGGCGGCGGAGAGGCGACGGGAGAGGGTCACGGTCTGTTTCACCCTCCCTCAATGACCCCGAAGTCGCGGATTCCCTACTTAAATCGCCGTAAGGATGAAGGTCTTCAGCAGGCCGGAATGCGAAGGCCGCCGGGCAGGGTCGTCGAGGCGTCGCCGCAGGCGCGGTTCAGCTGAGCCTGGGTCAGGCCCGCGGCGCGCGCCAGCTGGGCGCCCGAGAAGTTCGCGCCCGTCAGGGTGGCGCCGGTGAAGCTGGAGCCTTCCAGATAGGCCCCGACGAAGCTGGCGTTGGTCAGGTCCGCGCGATTGAAGTTCGAGGAGGAGAAGACGCCGCCGTAAGCCTCCACGTCCCGCAGGTCGCTGTTCGAGAACCGCGTCCGGTTCATGGTTGAGAGGCTGAGATCGGCCTGACGCAGGCGCGAGCCCGACAGGTTCAGACCGCGCGCTTCCAGTCCCGAGAAGTCGCCCTGGAACAGGTTGCAGCCCGCGCAGCTGGCGCCGGCGCGCACACGGGCGATCTGGCCGGTGTTCTGGGCCATGGCGGGGCCGGCGATGAGGACGAGGGCCGTCGCGGCGAGGATCAGGCGTTTCAAGGCGGTCGTGCTCCAGCGAGCCATGAGGCTGTGGAAGAGGGTTACCGCACAGGTGTTTACGATCTGCTGAACCGCTCAGCCGGCGGAAGAGACCCGGGCCAGCATCTCCCGATAGGGCTCCGACAGGGCTTCGGACTTACCGTTCACGGCGCGCACATAGGTCAGGGAGACCTCGGTCAGCAGTTCCTCGCCGCGTCGGATATCGACCCGAAGCTCGTAGCTGGAGCGACCGATGCGGGGCACCGACACTTCGATGTCCATGAGGTCGTCGAACCGGGCCGAGGCGCGGAAGCTGGCGCGGGCGTCGACCACATAGCTCTGGCCCATGTCGGGATAGGTGTCGGTCATGACCCCGGCGGCGCGGAAGAACTCTGTCGCGGCCACGTCGGCATAGACGAAATAGTTGGGGTTGAAGACCACGCCTTGGGCGTCCACCTCGCCCCAGCGGACGCGGATCTGGGTCGTGAAGGTCTCCGCCATGCCCTAGCCGCGCATCTGGGGCGCGACCCCGCAAGTGTCGCAGATCCAGGCGCCGCCCCGCTGTTGCAGGGTGAAGTCGCCGCAGGCCGGGCAGGCGTCGGCCTCTCCGGCGCCCTGACGGGCGACGGGCGGTTCGGCCTTCTTGCCGAAGGGCAGGACGACGAGGTTGTCCGGCGTGGCGCCGCGGGCGAAGCCCTTGGAGATGAAGTGGGCGGCCGGGACCAGTTCATCGGCCTTGCCCGAGCCCAGGCCGTCGGCGTTCAGCGGGTCGGCGTCGGCGTTGGCCAGCTCGTGCCGATCCAGATACGACACGCCCAGTTCGCGGAAGATGTAGTCGAGGATGGACGTCGCCGAGCCGATGGAATCGTTGCCGGTGACCCGCCCCGCCGGCTCGAACCGGGTCAGCAGGAAGGCGTCCACGAACTCGTCCAGCGGCACGCCGTACTGAAGCCCGATCGAGATCGCGATGGCGAAATTGTTCATCAGGCTGCGGAAGGCGGCGCCTTCCTTGTGCATGTCGATGAAGATCTCGCCGAGCTCGCCGTCCTCATATTCGCCTGTGTGGATGTAGACCTTGTGCCCGCCCACGGCCGCCTTCTGGATATAGCCCTTGCGGCGGTCGGGCAGTTTGCGGCGGGTGCGATCCCGTTCGACCACCCGTTCGACCACGCGCTCGGTCTGGGCGGGGCGGGGCGCTTCTGCCTCGGGCGTCGCAGGACGCCGAGCGGGCTCTGTCTCCGGCAGGATGAGCGGGGGCTGGTTGGAGCTTTCACGGCGCGAGAGGCGGAGCGCGCGACGACCTTCGGCGGCGGCCTGGGTCATCACGGCCATGGCCGCGTCGATACCGACCCGGCCGGGCAGTTCGATCGGCGTCAGGTCCGCGACATCGCTCCAGGGCTCGGCGAGGCGAGCCGTGGCGGCGGCAGCGGCGGAAAGGTCGGTGAGGATCGGCTTCAGGGCGGCGGGCGCGCCCGGCCAGCCGGAGAGGTCGCCATGGCCGAAGACGTATCGGCCGGCGGCCGTGATCTCGCCCGGCGCGGCCAGGAGAGCCAGGACGCCGCCGCTGACGGCCGTCGCCTGATCCACGCCGAGAACGTCGCGGAGGAAGCCCGCTTCCAGCACCGGCGGGGTGAAGGCGTCTTCCAGCCGTTCGACCTGGGCCAGGGCCGTTTCGACCGCCTGGAGTTCCGCCTCGGTGAAACCGCGCGCGGCGAGGGCGTCGTGGTCGAGCGCGGGCGCGCCCGCCAGGGTGCGTCGGCCGAGAAGCCAGCGTTCCGCGTCCTCGACGACACCGCCCTGGCTCGCGATGGCGAAGGCGAGGGCAGGGTTCAGGCGGCGGGCGATCTCACCGTCGCCGGTCTCGAACAGGTCCAGCGCGGTCAGGGCCGGAAAGCCCAGCCGCAGACTGCGCTCCGCGTCGGTCGCCAGGGTCGCGATCACCGCGTGTCTGCGCCCCTGCGTCTGGGCGGCGGCAAGGGCCTGGCTGGTCCGCAGAGCGGCGGCGCGGCCCAGGGCGCTGGTCTGACCCGCCAGTCGGGCTTCGCGGATTTCGAGTTCGACCAGGACGGTTCCGGCGACGGCGGGCCAGGCCGCAGCTGGCCGCAGCGTCTCGGCCAACTCACTCGAAGCCAGAGAGGCGGATGCAGAGAAGAGGGCCTGGGCGGCGGCGACCGCGGTCTCGTCGACAGGGCCGTCCCCCTGAACGAGCAGCCAGTCGAGGCCGCCTTCCAGCGTCAGGGCGATCGGGCGCACGGCGTGTCGGCGGCGAGCCAGACGGCCGTCGGAGGCGAACCCGCAGGCGACCTCGATCTCGAGCGCCGTGGTCCACAGGCGCGCCAGGGCGTCCATCCCTTCGATCAGATCGGGCAGGGCGGTCGCGACGGCGGGCAGGGAGATCGCACAGCCGGGAGCGATGGACAGATCGGCCGCAGCCTCCGCATCGCGCACCGAAAAGGCGACGATCAGATCGTCGGCCAGACACCTGTCGGCGGCGGCGCGCAGGGCGGTCGTATCGGCGTCTTCGGGATCGGGAACCGCGACGATGCGGGCCGGGCCGGCCGGTTCGGGCTCCGGAGCCGAGAACAGGCGGCCCGCGATGGCGTCCAGAATGGCGGTGTCGTCGGCGCCCGCGCGGCGCGCGGCGACGGCGGCGCGGGCCAGAACCGGGTTCCCGGCGGGATCGCCGCAGACCTCTGCCGGGCCTTCGCAGCGCCGGACCGCGTCGGTAACGGCGCGCAGGGTTCCGGCGAGGCCGTCCATGGCGTGGGCCGTCAGGCGCGCGGTGCGTCGGCGGGCCGTATCGGCGACGAACGTCGCGCGTGCGCCTGCGTCGCTGAGGTCTAGCGCGCCGCCGTTCTTCGGGGCGTCCGTGGAGGCCTCGGCGCCCGGCGGCGTCCGGACCCCTTCTTTCAAGCCGATCGACGGTGCGGCGAGACCCAGAAGGACGCTGGCGATCACTTCGCCGGAGAAGGTCTCGGCATCCTTTCCGGTCCTGAAGACGCCCGTGGCGCGGCCCCAGGCGGCGAGGCGGGCGGCCCAGCGATGCAGGGCGCCGTCCAGAACGGCCCCAGACGCGGCGCCGACGCGCCCTAGTGGTCCTTCGAGCCGGGGCCAGTCGTCCGGCGAGGCGTCACCCCAGTCCAGCCAGGCTTCGACCCTCGCATCGCTCCAGCCGACAGGGGCGATCACGCGGACGACACGGTCCGCCCGCTCGATCTCGCGCGTCTCGCACACGACGGCGGCGGACAGGTCGGTCAGGAAGGGGGTGAAGCGCATTCGCAGGCCCGGACACAGCATCGTTTCGCCAGCCTAGGGTGCTCCGCCCCGCTGCCGCAATAGATGTAGCGGCTTCGGACGGGGTTACCCCCAAGATGTTGCTGAAGAGGATTTCGGCCGGACGCTGGACGCGGAGGCGCCCGGTTTCTATGATCGGGGCAGTGGATCGGGCCTCCCGCCGATCCGAATCTGTAAGACTGGATACGCCTCGTGCTCGGCAGAATCTTCGGTTGGACGTCCGGCGCGACGATCGGCACCCTCTTCACCATCGCCAAGCGCGGCGAACTGATCGGGACCGACGAAAACGGCAATCGCTATTACCAGTCGCGCGACAACGTCAGCTATGACGGCCGCAAGCGCCGCTGGGTCGTCTACAACGGCTATGCCGAGGCGTCGAAGGTGACGCCCGACTGGCACGGCTGGCTGCACTACACCTTCGACGAGCCGCCGACCGAGGCGCCCCTGCCGCGCCGCCGGTGGGAGAAGGATCACCTGCCCAACATGACCGGCACGCCGCTGGCCTGGCATCCGCAGGGCTCGCTGCTGGCAGAGGGTGTTCGCCCCGCCGCGACCGGCGACTATGAGGCGTGGAAGCCCGAATGAATCGTTCTCGCATCCTGATGATCGGAACGGCCGTCGTGGCCCTGGCCGTCTCCGGCGGCGTGGTCGCCGGCGGCTGGCAGAACGCGACGCCCCAGGATGCGACCCCGACGCAGTCGGACCCGATCGGCGACGCCCTGCGCAACGCTCCGGCCGAAGAGGCTGCGCCGGCCGGGGATCCGGCCCCGGCCAGACCGATCGCGATCACGCCTCCCACGCCGACCGTCGTCATGGCGGGGGAAGAAGACGAGGCCACGGCCGAAGAGGCCGCCAAGGCTGACGAGGACGAAGGCGAGTCCGAGGCGGACAAGGCGAAGCGTCTCGCGGCCGAAACGCCGACCCCGCGTCAGCGTCGTCGCGTCGCCATCATCGAGGCCATCGACAAGATCACGGCCGAGAGCATGCGGTTCGAGGTCGAGGTCGGCGGACGCCCTGTGCGCTTCAATCAGGCCCTGATCTTCACGGCCCGCGCCTGCGAGGTTTCGGCAAGCAACGAACTGGTCGAAGACGCCATCGCCTACGTCGATGTGACGCTTCAGCCCAAGGCGGCGGGAACGGCCCCGCGCCAGATCTTCCGGGGCTGGATGTTCTCCTCGACCCCGGCGATCAGCGGGCTGCAGCACCCGATCTATGACGCCTGGGTCGTGGGCTGCAAGGCATAGGTCACAGCCTCTTCGCCCGTTAGAGGGCGGGTCAGGACGGTCTTGTCGGGCGTCGCCCGAAGGGCGGTGCCCAGCATCCTCAGATAGGTGGACTGCGGTGTCTCGATCAGGCCGAACTGGTCCAGATGCGGCGTGCGGAACTGGGCGTCCAGCAACCGCCAGCCCCCGAGCCTGAGCCGCGCCACCAGATGGGCCAGGGCGACCTTGGAGGCGTCCGTCGCTCGGCTGAACATGCTCTCTCCAAAGAAGGCGCCGCCGAGCGTCACCCCATAGAGACCGCCGACCAGGACCTCGTCCCGCCAGCATTCGATGCTGTGGGCGAAGCCGCGCGCGTGGAGTTCCAGATAGAGGCTCCGGATCGGGCCGTTGATCCAGGTGTCCTCGCGGCCGGGCGCGGGGGCGGCGCAGGCGTCCAGCACAGAGGTGAAGGCCGTATCGACCCGGACGACGAACACATCCTTGCGGATCGTGCGGCGCAGGCGCGTCGGGATGTGGAAGGCCGTCAGCGGGATCACCCCACGCTGATCGGGCTCGACGATGAAGACCCGCGGATCGTCGCGCGCCTCTCCCATGGGAAAGACCCCGTTGGCGTAGCAGCGCAACAGGGCCTCGGCGGTGAACTGTTCGGGAGGAGGGAAGGCGGTGGCCTCGGGATCGGACACGTCAGACCTCTCCCGAGGCGGCGATCACTCGCCCTTCTGGGCCTTGGCCCATTTTTCCAGCCAGTGGATGTCGTAGTCGCCCGACAGGATGTCCGGTTCGGCCAGGAGGCGCTGGAACAGGGGCACGGTCGTATCTACGCCGCCGACGACGATCTCGTTCAGCGAACGCTTCAGGCGGGCCACGCACTCGGCGCGGTCGCGGCCATGGACGATCAGTTTTCCGATCAGGCTGTCGTAGTAGGGCGGGATCGAGTAGCCGGCGTAGATGGCGCTATCCAGCCGCACGCCCAGGCCGCCGGGGGCGTGGAAGTCGGTGATGGTGCCGGGCGAAGGCGTGAAGGTGTCGGGGTTCTCGGCGTTGATCCGAACCTCGATGGCGTGGCCTTCGAAATGGATGTCCTCCTGGGTGAAGGACAGGGGCAGGCCGGCCGCGATGCGGATCTGTTCGCGCACCAGATCGACGCCGGTGATGGCCTCGGTGACCGGGTGTTCGACCTGCAGGCGGGTGTTCATCTCGATGAAGAAGAACTCGCCATCCTCCCACAGGAACTCGATGGTGCCGACGCCCAGATAGCCGATGGCGGCGATGGCCTTGTTGACCGTCTCGCCGATCTTCTTGCGGCCCTCGGCCGACAGGGCGGGCGAGGGGGCCTCTTCCAGCACCTTCTGGTGACGGCGTTGCAGCGAGCAGTCGCGTTCGCCCAGGTGGACGACGTTGCCGTGGCTGTCGGCCACGACCTGGATTTCGATGTGGCGCGGCTTCTGAAGGTAACGCTCCATATAGACGGCGCCGTTTCCGAAGGCGGCCTTGGCCTCGGACTGAGCGGTCTGGACGGCCTCGACCAAGTCGTCGGCGGTCATGGCGACCTTCATGCCGCGTCCGCCGCCGCCCGCCGCCGCCTTGACGATCAGGGGGAAGCCGATGGACTTGGAGGCTTCGATGGCGGCCTCGACGGTCTCGACCTCGCCGTCCGAGCCGGGGACGACCGGGATGCCGGCGTCCATCACCGTCTTCTTGGCGGTGATCTTGTCGCCCATGACGCGGATATGTTCCGGCGTCGGGCCGATGAAGGTCATGCCGTGGGCGTTGACGATCTCGGCGAAGCGGGCGTTCTCGGACAGGAAGCCGTAGCCCGGGTGGATGGCCTGGGCGCCCGTGATCTCGGCCGCAGCGATGATCGAGGGGATGTTCAGATAGGACTTGGCCGCCGGGGCGGGGCCAATGCAGACGCTCTCGTCCGCCAGCCGCACCCACATGGCGCCGCGATCGGCTTCGGAGTGAACGGCGACGGTGGAGATGCCCATCTCCTTGCACGCACGGTGGATCCGCAGCGCGATCTCGCCACGGTTGGCGATCAGGACCTTGGTGAACATCTTACGCCTCGAGGACGACGAGGGCTTCGCCGTACTCGACCGGCTGGGCGTCGCCGACCAGAACCTCGGCCACGACGCCGTCGCGCGGGGACTGGATCGGGTTCATCGTCTTCATGGCCTCTACGATCAGCAGGGTCTGGCCCTTCTTGACCTTGTCGCCGACCTTCACGAAGGGCGGAGCCTCGGGCGAGGCCTGCAGATAGGCGGTGCCTACCATCGGCGACTTCACCTCTTCGCCCGACCGGGCGACGATGGTGGCCGGGTCCGACGGCATGGAGGCCGGAGCGGCGGGGGCAGCGGCGGCGGGCGCCGGGGCGAAGGCGGCTTGAGGCGCGGCGGCGTACTGGACGGCCGGTGCGGCGACGATCTCACGGGCGACGCGGATACGCAGTTCGCCGCGCTCGACCTCGATCTCGGTCAGCGAGGTGTCGTTGAGAATATCGGCCAGCTGGCGAACCAGGGTGGTGTCGATCTCGGTTGCGGGCTCGTTGTCGAGTTTCTTGTCGGTCGCCATGGGAGCTATGCCTTGTGGTCTGGTTTCAACGGGCTGGCGTTGCGGAGCGTTCCCGCGCCAGCCGGAGGGCGGCCTTGACGGCCAGTTCGTAGGAATGGGCGCCGAAGCCCGAGACTATGCCCGTGGCCGCCAGCGAGACGTAGGAGTGACGCCGGAATTCCTCACGCGCGGCGGGGTTCGACAGATGGCACTCGACCACCGGAATGGTCAGGGCCTTCAGGGCGTCCAACAGGGCGACGGAGGTGTGGCTGTAGGCCGCCGGATTGATGACAAGAGCCGAGGCTTCGGTCCGGGCCTCCTGGATCCAGTCGACCAGTTCGCCCTCGTGATTCGACTGGCGGAACACCACGGTCGCGCCGTCCGCCGCCGCCTCGCACAGGGCCTGGACATCGGCCAGGGTCTCGCGTCCATAGATATGCGGCTCCCGCACCCCCAGAAGGTTGAGGTTGGGGCCGTTCAGGACGTAGAGGACCGGGGTTTCGGGCATTCGCTCCGGATGGGCTGGCGAAGAGCCGGGCTCTTCGGTGGGCGGGCCTTTTAGCGGAACGGCGTCGCTCGTCAAAGCCGAGGTGCGCCGCATAAGGTCAGGTTGACGTAACGACATGCGTATTCAAGTCAACGGCGATGAGCGGGACGTGACCGCGACCACGGTTCTGGCCCTGGTCGAGGAGCTGGGCTTCGACGTCCGCAAGGTGGCCGTGGAGCGCAACCTGGCCATCGTGCCGAAGTCCCTGCATGCGACCACGCCGCTGGAAGACGGGGACCGGATCGAGCTGGTTCAGTTCGTCGGCGGCGGCTGAAACCCTGCGTGATCGCGGACCTCCGAACCGTCCAGAAATCAGATTTCCCTGTCTGCGCGGGCGGTTGGCAACATCCCTTGTTACTGAACCAGGCCCCGGCTGCAAAAAGGTGAGTTCTGCTCGGGAACCCGGCCCATGAAGGCGTGTTCGCCCCTCGGTCACTGTCACGGTAGGAGAATCCCGATGCCGCTTGGTCGTGATCCGAAAGGAGCCGCCGAGTGGGCGGTTGGGGCGCTCGGCGTCATATTGACGCTCATAGGCGTGGTTCTGGTCATCGGCGGCGGCATGCTGATCGCCGCGGGCGGGTCCTGGTACTACCTGCTGGCGGGTCTCGGGCTGGTCGCCTCGGGCGTGCTGGTGTTCCGGCAGGAGTTGCTGGGCGCCTGGACCTATGTCGGGGTCTTCGTCGCGACGGTGCTGTGGGCGCTGTGGGAGGTTGGGCTGGACAGTTGGGGGCTGGTGCCCCGCGTCGTGGCGCCTGCGGTGCTGCTGGCCTTCATCATCCCGTCCCTGCTGGTCCTGAAGGGCGGGCGCGAGGGCCGGAAATGGGCCATCGGCGGCGGCGTCGCCTTCGTCGCCATGGCCGGCGTGTCCAGCGTCGTGGTGGCCCAGGCCAACCAGTTCCATGTGGACGGCG
Organism: Brevundimonas staleyi; assembly: GCF_041893865.1. Classification (GTDB taxonomy): domain Bacteria; phylum Pseudomonadota; class Alphaproteobacteria; order Caulobacterales; family Caulobacteraceae; genus Brevundimonas; species Brevundimonas staleyi. Next base: position 1,905,620 of record NZ_CP169082.1, read on the forward strand.
CCCTGCCCCGGGCGGGCGTGGCCCAGTCCAGCGATCCCGACGCCATTCCGGTCGGCGCCGACTGGCCCGCCTATGGCGGCAGCTATCACGCGCAACGCTATTCCAGCCTGAACCAGATCACGCCTGAGAACGTCGGCAAGCTGGAGCGGGTCTGGTCCTTCCATACCGGCGACCTGCCGGGCGACCGTCCGGGCGCGCAGAACAAGTATGCGTCGGAGAACACGCCGCTGAAGATCGGCGACACCCTGTATGCCTGCACGGGCAAGAACATGGTGGTGGCGGTCAACGCCGCGACCGGTGAAACCCGCTGGCGCTTCGACCCCGGCGTGGATGACGCCTCCATCCCCTACACGGCCGCCTGCCGGGGCGTGAGCTACTTTGTCGTTCCGAACGTCGAGGCCGCCCAGCCCTGCGCCACCCGCATCATCTGGGGCACGCTGGACGCCCGGATCATCGCCGTGGATGCCCGCACCGGTCAGCGCTGCGCCGCCTTCGGCCGGAACGGCGAGGTCAACACGGCCGAGGGCATGGGCCAGACCGTCCCCGGCATGATCTCCATCACCTCGGCCCCGACCATCGTGCGCGGCGTGGTGGTGACAGGTCATCAGATCCTGGATGGCCAGCGCCGCGATGCGCCGTCCGGCGTGATCAAGGGCTTCGACGCCGTCACCGGTGCCCTGCGCTGGGCCTGGGACATGAACAGCCCGGAGACGAACACCACGCCGGCCAATGGGGTCTATACCTTGGGCACGCCGAACATGTGGACCACGGCCTCGGGCGACGAGCGTCTGGGTCTGGTCTATCTGCCGTTGGGGTCGACGGCCGCCGACTACTGGTCCTCGGACCGGACGGGCCAGCAGCTGGATTATGCGACCTCTCTGGTGGCGCTGGACGTCTCGACCGGCAAGCCGCGCTGGCATTTCCAGACCGTGCACCACGACGTCTGGGACTATGACCTGGGCTCGCAGGCGACCCTGGTGGACTTCCCGACAGGGGCGGGCACGACGCCGGCCGTGGTCCTGCCGTCGAAACAGGGCGACATCTATGTGCTGAACCGCGAGACGGGCCAGCCCCTGGCCGGCGTCGGCACGATCAAGGCCCCGCAGGACGGTCTGGAGCCGCAGATGCGGACCCCGAGCCAGCCGGTGTCGCTGTTCCACACCCTGCGCCGCCCGGCCGATCTGACCGAGCGCCAGATGTGGGGCATGTCGCCGATCGACCAGATGGTCTGCCGCATCCAGTTCCGGAACGCCGCCTATGACGGCTTCTACACCACGCCCCGCGCCGACCGGCATTACATCCAGTATCCGGGCTACAACGGCGGTTCGGACTGGGGCGGGATCTCCATCGACCCGGTGCGCGGCGTGATCGTGGCCAACTACAACGACATGCCGAACTATAACATCCTGGTGCCCCGCGCCGAGGCGGACCGTCGCGGCTGGGTCCCGCGCGGCGAGCCGAGCGCCCGCAAGGGCGGGCCGGAAGGCGCGGGCGACCCGCAGGTCGGCGTGCCCTATGCGGTTTCGGTCAACGCGGGCTGGCGCATGCCCTTCACCGGCCTGCTCTGCAAGGAGCCTCCGTACGGCGGCATCCGCGCCATCGACCTGCGCACGGGCCGTCAGATCTGGGACCGTCCGCTGGGCACGGCGCGCAAGAACGGGCCGTTCGGCGTGCCCTCCGGCCTCGGCATCGAGATCGGGACGCCGAACAACGGCGGGGCCGTGGTCACGGCTTCGGGCCTGATCTTCATCGCCGCAGCGACCGACGACCTGATCCGCGCCATCGACCTCAACACCGGCAAGACCGTCTGGACCGCGCCCTTGCCGGGCGGGGGACAGGCCACGCCGATGACCTATGAGGTCAACGGTCGCCAGTTCGTGGTCATCGCGCCGGGAGGCCACCACTTCATGGAGACCCCCGTGTCGGATGAAGTGATCGCCTACGCCCTGCCGGAGGCCTGACGCCGGTTTCGCCTGAAGCCGGAGGCGAGTAGGAACGGGGACATGAACGCTCATGTCCCCGTCACCGCATCCGATACCTGGACCGTCGCCGGTCGCACCTTCAACTCGCGCCTGATCGTCGGCACCGGCAAATACGCCGACTACGCCCAGAACGCCGCCGCCGCGGAAGCCGCGGGGGCGGAGATCGTCACCGTGGCCCTGCGCCGGGTGAACCTGAGCGATCCGTCCCAGCCGATGCTGGTCGATTATCTGAAGCCGGATCGCTTCACCTTCCTGCCCAATACCGCCGGGTGCTTCACGGGCGAGGACGCCGTACGGACCCTGAGGCTGGCGCGCGAGGCGGGGGGCTGGGATCTGGTCAAGCTGGAGGTGCTGTCCAACTCGGCGCACCTCTATCCCGACATGGTTGAGACGCTCCGGGCGCTGGAGATGCTGGTCAAGGACGGGTTCGACGTGATGGTTTACTGCACCGACGACGTCGTGATGGCCAAGCGACTGGAGGAGGCGGGGGCCGCCGCCATCATGCCGGCCGCCGCGCCCATCGGCTCGGGCCTGGGTCTGCAGAACGCCGTCAATGTGCGCCTGATCGTGGAACAGGCGACGGTGCCAGTTCTGGTGGACGCAGGCGTGGGCACGGCGTCGGATGCGACGGTGGCGATGGAACTGGGTTGCGACGCCGTCCTCACCAACACCGCCATCGCCGGAGCCAAGGACCCGATCCGGATGGCGCGGGCGATGAAGCACGCGGTCATCGCCGGGCGCGAAGCCTATCTGGCCGGGCGTATGCCCAAGCGGATGTACGCCGATCCCTCGTCGCCTCTGGCCGGTCTGATCTGAGCTTGACGGAACGCCGGTCCGGAGACAGGATGTTCCTGTAATGTTCCAGAGGCGTCGATGCGAACCCTGACCTTCAGAGGTTATCTGGCCATGGCCGTCGTGGGCCTTCTGGTCGCGGTCGGCTGGATGGCCGCCGGGACCGTCAGGGCTCAGGAGGCAGGGGTGCGGCATGCCACGGGTACGTTCGAGGTCTCGGTCACGCCGGCCGATCCGGAGGTGAAGGAGGCAGGGTTGGGGCTGTCGCGCTACAGCCTGTCCAAGACCTTCACCGGCGGAATGAGCGGGGTCAGCGTGGGGCAGATGCTGGCGGGCGGGCCGTCCGACGACGTCGGGACCTATGTGGCGCTGGAGCGGTTCGTGGGCACGCTGGACGGGCGGGAAGGGGCCTTCCTGCTGGCTCACCGCGGCGACATGAATGCGGGGGGCTATACGCTGTCGATCACGGTGGTTCCGAACTCGGGCACGGGGGCGCTGGAGGGGATCAGCGGGGACTTCGCCCTCACCATCGCGGGCGGGGAGCATAGCTACGACCTGAGCTACAGCCTGCCGCCGGAGTGACGCGCGGCGTCGCGCGGGGTTGGAAGGCGGGCGGGCATCGTGCAGGGTCCGGGGCGGATCAGGGGGAAGACGATGCGACTGACACTGCTCACCTTCACGGCTGCCGCCCTGTGTCTGGCGGGACCGGCCGCCGTCGCCGACGCCACCTCGGCCATGGCGGATGCGGAGGCGAGCGCCTCCCTGCTTCAGAACCCGCGCGGGTGCGGGCGGGTCGGGTCGGTGCTGGACGCCTCGGCCGAGGGCCAGATGGTGATGGTGCCCGGCTTCGGCGAGGCGACCTTCGCCGTCGACACCGATAGTCCGGAGGCCCAGGCCTGGTTCGACCACGGGGTGCGACTGCGCTGGGCGTTCGAGCACAAGGAGGCGGTGCGGGCCTTCCGCCGGGCCCGGTCCATCGATCCGGAGTGCGGCATGTGCGCCTGGGGCGAGGCCTGGGCCATCGGGCCCAATCTGAACGGCGGCGGCAAGGATGAGGCCTCGATCCGGGCGGGCCGCGACCTGGCCCAGCTGGCGCGGCGGAAGGCGCGGGGCGCGACCCCGGTCCAGCGCCAGATGATCGACGCCCTGATTCAGCGCTACTCCGGGGCCAAGGCCAGCCAGGGCGTCCGGTTCGCCCGGGCCATGGACCGGATCGTGCGGCGGAACCCGACCGATCCGATGATCGCCGCCACGGCCGCCGACGCCTGGATGCTGCAGGCCGACGAGTGGTGGGACGACGAGGGCAAGGCCGCCGACCAGGGCATCACCCGCGCCATGGAGATCCTGGAGACGTCGCTTCAGACCTCGCCCGACGATCCGGGCACGATCCACCTCTACATCCATCTGACCGAATGGTCCGACGACCCGCACAAGGCCATTCCCTATGGCGAGCGGCTGGCGCGACTGGCGCCCTCGGCCAGCCACCTGGTGCATATGCCGTCGCACACCTTCTATCGGGTGGGGCGGTATCGGGATGCGATGAACTCCAACGTCGAGGCGGTGGCGCTCGACAAGCGGTACGACGAACTGGCCGCGCCTCCGGGCGGGATCACGGGAATGCCGCTGCACGCCCACAACATCCATTTCGGCATGGGCGGAGCCCTGATGGCGGGCGGGGCCGAGGCGGGGCTGAAGCTGGCCGACGGCTTCCTGGCCACCTATCCCGACATCCCGGCCGACAATCAGTGGCGTCAACTGATGGCCAACGACGCCTATGCCATCTACGGCCGGTTCGGCTCGGCCGCCCAGGTGGCGGCGCTGGAGCAGCCGCCGGAGACGAAGCCCCTGCTGCGCGCCAGTTGGCATTACGGGCGGGGCGAGGCGGCGGCGCGGGCCGGGGATGCGGCGACCGTCAGAGCCGAGGCCGAGGCCATCAAGGCGATCCGGGAGGGCGAGACGATCACCGGGGCCCAGGCCGACGACATGAAGCGGTTCGTCGAGGTGTCGCAGCGGGTGCTGGAGGGGCGGGCCGCGATGATCGAGGGCAACGCCCCCGCCGCCATCGCCGCCTTCACCCGCGCCGCCGAGATCCAGGGCATGGAGGAGGAGGGGGGCGATCCGCCGATCATCTGGTTCCCGACCCGCCGCAGCCTGGCCGCCGCGATGCTGGCCAATGGCGACGCCGCCGGGGCCAAGGCCAAGGTGGAGGAGCTGCTGACCGACTGGCCGATGGATCCCTACAGCTATTTCGTGCTGGCCGAGGCGGAAGCCGCGCTGGGGAACACGGCGGCGGCGCAAGCCGCGCGGGAGAAGGCGCGCGTCGAGTGGATCGGCGGGGAGATGACGCTGAAACTGGCCTGAGGCTAGCGCCGCGTCATCGCGACGGAGCCGATGTGACCGCCGACGGGCAGGAAGCGGACGCTGAGCCGGACGGCGCCGGCGAAGCCGGTTCGGGTCCGCTCGGCGATGTCGAAGACCATCCGGGCCGCGCCGGGCGTGGTCAGGCTGAGGCGGCCGTTGCGGAGGCGGCAGTCCGCCGGATCGCCGCGCAGAGTGCAGGTCAGGCGGCCGGTCGGCTGACCCCGGACGGTCAGGGGCAGGTCGTCATCGTCCATCTGGACCGTGATCGTCGTGCCCTGGCGTTCGGCCGGGGTGATGACGAGGGTCCAGTCGCCGATCACGTCCCGGTTGGTCAGGGGCGCGGTCTGGGCGAGAGCCGGACTGCCGATGGCGAGGGTCAGGACGGTCGTCGCGATGATCCGTTTCGCCATGTCCGATCCCTTCCCAGCCTGAAGGCAGCCTCCGACGTTCGGGACGGCAGGGCACGTTAATCTTTGGAGAGGTTGGTCCGTTTCGTCCGGACGAACCGAACCGGACGAAACGGACGAAACGGACGAAAGAAGGGTCAGCCCGCCGGCTTCGCCTCCGGCCTCACGGGCCTGTTCGCCGGGGGTTTGGACGGCAGCTCGCCGAACGTCTCGGTGAGACGGTTCAGATAGGCGGCGCGCAGGTGGTCGATGCCGCGGAAGGCGGAGGAATCGCTTTCCAGAGGCCCGTTGCAGTTGCTGACCATTTGAACCAGCCGCATCCAGGCGAGGGCCTGTTGCGGGCGGTCGACGGCGGCGTTCTCGGCCGCCTGACGGAAGGCGAAGCGGCGCAGATCGCCGCCGCTCGGATTGAACAAGAGGCCGAAGCGGGAGAAGGATTCGGCCTGATCCACTTCGCCCAGGGCGGGATCGCGCGCGATCTCCTCCTCCTTCGTCCGGCCCTCGGCCATCCAGGGCGGCGCCTCGCCAAGCGGGCCGGGCATGAAGTCCGGGCGACGCCAACCCTCCATCGCGGCGCGGCGGCGGATGCTGCGCTCGGTCGTGCCGTAGCGTTCGGCGATGACGGCGGCGCCGGCACCGGCGAGGAAATCCTCGCGGGCGGCGGCCCAGGCTTCGGGGGTGAGGCGGGGCGGTCGGGGGTTCGTCTGTTCCATGCCCGCCAGTGTCCGCCCGTTTCAGACTTGGGCAGGCATAACGGCTCTTAAAAGTTCGGGGTGTTGAATCGAAAGGGGTTTGAGGACGATCCTTTGCCAACTTCGGCCCGATCGTCGACATGGAACGACCGTGCTTCAGTCGGTCGCGGCGTCACCGAACGCCTGCTCCTCGGCGCGCCTGCCGGCCTCCGCAAAGCCATCCACCCGCGCACGAAACACCGCCTGCATCTCTCGCCATGACTGGAGCTGGTCGAGGCGGTGGCTGAACGTCCACATGGCGCCGTCGGTGTAGAACCTGTGCTGGCAGGACATCGGATTGCGTTGGGTCTGGGGCGTGCAGAGCACGACAGTATGCGGCACGCCCCGCTCGTCGCGGCCGACGAAAAAGGTAAAGCCGTCCTTGTCCGGCCGTAGCGTTGGGCGGGATCCGGCGCTGTCGAGATCCTGCGGCTCCCTTCGCTCCAGCAAATCCAGCATCCATTCGGACGACCTGAACTCGACCGAGTTTCCGAACCGCATCCGGCTTTCCTGTCCTTCGTCCGGCACTGGCAGAAAGTCCGGCGTGCTGGCCTGGAAGAAGAGGCTGCGCTGTGAGACCTGGCCCCGGAAGTCGGGAGCGATCAGGTAAGAGCGGTCGCCGATTCGAACGAAGGCTCCGTCCGGTTGTCCGACCCGCGCTCGGTCCGGCCACCATGTCATGCGCTGTGTGAAGTTACGCCTGGGCAGGCACCGTATCGTCACATCCGCCGCAGCCCGGTCGGGCAGGAAATCCCACTGCTCTCGCGCCCGCGACCAGTTGTAGAGGGTCGGACCCGGCTGGCCGTCCACGACAAGCACGCCATGAAACAGACCGCGACTTTTCGATTTCATGGCGAACGGGGACAGGGCGTTCAGGCCGAGGGCGGGCTTGTATCCGCGCCGCTGGCCCCCGGTCTGTATGCAGAAAGGCTGCTGGCCCGCGAAAACTGCCGCCGACCGCGCGACGTCGAGCGAGCCCATCGCACTCCAGGCCATGAGGCCGAGCATGACCAGAACCGGGGCAAGCAGCAGCACCAGCGGCAATAGCCATCGTGGGTTGCGAGGCTCCATTCCGGACGATGCTCCGCCTGAGCCCCGGATGGCGCGGAAACGCGCGTCGGTCGGCCGAGACAACCCTACATCGTCAAGATGAAGGGTTTCTCAGCGTGCGGTGAAGCGGGGCGAGGTGGAAAAGGGCGTCTTGGCGATCAGGCGGCCTTGGCCGCCGCGATGGCTGCGGCGACCTCCTGAGGGCTGATGCTGGCCGTGGTCTTGCCGTTGATCAGGAAGGTGGGAGTGCCGACGAGGCCGAGGGTGGCGCCGGTCGTGTGGATGTCGGCCAGGAGACGGTCCGTGCCGGTGTTTCCGATGACCGCAGCCGCCTGATCCAGGGCGACGCCGTTCTGGGCCAGGACCTGGTCCACGGCTTCGCGCGTCAGGCCGTTCGTGGCCATCAGGGCCTGGTGGACGGCCAGGTATTTGCCCTGAGCGTGGGCGGCCAGCGCGGCGCGGGCGGCGTAGTTGGAGGTGGTGTCGTCGCCCCGGTCCAGGATGGGCCACTCCTTGAAGACGAAGCGGACGTCGGGGTTGGCCTGCATCAGGGCGGCGTAGTCGGCGGCCACCGCCTTGCAGCCCGGGCAGCGGTAATCGAAGAACTGGACCACCGTGACCTTGGCGTCGGCGGGGCCGAAGGCCGGATCGCGCGCGTCGGGGGCCATCAGGGCGGCGTTGGCGGCGACGGCGCGGTTGATGGTCTCGACGCGGTTGTTTTCCTCGGCCGCCTGACGGGCCTGGACGGCCTCGTCCAGCACCTGGGGGTTGGAGATCAGATAGGCGCGGACCTTGCCGCCGAAATCGCCACCGGTCAGGTAGGGGGCCGCCGCGAGACCCAGGGCCAGGATCGAGACCCCCAGGGCCGCCGCGCCGCCGCGACCCGAACCGAACCAGACCAGGGGATCGCGCGAGACAGGCTTTGCGTCCGTGGCGGGGACGGGAGTTTCGTCGGTCATGAGGCTCTCAAAACGTGGGGATCAGGCGCCGGGCGGGGCGATGACGGTCTGGCGTTGGCGGCGCTGTTCGTTGCGCCGGTCGACGTCGGCGATGTCGTCCATCGTGGCGCCCGAAGCCAGCACGATGTCCATGGCGCGACGCCATTCGTTGGAGCCCTGAGGCAGCATGTCGCGCGCGCGCAGGGCGAACTGGGTGGACTGTTCCTCGGCCCCGGCGGCGAAATAGTATTCGGCGGAGGCCAGGCGGGCCTCGCCCTCCTTGCCTTGCGAGGCATAGGCCTGACCCAGCAGGCGCCAGGCCAGGGTGTTGTCCTCCTCACGGGCGGTGGCGCGCTTCAGCTGGTCGACCGCTTCGTCCAGATTGGCCGAGTCGTTGGTCTCGATCAGGGCGTGGGCCAGGTTGATGCGCAGCAGCGGCGCCTCGGGCTTCAGGCGGACGGCCTCGCGGTGGGCGTCGATGGCCTCGCGCGGGCGGCCTTCCTCGAACAGGATCTGACCCTTGAGCTCCCAGAGGTAGGGGTTGGAGACGTCGTCGGCGATCAGGGCGTCTGTGGCGTCCAGGGCGCGCTGCGTCTGGCCGTCGCGATACCAGGCGATGGCGCGGGCGTAGCGGGCGGGGAAGGAGGTGTCGCTCTCCAGATAGGTGCGCAGGGTCTGGGTCGGCGGGTCCATGAAGGCGTGGATCTTGGCCAGGATCAGGGCGTGCTGGGCCAGACGCTCGGGGCTGTCGCGATGGCCGAAGTGGGCGGCCGCCTCGACCGGGCGGCGCAGGGCGTCGATCCGCTGGCCCGACAGCGGGTGGCTGCGGAAATAGGGATAGCGGCGGGCGTCGGAGAAGACTTCCTGGCTGCGGAAATTCTCGAAGAACTCGACCAGGCCCTTGCCGGACTCGCCGGCGGATTCGAGCCCGCGCGCGGCGGTGATGTCGGCCTCGCCTTCCTGGCCCTGCAGATAACGCAGGGCGCCCAGGGTGCCGAAATACTGACCCGAGCCCAACAGGGCGGCGCCCGCGCCGGGCTCGCCGGCGGCGATGGCCAGGGCGCCCAGGGCCATCGACATCAGGAAGGGCTGCATGCCCGCCGCCTGGGCGCCGTCGCGCAGGGTGTGGCGGTTCTTGATGTGGCCGGCCTCGTGAGCGACGACGCCGAGAAGCTCGTTCGGTGTGCGGGTCCGCAGGATCAGGCCGGTGTTCAGCCCCATGATCCGCCCGCGCGTGGCGAAGGCGTTCAACTCCGGATCGTTGACCAGCAGGACCTCGACCTCCGAGGGCTCCAGACCCATGGCGTCGAAGACCGGGTCCGACCAACTGCGGATGATGCCCTCGATCTCGGTGTCGCGGATGGTCGACTGGGCCGAGGCGGGGCCGGCCGCCGCCATCGCGAGGACGGCGGCGGACGCGGCGATCCAGCCGAGCACGGAGGACGCGATGCGGGTGGGTCGGAACATGGCGAACTCCCTACCTACGACGCCCCCCCGGCGCTTCTTGAGCCTTAACCTAGGCGCGGCCGATCACAAGCGCCACCATCCCCGTTTCGGTTTGGCCGGCGGAGCGGTGATCTGGTTCGGATCTGCGGCGATGATGGCCGACAGATCGGCCTCCGGCGCCGGCGGGGCGGCCTCCTCGGCGGCGACCAGGGTTTCCGGGGCGACCGGGGTCGGCTCGACCTCGGGCTCCGGTTCCGGGGCAGGGGCCAGCTCGGGTTCGATAGCTGCGACCTCCGGCTCGGGCGAGGGCGAAGCCTCTTCCGTGGCGACGGCTTCCGTCTCGACGGCCGAGGCGGCGGTCTTGCGGCGGACGCGGCGACGCTGGGGCTCGGCGACGACGACCGGGGCCGGCTCGTCCGAGGCGCCTTCCGGCAGGATCACGGCCATCGGGGCGTCGGGATCGCCGTCGGCGGGCATGCCTTCGTTGGTGGCGCGGGCCTCGACCTTCAGATCGTGCGGGGTGGCGCGTTCGCCGCCCCGGCCGCGACCGCGACGACGACGACGCGAACGACCGCCTTCGCGATCCCCGGCGGTTTCGCCCTCGGGGCGTTCGCCGACGCGTTCCTCGACATCGTGGGCGGCCTCGGCGTCGCGGGCAGGAGCCGGCTGATGCTCGGCGCGCGGGGCCGGGTTGATCGGGTCGAACCAGACGTAAGGGTCGTCCAGCGACGGGGTGCGGCCACGGACCCAGAAGAAGGCGCCGGAACCGGCGTTGGAGCCTTCGCCGTCCTCGCGGATGCGACGACCGCCGCGACGGCCGCGACGGCGGCGACGGCCGGCCTCGCTGTCGTCGTCGTCGCCTTCGGCGTCCGCGGCGACCGGAGCGGATTCCTCGTCGCGACGGCCGCCGCGACGGCGGCGACCCCGGCCGCGACCGCGATCGCCGTCGTGACGCTCGGCCCGTTCGCGCGGTTCATCGTCGTCGGAATCCTCGCGATCCAGGGCGTCGTCGTCCTCGTCGTCGAAGATGATGTCGTCCTCGTCGTCGCCGTCGTCCTCGTCGGCGAAGGCGCTGTCGTCGAAGCCGTCGTCCAGATCGGCCAGGGTCAGGGAGGCTTCCGGAGCGACGAAGTCCTCATTGGTCTCGGTGCGCTCGATGGCGCTCTCGCCCTGACCCATGCGGTCGTCGATCTGGATGATGACGGCCAGGCCGCGACGTTCCAGCAGACGCTGCAGGTAGTCGCGCTTGTGGTTCAGGATGTAGAGGGCGACGGCCGAGGAGACCTTCAGGTTGATCGAGCCCGCGCCGTTCTTGCCGGCCTCGATGTCCACGGCGCGCAGCACCATCAGGGCGGCGGATTCGGCCGAGCGGACGCGGCCGGCGCCCTGGCAGTGGGGGCAGATCTCGGTGGCGCCTTCCAGCACGCCCAGGCGGCGACGCTGGCGGCTGATCTCCATCAGGCCGAAGGAGGAGATGCGGCCCATCTGGATACGGGCGCGGTCCTCGGAGAGGGCGTCCTTCAGGATGCGCTCGACCGTGCGGTTGTTCTTGCCCTCATCCATGTCGATGAAGTCGATGACGACCAGGCCGGCGAGGTCGCGCAGACGCAGCTGGCGGGCGGCCTCGACGGCGGCCTCGCAGTTGGTCTTGAAGGCGGTGGCCTCGACGTTGCGCTCCTTGGTGGCGCGGCCGGAGTTGACGTCGATGGCGACCAGGGCCTCGGTCTGGTTGATGACCAGATAGCCGCCGGACTTCAGCGGCACGACCGGCTGGTGGATCTGCGTCAGCAGCTCCTCGATGCCGTTGGAGGCGAACAGGGGCTTGGAGCCCTGATAGAGGTGAACCTTCTTCGCCTGCGAGGGCATGAGCACCCGCATGAAGTCGCGCGCTTCCTTGAAGCCCTCGACGCCCTCGACCTGGATGCCGTCGAAATCCTTGTCGAACATGTCGCGCACGGCGCGGCGGACGAGGTTCTCTTCCTCATAGATCAGGGACGGGGCGTGGGAGGCCAGCGTGGTCTCGCGGATCGTTTCCCACAGGCGCAGCAGATATTCGTAGTCGCGCTTGATCTCGGCCTTGGTGCGCTTGGCGCCGGCCGTGCGGATGATCAGGCCCATGCCGCGCGGCACGTCGAGCGCGGCCGCGGCGGCCTTCAGGCGCTTGCGGTCCGAGGCCTGGGTGATCTTGCGCGAGATGCCGCCGCCCTTGCCGGTGTTGGGCATCAGGACGCAGTAACGGCCGGCCAGCGACAGCCAGGTGGTCAGGGCCGCGCCCTTGCCGCCGCGCTCGTCCTTGACGACCTGGACCAGCAGGATCTGGCGGCGCTTGATGACGTCCTGGATCTTGTAGCGGCGCATGAGGCGACGCTTCAGGCGTTCTTCCTCGGCCAGGCCGCCTTCCGACTCGCCGTCGTCCGAATCGCGGACGTGGTCGTCGTGATCCTCATCCTCGGCCGAGGGCGCCTCGGCCATGATGGCTTCGCGGTCGGCGGCCGGGATCTGGTAGTAGTCCGGGTGGATTTCGTTGAAGGCCAGGAAGCCGTGGCGGTTGCCGCCGTACTCGACGAAGGCGGCCTGAAGGCTGGGCTCTACGCGGGTGACCTTGGCGAGGTAGATGTTGCCGCGCAGCTGGCGCTTGGTTTTCGACTCGAAGTCGAATTCCTCAACCTGGCGGCCGTCCACGATAGCGACGCGGGTTTCTTCCGCGTGCGCTGCATCGATAAGCATCGTCTTTGACATTGAAGGTATCTCTCTGGCGCGCTCTGCCGAGACCTGAATAGGCCGGGGCGGCTCGCCGAACGGGGTAAGGGGCGGACGCGTGCGTCATCCCGTCGTCGCGAGCGACGACTGCGACCGGCCCGAAACGGGCTGACGGTTCAAGGGAGAGGCAGGCGGGTTTGCCCATGGGTTCTGGTCGTCCTGAACCCGTGCCGACAGGCGTCGCGAGGTTCGGTTCGGATAAGCCCGGCTCCGTCGATCATTTGGCCAGGCGAGCGCTGGTCCGGTCGATCCGCGAAAACGGGAAGTCGGCGCCGCGCCGGGGCCGCGCCGATCCGACGGAGCGGCGGCGCGATCGTTCGCGGACGAATACAAGCATAAGCATGCCGTACGGGAATGGAAAGGCGGCGTTCCGCTTTCGATCGCGGCAAGGCGTGGGGAGCGAAGGAAAACGCCCGCGCTTAACCCAATCCAAACCGCCCTCTGTCACAAAGGCCCCAACAAAGAAGGTGGGTCGCCGTCAGAATGAACGGTCGTGTGCGTTTCAACCTGTCAGCCTGGGGCCCGCGCGAGTGGGCCATGACGGCGCTCGCCCTGTTGGTGCTGGGCGCTGTCCTGCTGATCTCCACCCGCGGTCTGGCGGCCGGGGCGAGCGGCGACGTGCGCGGCGTCCGCTTCGGCGGCGACGTGCAGCGGACGCGGGTGGTCATCGACCTGGACCGGTCCGCTCGCGGCGAAGTGATCGAGGGCGGGGATCGCGGTTCGGTCGTGGTGACCCTGGCGGGCGTCGGGGCCGGTCGCGGCGTGGACGGTTCGGGCTCTGGGCTGGTTCGCGACTGGCGGGTCAGCGCGTCCGGCACGGCGTCGCGCGTGCAGCTGGGCCTGGCGCGGAACGCCCGGATCGAGCGCCGCTTCCTGCTGCCGCCCGGCGACGGAGTGGCTCACTATCGTTATGTCATCGACATCGCCGCGACGGGCTCGGCCCCGGTTCCGGCGGCAGAGCGTCAGGCGCCGCGCCCCGAACAGCGTCGGGCCGAACGTCCCCTGATCGTCATCGACGCGGGCCACGGCGGCCGCGACCCCGGCGCGCGCGGCGCGCATCGCAACGAGAGCGAGGTCACCCTGGCCGCCGCGCTTGCCCTACGCGACGAGTTGAACCGCACGGGTCGGTATCGGGTGATGCTGACGCGCGAGACCAATGTCTATGTGGACCTGTATCGCCGCGTGCGGATCGCGCGTCAGGCCGATGCGGACCTGTTCATCTCCCTGCATGCCGATGCGGGCGCCGATCCGGCCACGCGCGGGGCCTCGGTCTATACCCTGTCGGAGCAAGGGGCTTCGCGCGCGGTGCGTGAAGTGACGCGCAGCGACGACTGGCACCGCGACCTGCACCTGCCGGGGCGCGACCCGTCGGTGGACCGCATCCTGCTCGACATGACCCAGCGCGCGACCCAGAACCGTTCGGCCCAGTTCGCGCGGGTGCTGCTGAGCCATCTGGAAGCCGCCGACCACCCGCTGCTGCGCCGCAGCCACCGTGACGCCGGTCTGGCCGTCTTGCTGGCGCCCGACGTACCGGCCGTGCTGCTGGAGATGGGGTTCATCACCAATCCGGACGACGAACGCTCGCTGGGCGACACGGCACAGCGCCGCCGACTGGTCCGCGCCGTGGCCGAGGGCATCGACCGGTACTTTCGCGGGCCCTCCGCCCTGCAGATGGCGTCGAACGGGATTGCGGCCGGCCAGCCCTGACGGCCTAGGCTCGGTTCATGCGGGTTGTAGTGACAGCTTCAACCCAAGAGCCCTGGTGATTTTCAGCACATTGGCGAAGCTGGGATTCCCGTCTTCGCCGAGCGCCTTGTAGAGCGACTGTCGCGCCATGCCGGTTTCCTTGGCCAGCGCCGACATGCCGCGCGCGCGCGCCACCACGCCCAGAGCGTCGGCGATCTCGGCAGGATCGCCGTCCGCGAAAGCGCCCTCCAGATAGGCGGCGGCGGCTTCCGGCGTGTCCAGATAGTCGGCGGGATCGAAGGGGGTGGTGTCTCCAGGCATCTAGAACTCCTCGGCCAAGGTCTTGGCCCTGCGGATGTCGCGGTCCTGACTGTCCTTGTCGCCACCACACAACAGGATGACGAGAACCGCGCCGCGTTGAACGAAATAGACCCGAAAGCCGGGCCCGTAGGGGATGCGAAGCTCGCTGACGCCTTCGCCGACAGGCTTCACGTCGCCGGGATTACCCAAGGCCAGCCTGCGAACTCGGCGCGCGACTTCGGCCTTGGCTCTGATATCCCGGAGGCGCGACAGCCAATCCTCGAACTCGGGCGTCTGGCGGACCTCGATCATCTGTCGTCTATAGCTGACACTTGGTCGCCTGACAACCACAGATGACACGAGCGAGCTTCGGCGGGTGATCTTGCCGCCTGGCGCCCCTATATCCCTCGCATGCGTCTGCGCGTCATCGATCTGGAAACCACGGGCGGAGACCGGACCTCGGAGATCATCGAGGTCGGGATCGTCGATGTCGTGCGGGACGGGGAGGGGTGGAGCGCCCGGCCGCCGGTTTCGAAACTGTTCCGGCCCCGTGGCGAGATCTCGTTCCACGCCATGGCGGTGCATCATCTGACGCCGGACCACTTCTGCGAGGCCGATCCGCACTGCGACGAATATGCGCTCCGGGCCATGTTCGCCGAACTGGGCCCCGCCGACGTCATGGTGGCCCATGCGGCGCGGTTCGAACGGAGCTTCATCGCCGATACGGCGCACGGCGGCCTGCCGTGGGTATGCACCGTGCGGTCGGCGAAACAGGCCTGGCCGCAGGCGCCGGGGCATTCCAATCAGGTGCTGAGATACTGGCGCGGTTTCCGATTGGATCCTGCATTGGCCGATCCGGCGCACCGGGCAGGGCCGGACGCCTGGGTGACGGCGCACATCCTGATGGACCTGCTGAAGGAGCATTCGGTCGAACGGATGATCGAATGGACCGCCGCGCCGCGCGAGATGGCCACCGTGCCGTTCGGCAAGCACCGCAAGAAGCCCTGGGCGGAGGTGCCGCACGACTATCTGCGCTGGATGGCGAGCCAGAACGACATGGATGTCGATGCGGTCACAGCCGCGCGCGCAGAGCTGGAACGACGAAAAGTCGGCTAGCCCCGCATCCCGGCGCGGGCTACATCGGGCGACGCGCGTAGTCGGAGAGTCTGGGTGAAGGTTGCCGAACGTTGGTTCGTGATGGCGGGCATCGGCCTTTTGGGCGCGATCGCTCTCGCGGGGCTGGTCGTGGCGATCTACGCCGCCTGGCTGTTCCATGACCTGCCCGACGCGTCCGAGCTGGCCGACTATCGGCCGCCGACCGCGACGCGCGTCTATGCCGGCGACGGCACCCTGATCGGGGAGTTCTCGGACGAGCGCCGCATCTATGTGCCCTATGAGCAGATCCCGACGCCGGTCGTGCAGGCCTTCCTGGCCGCAGAGGACCGCAACTTCTTCCAGCACGGGGGCATCGACGTCTCCGGTCTGGGCCGGGCCATGTTCAAGAACGTCTTCAACTTCGCGACCGGCCGTCGACTGGAAGGCGGTTCGACCATCACCCAGCAGGTGGCGAAGAACGTCCTGCTGACGAACGAGTCGACGCTGGGCCGCAAGCTCAAGGAAGCCATCCTGTCCAGCCGTCTGGAGGCGACGCTGTCGAAGGAGCAGATACTCGAGCTGTATCTGAACGAGATCTTCCTGGGCTATCGGTCGTACGGCGTGGCCTCGGCCGCCTACAACTATTTCGGCAAGTCGCTGAACCAGCTGACGCCGGACGAGGCGGCCTTCCTGGCGGCCCTGCCCAAGGGGCCGAACAACTACCATCCGAAGCGCCACCCCGAGGCGGCCCTGGGTCGTCGGAACTGGGTGCTGGGCGAGATGGCGCAGAACCAGTTCATCACCCAGGCCCAGTATCAGGAGGCGGTCGCCCGCCCTCTGAACACCCGCGATGCGCCGCGCCGGGCCGAGTATCAGGACGCCGACTTCTTCGTGGAGGAGGCGCGTCGTCAGGCCGCCGCCAACCCGGAGTGGGGCGCCCAGTTGAATGCCGGCGGCTTCTATATGCGGACGACGCTGGACCCGACCCTGCAGTCGGCGGCGCGCGACGCCCTGATGCGGGGGCTTGAGAACTACGACCGTCGTCACGGCTGGCGCGGCGCATGGGGCACGACCGATTTCGCGCCCGGCTGGCAGGCCGTGGCCCTGCGTGAACAGAGCCCGCCGGAACGCCGCGAATGGCGCGCCGCCGCCGTCGAGAGCGTGGCCGGCAACAATGTCCAGATCCGCACGGCGCGGGACGATGCGACCGGGACCCTGATCGCGGCCGACGCCGCCTGGGCCAACGCCAACCGCCCGCTGAAGCGCGGCGACCTGATCTTCGTCGAACCCCGCAACGGCCAGTTCGCCCTGAAGCAGATCCCGGCCGTCAACGGCGCCATGGTCGCCATCGAGCCGCAGTCGGGCCGGGTGCTGGCGATGGTCGGCGGCTACTCCTATGCCCTGTCGAGCTTCAACCGCGCGACCCAGGCGCGTCGCCAGCCGGGGTCGTCGTTCAAGCCGTTCGTCTATGCGGCCGCGCTGGAGGGGGACTTCACCCCGGCGTCGATCATTGTCGACGGACCGATCAGCTTCGCCGGCGGGGCCAACGGCCAGCGCTGGACGCCCGAGAACTACAGCCGCCGCTACTATGGCCCCTCGACCCTGCGTCGCGGTCTGGAGCTGTCGCGGAACGTCATGACCGTGCGCCTGGCCAACTCCATCGGCATGGACAAGGTGGTCTCCCTGGCCGAGCGGATGGGCGTGGCGGACAATCTGCAGCCGAACCTGTCGGTGTCGCTGGGGGCGGGCGAAGTGACCGCCTACAACCTGACCGCCGCCTATTCGGCCTTCGTCAACGGCGGGCGGCGGGTCACGCCTTACCTGATCGAATACGTCCAGGACCGCGACGGAGAGACCATCTATCGCGGCGACCAGCGCCGTTGCCGCGAGTGCGGACGCGCCTTCTCGGGCCAGGCCTCGCCCTTCCTGGAGCCGCGTGGGACCCAGGTGATCGACCCGATCACGGCCTATCAGATCTCCTCCATGCTGGAAGGCGTGATCCAGCGCGGTACGGCCGCCTCGGCGCGCGGCCTGGGCCGCTGGGTCGGCGGCAAGACCGGCACGACCAACGAGTACCGTTCGGCCTGGTTCGTGGGCTTCACCACCGACATCGTGGTCGGGGTCTACATCGGCTTCGACGACAATCGCTCGCTGGGGTCCGGCGAGGCCGGCGCCTCGGCCGCCGTGCCGATCTTCACCGACTTCATGCAGGTGGCCCTGAGGGAGCGTCCGGCCCGTCCGTTCGTCCGTCCGCGCGGCGCGATCTTCCGCACCGTGAACGGCATCGAGGAGGCCTTCCGCCCCGGCACCGAACGCCGCCGCGAGGAAGAGCACCGCGAGGAAGGCCCCGCCGTGCCGGTCGGCCCGCAGAACTACAACGACATCATCCGTCGCGAGCGGGAAGCCGCGGCCGGCCCGAACACCGCGCCGTCCGCTCCGCCGCCGTCCGCGCCCCCGCCGCCGAGACAGGAACCGGCGCGGGATCTGGATGGGCTGTTCTGAGGCAACAGGGATCAGGCAATAGGCAACAGGAGATCGGGGCGAGCTGAATAGCTTCTGTTGCCTGTTCCCTATTGCCTACTGCCGCCGACCGGCCCTATCTCCGCCCCTCCGCACCGTGAGGATTTGCATATGAGACCGGATGTCGAGGCCATGAAGGCCGACATCGAGCAGAGCGTCGCTCTGCTCAGGAGGCGTCTTTGACTGGGATGTCGCCAACCGAAAGCTCGATGAGCTGAACGCCCGGGTCGAGGACCCGACCCTGTGGGACAAGCCGGACGAGGCCCAGGCCGTCAGCCGCGAACGCGCCCAGCTGGAAGCCAAGATCAACACCGTCAAGGAGATGGAACGCGATCTGGAGGACGGCGTCATGCTGTCCGAAATGGCCGAAGAGGAAAACGACGAGGCGACGCTGGAAGAAGCCCGCGCCGCCCTGAAGGCCATCAAGGAACGCGCCGCCCGCGCCGAGCTGGAAGCCCTGCTCAGCGGCGAGGCCGACGGCAACGACGCCTATCTGGAAGTGAACTCCGGCGCCGGCGGCACCGAGTCCAACGACTGGGCCGGCATGCTGCTGCGCATGTATTCGCGCTGGGCCAAGGCGCACGGCTACGAGGTCGAGGTCGAGGCCGAGGAAGAGGGCGAACAGGCCGGCATCAAGTCGGCGACCATCCTGATCACCGGACCGAACGCCTATGGTTGGCTGAAGTCGGAATCGGGCGTCCACCGCCTGGTGCGGATCAGCCCGTACGATGCTGCTGCGAAACGGCACACCTCGTTCGCCTCGATCGGCGTTTCGCCGGTCGTGGACGACACGATCGAGATCGACATCAACCCGTCCGATGTGCGGACCGACACCTATCGCGCCTCGGGCTCGGGCGGTCAGCACATCAACAAGACGGATTCGGCCGTCCGTCTGACCCACGGGCCGACCAACACGGTCGTGGCCTGTCAGGCCGGGCGTTCGCAGCACCAGAACCGCGAGATGGCGTGGAAGATGCTGCGCGCGCGTCTGTACGAGCTGGAATTGCAGAAGCGCGAAGCCGCGGCCCAAGCCCTGGCCGACGCCAAGACCGACATCGGCTGGGGTCACCAGATCCGGTCCTACGTCCTGCAGCCGTATCAGATGGTCAAGGACCTGCGGACCGAGGTCGAAACCTCGGACACCCAAGGGGTTCTGGACGGCGATCTGGACCAGTTCATGGGGGCGGCGCTCGCCGCGCGCGTCGGCGAGACGCGAGGCTCCACGGTCGACTAGGGTCTCGCTATCCGTGCACCCCAGCGAAGGCTGGGGTCCAGATCGCAGACTCAGGCGGCTCGGATGTCGCGCTGGTCGCGCTGATCGGAACAGCAACGTCCTCCATCTGGACCCCAGCCTTCGCTGGGGTGCACGGTGAAAAGGGCAAATGAAAAGGGCGGCTCCGGAAGGAGCCGCCCTTTTGCATTTCAGCCTTTCAGCCGGATCAGACCGACTTGAGGTCGATGACCTGGGGCGCGGGCTCGGCCGGAGCCGGAGCGGCCGGGGCGTCGAAGTCCGAGGCGGCCGGGGCCGGAGCCGGAGCGGCGGCGACGGGACGCGGCGCCGGAGCGACCGGAGCCGGAGCCTCGCGGCGGCTTTGCAGGACGCGGCCCTGGAAATAGGCGCCGATGTCGATCGACAGCTGTTCGGCGGTGATGTCGCCGTCGACGTAAGCCGTCGAGACCAGCTTGACCTGCTTGCCGTTCACGGCGCCGACGATGCGGCCGCGCACTTCAAGATACTCGGCCGAGACATTGCCCTCGATGGCGCCGGTCTCGCCGACGATCAGGCGGCCGACGCGGACGTCGCCCTTGATCGAGCCGTCGACCTGAAGGTCGCCGTTGCCCGAGATGCCGCCTTCGAACTGCAGGTCCGACGACAGGGTCGAAAGGCCGCGCGAGGAGGCGATGGGAGAGGGGGCGGGCGCAGGCGCCGCGCGGTTCATGCCGCCCGACGACGGCAGATCCGGCAGGGGCGGGATCGGCGGTGCGTTCGACGGACGGTCCGGCGTGGCGGGGGCGGGGGATTTGGTCTTATTGAACAAGGGTGTCTCCTGCTCTCATGAAGCGGGCGGGGTTCTGCGGGCGGCCGTCCATCCACACTTCGTAGTGCAGGTGAACGCCGGTGGAGCGTCCGGTCGTGCCCATGGCGCCGATCCTCTGGCCCAGCGCGATGCGCTGACCAGGCTGGACGGCCATGGCGTTCAGATGGGCGAAGCGGGTCTTGAAACCGCGTCCGTGGTCTATCTCAATCGTGTTGCCATACCCTGAACGGACGCCGGCGAAAGACACGATTCCGGGAGCGGTAGCGTAGATCGGGGTGTTCAGCGGGGCGGCGAAGTCCTGGCCCTGATGAACCGCCGGGCGGCCGTTGAAGGGATCGAAGCGGACGCCGAAGCCGGAGGTGGTGCGCGCCTGGGTCGGGCGATCGAACGGCAGGTGTTCGGCGGCGTCGGACAGGCCGCGCATTTCCGACAGGTTGTCGGCGGCATGGCGGATGCGGACGGCGAAGGGCTCGTCCACGTCCAGGATGGCGGCCAGGGCCTGCGGGTCCTTGGCCTCGACCAGAGGGCCGCCGAGCGCCGAACCGGCGGCGGCGTAGGCGGCGGGGTTCAGACCGGCGAGGCGGAAGGCGAGACGCAGGCGTTCGGCGCGGGTCTGGGCGAAGTCGCCGGCGCGCTCGATCAGACGCTCCTGATCCATGCGAACGGCGACGATGCGTTGCACCGGGCGGGCGTGCTCGTTGGGCGCGACGGGGGCCAGGGCCTGTTCCGCGCCCTCGACGCCGTGGAACATGGTCATGACGTTGGTCAGGGCGGCGTGGCGACGCTCGACCATCTGGGCCATTTCGTCGAGGCCGCCGGTCGTGGCGGTCATGCGGACGACGGCGGTGTCCAGGCGGGCCTGGAGGTCGGCGTTCAGGCGTTCGGAGGCGGCGCGGGCCTTCACGACTTCGGAGTCCGACTGGCTGTGGACGATCATGTCGAAGATGAAGCCGCCCGAGGCGACCAGGGTCCAGGCGGCGGCGACGACGGCGACGCCGGCCATCATCATCTGTTTGCCGCTGGTCAGGACGTGACCGCGGATATCACCGTTGGTGCGGAGGAATAGATGGCGTTCGGGAAACCATCGCTCGATCAAAGAGCGCCGGACCACCCCCTGTTCTTCATCCATTTGAACACGCCCCCACGTATGGAAAGCGTTATCGTTGAAGAGTTTCCGAACGGCAATACCGTTCACGCATTGTTAACTACGTTGCCCGCCGCGAGGCGTGAAAACGAATCTACAGAGCGATAGATTCGCGCGTCAGGCGTAATCCGATAGACTGTTCAGTCAGAGGACATGACTGACGAAAGTCGGATCAGAGCTCTTTCGCGGCGTCCAGAACGGCCTCGGCGTGCCCTTTGACCCGGACCTGGCGCCAGACCTTCCGCACGACGCCCGCGCCGTCGATCAGGAAGGTGGCGCGCTCGATGCCCATATATTCGCGGCCATAGAGGGTCTTCAGCACCCAGACGCCCCAGGCCTCCGTCACCGCACCGTCCTCGTCGGAGCCAAGCACGACCTTGAGGTCGTGCTTGGTCTTGAACTTGTCGAGCTTCTTCACCGGGTCGCGCGAGATGCCGATGACGGTCACCCCGGCGGCGGTGAAGTCGGAGACCAGGGCCGAGAAGTCGATGGCCTCGTTGGTGCAACTGGGGGTGTCGGCCTTCGGATAGAAGAAGACGACGGTGGGGCCAGCGAGGGTCGCCCGGCCGCCGTTGTCGGCCGGGATGTCGAACGCGGGGGCTTTGGAGCCTTCAACAACTTCCGTCATGGACATTCCTTATCCGCTCATCCCCGCGAAAGCGGGGACCCGGTTCTGTGGGCGCTCCGGCTGTTCCGGTCAGCCACTGCGATCGATCCCGCGCACCCGTGCCTCACGAAAGCACTGGGTCCCCGCTTTCGCGGGGATGAGCGGAGTTAGACGGGGCGGACCAGCATGAGCTTCTTCTTGCCCGCCGCCAGCTTGATGACGCCGTCGGCGTTGACGTCCGAAGTCTCGATCAGGCGGGCGCCGTCGGCGATGGCCTCGTCGTTCAGACGCAGGCCGCCGCCCTGGGCCAGGCGACGCGCCTCGCCGTTGGAGGCCGTCAGACCCGCCCTGGTCGCGACGGCGGCCAGCATGGCGCCGATGACCTCGGACGCGGGCAGTTCGATGGTCGGCAGGTCGGCGGACAGGGTTCCCTGTTCAAAGGCGCTCTCGGCCGCCGCGCGGGCCGAGGCGGCCGCGTCCGCCCCGTGCAGCAGGGTCGTTGCCGCGTCGGCCAGGGCCTTTTTGGCGTCGTTGATGGCGGCGCCTTCCAGGGCCTCGAAGCCGGCGATCTCCTCCAGCGACAGGTCGGTGAACAGGCGCATGAAGCGACCGACGTCGGCGTCCTCGGCGTTCCGCCAGAACTGCCAGTAGTCGTAGGGGCTGAGCTGTTCGGGGTTCAGCCAGATCGCGCCCTGCGCCGTCTTGCCCATCTTGCCGCCGGACGCCGTGGTCAGGAGTGGGGTGGTCAGGCCGAAGGCGGCCTTCTGGTCCACGCGACGAACCAGGTCGACGCCCGAGACGATGTTGCCCCACTGGTCCGAGCCACCCATCTGGAGCGTGACCTTGAGGCTGCGGTTCAGCTCCAGGAAGTCCACCGACTGCATCAGCATGTAGTTGAACTCGAGGAAGGTCATCGGCTGCTCGCGCTCGAGCCGCAGCTTGACCGAGTCGAAGGCCAGCATACGGTTGACCGTGAACTGGGTGCCGAAATCGCGCAGGAACTGGATGTAGCCGTAGGTCGACAGCCACTCGTCGTTGTTGACCATGATCGCGTCGGTCGGGCCGTCGCCGAAGGTCAGGAATTTCGCGAAGACCGTCTTGATGGTGTCGATGTTCGACTGGATCGTCTCGTCGGTCAGCTGGGGGCGCGAGGCGTCCTTGCCGGTCGGGTCGCCGACCTTGGTCGTGCCGCCGCCCATCAGGACGATGGGCTTGCCGCCCGCCTGCTGCAGCCGACGCAGCATCATGATCTGGATCAGGCTTCCGACGTGCAGCGAGGGCGCCGTGGCGTCAAAGCCGATGTAGCCGGCGACGACGCCGGATTTCGCCGCCGCATCCAGCTCTGCCGGATGGGTGATCTGATGGATGTATCCGCGCGCCTGAAGCGTCGTGAGGAAGTCGGACTGGAAGCTTTGGTCGGTCATGGTCGGCTCCGTTAGCAGGGAGGCCGGCGCTTTGTCTCGGATATCGCGCCGGCAAGATGCGGCGCAGGGGTTCGCGGCCGCTCGTCAGATCGACGGGCGGTAATACAGTCCGGTCAGGGCACGGGTGGCGAACATGGGCGTTGCAGTATGGCGGTCGAGCGGGGCCGTCAAGTGAAGGGGCCGTCCATGGATCAGACCTCCACGCCGGACGCACGACGCCGGAACCGTCTGCGCCGCCGGTTCAAGACCCCACGGTTTCGCCACGGCCTCGGCCTGATGATCGTCGGTGGCGGGATGGCCGCCGCCGCGATGATCCGCATTCAGGATCGCTATGGGCTCTACAGTTCGTCGATGACCATGACCCTGATCGGGACGGTGATGGCCGGGGTGATACTCGTCGTGTTGGCGCTTCTGGCAGGGCGGCGGTACGGCTGGGCCTGGGGCGTGGCGCTGATCGCGCCGCCGGTTCTGTATTTCGCCGCGCTGAAGGTTCTGGAGGCCCATCCGCCCCAGCCGCCGATAGGCTAGGAGGCGAGAGCGGGGCAGGGTATCGGTAGGCCATGCTCTTAGAACTCTCTTTGGCGCCCTACCCTGGAACCGGTCTCACTGGTCGTGTCGATGTGGTGCTGGACTGGGAGGGGCGAGCAGCCGTCCATGTGGCGTTCAAGGCGTCAGGTTTCGAAGCGGGTGTGGTATTGCCGGAGACCGACGCGCCAACTCGAAAGGACGAGCTCTGGCGTCATACGTGCTGTGAGATTTTCGCTCTTCGTCGACAGGGCGGGTATGTCGAGTTCAATCTGGCGCCTTCGGGAGATTGGGCCGCGTACAGTTTCGATGGCTATCGCCAGGGCATGGCGAACCTGGATAGCTCTCCCCCTGACCTCCGTATGAAAGCGGCCGAAGATGGCTTCGAACTCAGTGGGTTCGTCCACTTGGCAGAGTGGCCGTTGATTGAGGCCATCGGTCTGTCGGCGGTCATTGAAACGCCGGATGGCGCGAAAACCTATTGGGCGCTGGCTCATCCTTCGGATAAGCCCGATTTTCATCACCCTGACTCGTTCACGGTGAAAGCTACTGCGGCAACATACACATGATCTTCGGCATCGACCGCCTGCTTTCCGAGCCCGAACTGCTGGCCGCGCTGAAGGGGCGGCGGGTGGCGCTGGTGGCGCATCCGGCCTCGGTGACGGCGGACCTGACCCATTCCATCGACGCCCTGATCGGCGCGGGCGTGACCATCACCGCGGCCTTCGGTCCCCAGCACGGGATGAAGGGCGACCTGCAGGACAATATGATGGAGAGCCCGGACTACCGGGACCCCGTCCACGGCTTCCCCGTCTTCAGCCTGTATGGCGAGGTGCGGCGGCCGAAGCCGGAATGGATGGAGACGTTCGATGTCGTCCTGATCGACCTGCAGGACCTGGGCTGCCGCATCTACACCTTCATCACGACCCTGCTGTACGTGCTGGAGGCCTCGGCCGAGCACGGCAAGGAGGTCTGGGTGCTGGATCGCCCGAACCCCGCCGGGCGGCCGGTGGAGGGGACGACCCTGGTCGCGGGCTGGGAGAGCTTCGTCGGCGCAGGCCCCATGCCGATGCGCCACGGCCTGACCCTGGGCGAGTTGGGCCACTGGTTCATCGACCACTTCAAGCTGAAGGTCGCCTATCGCGTCATCGAGATGCAGGGCTACGACCCAGAGGCCGGGCCGGGCTTCGGCTGGCCGCTGGGCGAACGCGCCTGGATCAACCCCAGCCCCAATGCGCCCAACCTGTCGATGGCGCGCGCCTATCCGGGCACGGTGATGGTCGAGGGGGCGACGATCTCCGAAGGGCGGGGCACGACCCGGCCTCTGGAGCTGTTCGGGGCGCCCGACATCGACGCCCGCGCCGTGATCGCCGAGATGAAGGCCTTCGCGCCGGAGTGGGTGAAGGGCTGCGTGCTGCGCGAGATGTGGTTCGAACCGACCTTCCACAAACACGTCGGCCAGCTGTGTTCGGGGGTGCAGATCCACGTCGAAGGGCCGCACTACGATCACGCCGAGTTCCGCCCGTGGCGGATTCAGGCGCTGGGGTTCAAGGCGATCCGGCGGCTGTATCCCGACTACGACCTGTGGCGGGACTTCCCGTATGAATACGCCTTCGGGAAGCTGCCGATCGACGTGATCAATGGTGGACCGGCGTTGCGCGAATGGGTCGACGATCCGAACTCGACCGCCGCCGATCTGGACGCCGTCGCCGGGCCGGACGAGGCGGCCTGGGTCGAGACGCGCAAAGCCTATCTGATCTATTGAGCCAGCTGTCGTTCGACCTCGGCGGGCCGCAGCCGCCTCCGCTCGAGAATCCAGACTCGCCCAACCTCTTCTTCGGGGTGAGGCCGCCGCCCTACGTTTGCGAGGAGATCATGGCCGTGGCGGCGGAGATCTGTCGCCGACATGGGCTGCCTGTGCCGAGACGATCGGAGGTGCTTCATCTGACGTTGTGCAAGATCGGGCACTACGGCTGGGAAGGCTCCGTGATCCAGACGGCCCTTGAGATCGGCGACCGCGTCGCGGGACAGACGTCGACGGTTTCGCTCACCAAGCTGATGCATTTCCGAAACTCGGACGCCGTCGTTCTGGCGGCCGATGTGACACCTCGGCCGCTCTTCGATCTTCGCGAGGCTTTAGCGCTGGAACTGCGCCGTCAGTTCTTCAAGCCGGGTTCAGGCTTCAAGCCTCACGCGACTTTCGTCTACGAGAAGCGGTTCGAGGTTCCAGAGGCGCTACTGCCCCGGCCAATCCTTGTTCCGGTCGAGGCGTTCGAGCTCATTTCGAGCCCGCCGCGCGAGACGCGGCACAAGACGCTGAGAGTCTGGCCTTTGGGCCAGAACGCCTAAAGCCGCCGCGCCACGCCCACGCCGAACTCCAGGTCCGGGCTGTCATCGTTCAAGCCGAAGTTGAGGCCGAAGTCGACTTGAGCGCCGGGCATGGACGGCGGGGTCCGGACGGCGGTCAGGTCGAAGGTCGACCGGGGCACGCCCTCGAGCGGATCGTCGTCAGTGAACCCAAGAACCCTGCGCCATTCCGACGCGCTGCGACCTTCCGTCCGATCTGGCAACCGTAGCCGAACGGCGTCGTTGCTGTCGTCCATTCGGACCGGAGCGCGGAGGATCACATGACGGAGCTATGGCTGGGACAGCCGATCTGGATGTGGGTCGGCTTCATGAGCGTGGTGCTGGCCCTGCTGGTGCTGGACCTCGGCGTGCTGAACCGTCGCGACCACGAGATCGGGGTGCGCGAGAGCCTGACGATGTCGGCCATGTATATCGCCATCGCCCTGGCCTTCGGCGGCTTCGTCTGGTGGCGACTGGGGTCCGAGCGCGGGCTGGAATACGTCACCGGCTTCTTCATCGAGAAGAGCCTGGCGATGGACAATGTCTTCGTCATCGCCTTGATCTTCAGCGCCTTTTCGATCCCGCGCATCTATCAGCACCGGGTCCTGTTCTGGGGCATCCTGGGCGTCATCGTGCTGCGCGCCATCATGATCGCGGGCGGGGCTGCCCTGGTCAGCCGCTACGAGTGGGTGCTCTACATCTTCGCCGGCTTCCTGGTCCTGACGGGCTTGCGGATGTTCTTCAGCAAGCATCAGAGCGAGACGGAGATCGCCGACAACAGGATGCTGAACTGGCTGAGGCGGCGCATCCCGGTGACCCAGGACCTGCACGGCCACGCCTTCTTCGCGCGGGAGACGACGGCCAGCGGCAAACATGTGCTGCACGCCACGCCCCTTTTCCTGGCCCTTGTGGCGATCGAGCTGGCGGACGTTGTGTTCGCGGTGGACTCGGTGCCGGCGATCTTCGCGATCACGACCGATCCCTACATCGTCTACACGTCCAACATTTTCGCCATCCTGGGCCTGCGCGCGCTCTATTTCGCCCTGGCGGCGGTGATCCACCGCTTCGCCCACCTGAAGCAGGCGCTGGCCCTGTTGCTTGTCTTTATCGGCGGCAAGGTGTTCGCCGCGCCGCTTCTGGGCCTGGAGAAGATCCCTCCAGCGGTGTCGCTGAGCGTCACGGCCCTGATCCTGACCGGCGGGGTGGTCTATTCGCTGTGGCGGACGCGGGCGAAGGCCGATCGGGCACCTGTCGCCTGACGGTTGCGGCCTCCGGCCCGCCACAATCGCCGGTCAGCGTCCGGGCAGGGGGAATGAATGATCGGAATGATGTTGGCGGCGGCGTTGGCGTCGCAGGATCTGAGCCCGGAGGTGCAGGCGCGGATCGCACCGGTTCAGCAGGCCATCGACGCGGAGCTCGCGCGTCAGGCGGTCCTGCCGAGGCCCAGGAACGACGCCGAACGGCTGGACCGGATGGGGGCGATGGATCAGGTCGGGCGGCGCGCCCTGACCGCCATCGACCTGAACGACCTGCCGACCGAGCAACAGACGGCGGCCAACGCGGCGTTGTGGGAGCCGGTCAGCGCCGTGGACCGGCGGCTGATGTCCAAGCTGCTGAAGATGGTCCCGTCCAAGGGATGGTTCCTGCAGTCGGTCTATGGCCGTCAGGGCGCGGGCGCGGCGTTCCTGATCGTTCAGCACTCCGAGCTGGAGCACTGGCGTCGGTTCGTGCCGGTTCTGGAGCCGCTGGTCGCGACCGGAGAGGTCGAGGGACAGAGCTATGGTCTGATGTACGACCGGCTGGCGATCAACGAGGGTCGCCCCCAGCGTTACGGCACTCAGATGGCCTGTATCGGCGGGCGCTGGGCCATCGACTATGCGAATCTGGAATACCCGGAGAACGCCGACGCTCGACGCCAGGCGATGGGCTTCATGCAGACTCTAGCGGAGTATGAGACGAACTTCGCCCGCTACCCCGCCTGTCAGGAGGATTGATCATGTCGCCGATCGCCTTGCTCGCCGTCCTGCTCGTCTCGACGGCTCCGATGATGGGGCAGGCGCAGTCGCCAGCCGTGACGATGTCCGCCGAGGAAATCTCCACACGCATCGCGCCGGTCACGGACGCCATGGCGGCGGAGCGGGCGCGTCAGGCGGCGCTGCCGCCCGCGGCGAACGACAGTGACAGGCTGATCCGGATGGGCGAGGCGGACCAGGCGGCGCGGACGGCGATGCAGGCCTTCATGTCCAGCCTGCCGCGAGAGGAGCGGCCGCTGCTGCGACGATCCGTCTGGGATGCGGTGGAGGCTCTGGATCGCGAGAACCAGACGGCTCTTCTGGGTATGGTTCCGTCGGAAGGCTGGTTCACGCGCAACCGCTATGGCCCCGAGGCCTCCAGGGCGGCCTTCCTGATCGTCCAGCATAGCAATCCCGACCTGTGGCGGCGGTTCTTGCCGGCACTCGAACCATTGGTCGCGACCGGTGAGATCGGCGGGCTGGAGTATGCCCAGATGTTCGACCGGCTGAGGCAGGCGGAGGAGAAGCCGCAGTACTACGGCACCCAGGTCGGATGTCGGTACGGGACCAATGTCTGGTCGACGGGCGAGATCGAGGACGAGGCGAACGTCGATGCGCGCCGCGCCGCCCTCGGTATCGAACCCCTGGCCGAGCAGATGGCGCCGTACATCGCCAATCCGCCCGGCTTCTGCTGATCAGGCCGGCTTTTCTTCCAGACGCTTGTCCAGATAGGCGCCGACGCGGCGGTCGACGGCGTCGATGTGGTCCTGCCAGAAGTGGCTGGCGCCGTCCTCCAGCTCATAGTCGATGACGATGCCCTTCTGGGTGCGCAGCTTGTTGACCACGCGCTCGACCTCGACCGGCGGCACGATGCTGTCGGCCGTGCCGTGCAGGAACAGGCCGGAGGCCGGGCAGGGCGCCAGGAAGCTGAAATCGTACATGTTCGACGGCGGCGAGACCGAGATGAAGCCGTCCGTCTCCGGGCGGCGCATCAGAAGCTGCATGCCGATATAGGCGCCGAACTGATAGCCGGCGACCCAGGTCTGGGTGGCGGCGGGGTTGTTGGCCTGGAGCCAGTCCAGCGCGGTAGCCGCGTCGGCCAGTTCGCCGATGCCCGAGTCGAACTCGCCCTGCGACTTGCCGACGCCGCGCGAGTTGTAGCGCAGGGTCGCGAAGCCACGCTTCACGAACAGCTGGTAGAGCGTCACCGCCACCGGGTTGTTCATATGCCCGCCCGCCTTGGGGTGGGGGTGCAGGATCAGGGCGATGGGCGCATTGGCGCGCTTGCCGGGGGAATAGCGGCCTTCGATGCGACCGGAGGCGCCGGGCAGGATGACTTCAGGCATAGGGCTCTGGAATCCGTTCAACTGTCATTTCGGGCCGCCGGAATACTTGACCGCAGGGGTAGGACTTTCTAAGTCCCGCTTGCGTTCGGCCGCCTCGCGAAGCGGCGGGTCATAGCACAAGACCCCTGAAAAGCGCGCGATTTTTGAGGATGGGCGATGCGACTGTCGACCAAGGGACGATACGCCGTGATGGCGATGGCCGATCTGGCCCGCCACGGCCGGTCGGAAAGCGGCGAAGGCCGCGCCGTGTCCCTGGCCGAAATCGCCACACGCCAAGAGATTTCATTGAGTTATCTGGAACAGCTTTTCGCCCGCCTGAGAAAGAGCGGTCTGGTGCGCAGCGTGCGCGGTCCGGGCGGCGGCTATCGACTGGCCAAGACCGCCGGCGAAACCGTGGTGTCCGAAATCGTCCTGGCGGTCGATGAGCCGATCCGCGCGACCCGTTGCGCCGCCCACGGCACGCCGCGCGGCTGCATGTTGAAGGGCGAACGCTGCATCACCCACGACCTGTGGGAGGATCTGGGCGAGGAGATCCACCGCTATCTGGCCAGCGTGTCGCTGGAAGACGTGATCGCCAAGCGGACGGCCCGGCCCGCGTCTTCGGAAGTGGGAGTGGCGGCGTGAGCGGCGTCTATCTGGACTATAACGCCTCCGCCCTGGTGCGGCCCGAGGTTCTGGCGGTCATGGCCGAGGCCCTGGCCGACAACGGCAATCCGTCGGCGGTCCACGCGGCCGGTCGGCGCGCGCGGGCGCGGGTCGAGACGGCGCGCGCCAAGGTGGCCGAACTGGTCGGCGCCGATCCGACGGCCGTCGTCTTCACCTCGGGCGGAACGGAGGCGAACGCGCAAGGACTGCAGAGCGCCATCGCGGCGGGCTGCGAGCGGCTGATCGTCTGCGCCACGGAACATCCCTGCGTAATCGAGGCGGCGATGGCGTCCGGCAAGACGGTCAAGCCGCTGCCGGTGGACGCCAAGGGCGTCATCGACCTGGTCAAGCTGGGCCAGTTGCTGAACCAGACCGGCGGCCGGGCCGTGGTGGCCATCCATCATGCCAACAACGAAAGCGGCGTCATCCAGCCGATCGCCGAGGCCGCGCGTCTGGTGCGGGCGGCCAAGGGCTGGCTGCACGTCGACGCCATCCAGTCGGCGGGCAAGATCCCGGTCGACATGCGGACCCTGGGCGCCGACAGCCTGACCCTGTCCGCGCACAAGCTGGGCGGGCCGCAGGGCGTGGGCGCCCTGGTGCTGGGCGAGGGATCGTCGGCGGTGCGCATCCTGCACGGCGCGGGTCAGGAGCGCGGCCTGCGCGCCGGGACCGAGAACGTGCCGGGCATCGCGGGCTTCGGCGTCGCGGCCGATTGCGCCCAGCGCGACCTGCCCAAGGCCGAGGCGCACAGGGCCTGGCGCGATGCGGCGGAGGCGGCCGTGGAGTCGGCCGGAGCGACCATCCTGGGCAAGGGCGCGCCGCGTCTGCCCAACACCCTGTTCCTGTCCGTGCCCGGCTGGGACAGCCCGCAGCAGCTGATCGTGCTGGATCTGGACGGCGTAATGGTCTCGGCCGGCAGCGCCTGTTCGTCCGGCAAGACCAAGCCCAGCCGCGCCATCGTGGCCATGGGCCGTATGGATCTGGCCACCGGCGGCGTGCGCGTCTCTGGCGGCTGGGGCACGACGGAGGGGGACTGGATCAAGTTCGCCGAAGCCTGGGTGAAGGCCTGGGATCGGCAGAAGTCGCGCGCCGCCGAGCGCGCGAAGGAAGTTGCGTAAGAAATCATGGCCGCCGTTCAGGAAACCATCGACGCCGTCGCCGCGCTGGAAAAGTACGCGCACGGCTTCACCTCGGACATCGAGCAGGAGTTCGCCCCCAAGGGTCTGAACGCCGACATCGTGCGCTTCATCTCCGAGAAGAAGGGCGAGCCGGAATGGATGCTGGAGTGGCGCCTGGCCGCCTATGAGCGGTGGCTGGCGATGGAGGAGCCGACCTGGGCGGCGGTGAAGTACGAGCCCGTCGACTATCAGGACCTGTTCTACTACGCCGCGCCCAAGACCAAGGAGGGGCCGAAGTCCCTCGACGAGGTCGATCCGGAACTGCTGGAAGTCTACGCCAAGCTGGGTATCCCGCTGAAGGAGCAGGAGGTTCTGGCAGGCGTTCAGGGCGCGCCGCGCGTGGCCGTGGACGCCGTGTTCGACTCGGTCAGCGTCGTCACCACCTTCAAGGAGGAGCTGGCCAAGGCGGGCGTGATTTTCATGCCGATTTCCGAGGCTTTGCGCGAATATCCTGATCTGGTGCGGCAATATCTGGGGTCGGTCGTGCCGGTCTCGGACAACTATTTCGCGGCCCTGAATTCGGCGGTCTTCTCGGACGGGTCGTTCGTCTACATCCCGCCGGGCGTGCGCTGCCCGATGGAGCTGTCGACCTATTTCCGCATCAATGCGAGCCAGACCGGCCAGTTCGAACGCACCCTGATCATCGCCGACAAGGGCAGCTACGTCTCGTATCTGGAGGGCTGCACGGCTCCGATGCGCGACGAGAACCAGCTGCACGCGGCCGTGGTCGAGATCGTCGCCCTGGACGACGCCGAGGTGAAATACTCGACCGTCCAGAACTGGTATCCCGGCGACGCCGAAGGCAAGGGCGGCATCTACAACTTCGTCACCAAGCGCGCCGACTGCCGCGGCGACCGGTCGAAAGTGTCCTGGACCCAGGTCGAGACCGGCTCGGCCGTCACCTGGAAATACCCGTCCTGCATCCTCAAGGGCGAGGAGAGCTCGGGCGAGTTCTATTCCATCGCCATCACCAACGGACATCAGCAGGCCGACACCGGCACCAAGATGATCCACCTGGGCAAGAACTCGAAGAGCCGGATCATCGCCAAGGCGGTTTCGGCCGGAAAGTCGGACTCGACCTATCGCGGCCTGGTCTCGGTGCATCCGAAGGCGACGGGGGTGCGCAACTTCACCCAGTGCGACAGCCTGCTGATCGGCAAGGACTGCGGCTCCCACACCGTGCCCTATATCGAGGCGCGCAACGGCTCGGCCCAGCTGGAGCACGAGGCGACGACGACCCGCCTGTCGGACGACCAGCTCTTCTACGCCCAGCAGCGCGGCCTGTCGCAGGAGGAGGCGGTGGCCCTTCTGGTCAACGGTTTCGTCCGCGACGTGATGCAGAAACTGCCGATGGAGTTCGCCGTCGAGGCGCAGAAGCTGGTGGCGATCAGCCTGGAAGGGAGCGTGGGGTGATGGGCTTCTTCGATCCGCCGGACAAGAAGCTACGCGATAAGCTAAGCCCCGATACGGCCGAGCGAGCTCAACAGGTTGTGGCTCTTGTGGAGTCTTACGCTGGCGGCCTCAGCTATCATCATCGAAGGGAAGTCGAGTTCTACCTCTTCATGGCTTGGCTTCAGGATCAACTTTCCCGGTTTGGAGTAGATCAACTCCACGGCGCTTCGTTAGGGCAATACGCGACTTGCTTTGATCAAGCGCAACGCATTGGTGGCCACTTCACTCGTGAGCAGGCTGGCGTTTACGACATGTGTGTCCGGCATCTGCGGGAGCACGTGAACAATTTCGATCCCTCTTCTATGTCTGACGTTTGATGCTCTCCATCTCCAACCTCCACGTCTCCGTCGGCGACAAGCCGATCCTCAAGGGCCTGTCGCTCGAAGTGCCGGCGGGCGAGGTCCATGCCGTCATGGGGCCGAACGGAGCGAGACGTGCTATGACTTCTGGCAGGAGGACTTCATGACCGCCGTTCGTAAGCCTGCCATGCAAACCTACGACATCGAGCTGGATCAGGAGATCGTCGATCGTTTGCGACGCATGGCCGAGAAGACCGGCGATACGATCGAGAATCTGATTGCTTCGGCAGCGCTCGACTATGCCGACCGCGGGCCGCCGCCTCTCAACGCGTGGACCAAGGAAGATCGCGCCGAGATCGAAGAAGGGTTCGCCCAGATCGATCGCGGCGAGGCGTTCACCCAGGAGCAGGTAGAGGCGCGGATCGACGCCCTATTGCGCTGATGGCGAAGGCTATCTGGTCGGCGAGGGCCACGCAGGAATTCGAGGATCTGATTGCCTATCTGAAACAGCGCAACCCCGACGCCGCCGCGCGCTCCGCCAGCGAAATCCAGTCCATATCGAGATTGCTGGCGCGACGTCCCTTCCTCGGCAGGCCTGGCTCCGTTGAAGGCGAGCGTGAGTTCAGCGTTTCGGACTGGCACAAGGTGTTCGTCTATCGCGTCACGCCGGACGGCATCGACATTTCATCGCTGCGCGACCCGCGCATGCAATCCAGACAAGACGACACGGACGCCTAGAACCACATGCTCTCCATCTCCAACCTCCACGTTTCCGTCGGCGACAAGCCGATCCTCAAGGGGCTGACGCTCGACGTTCCCGCCGGCGAAGTGCACGCTATCATGGGGCCGAACGGGGCGGGCAAGTCGACGCTGGGCTACGCCCTGTCGGGCCGGCCGGGCTACGAGGCGACCGAGGGCGCCGTCGAGTGGAACGGCCAGGACCTGCTGGGTCTGGAGCCGGCCGAACGGGCGGCCAGGGGCGTCTTCCTGTCCTTCCAGTATCCGATCGAAATCCCCGGCGTGCCGGCCCTGACCTTCGTGCGCACGGCCCTGAACGCCCAGCGTCGCGCGCGCGGCGAGGACGAGGTCTCGGCGCCCGACTTCCTGAAGCTGGTCCGCGCGGCGTCCAGGGCGCTGAAGATGGACTTCGACATGCTGAAGCGGCCGCTGAACGTCGGCTTTTCCGGCGGCGAGAAGAAGCGGATGGAAATCCTGCAGATGGCCCTGCTGGAGCCGTCGCTGCTGATCCTCGACGAGACCGATTCCGGCCTGGACATCGACGCCCTGCGGATCGTGTCCGAGGGGGTGAATGCGCTCCGCCGCGAGGACCGCTCGATGCTGGTCATCACCCACTATCAGCGCCTGCTCGACTACATCAAACCGGACCGGGTCCATGTGCTGGCCGCCGGCCGCATCGTCGCCTCGGGCGGCCCGGAATTGGCGCTGCAGCTGGAGGCGGAAGGGTACGACAAATACCTGCCGGTCGCCGCGTGACCATCCAGCCCAGGATCGACCTGACCGACGCCTCGACCTTCCCGTCACGGAGGGTGGAGGCGTGGAAATACAGCGACCTGCGCCGATATCTGCGCGAGGCGCCTGAGCCGTCGCCGACGACGGCGGTCGGTCCGCCGGGACCGTTCTACGACCTGGGCGGGGAGGCGATCGTCTTCGCCAACGGCCGTCCGCTCGGCGTCACCGACTTCATCGCCTCGGGCGAACAGACCCTGCGTC
Source organism: Brevundimonas staleyi (assembly GCF_041893865.1). Lineage (GTDB taxonomy): Bacteria > Pseudomonadota > Alphaproteobacteria > Caulobacterales > Caulobacteraceae > Brevundimonas > Brevundimonas staleyi. The sequence goes on from NZ_CP169082.1 coordinate 1,940,436, forward strand.
TGCGCTTCATTTCGCAGGCCACGGAGACGGGCCACACCGCCTCGGCCCGCGTCGTGGCGCGTCCGGGCGCGAAGCTGCTTCTGCTGGAAACCCATGAGGGGTCCGGCTCGGCCTATGTCGCCCACAACAGGCTCGACATCGACGTGGCCTCGGGCGCCGAGGTGACCCGCATCGTGCTGGTCGAAGAGCCCGAGGACGCCATCTCCATCACCGACATCGATGTGAAGGTGGCGAAAGGCGGGACCTATCGTCAGACGACCATCACGACGGGCGCGAAACTGCAGCGCCAGACCACAACCCTCGCTCACGGCGGGGAGGGCGCCGACGTCCGCATCGACGGCCTCTACGCCCTGTCGGGATCGCGCCAGTCGGACCTGACCAGCGTGGTCCGCCACGAGGGCGAGGGCGGCGTCACCTCGCAACTGACCAAGGGCGTCGCCTCCGACACCGCGCGCGGCGTGTTCCAGGGCAAGATCGTCGTCGAACGCGGCGCGGACGGTACGGACGCCCGCATGGGCCACCACGCGCTCATTCTCGGCGAAAGGGCCGAGATCGACACCAAGCCGGAGCTGGAGATCTATGCCGACGACGTGCAGTGCGCGCACGGCAATACGATCGGCAATCTGGACGAGTCGGCCCTGTTCTACATGCAGCAGCGCGGCATTCCGGCGGACGAGGCGAGGGCGCTTCTGACCCAGGCCTTCCTGTTCGAGGTGGTCGACCGCATCGACCACGAAGACGCGCGGGAGGTGGTCCGGTCATGGCTGACGGATCGACTCTGAGCCGCTTCGACCCCTACGCCGCGCGCGCCCAGTTCCCGATCCTGTCGCGGACGGTGAACGGCAAGCCTCTGGTCTATCTGGACAGCGCCGCCTCGGCCCAGAAGCCGCGTGCGGTCATCGACGCCCTGACAGGGGCGATGGAGGGGAGCTATTCCAACGTCCATCGCGGCCTGCACACCCTGGCCAACGAGACGACCGAAGCCTTCGAGGCGGCGCGCGAAACCGTCGCCCGCTTCCTGAACGCCGAGAGCGCCGAACAGATCGTCTGGACCAAGGGCGGGACCGAGGCGATCAACCTTGTCGCGGCCGGACTTGGTCAATCATTGAAATCCGGCGACGAAATCGTCGTCACCCAGATGGAGCACCACGCCAACATCGTGCCTTGGTCCATGCTGCGCGACAGGCTGGGCGTGATGCTGAAATGGGTGCCCGTGCTGGACGACGGCTCGCTGGACATGGCCGGCCTCGCCGCCCTGATCGGACCGAGGACGAAACTGGTCGCGGTCACCCAGATGTCGAACGTGCTGGGCACGATCAACGACGTCCGCGCCGTCGCCGACCTGGCCCATGCGGCGGGCGCGCTCGTGCTGGTCGACGGCTGTCAGGGGGCGGTCCACTGCGCGCCCGACGTTCAGGCGCTGGATTGCGACTTCTACGTCTTCACCGGCCACAAGCTGTATGGCCCGACCGGCATCGGCGGCCTCTACGGCAAGCGCGCCGCGCTGGAGGCCCTGCCGCCGTATCAGGGCGGGGGCGAGATGATCGGTACGGTGACGGAGGAGCGCGTGACCTACGCCGCCGTGCCGCACCGGTTCGAGGCGGGCACGCCGCCCATTCTGGAGGCCATCGGTCTGGGCGCGGCGCTGGACTGGTTCATGGGCTTCGACCGGACGGCCGTCGCGGCGCATGAGAAGGCGCTGTACGACCGGGTCGTGGACCGTCTGTCGGGTCTGAACTGGCTGCGGATCATCGGCGAGGCGGAAGGGAAGGGCGCGATCCTGACCTTCACCGTCGAAGGCGCCCACGCCCACGACGTGGCCCAGATTCTGGACCGTTACGGCGTCGCCGTCCGGGCCGGGACCCACTGCGCTGAGCCCCTGGCAAAAAGGTTTGGCGTGACGTCGAGCGCGCGAGCCAGCTTCGCCCTATATAACACCGTGGAGGATGCAGATGCCTTCACCGACGCGCTGATCAAGGCGCGGGAATTCTTCGTGTGAGTGAGATGACGGACCGGCCTATCAGCACGAGCGAAACCTTCGCCGAAGCCTGGGACGAACCCCAGAAGACGGCCCTGCCTCAGGCCGAACTCGACCGGCTGACCGACGACCTGATCGCGGCGCTGAAGACCGTCTACGACCCGGAAATCCCGGTCGACATCTATGAGCTGGGCCTGATCTACAAGGTCGATCTGTCGGACGATCGCGACGTGGTCATCGACATGACCCTGACCGCGCCCGGCTGCCCGGTGGCCGGCGAGATGCCCGGCTGGATCGAGGATGCGGTGATGAAGGTGGATGGGATCAAGTCCGCCCGCGCCAACCTGGTGTTCGACCCGCCGTGGGATTCGTCGAAGATGAGCGACGAGGCCAAACTGGCCCTGAACATGTTCTGAGGACGCGATGACCGAGCTTCAGACCACGACCCGCCCCCGCCGCCCGCGCCCCAAGGTGGTGACCCTGACCGAGGCCGCCGCCGCCCGCGTCGGCGAGATCATGGCCAATGCGGAGAAGTCCTATGTGGGTCTGCGCGTCGGGGTGAAGAACGGCGGCTGCGCCGGTCAGGAATACACCTTCGCCTACGCCGAGGAGATCGCTCCGCTGGACGAGGTGGTCGAGGACAAGGGCGTCACCATCCTGATCGAGCCCAAGGCGGTGCTGTTCCTGATCGGGTCGGAGATCGATTTCGAGACGTCCAAGCTGTCGTCCAAATTCGTCTTCCGCAATCCGAACGAGACGGACGCCTGTGGCTGCGGCGAGAGCGTCACCATCATCCCGGCCGCCGCCCTGGACGCCGACTGACATGATCCGTCTCGAGGGGGTGACCAAGCGCTACCGCAGCGCGGCGGGTGAGCGCGTGGCGCTGGACGCCGTCGACCTGCATGTAGCCAAGGGCCAGGTGTTCGGGGTGGTCGGTCGATCGGGCGCCGGCAAGTCGACCCTGATCCGCACAATCAACCGGCTGGAGACCCCGGACGGCGGGCGTGTCGTCGTCGGCGGTCAGGACATCACGGCGATGAAGCCGGCCGAACTGCGCGCCGCGCGTCGCCGGATCGGCATGATCTTCCAGCATTTCAACCTGCTGAACTCCAAGACCATCGCCGAGAACGTCGCCTTCCCGCTGAAGCTGGAAGGCCGCCCCACCGCCGAGATCGAGGCGCGGACCGCAGAACTGCTGGACCGGCTGGGCTTGGCCGAACACGCGAAGAAGCATCCGGCCCAGCTGTCGGGCGGTCAGAAGCAGCGGGTCGGCATCGCCCGCGCCCTGGCTTGCGGTCCGGAGGTTCTGCTGTGCGACGAGGCGACCAGCGCGCTGGATCCCGAGACGACCGACGAGATCCTGACCCTGCTGGACGGACTGAACCGCGAACTGGGCCTGACTATCGTCCTGATCACCCATCAGATGGAGGTGGTGCGCCGGGTCTGCGACCGCGTCGCCGTCTTGAAGGATGGGCGGATCGTGGAGGAGGGGGCGACGGCCGATGTCTTCCTGCACCCGCAGTCGCCTGTGACCCGCGCCATGCTGGCCGAGGGCGAGGACGGGGAGGGGTATGACGCCTCGGTCGTGCCCGCCGGCGGACGGCTGGCCAAACTGACCTTCCGGGGCGGCTCGACCTATGAGCCGGAGCTGAGCCGCGTGGCCCGCACGACCGGCGTCGACTATTCCATCCTGTCCGGTCGCATCAGCCGCATCCGGGGCGAACCCTATGGCCAGATGGTCGTGGCCTTCACCGGCGGCGACGCCGACGCCGCGACGGCGCAACTGACCGCGCGGGGCGTGGTGGTGGAGGCGCTCTCGTGACTGCGCCACTCCATGCCGTCATCCTCGGGCTTGACCCGAGGATCGGACGCTCAGCGAACTGTGCGTCAGGCCGGTCGCATAGACAGGCGGATAATCCGATCCTCGGGTCAAGCCCGAGGATGACGGAGTAGGGGCATGGATTTTTTCACAAACATCGACTGGCCGGAGATTGCGCGGGCGACGCGCGACACCCTGCTGATGCTGTTCGGGTCCATGGCCCTGACAGTCGTGTTCGGCGTGCCTCTGGGCGTCCTGCTCTATCTGTCCGGCAAGGGGCGGTTGGCGGCCAATCCGGTGCTGAACGCCGTGCTGTCGCTGGTGGTCAACATCCTGAGGTCGGTGCCCTTCATCATCCTGCTGATCGTCATGTTGCCGGTGACGGTGCTGCTGGTCGGGACCTCGCTGGGCGTCGCCGGCGCCATTCCGCCGCTGGTCGTCGGGGCCGCGCCCTTCTATGCGCGCCTGGTCGAGACCGCTCTGCGCGAAGTGGACAAGGGCGTGGTCGAGGCGACCCAGGCCATGGGCGGTTCGACCTTCCAGATCGTGACCCGTGCGCTTCTGCCCGAGGCCATGCCTGGCATCATCGCCGGCGCCACGGTCACGGCCATCGCGCTCGTCAGCTACACCGCCATGGCGGGCGTAGTCGGCGCGGGTGGCCTCGGCGACCTCGCGATCCGCTTCGGCTATCAGCGGTTCCAGACGGATGTCATGGTGGTGACCGTAGTTCTGCTGCTGGTCCTCGTACAAATTCTGCAGATGATTGGTGACGCCGTCGTCGCTAGGGTCTCGCACCGCTGACTTCTGACTGATTGAGACCTCCATGCTTCGACGTTCCCTGATCCTCGCCGCCGCCGCGCTCGCTCTCGCCGCCTGCGGACAGGGGGCGGAGAAGGCCGCCGACGGGTCGGCGCCGCTGATCGTGGGCGCGACCGCCGTGCCGCACGCTGAGATCCTGGAGTTCATCAAGCCGACCTTGGCGGCCGAAGGTTTCCCGATCGAGATCAAGGTCTTCAACGACTACGTTCAGCCGAACACCCAGCTGGCCGAGCGCCGGATCGACGCCAACTACTTCCAGACCAAGCCCTATCTGGACGAGTTCAACGCCGCCCGTGGATCGAACCTGATCACCGTCGCCGGCGTCCACGTCGAACCGCTGGGCGCCTATTCGCGGAAGCATACGGCCCTGGCCGCCATCCCGAACGGCGCCGATGTCGCCCTGCCGAACGATGCCTCCAACACCGGTCGTTCGCTGTTGCTGCTGCAGTCCGCCGGTTTGATCACCCTGCGCGACGGCCAGAACCCGCTGCAGACGGTGCGCGACATCGCGGGCAATCCGAAGAACCTGCGCTTCCGCGAGATCGAGGCCGCGACCCTGCCGCGCGTCCTGGACCAGGTCGATCTGGCGGTGATCAACACCAACTATGCGCTGGACGCCGGGCTGAAGCCCCGCACGGATGCTCTGGCGCTGGAAGGCGGCGACAGCCCCTACGTGAACTATCTGGTCGCCCGCCCCGACAACCAGAACGACCCGCGCGTGCAGGCCTTGGCGCGCGCCCTGCGCAGTCAGGCGGTGAAGGACTTCATCGCCCAGAAGTACGACGGCGCGGTGGTGCCTGCGGCGTAAGTTTTCCTTCTCCCCTTGCGGGAGAAGGTGGCAGCCGAAGGCTGACGGATGAGGGGTACGAAGACGCAGACGAGATGAGTTGAGCAGACGCTCACGGGTGGCATCTACGGTCACCCCTCATCCGACCTCGCATAGCCTGTCCTCCGGCCGATCAGAGATCGGACCGGGGGGCTCGGCCACCTTCTCCCGGAAGGGGAGAAGGGGTTACTGTGCCCTCGCCGCAGCCTTCCGCACCTCGTCCGGCGTCGGGACCAGCACGTTCGGGACGACCGATCCGCCGCGCGCTTCGGCGATCAGCTCGGCGGTGCGCGCCTCGACCACGCTTTCCAGTCGCGCGAGGAACTCCTCCTTGCCGAGGCCGGTCGGGATGACGTCGAGGAACTCCAGCGTCGCCGTGCCCGGATGCTTGGCGAAGTCCTCCTGCGGCCAGAAAAGGCCGAGGTTGGACGCCAGGGGCACGACCGGCATGTCGAAGTCGCGGTACATGTGCCAGACGCCGGAGCGGTAGCGGAACTTCTCCCCGACCTTGGCCAGATTGCCCTCGGGATAGATCAGGATCTTGCGGCCCTCGGCATGGGCGGTGGCGCCGCTCTGCTTCAGCGAATCCCGCGCTTCGCGGCCGCCGCAGTTGTTGACGACGATGGCGCCCAGCTTCTTGAGCACTGTGCCCAGGAGCGGGAACTTCTCCAGATGGTCGCCGGTGACGAAGGCCAGGTCGTCGAACTGGTCGTAGGTGGCGAAGCCGTCGCCCCAGCTCTGGTGCTTGGAGGCGATGATGAAGGCGCCGGCGGGCAGCCGTTCCTTGCCACGCACCTCGATCCGGATGCCGGCGAAGACCCGCATGGCCTGAACCATCCGCTTCACATAGCGGCGGATCACCCAGGCGGTGGCGTCACGCCCTGGCGCGAGCGCGGCGAAGGCGGCCGTCAGCCCATAGCCGATCGACAGGAACCAGTAGGCGATGTTGAAGGTCAGGCTGCGCATCAGGAGAGCCTAGCCCGGAATCGACGCGGACGTCCTACGCCGCTTCGTCCATGCGTTCGCCGTTGGTGACCCGGTTCCGGCCGCCGCGCTTCGACGCGTAGAGGGCCTCGTCGGCACGGTCGAGCAGGGAGGACCCGCTCTCGCCCGGACGTCGCTGGGCCACGCCGGCGGAGATGGTCACGGCTCCGAGTTCGTCATTGGTCGAACGACGACGCAGGGCTCGGGTGCCGACTTCCTCGCGCATGGCGTTCAAGGCGGCTTCAACGGCCGAGGCGCTCTCGGTCGGGAAGATGATGGCGAACTCCTCGCCGCCATAGCGGGCGGCGACGCGCGGCGCCTTGGAGACGCGGCCGATCACGCTGGCGACGTAACGCAGGACCTGATCGCCGGTCTGGTGGCCCCAGGTGTCATTGAACCGCTTGAAGTGATCGATATCGATGACGGCCAGGCTCAGGGTCTGGCGCTTCTTCTCGGCCTCGTCGCATGCGCGCAGAAGCTCTTCGTCGAAGGCCTTGCGGTTGGCCAGGTTCGTAAGGGCGTCCGTCATGGCGTCGCGGCGCACCTGTTCCAGGTGTTCGCGCAGGCGGGCGACCTCCTTCGTCGAGTTGGCCAGACGCTTCTCGAGCGTGGCGTTCTCGGCCTGGACCTGGGTCGTGGCCTTGGTCAGCTTGGAGACGACGCCGAGGAGGGCGGTCGGTTCCGAGGCGCCTTCCAGATGGGCCGAGGCGCCGGCCAGGGTTTCGCCATAGGCGGCCTGCGACCGCTGGGCCTTGGCGATGGCTTCCGAGACGGTCGACAGTTCGCGGTTCAGCACGGCGCCGGCGTCGCGGATCTCTTCCGACAGGCGGCCGCGTGGCAGGTATTCGGCGGCCAGCATCTCGGCCGTGCCCTCGGTGAAGGCGTCGCCGGCCTTCAAGAGGCGGGTCATTTCCTGACCCAGGGCGCCGTCGGGGTCGCCGAGGAAATGCAGCCAGAGTTCGAAATTCAGGGGGGTCGGCCAGACGCCGGCACGCTCCATCTCCTCGACCGCCTTGCGGGCGAGGCCGAAGGCTTCCGGCCCCCGGAGCGTGGTCTGCACCTGTGTGGACATTCTGTTTTCCCGACCGGCGCTCTTTGTGACGCGCTCTACGGACCGGACCCTAGACCGACGATCCGTAACGCCGGGTTAAGCGGAGCCGCAAAATCGGGAAAACAGAACCTAAGTTCAACCTTTGCGCGTCACCGGGCGACGCAGGAAGGCAGGGATGTCATTGCCGAAGCCGACGCCCTCGCGGGCCGGCGGGGCGTCGCGGTCGGTGCGGCCGCCGGGACGGCGATCGGCCTGACGCAGGCGCGGTTCGGCGGCCGGACGCGGGGCGTCCTCGACCGGGACCAGGACGTCGGCGGGCACGGTTTCGACGACGGTCTCGGTCTCGACCTTCTTGCCGCGACGGCTGCGGGTGCGACGGGCGGGCGCCTCATCCGAGGCGGCGGGGGCAGGGGCGGCGTCCGCGACCTCTGCTACGGCTTCGGGAGCGGAGCGTTCGCCACGGCCGCGACCACGGGTCGGCTTGTCGTCCGATTTGGCCGGACGGCGACCGCCGCCCAGGTTCGACCAGTCGATGTCCAGCACCAGCTCTTCAGGGGCCATCTTGATCAGCTTCAGGACCTTATCCAGACCCTTGTCGTCGGCCGGGGTCACGATCATGAAGGCCTGACCCTTGCGCCCCGCGCGGCCGGTCCGGCCGATGCGGTGGACGTAGTCGTCGGCGTGGTGCGAGACGTCGTAGTTGAAGACGTGGCTGACGTCCGGGATGTCCAGACCGCGCGCGGCGACGTCGGAGGCCACCAGGATCTTCAGGGCGCCCGAGCGGAAATCGGCCAGGGTCTTCATCCGCAGCGACTGATCCAGGTCGCCGTGGATCGGCGCGGCATCGAAGCCGTGCGACTTCAGCGACTTGGCGACGACGTCGACCTCGGACTTGCGATTGCAGAAGACGATGCCGTTGCGGACGTCCTCACGCGCCACCAGCTCGCGCAGGGCCGCGCGCTTGGCCTTGGGATCCGAGGTCGGGATGCGGACCAGATACTGGGTGATGGTGTCCGCCGTCTGGGCCGGGCGCGAGGCCTCGATCCGGGTCGGGTCCTTCAGGAACTGGGTCGTCAGACGGGTGATCTCCGGCGGCATGGTGGCCGAGAAGAACAGGGTCTGGCGCTTGGGCGGCGTCAGTTTGAAGATGCGTTCGATGTCGGGGATGAAGCCCATGTCCAGCATGCGGTCGGCTTCGTCGATGACCATCAGCTCCACGCCCGTCAGCAGCATCTTGCCGCGCTCGAACAGGTCCAGCAGACGGCCCGGCGTCGCGATCAGGACGTCGACGCCCTTGTTCAGGGCCGCGACCTGGTCGCCCATGGAGACGCCGCCGATCAGCAGCACCCAGGAAAGCTTGGTGCCCTTGGCGTATTTCTCGAACGACATGGCGACCTGGTCGGCCAGCTCGCGGGTCGGAGCCAGGACCAGGGCGCGGGGCATGCGGGCCCGGGCGCGACCCTTGGACAGGCGGTCGATGAGGGGGAGGGTGAAGGCGGCGGTCTTGCCGGTGCCCGTCTGGGCGATGCCCAGAACGTCGCGACCGGCGAGGGCCACCGGAATGGCCTGGGCCTGAATGGGGGTCGCGGTCGTATAGCCGGTGTCGGCGACCGCCTGCAGGGTCGTGGGCGCGAGGCCCAGTTGAGAGAATTCGGTCATGCGTCCTTAGGACAATGGGTCCGAAACCGGGGGCTTCGGATGGGACTGTTCGGCCGGCGCGAGACGAGCCGGGCGATAGGGGCCGCACCATCGGAGCGCGGCGGGGAGATGCGCGGAACCACCCTGTCTCTTGGGCGAGCGGGTGGCGCGTCTGCCAGTCCTGTCCCGTACGGGGCCGCATATAGAAGCCCCCTCGAGATAGTCAAGTATTCGCAAGGGTATGGCCGCGCTTGGCAATTCGTGAACGAACGTTAATATTAGGGCCGGGGATGAGGATGCCGCGTAGGGGTATGGCATGAGGAAGATGATCGGCGCGCTCGCGCTGGCGGCCGCCGTGGCCGCGCCTGTTTCGGCCTCGGCGCATATCGAGGAAGTCTTCGGCAACACCGTCTTGTCCCGCTATCCGGACGGCGGCTGGGTCAAGCACTGGTTCGAACGCGACGGCACATACTCCGCCGAGTTTTCCGACGGGCGGCGGCTGGCGGCGCGCTGGCGGGTCGAGGGCGAACGCATCTGCCTGAACGGCATCCGTCCGGCGTTCATGATGATCTCCCGCTTCTGCTCCCCCATCATCGAGGCCAATGTCGGCGAGACCTGGGTCTCGCGCGATCCGTTGGGCCGGCGAGTGACGAACGTCCTGCAGCGCGGGCGGTAGGGGCGGGGTCCGGTTCGGGCCGGACTCCAAAACACCGTCCGAAGCGTCCGAAGAGTCCGAAGCGTTCGGATCGTCCATGGCCTGATGATGCGTCCCTTCTGTGGAACCGAGCAGTATGGGGGCGTTTCGAGGGGCGTTAAGGAAAACGGCTCCTGAAAGATCGGGGCATTGTTTCGATTGGTGAAATGGGACGATCCTTTGCCAACTCCTCCAGTTTCCTTCTCCCCTTGCGGGAGAAGGTGGCGGGCGAAGCCCGACGGATGAGGGGTATGAGGACGCGAAGGAGATGGGTGGTGCTTACTCGGTCAGAGTGAGTGTCACCCCTCACCCGATCGCGCCAGAACGACGGCTACGCCGCCGTGCGCGATCTCCCTCTCCCGCAAGGGGAGAGGGTCTCATATTATCCGGGCAATATTGACGGGCCGTATTTAACCCGGATAAATCGCCCCTCGCCAAACCGTGCTAAACGACGGTTGGGGGAGACGTGATGCAACAGGATCTGACGCAGGGCTCGATCACCGGGAAACTGGCGGGGATGGCGGGGTTCATCGGCATCGGCCTGGTGTTCCAGACCCTGATCGCCCATCCGCTGAAGCTGCTGAAGCCCGACTGGAGCGTCTGTCGTCGGGTCGTGGGCATCGGCCTGCCGACGGCGGGCGAGTTCCTGTTGATGTTCGTCATCACGGCCGTCGTCTATGGCGTCATCCGCCAGTTCGGCAGCGAGGCCCAGGCGGGCTACGGCGTCGGCGCGCGGGTGATGCAGTCCATCTTCCTGCCGGCCATGGCGGTCTCCTTCGCCGTCGCCCCTGTAGCGGGCCAGAATTTCGGAGCGGGTCGGGCGGACCGGGTTCGCCGCACGGTCCGGGACGCGGCGGTGATTTCGTCGAGCCTGATGCTGGTCTTGACCGGGATCTGTCAGGTCTGGCCGCACGCCATGATCGCCGTCTTCGCCCACGATCCGGCTGTGATCGACGTCGGCGCCCTGTTCCTGCGGATCGCCTCGCTGAACTTCCTGGCGACCGGCTTGATCTTCGTGGCCTCGGGGACCTTCCAGGCGCTGGGCGACACCCGGCCGGCGCTGTGGGGCAGCGTGTCGAGGCTGATCACCTTCGCCGGCCCCGCCATCTGGCTGTCGGCCCAGCCGTGGGCCCGGCTGGAGCAGATCTGGTACCTGTCAGCGACCTCGGTCGCGCTCCACTGCCTTGTCGCCCTGTGGTTCTTGCGCGGCCAGTTGCGGCTCAAGCTGGCGGGACTGACGCCGAGAGAAGCCGTCGCCTAAACGTCCAGATCAGCTTGCGCGAACTGCGCGTTGTCCTGGATGAAGCGGAAGCGGGCGTCGGCCTTCTTGCCCATCAGGCGTTCGACCAGGTCCTCGATGTCGTCCTCCGAGTCCGGCACGGTGACGCGGGCCAGGGTGCGCTTCTTCGGGTCCATGGTGGTCTCCTTGAGCTGGGAGGCCATCATCTCGCCCAGACCCTTGAACCGGCCGATCTCGGTCTTCTTGCCCTTGAAGACGGTGGCCATCAGCTCGTCGCGGTGGGCCTCGTCGCGGGCGTACTCGGACAGCGGGCCGGCCGAGATCCGGTAGAGCGGGGGCAGGGCCATGAAGAGGCGACCCTGACGGATCACCTCGGGCATGGAGCGATAGAAGAAGGTGATCAGCAGGGCCGCGATGTGGGCGCCGTCCACGTCGGCGTCGGTCATGATGACGATGCGCTCGTAACGCAGGGTCTCGATATCGAAGCGCGGTCCCGGCGTGACGCCGAGCGCCAGGGTCAGGTCCGACAGCTCCACGTTCGCCCGCAGCTTGTCCGCCGTGGCCGAGGCGACGTTCAGGATCTTGCCACGCAGGGGCAGGATGGCCTGGGTCTGGCGGTCGCGCGCCTGTTTGGCCGAGCCGCCGGCCGAGTCGCCCTCGACGATGAACAATTCGGTGCCGTTGGCCGACTGGCGCGAACAGTCCGACAGCTTGCCGGGCAGGCGCAGCTTCCGCGTCGCGGCGGCGCGCTGGACGTCCTTGTCCTTGCGGCGGCGCAGACGGTCCTCGGCCCGGTCGATGACGAAGCCGAGCAGGGTGTTGGCCTGTTTCGGGCTCTCGGTCAGCCAGTGGTCGATCGGGTCGCGCAGCAGCTGTTCGACCAGACGCGCGCCCTCGGGCGAGGACAGACGGTCCTTGGTTTGGCCCTGGAACTCCGGATTGCGGATGAAGACCGAGATCAGGGCGCCGGCGTTGGCGATGACGTCCTCGGCCGTGATCTGGCCGGCGCGCTTCTCGTTGGTGAGTTCGCCATAGGCCTTCAGGCCCTTGACCAGGGCGGCGCGGAAGCCGGCCTCGTGGGTGCCGCCGTCGGGGGTGGAGACGGTGTTGCAGTAGGACTGGACGAAGCCGTCGGACTCTCCGAAGCCGATGGGGGACCAGGTCACGGCCCATTCGACCGCGCCCGCCTCGCCCTTGCGCTCCACGCGACCGGCGAAGGCGGGGGTGACGGTCTCCAGCTCGCCCACCCGTTCGGCCAGGGCGTCGGCCAGGCCGCCTGGGAAGTGCAGGATGGCGCTGGCGGGCGTCGCGTCGGTGATCCGCTCGGGCGCGCAGGTCCATTTGATCTCGACGCCGCGGAACAGATAGGCCTTGGACCGGGCCATGCGGAACAGGCGGGCGGGCTTGAAGGCCGCGCCGACGCCGAAGATCTCGGCGTCCGGATGGAAGCGGATCAGGGTGCCGCGCTTCTTGGACGGCTGGATCTGCTGGATCGGGCCTTGCGGGATGCCCCGGCTGAAGGACTGTTTCCACTCGAAGCCGTCGCGCCAGACGGTGACGTCCAGAAGGTCGGACAGGGCGTTGACGACCGAGACGCCGACGCCGTGCAAACCACCCGAAGTTTCATAGGCCTTGCCCGAGAATTTGCCGCCCGAGTGGAGGACGGTCATGACCACCTCCAGCGCCGACTTGCCCGGATGCTTCGGGTGGGGATCGACCGGGATGCCGCGTCCGTCGTCGCGCACAGACAGGACGCCGTCGGCGTCCAGATCGACGGTGATCAGCTTGGCGTGCTTGGCGACGGCCTCGTCCATCGCGTTGTCCAGGACTTCGGCGAACAGGTGGTGCAGGGCGCGTTCGTCGGTGCCGCCGATATACATGCCGGGGCGTTTGCGGACGGGCTCCAGCCCTTCCAGCACCTCGATCGACGAGGCCGAATAGCCGGCGCCCGGCACGAAGGGTTCGCTGCCGGTCAGCTTGGGCGCGGGAGGCGGCGTCGGGGCGGCCGCGGGGGCCGGCTGGGCGGCTACCGGCGCGGGCGCGGCCTTGGGTTCCTCGGGCTTGGGCTCGGGGACGTCATCGAACAGGGAAGGGGCGTTGGACGCGGACATGGGCGGAGTGTGCGGCGATTCGGGGAGCCGTCTGGTAGGCCCGTCGCCGTCCTGTCGCAAGCGGAGCCCGAACCGGATCGGGGGAGAAGGCCAGCGCTCGCGCCAGAATGGCCAGGAGCAGCGTCCAGGGCAGGTTGGCGTGGCTGAGCAGCACCGACTCCGACAGGCTGAGCAGGAGGAAGACCAGCAGGTATCCGATGGCGAAATAGCCCTCGCGCGCGCCAGAGCCGGGGATGCGGAAGACGCTGACCACGGTGGCGAGGGCGACGGTGATCCCCACCGTGATCGCGCCCGGCCAGCCGAGCTGGATCAGCAGGTCGATCCAGCCGTTGTGCGCCGACGGCACCGGCCATTGGGTCTCGGCGCGGATGAAGGCGGCGGGCACCGACTCCCGGCCCCAGAAGGCCTGATAGCCGAAGCCGGTCCATGGCCGTTCGGAGACCTCGCGCATCAGGGCCTCCCAGATGTCGGTCCGGCCGGTCAGGGACGGGTCCTTGCCCAGCGCCTTCAGCACCATGGCCGGGTCGGTGATGAAAACGTAGAGCGCGCCCGCCGTCAGGACGACGCCGAACCACAGGGCGATGATGGCGAAGGCCGCGCCGCCCTGCTTCATGGCCCACAGCCCCGCCACCGCCCCCGTGCCGAGCATCAGGCAGAGCAGCGAGGTCTTGGACTGGGTCATCAGGACCAGGAAGACGCAGATGACCAGGGTGATGGCGGGCGTCAGACGTCGCGGATCGCCCGAGGCCAGACAGGCGGCGGCGGCCACGGCCCCGGCCGACATGACCAGACCCATCTGGTTCTTCTCGTACCAGAGCCCGCGCCAGAGCCCTGCGTTCTCCAGCTGGTGAACCCCAATGGAGGGGAAGGCGAGGGCCATGATGACGCTGCCGACCCCCATGATGAGGCAGGAAATCATCAGCATGCGCGGCAGGTGACGCCCGCCAAACGCAATGCCCAGATAGATGGAGAAGGCGGATGAGATGGCCATGGCGATGACCCGGCGCTGGGTCACTCCGGGATCGATCGACCACCATTTGGAGGCGAAGGCCTGAAGCACCAGCACCGCCAGGATCAGCCAGGCGGGCCAGGCGCGAACCAGAACATGAGGCCGCACGGCGATCAGCCCGGCGATGATGGCATAGACCGGCAGCCAGATCAGGCGAAGGATCGGCGTCTCTTCCTGCGTCGGGGCAAAAACCGGGCCGATGAAGGCCTGGGTCAGGATGATGACGACGAGGATCGCCGCCGCCTGTTCCCACAGGGGCGGGCCGGGGTCGCTCAGATCGCGGGAATCGGCCGGTGCGTACACAGGCCGAAAGGTCGCCGATCGCGGCTAACGAACCGTTAGTATTCGTTGCGGGCCAGAAGGGCGTCGAGGCGTGCAACGGCGGCGGTGTCCGAGACGTGGGAGGCCTTCAGCGCACGCGCGTCCTCCAGCACGCCGTCGCCGCAGCGCAGCTCCTCCATCCGGGCCTGGACCGCGCGATCCTGGGCCGAGTTGTCGCCGCCGATCTCTCCGGCCAGGAAGTTGCACCGCACCTCGCGCCACTCGACGGCGTCGATGGGATTGGTCGGCTGGACGTTCATCGCCAGATAGCGGTCCTCCAGCGCACGCCAGGCGGCGTCTTCGGGCGTCTCGGCCTGAGGCGCGGCGGGGGCTTCGGTCTGGACCGGAGCGGCGGGCTGGGCCGCAGGCTGGCAGGCGGCGAGCGTCAGGGCCGCGAGGCCCATGGTGATGATGCGAGACATGGATTTCCCTCCCCAGGGTATTGAACCGCCACGGTGACCCGAAAGCCGGGTGTTGGGAAGGGCACGGCTTAGGGCGAGGGGCTGCGATCCTGGCGGGTGTGGAAGAAGCGGACCACGAAGATATCGGTCGAGCGGACCACGTAGCAGATGACATAGCCGTCGCGGCCGTAGTCCACGCTCGTCTCGCGCCACCCGTACTCGGTCTCCATGCCCAGCAGGGGATGATCCCGAAGCAGGTCGAACTTGTGAAGGATGGTGTCGAGCGCATCGTCTGCGGACCGGGGCGACCGCTCCGCGAGCCAGTCGATTTGCGCGTCGAGGTCGCGCCGCGCCTGAGCCGAGATCCGGACGATCACGTCCGTTCGGCGAGCTTCTGCTTCATGCGAGCGAGCAACTCAGGCCGCACCTCGTCCCAAGGGCGACCTTCTTCGTTCAGGTCGTGATTGGAGACGTGATCGGTCTGCCGCCCGCCGAAACCGTCCTCGACAGCGAGGGTCTGACGCAAAAGGTCGGCTGCCAATGTTTCCGGGGCGACGCCCATGGCCTTGGCCTTCTCCGCGATCTTGGCGGAGAGATAGTCGTCCAGGGTGAGGTTCAGAGCACCGTCCGCCATGAGGTCAGTCTACCTCGACACGCCAGATCCGACAAATGGAGCCACCTCAGTCACAGCGGTCGATACCAGAACTGCAGCGGCTTCTTCGTCTCCTCCGCATCGCCGACGTCACGCCACGAGAAATCGGCCACGACACCGTCCAGCACCTGATACCCGCGCGCCAGCCAGAAGGGGTCGAGCGGGCGGTATTCGAGGGGCCGGGCCGGATGATCGGCGGGGCGCTGGACGCCGCAGAAGGCGATGTAGCGACGGCCCAGCTCCCGCGCATGGGCCTCGCGCAGGTCGAAGAAGGCGTGGCCCAGACCTCGACCGCGATAGGCGGGCAGGAGGACGGATTCGGCGCAGTAGAAGATGTCCGACAACGGCAGGTCGGTCCCGGCGAAGGGGGCTGCGAACTCCTCCGCATGATCCTCCATCGGCGCGCCGGTGGCGGCCCCGACCAGGACGTCGCCGTCGAAGGCGCCGACCACGACCGCGCCGGCCGAGTTGCGGAAACCTTCCAGATAGCGCCGCTCGTAGTCCAGGTCGCCGTCGTAGAGGTAGGGCCAGTCACGGAAGACGGTGATGCGCAGGCGCGCGACATCGTCCAGGGCGGCGTCGAGATCACCGCCCCGAAGGGCGCGGGTCTGGATCATGGGGGGCTCGGCGTCGTCGGGAACGGCGATTTGTGTACGCGGAACGCGCCGGGCTCAATCCGCCTTTTCGACGAAGGTGTCGATGACCTTCTTCTCGCCGGCCTTGTCGAAGGTGACGGTCAGCTTGTTGCCCTCGATCACCCGCACCGAGCCGTAGCCGAACTTCTGGTGGAAGACGCGCTGACCCTTCTTGAAGCCGGCGCCAGTCTTGGGGTCGGCGGTGGCGACGAGGCGGCCTTCGCCCTCGATGACGGTGTTGCGGGCCGGGCGGGCGGCGGGGGCGCGGGACGCCGTGACGGCCTGGGCTCGCTGCCAGCCGGGCGAAGTGTAGCCGGCGCCGAAGGACGGGGCGTCGTCCCAGCGGTTCTTGGCCTCTTTCATGCCGGCCGAGGCGCCGTAGTAGCCGGTGTCCGACTCGGCCTCGACATGGGCGATCGGCAGTTCGTCGACGAAGCGGCTGGGCAGTTGCGAGGTCCAGCGGCCGTAGACCAGCCGGTTGGCCACGAACGAGATCCGCGCGTCCTGTTTGGCGCGAGTGACGCCGACGTAGGCGAGGCGGCGTTCTTCCTCCAGCCCCTTTTCGCCCTTCTCGTCGATGCTGCGCTGGCTGGGGAAGACGCCTTCCTCCCAGCCGGGCAGGAAGACCAGCGGGAACTCCAGCCCCTTTGCGCCGTGCAGGGTCATGATCTGCACCGCATCCGACGCCGGGCCGCGATCCATGTCCATGACCAGCGACACGTGTTCGAGATAGGTGCCCAGGGTCTCGAACGACTGCATCGCCTGGGTCAGTTCCTTGAGGTTGTCGAGGCGCGCCGGGCCGGTGGCGCGGTCGGCCTTCTGCATGTCGGTGTAGCCGCTCTCTTCCAGCACGGTCTCGGTCAGGAGCCAGTGGCGGGTGTCGGCGGCCAGGGCCCGCCAGCGATCGAGATCGCGCACGAAGGTCGACAGGGCCGTGCGGGTGCGGGCCTGAAGCTCGTCCGACGTGATCAGGTCGCGCACGGCCGCCATGGCCGAGACGCCGTTGTGCCGCGCGATCTGCAGGATCTTCTGGACCGAGGTGTCGCCGATGCCGCGCTTGGGCACATTGACGATGCGCTCGAATGCCAGATCGTCGTCCTCGGACTGGATCAGGCGCAGATAGGCGTGGGCGTCGCGGATCTCGGCCCGCTCGAAGAAGCGCGGGCCGCCGATGACGACATAGGGGATGGCCAGGAGAACGAACCGCTCTTCGAAGGCTCGCATCTGAAACGACGCGCGAACAAGGACGGCCATATCCTTGTAATTCATGCCGGAGCGACGGGCGGTTTCGATCTCGTCGGCGATCAGACGGCTTTCGGCCTCGCCGTCCCAGACGCCGCGCACCCGGACCTTGTCGCCAGACTGGTCCTCGGTCCACAGGGTCTTGCCGAGGCGGTCGCGGTTGGCGGCGATCAAGCCGGACGCGGCCCCCAGGATGTGGCTGGTCGAGCGGTAGTTGCGCTCCAGCTTGACGATCTTGGCGCCGGGGAAGTCCTTCTCGAAGCGCAGGATGTTGTCCACCTCGGCGCCCCGCCAGCCGTAGATCGACTGATCGTCGTCGCCGACGCAGCAGACGTTGCCGGTCGAGGACGTCAGCAGCCGAAGCCACAGATACTGGGCGACGTTGGTGTCCTGGTATTCATCGACCAGGATGTAACGGAATCGACGACGATATTCCTCAGCGATATCCGCATGTTTCGACAGGATCGTGAGGTTGTGTAGCAACAGGTCGCCGAAGTCGCAGGCGTTCAGCGTGGCCAGTCGCGACTGGTAGGCGGCGTAGAGCGTCTGGCCCTTGCCGTTGGCGAAGTCCTCGCCGGACGGCAGTTTCTCGGGCGTCCAGCCGCGGTTCTTCCAGTGATCGATCAGCCCGGCCAGCGACTTGGGCGTCCAGCGCTTGGTGTCGATATTGGCGGCTTCCAGCAGCTGTTTCAGCAGCCGCTCCTGATCGTCGGTGTCCAGGATGGTGAAGGTCGACTTCAGCCCGACCAGTTCGGCATGGCGACGCAGGATCTGGGCCGCGACCGAGTGGAAGGTGCCGAGCCAGCGCAGCCCCTCGGCCGACGGCCCGATCAGATGGGTGATCCGCTCGCGCATCTCGCGCGCGGCCTTGTTTGTGAAGGTGACGACCAGCAGTTCCCACGGCCTGGCCCGGCCGGTGGCGAGGATGTGGGCCAGACGCGTGGTCAGGACGCGGGTCTTGCCCGTGCCGGCGCCGGCGAGGACGAGGACGGGGCCTTCGGTCGTCTCGACGGCCTCGCGCTGCTCGGGGTTCAGGCCCGACAGATAGTCCGGAACATCGTGCGCCACGCCGCCCGGACCGCGCGAGCGGGCGAGGTCGGAGATACGGGGCGCGGGCAGGGAATCGGTCAAGCGGAGGCACTCGTCGTCGAAAGCGGATTCGAGAACATAATGAGCACATGAGGCAAAGTCAGGCCCTCTCGCCACTGTCCGCTACCGGAACTCGTAAGCACGGCCGGTGTTTCAGACGCCACAGGGAGAGCGAGAGAGGGAAAACCCCATGACGGATCCAAACATGCCGCCGCCCGAGCGGCACACCACGGTCGTCGAGCGCCGGAGCAGCGGCGGCGGTAGCGTGATCGCCTTCATCGTCGGCGGCCTGCTGGTGCTGGTGGCCATCATCGGCTTCGTCGTCTGGAACGGCGGCGGGGCCTCGATCGCGGACAAGGCGGCCGAGACCAATGTCGATGTCGACGTGAACCTGCCGGACCTGCCCGATGCGCCGAAGCTTCCGGACGCCCCGACGCTTCCGCCGGTCGAACCGCCGACCCTGCCGTCGCCGGGCCCGCAGCCGGCGAACTAGGTGCGATCATCTCCTCCCTGTTCGCCGCTTGGCGAATGGGGAGGTGGCGCGACGCGACTTCGCGTCGTGACGGAGGGGGCGAGGTGATGTTGAAGTGAGGGCTGGTGTGGCTCGCTCGTCGAGACCCGGTCGCCCCCTCCGTCAGCTCGCGAAGAGGCTCGCTGCCACCTCCCCATCGCTGCGCGACAGGGAGGAGACGTGCTTCTCAGCGCAGCTGGTAGGTCACCGTCGCGACCACCCGCACCCGCTTGTCGAGCGAAGTGGATTCCGTGTCGACGTCCTCCCGCGCCAGGATCTCGAACGACCCTTGCGTCGCCTGTTTGATCGGGCCCAGCGGTGCGCCGGAGTCCTTGGCGAACTGTTCGGCGCCGGAGCGGGCGGAGGCCGTGGCTTCGGCGATCATCTCGGGGCGGACGTCGTTCAGCTTGGTGAAGACATAGGTCGGGGCGGTGAAGTCCAGCAGGACGCCCTGACGGACCAGGTCGTTCAGGGCGCGCTCCGTCTGGGCCACGCGGGCGACGTCGGTCGTGCGGACCGTGACGCTCTGGGCCACGACGAAGTGCGGTGTGCCGGGCGAGGGGGCATAGCTCTGGGCCTGGGTGTCGGTGACCTCCAGACGCCCGACCGAGACGATGTCGTCGCCGTAGCCTTGCGCGCGCAGGAAGGCGCGGACCTTGCCGAGATCGCCGTCGATCTGGGCCTGAACGGCCGGCAGTTCCTCGCCGGCGACCGTGAAGCGCAGCGACAGGATGGCCAGGTCGGCCGTGACGTTGCGCTCGGCGACGCCCCGCACCGTGACCTGTCGGTTGCCGGTATTGGCGTTGACCACGCCCCCGCCGACGGCCAGCCCGGCCCCGATCAGGCCGATGGCGATGAAGCCGCCGATGATGGCGGGCGGGATGAGGGTACGGTCGAACTGCACGGCGGCGCTCCAGGTTGAGGCGGCCACGATGCGCCTGAATTTCAGGGTTCGCTCGTGACCCTTTCTGACGCGACATGTTGAAGCGCCAACAGGCGGCAGGCGGAGGCGAGGGGGCGGCGTCCGCGCGTCTCGTCGACCCAGACCAGCAGCCCGGCATGGCTCAAACCCCGCTGTGCCGCGATCCGATCCAGCACGGCCCAGAATTCGGGCTCCAGCGCCACGGAGGTGGCGTGGCCGGCGAGGACGACGGAGCGTTTCTTGAGCACGGGATCTCCGGTCGGCGGCTTTAACGGGCGAGTCAGTTGCGATAGGATACGCGAGTTCGCGCGAGGATTTTCGATGACGATGGACGCCGCCGTCTACCCCGACGAGTTCGAGGTTCTGAAACCCCGCCGCATGCGGCCGGTGACGGCGTTTCGCGCCTTCCAGCGTCTGATCCGCGACAAGGAAGACACCGCCCAGGTGTTCGAGATCATGCGGGCCCTGACGGGCAAGTCGGACGCCGTCGGCTATGACCGTCTGCTGAAAACGGCTGAGGGCGGCAGACAGGCGTTTCTGCGCGACGAGCTGGCGCTGAAGCTGGACGATCCGGAATGGCTGGGCCGGTTCGGGCCGGGCACGGTCGGCGGCGAGTACCGGGCGTTCCGCGAGGCGCGGGGCTTCACCGCAGAGGGGCTGGCCGAGGCCGGCCGCGACGTCTCGCCCGAGATCGAAGCCCAGCATCCGGTCATGTGGTACACACGCCGCCTGCGCGACATCCACGACATCTGGCACGTTCTGACGGGCTATGAGACCGATGCCCTTGGCGAGGCCTGCGTCGTCGGCTTCTCCTATGGCCAGACCAACAGCCTGGGCTTCGGCTTCATCGGCTGGGGCGCGGCGCGCGAAATCCAGCGCGAGAACCGGTCGATCCCGGCTCGGCGCGCGGTGTGGCAGGCGTGGCGGAACGGACGGAAGGCGCAGTGGCTGCCGGGGCTGGACTACGAGGCCCTGTTCGCCGAGCCGCTGGAGACCGCGCGGGCGCGTCTCGGCATCCGTCCGGCGACCATCTACGCCGCCGTGCCCGCCGCGGATCGGAACGCGCTGAAGCTTCGGGCCTGACATAAGTCGAACTTGTCAGCAGTCTTCCGGATCGCGGTTGCGCCGGAGGCGGCCCGGCGGCATCTGCGACGGCGTCCATTCCATCCTGTCGCCGGTGAGTCGTCTTGAGCCTGTCCGATCTGCGTAGGCCCTCCGCCGGGGCTCTGGCCATCGCCGGTGTCGTCGTCTGCGCCGTCATCTGGGGCACGACCTGGTACGCCATCACCTGGCAGCTGGGGACGGTCGATCCGGTCGCCTCCCTGACCTGGCGGTTCGGTCTGGCGGCCCTGATCATCCTTGTCGGCTGCGCGCTGACGAAACGCTCGCTGAAACTGACCCGCGCCCAGCATCTGGCGGCCCTGGGGCAGGGGGCGTTCGTTTTCGCCGTCTCCTATACCTTCACCTATGCGGCGGAGGGTCATGTCACCTCGGCCATCGTGGCCGTGGTCTTCGCCTCGCTGGCCTTCCTGAACCTCGTCCTGTTCCGTGTCTTCGTGGGCCAGAAGGCCTCACGCGAAGCCTGGATCGGGGCGACCCTCGGCATCGTCGGGGTGGCGGTGCTGTCGGGCGGAGAGGCGCTGAGGGCCGGGTTCGACGACCGGGCGGTGCTGGGCATCGGCCTGGCCTTCCTCGCGGTGCTGAGCTCTACCGTCGGCAACTATTTCTCGTGGAAGGGCCAGCAGCTCGGCTCGGCCATCCTGCCCCAGACCGGCTGGGCGATGGCCTACGGCACGGCCATGCTGGTGTTGCATGGACTGGTGACGGGCGCGCACTTCAGCATCGACGTGTCCCCCGGCTACCTGATCTCCCTGGCCCATCTGTCGATCCTGGGATCGGTCGTGGCCTTCCTCGTCTATTTCGCGGTGGCGCGGGCCAAGGGATACGCCTTGGCCAGCTACATCTCGGCCCTGACGCCGCCGATCGCCATGCTGGTCTCTGTTGCGTTCGAGGACGCCCGGTTTGGCTGGACGGCGCTTCTGGGCCTGTTGCTGGTGCTGGCCGGTCAGGCCCTGCTGATCCGCGCGCCGAAGGTCAGCTAAGGCAGGTATCGCTCGCTACCCACCACCGTCATCCTCGGGCTTGTCCCGAGGATCCATCGTTGAGCGGCCTGAATGTATGATCAGGGAGCACGTCTGGCCGAGTTGGAATTGGCACCGCGCGCGTTGCGGGAACATGGATCCTCGGGACAAGCCCGAGGATGACGAAAGACGAGGCTAGCGGAACCAGCCGCGCTTCTTCGGCCGCGCCTCGGCCTTGGCCGCCTTCTTCGCCGCGCGCTCGGCCTCTTCCGTCTCGCGCCGCTCGCGGATGGCCTTGGCCTGACGGATGGCGATGAGGGCGATCAGGCCGTGGCGGGTCTGCGAGGGTCGGTTCGGCGTATAGGTCGCACCCATGGTCAGTCCTCCAGCTTGGTCTGATCCAGAAGCCGCGACTGGCGCTCGCGTTCCGTCTTCGCCGCCGTGCGTTCCGCCTTGGTCAGTCCGTGGGTGACCCGATTTGCGGCGGCCTGAGCCTTGTCGGCGGCCTTGTCGCGGGCCTTTCGGGCGCGGTTCAGATTGATGATCTCGGCCATGGTCAGCTCTGTGGGGCCGGCAGGGGTTCGGTCGGCGAGGTCTGGGGCGTCTTGGGCCGAAGGGCCTCGGGCACGGCGTCGGGCGCGATCTCGGTCGGCGTCGCCGGATGCTCCATCGTCGCGGTGTCCAACCGGACCCAGGCGCGGCCGTCGCGCGCCAGGGTCTGGCCCAGTTCGAACAGGGCGTTCATCGTCTCCTGATCGAAATCGGCGCTGGACGCCTCGACATTGCCGGGGATGGCCGAGAGCGACAGGGCCATGCCGTTCCGCCGCGCGAAGGCCGTCGTCGCCGTCAGATGGGTCCGCAGCGAGGCCTTCGACATGCTGTCGTAGCTCCGCATCAGGATGGAGGTCAGGCGGCCGGGCGTGGGAGCGTCGTTCCGCTCCGTCTGGCCGTTGACCACGACATACAGGGCGCTCTGGGCCGCGCCGGGCTGGCGTTCGCGGGTCCACAGCAAGAGCGGCTCGGGAATGGCCAGGAAGGGCGTGTTGACCCCGCCGTCGACATGCATCTCCATGACCACGGTGTTGTCCGGCTGCAGCCCCGCGATCAGCATGGGCGGGAAGACGCCGGGAATGCTGGCCGAGGCCACCAGCACCTGTTTGAACAGGGTGATGGCGTTCTCGTCGCCCTGGGTCGCCAGAAGCCCCATGTCCCAGATGATCGTGTCCTGGCTATCCAGATCGGTCGTGGCGACCAACAGGCGGCGGCCGGCGGCGTGCTCGCGCGCGATGGCTTGCAGCAGCTCCGGCGTGACGTTTTCGTCGACCAGATTGCGCAGGGCCGAGTTGCTGAACAGGCTGGGGTAGAGGAAGGCCGCGAAGCTCCTCCAGCTCAGCAGATTGCTGGCCCCGCCGTCGGTGTAGGCGGCCTTCAGCTGCGGATCCCACTCCGAACCCAGGAAGGCGAAGGGCGCGGCCAGGGCGCCGGTCGAGACGCCGGTGACGATATCGAATTTCGGCCGATCGCCATGCTCGGTCCAGCCGACCAGAAGCCCGGCGCCGTAGGCCCCATTGGCCCCGCCGCCGGACAGGGCCAGCATCGTCATCGACCCGCCGTGGCCGAAGCGCTCGCCGATCTCGTCCGAGAAGGCGCTCAGGCGCGCCGTGTCGCTGGAGCGAATGCGCGGATCCTGGGCCGGCAGCAGGGCGCCGTCGGTGATCCGCACAGGCCCATCCGGCCGCTGCAGCGTGCCGCAGGCCGAGACCGAGAGCATCAGCCCGAGACCGAGAAGGGCGGCGATCCAGCGTCTCATCATCGAGGGGTCCGAACGGAGCGGGGAGGCGGTCAGACTAACCGCTCAGGGCGACGGCTGTCACCGCATCCACAGCGTCACGGTTTGAAACCCGCCATGGACCGGGACGTTTCCCGGACCGGCAAGCATTCAAGGAGAAGCGCCATGGTCGATATCAGCCTCATCAAGGAACACCTCGAAGTCGTCGGGTCCGACGGTGGGCACGTCGGCCGGGTGGACCATGTGCTGGGCGACCAGATCGAACTGGCCAAGCTGGACCTCGCGGGTGGCTTCAAACACCACCTGATCCCGGTCAGCTGGGTCGACTATGTCGACGACGACAAGGTGCGCCTGAACCTGACGCAGGACCAGGCCAAGGCCCAGTGGACCGAAAAGCCGCACTGAGCATCCTTGGCGCCTATGGTCGGGACGCGGTCGCTCCCGACTTGAGGCCCGGCGCCTATGGTCGGGACGCGGTCCCTCCCGACTTGAGGCTGGGCCCTATGGTCGCGACGCGGTCGCTCCCGATTTGAGGCGGCTTACGACGATTTAACCAGGGCCCCGCTGCATCGGCGGGGCCTTTCGCCTATCTAGGGTCTGTCGGCGCTTCGCCGACGGGGAGACACGTCCTTGATCCGCTTCATCCTGAACGTCCTGTGGTTCATTCTCGGCGGCTGGGTTTCGGGTCTGTTGTGGCTGCTGGGCGGAGCGATCCTGGCCATCACCATCGTCGGTCTGCCCTGGACGGCCGCCGCCTGGCGGATCGCCAGCTACTCCTTCTGGCCCTTCGGACGCGAGGTCGTCTGGGGCGGCGAGGCGGACGGCAAGGACATCGGCTGCTTCGGCGTGGGTCTGAACGTGATCTGGTTCATCGTCGCCGGCTGGTACATCGCCCTGTCGCACCTGATGCTGGCGATCGCGGACTTTCTGACCATCATCGGCATCCCGTTCGGCCTGAAGCATCTGGAGCTGGCCAAGCTCGCCCTTGCCCCCGTCGGCGCGACGATCCGCGACAAGCCCTGACCACATCTGACGACCGGCGTTACCGGAATCGCATTTCCTCCCTGTACGGCCTAGCGTCGCCGTTCCAACAGGGAGGAAAAAACCATGCGTATTCTGATTGCCGCCGCCGCGCTCTGCATGCTGGCCGCTTGTGGGTCCAGCGAAGACACGACCAAGGCCTCCAACGAAACCGCCGCGGATAGCGCCGCCGCTACCGGCGAAAGCGCCGAAGGGGTGCAGAGCGTGTCGTTCAAGGTGGACAACGCGACCACCCACACCCTGACGCACCTCTTCATCTCGCCCGCCGCGTCCGACACCTGGAACCGCGACATCCTGGGCGATCAGACGGCCGCCCCCGGGGCGACCATCGACGTCACCATCGACGACGACGTCGAGAGCTGCATGTACGATTTCCGCGCCCACTTCGATAACGACGCCGACCTGGACGTGCGGGGCATCGACGTCTGCAAGCTGGAAGGCCAGACGGTCACCGTCTCCGAGAACGCCGGCTGAAGCCGGAGGGGGTCAGCCCGGAGAAATCATCTTCTCCGGGCGCACCGCCTCGTCGAACTCGGCGTCGGTCAGGTAGCCGCCGCCGACCGCTTCCTGACGCAGGGTGGTGCCGTTCTTGTGGGCCGTCTTGGCGATCTTGGCGCAGGTGTCGTAGCCCAGCTTGCCGTTCAGGGCGGTGACCAGCATCAGCGAGTTGTTCAGGCCGCGCTCGATATTGTCCTCGCGTGCCTCGATGCCGACGACGCAGTTGTCGGTGAAGCTGATGGCGGCGTCGGCGACCAGGCGGACCGACTGCAGGAAGTTGTAGGCCATCACCGGGTTGAAGACGTTCAGCTCGAAATGCCCCTGCGAACCGGCGAAGGTCAGGGTCGAGTGGTTGCCGAAGACCTGGGCGCAGACCTGGGTCAGGGCCTCGCACTGGGTCGGATTGACCTTGCCCGGCATGATCGAGGAGCCCGGCTCGTTCTCCGGCAGGGCCAGCTCGCCCAGGCCCGAACGCGGGCCGGAGCCCAGGAAGCGGATGTCGTTGGCGATCTTGAACAGGCTCGCGGCCACCGTGTTGATGGCGCCGTGCGAGAAGACCATGGCGTCATGGGCGGCCAGGGCCTCGAACTTGTTCGGGGCGGTGGTGAAGGGCAGGCCGGTGATGCCGGCGATCTGTTCGGCGACCTTCTCGGCGAAACCGACGGGGGCGTTCAGGCCGGTGCCGACGGCGGTGCCGCCCTGGGCCAGTTCCATCAGGGCCGGCAGGGTCAGCTCGATCCGCTTGATGCCGTTCTCGATCTGCTGGGCGTAACCGCCGAACTCCTGACCGAGGGTCAGGGGCGTGGCGTCCTGGGTGTGGGTGCGGCCGATCTTGATGATGTGGGCCCAGGCGTCCGACTTGGCCTTCAGCGCGGCGTGCAGATGTTTCAGGGCCGGCAGCAGGTCCGACACCACCTGTTCGGCGCAGGCGACGTGCATGGCCGTGGGATAGGTGTCGTTCGACGACTGGCTCATGTTGACGTGGTCGTTGGGGTGGACCGGCTTCTTGGAGCCCATCTCGCCGCCCAGCATCTCGATGGCGCGGTTCGAGATCACCTCGTTGGCGTTCATGTTCGACTGGGTGCCCGAGCCCGTCTGCCAGACCACCAGCGGGAAGTGATCGTTCAGCTTGCCCTCGATCACCTCGTTGGCGGCAGCGACGATGGCGTTCCCGATGGTCGCGTCCAGCTTGCCCAGCGCCATATTGGTCTCGGCGGCGGCGCGCTTGACGATGCCCAGGGCGCGGACGACCGGCAGGGGCTGTTTCTCCCAGCCGATCTTGAAGTTGCCGAGCGAGCGCTGGGCCTGAGCGCCCCAGTATTTCGAGTTGTCGACTTCGATGGGGCCGAAGGTGTCGGTCTCGGTGCGGAACTGGGTCATCGCGGCAAGGCTTTCGTCAGGCGTGGCGGGAAGATGCGCGGGGGTGTAGCACGGGGGGAGGGGCGGGCAAGTCGCCCAAGGTCGCAAGAGGTCGGTATGAGGGCGATGAAGCGGGTCGTGGCGGGCCTTGTGGTGGGGGCGGCCGTCCTGTCCGGCGCCGCAGCGACGGCCCAGCCGGCGCGGCCTCTGGTCATTCTGCACACCACGCAAGGCGACATCGTCCTTCAACTCGACGCCGACCATGCGCCGATCACCACCTGCAACTTCCTGCGCTACGTCGAGGACGGACGCTATGCGGGCGGCAGCTTCTTCCGGACCGTGGTGGCCGAGACCAACGACAATCCGAACCCAATCGACGTGATCCAGGCCGCGACGACCGCGGGCAGCGACGATCCGGGCCTGGGGCCCATCCCGCTGGAGCGGACCCGCGACACGGGCCTGCGTCACTCGGCCGGGTCCATCTCCATGGCGCGCGACGGGCCGGACACGGCGACCTCCAGCTTCTTCATCGTGGTCAAGGATACGCCGGCGCTCGACTTCGGCGGAGCGCGCAATCCGGACGGCCAGGGGTTCGCCGCCTTCGGTTCGGTCCTGTCGGGCATGGAGATCGTCGAGGCGATCCAGACGGCCCCGGCGACAGACGAACAACTGGCCGAGCCCGTGGTGATCGGCGCGGCGACCCTGGCCGGGGCCCGCCCGGCGGTCTGCGACCGATGACGGCCGGCTGGATCGGCACGGGCAAGGTTCGGGCGCGCGAAGAAGGCGAGGTGGTGGAGATCACCATCGACGGCCTGACCACCCAGGCCAAATACTACAAGCCGCTCGTCTATGAGTTCATGCGCAAGGAATGGGTCTCGCGCCCCAGCTACGGCGACTATGTCGTCGAGATCGTCATGGAGCATGTCGGCGATCCGCCGTGGATGGACCTGGACAACCTCGCCAAGGCCCTGCTGGACGCCATCAAGGGCTATCTGTTCCACGACGACAGCCAGGTCGCCCGCCTTCTCGTCGAACGGCGCGAGGGCGAACGCGAGCGGATCACGATCCGGAGCTTCCCCCGGAAGTCCTAACCCGGCGGGCGGGTGAACCTCAGCGTCGGCAGCAGCAGCTGCATGTCCGACCCGATCGAGACCTGGGGCTCGGACGCCGGGGTCAGGCCTTCCGCCTCCTCGCGGGTCTTCACACAGGTGCGGGCGGCGTTGGCCAGGGCGATGAAGTCGGACGCCGTCGGCAGGGACTGGATCACGCAGCCGTCGAAATAGGGATGTTCCGCATCCTCCGAACAGCCGAAGGAGGGACGGTCGCGACGCGCGGCCGTCATGATCATCCGGTTCGGGGCGGCCAGACCGTCGACGAAGATGCCGGAATAGCAGGCCGAGACCACGATGACCGTCGGCCGCGCGCCGCAGATCTCGTTCACCATGGTCGCCATGCGGGTGGGGGTCAGCCTCTGGACCTGACCGAACACCATGGCCTGTGGGCTGCCGTGGGAGGTGAAATAGAGCAGGCACCCGCGCTGGGCCCGACCGGCGACCTCGGTGATGCCCCGGATCGCCGCGTCTCCGGTGACGACGGGCGTCACGTCCGGCCGCAGGGTGGCGTCATACATATCCGCCCGCGAAAACCCGGCCGCCAGAAAGCCCGAGACCAGATCGCGCCGCGCATTGTCGAAGGCCTGGATCGGCTGACCATCGCTGGTGCGCCAGTCGGCGGCGACGATGGCCGAGGCCCAGCCGTCGAAACGGCCGGGCGTCTGGGCGTGGGCCGCGCCCGCGACCCACCACGACAGGATGACGATGACGGCAAATCTCAGCACGCGTCCCTCCAGGCTGAGGGAAGCTTAACGCGAGAGTGCGGGCTGAAAAGCCCTACTTCTTCCGGAACTGGTCCAGAGACACGACCTTCGGACCGTCGTCGCCGGTCGGCGGCGTCTCGGTGCGCGGCGGCGGGGTCAGTTCGGCGACGGGTTCCGGCACGGGCTCGGGCGCCTCGAACTGCAGCAGGAACTGGACGCTGGGGTCGTAGAACCGCGTCACGGCCGTATAGGGCACGGTCAGGACCTTGGGCATGCCGCCGAACTTCAGCATGACCGAGAACAGGTCGTGCTCGACGGCCAGGTCCCAGTACTGGTGCTGCAGCACCACCGTCATCTCGTCGGGATATTTGGCGATCACGTCCGGCGGGACGGACACGCCGGGGCCGCGCGTCTTGAAGGTGATGTAGAAATGGTGCGCGCCGGGAATGCCCGACGGGCTGGCCGCGCGTTCGAGGGCGGAGCGGATCACGCCGCGCAGGGCGTCCTGCGCCAGCTTCTCGTACTCCATCTCGTCGATGGGCGGGGTCTCTTCGGCCATGGGTATCCTCGCTGCGGGGCGACAGATAGCGGCGCCGGGCGCGGGGGGAAAGTCAGAATGCCGAGGAAAGCGCCGGGATTCTGTTGGCAGGCTCCCGCCCATTCTTTTCAGAAAGAAGGAGGGCGCTTCGGAAGAGGAAGTGGAGGGCTTCTGTTGGCAGGCGCCCTCCGGGCCCCGCCTGAGGATCTGAACCCTCAGGACTTAAGATTCGAAATCAACCGAACCGCATTACGCGGCGAGGCGGACTTCTCCAGCGAAGTTATCGTTCGCAGTTAGAAAATGGCCCGATACGGTGGGCCAGGACGAGCGAAAGCAGTCTTCTTTACACGTCCGTCGATGCTAGTCGGCCCCATAAGCCTCCGCCGATAACGCGGGGAGAAATGGTGGAGCCGCCGGGAATCGCACCCGGGTCCGGTCCGCTTATTACAAGCGCGTTTATCGCCATAGCCGGAGCGAACCCCGGCACGACCAATATAGGGGCGAGGCCGGAGAATTCCAAGTTGCCGCCCCACACCGTCATCCTCGGGCTCGACCCGAGGATCGGACGTTCCTTCGCTGGTGCGAAGACGCGAGGCATGGGAGGGTCGTGTTCGTCTTCGCCTTCCTGGGTGCGGACGGTCCGATCCTCGGGTCGAGCCCGAGGCTGACGGTTGGGGAGGCCTGGATGGACGCGGACGGCAGGCTGGAGATCGCGGCGGGCTTCGCGACCGCACTCGGCCCGCGCCGGGACAACCAGGATTTCGGCGCGGTTCACCTGGGCACGCCGTCCGAACAGGCCCTGCACGGCATGCTGGCCATGGTCGCCGACGGGGTCAGTGGCTCAAAGGGCGGGCGCATCGCCTCGGAGTTGGCCGGCCGCACCTTCATCGACGGCTATCTGGATCAGAGCCCGCTGAAGGGCGTGGCCGCCGCCGGGGTTGCGGCCCTGACGGGCTACAATCGCTGGCTCCACGCCAAGGGGCGGTCCGATCCGGAGATGGCCGGCGCCGCCACCACCTTCACGGCCCTGGTCATGCGGGGCAGGGAGGCCACGACCCTCCATGTCGGCGACTCCCGCGCCTGGCATTTCCGCGACGGCGTCCTGACCCGGCTGACCGAGGACCATGTCCTGACCCAGCCCGGCCTCAGCCATGTCCTCTATCGCGCCATCGGCATCGAGCCGGATCTTCGACTGGATGTGCGGGCCGTGACGCTGAAGGCCCACGACCGGCTCCTCCTGACCACGGACGGCGTCCACGGCGCGGTGTCGGAGGAGGACCTGACGCGGCTCCTCGCCCGTCGCGCCTCGCCCGAAGCCGACGCCCAGTCCATCGTTGATCGGGCGGGCGAGGAGGAGACCCGCGACAACGCCACCGCCATCGTCATCGACGTCATCCGCATCGGGGCGGTGGATCAGGACGCCATCGGCGCCGAGGCCGCCGGTCTGGCCATCCTCCCGCCGCCCAAGGTCGGCGACAATGTCGACCGCTTCCAGCTGGAGCGGCTGCTGTCCGACGGCAAATACACCCGCGTCTTCGTGGCGAAGGATCAGGAGGGCGGCGGCCCCGTCGTCCTGAAATTCCCCAAGCCGGCTTTGCTGTCCGAAAGCGGCGCACGGGGCGCCTTCCTGCGCGAAAGCTTCATCGGCCGTCGCATCGACAGCCCCTATGTCGGCAAGACCCTGGGCCTCGACATGGGCCGCCAGAGCCGCCTCTACATCGCCCAGCCCCTCTATGTCGGCCGCACCCTACATGCCAGGATCGCCGAGGAACCCTTTGATATTACAGAGGGTGTTCGCATCGCCATCCGTCTGTCCAAGGCTGTCGCCGCCCTGCATCGCCAGGGCATCGCCCACCGCGACATCAAGCCCGACAACGTCATCCTCGAAGCTGACGGCGGTCTGAAGCTGATCGACCTCGGCGTCGCCCGTCTGCCGAAGATCGAGGAGTTCGCCGAGGCCGAGGCCCCCGGCACGATCGGCTACAAGGCGCCCGAGATGTTCGCCGACAACAAGGGCGACGCCCTGACCGACCAGTATGCGCTGGGCGTCACCCTCTACCGCATCTTCACCGGCGACTATCCGAGCGGTCAGGAGGAGGACTTCAACCGCATGCGGTTCGAGAAGCCGACCCGCCCTTCCAAACACCGTCCCGACATGCCCGCCTGGCTGGAAGCCGCCATCCTGCGCGCCATCGCCTTCGAACCGACCGACCGCTTCGACGAGGTCGAGGAACTGATCCACGTCCTGGAAAGCGGCAGCGCCGTCGCCGCCCCGCCGAAACGCGAACTGTCCCTGATGGAGCGGGAGCCGGTGCGCTTCTGGCAGGGGGTCAGCGCGCTGCTGCTGGTGCTGCTGTTGGCGTCGTTGATGGTGGGTTGAGCGACGATTGACGTTCAAGGGCGACAGTTGTAGCGTCCGCACGACAGATGCGGAGTTCCCATGTCGCGCAACGCCGATACCACCCCCACGGACGCCGAACTCGAGGTTCTGAAATGCTTCTGGCGCGACGGCGATCTGTCGTCGCGAGAGGTGCATGACCGTATCGCGGGCCAGCTCGACTGGACCCCCTCGACCACCCGCACCATGCTGGAACGGATGCGGGCCAAGGCCCTGCTGTCGCGCCGCGACGTCCACGGCGTGGCCGTCTATTCGCAGGCCCGGCCCAAGGTCGAGGTGCTCAACCTGATGATGCGGCGGTTCTCGGCTTTGCTCGATATGGACGGCGCCCTGCCGGCGGCGGCCTTCTCCGGCAGTCAGCTTCTGAACGATAGCGACATCGCCGAGCTGGAGACCCTGCTGAACGCGGAGGAGGCCGGCGATGACGACGCCTGAGCTTCTGGCCCTGTCGCTGGGCTTGTCCGTCGTCGTCGCGGCCCTGGCCTATGTCGGCGTTCGCCTGTTCGAGCGCGGCGTGGCCGATCCGGTCCTGCGCGAGCGGGCCTGGGCGGTCGCCCTCTATCTGCCGTTCCTGCCGGTCGTGCTGACGGTGGTCCTGCTCATCGGGCCCCGGCCGGTGGTCGAGGCGCCAGCCGTGACGGACACGACAATGACGGTCGAGATGGTCGCCGCTTTGCCCGCCCGCGCACCCGGCATCGACACGGAACAGGTCGCCTGGGCCCTGCTGGGGCTGGCCGGGCTTCTGGGTTTGGCGCGCGGCGCCGGACTAGCGCGTCGCACCCTGCGGCTGCGTCGTCTGGTGCGTGAAGCCTGTCCCGCCAGCCATGAGATGGTCGAGGTCGTCGGAACCTGCGCGAGGCTCGCGGGTGTGACGCCGCCAGAGGTTCGTCTCTGTCCCGCCGCCGGCGAAGCCCTGGTCGCGGGGGTCGCCGGGCCCATTCTGATCCTGCCGGCGTCTCTGGCCGGCGATCCGAACCCGGCGGTGCTGCGGGCAGTCTGCGCCCACGAACTGGCCCACCTGAAGCGGGGCGATCATCGGGCACTGTGGATCGAGGAGGTGCTGCTGACCGCACTCGCCATCAATCCAATCTTGCGCGCGATCCGCGACCGCCGGGCCGCCGCCCGCGAGGAGGCCTGCGATCTTCAGGTCCTCGCCCATGCCGATGGCGACGCGCGTCGTCTCTACGCGCGCTCCCTGCTCGATGCGCTTCGCGCCTCGACGGGAGGAGACGTGCCTGCCCTGACTTTCACCAGCAACAGAAGGATCTTCGTTATGCATCGCCTGAAAGCCATTCTGTCTCCCGCCCCCGTCGCGGGGAGCCGCTCGCGCCTGGCCCTTCTGGGCCTCGGCGTCGCCCTGGCCGCCGTCGCCGGCACGGGCTCGGTCGCCCTGGCGGCCAAGCGGGAGCCGGTCGTCGTGTCGGTCGTCATGCCGGTCCCGGCCGTCGCGACCGCGCCGGCTCGGGTCAGTGCGCCGGTCGCCATCCCGATCGCCGCCGCCGCGCCCGCTCCGGTCGCCGCTGTCCCGGTTGTCGAGGCTGTCCCTGAGCCCGCGCCGGAGCCGCGCGCCGTGCCTCAGGCCCAGGTGATCACTAACCCGAACTGGTCCCAGATGCCGACGCCGTTGCGGTTTCCCGCCGCCGCCCTTGAGCAGGACCTGACCAGCGGCAGCGCCGAACTGTCCTGCAGCGTGGAGTCCGATGGCCGCGTCACCGCCTGCACGGTCCTTACCGAGGAACCGTTGGGTGCGGGCTTTGGCGACGCCGCTCTGGAGGCCGCCGCCAGGGCGCGCCTGTCGCCCCAGAGCGTGGAAGGGGTGGCGGCCGGAGGCTTGCGCTTTATCGTCCGCTTCACCCGAAGCACTGACTAACCGAGAATACGGGTCTGGCGGCGCGCCCGTCAGGCCCTTGGCCACTCCCGGCACTGGTTCCTGAACCAGGTCAGCTGGCGTTTGGCGTAGTTGCGGGTGGCCTGTTGCAGGGTGTCGACGGCCTCGGCGCGCGTCGCCTTGCCGGCCAGCCAGGCGGCGATCTCGCGCACGCCGACGGCCTTCATGGCGGGCAGGGCGGGGTCCAGGTCGCGGGCGATCAGGGCGCGGACCTCATCCACGGCGCCGTCCTGCATCATGGTCAGGACCCGCGCGTCGCAGTTGGCGTAGAGGGTCTCCCGCTCCGGCTCCAGCACCAGCCGGTCGTGGGTCCCAGGCTTCAGCAGCGGCGACGTGCCCGCCCGCCAATCCGACAGGGACCGCCCGGTCGCCCGCGCCACGGCGAAGGCGCGGGTCAGGCGCTGGCGGTCGCCGCTCTCGATCGCCGCCTCGGCCGGCGGATCGAAGGTCGCCAGACGCAGGCGGAACGCCGCCTCGCCCTCTGTGTCGTACAGCGCCATGGCCTCCTCCCGCGCCTCGACCGGAACGTCAGGAATATCGGCCAACCCCTTGGTCAGGGACGTGAAATACAGGCCCGTCCCGCCGACGATCAGGATGGGATGACCCTGGCTGGCCAGTTCGTCGATCAGGGGCAGAACCGCGCGGGTCCAGCGCCCGACCGACCACGCCTCGGCCGCATCGACCATGCCGTACAGATGATGCGGGGCCTGCCGTTCCTCGTCCGCCGAGGGGCGGGCGGTCAGGACGCGCAGGTCGGCGTACAGCTGCTGGCTGTCGGCGTTGACGATGGCGGCGCCGGTCGCGCGCGCACGCTCCAGGGCGAGGCGCGACTTGCCCGACGCGGTCGGGCCGGCGATCAATGTGATGGACGGACGGGTCATGGTCCTCCTCCCTAGACCGTCACCCTCGGGCTTGTCCCGAGGGTCCATGTCCATGCGGATCAGATCGTCGCGATCAACCCATGTGTCGCGCCTTTCGCAGCCCGGGCGGATCAGGCATGGATCCTCGGGACAAGCCCGAGGATGACGGGCGTTGAAGGACAAGACCTTGATCGACCGCGCCTCCGTCGAAGCCGTGCTGAACGCCATTCCCGATCCCGAGACCGGAAAGGGGCTGATCGACGCGGGCGTGCCGAAAGGCCTGATGGTCGCCGAGGACCGTGCCGGCTTCGTCATCGAGGTCCCGGCCAACCGCACCGCCGCCTACGCCCCCGTTCGCGACGCGGCCGAGGCGGCGCTGAAAGCCATGCCGGGCATGGCCCGCGTCTCCGTGGTCCTGACCGCCGAGACCGCGCCGGTCGGCCGCAAGGCCTCCCTCTCGCCCGCCGCCGTCGATCAGGGCCGCGCGAAGGCCCCCGTGCCGACCGACCGTCCCGCCCATGTGAAGCGCGTCCTGGCCGTAGCCAGCGGCAAGGGCGGGGTCGGCAAGTCCACCGTGGCCGTGAACCTCGCGGCGGCCCTGGCCCGCTCCGGCCTGTCGGTCGGCATCCTCGACGCTGACGTCTATGGCCCGTCCCTGCCGACCATGCTCGGCCTTTCGGGCCAGCCCGCCTATGAGGACGGCGCCATCGTCCCGCACACCGCCCACGGCCTGAAGGCCATGTCAGTGGGCCTGCTGACCAAGTCCGACGACGCCATGATCTGGCGCGGCCCCATGGCGTCCCAAGCCATCACCCAGATGCTGACCCAGACCCGCTGGGGAACCGAAGACGCGCCGCTGGACGTCCTGGTCGTCGACCTGCCGCCGGGGACGGGCGACGTGCAACTGACCCTGATCCAGAAGACGCCGCTGGACGGCGCCGTGATCGTCTCCACGCCGCAGGAGGTGGCGCTTGCCGATGCGCGGCGCGCCCACACCCTGTTCCAGCGCGTGAAGACCCCGACGCTGGGCCTGATCGAGAACATGTCCGGCGACGTCTTCGGACGCGGCGGGGCGGAGGCCGAGGCGGGCCGTCTGGGCGTCGACTACCTCGGCGACCTGCCGCTGGACGCGTCGCTGCGTCAGGCCGGCGACGCGGGCGCGCCCCTGGCCGAGGGAGAGATCGCCGCACGGTTCGACGCCGTGGCGGCCAAGGTGGCGCAAAAACTCGGCCTCTAGCTTTCGTCATCCTCCGGCGCGAAGCGACCGGGGGATGACGAAAGAAATGGAGCGCGAAAGGGTTTTCAAAGGCAACGGGAACGGTCACCCTGTCGGTTCCTGTCCTTCCCCAGCGAGCCTCCCCATGAGCGTCGACGTCCTGTTCCGGCCCTTCACGATCAAGGGCCTGACCCTGCCGAACCGGATCGTCATGGCGCCGATGACGCGGTCCTTCTCGCCGAACGGCATCCCGACATCTGACGTCGCCGCCTACTACCGCCGTCGCGCCGAGGGCGACGTGGGGCTGATCATTACCGAGGGCACGGTCGTCGAACGCCCGGCGGCGCGCAACGACGCCCGGGTGCCGGTCTTCCACGGCGAGGCCCTGCCGGAATGGAAGAAGGTGGTGGACGAGGTTCACGCCGCCGGCGGCCTGATCGCGCCCCAGATCTGGCACGTCGGCTCGGCGCGCGGGCAGGGGGCCGAGTGGCAACCCCTCGGTC
The DNA here is from genome assembly GCF_041893865.1 of Brevundimonas staleyi. Classification (GTDB taxonomy): domain Bacteria; phylum Pseudomonadota; class Alphaproteobacteria; order Caulobacterales; family Caulobacteraceae; genus Brevundimonas; species Brevundimonas staleyi. Next base: position 1,976,365 of record NZ_CP169082.1, read on the forward strand.
AGGTCGACAGCCCGTCCGGCCTCGTCATGCCCGGCAAGCAGAAATACGAGCCGATGACCGAGGAGGACATCGCCGACACCATCGCCGCCTTCGGCCGCTCGGCGCGCGCGGCCCGCGACCTGGGCTTCGACGCGGCCGAGATCCATTCCGCACATGGCTATCTGATCGACCAGTTCTACTGGGCGGGCGTCAATGCGCGCGGCGACCGCTGGGGTGGCCCGACCATCAAGGAACGCGCCCGTTTCGGCGTCGAGGTGGTCAAGGCGGTGCGCGAGGGCCTGGGCCCCGACATCCCCCTCATCATCCGCCTGTCGCAGTGGAAGCAGCAGGATTACGCCGCGAAGATCGCCGAGACGCCGGACGAGATGGCGGACTGGTTGTTGCCCCTGTCCGACGCGGGCGTGGACGTCTTCCACTGTTCGCAGCGCCGCTTCTGGGAACCGGAGTTTGAGGGTTCGGACCTGAACTTCGCCGGCTGGGCCAAGGCGATCACCAAGAAGCCGACGATCAGCGTCGGCTCGGTCGGGCTGGACGGCGAGTTCATCGCGGCCTTCGGCGGGGCGGGTTCGCGCCCGGCCTCGCTGGACGGCCTGATCCAGCGGATGGAGCGCGACGAGTTCGACCTGATCGCCGTGGGCCGCGCCCTGCTGGCCGATCCGCACTGGGTGCAGAAGATCCGCGACGGCCGCCAGGCCGAACTGACCGACTTCGAACGCGGCCACATGGCGGTGCTGCACTAGGCGCGGCGACCCGCTAGGCTGACGCCATGACCGTCGTCGCCGTCCTGATCACCACCGTCTGGCTGAGCCTGATCATCGGGGCGCGCTATCTGCTGGTCGCGGGCGCGGTGTGGCAGACGACGTGGGGATCATCCAAGGGCGTCGGAACCCGCCTCAACCGCGAGCGTCCGTCCCGGCGGCTCATGCTGCACGAGATCAAATACTCGCTCCTCTCCACGCCCATCTACGCCTTCCCGGCGGCGGTCGCCCTGGAGGCGTGGAAGGCGGGCGGGACCAAGCTCTACCTCGACCCCACGGCCTATCCCCTCTGGTGGCTGCCCGTCAGCTTCATCCTGCTGCTGATCGTGCAGGACACCCACTACTACTGGACCCACCGCCTGCTGCACGACCGCCGCATCTTCGGGTGGGCCCACGCCGCCCATCATCGCGCGCGCGACCCCAGCCCCTTCGCCAGCTTCGCCTTCGATCCGGCCGAGGCGGCCCTGACGGCCTGGCTCCTGCCGGTGCTGGCCTTCCTGATCCCGCTGAACATCTGGATGCTGGCGGTCATGCTGACGGTGATGACGGCCACTGCGGTGATGAACCACTGCGGCTGGGAGGTCTGGCCGGATCGCTGGGTGCGGGGCCGCATCGGCTCCCACCTGATCACCGCCACCCACCACAGCCGCCATCACACGCACATGCGCACCAACTTCGGCCTCTATTTCCGCTGGTGGGACCGGGCCTGCGGGACGGATGCGATGCCTGAGGCGAGGCAACAGGCATCAGGCAACAGGCAATAGAGGAAGGGCAGGAGTGGATCGTCGGTGTTCGGCCTGTTGCCTATTGCCTGTTCCCTATTGCCTCACTGAGGTTCGACCACCACCGCCGTCCCATACGCCAGCACCTCAGTCACACCCGGCATGATCTCGGTCGCGTCATAACGCAGGGCCAGAATCGCGTTGCCGCCGGCGGCCTTGGCGTGTTCGACCAGATGCTCGAACGCCTCCTGACGCCCGACTTCGGCCAGTTTCACATAGGCGCCGACGCGGCCGCCGATCATCGACTGGACCCCGCCGATGGCGTCGGACACGACGTTTCGCGACCGCACGGTGATGCCGCGTACGACGCCGATGTGGCGCACGACGCGGTGGCCGAAGATCTCGTTGGTGGTGGAGGTCATCATGGCGGGCGGCTCCTGTCTCAGATGCGCTCGAGGATGCGGAAGGTGAAGGCGTGATCGTCCTTATCACCCGCATCATGACGGTCGTTGGCGACCTCGCGGAAGAGGGATTCGTCGAACGCCGGGAAGAAGGTGTCGCCCTCCGGCTCCGCATCCACCTCGGTGATGTAGAGCCGCTTGGCGCGGGGCAGGGCGGCCTCGAACAGGGCCGAGCCGCCGATGACGCAGATCTCGTCCACCCCGTCGTCCTCGGCCGTCTCCCGCGCGATGTCCAGGGCGTCCGAGAGGCTGGAGACCACCACCGCCCCCTTGGCCTTGCCCGATTCCTCGTAGGAGAGGTCGCGCGACAGCACCAGGTTCAGCCGGCCGGGCAGGGGGCGCAGAGGCAAGCTCTCCCACGTCGCCCGACCCATGATGCAGGGCTTTCCGGTCGTGATCGCCTTGAACCGTTGCAGGTCCGAACGCAGCCGCCACGGCATGTCGCCATCCATGCCGATGACATTGTTCTTCGCGCGAGCGACGACGAGGGAAATCGAGGGAACGGTCAAGCTGTGAACTCGCTTAAGGCAGACCCCTTCTTTGAAACATGAGGTCCTCCGTGAGCAAGTACGCCCTGCCCATCATCGTCGGCTTCGTCGTCGCCTTCGTCATTTCAGGCGCGCTCGCCTTCATGGCGGCGGTCGCGGGCGGGGACGCAGGACTCATTCCGATGATGGTCGGCGGCTTCTTCGGCGTCTTCACCGCCTACATCATGGCCAATCTGGCCGGGAACCGGAAAGGCGTGGCGGCCAGTTCGGAGCAGAAGGCGGCGGCCGTCTCCCTGACCCCGCCGGCCGGTCAGGCCCTGCTGATCGTCATGCGCGAGGGCTTCGTCGGCATGGCCGCCGGACTGAACGTCACCGTCGACGGCAAGATCGTCGCCCAGCTGAAGAGCCCGCGCTTCACCGCCATCCCCCTGTCGGTCGGGTCGCACGAGATGGAGCTGGCCTTCGCCGCCCTGGCCGGGAAACAGAACAAGCCCGCTGTTGAACGCTTCGGCGCCGGGGCGGGAGAGGTCGTCGTCTATCGCGCCAAGGTCGCCATGGGCGCGCTCCAGAACACCATCGCCCTGGAACGCATCCACGCCGACGCCGACCTGTCGAACAAACTGCGCGGCATGACCATGACGGCCCCGGACGCCTGAACGATCAGGCTTTCGGCTCCAGCCAGTGCAGCCACTTGTCCTGCATGGCCTGTTCGATATCGATCCCGGCGCGGTCGCAGTAGATCAGCAGCATGCCGAGCACGTCGGCGGCTTCGTCGGCCAGCGCCTTCGGGTCCGCCTCGCCGCGCGCCCGGCCGCTGACGCGCAGATGCTCGGCCGTCAGCTCGCCCAGCTCCTCCTGCAGCTTCAGGATGGCCCAGTCGCCGGAGCGGTCGATGCCGTGCTCGCGGGCGTAGATGTCGGAGATGCGGGCGACGGAGGCGGAGAGATCGGAGAGGGTCATAGCGGGTTATCGGCCACCCAGACCTCCATGCTTCTCATCAGCGTCGACAGCGGAAGACGGTCGATGTCCCGCCGCGAAAAGCCGCGAGCGACTAGGCTGTCGTCGTTGTCCGCCACGAAATCTGTGAACTGGTCCCACAGGCGGGACGGGCCGTCGATATCAAGTCTGGCTTCCTGATCGAGCCAGTTGCGCACGGCGGTGAACGCCTCAAGTGGATCATTCCCATGCGCGACAATGTCGGAGTTGGAGAGATCGGATAACGCCGCCTGGTACCGGTAGCGTTCAGTCTCGAGGATCAGGCATTTCTTGGTGCGCCAACGCTCGTCATCGGCACCCTTGAAGCGCTTGCAGCCGATATCGAGGCCGAGTTCCAGAGGCATGTTCAGGCGAAACATCTCTCCGGCCTTGCCAGCCTTGATCCGTGACAGATCGTGAATTCCGAACTGGGAATCTTCGATCAACTCGAGAATTTTCTCGATCCTGGGTTCGGTACCGTCGAGCCGTTCGGAGGCGATGCGAGGCTGGAAGCCTAGACGATAGATGCAGAAGACGATGGGACGAAGCAGCGACAGATAGTCGTTGTCGAATGGGCAGTTGATGAAGACGTTTCGCTCGAACGGCAATCGCGCCGCCTTCAGCCCTTGGGGGGATAAGGATCGCGGCCGTAGCTGTCGCGCTCGCGGATCGTCCCATCCTTGCGGTGAACGTAAAATTCGACGCCGTCTCGGCGGGCGATGCTGCGTCCGAACTTGATCGCTTCGGCCTGGGTCCCGAAAACTTTCGTCGCTTTGGCCGCGCCGCTGTTGCGGACCGCCCACTCGCCGTTGGGGCGGGGTACGACGTGCTTCCCTGCTGACATGGCTGAATCCTAGACCGCAACCTGGGCCTTAATATGGGGTAGGGCCTCATAGCCGTCCAGTAGGAAGACCGCCGGCTTGCGGCTCACTTCGACACTTTTGCGGGGATGTGAGGCCAAGGTTCGTAGTTGAGGAACCGGAAATCACCGAACTCGTGTGAGTACAGGTCGGGTCGCTTGGTCATCTCAAGAGCCGGGAAGGCTCGTGGGTCCCGCGTGATCTGCAGCTTCGACTGTTCGATATGGTCCAGATAGATGTGGGCATCGCCGACGCTCCACACGAACTCGCCGACATCGAGTTTGACCTGATCGGCGATCATATGCGTCAGCAACGCATACGACGCGATGTTGAACGGCACGCCCAGGAAGACGTCGGCCGAGCGCTGATACAGCTGGCAGCTCAGTTTGCCGTCGGCGACGAAGAACTGGAACAGGCAGTGGCAGGGCGGTAGGGCCATGTCCTCGATATCGGCCGGGTTCCAGGCCGAGACGATGTGGCGACGGCTGTTGGGATTGGTCTTCAGCCCCTCGATCAGCCGCTCGATCTGGTCGATCGACTCACCATTCGGCGCGGCCCAGGAGCGCCACTGTTTCCCATATACCGGACCCAGCTCGCCGTCCGTATCGGCCCATTCGTCCCAGATCGAACAGCCGTTGTCCTTCAGCCAGCGGATGTTGGTCTCGCCGCGCAGGAACCACAGCAGTTCCACGATGATGGAACGCAGATGCAGCTTCTTGGTGGTCAAAAGGGGAAAGCCCTTGGACAGGTCGAACCGCATCTGGCGGCCGAACACGCCCAGCGTCCCGGTGCCCGTCCGGTCGTCGCGACGCACGCCGTTGTCCAGGATGTCGCGCAGCAGGTTGAGGTACTGGAACTCCGGATGGTCCGCCGGCGCGGCGCCGGTGCGGGCTTCCAGGTCGGCGATCATCACATGGGCGTTCATGGGGCTGAGAATGCCGCTGATTCGCCTTGGCGACACGCGGCCGATTCGGTTGCTCACAGGAATGTGCCGATAGTCGAGGTCCGAGGTCAGGCTGAGTGCAATCCGACGGGCGGCCGAACGCGAGACGCAGTCCCGAACGAGTTCAATATCTTGAACAGAGCTCCGTTCATCCAACCTGAAGATTTGGACTCTTTGGACTCGGTCCTCCCGGAGTCCAATCAGCCCCCGAACCCGCCCTGGTCGAGGAAGGCCTGTTCCTCCGCCGTCGTCTCGCGGCCCAGCGCCCGGTTCCGGTGTGGGAAGCGGCCGAAGCGGACGATGATGTCGCGATGGACGTGGGCGTACTTCAGCACCTCGGGCATCCCGGTCGCCAGCCGCACCCCCTCGTCCTGATCGGCCAGGACCTCCGAGTGCTCGAACGGGGTCACGAAGAACTGGCGCAGGTCCTCATCGAACGTCTGCGGCCACCCTCGCGCCCAGGCCTGCCGCGCATAGGCCAACCCCAGACCGTCCGTCGCGAACTGATGCCCCGTGCCGCGATAGGAATTCCTCGGGTACTGATCCAGCAGGATCATCAGGGCCAGCGACCCCTCCGCCGTCTGGTTCCAGTCGGCCAGTTCGCCCCGCGCGGCGGCCCAGTGCAGGGCCCGCCCGGCGTCGCGGAACTCGCGGTCGAACGCCTCGTCCTTGGCGTACCACTTCTGCGGACCCGCCTCTTTCCAGAAGGCGACGACGGACGAAGGGGTTATGAGAACGGTCATGACCCAGACACTACCCAATCCGCTCCCCGTCTTCCACGATCGCGACTGCGACCTTTCCATCATCCGGGGCAAGCGCGTCGCCGTGATCGGCTACGGCAGCCAGGGCCGGACCCACGCCCTGAACCTGCGCGACTCGGGCGTCGCGGACATCGTCATCGGCCTGAAGGAAGGCTCGGCGACGCGGGAGAAGGCCCGCGCCGACGGCTTCGAGGTCGTCACGGCGGGCGAGGCCACGGCCGGCGCCGACGTCTTGGCCATGATGGTCTCCGACGAGGCGCACCGCGACCTCTACCGCGACGAGATCGAGCCCAACATCAAGCCGGGCGCCGCCTTGATCTTCGCCCACGGCCTGTCGGTGCGGTTCGGTCTGGTGACGCCGCGCGCGGACATCGACGTCATCCTCGATTCGCCCAAGGGCATCGGCCCGCGCATCCGCGACCTCTATGAGGCCGGGGAGGGGGTCTTCTGCCTGTTCGGGGTGCATCAGGACGCCACGGGCGGCGCCCACGCCCTGGGTCTGTCCTACGCCGCCGCCCTCGGCTGCGGTCGCAAGGGCATCCTGGAGACCACCTTCGCCGCCGAGTGCGAATCCGACCTCTTCGGCGAGCAGGTGGTTCTCTGCGGCGGCGTCGGCGAACTGATCGACACGGCCTTCATGAAACTGGTCGACGCCGGCTATCCGCCCGAGGTGGCCTGGTTCGAGTGCTTCTACGAGGTCAAGCTGGTCACCGACCTGATGTACGAGCGCGGCATCGCCGGGGCCTTCGCCAAGATCTCCAACACGGCCGAATACGGCGCCTACCTGACCGGCCCCCGCGTCATCGGCGAAGCGTCGAAGGCGGCCATGGACGGGGTCCTGTCGGACGTCCAGGACGGGTCGTTCGTGAAGCGGCTGATGGCTGATTACGACGCCGGCTCGCCCGAACTCCTGGCCCGCAGAAAGGCGCTTGGCGAACGCACCATCGAGGCCGTGAGCGCCCGTCTGGCCGAGGCCGCCTCAAAGGCCGGCTAGAGCCGCGCAACCGCCTGCATCGCATCGCGTTGTTCCGTCAGGAGGACGCGATGGAAATTCTGGCTGGGCTGATCGTGATGGCGGTGCTGTGCGGGCTGGTGGCCCTGGCGTTTCAGCCGCTGGAGGTGCCGCACCGGTTTCGGGATGCCAACGTCGACGGCGAACCGGACTGACACGGGGCGCTCTGGCAACGCCGAAAATCCAATGGTCGGAGTGAGAGGATTCGAACCTCCGACCCCTGCCTCCCGAAGGCAGTGCTCTACCAGACTGAGCCACACTCCGACTTGGAGGCGGGCTTATAGCGACGGGTTTCGGGGCCTGCAAGCATGCTTTTTCGGCTTCGAAAAATAGTCCCGAAAGAGGGTGTTGCATCCCCCGACGCCTTGGCGTATTCGACCGCCTCCCCGGTGCCGAGGCCCTGGGGACGCCGGTCCTGCTGGGGAATGGTGTAATGGTAACACTCCGGTTTTTGGTACCGTCATTCTAGGTTCGAGTCCTAGTTCCCCAGCCACCGCCCTCACTGCATTTGAGCGCTTTTGACCCCTCCTGAGGGAGGTGGGTTTTACACTGGGTTTTACAGTTGGCCGTCTGTTCTGGGTCTCCTGCAGGCGCGCGATCATGCCCAATCCTATGGCCTCGCCGGTGACGTAGCGGCGGGCGATCTCCTTAACCCGCTTGAGCTCCCAGCCGAGGATTGTCGCCACGTCGTCCAGCGGCAGGCCGGCCAGGATGTAGCTTGTCGCCGCCGTGCCGCGCAGGTCGTGGAAGCGCAGCCCGTCGAGGCCAGCGGTGGCGTTGGGTCCACCTTCCTTGCGGGCCGCCGCGTCGGCGTCGTCGCGGGCCCGCTGGACGCCGCTGTCAAGACCCCGACCGGGCGGCGTCCAGGGTTCGCCATCCGAAGTCGCCAGCACGGTCGGGCAGTCGCCGCGCTCCAGCGTGTCCAAGACCTCCCGCACGGCGTCGGTGATTGGCAGGACCACGCTCTTGCGGCCCCGGCTCTTGCCGGTCTGCCAGACGATGGCGTGCTCCTTCACCGCCGACCAGGGCAGGGCGATCAGGTCGTTCTTGCGGAGCCCCGTTACCGCCCCGAGACGGATCGCCGCCGCGATCGGCGGGTCGGCTTGGGCCAGAATGGTCTCCAGATGATGCGGCTCCCAGATGATGTCGGCGCGGTTGACCTTGTAGATGCGAGGGAAGTTGGCGACCGGATTGGTCGTGAGCTCGCCGCGGTTCACGGCCCAGTTCAGGACCAGCGACAGCACCCCGAGCAGTTCATCGGCGGTCTTGGGCGTGTTGGCGCGTTTGTCCCGCCACGTCAGGAAGAAGGATCGCGCCTTGGGCGCGGTGAGGGCGGTGAGCGTCAGGTCGCCCAGTTCAGTACGGACGACGTCCAGATGTTTGCGCCGGTCGGTCTTCGTCCGCGGCGCGAGCGCCTTGTCCTCATGCATCAGACCGAGATAGCGCGTGATCAGGCTGAAGAGAGTCTCCTCGTTGGCAACGCTCTTCTCGGTCTTGATCTGCGAGCGATACGCCTCGATCGCCGCCGGGGCCTTGCGCGCGACTTCCCGCGCGAGCGACCGCACGCTGGCGGCTTGGGCCGCCAGTATCTGCGGACCGCCGCGCCATGCGTACCAGTATTCGAAAACCCGGTTCGCCTTGGCGCGCTTGATCCTATGGACCCCCGGCAACATGCGGGTGATCGGCAATGAATCGGGCGAGTTCGGCATTGGCCTTGTTCACGTTCGGTTCCCTAGGAGAATCCAGTCCGGCCATGCGGTCAAGATGCGCATCGAGCGCCTTGCGGTCGTAGCGGTGACGCGTCCCGAGCCGGACATGGCCGAACGGAAGTTTCCGCACCGTCGCCGCCGGCACCCCGAGATAGGCGGCGGCCTGGTCTTCGGTCAGGAGCCGAGGCTCCGTCATCGTCACCTCCGGGGCTTTAGCGGTTCCGGTCCGACTCAATCGCGAAAGACGGAACGGCCGGAACCCGTAGCATCCCGGTGTCGCCCGGCCCCAGCCACCGGTCGGCAGGGCGGGTTCGCCAAGCTGAACCATGTCGATAGCCGTTCACGGCTGGTCGGCTCCGCGACCCTTTGGAAGTTATGCCCTCGCGCGGGGGCCCGCGAGAGACGCGCTCGGAGGGGGGCGCGTGCGCGGAGGCGCGCCGTCTATGGGGTTGGCGGACGCGTCACGAAGGCCTTCCTGCAGAGGAGCATCGCCAAGAGGCTGGCGCGGGAGGCTTCGTGGATCTCGGCCTCGTCCCAATCCTTCATCCCACCGTGAGTACCCTCATTCCGATACAGCACCCCCTTCAACAGAACGCGTGTCACACCCGCGTTCGGGCTCGCGAGGGCCAGCGAGTCGATCGCCGCGATCTGAGTGGCGCGGGCGGCCTTGATCGTGTTGGTCAGCCCCTTGTTGGCCCAGTAATCGTCGACCACGTCCGGAACATTCTTCCAGAGCCTTTGGACCTTCGGGCAGAGGGTGCCGCTGGCTGACAGTCCGGCCTCGGCGAGTAGGCTGTCGACACAATGCTCGAAGGTGGTGCCGAGAGACTCCACCTCCTTCGCCAGACCCGCGTGGTCGAGCGTGTCGCCTTGAAACTGATGTTGCAGGATTTGCTGGATGGCGATGTGGACCTTCCATTGGTCGGTCCGTTCGAGCCAGTCCACCAGATCGACCGAGGCGGCCTCGTCCACCGTCAGATCCGGCGAGGTGGCGGGAGCCGCCGGCACGATCACATGAAGCAGCGAGCGGAGCACCGCGTCGCGCGCCTCGTCCTCCAGATCAGGGAAGATGACGTTGAGAGTGTCGTCGAAGTGGCCGGTGACCCGGCCGACATCGGTGATGATGAACGCCGTCTCGATGTCCAAGCCGGCGACGGCCAAGCGGACCGCGCGCTGGATCTGGCGCCGATACTCGTTGGCCATGGCGCTCTCGCCTCGGCGGGTGAACTCGTCCCAGCGCTCGCATAGATACACGACAAAACTCTTCAACTTCGGCCAGTCGGCGACGAGAGGCGCCAGGGCCGCCTTGGCGGCGACGGACAAGGTCGCCGTCAGAGCTTGAGTATCGGACTCGGTCATCGGGCCCGGCTGACCGCCATGCGCCATGCTGATCGCGATCAGCTGGCGCTCACGCGCCACGTCGAGGCGAGCGGCCGCGTCGAAAAAGGGAGCCCAAGTGTGGCCGTCCCGAAGTCCGCGGGGCGCTTCGAACGACGTCTGAACATAGCTGGAGCGCTCGGGAAGATCGGCGAAGTCTCCCCGCATGGCGACCTCGAGCAGTTCGGGCCGCCGGGTGTCGAAGATCAACCGGACCCCGCACCGCAGAGCGTCGGCGACGATCAACGCCTGCCAGTCGTGATAGAAGGTGTCGACCGCGTCATGGACGTACAGAGGCGTCTCGCCTTCGGGGCGAATGTTGGTCCTGAAGGTCTCCCATGGTTCGAACGGGACCTCGCCCTGACGGATCAGCCCCCGCGCTGGGCCAAGGTCCGGGTCGTCCAGAGGGTGGATCAGATCTGGTGGCGCGTCGTGGCGCGACCAAGCCCGAAGCGCCTTCTCCAAGGCGTCTGTCCACTCTCGCTCCTCCGGGGTAGGGGTGGGGTCGGACGCGACCTCGCGGCCCTCGAGGACGAGGGCGCGAGGCCAGAAGATCCGCGCGGCCGGCGTGACCATGCCCTGCCTCTCGAGGAACTCCAAAAGGCCCGCCTGGGCGGAAGTCCGCGTGAGTCGCAGATCGGCCAGGAGGGATTGGAATTGGCGGGTGTCGAGATAGCGGCCGGTGGCCATGTCGGGTCTTGGGCTCGAGTTCGGAGGCTTCCAAGATGTGGGGTCACGGCGATCGCGAAGCTAGTGGTCCTCCAACCCGCCGCGCCCTCGACATCGCCGACGGTACGGCCGACTCACGCCCCACGCCTGAGATCCGTGTCGGCGTTCATCTCGAGGTCCGGCGCGGTGTGTCGATTTCGCCGCGTTTCGTGTGTATGTTCTCGTAATGTTCACTTTATCGCTCGCGGGCTCTTGCACCCGAAAGGCGATGGTGTCACCTTCCAAATCGCCGCGGTCCGCGGCGGTCCGCGGCAGGATAACGATGGGCAAGGACGGCAAGGACGCCGAGCGGTTGACCACCACTCTGAGCCGCGCGCGCAAGCGCCAGATCGAGGCCTTGGCTGAGCGGGAAGGCGTCAGCGTCGCCTGGATCATGCGGCGTGCCGTCGAGCGGTATCTCGATTCGGGCGACGGCGGTCCCGTGATCGCGGGGAAAGGCTGATGCGGAGCGCGGAATTGTTCGCGGGTTGCGGCGGCTTGGCCCTGGGCATGTCCCGCGCCGGTTTCGAGCACGCTCTCATGGCCGAATATGACGCCGACGCCGTGGCGACGGCGATCCACAACCGTGACCGGGCGATCGACCATGTCGCCCACTGGCCGATGACTCGATTGGATGTGCGCGACATCGATTGGGAACCGTTGCGCGGTCAACTCGCCGTGGTGTCCGGCGGCCCGCCATGCCAGCCGTTCGGTATCGGCGGGAAGAAGCGGGGACCGGAGGATTCCCGAGATATGTGGCCGGAAGCGGTGCGCGCCATCCGCGAGGCCGCCCCAGACGGCTTCCTGTTCGAGAATGTCCGGAACTTGGCCGGCCCGCGGTTTCAGCCGTATCTCGACTGGATCATCGCCCATCTCGAGCGGCCCTCCGCGGCGCGTCTGGTCGGCGAGGGCGTCTCGGATCACGCCCGTCGCCTCGGCGAGATCCGGCGCCCGCGCGAGTACGCGGTCTCCTGGCAGGTGGTGAACGCCGCCGACCACGGCGCGCCTCAGATCCGTCACCGGGTGCTGGTGTTCGGTGCGGCCGCTCGCCTTGACGTCGAGCCCGGCCGCATGGCGCCGACACACTCTCATGATCGCCTGCTCTGGGATCAATACATCACCGGCGAGTACTGGAGACGGCATGGGCTGGAGCCCCGCGCTCGACCCGCCGCGGATCGGGACCTTCGCCGCGTCGCTCACCTGCGGACTCTAAAAGCCGCGCCGACCGGTGAGGCGTGGGTGACGGTCCGCGACGCGATCGTCGGGCTTGGGGAGCCCGACGGCGCGCGCAATCACGTCTTCCAGCCGGGCGCGCGGGTTTACCCCGGGCACACGGGAAGCCCGCTCGATCGACCCGCCAAGGCGTTGAAGGCCGGGGATCATGGCGTGCCGGGCGGCGAGAACATGATGGTGCTGGATGATGGTTCGGTCCGGTACTTCACCCTGCGCGAGGCCGCCCGCCTCGTGGGTTTGCCTGACGACTACCTCTTCCCCCGCTCTTGGTCGGAGAGCATGCGTCAGCTTGGCAACGCCGTTCCGGCCCAACTCGGGGAGGCCGCCGGCCGTTGGTTGTCGGGCCGCCTGGCCGCCGGGCGGTCCTGATCCGGGATCGCCGGGTTTGAATCGCCCGCAGGCTGTGCGAAAGCTCGTCCATGGATTTCGACACGCCCGCCGCCCACGTCCAGGACGCCGACCTCGACGGCTATGTCGAATATGAGATCGACGTAGAGAAGGTGCTTCGCCAGGAACTGCCCGGCGTCGTGGATAGTGCGGCGATCGCGCCCTTGACGCTCGACGCGATCGCGGCCCTGCCGGCGAAGGCGAAAGGCGCCTACGTCCTGTTCGAGGACGGACATCCGGTTTACGCGGGCAAGACGGACACCCGACATGGCTTCCGGTCGCGGCTGGCCAAGCACCACAACACGATCCAGGATCGCCAAGGCCTCGATCCCGCGCGCATCGGCTTCAAGGCGGTGCGGATCATGGTCTTCTCCAACTTCGACGTGGAGGCCATCCTGATCAAGGCGCTACGCGAGAAGGATCCGACCGCCCTGCGCTGGAACTTCAGCGGCTTCGGCTCCAACGATCCGGGGCATAATCGGGAGGCGCAGGAGCCAGCCGATTTCGACAAGGAACGCCCCATCGACATCGATAAGCTGATCGTGTCGCCGCTTCAAGGCAGGCTCGTCGGCGTCCTGGAGCTGCTCCTCTCGCTGAAGGATCAGCTCCCCTATACGTTCCGGTACGAAACCGACGCCGGCGCGAATGGCAGACCCAGTCATCATAGACTCGGCCACGCCGATCATCGTGAGGCCGCGCCGATACAGTTGCCAGACCAGCCCTTCACGGTCCGTCAGGCCGTCCAGTGGGCCTTGGAAGTCCTGCCGTCCGGGTGGCGGGCGACGATCTTCCCGGATCGGGTCATCCTCTATCGCGAGGCCACGCCATATCCCTACGCCCGAGAGCATCTGACCGCCGAGTGAAGGCCCCGCTGACCCGCTCCGAGCAGATGTCCAGGGTCAAGGGCCGGGACACGAGGCCGGAGTGGATCGTGCGCCGGGCGCTTCATGGAGCGGGGCTGCGCTACCGACTCCAGGCGCGGGATCTGCCCGGCCGGCCTGACATCGTCTTCCGGTCACGTCGGCTGGCGGTCTTCATCCACGGCTGTTTCTGGCACCGGCACGACGACCCCGACTGTCGCTTGACCCGAACGCCGAAGACGCGGGTCGATTTCTGGGAAGCTAAGTTCGCCGCCAACCAGGTGCGCGACGCGCGGGACCTCGCCGCGCTCCGGGACGCGGGGTGGACGGTGATCACGATCTGGGAATGCCAGCTCCGCGACCTCCGGGCCTTGGACGCCCTCGTGGAGACGATCCGCGCCGCACCAGCCCGCGAGGGTTGACCTTCGCGTCAAGCCGGCTGCCGACCCCGGCGACGAATCCACATCTCCTCCGCGCGCTGACCGCGTTCGTCTTCCGACAGCCAGGAATCGAACGCGCTGGTGTCCGTGGGCAGGGCGATGGTGGCCACCTCGAATTCCTGGACCAACTGACGAAGCGGGAACGTCACCATGAAGGCGCGCCATGCGCCCTCGCGTTCCTCGTCCTTGGGGATGATCTCACCCGTCACCGGGTCGTACTTCTCCACGTATACGGTCGGCTCCATGTGCTGGCCCTTATCCCGCGAGCCCTTGGCGCGGCCAGCGGCGCCGCCTTGGGCGGCGGCGTCGCGCTGGGACCAGCGGAAGGTGAAGCGACAGTCGCCGGCTTCGTCGAGCTGATAGCGCAGCGGGACGCCCCGATGCCGTGTGTGTTGGATCACGTCCTGGGCGCGCGCCACCTGGAAGTGCGTGCGGATGCGGGGAAACAGGACCTGACGCACGTCCGGCCGCTCAATGTGGTCGAACAAACCGACCTGATCGGCGATGCGGAGGATGGGCGCCGTCCGAAAGCCCGGATCGCCGCTCGCCCGGCTGGCGCGGGTGGGGCTGAGCTTGAGCCCAGGCTTGAGGTTGGGCTCGACGACCCGCGCGTCGATCAGGTCGAAGAAATCGCGAACGGTCTGATCAGCCATGTCGCGCGTGAGCTTGATCATGCCGGTCGGCGCCCCCCGGCGCAGGCCGCCGTTCACCGCGATGCTGTGGCGGCTCGGCTTCAGGACATAGCCCCCCAAGGTGTCGGTGTACGCTTCAACGACCTGGGCGTTGAAGTCCGACAGCACAACGCGCGACCTCTTGCCGTAGCCGCAAGCGCGGCCCAGCAGACCCTGCAGGAGGGCGTTCAAATCCTGGGCCTTCTGCGCCAGATCGAGGAAGAAACGCACCTCGGCCGGGAAGGCGTCGGCCATGCGCGCCCGGTTGGTGACGAAGATGACGTACGGCAGGTCGGGGCGGCCGCGGCGCGCGATCATCTTCTTGATCGACAGGCTGTTCGCGCGCGCGCCGAAGTACCGGATCACCTCGACCCGCTCCGGATCCAGGCCAAGCCGCATGATCAAGGCCTCGGTGCGCGCGTTGTCATTGAAGGCGCGCACGCAGAGACCGACCACCCGGCCAGGCTCGGCCGCCTCATAGTCGGCCAAGGTGGTGGTCAGGGCCGCCCGGAGCGCCGCGACGACCGCCTCCTGATAGGCGTCCTGATCGCCCTCGAAGCCGATCTTGCCGACGTGGCGATCGAAGACGGCTTGGGAGCCATCGTAAGCGGCCATGGAGATGTCGGCCAGGAAGGGCTGGCCAACCGACTCGGCGTAGCCGGTGAGTCCGATCGTGTCCGGCGGCGTGATCTGAATGGACGGATCGATGGCCGCGCCGTTGAAGGCGTTGAACCCGGAATAACCGGAGGACAGGTACTGCCGCACTTCCCAGACCTCGCTGAGATCGTTCAGTTCGAACGGCGTGGCCGACAACCCCACGAAGCGATGGTCGGTCCATTCGGTGCCGAGAGCCGCCTCGATGTCCTCGAAAATCTGTTGCAGCAGGCAGGTCCGACGCGAGACACCGTCGTCCGTCTTCACGATCCGGTCGCTGGCGCCAAACTGCGGCTCGTCGATGATCATCAGAGGCTGATAGCCTTGCGCGTTGGCTCGGTGGCACAGACGCACGATTTGCTCAACGCCCTTATGCCCTTGGACCCGCCGGTGGACGAGGTCATCCAACGGGGCGACAGGTTGAACGTATTCCATCTCGTCACGCAGGACGTACTTGCGGTAGGTGCTGAGGGTCGAGGACCGCGCGAACATGGCGTCGATGCCTTCAACCGGCTGCCCATCCACGCGACGGAATTCCAGATTGCCGTAGTAGGCCGAGAAGCGCTCCAGCTCGGCGATCGTCTGATCCTCGTGACTGGTTTGGCTGCTGATGATGTAGAACGGGTAGTGTTTGGAGCCGGTCAGCAGGTAGAGAACGGGGCCGGCCCACTGCAGCGTCAGGGACGTCGTGGTCTTGCCGGATTGCATGGCTCCCAAAACGTGGCCACAGCGCTGGGGCGCCCGGACCAGCTTCTCGATGCAATCCACGGCTGTGCGCAGTTGCGCCTCGTGGACGACGCCGGTGTCGTCGATTCGGGACCAGAACGGGGCGATCTCACCCAAGTTCACGTCAATGGCTCCGATGGCCTTGGTCGCGTCCATCCGAACGTCGATGGCCCGCGCCTCAGCCGCTTGGTTGAAGACCTCACAGAGTCCCGTCAGGTGATCGACGTAGTACGTGATGTTCCGCTCGAGCTCGGCGTCGTTCATAACGGCAATCCAATAACGAAAAATATTGCTATGAGAAAAATATATGCACGTTAGAGAGTCGCGTCAACGCGTAGCTTGGAGCGGCCGCCTCAGGCGCCAAGCGAGAGGAAGGATTTCCAGGGCGCGAAGACGGGCCAGAGGATCCCGTTGCGAATCAAGACGCCAGCGGACACGCTTCAGATGCGCGACCGCTTGAACTGAGCCACGCGCTTGATGCGGGACAGGAAGTCGAGATCGCTGTTGCGTCGGGTCATCGGCGCCGCGTCGTCGAGAAATTCGTCCACGAACCGATCGACCGCCGGAATATTTCGCAGCCGCTCGACCGCCGGCTTACCGATCCCAAGCAGGCCCGCCAATGGCGGATAGACGAATCCCCCGATGATGCCCGCCAGCGAAAGACCGGTGTCGAGGGTCTCGAAACTCAAAAGCCGGGTTCCCTCGCCACGCTCGAGCTTCCTCAGGTCCGCGACGAGTTTCTGAACCTCGTCCGCGCGGGCTCCGTCCGGGAGATCCGCCAATCGGGCCATCAGGGCCCGGCCCGACCTCCGGGTCGAACCCAATCGCGTGTCCTCCAGGAACTCCTCTATCGGCACATGCTCGAACTCGAACAGGGGCAACGGCGGCATCACGGTGACGCCCTCGGCGCGCCGGCGCTCGTTCGACGCCCAAGCGGCCACGATCGCGCGATTGAAGCCGCGATGGAAATTGAGGTCCTGCCCGATCATCGACATCAGCCTCACGTCGCCAGAGGGTTGATCGAGGCCCGGATAGACCGTGGCGTTCAAGGCGTGCCCGATATGAACAGTCTCGGAGAAGAGCATCAGCTCCAGTTCGACATCGACGCCTCCCGAGGCCTTGATTTGTTCCGCGAGCGCCCGCCCCAGCCCGAGCGCCGGCCCCGCCTTCGAGCCCAGATCCAGGGTGGATTGAAGCGCGCCGCGCCGGGCTTGCAGCGGCCAGAACAAGGCCTGCATCAAGGCGTCGGGCGAACCGCCGATCAGCTCGGAGACGCCCTTGACCAACGGGCCGGCGATCTCTCGGAGGCGCCGATCGTTGAGGCGTGAGATTTCTGCGGTCTGGGCGACATCCGCCATCAGGAGCGCGGCGGTCGTCCGACGCCCGAAAAGGGCGGTCGGCGCGCGTTCCGTCACGGCGTCGAGGAACGGAATGTCCAGCCGCTCCTCGGGCTGGGTCGAGACGATCCTCAGTCGACCGGAGCCGACGAGGTCGAGCAGTTCGGCTCGTGTCAGACGCTGCTCCGCGAGGAAGGCGTCGAAGTCCTCGAGAAGCGGGAGACTGCACCAGACCTCGTCATACAGCATGACCATCTGACGCAAGTTGGCTTGACCGCTGCCTCGGGTGAGATCGAGGAAGCACCGGAACGCCTCAGGTTTCATCCCCGGGAAGCGGTCGATGGTCAGGCCGCCCCTGGCGACCGCCTCGATATTGTCGAACCAGAAGGCTTCGTCTTCACGAACATGGCGAGGCGCGGCTTTTCGAAAAGCCGAGGCGAGGATGAACATCGGGTTGGTTTCGACATCGAGGCGTGGAGCGATGTCGGCGGCGACGATCTCGAGGTCGATCGGCCAATCGATATCCACGCCCCGAATGAACGTGGTCAGATCTCGAAGGACGGCGTCGGAAATCGGCGACGGGGCCTTGAGCGTGACGCGTCGCAAGCGAGCGTCGGTGTCCAGGTCCGTGACGCCGCAGTCGGGATACCGAGACAACAGCAGATTTAGCAGATCGAAGGTGCGCAACGGCAGGCCCGCCATCTCGCTGGAGGCTTCCGCGTCGGTCATCGGCCTGAGCGTCCGGATCGGGTTGGTCGGCCGCTCATTGCTGAGCCGGACTGGCGCCGTGATCGGACGGATCGTTTCGTCGAAGATGGGGCCAATGACCTCCGCGTCCTCCTGCGTCGCGTCGAAGACGATACGGAAGTCGAAAGGCGACACCTCGAAAATCTCGGTCGTCAGATGCGGATAGCGCGACCGCAGGGTGGCGTCCGTGCGACGGATGATCTGGTCCTGGGATGGCGTCCGGCGAGCCGGGAGAACGTCAACATTCTGGAGAGGGTCGGACATCCGTGAAGTCTAGACTTCCCGCTGCGAGCTCGCCACTGGCGGCGAAAGTCCCAGTGCGGACGGGGTGCGGACCGCTCTGGCAAGTCCATCTTCACTCCGGTTTGATCTTCGATCCGCGAACCCTTGCCAAACGCATCCTGAGGTAGTGAGATGTTTTCCTTATGTTCTGGGAGGCGACTATGAGCGATCATCGCAAGGCTTGCATCATCTATGTGCCCGCGACGGCCGGGTCCGTCGCAAAAGTACGTGCCGAGATGGAGGAGGGGGGCTTCTCGGTGTGCGAGGCGGACGCTGCTGAAGCCGCTGAAGGACTCCTGCCGCAGGGCGAACTGCCCCAGGCGTTGGTTGACTGCATGGATGGAACTGAGCTGTGTATTTTCCTTTTGCCGGCGGTGCCCGTCGATGACGGCCTGATCGACGCATGCGCTGCGGTGGCGGGTGGCGCAGACATAAGAATGATCGGTGCTTATGCCGGTGCGCGCGACGCGTTCCCTGAAGCGCTTGATGAGCAGGCTGAATCGATCGTGCGGGTCGACGGGCCGAACCTCGCCGAAGCGATATCTGGCTCCCCGATTTGGGAGAAGCCCGATGGCCAACGCGCCCCTGATCGCGAGATTTCTCGCGTGCGCTGCCAGTGACCTATGACGAACCTTTTCGCTTACAAGATGGTCAGGGATTTCGGGTTCGCGCCCAATCCGTTTGGCGGGCTGTGCACGCTCGCGACCTGTAAACCGAATGTCCGGCGAAAGGCGGCGCCTGGCGATCTCGTCGTCGCGTGTGGCAGCGTCAAGAATGGACGATCTGGGCGGGTCATCTGCGCGATGCGCGTCGGGGGCGCGATGACTTTTCAGGAGTATTGGGACGATCCGCGTTTTGAGCGAAAGAAGGCTTCGCTCGGGCTAAGCCGCCAGCGCGCCTTCGGTGACAACATCTATCATCACGCATCCGACGGGTCTTGGATCCAGGAAGACTCCCACCACAGCCAGGTCGGCGGCGTTCTGAACCTCGCGAACCTTCATCAAGACACAAGCGCTGATCGAATTTTATGGGCGAGCGAATTTACCTATTGGGGACGAGAAGCGCCGGTGTTGCCGGCGGAGTTCGATGGGTTCGGACTTGCGCGGGTTCGAGACTTTAGAGGAGACTTCGAGCCGGAGTTCGTGAATCGAACCAACTTATGGTTCGACGGTCTGCCTCGGGGCCGGCTCGGTCGGCCGATCGACTGGACGTGACGGCAGCCACATGACCTCTATGCTCGTTTCTGAATACGACAGGTTTGTCGAGCGCACAGACCAATCAACGGATCTGCCGCCAAAAGTGCGGATGGAGATCGCGCTCTATGGCGTGGCCTCCGAAATCGGTTCCGTCATTTCCGCGGTGAAGAAGCGTTTGCTGGCCAATGTGGGCCAATCGGCCTGGAACGTGCCGGATGCCGACATAATCGAAGAGCTCGGTGATGTGGTGTGGTACTGCTTCGCGCTCGTGCGGCAAGCCAACCCCGGCAAGCTCGTGAATATTTTCGCGCACGATATCGGGCAGCTCAAGGACGAGCTGGGCGCCAACAGCAAACGCGCTGAGCGCCTACGGCAGGTGCTCGATCCCACCAAACGGGCGCAATTTCTTCAGGCCGCTGAACACTTCCCGCGCCGCCGCGACTTGAGATTCGAGGACTACCAAGACCTCGCGTTCCTAACGGCCCGCACAAAAGATCGGGAACTCGCCGAGGTGTGCCTGGTCGTTCTACAGCAACTTGGCGCCGAACTGCTGCGACAGAGCCTTCCGGAAATCGAGCGTGAGCTGAACACCACGCTGCCGGACCGGCCAATGAACGATCTGTTGGGCGAGATCGCCTGGCATGTCGCGGCTCTGAGCAGCTTATACGAGCTACGCATGAGCGACATCGTCGCCGCGAACGTCGCCAAGATCTCTGATCGGTGGGATCGGTCGGCGCGAACGCCTCTTCACGACGAGGGCTTCCCGGAAAAGGAGAGATTCCCTCGTCGTTTCCAAGTCGAGTTCCTGTCGGCCGGTCCGGGACGTTCTCGGATGATGCTTGAAGGCGCGCAACTCGGCGACGACCTCACAGACAACGCGTATCACGACGACGGATATCGCTTTCATGACGTCATGCATCTGGCCAACGTCGCGAAGCTTGGCTGGTCTCCCGTGCTGCGTTCGCTAATGGCGCGCAAGCGCAAAAGCGATCCGGAAGTCGACGAAGTCGAAGACGGCGCGC
This sequence comes from Brevundimonas staleyi, assembly GCF_041893865.1. GTDB lineage: Bacteria > Pseudomonadota > Alphaproteobacteria > Caulobacterales > Caulobacteraceae > Brevundimonas > Brevundimonas staleyi. Next base: position 1,996,694 of record NZ_CP169082.1, read on the forward strand.
GCGCGCGGATTGTGGAAGAGGCCGTGGTCAAGGCGATCCATGCCGAAGGTGTGCGGCTCGCAGCGGTTCGAGCCGTTGGCGTGACCGGGCCCGTACAGCTTTTCCCGGGAAGCGGAGACATATCTTTTAGCTTTCTGAAAGGGATAAGAGCCCTCGTGACCGACCTTGAGGTCGCGAAAAATCGGCTGTCGGAGTGGGAGGCGGCGATACTGGATGGGTACGCTGTCTTCCATCAGCTTCGCCTCTTCGGGGCCGGCGTGGTCACCGTCGACATGAACGAGCGCACGATCACGTTTCAACAACCGACGGCGAGCTGATTTTCCACAGCCCTGGCTTGGATTGACCTGTGATTGAATGAAATCTGATCAGGACCTTCTCGAATCCGCCTAGGCTCACTTTCTCGACGGAAAGGCAAAGCGCATGAACCCTACCATCGTTTACGATGACTATTGGCGGTTCGCGGCGGAACGCCAGGCCATGTATCTCCGGCGGCTTGAGGGGAAGCGGGGGCCTTGGACCGACGACCCCATCTTGAGGACGTATCGTTTCACTAACGCCTACCGGGCCAGTGATAGAGTTAGCCAGTTCCTGATTCGACGCGTCCAGTACGCGGCTGATCGGTCACGATCGCCGCAGGAACTCTTCTTCCGCACTCTGCTCTTCAAGCTGTTCAACAAGGTCGAGACTTGGGAGCACCTTGAAAGCCAGCTAGGCCCTCTAAGTTGGCAATCGTTCGACTTCGATGCCGCTGATCATGTGCTTAATGACGCGATAGCGCGCGGAAGTCGGATTTATTCGGCCGCCTACATCATGCCGTCACCCGCCTTGGGGGCAGAACGCAAACACACCAACCATCTTCGCCTGCTCAAGATGATGATGGAGGACGGATTGCCAGCCAAGGTTGAGAAGGCCGGAAGCTTGAGTGGCATCTTCGACCTCTTGATCCCCTATCCGGGGTTGGGGAAGTTCCTCGCGTTTCAATATTGCATTGACTTGAATTACGCGCCGTTCCTCTCCCTGGAAGAGTCCGAGTTCGTCGTCGCGGGGCCGGGGGCGCTCGACGGCATCGCCAAGTGTTTCGACGATGCGGATGACTACGCTCCGGAGGATATCATTCATGCGATGGTCGACCGGCAGGAGGCTGAGTTCAAGCGACTGGGCCTGGATTTTCCCGGCCTGTTTGGTCGACGGCTGCAGCCGATCGATTGCCAGAACCTGTTCTGTGAAATCTCGAAGTATGCGCGTGTCGCTCATCCCAACGTCACGGGCATCTCGGGCCGCGTGCGCATCAAGCAGACGTATAAGCTTAGCTCACGAGCCTTGCAGCAACCCTTCTACCCGACGCGTTGGAATCTGACCGTGCCAGCCTACACGCCCACCGCCGCGTCTTCGACCCAGCCCGGCTTGTTCGACGCGGTGGCGGCATAGGCGGCCGTCATGAGGGATGAGGGGGATCCGACGAACAGCGAAGGCAGAGGATTTTGGACGTGGTCCACGATCGCGCGTCGCAACGAGGAGCATTTCGCCGAAACGGGCAGATACATCATTGAAGGCTTCGAAAAGGATCAGGAAAAGCGACGGGAACGCGCCTCTTACAATCTGACCGTTGGCGCCGAGATATATATCTCGCCCGCCTCGGATGAGGATCCAAAGTCCAGAGAGCGTTTGAGGCCAAGGGAATCACGCGCGATTCCATCCGGTCAGTTCGCGTTTCTGCAGACCGCCGAATGGGTGAGCATTCCTGAAGACGCCATCGCGTTCATCGCCCTACGGTCGAAGGCCACGAAATTCCGCGGTCTGGTGAATGTGTCCGGCTTCTACGTGGAGCCAGGCTACAGTGGCTATCTCATCTTCGCGGTCTTCAATGCCGGTCCTGGCACGATCCACGTCGCGAGAGGCGATGAGTGGTTCGAGATCTTCTTCGCCGACCTAGACGGTGGGTCGCACGGCAGGGAGAAACAGGGATTCACGGGGATCTCAACCGACCTGATCACGCCGTTAGCTCATCAGTTCCACTCCCTTCCAGGCTTGGATAAGAAGATCGATGAGACGAAATCCGCGTTGGACGAAAGATTACAGAAGGTCGAGCGCGACCACTCGATCCTGCGCTGGTCTATGGCCCTCATAATCGGCGCCTTCATCGCCCTCGGCGTCAAAACATGTACCGAGCCCGGTGCTGCTAGAACGCCGACGCAGGCGGAGGCGCCCCGATGAGGTGGCCATGGGATCGCCGAGGACGCTATTCACGCGCGCGGAAGATCGCGCGGACCGGCGTCTATCCGATGGCTCTGGTATTGTCCGCGATATCGATCGTCGTGATCGCCGGCGACACCTCTGCCGTTTCCAAGTCCTTGCCATTTGGTCCGGTTCTGTTCGCGATGGCGGTGAGCACGCTTGTCCTCTCGATTGTCCGGATCGGCGACGGATCGTTGGACCTTCAAAATGGCAAGCAACTACGGTCAGGAGCGCGGTACGCCGCAAGTTTCTGGTTGACCGCGTTCGTCACGACGTGCGCGGCGGTTCTCGTGTTCCTGGTGATCGATCGCCTGCCTGATAAGATCGACTGGCCGACAAACACAGCACGTCGGGGTTCGGATCCATCCTTTCAAGAGCAACGAGATGTGGCGTCCAAAGAGCCTCGGTCGACGCTTACCGCTCCACCTCGGCCGCCTGCGAAATCGGCTGAGACGGGTACCTCGCCGGCTAGTGCCGAAGCTCGCTAGGCTCTTCCAGTCTGATGGCGTTTGTCTGCGGCCACTGTACCCGGACGCTTGTCCGGGGAACTCCTCGTCGGACCGGCAGTCGATCCATTTTTTGCGGGCGATCGACTCTAACAAGGCGAGCGACCTTCACGGCTGAGCTGCTGTGGGAAAAAGCAACCGACCGGTTCCATCAAAGAGCCGGTACGCGTCATGACTGCAGATCGTCCATGAGAGCCAGCATCTCGCGCAGCTTTTCGCGCGCGCCGGACAGCCGACGGGCAGTGACCAGCTCCTGACGGCCCGCAAGCCGCAGGACAACTTCGAGCACCTCGTCGGATCGCCCCATCAAGGCGACGAGGTCTCGCCGCCACTCGAAGAAGTGGCGGATGTCGTCGGAGGAGACCTGGGGCGCGCCAAGGCGGCTGAACCAGTCAGAGGCCTGCTGGCGGCGTACATCGGGATCAGAATCTCGGGTCATGGCGGCCCGCCTAAGCCCCCATCTGCTTCGAGCAATGGTCCAACGCCTTCGACATCCGCCATTCCACGGTTTTCAAGTTCAGGCCGCGAGCCGCAGCGATCTCCGCATATGTCATACCGCCAAAACGGCTCATCACGAAGACGTCGCGGTAAAGCGCGGGCATGGTCAGGATGACCTGCTTTAAGAGGAGGTCCTCCAACTGGCTGGCGCCTTCTCCCGGATCGACCGCGTCGACATCGGCGGGTTCGCCACCGCGACGACGACTCCGGCGGCTGTCATCGCGCACCAGGTTCAGCGCGATCCGAAGAAGCAGCGCCTTCGGCCGTCTGACCCCGCCCGCCGAATAGGGCGCGGCTCGAATATAGGTCTCTTGGGCGACGTCAGCGGCCTGATCGGCGCCCACGAAGACGCGCAGCCGGCCGGTCAGCCAGCTGTTGTATCGGCGGTAAAGGCGCTCCAAGCCTTCGGCCGTCTCGGCGTCCATTTCTTTGGCGTCGGTCACTCCGTCCTCCCGCCCACAGGGGCGGGCCGGGAAACCCAAGCGCGAGCGAACGCGGCCGCGCCTCCGCTCGGTGCGGGGCGCACGGCGCCTCTCGACGCGTAAGGCGCGCCTTGGGGCTGCTCCAAGTTCGGTATCGCACAGGGATTCCAAGCCCCGTTGTCGGCGCGAACGTCGACGCTCCAGCATGAATCAAACAGAATCCCGGCGCAAGCGGGAGGGGTCGGGCGTTGGAATCCTCTGCGTTGAGGCCCGCTGCTTAGCGATGGAAGCGCCGCCTTCGCCTAAGGCGAACCCCGGCTCCCGCTTCCGCGCCTATCTCACGGCGCCCGACGAGACAGCGTAGGCCCTAGGGGTCTGACCCGCAAACAAAGCGTAGCCTGATAGAAACCCGCAAGAAACATGCGTTTCCCACGCAAGTCTTCAGCGTTGCCGTTCCTGGCGCCTGAGAAGTACTAACGCATCGAAGCAACTGGAGGTGGTTATGGTCAATCATGACACCAGCCGCGCCAATGCGGCGACGGTCACTGAGCTGAGCGCGCGTGAACGTGAGTGTTTGCAGTGGGCCGGCCGAGGAAAAAGCTCGTCAGACATCGCTGGGATACTCGAACTATCCCCTCGGACGGTAGACAGCTATTTGGAGAAGGCCTGCTCGAAGATGGGCGTGAGGACCCGCATCGAGGCCGTGGCGGCAGGGGTTCGAATGGGCATCATCTCTGCGGATTGAAGGTCTCGCCTACGTCCTGCCCAAATGGCAGACCCTGCTTTTCTCCGAGATCACCCGGATGACCTCCGCGCCCACTGCAAGACGATTGTGGACCGCGGAACGCCAGCATCGGCGTGGACGCTAGCGCCGTCGTCGAACAGAGCTACGGCTGGGCGATCCTGCACGAAGAAGCTAGGCCCCCAGCCATACAACTACTAGTCTGTATGCAAGCGGGTCCGTTGAGGGCGGGCTAGTTGCGGTGGGGGGAGGCGCTTCATGTTTGAACTGACGGATCGCGATTACGCGAGCTACGCTTTGCCGGACATCGATCTTGAAGCGCAACTCCTGGCCGTCCGAAGCTTGCTCAGCCGCAACCGGACGGCGGACGAGGCGCTGATCGAGGAGATCAGCCGCCTTGGGAAACAGGCGCAAGCCGCGACGGGACCGAACAGTTGGCATCTCGTGGATCACCATGTCGACCTGCTGCACGGCTCGGTCTACCACGACGCCGCCAACAGTATGTCGGCAGTCGGCATGCTGGCTCCGATGATCGAGTCCGTTTTTGTGGGTCTGTTCCGCAGCATCGGCCGTCAAGGCTGGCCGCTGAACTCACACAAGCGATCGAAGCGGGCCGGTGAAGGCCATGAGGCCTTCTGGAACCCCCAGATCTATTTCCCCAAGCCGCCGGAAACGCATCGCACCGATCTGACCCTCGGCATTCCCCAGCTAGTCGAGGCGACCGGCATGGAGGCTGCCATGGCGCCCGACTACAAAGCGGTGCTCAAGGCGCTTTTCGTCTATCGCAATCGGATGTTTCACAACGGCTTCGAATGGCCCAAGGCGACCCGTGCCGAGTTCGCCAGCCTGATTGAGACGGAGGGTTGGCCTGACGACTGGTTCAGCCGCGCCACGAGCGGCGGCGAGCCTTGGGTCTTCTATATGAGCGAGCTTCTGATCGAGCGCTGTTTCGAGGTTCTGGACAAGGCCCTGGACGGGGCAGGGCGCCACATTCGCGAGCTAAGCCGCGAGCTCGGTTGGAAAGAGGAGGTCATCAAGACGGCACCCGAGACGAAGACAGAATAGCCTTGGGAACGAGCACAACGGGGAAGCTGGACTGCAGACCCGCAACCGGTAGGGTCCGGCAGATCCGGCGGCTGCGTCAGCGAAGCCCTACGCGGTAATCTGACGCTTGAGTTCGGCCGTCGCCGTTGTGGACGCGGTCCCTGGTCATGCGTTCGGAGCGATTGGCGATCGGCATGATTGCTGCCGCGAGCGTGAGGCCCTAAGGGCCCCAGCCAGCGGTCGCGATCAAGCGAGCTCAATTCCATTCGCAGTGCCAAACCCTACGATCTGACGGCTCAAAGGGGTTTTACATCACCTCCCTAAGTCATTGATTTTATTGAGTCCGAATAGCTGGGGTTTTACAACTTAAGTGTCTGTTTCTTCCGCAGAGATTTCAGATTTTGGTACCGTCATTCTAGGTTCGAGTCCTAGTTCCCCAGCCACCGCCTTCCACGACAAGCGAACAGCGAAAGCCGCGCCAGGGTCTCCCCGGCGCGGCTTCGTTGCTTTGTGGCGCTGGCTTTTAGTGGGTCGTGTCGGGGCGGATCGGCAGGCGCACGCGGATGCCCACGCCCGCATCGGCGGCGGTCTCGATGACCATGGCCCCGCCCAGATGGGCCACCAGACCCTCGACCAGGGCCAGGCCGTCGCCCTTGATGAGCTCGTCGGCGCCGACGCCGGAATCACGCACCACCAGACTGATTCCATCCGAGGCCCGCGAACAGGCGATGGCGATCGACCCGCGCCGGTCGCCGGGGAAGGCGTGGCGCACGGCGTTGGACATCAGTTCGTGGACGATGATGGCCAGGGGCACCGCATGGGTCTCGGGCAGGGCGCCCGGCGCGGCGCGCAGATCGATTCGAACCCCGCGTCCGTCGCAGTTGCGCCGCCAGAAGCCGGCGGCGTCTTCCAGATAGGCGGCGAAATCGACCGCGCCGCTCTCGACGATTCGACGGTTGATCAGCCCCATGGCCGCGACCACGTCGCTGAGCCAGGTCAGGTGGCGACGACTCTCGGGGTCCTGCACGCTGCGCAGGCGAATGCCGACCAGGGCCTGGAGCAGCTGATAGCCGCCCAGAACCCGGCGTTCGAGCTCGGCGATCCGTTGTTCCGCGTCCGCGGTCATTCGCCCCCCAAGGCGTAAAAACTGACTATTTCGATATCCGCCCAGAACCAATTCGCCAAGCGCGCGTTTCGATTGTCCGCTAACCGACACAGTAACCTTAGTGTCGGACCGCGTGTGTTTGGGGACGGGTTTGCAACAGACGTCTGACCTTCGGGTCATGATCGTGGAGGATCAGGCCATCCTGGCGATGGAGCTGGAACTCGTGCTCGGCGATGCCGGGTGCGATGTCGTCGGTTGCGCCATGGACCGGGCCTCGGCCTTCGAGATCGCCGAGCGCGAGCGGCCCATGCTGGCCCTGGTCGATGTCAACCTGCTGGACGGGATGACGGGGCCCCAGATCGCCCATCGTCTGGTCAGCGAGTACGGCACGGCCGTGATCTTTCTGACCGCCAACCCGGAACAGATTCCCGACGGATTCGCCGGAGCCCTGGGCGCCGTGTCAAAGCCGTTCGACGAACAGACGATCCGGGCCGTGGTCGCCTTCGCGAGGCGCTTCATCCTGACCCGGACCGTCAGCGATCCGCCGAGGCGATTCCGCCTGGCCCCGTGGCTGACCACGCCGCCGGCGGATATCGCCCCGCACTGATCGGCGTCAGTCGATCTTCAGCCGCACGAAGACCATCCCCCCGTCCGGATCGCCGCCATAGACCGGCTCCAGACCGGCGGGCACGCGGTTGATCGTGTAGAGCGCCCCCAGGCCGAAGCGGACACGCGGCGCGAGGGGCCAGTCATGCACGGCCCCGACCGAAGCCTTGGCCACGGTGAACAGCGCGCCATGACCGCCGCCGATGGCCGGCAACAGCTCATCCGTCTCGATCCGTTCGGCACGGGCGAACAGGGTCCAGCGGTCGTCGGGGCTGACGGCTGATTCCAGCAGCCAGGCGTCCTTGGATTCGTCGTGGTCGTTGGTCTTGCGCCCCCAGGCCAGGGTCGAGGACCACCAGCCGTCCGGCCCCAGGCGGCGCGTATGGATCGCGCTGGCCGACATCTTCGTCTCGTCCTCGCCGCGCTCCAGCTGCTCCGGCGCGGCGACGTCGGCATACGACGCTTGCAGCGCCCACTCCGGCGACGGGTTCCACGACGCCCGCACCGACCAGCTGTCGAACGCGGGGCTCTCGATATCGTAGCGGTCCTGATCCGGCTCGCGTCCCCGGAAGGACGAGGCCTCGATCTTCATCGTGTCGTGAACCCAGCCCAGCGTCGCCACCCCGAAGACGATGTGGGTCGAGTCGAGCCAGTGGTGGGTCACCGGCGCCTCCGGCGAATCCACCGCGCTCATCCGGTGCATGAAGGCGGGCGGGCCGAAGGCGGGCTCTCCCGGCAGGCCGATGTAGGCGAAGACGCTGTCGGTGTCGGACAGGCGGCGCGAATAACTGGCGGACAGCTCCATGACCAGCTCGTGCGGATGCTGGCGGTCGATCAGCGGATTGACCCCGTCGGCCGTCTCGCCGGCGGCCAACAGCAGCGGGAAGCCGTCCTTGCCCATCAGGGGGTCGGGGCTGAGCATGGCGCGCAGATTCAGGGTCGAACCGTCCGAGAAGTCTCGCCGCGCCGCGGTCATCAGCATGCCCGAGACGAAGGTCTTCTCGTCGCCACGAGGGCCGTTCTGACGGTCCCAGGTCAGGTTGATCAGGGCATGGCTCATGACCGACCAGTCGCCGGCCTGGGTGTGGATGCCGCCGTGTTCGGAGGCGTCCGGCTGCCAGCTGGTGCCGGAGGCGTCGCGCGACATGGACCAGGGGCCGAGGGCGCTGGTCATGGCGTGGTCCTGGGCGTGATCCTCGCCGGGGGCCATCGCGGACATGTCGTGTCCGGCATGGGGCGAGGGCGCCGGTTGGGGCATGGCGTGACCCGCGTGCGGGTCGGCGACGGGCGTCTGGGTCGGCGGCGCGGAATGTCCCGCATGGCCGGAGTGATCCTGCGCGGTCGCCATCGGCGCGAGAACGAGGAGGGAGGCGCCGGCGCTGAGCGCGGCGAGATATCGGGCAGCCATCATGGGCTCCTTGCAAAGATAGGTCGTGGGCGGACGCGTCCGCCTTTCAGGTCTTTGGAAGGATCAGGCCTTGGGCGGGCCGGTCTCGGGCGTCAGGCGCAGGCCGACCGGCAGGGCGCGAACGGCGGGCTGGGGCGAGGTCGGACGGACGGTGATGCCGGATCGGTCCGGCGGGGTGATCGCCGGGGCCGCGACACAGGCGACGCAACAGGGCATGCTCTTCATGGGCTTGTCGGGCGTGTCCGGCTGGGGTGCCCCTGGCTTAGACGTGGCGTCGCGGTGACCCATTGCCGCCATCTTATGACAGGGCGGCGGCGGGCTGTCGGCCATGGCCGGCGGAACCGCGCCCAGCAGCAGGACGCCGAGGGCGCCGAGCAGCATGAGCAGCGTCCGAGCGAAGGCCATGGTTCTCACTACGGCCGGGCGGCCCACGGCTCAAGCCAGATCGACGCCCGGCGCGCTCGGTGCGGCGGCGGTCGGGTCCAGATCCAACTGCATCACATGGACGTCGATCCAGCGGTCGAACTTCCATCCCGCATGCCGCCAGGTCCCGGCGCGCTCGAACCCCAGCCGCTCGTGCAGGCCGATGGAGGCCGCGCTGGTCGCGCTGTCCGAGATCACCCCCATGACGTGGCGCAGGCCCAGCTCCCGCGCCCGCTCGATCACGGCGGACAGCAGGGCGCGCCCGACGCCTCGGCCCTGCAGGCCGCCCGCGACATAGACCGAGTTCTCGACCGTGTAGCGATAGGCGTTCCGGTTCCGGAACGGCGACAGATAGGCGTAGCCGGCGAAGACGCCGTCCATCTCGGCAACGACCCAGGGCAGGCCGCGTGCAAGAACAGCCTCGAGCCGCGCGGCCATCTCGGCCTCCGACGGCGGCGTCTCCTCGAAGGTCGCCGTGCCGGTCAGGACCTCGTGGCCATAGAGGGCTGTGATGGCCGGGATGTCATCGACGACGGCGTCGCGAATCATGAACCCACTCCCTATGGGAGAGGGAAGGGTCACGTTGTTTCCCAGCCCTTCTGGATGGCCCAGACCGCGAAGGCGTAGTCGTGGGCGACCTCCTTCAGGTAGTCGAACCGGCCCGACGCCCCGCCGTGGCCGGCCTCCATGTTGATCTTCAAGAGCACCGGCTTGCCCGATGTCGTCGCGGGCCGCAGCTTGGCCACCCATTTTTCCGGCTCCCAGTAGGTGACGCGCGGATCGGACAGGCCGCCGGTCGCCAGGATGGCCGGATAGGCCCTGGCCTCGATGTTGTCGTAGGGGCTGTAGCTGGCGATGTAGTCGTAGGCCTCGACGTCCTCGATCGGATTGCCCCACTCGGGCCACTCCGGCGGCGTCAGGGGCAGGGAGATGTCGGACATGGTGTTGATCACGTCCACGAACGGCACCTGGCCGATCACCCCGGCCCACAGCTCGGGCCGCATGTTCGTGACCGCGCCCATCAGGAGGCCGCCGGCCGACCCGCCCTGCGCCACGATATTCCCGGCCCGCGCATAGTTCCGGGCGATCAGGTGATCCGCCGCCGCCGTGAAGTCGGTGAAGGTGTTCTTCTTCTTGAACTTCCGCCCATCCAGGAACCAGCCCCAGCCCTTGTCGGACCCGCCCCGGATATGGGCGATGGCGTAGATCCAGCCGCGATCCACCAGCGACAGACGCCCGGTCGAGAAGCTGGCCGCCATCGGAATCCCGTAGGAGCCGTAGCCGTAGAGCAGCAGCGGCGCCGATCCGTCCACCGGCGTCGTCCGACGACGCAGCACCGTGACCGGCACCATCTGTCCGTCCGTGGCGGGGGCGTTCAGCCGCTCGACGACATAGTCCGCCGGATCGTGCCCCGACGGCACCTCCTGAACCTTCCGAAGCGTCCGCTCGCGGGTCAGCACGTCGTAGTCATAGGTCGAGGTGGGGGTGGACGGCGAGTTGTAGCCATAGCGCATCGTCGTCGTCTCGAACTCCGACGCCCCGCCCAACGACAGGGCGTAGGCGGGCTCGTCCACGGCGATCTCGTGCTCGTCGCCCTCGCGGTCGCGAATGACGATCTTCGTATTGGCGTCGGCGCGCTCCTGACGGGCGAGGAAGCCCTTCACCAGGGCCACGCCCTCGATGAACCGACCCGGCGTGTGCGGGACCAGATCCGTCCACGACGCCCGGCCCGTCTGCTCGGTCAGCGTCTGGACGATCTTGAAGTCGATGGCGTCGTCGGCGTTGGTCCGGATCACCCAGCGGTCCAGCCAGTGATCGACGTCGTAGCGAACCGCGACCTCCCGCTCGGCCAGCACCTGGGGCGCGTTCGTCGGCTGGTCGCCCGAAATGTAGCGTGTCTCGGACGTCTCCTGGTTCTGGATGCCGATGACGATGAAGGCGTCGTCCGAGGTCCGCTCGACCCCCATGAACATGCCGTCGTCCGTTTCTTCATAGACCAGGGTGGTCTCCCCGCCGCGCGCCGGGCGACGGAAGATCTTGTCCGGGCGGCCGTTGTCGTCGCGGTTGGTCCAGAAGATCCACTGGCTGTCCGGCGAGAAGGTGAAGTTGCCGGTCGCCGACTGGATCACGTCCGGCAGGACCTCGCCGGTCGCCAGATCCTTCACATAGATGCGGTGGACCTCCGACCCCTGCGCGTCCTCGGCATAGGCGAACAGGCTGTGGTCGGGACTGTGCTCGACCGCCGAGACCTCTGAATAGGCCTTGCCCTCGGCCAGGGCGTTGCAGTCCAGCAGGAGTTGCGGCGTGGGGGCGACGATGAAGTTCTTCGTCACCGTCCGGCCGTCCTGGGTCCAGGTCCCCTGGCGCTCGACGCGCATGTAGCGGGGATGCTGGTCGCCGGTCTGGAAGGCGGTGAAATACGCCCACGGGCCGTCAGGGGCGGGGACGGACGAATCGTCCTCCTTGATGCGGCCCTTCATCTCCTCGAACATCCGGGTCTGCAGCGGCAGGGTCGAGGCCAGCATCGCCTCGCGGTAAGCGTTCTCGGCCTCCAGATGCTCTTTCACATCGGCCTTGATCAGGGTCGGGTCGCGCAGCACGGCCTGCCAGTTGTCGTCCTTCATCCACTGATAGTCGTCGGTCCGGGTGCGCCCCAGCTGTTCGATGACGACGGGGATTCGCTTGGCGACGGGCGGGGTGGGGGACATCTGGGCTCCGGGGGAACGGGCGAGGGCGGGTGAGGCGGCCAGTACCGCGGACGCGGCGGTCGTGGCGACGAATTCGCGGCGGTTCATTATGTCGCTCCCCTGTAAGTCACCGGCGGAGCTTGTGCGACCGGCATAGGCCCCGTCAAATGGCCTCGCGCATCAGAAAGGCCCCTTGATGATCGAGATTCCGCCCGCCCAGGACGCCGCGCCCCCGCCGGTCGTCGCCCATGTCTGGGACCTGACGGTCGGATTGATCGACGCCACGGTGCAGTTGGACCAGCCTTCGGGGCCCAACACGCGCACCGTCGGCACCGGCTTCCTGATCCAGGCGCCCAAACCCGACGGCACGCCCCGCATCGTCCTGGTCACCGCCGCCCACGTTCTGGAGCGGATGGACGAGCCGGAGGCGCGGATCGGCTGGCGCACGGCGCTGGGCGACGGGACCTGGCGCTTCGATCCCCAGCCCCTGACCATCCGGGACGGGGAGGGCGGTCCCCTGTGGGTCCAGCATCCGGAGCGGGACATCGCCGTCATGGAGGTCCGGGCGCCCGAGGCCTTCGCCCGCGCGGCCATCCCGCTCGGCTGGCTCGCCGACGAGAACTCGTTCGAGGCCTATGAGGTCGGACCGGGCGACGAACTCCTGTCCCTCGGCTTCCCGCGCGGCCTGTCGGCGAACCGCGCCGGTTTCCCGATCCTGAGGGTGGGGCGGATCGCCTCCTATCCCATGTCGCCGGTCAGCGCCTTCCCGACCTTCCTGCTGGATTTCACCGTCTTCCCCGGCAACTCCGGCGGCCCGGTCTTCTGGACGCCGAGCGCGAGGAAGAGGCCCGGTACGACGGAGCCGGAGACGGCCTTCATCGCCGGGCTATTGAGCCAGGAGGTGCGGGTGAATGACGAACAGCTGGAGATCGGGGTGGTCACCCACGCGGTATTCGTCAGGGAGACGATCTCGATGTTGGACGAGTAGTCTCCTCCCCATCGCAGATGGGGAGGTGGCAGCGAGCGCTTGCGAGCTGACGGAGGGGTTCTGGGGGGCACGCAGAACCCCTCCGTCTCTCCGCTACGCTCCGAGCCACCTCCCCATCGCTGCGCGACGGGGAGGAGACGCAATCAGGCCCCCAGCACCTCCGGCGTGATCCGCGACAGCAGCTCCCCGCCTTGCCCCACGGCCGCCAGCCGGCTCGACGCATGGCCCAGGGTGTTCGCGGCATAGACCTCGTACAGGTCCATCTTGCCCTTCAGCCACGCCGGATCGCCGTCTCCGGTATCCAGCCGCGCCTTTGCCGCCAGCGCCCCCTTTGCCAGCATCCAGCCTCCGACCACGTCGCCCAGCAGCTTCAGATAGGCGTCCGCGGCCGCCAGCACGTCGGCGCCCCGCGCCGCATCGGCCTTGGCGTCCAGCAGCCAGTGGGTCGCGTCCTCGACCGCCTCGATGGCGGCGGCGAACCGCTCGACCGGCTTGCCGGCATAGAGACCCGACAGGTCCTTCAGCGTCGCCTTCATGTCGGCGATCAGGGCCTTGGCCGAGGCGCCGCCGTCCTGCGACAGCTTGCGGCCGACCAGATCCATGGCCTGGATGCCGTTGGTGCCCTCGTAGATCGGAGTGATGCGGGCGTCGCGATAGTATTGGGCCGCGCCGGTCTCCTCGATGAAGCCCATGCCGCCGTGGATCTGAACCCCCATCGAGGCGACGTCGCAGCCGACGTCGGTCGACCAGGCCTTGGCGATCGGCACGAACAGGTCCTCGCGGCCCTTCCATTTGCGACGGTCGTCTTCGGAGCCCGCATGCTGGGCCAGGTCGGCGGCCACGCCGGTGGCGAAACAGATGGCGCGGGCGGCCTCGATCCTGGATTTCATCACCGCCAGGGTGCGGCGGATATCCGGGTGGTCGATGATCGGGGCGTTGGCCTCGCCGGTCCAGATCGACCGGCCCTGACGCCGCTCCAGCGCATAGGCCAGTGCGTGCTGATAGGCGCCCTCGGCCACGCCGACGCCCTGCACCCCCACGGCCAGACGGGCGTTGTTCATCATCACGAACATATGGGCCAGGCCCTGGTTCGGCTGACCGACCAGCTCGGCGCGGGCCCCTTCATAGCTCATGACGCAGGTCGGCGAGGCGTGGATGCCCAGCTTGTGCTCGACCCCCACGGGGCGGAAGTCGTTGCGGCCGCCCAGTGACCCGTCGTCCTTCACCTCGAACTTCGAGGCCAGGAACAGGCTGATCCCCTTGGGCCCCGCCGGCGCGTCGGGCAGGCGAGCCAGCACCAGGTGGACGATGTTGTCCGTCGCGTCGTGGTCGCCCCAGGTGATGAAGATCTTCTGGCCGTTCAGGGCATAGGTGCCGTCGCCGTTCGGCGTGGCTGTGGCCGTCAGGGCGCCCAGATCGGAGCCCGCGCCCGGCTCGGTCAGGACCATGGCTCCGGTCCATTCGCCGGACACGAGCTTCGGCAGATAGGTCGCCTTCTGATGCTCGGTCCCGACCTGTTCCAGCGCCTCGATGGCCGCCAGCGACAGCATGGGGCAGAGCGCGAAGGCCATGTTCGCCGACTGCACCGTCTCATAGGCCGCCAGCTCCAGCGCCTTCGGAAGGGCCTGTCCGCCCGCATGGGCCGAGGCCGTCAGACCCGTCCAGCCGCCTTCGGCGAACTGGCGATAGGCGTCGGCGAACCCAGGCGCGGCCGTGACCGACCCGTTGGCGTATTTCGATCCGGCCAGATCGCCCGGCCGGTTCAGGGGCGCCAGCACCTCTTCCGAGAACTGTCCGGCCGCTTCCAGCACGGCGGCCAGCAGATCGGCGTCATAGTCGGGGAAGCCGCCGGTGGCGGCGACGTCCTCGATCCCGGCCACGGCGGTCAGGCTGAAGGCGATATCCCGAACAGGGGCGCGATAGGGCATGGCGAGGTCTCCGGCGAACTAGAGTCGTCTTCTTACACAAGTCACTCTGTGTGTCAGACCTTCTTGCGACGATGCCGTTGCGTCAGGCAAGGGATCGCTTGGCCTCGGTCGTTCGCTGGGCCAATCTGCCGATGCAGTGCGACGTGAGGAAACCGATGGCCGAGCCTAGAAACCGCTATTCGACGGTGTCGCTGGTCTTCCACTGGGGCCTGGCCCTGCTGGTGCTGGCCCAGGTCCTCCTGATCACGGCGCACGAGGCGACCGAGGGGCCGATGTCGCGGGAGTTCGTCCAGGTCCACAAAGCCCTGGGCCTGACGGTCCTGATCCTGACCCTGGCGCGAATCGGCTGGCGCATGGCCAACCCGGCCCTTCCGTCGCCGGCGGGCACGCCGGACTGGCAGAAGTTCGCGGCCAAGGCGACGCACATCCTGTTCTACGTCCTCCTGATCGGCATTCCCCTGTTCGGCTGGGCGGCGTCCAGCGCGGGCGGGCGTGACATCGACTGGTTCGGCCTGTTCAACTGGCCGCTGCTGCCGATCACCCAGAGCCGCGACCTGGCCGGGACCCTCATGGATCTGCACAAGGCTGCGGTGAAGCTGCTCTACGTCCTGATCGCCCTGCATGTGCTGGCGGCGCTGAAGCATCAGTTCGTCGACCGGGACAACGTCCTGCACCGGATGATCCCGCTGATTCCCCGGCGTCCCTGAGATGCGGTCGGCCCTGATCGCGCTGGTGATCGGGGCGGCCTGCCTGGCCACGAATACGAGCCGGGCGGATGTCGAACGCTGGGTTGTCGTGCCGGGCTCATCGACGATCACCATGCGGGTCGGCACGCCGGTCGGCGCGCGGACCGGGCGGTTCACGCGCTGGAGCGGCGACGTTCGCTTCGACCCCGAACGGCCGGAAACGGCGCAGGTCGCGATCGAGGTCGATTCGGCCTCCCTGCGGATGGAGGACGCGCGGCTGACGGCCACGGCGGTCGGCGACGGCTTCCTCGACAGCGGCCGCTATCCCCATATCGCCTTCCGGCTGACCGGACTGGAGCCGGCGGGTGGAAACCGGTTCATGGCGCGCGCCGACATCACCATGAAGGGCGTCACCCGCCCTGTGCGCTTTCCCGCCACCTTGCGCAGCGATGGTCAGACGGCGCAGATGACCGGCGGCTTCTCGCTGGATCGGGCGGCCTTCGGCATTGGAACGCGTGGACCGTGGAACGGACTGATCGGACAACAGGTGCGGGTGGACGTGTCCCTGGCGACGCGGCCGGCGGCGTGACCGAGGCGGTCGCGGCCCTGCGCGCCGGCGACCTCGTCATCCTGCCGACCGAGACCGTCTACGGCCTGGCCGCCGACGCCGGAAACTCCGAGGCCGTGGTCAAGATCTTCGAGGCCAAGGGCCGGCCCCGGTTCAATCCCCTGATCTCCCACGTCGCCGACGCCGTCGCCGCCGAGCGGATCGCCGTCTTCGACGATGCGGCGCGAAAGCTGGCCGAGGCCTTCTGGCCCGGCCCGCTGACGATCGTCGCCCCATGTCGCGACATCGTGGCCGTCAGCGATCTGGCGCGTGCAGGCCTTGATAGCGTCGCCGTCCGCGTGCCCGGCCATGCGAAGGCGAGGGCGGTGCTGGACGCCTTCGGCGGCCCTGTCGTCGCCCCCTCGGCCAACCGTTCCGGCCGCCCCAGCCCCACCACCTTCGCCGACGCCGTGGAGGAGACGGGGTCGTTCGCCGCGGCCGCCCTCGACGGCGGCCCCTGCGCCGTCGGCGTCGAAAGCACGGTCGTCTCGGTGCTGGACGGCCGGGTCTCCCTGCTGCGCCCAGGTTCGGTCACTCGCGAGGAGATCGAGGCTCTGATCGGCCCGCTGGACGGCTCGGGCGAGGGCCATCGCTCGCCCGGCCGCCTGACCCGCCACTACGCCCCCTCGGCCCCCGTGCGGCTGGGCGCCGACGCGGGCGGGGAGGGCGAGATCTTCCTCGGCTTCGGCCCCGGTGTGGGGCCGGAACGCTGGAGCCTCAGCCCCACCGGTGACCTCCGCGAAGCCGCCGCCAACCTGTTCCGTCTGCTGCGCGAGGCTGACCGCGAAACCCCCGCCGGCATCGCCGTCGCCGCCATCCCCGGGGTCGGTCTCGGCGAGGCGATCAACGACCGCCTGAAGCGCGCCGCCGGCTTCGTCGGTTAGACTCGACCGCCTTTTTCTTCAGCGCGGATCTCAGCTCGTTGAAGCAAGGCTCTGACAGAGTTCAGTTGCACTCGTTGGACTCGGCTTTTCAGAGTCCAAAGTGCAAACGCCGGTCGCTCAACCGAACCGCGCCTGCAGGTCCACGCTGGACCGCACCCCGACCTCGCCCGCACAGCTGGCCAGCCACTCGTCCGCCGCCGCCCGCCCGCGCTTCTTGAGGTCGTTCAGGAAGGTCCATTCGGTATTGAACTTGGACCCCAGCGACAGGTCGCCCAGCCAGCCGTCCGCCTCGATGGCGTGCATCAGGATGTGGCGATACCGCTCCCGCGCCGTGTCGGTCAGCCGACCTTCCTCGATCAGTTCCTGGACGAAGGCGATGGCTCGCAGTTCGGCCACCAGCGGCGCATTGAACACCACCTCGTTCAGCCGATCCATGATGTCGCCCGCCGACTTCGGCGTATCCTCCCGCTCGAAAGCGTTCAGGGTGATCAGCAGCACGTCGTCCGGCGTGTCCTGGTAAAACAGGGGCCACAGCGGCGGATTGGCCAGATAGCCCCCGTCCCAATAGGGCTCCCCCTCGATCTCCACCGCCTGGAACAAATGGGGCAGGCAGGCCGAGGCCAAGAGCACCTGATCCGTTATCTCGGCCGAGGCGAACACCCGGCTCTTGGCGTGGCGGACGGCCGTGGCGGCCACGAACAGCTTCACCTCGGAGCCTCGCACCGCCTCGAAATCGATCGCCGCCTGCAGCACCCGCTTCAGCGGGTTGTGGTTGAACGGGTTGAATTCATAGGGCGACATCGACATCGCCAGGGTCTCGGACGCCCGCCACAGAGGCGAATCCTTCAGCCAGGCCGGCTGGAAGGCGTTGGACCAGATCGAGGTGTCGCCGAAGACGTTCTTGCCGCCCGACTGATTGGTCTCACGCCAGAGTTTGTCCAGCGCCTGACGCGCGCCCTCAGGCCCGCCCTTGGCCAGACCCGAGACCAGCGCCGCCCCGTTCATGGCCCCGGCGGACGAGGCCGTCACCGCCCGGATGTCGAGGACGTCAGCCTCCAGGAGCCGGTCCAGCACGCCCCACTGGAACGCCCCGTGCGCGCCTCCACCCTGCAAGGCCAGACAGATCGGACGGCGCCCGTCGCTGGGTTCAGGCGCGGCGGGCGCTGGGGTCGACTTGCGTTTGAAAAGCGCCATCGTCCCCCGGCAATCGTCTTATTGGGCGGTCCAGCCGCCGTCGATCGAGAAGCTGGCCCCGTTGGCCGAGGCCCCAAGATCGCTGACCAGATAGAGGAAGATCCCCGCCAGCTCGTCGGTCGTGACGAACCGCTTGGTCGGCTGGGAGCCCAGGATCACGTCCTTCAAGACCCGTTCCTTGGACATGCCGCGCGTCCGGGCCTGATCCTCGATCTGCTTGGACACGATCGGCGTCTCGACGAAGCCCGGGCAGATGGCGTTGCAGGTGATGTTGTCCTGCGCAACCTCCAGAGCCACCGTCTTGGTGAAGCCGATCACACCATGTTTGGCGGCCACGTAGGCCGACTTGAACGGCGAGGCGACCAGGCCGTGGGCCGAGGCCACATTGATGATTCGGCCCCTCCCTTGCGCCTTCATGATCGGGATGGCCGCCCGCGTGGCGTAGAAGGCCGACGACAGGTTGATCGCGATGATCTGCTCCCACTTGTCGGCCGGGAATTTCTCCACCGCCTCGACGTGCTGGATGCCGGCGTTGTTGACCAGGATGTCCACCCGGCCCAGCTGGTGCTTGGCGAAGGCGACCATGTCGCCGACCTCGTCGCCCTTCAGCATGTTGGCGGCGTGATAGCGGACGCGGACGCCGCAACTGGCCTCCAGCTCCGCGCGGGTGCGTTCGATCTCCGACGGATCGCCCAGGCCGTTCAGGACGACGTCGCCGCCGCGCGAGGCCACGGCGCGAGCGAGCGCCAGGCCGATGCCCGACGTCGAGCCGGAGATGACGGCCACCTGGCCCTTGAGGTCGTTGGGGTCGCGATAGACGGGGCGCTCGGCTTCCGATGCGTCCTTCTTTCCGGGCCACTGAAACATGGGTCGTTCACTCTCGCTCTATGCCTCGGTCCACGCCGTTCGGGCGGTCGCCGGGGTCTCTGGTTTGAGGCGAGCCTAGCTCTTCGCGTCTGCGAAATCGACCCGGTCTCAGGAATTTCCTTGTCTGGTGAATATCCAATCCGTCTCGGTCGAGAGCGCCTTGTTGAAGCTGTAGCCGTCGCGGTCGAACGCCTTCAGGTCGGCGGGCGTTTCGATCCGCTCGTCGATGGCGAACCGGGCCATGGTCCCGCGCGCTTTCTTGGCGAAGAAGGAGACGATGCGGCTCTCGCCGTCCTTCTCTTCGCGGAAGTTGGGCGTGATGACCGGCAGCTTCAGGGCCTTGGCGTCGACGGCGCCGAAATACTCCTGGCTGGCCAGGTTGATCAGGGTCGGGTCCTTCTGGCCTTCCGCATCGGCGTTCAGCTGTTTCGAGATCCGGTCGCCCCAGAAGTCGTAGAGGCTGGACCCGCGCCGGGTCTTCAGCCGCGTGCCCATCTCCAGACGATAGGGCTGGATCCGGTCCAGCGGACGCAGCAGGCCGTAGAGGCCGGACAGGATGCGCAGATGCTCCTGGGCGAAGGCCAACCCGGCCTTGTCCAGCGTGCGCGCCTCCAGCCCCTGATAGACGTCGCCGTCGAAGGCGAAGGCGGCCTGGATGCCGGCGTCCAGGGCGTCGGGCTCGAAGGCCTTGAACCGCGCCTGGTTGAGCTTGGCGAGATCCGCCGAAATGCCCATCAGGCGACGCAGATCGGCCTGGGTCTGGTTCCGCGCCGTCTTCGACAGGGAGGCGGTGTCCTCGAGGAACCGCCGGTGCGTCGCCGGGATGTCCGACGCGGGCTCGGTGAAGTCCAGGCGCTTGGCGGGGGAGAGGACGATCAGCATGACCGGGTCTCTAGGCCCGTTCGGCGACGGTTTGAAGCGCCGAGCCTAGAACAGCACCGCCGGGTTCATGATCCGCTGGGGATCGATGGCCTTGCGGATAGCCTGCATGGTCGAGATCTCCAGCGGCGTCTTGTAGCGGCGAGCCTCGTCGGTCTTTAGACGGCCCAGACCGTGTTCGGCCGAGATCGAACCCTCGTAGTTGGCGACGACGTCGTGGACGACCTTGGACCCGGCCTCCCAGCGGCCCAGGAAGGCCTGCAGATCGCCGCCCGGCGGGCACAGGATGTCGTAGTGCATGTTGCCGTCGCCGACGTGGCCGAAGGCCGAGACACGGGCGCCGGGCTCGAAGGCCTCCACCGCCGCCGTCGCCTCGTCGAGGAAGTCGGCGATGCGGCTGACGGGGACCGAGACGTCGTGCTTCCAGCCGCCGCCCTCGGGCCGCTGGGCCGCCGACTGCTCCTCGCGCAGCTTCCAGAAGTCGCGGACCTGGGTCTCGTTCTGGGCGATGGCGGCGTCGGTGATCAGCTCTTCCTCGAAGGCCGCCGTCAGGATGCGCTCCATCCCGGCCTCGGCCGCGCCGGGCTCGCCCGAGGTCAGTTCGATCAGGACATACCAGGGTTGGACGCTGTCCAGAGGCTCGCGAACGCCGGGGATGTGCTTCAAGGCGAACTCGACGCCGATCCGCTTCATCAGCTCGAAGGCCTCGACCCCGCCGCCGGTCTCGGCCTTGGCGCGTGCCAGAAGCTGGATCGCCGAATAGGCGCTGGCCAGCCCGACGACGGCCGTGGCGCGGCTACGCATGATGGGGAAGAGCTTCAGGGTCGCCGCCGTGACGACGCCCAGCGTACCCTCTGCGCCGATCAGCAGCTGCTTCAGGTCGTAGCCGGTGTTGTCCTTGCGCAGCCGCTTCAGGCCGTTGAACAGCTGACCGTCCGGCATGACCGCCTCGATGCCCAGCACCAGGTCGCGCATCATGCCGTAGCGCAGGACGGCCGTGCCGCCGGCGTTGGTCGAGATCACCCCGCCGATGGTCGCCGTGCCCTCGGCCGCGAGGCTGAGCGGGAAGAATCGGTCGGCCTTGGCCGCCAGCTGCTGGGCCTCCAGCAGGGTGATCCCGGCCTCCACCGTCATGGCGTCGTCCAGTGGGGTGACGTCGCGCACGGCGCGCAGGCGGCGGGTGGTCAGGAGGACCTCGCCGAACGGCACCTGACCGCCGACCAGACCCGTCCCGCCGCCCTGGGGCACGATGGCGACGCCGTGGCGGGCGCAGATCTCGACCGCGCGGGCGATCTCGGCCGTTGTGTCGGGCTTGAGCATCAGGGGCGTGTCGCCCTTCCACTTGTTCCGCCATTCGGCGACCCAGGGGGCGATCTCGGACGGATCGTCGGTCCAGCCGGACGGTCCGAGCGCGGCTTTCAGTTCGGCGAGGGCGGCGGGGGAAGGGGAGGCCATGCCCCCGTTCTCTCAAAGCGTCGCCGCCGACGCTACTCAAAACAGGCGCTAGGATCGGCCGTATGAGCGATTCCTCGATGACGCCCGTGCCCGCCGTCGGGGTGATTTGCCTGAAGGGCGATGAGGTCCTGCTGATCCGACGCGGCAAACCGCCCCGGATGGGCGAATGGAGCCTGCCCGGCGGCCGCATCGAATCGGGCGAGCGGGCGGTCGATGCGGCGCTTCGGGAACTGCAGGAGGAGACGGGCGTCGAGGCGCGGATCCGGGGTCTGGTCGATGTGGTGGACGGCATCTTCCCGGAGGCGGGACGCCACTACGTCCTGATCGACTACGTCGCCGAATGGATCGCCGGCGAGCCGGTCGCGGGCGATGACGCGGCCGAGGCCGTCTTCATGCCGGTGGAGGCGGCGATGGCCGCGGTCGGCTGGAGCGAAACCCGGCGTGTGATCGCCCGCGCACTGAAGATGCGGGACGCCTGACCGGCATCGTCAGGTCCCGTCACTAACCAAACCGGGCCGTGCGGCCGCATCTAGGGGCAGACGAGTTCGGCGGTTTCGCTCGAAGTCGCTCTTTCTGAACTACGGTCGGCATCCCGCCGGCTTCGGGGGAACACTGATGAACACCAAACTGATCATGGCCGCCTCGGCCGTCGCCATCCTGTTCGCGACCGGCGCCGCCGCTCAGGACATGTCCTTCACGCTGACGAACACCAGCGACGCGACGATGACCGAACTGTGGGTCGGCGAGTCGTCGAACGAAGACTGGGAACACGAACTGCTGCAGGGCGAAGAAGTCGCTCCGGGCGACTCGGTCGACATCTCGATCGAGGACGATCTGGAAGACTGCACCTACGACATCCACGCCGTGTACGACGACGGCGACACCCAGGACGTCATGGACGTCGACGTCTGCGACCTGAACGACCTGGACGTCGAAGACGACGACTGATCTTCGGACCCATGTCCTGACGCTGACGGCGGTTCCCGAACGGGGGCCGCCGTTTTCGTTTGTGGCGAGCGGACGGCGCGGGGTAGCCTTACACGTCAGGGAGGAAACCGAATGAGCTACTTCGCCATCGTACTGCTGGTCTTCGCGGTGATCCTGCTGTTCAGCGTGGTCAAGATCGTGCCTCAGGGGCGCGAGTTCACCGTCGAGCGGTTCGGCAAATACACCAAGACCCTGAAGCCCGGCATCAGCATCCTGACCCCGTTCGTGGAGCGGATCGGTCGGCGCATGAACATGATGGAACAGGTGCTGGACGTCCCGACCCAGGAGGTCATCACCAAGGACAACGCCGTGGTGAAGGTCGACGGGATTGTCTTCATCCAGGTGATGGACGCCGCAGCCGCCGCCTATCGCGTCGACGACCTGAACTACGCCATCGCCCAGCTCTGCATGACCAATCTGCGGACCGTGGTCGGTTCGATGGAACTCGACGAGGTGCTGTCGCAGCGCGACGCCATCAACACCCGCCTGCTGCACGTCATCGACGCGGCGACCGAGCCGTGGGGCGTCAAGGCCAACCGGATCGAGATCAAGGACCTGACCCCGCCCGCCGACATCACCAACGCCATGGCCCGCCAGATGAAGGCCGAGCGCGAACGCCGCGCCGTGGTGACCGAGGCCGATGGTGAGAAACAGGCCGCCATCACCCGCGCCGAGGGCGCCAAGCAGGCGGCGATTCTGGAGGCGGAGGGCCGCAAGGAAGCCGCCTTCCGCGACGCCGAGGCGCGCGAGCGTGAAGCCGAGGCCGAGGCCAAGGCGACGGCCATGGTGTCTGAAGCCATCGCGCGCGGCGACGTGAACGCAATCAACTACTTCGTGGCCCAGCGCTATGTGGACGCCTTCGCCGAGATGGCGCGCAACCCCACCCAGAAGACGGTCATTGTCCCGGCCGAGATGGGCAGTCTGGTCGGCACCATCGCCGGGATCGGCGAACTGGTCGGTCTGGCGAAGGATCAGCAGCACACGCCGCCGCGTCCGCCGGCCCGCGCCACGCGTTCGGGCGGCGCCGTGCCGCCGACCGCCTGACGGAGGGCTGAGCCATGGATGCGATCGCCGATCTCTACGCGGCCCAGCCGTTCTGGATCTGGCTGGGCGTCGGGGTGCTGCTCCTGGCCGTCGAAGCGTCCCTGTCGACGGAATGGCTGTTATGGCCGGCGGTGGCGGCGGGCGTGGTGGCCGTGCTGACGGCCCTGGGTCTGAGGGTCGGGTTGCCGGTCGAGATCGCCATCTTCGCCGGCCTGACCATCCTGGCGACAGCCCTGTCGCGACGGCTGGTCCAGCGGGTGAACCCGTCCGATCATGTGGACATCAACGACCGCGACGCCCGACTGATCGGTCAGCGGGCGCGGGTGGTCGAGCCCTTCGTGGACGGCCGCGGCCGTGTCTTCGTGTCCGGCGCGGAATGGGCGGCGGTGATCGAGGGCGACGCCCCGCCCGTCGGCGACAGTGTCGTGGTGGACCGGCTGGACGGTCCGTCGCTGAAGGTTCGGCGCGAGGCCTGACCTGATCGAAAGCCGTCAGGCTTTCGCCGCGCGCATCCGCTCGATGCCGAGGTTGGCCAGCTGATCGGCGCGTTCGTTCAGGGGGTGGCCGGCGTGGCCCTTGACCCAGTGCCACTTCACCTCGTGCCGTGCGCGGGCGACGTCGAGCCGCTTCCACAGGTCGTCGTTCTTGACCGGCTTCTTGTCCGCCGTCTTCCAGCCGCGCGCCTTCCAGCCGTGGATCCAGCCGGTGATGCCGTCCATCACATATTTGCTGTCCGTATGCAGATCGACCTTGCAAGGGCGCGTCAGGGTCTCCAGCGCCATGATGGCGGCCATCAGCTCCATCCGGTTGTTGGTCGTCAGGGGCTCGCCCCCGCACAACTCCTTGGATTTCCCCTGCGCCTGCAGGATGGCGCCCCAGCCGCCGGGGCCCGGATTGCCCTTGCAGGCGCCGTCGGTGTGGATGGTGACGTGACTCATTTTCGCGGACTTACAGGTTCGCTTGGCGCGCCGCCATCGGTTGGACTATAGGGACGATTAGTTTTGACGCGGGCCGCGTTCGGCCCGTTCCAGGAGACCTCCCGTGGGCAGCTTCAGCATCTGGCATTGGGCCATCGTCATCGTCGTGGTCGCCCTGCTGTTCGGCGGCAAGGGCAAGATCTCGGGTCTGATGGGCGACGCCGCCAAGGGCATCAAGGCCTTCCGCGACGGCCTGAAGGACGAGGACAAGAAGGAAGAGGCCCCCGGAACCCTGCCGCGCACCGACGCGGAAAAGGAAGAGCTGAAGCGCTAGGTCCGGTACGCGAAAGAGCCTGACGCATGGGCGGCCTCGGCCCCGGGATCGGGGGCCTCGAATATCTGGTTATCGGCGTCGTGGCGCTCGTGGTCGTCGGACCCGAGCGGCTGCCCGGAATGTTGCGCCAGCTCGGCAAGATGGTCGCCAAGGCGCGCGGCATGGCCAACGAGTTCCGTTCCAGCTTCGATGAGATGGCGCGGCAGTCCGAGCTCGATGAACTCCGCAAGGAGGTTCAGGCCCTGAGGGACGGGACCAGTCCGATGGGGCAGGGGATGGTGCGCCTCGGCGACGAGGCCAACGCCGCCTTCAAGGGCATCAAGGACGAGCTGGAGAAGCCCGCCGTCGTTGAGCCGCCGCGTGCGGTGACGCTGGACCAGCCCGAGTTCCCGGAGCCGACGGCCATGCCCGTGGTCGAGGCTCCGAAACCCGTCAAGGCCAGGAAGCCGAAGGCGACGACCACGAAGGCCGAAACCGCTACGGCGAGCGCGCCGAAACCGCGCGCCAAGCCGGCCGCGAAGCCCGCTGAGACCAAGCCCGCACAGACCAAGGCGTCGGCGCCCAAGGCCGCCAAGCCACGCGCGCCGCGCAAGCCTAAAGCCGATCAATGACCGACCGCGACGAAGCCGAGATCGAGGCGTCGCGTGCGCCCCTGATGGATCACCTGATCGAGCTGCGCGGCCGTCTGGTGATCTGTATCGTGGCCTTCGGTCTGGCCTTCATCTTCTGCTTCATCTTCGCCGGGCCGATCTACGTCTTCCTGGTCAAGCCGTTCGCGGCGGCCAGCGCCCTGCATGCCGGGGCGACGGGGCACAGCGTGTCGCCGATCGACCTGATCCTGGTGACGGCGGGCATTCATCCGATGCCGCCGACGACCCACGAGGCGGCCCAGCTGATCTATACGGCGCCGCTGGAAATCCTGTTCACCAAGATGAAGCTGGCCGGCTTCGGAGCCGTGTTCCTGGCCTTCCCGGTCCTGGCCTTCCAGCTCTACCGGTTCGTGGCGCCGGGCCTCTATCGCAACGAAAAGGGCGCCTTCCTGCCCTTCCTGATCGCGTCGCCTTTGCTGTTCCTGCTGGGCGCCGCGCTTGTCTACTTCGTCATGCTGCCGTTCGTGATGTGGTTCTCGTTGAGCCAGCAGATCAGTTCGGACACGGTGGCCGTCGCCCTGTTGCCCAAGGTGTCGGAGTATCTGAGTCTGGTGACGGCCCTGGTCCTGGCCTTCGGCCTCTGTTTCCAGCTGCCGGTTGTGATGACCCTGTTGGGACTGGCCGGGCTGATCACATCCAAGTTCATGGCAGAGGGGCGTCGCTATGCGATCGTCGCGGTCGTGGTCCTGGCCGCCGTCGTGACCCCGCCGGACCCGATCAGCCAGCTGATGCTCGCCGTGCCCCTGTGCTTCCTCTACGAGATCTCGATCTGGTGCGTGCGGCTGATCGAGCTGCGTCGCAAGAAGGATGAGGACGCCGAGGATCCGATCCCGGCCTGACCACCTTCGCTATATGATCGGCGATCCTATAACTTTAGGTCGGTCGATGATCCCCAAGCTTAACCATTAAGGTCCAGGTAACCGTCTCCTGAGACCTCGCGGGTATGGAAGCGCTGACCACCGTCCGAACCGCCGATGACTGCCGTGAGAGGGCGCGTCAGCTCTTTGCCCTGGCCGTGGCGGAGAATGATCCGGCTCGGCGCGAGGCCTGGCTGGTGCAGGGGGAGCGGTGGATGCAGCGGTGGCGCTACTGGACGCCGTCGCAGAACATCATCGAGCCGGACAGCCGCGCCTACGGCCGCTAGTAGCCGCCGACCGAACGCCGGAACTCACGCGCCATGGTCAAAAGGACGTGGCGATAGGCCGGGGCGTGGCGACGGCCGTCGGCCAGAAGTTTGGCCATCATCGTCTCGCTGACGGGCGTCAGGGTCGGGAAGAGCATCGACCATTCCGGGAAGGCGCGCTCGCGGATCGTCATGCGGTCCAGGATGTCGAAGTCCCGGTGGCGCGGATCGTGGCGCAGGCGGTCCACCAGCCAGTCGAGGGCATCGGGCGGTCCTTCCAGCAACTGAATGAAGCGGTCGCCGCTGTAGGTCAGGGCGCCGGTGACCCGGTAGGCCCCGTTGTTGCGCGAGGACACCTCCAGGATGTCGGCGACATCCAGGGGGGAGGCCAGAGGGATGTTGGAGCGGCTGATATAGACAAGTTGTTCAAGCGACATGACGGGCTCAGGGCCGGGACATCCGGCGGTGGGGCGTTCTTGTCGAACGCTGTCAATGCAGCCTTGAAAAGCTTGGTAAATCCTGCGCCGCAGCCCCCTTCTGATACCAAAGTTATAGGTTTGGCCATCGATTTTCGGGCCGAAACGAAAGAGGCGCCGGACGGTCTCCCGTCCGGCGCCCCGATGCCGTCAGATCCGGGTGGGGATCAGCAGCTGTAGTACATGTCGAACTCGACCGGGTGCGGGTGGAGCTGGAGGCGCATGACCTCTTCCATCTTGAGCTCGATGTAGCTGTCGATGAAGTCGTCATCCATGACGCCGCCCTTCTTGAGGAAGGCGCGGTCCTTGTCGAGGTTCTCCAGGGCCTCACGAAGCGAGCCGCAGACCTCGGGGATCGAGCCGCGCTCTTCCGGCGGCAGGTCGTAGAGGTTCTTGTCGGCGGGCGCGCCCGGATCGATGCGGTTCTCGATCCCGTCCAGGCCGGCCATCAGAAGGGCGACGAAGGTCAGGTAGGGGTTGCCCATCGGGTCGGGGAAGCGGGCTTCCAGACGCTTGGCCTTGGGCGAGGAGACGTGCGGGATGCGGATCGAGGCCGAACGGTTGCGGGCCGAGTAGGCCAGTTTCACCGGGGCTTCGTAGCCGGGCACCAGACGCTTGTAGGAGTTGGTCGTCGAGTTGGCGAAGGCGTTGATGGCCTTGGCGTGTTTGATGATGCCGCCGATGTACCAGAGACACTCCTGTGACAGACCGGCGTATTTGTCGCCGGCGAACTGGGGTTTGCCGTCCTTCCAGATCGACATGTGGACGTGCATGCCCGAGCCGTTGTCGGCGAACATGGGCTTGGCCATGAAGGTGGCAGACTTGCCGTAGGCCGCGGCCACGTTGTGGATCACGTACTTATAGAGCTGAAGTCGGTCGGCCATGGTCAGCAGGTCGGAGAACTTCAGACCCAGTTCGTGCTGGGCCGGGGCCACCTCGTGGTGGTGCTTCTCGGGCTGGAGGCCCAGGTCGCGCATGACGCCCAGCATCTCGCCGCGCAGGTCCTGACCCGAGTCGACCGGGTTGACCGGGAAATAGCCGCCCTTGGGCCCAGGGCGGTGGCCCATGTTGCCCTCGGTGTATTCCGAACCCGTGTTGGCCGGCAGTTCGGTCGAGTCGTAGCTGTAGCCGGTGTTGTGCGGCTGGGTGTTCCAGCGGACGTCGTCGAAGATGAAGAACTCGGCCTCGGGGCCGAAGAAGACCTGGTCGCCCACGCCCGAGGACTGGACGTAGCTGAGGGCCTTCTTGGCCATCGAGCGGCTGTCGCGGTTGTAGGGCTCGCCGGTGTCCGGGTTCATCACGTCGCAGAACAGGAACATCGTCGTCTGCTGGTAGAACGGGTCGATGTAGGCCGTGGCCAAGTCCGGCTTCAGCAGCATGTCGGACTCATTGATGGCCTTCCAGCCGGCGATCGACGAGCCGTCGAACATGGTGCCTTCCTCGAGGAAGTCCTCGTCGACCAGGTCGATGTCGAAGGTGACGTGCTGCAGCTTACCGCGCGTGTCGGTGAAGCGGACGTCGACGTATTTCACGTCCTTGTCCTTGATCTCCTGCAGGATTTTCTTGGCGGCGCTCATAGTCGTGATCCTTCTTCGTTTCTTCTGGGGAGGAAGTCGTGTTGCGGGGCTTCGGCCTAGACGGCCTGGGCTCCGGTTTCGCCGGTGCGGATGCGGATGACGTCGATCACGTCTGAGACGAAGATCTTTCCGTCACCGATCTTGCCGGTGCGAGCTGCGGTCTGGATGGCCTCGACCACGGCCGGGGCGAGGTCGTCGGCGACCACCACCTCGATCTTGATCTTGGGCAGGAAGTCGATGACGTACTCGGCGCCGCGATAGAGTTCGGAGTGACCCTTCTGGCGGCCATATCCCTTGGCCTCCAGCACGGTCATGCCCTGCACCCCGATGTCCTGGAGCGCTTCCTTCACGTCGTCGAGCTTGAACGGCTTGATGACGGCTTCGATCTTCTTCATGGGCGACCCCGAGGCGGCAGCGAAATGGGCCAGACACTCGGGTAGCAAAGGGACACCGCATCGCAGCATAAGGCAAGGGCCGCTTTGCATTTTCGTCACGGAGGCGTGTTGTTTCGGGCATGAGCACGATCACATTCAAACAGATCGACCGCGCGCTGGGGCTGTCGGTCGCCATGGGCTATCTGGCGGTCACGATGGGCGGGCTGATCGCCGTCGTCGGATTTTTCAAGCTGGCGACCTTCGTGGACGAGTTCGGCTCGGTGAAGGGGCTGGCGATCCTGGCGGTGATCCTGTTCGTCGCGCCGCCGATCTTCATGGTCATGGCCCTCTACAAGCGCACCGAGGTCCGGTTCACCTCCGACGCCATCGAGGTGATGACCAGGGGGCAGGCCGCGTCGAAGCGAATCCCGATCGCGGCCATCGCCACGGCGGACCTGAACCGGTCGCAGATGGGGGCGCTGAGCCTGTTCGGGAGCAACGGTCGGCTGCTGCACCGGTTCGCGCCCTACAACGACTCGACCAGCCTGGAGGCGCTGATCGAGGAACTGGTGCGGGCCGGGTCCTTCCGGGTCGAGAGCGTGCCGGTCCGTGTGTTCGGAACGATGGCCGCCGGGCGGGTGTTCACGCGCCGATGACCGCTTCGGCCTCCAACGATCCGGCGCTGTGGCGCGGGCTGCTGCCCTGGCCGGGCGCGGATACGCACAAGCATCAGCGGGGGCGGCTGGGCGTGGTGTCGGGCGGGCGGCTGAACACGGGCGCCGCGCGGCTGGCGGCGCGGGCGGGCCTGAGGGTCGGGGCCGGGCTGGTGCGGATCCTGTGTCCGCCGGACGCGGG
The DNA here is from genome assembly GCF_041893865.1 of Brevundimonas staleyi. Lineage (GTDB taxonomy): Bacteria > Pseudomonadota > Alphaproteobacteria > Caulobacterales > Caulobacteraceae > Brevundimonas > Brevundimonas staleyi. The sequence continues at coordinate 2,026,195 of NZ_CP169082.1, forward strand.
CCCGGTGATCGCCGCGGCGGTGGAGGCGGTGATGGTCTCCGACTTCGAGACGCCCGAGGCGCTGGCGGATCTGGCCGGGCCGCTTGATTGCGTGGTGATCGGACCGGCTGCGGGCCTGACCGAGGCGACGGAGCGGAACCTGGCGGCCGTGGCGGGGACGGAGGCGGCGCTGGTGGTCGATGCGGACGCCCTGACGCTGTTCAAGGGCAGGGCGGGGGACCTGTTCGCCATGCTGGACGACCGGGACGTGATGACCCCGCACGAGGGGGAGTTCGAGCGGCTGTTTCCGGGGCTGTTGGCCGAGGGTCGGGAGGCGGCGGCGGTCGAGGCGGCGCGGGCCAGCGGGGCGACCGTGGTGCTCAAGGGCCGGGAGACGGTGATCGCGGGCCCGGACGGGCGGGTCAGGGTCAACCGCAACGGCACGCCCTGGCTGGCGACGGCGGGCAGTGGCGACGTGCTGGCCGGGCTGATCGGCGGACTGATCGTCCAGGGGATGGAGCCGTTCGAAGCGGCATCGGCGGCGGTGTGGATGCACGCGGATGCGGGCGGGCGGTTCGGGCCGGGGCTGATCGCGGAAGACCTGCCGGAACAGATCCCGGCGGTGCTGGCCGATCTGAGATGACGGCGGCGTCTGTCCACAGCGACGAGAACAAATGTGGAACAACTGGCTTGAGGGCGACGGCCCGGCGTGGTTCGTCGGGCTTGAGGAGCCCCGGCCATGCGCGACATCCGCAACGACTTCTATGAGCCCAGGAACGCGGGCGAGCCGGGCGCGCGGCTGGTGGTCGCCTGCGACGCACGAGGGTGCGAGCGGGCGACGCTGATGGACCCGAGGCCTCTGTTCGGAGCGCGTCGGTTCTGGCCGGCGTCGGGGCGGTCCGAGCGGTTCCGATGCACCTGCGGGTCGCGGGTGACGACGCTCAGCTACACGGCGAACACGGCGCAGGAGAACGGGCCGATTTCGAAGGATGTCATCCGGCTCTGGCTCTGACGCGGTTGCCTGATCCTGCGGGGTCGAATAGGTCCGGGGCGTGAGCCTTGAATCTCCTCCCGCAGAGGTCGCCGGCGGCGACGTGATGGCCTATCGCAAGGCGCTGGGCGCCTTCGCGACCGGGGTCTGTGTGGTGACGGCCGACAGCAAGATCGGTCCGTTGGGGATCACGATCAACTCCTTCACCTCGGTGTCGCTGAGCCCGCGTCTGGTCCTGTGGTGCCTGGATGAGCGGTCGGAGCGGTGGCATGCCTTCTGCGAGGCGGAGACCTTCTCGATCCATGTGCTGGACGCCGAGGGCGAGGCCCTGTCGCGGCGGTTCGCCAAGGGGATCGGGCTGATGGAGCCGCATGAGTTCCAGCGGGTAGGCGAGGCGCCGCCCCGGCTGGCGGCCGCGGCCCGGTTCGACTGCCGGACCCATTCGCGGGTGCAGATGGGCGACCACATGGTGATCGTCGGCGAGGTCGTGGATTTCGAGGCCACCGAGGCGGCGGCCCTGACCTATCACAGAGGCCGCTACGGCAAGGCGGGAGACGAGGCATGAAGATCGGTTTCGCCGGGCTGGGCGTCATGGGCGGGCCGATGGCGCGTCACCTGTTGAAGGCCGGGCATGAGGTGGCGGGCTACAACCGCTCGCCGGAGAAGGCGAAGGCCTGGGCCGAGGCCAACGGCGGCCGGGCGGCGGCGACGGTCGGCGAGGCGGCGGACGGGGTGGAACTGTTCATCCTGTGCGTCGGCAACGACGACGACGTGCGTCAGGTGGTGGGCGAGGCGCTGGCGGTCCTGAAGGCCGGCGCCGTGGTGGTGGACCACACGACGACCTCGGCCAAGGTGGCGCGGGAAATGGCCGAGCTGTGCGGGGCCAAAGGCGTGGCCTTCGTCGATGCACCGGTTTCGGGCGGTCAGGCGGGGGCCGAGAACGGCCAGCTCAGCGTCATGGCGGGCGGCGAGGCGGAGGCGCTGGAGACGGCGCGGCCGGCGCTGGAGGCCTATTCCAAGGCGATCCAGCACATGGGTCCGGCGGGCTCGGGCCAGCTGACGAAGATGGTCAACCAGATCGCCATCGCGGGGGTGGTCCAGGGGCTGGCCGAGGCGGTTCACTTCGCCAAGGTCGCGGGGCTGGACACCGACAAGGCCTATGACGCCGTGTCCAAGGGGGCGGCTCAGTCCTGGCAGATGGACAACCGCTGGAAGACGGCGGCGAAGGGCGAGTTCGAGTTCGGCTTCGCGGTCGACTGGATGCGCAAGGACCTGGGGCTGGTGCTGGACGAGGCGCGGGCGAACGGGGCGGTGCTCTCGCTGACAGCCCTGGTCGACCAGTTCTATTCCGAGGTGCAGGGGATGGGCGGCAATCGCTGGGATACGTCGAGCCTGAAGGCGCGGCTGAAGCCCTGAGCTGATTTGGACTCGAAGGCCTCCGAGTCCAACGAGTCCAAATCGTGAAGAAGTTCCGCGTAAGATTTTGAATTTGCGGACTTAAGGTGGATGAAGTGCGTTTGCACTCTGGTCGCCTCAGAGTCCAAAACGGGTGTGCTGGAGGGTAGGATGCGCCTGGGTTTCGCGACGATGCTGATGTGTGCGGCGGTGTGGGCCGGGGCGGCGAACGCCCAGACCTGGACGCCGGTCGAGGGGGATGCGGCGATCGGGACCCTGCCGATGGCGCGGGGCGAGGCTTTGGCCGAGGCGCGCATCCATTACCGGACGCTGGGCGAGCCCCGGCGGGGCGCGGACGGCAAGGTCAACAATGCGGTCCTGCTGCTGCACGGGACGGGTGGGACGGGCGCGCAGTTCCTGTCGCCGCAGTTCGCCAACGATCTGTTCGGGCCGGGCCAGCCGCTGGATGTGACGCGCTACTACGTCATCATGCCGGACAACATCGGCCACGGCGCCTCGTCCAAGCCCAGCGACGGGCTGCGGGCGGCGTTTCCCGAGTACGGCTATACCGAGATGGTCGAGGCGCAGCGGCGGATGCTGGGCGAGCTGGGGGTCGAGCGGTTGCGGCTGATCCTCGGGACCTCGATGGGCTGCATGCACATCTTCGTCTGGGGCACGACCCATTCGGACGCGGCCGACGCCCTGATGCCCATGGCCTGCGAGCCGACGGCGATCGTGGGGCGGAACCGTCTGTGGCGGACCATGCTGAAGGACGCGATCCGCAGCGATCCGCTGTGGGACGGCGGGAACTATCAGACCCAGCCGGTGCAGGGGCTGAGGACGGCCGTGGACCTGTTGCTGCTGGCCGGGTCGGCGCCGATGGCGATGCAGCAGGATCTGGCGACGGTCGAGGCGGTGGACGGTTATCTGACCACTCAGATGGAGCGCCGTCTGCCGGCGCTGGACGCCAACGACCTCTGGTATCAGGTCAACGCGTCCTGGGACTACGACCCGTCGGCGAACCTGGAGCGGATGACGGCGCCGACGACCTGGATCAACTCGGCGGACGACTTCATCAATCCGCCGGAGCTGGGGCTGTCGGAGACCTTCGTTCCTAGGCTGGCGGATGTGACGTATCGGCTCGTGCCGAACAGCGCCGAGGGCAAGGGACACGGGACCCACACCTGGGCGAAGTTCTGGAAGGACGATCTGGTGGCGCTTCTGGCGCGAACGGAACGCTGAGCCAAGCGGTGCTTGAGCTGGCGCATTCGGAAGGCAGGAGGTTCATCACAGCGAGCACGGAGGAGGCACGGCGGACACGACGATACCGAGTTTGCGCTGCTGTCGTCGATCGTTTCCGTCAGGGCCCGGGCCTGTCCGGCATGGATCGCGGCGAAGCCGCATTGGCGTATCGGCCTCCGACGATGAGCGTTACACCCTACGGATCCAATCGGTCCCGCCGTGTTCGTCGTGCCTCCTCCGTGCTCGCCGTGATGAACCCTTCAGGCCCGACGATGGCGTCAGGGCGTGATGCGGAAGGTGTAGGCGAAGTCCCGTGACTGGCCCTGGACGCGGACGTTGCGGATGGCGACGTCGTAGCTGACGCCGGGCTGCAGGCCCTCGGCGGCGAACTGGAGGCTGTTGGGCAGGCCGTAGGCGTTGTTGTCGAAGGTGATGCGGCTGACCTCCAGCACCTCGCCGCCCCTGCGACGCACCGAGACCTGGGCGTTCCTGTAGTCGACCTGTTCGCTGGCCGTCTTGTCGCGCAGGTCGACGAGGACGGCGAAGGAGAGGAGCGCGCTCGGGTCCCAGAAGCGCGCCGGGTAGTCGCCGAAGGGGTAGGCGATGAAGCCGCCCTCGATGGGTTCGGGGACCACGCGGTTGCTGCCGATGATCCGCATGGCGGCGCCGTCGGTGCGCCGACCGTCGGGCAGGATGCCGGCGACGCGGCCGAAGCTGATGGTGGCGAGGAAGGGATCCAACAGCCAGCGCCGGTGACCGATGCTGCCGGGGTTCATGTGGCGGACGTCGGTCATCCAGCCGGTGACCATCTCGTCCATCGAGACGAAAATCAGCCGCTGGGACGCCAGGCCGCCGAAGATGTTGCTGAGCCGCGCGCCCGTGGCGGCGTCCTCGGTGAAGCAGCGCCACCAGCTGCCCGGATAGTGGGACAGGCTGCCGTTGGCGGCGAAGACCATCGCGGCGGCGACGGCGGTGTTCTCGGTCCCCGGGTCGTAGGTGACGGGGGCGAGGCCGTGAAGCGCCCGGACCTCGTTGACCCGGGCGGTCAGGGTCGTGGTGATCTCGGGCCGAAGACGACCCGGACGGCAGCGCTCGAAGTCGGGCTGCTCGGCATAGAGGGCGGCGGCGCGGGCGGCGAAGTCGGGGTTGCGGTCCTGGGCGGCGACGGGCGCGGCCAGACAGGCGGCCGCGAGCGGCAGGGCGGCGAACAGGCGCTTCATCGAGGGGCGGGCTCCGAGCGGCGGGCGGGTGTCAGGGGGCGTTTTCGCGCCAGGCCTGGAGGATGGTGATCTTGGGCTCCAGCATCTGGCCGCGCATGAAGCCCTCGCCCTCCGTAGGCGAGGTTGGGCTGGCGAGGATGGTGCGGACGACGTCCATGCCCTGGACCACCCGACCGAAGACGGCGAAGCCGTCGGGATCGACCGAGAAGGATCGGCCGGCGTCGTAAGAGGGCGTCGGGCCGACCGAGACGAAGAAGTCGCCCGTGGCGGTGCCGGGCGCATAGCGGGCCATGGAGACGGCGCCGTCGATATGGCTGAGGCCCGTCTGGGTCGTCGGTTCGTGTGCGATGGGCGGCAGAACCCGCTCGGGGTCGTTGTTGACGCCGCCCTGGACCAGACCCGTGGTCGCGCCCGGCGTCGACTGCATGGCGCGGTAGAAGGTGGCCCCGTCGAAGCGGCGCTCGTCGACATATTTGAGGAAGTTGGCGGCGGTGATCGGGGCCTTCACGGCCTCGACCTCGATGACGATGCGGCCGGCAGTGGTCTCCATCTGCACGCGCGGCAGGGGCGCGGGCGGCGTCTGGATGTCCTGCGCGAAGGCGGGCGCCGCCAGACCGGCGGCGAGGGTGGCGAGGAGGAGGGCGCGTCTCAGCATGAGACCAGCCTAGCGCCTCATTCGTAGAAGTCGACGCGGCCCGTGGTCATGTCCTTCACGGCGGCGACGATCTTGACCGTCCCGGCCTCGACGGCGTCGGCCAGCGCCGCATCGGCCGTGCCCAGTTTCTCGGCGACCCAGCGAGCGTTCTCCTCCACGGCGGCGCGGGCGGGGTTGGCGGGGGACTTCTTCCGCGCGGCGAGGACGGCGGGAATGATGGGGACGATCATCTCCTCCAGCGAGGGATCCAGAGGCGCGCCGTCCACGATGGCCTCGGCCGCCGCGACCGCGCCGCAGCCGGAGTGGCCCATGACGACGACCAGAGGGGCGTGCAGATGCTTCACCGCATAGACGATGGAGGCGAGGCCGCGACGGTCCACGGTGTTGCCGGCGACGCGGATGATGAAGAGCTGGCCCAGACCCTGGTTGAACAGGATGGTCGGCGGTGTGCGGCTGTCGGCGCAACCGACGATGACGGCGATGGGGTGCTGGCCGCCCTGAAGCGGTTCGAGGTCGTGGGCGGTGACGTGGCCGAGGCTGGTCAGGCCGGACAGGAAGGCCGCGTTGCCGTCCTTCAGCAGCTGCAGGGCCTCGGCCGGCGTGGGCGGGGCGAACGTGACGACGGGTTCGACGACCTCGGCAGGGGCGGGCTCAGGGGCGACGGGCGGCGCGGCGGGCTCTGCCGCGTGGTCGAGCGCCGAGAACCGCTTCTTGCGGCCGAACCAGAGAAAACCCATCGCCGCCGCCCCTCATGCCTTCATTAACCGACATTTGGCGAACGAAGGTCGGCGAGGTCAAGCGCCCAGCAGTCTGGCCGCCTGGGGGGCGAAGTAGCTGAGGACGCCGGAGCAGCCCGCGCGCTTGAAGCCGTGCAGGGTCTCCAGGATGGCGCGGTCTTGGTCGAGCCAGCCGTTGGCGATGGAGGCCTGCATCATCGCGTACTCGCCACTGACCTGATAGGCGAAGGTCGGGAGCTTGAAGGTCTCCGAAACCCGCTGGACGATGTCGAGATAGGGCATGCCCGGCTTGACCATGACCATGTCGGCGCCTTCCGAGATGTCCATGGCGACCTCTTTCAGCGCCTCGTCGGAGTTGGCGTAGTCCATCTGATAGGTCTTCTTGTCGCCGGTCAGCATCTTCGTCGAGCCGACCGCGTCGCGATACGGGCCGTAGAAGGCCGAGGCGAACTTGGCCGCGTAGCTGAGGATCAGGGTGTCGTGGAAGCCGTTGGCCTCCAGCGCCTCGCGGATGGCCTGGACCCGGCCGTCCATCATGTCCGAAGGGGCGACGACGTCGGCGCCGGCGTGGGCCTGGATGAAGGCCTGTTCGGCGAGGCGGTCCAAGGAGGCGTCGTTGACGATCCGGCCGTCCTCGACGATCCCGTCGTGGCCGTGGTCGGTGTAGCAGTCCAGCGCCACGTCGCACATGACGCCGATCTCGGGCGCCGCGTCCTTGATGGCCTTGATGCAGTCGGGGATCAGGCCGTCGGGATCGGTCGCGCCGGTGCCGATTGCGTCCTTGGTCGCGGCGTCGACGTTGGGGAACAGGGCGACCATGGGGATGCCGAGGTCGCGGGCCTCTTTCGCCGCCTCGGCGGCCGCCTTGGGCGACAGACGGAAGACGCCGGGCATGGAGGGGACGGGGACGCGGTCCTCGGCGCCGTCATGGACGATCAGGGGCCAGATCAGGTCGGAAGGGGTCAGGGTGGTCTCGGCCACGAGACGGCGCACCCACGGCTGGCTGCGCAGGCGGCGGGGGCGGGCCATGGGGAAGGGGCCGGGCATGAAGGGGAGGGTCATGGCGGCTGCTTATCCCACACCCCCGCTTTCGTCATCCTCCGGCAAGCCGCGCCTTCGCGGTGCAGACCGGGGGACGCAGCGGCGCGCGGGAGCGCGAACCTGTCGAGGACACTACTGCTTCCGACATGCTGCCTGAACAGATCGCCTTCGGCGCCGCTGCCTCCTCCGGTCTCCGCTGCGCTTCGCCGGAGGATGACGAAAGTGGTTTGATGACGCCCGGCCTTGCTGTCGCTAGAAGCCCAAGAAAACGACCGTTCGGGAGACCCCATGGATTTCGCCCTCAGCGACGACCAGCGCGCCATTCAGGACGCGGCGCGCGCGTTCTCGGACGACCTGCTGGCGCCGAACTCGGCCGAGTGGGACGAGCACAAGATCTTCCCGGTCGACGTGATGCGTCAGGCGGCGGAGATGGGCTTCTGCGGCATCTATGCGTCGGAGGATTTCGGCGGGACGGGGCTGGGGCGGGTCGAGGCGGCGCTGATCTTCGAGGAGCTGGCGCGAGGGGACGTGGCGACGGCGGCCTTCATCTCGATCCACAACATGTCGACCTGGATGATCGACCGGTTCGGCAGCTACGACCTGCGTCAACGCTATGTGCCGATGCTGACGACGATGGAATATATCGCCAGCTATTGCCTGACCGAGCCGGGCTCGGGCTCGGACGCGGCGGCGATGCGGACGACGGCGACCAGGGACGGCGATCACTGGGTCCTGAACGGGTCCAAGGCCTTCATCTCGGGCGCGGGGACCTCTGACGTCTATGTCGTCATGGCGCGGACGGGCGAGGCGGGGCCGAAGGGGATTTCCGCTTTCGTCATCGACAAGGACACGCCGGGCCTGAGCTTCGGGGCGCAGGAGAAGAAGATGGGCTGGAACGCCCAGCCGACGGCCATCGTCCAGTTCGACGACTGCCGCGTGCCGGCGGCGAACCTGCTGGGCAAGGAGGGCGACGGGTTCCGCTATGCGATGATGGGGCTGGACGGCGGGCGGCTGAACATCGCGGCCTGTTCGCTGGGCGGGGCGCGGCTGGCGCTGGAGACGGCCCTGGCCTACGTCGGGACGCGGAAACAGTTCGGCAAGCCGATCGCCGACTTCCAGAACACCCAGTTCAAGCTGGCGGACATGGCGACCGAGCTGGAGGCGGCGCGGCTGATGGTGCTGCGCGGCGCCTGGGCCATCGACACCGACCATCCCGAGAAGACCAAATGGTGCGCCATGGCCAAGCGGATGGCGACCGACGCCTGTCACCAGATCGCCGACGAGGCGCTGCAACTGCACGGCGGCTACGGCTATCTGAAGGACTATCCGCTGGAGCGGATCGTGCGGGATCTGCGGGTGCACCGAATCCTCGAGGGAACCAACGAGATCATGCGGGTCATCACCGCGCGCGAGATGATGCGGCAATGAGGGACGAGGTGATCCCAAACCGGGCGCCGGATGGTCCGCTGGACCGCGAGGCGCTGTGGGCGACCTGGACGCGGCTGGTCGCGGAGTTCAGCTTCAAGCGGTTGTTCCGGCATTTGGCGACGTCGAAGTCCGGATGGGGTCTGTATGACGTCGATGTCGTCTCGACCCTGAACGCGACACCGATGGCGGCAGCCGCCAGGCCGATCCTGGCGGGGCTGAGCACCGTGGAACTGGCGGCCCTGCTGGCCATCGCCCGGATCAATACGGCGCGGAACGATTCGCTCTGGAAGATGGCGGCGCTGTTCTATGTGTCGGCGCCGGTGACGACGGTGCTGGCGGCGTTCCAGATCGCGCCGACCTTCACCAAGAAGGTGCTGGAAACGGGCGGAATCGGGTTCGTGCTGATCTTCCTCAGCCTGACGATCAGCCTGATCTTCTACTATTCGATCAACTGGCGGGCCGGGCAGGTCGCGGTCCTGATCGAGCTGGAGCTGATCGAGCGGGGGCATCAGACCGTCGCGCCGTCCGTGTCCGCGGGCGAGCAGTAGAGTTGGAGCAGGGCATGTCCGAAGCTGAAGTCATCACCCGGATCGAGGGATCGGTCGGGCGCATCACCCTGAACCGGCCGAAAGCACTGCACGCGCTGAACCTGGGCATGTGCGAGATCTTGACCGAGGCGCTGCTGGCCTGGCGCGACGATGCGGCCGTGCAGTCGGTGCTGATCGACCATGCGGGGGAGCGCGGGTTCTGCGCGGGCGGCGACATCCGGATGATCGCCGAGAGCGGGGCGACGGATGCGGTGGAGGCGAAGGCCTTCTTCCTCAGCGAATACCGGCTGAACCATCTGATGTTCGAATATCCCAAGCCGATCACGGCCGTCGTGGACGGGATCGTCATGGGCGGAGGCGTCGGGATTTCGGAGCCTGCGAAGGTGCGGATCGCGACCGAGCGGACGACCTATGCGATGCCGGAGACGGGGATCGGCCTGTTCCCCGATGTGGGCGGGGGCTGGTTCCTGCCGCGGCTGCCGGGCGAGACCGGGACCTGGCTGGCCCTGACCGGGGCGCGGCTGAAGGCGGCGGATACGGTGGCGCTGGGGATTCACACGCATTTCGTGGTGAGCGCTGATCTGGTCGATCTGATTGAGTCCGTTGGTTACCATCCCCATGCGCCCGGTGCGGAGGGCGATGCCTGGGGTAGCGATCCTGGCGCTGCGCCGCTCGCTCCGCATCGCGAGGCCATCGACAGGCTGTTCGCCCATGACACGGTGGAGGCGATCTTCGAGGCGCTGGAGACGGACGGGTCGGACTGGGCGCTGGCGCAGCTGGCGACGCTGAAGACCAAGTCGCCGCAGTCGCTGAAGGTCACCCTGCGCCAACTCCGGGCCGGGCGGGCGATGTCGAGCTTCGCCGAGGTCATGGCGATGGAATACCGGCTGGGCGGGCGCGTGGTGCGGACTCACGACTTCCAGGAGGGGGTGCGGGCCGTGATCGTGGACAAGGACAATGCGCCGAAATGGTCGCCGGCGACGCTGGAGGGCGTGACCGAGGCTGATCTGGACGCCCTGTTCGCGCCCCTAGCTTCCGACGAGGAATGGACGCCGATCGGCGGATAGTCTGCATCCTGTGAAGCTTTCATGCGTATGTTGGCTGAACCGCTGTTCGAGGACCGTCCTATGTTGAAATCGTCGCTGCTGATCGTGGCCTCCGCGATCGCCCTGTCCGCCTGCGCGCCCACGATGTCGGGCGAGACGCCCGCCGATCCGGCCGAGCGTCCGTCGGCGACGGTCAACGACTACGCCCTGGCCATCGCCGATCCGCTGAGGCCCGCGTCGGAGGTCGAGCGCGATCCGTTGCGCAAGCCCGCCGAGATGCTGGCCTTCGCCCAGATCGACGGGGGCGAGCGGATCGCCGACGTGCGGCCGGAGGAGGGGTATTTCAGCCGCCTGTTCGCCCGCGCCGTGGGGCCGGAGGGCCGGGTCTACGCCTTCGTGCCGAACCAGACGGCGTCGCGCGAGAACGGCTATGCCGACACCCTGGCCACCGACTATCCCAACGTGACGCGGGTGACCGGGGCGCTGGAGGACCTGACCTTCCCAGAGCCGCTGGACGTGGTCTTCATGGGGCAGGAGTACCACGACTTCGTCATCGACCGCTTCAACGTGGACGTGGCGCGGATGAACGCGGCGGTGTTCGCGGCGCTGAAGCCCGGCGGCCTCTACGTCATCCTGGACCACCAGGCGGCGCCGGGGGCGGGTACGAGCGTCGTCGGGACCCTGCACCGGATCGAGGGTTCGGCCCTGCGCGCCCAGGTCGAGGCGGCGGGCTTCATCTTCGACGGCGAGACCGAGGTGGTGCGGAACCCGGCCGACGATCACACCCTGTCGGTGTTCGACGAGGCGATCCGGGGCCGGACCGACCAGTTCGTCTACCGCTTCCGCAAGCCCGGCTGACGGCGTTCTCCGGACGCGCTAGGCTTCACCTCTGCGCCGTGAGAGCGCGAGGGAGAGACCCATGCGTCGTTCGTTGATCCTGGCCGTTTCGGCCGCCGTTCTGTTGTCCACCGCCGCCTTCGCGCCCGCGCCCGTTCAGGAACCCGGCGACTACGCCTATGTGCTGGTTTCGGAGACCCGGCCGGAAGCGGACCGCGATCGTGACGAGGCGCGGCACACGGCCGAGATCCTGGCCTTCGCCGAGGTTAAGCCGGACGACCGGATTGCTGACATGATCATCGGCGGGGGCTTCTGGACCCGTGCCTTCGCCCGCGTGGTCGCCGACGGTTCGGGCGAGATCACGGCCTGGCAGCCGGCCGAGTTCATCGCCTTCCAGGCCAGCTATGGCGAGGCCATCGCCGCCGCCGATGAGATGGACCGTGTGACCGCCATCCGTTCGCCGATCGGGGCGCCGCAGTTCCCGCAAGGGCTGGACCTGATCTTCACCAACCAGAACTACCATGACCTGCACCTGCAGCCCTTCGCGGCGGATACGGCGGCCAAGGTCAATGCGGCGGCGTTCGCGGCGCTGAAGCCGGGCGGCCTCTATGTCATCATCGACCATGCGGCCCAGCCTGGCGCGGGACTGGGCGTGGCGCACACCCTGCATCGGATCGACATCGCCGACGTGAAGCGCGAGGTCGAGGCGGCGGGCTTCGTGCTGGACGGCGAGAGCGGCATCCTGCTGAACGGCGAGGACCCGCTGACGGCCAACGTTTTCCACGAGTCGATCCGGGGTCACACCAGCCAGTTCATGCTGCGCTTCCGCAAACCCGCGTGAGGGCTCTGGCGGGAACCGGAGCGAGGGGCTAACCCCGGCGTCAACGAGAACGCTCCAAGGGAAACGCCGTCATGACCGCCACGAAAATCGCCTTCATCGGCCTGGGCAACATGGGCGGCGGCATGGCCGCGAACCAGGCGAAGGCGGGCCATGCGGTTTCGGCCTTCGACCTTTCGGCGGCGGCGCTGGACCGGGCCAAGGGGGCGGGCTGTACGCCCGTCGGGTCGGTGTCGGAAGCCGTGCGCGACGCCGAGGTGGTCATCACCATGCTGCCGGCCGGACCGCATGTGCTGAAGGTCTATTCGGAACAGATCATCGGGGTCGCGCCGTCCTCGGCCCTGCTTCTCGACTGCTCGACCATCGACGTGGACACGGCGCGGAAGGTGGCGGGGCTGGCCAAGGAGGCGGGCTACGCCTTCGCTGACGCGCCGGTCTCGGGCGGGACGATGGCGGCGGACGCCGGGACCCTGGCCTTCATGGTCGGCTGCGACGAAGGCGATTTCGCGCGGATCGAGGCGGCGCTGGAGCCGATGAGCCGGGCGACCTTCCGCGCCGGCGATCACGGGGCGGGGCAGGCGGCCAAGATCTGCAACAACATGATCCTGGGCATCACCATGCTGGGGACGTGCGAGGCCATCGGTCTGGCGGAGAAGCTGGGTCTGGATCCGGTGAAGATGTTCGACATCGTCGCCAAGTCGTCGGGTCAGAGCTGGTCCACGACGACCTACTATCCGTGGCCCGGGCCGGTGCCGACCGCGCCGTCCAACCGCAACTATGACGGCGGTTTCGCCACGGCCATGATGCTGAAAGACCTGAAGCTGGCCCAGGACGCGGCGGCCAAGTCGGGCGCCTCGACGCCGCTGGGCGCGCAGACGGAGGCCCTGTTCCAGATGTTCGACGGTCTGGGGTACGGCGGTCGGGACTTCTCGGCCATCCTGCAGATGCTGCGCGGGAAGCTGGACGAATTGCCGCGCTGATCGGTGCGACAACCGGTGGGATGCCATCCGCGAGCGCGCGGGCTAGGCTTCGTCTGAAATCTGGAGACCGCTGATGTTCGATCGTCGTTCGGTGTTGATGGGCCTCGGCCTGTCGGCCGTCGCGCCCGCCGCCTTCGCCCGCACGGCGTTCTCTCCCGATGACGCGCCGACCGCCGAGGACGCGGCCCTGGTCGAGGCGCTGGACGCGGCTTTCCTGGAGAGCGCGCACCGGTCGCCCGAGACCCTGACCCAGCTGGGGATCAAGGACCGCTACGGCGAGTTGGACGACTATACCGCCGGGGAGGCCGAGGCGGCCCTGGCCCTGTCCGAGCGGCAACTGGCGGACATCGAGGCGCGGTTCGGCCAGGCGGCCCTGTCGGATCAGGGCAGGCTGTCGCTGCGCCTGTTCCGCGACGGGGTGGAGCAGCAGCGCGAGCAACTGCGCTGGCGTCGGCATCAGTATCTGGTGTCCACCAACGGCAGCGTGCTGGGCAGTATTCCGGTCATGCTGATCAACGCCCACAAGGTGGACAGCGCCGACGACGCCCGGGCCTATGTCTCGCGTCTGGAGGCGGTCGAGCGGGTGATGACGGAGGTGGCCGAGGATTTCGCCGCTCGCGCCGCCGACGGGCTGAAGCCTCCGGCCTTCGTCTATGCGCCGGTCGTGCGCGACGCCCGGAACGTGATCACCGGCGCCCCGTTCGGCGACGGCGAGGACACGCCGCTGTGGGCCGATTTCCAGGCCAAGGTGAACGCCCTGTCGATTCCCGAGGGCGAGAAGACCGAGCTTCTGGGCAATGGCCGGGCCGCCCTGACCGGGCCGTTCAAGCGCGGCTACGACCGACTGATCGGAGAGGTCGAGCGGGTGGGGGCGACCCAGGAGCGTAGCGACGGCGCCTGGGCCCTGCCAAACAGCGCAGCCTACTATGCGTCGCAGCTGAAGTTCTACAACTCGACCGACGACACGGCCGACTGGATCCACGAGACGGGTCTGTCCGAGGTCGCGCGCCTGCACGCCGAGATGGAGGTGATCAAGGCGCAGGTCGGGTTCGAGGGGACGCTGCAGGAGTTCTTCGTCGTCCTGCGAGAAGACCCTCAGTACCAGTATCCGAACACGGCCGAAGGTCGCGAACAGTTCCTGTCGGACGCCCGCGTCTATGTCGCCCAGGCGATGGAGACGGCGCCGCAGTGGTTCAGCCAGTTGCCGCAGGCCGCGCTGGAGGTTCGCGCGGTCGAGGAATGGCGTCAGGACACCGCCCCGGTCGCCTTCTACAACCCGCCGTCGGCCGACGGATCGCGACCCGGCATCTACTACGTCAACCTGTCGGACATGACGCAGGTGTCGAAGATCCAGAACGAGGCCATCACCTATCACGAGGCCGCTCCGGGCCACCATTTCCAGATTGCGCGCGCCCAGGAACAGCAGGGCCTGCCCATGTTCCGCAAGCACGGCTTCTACGGCGCCTATATCGAGGGCTGGGCGCTCTACACCGAGAAGCTGGCCAAGGAGATGGGGTTCTATGGCGATCCCTATTCGGACTTCGGCCGGCTGTCGCTGGAGCTGTGGCGGGCCATCCGGATGGTGGTCGACACCGGCGTCCACACCCGTCGCTGGACCCGCGAACAGGCCATCCAGTACTTCACCGATAACTCCATGATGTCGGCGCTGAACATCCAGCGCGAGGTCGAGCGCTACATCTGCTGGCCCGGCCAGGCGACCAGCTACAAGGTGGGGCAGCTGAAGGTGCTGGGTCTGCGCGACGAGGCGCGAGCGGCCCTGGGCGACCGCTTCGACATCAAGGGCTTCCACGAGGTGGTGCTGGCCGCAGGGGCCGTGCCGCTGGGCGTTCTGGAAGAGCGGGTGAGGGGCTGGGCGGCGGCCTAATCGCGCCCCGAACGCTCTTGAGAACCGCTATCAATTAAGGGTTTGCGGCGTTTTGTCCTTGCCTGTGCGTGGACAGACGGGGCCAATCGGCGCATTACGCCGCCAACTTTTCCCGGCTTTGGCCGGAGGCCCGAAAGAGCTCCAAGGTTGTACGACTACAAGGCCGCATTCCAGACCGCCGTCGACCAGGTGAAGGGCGAGGGGCGCTATCGCGTCTTCGCCGACCTGAAGCGCGTGCGCGGTCAGTTTCCCAAGGCGGTGCGTCGCCGCGAGGACGGGTCCGAGCAGGACGTCGTCATCTGGTGCTCCAACGACTACCTGGGCATGGGTCAGCATCCGGTCGTTCTGGATGCGATGAAGGCCGAGCTGGATACGGCGGGCGCCGGGGCCGGCGGCACGCGCAACATCTCGGGTACGACGCGTTCGGCCGTGGACCTGGAGGCTGAACTGGCCTCCTGGCACCAGAAGGACGCCGCGCTTCTGTTCACCTCGGGCTATGTGGCCAACGAGGCGACGCTGACGACCCTGCAGCGCATCCTGCCGGGGCTGATCATCTTCTCGGACAGCCTGAACCACGCCTCGATGATCGCGGGGATCCGGAACGGCGGCTGCGAGCGGCACGTCTTCCTGCACAACGACCTGACGCATCTGGAACAACTGCTGGCCGCCGCGCCCGCCGATGCGCCCAAGCTGATCGCGTTCGAGAGCGTCTATTCCATGGACGGCGACATCGCCGACCTGGCCGGGACGATTGCACTGGCCAAGAAATACAACGCCCTGACCTACCTGGACGAGGTTCACGCCGTGGGCCTGTACGGCGCGACGGGCGCCGGCGTGGCCGAGCGGGACGGGGTGCTGGACGGCATCGACATCGTCGAATGCACCCTGGGCAAGGCCATCGGCGTCATGGGCGGCTACATCGCCGCCGACGCGGTGATCGTGGATGCGGTTCGCAGCTGGGCCTCGGGCTTCATCTTCACGACGTCGCTGCCGCCGGCCCTGACGGCGGGGGCCTTGGCCTCGGTGCGTCACCTGAAGACCCATCCGGAACTGCGCGTCGCCCATCAGGAGCGCGCCCAGGCCCTGAAGGACCGTTTCGCCGCCGCCGGGATCCCGGTGATGCCGAGCGAAAGCCATATCGTGCCGGTCTTCGTGGGCGATCCGGTCCACACCAAGATGATCTCGGACATGCTGCTGGAAGACTTCGGCGTCTATGTCCAGCCGATCAACTATCCGACCGTGCCCAAGGGGACCGAGCGCCTGCGCTTCACTCCGTCGCCGAACCACACCGACGACATGATGGACGCCCTGGTCGAGGCGATGGACCGCCTGTGGTCGCACTGTAACGTCGCGCGGATGCCGTCCGCTGCTTAAGATTGGGGCGGCGTGACGATGGACGATCTCGGCGAAGTCATCGTCGAGGCGATCCGGAACGGGACCTATCTGAAGGTCACCGCCGTCCATGTCGCGACCGGGACGGAGGCGACGGCGGTCGGGCCGGCGCATGAGCCCAAGGCCGTCGAACGTTTGGCCATAGCCAAGCTCAAGCGGTTGTTGGCGGCGCAGTGACACAAGATGTTGTGGTGAACGGGCGCGGGGACTAGATAGGCCGCCTCTCCATTCCGTCAGCCCGGACCTGCCCGTGACCGCTCCCTTCATCCACGACGCCTATTTCTCCAAGGGTCTGGCCGAGGCCGATCCCGAGGTCTTCGCCGGCGTCACCGGTGAGCTGCATCGCCAGCAGGAACAGATCGAGCTGATCGCGTCCGAGAACATCGTCTCCAGGGCGGTGCTGGACGCGCAAGGCACGGTCCTGACCAACAAATACGCAGAGGGCTATCCGGGTCGTCGCTACTATGGCGGCTGCGAGTACGTCGACATCACCGAGAACCTGGCGCGCGAGCGGGCCAAGGCGCTGTTCGGCGCGGCCTTCGCCAACGTCCAGCCGCACTCGGGCGCCCAGGCCAACCAGGCGGTCTTCTTCGCCTTGCTGCAGCCCGGCGACACCTTCCTGGGCATGGACCTGGCCTGCGGCGGGCACCTGACGCACGGCAGCCCCGCCAACCAGTCGGGCAAGTGGTTCCGGCCGGTGACCTACAAGGTCAACGAGGACGATCACCTGATCGACTACGACCACGTCGCCGAGATGGCCCGCACCGAGAAGCCCAAGCTGATCGTGGCCGGCGCTTCGGCCTATAGCCGCCACATCGATTTCGCCCGTTTCCGCGAGATCGCCGACAGCGTGGGCGCGTACCTGATGGTGGACATGGCCCACTATGCGGGTCTGATCGCGGGCGGCGTCTATCCGAACCCGGTGCCGCACGCTCATGTCGTGACGACGACGACGCACAAGACCCTGCGCGGACCGCGCGGCGGCATGATCCTCAGCAACGACATCGAGCTGGGCAAGAAGATCAACTCGGCCGTCTTCCCGGGCCTGCAGGGCGGGCCGCTGGAGCA
This sequence comes from Brevundimonas staleyi, assembly GCF_041893865.1. Taxonomy (GTDB): domain Bacteria; phylum Pseudomonadota; class Alphaproteobacteria; order Caulobacterales; family Caulobacteraceae; genus Brevundimonas; species Brevundimonas staleyi. The sequence continues at coordinate 2,043,477 of NZ_CP169082.1, forward strand.
TGTCATCGCCGCCAAGGCCGTGGCCTTCGGCGAGGCGCTGAAGCCCGAGTTCAAGCTCTATGCGAAACAGGTCGTGGCCAACGCCCAGGCCCTGGCAGGCGTTCTGGTCGAGCGCGGCCTGGCCATCGTCTCGGGCGGCACCGACAGCCACCTGATGCTGGTCGATCTGCGTCCCAAGGGCGTGACCGGCAAGGCGACGGAGCTGCAGCTCGAACACGCCCTGATGACCTGCAACAAGAACGGCGTGCCGTTCGACACCGCGCCGTTCACCGTCACCTCGGGCGTTCGCCTGGGCACGCCGGCGGGCACGACGCGCGGCTTCCGCGAGGAGGAGTTCAAGCAGATCGGTCACTGGATCGCCGACGTCGTCTCCTCGATGAACGGCGGGGACGAGGCCGATCCGGCCGTGGTGGCCGAGGTCGCCGGACAGGTCCGCAACCTGACCGCCCGCTTCCCGATCTACGGATAAGACACGACGATGAAGTGCCCCTTCTGCGGGAACCCGGACAGCCAGGTGAAGGACAGCCGCCCGTCGGACGACGGCGCGGCCATCCGTCGTCGCCGGTCCTGCCCGAACTGCAACGGGCGCTTCACGACGTTCGAGCGGGTGCAGCTGCGCGAACTGGTGATCCTGAAGCGGAACGGACGGCGCACGCCCTTCGACCGCGACAAGCTGGAACGGTCGCTGGCCATCGCGCTGCGCAAACGCCCGATCCAGCCGGAGCAGATCGAACAGCTGGTCAGCCGGATCGTGCGCCAGCTGGAGAGCCTGGGCGAGACCGAGATCCCGTCCAGCATCGTCGGCGACTTCATCATGAAGGGGCTGAAGAGCGTGGATGAGGTGGCCTACGTCCGCTACGCCTCGGTCTACAAGGACTTCCGCCACACGGGCGACTTCGCCAAATTCCTCGGCGACGAGGGGCTGGACGACGACCACGGACCGTCGGGCCGCTGATATGAGACCCAAGATTACCTGGAAGGTCGCCACGTCGCTGGACGGGCGGATCGGCACGTCGACGGGCGAGAGCCAGTGGATCACCGGGCCGGAATCGCGGGCCCAGGGCCACCGGCTGAGGGCCGTGCACGACGCCGTGCTGGTGGGGGTCGAGACGGTGCTGGCCGACGATCCGCGCCTGAACACCCGCCTGCCCGAGGGCGAGACGGGCCCGGACCCGCTGCGGGTCATTCTAGACAGTCGGTTGCGGACGCCGTCGTTCGCGCGCCTGGCCAAGGCGGGGACCCTGATCCTGACCACGAAGGACCCGATGCAGATCGGGACGGCCGAGGTCGTGCGGGTCGCGGGCGATGCGCAGGGCCGCCCCACGGTCGAGGCCGTGCTGGAGACCCTGAGCGCGCGGGGCGTGAAATCGCTGATGATCGAGGGCGGCGGCCGGGTGGCCGCCTCCTTCATCACGGCCGGTCTGGTCGATGCGATCGAGTGGTTCCGGGCGCCGATTCTGCTGGGCGGAGACGGGCGTCCGGGCGTGGCCGCGCTGGCTCTGGCGCGCCTCGCGCACGCGCCGCGCTATCGGAGACTTGCGGCGGAGCCCATGGGTGACGACCTGTGGGAACGCTACGAGAAGGTCATCTAATGTTTCCCGCCGTCCTATCCGAAAACCGCAGCCCACTTTTCGGGACGGCGGGCTGACATGTTCACCGGAATTATCACCGACATCGGCCGGGTTCGCTCGGTCGCGCAGACGGATCGCGACCGTCGCTATGAGGTCGAGACGGCCTGGGACGTGTCGGGCATCGACCTGGGCGCTTCGATCAGCCATGCGGGCGTCTGCCTGACGGTTGTCGAAAAGGCTGACGGCTGGTTCGCGGTCGAGGTGTCGGGCGAGACGCTGGACAAGACGACGCTGGGATCGTGGGCGGCGGGCACGCCGGTCAATCTGGAGCGCGCGACCAAGGTCGGGGACGAGCTGGGCGGCCATATCGTGTCGGGCCATGTCGATGGGCTGGGCACGGTCGTATCGATCACGCCGGAGGGCGGGTCGCACCGGATCGTCATCGAGGCGCCGGCGCCGCTGCACCGTTTCATCGCCGCCAAGGGCTCGATCACCGTGGACGGGGTGTCCCTGACGGTGAACAGCGTGGAAGGCCGCCAGTTCGGCCTGAACATCATTCCCCACACCTGGGAAGCGACGACGCTGGGGCGCTTGCAGGTCGGCGATACGGTCAATCTGGAGATCGACATGCTGGCCAGATACCTCGCGCGGTGGCAGGAGACCGCGTGATGACCAACACGATCGCCCTCGCCAAAGACATGTTCGACAGCCCGATCAGCCCGATCGAGGACATCCTGGAGGATGCCCGCAACGGCCGTCCCTACATCCTGGTGGACGCCGAGGACCGGGAGAACGAGGGCGACATCATCATTCCGGCCCAGTTCGCGACGCCGGACCAGATCAACTTCATGATCCGGCAGGCGAGGGGACTGGTCTGCCTGGCCCTGACGGCCGAGCGGGCGCAGCAACTGCGTCTGCCGCCCATGGCCGCCGACAACCGCGAGAGCATGAAGACCGCCTTCACCGTCTCGATCGAGGCCAGGGAAGGCGTGACGACCGGCATCTCGGCCGCCGACCGTTCGCGCACCATCCAGGTGGCTACGGATGCGTCGAAGGGCATGGACGACATCGTCTCGCCCGGCCACATCTTCCCGCTGGTCGCGCGCGACGGCGGGGTTCTGGTCCGCGCGGGCCATACCGAGGCGGCCGTGGACATCAGCCGGATGGCCGGTCTGAACCCGTCGGGCGTCATCTGCGAGATCATCAAGGACGACGGCGAGATGGCCCGGATGCCGGACCTGATCTCCTTCGCCCAGCTGCACGGGCTGAAGATCGGCACCATCGCCGACCTGATCGCCTATCGCCGCCGCACCGAGCGGTTCGTCGAGCGGGTCATGGACCAGCCCTTCGAGAGCGTCCACGGCGGCCCGTTCCGCATGATGCTATACCGGAACATGATCGAGGGCGCCGAGCACGTCGCCCTGGTCCACGGCAAGATCGATCCGGACAAGCCGACGCTGGTGCGCATGCATCAGGTGGACTTCGCCGCCGACCTGCTGGGCCATGTCGAGGAGCGGCAGAGCTATATTCCCGACGCCCTGAAGGCGATCACCGACCATGACGGCGCGGGCGTCGTGGTCTTCCTGCGCGATCCGACGCTGCAGGGTCTGGCCGAGCGTCTGGCCGGGGCGGACAAGCCGGGTGCGGTGGACCGCAGCTTGCGAAACTACGGCGTGGGCGCGCAGATCCTGCTGGATCTGGGCGTGCGCGACATGATCGTCATGTCCAAGACCCGCCCCGAACCCGCCGCCATCGAAGGCTACGGCCTGCGCATCACCGGCTGGTGCGACATGCACGGAGAAGAACAATCCTGAGCGATCCCACCCGCGTCCTCATCGTCGAGGCGCGCTTCTATGACGAATTGGCCGACGCGCTTCTGGAAGGCGCGAAGGACGCACTGCGCGCGCAAGGCGTTCAGTTCGACGTCGTCACCGTGCCGGGCGCGCTGGAGATCCCGCCGCTGATCGCCCTGGCCGAGCAGGCCGGGAAATATCCGACGGCGCCGCGCTATGACGGCTATGTCGCCCTGGGCTGCGTGATCCGCGGCGAGACCTATCATTTCGAGATCGTGTCGGATCAATCGGCGGCCGGGATCATGGCCCTGGGCGTCCAGGGACTGTGTATCGGCAACGGCGTCCTGACCGTCGAGGACGAGGATCAGGCCTGGGCCCGCGCCCGGATGTCCGAGGGCGACAAGGGCGGCGGCGCGGCCAAGGCCTGCATGGACCTCATTGCCTTGAAGAAGCGGTTGCGCGTAGGGCTCGGGGAATGACCGAACCGAATAGCATTCAAGCCGTCCTGGCCCAGCTGGCCGAGAACGAGCGTGCCCAGGCCGAACCGCAGCTGACGAGCCGCCAGCGCCGCGCGCGCACCGTGGCGCGTCTGGCCGCCGTCCAGGCCCTGTACCAGATGGAACTGGCCGGGGAGGGCGTCGAGACCGTCATCACCGAGTTCTCGAACCATCGCTTCGACGCCGACATCGAGGGCGAACCGCTGGCCGAGGCCGATGAGGCCTATTTCGCCGACGTCGTGCGCGGCGTGATCACCGACCAGAAGGACATCGACGCGGCCGTGAAGGCGCGTCTGGCGTCGAACTGGCGTCTGGAGCGGATCGACGCGACCCTGCGCGCCCTGCTGCGCTGTGGCGCGTGGGAGCTGATGCACAAAGCCGATGTGCCCAAGGAGATCGTCATCGACGAATATGTCGAGCTGGCGAAGGCCTTCTTCGACGAGGCCGAGGCCAAATTCGTCAACGCCGCCCTGGACGGCGTGGCCCGCGACGTTCGCCCGAAAGCCTGATCCGTGGCGGGCGTCGACGCCGCCGGCGAGTTCGAGACCATCCGGAAGCTCTTCGCCCCCCTGGCCCATCCGGACCATGCCTGGGGGCTGAGGGACGACGTCGCCGTGATGCCCACGCGGCCGGGTTACGACCTGGTCCTGACCAAGGACGCGATCGTCGAGGGCGTGCATTTCCTGCCGGACGATCCGCTGGATACGGTGGCGCAGAAGCTGTTGCGGGTGAACCTGTCGGATCTGGCGGCCAAAGGCTGCGAGCCCTTTGGATACCTGCTGGCCTGTCACTGGTCGCCGCGCTGCGGCTGGCCGGAGCGGGAGGCGTTCGCCGAGGGGCTGGCGGCGGATCAGAAGGAGTTCGGCATCCACCTGCTGGGCGGGGACACGGTGCTGACGCCGGGTCCGGCGTCCTTCTCGGCGACGATGATGGGTTGGGCGCCCAAGACCGGGTCGGTCACGCGCGGCGGGGCCAAGCCCGGGCATGGGGTGTATGTGACCGGGACCATCGGCGACGGATATCTGGGGCTGAAGGCGGCGCAGGGGCATCTGAAGCTGGAGGAAGAGCGGCTGGAGGCGTTGGCCGAACACTATCGCCGGCCCGTGCCGCGTCTGGCCTACGGGCAGGCGGTGCAGGGCTATGCGACCGCCATCATGGACGTGTCGGACGGGCTGATCGCCGATCTGGCCCACATCGCCGACGCCAGCGGGGTGGCGGCCTCGGTGCAACTGGAGCTGTTGCCGAAGTCGGCGGCGGCCATGGCCTGGTTCGAAACGCGCATCGACCCCGAGGCGGCGCTGGAGCAACTGGCGACCGGCGGGGACGACTACGAGCTGCTGTTCACGGCCCATCCGGCGGACGAGGGAAACCTGAAGCGGGAGGCGGACCGGCTGCTGCTGCGCCTGACGCGCGTCGGAACGGTCGAGGCGGGGCGGGGCGTGAGCGCGACCCATCTCGGCAAGCCCGTCGATATCCGCAAACCCGGCTGGACGCACGACTGACGCCATCATCCCTGCCCAAGGCGCCAAGGGAAGCAACGGAATCTCAACCGCTCCGCGCGATAACCGCGTCATGCGCCGTAGAGACCTCTTCGCCCTCGGAACCCTGGCCCTGGCCGGAACCGCCGTCGCCACCAGCGCCTCGGCGTCGGAAGCGCCGTCGGGCGGCGGCGGGGCGGTGACCGCCAATATCGCGGGCGTCGGTCTGCCGATCATCTCGGGCGGTCGCATCCGCAACTATGTCTTCGTGACCATCAGCCTGACCCTGGGCGGAAGCTTCACGCCGGAACAGATGCGCGCCAAGGAACCCTATTTCCGGGACGCTCTGGTTCGCGCCGCGCACCGGACGCCGTTCGTCCTGGCCAATGACTGGACCCAGGTCGACGCGCCGGCCCTGTGCGCCGCCATGATGCGGATCGCGCCGTCCATCGCCGGTCCCGGTTCGATCGCCAGCGTCCAGGTCGCCCTGCAGACGCCCCGCCGTCGCACGGGCGTGGTGGCTTCTTAAGGGGCACTACCGCTCGCGACGCGGTCGCTCTCTGCTTGAGCGCGGTTTGAGGCGTTATCAGAGCTTCGCTGTTCAGCCTCCCACCTGAAAAAACGCCGGTTGCGTCCTCACGATGCAGGGGGCAAGCTTTAGCCGCAATCCCGCGGGACGCGCCTTTGCGTCCATTCTGCGCTCGGGGGGACCGGAAGGCGGACAGAGGCCAAAAGGCCCGCCGCGCCAAGGGTCCGCGCGCCTAATGCATTAGGTATGGAAACGCCAATGACGAACTATCTGTGGCTAGTGATAGCCGCGGGCGCGCTGGGGGTCCTTTACGGGCTCGTCCAGACCGCGTCCCTGATGAAAGCCGACACCGGCAACGACAAGATGCGAGAAATCGCCGCCGCCATTCAGGAAGGCGCCTCGGCCTATCTGAAGCGGCAATACACCACCATCGGCATGGTCGGTGTGGTCATCCTGATCGCGGCCTGGCTGCTGATCGGCCAGTACGCGGCCATCGGCTTCCTGATCGGCGCGGTCCTGTCGGGCCTGGCCGGGTTCGCCGGCATGCTGATCTCGGTCCGCGCCAACGTCCGGACGGCCCAGGCGGCTTCGCAGAGCCTGTCCAAGGGGCTGGACCTCGCGTTCCGCTCGGGCGCCATCACCGGCATGTTCGTGGCGGGCGGCGCGCTTCTGGGCGTGGCCGGCTACTACGCCGTGCTGACCGAGGTGCTTGGCCTGGAATCGACGGGCCGCGAGGTCATCGACGGTCTGGTGGCTCTGGGCTTCGGCGCCTCGCTGATCTCCATCTTCGCCCGTCTGGGCGGCGGCATCTTCACCAAGGGCGCCGACGTGGGCGGCGACATGGTGGGCAAGGTCGAGGCCGGCATCCCCGAGGATGATCCCCGCAACGCCGCCACCATCGCCGACAACGTGGGCGACAACGTCGGCGACTGCGCCGGCATGGCCGCCGACCTGTTCGAGACCTATGCGGTGACCACGGTCGCCACCATGGTGCTGGCGGCCATCTTCTTCCGCGGCCAGCCCTACGTAGACGTGATGATGCTGCTGCCGCTGGCCATCTGCGGCATCTGCATCGTGACCTCGATCATCGGGTCGTTCTTCGTCCGCCTCGGCAAGTCGAACAACATCATGGGCGCCCTGTATCAGGGGCTGATCGTGACCGGCGTGCTGTCGGTCGGAGCGGTCTGGTACGTCATCACGACGCTGGTGACCGGTCCGGTCGTGACGACCGGCGGATTGCAGATCGAGCCGATGAACCTGTTCTGGTCGGGTCTGGTCGGTCTGGCCGTCACCGCCGCCATCGTGGTCATCACCGAATACTACACCGGCTCGAACTTCCGCCCGGTGCGGTCGGTCGCCAACGCCTCGGTCTCAGGCCACGGCACCAATGTGATCCAGGGTCTGGCCGTGTCGCTGGAGGCAACCGCGCTTCCGGCCATCGTCATCATCGTCGGCATCGTGGTCAGCTTCCAGCTGGCCGGCCTGTTCGGCATCGCCATCGCCACCACGACCATGCTGGGCGTGGCGGGGATGATCGTGGCGCTGGACGCCTTCGGTCCGGTCACCGACAACGCCGGCGGCATCGCCGAGATGGCGGGCCTGCCTTCGGAAGTGCGTCATTCGACCGATGCGCTGGACGCCGTGGGCAACACGACCAAGGCCGTGACCAAGGGCTACGCTATCGGTTCGGCGGGCCTCGGCGCCCTGGTGCTGTTCGCCGCCTACACCTCGGACCTGCAGTATTTCGCCTCCAACCCGGCGGACTACCCGTTCTTCGCCAACATGGGCGTGGTCGCCTTCGACCTGACCAACCCCTATGTCGTCGTGGGTCTGCTGTTCGGGGGGCTGCTGCCCTTCCTGTTCGGCGGCATGTCGATGATGGCGGTGGGGCGTGCGGCCGAATCGGTCGTGGCCGAGGTGCGTCGTCAGTTCCGTGAGAACCCCGGCATCATGACCTTCCAGACCAAGCCGGAATACGGCAAGGCCGTGGATATCCTGACCCGGGCGGCGATCCGCGAGATGATCGTGCCGTCGCTGCTGCCGGTGCTGTCGCCGATCGTCCTGTTCGTTGCGGTCCTGTTCATCTCGGACAAGGCCAATGCGTTCGCGGCCCTCGGCGCCATGCTGATGGGCGTGATCGTGACCGGCCTGTTCGTGGCCATCTCCATGACCTCGGGCGGCGGCGCCTGGGACAACGCCAAGAAGGTCATCGAAGAGGGCTTCACCGACAAGAACGGCGTCGTCCACGGCAAGGGCTCGGAAGCGCACAAGGCCGCCGTCACCGGCGACACGGTGGGCGATCCCTACAAGGATACCTCCGGTCCGGCCGTGAACCCGATGATCAAGATCACCAACATCGTGGCCCTGCTGCTGCTGGCGGTGCTGGCGAGCGGGTCGATCGGGTAAGACCAAGCGTCTCCTCCCTGTTCGCTTGGCGAATGGGGAGGGGGACCGCGAAGCGGTGGAGGGGCTCTGGCTGCACGCAGAAAGAACCCCTCCGTCTCTTCGCTTCGCTACGAGCCACCTCCCCATCGCTGCGCGACGGGGAGGAGACGAAGAAAAAGGCCCGGGGATCGCTCTCCGGGCCTTTTGCTGTGCGGTATCGAAATCCTCAGTCCGGGCGGCGCTGGCCGGGGACGTCCTCGTAGGTGCGGGGCAGCTGGCCGCGGCCGACGTTGCCGAGGAGCTGTTCGAGAACCGTCAGCTGACGACCGCGCGTCGGGGTCTCGCGACGCTCCATGGCGATCTGCTGGCCGTCGGACAGGTCAAGGTTGCGGACCTCGGTGACCTTGTCGTCGCCCTCGTTGAAGGTGATGGCGGTAACGGTGCGCTGGGACACCTGCGGGCGATTGTAGGTGTACCGCTCCGTCGTCTGGGAGATGTAGTACCAGATGTTGTTCTCGAAGGTCGAAACCGCCGAGGGCGAACCGAGCTGGGCCAAAACGGTCGACTTGGTGTCGGTGCCGACCACGACGTCCTTCGGATTGACGTCGATCACCTGGAAGCCGTGGTTGCCCACGACGGGGGCGCAGGCCACGGCCATCGGCGCGAGAGCGGCCAGAACGGCGAGACGGACGACGGTCTTATTCATGGGGACGAGCGCCTGGGACGAAACAAGGTCTTTGACCTAACCGGACCTGACGCCTAGTTCAACGGCGCGGCGGAAAAGGGGCCGTCTACCGATGCTGAAGAACCTGTTCCGAACCCGATCCGCAGAACGCATGGGGCTGCCGCTGTATTCGGCGGCCGTCGAGCAGGCGCGCGATCCGGGATTCTACACCGCCCTTGGCGTGACCGACGAGATCGACGCCCGGTTCGAGCTCTACACCCTGCATGTGCTGCTGCTGATCCTGCGCCTGCGCGACGAGGCGGGCTATGACGCCGAAAAGGGCTCCGAAGCGGCGCAGAACCTGTTCGACACCTATGTTTCGGCGCTGGACAACACCCTGCGCGAACTGGGCGTGAACGACGTGACCATGGCTAAGAAGATGCGGAAGCTGGGCGAGAGCCTGTATGGCCGGATGACCACCTACGAAGCGCCTCTGCGCGCCGGCGACGCCGCCGAGCTGGCCGAGGGCCTGGCGCGGAACGTCTATGCGACCGAGGACGCGGCGCGCGGGCAGGGCCTGGCGGCCTATGGTCTGGCGGCGCGCGAGGGTCTGGCGAGCCAGCCGATCGACGCGGTCCTGACCGCGCCCGTCTGGCCGGAGGTCAAGGCATGAACCCCGATCATCGTCTGCCCTTCAGCGACGTCATTCGAATCAACGAGATCGGCGCCGGGATCGAGCGCCATCTGGTCCCCGAAGCGGACGCCGTGAAGCGGATCGTCAAGGCGCTGGATCTGGCGTCGCTGGCGTCGTTCGAGGCCGACATCAAGGTCGCGCCCGCCCATATCGGCTGGACCCTGAGCGGTCGTGTGCGGGCCACGCTGGAACAGACCTGCGGCATCACCCTGGAGCCGCTGCCGGTTCAGGTGGACGAGCGGTTCTCCATCGACCTGGTCGAGACGCCGAGCGACCCCGCGCTGGGGACCGAGGAGATGGAGATCACCCTGGACGACGATTCTCCGGACGTGATCGAAGACGGTCGAATCGACCTGGGTCAGTACGCCGTCGAACAGCTGGCGCTGCAGCTCGACCCGTTCCCCCGGAAGCCGGGCGCGGAGTTCGTCCAGCCGGAGGAACCCGCCGAAATCTCGCCCTTCGCCGTGCTGAAACAGTTCAAGGCCAGGGAAGAGGACGGAAAATCCTGACCCGACGTCAGCGCCGTTTGCATACGGTCGTCACGGCGCGGTATCCTTGAGGCCATAACGCGTCGCAACGTCGGCGCACCGGAGTGTCCGCCCCCTTGCCAGCCCCCACCCTTATTTCGCTCGACGCCATGGGCGGCGACCATGGCCCGCCCGTCGTCGTCGGCGGCATCCGCGACTATACCCGCCGCCATGGCGGGGAGGGGGTCCGTTTCCTCCTGCACGGCGACGAACAGGCGATCGTGGCCGAACTGGCCAAGCACAACCTGACCTCCGACATCTGCGACATCCGTCATACGGCGACCAAGGTGGCCTCGGACGAGAAGCCCGCCACCGCCATGCGGCGCGGCAAGGGCACCAGCCTGTGGAACGCCATCGAGGCGGTGAAGTCGGGCGAGGCCGGCGCGGTCGTTTCCGCCGGCAACACCGGCGCCCTGATGGCCATCTCCAAGCTGATCCTGCGCATGTCAGCGCCGGGTCTGGAGCGTCCCGCCATCGTGGCCAGCTGGCCCACGGCGCGTGGCGTGACCGCCGTGCTGGACGTCGGCGCCAACATTGAGAGCGACGCCGAACAACTGGTCGAGTTCGCCATCATGGGCGAGGCCTTCCATACGGCGGTCCATGGCGTCGAGAAGCCGACCATCGGCCTGCTGAACGTCGGGTCCGAGGACATGAAGGGCCATGAGGAGGTGCGCGAGGCCGCGCGGATCCTGCGCGAAGGCGGCCTGGGCCTGAACTATCACGGCTTCGTCGAGGGCGACGACATCGCCAAGGGCACGGTGGACGTGGTCGTCACCGACGGCTTCACCGGCAATATCGCCCTGAAGACCGCCGAAGGGGTGGCCCGCTTCATCTCGACCCTGCTGCGCGAGGCCCTGACCTCCAGCCTGCAGGCCAAGATCGGCGCGGCCATCGCCATGCCGGCCCTGAAGGCCATGGGGCAGAAGATCGATCCTTCGGCCATCAACGGCGGGCCTCTGTTGGGCCTGAACGGGATCGTGGTGAAGAGCCACGGCGGCGCCGACGCGAAAGGCTTCGGCAACGCCATCCGCATCGCGGTCGATCTGGCCCGCAGCGACTATATGCAGACCGTGGGGGCAAACCTCGGTCGTCTGGGGGACGTCATGCACGCGCCCTCGACCCAGTCAGAGAGCGTTTCGTGAGTGTTATCCGCAGCGCCGTCACCGGCGTCGGCTCCTATCTGCCGGAACAGGTGGTGACCAACGCCGACCTGGCCGAGTTCGTCGACACCTCGGACGAATGGATCATCGAGCGCACTGGCATCCGCCAGCGCCACAAGGCGCGCGACGACCAGCCGACCAGCGACCTGGCCGTCGAGGCGGCGAAGAAGGCCCTGGCCGACGCCGGGCGCACGGCCGCCGACGTGGACATGATCATCGTCGCCACCACGACGCCGGACATGACCTTCCCGTCCACGGCCTCGATCGTGCAGCGCAAGATCGGCGCCCCGACCTGCATCGCCTTCGACGTCCAGGCTGTCTGCTCGGGCTTCGTCTACGCTCTCTCGGTCGCCGACGGCTTTGTGGCGCGGGGCCTCTCCAAATGCGCCCTGGTCATCGGCGCCGAGGAAATGACGAAGCTGATGGACTGGTCCGACCGGACGACCTGCGTCCTGTTCGGCGACGGCGCCGGCGCCATCGTGGTCGAACCGCGCGAAGGGCAGGGGACGACGGCCGATCAGGGGCTGCTCGGCTTCGCCCTGCGCTCGGACGGGACCAAGACGGATCTGCTCTATGTCGACGGCGGCCCGTCGACGACGGGTTCGGTCGGTCATCTGCGCATGGCCGGCAACCAGGTCTTCCGCCACGCCGTGGTGAACATCGCCGAGGCCATCACGGCCTGCTGCGAGGCGTCGGGCATCACCGTGCCCGAGGTGGACTGGTTCGTGCCCCACCAGGCCAATCAGAGAATCATCAAGGGCGTCGGCGACCGGCTGGGGCTGGACGAGGACAAGGTGATCTCGACCGTGGCCATGCACGCCAACACGTCGGCGGCCTCGATTCCGCTGGCGCTGGATGCGGCGATCCAGGACGGCCGGATCAAGAAGGGCGACCTGGTTCTGCTGGAGGCCATGGGCGGCGGTCTGACCTGGGGAGCCTGCGCCTTCAGGCTGTAACTGCCACGGTGTCCTTTGACTTTGCCCGCTTTTCGCCGTTTATGGGGCGTGCTGGGACAGAGGGGACGACCTTGGGCGAACTGCAGACCTTGACGCGCGCGGACCTGTGCGAGGCTGTCCACGAAGAGGTGGGCCTGTCGCGGCAGGAGTGCTCCAGCATGGTCGAGCGCACGCTCGAACTGATCGTCGAAAGCCTGGAGAAGGGCGAGACGGTCAAGCTGTCGGGCTTTGGCGTCTTCCAGGTCCGCGAGAAGCGCGCCCGTATGGGCCGCAACCCCAAGACCGGCGAACCGGCCGCGATCAACCCGCGCCGGGTCATCAGCTTCCGCGCCTCCCAGATCATGAAGTCGCGCGTGCACGGCGCGGGGGCCTGATGGCCAAGGGCCCCGACGCCTTCCGGACCATTTCGGAGGCCGCCGAGGCCGTGGGCGCGCCACAGCATGTGCTGCGCTTCTGGGAAACCAAGTTTCCGTTCGTCGCCCCGGTGAAGCGCGCCGGCGGCCGCCGCTTCTATCGGCCGCAGGACATCGTGGTGCTGAAGGCGATCCGTCGCCTGCTGCATGACGAGGGCCTGACCATCAAGGGCGTGCAGCGCCTGCACAAGGATCAGGGGCTGGCGCGACTGGCGGCCTATGGCGATCCGGACACGGCCTTCCAGATGGACGCCGAATCGAAGGCGACGTCGGCCGCCGCTCCTCGGCTCGCGACCACCCCGGAAACGCCCCGCGTCGATGGCGATCTGAGAGCGGTTCTGGCCGATCTCGAGAGCGCGCGCGCGCGTCTCGACGCCGTTCTGGCGCGCTGAAACGCGCCATCGAACACAAGGTGCGTTTTCTCGTTTGCGGCGACGCCCACCCGCCGCTATAGGACCGGCCTCTCGGAGCGTGGCGCAGCCTGGTAGCGCACTTGACTGGGGGTCAAGGGGTCGCAGGTTCGAATCCTGTCGCTCCGACCATTTAATCTTCTGAATTTTATGGTCTTTTTCAGGGGTCGCCTTCGGGCGGCCCCTTCGAAAATCGGCTTGGGGCACATATGGGGCACAGGCTGATTCGCGGTCACCGCGTTGCGGGACAGTTCATTCTGTCTCCCTGATTTCGACCGACGCATCGTTAGAATCGTGCTTGTGGCGACCTGGAGGTCGATTAGCGGCGGCTAATCCTGACCAGAACGCCGCGCGGCTACTCGAACGACGCGCTTCTTGGAGGGAAAGGAAGGGAGGCGGCGCGCGCTCCATGCGGAGCGGCAAACGGAGTGCGCCGCCATGATATCCCACGCCCAGACACGACCCGAAGCGGACGACTGGCCCGATTCAGCCATCGGCCAATGCGCCCGGCTCGACGACAAAGCCCTCTTGGCCGTCATGCTGGCGCGCAGACAGATGTCGTCGCACTCGCATGGTGTTTCCAGCCAATTGTTTCGGCGCTTCGGGAGCCTGGCCGCCATCGCGGCCGCCGATGATGCTGAACTGGCGCGGGTGGAGGGCGTCGATGCGATCGTAGTGGCGGACCTGAAACTGCTTCGGCTGCTCTGCGAACGCCTTGCCCGCTCCGAGGCCGAAAGCCGTCCCGTGGTGTCATCATGGTCGGCCTTGCTGGCTTACGTTCGGGTCTCTCTTGTCGAAGAGCCCCGCGAACAGTTTCGAGCCCTGTTTCTGGACAAAAGAAATCAGCTTCTACGCGAGGAACTTGTGGGGTTCGGAACCGTGGATCATGCGCCCGTTTACCCGCGCGAAGTAGTGCGCCGCGCTCTCGAGCTCTCTGCATCGGCGATCATTCTGGTGCACAATCATCCCTCCGGCGATCCCCAGCCGTCTCGAGCTGACATCGAGATGACGCGCAAGGTCGTCGAAGCCGCCCGCGTTTTCGACATTCAGGTGCATGACCATCTCATCGTCGGCCGCGACGGCACGGCCAGCTTCCGGTCCCTGGGACTGTTCTGATGAGCCTGCGCGCCATCGTTTCCGCCCTGGGCGGAGATCTTTACCAGAACGGCGCCCGCGCCAACGTGCCGGCGCCGGGCCACAGCGCTGCTGACCGGTCGATCTCGCTGGTCCTGAGCGACGGTCGCGTGGTTGCCCATGGGTTCGGCGCGGCGGACTGGCGGGCGGCCCTGGACGATCTCACACAGCGGGGCCTCATCGACGAACAGCGGCGCCCGCGCGGCGGCGGCTGCGCTGCATCTGTCCCCCATATCGACCTCAGACGGCGCATCGAGGCCGCGGAGTGTCTTTGGGAAGGCGGTCAGGCAGCGACTCCCGCGGGCAGGGCGGCCCTGCATTTGCGGCTCAGGGGCGTGCCCTGGCGTGATGATCTCACGGACCTTCGCGATCATCCTTCGGCTCCCCTCGCCGTGTACGCGATGGGACGACGGACGCGAGGCGCCATGCTCGCGAAGATCAGCGACGTCACGGGCGCGTTGACTGGCGTCGAGATCACCTACCTCGATCCCAACGGCTGCCAGGCGGTCGGAATCGCGGCGCCGCGCAAAACCATTGGCGCGGTCCCCGCCGGATCCGCCGTGCGGCTCATGGCGGCCAGCTCCCGGATGGTGGTGGGGGAGGGGGTGATCACCACCCTTTCAGCCATCCGACGCTTCGGACGACCTGGATGGGCGCTGCTATCCGCCGGCAATCTGTCGAGGTGGTCGCCGCCGCCGGGCGTGCGGGACGTCCTGATCGCGGCGGACAACGGAGTTGCGGGCGAACGGGCCGCGATCCGCCTGCGGGCCCGGCTCCTGAGCCTGGAACTCGACGCCATGATCGCCCGGCCGCCCAGCACCTTCGGGGACTGGAACGAAGCGGACCAGGCCAGCGCAAAAGCATTGGAGGCGGAGGAAGGGCGGGGCGGGGCGCCGGACCGGCGGGGATAGGCCCCGCCCCGGTTGGAGATCCCCCATGCGCCGTTCCCCTTCCACCGCACTCGCCCTCGTCCCCACTCCCGTCCAGGCCGCCGCCGCGCGCGACCGAAGAACCGTCGCCTTGCGGAACACCGATATCGCGCCCGAGAACCTTCGCTACAAAGAGCCGCCGGACGAGGACATTCCTCTGCTCGCCGAGACCCTGATCGCGGCGGGTCAGCTTCAGGCGCTGACCGTTCGCCCGGGGCGTGGCAAGAAGGAACAGCCTCATATGGCTCTGGACGGACGGCGCCGGATCCTGGCCTTCCGACACCTGCTCGATCAGGGCCGGATCGACGAGGACTTCCCGGTCGACATCGTCGTCGAGACCGACCCCAAGCGTCAGGCGGCGGCCGTGCTGCTGACGAATACCGCCGTGCCCGTCCATGTCGCGGACGTCATCGCCGCGATCGGACGGATGCTGAAGGGCAAACTCGGCGTTCCGGTCATCGCCAAGGCGCTCGGCTACGCCGAACTCGACGTCAAGCGTCTGGCAGCTCTCTCGGCCTTGCCGCAGATTGCCTTGGAAGCTTTGAAGATGGGTCGATTGAACCTGCGTCAGGCCAAGCTGCTGGCCCGGCTTCCCGACAAGGCGGAACAGGCCGACCTCGCCCGGATGGCGCTGGACGGCCATGGCTTCCAGGACTGGCGGGTGACCGAGAAGCTCGACGAGGGCCGGGTCACCGCACGCGACCCGCGCTGCGCCCTCGTCGGTCCCGAGCGGTACGCGGCGGCTGGCGGTCGAACGGAGACCGACCTGTTCGGTGAAATGGCCCCCGTCCTGCTCGATCCGGCGATCCTCACGGAGGTTTGGACGACGCGGGCCCGCGAAATCGCCAGGGCGTTCGAGGCCGAGGGCCTGACCGTTCACGTCACGGCCGGCCCTCGGCCGGACCTGCCCGACGACCTAGAGACGCTCGGCTACGTTTACGGCGGCATGCTGCCGGGCGCCGCCATGGCCCTCTACCGGGACGCACGCGACGCCTTCAACGCCGCGGCGGAAACCCTCTGCACGCTTTTGGCGGAGACCCCCGAGACGGAGGCCGTCGACGCCGCGATCGACGCCATGATCCGCGCCCGGCTGGTGATGGACCAGGCGGGTTGGCAAGGCCGCGTGGCGACCGTGCTCGTCCTGAGTCCCTCGAGCCGGACCGGTATCGAGGTCCAGTGCTACACGCCCGTGGAGCCGGAGGTCGAAGGTCAGGTCGAGGACGCCGAGGTGGTCCCGGCCGGGGCGCCGCCCCAGCCCGCCTACCGTCCGCCGGAGGTCGATGCGCCCGAGCCCGAAACGGAGGGTGTCAATCACGCCCTGCACGCGGTGCGCACCGATGTGGCGACACGCGGCCTGATACGCGCCCTCGCCGACGACCCGGGAACGGCCTTCACCGCCCTGATCGCCCGACTGTTCAACCAGGTCGCCGTCCGCTGCCCCGTCGTCCGGTCGGAATCGGCCCTGGCGGTGACCGCAGCCGGGTTCAATCCCACCGGAGGACGCATGATCGAGGCGCTTGACGGCGAGGTGCGCCAGAGACTCGGGGATCGTCGGGCCGCCTGGGAGGCCTCCGGCCAGACCGTCATCGCCTGGGTCGATGGTCTCGCCCACGGCGACAAGATGGCCCTGCTGGCTGAGCTGACGGCCTTGACCCTCGACCTCCGGGAGGACCGGACAAGCCTGATCCGGCGGGCCGCACGGGCCGAGGCCGCCGAACTGGCGGAACTCTGCGGGGCTGACATCGCCCTGCATTGGACGCCAGACGCCGAATTCCTGAAGTCGCATTCCAAGCCGCTGCTTTTAAGCATGCTGGAGCAAATGGGTGACGCCGATATCCGCGCCGCCTGCTTCAGGAAAATGGACCTCGTTCCCTGGGTCGAGGAGAAGGCGGCGGAGAAGGGCTGGGCGCCTGCGAGCCTGTCCTGGACGGCTCCGCCCGAGCCGGAAGTCTCCGAGGCGATGGAAGCCGAAAGTTCCGGTGAGGGTGCGGACTCGCCAACTCCGTCCGGGCAGGACGACGGCGCCGGCGCCTTCGAGGTGACGCCCGCGGGCCGCGCGGCGCTGACAGACGCGGCCTAGCGCGGCGGTCGTTGAGAAAGCCCGCTCCGGCTCCTCGCCGGGGCGGGCTTTCCGCGTGAGGTCTCGCTCGGCGAAAGGCGGAGGAAGGGCGGTCGAGGACGCGCCTGGAGGACCGGAGGGATGAGCCCGCCGCTCCGCGCGATCGGACCTCTCATCATGTCGGCATCTCCACGCTCCTTCACTCCGTCCTCAACCTCCCTGTCCCTGTTCGACGCGCCCTCAGCCGGCGACCGGGCCGCGAACGTCCTCGCCGTCGCCCGCGCCCTGTCCACGCATCTCGCGCGCTCGCGACCCCTGGACCGCAAGCTGGTCTCCAACGTCATGACCACCGGCTTCGGCGGCTCGGACGCGGAGGGCGTCTGGTCCTGGCGCGACGCCTATGAGGCGATCGAGGCGGCGACGGTGTTGCAGCTACGCCGGCTCGCGCCGCAGGTGGGCCGGCTCGAGGACGCCCCCGCCGAGATCGCCGCCCTGCTGGCGAGCGTGAGCGGCCTGGGTCTGACCCACAGCCGCCGCAGTGAGGAGCAGGTCGCGCTGGACCAGTTCTCCACCCCGCCGGAGCTGGCCGCGCTCGCCGTTCTTTCTGCTCAGGTCCGGCCGGGCGACCGGGTGCTGGAGCCGTCGACCGGCACCGGTCTGATCGCCGTCGTCGCGGAGGCCTGCGGCGGCGAACTGACCCTCAATGAGATCGGCGCCGGCCGGGCCGATCTACTCGACGGCCTTTTCCCGAGGGCGACGCGATCCCGTCACGACGGCCGCCACGTTCAGGATGTTCTGCCTAACGCCGGTCGCTTCGATGTCGCGGTCTGCAATCCGCCCTTCTCCGAGCTTGAAGCTCATCTGGTCGCCGCCTTCTCCGCCCTCGCCGACGGCGGACGCATGGCGGCCATCGTGCCGTTGACCGCCCTGGGCGATGACGCCCTGCTGGCGCGGCTGGGGTCGAAAGGCCGGATCCGCGCCCGGATCGCCTTTCCGTCACGCGCCTTCGCCAGACATGGCACGACCGTCGATACCGGCCTCCTCGTCGTCGACAGGACGGAGCCGGACGGACCCCCGCCGCCGCTGACGGGCGGCGAGGACCTCGCCGCTTGCGCCGCGCTGGCGGCCGCCGTGACGGGGCGCGCGGGCGTCAAACCGCGCGCCCGGCTGGAGGTGGCGGCGAGCGCCTTCCTGACCAGCCGCAACCGCTCGCTGGCGTTGCCGTCCGGCCGGCTGGGATTTCTGACCGGGGCGGCGCCGGTCGCCTACCAGTGTCGGCCCTGGGCGGGCGAGGGCCGGGATGTCGGTCTCTATCAGGCCCATCAGCTGGCCCGGATCGGTCTGCCGGAGGCCCGGCCGCATCCTTCGCCACTGGTGGAATCCGGGCCGATGGCGTCCGTCTCCCCGCCGGCTCCGACCTATCGGCCGGTCCTGCCGCCCGCTGTGCGGGACGAGGGACGGATCTCCGACGCCCAGACCGAAACCGTGATCTACGCCGGCGAGGCCCATGCCGGGAACTTGCCGGCCTGGTGGCGGCCGGGCGAGGTCGCGCACCAACTCTCCCTGTCGGACGAGGACGTCGAGGGCGGTTTTCAACTGCGCCGAGGTTTCTTCCTTGGCGACGGGACCGGTTGCGGCAAGGGCCGGGAGATCGCCGCCGTCATCGCCGACAACATGGCCCAGGGACGGGTCAAGGCGTTGTGGCTGTCCAAGAACGACGCCCTGCTGGAGGACGCGCGTCGTGACTGGGGCGCGATCGGCGGCGGCGCCCATGACATCCTGCCCCTGAGCAGCTGGAAGCTCGGCGAAGGCATCCGGCTGGACCGGGGCATCCTGTTCACCACCTACGCGACCTTGCGCCAGCCGGCCCGAGGCGAGAAGGCTTCGCGACTGGATCAGATCGTCGCCTGGCTGGGCGAGGACTTCGACGGCGTCATCGCCTTCGACGAGGCCCACGCCATGGCCAACGCGGCCGGCGGCGGAAAGGGCGCGCGGGGAGCCAGGAAGGCCTCCCTTCAGGGGATGGCGGGTCTGGCCCTGCAGAACCGCTTGCCGAAGGCGCGCGTGCTCTATGTCTCGGCGACCGGCGCCACGACGGCGGAGAATCTCGCCTACGCCTCGCGGCTCGGGCTGTGGGGCGGACCGGAGGCGCCGTTCGTCACCCGCGATGACTTCCTCGATGCCATGGACAAGGGCGGAGTCGCCGCCATGGAGCTTGTGGCGCGCGAGCTCAAGGCGCTCGGCCTCTATGTCGCGCGGTCCCTGTCGTTCGAGGGCGTCGAGTATGAGCCGCTCTTCCACGCCCTGACCGAGGACGACATCCGCATCTGGGACGCCTGGGCCGACGCCTTCCAGCTGATCCACGCCAACCTGGCCGAGGCGCTCAAGGCGACAGGCGTCAACGATGCGGAGGGCAAGGCGAAGAGCGGTCTCGCGGCGTCCGCGGTCCATTCTGCCTTCGAGGGCGCCAAGCTCCGCTTCTTCGGCCATCTGCTGGCCGGGCTGAAGGCGCCGACCCTGGCCGCCTCGATCCGCACCGATCTGGCCGAAGGGCGTTCCGCCGTGGTCCAGATCGTCTCAACCAACGAGGCGGTGATGGAGCGCCGGCTCGCGTCCATCCCGCCGGAGGAGTGGAACAACCTCTCCATCGACCTGACCCCGCGCGAATATGTCCTCGACTATCTGCGCGAGGCCTTCCCGGTGAATCTGATGGAGGCCATCGAGGGCGAGGACGGCGCCGTCACCCTGGTCCCGGTCATGATCGACGGTCGACCGGCCGCCAGCCAGGAGGCGCTGCGGCGGCGCGAAGACCTGATTGAGCGGATGGCCCTGCTGCCCGCTGTCCCCGGCGTCCTGGACGCCCTGCTGGAGACCTTCGGCACGGACGCGGTGGCCGAGATCACCGGCCGATCGCGCCGAGTGGTCCTGCGCGATGGTCGGCGGCTGGTCGAGCGGCGCGGCGCCTCGGCGGCGCGGTCGGAGACCGACGCCTTCATGTCCGGCCGCAAGCGCATCCTGATCTTCTCGGACGCGGGCGGCACCGGACGCAGCTATCACGCCGACCTGTCGTCGCCAAACAAGCAGAGGCGCAGCCATTATCTGGTCGAGCCCGGCTGGCGCGCGGATACGGCCATACAGGGACTCGGGCGCAGCCACAGGACCCATCAGGCCTGCCCGCCGCTGTTCCGGCCCGTGACCACCGACATCCACGGCGAGAAGCGCTTCACCTCGACCATCGCGCGCCGGCTGGACTCCCTGGGCGCGCTGACGCGCGGAGAGCGCCGTACGGCGGGCGCGGGCCTTTTCCGCGCCGAGGACAATCTCGAGAGCCCCTGGGCGCGACGCGCCTTGCTGGTCTTCTACGGCGCGCTCGGCTTCGGCGAACTGTCGTCCGTGAGCCTGGAGGATTTCGAGACCAGGACCGGCCTCAGACTGCGCGACGCCGACGGGGCCCTCAAGCCCTCGGACGACCTGCCGCCGATCCACACCTTCCTGAATCGATTGCTGGCCCTGCGCATCGCCGATCAGAACGCCCTGTTCGCGGACTACGACCGCATTCTCGGCGGGATCCTCGAACGCGCCGCCGCGTCCGGCGAGCTGGACCGGGGCCTCGAAGACATCGAGGCGGAGGAGCTGGAGGTGATCGAGGCCGAGACCATCCGGACCGATGTCTCGACCGGCGCGGAAACGGCGCTGGTGACCTTCTCGCTCAAGGTCCGGCGCGAAATCGTCACCTCGCAGGCCGCCTTGGAAGGCGCGCGCGATGCTGCGTTTCGCCTGGTGGTCAACGAGCGATCGGGACGCGCCGCCCTCGCCGAGCTGGGCCTGACGACGACGACCGATGACGACCGGCTCGTGTCGGCCGTGCGCCTGTTGCGTCCGGACCAGCGCCAGGTGATGCCGGAAAAGGCGTTCGAGGAGTCGGCCTGGACGGAGACGGACGAGGGCGGCTGGCGCGCGATCTGGGACGAGGAGGTCGCGCGGACGGATCCCTGGCGGACGCGCCAGCTGACCCTGGCCACGGGCCTGCTGTTGCCGATCTGGGGACGGTTGCCGGCCAAGGGGTGTTCGGTGCGCCGCGTGCGCGCCCCGGACGGACGGCGCTGGCTCGGCCGGGTTCTCGACCCGGTCCAGGCCGCCAGTCTGAAGACCGCGCTCGGCCTGACCGAGGTCGGCGATGCCTGGGCCGACGGCGCGCAAACCGCCGCCATGGTGCTCGACCGCAATGTCCAGCTCGCCCTTTCGGGCGGGTTCTGGCTGAAGCGTTCCAGGGTGATGGACAGGTGGCGGCTGGAGATCGTCGGCGGGCGAGCGGACCGCGACGCCCTGGTGGCCCTCGGGTGTTTCGTCGAGATCATCGCCTATGCGCCGCGGGTCTTCGCGCCGGTCGACCGTCCGGACGTGGTGGAGGCGGTGCTGCGCCGACACCCGGTGCAGTCGGTCCTCGATGGCGTGGCGGCCTGAACGGGCGCGGACGGGCGAAGGCCCGTCCGCCAGGAAGGATCGGAGGAAGGGAGGTCTCGGGTGAGGCGGGATCGGGGAGATCGGCTCCCCGTCAGCCTCGGATTTCAAGGAGACTGACATGCAGACCATGGTGTTCACGGGTCGCCTCGCGGCCGCCCCCCAGATCAGCGAGGACTTCGGCAAGGCGGTTTTTCGCCTGCTCGAGCAGCGCGGAACCGACAACGCCGGCAAGCCCCGGCTGGTCGGCGTCAACTGCGTCAGCTGGTCCAAGGGGCTGAACGAGAAGGTCATCGCCCGGGGGCTCGCCCAGGGCTGCGAAGCCGTTGTCGTCGGCGCCTTCATCGACACCGCCTACGCCGCCAAGGACGGCCAGGAGCGCACCGCCAAGGAGCTGGTGGTGAACCGCCTGACCGTCCTCGACTGGGCCGAGGACCGCCACAGCGACGCGGCCGACGACCGCGCCGCCGCCTGATCCACATAACTCGAAATCCTAGGAGACTGAACCATGCAGACCCTGACCATCGAAGGCTATCTGGCCGCCGACCCCTCGATTCTGTCGGCCCAGGGCTCGGGCAAGAAGCGCGCGAGCTTTCGCGTCCTGGAGACCACCCGCTTTCGCCGCGCCAACGGCGAGCCGGGCGAGCGCACGACCGGCTTCAACTGCATCTGCTTCAACGAGGGCACGGCCGAGAACTACATCGAGCCCTATGCGAAGAAGGGCAGCCGGGTCGTCATCCAGGGCCACGTCGAGAACGACACCTGGACCGGCAAGGACGGGGTCGAACATTACGACCTGCGCCTGATTGTCGGCGACATCCGGCTGAAGAACCGGAGGGAGCGGGCGAACGCGCCGTCCGGCGTGGCCGAGGGCGCCGATGCCGCCGGCGGTTACGACCTGAACGACGACATCCCGTTCTGACCGCACGGAGGACGGACAGAAGCGATCAAGGCCCGGGGCGCTTCGCGCTTCGGGCCTTTTCGCGTCGAGCCGCGCCGGAGGGTGGAGGAAGGGCGGAAAAGGGCGGGCCGATGGGGCTCGTTGAGGAGGATCCGCCCATGACCGTCTGGACCGAAGATCGCATTAAGCGCCTCAGGAGCCTCTGGCGCGAGGGCCGCACCGCCGAGTCTATCTCGCGCGATCTGGGCGCCGGCATCAGCCGCAGCGCCGTGCTCGGCAAGGTGCGTCGCCTGGGGCTCTCCGCGCTGCGGCCGGAGCCAGCCGCGGGCGAGAACCGTCCCCGCCCGGCCGCCTCAGAGAGAACCCGGCCGCCGGCCGGTGCTCGCTCGGAGGTCCGTCATGCGTCGACCGTTTCGCCGACCGTGGGACGCCGCACCGTCCTGACTGTCCGACGAAGAGAATGCCGCTGGCCGCTCGGCGATCCCCTAAAGCCTAGCTTCAGCCTCTGCGGCTGTCCCGTCAGCCGCGGCGCCTTCTGCAGCGATCACGCGGCCATCGCCTATCGCGGCGCGCCTCAGACGTTCGAGCAGCTGGCCCGCCTGGCCGGCGTGTGACGATCCCGGTCGCGGCGACCGGCTTCAAGGCGCTGAACGGCCGCCGCGTCGACGGGTTGGCGCGGCCGACCCGGTCGGCCGCGGGCGAAGGACGGCGCCGCGTCCTCGTCCGTATCGGCGCGACGGCGCCGAGTTGTGTCCTCGCCCAAGAGGGCGAGGACTTGCCCCCACACAACGCCCTCCGATTTTGTCACGCCACCCCAGAAGTCAACGGCTGCGCCGTTCCCCTCCGCGGCCCGCGAAGGGCGGTCCGCTCCGGTGACTGCCGGGGACCCCGCCGTGGCCAAAACCGGGGTCGTTGCGCTTGGGGCGCTCGACATTTCTTCATCTCAAGGAATGAGCCCATGACCCTGCACAGCACCGCCTCCTTCGCCTCGTCGAAGTCCGACTCCGCCTTCGACGACCTGTCCACCTCGCTCGGCGATCCACGCCCGCACCCGACCGAGGACGCCCTGGTCCAGCTCGGGCGCGCGCTCATGACCGAGCTGGTGGACGTGATCTCCGACACCGCGCTGGAGGACTATCAGACCATACTCGGCGAAGCCCTCATCGGCGCCTTCCATTCGGCGGCCGGACGGATCGAGCGCGACGCCGATCGCGCCCGCGACACGATGCGCTCGCTGGAGCGGGACTTCGACGGATCGGAGGCGGCAGATGTCGAACTCCAGGAGGCGACGGCGGCGGCCCGGGCCGGGGATGCGGCGACGCAGGCCGCCGAGCTTATCCGGGACGCGGCCTCGGACACCTGGACGATCGCGACCGGCGAGGTCTGGACGGCGTGGCGCGGCAGCCGGCGGGGCTCCTTTCTGACCGCCGCCCAGCTGGAAGCCAAACAGGCGATCCGGGCGGTCCGCAACCGCCGGGCCGGCGAGCAGGATCCCGGTGGTCCGATCATCGCCTTCAGGGGAGCGCCGACGGCCAATACCCGGGAGGACGCGGGCCGGATCTTCGACGCGCTCAACTGGGCCAAGAAGGAGTGGCCGGACATGGCCCTGGCGACGACCGGGGCGAAGGGGTCCGAGAAGCTGGCGATCAGATGGGCGCAGCAGAAGGGCGTGAAGCTCATCCTCGCCCGCGCGGATTTCGATGCGCACGGCAAGGCCGCTCCCTTCCGGGCGAACGACGAGCTGATCGCCCTCGAACCGGAAGTCTGCCTGACCCTGGTTCATTCGGTGGACCGGGCGCGGGGGGAGCAGCGGCCGTTCGGACCGGCGCTCAACCTCGGCCAGAAGGCGACGGAGAACGGGATGCGGCATGTGCCCATCAAGGCGCGCGCAGCCTGATCGTTCGAGACTGAGATCAACGACCCGCTCGGCTTCGGCCGGGCGGGTTCTTTTCTGGAGATTGTGATGACCCCCGATTTCGAAAACGACCTTGACGGACAGGACGATCCTGAATGGGAGGCTGAGCAACGAGAGCTGGCTGGGATGCTGTCCGCTGCGGACCTCTGGTTCGACGACTGCATCCGCAGATCGGATCCCTGCGACCCTGCCTTCTGGGACGACGAACCGGACGACCCTGACGCCTGACCCACAGACCCGCTCGGCTTCGGCCGGGCGGGTTCTTGTTTGTCACCCGGTTCGCGACTGCCCCCTTTCGAGCCTCGTATGCTTTGCGGCCGTTTCTCAGCCGTCGTTGTTGCTGAGGTTTGCGGAGTTTTGCGCAGGTGTGACGACCATGTCTGAAAATCCGTCCAAAGCGGCTTAGGGCAAGATAAAAGAGGATGTCGGGCGGTTCTCGTTTCCTGTATTTCTTCAGTGTCTTATCGGAAGAGTTTTCGACCCTGGATGACTTGGAATGACTTGTCAGGCGGATTGGTCCTGACGGATCGGAGTGACCTTCATGCTCGTTGGCGAGGCCATTCAGAACCGTCTCTCCTCAGGCGCCGGAGAGAGTTGCCCCGGCCTGGATGTCCGGCTTCCTTCGCGTCTGAAGCTCGAGCGGGATCCGGTCCGCATGGGGATGATGAAACGGCTGGCCAGCTCCCGGATGTTCGCGCTCGGCGACCGGTCCGGCGTTCTCCGCGCGGCGCAAAACCGGTCCGGCCGCCCCTTCCGCCTCGACATCCGTCAGCGGGTGGTCGTCAAGGCCCTGGTCTGCCGCCATACGGGCAAGGGCGCGGCGCGGGCGGTCAAACTGGCCGCTCACTTCGCCTATCTGGGTCGAGCCGGAGCCGGCGTCGAAGGGGCGAGGCCGGGGTTCTTCGACCGTGACGGAGAGGCTGCGGATCCGGGCGCCGCGCTCCGCACCTGGAGCGAGGACCGCCATCATTTCCGGTTCATCATCTCCCCCGAGCATGGCGATAGGATCGACGATCTGGAGGGCTACGTCCGGGACGTCATGCGCCGGGTGTCGGCCGATCTCGGCGAGCCGGACCTGACCTGGCTCGCCACCTGCCACCACGACACCGATCAACCGCACGCCCATGTCCTGATGCGGGGGAACCGGGCGGACGGCCGCGACCTGGTCATTCCCCGCGACTATATGGGCTACGGCTTTCGGGCGCGTGCGCAGGAGGTCGCCCAGGAGCGGCTCGGCGATCTGTCACGGGTCGACGCCGAAAGGCGCATCTGGAAAGAGACGACGGCGAACCGGTTCACGGCGTTTGACCGCAGACTTCTGTCGTCTGCGGATGCGAACGGGCTGGTCGATGACGGCGTCGGCGGCGCCGCTGCCTGGGCCGCCCTGACGCGGGGCCGGCTTCGTCATCTGGAAGGTCTCGGGTTGGCGACGCGGCAGCGCCGGCGCTACCGTCTCGATGGTGATTTGGAAGTCAGGCTTCGGACGCTTCAGGCCCGCCGGGACATTATCCGCACCCTGAACCAGAGGCGGCTTGAAGGCGGCCGGGAGGTCAGGCCTCTGGGTCGGGAGCCGGTGAAGGGCATGGTGGTCAAGTCGGGATTTCACGACGAAGCGGGCGCGGCGCCTTTCGTGATTGTACGTGATCGAGGCGGGGTCGAGCACTATGGGCGGCTCAGGGCGGGAGCCGAGCGGTTGGAGACCGGCAAGACCATCACCTTGGCGCCGACGGGAAATGGTCTGGCTCAGGTGATCCGAGGGCGGGGTGCTGATCTGGGGCTATGAAACTGGCGATCCACCAGGACGCATTTTCTTCTCGCGCGGGGGGGCGGCTATTCGAGCAAGCGAGCGGGTGCCACTTCTAACGCGACGGCTAAGCGCCCCAGAGCGCGCACAGAAGGGTTGCGCGTACCGCGCTCAAGATCGCTGAGATAAGTTCGCTTCATTCCGGCACGAAAGGCGAGTTCTTCTTGGGAGAAGCCTGCTTGCTCCCTCAATGCCCGTACATTTTTTCCAAAGCGAACGACAACGTCCATCCGCCCTTCTGGCCAGCCCAGCGCGCTGAACGCCGCCCACCAATCGTGTCAATTTTGTCCTGCGTGGCAAAAATCCTCAGGTTGGCCCACCCGGGCGTTCGGCTCAATCTTGCAGCAGTTCGGCCGGGTGAACGCCCAGGGCGACGGCCAGACGCCCGAGTGCGCGAACCGTAGGATTTCTTTTGCCCCGCTCTAAATCGCTGACATAGCTGCGTTTCATCTCCGCGCGGAACGCGAGTTCCTCCTGCGAAAGTTTGGCCTCTTTGCGCAGGGTTTTAACGCGCCTTCCAAGATGCCTAACAACGTCCATCCCGTCAGTTGGCGCGTATCGCTACCTTCACGCTGTCCCCTAGCCGTGTCATTTTCGGCTAGCGGTTGATTTGTTCTGCGAGAGGGAAGGCGGTGCCGTTGTGTCCGATCAGGTCAATGATCTGCGTGACGACCGTGGAGACGTGAACGAGTTCTACAAGCGGTATTCCGCTTGGCTCAGAATGCGCGTGACTAGGCAGTGTGGCCGTCAGGATGCAGATGACATCCTTCAGGAAACCTGGCTTCGACTAACCCGCTATCTCGGCGAACACGAAGTTCGGCATCCTCGCGCGCTCTTGTTGCGCATAGCTCACAACCTCGTCTCAAACCAGTCCGCGACACGGAGTCGGAGGACGCAGCAAGGAGAGCAGGCGACCTGTTTGACGGCGCAGCCCGCCGTCCTACCCAGCCAAAACGAAGATCTGCTCATGAAGGAGCTTATCCTCTGCTTGCCAGAGCCGCTCCGTGACCGGATCGTCGTGGGCGAGATGCGGGACGGCGCGGCCGCATTGGAAACCCTGAAGAGCTGGAACACGGGTCATCCCGGCGGCCTGTCCACCTTGCACGCCAACTCCGCCGAGGATGCGCTGCGCCGCATCGAGGACCTCGCGATGGAGGTCGTCGCCACGCCGCCGAGGCGGACGATCGGTCAGGCGGTCGATCTGATCGCCCATATCAGCCGGATCCGGGAGGGGCGCCGTCTCGACGCTGTCCTCGCCGTCAATGGCGTCTCGGGCGACGATTATGACATCGAGATCATCGGCTGATCCGACGCGAAAAATAGGCCGAAAGCCGGCGGCGGCTGTTTCCGTCTATGGATCAGGGGTTTGGGTGATCCAGAGGTGAGTTGAACTGATGTGTGGCGGTAAGGTTTGGCTGACGTTGTTCAAGTCGGTCTGCAAGTTGTTGTAAGTCGTGTGTAAGTCATCCGTAAGTCATAGATTCTAAGCGTATTTTTACTGTTGACAGCCTGTGCATGGATTTGCTTGCAATGAGTCGCGGCGCGCTGAAACGCGCTGAACACAAGGGAAGCAAACCATGCGACGGAGACTTGGGCGCCGCCTGTTCGGCGCGATGACGACCTGCGGCCTGATGCTGGCCGGACCGGCCCTGGCCGGCGGTTCGGGAATGCCCTGGGAAGGGCCGTTGCAGCAGGTGGTGCAGTCGATCACCGGGCCCGTGGTCCAGGCCGCCGCCGTGGTGGCGGTGGTGATCTTCGGCGCCGGGATCGCGATGAGCGAAAACGGATCGTCGATGCGGCGGGGCCTGGGCATCATGTTCGGCCTGTCGATCGCCTTCGCGGCCTCGACCTTCTTCCTCGACTTCTTCGGCTTCGCCGGCGGGGCGGAGCTCGGATGATGGCCGAAGCTCGTCCCACAGGCGCGCCCGAAGGCTGGGATCTGCCCGTGGCCCAGGCCCTGACCGAGCCCGTGCTGATGGCCGGCATGCCGCGCGACTACGCGATCGCCATGGGGACCATCGCCCTCGTTCTCGGCCTGGCGCTGAGGATCTGGTGGCTCGGCCTGGCGTGGTGGGCGGCGGCCCATGCGATCGGGCTGTGGGCCGCCCGGTCCGATCGCCGCTTCTTCGACGTCCTGCGCCGCCATCTGGCGACGCCGGGACACCTGGACGGCTGAGGGCGCCATGCGGTTCCTCGACGAACATCGCCGACGTCCGGCCGCCCTGGCGGATCATCTGCCCTGGGCCGCGCTGGTCGCCCCGGGCGTGGTCCTCAACAAGGACGGGTCGTTCCTGACCGGATTCCGCTTCAGGGGGCCGGACCTGGAGTCCTCCACCGAAGACGAACTGATGGCCGTCCGAGCCCGGCTGAACAACGCCCTGCGGCGGCTCGGGTCGGGCTGGTGCCTGCACGTCGAGGCGCGCCGCCGGGTGGCCGCGCCCTATCCCGAGAGCGACTTCGACATCGATGTCGCCTGGCTCCTCGACGCGGAGCGCCGCAGCCGGTTCGAGAGCGCCGACCCGGCTTTCGAAACCGACTTCCGGCTTGCGCTGACCTGGCTGCCGCCGGCCGACGAAGCCCGGCGCCTGGAGCGCTGGCTGTTCGATGGCCTGCAGAAGGCCGGTCAGGACTGGCGCCAGGCCCTCGCCGCCTTCGGGCGGGAGGTGGACACGACCCTGGACCTGCTCGCCGACGGCCTGCCCGAGATCGCGCGGCTGGACGACGCGGACCTCCTGACCTGGCTGCACGGCTGCGTGTCCCCGAGACCCTTTCCGGTGCGGCCGCCGGAATCCCCGATGTTCCTGGACGGCTGGCTGGCGGATGCCGGCCTGACCGGCGGCGTCGCGCCGCGTCTGGGCGACCTCTGGCTCAAGGTGGTCTCGGTGCGAGGCCTGCCGTCGGTGACCCGGCCCGGGCTCCTGGATGCGCTTGGCGCCCTGCCGTTCGACTATCGCTGGACGGCGCGCTGGCTGGGGCTCGACAAGCCCGACGCCGAGCGGGAGATCGTCAAGCTGCGCAAGCGCTGGTTCGCCAAGCGCAAGGGCGTCGGCGTCCTGCTGCGCGAGGCCATCACCAAGGAGGAGGTGCCCCTTCTCGACACGGACGCCGCCTCCAAGACCGAGGAATGCGACGGCGCCCTAGCGGCGCTGGGCGCCGAGGCCTGCGCCTTCGGCTATCTGACCCTGACGGTTTCGGTCCTCGACGGGTCGGAGGAGGGGGCCATGGCCAAGGCCCGGGCCATCGAGGCGGCCCTCAACGCCCAGGGTCTGGTCGCCCGGATCGAAGACCTCAATGCGGTCGAGGCCTGGCTCGGCTCCATGCCCGGCGAACCTTACGCCGATGTGCGGCGGCCCCTGCTGTCGACGCTGAACCTGGCCGACCTGTTGCCGGTGTCCGCCGTCTGGGCGGGTCCGCCGTGGGACGCCTGCCTCGAAGGACCTCCCCTGGCGACCGCCCGGACGACCGGCTCGACACCGTTCCGGCTGGCTCTCCATGTCGGGGACGTGGGTCATGCCATGGTCGTGGGGCCGACGGGCTCCGGCAAGAGCGCGCTTCTGTCCTTCCTGGCGCTCCAGTGGTTCCGGTATCCCGAGGCCCGGGTGGTCTTCTTCGACAAGGGCCGCTCCGCCCGGGCGGCGACGCTCGCGGCGGGCGGACGGTGGCGGTCGCTAGAGCCGGGGTCGGGACTGTCCCTGCAACCCCTGGCCCGGATCGAGCGTGACGACGAGCGCGCCTGGGCGTCGGAATGGATCGCCGAAACGGTGCGCCTCGCCGGCCTGGATCCCACGCCCCGGATCCGGGAAGAAATCTGGATGGCGCTGACCGCCCTGGCGGAGGCGCCGGTCGGGCAGCGGACGCTGACGGTGTTCTGCGCCCTTGTGCAGGACAGGGCGGTGGCGGCCGCCCTGGGCCCGCTGACCCTGAACGGCCCCCACGGCGCCCTTCTGGACGGCCACGGGGCGGCGCTGCGGTCGAGCCGTTTCGACACCTTCGAACTCGAGACCCTCATGGCCACGCCGTCCGCCGTGGCGCCTGTGCTCTCGGCGCTGTTTCATGAGCTGGAGCAGGGTTTCGACGGACGGCCGACGCTTCTCGTCCTGGACGAGGCCTGGCTGTTCCTGGGCGAGACGGCCTTCGCGGCCAAGATCCGGGAATGGCTCAAGACGCTGCGGAAGAAGCGGGTCGCCGTGGTGTTCGCCACCCAGAGCCTCGATGACGTCGCGTCGTCCTCGATCGCCTCCAGCCTCATCGAAAGCTGTCCGACGCAGGTCTTCCTGCCCAATCCACGCGCCATGGAGCCGTCCTCGGCGGACCTCTACCGGGGCTTCGGCCTGAACCGGCGCCAGCTCGAGCTGATCGCCTTCGCGACGCCCAAGCGCGCCTACTACTGGCGCCAGCCGCGCGGGCGGCGGCTGTTCGATCTGCGCCTCACCGGCGTGGCCCTGGCGCTGTGCGGGGCGGGTTCGCCCGAAGACCAGACCCTCATCGACGACGTCCTCGCCCGATCCGGCGAGACCGCCTTCGCGCGTGAATTCCTCAAAGCCAAGGGAGTGCAGAATGTGGATTCCGTTTTCGACGCCTTCGCCCGACCGCTCGCGGCGGAGTAGGGCGGTCCTGCCCGCACTCGCGGCCGTCGCCCTGGCGACGGCCGCACCCGCCGCGGCGCAGCAGGTCGTGTTCGATCCTCGCAATCATCTGGAGAACGCCCTTCAGGCCGCCCGGCAGCTGGAAAGCCTCGCCAACGAGGCGCGCAGCCTGGCGGCGTCGCCCTACAGCCATCTCACGGGAAGCCATCAGTCTTTGCGCGACATGGCCGAGCTGGCGCGCACCGTGCGCGGGGTGGCGTCCTCGGTCAGCGGCCTGGAGCGGCAGTTCGAGAGCCTCTATCCCGACGACCTGACCGGGACGGACGCCCTGCGCCTGCTGGAGCAGAGCGAGGCCCGCACGGTCAACGCCCGCCGGACAGCCGAAGATCTCGCCCGCACCGCCGCCGAACTCGAGCGGCTCGGGGCGGGGCGGACAGGCCGCATCGCCGGCGCCCTGGGCGCCAGTCAGGCCGCCCAGGGCCAGACCGCCGCCGTGCAGTCCACCAACCAGTTGCTGGCGGTCCTGGCCGAGGATCTCGCGGCCTTGCGCACCATCATGCTGGCGCAGTCCCGCCTCATGGCCGAGGCGACGGCGCGCGACGCCGCGGACCGGGCCTCCGGCGACGAGGCGCGCCGCCGCCGCTGGGGCGCGACCGGATCGACGCCTACGGCGCCGGCCTTCGATCCGTTCTCGCGCGCCAGGGACTGACTGTCGTGGGCACGGTCAGCATGGAGACGCCGAATGAGCTGATGGTGGTGTTCTCCAACACCGTCTCGGCCGGCTTCGACGCCCTTCAGGGCGCGGTCAACGGCGTCTTCGGCCTGCTGATCGTCCTGGTGGTGGCGCTGACCGGCATTCAGTGGGCGCTGTCCTCCAACCGGGAGGTTCTGGCGGCGGGTTTCGGCAAGGTCCTGCTGATCGGCGCCTTCGCGTGGCTGATCAACGACTGGCAGCAACTGTCCGAGACGATTTACGCCGGTTTCCTCGAACTCGGCCTCACGGCGGGCGGCGGCTCCCTGTCCAGCGCGGAGTTCCTGAACCCCGGCGCCGTGCTGCAGCAGGGTTGGGAGATCGTCAAAGCCCTGGGCGAGACCCCGGCGCCGGTCGACAACCCGCTCGACGTGGTCGGCAACCTGACCGACGCCCTGATCCTGGGCGTGGCGATGATCGGCATCATGCTGGCCTTCGCCGTGCTGGCGCTGCAGATCATCGTCTCCCTGCTGGAGTTCAAGATCGTCACCCTGGGCGGGTTCGTCCTGCTTCCGTTCGGCATCTGGAACAAGACCGCCTTCCTGGCCGAACGGCCGCTCGGCTACGTCGTCTCGTCCGGTCTCAAGGTCCTCGCCCTGGCCATCGTGGTGTCTGGCGCGCGGACGATCTTCGATCAGCTTCAGCCCTCGGCCAACCCCGACATCTACCAAGCCCTGACCATTCTGGTGGCCGCGCTGCTGCTGGCCATGCTGGCGATCTTCATCCCTAACCTGGCCTCCGCCCTGGTGACGGGCGGGCCGGCGCTGGGCGCCGGCGCGGCGGTGACGGGCGGTCTCGCCGTCGGCGGCGCGGGGGCGCTGGCCGGGGCGGCCGTCGCCGGCGTCGGGGCGATGGCTGCGGGCGGCGCGTCCCGCCTGGGGGGGGCGGCCAAGGCCGCGGCGGGCGCTGGAAGCGGCCGGCCTCCCGCTTCGCCTGCGCCGCCGACGCCGGGACCCGGCCGAGGACCACACCCGCCGACGCCGTCCAACGACAATCCTTCGCCACGAGCCGGTGGAGCCTCCTCACGATCGATCCCGCAAGGCGCCCCGCCCGCCGGGGTCGCCGAGCCCGCCCTGGCGTGGGATCCCGAGGTTGTGAGCGGCGCGGGGGACGGTCCATCGGCTCTGTCGGGCGCGACGTCGGCGAAAGGGGCCTGGGATCCCCGCGGCGGACGGCCCGCCGCGACGATCGCGCGGGAGACCGAGGCGGCCCGCGCCGGGTTCCAGCGCGCCATGGCCGGGCAGGGCGCCCGCGCCGGTCGGCCGCCGGCGCGCGCGGCGGCGCTGCAGGCCTTCTTCATCGCCAACGCCGGACGCGGACTGCTGCCGTCCAGCGAGACCAGCGGCGTCCTGTCGCCGAACCTGAAGACCGAGGAGACCTGACATGCATCCGTTCTTCCGACCCAAGAGGGCAATGGCCGCGGCTCCGGACTCCACGCCCTATCAGCGGGCGGGCCAGCTCTGGGACGACCGCATGGGCCTGTCTCTGGCGCACGCCCGGAACTGGCGGCGGATGGCGCTGGCCAACCTCGGGCTGGCCGCCTTCCTGGGGGTCGGCTGGTGGGTTCAGGCCGAGCGCGCCGTGGTCAAGCCGTTCGTGGTCGAGGTCTCGGATTGGGGCGAAACCCAGAGGATCACCGCCATCGGCGGACGCTATGAACCCACAGAGGCCCAG
Source organism: Brevundimonas staleyi (assembly GCF_041893865.1). Taxonomy (GTDB): domain Bacteria; phylum Pseudomonadota; class Alphaproteobacteria; order Caulobacterales; family Caulobacteraceae; genus Brevundimonas; species Brevundimonas staleyi. The sequence goes on from NZ_CP169082.1 coordinate 2,076,768, forward strand.
ATCGGCCACGCCCTGGCGACCTTCATCCGCGAAGTCCGCTCCAAGTCGATCGATCCGATCGTCATCCGCCAGAACTGGCTGCGGGCCTACGACCTGCTGAGCCCGCGGGCGGCCGCCTTTCTGAACGCCTGGGCTCAGTCGCACGACCCCTTCGCCGAGGTCGGCCGCGAAGCCGTCAACGTCGAAATCCTCAACGTTGTCAAACGGTCGGAGCGAACCTTTGACCTGCAGTGGCGGGAGACGCGCTTCGTCAACGGCCAGCAGGCCGGAACGGAGCGGTGGCGCGCTCTGATCACGACCGGGGTTCAGCCGCCGAGGACGGAGGCGGAACTGATGCGCAACCCCCTGGGCCTGAAAATCGAGGATATCTCATGGACTCCCGACGCTTCCTGATCCTGGCGGGCGCCGGCCTGCTCCTGTCCGGCTGCGCCGTCTTCCGGGGCGAGACGCCCGCCGTCAGCCTGATCGACGCAACCACGCCTGCGGCGTCCGTTGCGCCGGAGCCGACCGACAGGGCGGCCGAGCCCGCGCCGCCGCCGCCCCTGAGTCCGACCGCCCGACCCTATCTGGCGGTCGTCGACGAGAACGCCGGCGTCCCGAATCCTTCCCCGGCCGCGACCGGCCGCGAGGCGATCGCGGCCGCCAACAACGCGGCGGCCGCGCCGTCGCGGTCCGATGCCTTCCAGGGCGGCATGCAGGTCTTCGTCTGGTCGCCGGGCCGGGTCTTCGAAGTCTGGACGGCGCCCTTGCGGGTCACGACCCTGACGCTCGGCGAGGGCGAGACCCTGACCGCCAAGGCGGCGGGCGACACCGTGCGTTGGCAGATCGGCGAAGCCGTGTCCGGGGAAGGAGCGCAGCGCCGGGTCCATGTCATGCTCAAGCCGCTCGAACGCAGTCTGGAGACCAACCTGGTCCTGACCACCAACCAGCGGGTCTATCTGATCGACCTGAAGAGCGGCGGTCCCGACGCCTTCAACACGGCGGTGGCCTGGGACACGCCGACGCCGGCCTTCGCGCCGTCGGACGCAGGCGCCCTTCGCGCGGAAACGCGCGTTCCCGATCCCGTCGTCATGCCCGAGGGGCCGCTGGACGCCCGCTATCGGGTGGAGCCGCAGGGCCGCCGGCCGCGCTGGACCCCCAACGCCGTATTCAACGACGGGCGGCGCACCTTCATCGCCTTCGAGCCTGATCTCCAGGTCGACGAGGCTCCCGCTCTGTTCGTCATCGCCGCCGACGGCGAGCCCCAGCTGACCAACTACCGCCAGGTCGGCGGCCTGTACGTGGTCGACCGGGTCTTTGACCGCGCCGAGCTGCGGCTCGGCGACCGACGGCCGCAGATCGTCCGAATCCGCCGTCTGGAAGGAACGCGGCCATGACCGAACACCTGCATTCTGAACCGTCGGCTTCCGGAGAGGCCGCCAGACGCCGTGGGACATCGGCGCCCAAGGAGGCCGCGCCAGGTCTGTCTGTCCGCGCGCCGCGGCCATCCGCCGTGAGGCTGAGGAAGTCCGTCGTCCAGACCATGGTGATCGGGGGCGCCGTTCTGGTCTCGGGGTCGCTCGCCTGGGCCTTCGTGGTGCAGCCGGAATTGCGGGAGAACGCCCGCGACCGCGCCGCCGAGGCGCGCGTGGATGATGTCCGGGGCGCGGTCCGCCCGGCCGAGGCGGTGACCGATCAGCCGGCCACCTATGATCGCCTGCCCGAACCGCGCGTCGGCGGCGAGCCGCCCAATCCGAAGCCGGCGGCGGACTCACTTGCCTCGCCGGCGGAGCCGCCCGTCTATCGCCCGGCCCAGCCGATCGCGCCGCGCGGCCCGCGCCCCGTCGACCTGGCGGCGCGTTCCGGCCTGTTCTTCGCCGCGGAGGATGGCGGCGTCGCCTCGGCGGACGCCGCCCCATCGTCCCGGGGCGACTCCCAGGATCCGGGTCGCGCGGCCGACTACGGCGCGACCTACAACGGCCATGTCCTGACCGCGCCTCTGTCTCCCTACGAACTGAAGGCCGGGGCGGTGATACCCGCGGCCCTGCTCACGGCCGTGGACACGGCTCGCGCCGGGCCGGTCGTCGCGAGCGTGACCCAGAACATCTACGACTCTGTCAGCGGGAGGCATCTGGTCATTCCCCAGGGGACCCGCCTGATCGGTCGACACGATGGCGAGAGCGCCTACGGCGATCGCCGCGCCTTCCTGACCTGGGAACGGCTGATCCTGCCGAACGGCAAGAGCCTCGTCCTCGCCGGCGAGCCCGGGGTCGACGCCCAGGGCGCCGTCGGAGTGCGGGGATCGGTCGACCGACGCCTGTTCCCGCTCCTGGTCGGAACCCTGTTCGCCGGGGCGATCACTACCCTGGGCCAGATCGCCCGCGACGACGACGGCTCCGGCGGCCTGCTGGGCGACGCCGGCGACGCGGCGTCGATCGAAGGGGCCCGCGTCGGCGGACGCCTGATCGACCGGGAACTGGAGGTCCGGCCTTCGATCCGTCTGCGCGCCGGCGCGCCGGTGCGCGTGATGGTCACGCGCGACCTGATCCTGGAGCCGTATCGCCCATGAGATCGCCGCCGACCCTTCGCCGCTGGATCGGGCCGGGCGTCGCGCTTATCGCCTTGGGAGGCCTGGCGCTCGCAGCCCGGCAGGGTCCCGCCCTGGCCCTGATCAACGAGAGCCCGAGTCTTCCGCGAGGCCTCTACGCCCGCAGCCTCGGCGGTGGGATCGAGCGAGGGGCCATTGTGGCCGTACCTCAGCCGGAACAAGGTCGGGCCTACCTCGCCAGTCTGAGCATGCCCGAAGAGGTCGTCCTGATCAAACGGGTTGGCGCGGTCGGCGGCGACGCGGTCTGCGCGCGAGACGGGCGCGTGCGGACCCCCGTCGGTGACTACGCCGTATTCGCCCGGGACCGGCGGGGCGCGCCGCTTCCCAACTGGTCGGGATGCCGCCGGCTCGCGCCCAGTGAACTGTTTCTGCTCGGTGACACGGCCGGGAGTTTCGACAGCCGCTACTTCGGGCCGGTGGATCGGACCGTGGTGAGCGGCGTCTATCGGGAGGTTCTGACATGGTGAGACACACGATCGCGGCGTTCGTCGCCGGCGCCGCCTGTCTTTTGACGGGGAGCGGATCGGCCGCGGCGCAGGCGGTGGATTGGCGCGCGGCGGGCGGCGACCTCTTCGGCCGCGCGCCTGCGCAAGCCGATCCCGCCCCTGTCGACGGCGAAATCGGTTTGCCTCGGCTCATGCCGCTGGATCAACCGTTTCAGGAGGCTATCGCGCGTGCGGCCGCCGCGCATGGTCTGGACGAGAAGCTGTTGCACGCCCTGGTTCTGACGGAGTCGGGCTACCGGCCCGATGCGGTCTCGCCGGTCGGCGCCGGCGGGCTGACCCAGCTCATGCCCGCGACGGCCGTCGAGCTGGGCGTGAGGAATCGGTTCGATCCCGCCGAAAACCTGCGGGGCGGCGCCGACTATCTCGCGCGGCAGATCCTCCGCTTTGGAGACCTCCGGCTCGCCCTGGCGGCCTACAATGCGGGGCCGTCGCGGGTCGCTCGCCTGGGCCGGATTCCGGATATCACCGAAACCCGCCAGTACGTATCGCTGGTCATCGACTGTTATCTGGCCCTGACCGCGGGGCAGGGGCCGCGAAACGCGCGCCAATGCCGGCCGGAGGGACGATGATGACGGAGCCCGACGTCCTAGCCGCGTTCGAAGGCCCCGCTCCGCAGGCCGATCTGCTGACCCGGAACGAGGCCTCGGTCTATCTCGCCGAACTCGGCATACGGCTGAAGCCGGCGAGCCTGGCGAGGATGTGGTCGACCGGATCCGGCGGCCCGCCGTGCCGGCATATCAGATCCAAACCCTTCTATCCGAGAGACCTGCTGCGCGACTGGGCGCAACGGCAGATCACCGCCGTGCGGACGGGCGCGCCGGCGGCGGCGCAGGCGCGTCGTCGTGGATAGGGGAGAGCGGATGGCGTCCGATCGCCCGACCATCGCGAGTGTCCTGGCCGATCCCGCCGCAAGCTTCGCGCTCAAGGCGGTCCTGCTGGCCTGGTCGGGTCGAGACGTGGTCGATGCGGCGAATGACGCAGAGCTGCTGAGCGCCATCCTGGGCGCCGAGGCCGACCGGTTCCCAAGAGGATCGTCATGAGCTTCATCGTGGATGGGGAGCCGGTCGAGGCGGGCGGTCGTTCCGACCGCCTGCTGTCCTGGGACCGGGTGCATGATCTGGTGGGCTTCAGCCGTTCGACGGCCTGGCGCCTCCAGCGCGCGGGGGACTTCCCGAAACCCGTTCAGCTGTCTCCAGGCCGGGTCGGCTGGTGGGAGAGTGAGCTCACGGCCTGGAAGACCGCCCGCAGCGCCGGCGGCGCGCCCTTCAAGGTTCGCAGACCCGCCCGTGCGCCGCGCCTGCCGGGCCTGCCGCGATCGGCTCCCACACCTGTAGCGCCGCCGCAGGCGTCGCGCGCGATCGGAAGTCAGGCGACCTCGACGGCGGAGCCGCCCCGCCGGCGCCGCCGCAAACCGTCAGCGTCGCCGGAGCAGATCGATTTCGGGTTCTGAGAAGCGTGCGCCGAGAACCGGCGCGCCAAAGGTCAAGCGAGTTCGGTTACGGATGTCGATCCAGCCAGTGCATGGCTCGAATCTTCGTTTTCGGCTCAGGATCAGAACCGGCTGGGAGATGCTCCGCCATGCCCGTCCGCGCAGGGGCTATGGTCATGTAGCACTTCGATCACCTTGCACGCCGACACCTGGCCGCCGGCGCACTCGGTCGTCATGCGCGCCAATTCTTTCCGCAGCGCTTGAAGTTGGGCGATCTTCTCGCTGACGTCCGCAAGGTGCCGCTCCGCGATGACGTTGGCCTCGTCGCAGGGCCGGTTCGGATGATCGGACAGATCAAGCAGCGATCGGATGGCGTCCAGATCAAATCCCAGCTGGCGGGCATGGCGGATGAACGACAGGCGTCGCAGGGCGGTGTCGTCATACAGGCGGCGGTCGCTCGCGGTGCGGGGCGGCTGGTGCAGGAGACCGATCTGTTCATAGAACCGGATGGTCGGAATCTTGACGCCCGTGGCGGCCGACAGTTTGCCGATCGTGCGAAGCGGAGAGAGGGCGGGGCGGGCTGACATAATTCTGAAAATAGGCGCTTGATCCTCTAAAGGCTAGAGAATGCACAAGGGTCATCCAAGGATCGTTGGAGCCGCCATGACCGAACCCCTGATCTCGGACCGTCCCCCGGCCGCGGGCTGCGGCTGCGGCGCGCCGGTGAAGTTCGACGGCGCCTCGCCCGCCTATCGCCGCATCCTCCTGTCGGTGATCGCGATCAATGCGGCGGCCTTCCTGGCGGTCGCGGGCGGCGCGATGATCCAGGGTTCGGCCGCCCTCGGCGCCAACGCCCTCGACTTCCTCGCCGACAGCGCGACCTACGCCATCAGCCTGTGGGCCATCGGCAAGTCGGTCCGGGTGCGCTCGGGCGCGGCGCTCCTCAAGGGCGCGAGCCTGGCGCTTCTGGCGGCGTTCATCCTGGGCTTCGCGGTATGGCGGGCCCTGTCGGGTGCCCCGCCCGAGGGGGCGGTGATCACTGGTCTCGGGCTGTTGGGCTTCCTCGCCAACGCCGCGGCCGCCCTCCTGCTCGTGCGCCACCGCGACGGCGACGCCAACGTGCGCTCGGTGTGGCTGTGCACGCGCAACGACCTGATCGAAAGCCTAGTGGTCGCGGCGGCCGGCGGCCTGGTCTGGCTGACCGCCTCGCGCTGGCCTGACCTCATCGCGGGCGCCGTCCTCGCCCTGGTCTTCTTGCAGTCGGCCTGGTCGATCATCCGCCAGTCGCAGCAGGAACTGCGAGACGCCGCGTGAGGCCCGCAAGCCCGGCCAGACGATCGGAGTTGGCGCAAGGACCGCAGACCCGCCTTGCGACAATGGCGCGATTGAAGCGGCGGCCGTGCGTGTTATGCGGGGCCATGGGATTCATCTCGGTCAGACACGGTTGGATGACGGCGCTGTTCGCCTCGTTCCTGACCCTGTTCGTGCTGGTCTCCACCGTGGAAGCCGCGACCTGCGCCTCGGAAACCATGACCCGTGCATCGGAGACGATCGCTGAGGCGCCGTCTGATTCGGATGACGCCGGCCGATCGGATCAGCAGGCGATCTGCTCGCATTGCCTATGCTGCCACCACATCGGCGCGGTCGCCATCGATGAACCCGAGCTTGGCCTTGCGTCGACGGCAAGTCGTCGGCATCGGCGCATGCCCCCGGTGGATTTTCTTGTGTCGTCGGCGCCCACCGGACTGGATCGGCCTCCCCAAGGCTGACGGGACCGCGCGCAGCCCCCGCGCATCTCATCGTCAACCTTTCGGGAAACTCACATGTCATCCCCCTTTCGTCGCCGGCCGCGAATCGCGGCGGGCTGCGCCCTGGTTGCGATCGCAACCGCGTTGGGCAGTCCGGCGTGGGCCGATCCGACGCCTTCATTCGAGGCGCTGCTCGAACGCATCGGCCTGACACCGACGACCCTAGAGGCCGACGCGCTCCTCGACGCGGCCGAGGCTCGTGTTCGGCAGGCTCGGGTTCGGCCCAATCCAGAGCTGGGGCTTGAGGCGGAGAACGCCTTCGGCACGGGCCCCTTCTCGGGCTACGACAATGCCGAGACCACGCTGTCGTTGACGCAGGACCTCGAACTTTGGGGTCGTCGTGGCGCCCGCGTTGCGGTTGCGAAAGCCGATGCCGGCACGGCCGGACTGAGGCGTGATCTGGCGACCGTCGAGGCTGGGGGCAGGCTGGCTCTGGCCTACGCCGAGGCGGAGGCCGCTCAGCGGCGGTTCCGGCTCGCCGAAGAGGCGCTGGCCGTGACCATCGCCGATACCCGCGCGGCGCTGATCCTTGTCGAAGAAGGGCGCGAGCCGTTGCTGCGAGGCATCCAGGGCGAGAGCGAAGCCGCTGCGGCGCGCGCAACGCTGGATGAAGCCAAGGCCGAACGCGACGCGGCGTTTGCCCGGCTGACGGCAGTGGCGATGCTGCCGGCGCCGGTCACGTCGATCGACACCAGCCTGATCGACCTGGTGCCCCCCGCCCTGGGTTTGACGGCTGGCGCGACACCGCAGGTACGCGTGGCCGAGGCCGAGCGCGCGGCCGCCGAAAGCCGGATCGAGGTGGAACGGGTTCGCGCCCGGCCTGACCTCCGCGCTTCTGTCGGCGTGCGTCGCTACGAAGCCGAGGACGCGACCGCCCTGACCTTCGGACTGAGTCTTCCATTGCCCTTGTTCGATCGCAACCGGGGCAACATCGACGCGGCCTACGCGGATTTCAGGGCGGCCGATGCTCGACTGATGGGCGCGCGGCAGGAGGCCGAGGCCGACCGCAACGCGGCCGAAGCGCGCCTGCGGGCCTCGGCCAGCCGCGTCGCCGCCACGGACGCGGGGATCGCCGCCGCCGAGGAGGCCTATCGCCTGTCCCGGATCGGCTTCGAGGCGGGCCGCATCTCGCAACTGGAATTGCGGTCGTCCCGCACGGCCCTGATCTCCGCTCGCAACGCCGCCGTGGACGCCCGCCTGGCGCGGGTCCGGGCGGAAATCGATCTCGCGCGCCTGCAAGGCCGCGCCCCCTTTGGAGCACCGCAATGAAACGCACGCAGATGAACAAGACCTGGCTGATGGCCGGCGCCGGTGCCGCCGTCGTTCTGGGCGGCGCAGGCATCTTCGTGATGACCCGCTCACCGTCTGACCCGCCGGCGTCGGTGGGAGCAGAACAGGCCGAGGGCGAGGAAGGGCACGCCGGAGGAGCCGGAGGCGAGGAGGGTGTCGTCGTCCTGACGGCGGCCCAGACCGCCGCCGCGAACATATCGGTTGTCGCTGTCACCCGTGGAGGCGGAGGCGAGACCCGTCTTTCCGGCCGGGTCGAACCGATGGTCGATGGCAGGGCGGCCGTTGCCGCCAGCGTCGGCGGTCGCGTCGAGCGGGTTCTGGTGGTGCCTGGTCAATCGGTCCGTGCGGGCCAACCACTGGCCGTCCTCGTCAGCGGTGACGCCGCAACCTATCGCGCGGACGCGGACGCCGCCGCGGCTTCGGCCGACGCGGCCCGACGCGCCTATGAGCGTGATCGCAGCCTGGAGCAAGCCGGCGTGGTGGCTCGGCAGGATGTAGAGACCTCGCGGGCCCAGTCCCTGAGCGCCGAGGCCAGCGCGCGGGCCGCCCGCGCCAGGGCTTGGGCCGCGGGCTCGCCCAATTCGTCCGGCCGCCTCAGTGTAGCGAGCCCCATCTCCGGCGTCGTCACCAGCGTTCAGGTCGGTCCAGGAGGGTTCGCCGCGCAGGGCGGCGTGATCGCGGAGATCACCAACCCGGCGCGAGTCGAGATCGTCTTCAACGCGCCGCCGGCGCTGGCGGCCCAGGTCCGCGCCGGGTCGTCAGTGCGGGTGCAAGGACCAGCGGGGGAGTTCGATGCTGTCGTGACCGGCGTCGCCCCCGGGGCCGGGGCGGACAGCGGCGGAACCGTCATTCGCGCCCGCCCGGCTGGCGGCAACCTGCCGCCCGCAGGTTCAGCGGTGTCCGGCAGCGTCGTCACCGGCGAAGCCGTTGGCGGCCTGACCGTGCCGTCCGAAGCCATCCAGACCGTCGAGGGCGCGAGCGTCGTCTTCGTCCGCACCGCCGAAGGCTTCCGCACCGCGCCCGTTCTGGTCGGTCGCGAGGCTGGGAACCGGACGGAAATCCTGAGCGGTCTGACCGGGGCCGAACGCATCGCCGGAGCCAACGCCTTCCTCCTCAAAGCCGAACTCGCCAAGGGCGAGGCGGGCGACGACGACTAGAGACGCAGCACATGTTCAAAGCCATCATTGAAGCGTCGGTCCGGTTCCGCTGGTTCGTCGTCATCGCCGTCAGCCTCGTCGCGGGGCTGGGTCTGTTCGAACTGACCAAGCTGCCGATCGACGCGGTTCCAGACATCACCAACCGTCAGGTGCAGATCACCACCGTCGCCCCCGCCCTCGCGCCCGAGCAGATAGAGCGGCAGGTCACCTATCCGCTAGAAACGGCTCTGGCGGGCATACCCGGCCTGACCAGCACGCGGTCGCTGTCGCGCAACGGCTTCAGCCAGATCACCGCGATCTTCACCGACCAGACCGACATCTATTTCGCCCGTCAGCAGGTCGCCGAACGGCTTGCTGAAGCCTCTGAAGGGCTCCCGGAGGGCGTCGAGCCGGGTCTGTCGCCGATCACGACGGGCCTGGGCGAGGTCCTCATGTGGACGGTGGACTATGTGCCGTTCACGACCAAGACCCTGTCGCGCCCTGGGCAGCCAGGTTGGCAAGCCGGTGGGGTCTATCTGACGCCCGAAGGCGAAAGGCTGACAACGCCGCAGGAGCGCGCCACCTATTTGCGGACGGTCCAGGACTGGATCATCGCGCCGCAGATGCGCACCACCGCCGGACTTGCCGGCGTCGATACGATCGGCGGCTATGTGAAGGAATACGCGGTCCGGCCCAATGCGTCACAGCTTGCCGTTTATGGCCTCGGCCTCGACGATCTGGTCGAAGCGGTCGAGCGCGCCAACACCCAGGCAGGCGCCGGTTACATTCGGCGAGCAGGCGAAGCCCTGGTGGTGCGCACCGACGCCGTGGCCCTGACCATCGACGATCTGGCTCAGGCGCCGGTCGTCAATCGCGGCGGTCTGGTGGTGCGTGTCGCCGATGTCGCGACCGTCGAGATCGGCCAGGCCCCGCGCCTGGGCGGTGCCAGCCGGGACGGCCATGAAGCGGTGCTGGGCACGGCCCTGATGATCTCGGGCGGCAACAGCCGCACCGTCGCCCAGGCCGCCGCCGAGAGGCTGGCGGTGGTGGACGACAGCCTGCCCCCAGGCATTGTCGCGACGCCGGTGCTGAACCGCAGCGAACTCGTGAATTCGACCATTTCGACCGTCGCCCGGAACCTGACAGAGGGGGCGCTGCTGGTTGTGGTCGTCCTATTCCTGTTGCTGGGCAACATTCGTGCAGCCACCATCACCGCCCTGATGATCCCGCTGTCCTTCCTGTTTGCCGTCATCGGCATGAACCGGTTCGGCATCAGCGGAAATCTGATGAGCCTGGGCGCTCTCGACTTCGGTCTGATGGTCGATGGCGCGGTCGTGGTGATCGAGAACACCCTCCTGATGCTGAACCAGCGCCGAGCCTCCGCGGGCCGAATGCTGACCCGCCGCGAACGCCTGGACGTCGCGGTGCAATCCGCGCGTCAGATGGTCAAGCCCGCCGCCTTCGGCCAACTCATCATCCTTCTCGTGTTCGCTCCGCTGCTGATGCTGGAAGGAGTCGAGGGCAAGACGTTCCAGCCCATGGGCGCGACCGTCATGCTGGCGCTGATCGGGGCCTTCATCTTCTCCTTCACCTTCGTGCCCGCGATGACCGCCTTGCTCGTGCGCGATCCCAAGACGGTCCATGTCGGCCCCGATGGTCATGTCGGGGAACATGAGACCCGGATCCTACGGTTCGCGAGACGGTTCATCGAGCCGGCGATCAAGGCGGCGGTCGCGCGGCCCAAGATCGTGCTGATCGCCGCCGCAGCGACCCTCGGCGTGGGAGCGGTCACCTTCATGTCCCTGGGCCGCGAGTTCATCCCGACGCTCGACGAAGGCGATGTGTCGATGTTCGTGGTCAAGCCGCCGGCCACCTCGTTGGAACAGTCCCTGTCGATGCAACAGAGCCTGGAGCGTGCCTTGCTTACGGAGCCGGAAGTGCGCTCCGTTTTCTCGCGGACCGGGACAGCCGAGGTCGCGATCGACCCGATGACGCCGAACGTCTCGGACGCCATCATCATGCTGAAAGACCGAGCTGACTGGCCCGAGCCAGGTCTGCCGAAGGAGGAACTCGTCGAGCGCCTGGAAACCAGAGCGAAGGGGCAGCTTGGAAACGCGTTCGAGTTCAGCCAGCCGATCCAACAGCGCTTCAACGAATTGATTTCCGGGGTGAGGAGTGACCTTGCGGTCACCATCTACGGCGACAACCCCGCGACGCTGCAACGAGTAGCCGACCAAATCGCGGAAGCGCTGCGCGGCACACCCGGCTCGGCCGACGTCCGGAGCGAGCAGGCCACCGGCCTGCCCACCCTGACGGTCAGCGTCGATCGCACCGCCGCCGCCAGCTATGGTCTTTCCGCCGCCGACGTCAGCGCGGCCGTCTCAGCCGGCGTCGGCGGCGCCGAGGCGGGGCATGTCTTCGAAGGCGATCGCCGCTTCGATGTCGTCGTCCGCTTGCCCGATGACGCCCGGAACAGCCCCGCCGCCTTGGCGGCGCTTCCTATTGTGGCCGATACCGGAGTCATCGTGCCGCTGTCGGCGGTCGCGCGCATCCAAACCGCCGAGGGGCCCAACCAGATCAGCCGGGAGAACGGCAGCCGACGCATGGTGGTGCAGGCAAACGTGCGTGGACGCGATCTCGGCGGCTTCGTCTCGGACGCGCAGGACCGTGTTTCGCAGATCGATCTTCCCGCCGGCGTCTACCTGGACTGGGGCGGCCAATTCGAGAACCTGAAGCGCGCCGAGCAACGGTTCAGCATCGTCATTCCGATCGTCTTCGTCCTGATCGGGGTGCTGCTGTTCCTGGCGCTTGGCTCCTTCGCTGAAGCCGGGCTGGTGTTCGCCTGTGTGCCGCTGGCCCTGATCGGCGGGGCGCTGGCTTTGCTGCTGCGCGGCATGCCCTTCTCGGTGTCGGCCGCGGTGGGCTTCATCGCGGTGTCAGGCGTTGCCACCCTCAACGGCCTGGTGCTGATGCAGGCCATCCGGGAACGTCTGACGGCCGGGCTTCCGCCCAGAGAGGCCGCGATCGAGGGGGCGTCGAGCCGTTTGCGCGCGGTTCTGACCACCGCTCTCGTCGCCATTGTCGGCTTCATCCCCATGGCCCTGGCGCACGGGGCGGGTGCCGAGGTGCAGAAGCCCTTGGCGACGGTCGTCATCGGCGGCCTTCTGACCGCCACCGCGTTGACTCTGCTGGTGTTGCCGACATTCGCCGCCAAGGCGGTTCGACACCGCGCGTCGGAAGGAATGGACGATTGACTAAGATGACGTCAGAGGACCGCGAGCAGCGCCGAACCCTGCTCGTGGTCCTGATTCTCAACGCCTTGCTGTTTTTGGGCCTCGGCATGGCCGGCCTGGTCGCCGACTCCAGCGCGCTGCTGGCGAACGCGGTCGACAACGCCTCCGATGCAGCCGTCTACCTGATCAGTTTCCTGGCTGTCGGGCGCGCGGCGACCTGGAAGCGGGGAGCGGCCCGCACCTCGGGCGTCCTCCTGTTGCTCTTCGCCCTCGGGGTGCTGATCGACGTCGGGCGGCGCTGGTGGTTCGGGACGGAGCCTATCGGCTGGACAATGATGGCGCTCGCGCTGGTGGCGGCGGTCGTGAACCTGATCTGTCTCGCCCTGCTGCGGCGCACACGCAAGGATGACGTCAACATGCGAGCCGCCGAGACCTTCAGCCTGAACGACTTCGCCTCGAACGGCGGCATCCTTGTCGCTGGCGGGTTCGTGCTGTGGCTCGATCAGGCATGGCCCGACCTCGTCGTCGGGCTGGTCGTCGCCGGCATTGCGGTCAAGGGCGGGCTCGAAATCCTGAGAGACGCTCACGAGGACTCCGGAGGCGGGCAGGAGGCGGCCTGATGGCGGATACGCCGCAAGGCCGAGGCTAACGCCGACCTGGTTCAGGAGGGCCTTGCCGGGTCCGTCCCGAAGCTCGGGTGGCCCTCGAACACACCCGATCGCGACCCGCGAGGTTGATCTGTCGATGCTGCGAGGCGCCGTAAGACCCACCCGCCCGGCGGCCAGCCCTTGGCATGGCGGCGCGAGATCGCGCGGGCGTCTGAACACACTTGGAAGGGCGATGTCCGGCGATAGGGGGAGTCCGGCCGCGAAGGTCGGCGTATCGGCGTCTTGAAACCTTGCGATCACTACGGCTGCCGACCGGCCTGCAGTTCGTTCTCACCCGGAACGGGCCAAGTCCAGCGGTCGTAGGAAGAACCCGCTCCGGGGCAGGGCCGGCAACCTACGGAGATTCAGACGCAGGTCCTGTTTTGGGACCTCGTAGCGAAGGCGTGTGGTGAGGACGTCGAACGAGCGCATCAGTATCTCGTGGACGATGCCTTCACCTGGGCAGCGGTGCCCGGTCAGATGATCGCCCCCGCCTTGAGGTACAAAATCGAACGCGCCTGGTGGGCGGTTCGCGAACCGGGCGGGCCGGAAGATTTCCGGGTCCGGCCATGCGTTGGCGTCGTGGTTCGTCCCGTAGAGATCGAGGATCACCTGACGCCCCTCGGGAAAGCTCAGGCCTTCCCAGACGAAGTCTCGCCGGGTTGTCGCGACGAGCGAGGGAAAGAACGGATAAAAGCGGCGAATCTCTTCGATGAAGGCGTCACGCGCCGCCAAGCTCTGGGTCGCGGCCCGCGCCGCCTCCGGCTGCGTATGCAAGGCATGGGCGAGGAACACGACGTAAACAGCGGTCGCCACGGTCGGGCGTAGGATGTTGGCCAGTTCGACCGCCGCGACCTCGGCCGCTAGAGGGGTTCCGCCTGGATCCCGCGCGTGAGCCAGCGCGAACGTCGCCGTATTCTCCGCGGGTCGATGCCGACCTTCACGAACGTCTTCGATCACGCCTTTCAGCCAGTGATCCACCCTGCGTCGGGCGTGCCGAGACCAGAAATGGCGCGGATTGCGCGCTCCTGCGGCGTCGAACAACGCCCTGAGGTGACCGGCCCGCAGCTGGACGTCGGCCTCGGGCAGCGGGGTTTCCGACCAGGCGCACACGGCGCGCGTCAGCATGGTGGCGAGTTCGTCGTACAGACGTATCGTGGCGCCGGCGCGCAGCCAACGCTCGGCGGCTTCAATCCATTCCGCCTCAACGCGCGCTCCCAGGGCCCGGACGCGATCAGCTTGCGTCAAGCCCATGAAGATCGCCTTGCGGTGTCGGTGAGCCTCGCCGTCCAAGCCCTGGACGCCGCCTTCGCCCAGCAGCGTCTTGCGGATGGGCGATGGCATCGCACCCTCGCGTCGAAAGCGCTCCGCGTCGTAGAAGAGGGCGGCCCCTTTCTCGCCCTTGAGGCATGTCGTGCCTCTGCACAGAAGGCGGGTCTCGAACGCATCCGAGCCGAGTCGAGCGCTCTCCTTTGAAACGAAGCGATATGGATCGGCCAGGAGCGGGAGCGTCACGTCCCGCGGGGGAATTCGGGGAATGCTCACGGCCGTGGCCGCCTTTCGCCAGGCGTTGAAGGTGGAGCCTCCGTCTGCGCTGATCGCCGCGATGCGTCAAAGAGGACTAGCGCGAGGCCGATCACAATCGCGCTGTCGGCCAGATTGAACGTAGGCCAGTGGCGGCCGGCGAGGTGCAGATCGATGAAGTCCGTCACCGCGCCCAGGCGGATGCGGTCCGCGATGTTGCCGAGGGCGCCGCCGGCGACCGCGCCGAGCGCAAGCGCCGGAGCCAGGCGTCGCGTGCGCCAGGCGGCGACCAGAACCGCCGCGGCGACGGCGCCGGTGAGCGCCACCAGCAGCCAGCGTCCGGCTTCGCCGTCCGCCGACAAGAGGCCGAAGGTGACGCCGCGATTGAAGCTCAGGTGGAGGTTCAGGAAGGGCGCGATCTCGACCGGCGCGGTCAGGGTGCGGGCCCATGCCTTGGCAAGCTGATCGACCCCGGCCACACCGATCGCGAGGACCACGGCGGCCAGTCGGACCGCTCGTCCGCCAAACTGCCGAACGGCGGAGGGGGCGGCTGCGCGGTTCCGATCAGGCATGCCCAGTCTCCTGGATGGTGAGCGCAGAGCAGCTGCGCGGCTTTCCGGCCCGATACAGGGAGATCGAACCCGTGGCGGTCGCGATCACCGCCCGTTCCTCGACGCCCTCGAATTCGGCCTCCGCGATCAGGTCGGGCAGCCCGCCGGCGGCGTTCAGCCGGGTGTTCTCGACTCCGTCGAGGGCCTGGACCTGGCGAAAGAGAAGCCGCATCGACGCCGTTCGCTGCCAACCGTAGTCGGCGATGTGCAGTTCACCGCCGGGCCGGAGGGCGGCGTGAATAGACACCAATCCGGCGCGCTTGCCGTCGATCGGCACCTGGTGAAACACAAGGCTGGACACGACCTTGTCCGCCCGGTTCCGGCCGACGAGGTTCGCGACCAGGCCGGCGAAGCCCTGAAGAAACGCCACGTCAGCGCCGCGCCCGAGGGCCTTGGCGCGGGCCCGGTCCAGCACCTCCGGATCGGGGTCGATGCCGATCACCTCGGCCCCGGGTGCTGCGACCTTTATCAGGGTCGCGAGCGTGCCGGTGCCACAGCCGACGTCGACGATGATTTCGCCGTCGCGCGGCGCGAGCTGCGCCACGAGAGCCGCCCGCCAGACGGTTTCGCGCGTCATCAGCGCGATCGCGGCGTCATACAGGCCGGTGAGGCTGGGATGTCCGAGGGCCGGAGTGAATTCAGCCGGGGATGCAGGTCGAGTCATGAAGCCTCCAGGATCAGGCTTCATGCTGCATCCTCTAGTCACTGGAGGATCAATGGGGGTTTTCGATCATTCGCCGCGCTCGTCCTAGACCTCGGCCTCGGCCCGGCTCTTCCGGTCCGCCCACCAGAAGCCGATAACGACCGCCGTGAGCGCGAGTAACTGGGCCGCGAGGCCCTCCCAGGTCGGGAAGAGGCCGAGGATTTCCACGCGAGGCAGGGCGGCGAGGGGACGGATGTCCACGACTCCCGCTTCCTGAAGTCCGGCCATGCCCTTGCCCGCGAGAACCACGGCCAGGGCCGCAATCAGCAGGGCGCTGTAGGCGAAGAACTGCGAGATCGGCAGCCGCTTGCTGAACATCAGCAGGCCCCAGCCAATCAGGGCGAGGCAGACGACCGCCAGCGCCGCGCCGCCGAGCAGGGCGCCCTGGGTCCCCTGACTCCATAGGGCGGCGTAGAAGAGGATGGTCTCGAAAACCTCGCGATAGACGACGATGAAGGCGAGCAGGAACAGGAACCAGGCCGAACGCTTCGACAGGGCGGCCGACAACTTGTCGCGAATGTAGGCCTGCCACGCGCCGGCCTGGGCCTTGCCGTGCATCCACACGCCCACGGATAGGAGCACGACGGCGGAAACCAGCGAGCCGACGCCTTCGGTGAGTTCGCGACTCGCGCCGCTGATGGCGATCAGCCAGGTCGCCGCCGCCCAGGTGGCGGCCCCCGCGACGAGAGCGGCGACCCAGCCGCCGTGGACGTAGCGCAGGACGTCCTGGCGCTCGGCCTTCCGCAGGAAGGCGACCATCGCGATCACGATCAGCAGGGCTTCGAGCCCCTCGCGCAGCAGGATGGTGAAGGCGCCGAGGAAGGTCGACAGGGCCGAGGCCTCGGATGGCGCGAGAGCCCGGCCGGCCTCGTCGAACAATCCGCTCAGGGCCGTGACCTGTCCGGCCACCTCATCGGTCGGGGCCCGGCGGTTGAGGCTGGCGCGGAGCTCGCCCATCGCGGCCTCTATGCGCGCCATCAGCTCGCCGTCGCGGGCCCGCAGCAGGGGCTCCACCGGCTCGAAACCGTCCAGATACGCCGAGAGAGCCAGCTCCTCGGCCTTCCGCGCGTCGCCGGCGCGATACGCCGCCAGGCTCTCGCCGAGCTTGCGGCGCGCCAGATCGAGCCCGTCCGCGCCCCCGACCGCAAGCGCTTCCGGATGGCTGCGAAGATAGGCGACCACCTCATTGGCCCGCGGCTCTCCGAGGCGGGACGCCAACGTCGCCGGTGTAGCTTGGGTCAGGGCCTCGAGGTTCGGCACGGCGGCGCGCACGTCGGGGTCGTTGCGCCAGGCGCGCTCGCCCGCGCGGGGCGCGTCGTCGGCGTAAGCGAAGCCGCCGACGTAGAAGGCCAGGGCCCAGCGATCCTCGGCCGACAAGTGGGCGAAACTGGGCATGGCGGTGCCGTCCAGGCCTTGGCCGATCACCTGATAGAGGCCGAACAGGCTGCGCTCGCGGGCGCGGTCGCGATCGGTGAAGGCGATCGGCGGCGGCTCAAGCCCGGCCGCCCCCGGTCCGTCGCCCCGGCCGGTCGCCCCGTGGCAGACGGCGCATTGCTCGGCGTAGAGCGCCGCGCCGCGCGGCAGGTCAGGGATAGACTGCGGCGCGAGGGGCGTCGGATACGCGGCGAGGAGATCCTCGGCGAGGCTTCGCGCCTGTCGCGCGACCGTCTCCGGCGCCGCGCGAGTCTCGACCGCCGAGATCAGGACGGACGACCCGGCGAGTAGCCGGGACTGGGCCTCGTGCGCCGGAAGCGCAGCGATGCGGCTGCGCACCGAGGTCGAGAACTCGCGCATCTCGGCGTACTCCGCCTCGCTGATCACCCGGCCGTCGGAGACGGCGCCCGGATAGTCGACGGCGATGTAGTCCAGCAGCCGCCAAGCGGTTTCCGCCCCGGGGGTCGCCTCCTGGGCCGCGCCGCGCTGGGGCATCGCGGCGCCCAGCAGAAGCGCGAGTATGAGGAGGAGACGAAGCGTCGCCGACATGGTGGCATCCTGTTCGTGAGATTGGCTCTCACTAGCAGCATGCATGCTCAAGTCGCTAGAGGATCAAGAGGCCCTGGAGCTTCTACCGACACTCGACAGTCAGGTGCCCAATCTCATGCACAGGTCGAAGACGTGTGCGGACAGTCTCTGCAGCCACCGTGCCCGTGACGCTGACGATAGCCGCATGCGCTTCCGGACCGACGCGCCAGACGTGCAGGTCGGTGATCCGCGCGTCGCCGGGGCCTTCCACCAGCTCGCGGACTTCGTCCTCGACGTGATGGTCGGTGGTGTCGAGAAGGACGGCGGCGGTGTCGCGCATCAGGGACCATGACCAGCGCGCGATGACGATCGCGCCGACGATGCCCATCAGCGGATCGAGCCAGACCCACCCGAGGTAACGACCGGCGACCAGGGCGATGATCGCCAGCACCGAGGTCAGGGCGTCGGCCAGGACGTGGAAATAGGCCGAGCGCAGGTTGTTGTCCCGGTGGTTTTGGTCGTGATCGTCATGCTCATCATGGAGGTGGTGATGGCCGTGGTGATGATGGTGATGACCGCCGCCGGCGAGGAGCAGGGCGCTGACCAGATTGACGGCGAGGCCCAGGACGGCGACCAGCGTGGCCTGGCTGAAGGCGACCGGGCGAGGATCGAAGAGCCGGCCCACCGACTCGCCCGCGATCCCTAGGGCCACGATGCCGAGCACCAGGGCAGAGGCGAAGCCGGCCAGATCGCCGACCTTGCCGGTGCCGAAGCTGAATCGGCGGTTGTCGGCATGGCGTTTGGCGTAGGCATAGGCGCCGGCCGCGACAGCCAGCGCGCCGGCGTGCGTCGCCATGTGGAAACCGTCGGCCAGCAGGGCCATGGACCCGAACACCGTCCCCGCCACGATCTCGCCGACCATCATCACCGCGGTCAGGGCGACCACCCACAGGGTCTTGCGGGCGTTGGCGTCGTGCGACGCCCCCAGAAAGCGGTGGTCGTGCGTCAAATGGTCGGTGTCGAATGCGGTCATCTGGGGTCTCAGCGGGCGTAGCGGCGGATAAGGGCGAGCAGTTCTTCGGCGCCGGCCTGCCGGTCCGCGTCGCTCAGGTGGGCGCCGGCGACGTGCTGACGGAGGTGGTCTTCGAGTAGTTCCTCGAACAGGCCGCCCAATGCGCCGCGGGCGGCGGCGACCTGCTGCAGTACAGCCGAACAGCTCACCTCGGACTCGATGGCGCGCTCGATCCCGTTGAGTTGGCCGACGATGCGGCGGACGCGGGCGGTGATCTTCTGCTTGTTGGCGATGGTATGGGCCATGAATACTCCCCTAGAGTACCTTGTTCTTGTGCGCCAGCATGACGAAGGTCGAGGCCGGATCGAGGCAAGGGTGGCGGGCGTCCTTCGGGAAGGCGGCCTGTGCAGGTCACGAGTTCGTGGCCGCGGCGGCCGCGACCAAGGTGGCCGTCCGACGAGGGAGATCACGCTCGATCGCTTTCCGACGAAATGGCGTCAGCTTTCGCCATTGCGCGACCTCTGGACGGGTTCGGCCGCATCCGACGCACCACCCCGTCGCAGTATCAAACACACAGATGTCTATGCAGGGTGTTTTCACTGATCCCGCCAAATCCAGTCGCCCCTCGCCAGGGGCTGATATACTCTCTCCCAGTATGCGTTCAAGCTTACTTCTCGCGGCCGCGACGGCCCGGACGCAGAAGCTGGCGCAGCCTGAACACCCTTGAGCAAGGCTTTCGGCCGGGCGGGAAGGCGAGCGACGAGAGTCACCAAACACAGGCGCAACTCGTCGAGGAGAGTTTGTGCCATGGCCAGACTTCGGCCCAGTCCTGCTCGGTCTGAACGGCCTAAGATCATCAGGTGATTCAACCGTCGTCCAATCGACGGCTCCGCCCTTGCAGCGAGGACTCCCATCATCGTCTTCACGGCACAGCGCGAGATCGCCGACGCCCGCGTGCGTGTCGAGCAGGCCCGGGCGACGCCGGACGCCACCGTCAGCGTCGGCGTCCGCAGCCTGTGGGATGACGGGGCCGTCGGCCTGGTCGTCGGCGGATCCATTCCGCTCGGCCGATACGACCGAAACCAGGGCGCGATCGACCGGGCGCGCGCCGAAGGGCTCGCGGCCGAAAGCGACCTGGCCGTGGCGCGTCAGGAGCGGGAACGGGAGATCGCCCGGCTTCAGGTCCAGCTCGCCTCGCGCGCACTGGAGGCCCGCCGCATTCAGGAGGAAACCCTGCCGCAAGCCGAGCGCGCCGTGGCCCTCGTCCGCGAGGGCTTCAACCGCGGCGGCTTCACCTACAACGACGTCATCAGCGCCCAGCGCGCCCTGCTCGAGACGCGGGCCCGGCGGGTCGCCGTCCTCAAGCAATTCCACATCGATCGCGCCCGCCTCGACCGGCTGACCGGCGCGCACGCTCCCCTCGTGGGCGTCACGGAGACCCAACCATGATCCGCTTCTCACCCTCGCGGCGACTGGTCGCCGTGTCCCTGATCTCGCTGGCTGTGGGCGTCGCGGCCTGCGGCCAGGGCGGAGCCACTGACCCTGCCGAAGCCGAGACCGAGGCCGGCGACTACGAGCGTGGTCCCCACAACGGCCGGATGCTGCGCGACGGCGATTTCGCCCTAGAAATCACCATCTTCGAGGAGGGGCCGGAGCCGCTGTATCGCCTCTATCCCTATCTGAAGGACAAGCCGCTCGATCCGCGCCAGGTTCAGGCGTCGATCGTCCTGACCCGCCTCGGGCCGAAGGTCGATCGCTTCGCTTTCACCGCGACCGAGGACTATCTGACCAGTCCGACCGTCGTGACCGAGCCGCATTCGTTCGATGTCGCGGTTGCGGCCAACCATGCGGGCCAGTCGCATCGCTGGACCTATCCTTCCTACGAGGGGCGCACGATCATCACGCCGGACGCCGCCCGCGCCGGCGGCGTGACCATTGAGCGCGCGGCGTCAGCCTATCTGGGCGAGTCGCTGCCGCTCCAGGGGCGGATCGAGATCACGCCCGAGGGCCAGAGCGAGGTCCATGCTCGCTACCCCGGTCGGGTCATGGCCCTGTCGGTCGAACTGGGCGACCGCGTCCGGCGCGGTCAGGTCGTGGCGCGCGTGGAGTCCAGTGAAAGCCTGCAGACCTATTCGATCACGGCGCCGATCTCCGGCGTCATCATGGCCAAGAACACCAACGTCGGGTCGATCACCGGCGGTGGAGATCCCATGCTGGTCATCGGCGACCCGAACCAGGTCCATGCCGAGTTCTTCCTCTATCCGCGCGACGCCGAACGGGTGCGGGTGGGCCAGCGGGTCGAGGTGCTGTCCCTCGCCGGGGATCACCGGATCATCGCGCCGGTCGAAGCCATCCTGCCGACGGCCGACATCACCAGCCAGACCCTGATCGCCCACGTCCATCTACCGTCGCAGAACGGCGCCTGGCGTCCCGGCCTCGGGGTGCGGGGCACGGTTCAGGTGGCGATGAGCGAAGTCCCGCTCGCCGTCCGGACCAAGGCCATCCAGCCGTTCCGGGACTTCCAGGTCGTCTACGCCAAGGTGGGCGACACCTATGAGGTGCGGATGCTCGAGCTCGGCCGCCGGACCCCGGAGTGGACCGAGGTGCTGGGCGGGCTCGAACCCGGAACGGAGTACGTCGTCGACGGCGCCTTCCTCATTCGCGCGGACATCGAGAAGTCCGGCGCGAGCCATGATCACTAGGGGGCGCGACGACCATGCTTGAACGCATCATCGCGCTGTCGATCCGGTTCCGCTGGATCGTCATGGCGCTCGTCCTCTTGGCCTGCGCGGTCGGGGTGTGGAGCTTCCAGCGGCTGCCCATCGACGCCACACCGGACATCACCAATGTCCAGGTCCAGATCAACACGGAGGCTCCCGGCTTCTCGCCGCTGGAGTCCCGTCCCGCGTCGGAACGCCCGGGGCGCCGGTCTGCCCGACCGGCGCCGTGCCCGAGCGCGCGCCGGCGGCGGCGGATCCGCACGCCGGGCACGACATGTCGACGATGGGCCAGACCGCGCCGGCGCCGGCCATGCCGGCGGGACATGACATGTCGACCATGCAGAGCGGCCAGCAGCCGGCCGCCGCCGGCCAGGCGGACCCGCACGCCGGGCACGACATGTCGACGATGCGGCAGGCCGCGCCCGCGCCGGCCATGCAGGCGGGACATGA
This sequence comes from Brevundimonas staleyi, assembly GCF_041893865.1. GTDB lineage: Bacteria > Pseudomonadota > Alphaproteobacteria > Caulobacterales > Caulobacteraceae > Brevundimonas > Brevundimonas staleyi. The sequence goes on from NZ_CP169082.1 coordinate 2,098,386, forward strand.
CATGTCGACCATGCAGAGCGGCCAACAGCCGGCCGCCGCCGGTCAGCCGGATCCCCACGCCGGGCACGACATGGCGATGATGAGCCAGACCGCGCCCGCGCCGGCCATGCCGGCGGGCCACGACATGTCGACCATGCAGAGCGGCCAACAGCCGGCCGCCGCCGGTCAGCGGGATCCCCACGCCGGGCACGACATGTCGACGATGGGCCAGACCGCGCCAGCGCCGGCCATGCCGGCGGGACATGACATGTCGACCATGGGGCAGATGCCCCCGGGTCATGACATGTCGACCATGGCGATGCCGCCCGACGTGCCGACCAGCGCGGACAACCCGGGACGCCCTCCGGAAATGCCCCTTCCGCCCGGGGCGACCAGCGGCCCCGCTCACGCCGCCGATACCCTGTTCGATCCCGCGGAGATGGCGGCGGCCCGCGAACAGCTTCGCGTCGAGAATGGCGACGTGCGGACCACCGCGGTGATCATCGACCAGCTCGAAGCGAGTTTCGGAGACGGCGAAGAAGGCTACGCGCTGGACGCGCAGGGCTGGACCGGCGGCGACATCAACCGCTTCTGGTGGAAGTCGGAAGTCGAGGGCGACTTCGACGGCGAGGTCGAGGAAGCCGAGATCCAGGCCCTCTACAGCCGGGCGTTCCGGCCGTTCTTCGACTTCCAGACGGGTCTGCGGCAGACCTACCGTCCGGAAGGCGACCGAACCGATCTGGTCGTGGGCGTCCAGGGCCTCGCGCCTTATTGGTTCGAAGTCGATGCGGCGGCCTTCCTCTCCAACAAGGGTGAACTCACGGCGAGGGCGGAGGCCGAATACGATCAGCGGATCACCAACCGCTGGATCGTGCAGCCTCGCGCTGAAGTCGTGCTGTCGGCCGAGGACATCCCCGAGCTCCGGATCGGATCCGGCCTGACGTCGCTCCAGATCGGGGCTCGCCTGCGGTACGAATTCCGCAAGGAGTTCGCCCCCTATGTCGGCCTGGAATGGACCAAGAGCTTCGGGAATACGGCGGACTTCCTCGAAGCCGATGGGCGAAGCTCCGAAGACACGCGCCTCGTCGTCGGCATCCGGACGTGGTTCTAGCGAAGGTCGGCGGCGGCGGGCCTCGTCTGATCCTTGGCCCCGATAGGCGGTCGCGGATCGTCGCCGAGGCGCGGCGTCCCCGGTCTCGGCGGCTGGAAAGGACGGGGAGGTCTCGGTGACGCCGCGGCCCCTCTCGGCCGTGGTCATCGACCTCGACGACACCTTGATCTCGGCCTACCGCCGGCCGGATCTGGCGTGGCGGAGCGTCTGCTTGACGATGCAAGCCGAGCTGGGCGGCCTCGCGCCGGATATCGCGGCGCAGGCGCTGACGCGGGCCGGGCAGGCGTTCTGGCGCGACCCGCAGTGTCATGAATTGGGTCGCGCCGACCCACGACACGGGCGGCGCCTCATCGCGACAGCGGCCTTCGAGACCCTGCTTCGGGAAGGCCATCCCGCACCGGCTTCCGAAACGGTCTCGAGCCTCGCCGAGGCCTTTAGCCGGCTTAGGGACGAGGAGATGCGGCTCGAGGCGGGGGCTGAGGCCCTGCTGCTTGACTTGCGCGACGCGGGCTATCGCCTCGCGCTCCTCACCAACGGCGCCGGACCGTTGCAGCGCGCCAAGATCGAACGGTTCGGTCTCGAACCCTATTTCGATCACATTCAGATCGAGGGCGAAGTCGGCGTGGGAAAGCCCTTTCCCGACGCGTTCAGGCGTGCGTTCGCCGCCCTGGCCGTCGAGGCCCCCGAGGTCTGCGTGATCGGCGACAGCCTCGAATGGGACATCCGTCCGGCCAAGGCTCTGGGCTGTTGGACCGTGCTGTATGATCCGGAACGGGCCCTTGAGGCCGAGCCCCGTCGCGGGGACGCCGACGTGGTGGTCGGGACCTTGACGGGCCTGGCGAGTTGTCTGCCCGTGCTCCACACTCAGCGTGAATGAAGGCTCGGCGTGCGCGATTCCGCCGCGTCGCTTTCAAGCGGCCCGCGATCGGGGTGCGCAGTTCGACGATCCGATCGCGCAAGAAAAACGCCGCGCGGCGAGCCGCGCGGCGTTCCCCACCTCGGTTTCGGCCCCTCAAGAGGCGGGAGGCCGCCTCCTCAGTGAACCATGAAACGGACGACGCCGTTCATCTGATGGCCGTCGGCGCCCTTCGCGGCCCAGGCGGCGGCGTAGGAGCCGGGCGCGAGGGCCGGAAGCGGCGCGCTGACCGTGACCGCGGGGGCGGCCTCCGCTGACACGGCCACATCGACCGCCTGGTTCGACGGTCCGCCGGTCAGACGAAGGGACGTCAGGACCATGGCGTGCGGGAAAGTCGCCGAGAAGGTGGTCGGGGCGGAGGACAGCATGGCGTTGTCCGCCGGAGTGGTCGCGACGCCATTAGCCGGCGCCTGCATGGCGGCGTGGTCCTGCGCCGACATGCCGGCATGCGACTGGCTCTGAGCCTGGGCGACCGACAGAGGAGCCAGCGCCGCGAGGGCGGCGAGAGTGGCGAATATTGAACGGCTCATCGAAAACTCCTGGACTTCAAGCGAACTACTGTTTGGGCGGCATGGTCATGCCGTCCATCTTCGACATGTCATGGCCGGCCATCGGATCGGCAGGCGGCGGTGTCGGCTCTGGCGCGGGCGCGGGCGCGGGCCGAGGGGCCGGGCGGGACGCCGATGCCTTGGCAGGCGCGGCCGGGGTGGATGCCGCAGGGGCGGGCGTGGCGGCCTGCGGCGGCGTCGGCTCGGGGGTTGCGGCCGGCACGGCTTCCATCGGAGCCATCGCTGACGCGTCCGGTGCCAGCTCGGCGTCCACCGGTTGAGGCTCGGAGGCCGGCTGGCAAGCCCCCAGAGTGACCGCCGCGGCCGCGGCGAGGATCGGCAATCTCATGTGGCAAGCTCCTGATAAGAGGGCGACGGTCAGGTATTTCCCTCGACGCCTTCATACTGGTTTACGCGGGCGAGCGCCGCAGCCCTCGTCGTCCGGCCCTCATCCGCGTCATTTCGGAGCCGGCGGGACGTCGCCCGGACCGCCCAGGACGTCGAACAGCTTGCGACGGGCGCGCGCCACGCGCGTCTCCACCGTCTTGACGGTCACGCCGAGGATTTCGGCCGCCTCCGCCTGGCTGCGCCCCTCGATCGCGGTGAGCAGCAGCGGGGCCTTGAGATGCGGCGGCAAAAGGCTGATCGCCTCGTTCAGACGGGCGAGTCGGTCGCCGGCCTCCATCCGTTCATCCGCCGGCTCGTCGCCGTTCGCCACGGCCAAGGCTTCCGGCGATGCCAGATCGACGTCGCCCCGGATCAGGCGTCGGACGAACCGGCGGCGGCTCCAGTCCCGGCATTTGTTGAGCGCTATGGTCCGGATCCAGGCCTCGAAGGGCCGGGCCGGGTCATAGCGGCGGATATTGATCCAGGCCGCCGCATAGGTCTCCTGCAGCAGATCCCACGCATCCTGTTCGTCGCCGACATAGCGCCGGACGAAGCGGAACAGGGCCGTCTTGGTCTGCTGCATCAACGCGCCGAAGGCCGCCCGATCGCCGCCGGCGGCGCGCGCTGACAGGTTCGCTGGACTCTCCACCCGGAACGCTAGCCTTCGTCGGGCGCGAGAGCCGCCACGATGCGGTCGTCGAAGACCTCGGCCTGGGCAGGGGTCAGCACCGACCGCATCTCGAAGACGTGGGCTATCGTCTCCTTCTGAAGGGCGCCCATGGCGACGTGGAAATGGTCGACCGCGGCCTGAACCGGGGGACCGTCGCCGTCGCTCTGTTCGATCGCGCGCGCCAGCTCGAGGTTGGCCGCGCGGACATCGGCTTCGAGCGCGGGCCGACGCGCGGCGAACCGGGCCTCGACCGCCTCGATGCGCGTCAACTGGTCAGGCGACAGCTTGAGATCGTGGTGCACGATGTCGTGCAGGGACGGCGGCTCGCGCCGGCTCAGCACCCAGCTGGCGCTGATCCAGGTGCCCGCGCCGCTGGCGACGGCCGCCAGCACGGCCGTCAGGACGATCGCGCGCCAGCCGCGCATCACCGCCCGGTTTCCAGTCTCACCAGAGGCGACAGGCCCGCATCGACCGTGAAGATGGCCATCTCTCCGGGCGGGCTCGGCGCGGCGGCCGCGCCGACGCCGCCCGCCGTCAGACCGGTGGCGAGGGCCACGGCGACCGCGCCGAGACGGACCTGCGTGGCCAGTCTTTCGCCGCGAAGCGTCTCGACCCGGCTCCAGACCAGCGGTTCGAGCCCGTCGAGCGACCGGCCGATGGGCGTTATCGCGGACTCGGCCAGAATGTCATCCAGTTTAAGCGACATCGAACACTCTCCTTGCGCCCCTTGACGTGACCCCCTGAAACTCCTCCAGGAATAGCTAGAGTCCGCCCAACGAAGGACGGACAGAATGAAGCGATCGAGGTTCACGGAAGAGCAGATCATCGGGATCCTGCGGGAGCAGGAGGCCGGTGTGACGACGGCGGAGGTGTGCCGGCGGCACGGGGTCAGTTCGGCGACCTTTTACAAATGGAAGGCCAAGTTCGGCGGGCTCGATGTGTCGGAGGCTCGGCGGCTGAAGGCGCTCGAGGATGAGAATGCCCGGCTGAAGCGGATGCTGGCGGACGCGATGCTGGACAACGTGGCGCTGAAGGAGCTGCTGGGAAAAAAGTGGTGACGCCCGCCGGCTATCGCGAGGCGGCTGGCCATCTGCAGGCCGCCTACGAGATGAGCGAACGGCGGGCGTGCCGTGTGCTGGGTGTTGATCGGACGAGCGTGCGCTATCAGGCGACGCGCCCGAACGACGGCGCCCTGCGCGACCGGCTGAAGGCCCTGGCCCAGGAGCGTCGCCGGTTCGGCTATCGCCGCCTGCACGTGCTGCTGCGGCGCGAGGGCCATGCAGTCAACAGGAAGCGGGTCCAGCGGATCTATCGCGAGGAGCGACTGACGGTGCGCCGGCGGGGCGGTCGGAAGCGAGCAATGGGCACGCGGCGACCACTGGAGACGCCGTTGGTCGCCAATCAGCGCTGGTCGTTGGACTTCGTCTCAGACCAGATGACGGACGGGCGGCGCTTCCGCATCCTGACGGTGATCGATAACTGCACCCGCGAATGCCTGGCGCTGGTGGCCGACACCTCGCTGTCGGGCGCGAGGGTCGTGCGGGAGTTGGACGCCGTCGTCCGGCAGCGGGGCCGGCCCGACACCATCGTCAGCGATAACGGCACGGAGTACACCTCGAATGCTGTGCTGGCCTGGGCCGACGACACCGGCGTCGGCTGGCATTACATCGCGCCCGGCAAGCCCCAACAGAACGGCTTCAACGAGAGCTTCAACGGACGGCTGCGCGACGAACTGCTGAACGAGACGCTGTTCCGATCACTGCCGCACGCCCGCGCGGTACTGGAGGCGTGGCGACGCGATTACAACGAACGGCGTCCGCACTCGAAGCTCGGCTGGCTGACGCCGCAGGCTTATGCAGAAGCGCTCAGCGGACAGATCGGCCGGTCCGCTGCGCGGGTTGGAAGCTGCGCTGACCGGCCTCTTGCCAACCCCGCCAACCCCAGTTCAGATCACCAAAGGACTCTCGTTATGGCTGGATGAGAAACGGGGGTCACGTCACCGCCGAACCCGATCGCGACCCTCCGCTCCCGGGAACCTGGTCTCCATCGCGCCTTGCGTGTCCGGCTGATCCGTGGACGTTCATCGGCTATGACCCTGTGCGTCTGGAAAGAACCGGAGAAAGCTGCACGGCCAAGGCGGTGGCAAGCGGCATTGATGGTGCGCTGAACTATCGCGCTACCTGCAAAGACAAGACCGGCGAACACGGCGAACTCTGGTCGCTTCGCCAGCGCGGTCCGATCCTCACAATGCAGCGTTCGCGATCGACAAGTTGGGGAGGCGGTCCCGTTTCAAGCCATAGGCTCGAACGATGCGGATGATCTACGCGACACGCTTAGCGTACGTTTTCGACCATCCTCTCACCGGTCCCGTGTTTCAACGTGAATGGCGGCCAGGCCAAGGCGAGGGCCAGCAGCCGAGGGCGAGTGTGTGGCAAGCGACGCTCCAGCGTTCGGGGAACCCACAAACACGACGCCTGCCGGTCACTCTCAAAGCGCCGGCGAACAGACGAGGTTCCTGTGACCCCGCGGCCGTTACGAACGCATCGAACAGGACGACGCCCTGGATGAGTAGTGTCTCCGCCGCCTATGGCGTGGACCGGGTAGCCAACGCGCGTGGTATAATCTGGCAATGAGCGGATATGTCATTCTTCGGCGTGAAAACGGTTCGCCGACGGGCGGGAGGAGAAGAGCCCGACGCTGTCACTTGGGTCGACGTCGGCGCCTTGGATTGGGCGTGGCGACCCAGCAGCCCCCCCGCGCTTACAGCAGATCCTGGTTCATTCGCGCCGGCGCGGGTCGAGGGAGCCGAGCGCCTTGAGACCTTCCGCCAGCACGTCGAGACGCTCCCCGCCATCGACCCCGCCGACAATCTCCTTCACGGCGACCAGAACGCTCAGGACGGACGAGCAGAGGAGCTCGAGCGTCTCGGCGGGCTCGTCTTCATCCACGAGCGGCAGGGCGTGCAGGGTGAAGGCTGTCGCCTCCTCATTGATCGATACATTTCGGCTGAGCGACGCGGCGCTGGGGTGAGCGGCGTCGGTCGACAGTTCACGATAGAGGATCAATCCCGCTTCGACGCCGCCCGCTTCGGCCACCTTCGTCATCTGCAGCGACGCGGTCGGTCCGTGGTCCGACCAGAGTCTGTCCCGCAGAGCTTCGAGCTCTAGAAGGTGATCCGGCGTTTCGGTCCGGGTTTTGGACCAGTCGAGAAGGCCTTTCGCCCGTCTGCGCCGGCTGCCGATCGCATCCTGCTCCAGCGCATCCACGAAGGCGGCCCCCTGGCGGGCGAGAGCCGCCGCGAAAAAGAAGACCTCGTTGACGCACCTGACGAGGGTGCGCGCCTCGACGATGAAGCCCTCATCGAGCAGCCGCATCGCGGCTCTGTGGTGTCCAAGCGCTCGCGCGAGCAGCGTGAGGGCGACAACAGGGGGATCACGAGGATCCGCGTCGAGCGCGCCGGGATCGGCCGCGTCGAAGATCGCCGCGCCCTTGGCGTGGAGACGATCGCAGAGGGTTCGCCACTCGTCGAGCGTTGACATGTCGTCCTCTTGGGTCCGAGACGCCCTGTTATGCGCGAGGAGGGCGGCGATGGCGACGGATGCGGATCAGGGGGCGTTCGCGACCTGGCGCGGATACTGGAATTTCCAACGGTCCGTCGGCCGCGAGTATCGCTACGTGCGGACGACGGAGACAGAGGCCTTCCTCGCGGCGGTGCTGGAGACGAGCGTATCGCGACGTGTGACCATCCCCGCCGGCCAACTCTATTGGCGCGCACAGCTCGGTCACGCCTGGCGGCCGATGGGCTCCGATTATGACGAGGAAATTCCCTGCGCCTTTCCGGCGGACCGCATGAAGCCCCTGCCGGGTCGAGCCTGGGACGGCCGGGCGAACCCGCGCGGCATACCCTGCCTCTATGTCGCGACTTCCATGGAGACCGCCATGTCGGAGGTGCGCCCCTGGATCGGATCGCTCGTCTCTGTCGGGCAATTTAGGACGCAGCGTGAACTCATCGTCGTGGACTGTTCCCAGCACCACACCGGCGTTCCTTTTTATTTCGAGGAGCCAGGGCCCGAAGAGCGCGCCAACGCGGTCTGGCGGCATATCGACGACGCCTTCGCCGAGCCCATGACCCGATCGGATAATCAGGCGGACTACACAGCCACCCAGATCCTGGCCGAGCTGTTCAAGCACGCCGGTCTCGACGGGGTCGTCTATCGGAGCAACTGCGGCCCGGACGGCTTCAACATCGCGCTCTTCGATCCCGGCGTCGCGGAGCTCGTCAACTGCGGTCTCTACAAGACCAGAGCCATGCAGCCGGACTTCGTGGAGGCCGACCCGTTCTATACGGTCGCCGCCAAAGGCGGCGCCGGCTGACGAACCCTCTCAGGCTCGGGCGTCCGGCGTTCAGGCTCCGGCGGCTCACGCCTCCCCACGGTCCATCTCGATCTCGCCGAAATCGACGTCGGCCGAACCGTTAACGAGCTCGACGTCCTCGATCTGAAGCGTGTCCGGCTCATCGATGTCGCCGATCAGAGTGATCAGGGCGTCGAACGAAAACTCCGCCTCGCGCTCCTCGTGCTGGTTGCCGAGCGAGATGTATTCCCGGTCGATGGAGTCCCAGTGCAGCAGGTGGAAACTGGCCTGGACCGTGGCCCGGATGAGAACCGGAGCGGTGACCGCGATCAACCCGTCTTCCATGCGAACCACGGTGACGTCGAAATCATCGGCGGGTTCGCCGGCGAGGGTGTAGCCGTTGAACGCCAGGCCCGTGAGCTCGAAGTCCAACTGGTGGTAGGAATCCGCGGAAATATCCGGGTCCAGTTCCTCGGTGCGCGACTCGAGACGATCGGTGAGTTCGCCGGCGAGAGCCTGAAGCTCGCCCGCCTGGACGCGTCCCAGAACAGCGCCGACGGCCTTGGCGGCTTTCTCGGCGGCGGCCTGTTCCTGGAACACGGCCAGGGCGGCGCCCAGGCTCTCCACGACGTCCAGGTGAACGGTCTGCTCGGCGAATTCTCGCCAGCCCTTGTCCTTGGACACCGCAAGGACCTTGCCGTTTCGCCGCGCCCAGGCCTCGAGGGAGAGCAGGGCGATGGCGTCGGGGAACTCCGCCTTCTTGGCGCCGCTGGCCTCGAACGGGGCGACCGGATCGAAATACATCCGCACCAGATCGCTCATCGGCGCGAGGTCGACCGGGACAAGGGTGGCGCCGGTGGTCCGGAGGAAGGCGTCCAGATGGGCGCGCGCGGCGACCCTGGGCTCGACGAGGGCGGCCGTGAGCGCGTCGGCCGCCTGTTTGAACTCATCGCCAAGCAGCCGGCGGTCGAAGGCGTCCTGGGCCACGGAGACGAACTTGTCGCGGGTGGAGCTGGTCATCTCCCGCAGCCGCTTGAGGATCTCCGCCTCGACGATCGAAGAGAGGATGAACCTGCCGTCGGAGCCGTGGAACTGCTGCAACTGGCGCAACAGGCCATGTTCGAAGTCGAAGCCGCCGCCGTAAGCGACGTTCGTATCGATGGTGAGCGCACGGTAGGGCATCGGCTTGATCTAGCACGGATCGGAGGGCCAAGATCATGTCAGGCCGCTTGTTGGGGTGGGGCATGTCGGCCTTGGGCGGCCGGGTGGAGTCCCTTTCATACGGACAATGCAACGGGAAGAATGGCAGAGCTCCTGGACAACATGGACATTGCGTACGTTTAGGATTATCTAGGCGTGAGAGGTGTCCCATGACCGCCGCGCTTCGCGCCCCTACCGCCCAGGAAATCGTCCAGCTGTCAGTCCAACGCAATCCCGGTAAGGCCGGCGAGGCGCGCCAGGTGGGACGCGCCGCCGCCGCCGTGTGGAAGGCCCTGGCGCGACTGTCGGCCGACCAGCGACGACGTCTGTCAGAGGATTCCGAGGCGGTGTCCGATCTTGTGCTGGAGGTCGTCAACCGATCGGTCGCGGACGCCGGGCCGGAGGTTTCCACGCTGGTGGGCGAGGGCCTCGCCGAGCCCCTGTCGCGGGCCGAGGCCGACCGTCGCCTGAACGGGTACGCCCGGCCGAGCCCGATCGAGGCCTGGGCCGGGCCCGTGGCCGGCTCCACCGCCTTGGCGCAGGACCATGGCGTCCCGCGCTCGACCCTGCACCAGTGGCATCAGCAGGGGCAGGTGATCGGACTGCTGAAGGGCACTCGCCACCATCTCTACCCGCTCGCCCAGTTCGTGGACGGGCGGCCCGTGGAGGGGGTGGCCGAGGTGCTGAAGGCGGCCGGGTCCGCACGGACCGCCTGGCTCTGGCTCATAGAGCCGCACCCGGAGCTGAACGGCCGGACGCCGATCGCGCGGCTCAAGGCCGGCAAGTCGGCCGCCGTCGCCGACCTCGCGCGTCGGGACTTCGGGGTGTCTTGAGGCTCGACCCGGCCGCGATCAAAGCCTTCACCGTCGAACGGTCAGTGGGGAGCTTCGCGCGCGTCACGCCGCTCGCCCATGCGAAGACGCCGCTCGGCCTCGGCTTCGGCAAGACTCGGTTCGCGAGCCCGGACGACGCCTTCAAGGTGCTCTATCTGGGTCAGACCGTCGCGACCGGCATGGCCGAGACGATCGTCCGCGACCGCTTCGTCGGCCGCGCCAAGCGCCGCCTGCACCGCGACGAGATCGACCTTTGGGGCATGACGGTCGTCAGCTCGTCCGCGGACCTGACGCTGCTCGACCTGACCGGCGAGGGCCTGCTCGCCCTCGGCGTCCCGACCGACGCGGTGCGCGCCAAGAGCCACCGGGCAGGTCGCCGGTTCAGCGCAGACGTTTACGGCCAGGCGCCGGAGCTTGACGGCATCCTGTATCCCTCACGGCTCACCGGCGGGCTCTGCATCGCCGTCTATGATCGCGGAGTGACCAAGCTGCGGGCGACGCCGGTGCGGCCGCTCCTGCTGCAGCCGGAACTCGTACCCGCGCTGAAACGCCTGCACATCGACCTGATCCGCTGACCCCGCGCGGCTCCCAGGTTTTTGGTGACGTCGAAGTGGAAGCAGCCTGAGTTCGGGGCTGAGAGAGAAGCCGCGAGGGACCGGCCGCCACGCTGCCGCTTCTCGGCGCACCGGCTGACCCTGGCCACGGACATGAGCGACGCGACCATAGCCTGTGAAGCTGTTCGAACGACGCTGTTGTTTCGGGCCTAAGTTGCATCCATGATCACGGCAAAGGTCGGGGAGATGAACGTGAAGACCAGCTGTCAGGAAGCGTCGCGACGCGGCGCCCGGACAAGATGACTGAGGCCCGGCAGACGTTTTCCGCTGCGGAATCAGGGTTGGGGTTCATCTACCAGCCCCGGCTGGCGCTTCTCAGGCTTCTGTCCTTGCCTGAAAGCACCTCGCTTCTGATCGAGAAGAGCGACGACCTCGAGTTCGACACGACGGGCGGCCGCAAGACGCTGGCCTCGTTGAAGCACAAGGCCGCCGGCGACCGGCTGACGGACCTCGACGTCGATTTCTGGAAGTCCGTGAGAGTGTGGCTGGCCCATTACATCGGGGACGGCAGGATCAGCTCGAACGCCGACTTCGTCCTGTTCACCACCGCGACCGTCGCGCCCGGATCGGAGCTGGCCCGGTTCGCCCAGGAGGGCAGCGACCCGGCGGCTCGGGCGGAAGCCGCTGCAACGCTTTTGGGGCGCAGCACGTCCGCGACCATCGGCAAGACCGAGACCGAGTTGGCCAAACTGACCGAGGCCGAGCTTTCCGACTTCTATGGCCGCATCCTCATTCTGGACGGCAGCCCGCGCATCGACACGATCCCGCAGATCGTGCTCGACCAGCATCTCAGAACCGTCCGCCGGGAGGTCCGGGGTCCGCTGTTCGAGCGGCTGGAGGGCTGGTGGATGGATCTGATGATCAAGGTGCTCACGGGAGAGCGGACGGATCCGGTTCACGGTCACGAGGTGTCCGACAAGCTCTCATCCCTTGCGGAGGAGTATCGGGGCGACAGTCTGCCGATCACCTTCCGCGGTCGGATGCCCGACGGCGAGATCGACGTAGCCAACGACACCCGTCTGTTCGTCGAGCAGCTCCGCGATCTCGATGTTTCGCCGGCGCGCATCCAGCACGCGATCATCGACTATTACCGTGCCTTCGAGCAGCGTTCGAGCTGGGCGCGGGAGAACCTCCTGATCTCCGGGGAGATGGAGGAATACGAGGACCGGCTGATCGAGGAATGGAGCCGCTTCCGGGCCATCGTCTTCGAAACCCTGGACGACGCCAGCGGTGACGACGCGTTCAAGGCCGCCGGCCGAGAACTCTATAAATGGGCCGAAACGGAAACCGGGGAGCTGCGGATCAGGGAGCGCGTGACCGAGCCCTATGTCGTTCGCGGCGCCTTCCACATCCTCGCCAACGCCCGGCCCATGCCGCGCGTACACTGGAATCCCGCCTTCCTGAAGCGTCTCGGCGAGCTGCTCGGGGTGGCCGCATGAAGCGGTGGGACCTTCGCCCCGTCGAGATCAGGAACCTGTTCAACCCCGCCTTCTGCGGACTCGTCCTGTTCAGGGCGCTCGTCGCCTATGAGGACGAAGACGCGCGCGGCATGCCGTTCTCCCTGGCCCTGCTCATCCTGCCGCTTTGCCTGCAGCGGGACGCGCGAGAGACCCTGGCCAAAGCCATCGCCCTTCCTAGGCTGTCATCAAGTCGTTGATGGGTCAGGTGGACTGGAGAGCCCCAACCCCGGCCACGGTACTGCGGACGGGCTGATCGCAGCACCCGTCACCTGCCAACCGGCCTCCTCGGCCTCGTCGCTCTTGACGAGCGGTTGGCTTGCGGGAACATCACGCGATGGGGAAATACGCACCGCTGGCCGCCTTTCTTTCGAGACAAAAGGCTCCCGAGATCGAGATGACGTTCCGCGACCTCGAGAGGGTTGTCGGCCGGCTTCTCCCCAAGGCGGCGACCCAGTCGAGCTGGTGGGACGAGGCCGAGACTGGGGCCGATGACTCGCCTCAGACGCGGGCCTGGCAGTCCGCCGGCTTCCGACCCGTCGTCGATCTGAAGTCGGAACACGTCCGGTTCGAGCGTATCGACTAATCGATCGGCAGCATCTGCCCTGTGTGGACAGGGCTTCACTAAAGCCCCCATCCATTTCCCGCTCTCGGCCGCGACATCGAGGCGCGTCGACGAGCGGGCACCTGTGTCGTCGACCGCCGATCAAGGACGGACAGGCAGTTTGGACACCCGTCGCGTTCGTTCGGCCAGGACTTGGCGACGCTTGTGATCGGTCATCGCCTGCCAGGTGCGGATTTCCTCGCGGGACCGCAGGCAACCGATGCACCAGCCCGTCTTTCGATCCATCCGACACACATCGATACAGGGCGATTTAACCGCCACGACGGGTGCCTCCGGCTAGACTGACATCGTCCGCAGATGCAATGGCGTTCTGGCCTGTGAGCCGGTCGGCGGCCGGCAGCAGGCGGGCGGAGTTCAGGATGAAGGTCATCTCGGACGCGACGTGGATGAAGACGGCCATGAGCGGGTTCAGGATGCCGACGGCGGCCAGGCCGATGCCCACGATGTCGATGATGATCGTGCCGGCGAAATTCTGCCAGATGATCCGCCGCGTGCGACGCGCGACAGCGACGGTTTCAACGAACCGAACCAAGTCGTTCCGAAACCGGCGGGCACATCGATGTCCGCATCCGACATCAGGATGCGGTTGCCCACATGGATCATCTCGCCGCCGACGATCGCGGCGATCCCGCGGCCGGGGGTATACGTGAACCGATCGGGCTCGACGATCGTGCGTCCCTGGTCGCGGGCATGGGCCACGATGGCTTGGCCGAGAGGGTGCTCAGACCGCGCTTCGGCGGCGGCGGCGGCATCCAGGACCTGGTCGGACGTGATGCCTGCTGCGTATCACGACGGCCTGGTTGAGGGATCTTCAGCGCTCCGGTGCGGACAGGCTTTCCATCGGCACGACGAACATCTGTGTGTAGCCGACACCACCGTCCGACGTCGTGAAGACGATGAAGTCGTCGCCGGCGTGATTGGTGGGTTCGCGGACGAGATCGCTGAACTCATCGAGGCAGTCCGGCTCGGCGACGAGCGTGTATCCGTCCTGCTCCCGACTGATGCGGTAGGCGTGCGAACCCTGAAGCAGTCGGTCGAGCAGACGTCCCATGACGCCATAGAACACTGGGTTTTGGCGAATACAAGCGTCGCCGTTTCGCTGGAGAGCGGGGGTCTGCGCCCGGTCGCGGCCTGGCGACGGATCATCGCATCAGCTGTCGAAAAAGCCGAGCGCAGGTTCCATCCGTTCCCAAGTCACGGTCGAACCCCACCCCTTGCCGAAGGGTGCCGCGACGTGACCGAAGGCGACGGTCGGCTCCATCGTCGGCGGCTGGATCACCGAAACCTGGTCCTGGCACTGGCTTTTCCTGATCAATATCGCGCCAGGCATCGTCTGTGCCCTGCTGGCGGTGCAACTGCTGCCGCGCGAGCAGCCGGATGTCCGACGTGCCGGCGGCCTGGATTGGGTGTCACTGGCGATGCTGGCCGTCGCCCTGACGACCCTCGAGGTCGCGTTGAAGGAAGCGCCCGAAAGGGGCTGGGCCTCGCCGCTCGTGCTGGGTTTGGCCAGCCTCTCGATCGTTTCGACCGTCGGTTTCGCGCGGCGGACGCTCTCGGCGGCGCGACCCGTGGTGGATTTGCGTACCCTTGTAGATGCCCGGTTCGCCATCGGCTGTCTTCTCAGTTTCGTGCTGGGGATCGGTCTGTTCGGATCGGTCTATCTGATGCCTGTCTTCCTCGCCTTCGTGCGCGACCACGGGCCGCTGGCGATCGGGTCGATCATGCTGGTGACCGGCCTGGCGCAGCTGGCGACCGCGCCCGTGGCGGTGGTGATGGAGCGGCGTATGGATGCGAGGATCATGACGGGTCTGGGTTTTCTGCTGTTCGCGGTCGGTCTGGGCCTCAGCGCCTTCCAGACGCCCCAGACGGACTTCGACGAAATGGTTTGGCCGCAGATCCTGCGAGGCGTGGCGATCATGCTGTGCCTGCTGCCACCAACCCGTCTGGCCCTGGGACATCTGCCTCCCGCCCGTGTCGCCGATGCCAGTGGCCTGTTCAATCTTATGCGCAATCTCGGTGGAGCGATCGGCCTTGCGCTGATCGACACGGTCATTTACGGGCGGTCACCGGTGCACGGCCGGGAGATCATCGCCCGGCTGCAGGCCGGGGATGTCGAGACGGCGCAGGCCCTGGGTATTCCCGCACTGCTGTTCGAGAGCCGCATGGGACAGCCCATCGACGCCGGGACGACGGCGGTACTGGCCCCGATGGTCGAGAAATTGGCCCTTGCCGAAGCCATCAATGAGGCCTGGGCCTTGATCGCCATCCTGACCCTTCTGGCGCTTTGCATTGTCCCATTCGCCAAGCGCGCCGCGCCGAGCCAAGCCTGGGGTTCGAAGCCGCCCACGTGCCCCCAGCGGCGGAAACGGCTCACTTCGGTGGACCAGATCCGATGTCGTGGCTCGGCGAGAACGCGGAGGCCTTGGGACCATGCGACATGGAACCGGACTGGATTCAAGCCGCCTTCAACATCTCCATGACGTCACGGTGCGAGGCGGGGAGTTGAGAACTTCACGTCTGAGTAAGCCCGGCGATTCTATCGAATGGAGGCCGGCCCAGACCGGATCGGATCGTCGCCTCGATCGCCTGTTCCCGCTCAGTCCGAGCACCACGCCATTACGCCGATGGTGTACCTGCTCAGGCGGATATCCGGCACCAGGCGCCTCTGCACGCGCGCGGGTCGTCTTCAAGCGACCTTCCTGGATGAGACTGTCGCTCGTCTCCGGGCACGCCCAGATGGCCTGCGTCTCCAGTTCAGAATATGCGCGCCGATCAGCATCAGGCTCCCAGCGATCGTGAATGACGTCTCCCAAGCCCTATAGGACCCGCCCAGGACACCTGCGAACAAGGCCATGATGCCGAGCAGCGTCAGGATCAGCAGGCTCGGTGAGGGTCGGGCCTGTGGGGAGAGGTTAAGGGCCAGGATCGAGATGGGAGCCGCCATGGCGACGAACGCCCAATGGACCCATTCGGCTTGAAACCAAATCCCCGTCAGAGGGAGACTGGACGCCAGGATCGGCAGCGCGAGACAATGCGCCACGCATAGGGTGGAGAGGCCTATCGCCGTCGCGTCGAGGGACCGAGGCCGCGTCACGGCCTCTCTCCCGCCGTCCGAGCTGCCCCTATGGTTTTCGGCAACGTCGCTCTCCAGCGGCGGACCGAGCGGTGCTCGGCCGGTTGACCGTCGCAGGCGATCGTAATGACGCCTCGCACTTCGTTTCGATCCAGTTTCACCGGGTCAGAACCGATAGCTGATGCCGAGGCGAAGGTTGCGGCCGGGCAGGGGGGCGATGTCCTTGAGGAAGGACACGTGTTCGCGCGCTTCGACGTCGCCAAGATTACGACCTTCGGCGAAGAGGGTGACCTCCTTGTCGGTGAAAGGACGCCAAGCCCCGAAGAGATTGACCATCGTATAGCCTTCGGTGGGCAGCTCGAACTCGGCGATGTCGTCCTGTTCGCCCACCCGACGGACCTCCAGGCTGAGGTCGATGGGCTTGGAGGCGTAGCGCACGCGGCCTGTCGTCGAATAAGGCGGAATCCGGGCCGCCGGCCCCAGATCGGTATCGGCATCAACATAATCGGCCGCAGCTTCGAGGGTGACGATCCTGTCCCCCCGGGTCCAGACATCATAGGCGACCTGGGCCTCGAAGCCGCGGAAGTCCGCGTCAGTCTGCTCATAGGCGAAGATCGGGAACTGTTCGATCTCGCCGTCCTCATCGAAATCGAACACGAGGCCGGTGTCGCGCTGATCGATGAACCCGTCGTATCTGGCGGCATAGATGTGCAGGTCGCCCCGGAAGGCTCCCCGATCGTAATGGACCGTGCCTTCCAGCGTGGTCACCGTCTCGGTGTCCAGGTCGGTGTCGCCGCGTTCATACACGCCGGTGGCCAGATGGATTCCGTCGGCGAACAGCTCGACCTCGGACGGCGCGCGTTCGGTGCGCGACAGGCTGAGACCGAGGAAAAGGTCGGCCATGGGACGCAGGAAGGCAGCGGCGGAAGCGGAGATGTTGTTGAACTCGCGTTCGATCTTGGCACCTCCCGCCAGGGGCACCGCGTTCAGGGCGCGCCGGTCGAAACGCAGTCCGCCCTCGAAGCCGTAGCCGTCGCGGTCGAGGCGCTGCACTGTGTAGATGCCCTCTTCCTCGATGTCGGTGCTTGGCACGAAGGCTTCGTCGCCGATCGCCTCATAGGTGCGCGAGAGCGCCTGGACGCCGATGGCGCCATTCCAGCCGTTCCGCTCGCGCTGAATCAGGTCGGCGCGTGCTTCGAAACCGTCGGAGAGGAACAGAGTGCCGGGTTCTCCGACATCCTCGAACTCGGTGTGGGTGTAGTCGGCCTGGCCATAGGTACCGCGCACCGCCCGGAACGGTCCCTGGTCGAACCGATATTCGCCACGCACGTCGAACCGCTGCTGCTCGAGATCGATGAAGACCGCTTCTTGGGCGACGACCCCGTAGGTGCTGCTGGTGTCACGGAAGGACGCTCCGACATAGCCCTGGTCGAAAACGAAGGACCCGC
The DNA here is from genome assembly GCF_041893865.1 of Brevundimonas staleyi. GTDB lineage: Bacteria > Pseudomonadota > Alphaproteobacteria > Caulobacterales > Caulobacteraceae > Brevundimonas > Brevundimonas staleyi. The sequence goes on from NZ_CP169082.1 coordinate 2,115,600, forward strand.
CGAGTCCATAGGCTTCCAATTCCGAGAAGCTGTTGGGTACCGCGCCCGTGTCCTCACGCTCGACGCCTTGGGCGTTCGACAAGGCCTGGGAGACGGCGGGAGACGAAATCTCATAGTCGTCCGCTTCCTTCGTCACCGCGTCGAGGTGCAGAACGAAACGGCCCAGGGCGATGTCGGCCCGACCGCCGAACGACGACCCCTCGTCCACCGTGGAGCCTTGCGCCGACAGTGTGCCTTCGAACCCGCCCTGCGGCATCTCCTCAGGGATCCGGCCGTCCAGGATGTTGACCACGCCGCCGATGGCGGAGCCGCCGTAGGTCAGCGTCGCGGGACCGCGGATGATTTCGATGCGGTGGGACTCAGCCGGATCGGCCGCCACCTGGTGGTCGGGCGAGACGGACGAGGCGTCGATCAGACCGACCCCGTTGGTCAGAACCTGAACGCGAGGGCCCGTGAGGCCGCGGATCACAGGGCGGCTGGAGCCGGGCGCGAACTGGGACGAGCGAACGCCGGGCAGGCCGTTCAACAGGTCGCCCAGCGACGCCGCTGGGGCCACCGCAAGGTCCTCGTCGCTCAGGACGGAGGTTGCGATGGTGGTGGCGTTCTGGCTGATGCCAAACGGGACGCCGGTGACGATGATCTCTCCCAGATCGACAGCGTCATCCTGGCGGGCGGACGTCGGAGCGGGAATGGACTGTGCGAGCGCCGCGCCGCCGAATGCGGTCCAGCCGGCGGCGGCGAAAAGAGCGGTGCGGGACAGGCGGGTGGCGATCATAGAACAGTCCGGCGGCAGATACGGGCCTTTCCGTTATGAGATAACATTCGCTGAGGCAAGCCCGCTTTCATGAGCGGCGTGCACTGGCTATTTTGGGTTCATGACCGTGACCTGCTCGCATGACCCGACGATCGCGCGTCCGACCGCGACGGAGGTGGACGACGCGATCTCGGCGGCCGTCTCCCGCATCGTCGCGGCGGGCGAGCGGATGACTGAACCGCGACGGCGGGTGCTTGAACTGCTGATGGCGGCTTCGGAGCCGGTGAAAGCTTATGATTTGATCAGCCGCTTTCACCCCGACGGACGCGTCGCCAAGCCCGCCACAGTCTATCGCGCGCTGGATTTTTTGGAAAAATTCGGTCTGATTCATCGCCTGTCGTCCATTAGTTCCTATGTGGTGTGTCGCGCGAAGGCCCACCGGCATATGGCGGCGTTCCTGATCTGCGACTGTTGCGGCCTGGCGCGTGAGATCGCGCCGCCACAGGAGGTCGCCTTAAGGGACGCTGCAAACGCGATCGGGTTCACGATGGACCGCGTTACCCTGGAAATTCACGGACGTTGTGCTTCCTGTGCTTGAAGGCGCGGCGCGTGCGATGGAAAGGGATCCGTTGGGCCAAGGCCGACTTCGAACGGCGTGCTCGTGTCGCCGAGCGCTGGCACATCGACGTATCAGCAAGCGCGAGATCGACGCGCCATGATCCGGATAGGATCCGAGAGCCTTCGACCGCCAGAACGCCGCACGCCCATTGCGCTTTGTGTAATGGCCGGATAACGAGTGCAGCAGGAGTTCCCTTGCCGCAATCGATTCGGACATTCTGCGTGTCTCTCTGCGTCGCCCTTGTGGCGGCGCTGAGTCTGCATGCGTCTGCGCAGGCGCAGCACGAGGTCGGACATTCGTCCGGCTGGCCGCCGGTCTTCATGGTGGCGAACGACAACCATGGTCATGCTCACACGCATGTCGCTCCGGCTGAAACTGCCCCCGAAGCTCCAGACCAGGAGCAGGACGGACAGCCGACCGGTCATCATCACAGCAGCGTCGAGAAACCGGCCGGCTCGCCGGCCTTGAATGCCACCCAGCACCCTGCCTTGATCGGCATGGCGCAACATAGTCACGGCCAGAGCCGACCCTTGGAAGATGTCGGGCTCGACGGGCCCGAATACCCTCCGAAACGGACACGCGCGATCCTCTGATCCGACGCGGCCGACCGGCCGCGCGCGCCATTCCGTTTCTGGAGAGACCCCTTGCAGACCCCAACATCCGGCATGGCCGGATCGTGGGCGCGATGGACGACCGTGTCGGTCCTCGCGCTCGCCCTGGCGGCAGCCCTGCCGCCGACCCGCGTCCTGGCACAGGACGCGGCGGTTCAGACCTCCGTGCCGACCCTGTCTCTGCGCGACGCCCTGGCGCGTGCGGCTGGCACGGACCCGGCGCTGGCGGCGACCACGGCGCGAGCCCGCGCCGCGGAAGCGGCCGTGCGTCAGGCCGATGTGCGGCCCAACCCCACTTTGGGGCTGCAGGTCGAAAACCTGCCGACCCTGGGCGGCGGGGACATTCTGGGCCGGACCGAGACCACGCTCAGCTATGAGCAGCGGATCGAGCGCGGCGGCGACCGTCCTGCCCGCGTGTCTCTGGCCCGTAGCCAGGGGACTTTGGTCGCAGCAACGGCACAGGTCCGCAGATTGGATCGGCTGGAGCAGGTTCAACGCGCATGGGCCGAGGCCGTGGCCGCCGAAGCGGAGGTGGCGATTGCCCGCGAACGGCTCGATCTGGCAGAACAATTCCAGACAGAGGTCCAGCGCCGCGTCGACATGGCGCGCGATCCCCTGTTCGCCGGGGCGCGGGCCGAGGCCGAGCTGGCCCAGGCCCAGATCGACTTCGATCAAGCCGAGATCGCGACCCGCGTCGCCAAGATTTCACTGGCCAAGTTCTGGGAAGGCGCGGCCGACTTCAGCCTGGGCGAGACCGCGTTCGAGGACACCAGCGCGGCCCGCGTCGCCGTCGACGGCATCGCACAGGCCGACCTGGACATATTCCTGGCCCAACGCGACATCGCCAGGGCCCAGGTTGCGGTCGAACAGGCGCGCCGCACCCAGGATGCCACGGTCAGCGTCGGCGTCCGACATTTTTGGGAAGGGCAGGACCTGGGCCTTGTGGTCGGCGGCTCGATCCCGCTGGGTCGCTATGACCAGAACGCCGGAGCCATCGATCGTGCCCGCGCCGAAGGTCTGGCGGCGGAAGGCGACCTGTCCGCCGCCCGCATCGAGCGGGATCGCGAGATCGCGCGCTTGCAGGTCCAGTTGTCCGCCCGGGCCAGCGAGGCGCGGCGAATAGGGGAAGAGACCCTGCCCCAGGCGGAGCGCGCCGTAAGGCTAGTCCGCGAAGGCTTCAACCGGGGCGGCTTCACCTACAATGACGTCATCTTGGCCCAGACGGCCCTGCTCCAGGCCCGTGACCGGCGGGTCGAGGTGCTCAAACAATTTCACATCGATCGCGCCCGGCTTGACCGGCTGACCGGCGCGCACGGCGACCTGATCCTCGCCCCGGAGACGACCCGATGAACCGATCCACTGTCTCGCGGCGACTGATCGCCGTGTCCCTGAGCACACTCGCGCTGGCGATCGCCGGTTGCGGGGAGGGCGGCTCCGCTGAAAAGCAGACCCCTGAGGCCGTCGCGGCGGCGTCCGCCGATTACGAACGCGGCCCCCACAACGGCCGGATGCTGCGCGACGGCGACTTCGCCCTGGAGATCACGATTTTCGAGGAGGGGCCTGAGCCGCTGTATCGCCTATATCCCTATCTGAAGGACAGGCCGCTGGACCCGCGTCAGGTCCAGGCGTCTATCGCCCTGACCCGGCTGGGTCCTTCGGTGGATCGGTTCGCCTTCACGGCGGCTGAGGACTATCTTACCAGCCCGACTGTCGTCGCCGAGCCGCATTCGTTCGATGTCGCGGTCGCCGCCACCCACGCGGGTAAGCAATCGACCTGGAACTATCCGTCCTATGAGGGGCGCACGATCATCACCGCCGCCGCCGCACAGGCTGGCGGCGTAACGACCCAGCGTGCCGGGGGCGCTGTGCTGGGCGAGAGCCTGCCTCTGACGGGGCGCGTCGAGATCACGCCTGAGGGCCAGAGCGAGGTCCATGCCCGCTATCCGGGTCGCATCATGTCGCTGAACGCCACCCTGGGTCAGCGGGTCTCGCGCGGTCAGGTCTTGGCGCGAGTCGAGTCCAGCGAGAGCCTGCAGACCTATTCGGTCACCGCGCCGATTTCCGGCGTGATCATGGCCAGGAACGCCAATCCCGGAGCCATCACCGGCAATGGCGAACCCATGCTGATCATCGGCGATCCGACGCGGCTGCACGCCGAGTTCTTCCTCTATCCACGTGATGCCGAACGGGTCCGAACGGGTCAGAGGGTCGAGGTTACCAGCCTGGCCGGGGATTACCGGTTCAACGGCGTGATCCAGGCCATTCTGCCGGGCACCGATCCGACCACCCAGACCCTGACCGCCCACGTGGCGCTGGACTATATGGGCGGCGTCTGGCGGCCTGGCCTCGGGGTCAAGGGCATGGTCCAGGTCGGTCAGGGCGAAGTTCCCCTGGCCGTTCAGACCAAGGCCATCATGCCCTTCCGCGACTTTCAGGTCGTCTACGCCAAGGTCGGCAACACCTATGAGGTGCGGATGCTGGAACTCGGCCGTCGCACCGACGAATGGACCGAGGTTCTTGGAGGGCTCGCGCCCGGCACCGAATACGTCGTCGATGGTGCCTTCCTCATTCGCGCGGACATCGACAAGTCCGGCGCGAGCCATGATCACTAGGGGGCGCGAAGACCATGCTTGAACGCATCATCGCGCTGTCGATCCGCTTCCGCTGGGGGGTGATGGCGCTGGTCCTGATCGCCTGCGCGGTCGGCGTCTGGAGTTTCCAGCGTCTGCCGATCGACGCCACGCCCGACATCACCAACGTCCAGATCCAGATCAACACCGAGGCCCCCGGCTATTCGCCGCTGGAGGCCGAACAGCGCATCACCTTCCCCGTCGAAACGGCGGTGGCGGGCGTGCCGGGGCTTCAGTACACCCGCTCGGTCTCGCGCTATGGGCTGAGCCAGGTCACCGTCATCTTCGAGGACGGGACCGACATCTATTTCGCGCGTCAGCTGGTCAACGAGCGGCTGCAGAACGCGCTCAGCCAGCTGCCGCCCGGCATCACGCCGGAGATGGGTCCCATCGCTACGGGCCTGGGCGAGATCTTCATGTACACGATCGACGCCGCGCCTGACGCCCGCCGTCCCGACGGTCAGCCCTATACGACCGAGGATCTGCGGACCTTGCAGGACTGGGTGATCCGACCGCAGCTTCGCAACACCAAGGGCGTCACCGAGGTCAACACCATCGGGGGCTATGAGCGTCAGTATCACGTCACGCCCGATCCCCAGCGGCTGTCCGCCTATGGCGTGACCATGGCCGAGGTCGTGTCGGCCTTGGACAACAACAATGCCAACGTCGGGGCGGGCTATGTGGAGCGCTACGGCGAACAGTATCTGATCCGGGTTCCGGGTCAGGCCTCGACCACCGAAGACCTCGGAAATGTCGTCATCTCGACGCGGGGCGGTGTGCCGATCCGCATCGCCGACGTCGCCGACGTCGGCATGGGCGAGGAACTTCGCACGGGTGCCGCGACCGAGAACGGCAAGGAAACCGTGCTCGCCACGGTCCTGATGCTGGCCGGAGAGAACAGCCGCGTCGTCGCCCAGGCAGCGGCCGTCAGGCTGGAGGAAGCCGCGCGCGCCCTGCCGTATGGGGTCACGGCCTCTCCGGTCTATGACCGCACGGACCTGGTCGAGCGCGCCATCCATACCGTCGAGAAGAACCTGCTGGAAGGCGCGTTGCTGGTCATCGTCGTGCTGTTCCTGCTGCTGGGCAACATCCGCGCGGCCCTGATCACGGCGGCGGTCATTCCGATCACCATGCTGATGACCATCACCGGCATGGTGCGGACCGGAACCTCGGGCAATCTGATGAGTCTCGGTGCGCTCGACTTCGGCCTGATCGTCGACGGGGCCGTCATCATCGTCGAGAACTGCCTGCGTCGCTTCGGCGAGGCCCAGCATCGTCTGGGTCGCGTGCTGAGCCGGGAAGAACGGTTCGAGCTGGCGGCCACGGCCTCCAGCGAGGTGATCCGACCCTCGCTGTTTGGGGTGATGATCATCACCCTGGTCTATGTGCCGATCTTCGCCCTGACCGGGGTGGAAGGAAAGACCTTCCATCCGATGGCCATCACCGTGGTCATCGCCCTGACGGCAGCCCTGCTGCTCTCGCTGACCTTCGTGCCGGCGGCGGTGGCCATGTTCGTCACTGGCAAGGTCGAGGAAAAGGACAGCTTCCTGATGCGCTGGGCGCGGGTCGGCTATCAACCGGCGCTCGATTTCGCGCTGAAGACAAGGTTCCTGATGATCGGCCTGGGAGTCTTCCTGGTCGTGCTCGCGGGATTCGGGGCATCGCGGATGGGGTCTGAGTTCATCCCGAACCTCGACGAGGGCGACATCGCCATGCACGCCCTGCGTATCCCCGGCACCAGCCTGAGCCAGGCCATCGAGATGCAGACTGCTCTGGAGGCCAAGATCGTGGCCTTTCCCGAGGTCGAGCGGGTGGTCGCCAAAGTCGGCACTGCCGAGGTCGCCACCGATCCGGTGCCGCCCTCGGTCGCTGACAACTTCATCATGCTGAAGGATCGAAAGGACTGGCCGGACCCGCGCAAACCACGCGGACAACTGGTGGCGGAACTGGAAGCCGCCGTGAATGAGATTCCCGGCAGCAAGTATGAGTTCACCCAGCCCATCCAGATGCGGTTCAACGAACTGCTGTCGGGCGTGCGGGCCGACGTCGCTATCAAGGTGTTCGGCGACGACCTGGACGAACTGCTGAGGCTGGGCGCCGAGATCGAGACCATCGTGGCGAGCGTCGAAGGCTCGGCCGATCCTCAGACCGAACAGGTCACGGGTCTGCCGGTGCTGCAGATCACGCCGGACCGAACGGCCATGGCCCGGTTGGGTTTGAGTGTGAACGACGTGCAGTCGGTCATCTCGACTTCGATGGGCGGCACGACGGCGGGCCAGATATTCGAGGGCGACCGGCGGTTCGACATCGTCGTCCGTTTGCCTGAGGATATCCGGTCCAACACCGACGCGATCGGTCGCCTGCAGGTCCCCCTGCCGGCGAGCGAGGGACAGGCGCGCCAGTTCGTGCCCCTGGCCGAGGTCGCCACCATCGCGCTCACGGTCGGTCCCAATCAGATCAGTCGTGAGGACGGCAAGCGCCGGATCGTGGTAACTTCCAACGTCCGCGACCGCGATCTGGGCTCCTTTATAGGTGAGGTGCAGCAGCGCATCGAGACCGAGGTCGAGGTGCCCGCCGGTTACTGGGTCACCTATGGCGGCACGTTCGAGCAACTGATTTCGGCGGCCAAGCGGCTTCAGGTCGTGGTGCCGGCGGTCCTGCTGCTGATCTTCGGCCTGTTGTTCGCCCTGTTCCGGTCATGGAAAGACTCAGCCATCGTCTTTTCCGGCGTGCCTTTGGCGCTGACCGGGGGGGTGGCCGCTCTGATGATGCGTGGCCTTCCGCTATCGATTTCGGCAGGTGTTGGCTTCATCGCCCTGTCCGGCGTCGCCGTGCTGAACGGCGTGGTGATGGTCAGCTTCATTCGAGGGCTGATCGAAGAGGGCAAGCCCGTTCCCGAGGCCATCCGCGAGGGAGCCCTGACCCGGCTCCGGCCCGTGCTGATGACGGCCCTGGTCGCCAGTCTGGGCTTCGTGCCGATGGCGCTCAACGTCGGGGCCGGGGCCGAGGTCCAGCGTCCGCTGGCGACCGTCGTGATCGGCGGGATCATCTCCTCGACGATCCTGACCCTGCTGGTCCTGCCCGCGCTCTACAGCCTCGTGCATGGCCGCGACCGGCCGAGCGATCGTCCGCGTCCGGCCTGGCTGGATCACCTGCCGTTCCGTCCCAAACGGGGGGCTCGCTGATGCGGCCGTCCCCGTCCAAACCTTCAAACCCAACCCTTGGAAAGGTCATCATGACAGTGGCTTACCGCCCCGACCCCTGGTCGTGGGTCAAATCTCCCGCGACGGCGGCGTTCGCCGTTCTTCTGTTCTTCCTGATCGACGGCGTCACCGCCCAGGCTCTCGCCCACGGCGTAGCCGAAGGCGATAAGGGTTATATTCAAGAGACGTCCGGCATCGTGTTCTGGCCGTTCGTCTATCTTGGGGCCAAGCATATGGTCACCGGATACGACCACCTGCTGTTCCTGTTCGGGGTGATCTTCTTCCTCTACCGGATGAAGGACATCTCCATCTATGTGACAATGTTCGCCATCGGCCATTCCACGACCCTGCTGCTGGGCGTGCTGATGGATGTGAGCGTGTCGAGCTATCTGGTCGATGCCATCATCGGCCTGTCAGTGGTCTACAAGGCCTTGGACAATCTCGGCGCCTTCCAGCGATGGTTAGGGTTTCAGCCCAACACCAAGGCCGCGACCCTGGTGTTCGGCCTGTTCCACGGCTTCGGCCTCGCCACCAAGCTGCAGGACTTCAACATGGCCCCCGACGGCCTGTTCGTGAACCTTGTGGCCTTCAATATCGGCGTCGAGATGGGCCAGCTACTGGCTCTGGGCGCGATCCTGATCGCCATGGGGTTCTGGCGGAAGACCGGCAGCTTCTGGCGGCATGCCTATGTCGCCAACGTCGTCCTGATGACCCTCGGTTTCGTCCTGACGGGCTATCAGCTCGTCGGCTATTTCGTCCTCTGATCGGAGACTGACCCATGTACAATGCCAACAAGCCCACCGCCTCCGAACTGCCCTCTACCGGCAAGCTGCTGAAATCGACCGGCATCGCCGCCGCGATCGCCGCAGGCCTTCTCGTCACGGTCGTCATGCCCGCCGAATACGGGATTGATCCGACCCGCGTCGGCTCCGTGTTCGGTCTGACCGAGATGGGCCGGATCAAGGTGTCACTCGCCGCCGAAGCCGCGGCGGAGGAGGCCGCCGAAGCCGGCGGGACAGCCACGGCCGCGGGGCCGGTTCCCGCGCTGGACTCTAGACCTATCACCCCATCGACGGATGCGACTGCGACCGCCGGCGCAGCTCCGGCGGCTGCGGCGGCCCAGGCCGGGACGCGGTCGGACCGGACGGTCCTGACTCTGGAGCCCGATCAGGGCGCCGAGATCAAGCTGGTGATGCAGGAAGGGGCCACGGTCCGCTACAGCTGGTCCAGCAGCGGTGGCCGGGTCAACTACGACACCCACGCCGACCGGCCAGGCACGTCCTACCACGGCTATGACAAGGGCTCGGAGCAGCGGGTCGAGGACACGCTGACGGCGGTGTTCACCGGCAGCCACGGCTGGTTCTGGCGCAACCGCACGGGCGCGCCGGTGACCATCACCCTGATTACCGAAGGCGCCTACAGCGAGGTCAAGCGGGTCGTCTGACCGATCCCGTCCCGTCATCGGTCCGATCGGACCGATGACGGGGCATGTTCGGCCGACGCGGCGACCCTTGAGGAGAGATGCTGATGTTTTCGCCGCTACGCCACGCCGCCTATCGCAACCTGTTCACGGCCCAGGTCGCCGCCCTGCTCGGGACCGGCATGGCCACGGTCGCCCTGGGTCTGCTGGCCTTCGACCTGGCCGGGGCGGACGCAGGCCAGGTGCTGGGGGCGGCCCTTGCGATCAAGATGATCGCCTATATCGGGGTCGCCCCGTTCGCCAGCGCCCTTTCGGCGCGCCTGCCGCGAAAGACCCTGCTGGTGTCGCTCGATGTCGTGCGGGCGGGGGTGGCCGTCAGCCTGCCGTTCGTCAGCGCGCCGTGGCAGGTCTATGGGCTGATGACGGTGCTGTATGTCGCCTCGGCCGCCTTCACCCCGGCATTCCAGGCGATGATCCCGGACCTGCTGACCGACGAGGCGGAATACACCAAGGCCCTGTCGCTGTCGCGGCTGGCGGCCGACCTGGAGAGCGTGGCCAGCCCGGTGCTGGCGGCGTTGCTTCTGGCGGTCATCAGCTACAACAACCTGTTCGTCGGCACGGCCCTGGGTTTCGTGGTGTCGGCCCTGTTCGTGGTCGGGGCCAGCCTGCCGGCACTGAGCCGGATTCAGCCCAAACCCTTCGTTAAAAGGCTGACAGGGGGCTTGCGGCTGTTCGCCCTCACGCCGCGCCTGCGGGGCCTTCTGGCCATCAGCCTGGCCACGGCGGCGGGCGGGGCGATGGTGTTCGTCAATACCGTGGTTCTGGTTCAGTCGCAGTTCGGCCTGTCGGAACAGGCCACGGCCTGGGCGCTGGCGGCGTTCGGCGGCGGGTCGATGACGGCGGCCGTGGTCCTGCCGCGCCTGCTGGACCGGATGTCGGACCGGACCGCCATGGTACTGGGGGCCGGTGTCATGACCACGGTCCTGCTGGCCGGAGCCTGGGTCGCGGTCCGCTATCCGGTGCTGATCGGGCTGTGGGTGATCATGGGATTCGGCTACTCCCTGACCATCACCCCGGCGGGGCGGGCGCTCAGGCGGTCCTCGACGGCACAGGACCGGCCGGCCCTGTTCGCGGCGCAGTTCGCTCTGTCCCACGCCTGCTGGCTCATCGCCTATCCCGTGGCGGGACTGGTCAGCGCCGAGGCCGATCCTCGCGCGGCGTTTCTTGTGCTGGCGGCGCTTTGCGCCGCGGGTGCGTTGCTCGGCCTGCGGATCTGGCCGGCCCAGGACCCCGAGTCTCTTGTTCATAGCCATCCCGAGCTGGAACCGGGCGATCCGCATCTCACAGAGGAGGCGGGGAGGGGCCGCGGCGCCACTCACGCGCATCCCTTCGTGATCGATGAGAAACATGATCGCTGGCCTGGATCGGGCGGCTGAAGCCAGGCTTGGAGGTGCGATGCCGCAGAGGCAGCACGCTATCGAACGTGTCGTAGGACGTCTGAAAGCGACTGTGGTCCTGCGGCGCCTCGATCCACTTGCAGTCCGAGATCCACGGGCGCACGGAGACACCGCGCATCGCTGGGATTACGGGATCGATGCGAAAGGCAAATTCGATGGATAGACCTGATTTGCCAAAGCGCGCGCCAGGATTTCTCGGGCCCGACTACTGGGACCGCGTCTACCGCGCGATCGATTCAGACGCGGTGGGCTGGTTCGAGCCCGAACCTCGCGCGTCGCTGGAGGCGCTCGCGCTGGCCGGAATTCCTTCCAGCGCGACCCTGGTCGATGTCGGGGCGGGGTCCTCGCGGCTGGTGGAGCATCTTCTGGACCACGGAGCGACCGATCTGACCGTGGTCGATATGCCGCCTCGGCCTTGGAGACCTCCCGGGCGCGGCTGGGGCCGCGCGCCGCCCAGGTCGACTGGGTCGTGGCCGATGTGACGCATTGGCGACCGGACCGGCGGTTTGACGTCTGGCACGATAGGGCCCTGTTCCATTTCCTGACGGAACCGGCGCAGCGCGACGGCTATCGGGCCGCCCTCCGTCAAGCCACCGCACCGGGGGCTTGGCTGGTCGTCGCCACCTTCGCCGCCGATGGACCGGAGCGGTGCAGCGGCCTGCCGGTCCGGCGCTATGACGGCCCAGGTCTCGTGGCCGAGTTCGGGGGTGATTTCGCGCCTCACGATGTCTGGCGCGACGCGCACCGCTCGCCCGGCGGCGTGCTTCAGCCCTTCACCTGGGCCGTGATGCGTCGCCGCTAGCCGACTGGGACGAGCCAGGCACGGCTTTGTCATGGTGGCGTGCGGCAGGACTGGCGTCACCGCCGACGGGGCGGAGGGCCACCATGTCGCGGCTTTTTGGTCGTCGTCGGAGGCGGGGCCGACCGGCGAGCACCGGTCTCGGCGCGGCGCTTCAGGTCGCGCAGGGTGCCGGCCATAGGCCCGGGCAGGAGGTTGGGGAAATAGTTCGGAAAGACGCGCGGAATGAGCCCGCTGACCTCGGCCGAGAACAGGACGTGGGTCCGGCTCCCGCGCGGTGTCAGGGCGTAGGCCATGTTCAGGAGGACGAAACCTCTCATGCCCAGCCGCCATGTGATGGGGTCCGGCTTGCGGCGCTCGAGCAGGCGCCCGGTCAGCCGCCATGACAACTCCTGGCCGTTGGGCCGGACCGCCGTCATTCCATAGGTGATCTCGTTGGGCTTATAGCGGTCCGGTTCGATCCGCGTGGCCCGGTTCCAGCCGGGATAGGCCGGGATGTCGGCCAGGATGTCCCAGACGTTTTCCGGCGGCGCATCAACGACGATGTCGCTCGTGAACAGTTTCATGATGGCTCTAGCCTTGAGGTGATCGAGCCTGACGGCATGAGCGGCAGGCGTGCGGGACTGTGGAACGAGACGAACGACGAGGCCCCATTCGGGTCGTGCCTATCAGGTTGGAACCCCGATCTTCCCGCGTCCACCCCACGGCGAAGACGGTTGTTCAAGCGCGAAGCCGGGATGCGTATGGACACGAGGAGGTGATGAACCGGAACCTCGTGTAGGACGACCGGTTCATCCCGCATCGTCATATTGGAAGGACAGAACGATGCACATTGCTTCGATGATCGGCAGCCACCCCCATGTTCAGGGCAACACCAACGACACGCTCATCCGGGCGATCGAGGAGACCTACGCCTGCGCGGCCACCTGTCGGATCTGCGCCGACGCCTGTCTGGGCGAAGCCATGGTTGCGGACCTCAGCCAGTGCATCCGGCTCAATCTGGACTGCGCCGATGTCTGCGCGGCCACCGCCGCGGTCGCGGGGCGCCGGACCGGCAGCAACGAGGCGGTGATCAAATGGATGCTGAAGGTGTGCGCCGAAGCCTGTGCCGCCTGTGCCGCAGAGTGCGAACACCATGCCGAGATGCACGAGCATTGCCGGATTTGCGCGGAGCATTGTCGCCGCTGTGAACAGGCCTGCCGTGCGGCGGCCGAGACGATCACGCCGTCTGGGATGTGACTGGGGTTTGAGTGGACGAGGGCTGACATGGGTGGCATGTGACGGCTAGGCTCTTCCGAAAGCGTTCTGGAGCCTCCTCATGTCTCGTCCTCTCCTCGCCGCCGCGGCCTTGCTACTGCTGGCTGCTTCACCCGTCCGCGCGGTCGATCAGGCCGCTGGGGACCCAGTGGTGGATGTTGCGCCCGAGGCCCAGGCCGCCGCGACCGTTGTCGATGCCTTCCATGCCGCCCTGGAAGCGGGCGACACCGACGCCGCCCTGATGCTGATGACGGAGGATGTGCTGGTGTTCGAGGAAGGCGGGGCCGAGCGGTCGCGCGCCGAATACGCCGCGTTCCATCTGGGCGCCGACGCGGCCTATGCTGGAGCGTCAGTGTCAACCGTGACCCGCCGCTTCGGTTCGGCCAACGGGGACACCGCTTGGATCCTCACCGAGGGAAGCACCACGGGGCAGGCGGGCAACAGCGCCACGAGCCGGTTGACGATGGAGACGATGGTCCTCATGCGCGGGTCGGGCAGCTGGCGCATCCAGCACATCCACTGGTCGTCGCGAGCGGTCCCCGCCGTCTGACAGCACGCGGGGACCCGTCACGGAGAGGCCCCAGCCCGAACGCGGGTTTTAGTGCGGGGGTGTGCGGCAGACCGACGGGTCTATGCAAGGGGGTAGCGGGTTTGCCCCCGCGGGGCGTAAACCAACATCACCCGGCCGTAGAGCCGCCGCCGGCCGATACGGCGTCGGATGCCGGGTGCGTCGCAGTCGGATGCAGCCGCCGTGTCAGCGGAGCGAATGTGTGACGCGCCGAACGCGAAAGGCAACGGGAGCGCGCGGCCCGGAACGAAGGGGACGGATTCGGGAACGCCGCCCACTCAGGCAGAGTGTCGCACAGGCATAAACACTTGATGGCAGGCCGGACGATCCGCCGATGGCGTGGCGACCATGCGCCTTGGGCACACATTTGAAGCGCGGCCTCCCAAGACCCGCACATGGCTTTTGGGATTGTCCATCAGAAGGCATACTCCACACCGATCTGCACGATCCGGGGCTCGTTGGGCAGGATGCCGCGGGCGCGGTCGATGATATAGGTTCGGTCCGCCACATTGCGCACCCGGGCCAGCAGCCGCACCGAAGTGTTCGGCAAGGCCCAGGATCCCGCGAGATTGATGACCGTGGCGTCCGGTATCAGTCCGCGCTGGCCATTGGCCGTGGGAGCCACCGTATTCAGGTCGTCGGCGAACATCTCGCCCGTCTGAACGACCTCGACCTCGGCCTGCAGTCCGCTCGGCGCCCTCACGCCGAAGGCGGCCCGCCCGAACCACTCGGGCGCATAGGGCAGGCGATTGCCCGTGACGCTGACGGCGCCGAAGCCGGAGAGGCTGGAAAAGCGGCGACCGACATACTCGGCCTGCGCCACCCAGGTCAGGGTCGCATCGGCATACCAGTCCAGCTCGCTGCCGAAGGCCTCGGCCGACGAAAAGCGGCCGGCGAACTCAAGCCCCTGGTGCAGGGTCTCGCCCGCGCTGGTCAGGGTCGCGCCGACCCCGCCGGCGACCGAACTGGGCACGATCTGGTTGTCGAAATCCATGCGGAAGGCCGTGGCCTCCAAGGCCACGCCGGCCGCGGGCCGGGCGCGCAGGCCAGCTTCCCAGTTGGTGCTCTGCTCGGCGTCCAGTTCGACCGAACCCCCGGTGTTGGTGATGATGTCCTCGGCGCGGGGCGGGGAAAAGCCGCGATGGACGCCCGCGAAGGCCGTCAGCCGGTCGTCGCGGGACCAGGCGAATCCCAGGCCCGGGATGGCGACATCGATCCGTCTTTGCCCCCGGCCGCCGCCCGGCAGATTGTTGGCGCGCTCGAACTCGATCGATTCCAGCCGAAGCCCGGGCGTGATGGTCAGATCGCCGAGGACGAAGCTGTTCTGGACGAAGCCGGACATCGCGGTGGCGCGCCGGGTGTTGTCCTCGACGACCCCGGCGTTGCGCCCGACGCCCGGACGCCGCGCGGTCGGGGTGTCGCCGTTCCACTGCAGTCGTTCCTGGTTTTCGCGGTGCAGGCGCACGCCCGCTTCCAGCCGCCCCGCCAGACGGCCGGCGGTCGCCCAGTCCCAGGCCAGTCGGCTGTCGATGCCGAAACTGTAGTAGTCGCGCAAACGACCCTCATTGCCGCAGGTGGTGTTCAGATTGGCCATGCCGCCACAGGCCGGATCGGAGGCGTCGTTTGGCCGCTGGCCCGAGTTGGACGACTGTCGCCACCAATCACGCTGGAAGGTCGCTCCATAGAGAGCCGTCGTCAGCCGCAGCGTGTCCGTCAGACGCCAGGCGTGGACCGCTGAGGCCGCCATGTGTTCAGCCTCGAACCGGTCGTTGCCGAAGGGGTTCTGCCGAGGGTCGGCGGCATATTCAGCCTCGGTCAGGCCCGAATAGGTGACCTGGCTGTCCTCGCGCAGCCAACTCGCTTTCAGCGTCAGGTTCTGACTGGCGGAAATTGGGCGGGTCAGCTTCACGAACAGATCGTCGTAACTCAGGTCCTGATTGTCGCGATTGCCCTCGCTTTCACGGCGGGTGAACATCCCCAGGATGCCGGTCTCTCCGACTGTGTCGGACGCTTGCAGGGTGACCTCCCGATTGCCCCGATTACCGCCGCGCAGCACAAGGCGGCCTTCCAGATCCTCGCTGGGGTTCGGCGTCGTATAGTTGATGACGCCGCCGACCGTATGGGGGCCGAAGGCGATCTGGGCCGATCCCCTCAGCACCTGGACGCCCGAGAAACGCTCGATCGGCGGATGGTAGTAGCTGGCGTTGTCGCCGTATGGAGCATAGGCCAGCGGCACGCCGTCCTCCAGGAACAGGACCTCTGTCGAGCGGATGGGCGTCAGACCGCGGATTCCGACGTTTGGCCGCAGCGCGAGGCCTTCTTCCCCCCGGACATACAGTCCCGGCACCCGGCGCAGGATGTCGTCCAGCGCAAAAGGCTGGGACTGCCGGTAATCCGCGGCGGACAGCAGCGTTACGGCACCCGCGATCTGTGCCAGACGGTCGGGTGCCACCACGACGATGTCGGCGAGGTGCACACTTTCGGTCTGCGGGGCCGCGACCGCAGGGGGGCGGACGTCCTGGGCTCTCGTCATAGCTGGGAGGCAGAGGGCCGAAACCGTGGAGAGGAGCAGAAGATTGCGCATGAGAACCATTCTGAATCGAGAGCGGTCGAGCTCTAGGGTTTATGCAAATCATTTGCAACGGTTTAGTTGGTCGTCTGGTGTGTGTGGGGATTATCGCGAGGTGGGGCCTGCGACACGGACGCTTCGAGCCGGTTGAACGACCCCGCGGCCGCGCCGCAGCGATTGACTCCGGACGGATGTGGAGGTCGTGCGTCCTCGCCTGGATCGCCGACCGGCATGCATCAGGGTCAGGTCGTCGGCCTTCGTCATTGCGTCCCCGCGTCGTGGGCAACACCGAGGGCCGAGGCTCGGCTGTCTCGCAGGGCCTGCACCGCAGCCTCGTCCCTTTTGGCTCGCAGGGAGCCGCCGGGGCATTGGAAGGATTGGCCCAGCAGAATGCCCGCAGGCGGCGAGCCAGCGCAGCACGCCGCCGATTGCTGCCGACAGGGTGTGCGGGCGATCTGGGCGCGATCCCCCAGACACCCGCTGTCTAGTATGTCGGTGACGACGGCATTTGCTCGGGTTGCCCCCTCAACCCACACAGACGACTTGGAATTCGAGGCGCGGCCGTAGGGGTGCCTTCCACCGAAGGCGCCCCTGATCGCTGAAGACTCTTGAAAGACGGGCAGCGTTCGACCGATGAACACGGGATGAATGGTCGGACTTCGCGGCGTTCAGGATGGGAGGCGCAACTTGGACGCTCGATCGGCTCTGAGCCGATGTCGTCCAACAAAGGGAACAGACCATGATGATCCTCAAGTCCTTGGCGGCAGGCAGCATGGCGCTGATCGTGCTGGCCGCCACCCCTGTCGCCGCGCAGGACGGCCATTACGGTCGCGACCGACACGACAATCGGAGGGATGTAGCTGTGGGCG
This sequence comes from Brevundimonas staleyi, assembly GCF_041893865.1. Classification (GTDB taxonomy): domain Bacteria; phylum Pseudomonadota; class Alphaproteobacteria; order Caulobacterales; family Caulobacteraceae; genus Brevundimonas; species Brevundimonas staleyi. The sequence goes on from NZ_CP169082.1 coordinate 2,132,356, forward strand.
TCGCGGTCGGGGCCTTGGCCGGTGCCGCCCTGGCATCAAAACTACAACAGAGACAGGCGCTATGACACGCCAAACGGGTACTACGATAATCGTTACGGCTCGCCGAACCGATATTATGACTATCGCCAAGGCTATGGGTACTTCAGCGGCAACGGCTACTATGCCGAGGATCGCGAGCGTCACTATCGCCAGGATCGACGAGCGCACCGCCGTCATGATCGCGAGCATCGCCGGGAAGCGCGCCGACACGAGCGACAGCACGAGCGTCGCTGGTAGAGCGTCCTCCCGTGACAGGGCATCGGATGTCGCGATATGTCCCGCGGTTCGAACGACATAGCGCGGCGTCCGGTGCTGAAGTCATGTCATCTCCTCGCAACACAGAAGTGTCGTCGGAGTTGAGCCTTTCGCGAGACTTGCTGCGCGGCCAGAACGGCAGGTCATCCATCTCCCGTGAATCGGGCAAGGCGTGTCATCGGGGCTGTGGACGCGTTGATCGGCGTCGCCATGCCACCACCAATGGTGGTTCGGCCACCTGAAACAGCAGAGGCGCAAACGAAGGCTCATCACGCCGCAGTGCTCTTTCCTTGCTGGCAGGCGACGCCGACGCCCTACCTGTTTGCGGGACGAAGACCGGGCAGGGTGCTGAACACTCGCGGACGGGGGAACAACAGGGCGTGACGTTCACCGACACTGGCCCAGAGTTTCGCGGGCTTGGGGACGGTCAGGTCGAACTCTTCCTCGAGCGTCCACACGAACTCGTCCATGGATTCCAGGGTTTTGACGTCCGGCGTTTCAGAACACGCGCGAGACAGCACCCGGCCCAACAGGACGGTGACGCCAAAACGCGTGTGCCGTTGACAGACGAGGTTTTGCACATGCGGAGAATCCGGTGCCGACTGTAGTCGTCGCGAGTCGGCCGCGAGGCGGGCGGGGTCGGCAGGCGAAAGCGTGAAATCGAAGCTTTTGACGCTGCTTAGGCGATGATTGTTGTAGCGCCAGACGCTCGGCCTGGTTGCCTCGATTCCAAATTGCTTGTCACGCTGTCGGTAGACGCCCGCCTTGATCGGCAAAGGTTCGAGGAGCCCGTCACCGAAGCCGACGTCGACCAGGTAAGGGAGCTCAAGATCGATGACCAAGGCGAAGTGGGGCAGGGGTTCGCCCCCCAAGCGCGCAGAGGTCGTCGCCTGTACCCCGGTCACCTGAAAGCCCAAGGCCGCGACGATCGCGCCGAACAGACCGTTCATCTCGTAACACCAGCCGCCTCGGCGATCCGTGATCAGTTTGCGAAAGGCGACCGCCGGATCCGTGCTGACGAACCGCACCAATTGAATATCGATGTTCTCGTAAGGAAACGTCAGAAGATGAAGGCGGTGCAGTCTCCGCAATGTCTCCAAATCAACGTTGGGCCTTCCAGAGAAGCCGATCCGATCCAGATAGGCCAGAGGGTCCATATGATCTCCGTCGATCTGATCTCGGCGCTGCTCAGGCTATGGTGGAGCGCCCAAATTTGATGATGAGGCGGTGCGATCAGCGGTCAAGGTGAGCTTGATGGAACAGATCCAGCCGTCAGCAGGTCAATCGGAGTCGCAGGCTGAACGTGAGCTGACGGGACGACCCCTTGACCCTGGGCACGGCACAAGAGGCCTGGTCGGTCAGCTCGCCGCGACATTCAAGGAAAATACCCTCCGCATCGTCGGCGTTCACTCGGCGGTCACGACAGACTTCGTGACGCGACGCTCGAAGGCCTGGCGGATCCATGATCGCCCCGGCTTCTCCACCAGCAGGTGCAGCGCGACGGAAGCGGCCGCCGTGACAATGAAAAGGCCTGCCAATTCCAAGGGTGTCATGACGAAGCCGCTGTCTATCCCGCGCATCTCGGCTGCGAGCCCCTTGTAGGCGACCAGAATGGGCATATGCGCCAGATAGAGGGCGAAGGAGACTTCGCCGGCGAAAACCAGGGGAGGCGAGGCCAGGAGGCCTTCGCTCTGCGTCTTGGCCAGCATGGACCAGCTGAAGACGACCGGCGCGGTCAGGGCGACGATGATCCTGTCGTCAAGAGACAGCTGCATGCCCGCCAGCAGCAGACCGGTGGAAACGACACAGGCGGCGATGGCGACGCCCGGACGCCACAGGGTGCCGCGACCGAGGCCGTAAAGGGCCGTGCCGATCAGGAAGGCTGGAGCGATCCGAAGGATACCCATGTCGTCTTCGGCGCGCGGCAGCACCTTGCCGAAGATCGCTCCATAGGCTCCATCGATGACAACATAGGCCACCATGCCCAGGCCCAGCAGCAGCCACGGACGTCGCCGCATCCGGACGGCCAGGAGCGCATAGGCCGGGAAAAGCAGATAGGCGAACCACTCCGCCGACAGGGACCAGGACGGGCCGCTCCAATTGTACCCCGTCTCGCTTGGAAACCAGGCCTGGATCAGGAACAGGGTCTTGAAGAACCCTTCGAGCGTATAGGTGGCGGAGTCGAACCGCACCCCGGCGACCATGGCGCCAAGAACCATGATCGTCGCGCCGCCCAGAACCGCGAGATGCAGCGGATAGAGACGCGCGAGGCGCGCGACGATGAAACGCCTGTAGCTGAACGTGCCGGCCGCGAAGGACGGCCCATATACATGCGCGAGGATGAAACCCGACAGGAAGAAGAACGCATCGACGGCCAGCCGGCTCCGCTCGATGATAGGGCTGAAGCCGAGAGCCGGGTCCCACTGGAGCTGGTAGTGGAACAGCACCACGCCCAGGGCGAGAAAGGCCCGCAGGCTCGTCAGAGCGCGCAGGTCGGAGGGATAGCCTTCGCTCACCGGCGAAATGGACGTCATGTGCAGCCCCGAATAAAAGGACGGCCGAAGCTGCCCTGCCCAATGGGTATACGCAGCAGCGCCGCTTATCCCTCGCCGCAGAGCCATGATCCGGGTTTGCCGATCCAATCGGTGGGACCGATGCGCCGAGCGAGGCGTACCGTGGCCGTCATCGGGCGTGACGGCCTTTTGTCCCAGAGCCGTGTGGCTGCGACGATGGTGCGGGAGGCTGACAGGTGGACGGCGATCTTCGTCTCGGCGTTCGAAGCGCGTTGCGCACCGCTCTTGGCTCCATGCCGGCATAGCGGATATGTTTCGCCCCATGCCGCCGTCGTCTTCCAGACATGAGTTCGCGTTCGGTGACGGCTGGGCCGCTTACGAGGGGCCTTCCGCGGATCATGACAGCCATGCCCATGTGGCGGTTCAGTTGGCGGTGGCGCGCTCCGGCTGCGTTCATGCGGTGCTGGACCACGGTCGTGAGATGTCGGGCAGGGCGCTCATCTTCGCGCCCCGCGTTCGCCACCGCGTGACGTGTGATCAAGGCGCGGTTTTCTTCATCTATCTCGAGACGCACACGCCGCTGGCCTCGAAACTGGTCGCGCTGATCGCTCCGGCCGAGTCCGGCGTGGCGCCGGCCTCGGTGTGTGATCGTTTCCTTCCCAATGTCCCGGCGGAGCAGATCATCGACAGACTCAGGGCCGACCTGGGCGCAAGGAAGGCGTCTCTGGATCCGCGTCTGGAATGGGCCCTGTTGATCGCGTCCAGAGACCCGGCTCCTGGAGCCATTGCCCGAGCGGCCTTCGCGATCAATCTGTCTCCGGCCAGGCTCCGCGCCCTTGCGCAGGCTCAGTTATCGGCGCCGTTGTCCCAATGGCTTCTGTGGCGGAAACTGGAGAGATCCGGTCGCGCCATGGCGAGCGGCGCGAGACTGGCCGAGGCGGCGCTGGCGGGCGGCTTCGCGGACCAGGCCCATCTCAGCAGAACGATGAAACGCATGTTCGGCGTGACGCCGCTTCAGGCCGCCCAGGTCGTCCAGACACCGGACAATCGTTTCGTTCAATAGGCCGCGTCCGAACGGCATCAGGATAGGATTGCAAGGGAGCGTCCGATGTCCGCGATCCGGTTCGTCATCCGCCTGGGTTATGCGCCCGTGTTCTTCGTCGGGTTTCTCTGGGCGGCCGTCGGCCTGACCGAGTGGAACGTCCAGCCCTGGGCCCTGTGGCTCCTGCTGGGTCTGGCGCTCGTCGTCTCGTTCACGGCAGAGCGACTGGCCCCCTATGAACCGGTCTGGAATCGCCCGCACGGAGACCGGGGACGGGATGTCGCCCATGCGATCGTCAACGAGGTCTCGATCGCTGTTTCGGTTCTGGCTCTGCCGCTGATATCGGGCCTCATTCCGGACTTCGGCGTCTGGCCGTCGGACTGGCCGCTGTGGGGACAGCTCGCCGTCGCCATCCTGGTGGCTGACCTCGGCATCACGCTCGCCCATTACGCAAGTCACCGCCTTCCCGCCCTGTGGCCGCTGCACGCCGTGCATCATTCCGTCGAGCGAATGTATGGGTTCAACGGCCTGCTGAAACATCCCCTGCATCAGGCGATAGAACTGACGGCCGGCACAGCGCCCCTGGTTTTGCTGGGCATGCCCCAGGACGTCGCCTGGCTGGTGGCCTTCGCGGTGGCGATTCAGCTGATCCTGCAGCACTCGAACGTGGACATGAGGATCGGACCGCTGGTTTACGTCTGGGCCGTAGCGCCCGCTCACCGCCATCATCACCTGGCCTCGCAGACCGAGGGCGACGTTAATTTCGGCCTGTTCACCAGCGTCTGGGATCACTGGCTCGGGACGTTCCGCAGCGGACGCGCGACGCCTCGCGCGGGAGAGATCGGTGTGTCCGATCAGCCGGATTACCCGCGACACTACCTCGGTCAGCTGGTGGAGCCGTTTCGTCGACGGGCCTGACGCTGCAACGCTACCAGCCTAGCGCGAGGCGCGTCCGAGCAGTTCGATCAACTCGCTAGCCTTGGTCTTGCGGTCCGCCAGATCGTCGCCGGTCATGGCGCCCATCACGCAGTGGTCGAGATGGTCCTTGAGCACCTCGCTCTCCACCCGGGCCAGAGCGGCGCGGACCGCCTGGATCTGGGCCAGGACATCGACACAGTAGCGGTCATCCTCAACCATTCGGACGATGCCGCGCACCTGACCTTCGATGCGGTTCAGGCGGTTGATGATCTTCGGTTTGGCTTCGGCTCGCATGGATCAACTCCGGTTCAGAGTGGTTATACCCCACGAAGGTATCTTTCAATATACCCTGTATGGGTATATGGGAGAGGCATTCCGCTCAGGAGGAGCCGCCATGTCCGAAGCTTCCGCCAACCCTGCCGCAAACTCTCACAAGCACGCCTGCTGTGCGCACGGTGCCAACGACGACGCCGACGGCAAGGCACTCGATCCGGTCTGCGGCATGACCGTCGATCCGGCCGCGACGGCTCACAGGGCCATGCACGAGGACACCGAATATTTCTTCTGCTCGGCCGGATGCCGCACGAAATTCGTCGCCGATCCGGACAAGTATCTGGGCGACAGACCCGAACCCGCGCCCGTGATCCCCGGCGCCGTCTATACTTGCCCGATGCACCCGGAGGTGCGTCAGGAGGGGCCGGGGTCGTGTCCCATCTGCGGCATGGCCCTGGAGCCCGAGACCGTGACGGCCGAGGCCCCCGTCAATCACGAACTGGTCGATTTTACCCGGCGCTTCTGGGTCGGGCTGGTTCTGACCCTGCCGGTGTTCGCCTTAGAGATGGGGGGACATCTGACGGGCCTGGCGATGCGGATCCCCGGCCAGACGTCGAACTGGATCCAGCTGGCCCTGGCCACGCCCGTGGTGCTGTGGGCCGGGGCAGCCTTCTTCCAGCGCGGCTGGACGTCCTTGCGGACCCGCAAGCTCAACATGTTCACCCTGATCGCCATCGGCGTTGGCGCGGCCTGGCTCTATAGCGTGGTGGCGGCGGTGGCGCCGGGTCTGTTTCCGGAGGCGATCCGCCGAACGGACGGCAGCGCGCCGGTCTATTTCGAAGCGGCGGCGGTCATCACCGTCCTGGTTCTCGTGGGTCAGATCCTCGAGCTGCGGGCGCGCGAACAGACGTCCGGAGCCATCCGGGCCCTGCTCGACCTGACGCCCAAGACCGCCCGTCGCGTGCGTGAAGACGGCACGGACGAGGACGTCACGCTCGACCGCGTCGTCCTCGGGGACCGGCTGCGCGTGCGGCCGGGCGAACAGGTGCCGGTCGACGGCGAGATCCTGGACGGCCGCGTGTCGATCGATGAATCCATGGTGACCGGCGAATCCATGCCCGTGACCAAGGAGCCGGGCTCAAGCGTGGTCGGCGGATCGCTGAACCGGACCGGTTCGTTCGTCATGCGGGCCGACAAGGTCGGGGCCGACACCCTGCTGTCCCGGATTGTGCAGATGGTGGCCCAGGCCCAGCGCAGCCGCGCGCCGATCCAGCGGCTGGCCGACACGGTCTCGGGCTGGTTCGTGCCGGCGGTGATCGTGATCGCCCTGGTGGCGGCGCTGGTCTGGGGGCTGGCGGGCCCCGAGCCACGCCTGTCCTATGCTCTGGTCGCGGCGGTGTCGGTGTTGATCATCGCCTGTCCCTGCGCGCTTGGCCTGGCGACGCCCATCTCGATCATGGTCGGGGTCGGCCGGGGCGCCCAGGCCGGCGTCTTGATCCGCAATGCCGAGGCGCTGGAACGGTTCGAGAAGGTCGACACCCTGGTGCTGGACAAGACCGGCACCCTGACCGAGGGGCGGCCCTCGGTGACCGCCATCCGGCCTGCGTCCGGTTTCGACGAGGCCGAACTGCTGCGCCTCGCCGCCAGTCTGGAGCGGGGCAGCGAACATCCGCTCGCGGACGCCATCGTCTCGGCCGCGACGGACCGCAAGCTCACCCTGTCCGAGGCGACCGAGTTCGACAGTCCGGTCGGGCGCGGCGTCTCCGGCGTGGTGGATGGCAAGCGGGTCGCCCTGGGCAATACGCGGTTCCTCACCGAGCTCGGCGTGGATGTCTCGGCGCTTGAAGCCGAAGCGGACGCCCTCAGGGGCGACGGGGCCACGGCCATCTTCGCCGCCGTGGACGGCCGGGCCGCAGGGGTTCTCGGCATCGCCGATCCCATCAAGACGACCACGGCCGATGCGATCAAGGCGCTGAAAGCCGCAGGCCTGCGTCTGGTGATGATGACCGGCGACAACCGCACGACCGCCGAGGCCGTCGCCCGCCGGCTGGGGATCGACGAGGTCCAGGCCGAGGTTCTGCCCCAGGACAAGGCCTCTGTGGTCGAACGGCTGCGCGCCGAGGGCCGTGTGGTCGCCATGGCGGGGGATGGGGTCAATGACGCGCCCGCGCTGGCCGCCGCCGACGTCGGCGTGGCCATGGGCGCGGGCTCGGACGTGGCGATCGAGAGCGCGGGCGTCACCCTGCTGGGCGGCGATCTGCAGGGGATCGTTCGCGCGCGTCACCTGTCGCAGGCGGTGATGAGCAACATCCGCCAGAACCTGGTGTTCGCTTTCGGCTATAACGCGCTGGGCATCCCCGTCGCGGCGGGACTGCTCTATCCGGTGTTCGGCTGGTTGCTGTCGCCGGCACTGGCGGCGCTGGCGATGGCCCTGTCGTCGGTCAGCGTGATCGCCAATGCGTTGCGGCTTCGGGCCGTCAGACTCTGAGGCGGTCGGCGTGACTGACGGGAAGGGAGGCGTCCCGGAGCTAATACGCAGTCCGGGCGTCCGTCCCTCGCGTGAACACGCAGGAAACGGGTTTATTTCATTGGGCGGAACCGCAGTCGAAAGCCTTGGATTATGTCGAACGACGGAACGATCCAGCGGGTCATGACACGCACCGGGCGGATTCGTCGGAGCTCAGGCCGCAGAAAACGGGAGAGGGAAAATGACACCCACGCATGACGTGCACAGCATGAAGGGCATGAAGGGCATGAAGGGCAGCTACCGCTCTTTGGCGATCGAACTGACGCTGGACTTCATCATCATGTATCTGGTGATGTACACGATGATCGCGACGCTCGATCATTTCTATCTGAATCTCAACAACGTCTATATGACGCTGATGATGGTGTCGCCGATGGCGTTGCTGATGCTGATCTTCATGCGCTCGATGTACCCGTCCAGACGAACCAATCTGCTGATCGGCGGCGCTGCGGTGCTGGTGTTCGCGCTGAGCTTCTATGGCATGCGGACCCAGGCTGCGGTGGGCGACACAGAGTTTTTGAAATCCATGATCCCGCACCATTCGGGTGCGATCCTGATGTGCCGCGAAGCGTCGCTGTCAGACCCGGAAATCGTCAGCTTGTGCGACGAGATCGTGGCCGCTCAGGAACGAGAGATCGCTCAGATGAAGGCTATTCTCGCGCGGCTATGAGCGCCTTGCGGAGACCTGAACCCGCTCGGACCCCGACTGCGGCACCCTGTCACGAGGGGCCGGGGTGGGGGATGCGTAAACCTTAGAGACGGGTCGCGCAGGCGATCCGCCAACGAACAACCAGGAGAACCGAATGACGCTCGATCGTCGAGCCCTTTTGCGCGGAGCGGCCGCTGGTGGCGGCGCGCTGGCTTTGTCGGGCCTGCTGCCAGCATGGGCTCAGACCGGCAGCCCGGGCCTGAGGTCGGATTTGCCGACCCTGACCGGACCGAACATTGATCTGACGATCGGCCACTCGCCCTTCACCGTCAATGGACGGACGGCGACCGCCACGACCATCAACGGCGTACTACCCGCGCCGGTGCTCAGGCTTCGGGAGGGTCAGAATGCCCGCCTGTCCGTGACCAACACGCTGGACGAAGACACCTCGATCCACTGGCACGGCCTGCTGCTGCCGTTCCAGATGGACGGCGTGCCAGGCGTCAGCTTTCCGGGGATCAAGCCGCGGGAGACCTTCGTCTATGAGTTTCCGATCATTCAGTCGGGGACCTTCTGGTACCACAGCCATTCCGGTTTGCAGGAAGCGCTGGGGCACTATGGCCCGATCGTCATCGATCCGGCCGGGGCGGATCCGGTCGGTTATGACCGGGAGCATGTGCTCGTCCTGTCGGACTGGAGCTTCATGAATCCCCACGACATCCTGCTGAAGCTCAAGCAGAGCCCCGGCTACTTCAACCGGCAGAGAACGACGCTCGCAGGCTTCCTGAACGGCAACGACCGCATGAGCCTCGAGGAACGGCGCATGTGGGGTGAGATGCGCATGGACCCGCGCGATATCCTGGACGTCAACGGCTCGACCTACACCTATCTGATCAACGGACACGGTCCGCAGGAGAACTGGACCGGCCTGTTCCGTCCGGGCGAGCGCGTGCGTCTGCGCGTCATCAACGCTTCGGCCATGTCGATTTTCAATGTCCGCATTCCGGGCCTGGCCATGACCGTGGTCAATGCCGACGGCGAGAACGTGCGGCCGGTCGAGACCGACGAGTTCCAGATTTCGGTCGCAGAGACCTATGACGTCATCGTCCGGCCGACCGAAGACCGGGCCTATACCATCGTGTCCGAGGCCATTGATCGGTCCGGCATGGGCCGGGCGACCCTGGCACCCCGTCTGGGCATGACCGCCGAGGTTCCGGCCCTGCGCGAGGTTCCCAACCTGACCATGAAGGACATGGGCATGGGCGGGATGGATCACGGCGCCATGGGGGGGCAGTCCATGGGCGGCATGAACCACGGCGCGATGGGCGGACAGCCCATGGCCGGGATGGATCACAGCACGATGCCTGGAATGGCGTCTGGCATGGCGGGCATGGCGGGTATGGCCCAGGGGTCGCAGCCGGGCGGGGGGATGTCCGGAATGGACATGAGCGGCATGAACATGCGCGATCCGGAAAACGCGCCGCCGGACATGGAGGTCGGCGTCGGCGTGGACTCTATCGCGATGGCTCCCACCAATCGCCTGGGAGAGCGCCCGACGGGCCTGGAGAACGTTCCCCATCGGGTTCTTGTCTATACCGACCTCGTGTCGCTTCAGCCCAATAAGGATCAGCGTCCGCCGTCCCGCAACATGGAGATCCACCTGACCGGCAATATGGAACGGTTCATGTGGAGTTTCGACGGCAAGAAGTTCAGCGACGGCGTCGAGCCGTTCCGGTTCGAGCTCAACGAGCGCGTGCGAGTGACCCTGGTCAACGACAGCATGATGGCTCACCCGATCCATCTGCACGGCCACTTCTTCGAGCTCGTTACGGGCGGCCCGGCGGGCCACCAACCGCTCAAACACACGGTCAATGTCCTGCCGGGCGCCAAGGTGAGCTTTGATCTCACGGCGGACAATCCAGGCGACTGGGCGTTCCATTGCCACATGCTGATGCACATGCACGCGGGGATGTTCAACGTCGTCACCGTGCGCCCCATGGATGGAGTCGCTTCGTGATCCGGACCGCTGTTGCCCTTGTTCCGCTGATGCTGGCGTCCGCGACGCCCGCCCTGGCCCAGTCCCACGCCGGCCATGCCTCCACGGCTCAGCCCACCCAGGCCGCGCCCCTCCCGCCGGGGTGTGTGCGCCGGGGTGCGCCGACCGCCGACGCCGCCCGCGTCGGCACAGCCGGCGCGCCGGTCTGTCCGACGGGGGCCGTGCCAGAGCGGATGGCGTCGCCCGATCCTCATGCCGGTCACGACATGTCGACCATGGGGCAGACCCAGCCCGCGCCGGCGATGCCGGCCGGTCACGACATGTCGACCATGCGGCAGACCCAGTCGACGCAAACCGATCCGCATGCCGGCCATGACATGTCGACCATGGGGCAGGCACAGCCCGCGCCGGCGACGACCGCCGGTCACGACATGTCGACGATGGGGCAGAACCAGCCGACGCCAACCGATCCGCATGCCGGCCATGACATGTCGACCATGGGGCAAACCCAGCCCGCGCCGGCGACGCCCGCCGGTCACGACATGTCGACGATGGGGCAGACCCAGCCGACACCAATCGATCCGCATGCCGGCCATGACATGTCGACCATGGGGCAGGCCCAGCCGGCACCGGCTATGCCGGCCGGTCACGACATGTCGACCATGGGGCAGATGCCGCCGGGCCACGACATGTCGGGTATGGCGATGCCGCCGGACGTTCCCACGAGCGCCAACAATCCCGGGCGTCCTCCCGAAACACCCCCGCCGCCCGGCGCGACGAGCGGGCCGGCTCATGCCGCCGATCGGTTGTTTGATCCGGCGGAGATGGCGGCGTCGCGCGAGCAGCTTCGCGTCGAGAACGGCGCCATACGGGCCAGTTCCGTCATCATCGATCAGCTGGAAGCGAGCTTCTCGGACGGCGAGGAGGCATATGGCTTCGACGTTCAGGGCTGGACGGGCGGAGACATCAATCGCTTCTGGTGGAAATCGGAAGGTGAGGGTGAGTTCGATGGCGGGCTGGAGGAGGCCGAGCTTCAGGCCCTCTACAGCCGCGCCATCAGACCCTTCTTCGATTTTCAGGCCGGCGTGCGCCAGACGTATCGCCCCGACGGAGGCGACCGGACCGATCTGGTTGTCGGTATCCAGGGGTTGGCGCCCTATTGGTTCGAAGTCGATGCCGCCGCCTTCCTGTCCACGAAGGGCGAGCTGACGGCCCGGGCCGAGGCGGAGTACGACCAGAGGATCACGCAGAAATGGATTCTGCAGCCCCGCGCCGAGGTGTTGCTTTCGGCCGAGGACATACCCGAGTTGTCGGTCGGATCGGGCCTGTCGTCACTCCAGGTGGGCGCGCGACTGCGCTACGAGATCCGCAAGGAGTTCGCACCCTATGTGGGCGTCGAGTGGACCAAGAGCTTCGGCAATACTGCGGACTTCCTGGAAGCCGAGGGGCGAAGTTCGGAGGATACCCGGCTGGTCGTGGGTATCCGGGCCTGGTTCTAGGCATAACCGCCGCGGAAGCTCTGGGTTGACGCATGTCATTCCTCAGGGCCGCGGGACAGGGAATCGGCGGGCGGACTGTGGCGCGTCCTGCCCGACCATCCCTCCGGCCGAGCGCGTGCAACAGGCGTGAGGGACTGGCGTGTGGCGGTTCAGACTAGAATCAAAGCGGTCGTCTTTGATCTCGATGACACGCTGATCTCGGCGTATCGTCGACCGGATCTGGTGTGGCGAGACGTCTGCCAGGCCTTCCGCCACGAATTAGGCGAGCTTGCGCCGGACAGGGTGGCGAGGGCGCTGACGGATGCGGGTCAGGCCTTTTGGGGGGATCCGGTCCGTCACGCGCTCGGTCGTGCCGACCCGCTGCGGGCCCGTCGCACGATCGCCGCGGCGGCGTTCTCAGCCCTGCGGCGAGACGGCGTCCGTGTCCCGGCCCCCGACGTCGCCGAGCGACTGGCCGACGCCTTCAGCGTGCGGCGCGATGACCAGATGCACCTCGAAGCCGGAGCCCTGGCTCTGCTCACGGACTTGCAGAAGGCCGGCTATCGGCTGGCGCTTTTGACCAACGGCGATCGTCTCCTGCAGCGTGCCAAGATCGAGCGGTTCGGTCTGGCCCCGCGGTTCCATCATGTCCAGATCGAAGGCGAGGCTGGCATAGGCAAACCCGAACCTGGTGCCTTCACCCGGGTATTCGCCGCTTTGGGCGTTGGAGCGGCCGAGGTCTGTGTCGTCGGCGACAGTGTCGAATGGGACATTCGCCCGGCGAAGGCTCTGGGCTGTTACACCATCCGGTACGATCCGGAGCCCGACGGAGACATCACCCCCACGGGCGGCGAGGCCGATTGGGTTGTTCAGGCCCTGGCGACCGTGTCCGTCCATCTGTCGGTCCAGGCCCAGGCGCGGTTCGCCTTCCAAAGTCATGCGAGCGTATCCTCTCGCGAGAAACGACCGACATCGAACATCATCGTCGAGGACTAGTCGCCATCGTCGCAATCGGGGCGTATCCGCGCCGCCGCCGAACCCGGCTCCCAGAGACGCGCATGTCTGTACCGCCGTACAGGCCGGTCCAGAGCTGCCTGGACCGGCCTTGTGTCAGCATGCAGTGTGCCTGCGTGCCCTACTCTTTGGGCGGCATGGTCATGCCGCCCATCTGGGACATGTCGTGATCGGCCATCGGATCGGCGGGCGGGGGTGCCGGGGCAGGCGTGGGCGCAGGCGCCGCCGGGGCCGGTCGGGGTGTCGAGGCTTTCGGGGCTGCTGCGGCCGCGGGCTCTGCACCCTGAGGCTCGGCGACGGGCTCGGGCGTGTCGGCAGGCGGAGGGGTCATCGGCATCGTCATGGCGTCGTCCGGCACCGCCTGGGCATCGACCGGTTCAGGTTCAGCGGCGGGTTGGCAGGCCCCCAGGGTAATGGCGGCAGCGGCAGCAAGGATCAGATATCTCACGTCAGAAGCCCCTGTCAGGAAGGTCGGCGATGGGGATCGACTCGGCACGCCTTCAATTGGATTACGCAGTCGTGCGAGACAGCCCTCGTTTCAGGCACCGATTCGACAGGGCCATGAATTCGCCCCGGGTGCTGCACACGCGTCGTCGACGATCCCCGCGGGGCCGGGACCGGGAGGTGCCCCTTGCTCCCAGAGCGATCCCGGACGAGCAAAGGCAGACTGCGAACATGACCACGCAGCCCGGTCTCCGGTCGTCAGGGAAGACAGGCCCAGAGACGTTAGGGGGACAACATCCAAAGGCCTGGCTTGCCCAGGAACGAGCGGATCCGCGTCGACTTGAATTTCTGTGCTGGGCCCAGGCGACCCGTCCAACATTCAAAGATCGTTCAAGCGTGGCTCAGCAGCATGTGATGCGCGAAGGCCCTGGCGGCCTGACCGGCCGGGCGGGGGCATTGCTCCCGCGAGCGGCGGAGCCTGGTCCGCTCGGGACTGGCCGTCTTTGGGGTGAGAAGCGCGACCCCCCTCGTTCGCCGTCAGCCGTAATGCAGAGGTGGAGATCGGGGCGACTGAGCCCAGGGGCTCAAGCCGCGCCAGCCGACTCAGGCCCGGACCCCCTCGGCCTCTCATCGACGTGGTTGCCTCGGGCAGACACCGCCACAAAAGTCCCAGCACCAGCGCGGTGAGGCTCCAGGACAGCAGGATGTCCGACAGAAAATGTCCGCCGAACGCCAGCCGGTTCATCGACAGGGCCACAGCGTAGGTGACGACCGGCCAGAGCGCCCATCGTCGCACCGAAGGCGGCAACAAGGCCGCCACCGCCACCATCCAGGCTGCCGACGACGCCTCGCCCGAGACGAAGGAGCAGTTGCCTGTGCACTGGTCGCTCATCCGCCAGACCGGGACATGGACCGCCTTTCCGCCCCAGATCTCCAGATGCACGGGTCGGGGGCGTCCCCACAGGCTCTTGAGCACGCCGTTCACCAGAAGCCCCGGCCCGACCGCCAAGCCGCTGATCAGGAACGCCGCCCGTCGCGCCTGAAGCGACCCGATCAGGCGCCCGGTCGCGGCCCGATGCGCCAGCACACCCAGGGCACCGGTCACCATTGTCCCCATCACCCAGATCGAACTGGCCCGCAGCGCCTTCAGCATAGGATCCCGCGACAGGGCGAAACCGTCTCCGGTCCGGTAAAACAGGCCCGTCACCGTCAGATCGATCCCGGGGAACGTCCAGAACACCAGGCTCAGGAGGAAGGTCGCGGCCAGGGACAGGAGCAGCGGATCGCTCAATCCTGTCTGGAATCGTCGGGCCGCTCCACGGGCCCCGCAGCAGCGTCGACGACAAGCGAACATCGGACGTGACACGCTCCTGCAAGGAGAGTCGGCTCTGGGAAGGGGCTGAACAGCTGTTCATCTCGATTTACGCGGTCGCCCCGATCAGCCCTCGTCCAGATGCGGGTTTTCGCGTCGTGCGATGACCTTGCCCGACCACCGCAGCAGCAGCCGAGCCCCGGCCTCGCCTTCAGGGCGATGCTGGTTGTCAGCCCAGACGCCCGCCAGCGGGAGTGAGCATCCGGTTCCGCGCGGCAGGCCTTCTATCGGCCAACCGAACAGGTGCGCAGGCCCGCTTCGAAACACAGGTGGGCCGTGCGCCACACGTGAGCGCGATCTCGCCTGACGATCGGATCGTCCGGGTCGCCTCGGGGTTCGTCGATCCAAGATGCCGATCCCTCGTTTGGATGACGCGCTCTGCTGGAAGGCGAGGGGATCGCCGCTCCCCTGCGTAGTTAGCTGAAGAGACCGGATGGGAGAGCGGTATGGTGATGCGTCGATTTTTGTCCGGGCTGGCTCTCGTGCTGGCGCTGGCCTTCACCGGGCCGGCGTTCGCCCACGAGGACCACGAAAAGGAGGCGGCTGCCCGCGCTGCCGCCACTGCGCCGGCGGGAGCCGTTCCGGAAGGCGGCATGATGGCCATGCCGGGCATGGGCCAGGATATGGACCACGGGGCCATGGCCGCGAGCGAGGGGCCCCGGCCCATGCCCCAGCGACTGTATCGCTGGCTCGGCGCCATGCATCCGGCGGCGGTGCACTTTCCCATCGCGCTGTTTCTGGTCGCGGCTCTGCTCGAGATCGCGGCGCTGGCGCTCCGCCGGCCCGTCCTGACCCAAGGCACACGCGTCATCATCGCCCTGGCGGCGATCTCCTCGATCTTCGCGGTGGCGCTGGGGTGGTTCGCCATGGGGCTTCCCGGCAAGGATGATGCCATCCACGCCTCCCACCGCTGGCTCGGCACCTCGATCGCCGTCCTGGGCCTGCTGAGCTGGTGGGCTAAGGAACACTGGGTTCGCCGACCGGGGCGTGGGCGCGAGCTGATCTACATCGGCCTATTGACGGCCACCGCAGGTGCCGTGATTGTCAACGGCCTGTTGGGCGGGATGCTGACCCACGGCGTGAGGCATCTGATGTTCTGATACGGCGTCAGCGTCCGGCGCTGGCCGCCTCCAGGGGCCGCGGAAGGCTTTTTTACATCCTCGATGAACAGGAGAATGATTCCCATGTCGTTTCGCTCGGCACTTGCCGGATCGGCGCTCGCCGCCGTCCTCCTGAGCTCGGCTCAGGCCCAGGTTCAGGCACCGGCCCATTCTCACGGCCCGGCGTCCACACACGCTGCCGGCGAGTCGCAGCCCGGCGACGAGGCACAGGTCCGGGCCGTGGTCAGCGCGTACAAGGATGCGATCGAGCGGATGGATGTCTCGCAGACACCCGCCCTGTTCTGGGCCGACTCCGACGTCTTCGAGAACGGGGGCGTGGAGGGCTCCTTCGCCTATTATCTGGAACACCATCTCGGACCCGAGTTCACGGATCTGGCCGGGTTCGACTTCCGGGACCATGAAACGAAGGTGGAGATCGACGGCGACACCGCCTTCGTCAGCGAGACCTACACCTATCACATCACCTTCAAGGACGGCACGCGCGAGGCCATCGAACGGCGCGGCGTGGCCACCAGTGTGCTTCGCAAGCGCGGCGGTGAGTGGCGGTTCGACATCTATCACTCCTCGGCACGACCGTTGCGTCGCGCCGGCTGACCCCGATCGCGATCGTCCCGGCGACAACCTTCACTGAGGCCCCATCGGATCCATGCTGAATTCTTTCTCACGTCGTAGATTTTTGGCTGCGGGAACCGCGGCACTCGCCCTGGCGGCCTGCGCCCCGGTCGCGCGCGCCTCGACGGAACTCGCCGTCTACAAGACCCCGACCTGCGGGTGCTGTACGGCCTGGGTGGATCACATGCGCGCCGCAGGCTTCGAGGCGCGGGTCACGGAACTTGCCGACCTCAGCGCGACCCGCCGCACTGAGGGCGTTCCTGACGCCTTGGCGTCCTGCCACACGGCCCTGATCGGCGGATACGTCCTTGAGGGTCATGTGCCGGCTGAGGATGTGCGCAGGCTTCTGGCCGAGCGACCAGACGCTTTGGGGCTCGCGGTGCCGGCGATGCCGCTGGGATCTCCGGGCATGGAAATGCCCGACGGTCGAAAGGATCCTTATGAGACCCTGCTGATCCTGAAAGGCGGTGGCACGCGCGTCTTCGCGCGTCACGGCTAGACGAGACGCGACCGTGAAGGTTCTTAAGCTTTCGACCCAGCTGCACAAATGGATCGCACTTGTCGTGGGGCTCCAGGTGTTGTTCTGGGTCGGCGGCGGCCTGGTGATGACGGCCATACCGATCGAGACGGTGCGCGGCGAACATCGGGCGGTGGAATTTCAGCCCGGTCCACTGGCCCTCGCCGCTCTTCCAGGCCCCGAAGAGATCGCTCGCCGCGCGGGCGTGATGCCTGTCCGGGCCGAATTGCGCACCACACCCCGCGGCCCGGTCTGGACCTTGATACCGGCGGCGGGCGAACCGGTCACCGTGTCCGCCGCCACGGGTCGGCCGTTCGGGCCGATGTCCGCCGGCGAGGCGTCGGAGTTCGCCCGGCGGGCCTACAGGGGCGAGGCGGACATCACGGAGGCTGTGCTTCTGACGACCGCCCCCGAAGAGACCGGCCGCACCGGTCCGTTGTGGCGGGTGGATTTCGCGGACCGGGAGAAAACGTCCCTGTACCTGTCGCCGGACACCGGCGAAGTCGTGACGCGGCGCTCGGGCGTGTGGCGGATTTTCGACTTCTTCTGGCGCCTGCACGTCATGGACTGGAACGACGGCGAGGACTTCAACCATCCCCTGATCATCATCACCACGGCCCTGACCCTGAGCATCGTCGTTTCAGGGTTCATTCTCCTATGGATACGGATCTCGCGGGATGTGAAGATGGGGCGCGCGACCCGCAGGACCCGTTGATCGCGGCGGCGATCCGACCCTCGTTCCCGGCCCGGCGATTCGTCATGACGGCGCATCTGAGCGGATCGCGAACGACTGCTGCGCCAAGACGCCCGGAGGCTTTGGCGAGCGCCGCGCGGATTCTCAGCCGGACGGGTGAGGTGTCAGATCAGCCGGTGTAAGATTTCCGCGAGCGCCCGGATATCGGTCCCGAAGCGGGCGATGGCCGCCCTGTGTTTCTCCAGTTCACTATACGGAAGATAACGCACATCGAGGTCTGCGATCCGGCTGAAGGCCGGTCGCTGCAACTGGGCGCGGACGTCACCCTCCCGACTGTCCGGTGCGACGAGAAACAGACCCGCGGACGTGTGGAGTTCACCGGACAGGGCGAGGTCGAGCATGCGTACGACCCCGGAATAGATGGTCGTGGAATGCTCGACTTCGAACGCCGCCGCCACACGATCCGAGCCGGCCTCGAGCCACAGCACATCGATCAAACGGAACGAGTCCGCACCCGCGCTTGCCGCCAAGGAAGGCGGGAGATCGTTCAGACAGCCCTCGCCGAGACGGCCACCCTCGAAACAGCGACCGCGATCATTGGCGGCGATCCATACGCGATAGCCGAGCGCTCGCCCCAGATCGCGCACCCAGGCCTGGATTTCGGTATGGGATCGGTCGGTTTCGCGCTGCTGCAGCGCTGTCCTCTCGAATTTCACGGCTTCGGCCCGGGCTTCGGCAAGCCGTTCCTGCCAGCCACGGTCGGAGAGAGCTTCACTGTCCAGCGGTGGCGCGGGGTATCGTCCGGACCCGATGTCGAACAGAAAGCCCGCGAGGGCACCCAGGTCGTTGGACAGCAGATCGCGATAGCGCGCGTTCAAGGCCAGGATGCCCTCGCGCATCGCCAGATAGTGCTCCCAGCTGCCCAGCTTCACCTTCGATCGGGTGATCGCGTTGTATCCGTTGACGATGGCCGTGTTGAACGGAGGGGCATGTGTCGGATGCAGAAAGTAGATCAGATTCGCGACGGCGGGCCCCAGACCCTTGATCTTGAGCTGGTCGATCGCGCGGATTGCGGACAAGATCTCGGCTGCCGTCGAACAACAGCTGCAGTGGTGCAGCAGGCGGCCGAAGGCACGCTGGTTGACGGGGTTCTCATAGATGTCGGGGATGCGGAGCTTGGGCTTCCACAGAAAGGCATGGTCTGCCCCCCTGAAGATCTGGCGTTGTTCGGCGACGGAATGAACGATCGTCTCGAGCGATGAGCCGCGGTAGGCGACGCCGAACCGGTCCGCTTCGATCTCTTCGACAACCTGACCGATGCCTCGCCGGATGGAGCGGAAATTCTTGAGCCGCTCATCCCACAGGAACCAGGTCTGATAGGTGGCCGAGGGGTCTTCGCGCCACTGGACGATAAGGTCTCGAAGTCGATCTGGCACGCCTAACCCTCAAGAATCTGGACCGTACCACAACTAGGCCGGTTGGAGCCGAAGCGCCACCGGATCGAGGCGGAGGAGCGCCGGTGGATCTCGGCCCGCCGCATGGACCTCTTGGCTGATCGACGTTGGCCTTGGGCGGCAAGATCACCGACAGGCCCGTTGGTTCGCATTCCTGATCCCGACGAGGGCGGGGATGAGCCGTGACCGTGATGCAGCAATTGCGCAGCTCGGTGGTCGATCCCTCACGGAGTTGAACGACGCTGGGGTAAATTTGATCACGGCGGAACCGTGGCGGCGGGTCTGGATTATGCTGGCTCGACGTCCCGCGTGGGCACGTCGGGAGAGCGGTGAGACCCGTTCCCCGCCGGCGTCTCGCTGGCCCCATTCATCGTCCGGCCGACCAACGATCTGCCGGCGAGCCCACGAAGCGGAGACTACCGATGTCTGACTCGATTGCGACACGCACTTTGCTGCTGGCGGTGGGCTGTTCGGCCATCGTCTTGTCGGCCTGTTCTCCGGCCGCTGAGCCGCAGGCTGCGCCCGAAGGCGATGCGTCGATGGCGGCGGCGGAGCAGCCCATGCCGATGGCGCAGACGCCTTTTTCGCCGGCCGAGATGAAGATGCATGAGGCCATGATGGCGGCGACCGGGGCGAGCGCGGATGAAACCTGGGCCCGGAAAACGATCCCCCACCACCAGGGTGCGCTCGATATGTCCGAGATCGTGCTGCGCGACACGCAGGACGCTGAGATCAGGCGTATGGCCCAGAAGACTATCGAGATGCAGACCCAGGATATCGCCGAGCTGCGGCGCTGGCTGGAGACCCAGGCCGGGGCCACATCCGACTCACCGTCTCCGACCGGTCAGGACATGCCGTTCGCGGCGGCCGAGTCTAAAATGAAAGACGCCATGATGGGCGCGACCGGGGGGAACACGGATCAGACCTGGGCTCGCAAGATGATCGCGCACCATCAGGGTGCCCTGGACATGGCTCGGGTGGTGCTCGAGCGGAGCCCGGGCGCCGAGATTGAGCAAATGGCGCAAAAAACGATCGAGATGCAGACAGCCGACATCGGCGAGTTGCAAACCTGGCTTCAATCCAATGGGGCCAATGCCGGCTGATCACGGATAGGGAGCAGACTGTGCGGCCGCTCAAATCAACCTCGGGCCCTATGCATCTCCGTCACCGGCCGGCTTGGTCCGTCATCTCGAACAGGTCTGATGCAAAAGCGCCGTGCGGCTGGGCCGCACGGCGCTCTTTCCACATCAGGCGTCTGGACCTCCCAGGGGGATCAGGAGGGCAGAGCCTTCAGTGCACCATGAAGCGAACGGTCCCGTTCATCTCATGGCCGTCGGACCCCGTCGCGGTCCAGGCGGCGGAATAGCTGCCGGGGGCGAGGGTGGGCAGGGGGGTGCTGACAGTCGTCTGAGGCGCTGTGCCCGCCGCGATCTGGACATCGACGGTTTCCGTCGCCGGCCCGGTCAGCTTCAGCGCCTTCAGGGTCATGGCGTGGGGGAAGGTGGCGGTGAAGGTCTTGGGCGCGGCGCTCAGCATCGCATTGTCGGCGGGAGTGGTGATGACGCCGGAAGCGGCGGCAGCCGGCATGGCGGCGTGCTCTTGTGCGGACATGCCGGCGTGCGGATTGCTCTGGGCCTGGGCCGCCGACGAAAGGGCGACTGCCGAGACGAGAGCCAGGCTGGCGATAATCAAACGGTTCATAACGGTCTCCTGAGACGCACCGGGAGGGGGAGCGGGTCCGGTGCCTATAATGATATACGCGCTCCGGCCCGATATTCCTCGTCGGCATGGCGAGCGATCCGGTTTCGCAAAGCTCAAGCCCACGGTCGCCTTCGTCGCGTGCGGGGTTGAAACGCGGTCGGGCGCGGACAGCGCGAGGTCACGCCTCCTTCAGCGCGTCGAACAATCTGCGGCGAGCCCGAGCGATACGCGTCTCCACCGCCTTGACCGAAATTCCGAGGATTTTGGCCGCGTCGGACTGGCTCCGGCCCTCGATTGCCGTGAGGAGAAGGGGAGCCTTGAGATGCGGTGCCAACAGATTGATCTCTTCATTCAGCCTGGCCAGCTTGCCGGCCATCTCGATCTGCTCGTCGGCAGGCTCGGTCCCATCCGTTACCGAGAGGGCCTCCGGGCTGGCAAGGTCAGTCGCGCCGTGAACGAGCCGGCGTACGAAGCGGCGACGGGACCAGTCCCGGCATTTGTTCAGAGCGATCGTCCGCAGCCAGGCTTCGAATGGGCGACTGGGATCATAGCGCCGCAGGCTCAGCCAGGCCGCGGCATAGCTTTCCTGCAGAAGGTCGTGTGCGTCCTGCTCGTCGCCCACATAACGGCGGATGAAGCGGAAGAGAGCGGACTTTGTCTGCCGCATCAGGTCGCTGAACGCCGCCCGGTCCCCGGCGGCGGCGCGAGCCGGCAGTCCCCAAGAGTGTCCATGCCGAGCCTTAGGACTCTGTCGGCGAAAGGGCTTCGACGATCCGGTCGTTGAAAACGGCGGCCTGCTCCGGTGTCAGGACCGATCGCATCTCGAACACATGCGCGATGGTCTCTTTCTGCAAGGCACCCATGGCGGCGTGGAAATGATCAACGGCGGCCTGGACCTGAGGGCCGTCGCCCTCGCCCTGCTCGATGGCCTGCGCCAGTTCCAGGTTGGCGGCACGGACCTCGCCCTCAAGCCCAGGGCGGATGGCGGCGAACCGCGCCTCGATCACGTCGATTTCGGCGTGTTGCGCCGCGGTCAGATCCAGCTCGTCGTGAACAATGTCGTGCAGGGAAGGGGGCTCACGGCGGTCCAGGACCCAGCTGGCCCCAATCCAGGTTCCCGCCGCGCTGGCGATGGCCGCCAGCACCGCCGTTAGCGCGATCGTGCGCCAGCCTTTCATCATGAGGCAGCATCCAGTCTCAACAGGGGAGACAGTCCGGCTTCGACAGTGAAGATCGACATCTCCGTCGGAACCCTGGGTGAAGCGACGGCACCCACGCCGCCCGCGGTGAGCCCTGCGACGAGGGCGACGGCCACCGCCCCGCCCCGTAGCTGCGCCATCAGTCTCTCCGTGCGCAAGGCGTCGACGCGTGTCCACACCTGCGACTCCAGTGCGTACAGTGGCCGGTCGACCGGCGTTGCGGCCAGCCGCGCGAGCAACTCATCCAGATCACGTGTCATTCTGAACTCTCCTCATGCCCCCATACCTCTACTACGCGCCAGCCGGCCCGCTCCCTCGTGCACAGCCTCAGCCGAGCGGCGCCTGAATAGCAGAAGAGCCGGCAGGGGACAGGGCTGCGGCGTCACATCACGTCGGCAGCAGACAGCGTGTCGCAGGCGCACCGGGTCGCTCGCCCGGAAGGACTACATCGCCATGTCCATCGCCGACACGGGAGCGAGCGTGCCCATGACGGCCACGACGGCGAGCAACGCCAGAGCGACGAAGGTTTCGACCCTGAGGCTGCGCTTCAGTCGGCCGATGGCCAGGCGCACATCATCCGGATCGTCGAGCGCATCGAGCAGATCAGGGGTCAATTGGAAGCGGTTCGAGGCCGCCAGAGCCAGCATCAGGCCAAACAGCAGCAACTTGAACAGCAGGAGCCATCCATAAGGCGTGGTCACAAGCCCGTCGATCCGGTCGATCCCGACCATGAACCAGCTGTTGACCAGGCCGCTCAGGATCAGGACCGCGACAGCGGCCGAGCCCACGCCTGCGAACCCGTGCAGCGCGCGGTGCAGGACTTGATCGGACCGGAAATCACCGGGACGGTGCCCTGCGGTCATGATCCACAGCGCCACCAGCGCGCCGAGCCACAGGGCCGCCGCCCAACTGTGCAGAATGGTGGACAGCAGGTGGGGGTAACGACCCGCGCCTTCCGTTGCCGCGCCATGGCCGGTCCAGGCGAAGCTCGCGCTCACCAACAGGCCGGCCAGGACGAGCAGCCCCCACTGAAACCGCGAGGGTCGACCCAGAAGCACGACGGTCAAGGCCGTCAGGCCCAGACCCACCCTCAACAGAAAGGCGGGGCCCAGGCTGGTGCCGGTGATCATGAAGCCCAGAGAAGCCGGCTTGAGACCTTCCGCGATCGATCCCGCCATGACGGAGGTCTGAGCCACAAGGGCCAGGGCCGACGCCACCGCGACGACGGCACAGGCCCCAATGAGCAGCCCTCTCGCCCAGCTCTGGGCGACGGCATCAGGTCCGCGCAGTCCGTAGAGCAGGAAAAGCGGCGTACCAAGCAGGATGACGGCACCGCCGTACTGCGCGAGGCGCAGACCGATCACCAGAAGGTCGAGCACGGGTCTTAGCGCACGGTGAAGGCAAAGTTTCCGGTCATGCGGTGACCATCCGCCGAAGCCGCACGCCAGTTCACCGTATAGGTTCCGGCGGACAGAGCGCGCGCTGTGCGGCCCGAGATCGTCTTGCCGTCGTCAGAGACGCTGGAGGTCACGGGGATTTTGGTGCCTGCGGCGCTGACGAGATCGAGGCCAGAGAAGGCCGGGGCGACACGTTCACTGAAGGTCACGGTAATCGCGCGCGTGGAGGCGACCGTGGCGCTGGCGGCCGGCGTGGAGGCGACGACACGCGCGTGGGCGTCGGCCTGGGTCGCGACCAGCAGCAGGGCTCCGGCCGCGCCGACCAGAGAAAGGAATTTGCGATTGGGCATCAAACAACTCCGTAAGTGACAGGTATCTTAGGGATATACGCTCGTTTGCGCCTGAACCCTCGCGCCCGAGGAAAAATTACACAATCCGACCCAGGCCGCCCAGGCCAGCGTCCGTCGAAAAGCGGCTGCGCAGGTGTCAATCTTGACTCGCCCCTATTCAAAGCGCGTATGGTCTCTCGCCATGTGGACCGCCATCCGCACACTTCTGCTCGCGCTCGCCCTGGCCGGTTTTATCGGCCAGGCGACCGCGCATGCCACTCCCATTCAGGTCTTTCAGGCGGCCGGGGTGATGGACGGCATGGAAGACTGCGCGGAGATGGCCGGGATGGCGGGGGTTCAGACCGACCGGCCCGGTAACCCTTGCGAAAACATGACGCCCGAATGCATCGCCAAGATTTGCTGTGCCGCCGTGGCGCCTCCGATCCTTTCGCGTCCGGCGATTCCGTGCGCCGTCTTCCGGCATCCGATCGTCTATTTGCGCCTTGACGTGTTTCGCGAAGGCGTCGGGCCCCCGCCGCTGGTCTTTCCCCCCAAACATCGGGCCTGATACGCAGCGGTCGCGCTGACGCACGCCTGGCCTCCGGGCGCGGGCGTGTCGCGCAGACTTGCGCAGATCAGCCCCAGCGTCGTGCCGCGCGTGGCAGGCGCTCTGATGTTTCACAGGAAAAATCCATGTCCAGCCCCGTCAAATCAGTGGTGAGCGCCACTGCGCTCGCCTTCGCCCTTCTTGCCTTTCCAGGCACCGCGTCTGCCCGTTCAAGCGATCCGGATTGCGTCAGGCGGGTCGCGCCCCCGTCCCCCAATCCTCACGATGTGTTTCGTCGCATCGTGTGTGTGCCCCGCGAACACACGGCCGGATCGTTCAAGGCGTGTCGCGATCATGGCCGCACCGTGCGCGGTCTTCCGAGGACACCCGAAGCCCCCTCCGACACCGTATCACCGCCTAGACAGGGGGCAGAAGGATGAGAACGATCGGAACGGTCGCGGCGCTCGCCGTGACACTGGGCGTCTGGACCGGATCGGTCCGGGCCGAGCCCCTGACCTTCGAAGGCGCCCTGGCCCGGGCCACATTCAACGCTCCGGCCCTGCAGGTCTCGGCGCTTGGGGTCGAGGCGGCCCGGAGCGAGGCGGTCGCCGCCGGTCAACTGCCGGACCCCCGCCTGAGCTTCGGGCTCGACGGGTTTCCCGTCACCGGTCCGGTGGCCGGTCAGTTCGGCGAGGATGATTTCACAATCCTCAGGCTCGGCATCGAACAGGATCTTCCCAGTCGGGCGCGGTGCCGGGCCGAACGGGCCGTCGCCGACGCCCGCATCGGGGAGGCGGGAGCCGAGGATGCCATCGTCCTCAGGGACGTCCGCATCGCCACGGGCCTGGCCTGGATCGATCTGTACTACGCCGATCGTCGGTTGGCGGCGCTGGACGAAGTCCTGACGTCTCTGGAGCCCCTGTGGCTGGCCGCGCCGTCCGGGGTGGCGTCAGGGGTCGATCGACCGGCCAATGCGCTCGGACCCGTCCAGCTCAGGGCGGCGCTTCAGGATCGACGGGCTCGGCTGGTCGCCGATGCCGAAACGGCGCAGGCGGAACTGGCGCGTTGGACCGGCGACGCCGCAGCCGTCGTCGAGGGCGCGCCACCGTCGTCGGGGCTGGACCCTGCGGGATTGCGGGCCGGGCTGGATCGGGTGCCGGGGTTGCGCGCCTACGCCGCCGCTGGTCGGCGGGCCGAAGCGGAGGTCGATCTGGCCCGTGCGGGGCGACGTCCCGACTGGTCGTTCAACGCCAGCTACGGCCGACGAGATCCGCGGTTCGGCGATCTGGTGTCGATCGGAGCGAGCGTGAGCCTGCCCCTGTTCCAGGGTCAAAGGCAGGCCCCGGTGATCGCGGCCCGCGCCGCCGACGCCCTGCGCGTCCGGCTCGAGCGGGAGGACGCGGCCCGGACGCTGGAGGCCGGCCTTCGCGCCGACCTGGCCGAACACGCCAGGGATCACGACCTCTGGCGCCGCGCGCGCGACGTGGTCCTGCCCAATGTGCTGCAGCGATCCGATCTGGAGACGGCCGCCTATGCCGCCGACCGGGTCGGACTGACCGAAGTGATCGAAGCCTTCACCGCCGTGGCCAATGCCCGGCTCGACACCCTGGATCGCGAGGCCGCGGTGATGCGTCATGTGGTCAACATCACCCTGACCTATGGGAACGACGACCGATGAACGCCCTTCGCAACAAACGCCTGGGCGTCGCCATGGGCGCGCTTCTTTTGGTCGGGGTCGGCGTCGGGGCAGGCATCGTCGTCGCTCCGCGCCTGGATGGGGCCGGCGGCGAGACCGCCGAGGGGGGAGGGGAGCGCGAGATCCTCTACTGGTACGATCCCATGGTTCCGAACGAACGATATCCGGGGCCTGGAAAATCGTCGATGAACATGGACACCATCCCCAAGTATGCCGATGAGGGGGGAAGTAGCGCCACCCCCGGCGTCCGGATCGATCCGGCGCTGGCCCAGAATCTCGGGGTCCGATATGCCACGGCCCGCCGTGGCGACCTGGAGGGCGATCTCAGCGCCACGGCGATCATAGGTTACAACGAACGCGACATCGCTGTGGTCCAGTCGCGCGCGGACGGCTTCGTCCAGCGCGTTTACAACCGCGCGCCGGGCGACGTGGTCGCCGCGGGCGCCCCTCTGGTCGATCTGCTCATTCCGTCCTGGGGCGGAGCCCAGACCGAATATCTCGCCGTGCGACGCACCGGCAATACGCCCCTGATCCAGGCGGCGCGGCAGCGACTGGTGCTGTTGGGCATGTCCGAGGGCGTAATCGCTTCTGTGGAACGCAGCGGGCGGGCGCGGAACACGATCACGATCTCTACGCCCATAGGCGGCGTGATCAAGACGCTGAGCGTACGCGCCGGCATGAGCGTCGCCCAGGGCATGACCCTGGCCGAGATCAACGGCCTGTCGACCGTCTGGGTCAACGCCGCCATCCCGGAGGCGCTCGCGAACCAGCTGAGAGCCGGGCAGTCCGTCGAGGTGGCCCTGGCCGCGTTCCCGGGCGAGCGGTTCACGGGTCGCCTGACCGCCCTGTTGCCGGAGCTCGTCGGCGACAGTCGCACGATCACCGCGCGGATCGAAATGGCCAATCGGGGAGGGCGTCTCAGGCCGGGCATGTTCGGCCGGATCACCTTCGGCGGCGGTTCGACTTCGGCTCTGCTCGTGCCGACCGAGGCGGTGATCCGGACCGGAGAACGTGACATCGTCATGCTCGCCCTGCCGGAGGGCCGCTATCAACCGGCCGAGGTCCGCATCGGACGGGAAGCCGGCGGACAGACCGAGATCCTCGCCGGTCTCAGGGAAGGCGAACGAATCGTCGCGTCGGGGCAGTTCCTGATCGATTCCGAAGCCAGCTTGTCAGGCGTCACGGCGCGGCCGATCGGCCAAGCTTCCGGACCCGCACGCGCCCCGGCGTCGCCGACGGCCGGCCGGCCCGCCGCCGCCCAGACGGGCGCATCCATGGCCGCGCCCGCGCCGCGCGAGAGGTCGGGGCAATGATCGCCGCGATCATACGCGCCTCGGTCAAGGGACGTTTTCTCGTCCTGATGGCCGCGCTCGCCCTGCTGGCCGCCGGCCTGTTTGCGGTTCGCAGCACGCCGGTCGACGCCCTGCCGGACCTGTCGGACGTACAGGTCATCATCCGCACCAGCTATCCGGGGCAGGCCCCCCAGATCGTCGAGAACCAGGTCACCTATCCTCTGGCGACCACCATGCTATCGGTGCCCGGCGCGCGAACGGTTCGGGGCTATTCCTTCTTTGGCGACAGCTTCGTCTATGTGCTGTTCGAGGATGGGACGGACCTCTACTGGGCCCGTTCCCGGGTCCTCGAATATCTGAGCCAGGTGCAGGCGCGGCTTCCCGCGACCGCCCAACCGGCACTTGGTCCGGACGCCACCGGCGTAGGCTGGGTTTATGAGTACGCCTTGGTCGACCGCAGTGGCCGAAACGATCTGGCCCAGTTGCGCAGTCTGCAGGACTGGTTCCTCCGCTATGAGCTGAAGACCGTGCCGGGTGTTGCCGAAGTCGCCAGTCTGGGCGGCATGGTGCGGCAATACCAGGTGGTGCTCGACCCCGTCAGGCTCGCGTCCTACGGCGTCACCCATCAGGTGGTGGTCGAAGCTCTCCAGCGCGCCAACGGCGAGACGGGCGGCTCAGTGCTGGAGCTTGCCGAGGCCGAATACATGGTGCGCGCCAACGGCTATCTGACCGAGCTCGACGACTTCCGGGCCGTGCCGCTCCGCACGGCGGCTGGAGGCGTGCCGATCAGCCTCGGGGACGTCGCGACCATCCAGATCGGCCCGGAGATGCGGCGCGGCATAGCGGAGCTGAATGGCGAAGGCGAGGTCGCCGGCGGCGTCGTCATCCTGCGATCCGGCGCAAACGCCCGCGCCACGATCGCGGCTGTCGCCGAGAAACTCCAGATGCTCAAAGCCGGATTGCCGCCGGGGGTCGAAGTGGTGACGACCTACGATCGCTCGCAGCTCATCGACCGGGCGATCGACAATTTGAGCGGCAAGTTGATCGAGGAGTTCATTGTTGTCGCCCTGGTCTGCGGCCTGTTCCTCTGGCACGCCCGGTCGGCGTTGGTCGCCATCCTGACCCTGCCGTTGGGCGTGCTGGCGGCCTTCCTGATCATGAATCTTCAGGGCGTGAACGCCAACATCATGTCGCTGGGCGGGATCGCCATCGCCATCGGGGCCATGGTCGACGCGGCAGTGGTCATGATCGAGAATGCCCACAAACACATCGAGCGATGGGAGCACGATCACCCCGACAAGAAGCTGGCGGGCGAGGAACGGTGGAAGGTCATCACTGAGGCGGCCGTGGAGGTCGGACCGGCGCTGTTCCTCAGTCTGCTGATCATCACCCTGTCGTTCATTCCGGTGTTCAGCCTCCAGGCCCAGGAGGGTCGGCTGTTCGCGCCGCTGGCCTTCACCAAGAGCTACGCCATGGCGGCCGCGGCGATCCTGTCGATCACCCTCGTGCCGGTTCTGATGGGCTATCTGATCCGGGGACGGATACCGGCCGAGCAGAGCAACCCGATCAACCGCTGGCTGACCCACATCTATCGGGGGCCGCTCGACTGGGTGCTGCGTCACCCAAGGAAAACTCTCTTGGTCGCCTTGCTGGTCTTCGCCACTACGGCCTGGCCTCTCAGCCGGCTCGGCGGCGAATTCATGCCGGCGATGGACGAGGGCGACCTGCTCTATATGCCTTCGGCCCAGCCGGGCCTCTCTGCGGCCAAGGCCGCGGAACTGCTGCAGCAGACCGACCGGATGATACGCACCGTGCCCGAAGTGGCGACCGTTTTCGGCAAGGCGGGCCGGGCCGAGACCGCCACGGATCCGGCTCCGCTGGAGATGTTCGAAACCACCATCCAGTTCAAGCCTCGCGATGACTGGCGGCCCGGCATGACCCCTGAGAAGCTGATCGAAGAGCTCGACCGCGCGGTTCAGGTTCCCGGACTGTCCAACGTCTGGGTCCCTCCCATCCGCAATCGCATCGACATGTTGGCGACGGGGATAAAGAGCCCGGTCGGCGTCAAGGTCTCCGGCGCCGACCTGGCCGCGATGGACCGTATCGCGGCCCAGGTGGCCGAGGTCTCCAGGACCGTGCCGGGCGTGACCTCGGCCCTGGCCGAACGCCTGACCGGCGGGCGCTATGTCGACATCGACATCGACCGGCGCGCGGCGGCCCGTTACGGCCTCAACATCGCCGATGTCCAGTCGATCGTCTCGGGCGCCGTCGGCGGGGAGACAATCGGCCAGACCGTGGAGGGGCTCGCCCGCTATCCGATCAGCGTCCGTTATCCGAGAGAGTTGCGCGACAGTCTGGAACAGCTCAGGGCCCTGCCGATCCTGACGCCGTCGGGTCAGCAGATCACCCTGGGCACGGTCGCCGATCTCCAGATCGCGGACGGCCCTCCGATGCTGAAGTCCGAGAACGGCAGGCTGACCACCTGGGTCTATGTTGATGTTCGGGGACGCGACCTGGCGTCCGTCGTCCCCGATCTGCGTCAGGCGGTCGCCAGCGAGGTCGATCTCACTCCGGGGGTCAGCATCGCCTACTCGGGCCAGTTCGAATATCTCGAACGGGCGGCGGAACGGCTCATGATCGTGGTTCCGGCGACGCTCGTGATCATCTTCATTCTACTCTATCTGACCTTCGGTCGCTTCGACGAAGCCCTGCTCATCATGGGCACCCTGCCGTTCGCCCTCACCGGCGGTTTGTGGCTGCTCTATCTGATGGACTTCGATCAGTCGGTCGCGACCGGCGTGGGCTTCATCGCCCTGGCTGGGCTGTCGGCCGAGTTCGGCGTGGTGATGCTGATCTATCTCAAACACGCGCTGAAGGATCGTGGCCCTGACCCCGACCGCCAGCAGGTCGAGGAGGCCGTTCGCGAAGGCGCCCTTCTGCGTGTCCGGCCCAAGGCGATGACGGTCGCCGTGATCCTGGCGGGTCTGTTCCCGATCCTGATCGGCCACGGCGCGGGGTCGGAAATCATGAGCCGGATCGCCGCCCCGGTCATCGGCGGCATGGTGACCGCCCCCCTCCTGTCGATGCTTGTCATCCCAGCCGGCTATCTCCTCCTGAGACGCCGGAAATCAGGTCCCACCCAAACCCCCTCCCAAGGAGCCACGCTATGAAAAACCTGTTCGAGAACTCACGCACGCTCGCCCTCCGTCTGAGCCTGTCCGCCGGGGCGGTCATCCTCCTGGCGGCCTGCAGTCAGCAGCCCGCGGCGGATACCGAAACACCTGTCGACGCCAACTCCGCCGCCGCCCCCGCGGCTGCGGAGATGGACGGCATGTCGACGGCGACAGCCGAGGAGAAGTCCGCAACCGCTCGCGGCGTGATTTCGGCCATCGACGCGCAGGGCGGTAAGATCACGATCGAGCATGAACCCATCGCCAGCCTTGGATGGCCCGCGATGACCATGGGCTTCGCGGCGTCGCCCGCGCTGATTGACCAGGCGAAGGTAGGCGACCGGGTCGAGTTCGATCTGGTCGTTGTCGGCAGCGCGGGTGAACTCAAGGCACTCCGGCCGCAGTAGCCGCCGCCTGATCCAGTCTGGCGCGGCATGCCGCGCGGTGTCCGGTTCGCGACGCGGCGGAGGGCCGTTGGCTTCTCCGCCGCGTCGAGACTTTTTGACTCACCAAGGCCTCAACCATCCGTCGCCCGGCGCCCGCAGCCCTGCGGACAAGCTGAACCGGCGGCTGAGGGAACGGAGCGATGGAACTCACCTTGAAGTACCCGAGTTCGATGATGAGGGAGATGAAGGATATGAGGGACACCAGCGGCATGGCCTCGAGGTCAGACCAGATATCCATGTCCTGGCTGCTGCGGCCCATCGATCTGCCTCCTCAACCTCTAGCCCCCGCATTGGAGCTTTTTGGGCGGTCCCGCCGGTGAACGCCCCGCCCGACGAGCGCGAGACGGTCATCATCACCGGCTCCAGCGGCTTCATCGGTTCGGCCCTCGTCAGGCATCTGTCCGCAAGATATCGGGTGATCGGCTTCGATCGCGATTTGCCGCCACACCCGCCTGCCGAAGCCGAATGCGTCTGCGTTGATCTGACGGACGACGCCAGCGTTCAAGCGGCGTTCCTACGGGTTCGCGTCGCCTATGGCGCGCGGATCGCCTCCGTCATCCATCTGGCGGGCTATTTCGACCTGACGGGCGAGCCCAGCCGCAAATATGAAGAGGTCACGGTCAAGGGGACCGAGCGGCTGTTGGGTGCCCTACAGGCCTTCGAGGCCCAACAGTTCGTCTTCGTCAGCACGATGCTGATCCATGCCTCCACGACGCCGGGCGTTCCGATCAACGAACAGTCGCCGCTCGATGCATCGCTGCCGTATCGCGACAGCAAAATCCGAACCGAACAGTTGATCCGCGAGCAGCGCGGCGCGATCCCGGCCGTCTACCTGCGTCCGGCCGGCATCTACGATGACGGCGGTCACTCCGCCTTTCTGGCCCAGCAGATCGCGAGGATAAACGAGAGGCGTCTGAGTTCTCACGTCTATCCTGGAAGCCTGGCCACTGGCCAACCCTCGCTTCATCTTGACGATCTGCTCGACGCCATCGAGCGTGTCATAGACCGGCGCGCCGCGCTCCCGCCTGATCTGCCGCTCCTGCTGGGCGAGATCGACGCGATGAGTTACGACGATCTGCAGCGCGCTCTGGGACGCCTTATCCATGACGAAGCCTGGGAAACCCATTCCATTCCCAAGGCCGCGGCGAAGGCGGGGGCCTGGGCCCAGAACACGGTTCTGGACGAAGACACCTTCATCCGTCCCTGGATGGTCGATATCTCCGACGACCACTACACGCTCGATCTGACGCGAGCGCGTCAGCTGCTGGACTGGTCGCCCCGACGCTCGCTTCGCGGGAGCCTTCCCGTCATCGTTCAAGGCCTGAAGGACGACCCCTATGCCTGGTATCGCGCCAACGGATTGAACGCGGCCCGCGTCGCGGATGAGAAGGCCGAGAAAGCGGCCGCCCGGCCGCACGACATGGCGCCGGCTGAACATCAGCAGATGATCCAGGACCATGCCCAAGGCATGCGCGGCATGCATTTCGACATGCTTTGGGTTCACTGGCTGACGATGGGACTGGGGCTGTGGCTCGCCACGGTCCCGTTCGTGTTCGGGACATTTACCCAAACGGAGTTCTCGGCAGCGATTCTGAACGTCACGGAGGAACGCGAGCTCTGGGATCCAGCGCTGCGGAACGCCTTGACGGGCTGGAACGACCTGATCTGCGGCGTATTGATCATGATGTTCGCGGCCTTGTCCATGTCGCCCAGAAACGGCTGGGCCCAATGGGCCAACGGCGCACTCGGCGTCTGGCTTCTCGGAGCTTCGCTCCTCTTCTGGGCGCCGAGCGCCGCGGTCTACGCCAACGACATGCTGGTTGGAGCACTGGTGGTCGCCCTGACCCTGCTCATCCCCATGATGCCGGGCATGAGCATGGAAGGGATGATGGACGGCACCAACACTCCGCCGGGCTGGAGCTACTGCCCATCGACCTACGTCCAGCGCATGCCCATCATCGTCATGGGCGCGATCGGCCTAGTGATTTCGCGGGTGCTCACCGCCTACCAGCTCGGACATATCGACAGTGCGTGGGACCCGTTCTTCGACGTTCCCGGCGCGCTGAACGGCGCCGAACACATCATCACCTCCGACATGTCGAAAGCCTGGCTGGTGGCCGACGGGGGAGTGGGCACCATGATCTACATGATCGAGATCCTGATGGGTGCCATGGGCGGTCGAGCGCGGTGGCGCACCATGCCATGGATGGTGTTGCTGTTCGGCGTCATCGTGGTGCCGTTGGGCGTCGTCAGCATCTATTTCATCATCATGCAGCCGATCGCCATCGGCACCTACTGCACCCTCTGCCTGGCCGCGGGCTTGGCCATGCTGATCATGATCCCTTATTCACTCGATGAGCTGGTCGCCATGGGACAGTTCCTCGTGCTCAACAAGCGACGCGGCAGACCTGTCTGGTCGACCTTCTTCCGGGGCGATGCCTTGCCCGGTGGGACCATCGACAGACATCCCGGTTTTGGCGATCCTCTGCCGGCGGCTTTCGCCTCTTCGATCCGGGGCGTCAACCTTCCCTGGACGCTCGTGGCGAGCGCGTTGATCGGGGTCTGGCTAATGTTCTCACGGGCGTCGCTCGGATCGATTCCGCCCATCGCCGACAGCGATCATCTCGTCGGCGCCCTGGTCGTGACGGTCGCCATCATAGCAATGGCAGAGGTTGCTCGACCGTTGAGGTTCCTGAACATTCTTTTCGGACTTTGGCTGATCGCCGCGCCGTGGCTGCTGCACGGATCGAATGTCACCGGCGATGTCGCAGGCATGATCGCCGGTTTGGCGCTGATCGCCCTGAGCCTGCCGCGCGGGCGTCGCAGCGAGGAGCACTACGGAAGCTGGGATCGGCTTATCGTCTGAGCGGCCCTGTCGGGGGGCATGATCACGGCGCCTTTGCTCTCGATGCTCGTTATCCCGGCGGGCTATCTTCTCCTCAGGCGCCGCAAGGCCCGTTCAACCCTCTCAACCCAAGGAGCGACTCCATGACTCGAACCCTTATCTCACTCGCCGGCGCGGCCTTGATGCTTTCGGCCTGCGGCCAACCCGCAGACCCGGCCGCCGAACCGGACGCTGCCGCTCCCGTCGACACGGCTTCCGCGGCCGGCGCGACGGACACGGCGACATCCCCTGCTGCGGGCTCCAGATCCGGCAGCGGCGCGGGCGTGGTCACCGCCGTGGATGCGGCGGCCGGCACCGTGACGATCAATCACGAGGCTATTCCGGCGGTCGGCTGGCCAGCCATGACGATGAGCTTCACGGCAGACCCCGCCGTGGTACAGCAAGCCGCTGTCGGGGATCGCGTCGAGTTCGACCTGACCGTTCAGGGCAACGCGGGTGAAGTCACCGCCATTCGCCCGGAATAGCCGGACTCGCCTTCACCGTTCGTGCGGGGCGTTGTCAGCGCACGCACGGTGAAGGCGGTGCTCCATCAACGGCTCGACGGAGTGATCGTGCCAGCCGCCTCCCGGCACGCCTCTTCGCAGCGGCGGCAGGCCTCGGCGCAGATGCGGCAATGTTCATGCATGTCCGCGTGCTTGTCGCACTCCGCGGCGCAGGCCGCGCAGATGTCGGCGCAAACCTCGAGCTGGCCCTTGATGACCGCCTCGTTGCTCCCCGTGCGGCGCGCGCCGACCGCGCCGGCGGCCGCGCAGACGTCGGCGCAGTCGAGGTTGAGCCGAATGCATTGTACGAGATCGGCGACCATGGCTTCGCCGAGACAGGCGTCGGCGCAGATGCGGCAGGTCGCGGCGCACCCGTAGGCCGCTTCGACGGCGCGGATCAGCGCGTCGTTGGTCGAGCCTTTGACGTGAGGATGGGCGCTGATCATGGACTGGATATGCATGGGATTCTCCGATGGCGGACTCGGTCAACCCGCCGGAACGGCCGCCGTTCCCCGGTGATCGCGTGCGCCGTGAAACGTGAACAGCGTGCCTCCCTGGACGCACAGCTAGGCTGGGATCACGCTGTCCGGTCATGCTCCTGAGGGCCTATCTGCGGTCGGCAAGCGCCCCATCCTCCACCCGAATACGCCACGCCAGAAGCATAGCGTTCGCGATGCTCCATGCGATGGCGATCCAGACCTGGCC
The DNA here is from genome assembly GCF_041893865.1 of Brevundimonas staleyi. Lineage (GTDB taxonomy): Bacteria > Pseudomonadota > Alphaproteobacteria > Caulobacterales > Caulobacteraceae > Brevundimonas > Brevundimonas staleyi. The sequence continues at coordinate 2,167,143 of NZ_CP169082.1, forward strand.
GAACGCCAGCGGCAGGACGAGGATTTCGAGGGACGCGATCACATAGTTGGGATGACGAACGAGCCGGTAGGGACCCCGTCTTTCCAACGGCGCGCCGGGCAGGGTGATGATCCGTGTCGTCCAGAAGCGTCCGAGCGTCGCGATGACCCAGAGTCGCCCGAACTGCAGCACCACGTAGAACGCAAGCCAGACGGGATGCGGAACCGTCGCTGGCGGCGTGGCGAGTGCGATCGCCGCGAGCCAGCTGGCGTGCAGCGCGATGAACAGGGGATAGTGGCGGGCGCCGACTTCGACTGCGCCCGATGCGATCAGCCGTTGTGTGTTGCGATCCGCCAACCAAAGTTCCCAAAGACGCTGGATCGCCACCAGACCGATCACCAGCCACAGCCACATCAGGGGTGCACCAGCATCAAGCCGGCGGTGAAGCCGGGGCCCAGGGTGGTGAGCAGAAGAGGCCCTTCCACTCCGTCCTCGAGCATGGCCTTAAGGACGAACAGCACCGTCGCGGCGCTCATGTTGCCGTGAGCGCGGAGCACCTCCCGCGTGTGGCTGAGCGTCCCCTGGGTCAACTCGAAGCAGATCTCCAGCGCGTCGATCACCTTGGCCCCGCCGGGATGGCAGACAAAGCCGCCGACATCCTTCGCCGTCATCCCGTTATCGGCGAGGAACTGCGTCGCCACCGGCCGGAAGTCCTCCTGAACGAGAGTCGGAATGTCTCGACTGAAGACGACCTTGAGCCCGTCGTCGGCCACCTCCCAGCCCATGACATCCAGACTGTCAGGCCAGGTGTGTTCGCGACTGGCGCCGAGAACGGGCCCTTTGGCGTCGTCACGACAGCTGATCACCGCGGCCGCCGCTCCATCGCCAAACAGGGCGGTCGCGACGAGGTTCGATTTGGATCGGTCCTGGGCCCGGAAGGTGAGGGCGCAAAGTTCGACCACAAGCAGAAGCACGCGCTCGTCCGGATGGGCCATCGCGATGTCGGCGGCGCGCGCGAGCCCGACCACGCCCCCGGCGCATCCGAGGCCGAAGACAGGCAGACGCCTTACGTCGGGCCGGAAAGGCATCACCGTCATCAGCCGGGCGTCCAGCGCAGGCGTGGCTATGCCGGTCGTGCAGACGACGACGACCGCGTCGATATCCTGCGCCGTCAACTCCGCCTCGGCCAGCGCCTTGCCCGCGGCTTCGGCCAGCACGGCGACCGCGTTCTCAAGGAACAGATCATTTCGTTCGGAGAAGCTGTGGGGCTTCAGATACCACTCGATCGGGACGCAGGAGTGCCGTGTCTCGATCAGGGCGTTTCTGTAGATCGGAGCCAGACGTTCGAAGCCGCCATGAGTGGTGGCGAACATCTCGGCGCCGTTCGCTGCCACATCCTCCTGTTGCAACGTGAATGGCGGCCAGGCCAGGGCGAGGGCCTGCAGCCGAGGGCGAGTGTGTGGCAAGCGACGCTCCAGCATTCGGGGAACCCACAAACACGACGCCTGCCGGTCACTCTCAAAGCACCGGCGAACAGACGAGGTTCCTGTGACCCGCAGTCCATATGCACGCCTTGAACACGACTTCGCCGGATCAGTTAAGGTCGCGCACCAGGCGCCGGCTTCCTGGTCCTCGCCGGCGGGTGCGCTGCTGGAGCGATGCCCGGATTCCTTGTCTGTCCCGCCCAGGATCCGGACGCGCTGGCCCGTTCGCATGCTGACCTAAACGACGACGATCCTCATCTCTCCGAGGGACAAAACCGGGGAGGGATGAGCCACGCGCATCCGTTCGTGATCGACGGGCGGCATCGTCGGTGGCCTTCAAAGAGCAACTTGAAGCCTTGATCTTCTCCAGATTTCCAGAATAATCGAATTATGGAATCAACGGCAGCAGTTCTCGCTCTTTCGGCCTTCGCTCAATCGACTCGAATGGAGGCGTTCCGTCTGCTGGTTCGACACGAGCCCTTGGGGCTGCCGGCGGGCGAGATCGCGGATCGGCTGGCCGTCCCGGCCAACACCCTGTCGTCCCACCTCGGCGTCCTCACCCGGGCCGGCCTTATCAAGCCGGAGCGCCGCAGCCGCTCCATCGTCTATCGCGCCGATCTGGATCGGCTGAGAGACCTGGTCCTGTTTCTGCTGAAGGACTGCTGCGGAGGGCGCGCGGACCTTTGCGAGCCGCTGCTCAAGGAACTCGCGCCCTGCCGCGACTGAGGATCACCGATGGACGTCATCATCTACCACAACCCCGCCTGCGGGACCTCGCGCAACGCCTTGGAGCTGATCCGGCACGCCGGCGTCGAGCCGCATGTGATCGAGTATCTGAAGACCCCGCCGTCGCGGGAGAGGATCGCCGACATGGCAGCGCGGGCCGGCGGCTCGCTGCGGGATCTGCTGCGCGAGAAGGGCACGCCCTTCGCGGAGTTGGGCCTGACCGACGAAACTTTGTCCGACGACCAGCTGCTGGACGCCATCGAGGCCCATCCCATCCTGCTCAACCGGCCGATCGTCGTCTCGCCCCTGGGCGTAAAACTGTGCCGTCCGTCCGAGGCGGTTCTGGACCTGCTTCCGGCCGGCAATCTGAGGCCCTTCACAAAAGAAGACGGCGAGGTCGTCATCGACGCCGACGGGAAGAGGGTCCGCTGATGGTCGACACGCCCGTGGTCGACACGCCGCGTGAGGCGCCCCGTCGGCTGTCCTTCCTGGACCGCTGGCTGACGCTGTGGATCTTCGTCGCCATGACGGCCGGCGTGGCGCTGGGAACCCTCGTTCCGGGACTGCCGGGCTGGGTCGACGGCCTCTCGATCGGGACGACCAACATCCCCATCGCCATCGGCCTGATCCTGATGATGTACCCTCCGCTGGCCAAGGTGAAGTACGAGGCCCTGCCCCAGGTGTTCGCCGACAAGCGGGTGCTGGCCCTGTCCCTGGTCCAGAACTGGGTGATCGGGCCGATCCTGATGTTCGCCCTCGCCGTGATCTTCCTCAGGGATCAGCCGGAGTACATGACCGGGGTCATCCTGATCGGCCTGGCGCGCTGCATCGCCATGGTGCTGGTGTGGAACCAGCTGGCCCGGGGCGACAACCAGTATGTCGCCGGCCTGGTGGCCTTCAACTCCCTGTTCCAGATCGCCTTCTTCAGCGTCTATGCCTGGATTTTCCTCTCTGTCCTGCCGCCGCTGTTCGGCCTGGAGGGCAGCGTCGTCGACGTCAGCGTCTGGACGATCGCGGCGGCGGTGCTGGTCTATCTGGGCCTGCCGTTCCTGGGCGGCTTCCTGACCCGCCGCGTGCTGATCGCGCGCAAGGGGGCGCACTGGTACGAGACCCGGTTCCTGCCGCGGATCGGCCCGCTCACCCTGATCGCGCTGCTGTTCACCATCGTGGCCATGTTCAGCCTCAAGGGCGGCGAGGTGGTCGCCCTGCCGCTCGACGCCCTGCGCATCGCGGTTCCGCTGACGATCTACTTTCTGGTCATGTTCGTGGTCAGCTTCCTGATGGGCCGGCTGATCCAGGCCGACTATCCGCGCACGACGGCTCTGGCCTTCACCGCCGCTTCCAACAATTTCGAGCTGGCCATCGCCGTCGCTATCGCGGCGTTCGGCCTGGCCTCGCCGGTCGCCTTCGCCGCCGTCATCGGCCCGCTGGTGGAGGTGCCGGTCCTGATCCTGCTCGTGTCGGTCGCCCTGTGGCTGGGGCGGCGCTGGTTCAAGGACACGGCCCCGATGACGAAAGCCGGCTGATGGTCGTCCTGCATCCGCTTGAGCCGGACGACGCCGGCTTGATCGCGGCTCTGAGGGCTGAGGACCTGCCCGCGCCTGGCGCCGGCCGCTACTTCAGCGCTGATCACGATGGCGCCGTCGTCGGCTACGTCGGGCTGGAAGGGGAGGGGCGCGATCTGCTGATCCGCTCCCTCGTTGTGCTCGCCGATCGGAAGGCGCGCGGCGTGGGAGCCCGGGTGCTGGCCGCTGCCGAGGTCGTCGCCGGCGACCTGGGCGCCGCACGCCTGCATCTGCTCACCACGACGGCCGAGCCCTTCTTCGCCCGGAACGGCTACCGGGCCGCGAGCCGCCAGTCGGCGCCGGAGGCGATCCGGCGGACCCGCGAGTTCGCGGGGCTCTGCCCGGCGTCGGCGGCCTATCTGACCAAGGACCTCTGATGACCTTCGACCGCCTGAGACCGCTGCCCGATCCGGATCATCTGCCGGCCTTGGACAAGGCCTATCTCTCCGCCGATCCGGCCCGCGGTCTGGGGCCGCACCACCATCCGCCCCGGATCCTGCTCCTCTACGGATCGCTGCGCGAACGGTCCTACTCGCGCTTCTGCGTCGAGGAGGCGGCCCGCCTGCTGCAATGGATGGGATGCGAAACCCGCATCTTCGACCCGTCCGACCTGCCCCTTCCGGGATCGCCCGGCGACGACGACCATCCGGCGGTGCGCGAACTGCGCGAGCACGCTCTTTGGTCCGAGGGCATGGTCTGGTGCAGCCCCGAGCGGCACGGGCAGGTCTCGGGCCTGTTGAAGCTGCAGATCGACCATCTGCCCCTGAGCATGGGCGGCTTGCGCCCGACCCAGGGCCGAACCCTGGCCGTCATGCAGGTCTCCGGCGGGTCGCAGAGCTTCAACGCCGTCAACACCCTGCGATTGCTCGGCCGCTGGATGCGGATGATCACCATCCCCAATCAGTCGAGCGTGGCCAAGGCCTTCCAGGAGTTCGACGACGCCGGGCGGATGAAGCCGTCCGCCTACTACGAGCGCATCGTCGATGTGATGGAGGAACTGGTGCGCTTCACGATCCTGATGCGCCCGCACTCGGCGCAGCTGGTGGACCGTTACTCCGAGCGGAAGTCCGCGGGGACGGCCATCGACGCGGCGAACGACCTTTCTTCGATCGCGATAGCGCCCACATCGCCAGGCGGGGCAAAGATGCCCAGCCCAGGGCAGGCGGATCGCTCGAAGTGATTCAGCGTCGTCTATTTTGGTCTAGACCAAAAGCCGGTCAAACTGAACGTGCAGGTGTAGTCGCGACCAGAGCGGTTTCTGGCCCGCCAAGCCCACCTCTGTCGAAGTGCAGCTGCGATCAGGGCGTCTCGAGCACCCGGCTCAGTAACCGGGAGACCCTCGCCGAGCCGAACGCTGGCCGCCTGGGCCAATCGATCGGGATCCAACGCACGGGCCCGCTCGAGCACCCTGGGCACAAGTTCGGTCCGGTCCTCGGCGAGCCGATGCATGCCTAGAAGAAGAGCGACAAGCAGAACCTCCGCGTTCAGACCGCTGGGGACGGATGGCGTCCTGCGAAAATCGTAGGTTAGGCCGCCGAGCTCGAACCGGCCTTGGCGCCGGAGATTGTAGACGATCGATTCATTGTAGAGCTGTGTCGTCCCGACCCCGAGGCCGTTGAACGCGCTCGGGGACATCATCAGAAAGCGGTCGTCCTTGAGGAAGGCCTTGATCAGCTTCTCCGGCCTTGCGGGCGCCCTGCCGAACCGGCTCTGGCGCGGCGCCATGTAGGGGCCGTGGGAAACCTTTTCCAGATGGCCCTCGACCACGAGCCGACGCACATGGCGATCAAGGGCGCTGGACCCCTTCGCGAGGTCCCGACGACGATAGACCTCGCCGGGTCGCAGCTGCCTCCTGAGGTCATCGAGAGCCGACATGCCGCCGCCGACCCTAGAAGGGCACCAGGCCCCGGAGCACCGGGCGCGCCCAGTCCGGAAGCGGGGGCGAAAGGGTGATCCTGGCCCCCGCCTTTTCACAGAATGGGCGGAGAAGGGCAGGGGCGCCGTGAGTGTTGTCGAACAGGACCGCCAGATCGGCCTGTTCAAGCGCTTGGGGCAGCAGGTCCAGCGTCCGGACATAGCGCTGACGTATGCGATCTTCAGGCACGTCGTGACCACCCAGCAGGACTCTCTGGGCGACGCGCGCCACGTTCAGAGAGGGGGATTCCGTCGCAACGAAATAGAGAGCGGTTCGAAACCCACGCGTCTTGGCCTCCCGCAGAACCTCGATCTTGGACGGATGAGACATCACGGTCTCGAACGAGAAGCTTCGTCCGGCCTCAAGGCAAGCCTGCCGCTCATCGGCGGCGATCTGCTGCGCTTCACGGACGCGCGCGCCATAGGCGCCTTCCAGCGTCTTGGCGATCTCGTCGGGATTCACATAGTGGCCGAGATCGACCCCGTCCGCCCTCAACTGGTTCGTCAGGGTCGTCTTGCCGGACCCGTTTGGCCCCGCGATCATCAGGACGAACGGCGGCTCAGAGGCCAAGCCGGCGTCGCACTTCAATCTGGAGGTCGGCGGCTCCGAAAAGCGGCGTGACGGCTGCGCCTTTCACGGCTGCTCCGGCCTTCGCACGGTTTGCGGTGGGTAGAGGTGAGCCTCGCCTTGCAGTGGGAGAGTAGGCGACGCGCGCGTGCTCGGAGCAGTAGACGCCTTCGGATGCCCGACGACCGCAGAAGGTGAACTCGCGTGAAGACGGATCACCGATCGGCCACTTGCACATGTGGGCGCCGAGGGTGAGCACCGTAGCGGTGCCGTCCGCCACTTCCATTAGTCGGACGCGGGCCGAGGCCGGGCGGGTTGATGGCCGTCCGCCGGACAGGCCCAGCTGATGCACCTTGCCGATGACGTCATTTCGGGTGATCCCACCGAGCCGCATCGCGATCTGGGTGGCGCTCAATCCGTCGAGCCAGAGCGTCTTCAGCAGATCGAGCCGTGCGTCGTCCCACGGCGGCGGGGTCGCAGGTTCGGCTTCAAACGCAGCAAGAGGAACGTCGGCGCGCTTCGCCTCATCGGCGGCGGCGCGGGACGCTCGGGCCCCGGCTTCGACGAGGTCTTCGAAACTCAGATCGAAAGGCGTTGGTGCCATGCGATTCATATAGCGAATATAGGGGCCGATCGATAGGGCGTCACTGCCGCGTCGCGGAAACAGAATGTGCCGTCGATTTCAAGGTCGCGCCGTGATCACGTCTGATCGAGCACCAGTCCAGGGCGACCATCACCGCGTCATCACTTGAAGACGGCAGCGGGATAGACACGCCCGGCGACCGGTCGGATGCGGATCGCCGCTTCCATCGCGCCGATGGTCAGGCGACAAGCCCGTATGAACGATATCCCGGCACGCCAGAACAGACCCGAGAATCTCCAGCTGATGCGGGCGCGCCAGGAGATGTTCCACCGCGCTAAGCTCATCTTTATCCTCCAGCTGATCCTGACCGTCTTTCTGCCGGTGGTCGGAGCGGCCACAGGTCTGTTCGTCGAGGAAGCGCGTTCGGGCGTGGCGGCATTCAGCCTCGTAGTCACCTTGCTGGACATCACTATTCTGGATCGCGCCCAGCGCCGTTTCGTGCGGAGCGGCGCAAAAATCGCCGAATGCTTCGACTGCTCCGTGCTGCAATTGCCTTGGAACGGCTTGAGCGCAGGAAGACGTATCGATCCTGAGATCATAGAGGCTGCAGCAGAAGCCTGGTCGAAACGCCACAGCGACAAAGGCATCCTTGACTGGTACCCGGCCGAAGTCGGCAGCACGAGTCTGGAAGCCGGGCGGTTGCTCTGTCAGCGCAGCAGTCTCTGGTACGATGTCACCCTTCGGCGCTTCAACGGCTCGATTGCCCTGGTGCTGGCGATCGGCATCCCAACCGCCTTTCTCATTGCCTGCTGGGTCGTCCGGCTGCCGCTGAGCGACGTCGCCGTGACCTGGATGCCAGTGGCCCCGGTGCTGGTCTGGTCCGTTCGGGAGCACTTCAGACAGAAAGACACGGCCGAAAGCCAGGACCAGACGAAGAGCGAACTGGAGTCTGTTCTGGCGAGGGTGGAGGCGGAGGCGATTTCAGCAGACGACGCCCGCGACGCCAGCCGCAATATTCAGAACGCCCTATATGCGCGTCGGGTGTCCAGTCCTCTGGTCATGCCGGGCCTCTATGAGGCCCGGCGCGCCTACCTGGAAAGACATATGAAAGCCGGCGTCGCTGCGAGGCTGCGCGCCGCCGGCTCTACACCCGACTGATTAGGCCGCCGGGAAGAAGTCGCCGAAGACGCCTTTCCAAATCCGCACGGCCTCTGTCTCGCTGCCCTGCGCCTCGGCACGATAGGCGCGCGTTGCGGCCATCTCGGCGTCTCTCAACGTCTGGCGAGCCACGGCGCATTTGGCGGCCGTCATCTCGTCGGATACCGGCGGCCCCAGTCTCGCCGGATCGCTCCAGGTGTCGTCGATGCTGGCCGCAGCGGCGGCGAAGAATCGCCGGGCTTCGTCGGGGAAGCTGTTGAACGGACCGTCAACCAGATCGAGGGCCATGACTTCGACAAGGAAGGACGGTTGGATCGGCTTGCCGTTGGCCCGGTTCCAGCTTTTCAGCATCTTTACGAGCGGCACCCAATTTCCGCTCAGCGTCTTGTTCTTCGCCGTCGTCAGGTCGTTGTGGGTCGCGGGGTTCGTCTTGATCCACTTGCCGAGATCCTCGTCGGGAATCTCGTAATCCGATCCCGACTGGAACGCCGGGACGACGTCCAGGCTGACGACCTTGCCTTCCTCATGCTGGGTCTGGTGGCGTTTTTCGAACCAGACGGTCACGCACCGACGGTCGCGCTCCACCTGACCTCGCCCGTACGCATCAACGAGGCACGTCTCGAGGTCGTCCAGAACGGCCTTCGGGTGCGCCTTGCGTCGGTGGTCCTCCTTTGACCCCAGACAGACAAAGATATCGATGTCCTTGAGCGGCTTTGTCTTGGTGTGTCGCCCGTAGGAGCCGGTCAGGAAGTCGTGGTCGACGTGGAAGGCTTCCTGCACGGTGGCGCGGACATCCTTCTGCCGACGGCTTGCATCATCCTTCTCGGTCTGCGTCAGCTCCAGGCGGCTTTTGAATGTGGCGAATGCGTCGCTGACCTTGGTCATGCCGGCCTCCAGTAGTTGAGCCCGGCGGTGATGTCGTGGGTGGCGATCGCCGTGCCGGTGGACCGGCTGACGAGGCCGGCCGTCGAGAGGTGCGATGTGCTGGACATTCCCGGAACTTCCGGTCGGCCTCGCTTGCAGCTCAGGATGATCCGATAGGTGCATCCGGTCGGCGGGCGACCGACCTTGTCGATCGTGCGCTGAACGTGGTCCCGGTCGACCCACATGTCATCGTCGACTCCGCTGCCGTCGTAGGTGACGGGGAAGTCCCAACGCAACTGCAACGTGCTCGATCCCGGCTTGAAAAACTCGATGGTCACGACTTCGAGATGGCCGCTCTCGAGCCAGGTCCGGGCGGCCGGTCCGACGATGGTCCAATCGTCCGCCAACTGTTCCGGCGATAGCCCGGCAGCCTGAACGATGCGTTTCAGCTGGTTGCGCATGTGATCCGCCACGAAGGCGGCGGTGTGCGTGCGGGTATAGGTGAAGGTCGAGACAGCCATCAGCTCGCAGCTCCCCAGTTGATGCTGAGAGCCGCCGATGTGTCGTTGGCGGCAGTCGAGGCGTCCTGTTCGGTGTCCGTGGGACCGGAGCCGAGGACGTGGACCGCGAGGCGAGGAGCCCGTGTTTTCAACGTCTGCGTCACCCAGTCGAGATCCTCCGGGTCACAGGGCACATGGAGGGTCCAAGCCTTGCCGGTGGGGTTCCAATCGAGAGGCGCGACCTCGGCGCCGCGGGCTACCGCGTCCGCGCCGTAGGCGCCGTAGATCACCAGGCGATGTCCGTCCCCCTTCAGGGTCAGCGGATGTTTGGCGTAGTGGTCCTCGGAAAGCAGAGTGGCCATGACGCTCGCCGCCGCCGTGAGCTGGCCGGCGTCGATCGAATCCGGCCGCGTGATCAGAGCGATGATCTCGGACCAGGTTTCGGCTCCCGTGCGGACCGGCACGGACGCGATATCTCTACGCAGCTTCACGGCCGACCTCCTTGTTCGCCTGGGTCGAGGCCTTGAGGGCCGCCAGCACCTGTTGGCTTGTGACGAGGTTGGGGTCGCGAGCGGTGGCGATGGAGCCCGCCAGGGCGCTGACCACGGCCTTGCGCAGGCGGCGGCCGTCCATCCCGCTCGATGCGGCGACGAAAAGGCTCATGTCGTTCGCAAGGTTGCGGATCGACGGCCATTGGCGGCCCAGCCCTTCGAGGGTGTCGCGGATGATTTCCGCCCGGGCCTCGTTATTCGGAGGCGGGATGTACTCGATCAGATCCGCCCGCGAGAGAAAGGCGCTGTCGACGGCCTGCGGATAGTTGGTCGTGGCGATGAGCAGGATATTCTTGTGCTGGCGCGTGAGGAGATCGAGGCTGGCGAGGACCGCGTCGGTCGCACGATGAACATCCACGGGGTTGGCTTCGAGGCTCATCTTCTTGCGGTCGGCCGCGAGGGTTTCGACCTCGTCCAGCAGGACTACGGCGAAGCCGCCCATTCCCGCCTCCGGGATGGTCTGGTTGAACAGGGTCGTGACCTGCTGCTGGCTCTTGCCGAGCGACGCGCTGGCGAGCCCGTGCGGATCGACCTGGATGAAGTTCACCTTCGAAGGGGACAGCATCGCGGCGACCTTGGTCGCCAGCCCGCGGGCGAGCGTGGTCTTCCCCGTGCCGGGGACGCCGGCGAGCACGATCAGGCCGTGCAGCGGAGCGACGTCGAAGGAGACGGCGCGTCGGACGGTCAGGGCCAGAGTCGCCTGGGCGACGAGCCGGTCCTTGACCGCCTTGTCCATCTTGATCGAGTCCCAGGCGGACTCGAAGGCGGGATCGGGGAGGGTGCAGCGATAGGCAATGCCGGAACTCATACGAGAGTCCTTTCGATTCAAGGGGAGATGAATCCGAGAGGGCGCTCAGTCGCGGCGACGGTTGTGTGCTCGCGAACGCGATGCATAAGATCGCGCCGCCGACCCGAATGAGTCGGTAACCGGAGAGAGGGCGGCCTTCTTTTGAAGACCTGCAAGTCGGGACGGTCGTCCTCTCCCCACCATGTTCATGCTGACATCGTCAGGCACGCTCCTTCGTCTGATACGCGAGCCGCGCCCGAACACGGCGTCGGCGGATCGATCGAATTCAACGGAATTGGCACAGCCGAAACCCAACCCGGACAGACTCGATATGTTGAGTCGGGTCGCAGGGAAAGGGATCGTTAACCCGTTTTCACTCTGAGCCGATTCGTCTCACGTGTCGAAACTTTCGTCAAGATGTAGTGGCGCGCAGGGTCTGAACCGCAATAGACAGCGTTTGCGACCCCAATAACACGCCTCTGGCCCACCGACCTTCCACAGCTTTCGATTGCCTGAAGCCGAGGGTGACGGCGGGAAGTCAGGACCGCTTCGCCGCCAGGTAGGCCCGCCAGCGACGCGACAGGTCCCGACGTCGCCACCGATAGACGAGCGGCGGGACGACAGGCGCGCTCTCGACGGCGGCGTTGTAGTCCGACATCAGGAGGAGAACGTCGGCCTCCGGATAGCCCCGGGCCGCAGTCGTCTCGATGCGCCGGAAGATTTCAGCGATGGCGTGGGCGGCCTGATGATGACCGAGTAGGGCGCCGAGAACGTCGGATGACAGAACGAACACCAGCGCCGCGATCATGACCCGAGCCGCGTTGATCTGGGCGTCAGAGGTCAGGTCGACGACGCCGCGCCACGCGGCGGCGCAGAGCACCAAGCCGATAACAACGAGAATGGCGGCCACGACGCCCGCGCTCGTCTTCTGGAGATCGCCCGTCCAGTAGGCCGACTCCTCGACGAGCTCCGCCGCGCGTTGAAAGCCCGGGCGGCATCGGCTCGCGAAATAGTCTTCCTCCCGCACGAGGCGGCGGCCGCGGATCGAAAGCGCGAACCCGTCGAATATGCGGAGCCTTTGGGCCGGCGAAACGGACTGGCCGAGCCCGCTGGCCAACAGGACTGCCCGGCGCGCCTGATTGCCCGCGGTCCGGTGCCGCCCACCGCGTCGACCGATCTCGAACCAGGCGAGCGCAAGAGTGAACCCGACGAAGGCAAAGGTCAGCAGGGTGGGTCCGTCGTTGAAGAATACGGAGCCCGCGGCCACGACCGCGACGAGGAACTGAGTAGAGAGTGAAGCGACCTGAAGCTGCTGGGCGCGATCCAGCTCGACCCGCTGATGGGTTAGGAGGCTGGAGTTGCTGAAGGCGTCGGCGATCTCGATCAGGACGCCCTCGACGAACATCGCCTTGCCCGACGTGTAAGCAGGCAGGTCTTCCGCGTGTTTCTCGGCCAGAGCGGTTTTCAGCGCCGCGTACTGTTGAACAAGGCCCTCGTCGTGCGCCAACGCATCCCGAAACGCCACCATGCGCTCGCCCCACTCGGAGTCGGTAGGCACCAGATGAAGATTGAAAGCCGGGCTGTCCGGCGTGCCGGTGCGGGTAAGGAACCGCCGTGGGTCAGCTCCTCCAATCTTCTCCTCAACGCGGTAGCCCTGGTTCCTTAGGGATCGCGAGACAGCGTCCGCCGCTTGCCAGTCCGTTAGAGTGACGAGAATGTCTATGATCGGCTTCGCCGGCAGATCTGCGACTGCGGTGCTTCCGACGTGATCAAAGAAGCACTGGACTTGGCTATCGGACTTCAGCCGATCGGCTTCGGCCATGAAGGCGGCGGACCATCCGGTGTCGTGATTCACGAGTGCGACGGGAGTCTGACGGAGCTCGCGAGGCCTGCTGATGGCGCGCCATGCCTCCCCGGCCGCATTGATGAGAACTTTAGGCAACCCGTGAATTGTCGTCATCGCGTTCTTGTCCCGCGATCCAAACACGGCGTCCAGTCGCGCGCCTTCTCCAAGGCCTCAGAACACCGACGCGATTTCTGTACCGATGGGGCCTGCGGATGGGTTGTAAAAACGCAGCGCAGAGCGGGCCGTCGTGGCGTAGTCGGGGGTATCTGATACCCGGTCGGCGGATGCGCCCACGACCGCGAGAAGGAGCGTCTCCAGCTGGGTGATCGCGGCGCGCTTCTCCGCCATGTAGTTGTGCTGGACATAGACGGCCATGGTGATCGGCGATCCGCCGCCGAGATCGCCGGCGTGGTTGAGAAGCTTCGACAGGATGAAAGGACTGACGCCAGCGATCGCGAGCCGGGTCGCGCCGCTGCGACGCAGGTCGTGCGTCGTCAGGTCGAGCGACCCGATCCCCTCCCGGATATCTCGCATCGCATGGCTGATCGCGGCCGGCGACAGATAGGGGACTGTCTTGCTGCGACCCACGAAGACATAGGGCGATGGATCGTCCCCGGGAGCGGGCTCGGATCGGAGCGCGATGGCTTCCCGGATCAGACCGATCGCCGTGGCGCAGAGCGGAACGGCCGTCACCCGACCGGCCTTGGTCTTCTCCGCGGGGATCGTCCAGACCGCGGCATTGAAGTCGATTTCAGAGATGCGCATCGCCGCGATCTCGCCCCGCCGCTGGAGCGTCAGCATCGCGAGCTGAATGGCGATACGGACCGGCCGACTGACCATGACGGGTTCGTCGCGGCCGCCGGGGAGGGGGCGCCGCAAGCCTGTGGGATCGATCAGGGCCCTCCACAGCGACCGCGTCTCCTCATCCGTCAGGATGCGGGTGCGGGGAATTTCCTCTGCCAGGTCGACGAGCTCGCCGGCTGGATTGCGGGCGATCCTGCCTTCGAGGACGCCCCAGGCGTAGATCTGCCGCAGGAGGCCCCGGACTCGGTTCGAGGTGATGCCGCGACCAGCGTTCAGGAGATCGCGCAGCAGCTTACGGACCGCGTCGCGGGTGAGCGCCTCGACCCTGATCGAGCCGAGCGCTGCGAGATACTTCTTGTAGAGATAGCGCTCGGCCTTGATCGTCTGCGGGCGCTTGCGCCGGCGGCTGGGGCGGTACTCTCCCGTCTCGCAGACGGCGAAGTAGGCCTCGGCCAGATCATCGACCGTACGAATGGCCTGGGCTTTGGCCTCGGCCTTGGCGACCTGTCGCGTGGTCGCGGGATCGCCGCCGTCATCGACCTCCGTTTGAATCTTCCTCGCCCGTGCTCTCGCGCCGGCTACCGTCAAAGCCGAGGTATCGCTGATCGCCTGCTCGGGCGGTACGTAGTGACCGAGCCGGATGCGCGGTTGACTTCCGTCCGGTCGGCGATACCTATAGCCCCAGATACGGGTGTCCGAAGACACCCTCAGATACAGGCCTTTCACGGCGGTATCCCAGAGCTCCAGACGGCCGCCTTCGGTGGCCTTGGCCGACGCAACCGTCCGGTCCGTGAGCTTCAAAGTCGGCATCCCGATCTCCGATGAGCGCCCTTTGCTGGGGCACATATGGGGCACAGATTGCAGCAACTCGAAGAATACGGGTGAAAAGCGGTGACGTCAAAAACATTATCAGAAACAAGCGGTTAGAACAGTCCTGACCAGTAGTGAAATGTCCTGAAAACAACCTCAGGGTAGGCTGGGGGTCAAGGGGTCGCAGGTTCGAATCCTGTCGCTCCGACCATTCTCACCGAATGGTTGGCGAGATCGAGTTGGGCGGCCGGAGCGATCCGGCCGCCCGATTTGTTTTCAGCTCCAGAACAGGGTGTTTTCGCCCATCGGCAGTTCGCGCGGATAGATGTCGCGCAGCAGCGACAGCAGGACGTCCGCCTCCGCCTGGAACCAAGGCGCCTTCTCGGGTCCCCACGCCTCCACGATCACGGCGGGCCGTTCGGCGCGGAGGATGTCCTCCGCGCCCTGGATGATGTCCAGTTCCATCCCCTCGACGTCGATCTTGATGAAGTCGTAGCCGCTCGCGAGCGGCGCGATCGGGATCTGGACCTTCTCGACCGTCGGCACGGTCAGGGCGAAATGCTCGCGCACGTCGGCGCGCAGGGAAAAGGCCCCGGCGTTGTCGAGGGCGCGTGGGTCCGCGGCCTCGACCTCGATGACGCCTGACGTCCGGCCCACGCCCTGGTGCAGCGGGCGGATGACGTCCTGGAAATCATTGAGTTCGATATTGCGCACCAGGTCGGCGTAAATCGCCGGCTGCACCTCAAAGGCGTCGATCTGCATCGGCATGCGGTGTTTGGTCGCCAGGGACATCATCTGGATGCTGAACAGGCCGATGTTGGCTCCCGCATCGGCGCCGCGAATGACCGCCTCGCGTCGCGGCAGCACTTTCAGCAGTTCAAGGCACAGGTTGATCTCCCACTGGCCATAGTGACGCAGGTGGCGCGCGATGTAGTCCTCCGGGTTGGAGAAGGCGTAGCGGCCCTCGTGGCCCTGGATGATCTCCGGCGTGGCGGTGGACGTGGGCGGTGTGGTGGCGGTCATGAGGCGCTCCTGGTTCGCTCTTGCGACAAGCGATCAGAGGGTTTTGCCCGACCGTATTTCAGTCCGGGCGGAAGAAGAACAGTCCGGTCGGAGCTTCAGCCCTTGGTCCGTTTCAGAAACGGCTTGCCCTCGGCCCAGGACATCAGGGGCAGGAGAGGGACGCCCCACAGGGTTCCCGCCAGGCCGTAGTAGGCCAGGGTCGCCAGCGGATGGTCCGGCACATGGCCGCCGACGGCGATGACGGCCCAGATGTAGAAGGTCAGGAAGGCGAGGATGCAGACCGAGGCGATCGCCCGACGCGCGCGCAGACCCATCAGCGTTTGCTCCGGAACAGGTAGTAGGCGACCTGGGCGATGATCGCGCCGCCGCCGGACCAGAACACCCAGCGGAACTCGTCCATGGTGGAGGCCCCGAAGACCCGGACGGCCAGGAACCAGCCGCAGACCGCGCCGGTGGAGGCGACCAGCAAGGCGGCGAACAGGCCCCGCCGTCCGGTCATCAGATCGGCGATCCAGGCCAGGGCGATAACCCCCACCACGGCGGTCAGGATATCGGCGTATTCGAGCACGACTTGCACCAAGGGCCTCCCGGCGAGGCCTCTGCGACCTCGCATTCTGACTTCGGACTTTGATCTCGCCACGATCGGAGGGCATACCGCCCCGGTCGTCCCGAAAGGCGACACTGTATCCGTCGGAGCGTCAGGCGTCGAATGAACCGTTTCGGAAAGACCGACCAGTCGAAAGCCATCGCGATCTGGCTGTTCCTGTCGGCGGCCATGGTGTTCGCCATGGTGGTGATCGGGGGCATCACCCGACTGACGGGCTCGGGCCTGTCGATCACCGAGTGGAAGCCGATCATGGGCGCGATCCCGCCCCTGAACGCGGCCGAATGGACCGACGCCTTCGAAAAATACAAGGCGATCCCCCAGTACGCCCAGGTCAACGCGGGCATGAGCCTGTCGGAGTTCCAGGGCATCTTCTGGTGGGAATGGCTGCACCGGCTGGTCGGGCGGTTGATCGGGATGGTGTTCGCCCTGCCGTTCTTCGCCTTCCTGCTGTTCCGTTTCCTGCCGGAGCGGTCGTTCCTGGGTCGGATGGCCATGCCGACGCGGCTGATCTGGCGCTGTGCGGTCCTGCTGGCCCTGGGCGGGCTGCAGGGGCTGATCGGCTGGTGGATGGTATCGTCGGGTCTGTCGGAGCGGGTCGATGTGGCGCCGGAGCGGCTGGCGACGCATCTGGGTCTGGCCCTCATCATCTTCGCCGGCCTGATCTGGACGGGTCTGGAAGCCTGGTTCGGGGAGGAGCATTCGCGCTCGCCCGCGGGCTGGAGCCGGGGCGCCGCCGTCCTGCTGGGCGCGGTCTTCGTTCAATGCCTGCTGGGCGGCCTCGTCGCCGGGGCCAAGGCGGGCTTCATCTACACCGACTGGCCGCTGATGAACGGCGACATTCTCGCCCCCGTGGCGTGGGACATGGGGGCTCTGGCCTTCCTGCACGACCAGGCCCTGGTCCAGTTCAATCACCGGATCTTCGCCTACGCCCTGCTGATCGGCGGGACCGTCTATGCGGTCCAGGCCTGGCGTTGGCGGCTGGCCGAGGGGCTGGGCGTTTCGGCCTTCGTCGTGGCGGCGGCCCTGTGGCTTCAGGCCGTGCTCGGCATCGTCACCCTGATCAACGCCGTGCCCATGTGGCTGGGCGGACTGCATCAGGCGGGAGCGGCCCTCGTCCTGGCGGTGGCGACGGCCAATCTGTGGCTGGTCCGCCGCTCCCAGCCCCGGCTTTTCATGTCCGGACCGCGCCGCTAGTCAGGGCGAGGGTCGGGGGAGCGTCATGATCAGCGCCGAAGAGGTCGTTCAGGGGTACAATCTGATCCTGGGGCGAAACCCGGAATCCGAAGCGGTGATCGAGGGCCATCGGTCGCACGCGGATCGCCTGACCCTGTGGCGCGTCCTGGCGAGCAGCGAGGAATTCGCGGCCGGATCGCCGGCGGAGGCGGCCGCCCAGGTCATTCAGGCCCGCACCCTGTTCGACGGTCCCTGGCCGATCCAGCACGAGGCGAACCCCGAGCAACTGGCGGCCATGACCGCGCGCATCGAACGCGCCTGGTCCCGGCTGGGCGAGGAGGACCCGTACTGGTCCGTCCTGACGGCCGACCGCTATCGCGGCGAGACGGTCGAGGCGGCGGTGCTGGAAGAGTTCTGGGCCAGCGGTCGCCGCCATGCCGGTCTGGTCGATGTGTTCGAGCGCCGCACCGGACGCGTGCCGACGCGGGGCGTCTGTCTGGAGATCGGCTGCGGGGTAGGTCGGGTCACCGGGCCCCTGGCGGAACGGTTCGACGAGGTGATCGCCCTGGATATCTCGCCCGGCAATCTGGCGATCTGCGAACGCCGCATGGCGGATCTGGGGCTGGACCACGTCGACTGTCGCCGGATCGCCGGCCTGGACGACTTCGACCGACTGCCGGAGGCGGACTTCGTCTTCTCCACCCATGTGCTGCAGCACAATCCCCCGCCGGTGCAGCGGAGCATCCTGCGATCCGTCCTGACGAAGATCCGCCCCGGCGGCGCGATCCTGTTCCAGGTCCCGACCGACGTGCCGGGCTACAGCTTCGACATCGACGCCTATCTGCACTCGCCAGAGATGGGGCTGGAGATGCACGCCCTGCCGCGCGCGGTCGTGCTGGCGGACATTCGCGAGGCGGGACTGGAGCTTCTGGACGTCACGCCCGACCCCTTCACGGGCGTCGCGGGCTCGATGACCTTCTATGCGGGGCGACCTTGAGCGGATTTTGATGCGGTATTTTAATACCGTTGCGGGAAAGTCTTTATAGATCAGCTCTGTAACGCGCATTGCGCGTTACGAACGGCATTGACGCCTGTGGATGCTTCCTCTACTAGCGCGCCTTCGCTCGGTCCGGCCCGCCGGATCGACCCCGTTTCGCCTCCTGTCTTAGGAAAACCTCACATGCTGAAGAGCACCACGGCTTCGCTGAAGCCGGCCGAGGTCGAGAAGAAGTGGATCCATATCGACGCTGAAGGCGTCGTCGTGGGCCGTCTCGCGACCTTCATCGCCATGCGCCTGCGCGGCAAGCACCTGCCGACCTACACCCCGCACGTCGACTCGGGCGACTACGTCATCGTCACGAACGTCGACAAGGTCGTGTTCACGGGCAAGAAGAACACCGACAAGATCTACTACCGCCACACCGGCCACCCGGGCGGCGTCAAGTCGACCACCCCGCAGAAGGTCTTGGGCGGCCGCTTCCCCGAGCGCGTGCTCGAGAAGGCCGTCGAGCGCATGCTGCCGAAGGAAAGCCCGCTGGCCCGCACGCAGATGACGCACCTGCGTCTGTTCGCCGGCGCCGCGCACACCCACGAAGCCCAGCAGCCCGAGACGATCGATTTCGCCGGCCGCTCGGCCAAGAACACCCGGAGCCTCTAAGCCATGACCGACGTCACGCAAGAAGCGACCGGCTTCGACGCCCTGAAGGGCCTGGGCGGTTCGACCGCCGAGGCCGCCCCGGAATACGTCCAGAAGCTGGACGCCCAGGGCCGCGCCTATTCGACCGGCAAGCGCAAGAACGCCATCGCCCGAGTGTGGGTGAAGCCGGGTTCGGGCAAGATCACCGTCAACGGCAAGGACCTGAAGGCGTATTTCGCCCGTGAGATCCTGCAGATGATGGTCGCCCAGCCTCTGGAAGTCACCGACCGCATGACCCAGTTCGACGTGGTCTGCACGGTCGAGGGTTCGGGCCTGTCGGGCCAGGCCGGCGCCATCCGCCACGGCCTGTCGCACGCCCTGACGCACTACGAGCCCGGCCTGCGCCCGGTCCTGAAGCCGCACGGCTTCCTGACCCGCGACAGCCGCGTCGTCGAGCGTAAGAAGTACGGCCGCGCCAAGGCCCGCCGTTCCTTCCAGTTCTCGAAGCGCTAAGCCGTTTCATTCGGTTTGGATTTGGGGCGCTTCGGGACACCGAGGCGCCCTTTTTCTTTGGTCGGGATAGAGCCATGACCCACACCATCTTCATTGACGGCGAGGCCGGGACCACGGGGCTGGAGATCCGCCAGCGGCTGGAGGGTCGTGCGGACCTGGCGTTCATCTCCCTGACCGGCGACAAGCGTAAGGATCTGGCCGCGCGGGCCGAGGCGCTGAACGCCGCCGACGCCGTCATCCTGTGCCTGCCCGACGAGGCGGCAAAGGAGGCGGTGGCCATGATCGAGAACACGACGACGCGGGTCATCGACGCCTCAACGGCGTTCCGCGTCGCGCCCGGCTGGACCTATGGCTTCCCGGAGATGGATGCGGTCCAGCGCGGCGAGATCGTGGGCTCGCGCCGCGTGTCCAATCCCGGCTGCTATCCGACCGGCTTCATCGGTCTGATGCGGCCTCTGGTGAAGGCGGGCATCGTGCCGCGCGACTGGCCCGTCACGGTCAACGCCGTCTCGGGCTATTCCGGCGGCGGCAAGTCGATGATCGCCGAGTTCGAGGACGGGGAAGGCGCACCGCCCTTCCGCGCCTATGGCCTGTCGCTGAAGCACAAGCATGTGCCGGAGATGACCAAACATTCGTGCCTGAAGCACGACGTGCTGTTCGCCCCGGCCGTCGGCGACTATCGCCAGGGGATGCTGGTCGAGGTTCCGTTGCAGCTCTCGGCCCTGCCGGAGACGCCGTCGATCGACCGTTTGCACGGTTGTCTGGTCGAGGCCTATGACGGCTGCCGCTTCGTCGAGGTCGCCGGTCTGGACGAGACCGAGGCCATGACCGGACTGGACCCGGAAGGGCTGAACGGCACCAACCGGATGCGTCTGCACGTCTTCGGCCACCGCGACGGGTCGCAGGCGCGGCTGGTCGCCCTGCTGGACAACCTTGGCAAGGGGGCGTCGGGCGCGGCGGTGCAGAACCTCAACCTGATGCTGGGCCTGGACGAGGCGACGGGGCTGAGCTGAGCCCACTCACTTTCGTCATCCTCCGGCGAGCGTAGCGAGACCGGGGGACCCAGCGGCGCGCGAGAGCGCGAACCTGCCGCGAAGTTTGCTGCTTCCGACATCTTGCCTGAACAGATCGTCTTCGGCGCCGCTGGGTCCCCCGGTCTGCGGCGCTGCGCGCCTTGCCGGAGGATGACGAAAGAAGAAGAGGGGGCGGGCGCTTGCAACTCCTCGCGGATACGCGCCGTATCTGAGGTCATGACCCAGTCCATGACCACCTCGCGCCGGGCCCTGCTGCTCGGCGGCGTCGCCACCGCCCTGGCCGCCTGCACCTCGGGCGAGGCGGATGCGTCGGAGGCGCAGTACGCCAACTCGCCGTTCCGTCGGGTGACCGATGCCCAGTGGCGTCAGCGTCTGCCGGGGATCAGCTATCAGGTGATGCGTCAGGAAGGCACCGAACGGCCCTTCACCAGCCCGCTGAACGACGAGCACCGGGCCGGGACCTTCGTCTGTCGCGGGTGCGCCCTGCCGCTGTTCCGGTCGCGGACCAAATTCGATTCAGGCACAGGCTGGCCCAGCTTCTATGCGCCCATCGACGGATCGCTGGGGACCAAGACCGACTACGCCATCGGCATTCCGAGGACCGAGTACCACTGCGCCCGCTGCCTGGGGCATCAGGGTCATGTCTTCGACGACGGCCCGCGCCCGACCGGCAAACGCTATTGCAACAACGGCGTCGCCCTGACCTTCCAGCCGGCTTAAGCGCGCCGGGCCTTCAGCGCCGACTCGACCGTCACCCCGGCCATGACCGAGGCGATGATGATGAGCAGGCCATAGTCGTGGCCGCTCCAGATCAGGGGGATGGCGGCGAACAGCATCACCACGATCGGAAACCCGCCGGCGAAGAGGGCCGTGGCGGGGTTCTCCAGACTGATCATCGGCGGGCTGACCCGGCCCATCCGCACCGCCATCATCCCGTTGCCGATGACGAAGGCGACGACGCAGATCAGGGCGATGATCGGATACTTCACGGCCCCGCCGGGCGCGCCGAACAGGGCGGCGGTCGAGATCAATAGAGCCAGTGCGATGACCGTGGAGGCCGCCAGCACCAGATTAGGTTCGAGACGCTTCAAGACTTCACTTTCACATAGCTTCCGGGCGCCGCTTCGAGCGGGGCGAGCGGTCCCTTAGCCGGATCGCGCGCCGGGACCCAGTCCCCGGACTTGTCGGCAAGCCAGGTCGCCCAGTGGTTCCACCAGCTTCCGGGATGCTCGACAGACCCCGCCTGCCATTCGGCCAGCGAGCCGGGCAGGGCGGCGTTGGTCCAGTACTGGTATTTGTTGGCGCTGGGCGGATTGATGACCCCCGCGATATGGCCGGAGCCCGCCAGCGTCAGGGTCACCGCCGCATTGGTGAAGGCCTTGGCCGAGCGATAGACCGAGTTCATCGGCGCGATGTGATCCTCGCGGCTGGCCTGGAAATAAAGCGGGATCTTCACCTTGGTCAGGTCGACCTTGACCCCACCGATCTCGAACTCGCCACGGGTTAGCTTGTTCTGGCCGTACATCGAGCGGAGGTAGTCCATGTGGAGCTTCTTGGGCATCCGCGTCTGGTCGGCGTTCCAGAACAGGAGGTCGAAGGCCGCCGGCGACTTGCCCAGCAGGTAGTTGGACACGAAGAACGACCAGATCAGATCGTTGGCGCGAAGGGCGTTGAAAGTCTCCGCCATGGCCGCGCCGGGCAGGACGCCGCCGGCCGCGTCCATCTGCTGCTCGATCTCGTTCAACCAATGCTCGTCGGTAAAGAGAAGCAGGTCGCCGGCCTCGGCGAAATCGTGCTGGGCTGCGAAGAAGGTGGTGGAGCCGACTCTGGTGTCCTTCTTCTCGGCCATGTGCGCCAACGCCGCGCCCATCAGGGTGCCGCCGATGCAGTAGCCGACGGTGTTCAGGGTCTTGGAGCCCGTCTGTTCCAGCGTCTTCTCGACGGCGCGATAGATGCCTTTCTCCAGGTATTCGTCGAAGCCGAAACCCGCCTTGTCCTTGTCCGGATTGACCCAGGAACAGACGAAGACGGTGAAGCCCTGGGCCGACAGCCAGCGGATCAGCGAGTTCTCCGGCTGCAGGTCCATGATGTAGAATTTGTTGATCCACGGCGGGAAGATCAGCAGCGGAATGGCGTGCTGTTTCTCGGTCGCGGGATCGAATTGGATCAGCTCGAACAGCTCGTCGCGCCAGACGACCTGGCCGGGGGCGGTGGCGACGTTCTCGCCGACGACGAACTTGCCGTAGTCGGCCTGGCTGATCTTCAGCTTGCCCATGCCGCGTTCCAGATCGGCGGCGAAATTCTGCATCCCCTTCACCAGCGATTCGCCGTTGGTCTCGGCCATGGCCTTCAGGGCGGCGGGGTTCGACGCGAGGAAGTTCGACGGCGAGAAGGCGTCGGTCAGCAGCTTGGTGAAGAACTCGGCGCGGCGTTTGGTGCGCGGGTCGACGTCTTCAACTGACGACACCAGGCCGTTCATCCAGTCCGAGGTGACCAGATAGGACTGTCGCATGATGTCGAACATCGGGTTCTCGGACCAGGCCGGGTCCTTGAACCGCTTGTCCCTGGAGGGGGCAGGGGCCTCTTCCCCCGCCGCGCGGCGCGTCGAGGAGGCCCACAGGTCCATGTAGCGGTTGAACAGATCGGCCTGGGCGGCGAACAGCTTGTCCGGACGATTGGCCAGGCTGGTCATGACCGAGTTCATCGCCGGGCCGACGTTGAACGGGTCGGGCGACAGGGCGGCGGGGCGGTCGGCCTGCGACAGGGCCGCCTCGGCGATCGCCGACTGGGCCGTCATCGCCGCCTTGGCCAGGTTCAGCGACAGGGTCTCCAGCATCTCGCGCTGATCGCCGCCGGGGAAGGTGAAGGGATTGTCGCCGGGCGGCGGGGTCTGGTCGGGTTTCGGCGCCTCGATCTTCGGCTCGGCCTTAGCTTCCGGCGGCGGCGCGGCTTTCGCGACCTCGGATTCGACCGGCGGAGCCTTCGCCTTGGGGGTGCGGGGTTTGGCCGAGGTCGGGCGGCCCGACTTACGCGGGGCCTTGGCGGCGGCGAGCGGCTCCGGCGGGGTCCGGGGTGTCTTGGCCATCTGGGTCCTCCGCGCCTTCCGTTGTCACGTCGGGCGCGTGCTCCGCCCTTCCGCCTGTCACGATCTTGGCTTAGACCGAGCTCGAAATGAACGCGCGTCTGGCGAAAAAGATAACCGGCGGCCTGATGGCCGTATCGACTGTCGCGGCCCTGGGCGGCTGCGCGGGCGCCTTCAGCCCCAAGACCGACGTCGCCTCGCCCGTCGCGCCGCGCGTCCAGGCCCTGGTCGACGCCAACCGCGCCTATCCGAAGTGGGAAGACTTCCCGCGCTCGTCCGAGCCCCTGCCGGAGCCGACCGAGGTCGCCGCCCGCGTCGGCGCCCTGCAAGGCGCGGGGACCGATCTGGCCGCCGAGGCCGCCCGCATCGACTGGCAGCTGGGCGACCCGACCGCCTTCGCCGCCGAGGTCAACAGCCGGGTCGACGCCCAAGCCATCGCCCCGGTCACCGCCGAGACCCAGGCCGAGGTCGAGGAATTCGCCCGCCGCACCCGCGAACGCGGAACCGCCCCGCCGCCGGTGGATCGCGGCCCCGCGCCCCGCTGAACGTCATTCTCTATCGCCCGGTCGACAGAATCCGGGGATCATCACCGCCCTCTCAGGAGCTTTCCGCATGGCTGACACGGCCCCCTTCGCCTCGACCCTCGCCGCAGACGCCGCAATGGTCACCGAACTGGCCGCCATCGCCTCCTGGGCCCAGATCGGCCGCGGCGACGAGAAACACGCCGACCAGCTGGCGGTGGACGCCATGCGGACGGCCCTGAACACCCTGCACATCGACGGCAAGATCGTCATCGGCGAGGGCGAGCGCGACGAGGCGCCCATGCTCTACATCGGCGAGAAGGTCGGCACCGGCAAAGGCCCGGCCATCGACATCGCGCTCGATCCGCTGGAAGGCACCACCCTGACGGCCAAGGCCATGGCCAACGCCCTGACGGTTCTGTCGATGTCGGCCGGCGGCGGCATGCTGCACGCGCCCGACACCTATATGGACAAGATCGCCATCGGGCCGGGCTATGCGCCGGGCACCGTCGATCTGGACATGAGCCCGCAAGAGAACGTGCGTTCGCTGGCCGCCGCCAAGGGCGTGGATCCGCGCGACATCACCGTCTGCTGCATGGACCGTCCGCGCCACGAGGCCCTGATCGCCGCCCTGCGCGAAGTCGGCGCCCGCGTGATGCTGATCACCGACGGCGATGTGGCCGGCGTGATCCACACGGCCGAGCCGGAAACGGGCATCGACCTGTATCTGGGTTCGGGCGGGGCGCCGGAAGGCGTTCTAGCGGCCTCGGCGCTGAAATGCGTCGGCGGTCATTTCCAGGGGCGTCTGCTGTTCCGCAACGACGACGAGCGCGCCCGCGCCCAGCGTACCGGCGTGACCGATTTCGACCGGAAGTACGACCTGCATGAGTTGGTCTCGAAGGACGCCGTCTTCGCCGCCACCGGCGTGACCAAGGGCGCCATGCTGGACGGGGTCCAGATGGGCAACGGCTTCGTCACCACCCATACGCTGGTGATGGATTCCTCGACCCGCACCGTGCGCCGCATCCGCACGACCCGCCCGATCTGATGGCGGACGGAGCCCCAGCCGCCGGTCTCGCGCCGGGGTTCCTCGACGTCTCGCGCTCGCTGTCGGGTCGAGCCTGGCGACAGCGCCCGGCCGAGGCCTCGACCATCCGCGCCCATATGCAGACGCTGGGCCTGTCCGAGCCTCTGGCGCGCGCCCTGGCCTCGCGGGGCGTGGGGCCGAACCAGGGCGCGGACTTCCTCGAGCCGACGTTGAAGCGGCTCTTTCCCAATCCGTCGTCCTTCATGGACATGGACGCGGCGGCCGAGGCCATTGTCGGTTCGATCCAGGCGGGGGAGACCATTCATGTCTTCGCCGACTATGACGTTGATGGAGCCTCCAGCGCGGCGCTTCTGGTGCGCTGGTTCCGCGCGCTGGGCGCCGACCTGCCCATCTATGTCCCCGACCGTCTGACCGAGGGCTATGGGCCGAGCCCGCTGGCCTTCGACCGGCTGAAGGCGTCGGGCGCCGATCTGGTCATCACGGTGGATTGCGGCGCGGCGGCCAACGAGGCCATCGCCCATGCCTGCGAGATCGGGCTGAAGGTCGTGGTCATCGACCACCACATGATGCGCGAGGAGCCGCCGGCCTGTCTGGCGGTCGTCAACCCGAACCGGCCGGGCGACACGTCGGGTCAGGGCAATCTGGCGGCGGCGGGGGTGGTCTTCGTCCTTCTGGCCGCCCTGAATCGGGAGGCCCGCAAACGCGGCCTGTTCGAGACGACGCCCGAGCCCGACATCCGCCAGTGGCTGGATCTGGCGGCGCTGGGCGCCATCTGCGACGTCACGGGCCTGACCGGGTTCAACCGCGCCCTGACGGGGCTGGGGCTGAAGGTCATGTCCGGCTGGGCCAATCCGGGGCTGAAGGCCCTGCTGGCCGTGGCAGGCTCGGAGCCCGGTCCGGCCAAGTCGAATCACGCTGGCTTCATCCTGGGGCCGCGCATCAACGCCGGAGGCCGAATCGGCCGGGCCGATCTGGGCGCGCGCCTGCTCTCGACCGACGACCCGTTGGAGGCTCAGGCCCTCGCGGAAGAACTGGACGGCCTCAACGTCGCCCGTCGCGAGGTCGAGCGCGAGGTCACCGAGACCGCCATCCGCCGCGTGGAGGCGACCGGCCAGCACGCCGACGGTTCGGCCGTTGTCGTCGTCGCGGGCGAGGACTGGCACCCCGGCGTGGTCGGCATCGTGGCCGGGCGGCTGCGCGAGCGCTGGAGAAAGCCGGTCATCGTCATCGGCGTGGACGCGGTCGGCAATGTCGGCAAGGGCTCCGGACGGTCCCAACCTGGCATGAACCTGGGTCGGGCGGTGCAGGCGGCGTGGCGCGAGGGCCTGCTGCTGGCCGGGGGAGGGCACGCCATGGCGGCGGGCTTGACCGTGCGCCCGGACGGAATCGACGCTCTTCGCACCTTCCTCAACGTCGCCATGGCCGACGAACAGGTCGAGGCGGAGGCCATGGACTGGGTCGAGGTGGACGCCCTGATCGACCCCGGCGCGGCGTCGCGCGCCCTGTTCGAGGATTTCGAGCGGCTGGCCCCCTATGGTCCGGCCAACCCCGAGCCCCTGTTCGCCCTCAGCGGCGTTCAGGCCCGCGAGCCTGTCGCCATGAACGGCGGCCACGTGCGCTGTCGTCTGGGGGGGCCGGACGGCGCCTCGGTGAAGGCCATCGCCTGGCGCTGCGCCGACCTGCCGACGGGCCGTGCGCTGCTGAACGGGCAGGGTGGATTGAGCGTCGTGGGTCGTCTGAAGGCGGACGACTGGAACGGCCGCAAGGGCGTGCAATTCGAGATCGAGGACGTCGCCGACCCGCGTATGGCGAGTTAGTTCGTTTTCCGGTCGTTTTGGCGCTTGCACCCCGGAAAGGCGTTGGCTATATCGCCGCTTCCCCGCGCAGCGGTCCCTTCGTCTATCGGTTAGGACGTCAGGTTTTCAACCTGAAAAGAGGGGTTCGACTCCCCTAGGGACTGCCACGCGGGGCATTCCACCACATCGCTGAACCTGCCCCATCGTCGCCCTGCGAGGCGCAGGATCGTGCCTTCGGGCCGTGTCTTCGATGCGACGCTTTGCGCGATCCTTTCGCCATCGGCACCCAATCTGGTTGAAACCGGCGTTTTTCGATTTTCCCGCGTTCACAGAACCGTGTTAAACATGAACGGCTCGCAGCAGGAGTGCGAGCGGGGGGCTTAAAGTGTCTGACTACGAGGGGGTCGACGCGCCGGACATCGTCCGGATCGCCGGTCGAGTGAAATGGTTCGATGCGGGCAAGGGCTACGGCTTCATCGTGCCCGATGACCCCGGCCAGACCGAGGGCAAGGACGTTCTGTTGCACATCAGCGGTCTGCGCGACGGCGGCTGGGATACGGCCGGCGAGGGCGCGCCCATCGAATGCGACTGCACCCGCCGCCCCAAGGGCTGGCAGGTCGTCCAGATCCACGACCTGGGTCCGGGCGAAGTCGAGCTTCCGATGCGTCGCTCGGGCTATGACGGCCTGAAGGCTGATTCGCGCTCGATCCGCGAGCCGATCGACAGCGAGCCGTCCGGTGCGCTCGAGACCGCCACGGTCAAATGGTTCAATCGCACCAAGGGCTACGGATTCGTGGTGCGCGCGACCGATCCCGGCGATATCTTCGTCCACATCGAGACCCTGCGTCGCTGCGGACTGGACGATCTGATCCCCGGCGAGACGGTCGCGGTGCGATTCGCCGAAGGCCCCAAGGGGCTGGTGGTCGCGGAAATCAGACCGGGCGACTGATCGGTCGCCCCGAAAGGGCGATCATGCTGTCGAGGCGTCTTCTTCTCATCGGAACCCTGGCGCTGGGTCTGGCGATTTCGGCCTGCGCCAAATCGGACGCGCCCGTCGATCAGGCCGGCAATCCGCTGGAAGAGCTGAAGATCGTCACGGCGTCGGGCGAACACGCGTTCTGGGTCGAGATCGCAGATGACGACGCCGAGCGCGAGCGCGGCCTGATGTTCCGGCCGCCGCTGGAAGACGATCGCGGCATGCTGTTCGAGTTCCCGGATTCGGCCGAGCGGTCCTTCTGGATGCGGAACACGCCCAGTTCGCTGGACATCCTCTACATCGACCCGACGGGCTCCATCGTCTCCATCGCCCATCACACGACCCCCTATTCGGAAGCCCAGATCCCGTCGAACGGCGCGGCCAGCGGCGTCCTGGAGCTGCGCGCGGGCCGGGCCGAGGAGATCGGCGCAAAGGCCGGAGACAAGATCGTCCATCCCTTCTTCCGCCCCTGAGCATTCTTGCGTTGCACCACGGGCCGGTTGCTGGCAGACCGCTCCGCCGGAGTGTAGCGCAGCCTGGTAGCGCATCTGGTTTGGGACCAGAGGGTCGGAGGTTCGAATCCTCTCACTCCGACCATCGATCTTTTTTAGTGTGGCTACCGCTCGACGCGCGGCGTCTCGCTGCTTGAGCCACGGCTTAGTGTGGCTATCGCTCAGCGCGCGGCGCTTCGCTGCTTGAGCCACGGCTTGGCGTGGCTCGCGGCGCGCGATAGAACCGCCCCGTTATTTCCGCCTACGAGAGTCCGCCATGCTGGCCCGCATCTATCGCCCCGCAAAGACCGCCATGCAGTCGGGCAAGGCCAAGTCGAAGGACTGGCGTCTGGACTTCGAGCCGGCTTCGGCGCGCACCATCGATCCGCTGATGGGCTGGATCAGCTCCTCGGACATGAATGGCCAGGTCCGCCTGACCTTCGAGACTAAGGAAGAGGCGATCAGCTACGCCGAACGTCACGGCATCCCGTTCCGCCTGCAAGAGCCGCAGGAACCGCCGATGATCCTAAAGGCCTACGCCGACAATTTCGCCACCAGCCGCAAACAGCCCTGGACGCATTGATTCTCTGAAGTGCGGCTACCGCTAGCGACGCGGTCGCTCGCTGCTTGAGCCGCATTTTTGCAGGGCGGCTATCGCTCAGCGCGCGGCGCTTCGCTACTTGAGCCGCATCATTGTTGGCTATCGCTCGCGACGCGGTCGCTTGCTACTTGAGCCATTCAGGCGCCCTTAGCTCAGCTGGATAGAGCACCCGCCTTCTAAGCGGACGGTCGCAGGTTCGAATCCTGCAGGGCGCGCCATCTCGTTGTCAGGAAGCACCATGTCCGAAGTTCGCAACCAGACCCTCACGGGCCGCCAGCTGATCGACGGCGTGACCTTCATCGACTGCGAGTTCAAGAACGCCCAGCTGGTGTTCAAGGGCGTCGAACCGCCCAGCTTCGCCAACTGCAAATTCACCCAGAGCCGTTTCACCTTCGAGGACAATGCGGCGACGACGGTGAACCTGTTGCGCGGCATGCTTCAGCCCCAGACCGGCATGCGCGGCTTCGTCACCGGCATGATGCCCGAGATCGGCGCCTAAGCGAGCGCGGCCCGCCAGGCGGCCAGACCGGTCTCCAGATCGGCGATAAGCTCCGTCGGATCCTCCAGTCCGACGTGAAGGCGCAGCAGCGGCCCTTCCAGCTCCGGCGGGTTCACGCGGAACGCCATCTGGGGCGTCTCGTAGGTGATCAGGCTCTCGAACCCGCCCCACGAATAGCCGAGGCCGAACAGGCGGAGCGCGTCGAGAAAGGCGTGTGCCGCCTTCCCATCGCCGCCCTGCATCACCACGCCGAACAGCGACGCCGCGCCGGTGAAGTCCCGCTTCCACAGGGCATGGCCCGGATCGCCGGGCAGGGCGGGGTGCAGGACCCTCGACACCTCGGGCCGGGCGGCCATCCAGTCGGCGACCTGCCGCATCGACCAGGCCTGTTCGGCATAGCGGATCGGCAGGGTCCGAAGCCCTCTGAGCGCAAGCCAGGCGTCGTCGGGAGAGACGCACAGGCCGATGTCCTCATGCGCCTCAGCGATGGCCTTCACCACGGCCGGGTCCGAAGCGCAGACCGCGCCCAACATCAGGTCCGAATGGCCGCCGACATATTTGGTCAGGGCCTGGAGGCTGACATCGACGCCATGGGCCAGAGGCTTGAACGCCAGCCCGGCCGCCCAGGTGTTGTCCATGACGGTCAGGACGCCCCGCGCCCGCGCGGCGGCGGCTAGGGCGGGGACGTCGATCATCTCCATGGTCAGCGAGCCCGGCGCCTCGATCAGCACGACCCGCGTCCGTTCAGAGATCAGGGCGGCGACCTCCTCGGCGGTCGCGTCCGGCGCATGGAATCGCGCCGTCACGCCGCGCGCCGCCAGATATCGGGTCAGGAACCGTCGCGACGGCCCATAGACGGCGTCCGTCGTCAGGACCTCCTCGCCTGGCCTGGTCAGGGCCAGAAGGGGCAGGGTGACAGCGGCGAGGCCGGACGGCGCGAGCCAGCAGTGCTCGGCGCCTTCCAGGTCGGCGATCGCCTGTCGCAGCGCGGTCTGCGACGCCGTTCCGTCGATGCCGTAGAGCGGCCCCAGGCTTCCATCCCGCATGTCGTCGACCGCGTCGGACAGCATGGTTGAGGCGCGTTCGATGGGCGGATTGACCGGACGCCGCCCTTCGCCTCTCCGGGTCGCCGCCGCGATCAGGCGGGTACGGTCGGAAAGCGGATCCATGGCGGCCTCTACGGGTTGCGAACGACGCCCCAAAGGCCTCTAAAGCAGCGGGGGCGCAAGGGGTCGCGGCGGACGAGTCGCGGCAGGCAGCGAACGCGGGACCGACCATGGGCGAACGAACCTCGGGTTTCTGGATGCGGCTGGCGGGTCTGGCGGGCCTGATGCTCGTGGCCGCTTGCGGGGACCGCGAGCGCGAGGCCGAGACGCCCGTCACCGAGACGACCGTCCGTGCCGCCCAGACCGAGGCAGCCCCGGTGGCAAGCCCGACCTTGGCGGCGGTCAAGCGACGCGGCCGGCTGCAGTGCGGCGTCAATCAGGGACTGGTCGGCTTCGCCTACAACGACAATCGCGGCCAGTGGCGCGGCTTCGACGTGGACTTCTGTCGCGGTCTGGCGGCGGCCATCTTCGGCGATCCGAACGCCGTCCGCTTCGTGCCCCTGAGCGCCGAGAATCGGTTCCAGGCTCTGACCGACGAGCGGATAGACGTCCTGTGGCGCAACACCTCCTGGACCATGGAGCGGGATACGGGCGGCCACCTCGCCTTCGCCGGCATCAACTACTACGACGGTCAGGGCTTCCTGGTGCGGCGTTCGCTGAACCTGAACAGCGCGACCGAACTCAACGGCGCCCGCGTCTGCGTCCAGGCCGGATCGACCAGCGCCCTGAACGCCGAGGACTATTTCAGCAGTCGGGGCATCGAGCACCGCGCCGTCGTCCTGCCGACCGAAGAGGCCGCGCGACAGGCCTATGGCCGCGAGGATTGCGACGCCTTCAGCGCCGACGTCTCCGCCCTGGCCGCTGCCCGAACCACCCTGGCGGACCCGCAGCAGCATGTGATTCTGCCGGATGTGATCTCCAAGGAGCCTCTGGGCCCCGTCACCCGGCGCGGCGACGAACAGTGGACCGCCATCGTCCGCTGGACCCAGAACGCCCTGATCCTGGCCGAGGAACTGGGGGTGACCCAGGCCAATGTCGAGGACCGTGCGAAGAACGCGCGCGAGCCCCAGGTGCGCCGCCTGCTGGGCGCGGAGGGGGATTTCGGTCCGCGTCTGGGCCTGTCAAAGACCTGGGCGGCGGACGCCGTCGAGGGCGTCGGCAACTACGGCGAAATCTTCGAGCGGAACCTGGGTTCGCAATCGCCTCTCGACCTGGCCCGCGGGATGAATGCACAATGGAACGCTCGACCGGGCGGTCTGATCTACGGCCTGCCGGTCCGATAAAGCTTTACCGCGCACGTCCGACAGGGCGTTCGCCGCCTTTCGGGGGACGAATGGATACGACGAAGAAGGGCGGTATTCCGCTCCACTGGCTGATGCTCATCGGCTTCGTGATCGGGTTGGGCGCAGGCCTGTACGTCAACCAGTACATCGGCCCGGAAACGCCTTGGGTCCTGTGGCTGACGTCGAACGTCACCGGACCGGCCGGCCAGATTTTCCTGCGCCTGCTGTTCATGCTGGTGATCCCGCTGCTGTTCTCCGCCCTCGTCGTCGGCGTGGCCGAGATGGGCGACCTTCAGTCCCTGGGGCGCGCGGGCATCAAGACCCTGCTCCTGACCATCGTCGTCTCCTCGATCGCGGTCGTGATCGGCCTGGCCATGGTGAACTATTTCCGTCCGGGCGACGGCGTCGATCCGGCGCTGGCGCAGCAACTGCTGGCCCAGGGCGCCGACGGCGCGAGGGGCATCGTCGAGAACGCCCCGACCAGTATCAAGCTGGGCGACTTCTTCCTGGATCTGATCCCGTCGAACGTCTTCACGGCCGCGGCGGACAACCAGATCCTGCCGGTCATGATCTTCGCCCTGTTCTTCGGCATCGGCCTGGTCATGGCCAAGAGCCCGAACACGGACCGGCTTCAGAACGTCATCGAGGGCCTGCTCGAAGTCACGATGAAGCTGATCAACATGGTCATCAAACTGGCCCCGATCGCCATCGCCTGTCTGATGTTCAACCTGGCGGCCCTGTTCGGCTGGGACCTGATGATGCGTCTGGCGGCCTTCGTCGGCGTGGCCGTGGGCGCCATGGCGATCCACATGTTCGTGGTCTACCCGCTGGTCGTCTGGATCGGCGGCAAGATGAACCCGATCACCTTCTTCAAGGGCGTGCGCGAGCCGATGGTGGTCGCCTTCTCGACCGCCTCGTCCAACGCCTCCCTGCCGGTGTCGCTGAAGGCGGCCGAGCAGGAGCTGAAGCTGCCCCGCAAGATCGCCCGCTTCGTCCTGACCGTCGGCGCGACCGCCAACCAGAACGGCACGGCCCTGTTCGAGGGCGTCACCGTCCTGTTCCTGGCCCAGTTCTTCCAGATCGAACTGACCGTGACCCAGCAGGTCGTCGTCATGCTGGTCTGCATCCTGGGTGGTGTCGGCACGGCGGGCGTTCCGGCCGGATCCCTGCCGGTCATCGCCATGATCCTGGTCATGGTGGGCGTGCCCGCCGAAGGCATCGGTCTGGTGCTGGGCGTCGATCGCTTCCTGGACATGTGCCGGACGGTGCTGAACGTCACGGGCGACCTGGTCCTGGCCACCGTCGTGTCGCGCGGCGAGAAGGACGAGCCGGTTCCGCCCGCTTCCTCGCCCGAACCCGAGCCGGCGGTCGCGACCGTCGCCTGACGTCAGGGGCCGGTGACGACCTCGGTGTCGTCCCGGCCGCCCCATTCGGCCCAGGACCCATCGTAGAGCACGCCCTCGCGACCCAGCAGGGCCAAGGCCAGCAGCGGCACCGCCGCCGTCACGCCCGAGCCGCAGCTGGTGATGGGCCTGTCATCCGGTCCCAGCCCGCGCGCGGCGAAGGCGGCCTCCACCGCCTCCGGCTCGCGCATCAGCCCGTCCGGCGTAAGCAGTTCGCCATAGGGCAGATTGACGGCTCCCGGCATGTGTCCGGCCCTCAGGCCCGGCCGGGGCTCCGGCGCCGATCCGGCGAACCGGGCGGCGGCGCGGGCGTCGAGCACCGGCGCTCCGCTTTCCAGAGCCGCGCGTACCCGTTCCACGTCGGCGATGATCTCCGGCCGGGGATCGGTCTTGAACTCAGCCGGGGCAGGGGCGGCCGGGCCGGTCTCCAGCGCCCCGCCCATCCGGATCCACGCCGGCAAGCCGCCGTCCAGAACCTGCACCCGGTCGCAGCCCATGGCCCGGAACATCCACCAGGCCCGCGCGGCCGTCATCAGCCCGTGGGTGTCATAGACGACGATCCGGTCTGTCTCCGACACGCCAAGTCGACCAACCTGTTCGCCAAATTGATCCGCCGTCGGCATCATGTGGGGCAGGGGATCGGACCGGTCCGAAATCTCCTCCAGATCGAAGAAGACCGCCCCCGGGATATGGCCCTGCTCGAAGATCGGCCGTGCGGGCGTACCGTCCAGATGCCAGCTGGCGTCGAGGATGCGCAGGTCGCCATCGGTCAGGGCGGCGAGGTCGGCGGCGGAGGTCAGGGGCGGGATCATGCGCTCACCCTATCACCGTGATCGCGCCTGTCAGTCCTCGTCCGACCGCCCGCGCCCGGACACCTCTTTCAGCGCCGCCAGCGCCCGGTCGCGCGCCATGGCATGATCGACGATCGGCTTGGGATAGGTGTCCCCCAACGTGACGCCCGCCTCCCGCAGGACTTCGGCCGGAGCGGTCCAGGGCGCGTGGATCCATTTGGCCGGCGTCTTCGCCAGCTCCGGAACCCACTTCCGGACGTAGTCGCCGTCCTTGTCGAACCGCTCGCCCTGGCTGACCGGGTTGAAGATGCGGAAATAGGGGGAGGCGTCCGCCCCCGACCCCGCGACCCACTGCCAATTCTGCGCGTTCGAGGCCAGGTCGGCGTCCACCAGAGTGTCCCAGAACCAGGCCTCGCCCTTACGCCAGTCGATCAAGAGGTCCTTGATCAGGAAGGAGGCCACGATCATCCGCACCCGATTGTGCATCCATCCGGTGACCCACAGCTGCCGCATCCCCGCATCGACGATGGGATAGCCGGTCAGACCCTTGGTCCAGGCGTCGAACCCCTTGCGGTCCGTCAGCCAAGGGAAGTCATCGTACTCCGGTCGGAAAGCCCGCTCCGGCAGGGCCGGGAAATGATGCAGCAGATGGGCCGAGAACTCGCGCCAGCCGATCTCGGCGATGAATTTCTCCGCCTCGGCCGCCGGGACCTTGCCCGCTTCGCCGGCCGCCACGACCGCCGACCAGACCCGCGAGGGACTGATCTCGCCCCAGTGCAGGTGCGGCGAGAGGCGGCTGGCGCCCGGTTCGGCCGGATGGTCGCGGCCTTTGGAGTAGGTCTTCAGCCCCCGCCCGATGAAGGTCTGCAAGGCCTCGACCGCCCCGGCCTCGCCCGGCGTCCAGTCGAACCCGCCCGACCAGTCCGGCCGCGACGGATGCAGGCCCCAGTCGTCGATGCGGTCGCTGTCCAGCCTCGGCGCGCCCGACAGATCGCGCGGCCCGGTCGTGTGCGCGGGCGGCTCGGCCTGCGCCCTCAGCGTCTTCATGAAGGGGGTGAAGACCTTGTACGGCCCGCCCGACCCGTTCAGCACCCCGCCGGGTCGGCACAGCAGCGACCCGTTGAAGCCCCGGCATTCGACCCCCTCGGCCTTCAGCCCGTGGGCGATGTCCGAATCGCGGGTCGAGGCGTCCGGCTCGAACAGCCGGTTCATGAAGACGCTCTCGGCGCCCGTCTCCTCGATCAGGCGACGCAGCTCGGCCTCCGAATCGCCCCGGCGCAGGATCAGCCGACCGCCACGCTCGCCGATCGACGCCGACAACGCCCTCAGCGACTTGTCCAACCACCACAGGCTCGCGCCTCCAGCCGGACGCACCGCCGAACCCTCGTCGTGGATATAGACCGGCACGATGGCCCGCCCGGTCGCATGGGCCTGATTGAGCGCCGGATTGTCGGCCAGCCGCAGGTCGTGGCGGAACCACAGAATGACGGGAGCCTCGCCCTTTGTGGTCACGCCTCGGATCTCCGTGGTAGGTTGAAATTTCAGCCGCGCGGGGCCACTTCACCGCCCTAGAGCGGGGCTACAACGCGCCGCACCCCAGAACGTCTCCATTGAGAAGGTCGAACCCTTGAGCGCTCCGAACGCCGTCATCACCCTTTCCGGAAACGGCATCAAGACGCCGGTCGTCATCGGCGGCGGCGCCCGCATCGCCTTCATCGCCGGCCCCTGCCAGCTGGAAAGCCGCCAGCACGCCCTGGAGACGGCCCAAGCCCTCAAGGAGATCGGCGAGCGTCTGAACGTCGGCATCATCTACAAGACCAGCTTCGACAAGGCGAACCGCACCTCGGCCGGCGCCGCGCGCGGCTTCGGTCTGGAAGGCTCCCTGCCGATCTTCGCCGAGATCCGCGAGACCCTGGGCCTGCCGGTCCTGACCGACGTCCACACCGAGGAACACTGCCGCATCGCCGGCGAGGTCGTGGACGTGCTCCAGATCCCCGCCTTCCTGAGCCGTCAGACCGACCTGCTCCTGGCCGCCGCCGCCACCGGCAAGGCGATCAACATCAAGAAGGGTCAGTTCCTGGCCCCCTGGGACATGAAGAACGTCATCGCCAAGGTGACGGGCGCGGGCAATCCGAACGTCATGGCCTGCGAGCGCGGCGCCAGCTTCGGCTACAACACCCTGGTCAGCGACATGCGCGCCCTGCCGGTGCTGCGCGAGATCGGCTGCCCGGTCGTGTTCGACGCGACCCATTCGGTCCAGCAGCCGGGCGGGCAGGGCACCTCCTCGGGCGGCCAGCGCGAGTTCGTACCGGTCCTGGCCCGCGCGGCCGTGGCCGTGGGCGTCGACGCCGTCTTCATGGAAACCCACCAGGATCCCGACCACGCGCCTTCGGACGGCCCCAACATGGTGCCCCTGAACCAGTTCGAGGCCTTGGCCGCCGAACTCCTGGCCTATGACGACCTGTCGAAGGCGCGGATGGCGAAGGCCGCCTGAATCCTTTAGGCCAAGCCCATGGTTGATCGCACCCTGGACCTCGGCGCCCTGCAAAGCCTGCTCGATCGCGCGCGCGACCAGACGGTCACCTGCGTCGGCGACCTGATGCTGGACCGTTATGTCTATGGCGAGGTCAGCCGCATCTCGCCCGAGGCGCCGATTCCGGTGCTGAGGTCTCGCAAGACCGTCTCCATGCCCGGCGGTGTCGGCAATGTGGCCCGCAACGTCGCGGCTCTCGGCGGCCTGGCGCGTCTCGGTGGGGCGACGGGCGTCGATGCGGCCGGCGACGAACTGGCCCGGCTGGTCGCGGCCGAGGATCGGGTCGAGGACTTTCTGGCCCGCAGCGAGACCGTCGGCACCATCGTCAAGACCCGCTACGTCTCCGGCGGCCAACAGCTGATGCGCCTCGACGAGGAAGAGATCGCCGTCGGCGCCTTCGAACGTGACGACGTGTTTTCAGGGGCTTCGGCCATTCTCCTGTCGGACTACGCCAAAGGCGTGGTCACCGAACGCCTGATCCGATCGGCCCTCTATCAGGCACAGCAGACCGGCGCCGTCGTCATCGTCGATCCCAAGGGGCGCGACTTCGCCCGCTATGGCGCGGTCGATCTCATCAAGCCCAACGCCTCCGAGTTGGCCGGCGCCACCGGGATGCCGGTCGAGACGGACGCCGAGATCGAGGCGGCGCTGGAGGCCCTGCTGGCCGCCACGACCGCCAAGGCCATCGTCGTCACCCGCGCCGGCAAGGGCATGAGCCTGATGCGGCGGGGCGAAACGGCGCAGCATTTCCCCGGCCGGGCGCGCGAGGTGTTCGACGTCTCCGGCGCCGGCGATACGGGTCTGGCGGCGCTCGGTCTGGCGCTCGGTGCCGGCGCCTCGCTGGAACAGGCGGTGCAGCTGGCCATCCTCGCGTCGGGCGTCGTCGTCGGTAAGAGCGGCACGGCCGTGGTCAGCCCGGCCGAACTGATCGAAGCCGAGATGAGCCAGCACGCAGGCGCGGCCCTTGCCAAGGTCACGGCCCTGGAAGACCTCGCCGCCGAGGTCGAAACCTGGCGCCGGCAGGGGCTGAAGGTCGGCTTCACCAACGGCTGTTTCGACATCCTGCACCGCGGCCACGTCGCCTATCTGGCCCAGGCCCGCAGTTGGTGCGACCGGCTGGTGGTGGCGCTCAACACCGACGCGTCGGTGAGGAAGCTCAAGGGCGATGGCCGCCCGGTGAACGACCTCGACAGCCGCGCCGTGGTCATAGGCGGCCTGGCCAGCGTGGACCGCGTCACCTCCTTCGACGATCCGACGCCTCTGGCCCTGATCGAACGCCTTCGCCCCGACGTCCTGATCAAGGGCGCGGACTACACGCGTGAGGGCGTGGTCGGCGGCGATCTGGTCGAGAGCTGGGGCGGGGAGGTCAGACTGGCCGAGTTCGCCGACGGCTATTCCACCACCCGCACCATCGCCAAGATGGTCGACAGCACGCTCGGGGAGGCCGGCTGATGCGCCGCATGATCGTGGTCACCGGCGGCGCCGGCTTCATCGGCTCCAACATCGTCTCGCGCCTCACCGCCGAGGATCGCTGGGACGTCGTCATCTGCGACCGGCTGGAGGATGCCAACCTCGGCAAGTGGCGCAACATCGCCAAATCGCCCATTACCGACTTCTGGCATCCGGAAGAACTGTTCGCCCAGCTCGACCGCCATGCCGAACGGGTCAGCGCCATCGTCCACATGGGCGCCATCTCCTCGACGACGGAACAGGACGCCGACCTGATCCTGCGCACCAACTTCAGCCTGTCGCGCGACATCTGGGACTGGTGCGCCTTGAACGGCGCGCGGATGATCTATGCGTCCTCCGCCGCCACCTATGGCGACGGCGAGGCCGGGTTCGAGGACACGGACGATCTTGCCTCGATCTCGAAGCTTCAGCCGCTAAATGCCTATGGCTATTCGAAGAAACTGTTCGATCAGTACGCGGTGCGCGAGGCCTCCCGCGACCACGCTCCGCGCCAGTGGGCCGGTCTGAAATTCTTCAACGTCTATGGCCCGAACGAGGGTCACAAGGGCGGCATGAAGTCGGTCATCGCCCAGATCTGGCCCAAGGTCGCGGCCGGCGAGACCGTCAGCCTGTTCCGTTCGCACCACCCCGACTATGCGGACGGCGGCCAGTTGCGGGACTTCGTCTTCGTGGACGACGTGGTCGACATCATCGACTGGCTGCTTTGCACGTCTGAGGTCAGCGGGATCTTCAACGCCGGATCGGGTCAGGCGCGGTCCTTCCTCGACCTCGCCAACGCCACCTTCGCCGCCGCCGGCAAGGACCCGGCTGTCGCCTACATCGACATGCCCGAGGTCATCCGCGACCGGTATCAGTATTTCACCGAGGCGAAGATGGACCGCGTCCGGGCGCTCGGCTTCAACGGTCAGTCGACGCCGCTGGAAGAGGGCGTGCGCCGCTACGTCCAGTCCTTCCTGTCCCAGCCGGATCCCTATCGGTGAGACTGCCGCGCCTGACCTTCTGGCAAGGTATCGGCTGGCTCGGCTTCGCCTTTGTCTTCCTGATCGTGGCGGCCGTGGCCGTCTGGCGCGGCGACATCCTGAAGGCCGGGCTGGACCCCCAGATCCCGTTCCAGACCTACGACCCGCCCACGCCGCCGAACTACGCGTCTGCCGACGCCTGGGCCATGAAGGATGTGCGCGGGCCGGGCGCCGGTCCCGCCTCCGTCTTCTTCCTGCACTCGACCACCTTCGACGGCGGCAAGGACTGGAACGGGCCGATCGGAGACGCGGACGCCGACGCCTATCTGGAGCGGGTGGTCATCCCCAACTACGCCGGGCCCTTCGCTCGAGCCGGGGCCATCAGCCTGCCGCGCTACCGTCAGGCCTCCCTTTACACCCGGTTGACCCTGCGGGACGACGCCCGCGACGCCCGGGCCTTCGCCTATGGCGACTCCCTGAGCGCCTTCAACGCGTGGCTGGCGGAACACCCGACCGGGCCCCTTGTCCTGGCCGGGGTGGAGCAGGGCGGGGAACTGATGGATCGGCTGGTGCGCGAGCGCGTCGCGACAGACCCGGCCCTCCGCGCCCGCGTCGTGGCCGTCTATCTGATCGACGTGATCGCGGCGGCCGAGAACCTGGCCCCGACCGTGCCCGGCTGCGCCACGGCGACCAGCATCGGCTGCGTCGTCGGCTGGTCCCAGGTCGGCGATCAGAACGAGGGCGCCGCGCACCGCCGCCTGCGTCGCGCCCTGGTCTGGGACAACACCGGACGTCTGGTCGAGCTGGAGGGCCGCACCCCGCTCTGCGTCAATCCGGTCAGCGGAGCGACTGGAGCCGTTGCCGTGCCCGCCCGCCTGCACCACGGCGCCGCCAACGCCACGGGGCTCGAATGGGGCGTCCGCCCCGCCTTCATCGACCGCGCCTTGGCCACCCAGTGCCGTCAGGGCATCCTGCGTCACACCGAGCTGACGACGGAATCCTTCAAGGAGGTCGGCGACTGGGCGGATCGCCGAAAGGCCCGCCAGTACAATCTGTTCTACGCCGACATCGAAGCGGACGTTGGGCGTCGTCTGAACGTCTGGATGGCGTCGAACGCCGGCTAATCCAGCCCGCCCCGGTCGGTCTTCCAGTCGAACAGGGCTTCCAGCACCCTGATCGCCTCGCCGCGCGGCGAGGTCAGATCGGGATCGCGCCCCAGCATGATCCGCGCATCGTCCGCCGCCGCCAGCAGCAGGGACCGATGCCGGATCGGATCGGCGAACCGATAGGCCGGAAAGCCGCTCTGCTTCAGCCCCAGAGGATCGCCGCCGCCGCGAAGACGGAAATCCTCCTCAGCGATCTCGAACCCGTCCTCGCTGCGCCTGAGGGTCTCCAGCCGCTCCCGGGCCGTCTCGCCCAAGCCTCCGTCCTGACCGCCGTACAGCAGGATGCAGGCGCTCGACTTGGCCCCGCGCCCGACGCGTCCGCGCAGCTGGTGCAGCTGGGCCAGGCCGAAGCGGTCGGCGTGTTCGATGACCATAATGGTGGCGTTCGGCACATCGACCCCGACCTCGACCACGGTCGTCGCCACCAGCACCGAGATCCGGCCGTCGGCGAAATCGGCCATCACGGCCTCGCGCTCGGCGCCCGGCATCTGGCCGTGAGCCAGACCGACTTCCACGCCCAGCAGACGGCGCAGATCCCGCGCCCGCTCCTCGGCCGCCGCAAGATCGATGGCCTCCGACTCGGCCACCAGCGGACAGATCCAGTAGGCCTGGGCCCCGCTCTCGACCGCCGCCTTCAGCCTTTGGGCGACCTCGCCGATGCGGGCGAGCGGCAGGACGGCGGTGGAGATCGGCGTCCGCCCCGGCGGCTTCTCCATCAGCCGACTGACCTCCAGTTCGCCGTATTGGGTCAGCTCCAGCGTCCTTGGGATCGGCGTCGCCGACATGGTCAGCAGGTGGACGCCGCCGACGCGCGGATCGCCCTTGGCCTGCAGCCGCGCGCGTTCATTGACGCCGAACCGATGCTGTTCGTCGATGACGGCCAGAGCCAGCTTGTCGAACTGCACCGCGTCCTGGAACAGGGCATGGGTGCCGATGGCCACCTTGGCCTGACCCGACGCCAACGCGGCCAGCCGGTCGCGCCGCTCGGCCGGGGTGTCGCGCCCGGTCAGCAGGATGGTCGGCGCCCCCGCCGCCTCCAGCATGGGGGCCAACCGCTGATAGTGCTGCCGCGCCAGGATTTCCGTCGGCGCCATCAACGCGGACTGGAAGCCCGCGCTCGCCGCATCGGCCAGAGCCAGGGCCGCGACCGCCGTCTTGCCCGAACCCACGTCGCCTTGCAGCAGCCGCCCCATCTGTTCGCCCGACGCCAGATCGCGGCGGATCTCGGCGAGCGCCTGCGCCTGCGCCCCGGTCAGGGTGAAGGGCAGGGCGGTCAGCAGGGCCTCTGACACATCGCCCGGCGCGATGATCGGCGCCGGCGTGATCTGCCGCGCCCGCTTCCGCCGGGCCAGGGCCAGCTGGTGCGCGAACAGTTCGTCATAGGCCAGACGCTGGCGCGGCGCGGCGTCCGGCGACAGGTCCGCCTCGCCCTGCGGCGCATGCAGAGCCTCGATAGCTTCATGCCAGCCCGGCCACTTCTGACGCGCCATCCAGGCCGCGTCCTGCCACTCGTCCAGCTCCGGCGCGACCGCCAACGCGCCTAGCGCCAGCTTCCGCACCACGCGCGACGTCAGGCCCGCCGTCGCCGGATAGACGGGTTCCACGGCCGGGATCTCCTCGCCCTTGTCCAGGGCCACGATCCAGTCGGGATGCACGATCTGCACCTCGCCGTTGAACCGTTCGACCTTGCCGGAGACCAGCCGCCGCTCGCCGCGCGGGAGTTGCCGGTCGATGTGCTGCGGGCTCCCACCGAACCAGATCAGGTGGACGAAGCCGGTCTCGTCACTGGCCCGCACCTTCAACGGCACGCCCGGTCGCCCCGGCGCGATCATCCGGTCGACGATGACGTCGAATATGCCGATCTCGCCCTCGACCGCGTCCGCCGCATTCGCCCGGCGTCGCGTGATCACCCCGCTGGGCGCCAGGAACAGGACGTCGCGCACAAGCGGCCCGGCCAGCTTCCGGATCAGGGGTTCGACCTTGGCCCCCACGCCCTTCAGGCTGGTGACCTCCGCGAACAGGGGAAAGAGAATCTGGGGCCGCATCGCTGATGACATTAGACGGTGCGGCGACGCTGGCGAAACGGTCGGCGGGTCGCTATCTCATCGCGACCTTTGAATGACTGACCGGGCAAGGATTCTTGTGGCCGATAACGATGCGCGTGCCGAAACCGAAACCAGAGAGCAGCGACTGGGCCGGGTGACCTTCCGCGCCTGGCGCCGGGGCTTCCGCGAGGCCGACCTGGTGCTCGGGCCGTTCATGCAGGCCGAGGGCGCGAGCCTGAGCGACGCCGAACTGGACCAGTTCGAGGCCCTGCTGGCCGAGGACAACGACCACGAAATCTACGCCTGGATCATCGAGACCAAGCCGACGCCCGAGGTTCACGCCACCGGCCTTATGGACAGGCTGCGCACCTTCATGCGCGCCCATGTCGCCGCCGCCGT
This sequence comes from Brevundimonas staleyi, assembly GCF_041893865.1. Taxonomy (GTDB): domain Bacteria; phylum Pseudomonadota; class Alphaproteobacteria; order Caulobacterales; family Caulobacteraceae; genus Brevundimonas; species Brevundimonas staleyi. The sequence goes on from NZ_CP169082.1 coordinate 2,209,437, forward strand.
CGCCGAGGGAGCCGGCTGATGGACGCCCGCGTGCAACGGACCGATCACGAGCTGGGCGGGGCACCCGAAGGCCTGGATGCGCTGGTCGTCGCCGACCGTCTGAAGGCCTCCGGCGGCGTCGGCGTCTTCGTGGCGCGGGACTTCTCGCGTTCGACCGCCTTCGTCCAGGCGTTCCAGTTCTTCGCGAAGGACATTGAGGTCGTTGAGTTTCCGGCCTGGGATTGTCTGCCTTACGACCGGCTGAGCCCGACGTCCGGCGTCTCGGCGGAGCGGATGGCCGCGCTAACGGCCCTGGCCAAGCGTGGGCTGGACGATCGCAGCCCCATGCTGGTCGTCACGACCGTCGCGGCGGCCATGCAGCGCACGCCCCCGCGCGAGGCCACCTTCGCCGCCAGTTTCGAGGCGCGCGTCGGGCGCGATCTCGATACGGCCGCTCTGGAGACCTACTTCACCACCAACGGCTACATGCGCGCCTCGACGGTGAACGAGCGGGGCGAGTACGCCATCCGGGGCGGGGTCATCGACGTCTTCCCGCCGGGGTTCGACGAGCCGGTCCGTCTCGACATGTTCGGGTCCGAACTGGAATCGATCCGCACCTTCGATCCGGCGACCCAGCGGTCGACCGGCCAGCGGCGCGAGGTCTCGCTGTCGCCCGTGTCCGAGGCCCTGCTGAACGCCGAGACCATCAGCCGTTTCCGCACCGGCTACCTGAACCAGTTCGGCGCGCCCGGCGACGATCCCCTCTATGCGACCATCAGCGAGGGCGCGCGGCGTCAGGGCATGGAGCACTGGATCCCGCTGCTCTACGACCGGCTGGAGACCCTGTTCGACTATCTGCCGGACGACGCGACCCTGTTCCTCGACCATCAGGTGGAGGCCGCGCGGGCCGAACGCTGGAACCTGACCCGCGACGCCTATGAAGCCCGTCAGGAAGCCTCGAAGGGGAAGGGCGGCGCCGCCAACCGCGCCCTGCCGCCGGATCGGCTCTACATGCCGGAGGACGACTGGAACTCGGCCCTGGCCGGGCGCGCCGTCCGTCGCCTGACGCCGTTCTACGCGGCCGCCGAGGACGGCGGCGGCAATCTGGGGCGCACCTTCGGCGCGGAGCGGGCCCAGGACAGCGTCAACCTGTTCGCCGCCGTTGCCAACCACGCCCAGAAGCTGAAGGCCGAGGGCAAGCGCGTCCTCTTCGCTTCCTGGACCGAGGGCTCGTCGGATCGCCTCGGCGTCATGCTGTCCGACCACGGGCTTGAGCACGTCGTCGCCGTTCGCGACTGGGCCGATGTGCAGGCGGCGTCGAAGGACCTCTATCTGCGCGCCGTCCTGCCGGTGGAGCACGGCTTCACGACCGGCGACCTGGCCGTCATCTCTGAGACCGACATCCTCGGCGACCGCCTGGCCCGGCCGAAGCGGAAACGCCGGGCGTCCAACTTCCTCGCCGAGGCCTCGGCCCTGACGACCGGTGATCTCGTCGTCCACCTCGATCACGGCATCGGCCGCTACGAAGGCCTGCGCACCCTGGAGATCCAGGAGGCGCCGCACGACTGTCTGGAGCTTCTCTACGCCGGTGAGAGCAAACTCTATCTGCCGGTTGAGAATATTGACCTTCTGACCCGCTACGGATCCGAAGCCGACGGCGTCCAGCTGGACCGTCTCGGCGGGGCCGGCTGGCAGGCGCGGAAGGCCAAGGCCAAGGCTCGCCTGCGCGACATGGCCGAGGGTCTGATCGCCCTGGCCGCCAAGCGGGCGCTCCGCGTCGGCGAGGCGGTCATCCCGCCGCAAGGGTTGTTCGACGAGTTCTGCGCCCGTTTCCCCTACGAGGAGACGGACGACCAGCTGAACGCAATCGGCGACGTGCTGGAGGATCTCGGCAAGGGCGTGCCGATGGACCGGCTGATCTGCGGCGACGTCGGCTTCGGCAAGACCGAGGTCGCCATCCGCGCCGCCTTCGTCGTCGCCATGTCGGGGCAACAGGTCGCCATCGTCTGCCCGACGACGCTGCTGGCCCGCCAGCATTTCAAGACCTTCTCCGAGCGCTTCGCCGGCTGGCCGATCAAGGTCCGCCACCTGTCACGCATGGTCACGGCCAAGGATGCGGCGGAGACACGGGCGGGCCTCAAGGACGGCTCGTTCGAGATCGTCGTCGGCACCCACGCCGTCCTGGCCGAACAGGTTGGGTTCAAGGACCTGGGCCTCGTCATCGTCGACGAGGAGCAGCATTTCGGCGTCAAGCACAAGGAGAAGCTCAAGTCTCTCCGCGCCGACGTCCACCTGCTGACCCTGACCGCCACCCCGATCCCACGCACCCTGCAGATGGCCCTGTCCGGCATTCGCGAGATGTCGATCATCGCCACCCCGCCGGTCGATCGTCTGGCCGTGCGGACCTATGTCGCGCCCTGGGACCCGGTCATGGTGCGCGAAGCCCTGCTGCGCGAGAAGTATCGGGGAGGGCAGGCCTTCTACGTCTGCCCGCGCCTGTCGGACCTGCCGGACATCGAGCGCTTCCTTCGCGAACAGGTGCCCGAGATCAAGTTCGTCGTCGGCCACGGCCAGATGAGCCCGACCCAGCTGGAAGACGTGATGAGCGCCTTCTACGACGGCTCCTACGACGTCTTGGTCTCGACCACCATCGTCGAAAGCGGCATCGACATTCCGACCGCCAACACCTTGATCGTGCACAGGGCGGACATGTTCGGCCTGGCCCAGTTGCACCAGATCCGGGGGCGCATCGGCCGGTCCAAGGCGCGCGCCTTCGCCTATCTGACGGTCGATGCGAACAAGCCGATGACCCTGTCGGCCGAGCGGCGTCTGCAGGTGCTGCAGTCGCTCGACAACCTGGGCGCCGGCTTCCAGCTGGCCTCCCACGACCTCGATCAGCGCGGCGGCGGCAACCTGCTGGGCGACGAACAGTCCGGCCATATCCGCGAGGTCGGCGTCGAACTGTATCAGCAGATGCTGGAGGATGCGGTCGCCGAGCTGCGCCAGAACGGCGAGGCCATGATGCCGGATCGCGGCTGGTCCCCGGCCATCAATGTCGGCGCGGCGGTACTGATTCCAGAGGATTATGTCTCGGACCTCAATGTCCGTCTCAGTCTGTATCGCCGTCTGTCGGACGCCGAGAAGACCGAGGAACGCGAGGCCCTGGCGGCCGAACTGATCGACCGGTTCGGCCCCCTGCCGGACGAGGCGAAACAGCTTCTCCGCATCGTCGGCATCAAGGCCAACTGCAAGACGGCCATGATCGAACGCATCGACATCGGGCCGAAGGGCTGCGTCCTGACCCTGCGCGACAACACCTTCCCCAATCCGATGGGGCTGGTCGGCCTGATCCAGAAAAACCACGCGACCTGGAAGATCCGCCCGGATCAGAAGATCGTCGTGAAGGGCGACTGGCCGACGCCGGAGGATCGTCTGAAGGTCGCCGAGCGGATCACCGCCGATCTGGCTCGGGTGGCCGGCGCCTAGCGCTTCACGCGGTAGTGCAGGTGGGTGGCGAAGCGGGTCTGGCGCGCGGAGACGGGCTCCAGCTCCGCCGTCAGCCCGTCCCACAGCCGTTCGCCCGCACCCAGAACGATCGGCGCCATCTGCAGATGCAGGTCGTCGATCACACCGGCGTTCAGATAGTGGCGCGTCGTCGAGACCCCGCCGCAGACGGCGATGTCCCCGTCGCCGACGGCCGCTCGCGCCGCCTGAAGCGCTGCATCGTAGCCCTCGGTGATGAAGTGGAAGGTCGTCCCGCCCTCCATCACCAGCGGCTCGCGCGCATAGTGGGTCAGGACGAAGACCGGGGCGTGATAGGGCGGGTTCTCGTCCCACCAGCCGCGCCAGTCGCCGGTCCATTCGCCCCGGATCGGGCCGAACATGTTGCGGCCCATGATGAAGGCCGAATAGTCGCAGATGGCCTGCATTTCCTCGGCGTTGTTTGCGCCGTCCTGGAACATCCAGCGATGGAGGTTTTCGCCGCCGACGCCCAGCGGCGTCTCCAGCGTCTGGTCCGGTCCGGCACCGAAGCCGTCCAGCGAGATCGTCATATGGGCGCCGACGCGTCCGGCCATGGTTCGCACTCCCAGAAGGTGACCGGGCCACTATGAAGGCCGCGCCCGACCTCGCAAGAGGGCTCTAGACCGTCTGAACCTGCATGTCGGCCGAGGCGCGTTCCAGCACGGCCGCAGCGCTCTCACCCTGCATCAGTTCGGCGACGCCGACGCTGAACTCCACTACGAAGGGCGTCCGGTCCGGACCGGCGTCGAAGGCGGTGCAGCCGATGACGGCGGCGATCCGCTCCACCGCCAGCCGCGCCTGCGGACCCGGCGTGGCGGGCAGGGCGAGGGCGAAGACTTCGGGCGCCAGACGCGCGGCCGTATCCTCGACCCGCACCAGACGCGACACCATGGCCCCGATCTGGGGCATGGCGCGGTCCAGCCAGCCGCCCATCCGCGCGCGGGTCAGGGCGTCGCTGTCCGAGACCCTGAGCACGCAGACCGACAACGGACGACGCCGCGCCGAGGCCCCCTCGGCCACGCGGCCCAGATGGCTGGCGAACAGGTTGCGCGTGAACAGGCCGGTCGAGGGATCCATGATCCCGGCGCCCCGCGCGCCTTCCAGCGCCTTCCGGATCGCCAGATGCCGGCGATGGGTCCGCGCCAGGTTCATCACGCGCTCAGCCGCTTCCGGCTCCGGCGTGTCGGCGGCCGCGACCTCCGAGAAGCCCCGGTTGTAGAGCTCGCTCAGATTGATCTCGCCTTCGGAGCGCAGATAGAGGGCCAGCGGGATATGATAGAGCCGCGTGTTCCGCTTCATGCCGGACGCGATGGACAGGGCCGGCGCATGGTCGGGCGCGCCCCACAGCACCGCCGCGTCGAACGCGCTCTCATGCAGATAGTCGAAGGCGGTATAGGGCGTCGGCGCCGCCACCACCTCGGCGCCCTCGGCCGTCAGGGTATTCGACAGGGCGATGAAGCGATGATCGGGCGCCCCGGCGATCAGGATGCGGACCGGGCTCGTGTCCGGCGTGCCCGGGTCCAGCGTCGCGCCGTGCAGGGCGAAGGTCTGTTGCCGCAGGCGGAACTCTTCTTCGGCGATGGCGGCGCGCACCAGCTGTTCGATTCGCAGCGCCGCCTGGGCCGGATGGGGCGCCTCCGTCATGGTCAGGTCGAAGGCGGCCTGGGGCAGGGCGCCCGCCTTGGGCCCCAGGGCGATCAGCGGCAAACGCCGCGCGCCGGCCGCCAGCCTCAGGGCCTCGGGCAGGGCGGAAATCTCGGCGTGGTCGGCGTCCAGAATGGCCGCCTCCAGCTTGAAGTCGGTCAGGCCCGCGACCGCGCCCGCGCCCGACCGGGCCGTCATCGTGCGCCAGCCGAGCTGATCCAGCCCACGGCATAGGGCGCCGATCCGCTCATCCGTCTCGGCGACGACCAGAACGCGTGGATCCAAACCTGTAATCGCCGAACTCCCCCTGCGGGCCCGAAAGGCCGCTGCTCCCGACACGGAGCGGCCGGACCATACCGATGCGGCCCCCGTCGGTGCAACGCCCCAGATGCTGTGGATGCGGGAAAACGACCGCGTGACCACAGGTTCCAAACCAGGCGATTTCCGCTAGTGTCCGGGATTGGGCTACGGCGGGAACCGGCTTGCGCGGACAGACTACGGAAATGGCGTCACCCGGTTTCTGGGTGCGGCTCTCGGGGCGGGCGTTCGCGCGCAGCTGGGGCCGGGACGTCATGCTCTACACCGGCGGGGTGTCCTTCTTCGCTCTTCTGGCCGTCTTCCCGGCCATCGCCATCCTGATCGGCTTCTACAAGGCCGTGCTGTCGATCGCCCAGGTGGGCGAACAGGCGGCGGCCCTGGCCGATGTCATGCCCCACGCCGCCCGCGCCATCTTCCGCGCCGAGGTCGAGCGGTTGTCGAACGCCTCGGCCCGCGCCGTCTCGACCCAGAGCGCCTTCGCCCTGATCGTCGGCGCCTATGCGGCGCACCGGGGATTCAAGGCCTTGCTGGCCGGTCTGAACCTTATCCATGACGAGACGGAGCCGCACGGCTTCTTCAAGTTCAACTTCCTGGCCTTCGTTGTCGCGGTCGTGGCGTTCGGCCTGTTCACCATCGTCTCCGGCGCCGTGGTCACCGCCCGCCTGCTGGAGCACACCGGGCCGGCGTCGTCGTCGGGCGGCCTGCCGTTCAACGGGCTGCTGCCCGCCGCCGGTCTCGCCCTGGGGCTCACGCTTCTCTACCGCTACGCCATGTCCCACCGCGATCCGGTGGCCTGGTTCCCGTCGATCACGGGCGGGGCGGTGGCGACCATCCTGTCGATGATCTCGTCCTGGCTCTGCGCCATCTATGTCGAGCAGATCGCCCAGCTCGGCGCGACCTACGGTTCGGTCGGCGCCGTGGTGGTGCTGCTGATCTGGCTGTCGTGGAACGTCAACGCCATCTTCTACGGCGGCGCCTTCGCCACCGAGATGGAGATCGCCGCCCGCTCGAAGGGCGCGCCCGAACTGGCCCCGGAGGACAATACTTCGGTCGTCAACCTGTCGGAGCGGCGCGCGTCTCGACGGTAAGGGTCAGGACGCCGTCGACCTCCTCGATCGACACGACCTGACCGCCCAGCTCCTGCATCAGAAACGGCACGTCGATCCGCGCCATCGGATCGGTCGCCAGCAGCACCAGCCGGCTGGAGGGCAGGGCGGTCTCCATCGCCTTTCCCAGACGCAGGCTCGGCACCGGACAGCGATGCCCGCGCGCATCCACGACGATGTCGTTCATTCCGCCTCGCAGGCGGCCAGCAGCAGACCCAGCGCGACCCGCACGCTCTCCAGCCGCACCCGTTCGCGCCCGATATCGCCGAAGCGATGGACCTCATGCACGACGCCGTCCGGCCCGGCGCATCCGAAGTGAACCAGTCCGACCGGCTTCTCCGCCGAACCGCCGCCGGGTCCCGCGATGCCGGTGATGGACACCGCCAGATCCACGTCCGCCGTCACCCGCGCGCCCGCAGCCATGGCCCGCGCCACCGGCTCCGACACCGCGCCATGCGCCTCGATGGTTTCCGTCGGGACGCCCAGCATTTCGGCCTTAGCGGCATTGCTGTAGGTCACGAAGCCCCGGTCCACGACCGCCGACGATCCGGCGATGGCCGTCAGGGCCCCGGCCACCAGTCCGCCGGTGCAGCTCTCGGCCGTCGCCACGGTCCAGCCGCGACGCGACGCCGCTGCGACAATCGCGGCCGCTGTCTGTTCGATGTCTTCGGGGAACATTGACCTTTCCGGTGCAGAAGCGAGTCAGTCTAGGCTTCCGCCTAGCACGCGCCGAGGCCCATGGCTTGCATTCAGGGGCGCGGGTTCAGGACCGGGGATCTCATGACCGACGCTGCGCTGCCGGAAGACATCGGCCCCTCGACCGACAGTGGCGACCGCGTCGCCCGCACCCTGTTCGCCGTGGCCATCTTCACCTCGGCGGCCCTGGTCTTCGTGGTCCAGCCCATGGTGACCAAGCTGGTCCTGCCGATGCTGGGCGGATCGCCGTCGGTCTGGAACACGGCCATGGTCTTCTTCCAGACCGCGCTTCTGGCCGGCTACGGCTACGCCCATCTTCTGCAGCGCCTGCCGTCGATGCGGGCTCAGATGGCGACCCATCTGGCGCTTCTGGCGCTGGCGGCCCTGTTCCTGCCCCTGAAGATCAGCGGCGTCCTCGGCGATCCCGACCCGTCCGCGCCCATCGGCTGGCTCCTCGCTACCCTGGCCCTTTCCGTTGGCGCGCCCTTCGCCGTTCTGTCGGCCACCGCGCCGCTGCTTCAGGCCTGGTACGCTCGGGTCCGCGCCGGTCATGCGGATGGCCAGAACCCCTACGTCCTCTACGCGGCTTCCAACCTCGGCAGCTTCCTGGCGCTCCTCGCCTATCCCGTCCTGATCGAGCCCCTGATGACCCTGTCGGGCCAGCGCGGGACCTGGACCGGCGGCTATGCAGCCTTCATGCTGATGATCGTGGCCCTGGCCTTCGTCGCCTGGCGGCGCGGCCAGATCGGCAGCGCGACCCCGGTCGCCGCCCTTGAGGTCAGCCCGCCCATCGCCTGGCGCGAGAAGCTGGTCCTCGTCCTCCTCGCCGCCGCCCCGTCCAGCCTGATGCTGGGCGTCACCACCCACCTGTCGACCGACGTCGCCTCGGCGCCCTTCCTCTGGGTCGTGCCGCTGGCCCTCTATCTCCTGACCTTCGTCATCGCCTTCCAGGACAAGCCCTGGATCCCGATGTCGATCACCCTGGTGATCTCCGGCGCCCTGACCCTGGCCTGCGTCGCCTTCACGGCCTTCCGGACCGGCAACTGGCTGATGATGTTCGGCCTGCATCTGGCCGCCTTCTTCTTCCTGACCCTGATGTGCCACCAGCGTCTGGCCGGGCGTCGCCCGCCGCCGGATCGCCTGACCGAGTTCTACCTCCTGATGTCGCTGGGCGGCGTGGTCGGCGGCGCCTTCACCGCGCTTCTGGCGCCGGTGCTCTTCAACGGCGTCTGGGAATATCCGCTGGTCCTGGTCCTGGCCGGACTGGCCCGGCCGTTCAGCAAGGCCCCGATCAAGAACTCCGAAGTCTACATGTTCGTGGCCGCGCTTCTGATCGCCGGCCTGCCGCCCCTGCTGTCGGCGGTCTTCCAGGCGGATTGGGACTTCGCCTGGTGGTTCAGCAAGAACGTGTCGGAGAACATGCCGCGCCTGACCCAGCTGGTCCTGCTGGCGCCCATGATCGCGGGCTTCCTGCTGCGCGACCGGCCCATCGCCTATGTCGCCATCGCCGCCGCCATCGCCCTGTCCACCGCCTATATCGCGCGCGGCTACGACGCCGCCTTCACCGACCGCAGCTTCTTCGGCGTGATGAAGATCGCCCCGGTGAACGACCCGCGTCTGGGCGGTCAGGTGAACATCCTGATGCACGGCACGACCCTGCACGGCGCCCAGCCGCGCGACCCGGCCTTCGCCTGCATGCCGACCATGTATTACGCCCCCTCGACCCCCATCGGTCAGGCCACGATGGCGCTGCAGCACCGTAGCCCCGGCCTGAACATCGGCGTGGTCGGGCTGGGGTCGGGCGCCATGGCCGGCTACAAACGCGGCACGGACCGGCTGACCTTCTTCGAGATCGACCCGATGGTGGATAAGCTGGCGCGCGATCCCCAGTGGTTCACCTTCATCTCCGACTGCGCCGACGGCCCGGTCCGGACCGTGCTGGGCGACGCCCGCCTGACCATGGCGCGCGAGGCGCCGGGGTCCTACGACCTTCTTCTGATCGACGCCTTCTCGTCCGACGCCGTGCCGACCCACCTGCTGACGGTGGAGGCCATCGAGGGCTATCTGAAGCTCCTGAAGCCGGACGGCGTGGTCATCCTCCATCTGTCCAACCGCAACCTCGACATCACCCTGCCGGCGGCCGCCGCGGCGCGGGCTCTCGGCGCGGCCAACCTGCACCAGATCTATCAGGAGAGCTCGACCGCGCCGGACATGGCCGAGGCCTCGACCGAGGCCCTGATCCTGTCGCCGACCGACGCCGGCCTGGCCGAGTTCCGGGGCGAGCCGCAATGGCAGACCATCGCCGACAACGACGTCCGGCCCTGGACCGACGACTATGTGAACCTGTTCGGGTCGTTGTGGCGGCACTTCCGCCGCTGACCCGAGTGGATTGATCAGGCGGGCAATTCGATCGTCGCGAGGGCCGAGGCGGCCAGGCCTTCCTCGCGTCCGGTGAAGCCCATCCGCTCCATGGTCGTCGCCTTCACACTGACGGCGTCCCGCGGCAGGTGCAGGATCTCGGCCAGGCGTTCGCGCATGGCCTCACGATGCGGCTTCACCTTGGGCCGTTCGCAGATCAGGGTGACGTCCACGTTCACCAACCGCCCGCCGCGCGCCGTCAGCCGCTCGACCGCATGGATCAGGAACTGCTCCGAGGCCGCGCCCTTCCATTTCGGGTCGGTCGGCGGGAAGTGATCGCCGATATCCCCGTCGCCCATGGCGCCCAGCACCGCGTCGGTCAGGGCGTGCAGCCCCGCATCCGCATCCGAATGGCCGATCAGGGTCTGGTCGTGCGGGATCGACACCCCGCACAGCCAGACCTCTTCTCCCGGCCCCCAGCGGTGCGCATCGAAGCCCTGACCGACACGGGTCTGGCGGGGGATCAGGGCCTCGGCCATGGCGAAATCCTCGGGGTAGGTCAGTTTCATCAGACGCGGATCGCCCTGGACGAGGCGCACCACGCCGCCGTCGCGCTCGACCACGGCAGCCTCGTCGGTCGGCGCCGAGCCCTCGGGCCGGACGGCGTAGGCGGCGATCAGCCGGTCCGCGCGAAACGCCTGAGGCGTCTGCGCCCGCCACAGCCCGCTGCGATCCACCGTGCCCTCGATCCGGTCCGCGCCGCGCTTCAGGGTGTCGGAGACGGGCAGGGCGGCGATGGCCCCATCCGCGCCGGGCAGGGCCTCCAGCAACCGAGCGATCACGTCGGCGGACAGCAGAGGCCGCGCCGCGTCATGCACCAGCACCGGCCGATCCGCCACGCCCGTCAGCTCTGCCAGTCCCGCCCGCACCGAATCCGCCCGCTCGGCGCCGCCTGCGACGGCCCGCCAGCCTTCCAGCCCGCCCAGCGCCTCGGCCGCCCGATCCAACCCGTCGGCGGCGACCACCACGATCACCTCCTCGGCCCCGGCCTTCAGCAGCGCCTCGACCGACCAGCGCACCACAGGCCTGCCGCCCAGAGGCCGCCACTGCTTGTCGCCCCCGGCCCGTGAACCCGAACCGGCCGCCACCACGATCGCTGCAAAAGTCATGGAGGCCTTCTACGTCGCGATCCCGAAAAGTGTGAGCGGTTTTAGGGCGAGATCGCGACCCACCATTGTGCCGCCATCATCGCGGTTGACGAGGGGCCAGGCTTCGCGTGTTGACGGACTTATGAGCACAGGGATTCAGATCGGCGACGTGGCCATCCCCGGCCGGGTCTTGATGGCGCCCATGACGGGCATCACGGACCTGCCGTTCCGCCTGCTCGCCAGCCGTCTGGGCGCGGCCTATGTGGCGACCGAGATGGTGGCCGCCGCCGAACTGGCCCGTGCCCGTCCGGACGTCGTCCGCCGCGCCGCCGTCGGCGACGGCCTGCCCCTGACGGTGATCCAGTTGGTCGGCCGCGATCCCCATGCGATGGCCGAGGGCGCGCGCATGGCCGAACAGGCCGGCGCCGACATCATCGACCTGAACTTCGGCTGCCCGGCCAAGGAGGTCACCGGCTCGGCCTCCGGCTCCGCGCTGATGCGGACCCCCGACCTCGCCAGCCGGATCATGGCCGCCACCGTCGCCGCCACTTCGCGTCCCGTCACGGTCAAGATGCGCCTCGGCTGGGACGACGACACCAAGAATGCGCCGCAGATGGCCAAACGCGCCGAGGATCTGGGCGTGAAAGCCGTCACCGTCCACGGCCGTACCCGCCAGCAGTTCTACACCGGCGTCGCCGACTGGGACGCGGTCGGCGCGACCAAGGCCGCCGTCTCCATCCCGGTCATCGTCAACGGCGACATCATCACGGCGGAGCAGGCGAGGGCGGCGCTGGACCAGTCCGGCGCCGACGCCCTGATGCTGGGCCGCGGCGTCTACGGCCGTCCGTGGCTGGCCGCCCACCTCGACCGGGCCATCCGGGACGGCACGGTCCTGTTCGAGCCCGACCGACAGGAGCGGTTCGACATCGTCGTCGACCACATGCGCGCCTCCTGCGCCTTCTACGACGGCCCCATCGGCCTGCGGATGTTCCGCAAACACCTCGGCTGGTACGTTGAACAAGCGCCCTGGCCGCCGGATCCGGAGGTCCGCAGACAGGCCAAGAGCCGCCTCTGTCGCCTCGACGACCCCGCCCTGGTGGCCGAAGCCCTCGCCGAACTCTGGGCTTTGCCGCACAGCTCGCTGTATTTCAGCAACTCTCCTGTTGAAGTTTCGCCACAGGTGGTTGAAGCTTCCGGGGCATGACGGACACGCCCGCCACCACCCCGGCAACAGAAGGCGACCCTTCCTTCTGGGGGCGTCTCTCGGCCGGTCGTGCGCGGGCCGCCTTCGGCGCCGCCTACGCCATCGCCTTCCTGATCACCGCCGCCGCCATCTGGCTGGTGGCCATCGCGCCGGGGGCCAGCGCGGGGGACGACGCCCGTTCGACCGCCAGCCGCGCGGTCCTGTTCATCCTGCTGGCCAATCTGGTCCTGATCGGCGGCCTGGCGACCGTCATCGGCGGTCAGGTCATGCGCCTGTCCCAGCGGCGGCGAGAGGATCCGGGTGCCCGCCTCCACCTGCGCTTCGTCGCCCTGTTCTCCCTGGTGGCCTTGGTTCCGGCCGTCCTGATCGCCCTGGTCTTCGGCCTTCTGGTCAATCGCGGCGTCGATCAGTGGTTCAGCCAGAACGTCCGGTCGGCGGTCAACAACGGCGCCTCCATCGGCCGGGCCTATGTCGCCGACATCGGCGGCGGGCTGGAGCGCGACCTCGGCACCATGACGACCGAACTCGGCGGGGTGAGGGACGTCTTCGACAACCGCATCCAGTTCTCCACCGCCCTGACCCAAATCGCCGACTTCTTCGGCTATCCGGCCGTCTACATCCTGAACGGCGAGGGCGAGGTCCTGGCCCAGAGCGACCTGCCGGGCGCCCCGACCTATGTCGCCCCGCCGCGCGAGGTGTTCGAGACCGCCGCCGAAGGCGAGACCGCGCCCGTCACCGTCACCGAACACCCGGACACCGTCCGCGCCCTCTATCCACTTCCAGACTATGGCGACGCCTACCTCTATGTCGTGCGACCGCTCGCGCCCGGTCTCGTGGCCCAGATGCGCAACGGCGAGGAATCGATCCAGGGCTATCGCGTCGCCGAGGAAAGCCGCGCCCGCATCCAGGCCGCATTCGCCCTCAGCTATCTGGAGACCGCGCTTCTGGTCCTGGTCGGCGCCGTCTGGCTGGGCATGTCGGCGGCAAGCCAGATCTCGGCCCCCATCGGTCGTCTGGTGAAGGCGGCGGATCAGGTCTCGGCCGGCGACCTTTCGGCCCGCGTCGAGGCCCACGGCGCGCCCGGCGAGATCGCCACCCTGTCCTCGGCCTTCAACCGCATGACCGGCGACCTCGAGGCCCAGCAGGCGGCCCTGAAGACCGCCTCCGACGAGGCGGTGGACCGCAGCCGCTTCATCGAAACCGTCCTGTCCGGCGTCTCCGCCGGCGTCATCGGTCTGGACAAGCGCGGACGGATTTCCGCCATCAACGACAGCGCCTTGCAGTTGCTTTCGATCTCCGAGCTTGAAGTGCGCGGCAAGGCCCTGGCCGATATCGCGCCGGAGCTCAGCGACCTGGTCAAACGCGTCGAGGCCCATATCGAGGAAGACCTCGACGTCGCCCGCGAGGGTGAGACCCGGCGTCTGCGCGTCCGCATCGAAGGCGGGCAGGGCGGCGAGATGGTCCTGACCTTCGACGACATCACCCGCCTGGTCACGGCCCAGCGGAACGCCGCCTGGCGCGACGTCGCCCGCCGCATCGCCCACGAGATCAAGAACCCCCTGACCCCGATCCAGCTCTCGGCCGAGCGGCTGAAGCGCAAATACCGCGCCCGCATCGGCGACGACGTCGAGGTCTTCGACCGCTGCACCGACACCATCATCCGTCAGGTCGGCGACATCGGTCGAATGGTGGACGAGTTCTCCTCCTTCGCCCGCATGCCCGCGCCGCGCTTCACCAACGAGAACCCGGCCGAACTGCTGCGGGAAGCCGTCTTCGCCCAGCGCGTCGCGGCTCCGACCCTGCCCATCGAACTGGTCGAGCCCCTGCCCAAGGCGAAACTGCGCGCCGACCGCCAGATGGTGGGGCAGGCCCTGACCAACATCCTGAAGAACGCCGGCGAGGCCGTGGCCGCCCGTCGCGGCGACGACGAGAGCGCCGACACCGCCATCATCGCCCGCCTCGAGGTCGTGAACGATGTGGCGACCTTCATCATCGAGGACGATGGCAAGGGTCTGCCCGTCCGCGACCGCGACCGCCTGACCGAGCCCTATGTCACCACGCGCGAGAAGGGCACCGGCCTCGGCCTGGCCATCGTCAAGCGCATTTGCGAGGACCACGGCGGCGAGTTGAAACTGTCGGATTCCGACAGCCTGCACGGCGCCAGAATCTGTCTGATCTTCCCCCTCAACCCCACCGGCAAGGCCGGGCGTGAATCGGAGCCTCGCGGCGCCGACGCCCCGGCGGCCGAATAGTCGCGAGGCCCTATGCGTTCCACCGGAGCCGACATCCTGGTCGTCGATGACGAGGCCGATATCCGCGACCTCGTCTCGGGCCTGCTCGAGGACGAGGGCCACGCGGTCCGCACCGCCTCGTCGTCCGAGGAAGCCCTGGCCGGCATCCGCGCCAGAAAGCCCAGCCTGATCGTCCTCGATATCTGGATGCAGGGCGGCGGCATGGACGGGCTGGAGCTGCTCGACCTGATCAAGACGCTCGACACCGACCTGCCGGTCGTCATGATCTCGGGCCACGGCAATATCGAAACCGCCGTCAGCGCCCTGAAACGCGGCGCCTACGACTTCATCGAAAAGCCGTTCAAGTCCGACCGCCTGGTCGTCGTCATCGAGCGCGCGCTGGAAGCCGCTCAGCTGAAGCGCGAGAACCGCCGCCTGCGCGCCGTGGCCATGACGCCGTCGGGGCTGATCGGTCGCTCGGCCGCCGCCCAGGTCCTGCGCACCACCATCGTCAAGGTCGCCCCGGCCAACAGCCGCGTCCTGATCTCGGGCCCTCCGGGCTCGGGCAAGGAACTGGTCGCCCGCCAGATCCACGAGGCCAGCCCCCGCGCCAAGGGCGAGTTCGTCGCCATCTCCGCCGCCGGCATGACCCCCGAACGCCTCGACCTGGAACTGTTCGGGGAGGAGGGTCACGACGGCCGTCCGCGCAAGATCGGCGTCTTCGAACGCGCTCACAACGGCACCCTCTATCTGGACGACGTCGGCGACATGCCGCGCGAAAGCCAGAGCCGCATCCTGCGCGTCCTGGTCGAACAGCGGTTCCGACGCGTCGGCGGCGAACAGGACGTCCAGGTCGACGTCCGCGTCGTCACCTCCACCTCCCGCGACCTGAAACAGGAAATCACCGAGGGCCGCTTCCGCGAGGACCTGTTCCACCGTCTGAACGTCGTGCCGATCCGCGTCCCGCCCCTGGCCGAACGTCGCGAGGACATCAGCGAACTGGTCGACTACTTCATCGAGACCCTCAGCGTGTCCCAGGGGCTGCCGCGCCGGAAACTGGGGGACGACGCCATCGCCGTGCTCCAGGTCCACCCCTGGCCGGGCAATGTCCGCCAGTTGCGCAACAACGTCGAACGCCTGCTGATCCTGGCCACCGGCGACCTGAACGACCCGATCTCGGCCGACATGCTGCCCCAGGAGGTCGCCTCCACGAACGGGGGAGGGATGGGCGCCGAACGCACCATAGCCCTTCCGCTGCGCGAGGCTCGCGAGGTCTTCGAGCGCGAATATCTGGCCGCCCAGATCATGCGTTTCGGCGGAAATATCTCGCGCACGGCCGCCTTCATCGGCATGGAGAGATCGGCGCTTCACCGCAAACTGAAATCGCTGGGCGTGTCGCCCTCGCGGGGCGGTGAGGACGACGAAGGGAATATCGACTGATGTCGCGCGTCGCCTATGTGAACGGGGTCTATCAACGCCACTCGGAGGCGACGATCCATGTCGAGGATCGCGGCTTTCAGTTCGCCGACGGCGTCTATGAGGTCTGGTCGGTCTTCGACGGTCGCATGGCCGATTTCGAAGGCCACATGACCCGCCTTCACCGCAGCCTCAATGAGCTGCGCATCGACATTCCCATGTCGGTCGAGGCCCTGACCCGCGTCCTGAAGGAGACCATCCGCCGGAACCGCGTCCGGAACGGCATCGTCTATCTGCAGGTCACCCGCGGCACAGCGCGGCGCGACCACCCGTTCCCCGCGCCCGGCACCCCGCCCAGCGTCATCGTCACGTCCAAGTCCCTCAGCGCCGCGAAGTCCGACGCGACGGCCGCCAACGGCGTCGCCGTCGTGACCCATCCGGACATCCGTTGGGGCCGTTGCGACATCAAGACCGTGGGCCTGCTACCCAACGTGCTGGCCAAACAGGCCGCCCGCGACAAGGGCGCCTATGAGGCCTGGATGGTCGACGAAATGGGCCTGGTCACCGAGGGCTCCTCGACCAACGCCTGGATCGTGGACAAGCACGGCAAGCTCCGGACCCGCGACACCCAGGCGAATATCCTGAAGGGCATCACCCGCACCGCCATCATGACCATGATCGAGGAGGAGGGGATCGAACTGGACGAGCGCCCCTTCAGCGTGGACGAGGCCAAGGAGGCGAAGGAGGCCTTCTTCACCGCCGCCGGCGCCTTCGTCATGCCCGCCGTCTCCATCGACGGGGTCAAGATCGGCGACGGCAAGCCCGGCCCGATCGCCACCCGTCTGCGCGCCCGCTACATCGAGGAAGCCAAGCGGGACTCGGTCTGACGTATACGGCCATCTGAGGTTGACTCCCTTCTTGCACGTTGCGAGCGTCGACACCCTGCTGTGGGGCATATGATGTTGAACCGACTACAAAGACTGGCTGTCGGCCTGTTCTCCATATGGGTTGTAGGTTGGGGTGCGGCTTGGGGGCTCGGCGCATACAAAGTTGATGAGCACGGACAGTTCGTCGCTCGGTTTATGTCGCATGGCACAGACAGCGGTCTGAGCACCTCTACGGTGCTCGCGGTTGCTGAAGCTGGTGTCGAACGGATGCAGTCTTGGGAAAAGGTCCGGGATGCGGCTGCGTTGTGGGGACCTTTGGGTGCGGTGGCAATTGGCATCATATTCGGCAGCGTCATCTACGTACTCGGCGGACGGCCGAAGGCTGCGGAAACTGACACTTAGTTAGTTGCAGGTGCGGACAGCCAGCGTTTAAGGTGTCCTTGCCGGGCGTTCGATCCGGACCCGCGATCCTCCCCCGACGCGGCGTAACAACCAAGAACAGGACCAACCTGCCATGTCGCAAGACAAGCGTCAGAACCTTCAGGACACCTTCCTCAACTCCGTCCGCAAGACCAAGACCCCGCTGACCATCTTCCTGGTGAACGGCGTCAAGCTGCAGGGCATCGTGACCTGGTTCGACAACTTCTGTGTGCTGCTCCGTCGCGACGGCCAGTCTCAGCTCGTCTACAAGCACGCCATCTCGACGATCATGCCGTCGGCTCCCGTGCAACTGTACGAGCCCGACGCCGACGAGGATTGAGCCTCGTCATCCTCGGGCTTGTCCCGAGGATCCATCGTTCCGATATAGCGCTGTCTCGCGTGGGCCCTGCGGCTCCTCGCGAACCATCTCGCTCGCGCCTGATTTGCCATGGATCCTCGGGACAGGCCCGAGGATGACGTGTGCTAGGGTGCGCGGCGTCCCCATCCGAACGACAGAGACCTTTTGACCACCAAGCTCATCGACCATTCCGTGCCGCTCATCCGCGCGGTCGTCATCCATCCCGACCTGGGCGAGCGCAACGCGCGTCCGGCCGAGGATCGGCTGGAGGAGGCCGCCGGCCTCGCTCGCGCCCTGGACCTCGACGTCAGGGCCGAAGAGATCGTGCGTCTCAGGAAGACCACGCCCGCAACCCTGTTCGGCGCCGGCAAGGTGGAGGAGATCGCCGCCCTGATCCGCGCCGCAGAGGCCGAGGCCGCCGTCGTCGACGACGACCTGACCCCGGTCCAGCAGCGCAATCTGGAGAAGGCCTGGGAGTGCAAGGTCATCGACCGCACCGGCCTCATTCTCGAAATCTTCGGCCGCCGCGCGCGCACCAAGGAGGGCCGCCTCCAGGTCGAACTGGCCCGTCTCGACTATGAGCGCTCGCGCCTCGTCCGCACCTGGACCCACCTGGAACGCCAGAGGGGCGGCACCGGCTCGACCGGCGGCCCCGGCGAGACCCAGATCGAGCTCGACCGCCGCCTGATCGCCGACCGCATCGTCCGTCTGAAGGGCGAGCTGGAGGAGGTGCGCCGCACGCGCGGCCTGCACCGCAAACGCCGCAAACAGGCGCCGTTCCCCTCGGTCGCCCTGGTCGGCTACACCAACGCCGGCAAGTCGACCCTGTTCAACCGGCTGACGGGCTCCGAGGTCCTGGCCAAGGACCTGCTGTTCGCCACCCTGGACACCACCCAGCGCACCATCCGATTGCCGCAGGGGCGCCCGGCCATCATCGCCGACACCGTGGGCTTCATCTCCGACCTGCCGCACGAACTGGTCGAGAGCTTCCGCGCGACCCTGGAAGAGGTGGGCGAGGCCGACCTGATCCTGCACGTCCGGGACATCGCCTCGGACGACACGGCGGCCCAGGCCCGCGACGTCGAACAGGTCCTGAAACAGATCGAGCAGCCCCAGAATCCTGATGGGAGCAGCAAACCCCGTCGCATCCTCGAGGTCTGGAACAAGATCGACATGCTGGACCCCGAGGCCCGCGAGGCCATCGAGGGTCAGGCCGCCCGCTCGGGCCACAATGCGGTGGCCGTCTCCGCCTGGACCGGCGACGGCATCGAACGCCTGCGTCAGGCCATCACCGACCTGATCGACGACGATCCGGAGACCGAACTGGTCCTCGAACCGTCGCAGGGGAACGCCCTGGCCTGGCTCTATGAGCACGGCCGCGTCACCGCCCGCGACACGGACGCCGAGGGCCGCACCCACCTGACCGTCCGTCTGGATCCCCAGGCCATGGGCCGGTTCGAACGCCAGTTCGGCGCCCACTAGATGGAGTTGATCGAGACCACCCTGTTCCTGCTTCTGGCCGTGGTGGTCTCGGGTCCCATCGCGCGGATGACGCGCATCGCCCTGCCTCTGGTCCAGATCGCGCTCGGCGCCGGCATCGTGCTCTCGACCGGCCACACGGTGGATCTGGAGCCGGACATCTTCTTCCTGCTCTTCCTGCCTCCGCTGCTGTTCCTCGACGGCTGGCGCATCCCCAAGGAGGACCTGTTCCGCGACAAGGCGATCATCCTCGAGCTGGCGCTGGGTCTGGTGGTCTTCACCATCGTGGGCCTGGGCGTCCTGATCTGGTGGATGATCCCCGAGATGCCATGGGCCATGGCCTTCGCCCTGGCCGCCATCCTGTCGCCAACCGACCCGATCGCGGTCCAGGCCATCGCCGCCCGCACCCCCATCCCCAAGCGGCTGATGCACATTCTGGAGGGCGAAAGCCTCTTGAACGACGCCACCGGCCTGACCGGCATGCGTCTGGCCATCGCGGCGGCCTCGACCGGCGTCTTCGTCCTGACCGAGGCCATCGGCACCTTCGCCTGGCTGGCCCTGGCCGGCGTCGCCACCGGGGTCGTGGTCACCTGGCTCATCTCCAAGGCCAAGGCTTGGGTCAGCCGCCGCTGGGGCGAGGATGTCGGCGCCGAGATCCTGATCAGCCTGATCATCCCCTTCGCCGCCTATCTGGCCGCCGAGGAGTTGCACGCCTCGGGCATCCTCGCGGCCGTCGCCGCCGGCATCACCATGGGCTTCACCGAGCGCGACGGCGGCAAGGGCCAGTCCCTGGCCACCACCCGCGTCCGCCGCGCTGCCGTCTGGGACGCGGTCCAGTTCGCGGCCAACGGCCTGATCTTCGTCATCCTGGGCGAACAGATGCCGTCGATCCTCGACCGCGCGACCGACGTCGTGGCCGGCACCTCGCGGCCCGAGGTCTGGTGGCTGGCCGTCTATGTCTTCGCCATCGTCGCGACCCTGGCCGTGCTGCGCTTCGCCTGGGTGTGGGCCTCGCTGCGCCTGACCCTGTTCAGGAAGCGCCAGAAGGGCCCGGCGCCCAAGGTGGGCCTGCGCCTCACCGCCGTTATGTCGCTGGCGGGGGTGCGGGGCGCCATCACCCTGGCCGGCATCCTGACCGTCCCGTTCGTGCTCGCCGACGGCACGCCCATGCCGGCCCGCAACCTCGCCATCTTCCTGGCCGCCGGGGTCATCATCGTCTCCCTGGTCCTGGCCACGGTCGCCCTGCCGCGCCTCCTGAAAGGCATCGAGCTCCCGCCCGAGCCCTCGCATCAGCGGGAAGAGGACCGGGGCCGCGTCGCCGCCGCCACGGCCGCCCTGCGCGCCATCGACGACGCCTCCCACGCCATGGGGGAGGGCACCCTCAACCCCGATCTCTACTCCGAGGTCGGCGGCCGCCTGATGGAGTTCTACCGCTACCGCATCGAGACCCGCACCCGCACCGAGGACGACGACGCCGAAGCCGCCCGCCTGGCCGACGACGTCGAACGCGCCTTGCGCCTGACGGGTCTCAACGCCGAGCGCGACGAACTCCGCCGCCTCGCCCGCGCCCGCCAGATCGACGAGGAGACGGCCCGGAAGCTGATCCGCGAGATCGACCTTCAGGAACTGCGCTACGTCTGAGCCCTCGACCTCTGGTCGTGGCTAAACACGTTCGACCCTCAGTCTCGAACTGTTCGGTAGCCGACATTCGGGTTGGCCGTCGCCTGTCCGCCTGATAGGCGTAACGACGATCGCCTGTAATTCAGGCGTCCACCGGGGGCGGAATGTTCGGAAAAATCGTCGGCGGCCTGGCCGCCATCCTCGTCTCGGCGGCGGCCTGTCTGGCCGCGCCGTCCGCCATGGCCCAGAACGCCTACATCACCAACGGGGGCAGCAACACCGTCTCGGTGATCAATACGGCCACCAACGCCGTGGTCGCCACCGTACTGGTGGGCGCGACGCCCACCGGGGTCGCCGTGAGCCAGAACGGATCCCGCATCTACGTGACCAACTTTAACGACGCGTCCGTTTCGGTGATCGATGCGTCGACCAACGCCGTGGTCGCCACGATACCCGTCGGGACCACTCCCCTCGGCGTAGCCGTCAGCCCCAACGGCGCGCGCGTCTATGTCGCCAACATCTCCGACCATACCGTCTCGGTGATCAACACCGCCACCAACCTTGTCGTCGCGACCGTGGCCGTGGGCGGCAACCCGTACGGCGTGGTCGTCAGTCCCGACGGCGCCCGCGTCTATGTCGCCAGCACAGGCTCGAGCTCCGTTTCGGTGATTGATACGGCCACCAACACCGTCGTCGCCACGCCGACGGTGGGCGTCGGCCCGAGAGGCGTCGCCCTGAGCCCGAACGGCGCCCGTCTTTATGTCGGCACTGCTTCGAACTCGGTCACGGTGATCGACACGGCCACCAACGCGTTCGTGAGCAACGTGCCAGTCGGCATCACAGCCTTCGGCGTCGCGGTGAGCCCGAACGGCGCCCGCGCCTATGTTTCCAACTACAATTCCGCCACCGTCTCGGTGATCGACACCGCGACCAACACCGTTGTCGCCACCGTGGGCGTGGGATCCAACCCCTACGGCGTGTCGATCACCCCCAACGGCGCCCGCGCCTATGTCGTCAACTTCGGAGACAACACCGTCTCGGTGATTGACACCGCGACGAACACCGTCGTCGCCACACTGCCGGTGGGCGGTAGTCCTTACGGCTTCGGCCAGTTCATCACGCCCGCTGCGCCCGCCCCTGTTCCCACCCTGACCGAATGGGCAATGATCCTGCTGGGCCTGATGCTGGCGGGCGGGGCGGTCGCGATGATCCAGCGGCGGCGCGTCACGGTCTGATCCCGGACATCAGCCGACGGACAGCCTTTCCGAAACCGCCAGACCGCTCCAGCCCCTCGCCACGGACCGCCTCGATGACGATGAACCCGAAGATGATGCACGCGGCGGCGATCCTGTTCGCCCTGCTGCTGGTGAACCTGTCCGTCGGTCAGGCTGCCGCCCAGACCACGCGATATGTTCTCACGTCTGAAGACTACACCGCCGTCCTCAATACCGCGGCGACGCCCTGCGACCTTGCTCCGTGTCCGACCTTGACCACCAACATGAAGGCCCAGGGGTCTATCACCTTCTCGGCGCCGCTGGCGCCGAACCTCTCATCGACCTCGATCCCGACCTCTCAGGTCGTGGCCTATCATTTCGAGGATGGCGTCACGACCTACGACAAGTCCGATTCGCGATCACGGAATCCCTACGTTATCGTCACGACGGATGGGGCAGGGGTTGTTACGGATTTCTCCATCGCGTTTCACAGATGGAACGTCGCTCCCGGAACCGGGGACGTGACCGGCCGCCTCGCCTTTCTCGATCTGCGCCCCACCTCCGTCAATGTCCTTGCGAATTCGCCGTGTACGGCAGGGCCGACCACATCGGCTTTCAACGGCGAGACCGACATATGCGCCGGGCTCGGCTTCGGGGACGACACCGTCGCCAGCCAGAACATCGGCGGGGCGGTGTCCTTCGTGCTCGCGCCGATCGCCCCCGTTCCCACCCTGACCGAATGGGCGATGATCCTGCTGGGCCTGATGTTGGCCGGCGGGGCGGTCGTGATGATCCAGCAGCGGCGCGTGATGGTCTGACCGGCCGCCGGCCCATGCCGAACGACCGATTTTGACGCAGGGCCATGCCAGCTTTCCGGGCATGACCTCCGACACACAACTCGACCCGCTTTCGCTCGACGGCCTCGGCGGCGACTACTGGGACCATGCCCGGCGGGAATATCTCTCGGGCGTGAAGGCGACGACCGTCTGCCAGCGGTACGGCATCTCGCTCAGTTCCTTCCGGCTGCACGCGCGGGTCGGGGGCTGGCGGCGCATCGATCAGCGGACCAGCGAGGTTCCGCCCGAGTTCGGCGAATACCATCGCGACGACAACGTCAGCTTCGCCGACCTGGCCGGCGAGGCCTTCCTGAACATGCGCCGGGCGCTGGGCATGGGCCGCGCCTCCGAGGCCTCGACCTGGATGCGCGTCTACGACAGCCTCGCCGACCGCGCCCGCGCCGAGGTCATGGCGGAACTGCCCGACATCTCGCCGCCCTTGCTGGAGTCCAAACGCGAGCCGCTGAGACTGACCGCATCGGGCGACACGAACATCAACGATTTGAATGTGATACCCGAAATTTCCGACGCTATCTCTCAGGAATTGGACTCTTTGGACTCGGTACCCCCAGAGTCCAATTCCTGACCCGTCTCCTCCCTGTTCGCCACTTGGCGAATGGGGAGGTGGCAGCGAGCTCTTGCGAGCTGACGGAGGGGTTCTTGGGTGCGCGCAGAAAGAGCCCCTCCGTCTCTCCGCTACGCTCCGAGCCACCTCCCCATCCTGTGGATGGGGAGGAGACCAACCCTACGGCTCGTACCGCACCAGCGGCGTATCCCCCCGCAGATACAGGGGGTGTTTCGG
Source organism: Brevundimonas staleyi (assembly GCF_041893865.1). Lineage (GTDB taxonomy): Bacteria > Pseudomonadota > Alphaproteobacteria > Caulobacterales > Caulobacteraceae > Brevundimonas > Brevundimonas staleyi. Next base: position 2,232,675 of record NZ_CP169082.1, read on the forward strand.
GCTCCCGTCCCCATTGGTCCCGAAGCACCATAGCTCCACCCCGTCCGCCCGCATCGCCTCGATCAGGGCCCGCCCCGCCGGCGCCAGCGCCTTGTTGAGCTTGCCATGGCACAGGACCACCCGACCGGCCCCCGCCGCCGCCTTGCGGATCGCCGGCAGGTTTTCGGGCGACGACGCCTCCACCCCCGGCGCCAGCAGCATCTTGGGATCCGTCGCCCGGTAGTCGCCGACGTTGGCCTTGACCATGGCGTCGAACCCCTCCCGCTGGGCGAAGGTCCACTCCCGCGCGCAGGTCGGGTCGTTGACGCTGGCGTCCGCCGTCGACGGATTCATGCCCACGAACAGGATGTACCGCTCGGGAAAGCTCGCCCCCAGCCAGCGCCGCATCAGCTGGCGATACCGCCCGTCCTCGCTGAAGGTCGCGTCGCCATTGACCCCCGGCATCAGCGACAGCCGCACCTTGCCGCCGGGATCGTGCTTGTCCGCCGTCACGCCCGCTCCGCCATCTTCGCCGCGTCCCACAGCCCGTCCATCTCGGCCAGATCCGACTGGTCCGGCGTCCGCCCGTTCTTCGCCAGCTCCGCCTCGATGAAGCCGAACCGCCGCACGAACTTCGCATTGGCTCCGCGCAGGGCGTCCTCCGGCTCCACCCCCAGCTTCCGCGCCAGGTTGGCCACCACGAACAAGAGGTCGCCCATCTCCTCGCGCGCCTTCTCCAGGTCGCCCGCGGCGATCTCGGCCCTCAGTTCGGCGACCTCCTCGTCCAGCTTGTCGAAGACCTCGTCGGTGCTCGGCCAGTCGAACCCGACCCGCGCGGCCCGCTTCGTCAGCTTCGCCGCCCGGTGCAGGGCGGGCAGGCCCACAGGCACGTCGTCCAGCACCCCGTGCTGAGCCTTGGACGCCCGCTCGGCCGCCTTGATCTCCTCCCACCGCAGCTTCTGGGCCGGGCCGTCGGCTTGCGCCGCCTCATCGGCGAAGACGTGGGGGTGACGGCGGACCAGCTTGTCGCACATGGCCTGCGCAACATCATCGTATGCGAACAGCCCCTGTTCCTCGGCCATCCGGGCGTGGAAGACGACCTGGAACAGGAGGTCCCCCAGCTCGGTCTTCAGCTCTCCCATGTCGCCCCGCTCGATGGCGTCGGCGACCTCATAGGCCTCCTCGATCGTATAGGGGGCGATGCTCTGGAAGGTCTGCTCCACATCCCACGGACAGCCGCCGTTCGGGTCGCGCAGCCGGACCATGATCGCCTTCAGCCGGTCCGTCGGGTTCATGCGTCGCGTGCCTCCAACTCACGCCGGATCTCGTCGTGCCGCGCGGGCGTCAGCGGGTAGTTCTTCAGGCACAGGGCCGCCGAGGCCAGCAACAGGCCGGGCAGGGCGATGAACAGGATCTGGAGCATCAACAGCGACCCCGGGCTGTTCCCCCCCACCGGCGGCACCGCCTGGAAGCCCACGCCCTGCAGGATCAGATAGGGCACCAGGGCCACGACATGCCCGACCTTCGTCGTCGCCGACAGGATGGAGAACATCAGCCCGGTCCGGTCCACTCCCGTCTCCAGCCGCACCTCGTCCCCCACATCCGCCATCATGGCCCGGAGCAGAAACAGCCCTGCCGCATAGGGCAGGCCGGCGATGAACATGGCCACGGCCGTCACCGCGAAGTTGCCTCCCGGCACCAGCGTCGCCCCAATGTAGAAGGCCGCGAACACCAGACTGGCCACGGCCAGAGCCTTGTCCTTGCCGATCTTCGTCGCCAGCCACGCCCAGAACGGCGCCCCGACCAGCCCGGCCACGAAGTAGAGCAGCATGAACAGGGACGCCTCGGTGTGACCGTACCCCTTGATCTGGCCGAAGAAGAAGAACAGCAGCGATCCGGTAATGCCCGGCGCCACGCCCAGAACCACGTCGGCCAGCAGCAGCTTCCGGACGGCCTTACGCTTGAACAGCTCAAGATAGGCGCCGAGGCCCCCGTGGGGCTGGGCCCCCGCATTGACCGGCTCCGGCACCGCCAGGAAGGCCAGTCCGATGGTCACCGGCAAGGCGATCAGGATGGCCCAGCCCATGATCCGGACACCGTCGGCGTAGTCGCCGATGCCCGTCTGGATGACGACCGTCGGCAGGATCAGGATCAGGATCACCCCGATGATGTTGAACACCTGCCACCAGCCGTAGACCCGGCTGCGCTGGTCGTATTCCGGCGCCAGCACCGCCGCCCAACCCAGCTGCCCCAGGGTCCCGATCGAGAAGCCGAGGTAGAGGACCAGCAGCCAGGCGAACAGATAGACCGGCCCGGCGCCCGGCTGGACCATCACGAACATCATGAAGGCCGCCAGCATCAGGATCGGCGTCGACAGGGCCATCCAGGGCCGGTAGCGGCCGAACCTCGTCTTCGTCCGGTCCATGGCCCAGCCAATGAAGGGGTCGAAGGTGATGTCGATCAGACGCACCGCCATGAACACCGTGGCCACCACCCCCAGCTCCAGCCCCACATGGGTGGCGTAGAACTCCGGCAGGGTGACCGGCAGGGCGACGCCGAAGGCCGCCAGCGGCAGGCAGACCGTGGAGAAGGCGGCGAGGACGGCATTGCTGCGCCGGGGGGCTTTGGGGGCGTCGGACATGGAGGGATCCAGCGGCGGCGCCTCGACTCGGCGACGGCGCACCATGCCCGTTTTTCGGCCGCTCGAAGAGGGGCCTTGCTTGCGCCGCGAGGGTGAGGCTTCCTTTGCCGATGCGGAGGGGGATCCTGGCAGTTCTGGCGGCGGCGGCCCTTGTCTGGGTCTTGCCGAACACCGCCTCGGCCCAGGGGCGGTGCGAGACCGGGCGCGGCGTCTGGGCCGATCAGGCGGTGGCCAACGCTATCTCCCTCTATGCGCTGGAGTGGGCGCCGTTTGGGGCGACCGAGGTGGGCTGGGGGACCTATCTGCCGCTGCTGCAGAAGGAGCTGGGCACGGACTGCGAGCCGGGCACATCGGACTTCGCGGCGGCCCTGGCCGGGTTCCAGGCCCGCTACGCCCTGCCGGCGACGGGGGTGTTCGATCAGGCGACGTTCAATGTCCTCAAGGGTGTCCTGCAGGAGCGTCGGCCCTTCGTGATGGCTCGTATCCGGGATGAATGCCCGGAGCCGCCGCCGCTGCGGGAGCTCGGCTATCTGGAGGTCCAGGAGGAGCACGCCGACCGGCTGACCCGGCTGCTGCGGCGGGACGTGCTGGACGCCTATCGCCGGATGGCGGCCGCCGCGCGGTATGAGGTTCCCGAGATCCGGAACGATCCGGAGCTGCTGCAGATCTTCTCCGGCTTCCGGGATCCGGAGGCGGATTCGGCGCGGTGCGCGGCGGAGCGGAACTGCGATGGGCTGAGGCGGGCGGTCTGTTCGCCGCACAGGACGGGGACAGCGGTCGATCTGTATGTCGGTCAGCTGCTGGGCATGGGGGTCGACTCGACGCGACCGGAGAGCCGCCAGCATATGAGCCAGGGGGCGGCCTATCGGTGGCTGGTCAGGAACGCGGGGCGGTTCGGCTTCGTGCCCTACATCTATGAGCCCTGGCACTGGGAGTGGGTCGGGCCGTGAGGGGGCTGACCGAGGGCGAGCGGCGGCTGGCCAGGGGGGAGTTCGGGGCGGCGGTCGACCTTGACCGGGTATGCTTGGCGGGGACGCCCTGGCCGTTCGATCGGGCCTTTGTGCCGGGGCGCTGGTTCGGGCGGGACTGGATCTTGTGGCCGGGGAGGGGGCTTCCCGAGGACTTCGCCTTGGCCCCGGTCTCCTTCCAGGCGGTCCTTATCCATGAGCTGGTCCATGTCTGGCAGGCGCAACGGGGGGTGAACCTGTTGGCCGGGAAGATCCGGGCGGGAGACGGGCCCTCGGCCTATGGGTATCCGAAGGCGCCGTGCGGGTGGGATGAGCTGAACATCGAGCAGCAGGCGATGGCGGTGGAGCATCGGTTCAAGGCCGGGCGGGGGCTGAGGGTCCCGGAGGAGGCGAGCCTGTACGGCGGCCTCTGTCCCATTGGATCGAAATCGGTCCAGGGGGCTTGAACCCTCCGAGGCAATCGTTACATCTGTCACTGCAATAGTTGCAGAACGAAGACAGGAACGACCCATGACCAAGGTGCTGGTTCTCTATCACTCGACTTATGGCCACATCGAACAGATGGCCGAGGCGGTCGCGGAAGGTGCGGCCTCCGTCGAGGGCGTGACGGTCGACATCAAGCGGGTCGAGGAGACCGTGCCCGAAGAACTGGCCATCCAGTCCCATTACAAGCTCGACCAGAAGGCGCCGATCGCCAGTGTCAACGACCTTGAGAACTACGATGCCATCATCGTCGGCGCGGGGACCCGGTTCGGGACGGCGGCGGCCCAGATGCGGAACTTCTGGGACCAGACCGGCGGCGTGTGGTTCCAGGGCAAGCTGGTCGGCAAGGTCGGCGGCGCCTTCACCTCTTCGGCGACCCAGCACGGCGGCAACGAGACGACCCTGATCGGCCTGATCCAGACCCTGATGCACCACGGCATGGTGGTGGCCGGTCTGCCCTATGCCTTCGCCGGCCAGATGACGCTGGAAGAGATCTCGGGCGGCTCGCCTTACGGCGCGACGACGATCACGGGCGGCGACGGCTCGCGTCAGCCCAGCGCCAACGAACTGGCCGGCGCCCGGCACCAGGGCGAGTACATCGCCGGACTGGCCAAGAAGCTGAAGGCCTGAGACCGATGCGCCAGCCCGCCGTCTTCTTCGGTCACGGTTCGCCGATGAACGCCCTGGGCGGTCCCTATGCGGACGCCTGGAAGGCGGTCGGCGAGGCCATCGGCAAGCCCAAGGGCGTCGTCATGGTCTCGGCCCACTGGGAGACGCGCGGTCTGGGCGTGACGGCGCAGGCGCGGCCCGAAACCATCCACGATTTCGGAAACTTCGGCCCGGAACTGCATGCGATGCAGTATCCGGCGCCGGGGTCGCCCGAACTGGCGCGGCGGGTGTCCGATCTGGTCGGGGCCCAGCCCGTAGAGATGTGGGGGCTGGATCATGGGACCTGGTCGGTGCTGGTCCATGTCTGGCCGGACGCCGACGTGCCGGTCGTGCAGCTGTCGCTGAATCGCGAGCTGACGGCGCGTCAGCACTATGAGCTGGCCAGGCGGCTGAAGCCCCTGCGCGAGGAAGGCTATGTGATCGCCGGCAGCGGCGACTTCGTTCACAACCTGCGGACCTGGAAGCGGGACGGGGGCGAGGCCTATCCCTGGGCGACCAGTTTCAACGAGGCGGTGAAGTCGGCCTTCGAGCGCGGCGATCACGACGCCCTGATCGACTGGGTCGACCTGGCCGAGGACGCGCAGCTGAGCGTGCCGACCGATGAGCACTATCTGCCGCTGCTCTATGTGGCCGCGCAGCAGGAAGCGGGCGAGCCGGTCGCCTTCTTCAACGACGTGATCGAGGGCGGTTCGATCTCGATGACGGGCGTACGGATCGGCTGAACGTCAGAGGTCCATTGCACTGTTTCCGGGATTCGGAGTGCAACAGTGCAAGGTTGACGGTGGCACTGTTTCCGAAAATGGAGTGCCACGTGCCACGTGCCAACCCAATGGAAACAGAGGCTTAGGCCGATCCCGAGGCTTCGGCGTGCCAGATTATGCGAAACGCGTGGTTCCGGCGGATGCGATTTTCAAAGACCTGGCCCTGACGTGGGGGCGAGCCTCAGGCGTCGCAAGGGCTGACGGAGAAAATATTCTCAGATCGACGAGGCGGTCCGATCAGGCCGCCTCGGCCATCTCCACGAGCTGCTGGATCGCGACATAGTCGGTCTTGCCGGTGCCCAGGACGGGCAGCATGCGGACCTTCACGATCTTCTTGGGCACGGCCAGTTCGGGGGCGCCGTGCTGGCGCGCCCATTCGGCGATGCGAGCGACGTCGGCGTCCTTGCGTTCGGTGACCAGGACCAGTTTCTCGCCCTTGCGCGCATCGGCGACGGAGATGACGGCATGACGGTCGTCGGGCCAGACGGCCTGGACCAGACCCTCGACGGCGCTGAGCGAGACCATCTCTCCGCCGATCTTGGCGAACCGCTTCACCCGACCGAGGATGGCGATATAGCCCTCAGGGTCGATGTCGACGATGTCGCCGGTGTCGTGCCAGCCGCCATCCAGCGGGTCGATCTTCTTCGGGTCGTCCGGCGAGATATAGCCGGCCATGACGTTCGGACCGCGCAGGAACAGGCGCTTGCCTTCGGTGATGCCCTCGACCACCTCCAGACGCGCCTCCATGCCGGGCAGGATCTGACCCACGGTGCCGGGGCGGTTGCGGTCGGGATGGTTCACGGCGACGACCGGTGCGGCTTCGGTCGCGCCATAGCCTTCCAGCAGTTTCACGCCGCCGAATTTGGTGTTGAACAGGTGGTGGGTCTCGTCACGGACCTTTTCCGCCCCGCCGACCACGAACTTCAGCGTGCGGAAGTCGTCGGGGGAGGCGACGCGCGCCCACTGGTTCAGGAAGGTGTCGGTGGCGAACAGGATGGAGGCGTTCACCTCGGCCAGCAGCGACACGATCTGTTTCGCGTGCAGGGGCGAGGGATACTGGAAGGCCTTCAACCCCTGCAGCAGCGGCAGGATGACCCCGCCGGTCAGGCCGAAACAGTGGAAGGTCGGCAGGGGGTTGAACATGACCCAGGCCGGATCGAGGTCGATGTGGGTCGCGACCTGACGCGCATTGGCGACCAGGTTCTTCTGGCTCAGCAACACACCCTTGGGCGCGCCGAAGCTGCCGGAGGTGAACAGGACCACGCCCGGATCGTCGGGGTTGAGCCTGGTGCGGAAGCGTTTGGGCGCGATGCCGGCCATCAGGCCGAACAGCTTGTCCTGCAAGCCGATGGTGGCGCGCACGTCGTCCAGCCAGACGATCTCGGCCACCGTGCCCAGGGCCGCGACCAGATCGTCCAGCTTGGCCTGTTCGACGAAGCGTTTGGCGCAGAGAATCTTCTTCAGGCCCGAGGCCTGGATGGCGGCCTTCAGATTCCGCTCGCCGGCGGTGAAGTTGAGCATGACCGGCACGCGCCCGAAGGCGTGCAGGCCGAAGAAGGTCACGACCACGCCCATGGAGGAGGGCAGGAGGATGCCGACCCGCTCTTCCGGTTGCGTCATGTTGGCGATCTTGCGGCCCAGGACGAAGGCGGCGCGGATCAGGCCGGTGTAGGTCAGGGGCTTGCGATCCTGATCCTCCAGGATCTCCTTGTCGCCGAACCGGGCGCGCGCGGCGATCAGGGCGTCGAACAGGGATTCTTCGCCTGCCGATGGGTCGAGGCCGGGCCTAAGCAATACGCGTCTCCTCCGGAGGGCTCTCGCGTCGCCCTCTCGCTGTCAGGGGGCAGAACCTAGTTAAGCCCCGCCGCGATGAAAAGATGCGTTACGCAGCGTGAGGTTTTGACGCGGTGTAGAGGGCGTCGGGCAACCGAGTCGGATGGTCGCTCGACCGAAGGTTCGGCGACTTCCGCTTTCGACCCGTAGGCGCCATCCGCGATGCAATTCCGCGTCATGCAGAAGCGAACGCTCGCGTCCAAGGATAACACCAGAACGCCAGCCCCGTGAGGAGCCGGCGTTCTCTATGGTCAGCGGTCTGAGCGTCTCAATCCCGGAGACATGCAGATAAGATTCTGATTCGTTTGGCTATTATGTCGGAAACTGACTCGACATCTGGCTTGGACCTCACCATGGGTAACCGCTGTTTCCGGCGAGGGGCCGGCGTTGGGGGACCCCATGAAGATCATCACCAGCGCTGTGGCGCTAGACTTTCGGGCACTAATCAAAGGCGCCGTGTTGGCCGGAGCCCTGCTGCTGACGCCTGCGGTGGCGAGCGCCCAGACGACGACGGATTATACGGCGGGCACCGTAACCGCCGGGTATTACCTCATGGCCGGGTCGGATGCCGGACAGTCGTTCACAGTCCCGGCCGGGGTGCAGTCAATCCAGTCCGTAAGCATCGGCGTCTCGCAAGGCGGCGGCGGCCCGAGAACGGTCAGCATGCGGTTGAGGACATTCACTGGCGGTGCGATTGGCGCCACCGATATCGCCTCAAGGACAGAGACTGTCGCCGCCAACTATCCGGCCACGCCGCAGATCGTCTTGACTGTCCCAGGTGGTCGGGCTGTGACGGCGAACGAGCAATACATCATCTTGGTTGAAGACACCGCCGTAGGCTTAGGCGCGACCATCGCTACCCAGGCGAATGTCTATCCCGGAGGGGCTTTCTACGTATCGACTGGCGTGCCGACTTCTGAAGATGCCTTCTTCAAGGTGACCTATCAGAATACGATCGTTGCGGCCCCGGTTCCCACTATGACCGAATGGGCCATGATCCTGCTGGGTCTGATGCTCGCAGGCGGTGCGGCCTTGGTTATCCAGCGCCGTCAGGGCTTCGGCCAAGTCTAACCGCCATCACATCGCCAGACGGCAGAACGCCAGCTCCTACCGGGGCTGGCGTTTGTCGTTTCAGACGTGGTTCGGAATGCCTCGGGCCGCCTTGGTCCGCATCGCCTCGAGGTGATGGCGGCGTCAGCGACATCCGTCCGTTTTTCCGGCTGCCAAGCTACGACCGCTCACGACCCTATGCGGAACTCCCGCGCTCGCTTAGGCTAAAGCTCATGGAGACAGAGCGCGACATCTATGGGGTGCCGGTCGATCCTAGTGAACGCATGCAACAGGTCATGCTGGGGCTCTATGACCTACTTGATGAAGCCGCGTTGGCCGAGTTCCCGAGCGACCTTGTCGCCGAACTAAATGGCGTCCGCCTCCGTTTCATGGACGAGTTTGAACGTCGCTACCCCGGCTCCGGCAGAGGCCGCGCTGTGTGGCGGTGAAGTCCGCTAACCACCCTCAGCAGACGTTGAACGAGGCCGCTTCTAGCGCTGGACGTACCTACAGCCGCAGACCGTCACACCCCGTGACTTGCCTTCCGGGGACGGAACGACGACATACCCCGTTCAAGTCCTGTTGGAGCCCGGCCCGCCTCGATGGTCACCCTCATCGACACCCTGACGCGGAAACCGTCTGAACTGCGTCACCCCGAAAAGCAGAACCGGCCGGAATCGGCCGTGCTGAAGAAGCCCGAGTGGCTGAGGGTCAAGGCGCCCGGATCGGGCCAGTACAACGCCACCAAGGACATCGTCCGCTCCAAGGGGCTGGTCACCGTCTGCGAGGAGGCGGCCTGTCCGAACATCGGCGAATGCTGGAGCCAGAAGCACGCCACCCTGATGATCATGGGCGACACCTGCACGCGGGCCTGCGCCTTCTGCAACGTCAAGACCGGCCTGCCCCAGCCGCTGGATCCGGAAGAGCCGACGAAGGTCGGTCTGGCCGTGTCGCAGCTGGGCCTGAACCACGTCGTCATCACCTCGGTGGACCGGGACGACGTCGCCGACGGCGGGGCGGCCCATTTCGCCGAGGTCGTGCGCCAGATCCGCCTCCAGGCGCCGCAGACGACCATCGAGATCCTGACGCCCGACTTCCTGAGGAAGGACGGGGCGGCCGAGGTGATGATCGACGCCCAGCCGGACGTCTTCAACCACAACCTGGAGACCGTGCCGCGCCTCTATCTGAAGATCCGGCCCGGCGCCCGCTACTTCCACTCCCTGCGTCTGCTGCAGATGGTCAAGGAGCGCGACCCCAACCAGTTCACCAAGTCCGGCATCATGGTCGGTCTGGGCGAGACCAAGGAGGAGGTCATGCAGGTCATGGACGACATGCGCTCCGCCGGCGTCGATTTCATCACCATCGGCCAGTACCTGCAGCCGACGCGGAAACACGCCGCCATCGACCGGTTCGTCACGCCGGAAGAGTTCAAGGCCTATGAGGCGATCGCCCGGGCCAAGGGCTTCCTGATGGTGTCGTCGTCGCCGCTGACGCGGTCGTCGCACCATGCGGGGGACGATTTCGCCCGGTTGAAGGCGGCGCGTCTGGCGCAAACGGGACGCTGATCGCGGATTGGCCGTCCACCGCGTCACCCGAAACCTGCCCTACAGTCCCGCCCAGCTCGCCGATCTGGTGGCGGACGTGGAGGCCTATCCACGCTTCGTGAAGTGGGTGACGTCGATGCGCGTCTGGAACCGGCGCGAGGAGGCGGCCGGCGTGTCGCTGCTGGACGCCGAGGCGGCCGTGGGCTTCGCCTTCATGAAGGAACGGTTCTCGACCTGGGTGCGGCATGACCGGAACCTGCCGAGAGTGGAGGTCGGACTGCTGCGAGGGCCGTTCAAACACCTGAAGAACCGCTGGGACTTTGTGGAGATGCCCGAGGGGACCCGGCTGGAGTTCATGATCGACTTCGCCTTCAAGAGCCCGATCCTGAACGCCATGCTGAACGCCAACTTCGACCTGGCGGTCGGCAAGCTGATCGAGAGCTTCGAGGCCGAGGCCCAGAGACGGTACGGAAAACCCGGATGACCGAGTTCGACTTCGACGCCGTGGTGGTGGGGGCCGGGGCCGTGGGTCTGGCCTGTGGCCGGGCGTTGTCGAAGCGGGGACTGACGGTGCTGGTGCTGGAGAAGGAGCCGCACATCGGTCAGGGGGTGTCGTCGCGGAACTCGGAAGTCATCCACGGCGGACTCTACTATCCGACGGGGTCCTTGAAGGCGAAGTTCTGCGTCGAGGGACGCCGCGCGCTCTACGCCTATCTGGACAGCCACAAGATCGATTATCGCAAATGCGGGAAACTGGTCGTGGCGACCAATGAGGACGAGGTCCCGCTGATCGAACGGATCTTCCAGCAGGCCACGACCAACGGGGTCGAGGGGCTGGAGCACCTGAGCGGGCAACAGGCGCGGGCGATGGAGCCGGAGCTGAACGCCCACGCCGCCATCCTGTCGCCCGAGAGCGGCCTGTTCGCCAGCCACGACTATATGCTGGCCCTGGAAGGCGAGATCGAGGACGGCGGCGGGTCGGTCGTGGTCTCGACCCCGTTCGAGCGGGCCGAGCCTCTGCCGGGCGGCGGGTTTTCTGTGACGGCAGGCGGGGAGGGTGGCGCGACCCTGACCTGTCGGCTTCTGGTCACCGCGCCCGGGCTATCGTCACAGGACGTGGCCGGGCGGATCGAGGGCTTCCCGGCCGACCACATCCCGAAAGGCCATTTCGGCAAGGGCGTCTATTTCCGCCTGACCGGCAAGGCGCCGTTCGAGCGGCTGATCTATCCGCCGCCCATCGCGGGGGCCTTGGGCACCCACTACCGCAAGGACCTGGGCGGGCAGGCAGTGTTCGGGCCGGACCTGGAGTATGTCGAGGTCGAGGACTACAGCGTCGATCCGGCGAAGGCCGAGGGGTTCGCGACCTATATCCGCCGCTTCTGGCCGGGCCTCCCGGACGGCGCCCTGACGCCGGACTATGCGGGGATCCGGCCCAAACTGCACGGCGCGGGCGAGACCCAGCCGGACTTCCAGCTGCGCGGTGCGGACGATCATGGCATCGAGGGTCTGGTCGCCCTGTTCGGCATCGAGAGCCCGGGCCTGACCAGTTCGCTGGCCATCGGGGAAGCGGTCGTGGAGATGTTGAGTGTCTGAGGTGTTCCGCGCGGCGACGCTGGACGATGTCGAGCGGCTGCAGCCCTTCGTCCATGCCGCCTATCGCGGCGACAGCGCCCGCAAGGGCTGGACGCACGAAGCGGACCTGCTGGACGGGCAGAGGACCGATGTCGCCGCGCTGCGGGCGATGATCGAGGATCCGACCTACGTCATCCTGCTGGCCGAGCGGCATGGGGTGCTCGTGGGTTGCGTCTCGGTGAACGACAAGGGCGACAGGCTGGCCTATCTGGGCATGCTGTCGGTCGATCCGGAGCGGCAGGGTGGGGGACTGGGGCGCAAGCTCATCGCGGCGGCGGAAGACACCGCCCGCACCCGCTTCGGCGCCCGCACCATGGAGATGACCGTCATCGTCCAGCGGCGCGAGCTGATCGACTGGTATGTCCGCTGCGGCTACGCCGAAACGGGAGAGAGCCGTCCGTTCCCGTCCACCGATCCGCGTTTCGGCCTGCCGCGCCGGGACGATCTGGCCTTCACGGTGCTGACGCGCGACCTGACCTAGGCGTTCGGCCCCACGATCATGATGGCCACGATCAGGACCGGCCAGGCGAGCGGGGCGAACAGCAGGATCCACGACAGCCTCTCGCGCCGGAGGGCGTAGGCGATCCAGGCCAGGACCGGCCCCACGATGACGGCGACGGGGAAGGTCAGGGACATGAACATGAAGGCGTTGATCCACGCGTTCGTGCCGGCGTCGGAGGCCATCACCGACATCATGCCCATGATGGCGATCGGAACGATCCCCAGAACGGCGGCGACCGAGCCGATGATCAGCCAGAGCCGAAGCGTCTTGCTGCGGGGCGGGTGAGGGGCGTGGGTCTCCGTCATTCAGACATTTGACGCCGAGGCGCGCCGTCCGGCAAGGCTCACCGTATGGAGATCCGAACGCCCCGGCTGAGACTGCGCCACGCCCGGCCGGACGATCTGGCGGCGATCCACGCCGTGCTGTCCGATCCGCGCGCGACCGAGTGGTGGTCCACGCCGCCGCATGGCTTGCTGGACGAGACGCAGGCCTGGCTGGGCGGGATGCTGGCCGGGAACGCCGAAGGCTCGGACGATTTCGTCATCGAGCGCGACGGCCGGGTGATCGGCAAGGCCGGTTTCTATCGCCTGCCGGACATCGGCTACATCCTGCATCCGGACCACTGGGGTCAGGGGCTGGCGTCCGAGGCGGTCGGGGCCGCCATCGCCCATGTCTTCGCCACGCGCGAGGTGAATGAGCTGACCGCCGACGTCGATCCGGCGAATCAGGCGTCGATCCGACTGCTGGAAAAGCTGGGCTTCACGCGGACGGGTTTTGCCGAGCGGACCTGGAATGTCGGGGGCGAATGGAAGGACAGTCTCTATTATGGCCTGACGCGACGGGCCTGGACCGCGCGGGTCGAAGGATCGTCAGCGAGGCCTTGAAGTCCTGAGAAGGTTCAGGCATAAGCCCGCGCTCGCAGGCGGCTCTCCCGAGGGCCGCCGCTTCCTTTTTTGCGTCAGGCCCACCCGGGAACCGGCGCCGTATACGAGATGAGACGGACATGGCCGTTCCCAAGCGCAAAGTATCGCCCTCGCGTCGCAACATGCGCCGCGCCCACGACGCCCTCGGCGCCAACGCCTACACCGAGGACAAGGACACGGGCGAGCTGCGCCGCTCGCACCACATCGACCTGAAGACCGGCACGTACCGCGGTCGTCAGGTTCTGACGCCGAAGGAAGACTAGTCTTCTGATATGTCATCCCGGCCGTCGAGCCGGGACGAAACTGTGAAGTTTACGCCGCGCGGGTCAACCGCGCGGCGTTTTCGTGCGTTATGGCCGCTCAACAACGAGGAGCGTCCCATGATCCGCACCCTTTCCGCCGTCACCGTCTCGGCGTTGATCCTCGCCGCCTGCGGCCAGCCCGAGGCGACGCCGCCCGCGTCCGCCCCTGAAACGCCCGCGCCGACCGCGCCCGCGACCCCGGCGCCCGACGCCAACACCCTGACGGCCGGCGGCTATGGTCCGGTGCGGATCGGCATGACCAAGGCCGAGGTGATCGCCGCCGTGGGCGACAAGTTCAATCCCAGCCTGGTCGGCGGCGCAGAGCCCGACGTGTGCGACCAGTGGCGTCCGGCCCGGTCGCCGGAAGGCGTGACCGTGATGCTGGAGAACGGCATCCTGACCCGCATCTCGGTGGCTTCGCCCGCCACCCTGAAGACCGATCGCGGGTTCGGCGTCGGCGACACGGCCGCGGCGATCAAGGCCGCCTACGGCCCGCTGGCCGTGTCCCAGCCGCACAAATATTCGCCGGCGCCGGCCGAGGACATCTTCGTCTGGACCACGGGCGCCCCGGCCACGGCCGGCGAATACGTCCAGGACCCGGCCGCGCGCGGCATCCGCTACGAGATCGACGGCGAGGGCAAGGCGTCCATCGTCCACATCGGCGGCCCGGCCATCCAGCTGGTCGAAGGCTGCGCCTAAGACCTGACAGGAGGCGAGTTGGCGATTCGCAGGCGTCGGGCTAAACCCCGACGCCTGATTTTCCTTTGAACGCCGAAGGCCTCCCATGACCGACATCGCCGACATCGTCGCCCGCCAGATCCTCGACAGCCGGGGCAACCCGACGGTGGAAGTGGACGTGATCCTGGATGATGGCTCGTTCGGCCGGGCCGCCGTGCCGTCCGGCGCCTCCACCGGAGCCCACGAAGCGGTCGAGCTGCGCGACGGCGACAAGGAGCGTTGGGGCGGCAAGGGCGTCCAGAATGCGGTCGACGCCGTCAACGGCGAGATCTTCGACGCCCTGTCGGGCATGGACGCCGAGGACCAGCGCCGCATCGACGAGGCCCTGATCACCCTGGACGGCACCGAGAACAAGGGCCGTCTGGGCGCCAACGCCATCCTGGGCGTGTCGCTGGCGGTCGCGAAGGCCAGCGCCATCTCGGCCGGCCTGCCGTTGTTCCGCTATGTCGGCGGCATCTCGGCCCGCGTCCTGCCGACCCCGATGATGAACATCATCAACGGCGGCGCCCACGCCGATAACCCCATCGACATCCAGGAGTTCATGATCCTGCCGACCGGCGCCGAGAGCTTCTCGGAAGGCCTGCGGATGGGCTCGGAAATTTTCCACGCCCTGAAGAAGCAGCTGAAGGACGCCGGTCACAACACCAACGTCGGCGACGAGGGCGGTTTCGCCCCCAACCTGGCCTCGGCCGAGGAAGCCCTGAGCTTCATCACCAAGGCGGGCCAGGCGGCCGGCTATCTGGCCGGTGAGGACTTCCACCTGGCGCTGGACGTCGCCGCGACCGAGTTCTTCAAGAACGGCGCCTACAACATGACCGGCGAAGGCAAGATCCTGGGCGGGGAGGGGATGGTCGCCTATCTGGCCGATCTCTGCGAGCGCTTCCCCATCGTCTCGATCGAGGACGGCTGCGCCGAGGACGATTTCGAGGGCTGGAAGCTGCTGACCGACGCGCTGGGCGAACGCGTCCAGATCGTGGGCGACGACCTGTTCGTCACCAACCCGGCTCGCCTGGCCGCCGGCATCGGCGAAGGTCTGGCCAACTCCATCCTGGTCAAGGTCAACCAGATCGGCACCCTGTCGGAGACGCTGGACGCCGTCGATATGGCCCACCGCGCCGGCTACACCGCCGTCATGAGCCACCGCTCGGGCGAGACGGAGGATTCGACCATCGCCGACCTGGCCGTGGCGACGAACTGTGGACAGATCAAGACGGGCTCGCTGGCCCGTTCGGACCGCACGGCCAAATACAACCAGCTGCTGCGCATCGAGGAACTGCTGGGCGACCAGGCCTCCTACTACGGCGACGGCATGCTGCTGAAGTAGGCGTCTGGGGAGGGCGGCGTTCGTAGCGTCGCCCTTTTATCCAGTCTCCGTGCACCCCAGCGAAGGCTGGGGTCCAGATCACGAACTCTGGACGTTGGGATTGCGCATCGTCCTTGCTGCTCGAAGCGCTGACGTCTTCCATCCGGACCCCAGCCTTCGCTGGGGTGCACGGGTGAGAAGGTAAACCTTCGTGATTCCACGGCAAAGCTAGGGTTTGTTAGGCATTTTCGGTCACAAACGATGAACTGTGACCCACGCTCAGAAGGAGCGTTCGCGATGCCCGAACAGATGAAGCCCTATACCGTAACCGCCTGTCTGTTCCTGCTCGTCGGCTATCTGGGGATCCAGGCGCTGACGGGGGAACGCGGCCTGCTCAGCGGCGCCGAGCGCGATACGCGTCTGGCCCAGCGTGAAGCCCAACTGACCGCCCTGACCGAACAACGCGCCGACCTGGAAGTCCGGGTGCGGTATCTCCGCACGGGCAGTTTGTCGCGCGACCTTCTGGAAGAGCGGGCCCGCGCCGTGCTCGGTTTCAGCGATCCCCGCGACTATGTGGTGCGTACCGTCGCCATCCAGCCCACCGCTGCGAGCGCAAACCTCTCCTGAACTCTTGTTACAGCCCAGGTGGCGTGCTTTGCCTTTGGGGAACGAAGGCTGCTACAGCCGCTTTCCGTAACGACAAGAGGCCCGTCCGGCGCGTTTCGCCGTGGGCTCCACCGGGAGATGCCGGATGGCGAGAGCCGCCCAGAAAACCACGGATTCCAAAGGGTCCGCCAAAATTCCGAACACGCCGACCGCGTCCAAGGAAGACCTGCTTCGCTACTATCGTGAGATGGTTCTGATCCGCCGCTTCGAGGAGCGGGCGGGCCAGCTGTACGGCATGGGTCTGATCGGCGGCTTCTGCCACCTGTATATCGGTCAGGAGGCCGTGGCCGTCGGCGTTCAGGAGAGCGTCAAGCCGGGCCACGACAAGATCATCACCGGCTACCGCGACCACGGCCACATGCTGGCCGCCGGCATGGATCCGAAAGAGGTCATGGCCGAGCTGACGGGTCGCATCGGCGGCTCGTCCAAGGGCAAGGGCGGGTCGATGCACATGTTCGACGTGCCGACCGGCTTCTACGGCGGCCACGGCATCGTGGGCGCCCAGGTGGCGCTCGGCACCGGCCTGGCCTTCGCCGGCAAGTACCGCGGCGACGATTCGGTCGCCTTCGTCTACTTCGGCGACGGGGCCTCGAACCAGGGTCAGGTCTACGAGAGCTTCAACATGGCCCAGCTGTGGAAGCTGCCGGCCATCTACATCATCGAGAACAACCAGTACGCCATGGGCACGAGCATCGAACGCTCGTCGTCCACGACCGAGCTCTACAACCGCGGCGCCAGCTTCGGCATTCCGGGCGAGCAGGTCGACGGCATGGACGTGCTGGCGGTCAAGGACGCTGTGGAACGCGCCGTGAAGCGCGCCCGTGAAGGCGGCGGCCCCTTCATCCTTGAAGTGAAGACCTATCGCTATCGCGGCCACTCGATGTCCGACCCGGCGAAATACCGCTCCAAGGAAGAAGTCGACGAGGTCAAGAAGACCCGCGACCCCATCGACCACGTCAAGATGCTGCTCGAACAGGCCAAGGCCACCGAGGACGAGCTGAAAGCCATCGACAACGAGATCAAGGCCATCGTGGCCGAAGCCGTGCAGTTCGCTCAGGAAAGCCCTGAGCCCGATCCGTCCGAACTCTATACGGACGTCTATGTGGAGACCGCCCAGTGACCGACATTCTGATGCCGGCGCTGTCGCCCACGATGGAAGAAGGCAACCTGACCAAATGGCTCGTGAAGGCGGGCGATGTGGTCAAGGCAGGCGATGTGATCGCCGAGATCGAGACCGACAAGGCCACGATGGAGGTCGAGGCCGTGGACGAGGGCGAGATCGCCGAGATCCTGGTCGCCGAAGGCTCCGAGGGCGTGAAGGTCAACACCCCGATCGCCCGCATGGCCGGTGAGGCCGGCGCCGCCGCCCCCGCGCCGAAGGCCGAGGCTCCCGCCAAGGAGGCCCCGAAGGCCGATGCCGCTCCGGCCGCCGAGGGCGCGCCCGCCGATGCGCCGGTGAAGCCCAAGGTCGAGCTGAAGGATCCGGAAATCCCGGCCGACGCCAAACTGGTCAAGACGACCATCCGCGATGCGCTCCGCGACGCCATGGCCGAGGAAATGCGCCGCGACGAGAACGTCTTCCTGATCGGCGAGGAAGTCGCCCAGTACCAGGGCGCCTACAAGGTCAGCCGCGAACTGCTGCAGGAGTTCGGCGAGCGCCGCGTGGTCGACACCCCGATCACCGAGCATGGCTTCGCGGGTCTGGGCGTCGGCGCCGCCATGAGCGGCCTGAAGCCGATCGTGGAGTTCATGACGTTCAACTTCGCCATGCAGGCGATCGACCACATCATCAACTCGGCCGCCAAGACGCTCTACATGTCGGGCGGTCAGATCAAGGCGCCGATCGTGTTCCGCGGCCCGAACGGCGCGGCCAGCCGCGTCGCCGCCCAGCACAGCCAGGACTACTCCGCCTGGTACGCCCAGGTGCCCGGCCTGAAGGTCATCGCGCCGTATGACGCGGCCGACGCCAAGGGCCTGCTGAAGGCCGCCATCCGCGACCCGAACCCCGTCGTCTTCCTCGAGCACGAGATGATGTACGGCCTGGAGTTCGACGTGCCGGAGGTCGAGGACTACGTTTTGCCGATCGGCAAGGCCAAGGTCCGCCGCGAGGGCACGGACGTCACCATCACGGCCCACAGCCGCATGGTCGGCTTCGCCCTGCAGGCCGCCGAACAGCTGGAAGCCGAGGGCATCTCGGTCGAGGTGGTGGACATCCGCACCCTGCGTCCGCTGGACACCGACACCATCGTCGAGAGCGTCAAGAAGACCAGCCGTCTGGTCTCGGCCGAGGAAGGCTGGGGTCCGATGGGCGTCGGCGCCGAGGTCGTGGCCCGCGTGATCGAACACGCCTTCGACTATCTGGACGCCCCGCCTCTGCGCGTTCACCAGGAAGACGTGCCGCTGCCCTATGCCGCCAACCTGGAAGCCCTGTCGCTGCCGGGCACGGACAAGATCGTCGCGGCCGTGAAGGCGGTGATGGCGTGACCCATCCCTACGCCCTGCCGGAACCGGACGAGGTCGGGGCCGTCACCGACGGTTCGGCGGTGGAGCTGACCCGCGTGTGGATCGGCCCGCAGGGTCCGGCGATCATCTGTCGCCCGGCCTTCGACGATCCGAGCACCATGGGCGAGATGCTGGCCGAGCTGTGCTGGCATTTCGCCTATGCCTACGAAAAGAACGGCGGCTTCACCCAGGAAGAGGCCAAGGCCCTGCTGAAGGAAGGCTGGGCGAGGGGGCACGCCAACGGCGAGGCCGCCGCGGCCGCGAAGGCATCGAAATGAGCAACGAACCGACCGAGTTTCAGCTGAGCGTTCCGGAGAGCGTCGCCTCTGACCCGGATGCGGTGGAGGTCCTGCGGTTCTGGTGGTCGCGCGGCGAGCCCGTGATGACGCTGAAGCCCGCCTTCAACGACCCGGCCAAGTTCGGCGAGATGCTGGCGGTCGCCGCGCGGCACATGGCCCACGGCTACGCCGTGCGTCACGGCCACGACGAGCGGGCCGCCTACAACCAAATCCTCACGGGACTGAGCGACGTGATCAAGGCCGACAATGTCGCCACCGTCGTCGAACCCGCCGCCTTCAAGGGGGACAACGCCCGATGACTGACATCCTGATGCCCGCCCTGTCGCCCACTATGGAAGAGGGCGTTCTGGCCAAATGGCACGTCAAGGCCGGCGACGTCGTCAAGGCCGGCGACGTCATCGCCGAGATCGAGACCGACAAGGCCACCATGGAGGTGGAAGCCGTCGACGAAGGCACCATCACCGACATCCTGGTCGCCGAAGGGACCGAGGGCGTGAAGGTCAACACCCCGATCGCCCGCCTGGCGGACGAGGGCGGCGCGGCCGCTCCCGCGCCCAAGGCTGCCGAGAAGGCCGCTGAGCCCGCCAAGACCGAAGCCCCGAAGGCGGAAGCGCCCAAGGCCGCCGAGGCTCCGAAAGCCGCTCCCGCCGCTGCGCCTGCCGCCAAGTCCGGCGAACGCGTCTTCGCCTCGCCCCTGGCCCGTCGTCTGGCCAAGGACGCCGGTCTGGACCTGTCGAGCCTGAAGGGCACCGGCCCGCACGGCCGCATCGTCCGCGCCGACGTCGAGGCCGCCGGCAAGGGCGGCGCCAAGGCCGCGACGGCTTCTGCCTCCGCTCCGGCCGCCGAAGCCCGCAAGGTCCAGTCGCTGGCCCAGATGGGCATTCCGGACGGCAGCTACGACCTGATCCCGCTGGACGGAATGAAGAAGGCCGTCGCCCGCCGCATGGTGGAGTCGGTCCAGAACGTCCCGCACTTCCCGCTGTTCATCGACTGCGAGATCGACGCCCTGATGGCCGTCCGCGCCAAGGTCAACGCACTGCTGGAGCCCAAGGGCATCAAGGTCTCGGTCAACGACTTCGTCATCAAGGCCTCGGCCCTGGCGCTGAAGCTGGTGCCCGAAGCCAACGCCAGCTACTCGCCGGAAGGCATCGCCATGCACCACAACGCCGATGTGGCGATGGCGGTGGCGATCGACGGCGGCCTGATCACCCCGATCATCCGCAAGGCGGAGCTGAAGTCGCTGTCGCAGATCGCGGTGGAGGCCAAGGACCTGGCCAAGCGCGCCCGCGACCGCAAGCTGAAGCCCGAAGAATTCCAGGGCGGCACCTTCTCGGTCTCTAACCTGGGCATGTTCGGGATCAAGCAGTTCACCTCGATCATCAACGAGCCCCAGGGCTGCATCATGAGCGTGGGCGCGGGGGAACAGCGCGCGGTCGTCAAGAACGGCCAGGTCGTCCCGGCCACGGTGATGACCGTCACCCTGACCTGCGATCACCGCGTGGTGGACGGCGCGACCGGCGCCCGCTTCCTGCAGGCCTTCAAGCCGCTGATCGAAGATCCGGTGACGATGCTGGCCTGATCCGGCCCGACGAAACCTTTGGCGGCCAGCGGGGCTTTATCTCGTGGCCGCCAAAGGAGTTCGCCATGAGATCGCTGACCGCCGTCGCCCTGATCTGCCTGATCGCGCCCGCGACCGTGCTGGCCGCCGACGGCCGCTGGACCAGCGGATACGGACAGGGCGTGACCGAGGCCACGGTGACCAACGGCCGGGGCACGACCTTCTACATCGCCTGTCCGGATACGGCCCTGAACCGCGCGCCCAGCGTCACGCTGGAGCCGCGCGGCATGACGGGCGGAGCCGACGCCGCCAACGTCGGGGTGATCCTGACCATCGACGGCCGCTCCACCAACTGGCCGCTGAACCGGCGCGTGCTGGACCAGAACCAGGTGCTGTTCACCGCCGATGCCTCCACGGCCGCCCAGAAGACCGCCCTTCGCGCCCTGATGCGGGGTCTGGGGCAGGGCCGCAGCCTGACGGTCGCCATTCCGGGCGACGGCATCCGCGAGACCTTCACCCTGGCGGGATCGTTCGCGGCTCTGGGCGAATGCGCCGTGCATTGATCCAGCGGCCCGACGCACTCATCTTCAGGCCATGCACACCGTCTACGACTTCACCGCCACGGCCATCGACGGAACCGAGGTCTCGCTCGACCGGTTTCGCGGACAGGCCCTGTTGATCGTCAACACCGCCTCCAAATGCGGCTTCACCGGCCAGTACGCGGGGCTGGAGGCTCTGCATCGCCAGTATGCCGATCAGCCGTTCGAGGTTCTGGGCTTTCCCTGCAACCAGTTCGGCGGTCAGGAGCCCGGCAAGGCGGCGGAGATCGCGGCCTTCTGTTCCTCGACCTATGACGTCGGCTTTCCGATGTTCGACAAGATCGAGGTCAACGGGCCCAACCGCCACCCGATCTACAACTGGCTGACCCAGCACAAGCGCGGCTTTCTGGGCAGTCGCGACGTGAAGTGGAACTTCACCAAATTCCTGACCGACCGGGAGGGGAGGGTGGTCGCCCGCTTCGCCCCCGACGTCGAACCGGCCGCTATCGCGCCCGAAATCGAGAAGCTGCTGGCCTGAGGCCGGTCACGGCTGGTTACGTTCCGGAAGGTCAAGCTTTCAGGGCGGGGCAGGGGTCGCTACAACCCCGTGACAATTCACTGGAGGCTTCGTCTTGGCCGAATTCGATCTCATCGTCATTGGTTCGGGCCCGGGCGGCTATGTGGCCGCGATCCGCGCCAGTCAGCTGGGTCAGAAGGTCGCCATCGTCGAGCGCGAGAACCTGGGCGGCATCTGCCTGAACTGGGGCTGTATCCCGACCAAGGCCCTGCTGAAGTCCGGTGAGAAGTTCGAAAGCCTGAGCCATCTGAAGGACTATGGTCTGGCGGCGTCGGGCGCGACCTTCGACTTCGACGCCATCATCCAGCGCTCGCGCGGCGTCGCGGCGACGATGAACAAGGGCGTCGCCTTCCTGATGAAGAAGAACAAGATCGAGGTCATCGAGGGCTCGGCCAAGCTGGAGAAGGGCGCGGCGGCGCCCAAGGTGGTCATCGACCTGAAGGCCGGCGGTTCGCGCACGGTCGAGGCCAAGGCGGTCATGCTGGCCGTCGGCGCCCGCGCCAAGGCCATCCCGCAGATCGGCCTGGAAGCCGACGGCGACAAGATCTGGGCCTATCGCGAGGCCCTGGCGCCGAAGACGATGCCGGCCTCCATCGTGGTCATCGGATCGGGCGCCATCGGCATCGAATTCGGCAGCTTCTACAGGGCCTTGGGCGCTGAAGTGACGGTCGTGGAAGCGGTCGACCGCATCATGCCGGTCGAGGACGAAGAGGTCTCCAAGGCCGCCCAGAAGGCCATGGAGAAGCGCGGCATCAAGTTCCGCACCGGCTGCAAGGTGACCAAGGTCGCCAAGGCCGGGAAGGGGGTCCAGGTCGCCATCGAGGCCGGCGGCAAGGCCGAGACCCTGGAAGCCGAAATCTGCATCTCGGCGGTCGGCATCACCGCCAACACCGACGGCATCGGCCTGGAGGCCCTGGGCGTCAACATGGATCGCGGCCACATCACCATCGACGGCCACTGCGCCACGAACGTGAAGGGGCTCTACGCCATCGGCGACTGCGCCGGCGCGCCCTGGCTGGCGCACAAGGCCTCGCACGAGGGCATCCACGCCGCCGAATACATCGCCGGCTACAAGACCCCGAACGTCAACTCTCCGATCGCCGGCTGCACCTACGCCCAGCCGCAGGTCGCATCGGTCGGCGTGACCGAGCAGGGCGCTCGCGAAGCCAAGCGCGAGGTCAAGATCGGCCGCTTCCCGTTCCGCGTGAACGGCAAGGCCGTGGCCGCCGGCGAGATCGAGGGCTTCGTGAAGGTCATCTTCGACGCCAAGACCGGCGCCCTGATCGGCGCCCACATGATCGGCCACGAGGTCACCGAGATGATCCAGGGCTATGTCACCGCCATCGCCATGGAAGCGACCGAGGAAGACATCCACGGCATCGTCTATCCGCACCCGACCATGTCGGAGGCCATGCACGAGGCCGCGCTGGACGCCTATGGGCGGGTGATCCACCTGTAAGGCGCAAGAGGCGCCTCAGCGCTTCTTGCCGAGCTCGGCCGCGATGTCCTTGGTCATCCGGCCGACCTTGCGGTGGGCGGTCGTGATCTGGTCGCGCGTGACGCCCCAGCGCTTCATCCAATATTCGACGGCCTGACGCTCGGAGAGGTCGAGACGGTCCTTGTCGATGAAGCCGCGTTTGTCCTTGAGACCGGCCATGAGGGCATTTCTCGTGTCTACGCCGGTTAGAGATGTCGCGCCGGGCGCCAGATAGAAATGTCACCAGGGGATAGGTGAGGGGAGCGGGCGGGCGCGGAGCCCTCCAACCGCGCAGAGCCCGACCGCTGCCCTCCGCACCGGCCGTTCAGCTTCGCCCTTTGTTTTCCGAGTGCGCCGTTAGGCGCGCGAAGCACTGAGGTCCGTCATGCTGCCACCGGAGTCGTATTGGCCCTTGGGCGGCCAGCGGCTAGAGTTAGGTCATGGCCGCAAATGACTACGATCTAGCTCTGGAAGAACTGACAAGAGCCTCGACGATGCGGCTGCTCGCTTCTGAGAGCTTTGACCTGCCGTCCTTCGCCGCATTGTATGATCACCTTGGCCAAAAGGCGGAGGCGCTCAAGTCGGAGCACGTCATATCCAAGCAAATCCTCGACGCGCTCCGAAACGCTGCAAAGGCCATCCGAAATCAAGCGCCTTACGTTACCGGTGCTCGTGAAAATATCGCCCTCGCGGACAAGTTTGAAGTTCTGCTCGACCTCATGATCATCGGTGAAGGTCCACGTGATCGCGCGCCGGGTGTGCCCCGTATTGTTTGAGCGCCTATCAGCCTTGGCAGGAAGCAATTATTAGATGTCTTGGTTTTCCAAGCTCATGGGCAATCGTGAAGCACCTTCTCCCGCGCAGGCGGCGCAACCAGCGCAGCCGGGCAATGACGGGACGCCATCCGCTGGCGGGTGGGCTGGTCAGTACGATGTGTTCGTAATCCTCACGCGCAATGCGGAAAGCGCGCCTTGGCTGGCGTCGAACTGGGCGAAGATCTCCGAAGTCTTTGATCCGATGATGCAGCGTCCAAGAGGGTCTGCAGCGGTTAGGTCCACACAGTTAGCAAAAGGCCCTGGCTCACCCAATCATCGGGCGATTTCGTTTGGACGTATCGGCTGGAATGCAGCTGGGACGGCCAAGTGGACCCACGCAAAGCCGGGGCAGCTCACATCGGGACAGGAAGCGGAGTTCCTGACTACCGAGGCATGGGCTCCCTCGTGGACTGTTTGCCAGCGGGAGCAACAGGCTCCTGACATTTACCTCGCATGCGCTGCTCGGAGCGGGCCGGAATTATCTGGGATGCTCGTCGTGGCGGTTGCGCATGCTGCTGGCGACGACACCTTGGCCCAAGCCCGGCAAGCCGTGTCGAACCTGGGATCGGTCCTTAGCGCCGGTCTAGTCGCGACCTGGACCCGCCCGTGGAGCTTTCCATTCGGAAAGGGGCCTCTGAGGACAAGCGCTATCAATGACTTAATGGTCACAGGCTTGTTCGTGACTGGAGCGCTGCCGACGCCAACACCTGAACTGGCTTGGCTTGAAGGACCTTGGCAAAGCCTCGACTAGACCGTGAGCGGGGCAGGGAACTCGATTTAGCTTCAGTCGAATTTACTCACCAGGGGTGAGCAGTTGGGTAGATTCGTAAATCGCGGCCTTATCCCACGCTGAACATGTGCTTGGTCTGATCGCGCCGCTTCGGGCCCTTGCTGGTGCGCATGCCTGGCGGTTGGGTCTGTTGGCTCTCGCGGATCAGGGTGAGGAGACCGCCTAAGCGCTTGTTCTCGAGCACGGCGGTCTCGGTGACGCGCCGCAGCTTGTCGAAGGTGCGGTAGGGCATGCTGTGGCCCTTGTAGCGGACCTCCAGGCGCCCGTCGGGGAAGTCCACGACCTCGACCCGCCGGCCGATCGCGGCCTGGGCGAACTCGGACGGCTCGATCATGAAGAGGATGTTGTCGTACTGGAGGGTGAGGGACTGCGACAGCGTCCGCTCGGCACGCCAGGTGAAGGCTTCATCCAGCCGATCCCGGGCCTGCATGGGTCGATGCAGGTCCTTGTCGTTGAACGGCGCCTTGGCGAAGCGGGCGTTGTAGTCGGCCATGAAGGCCGGAAGGAAGGCGTTTCCATCTTCCATGGTGCTGACGCCGGCGAGGCGCAGTTCCTTCACCAGCCGGTCCTGCAAGGTCTTGTTGGCGCGTTCCACGCGGCCCTTGGCCTGGCTGGAGTTGGCGCAGATGATCTCGATACTGAGCGCCTTCAGGGCGCGGCCGAATTGGGTCATGCCGTCGCCGTGCAGGCCGCTAGGCTTGTTGACCCGGAAGACGGCATGCTTGTCGGTGTAGAAGGCCACCGGCTTGCCGTGCTGCTCCAGATACCGCTGCGTGGCGTTGAAGTAGGCGAACGTCGACTCCGACTGGACGAACTGCAGGTGCATCAGTCGGCTGGTGGCGTCGTCGATGAAGACGAGCAGGGTGCATTGCGGCCCGCGATCCTCGAACCACCAGTGCTCCGAGCCGTCGACCTGGACCAGCTCGCCGACGCACTCGCGCCGATAGCGCGGCTGGTAGACCCGGCCGCGGCGCTTCACGCGGTCCGCCCAGAGACCGGCGTCGAGCATCCACAGCCGAAGCGTCTCACGGCCGACGACGATGCCGTGGACCTCGCGCAGCTTCTCGGCGGCCAGCGTTGGGCCAAAGTCGGCGTAACGGGCCTTGATCAGCTCCAGCGCCTGATCCTTGATCGCCGTGGGCGTCTGACGGTTGCTGGCCCGACCGCGCTTCTTGGAGATGAGGGCCGTCGCGCCTTGCTCCTGGTAGGCCTTCGACAACCGCAGGACCTGGCGGCGCTCCAGGCCCATCAACTCGCTGGCCGCCGAGACCGTCAGCCGTCCGGCCGTCAGATCGCGCAGGATCTCGACTCGGCTAAGCTCCTTGTCGCTCATGAAGTGCAGCGCCACTTTGGAGGACCTCCCACGCAAAATGAGGGAGGGTGCCATCTCTAACTGGCACGCCGGTGACATTACTAAATGGCGGCTACATCTCGTCATCGCCTAAGATATATTATGCGAAATCGGACGTGCCGATTTCGGTGTCACAGAGCCGCCTTGGCGCTCCAGCCGTCGAAGCCGACTTCGACATTGGCCGGAAGAAGCGCCGCCAAAGCGTTGTAATCCAGATCGATGTGCAGGTTCGTCAGCACGGCGCGCTCCACGCCGCTGCGCGCGATCCAGTCCAGCGTCCGATCCACATGGCTGTGCGTCGGATGCGTCGTCCAGCGCAGCGCATCGACGATCCAGAGCTTGCAGCCGGCCAGCGCCTCGAATGCCGCATCGTCCAGGGCGTCGATGTCGCTGGAATACGCGACGGAGCCGATGCGATAGCCGACCGACCGGATCGGTCCGTGACCCTGGTCGAAGGTCACGACCGGAACCGGACCGCCCGGGCCATCTACGGACCAGTCGACGCCGTGCGCCGGAATCTCCTTCAGCTCCAGAATGGCCGGATAGCCCAGCTGGCTCTCGAAGATGTACGGAAAACGCGACACCAGCGCCTCGCGCGTCGCCACGTCCATCCAGGCCGGAATCCGCCGACGGCCGCGAATGGCAAAGACCCGCAGATCGTCGATGCCGTGGGTCTGATCGGCATGGTCGTGGGTGTAGAGAACGGCGTCCACCGACTTAACGTCGGCTCTCAACATCTGCTCGCGAAGGTCTGGCGAAGTGTCGATCAGGACGGTCGTGTCGCCGTCCGGGCCGCGTCGCCGTACCAGCGCCGAACAGCGGCTGCGGCGGTTCTTCGGCTCGGCCGGATCACAGGCGCCCCAGTCGCCGTCGCCGCGCGGCACGCCGCCGGACGAACCGCTGCCGAGGATGGTGATCTCGACCTCCCCGCTCATGGGCGCGGGATCCTGTCGAACAGGCTGAAGAAGGCGTCCGTCGTCTTCGCCTCCGCCTCCTCCCGGTCCCAGCCCCGGATATCGGCCAGGGCCTGCAGCACATGGCCGATATAGGCCGGCTCGTTGCGACGGCCGCGATGCGGCACGGGCGCCAGATAGGGGCAGTCGGTTTCGACGATGATCCGCTCGGCGGGCATGGTGCGGATCACGGCGCGCACGTCCTCGGCCGCCTTGAAGGTCGCTATGCCCGAGACCGAGAACCAGGCGCCCATTTCCGCAGCCTCTTCCGCCAGTTCCGCACCACTGGTGTAGCAATGCATGAGAAAACGGAACGGTCCCTCGGCCCGCATTTCGCGCAGGATTGCGGCCATCTCGGCGTCCGCCTCGCGCGTATGGACGACCAGCGGCAGACCCGTCGCCTGAGCCGCCTTGATGTGGGTTCTGAAGACCTCGGCCTGCTGGTCGCGCGGGCTGAAGTCATAGTGGAAGTCCAGGCCGCATTCGCCGATGCCGACGACGCGCGGTCGCTGGGCCAGGGCGACCAGATCCTCGACCGTCATGGCCGTGTGGTCCCTGGCCTCGTGCGGATGGGCGCCGACGGTGCACCAGATGTCCGGGTGCGCCATGGCCAGGCCGTGGGTCGCCTCGAAGGTCGACAGCTTGTCCGAGATCTCGACCATCATCCGGACCCCGGCTTCGCGGGCCCGGGCGATGACGGCGTCGCGGTCCTCGTCGAACTGGACGGCGTGCAGATTGACGTGGCTGTCGATGATCATCCGCCGGCCATCCGTTTCACGCGCGCCAGATCCGCCAGCGCCCCGGCCAGCAGATCCCCCTTGTCCAGATTGATCGCCGCCGCCCGGTCCGGGGCCTCGGTCAGACGGGTCCACAGATCGGCCCAAGCGGCCCCCTGCCCCGCCTGTTCCAGCGAGCGCTGTTTCACCGCGGCGGCAAGCCGGTCCAGCAGGGCCTCGAACCTCGCCTGACCCTCCGCGCCCCGGAAGCCGTCGGCGACCGACAGGGCCTCGGCCCGGTCCACGGGGCCTTCGTCGACCCAGCGGCGCGCCAGCCGGTCCAGCTCCAGATTGGCCGTGGTGGCCAGAGACAGGGCCGCGCCTGGCGATCCGCGCGCCATGCCGGCGATCCGTTCGGCCTCGTCGCCCTCCAACTCGGTCTGGCGCTCCAGCAGGGTCGCCACGGCGTCCTGGGCCCAGGGCTGGAAGGTCAGACGGCGGCAGCGCGAGCGTATGGTCGCCAGCAGCCGCCCCGGCGCATGGGTGATCAGGAACAGGACGCCGCGCTCAGGCGGTTCCTCCAGAACCTTCAGCAAGGCATTGGCGGCATTGATGTTCAGGTCGTCAGCGGCGTCGATGATGGCGACGCGATAGGCGGCGCGCGAGGGGCTCTTGGCGAAGAACTCCGGCAGGTCGCGCGCCTGATCGACGGAGATGGATTTCTTGGTCTTGCCGCCCTCGACCAGCCGCTCCAGCACCAGAAGATCGGGGTGGGACTGGGCCGAGATCAGTTGGCTGACCGGATCGGACGGCCGCGCGCCCAGAGGCCCGCGTGACGGATCCGGCTGGGCCCCCAGAAGGCGGCGGGCGGCGCGATAAGCGAAGGTCGCCTTG
Organism: Brevundimonas staleyi; assembly: GCF_041893865.1. Lineage (GTDB taxonomy): Bacteria > Pseudomonadota > Alphaproteobacteria > Caulobacterales > Caulobacteraceae > Brevundimonas > Brevundimonas staleyi. The sequence continues at coordinate 2,261,140 of NZ_CP169082.1, forward strand.
CCCAGACCCTCGGGCCCGCAAACCAGCCAGGCGTGGTGCAGCCGGCCGCGGTCCAGCGAATCGACGAAGGCCGTCTCCGCCGCCGGCGACGGGATCAGCTCGAACCGGTCGCGCGGGTGCTCGCTCACGGCAGGATGGGCTCCACGGCCCGCCAGACCCGCTCGGTCACCACGTCGGGCTCTCCGGTCGCGTCGATCAGGCGGCAGCGTTCGGGATGCTGGGCCGAGACCGACAGGAAGCCGTCTCTGAGACGCCGATGGAACTCCAGCCCCTTGGATTCGAACCGGGTCTCGCCTGCGCCGCGCGCCAACGCCCGCTCCAGACCCACCTCGACGGGAAGGTCGAAGATCAGGGTCAGGTCCGGCTGGTCGTGTCCGACGATGGCGGCGTCCAGGGCCTCGATGAAGTCGGCTGGCGTGCCGCCGCCGGCGCCCTGATAGGCGCGGCTGGAATCGGCGAAGCGATCGCAGACGATCCAGCGACCCGCGGCCAAAGCCGGACGGATGGTCTTCTCCAGATGGTCGCTGCGAGCGGCGAACATCAGCATGGTCTCGGTCAGGGGCGACCAGCGGCCGGCGTCGCCGTTCAGGGCGATGTTCCGGATATCCTCGGCGCCGGGCGAGCCGCCGGGTTCACGCGTATGCACGACGTCGATGCCGCGCGCCTTCAGGGCGGCGACGAGACGGGCGGCCTGGGTGGACTTGCCGGTCCCCTCCCCGCCCTCGAAGGTGATGAATTGTCCTCGGGTCACCGGCGCACAATGGCGACCCGGACGGCCGGGGCCAAGGGCGCAGACGGCTTATCGCGCCGATATCAACAGGGCGCCGCCAAATCCTTCGGCCATGACCGACTGACGCGCCCGTTCGGCGGCGTTGACGTCGTGCCAGGGCCCCATCAGGACGCGAAACATGGAGTTGTCGGTCGCCGCCTGGACGCGGGCAGAGCGACCGATTCGGCCGGCGGCGGCCTGGGCCTGGGGCTGGTCGCGATAGGCGACGACCTCGATCCAGTAGCGTTGATCCTCCACGACCGGCGGCGCGACGACGGCTGGAGGCGGCGCAGCCTCGGCGGTCTGCAGCACCGTCCCGCCGCCCAGACGCGGCGCCCGACCGAGATAGCGGACCCGCACCTCGCCCACGCCCCGGTTCAGCATGTCCAGCGCCTCGGCCGCGCCGCGCGACAGGTCGATGATCCGGTCGTCCACGAAAGGCCCGCGATCGTTGACGCGCAGGACCACCCGGCGGCCGTTGGCCAGGTTGGTGACCTCCACCAGACCCGGCAGGGGCAGGGTCTTATGGGCGGCGGTCAGGGCGTGCATGTCGAACCGCTCTCCGGTCGCGGTCGGGCGGCCGTTGAACTGGTCGCCGTACCAGGAGGCCAGACCGACCTGATCGTAGTTCGGCTGGTCTTCCGGTTGATACCAGCGTCCCCGGATCTGATAGCGGCGCATGGTGCCGGACACGATCGGCGCAGGATCGGTCACGACCGGCGCGGCCTCGGCCACGCGCGTCCCGCCGCCGGGCATCCGCACGATGCCCCCGCCTGTCGCGCCCGCGCTGGCGCAGGCCGCCAGAAGGGCCGTCACGGCGGAAACCACGGCGACACGAGAGGCGCGGCGAAGGAGAACAGGCGAAATCGACATGGCGAAATCATCGCCGACCCGATTTCCGTTTTGGTTAACGAGGGATGCACTGCTATGCCCCCTCTCCAGCCGGACAGGTGGCCGAGTGGTTTAAGGCAGCGGTCTTGAAAACCGCCGTAGGTGGAAGCCTACCGTGGGTTCGAATCCCACCCTGTCCGCCATGCTTTTCGCATCGCGGACCCGACCATGATCCAAGTCATCGCCTCGGCCCTCGCCGCGATCGCCCTCGCCTCACCGGCCGTCGCCCAGACCATCAGCCCCTTCGACTATCCTCAGCCGGAAGGCGGGCACGAGGTCTATATGGTCGTCGAGATCCCGACCGGCTCGATGGCCAAGTACGAGATCGAGCGCGACACCGGCCTGGTCATCGTCGATCGCTTTCAGCAGATGCCGGTCGCCTATCCGGCCAACTACGGCGGCGTCGCCTCGTCCCTGGGCGGGGACGGCGATCCGCTGGACGCCCTGGTCCTGACGCGCGAGCCGGTGACGCCGGGCGCCCTGATCCGGGTGCGGGTGGTCGGCATTCTGCGGATGACCGACGCGGGCGAGGCGGACGACAAGCTGATCGCCGTGCCAGCCTCCGACGTCGATCCGACCTATGACGGCATCCGGACCATCACCGACCTGCCGGAAATCGAGCGCCGACGGATCGCGGCCTTCTTCGAGGTCTATAAAACCCTGACGCCGGGGCCGAACCCCGTCGTGCTGAACGGCTATGGCGACGCGGGCGAGGCCCAGGCCGTGCTCGACGCGGCCCTGGCCGCCTATCGCCGATAATCGGGAGACCGCCATGTCCACGCTCCAGCTCGACCTCGACGACCGCATCCTGTGGATCCGGCTGAACCGGCCCGATCATCTGAATTCCTTTGATGTGGCCATGGGCGACGAGCTGGAGGCGGCGTTCCGCGACGCCAGCCGGAACGACGCGGTCGGGGCGATCATCGTCACCGGGAACGGCAAGGCCTTCTGCGCCGGCGCCGACCTGACGCGCGAGGGCAATGTCTTCGCGCTCGACGAGACGGCCGAGCCCGATCTGGACATGCTGCGCGAACGGTTCGACGAGCCGCATGTGCGCGACTTCATCCGCGACAAGGGCGGCCGGGTGGCCCTGGCCATCCATGAGTGCAGGAAGCCCGTGATCGCCGCGATCAACGGCGCGGCGGTCGGCGTCGGCGCGACCATGACCCTGGCCATGGATTTCCGCATGGCCTCGACCGAAGCGCGGATGGGCTTCGTCTTCGCGCGGCTGGGCGTGGCGCCCGAGGCCTGTTCGACCTGGTTCCTGCCGCGTCTGGTCGGGATGCAGCAGGCGCTGGAATGGGGCCTCACCGGAGATATCTTCGACGCCGAGACGGGGAAGGCCGCAGGCCTGATCCGCTCGATCCACGAACCCGATCAACTGCTGACGGACGCCGAGGCCTTCGCGCGTCGCCTGATCAAGGGCTCGCCCGCCGCCACCGCCGTGACGCGTCAGATGCTGCGCCGAAACGCCGCCCTGCCCGATCCGGTCGAGGCGCACCTGATCGAGACCCTGGCCATGTTCGATCTCAGCCGCTCGGACGGCAAGGAGGGCGTCGCCGCCTTCATGGAGAAGCGCAAGGCCGTCTTCACCGACAAGGCCAGCGCCCTGCCCGGCCGTCTGGAAGACCTCTTTCCCTGAGGATCAGACCAGCCGGCTCTGCACCACGGCCGCCTCGATGAAGCTGGCGAACAGGGGGTGGGGCTTGAACGGGCGGCTCTTCAGTTCCGGGTGGTACTGGACGCCGATGAACCACGGGTGGTCCGTGCGTTCGACCGTCTCGGGCAGGACGCCGTCGGGCGACAGGCCGGCGAAGACCAGACCCTTGTCCTCGATCGCCTCGCGATAGTTGATGTTGACCTCATAGCGGTGGCGGTGCCGCTCACTGATGTCGGTCGTGCCGTAGATTTCGGCGATCTTCGATCCCGGCTTCAGCGTCGAGTCATAGGCGCCCAGACGCATGGTGCCGCCCAGGTCGCCGCCCTGCTGGCGCAGGACCCGCTGGTTGCCTTGCGTCCACTCGGTCATCAAGCCCACGACCGGCTCCTCGGTCGGGCCGAACTCGGTGGAGGAGGCCTTGGGGAAGCCGGCCTGGTTCCGGGCCGCCTCGATTACCGCCATCTGCATGCCGAAACAGATGCCGAAATAGGGAATGTTGCGCTCGCGGGCGAAGCGGGCCGCCTCGATCTTGCCCTCGGCCCCGCGCTCGCCGAAGCCGCCGGGAACCAGCACCGCGTGCGCGCCCTGCAGACGCTCCTCGCAGGCGTCGCGGTCGCCCTCGAACGTATCGGCCTCGACCCAGTCGATGTTGACCTTGACCTGATTGGCCACGCCGCCGTGATGCAGGGCCTCGATCAGGGATTTGTAGGCGTCCTTCAGCACCGTGTACTTGCCGACCACGGCCACCGTGACCTCGCCGTCGGGCTGCAGGCGGCGGCGGACGATCTCGTTCCAGCCGGTCAGGTCGGGCTCGGGCGCATCGGTGATGCCGAAGTGCGCCAGGACCTCGGTGTCCAGACCCTCGCGGTGATAGTCCAGCGGCACGGCGTAGATGTCGGCCGAGTCCATCGCCTGGATCACGCCCGATTCCCGCACGTTGCAGAACAGGCCGATCTTGCGCTTCTCGTCGGCCGGGATCGGCTGTTCGCAGCGGCACAGCAGGATGTCCGGCTGGATGCCGATGGAGCGCAGCTCCTTGACCGAGTGCTGGGTCGGCTTGGTCTTCATCTCGCCCGCGGTCTTGATGAAGGGCAGCAGAGTCAGATGGACGAAGCAGCTCTGGCCGCGCGGCAGATCCTGACCCAGCTGGCGGATGGCCTCGAAGAAGGGCAGGCCCTCGATATCGCCCACCGTGCCGCCGATCTCGACCAGGACGAAGTCCACGTCCTCGCCGTCGTCGGTCAGGGCCTTGGTCAGACAGAACTGTTTGATCTGGTCGGTGACGTGCGGGATCACCTGAACGGTGGCGCCGAGATAATCCCCGCGACGCTCCTTCTCCAGGATGGTCGAGTAAATCCGGCCGGTCGTGATGTTGTCCGACTTTGCCGCCGACACCCCGGTGAACCGCTCGTAGTGGCCCAGATCGAGGTCGGTCTCGGCGCCGTCGTCGGTCACGAAGACCTCGCCGTGCTGATACGGGCTCATCGTGCCCGGATCGACGTTCAGATAGGGGTCGAGCTTGCGCAGGCGGACCTTGTAGCCGCGCGCCTGAAGCAGTGCGCCCAGAGCCGCCGACGCCAGCCCCTTGCCCAGCGAGGAAACCACGCCGCCCGTGATGAAAACATATCTAGCCACGGGGGGTCACCTTACCGCTGATTCGCGCGGTCACTGCGGACCGCGATGCGATCCAACTGTTGAAAAACAAAACTCCGCCCCGGACCGGGTCCGGAGCGGAGGCATTCAGGGCGGGAGGAGCGGCGGAGAGATCCCGCCGTCACCTTATTGCTCCGGCGCGGGGGCCGGGGTGGCGCCGGCCGTCGGCAGGCTGGCTTCCAGGTCGTCGAGCGACGGCGCGGTCGGAGCGGCCGGGGTCGCCGTGGCGGGCGCGGTCTGCGAACCGGCGGCAGGCGCGGTGTCGAGGGCGATGGAGCCCACGGCGTCGGCGTCCACGACCGAACGGCTGGCGCGGTCCATGTTGCCCACGATGGTCAGGCTGATCGCGCAGACCACGAAGGCGGCGCCCAGCCACCAGGTGGTGGTGGTCAGAAGATTGCCCGCGCCGCGCGCGGTCATGAAGCCCGAAGGCCCGCCGCCCATGCCCAGGGCGCCGCCTTCGGAGCGCTGCAGCAGGATCACCCCCGACAGGGCGATCGAGATGATGATCATGGCGACGAGAAGAATGGTCTGAAGCATGGCGATCTACATTGGGCGCAGGGGCGCGCGGATCAAGCGGCGGCCTCTAACATCGAGGGAGGGATTAGGGAATAGGGACGAGGGATTAGGCTGATCCCCGGTCCCTGCGACAATCAGGCCGCGCGAACGATGGCCAGGAAGTCCGCCGCCTTCAGCGAGGCGCCGCCGACCAGGGCGCCGCCGACCTCGTCCACGGCCAGAATGTCGCGGGCGTTGCCCGGATTGACCGAGCCGCCGTACAGAATCGGCGCGGCCCAGCCGCCGTCGCCCAGCCGCTCGATCATGGCGTCGCGCGCGGCGGCGTGGATTTCGGCGATCTGGTCCAGCGTCGGCGTCAGGCCGGTGCCGATCGCCCAGACCGGCTCATAGGCCAGGGCCCAGTCCGCGCCGGTCAGGCCGTCGTTCAAGGAGCCGAGAATCTGTTCGCGCACGACCGAGGCCGCCTCTCCGGCCTCGCGCTGAGCCAGGGTCTCGCCGACGCAGATGATGGGCGTCAGACCGGCGCGGAGCGCGGCGCCGACCTTCTCGGACACCAGGGCGTCGGTCTCGCCGAACTCCTGACGGCGCTCGGAGTGGCCCAGAATCACGGCCGTCGCCCCGGCGTCCACCAGCATCTCGGCCGCGACGCCGCCGGTGAAGGCGCCCTTGGTCTCGACGCGGCAGTCCTGCCCCCCGACCATGATCGGGCCGCCGTCGACGGTGCGGACCATGCGTTCGATCAGGGTCGCGGGCGGACACAGGCCCACGCGGGCGGCGGTCGGTTCGGCCTTCAGGGCGGCCAGCATCTCGGCGACGGCCCCGGTCAGATCGGCGGCCACGCCGTTCATTTTCCAGTTGCCGACGATCATCTTCACGGATTGTTTCATGCGCCCTTCCTAGGCGCCGGCTCGCGTGCTGCCAAGCCTCTCGTCGTGGAACGCTTGCGGGGTCCGGTCGCCCTCCCCTATACGGCGCGGTGGCGCTCTTCGCCGTCCGACCGTCAGGCTCTTCGATGATTTCCGTGTTCCGCGACTTCGCCAAGTCCAAATGGGCCATCGCCCTGTTCGTGCTGCTGATCATCAGCTTCGCCGTCGTCGGGGGGACCCAGACCGACGTGTTCAAGAGCCTGGGCCCGCAGCACGTGATCTCGGCCGGCGAGCGTTCGGTCGACGCCAACCAGTTCCGCGCCGATTTCGAGCGGGTCCGCTCCAACGCCCAGGAGCAGGAAGGCCGCCCCCTGACCATTCAGGATCTGGTCAACGCCAACCTGCACGTCCGTTATCTGGAGGCCCAGACCCAGCGTCTCGGCTTCCTGGAGTGGGCGAACCGCGCCGGCATCCGCCCAGATCAGTCGCTGATCATCAAGCGCATTCGCGAGATCCCCGCCTTCTTCAACCAGGTCTCCGGCGCCTTCGACCAGGCCCAGTACGAACAGGTCCTGGCTCAGCAGAACTTCACCCCGGCCCAGCTGGAGGAAGAGTTCCGCGACGCCGCCATCACCGAACATTTCGGCAGCGCCGTTCAGGCCGGCATGCGCTCGCCGCGCATTTTCGGCGCCCTGGTCGCCGGTCGCGCGCTGGAACTGCGCGACGGTCGCTGGTTCACCGTGACCCAGGACATGGCCGGCCGCACCAGCGCCCCGACGGACGCCCAGCTGAACGCCTTCATCAACGAGAACGCCGCCCAGCTGCGTCGTCCGGAGTTCCGCATCGCCTCGGTCGTCCTGTTCAACGACGCCGCCGGTTCGGCCCCGACCCCGATCACCGAAGAGCGGATCGTCGAACGCTTCAACTTCCGCAAGGACGGCCTGTCCACGCCGGAACGCCGCACCTTCACCACCCTGACCGTGGGCGACCGCGCCGCCGCCGACCGCATCGCCGCGGCCCTGCGCGCCGGTCAGTCGCCGACCGCCGTGGCCGAAGCCAACCGCATCCAGCCGGCCGAGTACGCCGCCCAGCCGCAGAGCGCCGTGCCCGACCCCGCCGTCGGAACCGCCGTCTTCGGCATGACCTCCGGCCAGGTCTCGGCCCCGATCCAGGGCCGCGTCGGCTTCACCGTCGCCAAGCTGGTCGCCGTCACCCCCGGCGCCCCCGCCACCCTGGAAGGCGTCCGTTCGGCCATCGTCACCGAGCTGCAGGAAGAGGACGCCAAGGCGCGCGTCTTCAGCCGCGTCGAGGCCTATGAGAAGGCCCGCAGCGACGGCAAGCCCCTGGCCGAGGCCGTGCGCGAGATCGGCGCCCGCATCGTGCAACTGCCGCCCTTCACCCAGGACGGCCGCCTGCCCGACGGCCAGCCGATGAACGCCCCGCCGCAGATCCTGCAGAACGCCTACGCCCTGACCAAGGGCGGCGAATCCGACGTCATCGACGCCGGCCAGGGCCAGTATTTCGTACTGCGTCTGGACGACATCACGCCCGCCGCCCTGCCGGCCCTCGCCGACATCCGCGAGCCCTTGGCCCAGCAATGGACGATGCGCGAGAACGCCCGTCGCCTGACCAACAAGGCCGAGGAACTGGCCGCCCGCGTGCGCGGCGGCGAAGACATCGCGGCCGTCGCACGTTCGGCCGGCGCCACCCTGGAAACCCGGACCGGCGTGCAGCAGAACGCCGAGGCGCAGACCGCCATCGGCGGCGGCGTCCTGGGCGGCCTGTTCGGCCAGGGCCGCGGTCAGGTCTTCACCGGCCCGGCCTCCGAGACGGCCTATGTCGTCGGTCGCGTGGACGCCGTCCGCGCCCCCACCGCCGCCCTCGCCGCCCCGATCGCCGACCAGATCCGCCCGCGCATGGCCCAGGAACTGGTCAACGGCGTGGGCGAGAACCTGCTGGTCAACTCCGCCCGCAAGGTGAAGGCCGAGAACGACCCGGCCCGCGCTATCGAGGCCTTGGGCGTCACGCCCGCGCCCGCCGGCGGCGCGACCCCGCCCGCCCCCGCTCAATGAGCCAAGGCGGCGCGGAGCCCGACCGTGCGGAGATCCTCGCGGGCCTGACCGACGGACGGCCCCAGGTGGTCGTCCGCCGGATCGTCGACGACCTGGAGACCCCGGTTTCCGCCTATCTGAAGGTGGGCTGGGGTCGTCCCCACGCCTTCCTGCTGGAATCGGTGGAGGGCGGCGCCCTGAACGGCCGCTACTCCTTCATCACCCTGGAGCCCGACGTCGTCTGGCGCTGCCGCGACGGCGTGGCCTCCATCGCGCGCGGCGCAGACGTCGCGGCCAAACGCTATGAGATGCAAGCCGGCGGCGCGCTGGACAGCCTGCGCGCCCTGATCGCCGAGATGAAGTTCGAGATGCCCGAGGGCCTGCCGCCCATGGGCGCGGGTCTGTTCGGCGTGTTCGGCTACGACATGGTGCGTCTGCTGGAGCCCTTGGGCGCGCCCAATCCCGATCCGCTGGACCTGCCCGACGCCGTCCTGACCCGGCCGTCGGTGGTGGCCGTGTTCGATTCGGTGAAGCATGAGATCTTCGTCATGGCCCCCGTCTGGCCGGGCGCCACCGATCCGGCCAAGGCCATCGACGCGGCCGAGGCGCGCCTGGACGATTTCGAAGCCCGCCTGCGTCGCCCCCTGATCGCGCGCGGCGCCGCCGAGCCGACCGGCGACCTGACCTTCAAATCGCCCGTCGACGCCGCCGCCTATGGCGATCTGGTCGCGGCGGCCAAGGGCTATATCGCCGCCGGAGACATCTTCCAGGTGGTGCTGAGCCACCGGTTCAGCGCGCCGTGGTCGGGCGATCCCTTCGCCTTCTACCGCTCGCTGCGTCGCCAGAACCCGTCGCCCTATCTGTATTTCCTCAACTTCGACGACTTCCAGCTGGCCGGCTCCAGCCCGGAGATCCTGGTCCGTCTGAAGGACGGCGGCGTCACCATTCGCCCGCTGGCCGGCACCCGCCCGCGCGGCGCGACGCCCGAGGCCGACAAGGCGCTGGAAACCGAACTCCTGGCCGATCCCAAGGAACTGGCCGAGCATCTGATGCTGCTGGACCTGGGCCGCAACGACGTCGGACGGGTCGCCGCGCCGGGCACCGTCAAGGTGACCGAGAGCTTCGTCGTCGAACGCTACAGCCAGGTCATGCACATCGTCTCCAACGTCGAGGGCCGGGCCCATCCCGACATCGACGCCGTGGACGCCCTTCTGGCCGCCCTGCCCGCCGGCACGCTGTCGGGCGCGCCCAAGGTGCGGGCCATGGAGATCATCGACGAGCTGGAGATCACCAAGCGCGGCGTCGGCTACGGCGGCGGCGTGGGCTATATCTCGGCGGGCGGCGAGGCGGACATCTGCATCGTGCTTCGCACCGCCATGTTCGCCGACGGCCAGGTCTTCGTTCAGGCGGGCGCCGGCGTCGTCGCCGACAGCGATCCCGCCGCCGAGTTCGCCGAGACCGAGGCCAAGGCCCGCGCCCCCATGCGCGCCGCAGAGGACGCCTGGCGTTTCGAACTGGGCGCGCCGCTCAACACGGCGGGCGAAATCTAGAGGCTGGACGCGGTCGGCGGCGTGTCGTCGATCGCCACGCCCGGCCCCAGGATCATCACCCCGGCCAGCAGCACCGCCGCCGACGCCGCCAGCGCTGCGGCCGCAAGCGTCTGCATCCCGCCGGTCCGCACCTCGGGTTCGGTCAGGGCCGCGCGAGCGGCGTCGATCTGGACCTGAGGTTGGCGCATGGTTCCGAGGCTCCGAAAGGAAGCTCCAGATTTCGGGCCGCAACGGTTAACGATCCGTGTTCGTGCGGGTCTGCTTGGCTATGGCGACGCCAGCCTCTAGAAGCGCAGCCATGATCCTCGTCGTCGATAACTACGACAGCTTTACCTACAACCTCGTCCACTACCTCGCGGAGTTGGGCGCGCAGACGCATGTCGTCCGAAACGACGACCTGACGACGGAAGAGGCCTGGGCGCTGAAGCCCGAAGCCGTCCTCCTCTCGCCCGGTCCCTGCGCCCCGGATCAGGCCGGCATCTGCCTGCCGCTGATCGACACCGCGCCCCTGGACATGCCGATCCTGGGCGTCTGCCTCGGCCATCAGGCGATCGGCCAGGCCATGGGCGGCCACGTCATCCGCGCCAAGGCCCTGATGCACGGCAAGACCTCGCCGATCCTGCATGAGGGCAAGGGCATGTTCGCCGGCCTGCCCTCGCCCTTCACCGCGACCCGCTATCACTCGCTGGCCGTCCAGCGCGAAACCCTGCCCAACACGCTTCAGGTCACCGCCTGGACCGAGGACGGCGAGATCATGGGCTTCCAGCACCACGAGCGGCCGATCCACGGGGTCCAGTTCCACCCCGAGAGCATCGCCACCGAACACGGCCATCAGATGCTAGCAAGCTTCCTCGATCAGGCGGGCGTCAAGCGTCTGGCCATGGTCTGACGCCGTGTCCAACACGTTCAAGCCGCTGCTGGCCAAGCTGGTCGAAGGACAGTCGCTGACGTCGGAAGAGGCCGGCGACTTCTTCGCCGCCTGTCTGCGCGGCGAACCCACCCCGGCCCAGGTCGCCGCCGCCGTCACCGCCCTGCGCATCCGTGGCGAGACGGTGGACGAGATCGCCGCCTTCGCCCAGGCGATGCGGAACGCCGCCGTGACGCTGGACCATCCCTACGACGTCATAGACACCTGCGGCACCGGCGGCGACGGGGCCCACACCTTCAACATCTCGACCGCCGCCGCCCTGGTGCTGGCCGGCGCGGGCCTGAAGGTCGCAAAGCACGGCAACCGGGCCATGAGCTCCAAGTCCGGCTCGTCCGACGTGCTCGGCGTCCTCGGCGTCGATCTGACCGCCGGTCTGGCGCAACAGCGTCAGGCCCTGGATCAGGCCGGCATCGCCTTCCTGTTCGCCCCCGCCTACCACGGCGCCATGCGCCACGTCGGGCCGGTCCGGGCCGAGATCGGTTTCCGCACCGTCTTCAACCTGCTGGGCCCACTGTCCAATCCGGCGTCGGCCAGGCGTCAGGTCATGGGCGTCTATGATCCCCGCCTGCTCGAACCTCTCGCCGAGGTGCTGGGCCGCCTCGGCGCCGTCCGCGCCTGGACGGTCCACGGCCAGGGTCTGGACGAGCTGACCACCACGGGCCCCAGCGAGGTCGCGGAGTGGAAGGATGGGGCCGTTCGTCGTTTCACCGTCACGCCCGAGGACGCCGGCCTGCCCCGCGCCGATATCGAGGCCTTGCGCGGCGGCGACGCCGAGACCAACGCCGAGGCCCTGACCGCCCTCCTCGCCGGCCAGACCGGCCCCTATCGCGACGTCGTCCTGCTGAACGCCGCCGCCGCCCTGGTCGTCGCCGACAAGGCCCCGGACCTGAAGGCCGGGGTCGCCCTGGCCGCCGCCGCCATCGACGACGGCAAGGCCGCGCAAGCCCTCGCCGACCTCGCCCGAATCACCTCGACCCCTCCGCATGTCGAGGAGATCCAATGACCGACGTCCTCGACCGTATCGCCGCCTACAAGCGCGCGGACGTCGCCGCCCGTAAGGCCGCCCAGTCCCAGGACCATATCGAATCTCTGGCCATGATCGCCGGCATGCCGCGCGGGTTCCGCTCGGCTCTGGAACGCCGCGCCGAGCCCGGCCGCCCCGCCCTGATCGCCGAGATCAAGAAGGCCAGCCCCTCCAAGGGCCTGATCCGCCCCGACTTCGATCCGCCCGCCCTTGCTCAAGCTTATGAGGCCGGGGGCGCCGCCTGCCTGTCCGTCCTGACTGACGGCCCCAGCTTCCAGGGCGCCGACGACTATCTGGTCGTCGCCCGCGCCGCCGTCGCCCTGCCTTGCCTGCGCAAGGACTTCCTGGTCGATCCGTGGCAGGTCGCGGAGAGCCGGGCCTTGGGCGCCGACTGTATCCTGATCATCCTGGCCATGATGGACGACGCCCTGGCCGCCGACCTCCTGGCCGAGGCCCGTCGCTTCGGCATGGACGCCCTGATCGAGACCCACGACGAGGCCGAGATGGAGCGGGCCGCGACGCTGGGCGGCGATCTCGTCGGCATCAACAATCGCTCGCTTCGGACCTTCGAGGTCGATCTGGGCGCCACCGCCCGCCTCGCCCCGCTGTCCCCGCAGGGTGCCCTGCTGGTCGCCGAAAGCGGCATCTTCACCCCGGCCGACGTGGCCGAGGTCTCGGCGGCCGGCGCCTCCGCCATCCTCGTCGGCGAAAGCCTGATGCGACAGGATGACGTGACGGCGGCGACCCAGACCCTGCTCGCCTAGCCCCTGCGGTTTCAGCCCGATCAGCGGGTTCGGCGGTCGCGACTTGGCGGTATCCGCGGTTCGCGCCGAAGAATTTTTGCAGTCGCACTTCTCTCGAAAACGGCGCGCCCCGCACCGCATTAACCGCCGTCTGGCCTGCCCGATCCACCGGCGAACTCGCACTCGTTGAACCGCTCCGTCGTTAAGTTGACATTAGGCAAGAACACTTACAGAACATCCGCAACGGTTCACGCATTGTTCTGAAGGCGATTCTCCCATGCTGACGCGCAAGCAGCACGAGCTCCTGATGTTCATCCACGAACGGATCAAGGAGACCGGCGTCTCCCCCTCGTTCGACGAGATGAAGGAGGCGCTGGATCTGGCGTCCAAGTCGGGCATCCACCGGCTCATCACGGCGCTGGAGGAACGCGGCTTCATCCGCCGCCTCGCCCATCGCGCCCGCGCGCTGGAGGTGGTGAAGCTGCCGGAACAGGCGACGACCGGCCCCGTTCGCGGTCGGGCCGGCTTCACGCCCGCCGTCATCGAGGGCGGCGGCCGTTCCGCCCCGGCTTCGGAGCCCGCCAACGACACCCGCGAACTGACCCTGGTCGGCAAGATCGCCGCCGGCGTGCCCATCGCGGCGCTGGAGGGCGACAACGGCCGCTACCATGTGCCCGAGACCATGCTGGGCGCAGGCGAACACTACATGCTGGAGATCGAGGGCGACTCGATGATCGAGGCCGGCATCCTGAACGGCGACCTGGTGGTCATCAAACGCGTCGACACCGCCTCCTCCGGGGAAATCGTCGTGGCCCTGGTGGAAGGCGAGGAAGCCACCCTCAAACGCCTGCGCAAGAAGGGTAACTCGGTCGCCCTGGAGCCGGCAAACCGCAACTACGAGACCAAGATCTACGGCGCCGATCAGGTCGATGTGCAGGGCAAGCTGGTCGGCCTCATCCGCCAATATCACTGAACGACACCGTCACCCTCGGGCTTGTCCCGAGGGCCCATTTGCCTGCTGCACGGCTCTGAAGAGCCGGTCACGGCTTGCTCGGACACGCGGCCCCTCCGCGCGCTGAACTATGGATCCTCGGGACAAGCCCGAGGATGACGGAGATGGGGTGAGACGGGTCTCAATAGGCCTCGGCATCGGGATCGCCGATGCGGCTCCACGGCCGATCGCCGCGCACATCGGCAGCCCACACCGCACGCCAGCCCTGCTCGGTGCGCCACAGCTCGACCGAACCGCCCCGCGCATAGTCCACGCCGTCCAGCACCAGCCGCCCCTCGCAGGCCGGCGGTAGGCTCGCCACTGCCGCCCTCACGCTGACCAGCGGGGCAGACTCGCACAGCGCCGCCAACTGCTCCGCATCGGGCGCCCGCCTGCCCCACCACAGGGCGACCGGGCCTGATTCCGGGCCCACCGGCGCACAGCTCGACCGAGCGCAGGCCCAGCCCTCCTCCGACCTCGCCTCCAGCGTCAGGCCCCGCCGCCGCGACCACAGGTCCGCCGCGAACTGCCGAACACCCGGCCGCACCACCACGGCCTCGCCCTCCCGGCTGAACGCCGCATTGGTCCCGCCGTCGCCGATCCAGACCGTCGGCGTCGGCGCTCTCGGCCAAATCAGGACCGCACACGCGAACGGCAGCCCGAGCCACCGCAAGCGCCCCTGCCACAGACACAGGAACAGCACGCCGAGAAAGGCGATCGGCAGGACATAGTCCGGCGCGCTCGCCACCGTCTTCACCGCCCCCGGCAACCCCGCCGTCCAGTGGCCGATCGCCAGCATCAGATCCACGCCCTTGCCCGCCACCCAGAGGAAGGGTGCGCCCAGTCCCAGCGGCTCGAGCAGCGCCCCCAAGGCCAGCGCCGGCATCATCAGGAAGTCCGCGATGGGCGAGGTCGTCAGATTGGCGACCAGCCCATAGACCGCCGCCCGATTGAAATGCTGGATCGCGAACGGACCCGTCGCCGCCCCCGCCACCAGACTGGCCGTCACCGCCACCGTCAGCCAGTGCCCGGCCGACTGCACCATCCGGATCGGCCAGGGTACGGAAATCTCCCGCGTCCTCGGCGGCCACGCCTCCGACAGGGCCACCAGAGCCGCCGTCGCCGCGAACGACATCTGGAACCCCGGCGTCACGATCGCTTCCGGCTGCAGCACCAGTACGATCATCGCCGCCACCGCCAAGGCGTGCATGGTAATCGCGGGCCGATCCAGCAGGATCGCCACAAAGGCCACCGACGCCGTTATCGCCGCTCGTTGCGCCGGCGCAGGCCCTCCCGACAGGATCAGATAGCTCCACACCGCGACCAGCCCCGCGACCGCCGCGATCTTCTTTCCCGACACCCTCAGCGCCAGCCACGACCAGGCCGCCACCAGCAACCGCACCAGGAAGAAGGCGAAGCCGCCGACGATGGCCATGTGCAGGCCCGAGATCGACAGGATGTGCGCCAACCCGGAATCCCGCATGGCGTCCAGATCCTCGCGCCCGATCCAGGTCTCGTGCCCCGTCGTCATGGCCGCGGCGATCCCGCCGGTTCGCGTGCCCAGCCGATCCACGATCCGCTGCGCCAGCGCGAAGCGCGCCCCGTCGACCGCCATCGCCAGCCTGAGTCGCCACGGCGGCGGCGCGAGAGACGCCTGTCGGGTCTCGCCGAGCGCGAAGGCCGTCCCTCCCAGCCCCTGAAAATAGGCGTTCCGACCAAAGTCGTAGGCGCCCGGACTGGCCGGTGGCGGGGGCGGATTGAGGATGGCGAAGAGGCGGATCGCCTCGCCCGGCTTCGGCGGCTCGCCCCGCACCGTGGCCCTCAACCGAATGGGCGTCGCCTCCGGTTCCAGCCCCCTGATCCGCACCGGCGCGACCACGATCCGATGGCCCCGGTCGCCGGGACTGTCGACATCGACGACCCAGCCTTCGACCACGGTCGGCTCCGCCATAGCTGGGGCGATTGGCGCTGAAACCCTGTCGGCGCGGAGTTTCGCTCCCGCCAGCCCCAGAAACAGACAGGCGACCAGCATCAGCGGCAAGGTCACGGCTCGCTCCCCCACGATCCGCTTCGCCGCCAGCCAGATCGCCGTCGCCACGACCGCCGCCAGGGCCAGCGGCCACAGCGGCGGCTCGGACCTCAGCGCGAAATAGATCGCCGCCCCGCCGCCGAACGCCACCGGCGCCCACAGCCGCCAGCGCAGGCTCTGAGCCAGCACCTCGTCCCGCGCCCAGTCACGAAGCCGCGTCCACGGGGTGGGCTTTGCCGCATCGGGGGGTATAAGGGCGGCCCGTTCGGACCCCTTCGCTATGCCCGCAGATTCCTCCCCCCAGGTCGTCACCCGTTTTGCCCCCTCGCCCACCGGCTACCTCCACATCGGAGGCGCGAGAACGGCGCTGTTCAACTACCTATACGCGAAGGGGCGTGGCGGGAAATTCCTCGTTCGGATCGAGGACACCGACCGCGAGCGTTCGACCGACGACGCGGTGAAGGCCATCTTCGACGGCCTGAGCTGGCTGGAGCTGTTCGCCGACGAGGAGCCGGTCTTCCAGTTCAGCCGCGCCGACCGCCATCGCGAGGTCGTGGACCAGTTGCTGGAACGTGGCGCCGCCTATCGCGACTTCACCCCGGCCGAAGAGACCGCCCGCCTGCGCGACGAGGCCAAGGCCGAGAAGCGCACCTTCGAATCGCCCTGGCGCGACCGCGAGCCGACGGTCGATGATCTGTCTCAGCCGCACGTCGTCCGCTTCCGTCGCCCCCTGCCCGGCCGTGTCGTCGTGCCGGATGCCGTCCAGGGCGAGGTCAGCTGGGACGCTGGCGATCTGGACGACCTGGTCCTGCTGCGGTCAGACGGAGCCCCGACCTACAATCTTGCCGTCGTCGTCGACGACCACGACATGGGGGTGACCCACGTCATTCGCGGCGACGACCACCTGAACAACGCCGCGCGTCAGTCGCTGATCTACGATGCGCTGGAGTGGACCCGCCCGGTCTTCGCCCACATCCCCCTGATCCACGGCCCCGACGGCGCCAAGTTGTCGAAGCGACATGGGGCCCAGGCCGTGCATGAGTATGCCGAGATGGGCTATCTGCCCGAGGCCATGCGCAACTATCTGGCTCGCCTCGGTTGGGCCCATGGCGACGACGAACTGTTCGGCGACGAACAGGCCAAGGCCTGGTTCGACCTGGACGGCGTCGGCAAGGCGCCGGCCCGCCTCGACTTCGACAAGCTGGCCCACGTCAACTCGCACTGGCTGCGTCTGGCCGCCGACGAGCGTCTGGCCGGACTGACGCTGGACGCCCATCTGGCCAAGGGCGCGACGCTGAACGAAGGCGACGAGGCCAAACTCCAGCAAGCCATGCCCTTCGTGAAGGACCGGGCCAAGACCCTGCTGGAACTGGCCGATCAGACGGCCTTCGTGCTGAAATCCCGTCCGCTGGAGTTGGACGAAAAGGCCCGCACGCTTCTGTCCGGAGAGACCGCCGACCGCATCGGCCGCGTCCGCGATCGCCTCAACCTGTTTGGCAGCTGGGACGTCTTCGCCCTTGAAGCGGAACTGAAAGCCTTCGCCGAAGAGGAAGGCGTCGGCTTCGGAAAGATCGGCCCGCCGATGCGCGCCGCCCTGACCGGCGGTGCCGCCTCGCCCGATATCGCCCGCACCTTGTCCGCTTTGGGGCGAGAAGAAGCGCTTGGGCGCTTGGATGATGCGCTGCAACACACTAAGTGAACAACCATAACAAATCGGGGTCCGGGTTTCTCCCGTCCGGACAGAACACGAAAGCAAGGGCGCCTATGACTGAAGCTTCGAAACCCACCGCCACGGCAACCCTGACCCTCGGCGACAAGACCGTCGATCTGCCGGTCCTGTCCGGCTCCACCGGTCCGGACGTCATCGACATCCGCAAGCTGTACGGCGCAACCGACGCCTTCACCTTCGATCCCGGTTTCACCTCGACGGCGGCGTGCGAAAGCGCCCTGACCTTCATCGACGGCGACGAAGGCATCCTGCTGCACCGCGGCTATCCGATCGACCAGTTGGCCTCGCAATCGAACTTCGTCGAGGTCTGCCACCTCCTGCTGCACGGCGAACTGCCGACCGCCGCCGAGTACGAGGCGTTCGAAAACTCGATCACCATGCACACCATGCTGCACTCGCAGTTCGATCGCTTCTTCGAGGGCTTCCGTCGCGACGCCCACCCGATGGCGATCATGGTCGGCACGGTCGGCGCCCTGTCGGCCTTCTACCACGACAGCCTGGACATCCATGATCCGGTCCAGCGCAACATCTCGGCCATCCGCCTGATCGCCAAGATGCCGACGATCGCGGCCCGCGCGTACAAATATCACGTCGGCCAGCCCTTCGTTTCGCCGCGCAACGACCTGTCGTACGCCGAGAACTTCCTGCGCATGTGCTTCGCCGTCCCGGCCGAGGACTACAAGGTCGATCCGGCCCTGGTCCGCGCCATGGACCGCATCTTCACCCTGCACGCCGACCACGAGCAGAACGCCTCGACCTCGACCGTCCGTCTGGCCGGTTCTTCGGGCGCCAACCCGTTCGCCTGTATCGCCGCCGGCATCGCCTGCCTGTGGGGCCCGTCGCACGGCGGCGCCAACGAAGAGGCGCTGACGATGCTGAAAGAGATCGGCACCCCGGACAAGATCCCGGAGTTCATCCAGGGCGTGAAGGACCGCAAATACAAGCTGATGGGCTTCGGCCACCGGGTCTACAAGAACTACGACCCGCGCGCGAAGGTCATGCAGCAGTCGGCCTACGAAGTGCTGGCCGCCACGGGCCGCGAGAACGATCCGCTGTTCCTGGTCGCCAAGGAGCTGGAGAAGGTCGCCCTGAACGACGAATACTTCACCTCGCGCAAGCTGTTCCCGAACGTCGACTTCTACTCGGGCATCACCCTGTCGGCGATGGGCTTCCCGACCTCGATGTTCACCGTCCTGTTCGCCCTGGCCCGCACCGTGGGCTGGATCGCCCAGTGGCAGGAAATGATGGCCGATCCGTCGCAGAAGATCGGTCGCCCGCGCCAGCTCTATACCGGCCCGACGCAACGCGATTACGTGCCGATCCAGAGCCGGGGCTGATCTCTTCGATCACCACGAAACGCCGGGGCCTTCGGGCTCCGGCGTTTTTGTTTGCGCGCGATGGGCCTTCAGCGCGTCCTGTTTCGGGCTGTCGCCATAGAGGCGGCGATAGTCCCGGCTGAACTGGGACACGCTCTCATAGCCGAGCGCGAAGGCCGCCGTGCCCGCCGCCTCGCCTTCGTCCCGCATCAGGCGGCGCGCCTCGATCAGCCGTAGACGCTTCTGATACTGGCCGGGCGTGAGGGAGGTCATGCGTTTGAAATGGGCGTGGAAGCCGGTCAGGCTCATCCCCGCCTCGGAGGCCAACCGTTCGACCGGGATGCGCTCGCGGAACTCCGCCCTCAGCACCGCCACAGCCCGCGCCAACCGCCCGGCATACCCCTCGGGCGCGGCGAGCTCTCTCAGCGCCGCCCCATGCCGTCCGGCCAGCAACCAGTAGTGCAGTTCCCTCCGGATCAGGGGCGCAAGCAGAGGCGCCGCCTCCGGGCGGTCCAGCAGGGCCATCAGCCGCCGGGCGCAGTCCAGCATGGAGGCGTCCGTGTCCTCCGCGAACAGGGCGCCGACCCTCGACGATGACGGCGCGGCGTCCAAGGCCAGCTCACGCAACAGGCCGATGTCGAGTTCCACCGCGATGGCCAGATAGGGGTCGTCCGCCGTCGCCTCGACCACCCGGCCGACGACAGGCATGTCGGCGCCGACGATGACCGACTGTCCGGCGCGGAACACGGCCGCCTCCGCGCCCACGGTCATATGCTTGGCGCCTTGCAGGATGAGGCCCGACGGAACGTCACCGTCAACGCCGTCGCGCCGGGCGTGGTCAACACCACCCTCTTCACCGACGGCAAAACGCCCCAGATGATCGCCGGCTTCGTCGAGCGCACGCCCCTGGGACGTCTTGGCGAGCCCGAGGACATCGCCGAGACCATCGCCGCCCTGTGCGGGCCCGAGGGCGCCTGGATCAACGGTCAGACCGTCTTCGCCAACGGCGGCATCGTCTGACGGCGCCCGTGTCCGGACATGATCCCCGCGTGTCCGGACACGTCTCCGCTGGCGTGATGAAGAGGCCGGTGCTGTCATGCGGCCATGACCCAGCCGCCCGAAACCCCTTCGACGCCGTCCGCCCGCGCCGAGATCGTCGACACGGTCCGCACCATCGCCGTCGGCATCACCGCCGCCGTCCTGATCCAAAGTGTGGCCTATCAGCCCTTCACCATCCCCTCGGCATCGATGGAGCCGGGGCTTCTGGTCGGCGACTATCTGGTGGTGTCCAAGTCCGCCTATGGGTGGAGCCGGGCGTCCCTGCCCTTCAACCCGCCCCTGCCGTCCGGACGGCTGTTCGAACGCCTTCCGAAGCGCGGCGACGTCGTCGTCTTCCGTCGCCCCAGCACGCCGCAGGAGACCTGGATCAAGCGGGTCATCGGCCTGCCCGGCGACCGGGTCGAGGTCGTCGGCGGACAGGTCATCGTCAACGGCGCCGCCCTGCCTCAGCGCGCGCTGGGTCCGGGTCTCGATCCCGACCAGCCCGGCCGCCCCGTGGAACAGGTCGAGGAGCGTCAGGCGGACGGCCGCACCTACATCACCTTCGACGGCGGTCAGGGGCTGGAAGGCGACAATCGTCCGGCCCAGATCGTGCCCCAGGGTCAGTTGTTCGTCATGGGCGACAACCGCGACAACTCCCTGGACAGCCGCTGGTCGCCGGATGTCGGGGTGGGCCTGCTGCCCGTCACCAACGTCATCGGCAAGGCGGAGGTCGTCGTCGCCTCATGGAAGCCGGGCGCTGCACTGTGGAAGCCCTGGACCTGGTTCAACCTGCGCTCGGGCCGGTTGTTCCGGCCGATCGACTAGGTCCAGTCGACATCTACGAGTTTCCCGTCCACCCCAGCCTTCGCTGAAGTCCGCGGATGAAGCCGATGGCGGAGTTGGCAAAGCATCCCCGGAATCCGCCAACGATTCCAACGCCCCGATCTTCTGAAAGCCCTTTTCCTTAACGCCCCTCGAAACGGCCCCATACTGATCCGTTCACAGGAGGCGCGCGTCATGAGGCCATGGACGATCCGAACGCTTCGGACTCTTCGGACGCTTCGGACGGTGTTTTGGAGTCCGGATACTCAGATCAGCCGTCACACCCGTGCACCCCAGCGAAGGCTGGGGTGCACGGGTGAAAATGTCGCCTGAAAGGCGGCTGAATGTCGATTGAACCTAGCGGGCCTTGAACTCGGCGAAGGTGACGACGCCGTCGTGGTTGGCGTCCATCTGATCGAAGGCCGCGCGCGATCCCGGCAGGGCCTCGGCGATCGCAGGCGCCGCGAGCGCGCCGATCAACAGTCCGGCCATGGCCGCCGCGAGAGCCTGCCACGGCTTCGCAGACCGTTTCGGCCGAACGACCGGCGCCTCAATCAGGCCGCGCACGACCTCGCTGGCGGTGACGCCTTCCGATCGGCAGCGGGCCATGAAGGCCAGCTTCTCGGCATTCGACAGCCGGATCTCCAGCGTCTCGCTCTTCTTCGGCGGTCGGGGCGTGGTCATGGCGTCACCAGGGATCGAACGCCCTTAGCCTAGCGCCGCCGTCGCTGCCGATCCAGTCACACCAGCCGGAGGTCCCTGAACCGCTCGGCCAGGTCGTCCAGATCGCGGTGCATGTGGGCGACCCCGATGGCCACGGCGCCCAGGGCCATGTCGTCGCTGTCCACCGCCGCCGTCAGGGCCAGGGTGGAATCGACCGGCCCCAGCGGCTCCACCGCCTGTCCCGCCGCCAGCCGTTCCAGCCGTTCGGCCGCCCGCTCGGCGTCCAGCGACCAGGGCTTTAGCCGCTCGGCCGCGCCTTCACCCTGAAACCCTCGGCCCAGGATGACGATGTCGCTGCGGACCCGCCAGAAGGCGCGGGCCAGGGCGGCGCGGTCCGCCGTCTCACGCTGCACGCCCGGCAGATCGACCACGGCCTTGGCCGCGTCGCCCAGCTTGTCGAGCCGCTTCTTCAGGTCGGTATGTCGCCGCGAAACCTCGGCCGCGTCGCTCACGTCGCCCTTGGCCACAAGACGCAGCAACATGGCCGCCTCGCCCGCCGTTTCCCGCGCCTGAAATTGAAAGGCGTGGCGGGCATGGCGCGGGAACAGGGCCAGGATGGCGACCACCCCGACCGCGCTGCCGACCAGGATTTCGAACAGGCGATCCACGGCCAGCTGCGCCGGTCCTTCCGTCCCCGTGCCGCCGGCGATGACGATGGCGGCGGTGACCGGCGCGATCTTCAGCCAGGGCCGACCGGCGCCCAGGAAAGCAAGGGCCGCCGTGGAGGCCGCGATGGCCAGCGCCATCCACTCCATGCCCGGCGGCCTGACAAACGCCACGGCCGCCCCGACGAAGGCCCCGCTGAGCGTCCCGATGGCGCGGTCCCTCGCGACGGTCAGGACATCGCCGCCCAGACTGGCCTGGATCACGACGATGGCCGAGATCACGCTCCAGTAGGGATACGGCAGTTTCAGCGCCGTCGCCAGATACAGCGCCGCCATGGCGCCCACGGCCATCTGAAGGGCCGCCCGGACCTCCGCCGCGCGCCTCGGGCTGAGGGCGCGGACGACGCTCACCGGGCCTTGCCCGCGATGACCTTCAGGACGGCGTCGGCGGCCAGTTCGGAGGGATCGCCCCCGCCCCGGCCCATCAGATCCAGAGCCGCCGTCTGGCGCGCGCTCTGGACCTCACGCGCCGCCGGATCGTCCAGCAACCGCCCGACCTCGGCGACGACCTTCTCGGGCGTCGCATCGGCCTGGATCAGTTCGCGCGCGATCTCTTCGTCGGCGGCATGGTTGAACAGGGTCGCGTACTTGCCGGTGAAGAAAGGCTTCATGATCGCATAGCTGAGCGGCGCGAAGCGGTAGCCGATGACCATGGGGGCGCCGGCCAGGGCCAGCTCCGTCGAGACCGTGCCGCTGGTCGCCAGGGCCACGGTCGCCGCCTTCATGGCCGCGTATTTGTCGGCCTCGGAAATGACGTGCGCGCGGAACGGCCAGGCGGCGACACGGGCCGTGACGTCGTCCGCCACGGTGCCTGCGACAGCCACCACGACCTCCAGCGCCGGCCGTTCGGCCTTCAGTTGTTTGACCGCCGCCTCATAAACGGGCGTCATCAGTTTGATTTCGCTGGGACGGCTGCCCGGAAGGACCAGCAGCACAGGCGCGTCGAGCGCGATGCCCCGCGTGCCGCGGAAGGCGGCCGGATCGGCCCCGCTCATATCGACATGCAGGGCCTGCGACCCGACCACGGTCGTCGCCAGCCCCTCGCGCTCGAACCACGGCGCGTCGAAGGCGTAGAGGGCCAGAAGGTGATCGACCGCATGCGCCAAGGTCTTCGCCCGCCCCGGTCGCGAGGCCCAGACCTGCGGTCCGACGTATTTGATCAACGGCACGTCCGGCAGAACCTCTCGGATCGCCTTGGCCACCCGGATGGTGAAGCCCCAGCTGTCGATCAGGACGACCGCATCCGGCTTTTCCCGCACCGCCACGGCCACGGTGTCGGCGACGCGCGCCTTGACCCGGCCGTAGGCGCGCAGGCCCTCCAGCCAGCCCAGGATCGACAGCTCGGCGATGTCGAACGGGCTTTGGACGCCCTCGTCCGCCATCTTGGGCCCGCCTACGCCGACGAAGGCGACGCTGGGTTGCCGCTCCCGCAGCGCCTTCGCCAGACCCGCGCCCAGCGCATCGCCCGACGCCTCGGCGGCCACCAGCATGATCTTCATCGCCGGTCCTCGCCCCAGACGAACAGGCCCAGTCGGTCCGCCGCCTCGATGATCGCCTTGCGGTCGATCAGGATCAGATGGCCGGCGATCCCGCCCACGCCCGCCAGACCAGCGGCGGCGGCGTTCTCCACCGTCCGCGCCCCCATCACCGGCATGTCGACCCGAAGGTCCTGGATCGGCTTGGGCGCCTTGCCGAGCGCGCCCTTCAACGCCCCGGTCGCGCCGCGCAGATCGGCGGGCAGGCTGGCGACCCGATGCAGCATGGCATCCGTGCCCTCTTGGGCCTCGACGGCCAGCACAAGACCGTCGCAGACGACCGCGCCCTGACCGATGTCGAGTTCGCCTGCCTTTTCCGCCACACGCAGCGCCTTCCTGAGATCGGAGAGCTGTTCCTCCGTCGGCGTGACGCGGCCCAGCGCCCCGACCGGCAGGGTCTCGCCGCCCAGGATGTCGTCGGCGCCCTCGATGGCGTAGCCTTCGGCCTCGAACACCGACAGTATCTTCCGTAGCAGGGCGTCGTCGCCCTTGGTCGCCGCCGCGATGATCCCCGGCAGCACCATCGCACCCTTGAGATCGGGCTTCAGCGCCTTGAAATCCGGACGGTTCACGGTGCCCGCGAAACAGACGGCGGTGCAGCCCTCGGCCTTCAAGGCCGCCAGCACCTTGCCGATCTCGGCCATGCCCGCCTCGATATGCGGATAGCGGACCAGATGCGGGTCGGCGAAACTGGCCAGCCGCACCACGAACAGCGGACGCCCCTCGACCTCGCACCGCGCCGCAATAGCCAATGGCAGGTCGCCGCCACCCGCGATCAGGCCCAGCTTGCCCGGCATCACTCGCCCGGCAGGCACAGGGGCCGTTTGCCGTCCTCGCGAATGAAGGCTACGATCTCCATGATCTCAGGCAGGTCGGCGTAGCCCGCCTCGACCGCGTCCAGCCGGTCGGCGAACACGCCCTCGCCCTCGAACAGGTCGCGATAGGCGGCCAGCAGGCGGCGCACGGCGTCCTTGCCGTAGCCTTTCCGCTTCAGTCCGATCAGGTTCAGCCCGTGGAGCCTCGCATGGTTGCCCCAGGCCGAGCCGTAGGGAATGACGTCGCGCGTCACGGCCGCCAGACCGCCGACGATGGCGCCCTGCCCCACCCGGCCGTTCTGGTGGACGGCGCAGAGGCCGCCCAGGAAGACCTTGTCCCCGATCCGCGCATGACCGCCCAGGGTCGCGTTGTTGGCCATGACCACATTGTCGCCGACGACCGCATCGTGGCCGACGTGGGCGCCCGTCATGAACAGGCTGTTGGAGCCGACGCGCGTGACGCCAGAACCCTGGGGCGTGCCCCGGTTGAAGGTCGAATGCTCGCGGATCGAATTGTCCGAACCGATCTCCAGCCGAACCGTTTCGCCCTTGTAGCCGTTGTGCTGGGGATCGCCGCCGATGACGGCGAAGGGATGGATGACCGTTCGCGCCCCGACCGTCGTGTCCTGCTGCACCACCACATGGCTGACCAGGGTGACGTCCGCGTTCAGCACCACGCCCGGCCCAACCGTGGACCAGGGGCCGATGACGACGCCGTCGCCGATCACGGCGTCCGGGTGGACCATGGCGGTGGGGTGGATGCTCACGACGCGGGCTGGTCCACGGTCACGACCATGGCCATGAACTCGGCCTCGGCGGCCAGTTTGCCGTCGATGAAGGTCTCGCCCCGGAACTTGTAGGCGTCGCCGCGGGCGCGGGTGACGATGACGTTCATGCGCAGCTGATCGCCCGGCCGCGCGGGCTTCCGGAAGCGGACCCCGTCGATGGACATGAACATGATGACCTTGTCCGCCACCGCCACGTCCATCGTCTTGGACATCAGCAGGGCGCCCGTCTGGGCCATGGCCTCGACGATCAGCACGCCCGGCATGACCGGATCGATCGGGAAGTGGCCGGGGAAGAAGGGCTCGTTGTGCGTGACGTTCTTGATGCCCGTGATCGAGGTCCCGGGCACGAAGGCCTCAGCCTTGTCCACCAGCAGGAAGGGATAGCGGTGGGGCAGTCGGCGCATGACCTCGGCGTAGTCGATGGTCACGTTCGCTTCGGTTTCGCCTGCCTCAGTCATCCGTCCGCTTTCCTTTTCTGGAGGCCTGTTTGGACACCCAGACGGTCTCGCGCAAGAACTGACGGATCGGCTTGGCCGGATAGCCGGACCAGGTCTCACCCGCCGGAACATCGCCCAGCACACCGCCGCCGGCCGCCACGCGGGCCCCGACGCCGATCTTGAAGTGGTCCCCGACACCGGCCTGACCGCCGAACATGACGCCGTCGCCGACCGTCACGGAGCCCGAAATGCCCGTCTGGCCCGCGATCAGGACGTTCCGCCCGATGACGCAGTTGTGGGCGATCATCACAAGATTATCGACCTTCGTATTCTCGCCGATGACCGTGTCGTCGAACGCCCCGCGATCCACGCAGGTGTTGGCGCCCAGGGTCACATTGTCCTGCACGATCACCCGGCCGAGTTGGGGCACGTCGACCGCGCCGTTGGCTCCGCCGGCCGCGCCGAACCCGGCCTCGCCCAGCCGCGCCCCGGCGTAGATCTTCACCCGATCGCCGATCAGAGAGAAGCGGATGGTGACGTTCGGTCCGATGTCGCAGTCACGGCCGATCTGCACGCCCGGCCCGATGACGGTGTTGGCGCCGATCCGTGTGCCGTGCCCGATGCGTGCGCCCTGACCCAGCACCACGCCCGGCTCGATGGTCACGGTCTCGTCTTCGCAGACCTCGGTCGTCGTCGCGCCGATCAGTCCGACGGGCCGGTGCAGGGCTGCGGACACGGCGGCCCAGGCGGCCTGCGGCGTGCGCGAGACGATGACGGCCGCGCCCGTCGGCGCCGCGTCCACGGCCTCCTTCGGCACGATCACGCAGCCGGCCGAGGTC
This sequence comes from Brevundimonas staleyi, assembly GCF_041893865.1. Taxonomy (GTDB): domain Bacteria; phylum Pseudomonadota; class Alphaproteobacteria; order Caulobacterales; family Caulobacteraceae; genus Brevundimonas; species Brevundimonas staleyi. The sequence continues at coordinate 2,287,524 of NZ_CP169082.1, forward strand.
GCCTTCAGCGCCTCCAGGAACTTCTTGTCGCCCAGAAACGCCACCGCATCGCCGGCTGCGGTCGCCAGAGGGGCGACGCGGGCGAAGCGGACCTCCGAAGAGCGAACGACCTCGCCGCCCGTCAGGGCCGCGAGGTCGTCGACGCCGAGCGGGCTCAGCGTATCGAAGAAGCGGGCGTCGGGCGTCAGGCCCTCAGCCATTACTGAGCCGCTTGGGCCGGAACCGGCAGGCGGTTGAAGCTCAGGGTCGGCAGGGCGGTGTTCAGGCGCTGGATGACCGTATCGGTGACGTCCATGGCCGGATTCAGGATGAAGACGCTCTCACGGTCGATCAGGATGCCGCAGCCGCGCTCCTGATAGACGGCGACCAGGATCGGCTCGACGGCGGCCGAGATCAGGCGGCGCTGTTCCGACAGGGTGTAGCGCAGTTCGTCCTGGCGGGTCTGCTCCAGGGTCTGGGCTTCCTGGATGCGGGCTTGCAGGGCCGTGCGGCGCGAGCCGTCGGCGTCAGCGGCCTGACCGCCCTGTTGCAGGGCCGTGATCTCGGTCTGGATCGAAGTGGCGTAGGGAGCCAGCTCGCCCTGAACCTCGGTCGCCAGCTGCTCCATGCGCGTCTGGACAGCCTGACCGGCGGTCGAGGTCGCCAGCAGGCGCTGGTTGAAATAGACGCAGACGCCCGGAATGTTCGGACCGGGGTTCTGCGGGCCTTGGGTTTGGGCGACGGCGGTCGAGGCGACCAGCGAGACCAGGGCGAAAGCGCCGATAGCGAGGAGTTTCATAGGTAACCTTTTTGGGTCAACGGACCCGGGCTTAGAACTGGGTGGAGGTCGAAAAGCGGAAGGTTTCGGTTCGGTCGTACTCTGCTTCGCTCAGAATCTGGCTGAAATCGAACCGGATCGGACCCATCGGCGATTTCCAGTGAACGCTGAGACCCGCAGAGGCGCGCAACGCCAGGTCGTCCACGATCGTCGTGTCCTGCAGGCCGTTCGATCCCAGGGTGTAGCGGTTGTCCAGAACGCCCAGGGTGCCGACGTCGGCGAACAGCGAGGTCTTGATGCCGTACTGCTCCGGCAGGCCGTTCGGAACGGTCAGTTCGACACTGCCGACGGCATAGAAGTTGCCGCCGAGCGAGTCGTTCGTCGCCAGGTCGCGCGGACCCATGCCGGCGTTCGCGAAGCCGCGGAAGCTGTTGCCGCCCTTGAAGAAGCGGTCGTTGATGCGGACCGAATCGCCGCTCCAACCCGACACATAGCCGGTGGAGCCTGAAACGCTGACGATCCATCTGGGCGTGATGCCGTAGTAGAAGGTCGTGTCCAGCTCGGTCTTCACATAGTTCACGTCCCCGCCGACGCCGGCGAAGTCCTGACGCAGCGAGCCGGTCCAGCCGCGCGTGGGACGGACCGGGTCGTTCCGGCGATCCACAAGCAGCGTGTAGCCGACCGAGGAGTTCAGCGAGGAGCCGACCTGTTCGCACAGGGCCGAAGAGCCCGCGCCGGTCACGCCACAGTAGCCGAACGGCACGATGATTTCGTCGTCCTTGATGAAATAGCGCATCTGCAGACGGCTGTAGCCGTTCAGCGGGAAGCCCAGACGCACGCCCGCGCCGGTCGAGCGGTAGTCGAACGACGACGCCCGCTGGAAGTTGTAGCGCGAGTGGAACAGGTCGAAGCCGGCGCCGATGTCACGGCCCAGGAAGCGAGGCTCGGTGAAGCGGAAGTCGATCTGCTGACGCAGCGAGCCCCACTCCACGCGGGCGACAACGTTCTGGCCGCGACCACGGAAGTTCCGCTCCGAGATGCCCAGATTGATCACGAAGCTGTCGACCGAGCTGAAGCCGGCGCCGACGGACAGTTCGCCCGTGGGCTGTTCCTCGACGGAGACGTTGACGATCGAACGGTCGGGCGCGGAGCCGCGCGTCTCGTCGATCTTCACATCCTTGAAGAAGCCCAGGGCCCGCAGATTGTTGCGCGAACGTTCCAGCAGGGTGCGGTTGAAGGCGTCGCCCTCGGTCACCATCAGCTCGCGACGGATGACCGGGTCGATGGTGCGGGTGTTGCCGACGACGTTGATGCGATCGACGTAGACGCGCTGGCCCTCGGACACGTTGAACGTGACGTCGACCGTGTCCGTCTCCGGGTTCGGCCGATACGTCGGGTTGATGTCGACGAAGGCGTAACCGGCCGAGCCTGCCGCGAAGGTCAGGGCGTCGACCGAGCTCTCGATCTTGTCGCTCTCGTAGAGGTCGCCCGCGCGGATCGGCAGGAGCATCTTCAGGAAGTCGGCGTTCAGACGGTCGTTCTGGGTGACGACGTTGATCTCGCCGAAATTGTAGCGATCGCCCTCGTCCAGCGTCAGGGTCATGGCGAAGGCGCTGTCGTCCGGTTTCAGCTCGGCCACGGCCGAGGTGATGCGGAAGTCGTAATAGCCCCGGTTCGTATAGAATTTCCGCAGCTGCTCGCGGTCGTAATCCAGACGACCCGGGTCGTAGTTGTCGTTCTTGGTGAACAGCCGCCACCAGCGCGACTGCTTGGTCACCATGACCTCGCGCAGTTCGCCGTCCGAGAAGGCGCTGTTGCCCAGGAAGGTGATGGACTGGACGCCGGTCTCCGGGCCTTCGTCGATCTCGAAGACGACGTCGACGCGATTCTGCTCCAGCTGGACCAGCTTGGGCGTCACGGTCGCCGAAATGCGGCCCGACAGGCGGTACAGCTCGATGATCTTGCCCACATCCTCCTGGATCCGGGCGCGCGTGTAGATGCCGCGCGGCGAGATGGTGACTTCCTTGCGGAGCTTGTCCTCGCTGATCGCGCCGTTCCCCTCGAACACCACCTGGTTGATGATGGGGTTCTCGACGATGCGGACGACCAGGTCGCCGTTGGGCTGCAGGCCGATCTGCACGTCAGCGAACAGCTGGGTGCGGTCCAGGGTGCGGATGGCGACGTCCAGGACGACCGGATCGATCGTGTCCCCCGGCTGGATCGGCAAATAGGACAGGACGGTGGTCTGGTCGATCCGCTGGTTGCCTTGCACCAGGATGCGGTTGACCACGCCGGTTTCCGCGGGCGCGGCGACCGGCGCCTGTTGCTGCGCGGGCGCGGCGGGAGCCGGCTGGGCGGCGGCCGGCGCGGTCTGGGCCAGGGCCGGCGTCCCCGCGACAAGCGCCAAAAGGCTGGCCGTGGCCGCGCAGGTCCTGCGCAGGTTGCGGTCACCCGTATTCGTAGCGGCGCGGAGGTCGTTCAGGATCATGCGGGAAACCATCGGGGGCTGGCGTCGGCTCAACTGACGAGCCCGCCGAGGAATTTGAACAGGTTCAACTTCTGCAGGTCGTTCCAGGTGGCGAACAACATCAAACCTGCGAGCAAAGCAAGACCGACCCGGTACCCGGCCTCCTGAACAGCGGCGGCAACGGGTTTCTTCGCCACAGCTTCGTAGGCGTAGAAGACCAGATGTCCGCCATCCAGAACCGGGATGGGCAGGAGGTTTAGAAAGCCGATTCCGATCGAAAGTATGGCGGCGAAGCTCGTCAGCGTCAGCAGAAGGTTCAACACCGTGGCCATCGGATCGGGATTGGCGGCCACGGCGGCCGTGGTCAGGGCGCCGGACGCCTTGGCGATCCCTAGGGGGCCGCTCAGTTGATCGCCCGATTCACGGCCGGTGAAGATGCGGCCCAGATAGGTCAGGGTCGTGCCCAGAATGTCGCCCGTCTCCTGAATACCCCGTCCGACGGCCTGGATGGGGTTGTAGCGGACGTGACGCGTCTCGGAGACCGCGGAGGCCAGGCCCAGGCCGATGCGGCCCACACTGACCCGCCCGGCGATGGGATCGGTCTCAGTCCGGCGTATGGGCGTGGCGACCAGTTCGATCTCCGCCCCGCCCCGCTCGACCGTGAATCGCACCGGATCGCCGGCCGACAGGCTGACCTTGCGCGTCACCTCCCCGGCGTCGGCGATGATCCGGCCGTCGATGGCCGTGATCAGATCGCCCGGCTGGAACCCTGCCGCGGCGGCCGGAGAGCCCGCCCCGACCTCGGCGACCCGCGCGGGGCGCAATTCCACGCCCACCAGCGAGAACAACAGGGTGAAGATGAAGATGGCCAGGATGAAGTTGGCGACCGGCCCTGCGGCGACGATCAGCATCCGCTGCCACACCGGCTTGAAATGGAAATAGTCGCGCTCGGCCCCGACGCCGTCGCGAGCGATGATTTCGGACTTCAGCGCATCCAGGCCCCGGCTGTCCGGCACGCTCGACGCATCCATGTCGCCCGAGAATTTCACATAGCCGCCCAGCGGCATCCAGCCGACGCGCCACTCGATCCCGTCCTTGTCGGTCCGGCTGTAGAGGGCCTTGCCGAAGCCGATGGCGAACCGGTCGACCTTCACGCCAAAGGCGCGGGCGACCCAAAAGTGGCCCAGTTCGTGGATGGTGACGATCACCGTCAGCACCAGAAGGAACGGCACGACGTAGATCAGGGCCTGTCCCAGCGTGTTCAGCATGCCGTCTCCGTTCCCACCCAGCCGAAGGGCTCAGGCGGCGAGCGCCAGATCCCCGACGATTTCGACCGCCACCCGACGGGCGCGCGCATCGAGCGCGAGCGCACCGGCGCAGGCATCGTCAAAGTCGGCGTCCGCCCCCATCTTCGTCATCCGATCAAGGGTTTCGGCGACGACTGCGGCAATATTGAGAAAGGCCAGACGTCGGTCAAGGAAGGCGATGGCGGCCACCTCATTGGCGGCGTTGAAGACGGTCGGCGCCCCCCTGCCCGCCTCCAGCGCTTCGCGCGCCAGCCGGAGCGACGGGAATCGCTCGATGTCGGGCGCCTCGAACGTCAGACGGCCCAGCGCGGCCAGGTCCAGCTTCGGCGCGGGCCAGGCCATCCGGTCGGGCCAGGCCAGGGCGCAGGCGATGGGCGTCTTCATGTCCGGCGGCCCCATCTGGGCCAGGGTCGAGCCGTCGATGAACTCCACCAGACTGTGGATGATCGATTCCGGGTGGACGACCACGTCGATCTTCGCCGCCGGCATGTCGAACAGATAGGCGGCCTCGATCATCTCCAGGCCCTTGTTGGCCATGGTGGCGCTGTCGACCGAGATCTTGGCCCCCATGCTCCAGTTCGGATGGGCCACGGCTTGTTCCGGCGTCATGGCGGCCATCTCGGCGCGCGTCCTGTTGCGGAACGGCCCGCCAGACGCCGTCAGGATCAGCTTCGACACCCGCTCGGGCGCCTCGGCCGGGAAGACCTGGAAGATGGCGGAGTGTTCGGAATCGACCGGGATCAACCGCCCGCCGCTGGCCTTGACCCGTTCGATCAGGGCCGAGCCGCAGCAGACCAGGCTCTCCTTGTTGGCCAGGGCCAGGGTCGCGCCGGTCGCAGCGGCGGCCCAGGCGGATTTCAGCCCCGCCGCTCCGACGATGGAGGCCATGACCAGATCGCTCGGGCGGGTCGCTGCCTCGACGATGGCCGCCTCTCCCGCCGCCGCGTCGATGCCGGTCCCGGCCAGTGCGGCTCTGAGCGCCTCAAGCCTGTTCGGATCGGCCGTCACCGCGACGGCGGGACGCCAGCGCCTCGCCTGCTCGGCCAGTCGTTCGATGTTCTGGCCGCCGGTCAGGGCCGTGACCTCGAAAGATCCCGTCCCCGCCGCCTCCGCCTGTTCCATCAGGTCCAGCGTCGAAGCGCCCACCGATCCGGTGGAGCCGAGCACGGTCACGCGACGCCGGATCACGCGCCGCCGCCGAAATAGTGCCAGAGGGTGCGGCCGATGGCGACGATGACGATGGCGAACATCAGCCCGTCCACCCGGTCCATCAGCCCGCCATGACCGGGAATCAGATTGCCCGCGTCCTTGACCCCGAAGCGACGCTTAAGCGCCGATTCCCACAGGTCGCCCGCCATGGTCGCCAGGGCGGCGCAGAAGCCCAAGAGGGCGCTCCATTCCAGGGAGGCGATGCCGGTCTCCGGCAAGGCGGCCATAGCGCCCCCCGCGATCGTGCCGGCGATCAGGCCGCCGATGAAGCCGGACCATGTCTTGTTGGGCGAATAGCGCGGCCAGAGCTTCGGCCCGCCCACGGCGCTGCCGACCAGGAAGGCCACAATGTCGGACGCCCACGCCACCACGAAGGCGAGGGTCACCCAATAGAAGCCGACGGCCGTGTTCCCGTCCCTCAGCCAGATCAGCAAAAGCGCCGGCCAGCCCAGATAGAGGACGCCGTAGGCCGCATCGACGCCCGACTGTTTTCGCGCCCGCGCGAACACGCCCGCTGCGGCGGCCCCGAAGACCAGCACCACCAGGCTGAACGACAGGGCGTCGGTCGGGTTGGACAGAAGGGTCGCAACAAGAGCCAGGGCGACCGCGGCGGCGATGGCCTTCCAGTCCTTCGGCGCGCTCATCCGGGCCCATTCCATGGACAGGACGACACAGGCGATCAGAAGGACGCCGACGATCCACGGGTCGCCCAGCCAGACGGCGAACAGGGCGGCCGGGGCCAGCACCAGGGCCGAGGCCGCGCGCAGGCCCATGTCGCGCACCTTGAACGCCATCAGCCGGTCGCGAGGGCGGGCTCGACCGCGATCGCTCCGAACCGCCGGTCCCGTTGCTGGTACTGGCGCACCGCATCGGCCAGGGCCTCATGGCCGTAGTCGGGCCACAGCACGTTCTGATAGACAAGCTCGGCATAGGCCGCTTCCCACAGGAGGAAGTTCGACAGTCTCTGCTCGCCCGAGGTCCGCACGATCAGATCCACCGGCGGTCCGCCCTCCGTGGACAGACCCAGCCCCAGCGAGGCCTCGTCCAGCGGCCCGCTCGCCTGGCCCGCCAGCAGCCGGTCCACATAGGCCTGGGCCGCATCGACGATGTCCGCCCGGCCGCCGTAGTTGAAGGCGACCTGCAGCAGGAAGCGGGTGTTGTGCGCCGTCGACCGCTCGGCGCGCTCGATGATCGCAGCGATGTCCGCGGGCAGGCCTGTCCGGCGACCCAGCACGCGCACCCGCACGCCGTTCTTTTCCAACCGGTTCAGATCGCTAGCCACATAAGACCGGACCAGACCCATCAGGTCGGAGACCTCTTCCGCCGGACGCCGCCAGTTCTCGGTCGAGAAACCGAACACCGTCAGGCATTCGATGCCGAAGTCGGGCGCGGCCTGAACCGTGCGTTTCAGCGCCTGGACGCCCTCGCGATGGCCCATGGCCCGGGGCAGACCGCGAGCCTGCGCCCAGCGACCGTTGCCGTCCATGATCAGTGCGACGTGCCTGGGACCCGCTTCGGGGGTAGGCGCGCCGCCGGTGGGGGCCGTCATTCGTGTCCGTCCTGTCGAGGTCCGAGGAAGCCTCAGACCTGCATGATCTCAACTTCCTTGGTCTTCAAGGTCTCGTCGATGCGCTTGATGGCCGCGTCCGTGTCCTTCTGGACCTCGGTCTCCATCTTCTTCTGTTCGTCCTGGCTGATCTCGCCCGCCTTCTCGGCCTTCTTCAGGTCCTCGTTGGCGTCGCGGCGCACGTTGCGGACGGCGATCTTCTGCTGTTCGGCATATTTCCCGGCCAGCTTGACCAGGTCCTTGCGGCGCTCTTCGGTCAGGGGCGGCACCGGGATGCGCAGGGTCTGGCCATCGACGATGGGGTTCAGGCCCAGGTTGGCGTTGCGGATGGCCTTCTCGACCGCCGAAACCATGCCCTTATCCCAGACGCTAACCGAGATCATGCGCGGCTCGGGCACGCTGATGGCGGCCACGGCGTTCAGCGGCGAGGCCGAGCCATAGGCCTCGACCCGCACGGGCTCCAGCAGGCCGGCGTTGGCGCGTCCGGTGCGCAGACCCGAGAATTCTTCCTTCAGCGCGGTCACGGACTTGTCCATGCGGTCGCGGTAGGTCTTCAGATCGGGCTTGGCCATGGTCGTTTCTTTCGTTTCTGGAGGGTCGCTCAGGCGGCCGGAGGAGTGTCGGAAATCACGGTGAAGGCGCCCTCGCCGCTCAGCACGCGGCGGAAGGATCCCTCCTCCCGAATGGAGAAGACCACGATCGGGATGCCGCTGTCGCGCATCAGGGCGACGGCCGAGGCGTCCATGACCTTAAGATCCTTCGCCAGGACCTCCTGATAGGTCAGGGTATCGTAACGGGTCGCCTTCGGGTCCTTCTTCGGGTCGGCGGTATAGACGCCGTCCACGCTGGTGCCCTTCAGCAGCGCGTCGCAGCCCATTTCGGCGGCGCGCAGGGCGGCGCCCGAATCGGTCGTGAAGAAGGGCGCGCCGACGCCGGCGGCGAAGATCACGACCCGGCCCTTCTCGAGGTGACGCAGCGCCCGACGGCGGATGTAGGCCTCGGCTACGGCCGGCATGGTCAGGGCGCTCTGGACCCGCGTCTGCACGCCGATCTTCTCGAGCGCCGCCTGCATGGCCAGGGCGTTCATGACGGTCGCCAGCATGCCCATCTGGTCCGCCGTGGCGCGATCCATGTCGCCTGCCGCCTTCGACAGGCCGCGGAAGATGTTGCCGCCGCCGATGACCAGACAGATCTCGACGCCCTCGCTGGCGACGCTGGCCACGGCCGCGGCCACCTCGGCCACCGTGTTCATATCGATGCCATAGGGCTGGTCGCCCATCAGCACCTCGCCGGACACCTTCAGAAGGACGCGGCGATAACGAAACTCGGCGGGCATGGGCATGGGAAATCCTGCGGCCGGCGGAATCGGCCTGGAAGCTTATAAACGAAGGGCGCGTCCGGCTTCAAAGCCGAACGCGCCCCTGCCTTAGAGCTTCGTCATCCTCGGGCCAAGGAGCGCAGCGACGCCCGACCCGAGGAAAGTATGGTTAGGCTTGGCCGGCCATCATCGAGGCGACTTCCGAAGCGAAGTCCGGACCCTCGACCTTCTCCACACCTTCGCCCAGGGCCAGACGCACGAAGCCGGCCAGGTGCAGGCCCGGAGCGCCCAGTTCCTTGCCCGTGTCGGCGACCAGCTGTTCGATGGTCAGGTCCGGGTTCATGACGAACGGCTGCTTGGTCAGCACCACGTCCTTCTGGAACTTGGCGATCTGGCCGTCCACGATCTTGGCGATCATGTTTTCCGGGCGGCCTTCTTCCTTGGCCTTCTCGGTCAGGACTTCGCGTTCCTTCTCGATGGCGGCCGGGTCCAGGTCGTCCGTGTTCAGCGACAGCGGGGCCGTGGCGGCGACGTGCATGGCGATCTTGCGGCCCAGCTCGCGCAGGGCGGTCTTGTCGCCGCCGCCGTGCAGGGCGACCAGCACGCCGATGCGGCCGACGCCCGGCGACACCGCGTTGTGGACGTAGGAAGCCACGACGCCTTCATCGACCGACAGGCGAGCCGCGCGACGCAGCTGCATGTTCTCGCCGATGGTGGCGATCATGTTGGTGATCTCTTCCTGGATCGAGTTGCCGTTCTCCAGCGTGGCGCCGTGCAGGGCCTCGACGGTGTCGTGCTCCAGGGCGCGGGCGGCGAAGGCGTTGGCGGCGTTCTGGAACAGTTCGTTGCGCGAGACGAAGTCCGTTTCGGCGTTGAACTCGATGGCGGCGCCGACTTCACCCTTGCCTTCTTCCTTCGAGGCGACGGCGACCAGGCCTTCCGCGGCGACGCGGTCGGCCTTCTTGGCGGCCTTGGACAGGCCCTTGGCGCGCAGCCAGTCGATCGCGGCGTTGATGTCGCCGTCGGTCTCTTGCAGGGCCTTCTTGCAGTCCATCATGCCGACGCCGGACTTGGCGCGGAGTTCCATAACGAGGGCGGCGGTGATCTCGGCCATTTCTGGTCTCCTGAGGTCTTGAAATACGTGTGCGGCCGGGTGTTACCCCGGCCGCGTGTCAGTTTCGCGGTCGGTCCGTCACCGGACCGGATCCGGATCAGGCGTTGGTGGTCTCTTCGGCGGCTTCTTCGCCCGAAGCGGCCAGGATTTCCTCGGCGACGGCCTCGGCGCCCTCGGGGGCGGCGTCGGCGGCGACGGGGGCCGAGGCTTCACGCAGCATCGGCTCTTCCGGGTTGATCGAGGCGCCCAGATCGACACCGGCGTTCGAGGCGCCGGCGGCCAGGCCGTCCAGGACGGCGTCGGCGATCAGGTCGCAGTAGGTCTGGATGGCGCGGGCGGCGTCGTCGTTGCCCGGGACCGGATAGGTGATGCCGTCCGGATCCGAGTTGGTGTCCAGGATGGCGATGATCGGGATGTTCAGCTTGCGGGCTTCCTGGATCGCGATCGATTCCTTGTTGGTGTCGATCACGAACATGATGTCCGGGATCGAGCCCATGTCCTTGATGCCGCCCAGCGACAGTTCCAGCTTGTCCTTCTCGCGCTGCAGCGTCAGCAGCTCCTTCTTGACGCGGCCTTCACCGCCGCGCTCCATCAGGGCTTCCAGTTCGCGCAGACGGGCGATCGAACCCGAAACGGTCTTCCAGTTGGTCAGCGTGCCGCCGAGCCAACGGTTGTTCATGTAGTACTGGGCGCAGCGCTTGGCGGCTTCGGCGACCGGCTCTGCGGCCTGGCGCTTGGTGCCGACGAACAGGACGCGACCGCCCTTGGCGGCGACTTCACGCACGGCCACCAGAGCCTGGTGGAACAGCGGCATCGTCTGCGACAGGTCGATGATGTGGATGTTCGAGCGCGCGCCGAAGATGTAGCGCTCCATCTTCGGGTTCCAGCGGTGCGTCTGGTGGCCGAAGTGGGCGCCCGCTTCGAGCAGGGTACGCATGGAGAATTCAGGCAGAGCCATCTTTGGAAGTCCTTTTTCCGATTATTCCGCCGCAGACGGTGAAAGGACCGGCTGGTCCCTCGGAACGGAGCGACCAGGATTTCTCCCTGAGCGCGCCACGCCTGCGTGTGAAGTGGGCGGGCATATAGTCGGGAAGACCCGAAAACGCAAGCGCAGCCGCCCTCAGGCCGGATGGGGCTCCAGCCGGATGTCGCGCACGGCCTCCAGCACGCCGTCAGACCCACGCTTCAGCCGCATGATGCCGGACCCGCCCCGCAGCTCCTGACACCGCCGATAGGCCTCATCGACGCCGAACTCCCCGTCGAAGACCGCATCGTCGATATAGTAGGGCCGCCGCCCCGGCTCGCCGACGAACAGATGCACATGCGCCGGCATCGACATGTCCGGATAGGGGGCCGGCTTGATGCTGTCGAAGGCGTAGCGGCCGTCGGCATTCGTCTTGACCCAGCCGCGCAGCCGCCCGTGCCGCCGGCTCCAGACCGTATCCGGCGCCCCGTTCGCATAGAGGCCCTCGGCGTTGGTGTGATGGGCGTAGACGATGACATTCGGCGCGGGCGTGAAGCCATCGACCGCGAAGACCTGTCCGCTCAGCCGCATCCGCTCGCCCGGCTCTGTCGCTCCCGCCAGGGTCGCCGTCCACGACAGGCCCGCCGGGTCGGTCTCGGCCACCGCCTCGCAGCCTTCGCAGGCGTAGAGGTCGGGCCGCACCTGAAACTCGCCCGCCTCACTTGTCGCCGAGGTCGCTCGTGAACAGGCCGCCGCCAGCGCTCCCGTCGCCGTCAGACCCAGCGCGAACCCGCGTCGATCCATCGTCCTCTCGCCCTCCGGCCGTTCAGCTTGGCCCTGAGGCTGAACCCGTCAGTTCGCCGCCGCAAGGGCGACCAGCATCCGGTCCATGACCTCGGTCACCGAACCCGCCGTCGAAGGCCGGTCGTTGGCGTAGACGGCGAACACCAGCATCCGCCCGCTCGCCGCCGTCAGGAAGCCCGCCAAGGCATTCACTCCGTTCAGACTGCCGGTCTTGGCGAAGATCTTCCCCTCCAGCGCCGTACCGACGAACCGCCGCGACAGCGTCCCGTCCCGCCCGCCGACCGGCAGGCTTGCCCGCCACGCCTCGCCCCAGGGCTGGCTCATCGTCCAGCGCAGGAAGTCCGCCGCCGCACGAGGGCTGACGCGGTTGTAGACCGACATGCCCGACCCGTCGTGCAGGTCGAACGCCGCGCGCGTCACCCCCGCCTCGGCCATCTCGGCCTCGACCAGGGCCAGACCGTCGGCGCGCGATCCCGTCCCCTCGATCAGCCCCAGCCGCCGCAGCATCAGCTCCGCATGCAGGTTCTGGCTGTTCTTGCCGATGCGCTGGAGACTGAGGCTCAGCGGCCGCCGCGCCAGTCGTGCGACCTCGACGCCGTCCTCGGGCTCCCGCTCGGCCGCACCGGTTCGCGCCGCCGGGTCGTCCGACAGCGCCAGAGGTCGATGCCGCGCCCTAGCCTCGCCCTCGACCAGCACGCCGCGCTGTTCCAGCAGCCGCCGAAACCGCAGGGCTGCCGTCTCCGCCGGATCGTCGATCCCGATCCGCAAGGTCAGCGGCGCCGACCCGACGGGCAGCCGCCCATACAGTCGCACCACATCCGACCCCGGCTGGCGCTCCAGCCGCAGGTCGCCCTCGCCTTCCGCCGCCGTGGCCGCTGCGTTCTCCAGCATCAGCAGGTCGTCGCCCGCCCGCCAGTTCGCCCGCACCGGCGCGCCCACCGCCTCGCCCGGCGCGACCTCGGCCACCACCACATTGTCGTTCACGGTCAGGGCCGAGACCGCCGTCCCGAAGGACGTCTGCATGTCGTCCCAGCTCCAGCCGGGCCCCCAGCGCTCGTCGGGATAGAGCCGGTCGTCGCCGACGACGTCATCGACCCGTCGGATCCGCGCCGCCACTGCATCGGCCAATTCCGCCAGACAGGTCTCGACGCAGCCCGGTCCGTCGCCCAACAGGGCATCCCCCGCCCCGACCAGAACCACATCGGGCGGGCCCTCCCTGTCCGGCTCCAGCCGCACCGAGGTCCCGTCGTCGCCGGGCGCATCCAGCCCTTCCAGCCGCGCAAAGGCCGTCGCCGTGACGAAGATCTTGGTGTTGGACGCCGGAACGAAACGGTCGTCCGCCCGCACCGACGCCACCGTCTGTCCATCCGTCGTGATCGCCAGCAAGCCCCAGCGTGTGCCGCCGAGGCCGGGATCGTCCAGCAGGGCGACCGCTGGCGGCTCGCCCCCACCACCCACGGACGCGCAGGCCCCAAGCGACAGCGCGACCGCGACCAGCAGACCGCGCACGCCCCCGGTCACGCCACGCCGCCCGGCGTCAGATCTGGTGCAGCCCATCGAACCGCATCGTCGGCGTCACGCTGAACGGTGCGATATCGCTCAGGCAGCGCACATTGACCGCGACGTTCACCTTGCCGTCCGGTCCCGCGCCCTCGCCGTGGGTCTCCACGCCGCAGGTCTTGCATAGGAAGTGGCGGATCTTCCTGGTGTTGAAGAGATACTCCTGGATCGCCTCCTCACCCTTGGTCAGCCGAAACGCCTCTGGCTCCACGAAGGTCAGCCAGACGCCCGTGCGGAAACAGTGGGTGCAGTTGCACTCCATGACCATCTCGAGGTCCGTCTCGACTTCGAAGGCCACGGCCCCGCAGTGACAGCTCCCCGTATGAGTCTCGGCCATGGCCCCTCTCCCGATCAGGCGTCTTCCAGCATCAACACGCCGGGCGCCGATTTCAACGCGCCCCTGAGCGCTCCGTCCAGCCGGTATCGGCCGGGCAATCTCATCTCGACCTCGCGCCGTCCGTCCAGCGAGGCGATCAGGGTGATCTCGCCTCCCTTGCCTTCCGCTTTCGCTCGTTCCAGTCGGGCCTGCAGGGCCGAGGCGTCGGTCGATCGCGCAGACACATGGACCCGCAAGCCCGCCGAGGCGTCGTCGACCAGCGTATCCAGCTTTGACACCCCGTCGCCGAAGAACCGCACCTCGCCGTCCGAGGACTTGGCCCGCACCCGGACCATCAGATGGGCGCCGACCTCCAGCATCTCGCGCGAGGCCCGAAGCTGTTCCGGCGGGAACAGGCATTCGAACTCGCCGGTCGGGTCGGAGAAGGTGACGAAGGCGAACTTCTCGCCCGACTTGGCGCTGGCCCGTTCCTGACGACGGCGCACGACGCCCGCCATCATGAAGGCGTCGTGGCCCTGTTCGGCGCGCTGCACCGCCTCGGCGACGAAGGTCACGCGCTTGCGACGCAGCGCGCTCTCCATGTCCTCCAGCGGATGGCCGGACAGGTAGAAGCCGACCGCCGACAACTCCTGATCCAGCCGTTCCGGCCCGACCCAGGGCTCGACATTCTTCAGGCGCGGCCGCGAGGCCCCGGCCTGATCGGCGCCGAACAGGGATTCCTGCAAGGAGTTCCGGTCCGCCGCCACGCTCTGGCAATAGGCCATCAGCACATCGGCCTGTTCGAACAGCTGGCGCCGGTTCGGGTGGATGCTGTCGAAGGCGCCGGCCCGCGCCAGACCTTCCAGCGCCCGCTTGTTGACCGCGCGCGGATCGACCCGCTCCAGGAAGTCGAAGATGTCGGTGAACCGCCCGCCGGTCTCGCGCACCTCGACCAGATGCTTCATGGCCTCCAGGCCCACGTTTCGGATGGCGCCCAGGGCATAGAGAACCGCCCCCTTGCCGTCCTCCCAGCGCACGTCGAAGTCGGCCGAGCTCTCGTTCACGTCCGGCGCCCGGACCGGGATCTCGAACTTGCGCGCATCCTGATAGAAGACCGCCAGCTTGTCGGTGTTCGACAGATCGAGCGACATCGAGGCGGCGAAGAACTCGACCGGGTGGTTCGCCTTCAGCCAGCCCGTCTGATACGAAATCAGGGCGTAGGCGGCGGCGTGGGACTTGTTGAAGCCGTAGCCGGCGAACTTGGCCACCAGTTCGAAGATCGAGTCCGACTGCTGTTCCGGAACCGACTTCTCGGACGCGCCCTTGATGAAGCGCGCCTTCTGGAAGTCCATCTCCTCCTTCTTCTTCTTGCCCATGGCGCGGCGAAGAAGGTCGGCCTCGCCCAGCGAATAGCCGGCCAGGATCTGGGCGATCTTCATCACCTGTTCCTGGTAGATGATGACCCCATAGGTCTCGGTCAGCACCTCCTTCAGCGAAGGGTGCAGATAGTCGACCTCGGCCCGGCCGAACTTCCGGTCGATATAGGTGTCGATCATCTCCATCGGTCCAGGCCGGTAGAGGGAGATCAGGGCGGTGATCTCCTCGATGGAGCCGCAGCGCATCTTCCTCAGGGTGTCGCGCATCCCCTGGGATTCCAACTGGAACACCCCGACCGTCTGGCCGGACGCCATCAGCTCGTAGGTCGCCTTGTCGTCGAGCGGCAGCTGGTTCCAGACCGGCGCCGCACCCCGCCGGGACAGATAGCCGTAGGCCCGGTCCAGCGTCGTCAGGGTCTTCAGGCCCAGGAAGTCGAACTTCACCAGACCCGCCGGCTCGACCCACTTCATGTTGAACTGGCTGGCCGGGATGGTGGACCGCGGGTCCTGATACAGCGGCACCAGTTCGACCAAAGGACGGTCGCCGATGACGATGCCGGCGGCGTGGGTCGAGGCGTTGCGGTAGAGGCCTTCAAGCTCCAGCGCCGTGGACAAGAGGTTCGCCACCGACTTCTCGGCGTCGCGCGCCTCCCTCAGGCGCGGCTCCAGATCGATGGCCTGGGCCAGGGTCGTGGGATTGGCCGGGTTGTTCGGCACCATCTTGCAGAGCCGGTCGACCTGACCCAGCGGCATCTGCAGCACCCGACCCACATCGCGCAGCACGGCCCGCGCCTGAAGCGTGCCGAAGGTGATGATCTGGGCGACCCGGTCCTTGCCGTAGTGCTCCTGCACATAGGTGATCACCTCTTCCCGCCGCTCCTGGCAGAAGTCGATGTCGAAGTCGGGCATGGAGACGCGTTCGGGGTTCAGGAACCGCTCGAACAGCAGGCCGAACCGCAAGGGATCCAGGTCGGTGATGGTCAGGGCCCAGGCGACCAGCGACCCGGCGCCCGACCCCCGCCCCGGTCCGACCGGGATCGAATGGGTCTTCGCCCATTTGATGAAGTCCGACACGATCAGGAAATAGCCGGGGAAGCCCATCTGGACGATGATCCCGACCTCCCACTCCAGCCGGTCCCAGTATTCCTGCTCCGGCACGGCGGGCGTGACCTGTTTCAGTCGCGCCTTCAGGCCCTCCTTGGCCTGGTGCATCAGCTCGTCGGGCTCGGAGCGGCCGTCGCCGGTGTCGAAGCGCGGCAGGATCGGCGGGTGGGTCTTGACCAGGAAGGCGCAGCGTTTCGCGATCTCGATGGTCGTGTCGCAGGCCTCGGGCAGGTCGGCGAACAGGGTCCGCATCTCGGGCGCGGACTTGAAGTAGTGCTGGTCGGTGATGCGGCGCCGGTCTTCCTGACCGGTGAAGGCGCCGTCGGCGATGCACAGCAGGGCGTCGTGCGACTTGGCCTGATCCCGCTTGGCGTAATAGGCGTCGTTGGTCGCGGTCAGGGGGACGTCGTGGGCATAGGCCCATTCGACCAGACCGCGCTCGGCCGCCGCCTCGTCCGGCAGGCCGTGGCGTTGCAGTTCGACATAGAAGCGGTCGCCGAAGACCTGAGCCATGGCGGCCAGGGCCTCGGCCGCCTCGCCCGGCTTGTTCTGCACGAACAGGGGATCGACCGGACCGTCCGGACCGCCGGACAAGAGGATCAGCCCCTCGGACAGTTCCGCGACCCGGCTCCAGGCGACGTTCGGCTCCTCGTCCCCGGCCAAAAGGAAGGCTTCGGACGACAGGGCGCAGAGGTTTCGCCAGCCGGTCTCGCTCTGGCAGATCAGGACGACGGTCGGGATCTTGGACCAGCGTTCGGCCCGTTTGCCGCCGATGCCGGTGACCGGCAGCGCACAGGCGATCAACGGTTGCACCCCGACGCCCTTGGAGGCCTCGGAGAACTCCAGCGCCCCGAACAGATTGACCCGGTCGGCCACGGCGACCGCGGGCATGCCCGCATCGGCCGCCAGCTTCCCGACCTTGCCCGCCTTGATCGCGCCTTCCAGCAGCGAATAGGCCGAGCGGACCCTCAGATGGACGAAACCGGTCTCTGCGGGCGTGTCGGTGATGGCCGTATCCTCGAGGACAGGCCGGAGGCGACTCATCTCGCCAGCAGGGCGACCTGCCACACCATCCAGACAAAGCCGCCGCACGATGCAAGCGACAGCGTTTCGCGGAAGACCTTGGACATGTGCTTATCCCCAGATGGATCGTTCTGGGTATGTTCTATGTTGCGGATTTGTTCTCGTCAACATTCAGGTCGCAAAGTTTATGAGCTGATCATCGAACCTTTCGAGCTCATCGACGAGCGCTCGAGCGGCACCAGCCTCCTCCCGGGGACCATTGAGGGACCTCACTTGCCCTCGGGGCTTGTGCGCAACATCGCCCCTATCCTTACCGTAGCTATTTGCCGCTCCTGTCAGGGTTGGTTGCAGATCATCAATCAGGAAACCTGCGCTGCAGCCCAATTTTTGCAGCGCATCGAGCTTGATGCCGTTGTTCTCATCAACCTCTTTTCTCGCTCGTTGAGCGCATCGTTCGATCTGTTGCGTAAATCTAGCTGAGTCCATGCCTAGGGTAGAGCTTTGCTCCTCTTCGGAACTCCAACGCATAAGAATGAATAACAAAGCTCGACTTATCTTCTGATCGACTTTCCAAAGTCGAACCGCCTCATCGACCGCATACTGTACGCGGGCTTCAATGAAACCTTCGATCTCGGCATGAACTAGTAGCTTGAAGGCTGCGATACTATCGAGCTCATCGGAATTAGGCTCCCTATCTAAAGGCACATCAAAGCCTACGAACTTACGTTCCAACTCTAAGATACGCGCCCGAAGAGCTGCTAGTTCGACACTAGCCATCTATCTGATGCGAAACACAGTTGCGTCGTATGTCAGACCCAGGATCTTGGCTAGTTCGCCGCCCCAAACTGAGAGCCTTGTTTCCATGGCGTGCGGCGTTTTCGTAGTCTGCTCAATCGAGCGTTTGAATTCGCTATCGCCATCTAAAAGTTTCTTAAGGAGATCCACCGTCTCCTTTTTATGAACAATAGCTGAGTCCGCTATTGAAGCTTCCGCATAAAATCGCGTGATGCAATCGAATATCGCTCTATTCATTCGACGCTCAAATGCTTGACCATTCCACTTTCGGAAAGGCTCACCGTCGAAGACTTCCAGCGCTACGGAAAGCGCTTGATCCAACCGCTTGAAGATTTGCTCGGCCTCAGAACGCCGACCTTCCCAATCCTCATTAAAATATGCGACCGGTCGATCGAGAAACGCTTTAAAATCACCCCCATAGTCGGGATAGTATTTCTCAAGCGCGACAAATCTGAGCACGAGTTCTGAATCGCGCATTCTTCGATCTAGAGACGAAAATCCTAACGCCGAGCGAGCAATCTCACTCCCCTCAAGATAGTCGTCAACGAAGGTGAGGAACGGACCTGGAATCAGAGCGCGCCGCAGCTCTTGCGCCGACAAAGGCAGGCTTCCACTATTTAGACGGTCGAATATAACATAAAGGAAATACTCGTTCGGCCAGTTGCGGACGACAACAGTTCGAATCGGGGCGTTCTCGAAGAAATTTGCATCGTTGGGTGACTTTTTCTTTAAGTCATCAAACGACATTCCGTTCAGATCTGTTCTTATAGTTAAGCCTCGAAGCTTGAAATTTCGAGGCGATTCCTTCGAAACAAAATCGAACAAGGTGGACAGTCTCTGCTTTCCATCGATAACGATGAACTGTCCTCGACCCTTCTTATGTTCAGCCAAGACAACATTGGGGATCGGAAGGCCAATGATCAAAGACTCTATGAGTTGACTGCGTCGACGAGGATCCCACGCGGCTCTGCGTTGAAAATCAGGGTCCAACTCGACGTTGCCACGCTCGATCTGTTGCACAAGCGTTGAGACCGTCCAGTCAGTGTTGAAAAGCACCGCCTCAGATGGATCGCCCATCTTATCGCGTGGGAGATCGCTTTCTTCTTCCTGCTGGTCCAGCGGGAGCGTCTCGCTGTCATCAAACAGATCAGCCAAATCGATAGGGTCGGTCATGCCCCCTTTTATGATGGACATCACCGATTCATCAAATGCGCCCTACCCCCGCGACCGCTCCACGTTCTCCACGTTCGGATTGGCCCGCAGCGCCGCCATCAGGCTGGTCGCGTGCTTGGCGTCGGTGACCTCGACGTCCAGGTCCACGTCGAAGAAGTCCGACTGCCTGTGGGCCATCTTCAGGTTCATGATGTTGCCGCCGGCCTCGCCGATGACCGTGGCGACCTGACCGAGCACGCCCGGCGCGTTCTGGATGGTGGCGCGCAGGCGGGCGACGCCGACGGCGCCCTGTTCCGCCTGGGGCGTCCATTGCAGGTCCTGCCAGACGCTGTCGTCGTCGGCGAAATCGGCCAGCTTCTGGCAGTCGATGACGTGGACGGTCAGCCCCTTTTCGGGCTCCAGGATGCCGACGATCCGGTCGCCCGGCACGGGCGTGCAACAGGCGCCGAAATGGATCGAGACGCCGGGCGTCAGGCCCCCGCCACGCACGAACAGCCGCGCCTGAGCGTCGCCGATCTTCTTCTTGTCGGTCGAGGAGGTCAGCGTCCCCTTCAGCGCCGGGAACAGGGTCTCGACCACCTTGTTGGCCGTCAGCCGCCCGCGCCCGATGGCGTCGAACAGCTCCTCTTCGTTCGGCACCGCCAGGGTCTCCAGCGCCGGCTTCAGCTTGACGTCGGCCAGGGCCTTGCCTGCCCGCGACATCGCCTGTTCCAGCGTCGTCCGGCCCAGTTTCTGGAACTCGTCCCGCTCCGACGAGCGGATATGGCGGCGGATGGCCGAGCGCGCCCGGCCGGTGACCGTCAGGCTGCGCCAGTCCGCCGGGGCCTCGCGCTTCTTGCCGCGAATGATCTCGACCACGTCGCCGTTCTGCAGCGCCGTCCGCATCGGCTTCAGCTCGCCGTTGATCTTGACGCCCACGGCCGTGTCCCCGACCTCGGTGTGGACCGCATAGGCGAAGTCCAGCGCCATCCCGCCGCGCGGCAGGGTGATCAACGCCCCCTTGGGCGTGAAGACGAAAACCTGATCTAGGTACATCTCGAGCTTGGCGTGCTCCACCCAGTCCTCGCCCCCTTCCCCGTGCTCGATGACCTGCACGAGGTGACGCAGGTTCTGCAGGGGGTCGCGCCCGCCGTCCTTGGCCATCGCCTCGCGGTCCAGGCCGTAGGACTGGTTCTTGTAGGCCCAGTGCGCCGCGACCCCGTCCTCGGCCACCCGATCCATGACCTCGGTGCGGATCTGCATCTCCAGACGCAGGCCCCCGGAGCCCACGACCGTCGTGTGCAGCGAGCGATAGTTGTTCGACTTGGGCGTGGAGATGAAGTCCTTGAACCGCTCGGGCACCATGGGCCAGGCGCGGTGGATGACGCCCAGCGCGCGGTAACAGTCGTCCTCGGCCTCGACTAGGACGCGGAAGCCGTAGATGTCGGACAGGGACGAGAAGCCCACCGACTTTCGCTGCAACTTCCGCCAGATCGAATAGGGCGTCTTCTGCCGGCCATAGACCCGCGCCGGGATGCCCGCTTCGGACAGAACCTGCTGAACCTCGGCGGAGACCACCTCGGTCGCCTGACCGTGCTCAAGCTTCAGCGCCTCCAGACGCCGCTCGATGGCGGTACGGGCCGTGGGGTTCAGATGCTCGAACGCCAGCTCTTCCAGCTCGGAGGCGATGGAGTGGATGCCGATCGACCGGCCCAGCGGCGCATAGACCTCCAGCGTTTCTCTGGAGATACGCTCGCGCTTCTCCGGCTTGACGTATTTCAGCGTCCGCATGTTGTGCAGACGGTCCGCCAGCTTGACCAGGAGCACCCGCACGTCGCGGCTGATGGCCAGGATGAATTTGCGCAGGTTCTCGGCCTGGCGCGTGTGCTCGGCCTGAAGCTCCAGGCGGCTCAACTTGGTCACGCCCTCGACCAGAACCGCGACCTCCTCGCCGAACATGCGGGCGATGTCGTCGCGCGTGGCCGAGGTGTCCTCGACCACGTCGTGCAGCAAGGCCGTGACGATGGTGGCGGTGTCGAGCTTGTAGTCGGTCAGGATGCCCGCGACCTGGATCGGGTGGGCGAAATAGGGGTCGCCCGAGGCCCGCAACTGCGAGCCGTGCATCTTCATCGCATAGACATAGGCCCGGTTCAGCAGGGCCTCGTCGGCGACGGGGTCATAGGCCTTGACCGCCTCGATCAGCTCGAACTGACGCAGGATCGGAACGCGTTTCGCCGCCGGCTGCTGCGAAGCGGCCGACGGCGAAGCGGTGTCATTGGCAATGTCGTTCGCCGGCGGGGTCGTACCGGCCCGCGCCGGGAGGATGGTGATACCGTTGGCGGGTT
Organism: Brevundimonas staleyi; assembly: GCF_041893865.1. Lineage (GTDB taxonomy): Bacteria > Pseudomonadota > Alphaproteobacteria > Caulobacterales > Caulobacteraceae > Brevundimonas > Brevundimonas staleyi. The sequence goes on from NZ_CP169082.1 coordinate 2,308,702, forward strand.
CCGCCGTCAGTAGCGTTCCTCCTGGCCGCCGTCGCGGTCGCTTTGCAGCGCGCGGATCAGTTCGGCTTCGGCCATGTTCATGTGTTGCGGCTCGGCCAGCAGAGCGACGACTTCGGCCTCGTCCTCGGCTTCCGTGCGCTCGTCGACGCGTTGCAGGGCGACGACGACGGTTTCCTTCAGCTCTTCCGGAGCGACGGTGTCCTCGGCGATCTCACGCAGAGCCACGACCGGGTTCTTGTCGTTGTCGCGATCGAGCGTCAGCGGAGCGCCGTTGGCGATGGCGCGGGCGCGGTTGCCGGCCAGCAGGACCAGACCGAAACGGTTCGGCACCTTCTCGATGCAGTCTTCGACAGTGACGCGAGCCATGGGAATCCTTCGGGGTCGGCGGGAGAACCGCGCCCAATACAGCTAAGGGCCTATTTGTGCAACGCCACAGACTTACGCAAGGAGGGCGGCGGTTTTGGGGCGGCGGGACCCTCAGGGCACCCGCTGCGCCGTCGGATAGGCGATGATCAGCACCAGATCCTCGTCCCCGACCTGGGTGATGCCGACATTGCCGCCGTCGTACAGATAGGCCGTGTCGCCCGGTCCCATCCGCGTCGTCACCCCGTCCGAGATCACGTCGCCCTGGCCGCTGACGACGTAATAGACCTCGTCGTGGGCGATGACGTGCAGACCGATGGACGAGCCCGGGTGCATGACCCGCTTCCTGAACTCCATCGCCCGGTTCGGGGCGACGTCGGAGATGCGGTATGCGGTGCTCATCCCCGTGCCGTTATGCGGCGGGACCTGTCTCACCATCGTGTCCGCCTCGCGGATGACCAGACCCACGCCTGCGGGCGGAGAGGCCGGCGTCGTCTGTATTGCGGCGACCATCAGGGCGGCGATCAGCATGAAATGTCTCCCGGTGTCATTTCCGGGATCAACTCACGCGAAGCGGCTCAGCGCAAGGGATGGGCGTCGCGACCGACCGTCGCGAACCCGGCCAGGGCCGAGGCCCGCGCCCCACTGGATGGATGCCGCCACTCCGGCGCGATCTCCGCGATCGGTCCCATGACGAACAGCCGGTCTGCCGCGCGCGGATGGGGCAGGATCAGCCCCTCGCAATCCCCCTCCTCTCGCCCATAGGCGATCAAGTCGAGATCGAGCGTCCGGGGCGCATTGGCGGTAGAGCGGCGGCGCCCGAACATCTCCTCGATCCGGCCCAGGGTCGCCATCAGCGCATGGGGATCGTGGGCGGTCCGCACGATCGCGACCCCGTTCAGGAACGGCGGATCGGTCGGGTCGGGCCAGGCCTGGGACGCCCACCAGGATGAGCGCGCCAGAATGTCGATACCCTCGCACCGGAACCGCGCCAGCGCGGCCTCCAAGGCTTCCCGGCACGAGGCCCACAGCCCCTTGTCATTGCAGCCCAGGGCGACGATGACGGCCGCATCCAGATCCAGGTCCTCGTCGATATTGACGCGGACCGTCTCAGGGCCTGGGACCATTTCCGGGGACGCGATTTCCATGAGACTCTATCCGAACGAGCGCCTGGCCCTCTTCATCGACGGGTCCAACCTGTATTCGGCGACCAAGGCCCTGAACGCGGATCTCGACTTCAAGAAGATGGTCGACGCCTTCCGGGCGAAAGCCGTCCTGGTTCGCGCCCACTATTACACGGCGGTGACCGAGGGCGAAGAGTTCTCTCCCATCCGCCCCCTGATCGACTTCCTCGGCTACAACGGCTTCACGGTCGTCACCAAGCCGGTGAAGCGGTTCACAGACGCCCAGGGCCACACCCGCACCAAGGGCAATATGGACATCGAGATCGCGGTGGACATGCTGGAACTGGCCCCCAACCTCGACCACGCCATCCTGTTCTCCGGCGACGGCGACTTCCGCCGACTGGTCCAGGCGGTTCAGGCCAAGGGTGTCCGCGTTACCGTCGTCTCGACGCTGAAAAGCCAGCCGCCGATGATCGCCGACGACCTGCGGCGTCAGGCCGACGACTTCATCGAACTGGCCGACCTGCTCCAGGACTACGGCCGCACGCGCAGCCCCGCGGCCTCGCCCACGGTCCGCACCTTCGATTAGGCGACTGTTGTTCGCCGGACACACCGAATCGGCGAGTCCGCTTGACGCCCCGTCCGACCGGAACGGTGCGGCGTAGCTTCCGTTCTGGGGATCAGAGGGAGCTGTTGAATGTCCAGGAAAACGAAGAAGACCCCGCTGTTCACGACGGGCGAACGGATGGTCGCCGGTCTCGCCATCGTCACCACGATCGTGCTGACGCTGTCGATCCAGGTGATCCAGTCGATGACGCCGCCTTCGCTGGGTCTCTACGACGCTAACCCGGCCGCCGTGGTCGCCATTCCGAACGTCATCGACGCCCGACCGGCCATCTGATCGTCAGCCCTTGTCGCGCAGCAGACGGGCCTTGTCCCGCGCCCAGTCGCGTTCAGCCGAGGTCTCGCGCTTGTCGTGCAACTTCTTGCCCTTGGCCAGGGCGATCTCGAGCTTCGCCTTGCCGTCGTCGTTCAGATAGAGCTTGATCGGGATGATCGTCTGACCGTCCTTCTGGACCGCCCCGATCAACCGATCGATCTGCTTCCGGTGCAGCAGCAACTTCCGAGGCCGGCGCGGCTCGTGATTGAAGCGGTTGGCCTGGGCATAGGGCGGGATGTCGGCGTTGATCAGCACGATCTCGCGCCCCTCCACCGAGGCATAGCTCTCGGCGATGTTCGCCCGCCCCATGCGCAGGGCCTTGATCTCGGTCCCCAGCAGCATGATCCCGGCCTCGAGATTGTCCTCCAGGAAATAGTCGAACCGCGCCCGACGGTTTTCCGCGATGACCTTGGCCTTGGTGATCGGCGCGCATTTGGCCGCGGCGGCCTTTTCCTTGCTGGTCGCCATCTAGAGACCCGCCGCCGCCATCGCCGCGTCGATCGCCGGCTTCGCCTCCTCGCAGGTCGGAACCAGCGGCAGGCGCATCTCCTCGGTGCACAGACCCAGCTTCGCCAGGGCGTACTTCGCCGGCGCCGGAGAGGCATCCAGGAACAGGGCCTTGTGCAGACCGATCAGACGATCCTGCCACGACCGGGCCGTCGCGAAATCACCGGCGGCGAGCGCGTTGTAGAGCGCCACCATGGCTTCCGGCGCCACATTGGCCGTCACCGAGATCAGGCCCACGCCGCCGTGCGCCATGTAGCCGAGGAAGCTGTGGTCGTCGCCCGAGATCAGGTCGAACTGACCGGCCTGAGACACGATGTTGGAGTGCATCCAGCTGGCCCGACTCATGTCGCCGGTCGCATCCTTGATGGCGACAATGTTGGGGTGCTTCGCCAGTCGCGCGACGCTCTCGTTCGACAGATCGACGCCGGTCCGGCCGGGCACGTTGTAGATGATCTGCGGCAGTTGCACCGCCTCGGCCACCGCCTCGAAATGGGCGACCAGACCCGCCTGCGAGGGCCGGTTGTAGTAGGGTGTCACCACCAAAGCCCCGTCGGCGCCGCAGGCCTTGCCGTGGGCGGCCAGATAGATCGACTCATAGGTCGCGGGCGAACCGGCGCCGGCGATGACCTTGATCCGGCCCGCCGCGACACGAACGCACAGGGCGGTGACCCGCTCGTGCTCCTCGATGGTCAGTCCGCCGCCTTCTCCGGTGGTGCCCACGGCGACGACGCCGTGAATGCCGGCGGCGATCTGGCGCTCGACCAGACGTTCCAGCGCGGCTTCGTCCACGTTTCCGTCACGAAGAGGTGTGATCAGGGCGGTGATCACGCCCTTGAACAAGGGGGCGGTCATTGAAACAAGAATACCTTGCGAGGGGGATGGGCGACGGGCGCCTGAAACGAGACGCAAGAGGGTAGGTTGCCGGGCTCCAACCCGCAACCGGGATGAATGGGGATAGGACATTTCATGATCGCGACCAGCCTCGCGGCCGCTCTGGCCGTTCTCGCCCCCGTGCCCCAGACCGCCTATCTGAACAGCCAGCCGACCCCCTATGTGGCCGGTCAGTCCAGCCAGGGCGGCTATCAGGCCCGCGTCCTCAGCGACGCCGACACCGCCTCCTTCCGCCAGGGTCTGGCCGCCGCCCGCGCCCGCGACGTGATCGGCACGCGCGCCGCCATCTCCCGCATCGGCGATCAGACCGCCCGCAAGCTGGTGGAATGGGCCCTGGTCGACACCTCGGCCGCCCAGCTGTCCTACAGCGAGCTGGTCAACGACGTTCAGTCCCTGCGCGCCTGGCCTCGCGCCGACGCCCGCATCGCGGCGGGCGAACAGGCGCTGGAACGCGCCGGCATGGGCGCCGACGCGACCGTCGCCTTCTTCGGCTCCTCGCGCCCAACTACGGTCCAGGGCGCCATGGCCCTGGCCGATGCGCTGGAACAGCGTGGCCGCTCCGACGAAGCCCGCCTTCTGATTCAGGAGTGGTGGCAGACCCAGTCCTTCGACGAGGCCAACCAGACCCGCATCCTGAATCGCTGGGGCTCCAGCCTGACCCAGCGCGACCACGATGCGCGCCTGAACATGCTTCTGTCGGGACCGCACGGCCCGGCCACCCGCGCCATGTTGAACCTGGCCTCGCCCGAGCGCCGGACCATCGCCAACGCCGTGATGACGCTTCGCAGCGCCTATTCCCCCGATGCGGTCGTCGCCTCCCTGTCGGCCTCCCAGGCGATGGACCCGAACGTCGTGCTGGAGCGCGTCCGCATCCTGCGCTCGTCGAACCGCCAGTCGGAAGGCTTCGCCCTCCTCGCCGCCCTGCCCGCCGCCCCCCTGCACTCGGACGGCCAGAACACCCTGTGGTCGGAGCGCCGCAACTATTTCCTCGACGCGCTCGAGCGCCGCAACTGGCGGGCCGCCTATGACGCCATGGCCGGCCACGGCTTCCCGTCCGGCGAGCGCAAGGTCGATGCCGAGTTCTTCGCCGGCTGGGTCGCCCTGACCAAGCTGGGCGATCCCGCCCGCGCGGCCCAACATTTCGAGATCCTGCGCCAGTCCTCCTCGACCCCGATCACCCAAGGCCGCGCCCTCTACTGGCTGGGTCGCGCTGCCGAGGCGCGCGGCGACCGCGCCGCCGCCCAGAATTTCTACCAGGGCGGCGCCCGCCACATCCAGACCTTCTACGGCCAGTTGGCCGCCGAGAAGGCCGGGATCACAACCCTGACCCTGCCGGGCGAACCCGTCCCGGGCCAGGGCGACGTCGCCTCATTCGAGGCCAATGAGGTCGTCCGCGCCGCGCGCATCCTGGGTGAAACAGGCGAGATGACCCTCTATCGCGTCTTCGCCTACCACCTGGACGACACCCTGCCGGGCATCAACGACCTGGCCCTCCTGATGGACATGACGCGCGGCTACGGCGACGGCTTCGGCGCCATGATGGTCGGCCGCGCGGCCAGCCAGCGTGGCTTCCTGATGCCCGAACGCCAGTATCCCATCCGCATCCCGCCGGAGGTGGCCGGCGCCGCCCCCCTGCCCTTCACCCTGGCCATCACGCGTCAGGAATCCAGCTTCGACCCTCGCGCCCGGTCCCACGCCGACGCGCGCGGCATGATGCAGTTCCTGCCCGCCACCGCCTCGGGCGTCGCGCGTCGTCTGGGCATGTCCTACTCGGCCGAACGCCTGTGGGACCCGGACTACAACATGACCCTGGGCAGCTATCACCTGGGCGAGCTGATGAGCCAGTTCCGGGGCTCCATGCTCTTGACCACCGTCGGCTACAACGCCGGTCCGGCCCGTCCGCCTCAGTGGGTGGCCCGTTGCGGCGATCCGCGCGGCGGCGTCGCGGGCGGCGGAGTCGATCCGGTCGACTTCATCGAGTGCGCCCCCTTCACCGAGACGCGCAACTACATGATGCGGGTGATGGAGAACATGGCGGTCTACAAGGCCCGGCTGAACAACGGCTCGGCGCCCCTGACCACCTCGTCGGACATCGCGCGGGGCGCCGGCGGGCCCCAGCCCTACCAGCCCTGATCGACGATCAGGGCTTCAGCAGGCCGATGAACAGGGCGTCCAGCATGGTCGCCGTCAGGGTCTTGTGATCGACCCAGTCGAAATAGGGCTTGGTGATCACCAGGGACACGATGCCGTGCGACCCGGCCCAAAGCGTCTGCGCCGAGGCCTTGGCGTCGCCGCGCAGCCGACCGGCGGCGGCGGCCTGTTCCACGATGGCCTCGAACGCCTTGAACAGCTCGCCGCCCAGCATCTGGGCCGCGCTCTGGGCGCCGTCCCGCGCCTCAACTGGTCGGGTCAGATAGGTCAGGCGATAGGCGTTGGGGTTCTCGAAGCCGAAGTCGACATAGGCCTCCATCAGCTTCCTCAGCACCACCTCCGGCGGGCCGCCCTCGGCGACCACCACCGCATTGGCGGCCTGCAAGCGCGCGAACGCCAGCCGGCAGATTTCGTGCAGGATTTCACTCTTCTCGGAGAAGTGCATGTAGAGGGCCGTGGACGACAGCCCGACCTCGTCCGCGATCTTGCGGATCGTCGCGCCCTCGTATCCGACCTCGACGAAGATCCGCTCGGCGGCCGCCAGAATCTCCGCGCGACGCGCGTGACCTTCCCCCTTCGGCTTGCGGGTCGAACGTGTTGAGGACGTTACGGATTCAGCCGACACGCTGAGCTCCCTGAAGGCGATCCGGCGCACCAACGGGGTCCGCCTCGACCCTGAATAGCCGCATTGCCCGGACGACGCCAACCGCTTGCCCGAGACACAACCTCAGGCTAGGTCGGTAACCATGACGCGTATCGGGGGCGATGCACACGGTCAGGTCGATACCTACCCGCACAGGGCCGACCGACGCATGCCCGGCGTCGGCCAGACGCTCGTCGTCGTCTTCGGGGCGGGCCTCCTGGCCGGGTCGGCGTCGGTCGCGCCCGCGGCCACAGGCGCCGCCCTGATCCTGACGATCCAGCTCCTGTTCACCCTCGCCGCCGCCTGGCGGGCCGTCCTCGTGCTGATGAGCCGCCGCATCGCGCCCGATCCCCCGCCGGCCCCCGTCCTGCCCCGCTACACCGTCATGGCCGCCCTGCTGGACGAGGCGGAGATTCTGCCCCAGCTCGTCGCCCGGCTCGACGCCATCGACTACCCGCGCGACCGGCTGGAAGGCTTTCTTCTGCTGGAGGCGCACGACACGGCCACGCGAACGGCCGCCACCGACTATCCCCTCCCGTCCTGGCTGACGGTGCTCGTCGTTCCGCCCGGCGGCCCGCGCACCAAGCCGTCCGCGCTCAACGCCGGTCTCGCCGCCGCTTCAGGCGCCCTTCTCACCGTCTACGACGCCGAGGACGACCCCGACCCGCTTCAGCTCCGGGAGGCCGCGGCTCGCTTCGCCGCCGACCCGACCGGCCGCCTCGCCACCCTCCAGGCGCCCCTGCGCATCCGTCCGCCGGATCCGTCCGGCAGCCCCTTCCTGGATCGCCAGTTCGCCGTCGAATACGCCGCCCTGTTCGAGGTCACCCTTCCGGCCATGGCCCGCCTCGGCCTGCCCTTCCCGCTCGGCGGCACCAGCAACCATTTCCGGGTCGAGGCCCTGCGCGCCGTCGGCGGCTGGGACGCCCACAACGTGACCGAGGACGCCGACCTGGGCTTTCGTCTCTGGCGCTGCGGCTACCGCCTCGGAACCCTGCGCCGTCCGACCTGGGAGACCCCGCCCGGCGACATGATCGACTGGCTCCCGCAGAGGACCCGCTGGCTCAAGGGCTTCATGCAGACCTGGGGCGTCCATACCCGAACCCTATCCGGTCTGGGCTGGCGGGGCGTCCTCGCCCTGGTCATGACGCTGGGCATGTCGCTGGCCGCCGCCTCGGCCCACGCCCTGTCCCTGGCCTGGGTCGTCGCGACCGTCGGCATCTGCGTCGCGGCGGGGATGACGCCGGACTCCCAGGTCTTCGCCTTCGCCGTGCTCGGCGGCGGCCTGATCGCGGCCTGGATCAACGGCGCCATCGGGGCCTACCGCGCCGGCGTGCCCTATCAGGCGCGAGACATGCTCATGGCCCCCGCCTATTGGTCTCTTCTGACACTGGCCTTCTTCCACGCCCTTTGGCGGCTGGTGGCCCAGCCCTTCACATGGGATAAGACCCGCCATCGCCGCGATCCGGCCATCGAGGTCGCCGCCTTGGCCGAGGTCGACGCTGGACGCGAGGCCGCCTGAGAGACTAAGGCCAGCCGATGCCGCCCGTTCTCTCTTCCACGCCCGAAACCCTCGTCACCCGGGGCTGGTCCGACTACGCCCTCTTGGACAGCGGCGACGGCAGAAAGCTGGAACGCTACGGCCCCTATACCGTCGTCCGGCCCGAGCCCCAGTGCTTCTGGAAGCCGCGCGACCCGGCCGCCTTCGCCGACGCCACCGCCACCTTCGACCCCCAACAGGAAAAAGACGACGAAGACGCCGGCCGCTGGCGCTTCGACAGGCACGGCGCGATCGACGCCTTCCCGCTCGCCTGGCGCGACGTGAAATTCATCGGCCGCTTCACCCCCTTCCGCCACCTTGCCTTCTTCCCGGAACAGGCCGCCAATTGGGACTGGCTCGATGCGCGCATCCGCACGCTCCAGAAGCCCAAGGTCCTGAACCTCTTCGGCTACACCGGCGTCGCATCCCTGGCCGCCGCCGCCGCAGGCGCCGAGGTCACCCACGTCGACGCCTCCAAGAAGTCGGTCGCCTACGCCCGCGAGAACGCCGAACTGTCCGGCATGAGCGACCTGCCGATCCGCTGGATCGTCGAGGACGCCCGCAAATACGTCGCCCGCGAGGTCCGTCGCGGCTCGAAATACCACGGCATCATCCTCGATCCGCCCAAGTACGGCCGGGGCCCAACCGGCGAGGTCTGGCGCCTGTTCGAGGACATGCCGGGCCTGCTCGCCGACTGCGCCGCCCTTCTGGCGGACGACGCCGACTTCCTTCTGCTGAACGCCTACGCCGCCCGCATCTCCGGCCTGTCCCTGGCCCACCAGATGCGCGAGGCGACGGCAGACCGTGGCGGCCGCATCGACTGGGGCGAACTGGCCCTGTCCGAGGATGGTCCGGACGCCCGCGCCATCGGCCTCAGCTTCTTCGCCCGGTGGTCGGCCCGATGAGCGAACGCGTCATCACCTCCCTGACCAACGACACGGTCAAGGCCGTCCGCGCCCTCAATATGCGCAAGGAACGCGAAATCACGGGCGAATTCCTCGCCGAGGGTCTGAAGTTCATCGGCGAAGCGCTGGATCAGGGCCGCGCGCCGAAGATGCTCCTCGTCGGCATGGAGGCCCGCCCCCATCCGCTTCTGGACCGCGCCAAGGCCGAGACCCTGAAGGCCGGCGGCGAGATCGTCGTCGTCACCCACCCGATCCTCGAGAAGATCAGCCGTCGCGAGAACCCTCAGACGGTGCTGGGCGTCTTCGAACAGGCCTATACGCCGCTCCAGGCCATCAAGCCCGAGAGCGCCCCGGCCTGGGTCGCCCTGGAACAGGTCCGCGATCCCGGCAACCTCGGCACCATCATCCGCACGGCGGATGCGGCCGGGTGCGGCGGGGTCATCCTGATCGGCGACTGCGTCGATCCCTTCTCGGTCGAGGCCGTGCGCGCCACCATGGGCTCGGTCTTCGCCGTCGCCATCGCCCGCTGCACCCCCGCCGAGTTCCTGGCCTGGCGCGAGACCTGGCCCGGCAGCGTCGTCGGCACCCGTCTGGACGCCACCGTCGATCATCGCCGCGCCGACTACGCCAGGCCCAGCCTGATCCTGATGGGCAACGAACAGGCCGGCCTGACCGACGCCCTGGCCGCCGCCTGCGACGTCAACGTCAAGATCCCCATGCGCGGCCGGGCCGACAGCCTGAACCTCGCCATCGCCACCGGCGTCATGGTCTATGCGGTGACCGACGACCTCTAGGTCGCGCCCTCGCCTTCCTCGTTCTTCAGCCGCGTCATGGCCCAGAGCGCGAGCGTGGTCAGAAGCGCGGCCCCGGTCAGATACAGGCCGACAGCGCCGAGCCCATAGGTCTTGCCCAGCTTGGTCGCCACATAGGGCGCCAGCGACGCGCCCAGAATGCCCGCCACGTTGAACGCCATCGACGCTCCGGTGTAGCGAACCGCCGCCGGGAAGGGCCGCGCCATGGCCGCGCTCAACGGTCCATAGGTGCAACCCATCAGGGCGAAGCCGATGGCGAAGAAGAACAGCAGCCCCGTCAGCCCGGCCTCGAACAGCGGCCCGATGGCGAAGCCGAACAGGCCGATGCCGATCGAGGCCAGCATCAGAATCCTCAACTGCCCCCACTTGTCGGCGGCCAGGGCCGCGACCGGGATCATCGCGCCGAAGAACAGCACTCCAACCATCTGGATCGGCAGGATGTCCGCCCGCGCCAGCCCCAGCTCCGTCGTCGCCCACGACAGGCCCCAAACGGTCAGCAGATAGAAGATGACGAAGGTCGTCATCCCGCCCACGGCGCCCAGCACCAGCGCCCCCTTGTAGCGGGCGAACAGGGTCAGGGCCGGGGCCTTCACCCGCTCCGCCTTGTCGACCACCTTCTGGAACTCCGGCGTCTCGTGGATCTTCAGCCGCACCCACAGGCCCACGAACACGAGGATCGCACTGGCCAGGAACGGGATCCGCCAGCCCCAGCTCAGGAAGTCGTTTTCCGCCATGAAGCTGGTCAGCAGGATGAAGGAGCCGGTCGACAGCAGGAAACCGATCGGCGCGCCCAGCTGCGGGAACATGCCGAACCAGGCCTTCCGCCCCGGCGGCGCGTTCTCGGTCGCCAGCAGCACCGCCCCGCCCCACTCGCCGCCCAGACCGAACCCCTGTCCGAACCGGCAGAGCGCCAACAACAGGGGTGCCAGCACGCCCGCCTGGGCATGGGTCGGCAACAGGCCGATCGCGATGGTCGACAGCCCCATGGTCATCAGGGCCGCCACCAGCGTCGCCTTCCGCCCGATCCGGTCTCCGAAATGGCCGAACACGACCGCGCCCACGGGCCGGGCGAAGAAGGCGATGGCGAATGTCACGAAGGAGCTCAGCTGCGCCGCCGCCGGGTCATGCCCGGGGAAGAACAGTTGCGGGAACACCAGCACCGCCGCCGTGGCGTAGATGTAGAAGTCGAAGAACTCGATCGTCGTGCCGATCAGACTGGCGAACAGCACGCGTCGGTTCGAGGTCGGCGCAGGCGTCTCAGCGGCTTCGGTCAACGGCGTTCCCCTATCGTTGCGCCATCGATGCGACCGCGACCGGCATCAGGTCAAGCGCCGTCAGGTCCCGCGCGGCTTGGCCCGGCTGGTCGCCTCCGCCTCGGCCGGGTTCTCGGGCCAGGGATGCCTCGGATACCGACCTCGCATCTCGGAGCGCACATCCTTCCACGACCCGCGCCAGAAGCCCGGCAGGTCCTTGGTCAGCTGGATCGGCCGCCGCGCCGGCGACAACAGGGCGAGGGTCAGCGGAACCCGCCCGCCCCCGACCGTCGGATGGACCGTCAGGCCAAACAGCTCCTGCACCCGGATATCCACGCGCGGCCCGCCCTCGGCGCCGTAGTCGATCCCCGCCGAGCCCAGCGGCGTCGTCAGCCGCGCCGGCGCCAACTCGTCCATCGCGCGGCGCCGATCCCACGGAACCAGCGCCTCCAGCCCCTGCGCCAGCGCCTCGTCCCTGATCTGCGCCAGCCCCTGCACGCCCTCGAGCAGCGGCCACAACCACTCTTCCCGCCGCTCGGTCAGCGCCGCGTCGGATGCGTCGGGCCAGTCCGCATCCAGACCATGCAGGAACGCCAGTCGCGCCCGCACCGCGTTCGCCCGCTCGCCCCATTTCAGCGCGCCCAGCCCGTCCGCCTCGACCTCGTCCTGCAAGGCCTTGGTGATCGTCGCCCGATCCGGCGCGCCTGTGATCTTCTCGTCGAAGACGATGGCGCCGACCCGCCGGATGCGTCGCACCACCATCCGGCCGGACGGCTCGCGCACCAGCCGGTCCTCGGTCGTCAGCCGCCGCTCCAGCCCGGCCGGGTCCAGCGGCGCGGCCAGCCGGATGCGATCCTTCGCGTCCCCGCCGCCCAGATCCGCCACCGCCAGCCAGGTCTCCCGCGCCAGTCCGTCCGTCGGATCGAGAAACGCCCCGCGACCGGACGCCAGCAGCACTTCGCCCGGCTTCCCCCGCGCCTTGGCCACCCGCTCCGGAAACGCCTCGGCCAGCAGGTCGCCGACTTCAATCCCGGTTCCGCCCGATCCGCCGCCCGCCGCCTTCGCCCAGCGCTCCACCAGCTTCCGGGCATCCTGCGCCCGCTGCGACCGATCGCGCTCGAACCCCTTCAACCGGTCCCTCAGATCGACGTCGTTCCCGCCCAGCCCCGGCTCGCTCAGCACCGCCGCGATCCTCGCCCCCAGCATCGCCTCGCCCGCGTCCGACGCCACGGCGACCAGATGCGCCAGCCGGGGCGCCAGCGGGATCCGCGTCAGCCGCCGCCCATGCGCCGTCAGCCCGCCTGCCTCGTCCAGCGCCCCCAGCCGCGTCAGCACCGCCCGAGCCTCGGCCAGGGCCCCGGCCGGCGGCGCGTCCAGCAGCGCCAACCCCTCGGTCGTCTTCGCCCCCCACCGCGCCAGATCCAGCGCCAGCCCGGTCAGGTCCGTCTCCAGCATCTCCGGCCGCTGATGCGGGACCAGACCCCGCGTCGTCTCCTCGTCCCACAGCCGGTAACAGACGCCGGGCTCCGTCCGCCCGGCCCGCCCGCGCCTCTGTTCCGCCGAGGACTTCGAGACCTTCACCGTCGCCAGCCGTGTCAGGCCGCTGGACGGCTCGAACCGGGGCACGCGCGACAGACCGGAATCGATCACCACCCGCACCCCCTCGATGGTCAGACTGGTCTCCGCCACCGAGGTCGCCAGCACCACCTTCCGCCGCCCGGCCGGCGCCGGCTCGATGGCCCGATCCTGCGTCGCCTTGTCGAGCGCGCCATACAGGGCGACCACATCCACGGCCGGGTCGCGCAGCCGCTCGCCCAGCCTCTGGGCCGTCCGGTGAATCTCTCCCTGCCCCGGCAGAAAGACGAGCACAGACCCGGCCTGCTCGCCCAGCGCCGTCATCACCGCCCGCGCCGTCGCATCCTCGATCCGCTCCACCGGGTTGCGGCCCAGATACAGGGTCTCCACCGGAAACGCCCGCCCCTCGGCCTCCACGACCGGCGCGCCGTCGAGCAGCCGCGACACCCCCGCGATATCCAGCGTCGCCGACATGACCACGATCTTCAGGTCGTCCCTCAGCACCGACTGGCTGTCCCGCGCGAAGGCCAACCCCAGGTCGGCGTCCAGACTGCGCTCATGGAACTCGTCGAACAGGACCGCGCCCACGCCCTCCAGCCCCGGATCGTCCAGGATCATCCGCGTGAAGACACCCTCGGTGATCACCTCGATCCGCGTCTTCGGCCCGATCTTGCTCTGCAGCCGGGTGCGATAGCCGACGGTCTCGCCCGCCGCCTCGCCCAGCGTTCGCGCCATCCGCTCCGCCGCCGCCCGTGCGGCCAGACGACGCGGCTCCAGGACCAGAATCCGCCGATCTTCCAGCCAGTTCGCGCCCAGAAGCGCCAGCGGCACGACCGTCGTCTTGCCCGCCCCCGGCGGCGCGGCCAGCACGACCGCCGGATGCCCGGAAACCGCGGCTTTCAGGTCTTCGAGGACCGCATGGATGGGCAGGGACATTACGGGTTCACCTAGCGCAATCCGCGCCGCTTCGAACGCCAAAATCAGCCGGAAATCCGCGAACCCTGCTCGCCCAACGCCGCTAGAACGCGCCCTCCCGGCCACGCCGCCGGTCACGAAAGCGTCGTCCGGCGGTCATGGCGCTGATACCGCGTTGCGCGGAGGCCTTTCCGTGGTTAGCGTCCGCCCCAAACCGGCAGGGGTCCGGGAAAACATCTCGAGGGGAAGTTCATGTGGCGCGTTAAGTCGCTAGATGCGATTCTGGCTACGGCTCAGAAGAAATCGCTTCATCGGTCGCTGGGGCCTGTCCAGCTTACTCTGCTGGGCATCGGCGCGATCATCGGTACGGGGATCTTCGTCCTCACCGCCGCCGCTTCGCAAAAAGCCGGCCCGGGCATGGCGGTCAGCTTCGTCATCGCCGGCATGGTCTGCGCGGTCGCCGCGCTCTGCTACTCCGAACTGGCGGCCATGGCCCCGGTTTCGGGCTCCGCCTACACCTACACCTACGCCGTCATGGGCGAACTCCTGGCCTGGTGCGTGGGCTGGGCGCTGATTCTCGAATACGCCGTGGCGGCCTCGGCCGTGTCGGTCGGCTGGTCCGGATACGTGCTGGGCCTGATCGAGAACGGGTTAGGGTTCGATTGGCCAGATCTACTACAGGCCGGCCCGACCTGGTCGATGAACGGCTTCATCCCGACGCCGGACTTCTCCACCGGCATCATCAACATCCCGGCCATCATCGTGGCCCTGGGCGTGACCTTCCTCCTGATGATCGGCACCACGGAATCGGCTCGCGTGAACGCCATCCTGGTGGCCGTGAAGGTCGCCGCCCTGACCATCTTCATCGTCCTGACGCTGCCGGTGATCAACACCGAGCACTTCTCGCCCTTCGCGCCGAACGGCCTGTTCGGCTCCATGTCGGGCATGGGCATCGTCGGCGCCGCGGCGTCGATCTTCTTCGCCTACGTCGGCTTCGACGCCGTCTCGACCGCCGCCGAAGAAACCAAGAACCCGCAACGCAACGTGCCCATCGGCCTGATCGGCTCGCTGGCCATCTGCACCATCTTCTATCTGCTGGTCGCCCTCGGCGCGATCGGCGCGATCGGCGCCCAGCCGGTTACCGGCCCGGCCGGTGAAGCGCTGCAGCCCGGCTCGCCCGGCTTCGTCGCCGCCTGCGCCATCGCCTCCAACGCCAACCAACTGGTCTGCTCGAACGAGGCCCTGGCCCACGTCCTGCGCGAGATCAACTACCCGGCCGTCGGCAACGCCCTCGGCATCGCCGCCATGCTGGCCCTGCCTTCGGTCATCCTGATGATGATCTACGGCCAGACCCGCATCTTCTTCGTGATGGCGCGCGACGGCCTGCTGCCGGAAGGCCTGACCAAGATTCACCCCAAGTGGAAGACGCCCTACATCGTGACCCTGGCCACGGGTATCGCCGTCGCGGTCGCCGGCGCCCTGTTCCCGGTCGGTCAGCTGGCCGACATCTCGAACTCGGGCACCCTGTTCGCCTTCTTCATGGTGTCGATCGCGGTGCTGATCCTGCGCCGCACCGAGCCGAACCGTCACCGTCCGTTCAAGACGCCGCTGGTGTGGATCATCGCCCCGCTCTCGGCCGCCGGCTGCGCCTTCCTGTTCTGGAACCTGCCGCACGACGCCAAGATGGTTCTGCCCATCTGGGGCGGCATCGGCCTGGTGGTCTACTTCCTGTACGGCTACCGCAAGAGCCACGTCGGTCGTGGTCTGGTCGAGGTCCACGAAACGGACTCCGACATCCCGCCGCCCCCGGCGACGACCTGATCCGATCAGGACCGAAAGACGAAGGCCCGGGAGCGATCCTGGGCCTTTTTCTTTGGGTGTTTCCCACCCGTGCACCCCAGCGAAGGCTGGGGTCCAGATCAGGGATTCAGGCGGCTTGGACGACGCACCCGTTCCACTGATCTGATCGACAGAGCCTTCCATCTGGACCCCAGCCTTCGCTGGGGTGCACGGATGTCGGAGAGTTGGGAAATACCGCGCTCAAGCAGCGCGGCTCCGCGAGCCGAGCGGTAGCGCCCCAAAAATGCGCTGAAGCAGCGAGCCGCCGCGCGGCGAGCGTTAGCGCTCTTCAAGAATGTTGGTGCGGATGAGAGGACTCGAACCTCCACATCTCTCGATGCCAGAACCTAAATCTGGTGCGTCTACCAGTTTCGCCACATCCGCGTGGCGGCGTGTCTAGGACCTGTCGCGGCCCACGACAACCGCCCGCGTGCGGACGATGTCAGTTCAGTCTGGGCTAACAGGGTCCGGGTCCCTTAGCAGGGCGGCCTCCCCGAACGATCCGAGACCGTATCCATGACCCCAGGCGCCATCGCCGTCCTGTCGCTCAGCATGTCCACTGACGCCTTCGCGGCGGCGGTCGGGCGCGGCGCCTCCCACCGTCCCTCCTGGCAGTCCGCGGTCAAGGCCGGCGCCGTGTTCGGCGTCATCGAGGCCATCACCCCCCTGATCGGCTGGGGCCTGGGCATGATCGCCGCCGGTCTGGTGGAACAGATCGACCACTGGATCGCCTTCGGCCTTCTGGCCGTCGTCGGCGGCAAGATGATCTGGGAGGCTTCCAAGAAGGCAGATGGCGACGACCACGCCGCCCCCGCCCGGTCCGGTCCCTGGGCCCTGATCGCCACGGCCGTCGGCACCAGCATCGACGCCGCCGCCGTCGGCGTGGGCCTGGCCTTCCTGGGGGCCAACATCTGGGTCATCGCCATTTCGATCGGCGCGACGACCTTCGCCCTGACCACGATCGGCATGCTGATCGGCCGCAGCATCGGCGCCCGCTTCGGCAAGGTCGCCGAACTGGTGGGCGGCATCGCCCTGATCGGCCTGGGCACGATGATCCTGTTCGAACACCTCGGCATCCTGGCCGGCTGAGGCGTTTCGCAACGCGGCATTAACCCTGATCGTCGAGGGTCGCCTGAGTATCCTCAGCCGCCCTCGAGTCGATGAACGCCAACGATCGCCCGATCCTCATCAAGAAGGTCAAGAAGGTGTCCGGCGGCGGACACCACGGCGGCGCGTGGAAGGTCGCCTACGCCGACTTCGTGACCGCCATGATGGCCTTCTTCCTTCTGATGTGGCTCATCAACACGACCGATCCGGAACAGAAGCGCGGCATCGCCGAGTATTTCGCCCCCGCCAGCGTCAGCCAGACCACCTCCGGCTCGGGCGGCATCCTGGGCGGCACCTCCCTGGGCGACGACGGCTCCAAGTCCTCGGGCTCCATGTCGGTCATGGAGCAGATGGCCCCGGAAGCGCCCCCGAACGCCCCGGCCGAGGCCGGTCAGAGCGCCAACCTGGCCGCCGCCTCCGAAGAGCAACTGCGCCAGGAGATCGCCGCCCGCGAGGCCGCCGAGTTCCAGTCCGCCGCCGAATCGCTGCGCCAGGCCATGCAGCGCATGCCCGAACTGGCCGAACTGTCGAAACAGCTCATCATCGACCAGACGCCCGAGGGCCTCCGCATCCAGCTGGTCGATCAGGAAGGCCGCTCGATGTTCGACCAGAACTCGGCCCGCCCCAACGCCCGCGCCCAGGTCCTGCTGCGCGCCATCGCCCAGGTCATCAACCGCCTGCCGAACCGCATCTCCATCTCGGGCCACACCTCGGCCGTCGCCGGTTCGGGCCGCGCCTCGACGCCGGGCGACTGGCCCCTGTCCGCCGGTCGCGCCGATGCGTCGCGCGCCATCCTTCAGGGCGCCGGGGTCGATCCGGACCGCGTCTATTCCGTCGCCGGCAAGGCGGGCTCCGATCCTCTGTATCCGGACGATCCGTCCCTGGCCGGCAACCGCCGCATCGCCATCGTCCTGCTGCGCGAGGCGCCGGTCCTGCCCACGGACACCAGCCTGTGAGCCCCGCTCCGTTCGGCCACGGCGCGAACGGTCTTGCGACGCAGCACGGAATGTCGCCAAATCGTCTGATGGAAGCGGCATCGCCATACGGCGGACGAAATCGGATGCGGACGTAGGGACGTGACGCAGCACGTACCGACACGCCAGCTTCGCTTCTTCATGACGGCGGTGGCGCCCTGCCCCTATCTGCCGGGCATGACCGAGCGAAAGGTCTTCGCCAACCTGCCTTTCAGTGACGGCGCCCACGTCAACGACGAGCTGACCCACGCCGGGTTCCGCCGCAGCCAGAACATCGCTTACCGCCCGGCCTGCGAGACCTGCGACGCCTGCGTCTCCGTCCGCATCCTCGCCCACGAGTTCCGGTTCTCGCGCGGCCAGAGGAAGGCCCTGGCCCGCAACGACGACCTGTCGCGCGACCTGGTCGAGGCCGAGGCCACGCAGGAGCAGTTCGCCCTCCTGAAACGCTATCTCGCCCATCGCCATCCCGGCGGCGGCATGACCGACATGACCTGGGGCGACTACATGGCCATGGTCGAGGACACGGCTGTCCGCACCCATCTGATCGAGTACCGCCTGCCCTCGACCGACGAAGGCCCCGGCGATCTGGTCGCGGTGACCCTGGCCGATCTGCTCTCCGACGGCCTGTCGATGGTCTACAGCTTCTACGACCCTGATCTGGTCAAGCGGTCGCTCGGCGTCTTCGCCATCCTGGACCACGTGCGTCAGGCCCAGGCCGTGCGCCTGCCCTATGTCTATCTCGGCTACTGGGTCCAGGGTTCGCCCAAGATGGACTACAAGGCCCGCTTCCGTCCGATGGAGGTCCTGAAGCCCCTCGGCTGGACCCGCGTCGATTAACTCCACCCTCTCCCAGAGGCAGAGGGCTTGAGCACCTGAGAGGCGCAGCCGATCAGACTTGTGCGAAAGGGTGAGGGGTTATGGTGCGTCCGGGTGAGAGCGTAACCCCTCACCCTTTCGGCTAAGAACGCATCGCTATCGCTCTGCGAGCCTCAAGCCCTCTCCCTCTGGGAGAGGGATCAGGAAATCGGCACGGCCGTCCCGCTGGCATAGGCCGGCGCCTCGATCCCGTCCCACGGCCCCGGATCCCGCCCGCCGCCGAACTTGATCAGGGCCGCGATCCGCTTGTCGATGGACGGATGGGTCGCGAACAGAGCATCCGTGAACCCGGCCCGCTCATTGTCCAGGAACATGCCCTGCACATCGTCCGGCGCCTCCAGCTTCGACCGCCCCGACACCTTCCGCAGCGCCGAGATCATCGAATCGGGGTTCTTGGTCAGCTCCACCGCCCCCGCGTCCGCCACATACTCCCGCGTCCGCGACAGCATCAGTCGGATCACGATGGCGAAGACATAGCCGAGGGCCGCGATCCCGAAACCGATCAGGATCAAGGGGCCGGAGTTCTTGTTGCTCTTGCCGCCTCGCGCATACATCAGCCCCCGGAACACCAGCTGGCAGACCACGCTGATGATCCCGGCGAAGATCGAGGCGATCACCATGGTCCGCACGTCCCTGTTGATGACGTGGGTCAGCTCGTGCGCCAGCACGGCCTCCATCTCGTCCCGGTCCAGCGCCGCCATCAGCCCGCGCGTCACCGACACGCTGTAGTGCCCCTCGCGAATGCCCGAGGCGAAGGCGTTCAGACTGTCCGATTCGATGATCCGCAGCGTCGGCGTCCTGAGGCCCCGCGAGATCGCCAGGTTCTCCAGCAGATTATAGAGCTCCGGCTCCTCGGCCCGTGTCACCGGCCGCGCCCCCGTCATGACGTCGATCAGGGCCTGATTGGCGAACCAGGCGATGGCGAACCAGATCAGGGCCGCCACGACCGCCAGCGGGATCGTGCCCGCCAGCATCCCGACCGCCAGCCCGATGTCGTCGCCCAGCGTCCCGCCCGAGTTGGGCAGAAAGCCGAACCCCATCAAAACTAACTCAAGCCCGAACAGGACCACGGTCAGCATGACCGGAAACCCGATCAGCAGCAGGGTCGAGCGGGTGTTGTTCGCCCAGATGTGGGTCTGGAGACCGACAGCGCCCATGAAGGCTTAGAACTTCACCGACGGCGGGGCGGCGGTCATGGCCGCACGGTCGGCCGCGTCCACCTGGAAGAAGGGCTTCTCGGAGCCGAAGCCGAACATGCCGGCGAACAGCACGGTCGGGAACTGGGCCCGCACCGCGTTGAACTCGGCCACGGCGTTGTTGAAGAAGCGGCGCGCGGCGGCCAGCTTGTTCTCCAGGTCCGACAATTCCCGTTGAAGTTCGAGGAAGTTGGTGTTGGCTTTCAGGTCCGGATAGGCCTCGGCCACGGCGAACAGACGCCCCAGGGCGGCGGTCAGCATGTTGTCGGCCTCGACCTTCTGATCGACCGTGGTCGCCCCGGCGGCGGCGGCGCGCGCCTGGGTCACGGCGGCCAGAGTGCCCTGCTCGTGGGCGGCGTATCCCTTCACCGTCTCGACCAGATTCGGGATCAGGTCGTTCCGCTGCTTCAGCTGCACGTCGATGTCGGCGAACGACTGATCCGCCTTCTGATCCAGAGCGACCAGCTTGTTGTACGAACCCATGACCACGAAGATCAGGATGAGGGCGATGACGCCGACGACGATGAGCGTGATGAGCATGATGTCTCCCCTGCGGTGACCCCGATTATCGCGCGCCCGTTCGCGCCCGGATAGTGAAATCGGTGTGACCTTCGCCCGGCGGCGCCCTCAGTCCGGTTCGCCGGGCAGGCCGTCCGTCACCAGCATGCCGCCCGTATAGCGCACGTCGTCCGTCACCTCGCGATAGGCGAAGTCCGGCATGGGCCAGGCCTCCATCGCCTCCACGGTCTCGAACTCCGCCTCCGCCATGATCAGACCGCTCAGCGCGCCTTCGAACACATCGACGAACACGTTGGCGCCGTCGATCTTGCCCAGAGAGTGCCGCGTCTTCCTCAGCACCCTGCCCGGCAACGACGACAGCAGCCTGAACTCCTCGGGCGACAGATAGATGGAGGTCAGCAACCGCACCGCCGGGCTGACGTCCGCCTTCCGTCCCAGCCTCAGCATCTCGGGCCCGCCGTCCGTCGGCGTCGCCCGGCGCAGCCGCAACTGGGGGCCCGTGACGTAGAGGTCCTCGTACACCTCGCTTCGCACCACGTGGTCCAACGGCACGGCCCGGCACAGCCAGCGGCGCTCGCGCTCGACCCAGGCGTATTTCGACTTGGGCCACCCCAGGGCGGCGGCCGTGGCCGGATCGATCTCGGGCACGCGGGTCTCCTTGCTCACGACCGAATCTGGCGTCCCCACAGCCTAACTGTCCACTCCGAAGAACAGGAACACCGGGGCATTTGTTCTTGCTTTGTTCCGATTCGCGTCATAGCCTCTCTTCATGTCTCCCGCTCCCCAGCCGAAGAAAGGACGCGGCGCCCGCACCAACGCCTCCGGTCGTTTCGAACCCGTCGCTCACGAGGATTTCGATGACGGCTGGACCGCGGACGACGAGACGCCGCCCCCGCTCCGGACCACGCTGACGCCCGAGCACGCCCGCAAGATCATCACCACCAACACCAGTCCCGACATCGGTTTCGACCGCTCGATCAACCCCTACAAAGGCTGCGAACATGGCTGCATCTACTGCTACGCCCGTCCATCCCATGCCTACATGGGCCTATCCCCGGGCCTGGATTTCGAGAGCCGGCTCTTCTTCAAGCCCGAGGGGCCACGTCTCCTGGAACAGGAACTCGCGGCCCGGAAATACGTCTGCAAACGTATCCACATAGGCGGCAACACCGACCCCTATCAGCCGGTCGAGAAGACCCAGCGGATCACGCGCGGCCTCTTGGAGGTCCTGCAACGGTTCAACCAGCCCTTCTCCATCATCACCAAGTCGAATCTGATCACCCGCGATGTGGACATCCTGGGCCCGATGGGCCGCGACCGTCTGGCCAGCGCCTTCGTCTCGATCACGACGCTGGACCGCGATCTCGCCCGCACCATGGAGCCCCGCGCCGCGACGCCCGCCCGTCGTCTCGATGCGGTGAAGAAGCTGGCCGATGCGGGCGTCCCCGTCGGCATCGGCTTCGCCCCGGTCATCCCCGGCCTCAACGACCATGAGCTGGAGGCCGTGCTGGAAGCCGGAGCCAAGGCCGGCGCCACCACGGCCATGTATGTGACCCTGCGCCTGCCACTGGAGATCAAGGACCTGTTCAGGGAATGGCTGGCCGACGCCCGCCCCGACCGCGCCGCCCGAGTCATGTCCCTGGTCCGCCAGACCCGCGGCGGCAAGGACTACGACCCCGACTGGTCCCAGCGCATGAAGGGCACAGGCCCCGTCGCCGACCTCATCTCCGCGCGGTTCAAGGCGGCGGCGAAACGCTACGGCCTGGAGGCGCCCAGGCACGAACTGGACGTCACCAAGTTCAAGGTCCCCGCCGACGCCCGAGCGCAGCTGGAGTTGTTCGGATGACGCCGCCCCCTCCTGTGGTCATCCTCCGGCAAGCCGCGTCTTCGCGGCGCAGACCGGGGGCCCCAGCGGCGCCGAAGGCGATCTGTTCAGGCATGATGTGGGAAGCGTCGTACGTCGCGGCAGGTTCGCGCTCTCGCGCGCCGCTGCGTCCCCCGGTCTGCGCTGCGCTCCGCCGGAGGATGACGAAAGAATATTTTCTTACCCCAGCCTTGCAGGCCGAGAAGATCGGCCCCACCTCAGGCGCAGGTCTTTGACATCGACAGACGCACCCGGTCCGCATTCAGGTCGAACCGCCGGGCATTTCCGATAATCTGGCACTCCCCAAAGAAGCGGCGGCGAAGATAATCGCCCCAAGCTTCTATTTTAGCTACGCTTTCTGACTCTGGCACGTTGGCACGTGGCACTCCATCTTCGCAAACAGTGCCAGCCATCCTGCACTGTCTTGCACTCCGTTTTCGCGAAACAGTGCAAGTGGACGCGACTCGCCCGCACCGGCACCCTCACCCGATGCGCGATTCCCTCCAGCCCCGTCCCTGACCCATGCCCGGCTTCTACGAGTTCTTCGCCGGCGGCGGCATGGTCCGCGCCGGTCTCGGCGCCGGCTGGGACTGCCTGTTCGCCAACGACTTCGATGCCCGCAAGGGCCTGACCTACCAGGCCAACTGGGGCACGGGCGGCGAGCTGACAGTCGGCGACATCCGCGCCCTCTCCGCCGACGCCCTTCCCGGCCATCCCGACCTCGTCTGGGGCAGCTTCCCCTGCCAGGACCTGTCCCTCGCCGGCCACGGCAAGGGCCTCGCCGGTGAACGCTCCGGAACCTTCTACGCCTTCTGGGACCTCGTCCGCGGCCTCGCCGATCAGGGCCGCGCCCCGCGCCTCGTCGCCGTGGAGAACGTCTGCGGCGCCCTGACCTCGCAAGGCGGCCGCGACTTCGAGGCCATGGCCCGCACCTTCGCCGAGGCCGGCTACCGCTTCGGAGCCCTGGTCATCAACGCCGACCTCTTCACGCCCCAGTCCCGGCCCCGCCTCTTCGTCGTAGGCATCCACGGCGACTCAGCCCTCCCCGAAGGCCTGACCTCGCCCGAGCCCCTCGCCCCCTTCCACACCCCGGCCGTGATCCGCGCCGTCGACCGCCTGCCCGACGACCTCCGCGACCAGGCCCTGTGGTGGAACCTCCCGACCCCGCCCCACCGGACCCAGGTCTTCGCCGACCTGATCGAGGAGGCCCCCGACAGCGTCGCCTGGCATACCC
Organism: Brevundimonas staleyi; assembly: GCF_041893865.1. Lineage (GTDB taxonomy): Bacteria > Pseudomonadota > Alphaproteobacteria > Caulobacterales > Caulobacteraceae > Brevundimonas > Brevundimonas staleyi. The sequence continues at coordinate 2,331,927 of NZ_CP169082.1, forward strand.
CGGCCGAGACCGACCGCCTTCTCGCCCTCATGAGCCCGGTCAACCGCGCCAAGGTCCAGGCCGCCCAGCGGGCCGGCCGCCGCATGGTCGGCGGCGTCTACCGCCGCACCCGCACCGACGCCGCAGGCAAGAAGGCCCAGCGCGCCGAGGTCCGGTTCGACGACGTCGCCGGCTGCCTGCGCACCCCGTCTGGAGGCTCCAGCCGCCAGACCATTCTCGTCATCGACGGCCGCCGCATCCGCTCACGCCTGATCTCGGCCCGCGAGACCGCCCGGCTGATGGGCCTGCCGGACAGCTATGTCCTGCCCCGCAGCTATTCAGACGCCTACCACCTGACCGGCGACGGCGTGGTCGCCCCCGTCGCCCGCCACCTGGCCCAGCACCTGTTCGAGCCGCTCGTGGGCTCAGCGATCGCCGCCCAAGCCGCAGCCTAGCGCCGGAACACGCCCACCAGTTCGACGTGGGTCGACCACAGGAACTGGTCCACCGGCGTGACCGTCTCCAGCCGGAACCCGGCGTCGATCAGCACCCGCGCATCGCGCGCGAAGGTCTGGGGATTGCAAGACACCCCCACCACGACAGAGGCCTTGGTGTCCTTGATCTGGACCGTCTGGTCGATGGCCCCGGCGCGCGGCGGGTCGAACACGATGGCCTCACAGCCCTTGAGGTCGTAGGGCGTCAGCGGCCGCCGGAACAGGTCGCGCGCCTCCGCCGTGATCTGTTTCATGCCCCGCGCCGAGCCGATCCCCGCCTTCAGCGCCGCGATCCCGGCCGCAGAGGCGTCCGCCGCCAGCACCGCCCCCACCGTTGCCAGTGGGAAGGTGAAGGTCCCGGTCCCGCAGAACAGGTCCGCGATCTTCTTCGCCCCCTTCACCGCCTTGACCGCCCGATCCACCATTGCCTGTTCGGCTTCCGGCACCGCCTGCAGGAAGCCCCCCGCGGGCAGGGGCACGGTCGCCGGCCCGAACTGGACCCGAGGCTGACGCGCCATCATCAGGGTCTCGCCGGCCATCGACAGCCGCGCCACATCGGCCTCGCGCGCCGCCCGGATCGCCTGCATCTGCCGATCCGCCGACAGGCCGCCGGACTTCCGCTCCACCCCCGTCACATCGACGTCCAGCCCGTCCAGCGTCCAGGTCACATGCAGGCTGGGCGCCGACTTCGGATGCTCCAGGAACGCCGCCGCCACCTTGTTCAGCGCCGGGAACATCGCCACCAGCCGGGGATCCGCCACCGGACAGCTCGACACCTCGACCAGCCGCCAGGACTTCCGCGCCTTGAACCCCAGCACGACCCGGCCGTCCTCCAGCCGCCGCGCATGCAGGGCCAGCCGCCGCCGCGTCCCCGCCGGCACCGCCACCGTCGCCTCGACCTCGGTCTCGATCCGCTCGCCGGCCAGCGCGCGCACGACCTGATCCCGTTTCCAGTCCAGATAGGGCCCAGAGGCCCAGTGCTGCAGCGAACACCCGCCGCAGTCGCCGTACTGCGGCGACACCGGCGCGATGCGGTCCGGGCTGGCCGTCAGGATCTCGGGCGTCTCCATGCGGCCATCGACGACCTCGCCCCGCACCGTCTCTCCGGGCAGGGTCAGGGGCGCGAACACCGCCCCGCCGACCACGAAGGCCATGCCATCCCCTTGTCCGGCCACCCGGTCGATCGTCAGCGTCGTGCTCATCGGGCCTTCTAACCGCCCGACGCCCGATCCGAAACCTGAACGAAGATGAACGACCCGCTCAAAACGCGTTCAGGTTCGAAGGCCCATAGATCGCCTCAGCAAGACGCCGGACCTCCCCGGCGCCGAACAGGGGTTCTCTCAAATGACCGCCTTCGCCAAATCCGCCCTCGCCGCCGCCGCGCTGGCCGCCGCCGCCGCGACCCTGGTTCCCGCCTCCGCCTCGGCCCAGTCCTACGGCTACGGCTACGGCTACGGCTACAACCAGGGCTACAACCAGTCCTACGACAACCGCTACAACCGCTGCGAAACCCTGGGTCAGGGCCGCACCGGAGCGGGCGCCCTGATCGGAGGCGGCATCGGCGCCGTCGCCGGGTCGCAGATCGCCGCCCGCGGTCGCCGCACCGAGGGCTCGGTCATCGGCGGCGTCCTGGGAGCCATCGTGGGTTCGCAGGTCGGTCGCGCCTCGAACGACCAGTGCCGTTCGAACAACACCTATTCGAACACGACCTATACCCAGGCCCAGACCTACTACAGCCCGAACGATCGCTATGACGACCGGGCCTACAACTCGGGCAGCTACTACGACGATCGCGGCTACCGCGACGACCGCCGCGACTATCGTGACGACCGCCGTGACTACCGCCGCGACGACCGTCGCTATGAGAACGGCTACGAAGTCAGCCCCGACGGCCGCTACGTCTACGATCCCCGCCGCGGCTGGGTGCCGCGCTGAGATCAAGCCAATCGCGGCCCTGATTATCTTTCAGCCCCCCCTGTCGATCAGGGTCGTGACGGAACCGCCGGTGGAGTGATCCGCCGGCGGTTTTCCTCCTTTGGGTCGCTATCGCTCGTGACGCGGTCACCGGCGACTTGAGCGACGAGGGTTGGGGGTCGCTACCGGTTGGCCCAGAGCAGGTGCTCGACATTGCCGTCGCCGCCGACGATGGGGCTCTCGGCTGTCGCCTGAACGGTCCAGCCCACACTCTCCAGCCAGTCGGACACCCGCTGGACTGCGGCCGTCCGCGCCTCGGCATCCTTGACCACGCCGCCGCGCCCGACCTCGGCCCGGCTCTCCATCTCGAACTGGGGTTTGACCAGGGCGATCAGGTCCGCGCCCGCCTCCGCCAGATCCAGCGCCGCCGGCAGAACCTTGGCCAGGCCGATGAAGCTGGCGTCGCAGACGATCAGGCCGGGCGCCTCCGGGATGAGCTCGGCATCCAGCGACCGGGCGTCGGTCTTCTCCAGGTTCACCACGCGGGGGTCGCCCGAGACCTTCGGATGCAGTTGCCCCTGCCCCACATCGACGGCGAAGATCTTCACCGCCCCGCGCGACAGGCAGACCTCGGTGAAGCCTCCGGTCGAGGCGCCGACGTCCAGCACCACCCGCCCCTCGACCGCGACCGGCCACAGGCTCAGGGCGTGGTCCAGCTTCAGCGCCGCGCGCCCGACCCAACCGTGGGTTTCAACGACCTCCAGCACCACGTCCTCGCCGACGTTCTGCGACGCCGCGCGTGCAGGCGCGCCGTCCACGGTGACGCCGCCCGCCTCGATGGCCGCCTTGGCCCGCGAGCGGCTTTCGACCAGGCCGCGCTGGACCATCAGATGGTCCAGCCGCATCCGGCGATCAGCCAAGATCGGCCAGCCGCGCCAGAGCCGCCTCCAGACGCGCCTTGCCCGCCTCGGCCTCGGCCAGCTTGGCCCGCTGTTCGTCGATCACGGCCGGGGCCGCGCGTTCGACGAAGTTCGGGTTGCCCAGCTTCTTCATCACATGGCCGATGTCGCTGTCGAAGGCGGCGATCTCCTTGGTCAGGCGCGCGCGCTCAGCGGTCAGGTCGATGATCCCGGCCAGCGACAGGGCCGCCGCCGAACCGCCCGAGACAAAGGTCACCGCCCCGGCCGGGGCCGCATCCGCCGACGCGACCTCGGACACCCGGGCCAGGGTCAGGATCAGGTCGCGGTGGCGCGTCGCCCGGTCCGAGGTCGCCGCATCCGGCGCGACGAAGGTCAGGGGCGGCTTGGCCCCCGGCGGCACGTTCATCTCGGCGCGCAGACCGCGCACCTCCCCCACCAGATCGACCAGCCAGCCGATCTCGGCCTCGGCGTCAGCATCGATGAAGCTGTCCGGCAGCACCGGCCAGGCCGCGCCGATCAGGGTCGCCTCATTGCGCGCCGCGCCCTCCTTGCCGAGCTCGGCCCACAGTTCCTCGGTAATGAAGGGCATGACCGGGTGCAGCAGCTTCAGCGTCTGGTCCAGGGTCCAGGCCGTCATCGCCCGCGTCTCGGCCTTGGCGGCCTCGTCGGCGCCGTTGAAGACCGGCTTGGCCAGCTCCAGATACCAGTCGCAGAAGACGTTCCACACGAATTTGTAGAGCGCCGAGGCCGCGTCGTCGAAACGTCCGCCCTCCACCGCTTCGGACACCCCCCGCTCGGCCTTGGTCAGTTCGCCGCGAACCCAGCGGTTGATCGTCTGTTCGACCGTTGCCGGATCGAAGCCCTCGACGCGCACCGCCTCGTTCATCTCCGAGAACCGCGCCGCGTTCCACAGCTTGGTGCCGAAGTTCCGGTAACCCTCGATACGCTGCTTCGACAGCTTGATATCGCGCGTCCCCGACAGGATGGCCATGGTGAAGCGCAAGGGGTCGGCGCCCAGTTCGTCGATGATGACCAGGGGGTCGATCACGTTCCCCTTGGACTTCGACATCTTCTGGCCCTTCTCGTCGCGGACCAGGCCGTTGATGATGACCCGCTTGAACGGGACCTCGTCCATGAAGTGCAGGCCCATCATCATCATCCGGGCGACCCAGAAGAAGATGATGTCCGCCGCCGTGACGAGGTCCGAGGTCGGATAGAACCGCTCCAGATCCTCGGTCTTCTCCGGCCAGCCCATGGTCGAGAACGGCCACAAGGCCGAGGAGAACCAGGTGTCGAGGACGTCCTCGTCCTGGGTCAGGGCCTTGCCGCCCGATTGCGCGATAGCCTCGGCCTCGGTCTCGGCGACGTAGATGTTGCCGTCGGTGTCGTACCAGGCCGGGATGCGGTGGCCCCACCAGAGCTGGCGCGAGATGCACCAGGGCTCGATGTTGCGCAGCCACTCGAAATAGATCTTCTCGTACGACTTCGGTTCGAACACCGTGTCGCCGCCCTCGACGGCCTTCAACGCCGGCTGGGCCAGGGTGTGGGCGTCGACGTACCATTGGTCTGTCAGCCAGGGTTCGATGACCACGCCGGAACGGTCGCCGTGTGGCACGACATGGCGGGTCTTCTCGATCTCGCGCAGCCAGCCGGCCTCTTCCGCCAGGGCCACGATGGCCTTGCGGGCGGCGAACCGATCCATGCCGTCATATTCGGCCGGGATGTCGGGCGTATCGGCCGTGGTGATCCGGGCGAAGGCGTCCAGCACGTTCAGGGCCTCCAGCCCCGCCCGCTTGCCGACGCCGAAGTCGTTGAAGTCGTGGGCCGGGGTGATCTTCACCGCGCCCGAACCCTTGGTCGGATCGGCATAGTCGTCGGCGACGATCGGGATGCGACGACCGGTGATCGGCAGGGTCACGAACTTGCCGACCAGCGACTTGTAGCGTTCGTCATCCGGATGCACCGCCACGCCGGTGTCGCCCAGCATGGTCTCCGGCCGGGTCGTGGCCACGACGATGAAGTCGCGCGTCTCGAACTCGGTCGCCTTGCCCTCGTCGTCGAAGGCGACCGGGTATTCGAAGGTCACGCCATCGGCCAGCGGATAGGCGAAATGCCAATAGGCGCCCTCGACCTCGCGCTGCTCGACCTCCAGGTCCGAGATGGCCGTCTGGAACTGCGGGTCCCAGTTCACCAGACGCTTGTCGCGATAGATCAGCCCGTCCTTGTGCAGTTGGACGAAGACCTTTCGAACGGCGGCGTTCAGCCCCTCGTCCAGGGTGAAACGTTCGCGCGACCAGTCGCAGGACGCGCCCAGGCGACGCAGTTGCTGGACGATGGTCCCGCCGGATTCGGCCTTCCATTCCCAGACCTTCTCGATGAAGGCCTCGCGCCCCATGTCGCGACGACCCACATTGCCAGCGGCCGCCAACTGGCGCTCGACCACCATCTGGGTGGCGATGCCCGCGTGGTCCGTGCCCGGCAGCCACAGCACCGACTTGCCGCGCATCCGGTGATAGCGGGCCAGGATGTCCTGCAGCGTGTTGTTCAGCGCATGGCCGATGTGCAGCGAGCCCGTCACGTTCGGCGGCGGAATGACGATCGAATAGGCGCCCTCGGCCCCGTCCGTCTTCGGTGCGAAGGCGCCTGACGCCTCCCACTGGGCGTAGATCCGGTCTTCGGACGCCTTGGGATCGAAAGTCTTCTCAAGCATGCGGGTATCTCAAAAGCAGAAGGGGCGGCCCATCCGGAGCCGCCCCTGTTGGTCTTAGTCGCCGGTGGCGAGCGGGGCTAGCCCGCGTTGCGGGCGATACGTTCGACTTCCTTCTTTACCGCCGCCTCGACGATGCCGGGCAGGTTGGCGTCGAGCCAGTCCTTCAGCATCGGACGCAGAAGCGAACGGGCCAGGTCGTCGATGGTCGGGCCGGTGCCGCCCGTGGGCACGGGCTCGGACGGCTTGGCGAAGCTGGCGGCCAGGCCCGCGAAGGCCGAGGCGGACGCCGCAGCGGCGGTGTCGCCGACCAGCGAGTCCTCGGCGACGGGCGCGGGCGCCGGCGTATAGGCAGGCGCGGGTTCCGGCTCGACGAAGGCGGTCGGGAAGGGTTCGGGTTCAGGATCGGCCGGGGCGGTGACGTCCAGGTCGCCGATGGTCTGGGCGGCCGGCGCTTCGTAGCGGTCGGTCAGGTCGAGGATTTCCTCTTCCTCGTTAACCGGTTCCGGCTCCTGCATCGAGGGCGTCGGATCGACGAAGGCCGCTGCAGGCTCCGGCGTCGGTTCCGGCTCGGGAGCAGCCGCCGGGGCCGCTTCGGCGGCCGGGGCGTCGTCTTCGGAGATGATCCGGCGAATGGACGCCAGGATCTCTTCCATCGTCGGTTCTTGGGCGGTGGTGTCGGTCATGATCGGGCCTTCGAAGAACCTGCGCCGGCCGCCTGAGGCCGACGCTTGACGTGCAAAGTGGATCGGGGCCGACAGATCGCCCGGCCCCACATCATTTCGTCGCATCAACGCCCTTGGGAATCAACGGGCGTTTTTCGCGTGGCTGGTTAATCCGGCAGGCTTTTCGGCCCGACCTTACTGGCTCGACGGAGCGGTGCGAACGATCTCGCCGTCCAGCTGGGTATCGATGGGTGCGTTCTCGGTCTCGTTGGCCGGGGTGATCGGCGGGGCGACGATCCGGTCCAGGGTCTCGATCAGCCCGTCCCACGGCATGGCGCCGCGATTGCGGACGCGCTGGGCGTTGGCCGCCGCGTCGTAGACCTCGATGCCCGGCGCCAAATCCTCGCCGCTCAGCCGTCCCATGGAGGACAGCAGCGAAGCCTGGGCGACGTAGAGATTGCGCTTGGCCACGGTCAGGTTGATCTCGGCGTTCCGCAGTTCCAGCTCGCCGTTCAGCACGTCCAGCGTGGTGCGCAGGCCCACCTGCTGCTCCTGACGCACGCCCTCCGCGGCGACGCGGGCGGCGCTGACGCCGGCCACGCCCGCATCCAGCTGGGACCGGTTGGAGACCACCTGGGCGAAGGCGCTCGACACGCCCTGCAGCACCGAACGCTTCTGGCGGTCGATCTCGATCTTGGCGGCGTTGGCCCGTTCCAGGGCCTGGGCGACGCGCGAGGCGTTCAGACCGCCGGTGAACAGCGGCACCGACAGGCTGATGCCCGCCTGGAAGGTGTTGGTGCGATCCGACAGGTCGAAGCCCGAGATCGGGGTGGCCGAGCCGTAGGAGCTGCCGAGGCCGACCGACGGCATATAGGCCGAGCGGGCCTGGGCGTGCAGGGCCTCGGCCTGGCGCAGCTGGTACTCGGCGGCCAGCAGGTTGGGGTTCTCGGCCAGGCCGATGTCCAGGGCGGCGTCGAAGTCGGTCGGGACGCCCGGCAGGGCCGGCGGCTCTTCCAGATTGGTCGGGGCCTGGCCGACGACGGCGGCGTAGGTCGCGCGCGAGACCGACAGCTGGGCCTGGGCGCCGGCCAGATCGGCCTCCGATTGGGCCAGACGGGCCTCGGATTGGGACACGTCGGTGCGGGTGATCTCGCCGACCTCGAAGCGGGCGTTCGATTCGTCCAGCTGACGACGCAGGACCGCCAGGTTGGCCTGACGGATGCGCAGGATCTCCACGTCGCGCTGGACGTCGACATAGGCCTGGATGACCGAGGCCAGGACCTGCTGCTCGATGCTGCGCAGCGATTCGCGGCCGCTCAGGACCGAGGCCTCGGCGGCGTCGATGCCGCGCGCCAGACGTCCGCCCGTATACAGGGTCTGATCCAAGCTGATGGTGGCGCCGATCGAGTCGCCCTCATTGACGCCGTTCGAGCCGGCGGTGTCGGGAATGCCGTCGCCGTTCAGGTCGATGCCGGGCGTCGAGGGGCCGTCCGTGCGCTGATAGCGGGCCGTGCTGCTGATCGACAGGCTGGGGCGCAGACCGGCGCGGGCCTGGGGCACCGCCTCGTCCAGAGCGCGCTGCTGGGCGCGCTGGCCCTGCAGGGTCGGGTTGGTGCGATAGGCCAGGGCGATGGCCTCCTGCAGGGTCTCGGCCCAGGCCGGCGCGGCCAGACCCGCCGTGACGGCGACCAGGGCGACGGAAGCGAGCGCGCGCGAGCGTTTGAACATGACTGTATCCAGCTGGGCGTCGCGAACGGCGCCGGTATCCCAATGCAGGCCTAGTGCGTGAGCGGCCACGGCTACGCCAGTTAAGTTTTTTTCACGCGATCGCCAGTGGACTCCGTCGCGATCACGGCAATCAGAGGGCGAATACGGGCGCCGGCGTCATTTCGGCCAGCACCGGCGGGGCCGCGTCGAACAGTTCGCGGCGCGACACGCCCTCGCGACCCTTCACATAGAGGACGGCGCGACCGTTCGGTCCCGTCCGTTCGACCACCGCCAGCCGTCCGCCGACGCGCAGCGCCGCCAGCCAGGCCGTCGGGCGAGCCGCGACCGCGCCTTCCGAAACGATGATGTCCCAGTCGCCGCCCGTGGGCTGGCTCAACGGCGCCGTGACCGTCGCCACCCCGGCGTCGGCCAGGGCCGATCCGACGACTTCGAACACGCCGGCCTCGGCTTCCTGGGCGGTGACCGAGGCCTTCATCGCGGCCAGCACGGCGGCGGCATAGGGACCGGCCACGGCCAGGGCCGTCTCGCCCTCGCGCACGTCCAGCGCCTGAATCAGTTTGGCGACCTCGCGAACCTGCATGAGGCGGCGATCGGCGGCGATCTCGACCTCGACCTCGCCATAGGCGGCGAAGGCCTGGCCCGGAGCGCAAAACCGCTCGCGCGGCACGGCCATCAGGGCGGCCTGAAGCGTGCGGTCGGTGACGTCGTTCACCCGGACCTGGGAGTCCACCATGACCTTGCGAGCGGCGACGTAGTCCATGTGACGCGGAATCCCTGAAGCGAGCGGCCGAGGCGGCCTGAAATATCGCGCGCTTATAGGTCCGTGCATCGCATGCGACAATCCGCGTTGCAGCGGCGAAGACGATCTGATAGCTGACGCCCCTCGCGATCTGGGGGCCCTTCCGAGAGCCCTATGGCCTGATGGCGGAGTGGTGACGCAGAGGACTGCAAATCCTTGCACCCGGGTTCGATTCCCGGTCAGGCCTCCATCGCGATCTCATTGAGATCGCGGATGATTCTTCAGATCGGCGCCGTCAGCCAGCCGATAGCCCCCGCGCCGCCCATCGCGGCCGCCACCACGGCGATCGCCACCGCGATCCGCACGTTCCGGCTCATGAAACCCAGAATACCAGCCATGTCGTCCTCCCCAGACGACCCATAGCGTCACGGAATTTCACGTTCATCAAGGTGGACGAAGCGTTAACGCGCTGAAATCGCGGGGGTGTCAGCGATTCGACACGGTCGTCAGCTGATAGAGGGCCAGGGCGCTGGTCACCGCGACGTTCAGGGAGTCGAACCCGCCCGCCATGGGGATGCCGACCGTCCTCAGACGCGCCATGACCTCAGGCGGCAGACCCGGCCCCTCGGAGCCTACCAGAACGGCCTTCCGCCCTCCCCCGCTGATGGCGGCCAGCGGCTCCGTCGCGCCCGGCGACAGGGCGATCACCTCGAACCGCGCGGCCTGCAGCGCGACGATCAGCTCTTCCAGCGACGCCGCCCTGGCCGTGGGCGTCCGCAGCACCGCCCCCACCGAGACCCGGATGGCCTTTCGATAGAAGGGATCGCAGCACCGCTCGTCCCTCAACACCGCCGCCGCCCCGAAGGCCGCCGCATTGCGGAACAGGCCGCCCATGTTGTTGTGATTGCCGATTCCCGCCGCCGCCAGGACCACGCACTCCTCCGGCAGTTCGCCCAGCACCTCTTCCACGCTCCGCTCGACCGGCTTCTCCCCGAGCGCCAGCAGCCCCCGGTGCAACGGAAAGCCCGCGATCGCATCCATCACGGCCTGCGAGGCCGCATAGACGGGCGTGTCCCCCGCCGCCGCGATCAAATCCGCCTGAGCCCCGACTCGATTCTCCGCGATCAGCAGCGACCGCGCCCGACAGAGCGACTCGGAGGCCAGTAATGTGCGGATCACCACCTCTCCCTCGGCGATGAACAGCCCCTCGCGCCCGGTCAGGTCACGCTCCCGGATGTCCTGAAACGCCGCCACGCGGGGGTCGGAGGGATTATCTATGAACTGAACGCTGTTGGCTGACATTTTCCGTTGCACACTCAAGAAGGCCGCTGCTATAGGCCCGCCTCCCGAGCAGCTGTTCCGCGGTAGCTCAGTGGTAGAGCAGCCGACTGTTAATCGGCTGGTCGTAGGTTCGAATCCTACCCGCGGAGCCACTTGGCTGTCTATGATGTTGAATTTATGGACAAAAACACAATGCGGAGCCATCAGCCCGCACAGTGCATTGATTTGTTTGGCAAAATCCAGCCTCACGCGCTCTACCCACCAGCCAGACACGCGCTAGGCTGATTTGAGATGGCGCAGCGATGTCTCAAATCCGAAAGATCGCCTGACGACTGCGTGTCGCGTCTCCAGACGCGGCTTCAACAGAGCAGCCGCAGCCTCGGACGCCACGATGGCCCCCCATCGCGCCGCCCATCTACGCGGACCCGACGTAGCCCTGAGACGCCGTTTGGAGACAGCCCCAAGAGGCATAGTAAGGGCCGCCTGGCTGTCGGGGTGCTAGCTCAAAGATGTCGAACAGGCCTCTCGCCGCTCGACAGGCGGCCCGTCTCACATGGTTCCCTCTATCGCTGGCTGGGCCGGGCCGCCTTCCTTTCAAGGACATCTGGATGCGCGCTCGGGATCGTGAGGAATGGTTCTGGATCGCGATCCTCGTGATCGCTTTTTCCATCATGATCGCCCAGACGATCTGGCCGTGGATCGCGCTGCTGATGAACTGGGCGTCTGAAGCCGACGAAAATCCCCATGCGCTAACCTATGTAAGTGGCGAGGGCGGTGGAAACTGACACGTCGCTGATATGCAGCCGCACGCCTTCAACGAGAATTCTGTTCGGGACGAGCCGGTCAGTTGGGCCTCCGACACCGCGCCGGACAACGTCGCTTTAGCCGCGCTTCTCCGGGTGGGGCCGACGCGTCGTTGCGAGTTCGCCGACGGTCATGTCATCGAGCCCGACGCCCGGGTCGTGCGGATCGTCCTGGGCGGAGGACTGGGTCGGTTCGCGGAACCCGATCATTTGTGCGTCGCCTGGGCGGGTCCGGGGCGCACGCAGTTCGACTTCGCTTCTAAGGAAGACCACGACGGCCCCGTGCTTCAGGCCATCGGAGCGACAACCGTGTTGTTGGTGGCCAAGCAGACGCTCCACGAAGGACTGGGCGAACTGGCGACGCAGCGTTGGCTCTGCCGCGCCGGCGAGATCGCCCGCAAGGCGGCCGAGGAGGAGGCCGCCTGTATCGGATTCCACGCGGCCGAGAACCGAACAGCCAAGTGGCTGCTGCGTCTTCAACCCGAGCCGGGCAAGCCGGTCAGCGTCACCCAGGAACGGCTGGCCCAGATCCTCGGCATCCAGCGAACCAGCGTGAACACGGCCATGCAAAACCTGCGTCATCGCGGGCTCCTGCGTTGTCGCCGAGGGAAGGTCGGGATCCTGGACCTGCCGGGCCTTCGGCGGGCGGCCTGCGCCTGTGATAGGGTGGACATCGGCGCCGCGGATCGCGCCGACGCGTTGTACGCCTGAACCGCCGCCATGGCGGGCGACATGAAGCTCCCGGGAGAGCCGTGGATGGACGACGAAACCCGGCCACCCAGAACCGAAGCCGTGCTGTTGAACCTCCAGCACCGCATCAAGAATCTCGTCTCCGTGATCCGCAGCGTGGCGCGCCGCACGGCGGAGGGCAGCGCCGACGTCGAGACCTTCCAGGCGCGGTTCGACGGCCGCCTCGCGGCCCTGACGCGCACCTATTCCGCCATGGCGCGAACGACGAGCGGCCAGATCGATCTGGAGGAACTGCTGCGTGACGCCCTGATCGACGCCGCGCCCGGGGCCGACGTCTGGACCCTGGATGGTCCACGCGTCGCGTTGTCGGGACCGCTGGCCGAGACCCTTGCCCTGATCGCTCACGAACTGGCGATGGAAGCGTCGCTGGCCGGTCTCGCCACCCAGCCGGACGGACGGCTGGACATTCGCTGGCGGGTCGAACACGGCCGGCTCGCGCTGGACTGGAGAGAGGGCGGACTGGCGGGTCGCGCTGCGTCGTCGGATCGCGCCTTCGTCGAGGAACTGCTGTTCCAGGCCCTGCCGTACCAGTTCAACGGGCTGGGAACGCTGGAGACCGGCGCCGAAGGCCTGATCTGCCGGATCGAGGCGCCCCTGCCGGACGCGCCCTCGCCATGAACGGTCCGGTCATTATCGCCCGTCGCCTGTCCGCTCTCGCCCCGCTGGCCGCCGAGACGGTCGCCCTGCTGGAAAGCCTGTCGGACATCCGTCAGGCGCCGGCAGGATCGGAAATGGTCGCCGATCAGGCGGCGCTGCGCCCCCGGTTCCTGATCAACGGCTGGGGCGCACGGGTGAGGTTCCTGGCCGACGGCCGGCGCCAGATCTTGAGCTTCGTCCTGCCCGGCGACGGTCTGGGCCTGTGCGAGCGGCCCAACCCCATCGCCCTGACCCCCGTGGTCGCCATCACCCCGGTGCAGTGGGTGGAGGCGGACCGGATCGCGGCGGCGGCCTTCGGCGGCGATAATCCCGATCTCGAGGACGCCCTGCATATCGCCGCTGCCTTGGACGAGGCCTGTCTGCTGGATCACGTGGTCCGGCTGGGTCGCCAGACGGCGCTGGAGCGCCTGTCGCATCTGTTTCTCGAACTGCGCGACAGGCTGACGCGGGTCGATCTGGTCCAGGATCAGGCCTTCGCCTTTCCGGTGACCCAGGAACAACTCGCGGACGCGGCGGGTCTCAGCGCCGTCCACGTCAACCGCACCCTGCAGAGCCTGCGCAACGACGATCTGATCGAATATCAGCACGGCCGTCTGCGCCTGCTGCGCCCTGCCCTGCTGGAGACGCTCGCCGACTATCGCGCGCCGATGGTCTCGGGCTGGACCTCCGCCCGGCACGGCGCCGACGGCCATCGCGCCCCTTTCCTCTCCGGACACAATCCATGACCGCCCGCCCGCCCAGTCATCCGCGCGTTCTGGTGGTCGAGGACGAGTACATGATCGCCGCCGACCTGCGGGTGGCGCTTCAGGCCGAGGGCGTCGAGGTCGTCGGCCCCGTCTCGAACGTCGCAGCTGCTCGCACCCTGCTGGAACAGGCCCCGGTCGATCTGGCGATCCTCGACGTCGATCTGGGCGGAGAGGTGGTCTGGCCCCTGGCCGACGAACTGATGGCCAAGGGCGCGCCGATCCTGCTGGCCACCGGCTACAGCCGCTCCGCCCTGCCGAAGCGCTACGCGGCCCTGCCTCGCTCCGAGAAGCCGACCGACGTCATACGGATGGTTCGGGAGATGTTGCCCTGAACGACATACCCCCCATACCCGAAAACAAAGCCATGGCCCGGCTGCGGGAAAGCGAAGCGCGTTACCGGCAGCTCTTCACCGCCATGGAAGAGGGATACCTCGTCGCGGACGTTCTGTTCGATCCGGCCGGCAAGGCGGTGGACATCGAATACGTCGAGGCCAATCCGGCGGCGATACGGATGGTGGGCGCGGACCTGACGGGCCGGCGACTGCGCGAGGTCAGCGCCGACTACGAGGACTACTGGTTCGAAATCTGGGGTCGGGTCGCCGTGAGCGGCCAGCCGGAACAGGCCGAACGTTGGGCCGCGCCGGAAGGCCGTTGGTACGAGTTCAACGTCTTCAAGCTGGAGCCCGAAAACGCCGACAGCCGCCGCGTCGCGGTGGTGTTCCGCGACGCCACCCAGCGCCGAGTGGCGGAGACGGCGCTGCGCGAAAGCGAGGAGCGACAGGCATTCGTTCTCGAATTGAGCGACGCCCTGCGACCGCTGACCGATCCATTCGCAATCCAGCACACGGCGATGAAGCTGCTCGCAGAGCGGCTGGATGTCATGCGCGCCGGTTATCTCGACGCTCAGCCCGATCAGGACACGATGATCATGGCCGCACATTTCGATCGCGGCGCACCGTCGACCCCCGAGAGCGTACGCCTGTCCGATTACGGCCCCGCGCGGGCTGCGGGATTCCGCGCCGGGAATACTCAAGTTTTGCACGATGCCTTCGCCGAATCCGAGCCCGAAGAGCATCGGAACGCGCACCGCGCCATCGACGTTGGCGCCTGGATCATCGCGCCGTTGATCAAGAACGGCCGTCTGAGAGCCATCGTCGGCGTCGTGAACGAAACACCGCGCGACTGGACCCCGATGGAGGTCGATCTCGTCAGCGACATTGCTGCAAGAACCTGGGAAGCGGCAGAGCGCGCGCACGCCGAGGCGGCGCTGCGCGAGAGCGAGGCACGTTTCCGCGCCATTGCTGAGCAGACGGAGGCCGGCGTCGCTACGGCCGACCGGGAGGGCCGCCTCATCTGGGTGAACGACCGTCTCGCAGAGATCGTCGTGCGACAGCCGGACGATGCGATGCGGCTTTCGATCCAGGACTACACCCACCCCGACGACTGGGCGGAGAACGAGCGCCTGTTCCGCCGGATGATCGAGGACGGCGTCCCGTTCGTGTTGGAAAAGCGCCTGGGTCACCCCGACGGCGGGACCCGCTGGAACCGCGTGTCCGTGAGCCCGCGCCGCGACGCCAGCGGGCGCGTCGTGGGTGGAATTGCAGTGGCGATCGACATCTCCGACCGCAAGCAGGCCGAGGAGACGCTGCGCGAGAGCGAAGAGCGGATGCGGCTTGCCATCGCGGCGACCGGCCTCGGCACCTTCGACTGGGACCTCGCGACCGATCGGGTCGTCGTGAACGCCCGCTTCCGCGAGATCGTGGGACTGCCCGCTGGCGGCGAGGTGATCGCGTCCGCCATGATGGACGGCGTGGTGCATCCCGACGACCGCGACTGGGTGGACGCCCGGATCGCGGCGGCCATGGATCCCGCCTCCTCGGGCGCCTACGAGTTCGAGCACCGGGCCGCCACACCCCATGGCGTGCGATGGCTCCTGACCTCCGGACAGGTCTACTTCGTCGGCGAGGGCGACCGCCGCCGTGCGGTGCGTATTGTTGGCAACGACCTCGACATCACCGAGCGCAAGAAGGCGGAGGCCCGCTTGCGCGAGAGCGAGGAGCGACAGACGTTCCTCCTAAAGCTAAGCGACGCCTTGCGACCGCTGGCCGATCCCGAGGATATCCAGCACACGGCGATGCGGCTGCTGGGCGAACAGCTGCGCCTCAGCCGCGCGCAGTACTACACGGCTGATGAGACCGGCGAGTATCTGAGCTCGACCGGCGGGTATACGGACGGCGTGCCTGCGGCGGTGGGAAGCTTCCGGCTGATCGAGTTCGGGAAGTACGCCTACGATGGCTTCCATGCTGGCGAGACGCAGGTGGTGTCGGACGCGAGGACCGATCCGCGCATCAGCGAGGCGGTGCTGAAATCCTACGAGACGGTCGGCTTCCTCGCCTTTATCGGCGTCCCGTTCGTGCAACGAGGCCGGTTTCTCGGCACGGTCGCGGTGCATCAGGCGGGACCGCGACAATGGACCGAGTCTGAGCGGATCATGGTCGAGGAGACGGCCCAGCGCGCGGGGGCGGCGATGGAACAGGTGCGGGCGGAGACAGCGCTTCGCGAGAGCGAAGCGCGGTTCCAGCAGTTCGCGGCGGCGTCCTCGGGCGGTCTCTGGATCCGCAGCGCCGAGACGCTGAAGATGGAATATGTCAGCCCGGCGATCGGCACAATCTACGGCGTCGCCCCTGACGACCTGTTCGACGGTCTGGAGGCCTGGGCCAGACACATCGTGCCCGAGGATCGTGACATCGCCTTGGAACACATCCACCGGGCGCGCCAAGGCGAAGCCGTGGTGCACGAGTTCCGCATCCAGCGGCCCTCGGACCGGTCCTTCCGCTGGATCCGCGATACCGACTTTCCCCTGTTCGACGATCAAGGCCGGGTCCAGCGCATCGGCGGCATCGCCGAGGACGTGACCGACGCCCGGCTGGCCGTCGAGCATCAGGGCGTGCTCTTGGCGGAACTCCAACACCGGGTGCGCAACATCATGGCCATGCTGCGCTCGGTGACGGCGCGGACCGCCGACGGCGCCCGGTCGGTGGAGGACTATCGCACCCTGATGATCGGCCGACTGATGGCCCTGGCGCGAACCCAGACCCTGTTGACCCGTTCGGCCAACACGGGCGTCGAGATCGGCGAACTGATCCGCGAGGAACTCTTGGCCCAGGCCGGACACGAGGGTCAGTACGACCTGATCGGCCCCGAGGTGGTGATTTCGCCCAAGGCCGCCGAGGTCCTGTCCCTGGCCGTCCACGAACTGGCGACCAACGCCCTGAAGTACGGAGCCTTGGCCCGGAGCGACGGCACGGTGACGGTACGGTGGACCGTGGCGCAGCCGAACGGACAACCTCTGCTGCGGCTCGACTGGTCGGAACAGCGGTCGCCACCCGCCGACTGGTCGCCGCCGACTAGGTCCGGCTTCGGCAGCCAACTGATCGAACAGCGCGTTCCCTATGAACTCGGCGGGCGCGGCAAGATCGAGGTTCGGCCCGAGGGCGCCCGGGCCTGGATCGAGTTCCCGCTGAGGTCGGGCGACAGCATCCTGGAAACCGACGCCCCATTGCGGACCAGCGTCTTCGGAGGATCGATGGACATGACCGGCGAACCCAGCCTTTCGGGCCTGACCGTCCTCGTGCTGGAGGACGAATTCTACCTGGCCCAGGATGTCTCCTCAGCCCTGCGCGGCGCGGGCGCCGAGGTCCTGGGGCCCTTCCCGACCGAGGCCGCCGCCCTCACCGCCATCGGCGACCGCAGGCCCGACGCCGCCGTGCTCGACATCAATCTGGGTTCCGGGCCGTCGTTCGAGGTCGCTCGTGTCCTCCGGGGCGATATCGCTGTCCTGTTCCTGACCGGCTATGACGCAGAGGCCATCCCGGCTGAGTTCGCCGAGGTTCCGCGCCTGCAGAAGCCCATCGAACTGCGCGAGGTTGTCCGGTCTCTGGCGAGGATGTCAGCCCCCTCGTCCTGAGAGACCGGACGCGCCGCCTCACATCGCGTCCAGCAAGGCCTGCGCCCGATCGCGGTGCGCGGTGACCTTGGGGATGATCTCCTGGGCCAGGGCCGCCAGCTGGGGCGTTCCGGAACGGTCGCTGAACCCACTCAAGAGGGTCAGGGCCTCGTTGTGGGCCGCGACCTGCTGGCTCAGGTAGATCCGCTCGAAGTCGGCGGGTGCGGCGGCGTTCAGATTGTCGATCAACCCCTGACGCCGCTGATCCAGCGCCGTCGGCAGGGTGACGCCCGCCGCCTCGGTCGGGGCGATCGTCTTCAACCGGTCGGTCGAGGCCGTGTGATCGCGTTTGATCATGTTCGCCAGTTCTGTTGTCCCGGCCGAGACGGACTTCGACAGGGCGATATCCGCCGCCTGGACCTCGTACATGTCCGACGTCGCCAGGGCGGTGACGAAGCCCTCGGTCGTGTTGGCTCCGAGCGTCGCGGCGGAAGTCTGGCCCACGGCGCCGGACGCGGCGTCCTGGGTCGCATCGACGGCGCGCGTGGCGCTCTCCTGCGCCTCCTCTGAGCGGCTGCAGGCGCTCAGCAGCGCCAGGGCTGCTACGCCGGCCATCAGGGTTCGGGTCATGGTCTGGTCTCCTTCTTGAAAGTGTCCCCGATCTCGCTCGCTTCAGGCCCGTCCGGCCCCGCGCTGCGCCGGGCCGCGCGACCGACTCGCTCGACATCGGCGTCGTCCTGGCCCGGCTCCGGCTTGCCGCCGGGCGCCGCGCCGTTCCGCCGACGGCCCTCGCTTTGCTTGGGATCGTCCATCACCGCCTTCCGCCCAATTCGCGTTGCACGTCGTCCGGGCGCTCGCCCACCCGCTCCACAGCCAGGCGCACCGCACGCTCCGTGACGCCGAACAGGATCGCCCACCGCCGGACGTCGTCGTCACAGCCCAGCAGCACGCGGTCGCTATCGGCCTTGATGGACTGCTCGACGATCACAGTCGCCCCATGGGCAGACCGCCGCCATAGGTGGCGTAGTAGTCCGCGATCTCGCTCCGCCAGGTCTCGCCCGCCCCCAAGGTTTCCAACTGTGCCTGATCCAGCGAAGGCGCGGCGAGAAGCTGGGCCTTGGTCAGCGGAACGACATAGCCGCCCTGTTCCGTGTCGTAGTCCAGCACCGACCAAGGCACGGGATGCAGCCGCTCCCCGATCCCCAGGAAGCCGCCGAACGACATCAGGGCGTAGCGGACCTCGCCGGAGATCTTGTCGATCGACAGGTCGTCGACATGACCCAGGGTCTCACCGTCCCGGTTCTTCACGGGCGTGCCCTTCACCCGGCTGGCGAAGATCAACGGATGCGAGACGGCCGTCATGACTGGGGGCCGTCCGGCGGCGGCGACTGGGTCGGTTCCGGATCGGGCATCGTCGGATCCGGCGTCTCGACCGGCGGAGGAGGGACCGGCGGGTTTCCCGGCATGGCGTCAGACGGCGGCGGAGCGGCCAGGAACTCGGCCTCCGTCCAGGCGATGATGACGCCTTCGTTGGTCACGACCGCGCCCGCCATGGCGGCGGTCCGGACCCGACCGTCGGCCGTCTGGACGCGCAGGACCTGAGCCGAGCCGCCGGGATCGGCCGCCACGACGCCCAGGGCCGCGCCGTCGGAGGAAACGACAGGCGTGCCGACGGTCGGCTCCATTCCGGCCTCTTGCGGCTGGGTCTGCTGCGGGGCCATCGGCGGCGGCTGAACCGCGTCCTGCGCCACGACGACGCCCGGCGTCACGGCGGTCAGCGCCAGGGTGAGGATGAGGGTCTTCATTGGAGGATCTCCCTTTCTCAGATCTGGGTTTCCGCGCCGGCCGCACCGTGCTCGGGCCGGCTCGAGAAGCGCAGATTGTTCTGGACGTGACGGACACCGGACACGGCGTCGGCGCAGTCCTCGGCCCGTCGTTTGGCGTGTCGGTCCTCGACCGTGCCGGTCAGGGTCACTTCGCCTTCGCTGACCTGGACGGAGATATCCGTCGCATCGACGTTGCCGTCGTCGGCCAACCGATCGTTGACGTCCTCGCGGATGCGATCATCGGAGCGGACGTAGTCCTTGGGACCGCGACCGCGATGCCGGCCAGGCGACCGGAAGGATCGGGTTTCCCACTCACGACCCTGGCGATAGGGATCATGATCGCCGGTCCAACGCGAGCCATAGCCGTCGTTCGACGCCGAGAACTGATCATCATAGCCGCCATAGGTGCGGTCGGCTCCACCGCCGCTCTCGGTCCAGCGCGAGCGGCCCTGCCAGCCCTCGACGCCTTCCGCCCGCCCACCGTCGGTGCGGTCGCGCGAGCCGTCGCGCCAGCCCGTGTCATGATCGCGATGAACGCCGACATCGTAGCGGGAGCGATCCCGGTCGAAAGGCGGTTGATAATCGCTCG
Source organism: Brevundimonas staleyi (assembly GCF_041893865.1). Taxonomy (GTDB): domain Bacteria; phylum Pseudomonadota; class Alphaproteobacteria; order Caulobacterales; family Caulobacteraceae; genus Brevundimonas; species Brevundimonas staleyi. The sequence goes on from NZ_CP169082.1 coordinate 2,351,671, forward strand.
ATCCGTAGCGTTGACGGTCCATGGCGGTGTCTCCCTGTTCGGAGGGGCAACCGCGTGGAGATGTCGGTGGTTCAGACTGAAATGGCGGTCAGACCGTCAGAGCGGCCGCTTGGGCGAAGAGTCGCCCTGAAAGACCGCCCACTATTCAACGGCCGCCCAGGCGAAAGGTCGGGAGCCGGACCCGGATTTCACGTTCGCGTGGCGGGAGGCCCTATCGATGAACCCCACGCCGGCCAGGCCTCGTGACGGAACAGTCGGGCGCGTCGGCTCGCTAAGGCAATCCCCACGCCAAATCGACGGACATCCCCGCCTATGCAGGATCCCCGCTATCAGTACCCTCGCCCTCCTTTTCCTGCCCAGCCTCAAGAGCCTCCAGGTCTGGCCGACCGCATGGACCCGCGGCCTGACCACGGCGAGCAGACCTACAAGGGATCAGGCCGGCTGACCGGGCGTCGCGCACTCATTACCGGAGGCGACAGCGGCATCGGTCGTGCGGTCGCCATCGCCTACGCCCGTGAAGGCGCGGACGTCGCCATCGCCTATCTGCCGCAGGAAGAGACCGACGCCGACGACGTCATCACCCTGATCGAGGCCGAAGGTCGAAAGGCTCTGGCCCTGCCCGGCGACATCACCCATCCGGACTGGTGCAAGGCCCTGGTGTCGAAGACCGTGGAAGCCTTCGGCGGTCTGGATATCCTCGTCATCAACGCTGGTCACCAGCAGTTCCGCGAGGGCGTGGAGGAGGTCTCGGACGAGGACTTCGACCTCACCTTCAAGACCAACGTCTACGCCATGCACTGGATCTGCCGCGCCGCGCGACCGCATCTCGAACCCGGCGCGGCCGTCATCACCACCGCCTCGATCCAGGCCTATGAGCCGTCGGAAATCCTGCTGGATTACGCGACCACCAAGGCCGCGATCGTCGCCTACACCACGGCCCTGGCCAAACAGTTGATCAAGGACGGCGTGCGCGCCAACGTCGTCGCGCCGGGCCCGTTCTGGACCGTGCTGCAGCCCTCCGGCGGCCAGCCGATGGAGAAGGTCCAGAACTTCGGCGCCCACAGCGCCTTCGGTCGTCCGGGTCAGCCGGTGGAGATCGCGCCGGTCTACGTCCATCTCGCCTCGCAGGAGTCCAGCTTCACGACCGGCGAGGTCTATGGCGTCACCGGAGGCGCAGGCATCGCCTGACCTGATCCGCTCGCGGCGGAACAGCCTGAGCCTTTGCGTCGTTGCGATCCGATGACGTTCAACGACATCCCCGGATTCGTCGCGCCCCTGTTCGCCGCCGTGCTGGCAGGTGGCGCGATCGGGCTGGAACGCGAATGGCGAGGCCGCGCGGCGGGCCTGCGAACCCATATCCTCGTCTGCCTGGCTTCCGCCCTCCTCATGGAAGTGGCGGTGATGCAGGGCCTGTGGCGCTTTCTGCCTCTGTCGGGCGCGGATATCGTCAGCGATCCCGCCCGGATGGCGCATGGGGTTCTGACCGGCATCGGCTTCCTGTGCGCCGGCGTGATCTTCCGCAGCGGCTTCTCGATCCATGGCCTGACCACGGCCGCGTCACTCTGGATCACGGCCGCGATCGGTCTGGTCTTCGGCGCCGGCCTCTACGGGCTCGGCGCGCTTGCAACCGCGCTGACGGGCGTGGTGCTGGTCACGCTCAGGCTCGTCAGCGCGCGGCTGCCTCAAACCTCCGTCGTGGATGCCAGCGTGGAATGGTTGCGTGACGACAGGATCGCAGAGACGCAGATCGTCGCCGCACTGGCCGACGTCGCTCATCGGCGTTCGGCCGAGCAGCACGAACTGATCGAGGGCGGCGCAAGGGTCCGGATGCGCCTTCGTTTGGGGAAGATGTCGCGAGACGATCTCGCCGAACTCGCACAGCGCCTGCGCGCGATCCCGGGCGTCGTGGGTTACGATCTCAATCCGCGCGACGACTGAGTTCCGTCGGCGGCCGGACATAGGAACGATCGAGACTGCGGACCCTTTGAGTTGACCCCAACCAGAGAGACCGCATGTCCATCCTCGACAAGATTCTCGGCCACGACGACCAGCCCCGCACGACGCCGGCCAAGCCCGACATCCCGATGCAGCATGTGCTGGATCACTTGGCCCGTCTGGGCGGCAAGCCGATCGAGACCCTCTCGCCGCAGGAGGCCCGTCTGCAGCCCACCCCGACCGATGCGGTCAAGGCGATCCTGGAAGAGACGATCAAGAATCAGGATCCGACGCTGGGCATCCAGACCCGTGACATCATGATCGACGGCGCGGCCGGCCCGCTTCAGGCCCGCGTCTATTCACCCAACCTCGACAGCGACGACCTCAAGCCCCTGGTCGTCTATTTCCACGGCGGCGGCTTCGTCATCGCCGATCTGGATGTCTATGACGGAGGCCCGCGCGGCGTGGCCCGCTTCGCCGACGTCGTGGTCCTGTCGGTCCACTATCGCCAGGCGCCCGAGAACAAGTTCCCCGCCGCCCACGAAGACGCCGTCGCCGCCTGGAAATGGGCCCTCGCCAACGCCCAGTCGATCGGCGGCGACCCGCAAAAGATCGCCGTCATGGGCGAAAGCGCTGGCGGCAACCTTGCCATCAACGTCTCCATGGCCGCACGCGACCAGGGCCTGACCGCGCCCAGGCATCAGGTGCTGGTCTATCCGCTGGTCGGCAATGACCTGACCAACGAGAGCTATGTCGAGAACGCGGACGCCAAGCCGCTGAACAAGCCGATGATCGAATGGTTCGTGAAGCACACCTTCAACGACCAGAGCGAGACCGCCGACCCGCGCGTCAACGTCGTCGGAGCAGCCACCCTGTCGGGCCTGCCGTCCTCGACCGTGATCCTCGCCGAGATCGATCCGCTGCGCACCGAGGGCGAACTGCTGGCCGAGAAGCTGGAGGCCGCCGGCGTCGAGACCCGCTCCAAGACCTTCCACGGCTCGACGCACGAGTTCTTCGGCATGGGTCTGGTCGTCCCCGACGCGGCCGCCGCCCAGACCTTCGCCGCGCACGAACTGAAGCGGGCATTCGGGACAGCGATCCTTCCGATCTGAGGCGTCGCAGTTTCCTGCTGAACTCCGGAAGGGCTCCGCATCGCCGGAGCCCTTTTCGTATGGATGTCCGTCTATCCGGGCGCTCTGATCAGTCCGACCCGGACCGCCATTTCATGATCAGGACGGCGCTGGCCATGACCAGTGCGCAGGCGTTGGCGAGGGCCACCGGCCAGACGCCCGCCAGCAGGCCGTAGGTGGTCCAGAGCACGAAGCAGCTCACCGTCAGGGCGTAGGTCTTCAGGCTGACCGAGGAGGCGTTCCGCTCTCGCCAGATCTTGAAGATCTGGGGCGCGAAACTGGCGATCGAACACAGGGCCGCCGCGCCGCCGATCAAATCGACGGGCGACGGCGTCAACGGCGCCCCCGTTCGATCACGGCGTGGTCCGCGCCGGAGCGATGCGCCAGATGGTGTTCGACAGGTCATCGGCGACCAGAAGGATGCGCCGCGTCGGATCGAACGCCACCCCGACCGGACGACCGCGCGCCCCGGCCTCGGTCAGGAAGCCTGTGGCGAAGTCCACGGGCGGCCCCGAGGGCCGACCACCCGAGAACGGCACCCAGGTCACCTTGTAGCCGGACGGATCCTGGCGGTTCCAGCTGCCGTGCTCGCCGATGAAGGCGCCCTCGGTGAAGCCGCCGCCGAACCCGCCTTGTGTGGCGAACGACAGGCCCAGGGCCGCGACGTGGGCGCCCAGCGCATAGTCGGGGGCTACGGCGGTGGCCACCAACTCAGGCTTCTGCGGCCGAACGCGCGGATCGATGTTCTGCCCCCAGTAGCTGTAGGGCCAACCGTAGAAGGCGCCTTCGCGCACCGAGGTCAGATAGTCGGGCACCAGTTGCGGACCCAGTTCGTCCCGCTCGTTGACCACGGCCCAGACCGCGCCGGTCGTCGGCTCGATGGCCAGGGCGGTCGGATTGCGGATGCCGGTCGCCATGGTGCGACGCGCGCCCGTCGCCCGGTCGATGGCCCAGACCACCGCCCTCTCCTCCTCCACCGCCATGCCCCGTTCGCCGACGTTCGAGTTGGAGCCGATGCCGACATAGAGGGTCTGGCCGTCGGCGCTGACGGTCAGGGACTTCGTCCAGTGGTGATTGATCTGGGACGGGAGCTTCGTGACCTCTTCCGGCGCGGCGGTGGCGCGGGTCTGACCCGGCGTCCAGGGGATGCGCACCAGAGCGTCCTGGTTGGCGACGTAGATATAGCCGTCCACGAAGGCCAGGCCGTAAGGGGCGTCCAGGTTGTCGGCGAAGACGGTGCGAACCTCTGGCCGGCCGTCGTTGTCAGCGTCGCGCAACAGGGTCAGCCGGTTGCCGCTCTCGACCTGGGTATTGCCCTTTTTCTTGATCGGTCCGGCAATGATGTCCTTGGGACGCAGCGCCGGCGCGTTGCCGCCCCGCCCCTCGGCGATCAGGATGTCGCCATTGGGCAGGATCAGCATCTGGCGGGGGATCTGCAGATCGGTCGCCATGGCCGTAACGGTGAAGCCGGCGGGCACGGTCGGGACCTGATCGCCCCAGCCGGTCGGGCCGGTCACCCGCATCGGCGGGATCAGGGTCTCGCGAACGTCGGGCAGATCGGGCCGGGCGCCCGTCTCGTTGAGGTTGGGATCGCTGCGGCCGCAGGCGGCGAGGACGAGAGCGGCGATACAGACGCCGAGAGTGGTGCGGATCATCGGGCGATCTCCTCGTCGGACGCGCCGGAGATGGCGATGAAGCCGGCGATGAGGGCCAGGAGGCTGCACAGGATGGAGAGGGTCAAACCAAAGGCGCCGACCGAGCTCCAGCCGTCCTGACTGTGCTTGAAGGCGTTGATCAGGCCGAGCACGAACATCAGCGCCAGCGCCCCGAACTCCACCACCCGCCACAGGCGGATCGAGGTCCGCAGCGACAGGACGATGGCGACCAGGGACCAGGCCGCCGCGATCCCGCCGAACACCAAGGCACTAGTAATCAGCCACTGGGAGAAGTTGGTCCACTGGATCTCGGCCGTCTTCAGATAGGCGATGTCGGTCATGACGCCGATGGTGAACAGAGCCGCCGGGAAGCCGAGGATCAGTCCATGAAGCCCCCTCAGGCTCTGTCTTACGCCCAGTGTCGTCGTTCGCATGTCAGCCTCCAGCCAGCCCAAGGACTGGGGCAATCCCTCGGGGACCGGATGGTTTCATGGGCGGGGGCGGACCGATCGCCTCAGTCGCCGAGGACCTTTCGCAGGGACTTCTCGATCTGGCCGCCGGACCAGGCGTCGCCGTAGTTCGCTCGCGCCTGCTCTGCGACCTCGACCAGGGCTGGCAGGGCAGAGACCTGGCGCGCCAGCGCGGCCGTGTGAGGCGCGACCCTGTCCAGCGTCTCGCCGATCGCAGGGAAGCGATCGACGATGGTGGTCCAGAGGGTCGCGGTCGCCACGTCGGCAAGGCCCGCTTCCGAGCCGCCGAGCAGGAAGCCCTCCTTCGCCTTCAGGCCATGACGTAGACCGATCTCCTCCCAGAAGGACATCCATTTCTCGAGGCGCGGCTGGAATTCCGCCCACCGATCCTCGGTCCACATCGACTTGCCGCCGTCACGGGTCAGTTCATCGATGACGTCGTTGGCGTCGCAGACCACTTTCAGCGTCAGGGCGCGACCGGCCGGATCCGTCGGCATCAGGTCCAGGCTCTCCCCAAGATAGAGCAGGATCGCCGGCATCTGCGAGACCGCGAAGTCGTTGGCGTGGTCGACCAGCACCGGCGGCCCCATGAAGGGGATCGGCATGGACTTCACTGGCCCCTCCATCAGGGCGCCGATCGCCTCGTCGCCGGCCTCGTCCCAGGTCTTGCCGGCCCAGCCGAGCACCGCGCGGACGAACTGGCCCCGGAACGGCACGGACCAGTAGTAGAGGGTGTAGTCGCTCATCGCGGGCGGGCCTTTCGGGGCTTCTGGAAACCGCCAAACGCACGGACCGACGGAAGGTCGCGGAACGTCCCGCCAGCGCTGCCGTTGGTGAGGCTCGACCCGGCACCCGGAGACAGGCGACGCATGATGTTCGGCGCGACGGCGATCCCCTACTGCGGCCCCGCGCCTCTGCCCGCCGATCTGTGGGACCAGTGGAACCTCGACCCGCTGATCCTCGCGCCCCTGACCGTCGCCGCCGTCTGGCTGTGCGTGACGCGCCTGCTGACAGTCCGGGCCCGTCTGACTGGCGCGCTCGCCGTCACAATTCTCGCCATCGCCTTCGTCAGCCCCCTTTGCGCGCTGAGCTCCGCCCTGTTCGCGGCGCGCACAGTGCATCACCTGCTGCTGGTCTGCGTCGCAGCGCCCCTGATCGCCTTCGCCCTCCCCCGCGCATCCCACGTCCGGTTCGGCGCGGTGATGATCGCGACTGTGCTCCAGGCCGTCGTGCTGTGGTTCTGGCATGCGCCGGCTCTGTACGAGGCGGCCCTGTCCAACGATCTCGTCTACGCCCTGATGGAGGTCACGCTGCTGGGCGCCTCGGTGCTTTTCTGGGTCATGATCCGCTCGGCGCCGGCGCCCACCGCCGCCCTCGGCCTGGTCCTGACCATGGTGCAGATGGGGATGCTCGGGGCGCTGCTCGTCTTCGCCGGTTCGGCCGTCTACGGCCCGCACCTCATGACCACCGCCGCCTGGGGTCTGACCCCGCTGGAAGACCAACAACTGGCCGGCCTGATCATGTGGGCCCCGGCGGCGGGCATCTATCTGCTGACGGCTCTGATTCAGGTCGCGCGCTGGATCGGACCGGACCCGGAAAGCGGGAGACAGCCGGCGTGATCGACCGGCTGATCCTCAACGTGTTCGAGTGGGCCGCCGGGCACCAGGACGAAGGCCGCTACTCGCCCGTGGGCATCGCCTTCCACTGGACCATGGCGGTCCTGGTCGTCTTCCAACTCGGCTGGGGCTGGTGGATGGGGCGGATGCCCGTCGGCGGAGACAAGGTCGCGGCCTATGAGATGCATTTCTTCATTGGCGTCCTGATGCTGGTCCTCGCCCTGGCGCGCCTGGGCTGGCGGACCTTCGCGCCGGACCTGATCAACGACGCGGACAAGCCGGGGTGGGAGAGCACGGCCGCCCACGTCACCCAATACGTCTTCTACACCTGCCTGATCGGCCTGCCCCTGACAGGCTGGGCCATGGTCTCGGCCACGGCGCGGGATCAGCAGCTGACCTTTCTGGGCTGGTTCGACTGGCCCCTGATGCCGATGCAGACCCTGTCCAACCCGATGCTGTGGTGGATCGAGAATGCTGCAGAGTGGATGCACTGGGGGCTGATCGTCTCACTGATCCTGTTGATCCCGATCCACGCGGGCGCAGCGCTGAAGCACCAGATCATCGACCGGGACGATGTGCTTCATGCAATGGCGCCGGTCGTGCCGCTGCCGACGCTGCGGCGGACACGCTGGCAGAGGCGCTATCGGGCGCTGGAGAAACAGGTTGGCGCTCTAGCCAGCGGCCTATGGCGGCGGCTTCCGCCTCGGTCAGGTTCGCGACGGCCTGCGCCATGACGCCCCGCGCCTCGTTGCGCCGCTTGCCCGTCTGCCAGCGCCTGATCTGCTCGACGGTGTAGGCGGCGGGCTGCCCCGCCACCGCCGGATTGCCCGGCCCGACGCCCAGACCGTCCACACCGTGACAGGTCGAACAGGCCGTCACGTTCCGCGACGGATCGCCGCGCAACCAGATCGCCGGCGGCGGCGTGGCTACCGCAGTCATTGGAGGCGCAGGCATGTCGGCATAGAAGGCCGCGACCGCGCGCCGCTGCCTCTGATCCAGCCGGGCGGCGATGCGCGTCATGGCGTCGTCTTGCCGGAAGTCCGTGGCGTAGTCCTCCATCTGCTTCTGCAGATAGCCGACATCCAGCCCTGCCAGACGGGGAACCGAGACCCCGTCGCCCATCCCGTCCAACCCATGGCAGGTGAAGCAGGCATTCCGCGCCCCGCCGTCGCCGCCGCTCATCGCCACCCCTTCGCCGGTTCGCGTCAGGGCCTCGCCGGTCTCGTTCGACGGCAGGCTGCAGCCGCCCAGGGCTAGCAGCAGACCGGCGGCGAAAATGCGGATCGAGAACGGCACGCCCAGCCAACGGAGCGATATCGCCAAGGTTCCCCGGAACCGTAGCCACAGCCGCGTATTCCCTCGCCGAAGGGGCCTGCCATGAGACCATCCGCAACCATCGTCGCGTCCGCATGAGGACGGCTCTCGCCGTGGCCCTGATGTCGCTCTGCGCCTGCGCCGACAAGACTAGCGCGCCCCGGGTGATCGAGGGCGCCGACGCCACGCGCGGTCTGGCTGTCCTGGAACGGGTCGGCTGCGCCGCCTGCCATCAGATCCCTGGCGTCGCCTGGCCCCAAGGCTCGGTCGGCGGATCGCTGGACGGGTTCGCCGAGCGGTCGCTGATCGCGGGTCGCCTGCCCAATCAACCCGACACCCTGGTCCAGTGGCTGCGCGACGCGCCGTCCCTGTCGCCCGAGACCGGAATGCCGCCCATGCCGATCACCGACGCAGAAGCCCGCGACGTCGCGGCCTATCTCTATACGCTGCGATGACCGCCGCCCGTGGACAGGAGGGCTGGCCCCCGCCGGCGCTGGACCCGGCCGGACCCATGGCCGGGCCGCTGAACACCCTGTCCTGGGTGCTGATCGCCATGGTCGTGGTGGTGACCCTGGTCGTGCTAGTCTCCCTGTGGCTGGCCCTGTTCGGTCCACGCAAATGGCGCAAGACCCTGGGCGGGGAACGGATGATCCTGGTTGCCGGCTTCGCCTTCCCGGCCGTCGTCCTGACCGGTCTCCTGATCTACGGCCTGACCACCACCCGCCAGCTCAGCGCCGCGCCGCAACCCGGAGAGATGCGCATCCGCGTCACTGGCGAGATGTGGTGGTGGCGCGTCGCCTATCTGGACGACCAAGGCAATGAGGTCCTGCAGGACGCGAACGAGGTCCACATCCCGGTCGGCCGTCCTGTGGTGTTCGAACTCGACAGCGCCGACGTCATCCACTCCTTCTGGGTCCCGCGTCTGGGCGGCAAGATGGACATGATCCCCGGTCGCCGGAACTATCTCCGCCTCCAAGCCGACGAGGCCGGGGCCTTCGGCGGCCAGTGCGCCGAATACTGTGGCGGCCCGCATGCGCTCATGGGTCTGGTCGTCGTCGCCCATGAGCCCGCCGAGTTCGAGGCCTGGCGCGCGCGGGCCGCCCAGCCCGCCGCTCCGACCGCCCTCCCCTCCGGCGCCGCCGTGTTCGACCGCGCCGGCTGCGGCGCATGCCACACAGTCCGGGGCACGACCTTCAACGGCATGGCCGGGCCGGACCTGACCCACGTCGGATCGCGCCGCACGCTCGGCGCCGGCATCCTGCCGAACAATCAGGGGACGATGGCCGGCTGGATTTCCGACAGCCAGGCCATCAAGCCCGGCAACCGCATGCCCGCCTATCCGGTCCTGACGGGCCAGGAATTGCGCGACGTCTCCGCCTATCTCGAAAGCCTGAAATGACCGACGCGCCCCCGCCGTCGGAAACCGGCTTCGACACCCGCCTCTACGCCCGCTTCCCCACGACCGAACCCCGGCCCGAGGGCGAACTCGAAGAACTCGAACGCATCTGGTGCGCGCCCAGGGGCTGGCAGTGGATCACGGCCCTGAACAACAACTACGTCGGCGTCTACTACGTCGGCGCGGCCATGCTGTTCTTCGTGCTGGCCGGGGTTCTGGCGCTCCTGCTGCGCACCCAGCTCGCCCTGCCGCTGAACGGCTTCCTGCCTCAGGAAACTTACAACCAGCTCTTCACCATGCACGGGACCATCATGATGTTCCTGTTCGCGGTGCCCGCGGTGGAGGCGCTCGGCGTCCTCCTTCTGCCCCAGATGATCGGCTCGCGCGACCTGCCTTTCCCCAGGCTCAGCGCCTACGCCTTCTGGGCCTATCTGATCGGGGGCCTGGCCTTCTTCTGCTCGATCTTCTTCGGCCTGGCGCCGAACGGCGGCTGGTTCATGTATCCGCCGCTGACCAACACCACCTATTCGCCGGGCATCAACGCCGACTTCTGGCTCCTGGGCATCGGCTTCATCGAGATCTCGGCCATCGCCGGGGCCATCGAGATCATCGTCGGCGTCCTGCGCACCCGCGCCCCCGGCATGACCCTGGACAAGGTGCCGATCTTCGCCTGGGCCATGCTGATCTTCGCGGTGATGATCATCATCGCCTTCCCGTCGGTGATCCTGGCGACCACGCTGATGGAGCTGGAACGGGCCTTCAACTGGCCGTTCTTCGACCCGCTTCGGGGCGGCGACCCCATGCTGTGGCAGCACCTGTTCTGGTTCTTCGGCCACCCGGAGGTCTACATCATCTTCCTGCCGGCGGCGGGGGCCATGTCGACCATGATCCCGGCCATCGCGAGGACGCCCCTGGTCGGCTACCGGCTGGTGGTCCTGGCAATGCTGGCGACGGGGTTCATCAGCTTCGGCGTCTGGGCGCACCACATGTTCGCGACGGGCATGCCGGAGATGTCGATCGGCTTCTTCGCCTCGGCCTCGATGGCCGTCAGCCTGCCCGCGGGCATTCAGGTCTTCGCCTGGATCGCCACCCTGGCGTCCGGAAAGATGCGGTTCAACACGCCGGGCCTCTTCATCCTCGGCTCGCTGGTCATCTTCGTCATGGGCGGGTTGACCGGGGTCATGGTCGCCATGGTCCCCTTCGATTGGCAGGCCCACGACACCTATTTCATCGTCGCCCACCTGCACTACGTCCTGATCGGCGGCATGGTCTTCCCGCTGTTCGCCGCCCTCTACTACTGGATGGGGATGGTCTCCTCCCGCCCCTTGAGCGAGCGGCTGGGCAAGTGGACCTTCTGGCTGATGTTCATCGGCATGCACGTCACCTTCCTGCCCATGCACCTGACCGGGCTGATGGGCATGCCGCGGCGGGTCTACACCTACCTGCCCGGCCGCCAGTGGGAGCTGACCAATCTGATCTCCACCGTCGGCGCCTTCCTGTTCGGGATCGCGGTCCTGATCTGGATCATCGACATGATCCGCAACTTCCGGCCTTTCGGTGAGAAGCAGGCGGGCAACATCTACGAGGGCGGCGGTCTGGAGTGGCTGCCCAACGACCTCTACTCGATCCGCAGCATCCCGGTCGTCACCACGCGGTACCCCGTCTGGGATCAGCCCAAGTTGATGAAGGAGGTCCCCGAGGGCCGCTGGTTCCTGCCCGGCAGCGCCACCGGCGGGCGCGAGACCATCGTCACCTCCACCCTGAACGCCGAGCCCCAGTATGTGCAGCGGATGCCCACGCCGTCGGGCTGGTATATCTGGGCCGCCGTCTTCACCGCCGGCTTCTTCCTCCTTTTGACCGTCCAGGCCTATGTGCTGAGCTTCATCAGCCTGGGCCTGATGATCTGGACCATGATGCAGTGGGCCTGGTTCATGGACCTGCCGCCGGGCGGACCCGGCATGCGCCGCCGCGAGCGCGACGCCGACATCGGCGCGGGCATCACTGTCCCGACGTATCGCAGCGGCCCGTCCAGCACCGGTTGGTGGGCCACGGTCATCACCCTGATCGTCGCCGGCATGGTCCTGGTCATGAGTTGTTTTAGCTATGTCTTCCTGTGGAGCCGCAATCCGTCCGCCTGGGCGCCTCCGCCGGAGATGGCCACGATGGTGGCGCCCGTCGCTCTGAACCTGATCGCCGCCGGCCTCGCCTGGACCTCGAACCGTGCGCTCGCCTTCGATCGCCCACGCAGCCCTGTGATCGCCGCCTTCCTGATGATCGCGGCCGGAGCCGCCCTTGCGTCGGCCTGGGGATTGGACCTCACCAGTTGGCTCGCCACCGACCTCCTGCCCACCACCTCGGGCCAGGGCGCGACCGTCTACAACTTCCTGGCCTGGCAGGGTTTCTTCGTCGCAGTGGTCGCGATCATGAGCCTCTACGTCCTGCTGCGCTGGTTGTTTGGCCGCATCGCATCCAGCCGCCCGACGACGCTGGAGATCATCGGCCTGTTCGTCGTCTACGCGGCAGGCCAGAGCCTCGTCGGGCTCCTCCTCACCCGCCTGTTTCCGGGGCTCGGGTGATGCGGGACTGGGCCATCATCCTAGGCGGTTTGGTCGTCTGGACCTTGCATTTCTTGCTGGTCTACGGCTTCGCCAGCGTGGCGGATGTCACCGACCCCGGCGCTCGCAGGCTGTGGGCTTGGTTGGGTATTGCGGGGACCGGCCTCTGCCTGTCGGCCATCGCCTGGATCGCGGTGGAAGCGCGTTCGAAACGAACCGCGCAAGGTCTGCCACGCGCACTCGGTCTCGGCGGCTGCACCGTCAGCGGGATCGCCGTCGTGTGGCAGAGCCTACCGCTCTTCATCGCCGGCTGAGCTGCGGGGGCGCCGGGTTCGAAGGGCGCGCGGATCTCGCGAAGGCCGGCGCTGAGCACCTTGTCCATCGCGGTGTTCCGCAGGACGCCGTTGCCGAGCGAGCTGGAAAACAGCAGCTGGCCAAAGGCTATCCGCCAGCTACCGACCAAGCTCCCTGGGATCAGATCTCTGGTTTGGATACCCACCTCCGTACCCACCAGGCAGCTTGGGGCTTCGTGAACAAGATCGAAAACGGGTGAACAGGGTCTCCGAATAACAGCTTCAAAAGACCGCAGAATCTCCCCGGAAATGAAAAATGCTGGACTGGTCTGAGACCGTCGAATCATCTACCCGCGGAGCCACTCGGCGCTTTAGCCCGAAAACGATGAGGCGCTAGCGCCTTTCGACATCGGGCGTTCCGTCCGACGAAAAGATCAGCGCCGTCCCGGCCGCAACCGAGGCTTCGCTCCATGATTCCGCCCCGCGCGACGATCGGCATCGATTTCGGCACCACCAACACGGTCGTGGCCCTGACCGGGCCGGAGGGCGACGCCACGGTCGTGCGATTCGTCGCGCCGACTGGCGATCTGGCCACCTTCCGTTCGACGCTCAGCTTCCAGCTCCATCCGGGCGCGGACGGCCGCACCCCGGAACGCGTCGTGGAGGCCGGCCCCTGGGCCATCGAGGCCTATGTCGAGGATCCGCTGGAAACCCGCTTCATCCAGTCGTTCAAGACCTTCGCCGCCTCGGCCGCTTTCACCGAGACGGTGATCGACAACCGCCGATACAAGTTCGAGGACCTGCTGGCCGCCTTCCTGCTGCGCGTCCGCCACCATGCCGGATCGGCCCTGGACCACCTGCCGCCCCGCGTCATCGTCGGACGGCCCGTGACCTTCGCGGGCGGATCGCCGAACGCGAGCCTGGCCCTCGAACGCTACGAGGCGGCGTTCCAGCGGCTGGGCTTCACCGACATCCGCTATGCCTACGAGCCGGTCGGCGCCGCCTTCTTCTTCGCCCGCAGCCTGAAGGAGCCGGCCAACGTCCTGGTCGCCGACTTCGGCGGCGGCACCAGCGACTTCTCCATCGTGCGGTTCGAGCCTTCGCCGGACGGTCTGCGCTCCACGCCCCTGGCGCGGTCGGGCGTCGGCATCGCGGGCGACGCCTTCGACTACCGGATCATCGACCAGCTGGTGTCGCCGGAGTTGGGCAAGGGCGGGACGTATCGCAACATGGGCAAGGTCCTGCCGATCCCCCAGCGCTACTACGCCGCCTTCGCCCGTTGGGATCAGTTGGCCCTGCTGCGGGCGTCCCGAGACATGAAGGACATCCGCGCCCTGGCCCGCACCGCCGACGAGCCGGAGAAGCTGGATCGCCTGATCGAGGTGCTGGACGACAACCACGGCTACGCCCTCTACCAGGCCGTCTCCCGCCTGAAGATGGACCTGTCGCGCGACGAGGCCGCCACTTTCGTCTTCGCCGCAGGGTCTATCCGCATCGAAGCGCCCGTCACCCGCGCCCAGTTCGAGGACTGGATCGCGCCCGACCTCGCCGCCATCGAGGCCGCCGTGGACGAGGCCATCGCCGGATCGGGCCTTTCCGCCGACCAGATCGACCGGGTCTTCCTGACCGGCGGCACCTCCTTTGTCCCGGCGGTGCGCGACATCTTCCACCGTCGTTTCGATCCATCGAAGATCGAGACGGGCGGCGAGTTCGAATCCATCGCCTCGGGCCTGGCCCTGATCGGGCGGGAAACGGACCTCGATCTCTGGAGCGAGCGCCGCTGAGGCGACAGGTCTCGAACCGGCGGCTAGGGTCGTCCCGGATGACCGAACAGATCTCGCCCGCCCTCGCCCGACGCCTGGCCCTGGCCGCCCAGGGCTTCGGCAAGCCCCATCCGACGACCGCCGGGACCCGCCAGTTCCGAGACATCGCCCGGCGTCTGGGCGTCATCCAGATCGACAGCGTCAACGTCGTCAGCCGCACCCACTATCTGCCCGCCTTCTCCCGCTTGGGCGCCTATCCGCGCGAGATGCTGGAGACCGAGGCCTGGGGCAAAAAGCCGACCTTCTTCGAATACTGGGGCCACGAGGCGTCGCTTCTGCCCATCGAGACCCAGCCCCTGATGCGTTGGCGGATGGAGCGGGCGCGGGACGGTCACGGCATCTGGACCGGCATCAACCGCTTCGGCCGGGAGCGCCGCGACTATATCGACGGCGTCCTGGCCGAGATCGAACGGCGCGGCCCGGTCACCGGCGCCGACTTCGCCTCAGGCCCACGGGTCAAGCCCGGCTGGTGGGAGTGGTCCGACGGCAAGCGGGCGCTGGAATGGCTGTTCTGGGCCGGACTGATCACGACCAAGACCCGCCGCAGCTTCGAGCGCGTCTACGACCTGACCGAGCGCGTCATCCCCGCCGCCGTCCACAACGCCCCGACGCCGACCGAGGCGGAGGCCCAGCGCGCCCTGATCCGCATCGCCGCCGACGCCATGGGCGTCGCCACGGCCGCCGACCTTCGCGACTATTTCCGACTGCCGGTCGAAGGCTTCAAGGATCGCATCGCCGAACTGGTCGAGGACGGCGTCCTGACGCCCGCCACCGTCCCCGGCTGGCGCAACACGGCCTTTATCGCCCCGGACGCCCGTCGCCCGCGCAAGATCGAGGGCGCCGCCCTCCTCTCGCCCTTCGACAACCTGATCTGGTTCCGCGACCGCACCGAGCGGCTGTTCGACGTGCGCGTCCGGCTGGAGATCTACACCCCGGCCCACAAGCGCGCCCACGGCTACTACGTCCTGCCCTTCCTGGAGGACGAGGCCATCACCGCCCGCGTCGATCTGAAGGCCGACCGTCAGGCTGGGGTCCTGCTGGTACAGGCGGCCTGGCGCGAGCCTCACGCGACGCCGGAGACCGCCTCGCGGCTGGCGGGCGAACTGGTGCGGATGGCCGGCTGGCTCGGCCTGAGCGGCGTCGAGGTCAAGGAGCGCGGCGACCTCGCCGAGGACCTGTCGAACGCCCTGCCCTGCTGAGGCCAAAAGAAAAGCCCGACGCGGGCGCCGGGCTGAAAAAGTTCGGTGATGGTGGGTGTCCTCGAAGAGAACACCGTATGCGTGCGCCGAATTGGTTAACGGTTCGTTGCCATCCGATCCGGGAACCAGGTCGACTGCCGACCGCCGCCGGGCGCCGACCAGGCGATCCGCCAGCCCGCCCCCGCCCGCTCCAGGGTGTCCGGCTGCGACGCCCCGCCCGGCAAGGGGGAATAGGCGACGCCCCCGAGCCGGATCGGCGTCGTGCCGTCGCCCGATCCGGCCAGCCGCCAACGCCCGGCATCGTCCGCTCTCGCCGTCCGTTGGGCGCTGCCTTCGATGACGACCTCGCTGTCCGGCGCCGCCCGGCCGGAGACCAGGGCGGCTCGCCCGTCCGTATCCACCGCGTCCAGGCCCACGCCTCCATCCAGCCGCTGCGTCGGCGCGCCGACGGCCAGCAAGGCGATCGGGGCCTGCGGGTCCGACCCGATCAGCAGCCGATAAGGCGCCGGGAAGCCTTCCTGCCCGACCCGCGCCTCCACCACGAACAGGGTGTCCTTGGCCGGACGCGGTACGCGCAGTTCGAACATGCCCTCGGCATCCGCGCCGACCGCATAGGCCAGGTCGCCCGCCCCGCTGACCACCACCCGGCCGAGCGGCGAGGCATGCCCCCGCACGATCAGCTCGCCCCCGCTCGAGGCGACCGTGTCGATCTCGGGCGACATGACCCAGCCCGTCTCGGGCGCGGCTTCCGTCTCTGGAACGGCCTGTTCTCCACAGCCCGCGACGAGAAGCGCGGCCACGGCGGCCAGGGTCGATGCGATCGGTCGTTTCATCCTGCTCGCCGGGTCTGTAGGACTGTTCGCCCAGATAGACCGGCGGGGCCGGCCTGTCTCCAATCTTGCGTCTCGCCTCGAGGGTTCATGTCCGCCTCCGCTCCCGTTATCGCCCCCTTCGACGGCCAGTCCGTCTGCCTGTTCTGCGGTTCTTCCGACTCGGCCGATCCCGTCTACACCCAGGCCGCCTCCGCCTTCGGTGCGGCCACGGCGCGCGAGGGCTGGCGGCTGGTCTACGGCGGCGGCGGCGTGGGCCTGATGGGCGCCTCGGCCCGCGCGGCGCACGAGGCGGGCGGTCGGGTCGTCGGCATCATGCCGGCCTTCCTGCGCAGCCGCGAACGCCTGTTCGACGAGGTCGAGACCATCGTCGTCACCTCGATGCACGAGCGCAAACAGCTCATGTACGATCAGTCGGACGCCTTCGTCGTCGCCCCCGGCGGCATCGGCACTCTGGAAGAAGTGGTCGAACTCCTGTCGTGGAAGCGTCTGGACCTGCACGGCAAGCCAGTGATCTTCCTCAACATCAACGGCTTCTGGGAGACCTTCTTCGCCCTGATGCGACAGAGCGTGGAGAGCGGTTTCACCCCCGCCTCCTTCCTTCAGGCCTGGGTCGTCTGCGACACGGTCGAGGAGGCGATCGTCGCGATGCGACACGCTGACGCTTCGTCGGTCTTGAAACATGATCACCGATAAGTAATCATCGCTCAGTCTGCGCCTGCGGTCCGTTCTTTTTGAAAACGCGATTGACAGTTTCGAATAACAACGCACTATGCCGGTGTTGACGCTGGACCGTGTCGGTCCGCCCCACCATCGGAGTCTCCCCCATGCGCGCCGTCCTCCCCATCGTCGCTCTCTGCGCCGCCCTCGCCGCCCCCGCCTTCGCCCAGTCGTCGGCTTCGACCCGCGTCGTCCTCGCGGACGCCTCGCGCGCCCCGGCTCGCGCCACCATCATCGACGGCGCCAACTGGCGCTGCGAAGGCGCGACCTGCACCGCTTCGGGCGGCGCCAACCAGCCCGCCCCGCGCGCCTGCCGTCGCGTCGTGGCCCGCTTCGGCCAGGTCACCGAGTTCTCGTGGCGCGGCACGGCCCTGACGGCCGAAGAACTGGCCGCCTGCAACGGCTGATCGGCGACAGACCGGAATGCAAAAGGGGCGGCTCTCGCGAGCCGCCCCTTTTTCTTTGCCGTCTAGGCGATTTCGCCCTTCAGCCGCTTCTCGATCCGCTCCCGCCCGATCAGCGGCGCCATGGTCGCCATGTCCGGCCCGTGCTGCTGCCCGGTCAGGATCAGCCGCAGCGGCATGAACAGGGCCTTGCCCTTGGCGCCCGTGCTTTCCTTGACCGCCGACGTCCAGGCCGACCAGGCGCCTTCGTCGATCGTCTCCGGCAGGACCGCCAGGGCCGCCGCCGCGAAGGCCGGATCCTCGATCACCGGCGTCACCGGGCCGCGCACGATCCTGGCCAGGTCCACGACGCCGTCGAACTTGGTCAGATTGCCCTTCACCGCGTCCCAGACCGTCTCGCCCAGATCGCAGTCCAGCGCCGCCAGACGCGCCTTGGCCGCCGCATAGCTCATGCCATGCAGGGCCTGGGCGTTCAGACGGTCCAGATCGTCGGTGTCGTAACGCGCCGGCGACCGGCCCATCTTGTCGAAGCTGAAGCCCTGACCCAGGGCCAGCACGCTGTCGGCCACCTCCAGCGCGTCCGAGGTGCCGATCCGCCCCAGGTGGCTGGTGATGGCGATGGGCTCATAGCCCTGCTCGCGCATGTCCGAGATCGACAGAGACCCCAGACGCTTCGACAGGGCGGCCCCGTCCGCACCCACCAGCAGCGGCATGTGGGCGAAGGTCGGGACTTCCGACCCCAGACCCGCCGCGATCAGAGCCTCGAAGATCTCGATCTGGGCGCCGGTATTGGTCGTGTGGTCCTCGCCCCGGATGACGTGGGTGATGCCCATGTTGATGTCGTCGACGACCGACGGCAGGGTGTAGAGATAAAGCCCGTCCTCGCGGATCAGGACCGGGTCCGACATCGAGGCCGTATCGACCTCGCAGTGACCGCGCGACAGGTCCTCCCAGGACACGCGCTTGCCGTCCAGCTTGAAGCGCCAGTGCGGCTTGCGTCCCTCGGCCTCCAGCTTCGCCTTGTCTTCGTCCGTCAGGCTCAGGGCGGCGCGGTCGTAGATCGGCGGCATGCCGCGCGACAGCTGCACCTTGCGGCGACGATCCAGTTCCTCGGACGTATCCCACGCCGGATACAGACGCCCGGCGGCCTTCAGGCGCTCGGCGGCGTCGTGATAGCGGTCGAACCGCTTGGACTGGTTGTACCGCTCGTCCCACGGCATCCCCAGCCAGGTCAGGTCGTCCTCGATCCCCTGTTCGAACTCCGGCGTCGAGCGGGCCAGGTCGGTGTCGTCGATACGCAGGACGAAGGAGCCGCCCTGTCCCTTGGCGAACATCCAGTTGACCAGCGCGGTGCGGACGTTGCCGACATGCAGCTTGCCGGTGGGCGACGGGGCGAAACGGACCTTGACGGACATGGGATGGACAGACCTTGAAAGCGAGGCGCGTAGGTCGGTCACGCAAGGCTCCAAGTCAAGGACGGCCGCGATCCGCCGCTCCGGTCGCTTTTCGGCTTTTCTCGCAAGGATCTTGCGGCATAAGGCGACGATGACCGCGCCTGCCTCCCTCTCCGTCGATCTGAACGCCCTTTCGCACAACTTCCATGCGCTGGAAGCCCTCACCGGCGTCCCCGTGCATCCGGTGGTGAAAGCCAATGCCTATGGCCTCGGCGCCGTCCCGGTCGCGAAACGCCTCATGGCCGAGGGCGCCCGCACCTTCTTCGTCGCCCGCGTGAACGAAGGCGTCGCCCTGCGCGAAGCCATCGGCCCGGAGCCCACGATCTATGTGCTGGACGGTTGCGTCGGCGACGCGGCCGAGACGCTGAAGGCCGCCGATCTTCGCCCCATCCTCAACCACGCCGACCAGATCGCGGCCTGGCGGACGGCGAATGGCGGCGCCTGCGGGCTCCAGATCGACACCGGCATGAACCGCCTCGGCTTCCGCCCGGAGGATGCGCCCGAGCCGTTGGACGGCCTCGACCTGGTCATGAGCCACCTCGCCTGCGCCGACGATCCGGCCGAGCCGATGAACCGCCGCCAGCGCGACGCCTTCGCCGCCGTTTCCGCGCGTTACCCGAACGCCCTGAAGTCCTTCGCCAACTCCGGCGGCTGCTTCCTCGGCCCCGACTACGCCTTCGACGCCGTCCGCCCCGGCATCTGCCTCTATGGCGGCGGTCCCGAGGGTCGCCCCGACGCCCGCCTGAAGGCCGTCGCCACCCTGTCCGCCGAGATCCTGCAACTGCGCGACCTGCCGGCCGGAGAGACCGTCGGCTACTCGCGCGGCTTCCTCGCCGACACGACCCGCCGCATCGCCACGGTCGGCGCGGGCTATGCCGACGGAATCTTTCGTTCGACCAGCCCGAAGGGTCAGGTCTGGATCGCCGGAGAGCTCTGCCCCCTGCTGGGCCGGGTCTCGATGGACGTCATCGCCGTCGATGTGACGGGCCTGGACGTCTCGCTCGGCGACCGGGTCGAACTGTTCGGCGCCAACCGCCCCGTGGACGACGCCGCCACGGCCGCAGGCACGATCAGCTACGAACTCCTGACCTCCATCGGCAATCGGTTCGAGCGCACCTATCTCGGCTAGGTCGCTGAAGCGCGCGGATCAGGCCGGGGCGGAGTTGGCAAAGCATCCCCGGAATTCGCCAACGATTCCAATACCCCGACCTTTTGAGAGCCCTTTTCCTTAACGCCCCTCCAAACGCCCCCATACTGATCCGTTTCGCAAGTAAGGGTGCGTCATGAGGCCATGGACGATCCGAACGCTTCGGACTCTTCGGACGCTTCGGACGGTGTTTTGGAGTCCGGATGTCGATTGAACCTGGCCTCCTACGTCGGAAGCGGTCGCACCCCCGCCAGCGGCCTCTGCCCCGCCGCCAGCGACTCCTGTAAGCCGGTCTCATGGCCAGAGACTCTGCAATCTACGTCTGTCAGTCCTGCGGGGCGGTTCACGGCAAGTGGTCGGGGCAATGCTCCGCCTGCGGCCAGTGGAACACCATCGTCGAGGAAGGCCGATCCGCTTCGCCCCCCGGCGCCCTGAAGCCCGCCGCCACCGCCAAGGCGCGGGGCCTGCAGTTCGAATCCCTGCTGTCCGACACCCCCGAACCGCCGCGCATCATCACCGGCGTCACCGAGTTCGACCGCGTCTGCGGCGGCGGCGTCGTGCCGGGCTCGGCCATCCTGCTCTCTGGCGACCCCGGCGTCGGCAAGTCGACGCTTCTGCTCGACGTCGCCGGTCGCGCGGCCCTGAAGGGCGTCCGCGTCGCCTACATCTCGGGCGAGGAGGCCATCGAACAGATCCGCTCCCGCGCCAAGCGGATGGGTCTGGCCGAGGCCCCGGTGAACCTCGCCTCCGCCACGGCGCTGCGCGACATCATCGGCACCCTGAAGCGCGAAAAGTTCGACATCGTGATCGTCGATTCGGTCCAGACCCTGTGGTCCGACGCCCATGACGCGGGCCCCGGCTCGGTCACCCAGGTCCGCGCCTGCGCCGGCGAACTGGTCCGCCTCGCAAAGTCCGGCGGCCCGGCCGTCGTCCTGGTCGGCCACGTCACCAAGGACGGCCAGGTCGCCGGGCCCCGCGTGGTCGAACACATGGTCGATGCGGTCCTGAGCTTCGAGGGCGAGCGCGGCTATCCCTTCCGCATCCTGCGCGCCGGCAAGAACCGTTTCGGCGCCACCGACGAGATCGGCGTCTTCGAAATGGGGGACTCGGGCCTCCGCGAAGTCTCCAACCCCTCGGCCCTCTTCCTCGGCGAGGGCAAGGACCGCGCGCCCGGCGCCGCCGTCTTCGCCGGCATCGAGGGCTCCCGCCCCGTTCTGGTCGAGATGCAGGCCCTCGTCGCCCCTTCCGCCTATGGCACGCCCCGTCGCGCCGTCATCGGCTGGGACACCAGCCGTCTCGCCATGGTCATGGCGGTGCTGGAAGCCCGCTGCGGCGTCGGCTTCGGCCAGCAGGACGTCTATCTGAACGTCGCCGGGGGCCTGCGCATCAACGAGCCCGCCGCCGACCTCGCCGCCGCCGCCGCCCTGATCTCCTCGGTCACCGACACCCCCCTGCCCCAGGGCTGCATCGTCTTCGGCGAAATCAGCCTGTCCGGAGAGATCCGCGCTGTCGGCCGCGCCGAGGCCCGCCTGCGCGAGGCCCAGAAACTCGGCTTCGACCAGGCCCTGTCCCCGCCCCTCACGGTCAAGGGCGGTGGCGTGGCGATCACAGGCATCAGCCGATTGACCGAAGCCGTCGAACGAATCTCACAGAACAGGTATTGAGTATGTGTCTCCTCCCCATCGCAGATGGGGAGGTGGCTCGTAGCGAAGCGAAGAGACGGAGGGGTTCTTTCTTGAAACGACTGCCGTCCGTGGGATCCCAAGAGCCCCTCCACCGCTTCGCGGTCCCCCTCCCCATCTGCGATGGGGAGGAGACATCGTGACCGGCTTCGACGCCTTCGCGATTATCGTGATCCTCGCCTCGGCCGCCGCCGGCTGGGTGCGCGGGGGCACGCGCGAGATCATCACCCTTCTCAGCTTCATCCTGGCGGCCTTCATCGCCCTGGTCGCTCTGCCCCTGACCGCACCTCTGGGCCGGATGCTGATCGACCCGGACTGGGCCGGTTCGATCTTCGCGGCGATCGTCAGCTTCCTCCTGATCTATTTCGGCATCCGCATCTTCGGCTCGATCCTGTCCAAGCGGGCCCAGGCCCATCCGACGCTCGGCGGCGTGGACCGTTTCATCGGCATTCTCGTCGGGGCGGGCCGGTCGCTGGTCCTTCTGGGCGCCATCCATCTGGTCATCGTCGCCGCCATGCCGGGCGAGAAGACGCCGCGCTGGCTCTCCGAGGCGACCCTGCGTCCGCTCAGCGCCGGGGCCGCCCGCGCCATCCAGATCATCCTGCCCGGCATCGGTCGGGGCGCCGACGCGATCAGCCCCGTGGTCGATTCGTCCGTCCGCAGAGGCTTTTCGAACGATCAAGCCTTGCCCTCGCCCCAAACCGGCCCTAACTCGCGCCCGTCCGCCGCACCCCAATAGTTTCGCCTGTCATCGGAGCCCCCACGATGCGCAGTCTGCCCCACGACATCCAGCCCCCGGTCGTCCACCGGGAGCATTTCCGCGACGCGGACGACGACCGTCCGCGCCTGGAATGCGGCGTCTGCGGCGTCTGGGGCGCGGAGAAGGACGAGGCCTCGGGCATCGTCGCCCTGGGCCTCCACGCCCTGCAGCATCGCGGTCAGGAAGCCTGCGGCATCGCCTCGGTCAACGCCGAGCGCTTCCACACCGAGCGCCACATGGGCCATGTAGGCGAGGCCTTCGGCGGCACCGACCTCGCCAAACGCATGCCGGGCCCGGCGGCCGTGGGCCACACCCGCTATTCCACCGCCGGCGGCAGCTTCCTGCGCAACATCCAGCCGATGTTCGCAGACCTGGACCAGGGCGGCATCGCCATCGCCCACAACGGCAACCTGACCAACTTCCACTACCTGCGGAACCAGCTGGTCGGCGAGGGCTCGATCTTCCAGTCCACCTCGGACTCCGAGGTCATCCTCCACCTGATCGCCCGCAGCCGTAAGGCCAAGATCGTCGACCGCTTCATCGACGCCCTGGCCCGCATCGAGGGCGGCTACGCCTTGGTCGCCCAGACCCGCACCAAGATGATCGGCGCCCGCGACCCGCTGGGCATCCGCCCGCTGGTCCTCGGCCAGATCGGCGACGCCTGGGTCCTGGCGTCGGAGACCTGCGCGCTCGACACCATCGGCGCGACCTTCGTTCGCGACGTCGAGCATGGCGAGGTCATCGTCATCGACCACGAGGGCCTTCGCTCCATCAAGCCGTTCCAGACGCGCGCGGCCCGTCCCTGCCTGTTCGAATACGTCTACTTCTCGCGCCCCGACAGCGTCGTGAACGGCCGTTCCGTCTATGGCGTCCGCAAGCGCATGGGCCACGGCCTGGCGCTCGAACACGCGGTCGAGGCCGATGTCGTCGTGCCCGTGCCCGATTCGGGCGTCCCGGCGGCGCTGGGCTATGCCGAGCAAAGCGGCATCCCCTACGAAATGGGCATCATCCGCAGCCACTATCTGGGCCGCACCTTCATCCAGCCCAGCCAGGGCGCCCGCCAGAAGGGCGTGGCCATGAAGCACAGCCCCAACCGGTCGGTGATCGAGGGCAAGCGCGTCGTCCTGATCGACGACTCCATCGTGCGCGGCACCACCTCGGTGAAACTGGTCCGCGCCGTCCGCGCAGCGGGCGCCACCGAGGTCCACCTGCGTTCGGCCTCCCCGCCGATCCTCTATCCCGACTTCTACGGCATCGACATGCCGGAACGGGACCAACTGATCGCCGCCAACAAGACCCTGGAAGAGATGCGCCAGTATCTGGAGGTCGACTCGCTCGGCTTCCTGTCCGTCGACGGTCTCTATAAGGCCATGGGCGAGACGGGCCGCAACGACGCCATGCCCCAGTTCACGGACCACTATTTCACCGGCGACTATCCGACCCGTCTGGTGGACCGCGAGATCGAGGAAGGCGGCCGCGACGCGGTCTCCCGGCAACTTTCCCTGCTCGTCAGCGCTTAAGCTTCACACGCTCAAGCTCAGGACGCCCGATGGCCCAGGTTCAACTCGGCTACTTCACGCTCGACACGGTCGACATCGCCAGGGCCAAGGCCTTCTACGGCGCCCTGTTCGGCTGGACCTTCGACGCCGACGCCTCGAAATCGACCTACGCCCACGTCGCAGGCTCGAACCCGCCGTTCGGCTTCACCAAGGTCGAGCGCGCCAACAGCGAGACCAACCTCTATTTCCGCGTCGAGGACATCGTCGCCACCTGCGCCCGCGTCACCGAGCTCGGCGGCAAGGCGGCCATCCCGTCCGAAAGCCCCACCGGCCTCTCCTGCATCGTCTGCGACGACCAGGGCTTCAGCTTCAGCCTGTGGCAGGCGGCCGAGGGCTACTGAAGGTCGACATCGTCTGCGCCAAGCACAGGCGGCCATTGACGCGCGGTGTGGATCACACTGGTGATCGTGGTCTCGGACTGCTCTTCATCGCGCACATAGATCAGGACGTAAGGCGCTCCGATCACCGACTTTTCGAAGGTCCCCAGGCGACGCCCGACACGGCCGATATTTCGCCGCGCCACAAGTTCGGCGGCCGCGACGATGCGATTGAAGACTTTCAGCGCAGCCCTCGGGTCGTCCTGCGCGATGTAGTCATAGGCCGCCGTCAGTTCCGCAGCGGCGGCATCGGACCAACGGAGGTCCGTCACGCGGCCTTCGCGCCTCGTGCGATATGAGCCTTGGCCTGTGCCATGACCTCCTCATGGCTGACGGTTCGCCCGGCGACGAAGTCGTCCATCCCCTCCTCGATCTGCTCAAAGATGGGAACCTCGCGCGCCACGAATTGACGCAGGGCTCGTTCAGCCAGGGCGGCCGGGGTCTGACCAGACAGTTCGGCGATATAGGCCAACGCTTCCTGAACGTCGTCCGGCACGGCGATCGTCAGCTTTTCTTCTACACTCACGTAGCCGCTCCGCTAAAAGACCGTCCCACGCCGCAAGAATAGTCGATGACCTCCGCTTCTCAAAACCTCCCCCTTCAAGACCGTGTCGCCCTCGTCGTCGGGGCCTCGCGCGGCATCGGCTACGAGGCCGCCCTGGCCCTGGCCAAGGCCGGCGCTCACGTCGTCGCCGCTTCCCGCACCCAAGGCGCGCTCGAGGAGCTTGACGACGCCATCTACGCCGCCACCGGCAAGCATGCGACGCTGGTGCCCTTCGACCTGATCGACGGCGGGGGCATCGACCGTCTGGGCGGCGCCATCTTCCAGCGGTTCGGCAAGCTGGACATCTGGGTCAACGCCGCCGCCACCCTGGGCGCGCAAGGCCTGACCCCGGTCAGCCACATCGACCCGCGCGGGTTCGCCAAGATCGAGAAGACCAACTTCACCGGAACCTACCGGCTGATCCGCTCGCTGGAGCCCCTGCTGCGCGCTTCGGACGCCGGACGGGTCATCCACCTGACGTCGAGCCTCGCGCGCGAGCCCAAGGCCTTCTGGGGCCTCTACGCCGCGACCAAGGCGGGCGCCGAGGCCCTGATGCTGTCCTGGGCCGACGAGATCGAGAACACCAACGTCCGCATCAGCGTCCTGGACCCCGGCCGCATGCGCACCCAGATGCGCGCCCAGGCCTTCCCGGGCGAGGATCCCGAGACCCTGCCGCACCCTTCGGAAATCGGCCCACTGGTCGTCGAACTGGCGCGCGGCGACGTCGTTCCGCCCCAGCGGACGTCGTTCAAGGACTGGAAGGCGGGCCTCCCCGCCGACGCCCTGATCTGAGCCCGCCGGACCTCCTGTTCCAGATCGACGCCGCCACGGTCGTGCGCGGCGACCGGACGATTCTGGACGACGTCACCCTGCACGTCCCCGTCGGTCGCCACACCGTCATCCTGGGCCGCAACGGCTCGGGCAAGTCGACCCTGGTCAAGCTGATGACCAAACAGATCCACCCGCTCGGCGGAACGGGCGTGCGGGTCTTCGGCCGGGAACACTGGGACGTCTTCGAACTCAGACAACGGCTCGGCATCGTCTCCTCCTCGCTTCAGGCCGACCTCGCCGGCGACGCTCCAGTCACGGCCATGGACACCGTCCTCTCGGGCTTCTTCGCCGCCCACGGCCTGTGGCGACACCACAGGGTCACCGACGCCATGCGAGAGGCGGCGGCGGCCGCTCTGAAGCGGATGCAGGCGACCCATCTGGCCCCGCAGCCCGTGACCTCCCTCTCCACGGGCGAAGCCCGCCGCGTCCTGATCGCCCGTGCCTTGGTCAACAGCCCCGAGGCCCTCCTGCTGGACGAACCCTGCGCCGGTCTGGATCCGGCGACCCGCCGTCAGTTTCTCGACAGTCTGCGCCCCCTCGCCCGCGACGGCATGACACTGATCCTGGTCACCCACCACATCGAGGAGATTCTGCCGGAGATCTCCCACGTCGTGATGATGAAGGACGGCCGGATCGCGGCCGACGGCCCGCGCGAGACGCTGCTGACCGACGACCGCCTGACCGACCTGTTCGGCATGCGCGCCGCCGTCACGAACCGCGACGGCTGGGCTTCCCTCAGCCTCGGCTAGGGTCCAGACCCATAAGCGGGATTCCCAGATCGGGCGAAGCGTGATTCCCTGCTGTGAGGCAGGAGGACGAACATGGCTTCAGAGTTCTGGTTGACGGATGCTCAGTTCGAGCGGCTTCGGCCGTTTCTGCCGAGCAAGCCTCGTGGCGTGCCCCGGGTCGATGATCGACGGGTGATCTCGGGAATCGTTCATGTGCTGATCAGCGGCGGGCGCTGGATCGATGCGCCGCCGATCTACGGCCCTCGCAAGACGCTCTACAATCGCTGGGTCCGTTGGGCCAAGGCGGGCGTCTGGATGAGGGCGTTCGAAGAGTTGGCGGCGTCGGGCGGGCCGCCGGCCGAGCTGATGCTGGACTCGACCTGGGCCAAGGCTCACCGCTCGGCGACGGGCGGAAAGGGGGGGCTTCGGCCAACGGCATAGGTCGCTCGCGCGGCGGGCCGACCACCAAGCTGCACGCCCTGGTCGATGGATTGGGGCGGCTCGTCGCCTTCATGATCACGCCCGGCCAGCGCGGCGACGCACCGGTCGCGGCCGACCTGATCCAGGCCGCGCCCGCGTCAGCGACCCTCGCCGCCGACCGGGCCTACGACAGCGACGTCCTGAGACGCCTGCTGCGGGCGCGAGGCACGACCCCGGTCATCCCCAACGCGCCTTATCGCAAGCGACTGCACCCCTTCGACCCCGAGCCTTACAAGCGAAGGAACCTCGTCGAGCGCGCCTTCTGCCGTATCAAGGACTTCCGCCGCGTCGCCACTCGATACGACAAGCTCGCCTGCACATACGCAGCCGCCGTCGCCCTCGCGGCCATCATCGTCTGGTGGTTATGAGTCTGGACCCTAGGCGCCCTGGCTCTACGACGGGCCCCTACTTCTTCGGCGCGTGCTTCTGGCCGGTGCGGATCCGACCCGATCGCGACACCTGCCGCGCACCGCCGCGCGCGCCCTTCTGCACCGCCACGGACGAACCCGCCTTCTTCGACGACGCCTTCACGCCGGAAATCACGCGCGGCTTGGCGACGCGGGTCTTCTTCTGCTCCAGCGCCTTGCCGGGCAGATGGGACTCTTCCTCTTCCTTCTTGCGCACCTTGCGGGGCGCGGTCTTGGCGTCGCCCTTGTAGCGTTCCGGCCCCGACTTGGCGCCGCCCGCCGCATAGGGGTTCTCCGACCCGCCCTTGACGGTCAGCCGGATCGGCGTGCCCGGCAGGTCGAAGCTCTCGCGGATCGAGTTAGTCAGATAGCGGATATAGTGGTCCGGCAACTGTCCGCCCCGGCTGGCGAACAGCACGAAGGTCGGGGGACGGGCCTTGGTCTGGGCCATGTATTTGGTCTTGATCCGCTTGCCGTCGACGGCAGGCGGCGGGTGCCTCTGGGTCGCCATCGACAGCCAGTCGTTCAGGTCTTTGGTCTTGACCTTCACCGACCAGGTCTCGTGCGCCTTCAGAACGGCGGGCATCAGACGTTCGACGCCCCGACCCGAGTGCGCCGACAGGGCGACGAAGGGCGACCCTTTCAGCTGGGGCAGCTTGTCCTCGGCCATCCGCTTCAGCTCGGCCATGCGGGCCTGCGGGTTCTCTTCCAGGTCCCACTTGGACGCGACATAGACCAGGGCCCGGCCCTCGCGCTCGACCAGATCGGCCAGCTGCAGGTCCTGCACGTCGAAGGCGTTGTCCTTGTCCATGACCATGACCACCACCTCGGCGAAGGTGATGGCGCGGATGGTGTCGGCGACCGACAGCTTCTCCAGCTTCTCCTGGACGCGCGCCTTGCGACGCATCCCGGCCGTGTCGACCAGGCGGATGTTCTGGCCTTCGTATTCCCAGTCGACCGAGATGGAATCGCGCGTGATCCCGGCCTCGGGCCCGGTCAGCAGGCGATCCTCGCCGATCAACCGGTTGATCAGGGTCGACTTGCCGGCGTTCGGGCGGCCTATGATGGCGATGCGGATCGGCTTGTCGGGCTCGTCGATCTCTTCGATGAAGATGTCGGCCGAGGCCGTCACCAGGGCGGCGTAAAGGTCCGCCATCCCCTCGCCGTGCTCGGCCGAGATGGCCACCGGCTCGCCGAAGCCCAGCGAATAGGCCTCGCCCACCCCGCCGCCGCTCTCGCGGCTCTCGGACTTGTTGGCCAAGAGGATGACCGGCTTTTCCTGCTTCCGCAGACGCTCGGCGAAGATTTCGTCCAGCGAGGTCACGCCCTCGCGCGCATCCATCATGAACAGGATGACGTCGGCGTCCTCGATCCCCGCCTCGGTCTGCTCGCGCATGCGGCTTTCCAGACTGTCGTCGGTGACGTCCTCGTACCCGGCCGTGTCGATCAGCGTCAGGTCCATGTCGCCGATATTGCCGTCGGCATAGCGACGGTCGCGGGTCACGCCCGGGCGATCGTCGACGAGCGCAAGGCGCTTTCCGACCAGCCTGTTGAACAGGGTCGACTTGCCCACGTTGGGGCGGCCGACGATGGCGACCTTCAATGCCATTTTTTCCGCTCATCCCCGCGAAAGCGGGGACCCAGTCCTTTGGATGATGATTATCGCCGTAGCGTTGTAACGGTCATCCTAGACGCAGCGCTTCATTTAAGCACTGGGTCCCCGCTTTCGCGGGGATGAGCGGTTTATTTCAGTCCGTCAGCGAATGCTGATCAGTTCGCCGGCGTCGGTCAGGACGTACAGCGCGCCGTTGTAGGCGGCCGGGGCGATGTAGGCGGGCGCGCCGAGGCGCAGGGTGGCGGTCTGGGCGCCGGTCTTCGGATCGAAGGCCACGGCCTCGCCGTCCGAGTTGACCAGCACCAGGCGGTTGGACGCCAGGATCGGGCCCGACCATTCCGGGCGCACGGTGCGATCCCAGAAGCCCAAGAAGCCGCCCTCCTGACGCACGCGACCTTCGTTCAGGTTGCGGGTCCAGTAGACGGCGCCGGAGTCGCGGTTGACCAGGGTCAGTTCGCCCGCCTTGGACACGACATAGACCACGTCGCCGGCCGGCAGGGGCGCGTTCACGCCCGCGACCGGCAGGGACCATTTCGGCTGGCCGGTACGGATGTCCATGGCCTGCATCACGCCGGAGTGGCTGATGGCGTAGACGAAGCCGCGCGAGATGACCGGACGACCGGCGATGTCGCGGATCTCCGACAGGGCGCTGGTGCGGCTGGTGCGCGACAGGACCTGGTTCCAGACCGGCTGGCCATTGGTGGCGCGCAGGGCGACCACTTCACCGGACGAGAAGGGCGCGATGACCGTGTCGCCGCTGACCGAGGGGCTGGAGGCGCGCATGACGCGGGCCGGCTCGACGATGCCGCGATACGACCAGTCCTGCAGACCCGTCGTGGTGTTGAAGGCGATGATCTGGTTATCGACGTCGATGACGAAGACGCGGTTGCCCGCCACCGTCGGGGCGCCGTGGATCGGCACGTCGACCGGCTGGGTCCAGACGACCGCGCCCGTATTGGCGTCCAGCGCCGTCATGGTGCGATAGCCGGAGGACACGAAGACCTTGCCGCCGCCGACGGCCACGCCGCCGCCGAAACCGCCGCTCAGCGCGCCGCCGCCCTGGCTGACGAAGGGCACGGGCAGGCCGAAGGCCGAGACGCCGCCGACGGCTTCACGCCCCGAAGGCTTGACGTCGGCCTTCCAGACGACCGCGCCGGTCGCCGCATCGACGGCCGTGACGGTCGATTCGCCATCCATGACGAAGATCTTGCCGGCGTCGGCGACGACCGGGGCCATGACCTGACGGTCGCGGCCCGAACCCGTGCCGATCTTGCGGCGCCAGCCGATGGTGAATTGCGGCGCGGCGATCACATGCTCGATCGACGACTCGGCGTTGCCGCCCGGCGCGTGCCAGGCGTTGGCGGCCACCGGGCCGGGCAGGAAGAAGTCGCGGCCCACCAGACCGGCCGAGGGCGACAGCTGCTGCTCGAAGGACAGGATCGAGATCCGCTGCCCGTCGCTGGCCCTGGCCTGGGGGGCGTTGTCCTCACCCAGGCCGAACGGCAGGATTCGCCGGGCCGAGGCGCAGGACGCCAGCGAGGCGGCCAGCCCCAGGACGATGGCGGTCTTCAGCACGCGCGTCACGGTCGTCATCCGAGCTCCGGTCGTCATCAGGCGGGTTTTCACTGTTGGGCCGCGCCGGCCTGGGCCTGAGCGGCCTGGGCGAGTTGCTCGGGGGACGGACCGGCCGGGGCGGCCGGCGGGTTCACCGACTGGGCGGCCACGATGGCCGGCAGGCCCGCGGCGACGCCGGCGTCGATCATGCTGATGGCGGCCTGGGCGCGCTGGCGGATCGAATCAGGCACGTCCTGCCCCAGGGTCAGCAGCACCAGGACCTCGCGGGCCTCGGCGGGCTTGTTGAACTGCAGGCGGGCCATGCCGAGCGCTTCCTGGGCGAAGGGCACCAGCGGGCGGCCTTCCTTGGTCAGGGGCTCCAGCTTGGCTTCCAGGTCTTCCAGCGTCGCGCCGTTGTCCATCATCAGCAGCGCCGACTTGTAGACGGCGGTGTCGCGCAGCAGCGGATCGCCGTCGGCCTTGGCGGCCTCGTCCAGCAGGCGGATGGCGTCCGGAATGCGGTTGGCGGTCAGGGCGATGCCGGCGCGCTCTTGCAGGGCCATGGACTTGTAGGCGCCGTTGCCCTTCTCGGCGGCTTCGGTGAAGGCGGTCTCCGCCCCGGCCGTGTTGCCGCTCTGCAGGGCCTCCAGGCCGCGCTGATAGGCGACCGAGCCGGCGTGGGCGCGGCTGGTCTCGAAGCTCTGCCAGCCCCACCAGCCCAGCGCTGCGATCAGCGCGACCAGCAGGATGCCGCCCGCGATGGGCAGCCAGTTGCGCGCGAGGCGCTTCAGTCGTTCGGAGCGGATCTCCTCCTCGACCTGTTCGAAGACATCAGTCACTAGCGGCGCCGCCCCAAGAAAAAACGCTGAAAAGCCAATCGGCGCGGACCCTAGAGGTTCGTCCGCGCCCCCGCAACGGAAGCGCTACTGCGTCGCTGGCTTTTTGGAGAAGTAGGTTTCGACTTCGGCAGGAAAACGGCGGGCTTTCACATCCTCCGCATAGGCCTGGACGGCCCGGCCCATCTCGCCGCGCAGATCGGCGTATTTCCGCACGAATTTCGGGGTCCAGTCGAACACGCCGAACATGTCGGACGACACCAGCACCTGTCCGTCGCAGGCCGCGGATGCCCCGATGCCGATGGTCGGCTTGGAAATCGCCTGGGTGATTTCGCGGGCCAGCCCCTCGGCCGTACCCTCGATCACCACCGCGAAGGCGCCCGCATTGGCCGTGTCGTGGGCCGATTGCAGGATGCGCGCGTGCTCGGCCGCCTCCCTGCCCTTGGCCTTGAACGAGCCGTCGATGTTGATCGACTGGGGCAACAGGCCGACGTGTCCCATCACCGGTACGCCGCGCTTCACCAGATACTCGATAGTGGCCGGGACTTCGGGCCCGCTCTCGACCTTCACCGCCTGGGCGCCCGTCTCCTTCAGCACCCGCACGGCGTTGGCGTAGGCCTCTTCCTTGCCGGCCTCATAGCTGCCGAAGGGCATGTCGATGACCACCAGGGCCCGTTTGGCGCCCCGCATCACCGCCTGGCCGTGCAGGATCATCATCTCCAGCGTCACCCCGACCGTGGACGGCAGGCCATGCACCGCCATCCCCAGGCTGTCGCCGACCAGCAGCACGTCGCAATGGGCGTCCATGATCTCTGCCGTCGGGGCGTCATAGGCGGTCAGGACCACGATCGGCTCGCCGCCTTTCCGGGCGGTGATCTCCGGCACCGTGATTCGCTTCACGGCTTCCTGCTTCTGGCTCGACATGACGACTCCGCTTGTGGGGGCGGAGAGATAGGCGTCCTCATCCCTCCCGTCGAGGATCAGACGTCCTGCGACAGCCTCACCACCCCGGCGGCGGCCAGGGCGATCAGGGCGCCGGCCGCGATCCAGAACATCTGCATCCCGCCCATCGAGCCCAGACTGACGTCCGACAGACCCAGCTGCGACAGGCCCGACGTCACCGCCCCCTGCACGTTCAGGCTGGCCGCCTCGAACCCCTGACCGATCACCCGCCCGGCCACCGGAGCCCGGTCGTCCGACAGATGCAGGTTCAGGTTCATCGATTCCTTGACCGCGATCACCCCGCCGATCAGGCCGGCGACCGTCAGGGCAAGGGTGCGGACCCGGCTGGAGGAATGCAGCTTCGTCTCGACCTCGGCGGCGAACAGGCTCGCATCGGCCATCTGGGGCGAACGGCTGAACAGCCGCTCGATCATCGGATCGAATTCGTCAGCCGACATGGGTCGACCTCCCCGACTGCCCGACATCCGGCGAAAGCCGGGCGCGGAGTTTATCCAGACCACGTTTGACATGAGACTTCACCGTTCCAAGCGGCAGATTCATGGCCGTGGCGATCTCGGGATGAGACAGCCCCGCGCCATGGCACAGGGACACGCAGAGACGCTCGACCTCGCTCAGCGCCTTCAGCGCCTCGTCCAGGTCCACCAGTCCCGCTTGATCCGGGGCCGGAGCGACATCCTCCTCCCCCGGTTCGATCTCGGCGACATAGCGGGCGTCCTTCGCCTTTCGCTTGAGATAGAGGCGCGCGGCGATCCGCTTGACCCAGGCGGCGAAGGTCCCCTCGCCCCGGAACTCGGCGCATTTCTCGAACGCCTGCAGGAAGGCGTCCTGGGCGACGTCGTCGGCCTCGGCGCCCTGCGCCCCCATGCGTCGCAGCAGGGATCGCACGGCCGAGCCGTGACGCCGGACCAGTTCGCCGAACTCCCGACGTCCGCCCGCCGCCGCCTGGGCGGCGAGCTCCACGTCGTGTTGGTCCATCAGGGCCTTGGCCATGACAAGTTTCCCCCTGTCAGAGCGCGGCTCAGTCCTTGTTCTTGTTGAAGAAGCTCAGGACGATGAAGGCCAGGCCGATGGTGGTCGGGATGCAGGCCAGGCCCAGCAGGCCGTCGCCGGCGTTCACGTCCCAGCCGTCGCCGCCCCAGCTGCCGCCGTTGACCAGGCTGAAGGCCGCCATGCCGATGCCGATGGCCAGCCAGATGACGCCCCGGCGGATGTCGCGGCTGCGCGACGGGATGTTCTTGGTCGCCTCGGTGCTCAGGGCGTCGATGACCTCCGGCGGCAGGGGCTGACCCTTGTCGATGGCGGCGCGGACGGTCGCCTGCATGTCGCGGCGCTCCTTGGACTTCAGATAGGTCGGGCCGACGATGATGGCCGTGATGGTGCCGAAGACGGCGAAGATGGCGAAGATCGGAACGAAGTCTTCCATGGGATTTCCCCTCTTTCGATGATGAGCCGGAGCCTGATGCCCGGGCCTTCTGATCACAAGAGGCGGCGGCGACGGCCAACGGATGCGAAATCGGACGTGAAATCTTCGTAAGGTCCGCGCTCTGGCCGCCCTGACCGCCCTGCCATAGCCTGCCCGCATCGCCGGAGACCGCCATGCCCGTCCGCCTCGCCGCCCTCGCCGCCTGCGCCCTCCTCGCCGCTGGATGCTCGCCCCGCGACGACGGGATCGACCCGAGCGGGGCCGAGGAGGTTCCGGCCGATATCCAGCCCCAGGCCCTGACGGCCGAACACCTCGCCAATCTGATCGCCGCCGACGGCGCGCGACACACGGTTCTGGTCCTGACCGGCCCCGCCGACCCGACCGGCTTCGACAAGGTGCTCGCGGGCATTGCGACGGGCGCTCCGGAATGGCTGGCCCTCGTCCCCCAGCTCCAGCCCGCGACCGACGGCCTTCATGCCGAGGGTCTTCAGGACGCCCTGGCCACCGCCCTGACCCGAAATGCGCCCGGCGTCCTGGCCCTGATCCCCGACCACGCCCACCCGCTGTTCGTCTGCGCCGCGACCCATCCGCCGGACGCCCGCATGATCGCCGCGCGCGCCGCCGTGGAAGCCGTCACCGATCCCGCGCTTCAGGCCGCAAAGGCCGAATGCCTCCGCGCCTTCGACGGCAAGGCGGAGTAGTCCCCGCCTTACGGGACTGTCATGAGCAAAACTTAACGATACGGACCGCATCCGACCGCTCCATGACCGGCCTCCGAGCTTCAGGCGATCCCGCCGAACCCCACGGAGACCGATCCATGCTGCTGTCCGCCCTCGTCGTCGCGACCGCCCTGTCACAGACCCCCGCGCCCCGGATGCGGGTCGCCATCCAGGATCTCGACCTCGACCGGCCTGAGCATGTCGAGATCCTCGTCCGACGCACCCGCGCCGCCAGCCGCGACTACTGCGCCCGCCATATCGCCGTCGTGACGCCAGACCGGATGGGGACGCCCGCCGTCTGCGAACGTAACATGGCGACCCTCGCCTTCCACGCCCTGCCCGACCATGCTCGCGACAGCCTGATCCGCTCCGGCCAGAGCCGCCGGTTCAGATAGGCCGCAACCCCCGCACCGAGGCAGCGAACACCAGCCCGCCCAGCGGGAAAAGCAGCCACCCGCAGGAACGGAACCGGTCTTACATCGTCTTTCACCCTGAGGCGCCGGCCCGTCGCCCGCGCCTTCACAGGGTCGTCGGCGCACGCCCCACCAAGGGATGCACGCCGCCGAAGAACATGCCATCAAGGCTGAAATTCATTGGAGAACCGCCATGAGCCACGTCACCTATCGCATCGTCGAACACGACGGCGGCTGGGCCTACAAGGTCGGCGACACCTTCTCCGAAACCTTCCCGAGCCACGACACCGCCAAGGCCGCCGCCATCCGCGCCGCCCGCGAACAGAAGGTCTCCGACGAGAACGCCATGATCGAATACGCCGACGCCAACGGCGACTGGATCACCGAACGCGCCGACGGTCACGACCGCCCGGAGACGGATGTCGAGGGCTGAGTTAACTCCGCCCCACACCCCTGCATCTGGGGTTAAGCCGCACCTCCCTCATCCGTGCACCCCAGCGAAGGCTGGGGTCCAGGTCACAGACTCAAGCGGCTTGGGTCTCGCATCAGATCCGCTGTCCCATCGCCGAGTTTTCCATCTGGACCCCAGCCTTCGCTGGGGTGCACGGAGCCGTGGAGGGTTGAAGATTTATTTCCTATCCAACCCTTGCTCTCTCGGACGCGCGCACCATGTCAAAGTCCGCTCTTTGACACCGTCCAACCGCATCGCCCCGCTCGCGCAATAAATCACCCGCGCGCGTGGCACGCCTTGCACCACCGTTTCAGCCAACCCTCTGATTTG
This sequence comes from Brevundimonas staleyi, assembly GCF_041893865.1. GTDB lineage: Bacteria > Pseudomonadota > Alphaproteobacteria > Caulobacterales > Caulobacteraceae > Brevundimonas > Brevundimonas staleyi. The sequence goes on from NZ_CP169082.1 coordinate 2,387,284, forward strand.
TCAGCGTTGGCACTGCACTGTTTGGCACTCGAAATTCGGAAACAGTGCCAACCGAGAGGTCAAATCGACCCTCAGCCCTCGAACGCCGCGTCATAAATCACCGGCTTGAACCCCACGATCGTCCGGTCGCCCAGGTCCAGCACCGGCCGCTTGATCATCGAAGGCTGGGCCAGCATCAGGCCGACGGCCTTCTCCGCGTTCAAGTCCGCCTTCTCGGCCGCATCCAGCGCCTTGAACGTCGTGCCGTTCCGGTTCAGCACGACCTCCCACCCATGCTCGGCGACCCAGCCCTCCAGCGAGGCCCGGTCGATCCCCGCCTTCTTGTAGTCGTGGAAGGTGAAGGCCCGCCCATGCTCGTCCAGCCAGACCCGCGCCTTCTTGACCGTGTCGCAGTTGGGAATGCCGTAGAGGGTCGGGGTCATTTCAGCCTCACAAGATGATGCAACATGTCTCCTCCCCGTTCGCCGCTTGGCGAATGGGGAGGTGGCGCGGCCCTTCTTCAGGGCCGTGACGGAGGGGGCGAGACGATTTCAGGAACGAGGACTCGCCGTGCTCGTTCGTCGAGACCCGGTCGCCCCCTCCGTCAGCTCGCGAAGGGCTCGCTGCCACCTCCCCATCTGCGATGGGGAGGAGATTTGGCCTACCGGAACTTCCTCAAGCCCCGCGGTCCCATCCGACCGGCCCCGGCGCGCTTGCCGAGCCAGTCCTTCCAGTCGGGCCAGTTCCGGCGGCGCCCGCCGCCATCGACCCACTCGGGCCCCGCCTCGCCGTCGAAGACCGCGACATCGGTCAGCCCGCCCTGTTTGTAGGACTGCAGCTTCACACCCTTGCCGCGCCCCATCTCGGGCAGTTCCTCGGCCTTGAAGATCAGAGTCTTCAGGTTCTCGCCGATGGTGACCACATGGTCGCCGGTCACCCGGATGGCGGCCAGCAGGTCGCCGTTCAGCACCTGTTTCCCGCCCCGCTTCTGGGCTAGCAGCTCGTCCTCCGGCGCGATGAAGCCGTAACCGGCCTTCGACGCGATCAAGAGCTTCGCCCCCGGCTGATGCGCGAACAGGGCCACGATCCCGGCGCTCTCCTCCAGGTCGATCATCAGGCGCAGGGGCTCACCGTGCCCGCGTCCGGACGCCAGCTTGTCGGCCCCGACCGTGAACACCCGCCCGTCCGACGCCGCCACCAGCAGCTTGTCGGTCGTGAAGCCGGGCACCAGGAAGCCGAGGCTATCGCCCTCCTTGAACTTCAGCTCCGACGGATCCTCGACCTTGCCCTTCACCGCCCGGATCCAGCCGCGCTCCGACAGGATGACCGTGATGGCCTCGCGGGGGATGAAGGCCTCGGGGGCCACGAAGGCCGAGCTATCCACGGCTTCCGCGATCGTCGTCCGACGCGGCGAGACCATGGCCTTGCGCGTCGCTTCCAGCTCCTGACCGATCTTCTTCCACTGCTTGGCCGGCGAGGAGGTCAGGGCCTTCAGGTTCGCCAGCTCTTCGGCCAGCGCCTTGTGCTCGTTCTCGATCGCCATCTCCTCGATCCGCGCCAACTGACGCAGACGGGTGTCGAGGATGTAGTCGGCCTGCAGCTCCGACAGGCCGAACCGGGCGATCAGCACCGCCTTGGGCGTCTCCTCCTCGCGGACGATCCGGATGACCTCGTCCAGGTTCAGGAAGACGATCCGCAGACCTTCCAACAGGTGCAGCCGCTTCTCGACCCGCTCGATCCGCCAGGCCGACCGCCGGTTCAGCACATCGCGCCGGTGATCCAGGAAGGCCTGCAGGCAGGCCTTCAGCCCCATCACGCCGGGCGTGCCGGACGCGTCCAGCACGTTCATGTTGATCGGGAACCGGATCTCCAGATCGGACAACCGGAACAGGCTCTCCATCAGGCTCTCGGCCTCGATGTTGCGGCTCTTGGGATCCAGCACGATGCGGATGTCTTCCGCCGACTCGTCGCGCACATCGCCCAGCAGCGGGGCCTTCTTCTGCTCGATCAGCTCGGCCAGGGCCTCGATCAGCTTGCCCTTCTGGACCTGATACGGGACCTCGGTGATGACGATCTGATAGCCGCCCCGCTCCAGCGGCTCCCGCTCCCAGCGCGCCCTGAGACGCACACCGCCCCGGCCCGTCTCATAGGCCTCCAGCATGGCAGCATGCCCCTCGACGGCCACGCCGCCGGTCGGGAAGTCGGGCCCCGGCACGATCTCGGCCAGTTCCGCCGTCGAGGCCTCCGGCTTCTCCAGCAGCAACAGGCAGGCGTCGATCAGTTCGCCCACATTGTGCGGCGGGATCGAGGTCGCCATGCCCACGGCGATGCCCGACGACCCGTTGGCCAGCAGGTTCGGGAACCCGGCCGGCAGGACCACCGGCTCCTCGTCCTGATCGTCGTAGGTGGGACGGAAGTCGACCGCGTCCTGGTCGATCCCTTCCATCAGCAGCACCGCCGCCGGCGTCAGCTTGCACTCGGTGTAGCGCATGGCCGCGGCGTTATCGCCGTCGATGTTGCCGAAATTCCCCTGCCCGTCGACCAGCGGATACCGCTGGGCGAAGTCCTGGGCCAGGCGGACCAGGGCGTCATAGATCGAGGCGTCGCCGTGCGGGTGGTAGGTACCCATGACCTCACCGACGACCTTGGCGCATTTCCGCGCCGCCGCCTGCGGGTTCAGCCGCATCTGGTGCATGGCGTACATGATCCGCCGGTGCACCGGCTTGAACCCGTCGCGCACGTCCGGCAGGGCCCGGTTGGTGATCGTCGACAGGGCATAGGCGAGGTAACGCCGCGACAGGGCGTCGCCCATCGGCTCGTCGACGATGCGGCCGCCTTCGGGCGGAGGGGTATGGACGGTCATGGGCGGTCGAATCACTCAGGCGAAGGCGGAAGTCTAGACCTTGATCGGCTGAGGAGGGATCGCTTCGCGATCCCGCTGATGCCGTGAATCAAGGTCCAGATGATGCTGGAGCCTGATCCGACCGGAAAACCGCTCACACTTTTCCGGATCAGGCTCCAGCGGCTTCCTCAGCCCAAGGCGCGGAACCACCGGTCGATCAGCACGGCTTCGGCCCGACGCGCCTCGGTCCGCTCGGCAGCCTCGGCATCCACGCCCCACTGACGCTCCTGGAAGGCCTCGTCGAGGCGGCTGAGCTCGAACGCCTCCTCACCCGTGATCGCCCCCCTCTGCACCGCCAGCCCCAGAATGGCGCTGCCCAGCAGGGGCACGCCCATGGCCAGGGCCGTCAGCCGGAAGTCGTCCAGCTCCAGCGCCAGCTCCCGCACCCGGGCAATGCTCTCCGGCGGCTGTTCCACATGGATGATGCCCGATGTCGGCTGGACGACGACGCCCAGTTCCTTCTCCGCCCACTCCCGCCAGGGCGTCCAGGCCTTCGCCTGTTCCAGCACCAGCGGCGTCGGATGTTCGGCGAGGTAGCAGAGCAGGTCCGACCCGACATAAGCGGCGATCTCCTCCGCCACAGGTTCGCGGGTGACGGCGACCCTGTCGATGGCCGTGGCCGCGATCCGCGTCGCCGGCATGGTCCCGGGATCGAGGAAGTCTCCCTGCGCCGCCCATTCGTCGGCGACCATTTGAGCCGCAGCTTCGGTCGGCAGCAGGAAGCGGTTGTGCGCCGGGGTCTTGGGCGCGCGGCCGTCCAGCAGGACGACCCAACCGCCCGACTCCTCGGCCTGAACCGACGCCTCCTTCCAGAAGCGCTTCAGCCGTTCCTCGGATTCCCGGAACCCCTTGCGGGCGGCGACCATGGGGTCCAGCGGCGGGATGTGGCTCATGCGAAGGCTCTCGAGGCGAAACGGTCCAGGGCGGCTTCCAGGTCGGGGAAGTCCTCGGCGACGTGAAGCGCCCCGGCGTCCAACTGTTCCTGCGGCGTATGGAAGCCCCAGGCCACGCCCTGAGGCAGGACCCCGGCCGCCACGGCCATCGAAATATCGTGGGCCGTGTCCCCGATCATGACGGTCGAGGCGGCGTCCGCCGCGCAGGCCGTCATCGCCGCGTGCAGCATGGCCGGGTCGGGCTTCCCCGGCCCGTCCTCGGCGCAGTGGGACGAGATGAAGATTTCAGCCCAGCCCGTCCGCGCCAGGTTCCGCGCCACGCCGCGCCGATTCTGGCCCGTCGCCAGCGACAGCCGCCAGCCATCCTTGTGCAGCCGCCGCAGGGCCTCCATCGCGCCGGGATACAGCGGCTCCTCATGGCCCGAGGCGTACAGCCGATTGAAACTGCCCCGGAAGGCTTCGGTGAACCGCGCCAGCTCCGCCTCATCCAGCCCCGGCTCCAGCATCGCCAGCGCGTGCGGCAGGCTGAGCCCCACGATCTGGCGCACCCGGTCGTATTCGGGGTCGGGCAGCCCCAGCTCCCGCGCAGCGTCCGTGGCGGCCTGGAAGATCGAGGCCCGGCTGTCGACCAGGGTCCCGTCGATGTCGAAGACGGCGAGCGGGCGGCTCATCGCATTCGCCTCACGCCCTCGAACGGGTCGCGATCCGCCTCACCCTGGTCGAAGCCGAAATGCTGGAAACCGGCGCGCATCTCCGGGCTGATCGGCGCCTCGACGATCAGCTTCCCGCCCTTGGGGTGATCCAGCTCGATCCGGCGCGCATGCAGTTGCAGCTTCAGCGGCCCGCTGAGCTCCTTCGACTTTTCGTCCCCATATTTGGGGTCCCCCAGAATGGGATGGCCGATGGCCTTCATGTGCGCCCGCAGCTGGTGCGTCCGCCCGGTGAAGGGACGCAGCGCCATCCACGACGCCCGCTGACCCGCATGGCTGATCAGGGCGTAGGCGGTCTCGGCCGGCTCGGCGCCGTTCTCCTTGGGTTCGGCCGGACGCATGATCTCGTAGTCGTTGATGCCCGACTTCTTCAGATGCAGGTCGATCTGGCCCGCCGTCGGCTTGGGTAGCCCCATGACGATCGCCCAGTAGGTCTTCTTGGCCTGACGCCGCGCGAACGCGCCCGCCAGCCGCTTGGCCGCCTCCGGCCCCTTGCCGAGCAACAGCACGCCCGAGGTGTCGCGGTCCAGCCGGTGGACCAGACGCGGTCGCTCCATCCCCTCGCCCCAGGCCGACAGCAGCCGGTCGACGTGCCGCGTCGTCTTGGTCCCGCCCTGCACCGCCAGGCCCCAGGGCTTGTTCAGGGCGATGACCAGGTCGTCCTCATAGATGACCATCGACTTTGCGAAGGCGATGTCGGCGGGCGTCAGCGGCATGTGCTCGCCAGGGGCACGGACGATGGGTTCGGGGATCGGCGGCACGCGCACGGCGGCGCCGGCCGTCAGACGACCCTCTGGCTTGATGCGGGCGCCGTCGACGCGGATCTGGCCGCCGCGAGCCATCTTCTGCACCTGGATGTTCGACAGATGCGGCCAGCGACGCCGGAACCAGCGGTCCAGCCGGATGCCGTCCTCGGCCTCGGCGACATACAGGATCTGGGCCTCGCGAGACCCGACCGGCCCCTTGGGCGCGGGCGCTTCGGGCGCGGTTTCCTTGGGGTCGTAGCTCACAGGGCGGCTCCAAAGGCGCGGCGGGCGATCATCAGGCCGACGAACAGGGCGGCCACGGCCAGCACCACCGACAGGGCGACATAGGCGGCGGCCAGACCGAACTCGCGCCGCTCGATCATCAGGGCCGTCTCCAGCGAGAAGGCCGAGAAGGTCGTGAAGCCGCCCAGCACGCCCACGGCCGCGAACAGGCGGATGTCGTTCCCACCCTGCCCGCGCTGGGCGAGCCAGCCGGCGACCAGCCCCATCAGGAGGCCGCCGATCACATTCACCGCGAACGTACCCCACGGCCAGGCCGCGCCGGGCGCGAGCCTCTGGGCCAGCACCCCCGCGCCATAGCGCCCCATGGAGCCCAGGGCTCCGCCGAAACCGACGATCAGAAGACGTGTCATGAGCGGCGGCTTATACTCCGCATTGCGGCAAAGCGAAGGGAGAGGTGCATGTCCGGTCTGGGGCTCGATCTGGGGCTGGCGATCGCCCATCACATCCTGGTCTTCGGGCTGGCGATCATGCTGGCGATGGAACTGGCCTATCTGCGCGCCGAGCGACCGCCGGTAGGACGTCTGGCCGGGCTGGACGCGGGCTACGGCATGACCTCGCTGCTCATCATCGCCGTCGGCGTCTGCCGCGTCCTGTGGGGCGCCAAGGGCTGGGCGGCCTATGAGGCCAATCCCTTCTTCTGGGCCAAGGTCGGGACCTTCGCGATCATGGGCCTCTGCTCCATCGCGCCGACCATCACCTTCCTGAGGTGGCGAAAGGCGTTCCGGGCCAATCCGGCGTTCGCACCGGAGGCCGGCGAGGTCGCGCGGGTGACGCGTTGGGTCCGGATCGAACTGCTCCTCCTCTTTCCGCTGGTCGGGTTCGCGGCGGCGATGGCGCGCGTCTGACCGAAACTTCACTTGCCGCGTTACACGGTTAACGGCGATACCCAAGCTTCGCGTTGGGAGAGAACTCCGTCGGTCGTTCGCCGGGGTTCCGCCATACTGCCGCTTCGAGTTTGCAAGGTTTGACCGACCGCCATGTCGCATGACGATCAAACGCCCCGCGCCGGGCCCAACATGACGATCCCGGTGTCGCCGCCCGCGCCGCCGCCAGGCGCGGCCGATCTGGCCGACCGTCCGGTTCCGCCCTCGACCCCGTCGCCTTCGCCCGAACCGATCACGGCCCAGGAAGGCATCCTGCGTCCGATCCAGGAAAGCGACTATTTCACCATGGATCCCGAGGCCATCGCGGTGATCTCGGCGAACATCGACCAGTACTACAACCAGGCGCTGGACATCTTTCCGTTCTGGGAGACCGAGAACAAGCCGGACCGCTTCCACGTCCTGTTCACCCGCCAGATCGAGGAACGCTTCCCCGCCGACAGCGACATTCGGGGGCGGATCCACGGCTATGGCCGACGCGTGTTCGACGCCCTGCGCCTGCATGTCATCGTCAAACGCCTGACCCAGGGGCTGGCCCTGACCGCCTTCTCGACCATGGCGGTGTTCGGTCCCGGCCTGTTCGCCGAGTGGACCGGCGGCCAGCCGCAAGGGCTCGGCCTGGCGGTGCTGGGCATGTTGATGGCGCTGGGCCTGTTCTACGGCGTCTCGGCCATCCTGTTCGTCCAGTACCGTTTCCGGCTGGAAAACGATTCCTACGAGCTCAGCCGCGAGGTGGTGCAGCGGACGCGGGAGCTCCAGAACCTGTTCACCAACGCCCGCGCCCTGTCGGACCAGGCCGAGACCCAGTTCCAGCTGGACGGCAAGGGCTGGGGCCAGCGCGCCCTGTTCCTGACGCGGCTGGTCATGTGGATCGCCGCCCGCATGGAATACCTAGAGAAATTCGCCCAGATGGAGCTGTGGCGCGTGCGTCGCGAGCGGTACTGGATGCGGTGGGTGGGCCGGATCACGACCCCGTTCGTCCTCCTGGTCTGGCTGGCCGTCTTCGCCTTCTGGCCGGCGCCCGCCGCCAACGAGGCGGGCTTCCGCGTGCTTCAGCTGATCGCCCTGGGCCTTGGTGTTCTGGTGTCCTGGATGTCCTACTTCCGCTGGCAGACGCCGACCGCGGCCGTGAAGGACAAGCTGGGCGTCGACGGCTGGGTTCGCTACGCCTCGCTGGACGTCGACAACACGATCGGCGATCAGGTCCGGCGCGACAAGGAACGGCTGGTCGAATACCGCGCCCTCACTCGCGGCCGCTGAGCGAATAGCGGACCTCGCGCGCCTCATAGGCCTCGCCCCGGTCGGGGCGGGCGCCGCGGCCGAGGCGGATTTCCAGCACGGTCGAGGTCGGCGACGGCCCCTGGAAGTTCAGCCCCACGCCGACGCCCACGCCGGACGAGGAATAGCGATAGCCGCCGTAACGGCCCGAGCCGCCACCGTAGCCGACCGAGATGTTGGGCCTGAAACCGCCGGCGCTGTCGGGACGACCGTCGACATAGCGCTGGGTCACCTCGAACCAGTCGTAGCCCTGTTCGATGGTCAGGTCGGCGGCGCGCAGCAAGGCCATGTCTGCGACCGGGCCGGGCGCGCCGACCCCGTTGTAGCTGACGCGGTAGCGATCGTTCTCGATGCGGCGCTCGGAATAGCCCTGACCGTTAGGGCCGCGCTGGGGGCCGTAGGGGGCGAGGCTGGCGCAGGCGGCCAGGCTGAGGGCGGCGGTGGCGACGACGAGGGCGCGGATCATGGGGTTGCTCCGAATATCAAACGTTTAGCGTTTTAACGGGCCAAGGCGTTCCAGGGGCCCAGGGGAAGCCCGGACTCCAAAACACCGTCCGAAGCGTCCGAAGAGTCCGAAGCGTTCGGGCAGGCCACGGGGCCAGAGGACAGACCCCGTCAGTGTAAGGCCGTTTCCAGCGACGCCAGACAAAAGGCGTCTTAAAAGATCGGGCCTTTGATCCGGTTGAGGAAATCGGGGGATGCTTTGCCAACTCCATCCCTTTCCTTCTCCCCTTGCGGGAGAAGGCGGTCTAGCCCCCCGGTCCGATCTCTGATCGGCCGGAGGACAGGCTATGCGAGGTCGGATGATGGGTGACCGTAGATGTCGCCTATGAGCCATCTGCTCGGGCGATCTCGTCTGCGTCCTCGTACCCCTCATCCGTCGGGCTTCGCCCGCCACCTTCTCCCGCAAGGGGAGAAGGGAGTTCAGAGCTTGAGCCCCATCGCTTCCGCCAGCGCGCGGAAGTCCTCCGGCGGTTCGGCGGTGATGGTGCGTTCGCCGCCGTCGGGATGCGGGAACTTCAGGGACACGGCGTGGAGCATCAACCGCGGCGCGCCACGGCCCGCCGCCGTCAGGGCGCCGCCGTAGCGGACGTCGCCGACCAGAGGACGGCCGATATGGGCCATGTGGACGCGGAGCTGGTGCATGCGGCCGGTGAAGGGCTGGAGTTCGACCAGGGCGCCGTCCTCGCTGGCGGACAGGGTGCGGTAGCGGCTGCGCGAGCCTTGGGCGCCCCTGGCGTCGAAGGCAGCGACCCGCATGTAGCTCTCGCGGCCGATCTCCTGACGGACCAGGGGGACGTTGATGTCGCCGCTCTTCGGCTCCGGCGCCGCCGAGACCAGGGCGAGATAGGTCTTGGTCAGTTTGTGGGCCTGGATCGCCTTGCCGAGGAAGCCGGCGGCGGGCTTGGTCTTGGCGGCCAGGATGACGCCGGACGTATCGCGGTCCAGCCGATGCACGAGATCCGGCCGCTTGCCGTTCGAGCGGGCGAAGGCCCACAGCAGGTCGTCCAGCGTATGCGCCTTGATCCGCCCGCCCTGGCTGGAGAGGCCCGCAGGTTTGGCGAAGGCGATGGTCGAGGCGTCCTCGTGGATGACCCACGAGCGGACGGCGGCGATCTCTTCGGGCGACAGTGAAACGGGGGTGCGGTCTGACACCCCCGCCCGTTAGCGCAGTGCGCCCTTCTTCGCCATGGCCCGCGCGTAGAACAGAAGCGCGGCGGCGATGACGGCGATGATCCAGGGCATGAATTTCATCGCGGCCATCTCGGGCGGCAGGCCCGGCATGGGGTTCATCAGGCCAAAGACCAGGCTGCCCAACGCCCCGATCAGAGAAATTGCAAAGGCATAGACGGCCCACTTCATCCTGAGCAGCAACAGGACCGACCCGGCCACCGCGCCCCAGACGCCGGCGATCCACGGCGCATACATCCAGTCGGGCATGGCCAGGAAGTAGTCGATCATGGGCTGGGTCATGCCCGAGGCGCGCATATAGGCCTCGCCCTGGGTGTTGGTCATGATGAAGTCGTAGGCGCCGAATCCATTCCACAACAGGCTCAGCCCCCCCACCAGCCACAGGTGCCAGGGCGTCTTCGTTCCGTCAGCCATCGTCCCCTCCCAAGGATCGCGTGAGCGGTGACGCTATGCCGGGATCGAGGGCGCGGCAATGAACAGCGATCAGTCAGCTTTTCTTTCGTCATCCTCCGGCAAGCCGCGCCTTCGCGGCGCAGACCGGGGGACGCAGCGGCGCGCGAGAGCGCGAACCTGTCGCGCACACCTCCGCTTCCGACACCCTGCCTGAACAGATCGCCTTCGGCGCCGCTGCGTCCCCCGGTCTTCGCTGCGCTTCGCCGGAGGATGACGAAAGAAGCGGAGAGCTACTCCCCCTTCGTCGCCTGGATCTCCGCCCGCATCGCGGCCCAGTGCTCCAGCCTTTCCTTGATCTTCGCTTCGTGGCCCTCGCCTTTCGGCTTGTAGAAGGTCCGGCGTTCCATCTCGTCGGGGAAGTAGTTGGCGCCCGAGAAGCCGGTCTCGGTGTCCGGGTCGTACTGGTAGCCCTTGCCGTAGCCGAGCGACTTCATGAGCTTGGTCGGGGCGTTGCGGATGTGGGCGGGCGGCATCAGGGAGCCGGTCTCGGCCGCCGCGCGCTTGGCCGCCTTGTAGGCCTCGTAGACCCCGACCGACTTCGGCGCGGTCGACAGATGCACCACCGCCTGGGCCAGGGCCAGTTCGCCCTCTGGCGAGCCGAGGAAGTCGTAGGTTTCCTTGGCGGCGTTGGCGACGAGGATGGACAGAGGGTCCGCCTCGCCGATGTCCTCGACCGCCATCCGCACGATCCGGCGGGCCAGATAGAGCGGGTCTTCGCCGCCATTCAGCATCCGCGCCAGCCAGTAGAGAGCGGCGTCCGGGTCCGATCCGCGAACCGATTTATGCAGCGCGGATATGAGGTTGTAGTGTTCTTCTCTACTCTTGTCGTAAGCGGGCGCGCGGCGTTGCAGGGTCCCGGCCAGGGCCTGCACGTCCAGCACCGGCTCGGGCGGCAGGGCGAACAGGGTCTCGGCCATGGTCAGCAGGTAGCGGCCGTCGCCATCGGCCAGGGCGGTCAGGGCGTGACGCGCTTCGGGCGTCAGAGGCAGGGGCCGATCCTCGTGCGCCTCGGCACGGCTCAACAGTTGATCCAGCGCCGCGTCGTCCAGCCGCTTCAGCACGAAGACCTGACTGCGCGACAGAAGGGCGCCGTTCAACTCGAACGATGGGTTCTCGGTCGTGGCGCCGACCAGGGTGACCACCCCCTCCTCCACGAAAGGCAGGAAGCCGTCCTGCTGGGCGCGGTTGAAGCGGTGGATTTCGTCGACGAACAAAAGGGTCGACTGGCCGGCGGCGCGGCGCATCCGGGCCTGTTCGAAGGCCTTCTTCAGGTCGGCGACGCCGGAGAAGACGGCGGAGATCTGCTGGTACTGATAGCCGGCGGCCTTGGCCAACAGGCGGGCGATGGTGGTCTTGCCCGTGCCGGGCGGGCCCCACAGGATCATGGAACCCAGACGCCCGGCCTCGATCATGCGGCGGATCGGACCGCCTTCGCCCAGCAGATGATCCTGGCCCACCACCTCGTCCAGCGTCGCGGGACGCAGGCGGTCGGCGAGCGGCGCGTCGGGGGGATGGATGCCGGAGGCTTCGAACAGATCGGACATGAGCGACGAGATGTAGCCGTTCGCATCGGCGATTTCACGCGTTAGTCTGGGATCGAAGGAGACCGCCATGGCCGATACCGACCACGCCGCCCAGGGACCGACCACGGGCTTGACCCCGCACCTGACCATTCCGTCGCGTGGAGGCGAGGCCGCCCTGGAGTTCTACGGCCGGGCCTTCGGCGCTGAACTGGTGCGGAAGATGCACGCCGAGGACGGCGAACGATTGATGCACGCCCACCTGATCATCAACGGCTCCAGCCTGATGCTGCACGACGAGTTTCCGGAGTACGGCCACGGCGCAGACATCACTCCGGTCGGGATGACCCTGCACCTCCAGGTCGACGACGCGGACGCCTGGTGGGACCGGGCGCTTGCGGCGGGGGCCGTGCCGGTCCTGCCGCTCGAGGATCAGTTCTGGGGCGACCGCTACGGCCAGGTCCGCGACCCGTTCGGACATCTCTGGTCGATCGGATCGCCGATCAAGGCGGCATAACCCACGGAGCGCGGACCGGAAGGCCGCGCTCCCTCACTCCTATCCCACGATACCGCGCAACTGACGGCCGTCGCGCTGGATGGTCAGTTGCGCGCGACCGTTGAGACCCCGCAGCAGGCCCACCGAGGCGGGGCGGTTGTTGATGCCGACGATCAGGTCGCCCTCGCGCAGGCCCCAGTTGGCGGCACGCCCCGAAACGCCGGTCACGACGGGAATGGCGGCGAACGGATCGTTGGCGAGGGCGTCGGCTTCCGCCGGGCTGACCGCGGCGACGCGCAGTCCGATCAGCGGCCCCTGGGCGATGGCCACCGACGGTCCCCGCTGCGCCTCGCCCGGCAGAGGCTGGACGCGCGTATTGATCGTCTGGGTGCGGCCGTCGCGGAGCACCGAGACGGCGACGGTCTCGTTCGGGCTGCGGGTGCCGACGCGGAAGTTCAGACCCGCCTGGTCGTGGACCTCGGCGCCGTCGATGGCGGTGATGACGTCGCCCTGACGCAGGCCGGCGCGATCGCCGGGACCGCCGTCATAGAGGTCGGTGACGATCAGGCCCTGCGGCCGCGTCATGCCCAGCGAGCGAGCGATGTCAGAGGAGACCGTGTCGCCTTTCACGCCCAGCCAGGGCCGCACGACGGCCGTCTCGCCGCCCAGGGCCGATTCGACCACCCGCTTCACCATCGAGGCCGGAACCGCGAAGCCGACGCCGGCAGATGAGCCGCTGCGCGAGAAGATGGCGGTGTTGATGCCGATGACGTCGCCGTCCATGTCCACCAGCGGCCCGCCGGAGTTGCCCGGATTGATGGCCGCGTCCGTCTGGATGAAGGAACCCGAGTCCGAAATGCCGGTCTCGGTGCGGTTCAGGGCCGAGATGATGCCGTTGGTCACCGTCTGACCCACGCCGAAGGGGTTGCCGATGGCGAGGACCAGGTCGCCGACCTGCTGTTCCTCACGGTCGTCGATGGCCAGGACCGGTAGTTGCTCCGTCACGCCCTGAAGCTGGAGAACGGCGATGTCGGAGCGTTCGTCAGCCAGGAGGACCTCGGCCGGATATTCGCGGCGGTCGTTGAGGACGACGCGGATCTGTTGGGCGCCCTGAATGACGTGATTGTTGGTGACGACGATGCCGTCGGAGCGGACGATGACGCCGGACCCCGCGCTTTCGGCCACCCGCTGCTGCGGCATGCCGCCGCCGAAGAACTGGAAGAAGGGATCGGCCTGGACCCGCTGGATCGAGCGGGCGGAGATGTTGACCACGGCGGGGGCCGCCGCCCGTACCACGGGGGCGAAGCTCTGCTTCATCGTCGTGGCGTCGGACGGGATCTGGCGGTCGGTGGGTTCGGCGAAGACGCCGTCCTGGGCCTTGCTGGAGTTGGCGTTGCCGCAGGCCGCCAGGGTCAGGGCCGCCGCGAGGGCGATCATCGAGGTCTTCATCGCAGTCCAGGAGTAAGCCATGTCAGGCCCCTATATCTGTCCCGCTTTCGGGCCGGATCAAGGCGTGGCGGCTGCGGCTTCCGCGCTCCGCCTTCACCCCGACGCGCCAGCCGACCAGTCCGGCGGCGGCCAGGACCAGGGCTGCCATGAAGAAGGCCATGCCCGGATGCGGGACCCAGGCCCCCTCGCCCACCGACACGGCATAGACCCAGCCGAAGAACAGCGGCGAGGCGATGCCGGCGATGGAGGCGACGGAGTTGTTGGCGCCCTGCAGCTGGCCCTGCTCGTCGTCGCCGACCTGACGCGTCATCAGGGCCTGCATGGTCGGCATGGCCAGACCCCAGAGGGCGTTCGGCAGCATGGCGAGGGTGAACCACAGGCCGTTCGGGGCCCAGCCCATCATGGCCATGCCCACGGTCCCGCCGAGGAAGCCGATCAGCATGGTGCACCGGTCGCCAAGCGCCTTCGTCACCGGCCCCACGACCATGCCCTGCATGACCATGTCGATGACCCCGACGCCCGCGAGCAGAAGCCCGACCTCGCGCGGTCCCCAGCCGTAACGGTGCATCGCATACAGCACGAAGATCGCCGAGAAGACGTGGTGCGAGAAGTAGAGGAGGAAGTTCACCACAGCGAGGCCGGTCAGTTCGGCCTTCCTCAGCAACAGGCTCATGGCGCCGATCGGGTTGGCGCGGCTCCAGCTGAACGGCATCCGTTTCTCGACCGGCAGGCTCTCGGGCAGGATGAAGAGGCCATACAGGAAGGCCACGCCGGACAGCGCGGCGGCGAACCAGAAGGGCGCGCGCGGGCCGATCTCGCCCAGGAACCCACCCACGACGGGGCCCAGCACGAAGCCGCCCGAGAAGGCCGCTCCGATCAGACCATAGGCCCGCGCCCGCTGCTCCGGCACGGTGATGTCGGCCATATAGGCGTAGATGGCGGTGAAGCTGGACGAGGTCAGGCCGCCCAGGATCCGCCCGACCGCCAGCCACCACAGGTTCGGGGCCAGGGCCATCAGCATCCAGTCCAGCGCCAGACCCGCGCAGGAGATCAGGATGACCGGGCGACGGCCGTAGCGGTCCGACAGCGATCCGATGACGGGCGAGGCCAGAAATTGCATCGCCGCCCACATGGCCACGAAGGCGCCGTTCCAGATGCCGGCCGAGGCGTCCGACCCGGCGAAATCCTCGATCAGGGACGGCAGGACGGGCATGATCACGCCCATCGACAGGATGTCGAGCACCGCCGTCACGAAGATGAAGGCGATGGCGGCCTTGCGCGCCTTGGGATGCAGGATCGACATGGGACGCGGGGTCTAGCGGAGGTGCGGCGGAATGTCTCGCGGAACGACGTGACGCCGCCACTCCCGCCCTAGTGGGCGCGGCGTCCCCGGGGCGGCCCCCCGCGCGTCTCGACCAGACTGACCACCTCCTCGCCCGCGACCAGCAGGTGATCGATCACCTCGATCTCCAGGGCGTCGGCGCCGCTGACGATGGCGTCCGTCATCATCACGTCGGAGGTCGAGAAGGTCCCCCGTCCCGATGGGTGGTTGTGAACCAGGATCATGGCGCTGGCGGACAGTTCGATCGCCCGGCGCAGAACCTCGCGGGTGTAGACCTGGGTGTGGGACACCGTGCCCTCGGCCAGGGTCTCGCAGACGATCAGGCGCAGCGACTTGTCCAGGAACAGGACCATGAATTTTTCGCGCGGCTCGCCCGCCAGGATGCCGTGCAAATAGGCTTTGAGCGTGGAGGACGAGGCCAGGACCGGCCGGCTGGCGATCCGGCGGAACAGGACGCGCCGCCCGATCTCGCGCACGATCTTCAGGTTCAGGGCGGTCGAGGCCGAGAGGCTGCGGGACGTCGAGCGCAGGTGTTCCGGCGCCAGCTGCATCAGGCTGGGGATCGAGGCCGACAGCACGCCGCGCAGGCTGCCGAACCGCGACAGCAGATATTCGGCCCGCTCGGCCGCGTCGGTGTCCAGGGTGCCGTGATAGAGGTGCAGGGTCAGCAGTTCGGCGTCGCTGAGGGCGTCCAGCCCGGCGGACGTCGCTCGCGCCTCCAGCGGATGGTCGCCGATGGTGGTGACGTCGCGCCCGTGGACATAGAGGCCGGTCACCTCTCCCTTCGCGTCGCGCATGGGCTCATACGAAATATCCAGCCGTCGCGACCGCTGCAGGCCGTCGGGCATGACGTCGAAATCGGCCGCCTTGCTCTGCATATAGACGGTACGACCCGTCTCGAAGGCGCGACGCGGCGCGGCGGCGAAACCCTGCTGGTTCAGTTCCGGGAACATGTCCGCCCGGGCCTTGCCGATCAGGCCGCGCTCGCCGAACGCCTCCTTGTGGGCGTCGTTGACGAACTCGAAGATGTGGTCCGCCCCCCTCAGGACCGCCACGAAGGTTTTCATCTCAGGATTCCCAGTTAACAAAAATTCTCCGGACGGACGAAACATGCGCCCTAAAAACCGGGGTGCAAACGCCTGTTGAGGGGTATTTTCAACCAACGTCCTTAATGTGGCAAGTTGTCGCAGTTTGGTCTTGAAACCACCGGTTTTAGGACTAGCCTTGCGCCATCCGAGCCGCCGTTGGCTCGCTTACGGGCGTCAACAAAATGAGCCTCACAGGCCGCACTCCTCCCCTACCGGTCGATCTCCACGTCGGCCGGCGCGTCGCCGAGCGTCGCATGTCCCTGGGCCACACCCAATCCGATCTGGGCAAGGCGCTGGGGATCACCTTCCAGCAGGTGCAGAAGTACGAACGCGGCACCAACCGCATCTCGGCGTCCAAGCTGTGGATGACCGCCAGCTTCCTGGGCGTCGGGGTCGAATACTTCTTCTCCGGCCTGGGTCAGGGCCTGGGTCTCGCCGAGCCCGACGGGCCGGCGTTCGACTACGAGGCGCCGGTCACGCGCCAGTCCATCGAGATCGCCAAGCTGAGCCCGCGTCTGAACATCGACCAGCAGCGCCTCGTGCTGGATCTGATGCGTCAGATGAAGACGGACGAGGCCTCGGCCTAGTCGGCCATGGCCGGCAGGGTGTCGTCCGCCGAGCCGTCGCCGGCCGGAACCGCGATGCCGAGCAGACGGCCCAGCAACGGCTGAACGTCGACGCTGTCCATCTCGGTCAGGACGACGCCCGGCGCGATCCGGGGCCCCTTGGCGATGAACAGGGCGCGCATTTCCGGCGCGTCGTTGTCATAGCCGTGGGCCCCGCCAGATCGGGTCACCTCTCGCGCCCGCGTGCCGAACAGCCAGCCGATATCGGCCATGCAGACGATCGACGACACGCGCGGGTTGGAGCCCAGCACCAGACGCGCCGGAATGTCGGCGCGGCGCCAACAGACGCCGTGCGAATGCTGTTTGACCAGAGCCGCCTCGACCTCGGCCTCGCGGCCCGGAACGGCGTCCAGATAGACGACCGATCCGCCGTAGACGATCTGGACAGCCTCCGACGCGATCAGGTCGTCCAGGTACATGACCCGATCCGGTGACGTCGCGGCCATGCCGTGGTCGGCGACGATGACGAAGGTCGTCTGGTGGTAGAGGTCGCGGTCCTTCAGGCCCTGGACGAGGCCGGCCAGTTGCCGATCGACCGCCGCGACGACAGCCGTGGTCTCGGCCGCGTCCGGCCCGTTGCGGTGACCGGCTGTGTCGACCGCATCAAAGTAAAGCGTCACGAAATCAGGGCGTAGCGGCCCCTCGCTCTCCAGCCAGGTCAGGACCTGCCAGACCCGATCCTCCCCCGACACCGACTGGTCGAACGGGCGATAGTAGGTCGGGCGATAGTTGTCGATCTGGGTCTCCGACCCCGGCCAGAACATGGTGGCGGTCATCAACCCCGCCTTCTCCGCCGTGATCCAGATGGGCTCGGCCTGATCCCACCACGCGGTCTCCTTCGAGGACATGGTGAAACGGCCGAGTTCGGCGTCATTGAAACTGTTGCCGACGATGCCGTGGTGGTCCGGGTGCTTGCCCGTGACCAGGGTGTAGTGGTTCGGGAAGGTCACACTGGGGAAGGACGGCCGCATCGACGCCGTCGCCCCCTCGGTCGCCAGCGCCGACAGGGTCGGGGTCACGCCCCGCTCCAGATAGTCCGGCCGGAAGCCGTCGATGGAGATCAGGATCGTCAGCGGACGCTTCGGATCGGTCGGGCTTGGGTCGTGCGACGTCTGGGCCAGGACCGTCGTGGCCGAGGCGAACAGGGCGATACAGGCGAGCAGGATGCGAGTCATGCCCGCACCCTAGCCCGGATCCACGACGCCCCTGCGACGACGCCTCAGGACAGGCGGTCGCGGAAGGCGTCGTAGCCGAACTCGCGCACGATCCGCAGGTCGTCCGTCGCCGAGTTCCACAGGGCGATGGCCGGCAGGGGGACGCCGTTGAAGGTGTTGGTCTTCACCATCGAATAGTGGGCCTGATCCAGGAAGGCGATGCGCGTTCCGGCCGTCGGCGGGGTCTGGAAGACGTAGTCGCCGATGATGTCGCCGGCCAGGCAGGACGGGCCGCCCAGACGATAGCGCGTCCCCTCGCTCCCCTCGCCCAGCATGGCCGGGCGGTAGGGCGCCTCGATCACGTCGGGCATGTGGCAGGTGGCCGAGATGTCGGTGATGGCGATGGGCAGGCTGTTCTGGAAGGTGTCCAGCACCTCTCCGACCAGGATGCCGGCGTCCAGCGCGATGGCCTCGCCCGGCTCGATATAGACCTCCACCCCGTGGCGCTCGGCCAGGGTCTTCAGGAAGGCGGCCAGGCCGTCGCGGTCGTAGTCGGCGCGGGTGACGTGGTGACCGCCGCCGAGGTTCAGCCATTTCACCTGCGGCAACAGCGGCGTCAGTTTGGGCTCGATGGCGCCCCAGACCCGCTCCAGCGGCTCGAACCCCTGTTCGCACAGGGCGTGCAGGTGCAGGCCGTCGACGCCCTCCAGATGCTCCGCCGTCAGTTGCGAGATCGGGAAGCCCAGACGCGAACCGAACTGGCAGGGGTCGTACTTGGCGACCTCGGCCTCGGAGTGTTCGGGGTTCAGGCGCAGGCCGATGTCGAACACCGCGCCCTCGGCCCGAGCAGCCGCGATCAGGTCGGCGAAACGGGCGACCTGGGTCGGGGTGTTGAAGATGACGCTGTCCGAAATCCGCAGGATCTCGGGCAGGTCCTCGGGCTTGTAGGCGGGGGAATAGGTGGTCAGGTGGCCCTTGTAGAACTCCCGCGCCAGCCGCGCCTCCCACAGGCCCGAGGCGCAGACGCCGTCCAGGTATTCGCCGACCACATCGGCCAGCGACCACATGGAAAAGGCCTTCAGCGCCGACAGCACGCGCGCGCCACCGCGATCCCCGACATCCTTCAGGATGGCGAGGTTGCGCCGGATCGCGGCCTCGTCGACCACGAAGGCGGGCGACGGGACGCGGTTCAGGTCGAAGTCGGCGAAGGCGCCGGGACCGCCGGCCTTGGTTTCCATGGCGGCCGTGGGAGTGTGCGACATGGCTTTAGGTCAGAAGGCCAGCGGAGCGTCCAGCTCCTCGACCGTCCAGGGCAGGCCGTGCTTGTTCAGCATGTCCATGAAGGGATCGGGATCCAGCTGCTCCATGTTGAACACGCCCTCGCCCTTCCAGGCGCCGGTGACCATCAGGGCCGCGCCGATCATGGCGGGCACGCCGGTGGTGTAGCTGACGGCCTGGTTGCCGGTCTCGGCATAGGCCTCTTCGTGGTCGCAGATGTTCTTGACGTAGATCGTCTTCAGGGCGCCGTCCTTCAGGCCGGTGGCGATGGTGCCGATGTTGGTCTTGCCCTTGGTCAGCGGGCCGAGCGACGACGGCTCGGGCAGCAGGGCCTTCAAGAGCTCGATCGGGATGATCTCGCGGCCCTGGAACATCATCGGCTCGATCGACAGCATGCCGACATTGCCCAGTACGTCGAGGTGCTTGAGGTAGGAGTCCCCGAACGTCATCCAGAAGCGGATGCGCTTGATTTCCGGATAGAATTTGGCCAGCGACTCCAGCTCCTCATGGTACATGAGGTACATGTTCTTCGGACCGACGCCCTCGAAGTCGAAGGTCTGTTTGTTGGTCAGGGCCGGCCCCTCGACCCACTGGCCGTTCTCGAAGTGACGCGACGGGGCGGTCACTTCGCGCAGGTTGATCTCGGGGTTGAAGTTGGTCGCGAACGGCAGACCGGTGTCGCCGCCGTTGCAGTCCAGGATGTCCAGCGTCTGGATGGTGTCCAGCTGGTGCTTCTTGGTCCAGGTGGTGAAGACCGAGGTCACGCCGGGATCGAAGCCCGAACCCAGCAGCGCCATCAGGCCGGCTTCCTTGAAGCGCTCCTGATAGGCCCACTGCCACTTGTATTCGAACTTGGCCTCGTCGCGCGGCTCGTAGTTGGCGGTGTCGAGGTAGTTCACGCCCGCGGCCAGGCAGGCGTCCATGATGGTCAGGTCCTGGTACGGCAGGGCCAGGTTGACGACCAGAACCGGCTGAACCTGTTTGATCAGGGCGGTCGTGGCCGGCACGTCGTCGGCGTCGATGGCGAAGGTGTCGATCGTGACGCCGGTGCGCTCCTTCACCGAGGCGGCGATGGCGTCGCACTTGGACTTGGTCCGCGAGGCCAGGGTGATGTGCGAGAAGATATCGGGGTTCATCGCCATCTTGTGGACGGCCACCGATCCCACGCCGCCTGCGCCGATCACCAGAACCTTGCTCATCTTCGCCACTCCTGAAGTCATGTGTCGCTTGTCGTCGCGCCACGGGGCGCGCTGGACCGGGTCCTCTATACGAGGATGGCGTCAGTCGTAACCGGCCCCAAGCACTGTTTTATGTCTTTCACGGCCATTCTTTCTCGCCCCCCTATCCGCTGTGTCGCTTCCTAAGCGGTAAGATCGGACACAAGAGAGATTGGAATAGCATCCGCTGACCATCCCAATGGCGTTGGGAGGGGCAACAACCTATGTTCGTGAGGTGGGCAAGGAGATCGAACCATGACCAGCACGGACTTTTCGACATTCGTCACGGCGGAAAACACAGCCGCGAAGGACGCCTCGGAATCGCGAGCGCTGCGGATCAACGAATGGCGGCGTAATGTCGATGACCTCTATTCCCAAGTGAATGAGTTCTTAGGAGATTTTATAAAGGACGGCTCCATCATCATGGAACGGCAGGATCGATCTATGTCCGAAGAGTTGCTAGGTAATTACAAGATCGACCAGCTTCTCATCCGCATAGGTGCGACACGCGTCGCACTCGAGCCGGTTGGCGCTATGATATTTGGCGCTTTCGGGCGCGTGGATCTGGTGGGGCCTCGGGATGCCAAAAAGTTCGTTCTCGTGCCCGAAGCCTCGGAACGCGCCCACATTCGGGTCCTGAGCGCAGAAGAAGCCGAACAGGAGGCCAAGGCTCCATACCGGCAACCGAAACTCGCCTGGAAAATTTCCGAGGGCCCGCGAAAGGACTACATTCGTCTGGAGCGCGCAACACTCATGGATGCGATTATGGCGGTCGCTCAATAGGTGTCTCTATCGGGACAAAATCTGACCAGCGACGAGATCGTCGATCACTACGAGGATTGCCGATCCGCGTTGCGGACCTACTTCTCGCGTCCCGAGGATCACCTTGCCCGTTTTGGAGATTGCTCGGCCGAAGAGATCGCTCTTGATCTCCGCAAGCGTCTCGCGGAACTCGAACTGACTCAATCTCTCATCCTCCTCGCGACCATCGAGGCAGCGTTCCGCGTCGATTTCGCCAAACGCTGCACCGGGCCCAAGAAGATTGCGCTCGGAAAGGAATTCAGGTCGCTCAAGAACACCAAAGGTGATCGTGTCAGCCTCGATCAGGACATTCTGGAAGCTTGGAAAACGAGCGGAATACTCGCTGCATCATTGATAAGTGAAATTCGCGGAGCGATGAATCTTCGCCATTGGCTCGCTCATGGTCGTTATTGGCCTGCGAGATTAGGACGAAGATATGATTTTGATAGTCTCGTGAACTTGTCCGACGCCCTGAACTACAGCGGTATCCTGTTGAAGTGATTAGGCGGATCAGAGCCACGGTCTAAATGCTCTGCCGCTACCAACCTGTCGGAAGCTTAATCCGGCGCCCGCTTGCTCGCGGAACGGGAGCGGGCGATGGTCCGGTCCATGAACGCTGTCATCGAGACCCGCAATCTGACCAAGACCTATGGGGCGGTGCGCGCCCTGGACGGGTTGAGCCTGTCGATCCCGCGCGGCGGGGTCTACGGCGTGCTGGGGCCGAACGGGGCCGGCAAGTCGACCCTGTTCCGCATCCTGCTGGGCCTGATCCGCCCCACCGACGGCGAAGCGGTGGTGATGGGAGGCCGCATCGGCGACGCGGCCGCCTCGCGCCGCATGGGTTCGATGATCGAGACGCCGCGCTTCCCGCCCTTCATGACCGCGCGTCAGGTGCTGGTCTGGCTGTCGGCGGCCCACGGCCTGACGCCCGACGACGCCCGCGTGTCCGGCTGGCTGGAGCGCGTCGGCCTGACCGAGGCCGCCGACCGCAAGGTGCGCGGCTTCTCCGTCGGCATGCTGCAGCGGCTGGGCGTCGCCGCCGCCCTGATCACCGAGCCCGAACTCGTCATCCTCGATGAGCCGACCAGCGGCATGGACCCGCCCGGCATCCAGGAGATGCGTGCCTTGATTCGGTCGTTGTCGGAGAAGGACGGCATCACCGTCGTCCTGGCCAGCCACCAGTTGCTGGAGGTCCAGCGCGTCTGCGACCGTGTCGCCATCATGAACCGGGGCAGGCTGGTCCGCGAAGGCGCAGTGTCGGAGTTGACCGCGTCCGGCGAACGTCTGCGCCTGTCGGTGACGCCCCTGTCGAAGACGCTGGAGATCGTCTCGGGCCTGCCCGGCGCCTCTGCCGCTATCGAGGGCGACGCCGTCATGGCCACCCTGACCCGTTCGGACGCCCCCGCCCTGCTGCGCGCCTTGGTCAACGGCGGCGTCGACATCGACGAGGCCCGCTGGGTCGGCGCCGATCTGGAGAGCGTCTTCATGACCGAGACGGGCTCGATCCAACATCCGGAGAAATTCATTCAGGAGGTTGGCCATGCTGGCTGACGCCCTTCGCTCCGAGGCCTATCGCTTCGCGAAGAACCGCACGACGGCCTTCTGGAGCATCCTGTTCTTCCCTGTCACGGCCCTGGTCATCGGCATCGCCGGTCAGGTGTTCATGAAGTCCAAGATGGTCGAGATCCAGGGCGCCAACCTGCCGCCCGACCTGATCGCCGGCGGTCCGCTGGACCTGGGTCAGTCGCTGGTTTCGGTGGCCACCGACATGGCCAATCCCATCACCCTGTTGTTCGTCCTGATCGGCATGGCGACCCTCTATGCTGGCGACTACCGCTGGGAGACCTGGCGACTGACGACGGCGCGGAACAGCCGGCTGAACCTGATCCTCGGCAAGGTCGGGGTGGCCAAGCTGCTGACCATGGTCGTGCTTCTGGTCATGCTGGTGTTCGGCATGATCGGCGAGCTCGGCAAGGCGGTCATATTCGCCCGGCCTCTGACCATCTCCATGGACGGCGAGACGGCGGCGAAGTTCGGCGAGCTCCTGCTGCTCAACTACATCCGCATCGTTCAGGTCGGCCTTCTGGGCCTCCTGGCCGCCGTCATGACCCGGTCGCTGATCGCCACCCTGTTCGTGCCCATCGTGGTCAGCATCGCCCAGGCCTTCGTGGGCAATTTCATCGCCTTCGTCGGCTGGACGCCGCAGTCGTGGCAGCCGAACCTCCTCCTGCCCAACATCTCCTACGACGTGCTGAAGGGCGCCATCCTGCAGACCCCGACCCTGACGACCGGAATGGATAGCGGCGTCTGGCCCGCCATCCTGGGTCTGCTGCTGTGGTGCGTCGTGCCGCTGGTCGCGGCCATCGCCTGGTTCAATCGCCAGGACCTGTCGAAGGAATAGGCGGCGGACTGACCGAGCCTTCCGCGACCAGCCAGTCGCGGAAGGCGTCGACCGAGGCGTCCGGCCGCCCCTCGGGCCTCAGGAAGACGAATTTCGACGGCCGCTCGGCGAAGCCGAAGGGCGCGACCAGCCGGCCCGCCTGGATGTCCGGCGCCACGAAGGCCCAGGGCACGATGGCCACGCCCATGCCCGCAGCCGCCGCCTCGATCATCGAGTTGTTGTGCTGGAACTCGCGCGACTGGGCCGCCGGCAACCGCACCCCGACCAGTTCGCTCCAGACCGCCCAGCTCTCGCGGAAGGTGGAGGCGTGCAGACGCGGCAACCGCCCCATGGCCTCGATGCTCAGGCCGGGCGGCGTCACCGACGGCGCCCCGACCGGCCCCTGATACTGCGGCAGGAAGGGCGTCGCCTCCGACCGCTTCGCCGTCTGACCCGGATTGAAGATGCGGATCGCGCCGTCGATGGGGCTGCGGGTGAAGTCGATGGACGCGTAGGACTCCGACACCTTCACCCGGATTTCGGGATGCAGGGCCATGAAGCCCGGCAGGCGCGGGATCAACCATTTCAAGGCGAAGGTGCCGAGGCAGGAGATCTCGATCTCGCGTCGTTCGTCCCGGCGGGCCGTCTCCACGGCCTCAGCAATGGTCGCGAAGGCCCCGGTCAGCCGCTGGGCCAGTTCCGCTCCGGCCGGGGTCAGGGTCAACCGATGCCGGGGACCGACGACCAGGGCGACGCCCAGATGATCCTGCAACGCCGCGACCTGACGGCTGACCGCCCCGTGGGTGACGCACAGCTCGGCCGCCGCCGCCGTCATCCCGCCATGGCGCGCGAAGGCCTCGAAGGCGCGAAGGGCGTTCAGCGGCGGTGGGGCGGCGGACTTCATGTGATCTCAGCTCACAGACTGTCGCCGGTTTAATCGATTTCGGCCGCGAGGCAATTCCGCTTCAAACTGGCCGATGCCGCTGTTCGACAAAGACCCGCCCCCGCCCCGCCGCACCCTCTGGGATCGCGCTGGATATGTCCTGGCCGCCGTCGCTATCTGGGCCGCCGTCCTCTACTGCGCGCTCGGCTAGCTTCGCCCGCCCAATCTTGCAGAATTTATTCCTCGATTAGCCTTGCGCGTCGCCCATCACGACCCCACGTGGAGGCCGGTCTTTGAAAAGTCAGCCTGACGGTCCGCGCACTCAAGCGATCCGCATTTCAGATAATCCTGCACTGTGTGGTCAGCAGGGAACCCCAACCATCTGATTTTCTGGACTTTCGCTTGCACTGCCTGCACTCGAAATTGCTGAAACAGTGCAAGCCCCGCCTTGTGGCACGGTGGCACGTTGGCACGTTGGCACGTTGGCACGTTGGCACTCGAAATTCGAAAACAGTGCCAACAGCCCGGAGCCAGGCCGCAGTCCTCGCAGGCCGAGGGCGACTAGGGTCCAGACCCATAAGCGGGATTCCCAGATCGGGCGAAGCGTGATTCCCTGCTTTGAGGCAGGAGGACGAACATGGCTTCAGAGTTCTGGTTGACGGATGCTCAGTTCGAGCGGCTTCGGCCGTTTCTGCCGAGCAAGCCTCGTGGCGTGCCCCGGGTCGATGATCGACGGGTGATCTCGGGAATCGTTCATGTGCTGATCAGCGGCGGGCGCTGGATCGATGCGCCGCCGATCTACGGCCCTCGCAAGACGCTCTACAATCGCTGGGTCCGTTGGGCCAAGGCGGGCGTCTGGATGAGGGCGTTCGAAGAGTTGGCGGCGTCGGGCGGGCCGCCGGCCGAGCTGATGCTGGACTCGACCTGGGCCAAGGCTCACCGCTCGGCGACGGGCGGAAAGGGGGGGCTTCGGCCAACGGCATAGGTCGCTCGCGCGGCGGGCCGACCACCAAGCTGCACGCCCTGGTCGATGGATTGGGGCGGCTCGTCGCCTTCATGATCACGCCCGGCCAGCGCGGCGACCCTCGCCGCCGACCGGGCCTACGACAGCGACGTCCTGAGACGCCTGCTGCTGGCGCGAGGCACGACCCCGGTCATCCCCAACGCGCCTTATCGCAAGCGACTGCACCCCTTCGACCCCGAGCCTTACAAGCGAAGGAACCTCGTCGAGCGCGCCTTCTGCCGTATCAAGGACTTCCGCCGCGTCGCCACTCGATACGACAAGCTCGCCTGCACATACGCAGCCGCCGTCGCCCTCGCGGCCATCATCGTCTGGTGGTTATGAGTCTGGACCCTAGGGCTCGTCGGGCGCTCCCAGCGGGAAATAGTTCCGGTAAGGCCGCGCCTCGTCCAGCGCCCGCGCATAGGACGGCCGCGCCAGCAGTCGGCGGCGATAGGCCCACAGATGGACGAGGTCCTTCGGGATGGCATGGGTCCAGTGGGCGTAGAGCAGGCCCGGCGCCGCCCCGCAGTCGGCGAGGGTGAAGACCTCGCCCGCCGCCCAGGTGCGCTCGGCCATCAGGTCGTTCAGCCAGGCGAAGGCCGTCTCCAGCTTCGCTCGCGCCTCCTGGTCGATCAGGGGATCGCGCTGCCCCTCGGGGCGCAGGGCGTTGTAGATGATGCGTTGCTGGTTGGCCTGGACGTGGTTGTCGAACACCCGGTCCATGAACCGCGCCTCCAGCGCCAGGTCCGGGTCGGTCGGGATCATCGGCGTGGCCGGCGAGATCTGGTCCAGCCGCTCGATGATGATCGAGGCCTCGGCGAAGCGGCGCTCGCCCTCCTTCAGGATCGGAAACTGGCCGAAGGGCCAGACCGCCTTCAGCTCCGCCATCGCCCCCTCGTCCTCCAGCATCCGCTGGGTGAAGGGCAGGTCCTTCTCATAGAAGGCGACGATGGCCTTCTGGCAGTAGGAAGAGAACGGGTGGCTGTAGAGGATCAGGTCGGTCACAGCGGCTTCTCCATCCAGACATTGCAGCGGGCATAGGGCGTCGGTTGCGGCGGCAGGTGGACGAAGCCGACCCGCTCGTACAGGGCGATGGCGTGGGTCTGGGCGCTGTTGGTCTCCAGATACAGACGCGGCGCCCCGGCGTCGCGCGCATGGGCCTCGCACGCCTCCAGCAACCGGCGGCCCAGGCCCAGCCCATGGGCGTCCGCCGCCACCGCCATCTTGCCGACCTCGTACCCGCCGTCCGGCATGGCCATCAGGGAGCAGCAGCCGACGCCCTCCCCGTCGTGCTCGGCGATGAAGATGGCCCCGCCCTTGGACAGGATCGCCCCGTCCGGATCGTCCAGCACCAGCCGGTCCTTGGTCTCCAGCGCATAGCCGCCGTCCAGGATCCAGTATTCGTTCAGCGACACCCAGACGCCCGCATGATCCGGGCGATAGGGGACGATGTCGATTTTCGGCTGGCTCATCGACGCCACCCTGCACCAGCCAAAGCAAAAGGGCGACCCGGTCGCCCGGATCGCCCCTTCAATAGCCTGAATGCGGCGTCGAAGCTTAGGCTTCGTCGTCACCCTCGACCGCGTAGACCGGACCGGAGTCCAGGCCCTTGGCGGCGGTGTCGCGATCGACGAACTCGATCACGGCCATCGGGGCGTTGTCGCCGTGGCGGTAGCCCGCCTTCATGATGCGGATGTAGCCGCCGTTACGTTCGGCGTAGCGCGGGCCGATCGTTTCGAACAGCTTGCCGACCTGGGTCACGTCGCGGATGTGGCTGATGGCCTGACGACGGGCGTGCAGGTCGCCCTTCTTGCCGAGCGTGACCATCTTCTCGACGAAGGGGCGGAGCTCCTTGGCCTTGGGAAGGGTGGTCGTGATCTGCTCATGCTTGATCAGCGAGGCGGCCATGTTCGCGAACATGGCGGTGCGGTGGGCGCTGGTGCGTCCGAGCTTGCGGTGGGCGGCGCCGTGGCGCATCGGGGTCTCTCCTACTCCGGCCCGGGTTTCCCCCTCCGGGGACCTTTGGCCGTATTCATTCTAACCGCTCCGATGACCAACAGTGGCCGGGGCGGAGGGTTGAAACTAGATCTGGTCGTCGAACTTCTTGGCCAGGTCTTCGATATTCTCCGGGGGCCAGTTCGGCACGTCCATGCCGAGCGACAGACCCATGGAGGTCAGCACTTCCTTGATCTCGTTCAGCGACTTGCGGCCGAAGTTCGGGGTGCGGAGCATCTCGCCTTCGGTCTTCTGGATCAGGTCGCCGATGTAGACGATGTTGTCGTTCTTCAGGCAGTTGGCCGAACGGACCGACAGTTCCAGCTCGTCGACCTTCTTCAGCAGAGCCGGGTTGAACGGCAGGTCGGGCTTGCCGTCCGACGCTTCCACGGCCTTCTTCGGTTCGTCGAAGGTGATGAAGATCTGCAGTTGGTCCTGCAGGATGCGCGAGGCGTAGGCCACGGCGTCCACAGGCGACACGGCGCCGTTGGTTTCGACTTCCAGCACCAGCTTGTCGTAGTCCAGCGACTGACCCTGACGGGTCGGCTCGACGCGATAGGCGACGCGCTTGACCGGCGAGTACAGGGCGTCGACGGCGATCAGGCCGATCGGGGCGTCTTCCGGACGGTTGAACTCCGAAGCGACATAGCCCTTGCCGTTCTGGACGGTCAGTTCCATGCGGATCGAAGCGCCGTCATCCAGGGTGCAGATGACGTGGTTCGGGTTCAGCACCTCGATGTCCGACGGGACGTCGATCTGGCCGGCGGTGACCGGGCCAGGGCCGGTAGCGCGCAGCGTCATACGCTTCGGGCCCTCGGCGTGCATGCGCAGCGCCAGCTGCTTGATGTTCAGCACGATGTCGACGACGTCTTCCCGCACGCCTTCCAGCGACGAGAATTCGTGAACGACGCCATCGATCTGGATGGCGGTGACGGCCGCGCCTTGCAGCGACGACAGGAGAACGCGGCGAAGGGCGTTGCCCAGCGTCACGCCGAAACCACGTTCGAGAGGCTCGGCCACCAGGCGCGCCTTGCGCTGGGCGTCGGAGCCAAGTTCGATCTGCGGCTTCTCGGGACGAATCAGTTCTTGCCAGTTTCGTTCGATCATGGGTGTCCCTCGAATGGAGTTCGCCGGCCCCTCGCTACCTCGTCAGGTGCGTACAGGGCCGGCGTGAGATGGGGAGGCGTAGGCTTCGCTTAGACGCGGCGGCGCTTCGGCGGACGGCAACCATTGTGCGGCATCGGGGTGACGTCGCGGATGGTCGTGATCGTCAGACCGACGGCCTGCAGGGCGCGCAGGGCCGATTCACGGCCGGAGCCCGGACCCGAGACGTTGACTTCCAGCGTCTTCAGGCCGTGTTCCTGGGCCTTCTTGCCGGCGTCTTCGGCAGCCATCTGGGCGGCGTAGGGGGTCGATTTACGCGAACCCTTGAAGCCCATGTGACCGGCCGACGACCAGGAAATCGCATTCCCTTGGGCGTCGGTGATGGTCACCATCGTGTTGTTGAACGAAGCATTCACGTGGGCGACGCCCGAGGTGATGTTCTTGCGCTCGCGCTTCTTTACGCGACCCGGTTCCTTGGCCATCAGCTAGCTCTCTTACTTCTTCTTGCCGGCGATCGGCTTGGCGGGACCCTTGCGGGTGCGGGCGTTGGTGTGGGTGCGCTGACCGCGGACCGGCAGGCCCTTACGGTGACGCAGGCCGCGGTAGCAGGCCAGGTCCATCAGACGCTTGATGTTCATCGAGGTTTCGCGGCGCAGGTCGCCCTCGACGGTGTGGTCGCGGTCGATGGTTTCGCGGATCTGCAGGACTTCGGCGTCCGTCAGTTGGTTCACGCGACGCTCGGGCGTGATGCCGACCTTCTCGGTGATTTCCTTGGCCGACGCAGGGCCGATGCCATGAATGTACTGCAGCGCGATCAGAACGCGCTTGTTGGTCGGAATGTTGACGCCAGCGATACGGGCCACGAAGATCTCCAGATGCGCGTTGACAGACGCAGAAACCGCTCCGGTCAACAGACCAGGAGCGTGCACGCCTTTCGCGGAAGCGCGCCTTATACAGGTGATTCAGTTTGCGTCAACCGGTGCGGTCGCCGGCTCGATATCCGGCGGCGGAAAAGCGAGGGCGACCACGACCGGACGGCCGTCCACGGGACGCCCCGCGCGCATGGCTGGACGGAAGCGAAACTCCTGTACGCGCAGCAGAGCGGTCTCGCGATAGCCTGACGGTCGGGGATGCCCTCCGATCACGCGGCATCCGTCCAGACGCTGGTTCAGGCGAATGCGGCAGCGCATCACCACGTGCGAGCGGTCGGCCCGGACCAGAGACAGGGAATTGACGTCACGAGTGATGGCGGCCCCGACCGGACCGGCGATCAGCACCGCCGCGGCCCCGCCGCCTCCAGCGCCCGGTCCCGTTCCAGAGCCTATGCC
This sequence comes from Brevundimonas staleyi, assembly GCF_041893865.1. Lineage (GTDB taxonomy): Bacteria > Pseudomonadota > Alphaproteobacteria > Caulobacterales > Caulobacteraceae > Brevundimonas > Brevundimonas staleyi. Next base: position 2,416,785 of record NZ_CP169082.1, read on the forward strand.
GTCGCCCGATCCGGATCCCGCGCCTGAGGAATTCGAAGGACCGACCAGGGGCGCGACGCCCAGGACCAGCGGCTGCACCGCCGCCGTCTCGACCGGCGCGGTCAGTTCCACCGCCTCCACACGCGGCTCGGGCGGCCGGTGAACGGTCGAGGGGGCCGACGCCGCGCCGCCGCCGGTGACGGGGCTTTCGGTCATCGGCGCGGGGCCGAGCGCGGGCCGCATCATGACCACGTCAATGGCGCGGGTCGTGACCTCGGGCAGGACCGGCACGACGCTGAGACCCAGCCAGAGCAGGACGCCGACATGCAGGGCAGCGACCCCGGCGCCGATGGCGACCCGTCTGCGTCCCTCGATCGCGGCCGTCGCCCCCGTCATCGCGTCCGCCCCTTCTAGCCCGAACGCCGAAAGGTGTAGCGCGCAGACCTGAGCGTCAAGCAGCCGGCGAGCAGTGCCAGCAGGCTTCGGCCCCGATGGGGCTGCCCGGCGGCGTCGGGGTCTCCATCCGGTTCGCCTCCAGCAGTTGATCCAGACGCTCGCGGTCCTGCAGCAGGGCGCCCAGCCAGCGGTCGTGGGCCCGCTGCACCGGATCGGATGCACGAGAGGTCGCCAGCCTTCCGGCCAGGGCCTCCAGCCGGTCCGAAACCACGGCCGCCGTCGTCGCCGACACCCGGTTCGACCGCAAGAGCCCCGCCAGCGTCAGGGCCGTCCGCGCCTGAACCCGGCGGGCGGGCTCGCCCAGGCGGCCGGGGGCCGGAGCGAACACGGCCGTCGTCACCGCATCGATGGTCTCGGTCAGGCCGAGCGCCGCAGGGTCGCGACGCCCCATGTCGGTCAGCCGTTCCACCCGCTGGGGCGCGAACAGGGCCGAGAGGGTCGCGTCCGCCGCCGCCTCGGCCGCGCTGCCGGCGTCGAAGACCCGGCCCTGACGCGAGGCGAAGACCTCGATGTCGTGCTGGGGATCGCTGTCGCCGGACTGCTGGGCGGCCAGGAGGGCCAGGAGGGGATCGGGCAGATCGAGCTCGGCCGGCGACAGGGTCGCGATCAGGCCTTGCAGGGCCGCGCGCTGTGTCGCGGCCGGAACCGCCGTCGCCGCCTCATGCCCGTCGCCCGCGACCGGGTAGCCATAGTCCACGCCCCCGACCAGCTTGGCCACGGCGTCCACCTGATAGCGATGGTAGAGATAGATGGGCACCAGCCGGCGACGCAGGTCGTTGACCGCCGCCCCCGTCGGCATGGAGGCCAGGCCGAACCGGTTCAGGGCCACGCGCCGCACCTGCATCAGGTGATCCAGCTCCGCGACCGGGTCCGACCCATTGTCCCACAGACTGCCCCAGACCTGGGCGTCACCGCCGATGCGTGCATCCGGGTCGGAGGTGAACCGCCAGGTCGCCGCCCCCGCCGTCGCCCGGCGATCCAGCTCGGCTTGGGGCACGTCGGCATAGAGCCAGTCGATGGCGAACCGGTCCCAGCCGCCCATGCCGACGGCGTAGGCATCGTGGAAGTCCAGCCGATCGCCGTTCACCGCGATCTGCGGCACCGGATAGTCCATCACCGAGGCGCGATCCTGGGTCGAGGCGGCGAAATTGTGCAGCAGGCCGATAGCGTGGCCCACCTCGTGCGCCGACAGCTGGCGGATGCGGGCCAGGGCGATCTGCTGCGGGTCGTTCGGGCCGCCCGCGCCGTTCTCGGCCTCCCCGACCAGACCTTCGAAGATCAGCATGTCCTGGCGGATGCGAAGGCTTCCCAGCAGAACCGAGCCCTTGACGATCTCGCCCGTGCGCGGATCGACGACGGACTGGCCGTAGGACCAGCTGCGGGTCGCGCGATTGACCCAGTTGATGACGTTGTAGCGGGCGTCCAGCGGATCCCCCCCCTCGGGCAGGACCTCGACGCGGAAGGCGTCGATATAGCCCGCCCGCTCGAAGGCGTCGGCCCACCACATGGCCCCCTCGACCAGGGCCGAGCGGATCGGTTCGGGCGCGGCGCGGTCGACGTAGAAGACGATCGGCTCCACCACGGTGGATCGGGCCGCCGTCGGGTCGGTCTTCACCAGCCGGAAGCGGTTGGCCAGACGGCTGACGATGGGGTCGCTCAGCGGCGCGGAGAAGTCGGTGACGACGGTGCTCAGCGCCCCGGTGCGCGGATCATAGGGGCGCGGCCGATAGGCGTCGTCCGGCAGGCGGATGAAGCTGTGGTGGACGGTGAAGGTGGCCAGCCGCGCGTCCGGCGCGATCTGGCGCAGCACCGGGCCGGGGCTGTTCACCGAGAAGGTCAGCCGGGCTTCCAGCTCGACATTGTCGGGGAAGGCCTTGGCCTGGGACGCATCGACCATGGTCAGGTCGGAGACCGGGCTGAGGCTCCCCTGCCCCGCCTGGGCCAGGGTCGGGACGATGCCGTGGGCGTCGCGGGTGATGAAGCCGGAGATGTCGACCAGCACCGATCCGTCCGGCGCCGTGGCGACCACGTCTCCGGCCCAGACGGTCGAGCCGACGAAGGCGTCGCGCGCTGCCGCCTGTTCGTCCGCCGATCCAGCGGGCGCGCGATAGCGGGGGTTCTCGAACTCGGCCAGCACACGTTTGCCGATGCGACGGAAGGCCAGGATGTTGGTCGGGCCGATCTGGGCGCGATCCAGCCCCGTGATCGCGGAGCCGACGCCGGTCCTCAGCGCCGTGTGGTGGATGACGCGGGCCAGGGCCCCGTCCTCGGCGGCGGGCGGCAGTTGAAGCAGGACCTTGCCGGACGCCGGATCAGTGAACAGGGTCAGAAGGCCATCCTGACGCGTCAGACCCTCGATGCTCTGGCTATAGCCGGCGGGCGCCGACTGGGCCGTCGCCACGGCAGGGGCCATGCCGCCCATCGCCAGAGCCAGGGCGATCGCCGTCGCCGTTCCGCCGAACCTGAAAGTCATGAGACGCCCCCTTGCCCAAAGCCGGGCGCAGTTGGGGGTGATTGCCTGCTGGCTGTCAAACCCGGCGCTACTGCCGTCCGAAATTGACCCCGACGGTCATGCGACCGTCTTCCACGACCCGCCCGGACGCGGTCGTGCCGGGCCGGACGCGGAAGTGAGCTTCGGCGACCCGCACGGCGGCCTCGCCGAAGCCGAAGCCGGAGGGGCTTTCCTCCAGGACGCGGCACTGCTCCAGCCGGGTGTCGGCACGGACGACGCAGCTGACGGCTGCGCGCCCTGCTCGCCGCTGTCGCCGCGCCTCGGGCGGCACGAAGGCTAGGATGTCGTTGCTGGAGGCGCCGCGCAGGATCAGGGGGCGCGTCCCCGACCCCGGCCCATCGCCATCCCCGGTTCCGGAACCCGTGCCGGTCCCCTGCCCGCCCTGGCCCAGGCCCGCGTTCAGGCTGGCGGTGGGTGACGCCCCGATGACCAGGGAGGTCTCGGGCGCCGGCGTCGGCGGGGCGACGGGCAGTTCCGGGGGGCGTTCGGGAGGCGTCGGGGTCACATGCACCCGCGAAGGCGCGGCGGGCGCTCCGCCTCCGGGTTCGGCCACGGAGGGCTGTTCGGGCGGCGGCGGAGGGGGCGGCGGCGTGAAGGGCCGGAACAGTTCGACCTCGATCGGATCGATCAAGGGCACGTCGATCACCCGCGCCTGCTGCAGCCCGATGGCCGCGAACACTCCGACGTGCGCCAAGGCGACCCCGGCGATGATGCCGAGACGGCGCAGGCGGCGGGACCGCGAGGATGGAGGTCTGTGATCCACGAGCGCTTCTATCATGACCCCGGCTGAACGCGCGGGCCCGAGGAAGGCTCAGGCGATGTTCAGCTTCAGGCGGGCGTCGCCAGGGCGCCGTCGATGGCGGCGGCGACCGACTCGATCGAACCCATGCCGTCGACCTCGGTCAGCAGACCCTTGTCGGCATAGTAGGGCAGAAGCGGCGCGGTGTTGCGGTTGTAGGCGTCCAGACGGACCTTGAAGCTCTCCGGATTGTCGTCCGGGCGGCCCTGGTCGGCATAGCGTTTGGCGACGCGGTCCAGGAGGGCCGAGTCATCGACCTTGAGGCGCACCACGGCGTCGATCTGCTTGCCCAGCTTGGCCAGCATGGCGTCCAGCGCCTCGGCCTGACCCAGGGTGCGGGGGAAGCCGTCGAAGATGGCGCCGCCGGCGTCCTCGGCCTCTTTCAGGCGGGCCTCGATCAGGGCGATGACGATGTCGTCGGCGATCAGACCGCCCTTCGACATGATCTCCTGGCACTGCTTGCCCAACTCCGAGCCCGAGGCGATCGCCTCGCGCAGCATGTCGCCGGTCGACAGCTGGACCATGCCGCGCTGTTCGACCAGACGCTTGGCTTGCGTGCCCTTGCCGGCCGCGGGGGGCCCGAACAGGATCAGATTCACGTTCAGGCCCCTCCCTTGGGCTCTCGGCTTGGGCTCAAGCGGGCTACGCGCGGCAGCCCACTTGAGACGTCTTCTAGCGGCGGACGGGCGTCGGAGCGCCGCGACCTCCACGACCGCCGCGCAGGCGGGCCTTCTTGATCAGGCCCTCATACTGGTGCGCCAGCAGTTGGGACTGAATCTGGGCCACAGTGTCCATCGTCACCGAGACCACGATCAAGATAGACGTTCCTCCGAAGTAGAGGCTGTTGCCCATGTTGGCGACCATCAGTTCCGGCAGCAGACAGACGGCCGTGATGTAGGCGGCGCCGATCACGGTCAGGCGGGTCAGGACGTAGTCCAGATATTCCGCCGTGCGCTTGCCCGGACGGATGCCCGGCAGGAAGCCGCCGTACTTCCTCAGGTTCTCGGCCGTGTCCTCCGGGTTGAAGGTGATCGAGGTGTAGAAGAAGCAGAAGAAGATGATCAGGGCGGCGTACAGCGCCATGAACAGAGGCTGACCGTGGGTCAGTTGCGCGGTCACGAGCGGCAGCCAGCTCATCCACGCCGGCAGATCGGCCGTCGCCGTCATCTGCGCGACCGTGGTCGGCAGAAGCAGCAGCGACGAGGCGAAGATCGGCGGGATGACACCCGCGGTGTTCACCTTCAGCGGCAGGAACGAGCGTTCGCCCCCGGCCATCCGGTTGCCTTCCTGGCGCTTCGGATACTGGATCAGAAGACGGCGCTGGGCGCGTTCCATGAAGACGATGAAGACGATCGTGGCCACGGCCAGGATGGCGATGAACAGCAGGGCGAAGGCCGACATCTGACCCTGCTGGGCCAGACCCAGCATCCGCGCGATCGTGCCCGGCAGAACCGCGACGATACCGGCGAAGATGATCAGCGAGATGCCGTTGCCGACGCCGCGCGCCGTCACCTGCTCACCCAGCCACATCAGGAACATGGTGCCGCCCGTGAGCGAAACGACCGTGGTGGCGATGAAGAACAGGCCGGGCTCGTCGATCAGGCCGGGCTGGGCGTTGAGGCCCGCCGCGATGCCGAACGACTGCGCCAGCGCCAGGAACACCGTCAGATAACGGGTGTACTGGTTCAACTGCTTGCGGCCGCTTTCGCCGCCTTCCTTCTTCAGCTTCTCCCACGGCGGATACACGCTGCCCATGAGCTGCACGATGATGGACGCCGAGATGTAGGGCGTCACGTTCAGTGCGAAGACGGCCATCCGTTCCACGGCGCCGCCCGAGAACATGTTGAACATGTCCAGGACGCCGCGCTGTCCGTCCGGATCCTGGAAGAACTGCAGGAAGGCGGCGGAGTTGATGCCAGGGATCGGCACATAGGTGCCGAGGCGGTAGACGAGAAGCGCGCCAAGCGTGAACAGCAAACGCTTGTGGAGCTCGGTCGCTTTCGCGAACGAGCCCATGTTCATATTGGCGGCAAGTTGTTCGGCGGCCGAAGCCATATGTCGTTACCCCGACTTGTCTGTAAGCGACGTCCGATCCGATCCTCGAATCCGACGCCTCAGTCCAGATAGGCGAAGGGCGGCCCCTTAGCGAGACCGCCCTTCAAGCTTTATTGGATCAGGCCTTGGCGGCGGTACGGGCCGAGCGGGCCGAGACCTTGTTGGCGTCGCCGCGCGGAGCCTTCGGAGCCGGGACCTTGCCCTTGGCGGCGTTGCGCTTCTCGACGCGCGCGGCGGCCTTGGCTTCGGCTTCGATGCGCTGTTCGGTCACGGAACCGCCGGCGGCTTCGATGGCCTTCTTGGCGCCGGCCGTGGCCGACCAGACGACCAGGTTCAGCTTGGCCTTCAGTTCACCGGTGCCCAGCAGACGGACGCCGTCCTTGACGCGGCGGATCACGCCGGCGGCGACCAGGGCCTCGCCCTTGATCTCGCCCTTGACGTCCAGCTTGCCGGCGTCGACGGCGTCTTGCAGGCGCCACAGGTTCACTTCGGCCAGCTTCAGCGCGTTCGGGTTGTTGAAGCCGCGCTTCGGCATACGCATGTACAGCGGCATCTGGCCGCCCTCGAAGCCGCCGATGGCCACGCCGGTACGCGACTTCTGACCCTTGACGCCGCGACCGGCGGTCTTGCCCTTGCCCGAACCCGGGCCGCGGCCGACGCGCATACGCTTCTTGTGGGCGCCTTCGTTGTCGCGAATTTCGTTCAGTTTCATGTGCCTGATCCTTTCGGGTGCTAGCGCCCGGGCCAGACCCGGACTCGGCGTGATTTCAATGTGTGGATCCGGCCGAAACGACCGAACCCGGAACTTCAAGGTCGCGCGCTATAGCGGCTCCCCACAAAGCAGTAAAGGCGACTCTCGCGAGCCGCCCCTACCTGGTCGCCCTGCCCTCTCCAGATGGAGAGGATAAGGCTTACTTCTCGACGATCTCGGTCAGGTGCTGGACCTTGGCGATCATGCCGCGGACCGAGGGGGTGTCTTCCAGCGTGGACTCGCGGCCCATGCGGTTCAGACCCAGGCCCACCAGAGTGGCGCGCTGGTCGTTCTTGCGACGGATCGGCGAACCGATCTGGCGCACGGTGACGGTTTTCTTCTCGGCCATGACTTAGGACTCCACGGCTTCGGCTTCGACCGGCGCCGAGGCGCCGTCGTTGCGGCGGCCCATCAGGTCGGCGACCTTCTTGCCACGCTTCGAAGCGACCTGACGCGGCGACGACTGGACCTTGAGGGCTTCGAACGTCGCACGGATCATGTTGTAGGGGTTCGACGAGCCGGTCGACTTGGCCACGACGTCATGGACGCCGAGGGTTTCGAGCACGGCGCGCATCGGACCGCCCGCGATGACGCCGGTTCCCGGAGGGGCGGCGCGCATCATGATCTTGCCGGCGCCCCAACGGCCAGCGCCGTCGTGGTGCAGGGTGCGGTTCTCGCGCAGCGGAACGCGGATCATCGTCTTCTTGGCTTCTTCGGTCGCCTTGCGGATGGCTTCCGGCACTTCGCGCGCCTTGCCGTGACCGAAGCCGACGCGACCCTTGCCGTCACCGACGACCATCAGGGCTGCGAAGCTGAAGCGACGGCCGCCTTTGACGGTGGCCGCGACGCGGTTGATGTGGACCAGCTTTTCGACGATGTCCGAATCCGGACCTTCGGCGACAGCGGGGTTGTTGCGATTGTCGCGACGGTCGCGGCGTTCGCCGCCTTGTCCGCCGCCACGCTGAGGAGCTTGCGCCATCTGTGCGGTCCTTAGAAGTTCAGGCCGGCTTCACGCGCGGCATCCGCCAGCGCCTTCACCCGTCCATGATAGATGTAGCCGCCGCGGTCGAAGACCACGTCCGTCACGCCCTTTTCCAGAGCACGCTCGGCGACCAGCTTGCCGATCTTGGCAGCGGCCTCGACGTTCGAACCGCTTGCGCCCTTGCCGCCTTCCAGCGACGAGGCGGCGGCCACCGTGACGCCGTTGGCGTCGTCGATGACCTGGGCCGAGATGTTCTTGTCCGAACGGTAGACCGACAGACGCAGGCGGCCGTTGGCCACGGCCTTGAGGCGGCGACGGTTGCGCTCGGTGCGCTTCTTGGCTTGTTGTTGCAGAGAAAGAGCCATGACTTACTTCTTCTTGCCTTCCTTGCGACGGACCTTCTCGCCCGCGTAACGGACGCCCTTGCCCTTGTAGGGCTCCGGCGGACGCAGCTTGCGGATGTTGGCGGCCAGCTCGCCGACGACTTGCTTGTCGGGACCCGAGATCTTGATCTCGGTCTGCTTCGGCACCGCGAAGGTCACGCCGGCCGGAGCCTTGATGTCCACTTCGTGCGAGAAGCCGAGTTGCAGCGACAGGTCGTTGCCCTTCATGGCGGCGCGGTAACCCACGCCGACCAGTTCCAGCGAACGCTCGAAGCCGGTGGTGACGCCGGTGACCATGTTGTCCAGCAGCGTGCGCGACAGACCCCACATGGCGCGAGCGCGCTGGGTGTCGGTGCGCAGCACCAGGTTCAGTTCATCGCCTTCGTGCTTGACCTCGACTTCGTCGGCCACGGTCCACGAACGCTCGGCCTTGGGGCCTTTCACGGTCACGGTCTGGCCGTCGATGGTGACGGTCACGCCTTTCGGCACGGTGATGGGACGTTTTCCGATACGGGACATTCTTAGTAGACCCTGCAGAGGACTTCGCCGCCGACGTTGGCGTCGCGAGCAGCGGCGTCGGACATGACGCCCTTCGAAGTCGAAAGGATCGAGATGCCCAGGCCGTTCTTGACCGGCTTCAGATCGGTGATCGCCGAATAGACGCGGCGGCCCGGCTTGGACACGCGAGCGATTTCAGCGATGACCGGCTGGCCGTCGAAGTACTTGAGCTCGATCTCGAACTGCGGGAACTCGCCGGGGTTTTGAACCAGCGAATAGCCGCGGATGTAGCCTTCGTCCTGCAGCACGTCGAGGACGCGCTGGCGCAGACGGGAGGCCGGGGTGAGCACTTTGGAACGCTTGCGCATCGCCGCGTTCTTCATGCGAGCGATCATGTCGCTCAGGGGATCGTTGATCATCATGTCTGTCGCTCCCCTTACCAGCTGGACTTCGTCAGGCCCGGGATCTGACCCAGGTTGCCGAGTTCACGCAGGGCGATCCGGCTCATCTTGAGCTTGCGATAGAAGGCGCGCGGACGGCCCGTCACTTCGCAGCGGTTACGGATACGGACGGCGGCCGAGTTACGCGGCAGCTCGGCCAGCTTCAGGCGGGCGTCGAAACGCTCTTCCAGAGGCAGGCTCTCGTCGTTGGCGGTCGCCTTGAGGGCGGCCCGCTTCGCGGCATACTTCGCAACCAGGGCCTTGACGGCTTCGTTGCGGTTTACGGCGCTTTTCTTTGCCATTTTGCTTTTCCCTTCCCGCTCAGTTCTTCACGAACGGGAACTTGAACTCGGTCAGAAGCGCGCGCGCTTCGTCATCGGTCCTGGCCGTGGTGCAGACGATGATGTCCATGCCCCACATCTGGTCGATCTGGTCGTAGTTGATCTCCGGGAACACGATGTGCTCCTTCAGACCCATGGCGTAGTTGCCACGACCGTCGAACGACGTCGGCTTGAGGCCACGGAAGTCCTTCACGCGCGGCAGGGCGATCGTGATCAGACGGTCCAGGAACTCATACATCTGGTCGCCGCGCAGGGTGACCTTGCCGCCGATGACCATGCCTTCGCGCAGTTTGAAGCCGGCGATGGAGTTGCGGGCCTTGGTCGGCACGGCCTTCTGACCGGCGATGGCCGTCAGATCCTTGAGGGCCGCGTTGACCTTCTTGGAGTCCGCGACGGCTTCGCCGACGCCCATGTTCAGGACGATCTTGTCCAGCTTGGGCATCTGCATCGGGTTCGTGTAGCCGAACTTCTCGGTCATCACGCCCTTGATGCGCTCGACGTACTCGGTCTTGAGGCGCGGAGTGTACTTGGTGTCAGCCATTAGATGACGTCTCCCGTGGTCTTGGCGAAGCGCACCTTGGCGTCGCCCTCGACGCGGAAGCCGACGCGGGTCGCCTTGCCGTTGGCGTCGGCGACAGCGACGTTCGACAGGTGAAGCGAGGCTTCCTTGTTCTTGATGCCGCCCTGCGGGTCACCCTGGGTCGGACGCGTGTGGCGCTGAACCATGTTGATGCCCTGAACCAGGACGCGGTTTTCGGTCGGAAGGACCTTCAGGACTTCGCCGGTACGGCCCTTGTCCTTGCCGGTCAGGACGACGACGCGGTCGCCCTTCTTGATCTTGGCGGCCATGGTTACAGGACCTCCGGGGCCAGCGAGATGATCTTCATGTGGTTCTTGGCGCGCAGTTCGCGAGGAACCGGGCCAAAGATCCGCGTGCCGACCGGCTCGTTCTGCTTGTTGACGATGACGGCGGCCGACTTGTCGAAGCGGATGACCGAACCGTCCTTGCGTTGGATGTCCTTGGCGGTGCGCACGACGATGGCGCGAACCACTTCACCCTTCTTCACGCGACCGCGCGGAATGGCTTCCTTGACCGAGGCGACAATGGTGTCGCCCACCGAGGCGTAGCGACGCTTAGCGCCGCCCAGCACCTTGATGCACATGACCCGGCGGGCGCCCGAATTATCGGCCACTTCCAGGTTAGTTTGCATCTGGATCATAGTGTCAGATCCTTCTGATTACGAGGCCGAGGCCGGGGCGTCCTTGGACAGGACCTCCCAGCGCTTCAGCTTGGACTTGGGGGCGCACTCACGAATGCGAGCGACATCGCCTTCCTTGAAGGCGTTGGACTCATCGTGGGCGTGGTACTTCTTGGACAGGCGCACGATCTTCTTCATGACCGGGTGCAGCAGCGTGCGTTGGACGACGACGACGACAGTCTTGTCGCCCTTGTCGGACACAACCACACCTTCCAGGATACGTTTGGGCATGGTGTTTCCTTACGAGGCCGAACGCTTCTCACGCAGAAGCGTGGAGATGCGAGCGATGTCTTTGCGGACTTCACCGACGCGGTGAGTCTTTTCCATTTGGCCGGTGGCCGCCTGGAAGCGCAGGTTGAATTGCTCTTTCTTGAGCGACAGCAGCTGGTCGCCCAGCTGGTCGGTCGTCTGCGAGCGGAGATCAGCGATCTTGGTCATCAGGCGGCGGCCTCCGTATGGGCGATGCCGGCGTCGAGGCGGGTGACCACCTTGGTGCGGACCGGCAGCTTGGCGGCGCCCAGACGCAGGGCTTCGCGAGCCACGTCGTCGGCAACGCCGTCGATTTCGAACAGGATGCGTCCCGGGTGGCAGCGGGCCGCCCAGTGGTCGACGGCGCCCTTGCCCTTACCCATCCGGACTTCGGCCGGCTTGCCCGTGACGGGCAGGTCGGGGAAGACGCGGATCCAGACGCGGCCCTGACGCTTCATCTGGCGGGTGATCGCGCGGCGAGCCGCTTCGATCTGACGCGCGGTGATGCGTTCCGGCTCCAGGGTCTTCAGGCCGTACGAACCGAAGTTCAGCGAGAAGCCACCCTTGGCGGCGCCGTGGATACGGCCCTTGAAGGCCTTCCGGTACTTGGTTTTCTTAGGCTGCAGCATGTTCCTTAGCCCTCACGGCCACGGCGGGGACCACGGTCGCCGCGCGGGCCACCACGTTCACGGCCTTCGTTGGACGACGGACCAGCGGCTTCCTGAGCCCAGCGCTTGTCTTGGGCCATCGGGTCGTGCTCGAGCACTTCGCCTTTGAACACCCAGACTTTGACGCCGATGATGCCGTAGGTCGTCTTGGCTTCGATGAAGCCGTAGTCGATGTCGGCGCGCAGCGTGTGGAGCGGCACGCGACCTTCGCGGTACCATTCCATACGGGCGATTTCAGCACCGCCGAGACGGCCCGAAACGTTGATCCGGATGCCCTTGGCACCCAGACGGATGGCCGACTGCATCGCGCGCTTCATGGCGCGGCGGAAGGCGATACGGCGTTCCAGCTGCTGCGCGATGTTCTCGGCGATCAGCTGCGAGTCCGTTTCCGGCTTGCGGACCTCGACGATGTTCAGGTGAACTTCGCCTTCGGTGCGGGCCGAGATGTCCTTGCGCAGCTTCTCGATGTCAGCGCCCTTCTTGCCGATCACGACGCCCGGACGGGCGGCATAGATCGTCACGCGGCACTTCTTGTGCGGACGCTCGATGATGATGCGCGACACGCCGGCGGCGTTCAGGCGTTCCTTGAGCCACGTACGCAGCTTCAGGTCCTGGTGCAGCAGACGCGAGTAGGTCGCGCCGTCGGCGAACCAACGGCTGTCCCACGTGCGGTTCACGCCGAGGCGGAAACCGATCGGATTGATTTTCTGACCCATATCAGGCGGCCTCGCCGGCTTCACGGACCACGATGGTGATCTCGCTGAACGGTTTCAGGATACGCGACGAGCGACCACGAGCACGGCTCGCGAAACGCTTCATCACCAGGTTCTTGCCCACGAAGGCCTCGGACACGATCAGGTTGTCGATGTCGAGGTTGTGGTTGTTCTCGGCGTTGGAAACGGCCGAGTACAGGACCTTGCGAACGTCGTCCGAGATGCGCTTGCGGCTGAACTCCAGCTCGTTCAGCGCGCGCTGCACGGGCAGGCCACGGATCGAGGCGGCGACCAGGTTCAGCTTCTGAGGGCTGATCCGGACGTTCGTCAGCTTGGCGCGAGCTTCGGTTTCACCGACGCGGCGGGTGTTGTTGGTCTTGGGCATCTTACTTCCGCTTCGCTTTCTTGTCCGCGGCGTGGCCGGGGAACGAACGGGTCGGCGAGAACTCGCCGAACTTCATGCCGACCATGTCCTCGTTCACGTGCACGGGGACGTGCTTGTGACCGTTGTGGACGCCGAACGTCAGGCCCACGAACTGCGGCAGGATGGTGGAGCGGCGCGACCAGGTCTTGATCACGTCCTTGCGGCCCGACGTCGAAACGGCGTCGGCCTTCTTGAGCAGATACCCGTCGACGAACGGGCCTTTCCAGGAGGAACGAGCCATCTTTAGCGAGCCTTCTTAACGTGGCGGGTACGGATGATGAACTTGTCCGTCGCCTTGTTCTTGCGGGTGCGGGTGCCCTTGGTGTCCTTGCCCCACGGCGTAACCGGGGTACGACCACCAGAGGTCCGGCCTTCACCACCACCATGCGGGTGGTCGATCGGGTTCATGGCGACGCCGCGAACGTGCGGACGCCAGCCCATGTGACGAACGCGACCGGCCTTGCCGAGGTTCTGGTTCATGTGGTCGGCGTTCGAAACGGCGCCAACCGTGGCCATGCAGCCGTCCAGGACCATGCGCAGCTCGCCCGAGCCGAGACGGATCTGGGCGTAGCCCTGATCGCGACCGACCAGCTGGGCGTAGGCGCCGGCCGAACGGGCCAGCTGGGCGCCCTTGCCCGGCTTCATTTCCACGCAGTGGATGATGGTGCCGACCGGGATCGAGCGCAGCGGCATGGCGTTGCCCGGCTTCACGTCGGTCTTCTCGCCGGCCACGATCGTGTCGCCCGCCTTCAGGCGTTGCGGCGCGATGATGTAGGCCTTTTCGCCGTCCTCATAGGTGATGAGAGCGATGAAGGCGGTGCGGTTCGGGTCGTACTCAAGACGCTCGACGGTCGCCGTCTGGAACTTGCGACGCTTGAAGTCGATCTTGCGGTACAGCGTCTTGGCGCCGCCGCCGCGGAAGCGGACGGCGATACGACCACCAGCGCCCCGGCCGCCCGACTTGGTCAGGCCTTCGGTCAGCGACTTCTCGGGGCGGCCCTTGTGCAGCTCCGAACGGTCGATCAGCACCAGGGCGCGGCGGCCCGGCGAAGTCGGATTATAGGTCTTCAAAGCCATGTGCTCAGAGCCCCGTCGTGACGTCGATCGACTGGCCTTCGGCCAGGGTCACGATCGCTTTTTTGATGTCGACCCGACGGCCTTGGATGCCGCGGAAGCGCTTGGTCTTGCCCTTTTGGACCAGGGTGTTGACCTTCAGGACGTTGACCTTGAACAGGCTTTCGACCGCAGCGGCGATCTCGTCCTTGGTCGAGGTTCCGGCAACGCGGAAGACGACCTTGTTTTGCTCCGACAGGATCGTCGCCTTCTCGGTGATGATCGGCGACAGGATCGTGTCGTAGTGTTTTGCGGTGGGTTGGGCAGCCATTACGCGGCGTCCTTCTCGGCTTGCTCGCGACGCGACGGCGTGTAGTCGGCGTAGCGGGCTTCGATCGCTTCCACGGCGGCCTTCGAGAGCACCAGTTTGTCGGCGCGCAGGATGTCGTAGACGTTCAGGCCGGCGTTCGGCAGCACGTGGATCTGCGGGATGTTGCGCGAGGCCAAGGCGAAATTCTCGTCGACCTCGGGGCCGGCGATGATCAGCGTCTTGGTCCAGCCCAGCTTGCCGAAGGTCTCACGCAGGGCCGAGGTCTTGGCGTCCTTGACCGTCAGGGCGTCGACGACGACCAGGTCGCCGGACTTCGCCTTGGAGGACAGGGCGTGACGCAGGGCCAGGGCGCGGACCTTCTTGGGCAGGTCGAAGCCGTGATCACGGACGACCGGACCGAAGGCGCGCGAACCGCCGACGAACTGCGGGGCACGACGCGAACCGTGACGAGCGCCGCCGGTGCCCTTCTGCTTGTACATCTTCTTGCCCGTACGAGAGTTCTCGTTGCGGGTTTGAACCTTGTGGGTGCCGGCGCGGCGCTTGGCCAGCTGCCAGTTGACGTAGCGGGCCAGCAGGTCGCCGCGAATGTCGGTGATGCCGAAGACGGCGTCCGACAGTTCAACGTCGCCCGAGGCCTTGCCGTCGAGTTTGATGACCGAGAGTTTCATTACGCTTCACCGCCTTCGGTGGCTTCGGCGGCCGGAGCGGCTTCAGCGGGGGTCTCGGCGGCGGCCGGAGCGGCAGCGGAGCCCTTGGTCTTGAACGAACCTGGGAACGGCACGCCGTCGAACGGCTTCTTGTGCGCGTCCTTGACCTTGACCCACGTACCTTCGTGACCCGGGACGGCGCCCTTGATCATGATCAGGCCGCGCTCGGCGTCCACGCGGACGACGGTCAGGTTCTGGGTAGTGACGATCTCGGTCCCGTAGTGACCGGCCATCTTCTTGCCCTTGAAGGTCTTGCCCGGGTCCTGACGGTTACCCGTCGAGCCGTGCGAGCGGTGCGACAGCGACACGCCGTGCGTGGCGCGCAGACCGCCGAAGTTCCAGCGCTTCATGGCGCCAGCGAAGCCCTTACCGATCGTCTCGGCCTGGACGTCGACCTTCTGGCCGGCGACGAAGTGATCGGCCGACAGGGTCGCACCGATGTCGATCAGCGCGTCGTCGGACACGCGGAACTCGGTGACGTAGTGCTTGGGCTCGACTTCCGCGTTCGCGAAGGTCGTGCGTTGAGCCTTATTGGTGTTCTTTGCCTTCTTGGCCCCAGCGCCCAGCTGCAGGGCGACGTAGCCGTCCCGCTCCTGAGTGCGTTGGCCGACGACCTGACAGTCGTCGAGCTGAAGCACAGTGACCGGAACGTGCGCGCCGTCTTCGGCGAACACGCGGGTCATGCCCAGCTTCTTGGCGATCACGCCCGTGCGCATATCGGATCCCGCCTTTGTTTCTTAGATCTTGATTTCGACGTCGACGCCGGCGGACAGGTCGAGCTTCATGAGCGCGTCCACGGTCTGCGGGGTCGGATCGACGATGTCGAGGACACGCTTGTGCGTGCGGATTTCAAACTGCTCGCGCGACTTCTTATCGACGTGCGGCGAGCGGTTCACGGTGAACTTTTCGATCAGGGTCGGCAGCGGAATCGGACCGCGAACGGTCGCGCCGGTGCGCTTGGCCGTGTTCACGATCTCGCGCGTCGAAAAGTCGAGGACGCGGTGATCAAAGGCCTTGAGCCTGATGCGGATGCTTTGATCCATATCGGTCGTATTTCCCAAGCAGGCGAACCTGCGTCCTGTGAACCATTTCAAAGACCGGAGCCCAAGGGTCGAGACCCTTCAGGTACGCACTTCGCAAAAACGATCGGCCCACGCAGTCCCCCGCGAAGGCCGTGAAGTCCCAAGAAGCTGCAAAGAACAGGTACTTAGGTCGTTCCTGCGAACTGCGTCTGCGGTTGCCCGCACAGCCAGTCCAACAAGAGTTGGCGCTTATGCCGATTGATTCCGATTTGGTCAAGCGGACAAAGGACGACGGGGCGACTTTCTCTCGCCCGCCAGGCGATCAGTTCTCGCCTTCCCAGATCGGGTCGATCGGCGCCTGTCCACCGGTAACCGCATAGCGGTCTCCATTGGCCGATGCACGCGGGACCAGGGTGCGCGTCGCCGGGTCCAGCCCCCAGGCCAGACGGCACTCCTCGCGCTCGTCGTTGCACGTCCCGTGATGGAAGCGCCCCTCGAACCGGGCCTCGCCCTCAACCATCGAGAAGGTCAGGCCGTCGAACACCTGGCGGTCGAACAGGCGGACCAGGTTCTGGCCGTGGGTCAGGTAGACGGTATAGCGACAGCCGCCGGTACCGCAGAACTGGCTGCTGTCCGGCCACTTCACGACCCAGTCGTTGGCCCCATCCCCGTTGACGTCCACGGCGCTGACTACTCCCTCGGGCGGCGCGCTCAACAGCGGCGGCCGGTTCGTCGGGTCCTCGGGGTCATTATAGAAGTCGTTGAGCTGGCTGATCACATACCAGTTCAGGCCGGCGGGCGGCTTCGTCCCCGCCTGATCCACCATCGCGCAGCCTGTCAGCGCCAGGACGGCGGCGGTGGCGAAGAGGGTTCGGATCATGGTCGCATCCCGGCCGGCGCAATCCGGCGAGGCCACTCTGACACCGCCGTTCGATTTCTCTCGCTTCGATTTCTGACTCGAAGCCGGGCCGATTGCATCCTCCATTTTGACGACCCCGGACGGCAAGACGGCCCGGGCGGTTCCACGCACCCGAGCCGTCTCTTTTCAGCAGACTGAGTTCAGGAGGCTCAGTTGCCGATTCTCACCCGGCCTCCGCCCATGACGGACTGCGAGACGGAACCCAGGACGCGGCCGACGCGGACGTCGCCGCCGCCGACCAGGCTGGCGTCCAGGCTGGCGACCGTGCCGGTCACGGTGATGTTGCCCGATCCGGCAATGGAGGCATCCAGCGGGCCTGCGTCGCCGGTGACGGTGATGTCGCCCGAGCCGCCGACGGCCGCATCGACCGAGCGGGGGCGGCCGCCGTTGACGCGGATGTCGCCCGAACCGCCGATGGCGGCCTCGACATCGCCCGAGGCGCTGGCGACGATGATCGTGCCCGAGCCGTCGATGGAGGCGTCCAGGTCGCCGGTCGCGCCGGCGGTGATGTTGCCCGAGCCGCCGATGGCGGCCTCAAGGCGGGCCGAGGTCCCGGCGCGGATGCCGCCCGAGCCGCCGATGGACAGGTCGGCCGAGCCCGAGGTGTTGGCCACGGTCCAGTCGCCGCACCCGCCGGCGCCCAGTTCGATGGAGGTCGCGCCGCGACCGATGGAGCCGTAGACGGCCGAATGCTCGGTCGAGATATCGACGGCGGGCGGAGTGCGGACGACGATCAGCGGCGCGTCGGAGACGTTGATCCGGCCGTGGCCGCGGACTTCGACGGAGGCGCCCTCCCCCGGCTGGCGGGCGTTGGCGGGGCCGCTCTGGCAGCGGCGGAAGGCGTTCCGGCCCAGTTCGCCGTTGATACGGACCTCGTTGCCGGTGCGCGAAACGGTCGGGCGCGGCAGGCCCGACGTGCCGGATTCGACTTCAACGGCGATGTCCGAACGGTTCTCGACGATCACGACCACGCGGGCGGCGGCGTAGCGGATGCGGACTTCCTGCTCGGCCTTGGCCGAGGCCGGGGCGGCGGCGCCGAGGGCGGCCATGAGGGCGACGGATGCGGCGGCGGTGGCGAAGGCTTTCATGTCTGGGTTTCCTCTCCTGAACGAGGAGGAACCTGACCCCGGGATGAACGGAAGTCAGTTTAACTCGACGTCATGACCTCGAATTCACCCTCTGACGGCGGGCCGATCCCCGTGGCGCGGGGATCGGAGCCGGACTGTGAATTCGCGGTAAGGCGCGAGATCAGGCCCGCAGGGCCCCTGCCCCGTCCTCGGCACCCGCTTCCGGGGTGAAGTCGCGCTCGAAATGCTCGATCCGGCTCTTCAGACCGCCGACGCGACGGAGCGCCAGGGAGGCGGCCCAGCGCGCGGCCAGCTCCGGCGTCGACATGCCGTCGGTGAAGCGCGGACGCCCTCCCCGGCTGCGGATCACGGCGTTGGTGTAGATGGCGCCGTTCCGGAACCGCGTGGGCCAGGTCTGGAAGTCCATCGACAGGGAGACGCAGAACTTGTCGAGGTTCTCCACCCGGTGCGGCGCATAGAGGGGCCAGGTCAGGGCCTCGCCCGGCTCCAGATCCATGACCTGGGCGTCCGCCTCGAAGGCGCGGGTGTAGGGCAGTTCCTCGGTCGTCTGGCGCGCCACGACCCGCTCCATCGCCGCCTCGGGCAGATGGGCCTCGTCGCCCGGATATATAAAGAGACGCTTGCGACCCCTGAGGTGGAACAGCACCACCCCGGCGGCGTCGAAATGATAGGGCACCTTGGCGACCGGCGAGGAGATGATCAGCTGGCCGGCGTTGGTCACGGCCCGCATGCCGGGATAGGTCGCCTGGATCTTGGCGAACTCGCCCATGGCGGCGTTCCACAGGGCCGGACAGCCCTTCTCGGCCTGACGCAGGTTGACCCACAGCCGTCCGGCCTGGATCGCGGCCAGAAGCTGGTCGCCCGTCAGTCCGCCGCGCGCGCCAGTGCGAAGGCTGACCTGACCCTCGTCGTCGTAGTCGTAGAGGTTGATGTCGAACAGCTCCGCCGGATAGCGGTGCAGGATCTCGGCCAGGGCTTCGTCGGTGGCGAAGCCCTGGGCCACCAGACCGTGGGGGTGCTTCTTCGCCTGATCGATCGGGCCGGGATAGCGGGTGCGGCGGCCGAGGCCCGAAGTCGTCGTGTTCTGGATCATGCTCATCTCGATCAGGCGGCGTGACGCGCGCCGCTCACCTTCTTCATGGCCGCGCCGGCGGCGGCGACCGCGCCCATCAGGCGGTTGGCGGGGGTGACCTCGCAGGCCTCGATGGCGGCCCAGCGACGGCGCACGCTGGTGCGGATTCGCTCGCCCTTGCCGTTCCCTGCGCTGTTCAGCAGGCCCACGGCCGCGTCCGACAGCATGGCCCCGACGCCGGGACGCAGGATCACGGCCTCGCGCACGCTCTGCGTCGCATTGCAGAAATACTTCTTGTAGCCCTCGCCGCCGAAGCCGAAGTCGAAGACCCGGAAACCGGCCGCGCAGCCCAGACGCATGGTGTCCATGGTCAGCAGGATGCCGGGGGAACAGCGCGCCAGCTCGGGCACATAGGCCGGGAACCAGAAATGGTAGCGGTCGCCAGCGTGCAGCGAATATTCGATGGCCGTCAGCCTGTCCCCGGCCCACAGCGCCGCCATCGACGCGCCGAAATCCTCGTGCTCCGAAGCCATCAGGGCGTGCAGCAGATCGCGGGTCCAGCCGCAGGCGAAGATGTCGTGGCGGTTGGTGCGGGCGTACTGGTCGCGCTTCAGCTGGATCAGGACGTCGAGCAGTTCGGGGTCGCGGATGCCGCGCTCGACCCGGATCGGACCCAGCTCGGTCTCCAGGCTGCGACGGGCGCGTTCCTTGTCCTTGAAGTATTTGCCCCAGGTGGTGCGGCGCTCGGCGTACCAGGCGTCGTAGCCCTCCTCCGGCGTGACGGTCATCAGGGTCTCGCGCAGCTCCCCGACGCCCGACGGCCCGACCCAGGCCGAGACGTTCAGGCGCGGCGCGTTCAGCAGCTGGGCCACGGTCGCCAGCGACGGCGCCTCGCCCGGCATGGCGATGACGCCGTGATAGTCGTTCATCGGGGCGCCCAGAGGCTGGATCGCCGATCCGCGTCGCTGGTGCGGGAAATAGCCGATGGTCTTGCCGCCCTGGCTCAGGATCGCCACGGCCGCGTCCGGGCTGATCCTCGCGGCGATCTCGGTGAACTCCCAGCGGAAATAGGGGCTGGCCAGATCGGGGTTGGCCTCGACCATGGCCCGCCACAGGACCCGGTCGGCGACCGTCAGCTGGTCCGCCTTCACGACCTCGATCTGCAACTCTGCAGCCATTCCCGTCTCTCCGACCCACGCCGTGAGGCGGCGCGTTCTCGCAGGCTCCTCTACGCCCGCGCCCGTTTCGGGACGGTGTAGCCGCATGGTGAACGAAACCTTGGTCGGGAGCCGGGATCGGGCTGGAGCGTTCGGCTCCCTACAGGAGCTTGACCATGACCGATCCCGCCCGCGCCCCGCGCCAGACCGAGAACGAGAACCAGCGTCCCGCCGGCGACGGTCAGCCGCCGCGCCCCGCCACCGAGCCGTCGGGATCGAAGGGTTCGTCCAACTCCGGCGAGACCGCGACCGATCCGGCGACGGGCAAGCCGAACAGATAATCGCCGCCGGATCGCGCGGGGCCGGACTCCAAAACACCGTCCGAAGCGTCCGAAGAGTCCGAAGCGTTCGGGTCCGTCGCGTCGTCGGCCCGATCGTCCTTCAGCCGCCAGCGGATGGCCTCGAAGCGTTCCATGTCGCTCTCGAGCTCGGCGTCGACCTCGGCCATGGTCAGTTCGACGCGCCGCCAGCGCAGGGCCTCGGCGGCATCGCCCCGCATGACCGCCCGCATCATCCGCCGATGGGCGATATAGCCGAGCTCGACGAACTCGACCTTGTCGAGGTCGCCGCCGACGCGCAGCTCCAGATCCGCGCCCTCGTCCCACGGGTCCAGCCGGTCCGGCGGAGACCAGGGTCGATCGGAGCGCCGCCACCCGTCCCGCGCCGCCCGCGCGCGAAGCGCGCTCAAGCCCACCCCGTACCGCCGACAGCAATCCCGCGCCGACCAGCCGGCCAGATAGTCCTTCCGCACGCGGGTCCAGACATCGTCCGGCGGCGAATGCCGTCCATGGGGTTCCTCGATCATGTTCGTCTCCCGATGAAAGGAGACAGTGTGAGGGGGTTTCGGGGGACGTTAGGTATTTCGGGTCTTAAAAGATCGGGGCTTTGAAATCGCGAGGGAAATCGGGGGATGCTTTGCCAATTACCGGGCTTCCCTTCTCCCCTTGCGGGAGAAGGTGGCGGGCGAAGCCCGACGGATGAGGGGTACGAGGATGCAGGCGAGATCGGCTGAGCAGACGCTCATCGGTGAGATCTGCGGTCACCCCTCATCCGACCTCGCCTGCGGCTCGGCCACCTTCTCCCGCAAGGGGAGAAGGACAAAGAAAAAGGCCCCCCGGATCGCTCCAGCGGGCCTTTTCAGATCGATCCGAAGATCGGTCTTCTTTTACTCGACGATCTTGGCGACGACGCCGGCGCCGACGGTGCGGCCGCCTTCACGGATGGCGAAGCGGAGCTTCTCTTCCATGGCGATCGGCGTGATCAGTTCGACGTTCAGCTCGGCGTTGTCGCCCGGCATGATCATCTCGACGCCTTCCTTCAGCTGCACGATGCCCGTCACGTCGGTCGTGCGGAAGTAGAACTGCGGGCGGTAGTTGGTGAAGAACGGCGTGTGACGGCCGCCCTCTTCCTTGGTCAGGATGTAGGCTTCGGCCAGGAACTTGGTGTGCGGGGTGATCGAACCCGGCTTGCACAGAACCTGACCGCGCTCGACGTCTTCACGCTTGGTGCCGCGCAGCAGGACGCCGACGTTGTCACCGGCTTGACCTTGATCCAGCAGCTTGCGGAACATTTCGACGCCCGTGCAGGTCGTCTTCTGGACCGGACGGATGCCGACGATCTCGACTTCCTCACCGACCTTGACGATACCGCGCTCGACGCGACCGGTGACCACGGTGCCGCGGCCCGAGATCGAGAAGACGTCTTCCACCGGCATCAGGAACGGCATGTCGACCGGACGTTCCGGCTGCGGGATGTAGTCGTCGACGGTCTGCATCAGGGCCAGAACCTGCTGTTCGCCGATTTCCGGGTTCACGCCGTCGGTCGCGGCCTTGGCCGAGCCCATGGTGATCGGAATGTCGTCGCCCGGGAACTGGTAGGACGAAAGCAGCTCGCGCACTTCCATCTCGACGAGCTCCAGCAGCTCCTTGTCGTCGACCAGGTCGACCTTGTTCATGAAGACCACCAGGGCCGGCACGCCGACCTGACGGGCCAGCAGGATGTGCTCGCGGGTCTGCGGCATCGGGCCGTCGGCGGCCGACACCACCAGGATCGCGCCGTCCATCTGGGCGGCGCCGGTGATCATGTTCTTCACATAGTCGGCGTGGCCGGGGCAGTCGACGTGCGCGTAGTGACGGTTGGCCGTCTCATACTCGACGTGCGCCGTGTTGATCGTGATGCCGCGGGCCTTTTCTTCCGGCGCGGCGTCGATGTCGGCGTAGTTCATCGCCTTGGCGCCGCCGGCCTTCGCCAGCGTCATCGTGATCGCCGCCGTCAGCGTCGTCTTGCCGTGGTCAACGTGACCGATCGTGCCGATGTTGCAGTGCGGCTTGGTGCGTTCGAACTTTTCCTTGGCCATGGCCAAACTCCTGATGGCCCGGGTTGAGGGGCGCTGTGTGCTGTCAAAAACCTGGAGCGGGTAGACGGAATCGAACCGACATATTCAGCTTGGAAGGCTGCTGTACTACCATTGTACTATACCCGCACGGAGACGGCCTCAGGTCCCCGGCTTCCGTGAGGAAACCGGACCCTCGACCGCCGACCCGATGTGGGGTCCGATCCGTCGTTTCGAAAGCGCGTGGTGGGGGAAGAAGGACTCGAACCTTCGAAGCTTACGCAGGGGATTTACAGTCCCCCCCCTTTGCCGCTCGGGACATTCCCCCAGCGCGTTTTCGAACCAATCGGACACAAAGGCTTTCGGTCTCTGACACGCCTGAGATAGAGGGTGCGCCAGACCCGAAAGCCCTAGGGCTCCAAATCGGAGGGCGTCTTATAGTGTCGAGAAATCCAGAACGCAACGACCGGAAACAGGGCAAATTTGCGCCCGGAAAAACCGGTGATCGGGGGCGCAAATCCGGGGCCTTCGATGGGTCGAAGGACGGTCCCGACCGGGGAGGCTGGAACCCCAATCCGCCCAGCAAGGGCTTCAGCGCCAACGCCCCCAGATCCAGTGGCGGCGGGCGTGGCAAGGCGGATGCCAACGACTTCCTGTGGGGTCGCCACCCGGTGATGGCGGCGCTAGAGAACCCGGCGCGCAAGGGCACCGGCCGGCTGCTGGCGACCGCCGATCGCGCCGCCGAGCTGGAACGCGACGGCATTCCGAACAAGCACAAGGTCGAGGTAATCGATTCGCTGGCGCTGGAGCGGATGCTGCCCGCCGGCGCCGTGCATCAGGGCCTGGCCTTCAAGGTTCAGCCGCTGGAGGGCGTCTCTCTGGAAGACCTCGCCGAGCCGGCCGAGGGAATCATCGTCATGCTGGACCAGCTGACGGACACCCAGAATGTCGGCGCCATCTTCCGTTCGGCCCTCGCCTTCGGGGCGCGGGGAATCATCGTGCAGGACCGGCACTCTCCGGTTCTGGCCGGAGCGCTCGCCAAGGCGGCGGCGGGGGCGACCGAACGCCTGCCGTGCGCGCGGGTGACGAATCTGTCTCGCGCGCTCGAGACGCTCGCCGATCTGGGCTGGCGCGCGGTCGGGCTGGACGGGTCTTCGGACGAGACGCTGGAGAGCGCGCTCGATAACCGGCCGACGGTTCTGGTCATGGGATCGGAGGGCGACGGGATTCGCCGACTGGTCGCCGAACACTGCGACGTGCTGGCGAGAATCCCCATGCCGGGCGGGTTCGAGAGCCTGAACGTGTCGAACGCGGCGGCCATCGCTCTGTATGAGGCGTCGCGCAAGCAAAGGGACTGATGCGGCGTCTTGGCGCAGCGTCATGCTGACGCTAGAGACCGATCATGGAATTCTTCAGCTCTCCCGAACTCGCCAGCCAGTTGACCGCCCTCGGGCAGGTCCTGGCCATCGACCTGGTCCTGGCAGGCGACAACGCCGTGGCCGTGGGCCTAGCCGCCGCCGCCCTGCCGGTCGAACAACGCCGCAAGGCGATTTTGGTCGGTCTGGCCGCGGCCGTGGTGCTGCGGATCCTGTTCGCCCTGATCACGGTGCAGCTGCTGGCCATCGTGGGCCTGTTGCTGGCGGGCGGAGTTCTGCTGCTGTGGGTCTGCTGGAAGATGTGGCGCGAGCTGCGCGAACAGGCGACGCACGATCAGGCCGAGGCCCAGCACGAGCTGGAATTGGCCATGGCCATCGAGCACGGCAAGGGACCGACGCCGGAAGAGCTGGGCCTGAAGCGCAAGACCTTCGGCGCCGCCCTGCTGCAGATCATGATCGCCGACGTGACCATGTCGCTGGACAATGTGCTGGCCGTGGCCGGCGCGGCGCACGAGCATCCGTGGATCATGGTCTTCGGCCTGGTGCTGTCGATCGCCCTGATGGGTCTGGCCGCCACCTTCATCGCCAAGCTGCTGAACAAGTACCGCTGGATCGGCTACGTCGGTCTGGTCATCGTCCTGTACGTCGCCGTTCACATGATCTGGGACGGCGCGCGCTCGGTCGTGGTGCGGACCGGCAATCTGGAACAATTCAACGCCTCGGCCCCCGGCTTCCTCGAGATCTCGGACGAAGAGGTGGACAAGTTCATGAAGGGCGTCCGCAGCGAGGACAGCCACCTGCCCGGTCGCGGCGCGCCCCTGACGTCGTCCGATGCGCCGCCGCCGGTGACTTCCACCGCGCCGGCTCCGGCCGTAGCCTCTCCGGAACCGGCCAAGGCGGAGTAGTCGTCAGGGCCCCTTCACGGAGCCTGTCGATGAGCGTCCTTCTGATGTCCCTGCTGCTGGCCGGCCCCATGGCGCCGGCCGCCGAACCCCTGCCCGTCGCCATGAGCCAAGGCGCGGTTCGCGCCGTACCGACCGGGGATCCGCAGCGGCGCGTCCTGCTGGATGCGATCCGCCCGGCTATCGAGGACCACATCGGCCAGCCGGTGCAGTTCGTGGTCGATACGCTTCAGGTCCAGGGCGACTGGGCCTTCTACGCCGGGCGAATCCAGCAGCCGAACGGCCGCCCCATCGACTTCTCGCGCACGCCTTATGCCGAGGCGCTGGAGGAAGGGATGTTCGACGGGCCGTCCACCTATGCCCTGCTGCGGCGGACCGGATCGAGCTGGCGGCTGGTGGACTGGGTCGTGGGACCGACGGACGTGACCTATGCGGGCTGGCCGGGCGAATACGGCGCGCCGGAAAGCCTGTTCGAATAATCAGACGCCGCGCAGCCAGCCGGTGACCGACACCCGGTCGGCGCCGGCGGACAGGGCGACCTGGGTCACCGAATGGGGCGCGGGCACCTTCAGGAGGTTCAGGGTGTTGAAGCGCGGCGTGAAGGCCTCGGCGACATTGCCCTCGGCGTCGTGGAAGGCCAGGAGGCCGCCCCAGTCGATGCGCCAGCCGGGCGTCAGGCCCAGCACATAGGCGTAGAAGCGGTTCTTCCCTTCCGCCGTATCGTCGTGCTCGGTCAGGAAGTGACCCTTGCGGAAGCGGGTCACCTGGGCGTCGGCCATGGCCAGACGGGGCTCGCCCGTCGCTTCACGCATCAGGCGCAGGAAGGCCTCGCCGTTCAGGAAGGCGACCAGATCGGCCCAGACCGGCGCGGCGGTTCCGGCCTCGGCCATGTCGTAGATTGGGTGGTTGTCGAACAGGTACTGGAACTGATCGGTGGCAGAGGCCTGGATGGCTTCGCCCAGCGTCTGACGCTGCTGCGGTTCCAGCGAGTGCAGCCAGGCGGCGGGGAAGTCGACGTGGCCGGTCGAGCGGCGCGTGACGACATTGTAGTCGGCGCCCCCGGCCTCGGTCCGCAGATGGTCCGCGTAGGCGGGGGTCAGGAGGTCGTGCAGCTGGGCCCTGCCGGTCGTGGCCAGCCGGGCCCGAACGGCGGAAAGGGTCGCCGGCGAATGGCCCGCCAGCGCCGGCGTCACTGCGCCCCTCCGAACCGCTCCGACCACTCGGCGACCTGAACGTCCTCGATCTTCTTGAACAGGACCTCGGCGGCGGCGACGGTCTGGCCGCGCGGCAGGCGGTCGAGGATCGCTTCATCGGCGGCGGGCCAGCTCAGGTCCGTCTCGCCGACGGTCGCGGCGATCTTCTCGGCCGAGAAGGGCATGACCGGGGCGGCGATGCGGGCGAACAGGGCGACGAGGTTCAGGCCGGTGCGCACGCCCACGGCGGAGCGTTCGACATCCGTCTTGAAGGCGGTCCAGGGCGCGGCTTCCTGAAGGTACTCGTTGCCCAGCACCCAGACGGCGCGCAGGGCCTGACAGGCCTTCCTGAACTCCATCGCCTCGAAGGCTTCGGTCGCCTCGGCCAGCCCCGCGCGGACATCCGCCTCCAGCTTCTCTTCCAGCGGGCCGGGTTCGCCGCCCTCGGGCACAACGCCGTCGAACTTCGACTCGGCGAATTTGACGATGCGGTTGACGAAATTGCCCAGGACGTCGGCCAGGTCCTTGTTGGTCGAGGCCTGGAAATCCTCCCAGGTGAAGGCCGAGTCGGAATGTTCCGGCCCATAGGCCGTCAGGCGCCAGCGCCAGTAGTCGGCGGGCAGCAGCTCCAGCGCCTGATCCATGAAGACGCCGCGCTTCTGGGACGTCGAGAACTTCCCGCCGTACCAGTTCAACCAGTTGAAGGCCTTCAGCGTGTCGACCGTCTTCCACGGCTCGCCGGAGCCCAGAATGGTCGCGGGGAAGCTGACCGTGTGGAAGGCGACGTTGTCCTTGCCCATGAACTGGACGTAGCGGACGTCGTCCGCGCCCTCGTCCAGACGCCACCAGTCGCGCCAGGTCGTGCCGTTGGCCTCGGCCCATTCCTCGGTCGCGCCGATGTATTCGATGGGGGCGTCGAACCAGACGTAAAAGACCTTGCCCTCCATGCCCGCCCGCGGGCCGCCGTCCGGACCGACCACCGGCACGCCCCACTTCAGGTCGCGGGTGATGCCCCGGTCGATCAGGCCTTCATCGAGATGTTTCAGCGCGATGGAGCGGGCCAGCGTCTGCCAGTCCGACTTCGACTCGATCCACTCGCGGATGCGGCCCTCGATCTTGGTCTGCAGCAGATAGAGGTGGCGGGTGTCGCGGACCTCGAGGTTGGTCGAACCCGAGACCGACGAATAGGGAGCGATCAGGTCGGTCGGGTCCAGCAGACGGCCGCAGTTGTCGCACTGGTCGCCGCGCGCGCCGACGTGGCCGCAGTGGGGGCAGGTTCCCTCGACATAGCGGTCGGGCAGGAAGCGCTGGTCGTCGATCGAATAGATCATCCGGTCGACGCGTTCCTCGATCAGGCCGTTGTCCTCCAGCACCTTGGCGAAATGCTGGGTCAGGCGACGGTTGGGCGCGTTCGAGGAGCGGCCGAACCAGTCGTAGCTGAGGCCGAACGCCTCCCCTGCCCGCTTCTGGATCTCGTGCTGCTCGTCGCAATAGGTCTGGACGTCCTGACCGGCGGCGGCGGCGGCGAGCTCGGCGGGGGTTCCGTGCTCGTCGGTGGCGCAGATGTAGAGGGTCTCATGGCCCTGGGCGCGCTTGAAGCGGGCGTACACATCGGCGGGCAGCATGGAGCCCGCGAGATTCCCCAGATGCTTGATGCCGTTGATGTACGGCAGCGCCGAGGTGATCAGGATGCGGGCCATGGGTTTCCGGTCGTTGGAGGAAGCCGTGGGATATAGAGTGGCGACGGCGCGGCGTCACCCCGCCGCTCGCGAGGGAGATCGCCCGTGCCCATCATCCCCGTCGTCAAATCCAGCGCGATCCTGCGCTCGATCGCCTTCTATACCGAGGTGCTGGACTTCGAGCTCGTCGGCGTCTGGCCGGAACCGGCCGATCCGGCCTTCTCGATCCTGATGCGCGACGAGGCGGAGTTGCACCTGTCCAGCCATTCCGGCGACGGCGCCTATGGAGGATCGGTCACCGTCCTGACCGATGAAGTCGATGCCTTGTTCGTGCGATTCAAGGCACGGGGGCTGGATACCTCGGCCAAACCGGACTCGCCGATCCACCAGGGACCGACGGATCAGACCTGGGGCACGCGGGAGTTCTGCGTCGATGATCCGGACGGCAATCGGGTCTGCTTCACGCAGCGGCCGTAGCACGCGCCCGACGCGCGATCCGCACGAACCGGCCGGTCAGCAGGGTCGAGGAGACCAGGCTGGCGATGATCACGGCCCACACCAGGCCGTCGACGCCGATCTGGTGCGCCAGCACCCAGCCCAGCGGCATCATGATCCCGCCATAGGCGACGAAATGCATGACGGTCGGCCACCAGACGTCGCCGGCCGCACGATTGGCCTGGGCCGCCACGACCTGAATGCCGTCGGCGACGAAGAACAGGGTGGCCAGCACCACGGCGGGCGCCGCGATGGCCAGAAGCGCCGGGTCGCGGTTGTAGGCGCTGACCAGCAGGTGGGCGCTGGGCCAGACCACAATGGCGACGATCAGGGTCAGGGCCGTGACCACGCCGATGCCCACAAGCCCGGCGCGCAGCACGGCCTCGCTCTCGCCCCTGCCGTAGGCTCGCCCGACCAGAACCGCCGTTGCCGACGACAGGCCCATGGGCACCATGAAGACGATGGCCGAGATGTTCAGCACCACCGCCCAGGCGGCGGTCTCGTTGGCGCCGAGCTGGCCGGCGATGAAGGTCATGGCGGCGAAGGCCCCGACCTCGATGAAATAGGACGAGCCCCCGCCGTAGCCGATCTTGCGCTGCTCGGCGGCGGCCTTGGGATCGGGCGTCGGCTTGGTGAAGATCCCCAGCGCCCGCGCCTCGGGCAGACGGACGATGTAGATCACGAGGAAGATGGCCAGGGCCGCGCGCGCCGAGAAGGTGGCCCAGCAGGAGGCGGTGGCGCCGTGCAGACCGAGACCGAGGCCGAGGATGTCGGGCACCAGCAACAGGTTCAGCGCCAGGTTCACCGCATTGGCCACCCACATGGCGACCATGCCGGGCTTGGGCTTGCCCAGCGCCTCGAGGAAGAACTGGCCCGCGACCGAGACCAGATAGGCGGGCATGGACAGGGCCAGAACGATCAGGGCCGGCCCGGCGCCCTCGGCCAAGCCGGTGTCGAGGTGCATCTGCTTCAGCAGCCAGGGGCCGGTGACGATCAGGGCGATACAGGCGGCAATGCCGATCTGCAGCGCATAGACGAGGCCGCGCCGTAGGACCGCGCCGACCTCCGCGCGCCGCCCCTCGCCCAGCATCCGGGCGGTCATGACCTGGACGCCGAACAGCAGGCCCACGGCCGTCACCACGATGATCGAATGCGGCGCCCAGGCCAGCGAATGGAAGGCCAGTTCGCGCGAGGCGTAGTTGCCGACGACGATGGCGTCGGTCAGCCCCATGGTCATGATGCCGATGCGCGCCAGCACCACTGGCCAGGCCAAGGTCAGGAGTTCCTTGGTGGCGGAACGGGTGGCGGGAGACAGCATGGGAGTGAGCAGGTCTTAGGGCTTAGGGAGTAGGGCTTGGGGGCAGGCGGAAGGGCGGCTCTCTTCTCACACCGGGTGCTCGCCGCGAACCCCGAATATCCTGATGGCGAGCACGACGCGCCTAATCCCTAAGACCTAAGCCCTACTCACCAAACCCTACCAGACGCCGAGTTCGCGGAGTTCCTTGGCCAGATCCTCCGGCACGTCGCCGGCGTCGATCCGGCTGAGGTCGACCGGCGCGTCCTTGGGCTCGAAATAGCGCCAGCCCTGGAAGGGACGGCGGGCCAGGGGCGCGGTGCGGATGACCTCGGGGGCCAGGGTGATCTCGCAGCGGGCGGTCTGGCCCTCCCCTTTCGTCGTGATGTCCAGGATCGGTTGGCGGCACAGGACCACGCCCTTGATGACCCAGTAGAGGGAGCCGCCGTCCTCGATCTCGGTCGCGCGCTTGGGCGTCATCCGGGTGTGGACGATCAGGGGGGCGCCGGTCGCGGCGCGGGTCTCGAGCCACTCCACGTCGGACACGCCGACGCAGAGCTTGATCATGTGCAGGGGCATGGGCGGGAGTTAGGCGTTCGCCTCGACCTTCGCCAGCACGGCGTCGGCCCCGACCTGATCCCCGACCGCATAGCCGATCTCACCGACCACGCCGTCGAAGGGCGCGGTCAGGGCGTGCTCCATCTTCATGGCCTCCAGCACGATGATCGGCTGGCCCTTGGTCACCACGTCCCCGGCCTTGGCGGGCGTGGCGACGATCTTGCCGGGCATGGGCGCGCGGAGTGCGCCGTCGGAGGCCGGACCTGCCCCACCTTGTGCGGCCTTGGCTGGAGCGACGGAAAGCGCGTCCCCACGATCAAAGATCACGGTGTCATCACCCACAGCGGCGTAGGCGAAGTGGCGCTCACCGATGACCAACTCGTTGGGGTGATAGCTGACCTGCACCTTGAGCGCGTCGTCCCCTTCTCCAACCAGCCAGGACCAGTCTCCCGACATGGCGGACAAGGCGTTCCGCGCGACACGCTCGCCGCCGACCGTCGCGTGAATGACGGAACGACGGCGTCCGTTGAGGCGAAACCCACCGACGCCCTTCTCACCGTCCCAAGGCGTGAACGGTTCGCGCGTGACCTGTTGATTTTCGTACATCCGCTCTTCGGCCAGCAGCGCGACGGCGGCGGCTTCGCGAACGTCATCGGGCGCGAGCATCAGCGTGTCGGCCTCGGTCGCGATCAGACCCGTGTCTACCTCGCCGGTCAGGAAGCGCTGATGCCGCAGTAGTCGGTTCATGAATCCGGCATTGGTCCTCACCGGCCAGACCTCGACCTCCGCGCAGGCGTCGGCGAGGGCTTCGGCTGCCTGCTCACGCGTCTCCTCATGCACGATGAGCTTGGCGATCATCGGATCGTAGAACTGGCTGACTTCGCCGCCCTCGAACACCCCGGTGTCGATGCGGATGTCGTCCGGCAGGACGAAATGCTCGAGCTTGCCGATCGACGGCAGGAAGCCGTTCGACGGATCCTCCGCATACAGACGGGCCTCCATGGCCCAGCCGTTCATGGGGATGTCGGCCTGTTTCAGCGGCACGGGCTCTCCGGCCGCCGCGCGGAACTGCCATTCGACCAGATCGACGCCGGTGATGCTCTCGGTAACCGGGTGTTCGACCTGCAGCCGGGTGTTCATCTCCATGAACCAGATGCGGTCGGCCTTCAGCCCTTCCGAAGCGTCGGCGATGAACTCGATGGTGCCGGCGCCGACGTAGTTCACGGCCTTGGCCGCCTTCACGGCCGCCGAGGTGACGGCCTCGCGCGTCGCGGCGTCCATGCCGGGGGCCGGGGCCTCCTCGATCACCTTCTGGTGGCGGCGCTGGAGGGAGCAGTCGCGTTCGTACAGATGCACGACTTCGCCGTGGCTGTCGCCGAACACCTGAACCTCGATGTGGCGCGGCGACAGGATGTATTTCTCGATCAGGACCCGATCGTCGCCGAAGCTGGAGGCCGCCTCGCGCTGACACGAAGCGAGCGCGTCGAGGAAGGCATCGGCCGCATCGACACGACGCATTCCCTTGCCGCCGCCGCCCGCCACCGCCTTGATCAGGACCGGATAGCCGATGGCGTCGGCCTCGGACTTCAGGCGCTCCGGCGACTGGTCCTCGCCCATGTAGCCGGGGGTGACGGGCACGCCCGCCTCGACCATCAGCTTTTTCGCCGCGTCCTTCAGCCCCATGGCGCGGATCGAGGCCGGCGGCGCGCCGATCCAGATCATGCCGGCGGCGACCACGGCCTCGGCGAACTCTGCGTTTTCGGACAGGAAGCCGTAGCCCGGGTGGATGGCCTCGGCGCCCGCCTGTTTGGCGGCGGCCAGGACTTTCTCAGCGACCAGATAGCTCTCACGCGCCGGGGCCGGGCCGATCAGGATCGCCTCGTCCGCCTCTCGCACATGCAGGGCCTCGGCGTCGGCCTCGGAATAGACGGCGATGGTGCGGATCCCCATCCGCTTGGCGGTGCGGAAGACGCGGCAGGCGATCTCGCCACGATTGGCGACCAGGACGGATTTGAACATGGGGTTGGTTTAGTGCGGCACGCACCGATTGTCTCCTCCCCGTCCGAAGGATGGGGAGGTGGCGCGGCGCT
Organism: Brevundimonas staleyi; assembly: GCF_041893865.1. Classification (GTDB taxonomy): domain Bacteria; phylum Pseudomonadota; class Alphaproteobacteria; order Caulobacterales; family Caulobacteraceae; genus Brevundimonas; species Brevundimonas staleyi. Next base: position 2,448,622 of record NZ_CP169082.1, read on the forward strand.
CCTTCAGCGCCGTGACGGAGGGGGCGAGACGGTGCGTGAGGTGAGAGCTTGTGGTGCTCGCCCGTCGAGACCGAGTCGCCCCCTCCGTCAGCTCGCGAAGAGCTCGCTGCCACCTCCCCATCGCTGCGCGACAGGGAGGAGACGCGTTGATCGTCCTATTCCGCCCAGCGGGCCGGGCGCTTTTCAAGGAAGGCGCGGACGCCCTCCTGCCCTTCTTCGGAGACGCGGGCGCGGGCGATGCGTTTGGCGGTCTCTTCCATCAGGCCGTGGTCGATCGTCCGGCCCGCCATCTCGCGGACCAGACGCTTGGCCTCGCCCATGGCGCCCGGTGCGTTCTGGCTCAGGCTGTCGGTCAGCATGGAGACGAACTCGTCGATCGTGCCCTCGGGCAGGACCATGTCGATGATCCCGGCGTGGGCGGCGTAGTCGGCGTCGAAGATGTTGGCCGTCAGGAACAGCTGGCGCGCGCGGCGCGGCCCCACGGCCTCGATCACATAGGGGGCGATGGTCGCGGGGATAAGGCCCAGCTTGACCTCGGAGAAGGCGAACCGCGTCCCCTCGACCGCCACGGCCATGTCGCAGGCGCAGACGATGCCGGCGCCGCCGCCCATGGCCGAACCCTCGACCAGGGCGACCGTCAGGGCCGGAATGTCGTGCAGGGCCTTCAGCATCTTCGCCAGCCCCATGGCGTCGTCGCGGTTGTCGCCCTCGGACCAGTCGATCGCCGACTTCATCCAGTTCAGATCGCCGCCCGCGCTGAAGGTGCCGCCCGCCCCACGGATGAAGACGACCCGCACATGGTCGGCGCCGTGCAGGGTCTCGAACGCCTCGAACAAGGCGGCGATGGTCGCGGCGTCGAAAGCGTTCTTCTTCTGCGGCCGGTTGATGGTCACGAAGACCACGCCGTCGGTGGTCGAGTCGATCTGGACCAGATCGTCGTTCGCGTCCGGCGCCGCGTCGGGCACCAGCGGATTGACGATGGCGTTGATCTCGGCGGCCTCGGCGTCGGTGATGTCCAGCGCGTTCAGGTCGGATTCAGTGGGCTTGTCGGTCATTCAATAGGTTCCTGGCATCGGACATAGACTCTGGCGTCGAAGTCCGAAGTGAAGGTCAGCGCCTGCAAGTCTGGAGATAAAAGCATCGTCGTCGGATTGTCCGCCGACCCTTGAGGCTTGTTCTCGCTCATCGCCCAACGAATATCAGCAGCCAAACGCCACACTGGAGGGGGTGGTTCGAAAGCAATTTCCAACACCTCACCCTGAGCGTTCGGATGCGCGACTGAGTTTGACGTCACGACCAACCTCCCGGCCTCGTTCAGGCAGGTGCCCGAGCTTTCCGCCCAAACGCCTTGGAACGGCTCCGGCATGACCTTTGGATCGGCAGCGCAACCGGCGAAAGACCCAATGATCAGCATGGCCAGGACAAGTTTGCGCATAGACGGCGTCACATCCTGAACACGCCAAACGTCGTGTCGGGTATGGGCGCGTTCAGCGAGGCCGAGATGGCGAGACCCAGCACGTCGCGGGTCTGGGTCGGGTCGATGACGCCGTCGTCCCACAGGCGGGCGGTGGCGTAGTAGGGATTGCCCTCGTCCTCGTACTTCTGGCGGACGGGCGCCTTGAAGGCCTCGGCCTGGTCCGGGGTCCAGCTGTCGGCGTCGCGATGGACAGTGGCGAGGACGCTGGCCGCCTGTTCGCCGCCCATGACGGAGATGCGGCTGTTCGGCCAGGTGAAGAGGAAGCGCGGGCTGTAGGCGCGGCCGCACATGCCGTAGTTGCCGGCGCCGAAGCTGCCGCCGATCAGTATGGTGAATTTCGGCACCGAGGCGCTGGCGACGGCAGTGACCAGTTTGGCGCCGTCCTTGGCGATGCCGCCGGCCTCGTATTTTCCGCCGACCATGAAGCCGGAGATGTTCTGCAGGAAGACCAGCGGGATCTTCCGCTTGCAAGCCAGTTCGATGAAGTGGGCGCCCTTCAGCGCGCTCTCACTGAACAGCACCCCGTTGTTGGCCAGGATGGCGACCGGATAGCCCCAGATGCGGGCGAAGCCGCAGACCAGGGTCGTGCCGTACAGCGGCTTGAACTCCTCGAACTCCGAGCCGTCGACCACGCGGGCGATGACCTCGCGCACGTCATAGGGGGCGCGGACGTCGTCGGGGATCAGGCCGTAGAGCTCGGCCGGGTCCAGCGCCGGCGCCTTCGGCTCGCGGATGTCCATGTCGACGCGTTTGACGCTGTTCAGGTGCCCCACGATGTCGCGAACGATCTCCAGGGCGTGCTCGTCGTTCTCCGCGACATAGTCGACGACGCCGGACTTCCTGCCATGGGTCTCGGCACCGCCCAGTTCCTCGGCCGAGATGACCTCGCCGGTGGCGGCCTTCACCAGGGGCGGACCGGCCAGGAAGATGGTGCCCTGGTTGCGGACGATGACCGTCTCGTCCGACATGGCCGGGACATAGGCGCCCCCGGCGGTGCAGGACCCCATGACGCAGGCGATCTGGGGAATGCCCTTCGCCGACATGTTCGCCTGGTTGAAGAAGATGCGGCCGAAATGGTCGCGGTCGGGGAAGACCTCGGCCTGGTGCGGCAGGTTGGCCCCGCCGGAATCGACCAGATAGACGCACGGCAGGTTGTTCTGTTCGGCGATCTCCTGGGCCCGCAGGTGCTTCTTCACCGTCATCGGGAAGTATGCGCCGCCCTTCACCGTCGGATCGTTGGCGACGATCATGACCTCGCGGCCCGAGACGCGACCGACACCGCAGATCATGCCCGCGCCGGGCGCCTCGTCGCCATACATGCCGTTGGCGGCGAGCTGGCCCACCTCCAGGAAGGGCGAGCCGGGGTCCAGCAGGCGTTCGACCCGGTCGCGTGGCAGAAGCTTGCCGCGCGAGACGTGGCGGTCGCGGCTGGCGTCGGAGCCTCCCCTGCCCGCCTTGGCGACCCGCTCGCGCAGCTCGGCGTTCAGGGCGGTGTTGTGGGCGTGCAGCGCCTTGAAGCTCGGCGACTGCGGATCGATGGAAGAGGTCAGCTTCGGCATGGGGCGAGGTTTAGGGGGGAATGAGACGGGCGGGAAGTGAGCTTCCTTCTCCCCTTGCGGGAGAAGGTGGCCGCGAAGCGGACGGATGAGGGGTACGGGGACGCAGACGGGATGTGGCCGGTGCTTACCCGGCAAGAGCGAGTTTCACCCCTCACCCGCCGGCGCAAGGACGATCGCTACGCTCTCGTGCGCCGCCTCCCTCTCCCGCAAGGGGAGAGGCTATTTCCTGAGCATTCGGTCCTTGGCCGCGTTCAGCCGAGCGGCCAGACCTTCGGTGCCGCCCTGATCCGGATGCGCCCGCGCCATCAGCCGGCGCCAGGCGGCGTTGACGGCCTCCGGGGTCGCGTCGATGGGCACGCCGAGGATCGACGCGGCTTCGGAGAGCCCGACGTCTTCCGCCCGCTTCGGCGCGACACTGCGGATCCGCGAAGACACCGTCAGCCACAGCCCGGCCCCGACCAGGGCGGCCCCGCTGATCCACGCTCCCTTCGACAACGCCAAGGCCCCGCCCGCCAGCAGCACGGCGGAGATCAGCGTCGCCGCCACCCGCCATTGTCCACGACGGGGTCCCTCGGTCTGGCGACCCAGCCGGACGAGCGCCCAGACGCCGATGGCGACGAGCACCAGCCAGATCAGGCCCACGGGAAACCTCGGGTCAGGCGGCGGCGTCGAGCGCCGGCAGCGTCGCCGCGTCCAGACCCAGCGACTGCATCAGGTTGCGCATCTCCTGACGCGCCGCGACGTGGGCCAGTGACACGGCCACGGGGCGCACCTCGTTCGACAGGTCGGCGACCGTCAGGCCGAAGGGGAAGAGCTCGCGATAGATGACCCGGTCGCGCAGACCCGGCCCGACGCGGAAGCCGACCCGCTTGGCCAGTTTCAGCATCCGCTCTTCCAGACGTTTGCGGTTGCGGGCCTCGGCCACGGCCAGGCGATTGGTGATGACGACCCAGTCGATGGCGGCGTGACGGCCCTCCTTGATGGCGCGGACCTTCCTCGCCTCCCAGACGGCTTCCGAATAGGTGGAGGGCTTCAGCAGCTCCAGCGTCACCGGATCGACGGCGCCCAGCATGTCGAAATCGACGAAGCTGTCGTTCATGGGCGTGACGATCTGGTCCGCCTTGGCGTGGGCCGCGCGAGCCAGGGGCGTATCGCCGCCGGGGGTGTCGATCAGGATGACGTCGGCGTCCTGGGCTTCGGCGAAGGCACGCTCGAAGGTGGCGATCTGCTCGGCTTCGTCGGCGCGGGCCAGGGCCTTGCCGTCGCCGAGGTCCGGCTCGGACGGCATGGGCAGGGTCACGCCGTTGGCGGCGGTCCAGGCGGCGCGGTGGGCGAAGAAGTGGCTCATCGACCGCTGACGCAGGTCGAGATCCAGGATGGCGACGCGGCGGCCCGCGTGCAGCAGTCCCGCGACGATGTGGATGGCCAGGGTGGACTTGCCCGCCCCGCCCTTTTCATTGCCGACGACGATGACCTGAGGCTGCGTCATGGAGGTATCCGATAGCTGGCGACGACCGACTCACTCGCCGATCCCCATGGTTCGCCAGAATCGTGGCCGACGCCGCTTTCGTCAACGAAAGGTTAATTGGAGGCTGTGGATGGGACAGCACAGCCTTCTCCCTCCCCCTCGGGGGAGGGTGGTCGGAGCCGTAGGCGGAGACCGGGTGGGGGCGGCCAGGCAAGGCCCCACAGGCATCGTCGCTTGGTCGCCTTGCCGCCCCCACCCCGTCGCTTCGCGACGACCCTCCCCCGAGGGGGAGGGAGAATCTCTTAGCCCCTCCGCATGCACCCCAGCTTGGCCGCGTCGGCGGCGCGGCAGACGGCGCGAGCGGCGTCGACGGGGGCGGAGACCTTGAGCCGGGTCAGGCTGCGGCCGTCGACCTCGACCGCCTCGAAGACCGGGGTCAGTTCGGCCACGCCGTGGCCGGCGTCGGCGATCCGGCCCCAGGCGCGCTGGGCGGCGGCGGCGCTGGCGAAGGCGCCGAGCTGGAGGGTGGTGCGGGCGACCTCGGGCGCGGGGGTCAAACGACGGGTCGGCATCTCGGCCGAGACTCGCTGGACCACGGCCTCCGTCACGACCGGCGCGGCGGCCTCGATCACGGCGGGGGCTGCGGCCGCGACCGCGCCGCGCAGGCCGGCGTCGCGGGCGTCCCAGAGTTCGTGCGGGCTCATGACCTCGACCTTGAGCGCGCCGGGCGCTTCGCCGACGGCGAGCGCGGGACGAAGCCCGGCCTCGGCGGCGGTGCGGACGGGACGGGCTCCGCCATCCAGGGGGATGTCCGCGACATGCTGGGCCATCGACTCAAACCGGTGCGGGTCGCCCTCCACCAGACTGCACGACGAGGTCGCGAGGCCGGCGAGACCGAGGAGCACTGGACGAAGCATTCTGCTGGGCGTCATAAGCCCCTCATAGCCCGGCAGGTTTTTCCGCCCCGTGCACGAACAGCCTTAAGTCGAAGGGTTAATACGGTAAGCATGAGCGACAACCCTCCTCCCCTGCCTATCGCGCGAACCGTCGAAGCGTTGCGTGCGACCGTGCGCGACTGGAAGCGCCATGGCTTCACCGTGGGCTTCGTGCCGACCATGGGGGCGCTCCACGAGGGGCATCTGACCCTGGTGCGCGAGGCCGGACGGCGAGCGGACAAGGTGGTCGCCAGCGTCTTCGTCAATCCGACCCAGTTCGCCGCGCATGAGGACCTGGGCACCTATCCGCGTCGCGAGGCGCAGGATGCGACGCTGCTGGCCGGGGCCGGCTGCGACCTCTTGTTCGCCCCGACCGTGGACCAGATGTACCCGGAGGGCTTCGTGACGGCCGTCAGCGTCGGCGGGCCGTCGCAGGGGCTGGAGACCGACTTCCGCCCGCACTTCTTCGGCGGGGTGGCCGTGGTGGTGGCCAAGCTGCTGAACCAGGTCCAGGCCGACGTCGCCGTCTTCGGCGAGAAGGACTATCAGCAGCTGATGGTCGTGACCCGAATGGCCCGCGACCTCGACATCCCGACCCGGATCGTGGGCTCCCCCACCGAGCGGGACGGCCACGGCCTCGCCCTGTCCTCGCGCAACGCCTATCTGTCCGAGGACGAACTGGCGATCGCCCGCAGGCTGAACGGCGTCCTCGCCGAGGCGGCCATCAAGGCGGCGGACAAGCGACCTTTGGCGGCGGTCGAACGCGACGCCTATGCCGAGATCCTGAAGGCGGGATTTCAGCGCGTGGACTATGTCGCCGTGCGCCGCGCCGACGATCTGGCGACCTTCCCCAACGGCGTGGTCGACGGACCGGCGCGCATCCTGGTCGCGGCCTGGCTGGGCAAGACCCGGCTGATCGACAACATGCCCGTCTGACTTGGGGCGGTCTGATCCGCCTGACACCCTCGTGAATTGACGCAAGCGGCGCCGTGGGGCCTCCTCCGAAGAACGGGGGAATCTAAAATGACAAGAACACTCATCGTCGCGGCCTGCCTCGGCGCAGCGGCCCTTCTATCCGCCTGCCAGCTCGGCGAGACCACGGCGACCGGGAAAGCCGATGTCAGCGACGGCCCGACCATCGTCGCGGCGACCGACATCGCGGCCGGCCGCTATGCGGTGATGATCGGCGGCTGCAACGACTGCCACACGCCGCGCTACGCCATGACGGGCGGCGCCGAACCGGCCGAGGCCGAGTGGCTGAAAGGCTCCAACGAGCCCCACTCCGGCCCCTGGGGCACCAGCTACGGCAAGAACCTGCGTCTGACCGTGGCCGGGCACTCCGAGGACGAATGGGTCCATCTACTGGAGACAGGGATCAGCCTGCCGCCCATGCCGTGGCCCAGCGTTCGCGCCATGTCGGAGGCCGACAAGCGCAACATCTATCGCTACATCAAGTCCTTGCCGGGCGACCCGGGCCAGCCTTCGCCGGCCCCGTCGATCGCATCAACGCCGCCGGCCTAGCCGATCGCGCCGACGCAGCCCTCGGCGTCGCCGGGGGTCAGGTCCGCATCGGTCAGGGCCAGGGTCCAGCCGTGGTGGGTGTTCAGGCCCCAGCGACGCGCGCCGCCGCCGTCGCCGGCGTCACCACCGGCCGAGACGACCACGCGACGCCCTTTCGGCAGGGCGGCCGGATCGATCTTGCCCACGGCCAGAGAGGTCGGCTGACCGCCCGCCGCGCCGAAGCCGTCGAAGACGCTCAAGCTGGACCAGTCGCGACGCAGGCCGACCCACCAGGGGTCCTCGGTGTTGACCGCCAGCACGGCCACGCCCTTGCCCTCTGCGGCGAAGGCCAGGGCGGCCTGCGGGTCGCGGACCATGCGGATCGCGGCGGCCGTGCCGAAACGGTGGCGGGCGCCGTCGAAGGCTCGGGTCGGATCGACCGGCGCCCAGACCTGGACCTGAAGCTGGCCCTGACGCGCCAGACCCCAGCCGACGATCTCGCGCCACAGGCCTTCGACGGCGACGGCGTTCTCGGGATCCGCCTTGGCCATGACGCGGCTGAGGACGGTCTGCTCGCGGTCGGGGCGCAGCTTGGTGTGCGGGCCGTGCGGGGCGTCCTTGGCCTGACCGACCTTGGCGGCGATGGCGAGGCGGCGCTGGAACAGGGCCAGGATCTCGTCGTCGACCAGATCGATTTCGTGACGCAGGGCGGCCAGGGCCATCTGCTCGGGCGACATGTCTTCGGGATTCATTTCGGGCCAGACTTGCTGGAGGTTCGAAGCGGGCATGGTTTGGTGGCTTTCACGGGATGCGTTTCGATGAAGGGCGAATGGGTGCGCCGCCGCCCTGGTGAAGGGCGGTCGCCGGCGAGGCTGTCAGGAGCGAAGGGTGCTCGAGGCCTCAGCCGGCGTATCGAAAGCCGTAGAAATAGCCGCCAAAATAGGAGGCAGCCGCGCGCGAACGGAGCGAAAGGGTCGAAAGCGAGGCGCGCAGCGGGGACATGGGTCGAACCGGTTATTCGGATCGTTGGCGATCCGTACCCCTTAAAACACGCAAGCTTCGTGCGGCGTCAACCCGGTTCGCGGGCCAGAAGAACAAATCGCGTGCGATTGTCGTCCGAATCCTGAAGGTCGTTGCGCAGAACCACCAGACCATAGACCTCGGCCGCCGCGACCGGGGCGATGGCGGCGCGGGTGCGGTCGCCGCTCTCGGCCAGTTCGCGGGCCGCGCCGGCGGTGTCGAAGGCCTCGACGGCCGGGAGGCCCAGATGTTCAAGCGTCCTGGCGCACTGACGCAGCGCCGCCGGATGGCTGGCCACGCTGCGGATCTGGTTCAGTTCGATCTCATCCACAGCCATCAAGGCCATGCGGATCGGCCGCCAGACGTCGCCCCGCACCGGCAGGCCCGAGGCGGCGACCAGGGTCGCGGCCGGTTCGACGACGCCGATAGTCGAGTTCTCGACCGGGATCAGGGCGCAGTCGCAATCGCCGGATTGCACGGCAGAAATCGCCTCGTCGAAGGTCTCGAACCCGACGTGCTCGTCCCACGGACGCAGCTCCAGGCAGGCCTCGTGGCTGAAGGCGCCGGGTGCGCCCTGAAAGGCGGTGCGCCCTCCCCGGTCGTCGCCGGCCGGCTTGCCGACGTCGCCCGTCGTCATGCGGCTTTGGACTTCGACAGACGGCCGGTCTTCAAGCGTTCAGCCACCAGGAAGGCCAGCTCCAGCGCCTGATCGGCGTTCAGGCGCGGGTCGCAGTGGGTGTGGTAGCGGCTGGACAGGTCGTCCTCGGACACGGCCGTGGCCCCGCCCAGGCACTCGGTGACGTTCTGGCCGGTCATCTCCAGGTGGACGCCGCCGGGGTGGACGCCCTCGGCCTCGGCCACGTCGATGAAGCCCTTCACCTCGGCGAGGATGCGGGAGAACGGGCGGGTCTTATAGCCGTTCGAGGCCTTGATGACGTTGCCGTGCATCGGGTCGATCGACCAGATGACCCGCTTGCCGTGCTCCTTGGCCGCCTTCATCAGGCGCGGCAGACGGTCGTGAACCTTGTCCGAGCCGAAGCGACCGATCAGCGTCAGGCGACCCGGAATGTTGTCCGGATTCAGGGCGTCGATCAGGGGCAGAAGGTCGTCCGGCTCCATGGTCGGGCCGCACTTGACCCCGATGGGGTTCTTGATGCCGCGCATGAACTCTACGTGGGCGCCGTCCAGCTGACGCGTGCGCTCGCCGATCCACAGCATGTGGGCCGAGGTGTCGAACCAGTCGCCCGACGCCCCGTCCAGGCGCGTCAGGGCGCTCTCGACGTTCAGCAGCAGGGCCTCGTGCGAGGTGAAGACCTCGACGCGGCTCAGGTCGGGATGGGTCTCGGGCGTGACGCCGACCGCCTCCATGAAGGCCAGGGCCTCGGCGATCTTCTCGGCCAGCTCGCGATACTGGGCGCCCACGCCGCCGTCGGCGAAACCCTGGGTCCAGCGGTGGATGTTGTAGAGGTCGGCGTAGCCGCCGCCGGCGAAGGCGCGCAGCAGGTTCAGGGTCGAGGCCGACTGGTTGTAGGCCTTCAGCAGACGCTGGGGATCGGGGATCCGCTCTTCCGGCGTGAAAGCCGAACCATTGATGTTGTCGCCGCGGTAGGACGGCAGGGAGACGCCGTCGATCTCCTCCACCGGGGACGAGCGCGGCTTGGCGAACTGGCCGGCGATGCGACCGACCTTCACCACCGGCTTGCGGCCCGCGAAGGTCAGGACCACCGCCATCTGCAGGATCAGGCGGAAGGTGTCGCGGATGTTGTCGGTCGAGAACTCCTTGAAGCTCTCGGCGCAGTCACCGCCCTGAAGCAGGAAGGCGTCGCCAGCCTCCACCTGGGCCAGTTTGGCGGTCAGGCTGCGCGCCTCGCCCGCGAAGACCAGCGGCGGGAGGGCGCGCAGTTCGTCTTCGACGGCGGTAAGGGCGCGCGCGTCCGGATAGTCCGTCGGCATGTGCACGACGGGTTTGTTTCTCCAGGATTCAGGGGTCCAGCGCTTGGTCATGCCCGCAAGATAGGCCTCTCGCGCTTGCGAAACAACAAAGGCTGTCTCCTCCCCGTTCGCTTCTTTGCGAATGGGGAGGTGGCTCGGAGCGAAGCGTAGAGACGGAGGGGTTCTTTCCGCGTGCACGAAGAACCCCTCCGTCAGTTCGCAAGGGCTCGCTGCCACCTCCCCACTGCGTGGGGAGGAGACGGATTAGCCGGCGTTTGTTTCCTGGGACTGTTTGACCTTCAGGGTCACCAGTTCCTCGGCCATGGTCGGATGAACCGCGCAGGTGGCGTCCCACTGGGCCTTGGTCAGGCCGGCCTTCACGGCGACGGCGGCCAGCTGGATCATCTCCGGCGCTTCGGGACCCACGATGTGGACGCCGACGACGCGCTGGGTGTCGACGTCGACCACCAGCTTCATCAGCACCCGCTCGTCCGAGCCGGTGAAGGCGTACTTCATCGGGCGGAAGCGGGTCGCGTAGATGTCGACGCCCTTGGGACAGGAGTGCCGCGCCTCGGCCTCGGTCAGGCCGACGACGCCGACCGGCGGCTGCGAGAACACCGCCGTGGCCACGGCCTCGTAGTCGAAATGCTGGGGGTTGTCCTTGTAGACCGTCTCGTGGAAGGCGACGGCCTCGCGGATGGCGACGGGGGTCAGGTTCATCCGGTCGGTGACGTCGCCGATGGCCCAGATGTTGTCGGCGGTGGTCTTGGACAGGCTATCGACCTTGATCGCCCCCTTGTCGTCCAACTCGACCCCGGCGGTCTCCAGCCCCAGGTCCACGACGTGCGGGACGCGGCCGGTGGCGAACATGACAACGTCGGTCTCGATCTCCATGCCGTTCTCCAGCACGTTGACGATGCCGGTCGTGGTCTTCTTCAGCTCGGTATGCTGGCAGCCCAGGATGATCTTGATGCCGCGCTTCTCGATCTCGTCGGCGAGATGGGCGCGCACGTCGTCGTCGAAGCCGCGCAGGATGTTCGGCCCGCGATAGATCAGGGTCGTCTCGACGCCCAGCCCGGCGAAAATGCCCGCGAACTCCACCGCGATATAGCCGCCGCCCGCGATCAGGATGCGTTTGGGCAGTTCCGGCAGGTGGAAGGCCTCTTCGGAGGTGATGGCGTGCTCGATGCCCGGCATGGTCTCCGGCGCCCAGGGCCGGCCGCCGGTGGCGATCAGGATCTTCTCGGCCGTGATCGTCTGGTCCTTGCCGACGATCTCGACGGTATGGGCGTCCTTCAGGACCGCGCGACCGTGGACCAGATCGACGCCCGCCTTGCCGAGGTTGGCGGCGTAGATGCCCGACAGGCGAGCGATCTCGACATCCTTGGCCTCCAGGAATTTCGGCCAGTCGAAGGACGTCCCCTCGAACGACCAGCCGTAGCCCTCGGCGATCTCGAGGGCGTGGCTGACTTCGGACGCCATGACCATGAACTTCTTGGGCACGCAACCGCGCACCACACAGGTGCCGCCGATGCGGAACTCCTCGGCGATGGCGACCCGCTTGCCGCCCAGCGCCGTCAGACGCGCCGCCCTCACCCCGCCTGAACCCGCACCGATGACGAAGAGGTCGTAGTCGTAGTCGGCCATGGGGATCCCGAAGTAGACGAAAAACACAGTCCGAAGCGTGCGAAGAGTCCGAAGCGTTCGGATCACGGACCATGCGGCGGCCCGGATTTAGGGTGCCGTCGCCGCCCCGGCAATGCGGCGCGCGGCCTTTCGGCCACGCCACCGCGTTGAGATCGTCGCACTGGCGCAACTCAGGATCGATGTTAGCGTCGCGGTGGGAACAGTTCAGGAGACGATTGGATGCTCAGCTTCGCCACCCTGGCCATGATGGCCGTCCTGTCGACAGAGGCGGACGCCAACGCCGCCCTCAGCGCCCGCACCCTGACCCAGCCGGTCGTGACACAGGACCTTCAGGCCAACGAGTCCATCCGTCTGGAGGACATCGAGGTCACCGGGCGTCCGCTGACGACCCTGATCGACACCTTCGTGGCCGAGGTCGCCGCGCCCGCCGGGCGTCGAAACCTGGCGCGGTGGGACGAACCGATCTGCGTCGCCGTCGTGAACCTTCAGGACGCGCCCGCCCAATACATCGCCGATCGCGTCTATGCCGTGGGGGCCGATCTCGGCCTGTGCCGCGGCGGGCGGGATTGCCAGCCCAACGTCGTGATCGTCGCCTCCGACGAGCCCGACACCCTGGCCCAGACCATGACCGCCAGGGTGCCGCGATCGTTCCGGCCGGGTGGATCGGGAATGGATCGCGGCAACGGGGCCCTGGAGGCGTTCAAACAGTCCGACGACGCGGTTCGCTGGTGGACCGTCAGCATGCCGGTCGATTCCATGACCGGACAGCGTGCATCGCGGATCCCCGGCGAGTGCAGCGGCAACTGCAGCGTCGCCGGCCAGTTCGCGCCGAACATCTTCATGCTGGCGTCCAGAGTGACCACCCAGATCGTCGACGAGATCGTCAAGACCGTCGTTATCCTGGACATCGACAAGGTCGCCGAGGTGTCGTCGCAACAGCTGGTCGATTACATCTCCATGGTCGTCTTCGCCCAGATCGACCCGCGCGCGGACACCAGCACCTATTCCTCGATCCTGAACGTCTTCGACACGCCCTACGACGCCACTGGCCTGACCCAGTGGGACCGGGCCTATCTGGAAGGTCTGTATCAGGCGCAGCGCGCGCAGCGTGGTCCGGCCGCGGCTCGCGACGAAATCGCCAACTCCATTCGCCGCGCCCATACGCGGTTGAGCAGCGTCGAGGAGTAGGAACGCGCCGGCGCGGCGTGGCGGTCAGGGCAGCCTGATCTCCACGCCCGCGTCCGTGCCGATGATCGCCTCGTCGGCGAGGTCGAGGAACAGGCCGTGCTCGACCACGCCGGTGATCAGCTTCAGATCGTCGGCGAGGCGGACCGGGTCGTGGATGGCCTGGCATTTGGCGTCATAGATGACGTTGCCGCCGTCGGTGCGGACCACGCCGCGATCGGCCTGACGCAGGCGCGCCGGCATCTGGATCTCGTGGTCGATCAGGACGTCGGCGATCCGGTTGCCCGTCGTCTTGTGACCGAAGGCGACCACCTCGATCGGCAGGGGGAAGGCGCCCAGGATCGGCACCACCTTGGCCGCGTCGGCGATGACGATGCAGCGGCTGGACGCCTCCCACACCAGCTTCTCGCGCAACAGGGCCGCGCCGCCGCCCTTGATCAGGGCCAGACCCGGCCCGACCTCGTCGGCGCCGTCCACGGTCAGGTCGATCTTCGACACATCCTCCAGCGTGACCAGAGGCAGGCCCAGTTCGCGGGCCAGATCGGCGGTCTTCTCCGAGGTCGGCACGCAGCGGAGACCCGACAGGTTCCGCGCCGCCAGGGCCTTCACGAACCAGGCCGCGGTCGAGCCGGTGCCCAGGCCCACGACCATCCCGGCCTCGACCCGCTCGGCGGCGGCCTCGCCTGCGATCTGTTTCTGATGGTCGCTCACTTCTTCGCCGCCTTCTTGGCCTTGGCCAGTTTGCGGAAGGTCGCCGCGGCGCCCTCCTTGTTGACCTGAACCCCGCGCGCCAGGGCCAGGGCGTCGGCCGGCACATCCTTGGTGATCACCGAGCCCGATCCGACCAGGGCGCCCGCGCCGATGGTCACCGGCGCGACCAGGGCCGAGTTGGAGCCGACGAAGGCCCCCTCGCCCACCACTGTCCGGGCCTTGTTGAAGCCGTCGTAGTTGCAGAAGATCGTGCCCGCGCCGATGTTCGCCCCCGCCCCGACCGAGCCGTCGCCCAGATAGGACAGGTGGTTGGCCTTGGCGCCCGGCTCCATGCGGACGTTCTTCACCTCGACGAAGTTTCCGACCTTCACGTCCTCGCCCAGATCCGCGCCGGGACGCAGGCGGGCATAGGGGCCGACCTCCGCGCCCGAGGCGACCACCGCGCCCTCGACATGGCTGAAGCTGCGGATGCGGGCGCGCTCGGCGACCCTGGCGCCGGGGCCGAAGACGACGAAGGGTTCAATGATTGATCCGGCGCCCACTTCCGTGTCCCAGGCGAAGTGGACGGTGCCCGGCGCCGACATGGTGACGCCTGCGGCCAGGAAGGTTTCGCGCTGGACCTTCTGGAACAGGGCCTCGGCCTGCGCCAGCTCCCCTTGCGCGTTCACCCCCATGACGGAGTCCTCCGACGCCATGGTCACTCGGGTCGGTTCGCCGCGCTTGCGGGCCAGTTCGACGACATCGGTCAGGTAGTATTCGCCCTTGGCGTTGTCGTTGGTCACCTCGGCCAGCAGGGAGAAGAGCAGACCCACTGGCGCGGCCATGACACCGGAATTACAGTTGGTTATGGCCAGAACTTCGGGTGATGCTTCCTTTGCCTCGGTGATGGCGGTCAGGGTCTCGCCGTCCATGACCAGACGACCGTAGGCGCCGGGATCGGCCGCCTCGAAGCCGATGACCGTGACGCCGTCGGACTTCTCGAACACCGCCTCGATATCGTGGGCGCGCAGCAGGGGCACGTCGCCGTAGGTGACCACCACCTGCCCCACGAAGTCGCCCAGCACGGCCTCGGCCGCCCGAACCGCATGGCCGGTGCCCAGCGGCGGGTCCTGCACCGCGATGGCGTCCTCGCCCAGCCGCTTCACGACATGGGCCCGGACCTCCGGCGAGTGCGATCCGACGACCACCACGATCCGTTCGCAGCCCAGGGCCTCGGCCGCATCGATGGCGTGGTCCAGCATGGCGCGGTGACCGACCGGGTGCAGCACCTTGGGCAGGGGCGATTTCATCCGCGTCCCCTGCCCGGCGGCGAGGATGATGGCGGCGCGTGCGGAAGGTGTGGTCATGAATCGGTCCGGCGGCTAGTCACGCGCCGTGGTCTAACCCATCGGGCGGCCGGACGGGAGAAGAACCATGATCGAACGCGACCTCGAAGGCTGGACCATCGGCTTCGACCTGGACGGCACGCTTGTCGAAACGCATCAGGATCTGGTCGGCACCCTGAACCGGATGCTGGTGATCGAAGGCCTGCCGCCCGCCCCGATGGAGAGCGCGCGAGAACTGATCGGCGGCGGCGCCCGCGCCCTGCTGAAGCACGGCTTCGAGCTGGCCGGCGCCTCGGCCGAGCGCGCCGCCTCCCCCGAACTGTTCGACGCCTTCATCGCCGACTACATCGACCATATCGCCGACCACTCCGCCCCGTTCGAGGGCGTGGTCGAGACGCTGGAGACCCTGGCCGAGCGCGGCGCGACCCTGATCGTCGTCACCAACAAACGGTCGGACCTGTCCGAACTGCTACTCGGCAAGATCGACCTGACCAAGCATTTCGCCGCCATCGTCGGCCCGGATCGGGTCTCGGCGCGGAAACCCTCGGGCTGCCATCTGGTCGAGGCGGTGAAATCCGTCGGCGGCGATCCGGAGCGGGCCATCATGGTCGGCGACGCCTCGCCCGACATCGGCTGCGCCCGCGACGCCGGCATCCCCTCCATCGGCGTGACCTTCGGCTACACCCCGATCCCGATGGAGGAGCTGGAGCCCGACATCATCGTCGACGCCTTCGAGGACATCGAGGAAGCCGTCGATATGATCGTGGTCGAACACTATGTGGCGCGGGCGCTGAGCGAGGCTTGAAGCCTAGCCTATCCACGACGAACAATTGCGTAATCCGACACCTTCACACGCTGCTCTGCGATGGCCTCAGCAATAGAAAGTCACAAGCGATCTTCGCTGCTCATCGCCATTCTGACTTCCTGATCGCGCATTCGAGCCCCCATCTCCGCGTCCATTATTCTTGCACGCTCCGCTCGCACGCGATCACGCCATTCATCAATATCGGCGGCCGTGTGAGAATAGCGGAAGTCACGAGCTATATGGTGACCTACCTCATTTAGCGACGGCAGCAGGAAATGGCCTTCCATCACCACAACGCCGTCCACCGTTGAGTTCCGACTACCAACATGTCCGTGAGCAATCTGATTTCTCATTAGCGCAAGACGATCTAACGCCTTCATGGCTGCGCGAATTTCACCTAATTCTGCGCTTGTGAAACGTTCTTGATATCGGTTCAGAGCAACGAGAAGCATCCGACTGCGAACTGAACGGGAACCAGCCACGTAAGTATCAAATGCAGTGGGCTCGACCTTTGAGCAGAGAAAGCTAAACACGCCCATCAAAACGTCCTCGGCTGCCTCCCACCAGCTCAGCGCGAGACCAACAGACAGATAGATGTCCTGCGCACTCTCTGAACCTCGACGAGGCTTTGGAGTGTCACTCATCGGGAACCTCTCATCCGCATGTTATGCTTTTCTCGCATCAAACGACGCCCGCGACGCCTCGATCCGCTCCAGGTTCTTCTCCGCCCAAAGCCAGACGCCGCAAAAGGCCTCCGCTAGGCTGAACCCCAGGTCGGTCAGCCTATACTCCACCTTGGGCGGGATCACCGGATGCACCGTGCGGATGACCAGGCCGTCGCGCTCCATCTGGCGCAGGGTCTGGGTCAGCATCTTCTGGCTGATGCCCTCCGACAATTCGGCCAGACGGGTGAAACGCAGCTCGCCATGCTCGACCAGCACCTCCAGAACGATCATCGTCCACTTGTCGGCGACCCGGCCGATGACCTCGGTGACGAGGGCCTCGACGCGCGGATCGACGGGCGGGTGATCGAAAATCGGCGGGCGAACGGCTGGCGCGGTCATTTCTTACTCTTGGGTGCGTACAGAACTTTCGGGTGCCTACTTCCCGATGGAGAGTGTCGGGTATAGCTGATCCTTCATCGGTTTTCACCCCTTGAGGAGACACATCATGGATACCGCCAAAGACACCGTCCTGATCACCGGCGGCGGCACCGGACTGGGGCGCGGCCTGGCCGAGGCCCTGCATGCGAAGGGCGCCAAGGTCATCATCGCCGGCCGCCGCGCCGAGGTGCTGAAAGAGGTCGCCGACGCCAACCCCGGCATGGCCTGGTACACGCTGGACGTCGCCGATCCGACCGACATCACCGCCTTCGCAGCCAAGATCACGGCCGAGCATCCCGACCTGAACACCGTCGTCTCCAACGCCGGGATCATGAAGGCGGAAGGCCTGTCGAAGGGCGATTTCGACATCGCGAAGATGCAGGAGATCGTCGACATCAACTGGTGGGGCACGGTGCGATTGGCCAGCGCCCTCCTCCCTCACCTGCTGACCAAGCCCGCCGCGACCTTCGTGACCGTGTCGTCGGGCCTGGCCTTCGTGCCCCTGGCCTTCACCCCCACCTATTCGGCGACCAAGGCGGCGATCCATTCCTGGAGCCAGTCGCTGCGACATCAGTTGCGGGACACCAACGTCAAGATCGTCGAATGGGCCCCTCCGGGCGTGGCGACGGACCTGATGCCCGGCCATGCCGAGGATCCGGCCTCCATGCCGCTGGCCGACTTCATCAGCGAGAGCGTGGGCCTGTTCGAGGCCGGGCATGACGAGGTGCTGGTCGAACGGGTCGGCTTCCTCAGGAACGCCGAGGCGCGCGGCGACTACGCCAAGACCTTCGGCATCGTGAACAGCCACCACCGCCCGCTGGACTGAGGTTTTCTAAAGCGAACATCAGAATTCCTGCGCCGCCGCGTCGTTGCGGCGCAGGGATGCGGCGAACATGTTGCGGGTCCCTCCCCGAAAGCCGCCTGAATGTTCGCCAGATTCTTCGCCATCCCCCTGTGGCAACGCACCGCCGCCGGGTTCGCCCTGGGCATTCTCGCCGGCCTGATCCTGAGAGAACAGGCGACCGTCTGGCTCCAGCCGATCGGCGACATCTATCTGAACCTGATCCGGATGGTGGTCGCGCCGCTGGTGCTGTTCACCATCGCCTCCTCGATCGCCAAGCTGGGCGAAGGGGCCGGGGCGATCCGGCTGGGCGCGCGGACCATCCTGTGGTTCGCCATCACCTCCCTCCTGGCCGTTCTGGTCGGTTTCGCCTTCGGCCATCTGATCAATCCCGGCGTCGGTCTGGCCAACCTGCCGCTGGGCGAGGTTCGCGAGCGTGAGATCCCGACGCCGCTGGAGGTGCTGATCGGCATCGTGCCGACCAATCCCTTCGCCGCCCTGGCCGAAGGCAAGGTGCTGCAGATCATCTTCTTCTCGGCCCTGGTCGGGGCGGCCCTGGTCGCGCTCGGCGACCGCGCCCAGACGGCGCGGCGGTTCGTGGACGAAGGCGCCGCCATCGTCTTCCGCATCACCCGGTGGGTCATCCAGCTGACCCCCATCGGCGTGTTCGGCCTGATCGGTTCGGTGGTCGGCGGTTACGGCTGGGAGGCGCTTCTGCCGCTCGGCAAGTTCATCTTCGCCATCTACGCGGCCTGCCTGTTCCACATCCTGATCGTCTATTCGGGCCTGTTGAAGGTCCATGGCCTGGGCGTCCGCAGCTTCTTCCGGGGCGCCTTCGCCGCGCAGCAGACGGCCTTCGCCACCTCCTCCTCGCTCGGCACCCTGCCCATCACCCTGCGCCAGACCGTGGAGCGTCTCGGCGTGCCCCAGGCCTATGCGGCGTTTGCGGTGCCGCTCGGCGCCAATGTGAAGATGGACGGCTGCGGCGCCATCTATCCGGCCATCGCCTCGATCTTCATCGCCCAGTATTTCCAGATCGAGCTGTCGCTGACCCAATATATCCTGATCGGCCTGACGGCGGTTCTGGGCTCGCTGGGCACCGCGGGCGTGCCCGGCACCTCCATCGTCATGCTGACCCTGACCCTGTCCACGGCGGGCCTGCCGCTGGAGGGGATCGGCTATATCGTCGCCATCGACCGGATCATCGACATGATGCGGACGGCCACCAATGTGACCGGCCAGATGCTGGTCCCCGTCCTGGTGGCGAAGGAGGAAGGCATCCTCAATCAGGGCATCTACGACGGCCACGTCGCCTGGCTGCCGGGCGACCCGGAGGCGGAAACGCCGGAAGGCGTGCGCGCGGCGGGCATCTGACGCCACGCCAACCGTTGCTCCGTCGAGAAATCGCGATTACCGTCCGATTCACACGATTTATCGGGGGGGGATACGATGATCCGCGCATTCGCTCGCGCCGCGGCGCTTGGCTTCGGCCTCACCCTGCTGGCGACGGCGGCCCAGGCCGACGGGGCCATCAGCTACAGCCTTTCGGCCAGCGACCCGACCCTGTTCGGCAACGGCGTCCAGGTCTTGACCGGCAACCATCACTACAAGATCCTGAATTTCCAGCCGTCGGCCACCGGCAACTATGTCTTCGCCGACGAGTACGCCACCACGGCCACCGCGCCGATCGACGGGTGGATCTGCTTCCTGACCACCACACCGTTCAACCCCGCGACGACCAACCCGCTGAACGATCCGGCGGCCTGCAGCCCGCACATCGACGACAACGGGTCGGTCACCCTGACCGCCGGGGTCAACTACACGATCTTCGCCTCGTCCTACAGCAATGACGCCACGGGCGGTCCGGCGGTCTACAACTACACCGGCCCGGGCGTGCTGGTCGCGCCGGCGCCGGTTCCCACCCTGACGGAATGGGCGATGATCCTGCTGACCGGCCTGCTGGCCGCCGCCGGCGCGACCCTGCTCCACCGCAGACGCCAGACCGTCATCTAGCGGCTTGCACTCCCGTGAGGCGCGGGCTATGTCCGCGCCTCCCCGCCCTGGACCTTCCGAGTCTGGCGGGCCCGAGATGGATGCGTAGCTCAGCGGGAGAGCACCTCGTTCACACCGAGGGGGTCACAGGTTCAATCCCTGTCGCATCCACCATTCTCCCTCATTCCTGACGAGATGACGCCGAGGCATCACGCACGGCCTCGAACTCGTTGCCGGGCGTCCACAGCGGCCATTCGCGGTTGTTCGCCAGGTCGCGACCGACGCGATACAGCAGCTGCACATCCTGCGCCGCCCCCTCCATCGACCAGTCGGAGGACCATTCGTCGGTCGGCTGGTGATAGCGGTCGCGCACATAGGCGCGGCTGGCGTCGGACGCGCCGGTGAAGCCCGCCGCCGCGAACAGGGCCGGCACGCCCATCTTGGCCAGGGGGAAGTGGTCCGAGCGGTAGAAGGCGCCGACCTGGGGCGCGGGGTCGGGGATCAGCGACCGCCCCTCCTCCGACGCCAGATCGGCCAGCCTATTCTGGGCGTCGGTCTTGCCGAAGCCGATGACCACGATCTCGGACGAGGCCGGGCCGGGCAGCAGGCTGTCCATGTTGATGTTGACCACCGTGGTCTCCAGCGGCGCCAGCGGGTGCGCCGCGTAGTAGTAGGCGCCCAGCAGCCCCGCCTCCTCCGCCGCCCAGGAGACGAACATCACCGATCGTTCGGTGCGCGGCGCCTCGGCGTAGAGGCGGGCCAGCTCCAGCACCGCAGCCACGCCCGTCGCGTTGTCCACGGCGCCGTTATAGATGTCGTCGCCCGCCGCATTGGCCACGGCGCGGCCATAGGCGTCCCAGTGGGCGCCGTACATGACCGTCTCGTCCGGATGGCGCGTCCCCGGCAGGCGGGCGGCGACGTTGCGGGTGGTCAGGCGGCTGAACGTCTGGCCGAAGTCGAGCGACATCGTCACCCCGTTCAGCTCGACCGGGCGGAAGTCCGCGCCCTGAGCCGCCGTCTTCAGCGTCGCATAGTCGAGACCCGCCGCCTGCATCAGCCGCGCGGCCTGGGCCTGCTGGATCCACCCTTGCGCCTGCACCCGTTCGCGCTCCGGGTCGGCGCGGACGATGTCGAGGCCGGGCGCGGTGGAGGAGTTCTGAAGCGTGTTCCACGGATAGCCGGCCGCCGCCGTCTCATGGATCACGAAGACCGCCGCCGCCCCGCGCCGCGCCGCCTCCTCGAACTTGTAGACCCAGCGGCCGTAGTAGGTCATGCCCTGGCCGTCGAACTTGCCGGCCGTGGGGCTGTCGGCCGCGACCTCGAAGTCCGGGTCGTTGACCAGCATCAAGACGACCTTGCCGCGCACATCCACGCCCTTGAAGTCGTCCCAGCCGCGCTCGGGC
The DNA here is from genome assembly GCF_041893865.1 of Brevundimonas staleyi. GTDB lineage: Bacteria > Pseudomonadota > Alphaproteobacteria > Caulobacterales > Caulobacteraceae > Brevundimonas > Brevundimonas staleyi. The sequence goes on from NZ_CP169082.1 coordinate 2,469,525, forward strand.
GCGTTCACGCCATAGCCGACGAAGACCACCGGCGCGTCGGTGATGGTGATGTGGTTCGTGGGCCGGTGACTGTTGGAGATGATGTCCGTCCCGCGCTGAAGCGTGATCGTCTCCCCGCCCGCGTTCGCCGTGATGACGGCCGGCCCGTCCTGCACGAAGCGATTGATCGGCACGGTCTGGAAATAGGTCCCGTCGTCACCGGCGGGCTCAAGCCCCAGGGCCCGGAACTGTTCGGCGATCCAGGTCACCGACCGCTCCTCGCCCGGCGTGGTCGGCGCCCGGCCCTCGAAGTCGTCGCCCGCCAGAATAGCCGTGGCGGCGTTCAGACGCTCCGGATCGACCCGCCCCTCCTGGGCTACGGCGCCCGATGCGGACAACAGACAGGCGGCGAGGACGGCGAGGCTGACACGGGACACGGGCGGCTCATTGACTGCGAGGCGGAGGAATGGACCCTGCCCCGCCCGACCGACCGTGTCGAGCGATGGCGTTCCGCGCCGGCCGGCGTACACATAAGGCAAGGTCAGGAGGACGAACGTGATACGGCAGGACTGCGGACACACCACGACGATCAATACGGTCACCCCGAGCGCCAAGGGCTGCGAGGAATGTCTAAAGACCGGATCGATGTGGGTGCACCTGCGGCTCTGCCGAAGCTGCGGCCACGTCGGCTGTTGCGACGACTCGCCGAACCGGCACGCCACCGCCCACTTCAGGGCCACCCGCCATCCGATCATCGAGGGCTATAATCCGCCAGAGGGCTGGGGCTGGTGCTTCGTCGATCAGACCGTCGTGGATCTGCCGAACCAGACGCCCCAGCGCGGCCCCATCCCCCGGTTCGTCTAGAGAATCCCGAGCGACCGATAGAGGGGCACGGTCTGGTCGATGAACCGCCGGGCCATCGGCTCCAGCGCCGCCAGATTGTCCTCGCGCGTGATCATCTCCCTGCCGTCCCGCGCGGCGCGCTCGCGGGTGATCTGGAACACGTCCCAGACCGCCGCCGCGATCTCCTCCGTCGAGCGAGCGCCCGCCAGCCAGACGCGCAGGAACAGCTGCGCCGATCGCGACGAGAGGATGCCTCCGCCGACGGCGGGCGAGGCCAGATGCTTCAGATGCGGCCCGGTCACCGCCCGCTCCAGCACCAGCCGATTGAAGCCCTCGCACCGCATCCGCGCCACCTCGTCGAACGCTTGAGCCGGACGCAGGACGCCGATGCCGACCAGGGTCGTCAGGGCCTTGATCAGATCGCTTTTGCGCGCTGTCTCCAGACCCGGCGCGGCCAACAGTTCGACGGGCGTCTTCGGACGAAAGTCGTCGGCGGCCAGGGCCATGGCAAGCGGCGCATAGAGGACTTCCGGCATGGCCGCCTCCCCTTGCGCATCGGTCACATCGAAGTCGACCTCGTCCAGGCCGCAGATCAGGACGAAAGGCTGGGCATCCAGACGCGCGGCCTGATCGGCGCTCGACAGCAGGGCCCCGTCCTTCACGAAGACATCCGGGCGGAACTGCTGGTTGACCAGATAGTCCCGCACAGACTGGCGCATCACCGGATCTTTCTGGCGATGCAGCAGGGCGACCGCCGCAGGCGGGAGGTCCAGCGCGTCGAGCCGGTCCAGAAGACGCGCCGAACTCAGGAAACTCATCCCCGCCTCGCTGAGCGCCTCCGCGACATCCGAGAAGTACGGCACGTGCCAGTGCTCCCCCAGATACTCGTGCGCCAGATACAGCGGATCGACCTTCCGCAGACTGGCGGCGTGGGCGGCGGCCGGGCGGTTCTCGGCGAAGAAGCGGCTGTCGGCGGCGGCGACATCCTCCATGAACTCCAGCGAGGCCTCGATCCGCGCCCTGGCGTCGCCCTCCGGCGCGGCGGCGTGACCGAGCTTCAGCAGATGCCGTAGCGGCGCCAGCGACGCCCAGCCGGGCTGACAGTTGTAGCTCAGATAGACCACCCCGCCCGGCTTCAGCCGATCGCGGATCAGGTCGACGATGATCCGCCGGTTCTCTTCCGACACCCAGCTCCAGATGCCGTGCATCACGATGGCGTCGAAGCTCGGCAGGTCGTCCCGCGCCATCAGGGCCGCGAAGGAGTCGTCCGACAGACGGACCCCGCTGCCGGTCGCATCGGCGATGACCTGGGCGTTCGCCACATGGGCCGGGCTGATGTCAACGCCCCGGAAATCGCCGGCATTGGCCGCCGCATGGACATTCAGCGCCACGCCCTGCCCGAAGCCCAGCTCCAGATAGACCGGCGCCTCCGTCGCCAGACAGTCCACCCCGGCGAGCAGGCCGCAGAACCGCAGATGGGCCGGGCCGAGCTCATGGTAGTAGCCGGAGGTGTACTCCAGGTCCGAATAGTAGCCTTCGCTCGCGCTCATCCCGGCCTCATGCACCGGTCAGGCCCGCGAGGCGAGCCCCCTCGTCAGGACGCGGCCGGCGCGTTGGCCAGACACCAGGCGGCGGTGACGTCCACCTTGGCGGGCGAGGCGTCATCCTCCACCGCGACGGAGGAGGCGTAATACTGGTTCACCTCGTCCGACGTCATCGACTGAAGCGCCAGGCCCTCCCAGGCGCCGAGCGCCGCGCGGACGGCGGTGACGTCTCCGGGCGGCGTCTGGGCCTCCAGCGCGATCTGCTTCAGCGACAGATAGGCCATGCAGGCCACGGCCTGATCGGCGCCGGTGGCGGTGGCCACGACCGGAGCGACGGGTTCGGGCGGAGCGGCGGCGGGCGCCTTGGCCGCCTCCTGCTGGCAGGCGGCGAGCGCGAGAACGGCGGCGGCCAGGGAGGCGGTGCGAAGGATCATCATGGAACTCTACTCCTGAAAGACGACGGGCTCAGCGCGAGCCGGCGTTGGACCCGTTCGAGGCCAGGCGCAGGACGACGTCGTCGACCTGGACACCGCCCCGGTCGATGACCAGGTTCTGATAGTTGCGCTGGCCTTCCATGGTTTCGGCCTCGACGTTCTCCACCTCGGCCACGAACTGGCGGCGCAGATAGGTGGCCAGTTCGCCCGCCGTGACCATGCCGTCGCCGTCCACATCGCCCGCCCCGGCCAGACCGGCCCGCAGGAAGTGGGACAGATAGCCGCCGGCCTCGAACTTGTCGGCCACGGCGCTGGTCAGGTCCTCTTCAGACGAGAACAGCCCCATGACGCCCGGACGATCCACGACGTTCCGCGCAAAGCCGCCCGAGAAGCAGGCGTCCAGCACCAGCAGCGACAGACGAGTGTTCAGCCCGTCGAACAACTGGCCCATTTCGACGTCGCTGATCTCCCCGTCGCGCAGGACGATCGATTCCATCTTGCCGTCCGGCTCCTGGGCCGAGGCCTGGGTGTCTTCCTGGGTGCCGTGGCCCGAGAAGAAGAACAGGAACATGTCGTCCGGCCCGGCCTCGCGCGAGACCTGCTGGAAGGCGCGCCGCACCCCGGCGACGGTCGCATCCGCATTGGTCAGGACGACGCTGGCGGGGTTCAGAACGCCACCGCGCCGCAGGGTCTCGGCCAGCTTCTCCGCATCTTCGTCCGTATACGGAAGATCGTTGGCCGCGCCGCCGTAGTCGGACACTCCGACCATGATGGCGAAGACCCTCTGACCGCCCTGGACCGACGCCTGGCGCGGCGAACCCTGGCTGGGCATCACCGAGAAGCGGTAGGAGCCCGTCTCGCCGGCGGCGAAGGAGGTGACGCCCACCGAATACTCGCCGTCCTCCTGCAGCACGGTGTCCAGACGGCTGTTGGTGCCGTCCTCGCCGTCGTCATTGTCGATCTGCTCGCCCGATGGCGTGGTCAGGATCAGATAGGCGTCGAAGGCCGAGGAGGTCAGTTCCGCCGCGATCCGCTCGCCGCGACGCCCCGTGAAGGTGAAGGTGTCGATGTATTCGCCGCTGTCCAGTTGCTCGTCACCGGCCTGCAGCGCGCCGCCGACGGTAGAGCCGATCTGGATGCTGCCGCCGCGCACGTCCTGACGCTGACCCCGGTTCTCGACATAGGAGTCCTGACGCGGACGTCCCTGCGGCGCGCGGCCGTCCGAGGCGTTGGCGGACAGGCGATAGGCCCCCTGTTCGCCCGGCTGATAGCTGGTGGCGCTGACCTGATACTCCCCGTCCTGCGGCAGGGTGACCAGAAGGCGGCTGTCGCGCCCGCCGTCGCCGTCCGGATCGTCGTCGTTGGCCTCGGCCAGACCCGGCCCCTGGATCGTCAGATAGGGGTCGAAGGCGGACGACGACAGACGCAGATCCAGCTGCTGACCACGACGACCGCGCAGGGTGTAGGTGTTGACGAACTCGCCGCTGGTCAGCTGGCGGTCGCCCTGGCGAAGGGCGCCGTTCACCGACTGTCCCACCTGCAACGATCCGTCCGACTGACGCGACGGCGGCTGATTGGTCGGCTGTTGCGGACGCCCGTTGTTTCCGTAGGCGCGACCGCCCTGCTCGACCAGGATCTGATACCGGCCCGTCTCGTTCGCGCCGAAGCTGGTGGCCGAGATATCGACCATCCCGTCGGCGGCGGCGGTGAAGGTCACCCGGCTGTTGCGGCCGCCGCGCTGGCCCGGATCGTCGTCATTGTCTTCCGACAGGCCTCCGGGACCCCGCACCATCAGATAGGCGTCGAAATCCCCGGAATCGAGGCTGACCGTATAGGTCTCGCCGCGCCGGACCGGCAGCTCCCAGTCGTCGGCGAACTCCCCGGCATCGAGGCGGCGATCCCCCGGCCCCAGGACGCCCGAGGCCGAACGCCCGGCTTGCAGGGCGCTGCCCCCGGCGTTGCCCTGGCCCCCGCCCATGGTGTTGCCGATGGCCTGGCCCATCCCGCTCCCGCCGTTCAGGCTGAGGGTGTAGCGACCGCTCTCGCCCGGCTCATAGCTGGTGGCGGTGATGCGATAGGTCCCGTCGGCGGGCAGACGGACGTCGAGCGCCGAGTTGGCGCCGTCGTCGCCGCCGTCGTCGTTGTCTTCCGAGAAGTCGCCCGGCCCCCGGATCATCAGATAGGTGTCGAAATCGTCGGAACGCATGGTCACCGACAGCGACTGACCCGCCCGGCCCTGCACCTCGTAGACATCGATGAACTCACCCGAATCGAGCTGGTCGTCGCCGCGCGACAGCTCGCCCTGGACCGAACCGTTCGGCTGCAGCCGCTGCTGGGCGATGGCTGGTCCTGTCAGCAGCGGCGCGGCCGCCAGCGACAGTGAAAGCGCCGTGGAAAACAGGACTTTGCGCATGACGACTCTGATCCCCCGAAAGTCAGGCGGACATTGCCTCCTGCCGCCGGGGATGTCACGGCTTCGCGGAACGAGGGTCAGATTCCGACACCTTCTCGCCCCATCACCCTCATTCGGCCTTGATCGCGGCGCAAAAGCCCCGCCCTCGCGATTTGCGCGACCTCCCCAGACGACCTTCGCGCCGCTTCGCCAATCCGGGCCCGGCGCACTCACGGATACAGTATGCCCTTCCCCGCCAGCCACCCCGCGCTCGACCGCGCCCTGTCCGAACGCGGATACAACGAGCCGACCCCGGTGCAAGCCGCCGTGCTGGAGGCCGAGGAAGGCCGCGACCTGCTGGTCTCGGCCCAGACCGGCTCGGGCAAGACGGTCGCCTTCGGCCTGGCCTTGGCCTCGACCCTGATGGGCGAGGCCGAGCGGATCGAGGACAACGGTTCGCCCGCCGCCCTGGTCATCGCCCCGACCCGCGAACTGGCCCTGCAGGTGTCGAAGGAGCTGGAGTGGCTCTACGGCAAGGCCGGCGCCCGCATCGCCACCTGTGTCGGCGGCATGGACCCGCGCGCCGAGCGTCGCGTGCTGGAACGCGGCGCGGCCATCGTCGTCGGCACGCCCGGCCGCTTGAAGGACCACCTGGAGCGCGGCGCGCTCGACCTGTCCGAGCTCAAGGCCGTCGTCCTCGACGAAGCCGACGAGATGCTGGACATGGGCTTCGCCGAAGACCTGACCTTCATTCTGGACAGCGCCCCGGCCGAGCGCCGCACCCTGCTGTTCTCGGCCACCCTGGCCCGCGACATCGTCCAGCTGGCCCGCACCTATCAGCGCGACGCGATCCGCATCGACACGGTCGCCGGCGCCGGCTCCCATGCCGACATCGAGTACAAGGCCATCCGCGTGGCCCCTAACGAGGTCGAGCTCGGCGTCGTCAACGTGCTGCGTTACTTCGAGGCCCCCGGCGCCCTGGTCTTCGCCAACACCCGCGAGCGGGTGAAACACCTGACCGCCAGCTTGCGCGAACGCGGCTTCGCCGTCGTCGGCCTGTCGGGCGAACTGACCCAGAGCGCCCGCTCCGAGGCGCTTCAGGCTCTGCGCGACGGCCACGCCCGCGTCTGCGTCGCCACCGACGTGGCCGCGCGCGGCCTTGACCTGCCCGACCTGGGTCTGGTCATCCACGCCGAGATTCCGGTCAACAAGGCCACCCTGCTGCACCGTTCGGGCCGCACCGGCCGCGCGGGCAAGAAGGGCGTTTCGGTCCTGATGGTCAGCTACACCCGCCGTCGCAAGACCGAGCTGATGCTGCAATCGGCCGGCATCACCGCCGAATGGTCGGGCCCGCCGTCGGCCGAGATGATCCTGGAGAAGGACCGCGAACGCCTGCTGGCCGATCCCGTTCTGACCGCCCCGGTCGAGGACGAGGAAGCCATCGAACTGGGCAAGCTGCTGCTGGAGCGGACTTCGGCCGAACAGATCGCCGCCTCGCTGATCCGCCTCTACCGCCAGAAGCTGCCGGCGCCGGAAGAGGTCTATGACGATGAGCGCATGGCCCGTCAGCAGTCGACCGGCCGCAACGAACGCGGCCAGAAGGACGGCCCTCTGATGGACTTCGCGCGCGGCGGCGACATGGCCTGGTTCCGCATCAACATCGGCCGCGACAAGAACGCCGACCCGAAATGGCTGCTGCCGACGCTCTGCCGTCTGGGCCACGTCACCAAGGGCGACATCGGCTCGATCAAGATCTTCGACCGCGAGACCAAGTTCGAGATCACCAGGGCCGCCGAGGCCAAGTTCCGCGCCGCCATCGCGAACGGTCTGGAGGACGGCGTGACCGTCTCCGACGCCGTCGCCCCGGGGCCGAAGGAACGTCCCGCCAGCCGCTGGGACAAGAAGCCCGCGCGTGAAGACGGGGACCGCCCGGCCCGCGCCGACAAGCCGGCCTGGAAGGATCGTGGCGACAAGCCTGCGTGGAAGGATCGCGAGGGCGGCGACAAACCCGCGTGGAAGCCGCGCGAAGACAAGCCCTTCGCCGAGAAGAAGCCCTGGGCCAAGCGCGAAGCCGCCGCTCCGGTCGCCGTTGAGGGCGAGACCAAACCCAAATGGGTCAAGCGCACCAAGGACACCCCCACGCCCGAAGGAAAGCAGGCCTGGGTCGACAAGCCCAAGGGCCCGAAGAAGCCCTGGGCCCCGCGCAGCGACGCCGCCCCCGCCGGCGACAAGGCCTGGACCGGCAAACCCAAGGGCGCGAACAAGCCGTTCAAGGGAAAGAAGAAGTCGAACGGTTAGAATGAAACTCCCCTTCTCCCCTTGCGGGTCGACGTAGGATCGCATGCGATCCGAGGAGGGGTGGCCGAGCGCAGCGAGGTCGGATGAGGGGTGAATCCCGGCTTGGCCGGTGAGCCGTCTGCTCGTCCGACCTCGTTCGCGTTTCCGTACCCCTCATCCGTCCGCTTCGCGGCCACCTTCTCCCGCAAGGGGAGAAGGAAAGTCGTGACTCCCTCACCCCATCATTGTTACACTATAACAATGACCCAGCCCGCCGCTCCCAGCACCTCCGGCTTCTTCAATCAGGAGATCGCCGACGCCTATGATCGTCGGAACGCGGGCCTGAAGCCCATCTCCGACAGCCTGCATTTCCTGATGCGGCTGGCCCTCGCCGACGTCCCTGCCGAGGCCCGCGTCCTGTGCGTCGGCGTCGGCACCGGAGCGGAGATCCTGTCTCTGGCCCAGGCCTTCCCGCGCTGGACCTTCGTCGGCGTCGATCCCTCGGCTGAGATGCTGGCGGTCGGCGCCCACCGCCTGACCGAGGCCGGGGTCATGGACCGCTGCACCCTGATCCACGGCTATGTCGACGACGTCGCCGAGGCCGGCTTCGACGTGGTCGTCAGCCTGCTGGTCGCCCACTTCATCCGCCGCGAGGGCCGCCCCGCCTTCTACGCCGCCATCCACGACCGCCTGAAGCCCGGCGGCCGGTTCGTCAGCGCCGAGATCAGCGGCGACCTCGACGCGCCGGAGTTCCCGGCCCTGCTCGCCGACTGGAAACAGGTCCAGACCCTGATGGGCGCCACACCAGAATCCCTCGCCAAACTCGAGGACGGCCTGCGCGACGTCCTCGGCGTCCTGCCGGTCGCCGAAACGGAAGGCCTGTGGCGCGACGCGGGCTTCCCCCTGCCCGTCCCCTTCTTCCAGGCCTTCATGATCCGGGGTTGGCACGCGACGAAGGGGTGACGCGAAACGCCTTCTCCCGCCCGGCGTAACCGCTTACAGTCCCAGCAAAAGTTAGAGTTCAGGGACGAAACACATGGCCGACGTCGCCCTCAGCGGGATCACGAAGAGCTTCGGCTCCACCCAGGTTCTGAAGGGCGTCGACCTGACCATCGCCGACGGCGAGTTCGTGGTCTTCGTGGGTCCGTCCGGCTGCGGCAAGTCCACGCTTCTGCGCACCATCGCCGGTCTGGAAGAGGCCGACAGCGGCGACATCTCCATCGGCGGCCGCACGGTCAACACCCTGTCGCCGTCCGACCGGGGCATCGCCATGGTGTTCCAGTCCTACGCCCTCTATCCGCACATGAGCGTGCGCCAGAACATGGCCTTCGGCCTGACCCTGGCCAGGACGGACAAGGCCGAGATCGACCGGCGCGTGATGGCTGCGGCCGAGACCCTGAATATCGTCGACTACCTGGACCGCAAGCCCAAGGCCCTGTCAGGCGGCCAGCGCCAGCGCGTCGCCATCGGCCGCGCCATCGTGCGGGAGCCCCAGGTCTTCCTGTTCGACGAGCCCCTGTCGAACCTCGACGCGGCGCTCCGCGTCCGCATGCGCTACGAGTTCGCCTCGCTGCACGAGCGGCTGAAGACGACCATGATCTACGTCACCCACGACCAGGTGGAGGCCATGACCCTGGCCGACCGGATCGTGGTCCTGAACGGCGGGGTGATCGAACAGGTCGGCGCGCCGATGGAGCTCTACGAACACCCCCGCACCCGCTTCGTCGCCGAGTTCATCGGCAGCCCCAAGATGAACCTGATCCCCGCCGAGATCGTCGAGGCCTCCGCCACCGGCGCGACGGTGAAGACGGCGGCGGGCGAGACCGTGCGCGTCTCGGTCGACGCCGCCTCGGCCAAGCCCAGCCAGTCGGTCATGCTGGGCGTCCGCCCCGAACACCTGACCCTGACCGGCCCCGGCGACGCGGTGGCGGCCAAGGCGGCCTTCGTCGAGACCCTTGGCAACGCCACCTACGCCTATGTCACCGCAGGCGGCGCGGCCGAGACCCTGACGGTGCAACTGCCCGGCGACGTCCGCCCCACGGTCGGCGAGAGCCTGACCCTGCACGTCGACGCAGGCCGGGCGCATCTGTTCGATGAGGGCGGAGCGGCGTTCAAGCGGCTCTAACTTCCCTTCTCCCCTTGCGGGAGAAGGTGGCCGAGCACAGCGAGGTCGGATGAGGGGTGACCGTAGATGTCACCCGTGAGCGTCTGCTCCCCTCATCTCGTCCGGGTCTTCGTACCCCTCATCCGTCGGGCTTCGCCCGCCACCTTCTCCCGCAAGGGGAGAAGGAAATCCTTCACCGCTTCCTGAACCGCGCCGCCTCGGCCGCCAGGCCAGAGCCCCAGTCGCTCTTCTCCTCCGCCGGTTCCGGCACGAAGGCCGCTTCCGGCAGCGTCCCCGCCACGCCCCGCATCGCCAGGGCCAGAGGCTCGGCGAAGACCGCCAGCATCCTCAGCGGCTTGCGCTTTGCGTCGCGCACGTCCCAGCCCTCGGCCTCGAACAGATCGGCCTGATCTTGAGGCGACAACCGCTCGATCCCGTCCCAGTCGTCCGGCCGCGCCGCATCCTCGGCTTCCTCCGCCGTCAGGCCGAACAGGGCCGTCAGCACTTCGTCCACCTCGGGAAACTCGTCCCGGCGCGTGGGGTCGGCATAGCCAGGCTTCATCAGCGCCTTGGTCTCGAGATCGGCGACGCCGGGCAGGTCGAGGAGGCGGCAGAGGGCTTGGGTCATGCCCCGATCTACGCCCTCCCTGCCGCCTCGGAAAGCGTCAGCGCAGTTCGACCCGGCGTGCAGTCGCCGGAACGACCAGCTCGCGCCCTTTCCACTCCCCGGCCCGACCGTCGATGCGAACGCGCGCGGGCAACTCGTGACCCTCGGGCCATTGCAGGACGAAGCCGCCCGGTGGCGTCACGCCCGGCGACAGGGTCAGGGTCGTCAGCCCCGACCGACGACGCAGGGCGTAGGTCAACGGTCCATACGGCGTCCGCACCTCCCGCACCCCGACGCCGGTCGCCGAGTCGATCCAGCTCATCGGCAGACCGGCCGCCAGCACCAGGGCATGGTCCGCGTCCCGCTCGTAGACGAACAGGTCCAGGGCCGAACGGATGTAGTCCGAGCTGATCCAGGCGTGCGGCATGTCGCCGATGAAGCGCGGCTCGCGCAGGTCGCGCCCCACCACCTCGGCCCAGCCGTTCCACGCCTGCGGCCGGCGGTCGGCGAAGAAGAAGTCCAGCGCCGTCATCGCCCGCTCGCGCTGGCCCAGCCGCACGAAGGCGCCCACGTTCCGCAGTTCATAGGGGGTGTAGTCGCGCCACGCCGTGCGGTTGGCGCGGCGGGCCTCGAAATTCTCCCAGTATTTCTCGAACGTCCGCTTCATCAGGCCCTGCGGCAGGTCGGCCTGCAGCCCGCCCGGCGACAGGCCGATGGTGGTGGAGGTGGCGTCGAAATCGCCCCGATCCGCCGCGCCCGCGATCCAGTCGATACGGTGGCGGATGGCCGTGCCGCTAATGGAGGTGGTGACGTCCAGCAGGAACTCCTGCCGCGCCGCCTCGATGCGTCGGGCCGCCTCGGTCTCGCCCAGCACCTCGGCGATCTGGACCGCGTCGCGATAGCCCAACAGGCCCCAGAAATTGTCCCAGTTGGAATAGGCCGGACGATCCGAATAGCCTTCGTGGCTGATCGAAGGCGGCAGCAGCCCATAGAGGTGGCGGGTCTCCGGCTGGCGATTGGCCTCGATCCGGGTCGAGGCCCGCAGGCCGTCCATATAGGCGATGGCGGCCTGGACCTGGGGCCAGACGGACCGCAGCTGGGTCGTGTCGCCGGTGTAGCGCCAGGTCTCGGCGGCCAGGAAGATGAACTCCCCGTGGCTGTCGTTCTCGGGCACCGGATCGGCGCCGCGCGCATCGACGCAGCAAGGGACCTTGCCGTTGTCGAAGATGTAGGGGGCGTACCAGCGCAGATAGTCCTGGCTCAGGCTGGCGTGGCCCAGCCGGTTCAGACCCTCGGCCATCATGGCGCCGTCGCGGATCCAGGAGCGGTTGTAGCTGCGGGTGCCCGGCTGCAGGGACGGCCCCTGGCGCGACATCAGCATGTGCGCCAGCGAGGTCTTCATCGTGTCCGCGATCCGCTGGCCCTCGGGCGGCGTGATCAGGTCGAACCGGTCCAGCTTCTCGCGCCAGCCGGCAGCGATCCGGTCCTGGATCGTGTCCAGGGCCGCCTCGACCGAGGCCGTGGCCGGCAGCGCCGGGCGCGGTCCCTCGAGCGCCGACACCCAGCCGAAGGTCCGCGTCTCGCCGGGGCACAGGGTCACCGTATAGAGCATGGCTCCGCTCATCAGGCCGCCACGATCGGCGGTGACGGCGCCGTCGCGCAGCCCCTCTCCCGTCCGCGCCAGCAGGCTCTGCGGATCGGCCCCGGCCTCGAAGGTCGCGGTGCGGACGCTGTCGGGCGCGGTCAGAGGATGGATCCGCACCGCGTCGTCCAGAACCAGCTCCCCGCCATGCCACTGCATCTGGCGGATGGGCGCGGCGCCGCCCGGCACGGCCAGAAACTGCACCGGCCCGTTGACCTGCATCGGCCGCGCCGCCAGCGCCAGGGTCAGGGTCCGCTCGCGCGGCGAGGTGTTGGTCAGGTCGTAGCGGCCGTACAGGCCCGCCGCGTCGGGCGTCCCTTCCGCCATCGCCGTGACCTTCAGCGTCCATTCGTCGTGGGTCCAGATCACCGTCGGGATCGGCAGATCGTCCTCGACCAGGGCCTGTTCGATCCGCGCGTCGGCCCAGGTCACCAGCCGCCCGTTGTCCAGCACGAAGGGTTCGACCGAGGCCCCGCCCCGCTTCAGTTCGATGGCGCCGTCCTCGGAGATCAGGCCGCTCTCGCCGCCGCCATCGACACCGACCAGGGTCCAGTAGGGCTGCTCGCCGTGGAAGCCGCGCGGATAGAGGCCACGCCGGCTCTGACCCGCGATGGCGGTCAGGAAGGCGGTCTCGTTCACGCCGAACGCCAGCGGCTCGATCCGCAGGTCGGCCAGCGAATAGGCCGTCGCGGGCGTGCCGGCGGTTCCGAACCCGGCGCCCATCTGGCCCGACCCGACGACCGTCTGGGGCGTCGTCATGTCCAGCCTCAACCAGCGCGCCGAAGCCTCGGTCGTCATCAGCCAGTCGGTCCCGCCGTCGCCGTGGTGGACCCGGGCGATCTCATGCCACTGACGCCGGTCGTTCGAGGCCATGACGCGATAGGCCGAGGCCGCCCGCCCCTCGACCCAGCGCAGGGTCAGGCCGCCGAACTCCCGCTCGTAGCCGAGGTCCAGCGTCAGGCTCTGTTCCCCTGAATCGATCGATTTCCATGCGCTATTCGGGTCATCATCGACACTCAGCGACGCCGTTTGATTTCCATCCTCACTCGTGGCCTCGACCAGCGGACGGGGCGGCACGGACGGCTCGGGCGGCAGGGTGCGGATGGTCAGGTCGTCGACCTCGATGAAACCCTTTCCGCCCTCTCCGGCGGTCACCACGAACTCGATCCGCTCGGCGCCCCGGAAGGTCCGGTCGGGGTTCGGCCCCCAGGCCCAGATCACCTGGCGCTTCTTGATGACGAACTGGGTCCAGCCGCCGGGGAAGTCGTAGCGCGTCACCTGCCGCCAGTGGACGTTCTCGGCCGAGGCGTCCGTGAACTTGACCTCGAAAGTGTTGCTCGGTCCCTCGCCCCGCACCCAGAACCGGATCTCGTAGTTCTCGGGCGCACGGAACGACAGGTCACGCGCGGCGAAGGCGTATCCCGACCGGCCGTTGAAATCGTAGTCCAGCCGCATCGCGTGGCCGCGATGCCCCTGAACCGAAGAGAGGGTCGAGGTCACATCGGTCGAGGCGTCGGCCGTCCAGGGCGTCAGATCCTCGAACGTATCCAGCGTCCGGTTGGACTGGGCCTGCGCGGGCGCGGCGATCAGGACGGCCGCGATCAGCCCAAGCAACAGACGCATCTTCACCCCTTCACGCTCCCGGCCAACATGCCGCGGATGTAGAATCGTTGCAGCGCCAGGAACAGGATCAGCACCGGCGCCACCGTGATGACGGCGCCCGCCATCATCAGCTCCACGTCCTGCACATGCTCGCGCGACAGGGCCGCCAGCGCGACCGGCAGCGTATAGTTCGACTGGTCCGTCAGGATGATGAGCGGCCACAGGAAGTCGTTCCAACTGCCCAGAAACACGAACAATCCCAGCGTCACCAGAATGGGCGACAGGGTCGGCAGGACGATGCGACGGAAGATCTGGCCTTCGCTCGCCCCATCCACCCGCGCGGCCTCCAGCATCTCGTCGGGGATCGACAGGGCGTACTGGCGCACCAGGAACAGGCCGAAGATCGAGGCCAGCCACGGCACCAGCGCCCCGGCGTATGTGTTCACCAGCCCCACCGACTTCAGCATAAGGAACAGCGGCAGGGTGCCGATCTGGGCCGGGATCACCAGGGCGCCGATCAACAGCTGGAACAGCCGCTCACGCCCCTTGAAGGCCAGTTTGGCGAAGGCGTATCCGGCCGGCACGGTGAACAGAAGCGCCAGCCCGGTCGCCAGGGTCGCCAGGGCGAAGCTGTTCCACATATAGCGGCCCATGCCCTGGTTCACGAACAGGTCGCGGTAGTGCTCCAGCGTCGGCGCGCTGGGCAGAAGCGGCGGCGGAAACACGGCCGCCTCCCCCGTCGACATGAAGCTGACCGACAGCATCCAAAGAAGGGGAAACAGGACGATCAGGCCGATCACGGCCACGCCGAGATTGAGCAGCAGGGAGCGGAGCTTCACGTGTGATCTCCCCCCAGTTTCCGCGACACGGCCAGCTGCACCATCGTCACCGCGAAGATGCAGAGGAACAGGACGAAGGCCACGGCGCTAGCGGAGCCCAGGTTCCACCATTTGAAGCCCTCTTCGTACATGAAGTAGAGCACCGTCACGGTCGATTGGGCCGGTCCGCCTTGGGTCATCACATAGGGCTCGGCGAACAGCTGGAAGAAGCCCGCCACCGAAATGATGGACACAAGCAGCAGCGTCGGCGCGATGGCCGGCAGGGTCACATGGATGAACCGCGCCCACGGTCCCGCTCCGTCGATCCGCGCCGCCTCATAGAGGTCGTCCGGCACGGTCTGCAGAACCGCCAGGAAGATCAGCATGTTGTAGCCGAAGATCTTCCATACGACGAAGATCAGGATGGCCGGGATCGAGGTGTTCGGATCGCCCAGCCAGTCCACGGCGGGCAGGCCCACACTGGTCAGCACCCAGTTGATGACGCCGTAGCGGGTGTGCAGCAGGTAGTTCCACAGCACCGCCGTGGCGACCAGCGTGGTGACATACGGCGCGAAGAACATGACCCGCCAGACCGGCCGCCACTTCACCGTCCGCGCGTTCAGGATCACCGCCGCCGCCAGCGACGCCCCGATGGCCAGGGGCACGCCCAGAACGCTGAACCAGACGGTGTTCTTCATGGCTTGCCAGAACAGCGGATTGGTCAGCAGCCGCTCGTAGTTCTGCAGTCCCACGAACCGCATGTTGCCGAGGTCGGCCAGGGCGTAGATGTCGAAATCGCTCAGGCTGAGCAGCAGCGACGACACGACCGGAATGACGAAGAAGATCGCGATGGCGATCAGGGCCGGCGACACGAAGCCCCAGGCGGCGCGCTCTCTGGCGGAGATCATCGCGAAACCTCCCTTCTCCCCTCGGGGGAGAAGGTGGGCCCGAAGGGCTCGGATGAGGGGGACGCGGCTGCAAGCACACCCTGGCCAGTGAGGGAAACGGACACAGCCCCCTCATCCGTCAGCCTCCGGCTGCCACCTTCTCCCCCAGGGGGAGAAGGGTATCGAAGACGAGAGATCATACCGCCCGCCCCTGTTCGATCATCCAGCGGCGCTTTTCCAGCAGCCGGTCGGCGCGACGGTCGATCTCTGCGCCGGCTTCCTGAACGGTGAACTCGCCGCGCACCATCCGCTCGGCGACGATCTGCATCTCGGTGACGATCCGCTCCCACTCCGGCACCTTGGGGACCGCCCTGGCTCGGCCCAGCTGGCCGTTGAAGGCGGTGATGTAGGGATCGGTCGCGACCTTGGGCGCAGCCCAGGCGGACCGGCGCGCGGGCAGGTCGCCGGCGATGACGTTGAACTCCGCCTGCACCGTCGGATCGGACAGATAGCGGACCAGTTTCCAGGCCGCCTCCTGATGCGGCGACGAGCGGAACACCGCCAGCGACGACCCGCCGGGCGCGGACGCTCCGGGGCCGGTCGGACCGGGCACCCCCGCCGTGGTCCAGTGCGGCTGGATGTTCGCCGGCAGCCGGCTCTTCATGTCGCCGATGGTCCAGGGGCCGGAGAAGTAGAAGCTGAAATAGCCCTTGGCGAACTCGTTCCAGACGTTGGAAATCTGGGCCGCCGAGGCCAGCGGGGCCAGGCCCTCGTCGAACAGGCTCTTGTAGAAGGCCAGGGCCGCCTGGAACGACGGGCTGGAGAAGTTTCCGCGCGTGTCCTGATCCCGCAGCAGCGGCTGATCGCCCTGAAGCCCGAAGGTCAGAAGCTGCTCGAACTCATTGACCGGCAACAGGATCGCGAAGTTTCCGTCGCCCGCCACACGCTTGACCGCGTGCATCGACCGCTTCCACTCTGCCCAGTCGGTCGGCATGGCGTCGAAGCCCGCACGGGCCAGAATGTCGGTGCGCACGAAGATCAGACGCGTGTCCACATACCAGGGCGTGGCCATGGCGCGACCGGCGATGGCGTTGGTCTCCAGCACCGCCGGGAACTGATCGGTCAGGAGGTCCGCGGCCGCGTCCGGCGTCGGCGACAGGGCGCCGATCGCCGCCAGCTCCGCCACCCAGGTGTTGCCGATCTGGCTGACGTCCGGCAACGAGGCGCCCGCATAGGCGGTCAAAAGCTTTTGATGGGCCGCCGTCCACGGCTGGGGCTGGACGATCACCTTGATGCCCGGATTGGCCGCCTCGAAGGCGGGCAGGATCGAGGGGACGTGCGTCCCCTCGTTGCCCATGGCCCAGAAGGTCAGGCGGGAGATCCCGTCGTTCCGGCCGCATCCCGCCAGAGACGCGCCCGCCCCGGCCATCAGCCCCAGCGCGGCGCGCCGGTCGATCATGCGTCCAGCCATCCGCCGGTGAAGCCGGCGCGCTTGAGCCCACGCTTCAGGTTCGGCTCGCCGTGCATGTAGCGCCAGACCAGTTCCGACCGGCCGTTCTCGATCATGACCACGATCGGCCCCTGGTCGATGCCCAGATAGTCGCCGTCGACCCAACCCACGCCCGGCACGATCCGCCCGTGCTGCAAGGGACCTTCCCGCTCCGTCAGAGTGGGGTTGAACGAGTCGAGGAAACCCCACTCCGTATAGACCGGCGCATAGCGGGCCTTCATCGCCTTCAGGGTCGCGGTGACGATCTCGGGCTCGAACGCATAGCTGGCCATGGCCGCGGTCGGCGCGATGGTGCCGTCGTCCCGGTCGCCCGGGCCGCGCGCGGAATAGCTGAAGAACTCCCGCTCGCGCGCATCGATGACCTGTTTGAAGTCGCCCGGCCCGTCGCAGGCCGTCAGGCCCCAGATCTCGGCCGAATAGCCGTCCCAGCCGCCGGGATTGTCGACGGCGTATTTGCGCTGGGCATGGACGCTCCGGCGGCTGTTCTCGAAATAGTCGAGCGCCTGTCCCGTCATCATCGACTGGCCGCGCATCCAGGCGTCGCGGATGCCCCGAAAGTCGATGAACATGTGGCTGTACTGGTGGCCGAACAGCGGCGCGAACTGCAGGTGCCACTCGCCCCAGCGGTCGGTCCAGCTCTCCTCGTAGGAATGCACCCACTCGTCCCAGACGCCCGTCGAGACCGGGTGCGTCGGGCTGCCGATGGCTAGCAGCAGGACGATCATCCCCTCGTTGTAGACGTTCCAGTCGGACGGGATGAAGCCCGTCTCCGGGTGCCAGCCCATGGTGATGCGGTTCGGCCGAACGACGGCCCAGTCCCACTCGACCCGCTCGTAGAGCCTTTGCGCGATCTCGCGGATCTCGACCTCTTCGGCATGGCGGCCGTTGAAGAAGCGCGCCGCGAACAGCATGCCGCCGAGCAGAAGCGCCGTGTCCACCGTCGACAGTTCGGTGGCGCCGAACCGGGTGCCGGTGTCCATGTTGAGGAAGTGGTAGAAGAAGCCCTTGTACCCGCCCGTGCCGGTCGCCTCCGGTCCCTGAGGCAGGGCCGCGAAATAGCGCAGGGTGATCAGGGTCCGCTCGCGCGCCTCGGCCCGCGTCATCCACCCCTGCTCGACCCCGACGGGCCAGCAGGTCAGGGCGAAGCCCACCGCCGCCACCGAACAGAAGGTCTTCGTCGGCCAGCGGTCCGGCGTCAGCCCGGTCTCTCGGTCGGTGACATGGACGAACCAGTCGAAGGTCCGCCGCTGAAGCTCATGAATCTCGGGGTCCACGGCGGCCGCCCGCCCCGCCCTGCCCGACTGCGCCAGGGCCGGCGCGGCGAAGCCTGCGGCCAGACCGGCCAGGGTGGTTCCGAGAAGAAATCGACGACGGTTCATACTCACTCATCCTACGTCAACGCCCCCGCGTCGCCCCAAAAAAAGCAAGGCCGCCCCTGTGTCGCAGGGGCGGCCAGTTTCGGGAGAAGGCGGTCAGAAGACGTAGCGCAGACCGACCTGGAAGCTCCGGGTCGGCAGCAGCACGCCATTGCCTTGACCGAAGCGCGGGTTGTTGTAGCCGCCTTCGAACGCCGTGTAGTTGTCGAAGCCGAAGATGTTGATGGCATCGGCGATGAACTGCACCTCGTGTCCGGTCCAGGTCGGGAACGTCTTGGTCAGACGCAGATCGACCTGGCGGAAGGCGAAGTTCAGGCCCGGCAGGAAGGCCCGGCGCTCGGGACGTCCGCCGTTCCAGCAGATGTTCGGATTGGTCGCGCCGGGGCAGTCGAACACGTTGAACGGCAGGCCCGAGCCCAGGGTCACGATGCCCGAGAGCAGGAACTCGGCTGGCAGACCGACGGTTCCCGAGGCCACGATGCGGTGACGCTCGTCGGTGTTCGACGGATACTCCGGCGACAGACCCGGCACGTTGTAGTCGAAGTCGAAGGCGGCGAAGCCGTTGTCGCGGCTGCCGTTCTGGGTCGCCTTCGACAGGGTGTAGGCCAGGTTGAAGCCCCAGTTCGACTGGGCGTCGAACGGCTTGTCGATGGTCAGGTACATCGCCCTGAACTCGGCTTCCTTGTCCTGGTTCTGGAAGAAGACCAGGTTGCGGAACTCCGGGTGGCCGACGGAGGTCGGGGTCGGACCCGAGAAGCGATCACCCGTCGCCGAACCTGCGTTCGCGATGGCCCAGGACGAGATGTTGGCGGTCTTGGAGTAGGCCAGCGTCAGCGCGGTCTGGAAGATGCCGAACTTCTGACGGACGCCGAAGTTGAACTGATCGGTGCGCGGCGGCTCGGCGTCGTTCGCGACCAGGAAGACCTCGCCTGCGCCGGGGGTGGAGGCCAGCAGCGGATCCAGGCCGGCCGCCGTCAGATAGCTCGGGTTCCAGGCGACGGTGTTGACGCCACTGACCGGGCCGCCGTTCTGCGAGAAGAAGACCTCACGGATGAACTGGGTCGGCTTGAAGCGCTCGTCGAAGGCGAAGTTGAAGCCGATCCGGTCGTAGTAGCGACCGGCCCCGCCGAAGATCACCGTCTGCTCGTCCGCGAACACGTCGTAGGAGAAGCCGAAGCGCGGCTGGAAGGCGCCGGTGAAGGCGTCGCGGTTGCCGTCCGAAATGTAGTCCGACGGGTTGAAGTAGGACGGGAAGTCGTAGTTCGGCAGGGCCTGGATCTTCGTCAACATGTCGCGGATGCCGGCGGGCGTGACGTAGTCGTTGTTGACCGCGTTGTCCTCATAGTCCCAGCGCAGGCCGAGATTGAACTCCAGCTTGTCGGTGATCTGCCAGTCGTCCTGGATGTAGAGGCCAAGGACATTGTTGTCGGCGCTGGTCGGCGGCGAGAAGGTGCCCAGTTGGACCGAGACCGGAATGTTCGCTCCACCCAGGCCGGTGATCCCCGTCAGATCGTAGACGAACTGCGGGTTCCGACCGAACTGCTTGTTCAGGAAGTAGTTCTGCATCGAGTACTTCACACCCATCTTGACGGTGTGGGTGCCCATCCACTGCAGGTCTGGGATGGTCAGGTCGTTGCGGAGGGTGTGGCTTTCCTGCTCGATATACTGGCTGTCGGCGCGGCCGCCGGCCTGGAACACCGTCTCGACCCGGTTGTTCACATCGAACTGGAAGCCAGGCACGTTCGTATTGGCGTCGCGGAAGATCGCGTAGGTACGGCCGTAGTCGCCGAAGTTCAAAGCCGTCGGATTGTAGGTGTACGAGAAGTAGTCGTACGTGAGCTCGTTCAGGAAGTTGTCGCCCTGGAAGCTGTGACGGACGTTGGCCGAGCGAATGTCGCTATTGGCTTCCTCGGCGCGCGAAAAGGCGGAGCCGGCGCCGAAGCCGCGGATTTCGCTCTCGCTGCGATAGGTGCCGGTGACTTCCAGGCGCTGACGATCGTCGATCTGCCAGGACAGCTTGCCGAAGGCCAGGTCCTGTTCGAACGGCGAGGCGTAGTTGCCGATCTCATTGGCGAACCGACCGGCATAGGTGCTGTTGTTGACGACCACCCCGGCGGCGCGGCCCTCGTCCTTGCGCTCATAGGTGACGAAGAAGTGCAGGCGATCCTGGATGATCGGGCCGCCCAGGGCGAAACCGTACTGCTCGCGTTCGACATCAGGCTGGTCGCGGTTGGCGCGGCGATCGACGACGTTCTGATCGACCCAGCTCGGATCCTGATAGGTGGCGAAGACCTCGCCGTGGAACTCGTTGGTGCCCGAACGGGTGACGGCGGTGATGATGGCCGAACCGGCCTGTTCGTATTCGGCCTTGAAGTTCTGGGTAATGACCCGGAACTCCTGCACGCCCGCCTGCGGGAACGGGTTGCCACGGCTGTCGTCCTGGCCGGCGACGCCGCCGTCGATGATCGTCGACTTCTGGTTCTGGCCGTCGATGAAGACGTTGATCGCCTGGGCCGGCTGGCCGCCCGCCGAGATGGTGCGCTCGCTCTCGCCTTCGGTCACGCGCACGCCCGGAGCCAGGGCCGCGAAGTTCAGGAAGTTGCGGTTGATCTGCGGCAGGTTGTTGATCTGCTGCTGTGTCACGCCGGTGGCGACTTCCGAGGTACGGACCTCGAAGATGCGGCGGCCGGTGACGACGATGTCGCCCACGTCGGTGGCTTCGCTCGTATCGGCGGCGGCGGTCTGCGAGCCCGCGACGTCCAGGTCCAGGGTGCCGATCTGGCCGGTCGACAGGGTGACGGTGTCTTCCACCGTCTGTCCGTCAGCGCTGGTCGCGGCGATGCGATAGGTGCCGGGACGCAGACCGACGATGACGTAGCCGCCGTCGGCGCCGACGCGGCCGCGATATGTGAAGCCCGTCGAGATCTCGGTGGCGACCACGGCGCCGCCCGTTTCGACGGCCGCGCCGTCGTAAAGGGTCCCGCGAACCGTGGCGTTGGTCGCCTGGGCGGACGCTGAACCGGCCGTCATCAGGGTTGCGACGGCCAGGGCCGAGGCGGCGCACAACGCGCGGCTACGCAAGGTCATGCGGGTCATTGGGTCTCTCCGTTGAAGGGATGGGCGCGGCCGCACGACTGGCGGACGACGAGTTGGGGGCGGATGGTTTCGCAGGCGGCGTCGGGCGCGGCCTCCGGGTCGTTGAAGGCGGCGATCAGGGCCGCCAGCCGGTCCATGGCGCGGCGGCCCGTCTCGGCGATCTCGACACGCAGGGTGGTCAGGGCGGGTCGCACCAGGGCGGCGATCGGCACGTCGTCGAAGCCGACAACGGCGACATCCTCAGGGCAGCGTACGCCCGCGTCCTGAAAGGCCAGCAGCGCGCCCACGGCCATCATGTCGTTGGCGGCGAAGATGGCGTCAGGCCGCACGCCCTCGGCCAAGAGGGCCTTGGTCGCGTCGTGGCCCGAGGCCTGGGTGAAGGCGCCGGCGACGATCGTCGGCTCACGGCCCGCAGCGGTCATGGCCTGGACGTAGCCGGCCTGACGCTCGCGCGCCTCCAGGTTGCCGGAAGGGCCGCCGATGTGGACGATCCGCTCGCGGCCCTGGGCCAGCAGATGTTCGACCGCCGCGACCGCGCCGCCGACGTTGTCGACGACCATCGACGGACGGCCCGCATCATTCGCCCCGCCGTTCATCAGCAGCACGGGCAGACGCCCCACCAGGCTCTGGGCCAGATGGGCCGAATCCAGATGCGGCGACAGGACGATCAGACCGTCGACCCGGCCACGCATGGAGCGGATGGCGGCCGCCGCTTCCGACGCGTCGTCATGCGAACTGGAGACGATCAGATGCAGGCCGTTGGCCCGCGCCGCGACATCCATGCCCCGGATCAGCTCCGAGAAGAACTCGCCGAACAGGTCCGGTAGAATCACGCCCACGGTGTCCGTGCGGCTGGTCGACAGGCTGCGAGCGCCCGAATGCGGGACGTAGGCCAGAGCCTCGACGGCCTCCAGGACCTTCAGCCGGGTGGGCTCGGTCACGGCCCCCGCCCCGGTCAGGACGCGGGAGACCGAGGCCACCGAAACCTGGGCGCGCTCGGCCACGTCGCGGATCGTCGCCGGCTTCATGCCGCACGTCCGATCGGCGCACGGCCGTATGAGCTGCGAAGGGGTTTGCGATGCACGCGGTCTGTCCTGAAGCGTCCCAAGATCGTGCCGGCCAACTTATCGAAGGTCCGTCGATAACTGTGTCTGTAAGCGGTTACATGACACAGTGGTAATGCGCCCCGCAAGTGCCGTAGTTTCGCCACACCCGATTTTTCACTCAGCGCGCACGCAGCGGCCAAGGTTCCCGGGCGTCTGGGGATATTTGTTGCAGCAGGTGTCGCACCGCCTCGGCGGCGGCGATCAGGGCCGGATGCGGTCGTAAAACGCCTCGATCAGATCCAGTCGCGCCGCATTGGGAATCGGCTTGGCGACCGGGCCGTCGTTGGTGAACTCCAGCAACTGATCCGGCGCGGCGCCGAACTCGGGCCAGGCGGGATGTTCGACGCGGTTCGGATCGCCCGCCCGCGCGAAGGTCGTCCAGTAGTCTGCCATGGCCGTGGCGGCCAGGGCGTCCCTTTCCCCCATCGGTCGCCCGACGGTGTGCAGGTTGTCGAAGACATAGGGCCGCTCCGACGCATGGGTCGCGCCGCCGCTGGGCTCCGGGTTCGATTCGGGCACGACGTCGAAGCGATAGAGATACGTCGCCTGCCCTGCCGCCGCGTGCAGCCGCGCCAGACGCCGCGCTGGTTCGTTGAAGATCAGGTCCGAAACGACATGGGCGTCATAGCCCGCCTGCCCCTCATAGGCCGCGACCAGGGCGTCGTACTCGGCGTCGGTCATGACGTCGTCGGTCCGACCATAGGCCCCGGCGTCGGTGGGGCGGATCCACCAGAACTCGGCGCTGTTGGCGCCGATCATCAGGGGCACCGGCGCCTGATGTCCTGCCGCGAAGGCCTCGATCACATCCTCCGGCACCACAGTCCCGTCGACCAGCAGATTGTCGCTGTAGAAGGAGGGCATGGGCGTCAGCAGCCGCTCGGCCGGAAGCGCCCGCAGCGCATCCGCCGTCGTCGCCGCCCCCAGTCCCGCCGACCGCGCGAAGATATCGCCCAGGGTCTGGGCCGACGGCCGCCCCGGTCTGTCGTCAGCCAGCAGAGCCGATCTCTGACGCCCCAGCCCCGACTGCACGACCGCGCCGTGGAACAGTCCCCGCGCTGACGGTGCGACCATCAACTGTGTCACCGCCGCGCCGCCGGCCGACTCGCCGAAGATGGTCACCTGACCCGGATCGCCGCCGAAGGCCGCGATGTTCTCGCGCACCCATTGCAGGGCCGCGATCTGGTCCATGACGCCGTAGTTGCCGGCCAGCTCGCCGGGCGCGCGCTCGAACGCCAGGGCCGGGTGGTCGAAGAAGCCGAGCCGCCCCAGGCGATAGTTGATCGACACCACGACCACGCCGCGCCGGGCCAGGTTCGTCCCGTCGTACAGGGGCGGCGTGCCCGAGCCGTTGTTGTATCCGCCGCCATGGATCCAGACCATGACGGGCAAGGCGCCTGCCCGCTCTCTCGGCGTCCAGACGTTCAGCGTCAGACAGTCCTCGCTGGGCGTGCCCGGTCCCACGCCGGGGTCGCCGTTCGCCGGCGCCTGGATGCAGATCGCCCCGACCGAGCCCGCGTCGCGCGCCCCCTCCCAGTTGATCGGCGCGACGGGGGGCCGCCAGCGCAGCGGCCCGACCGGCGGCATGGCGAAGGGCACCCCCTTGAAGGAATCGATGCCGTCGGCGCTCCGCCCGATCAGCCGCCCTTGCGCCACCTGGGTCTCCGGGTCCTGGGCCATGGCGGGCGTAGCGATCATCAGGGCGGCCAGGAGGAGACTTTTCAGGGACATGGCCGCGATCCTAGCGGCCCGAGATGACGACACAATCAAAGAGGTGCGGGAACCTTTCTCGACGTCGCGCGCTCGCGCAGATCGGGGAGACGGTACGCGTGCGGGCACTTGATCAGGCGATAGACCTTGCCGCCGCCTTCGAGGCGTCGACCAACCCCTACATGCTGCTGACGCCGGACCTGAGATATGCGGGTATGAACGCCGCCTATCTGGCCGCCACCGGGATGACGCGGGACGACCTGATCGGCCGCCCCCTGTTCGACATCTTCGACGGCGGACCGACCGAACAGGGGGAGGAAAACGCGCGCCAGCTTCGCGCCTCCTTCGACAAGGTCCTGACGACTGGCGAGCGCGACCATATCGCCCTGATCCGCTTCGCCCTCCCCGTCATCGACGCCGACGGTTCGGTCACGCACGAGGAGCGCTACTGGAGCTGCAGCCACACGCCCCTGCACGACGCCGGCGGTCGCATCGTCCTGATCCTGCAGCACACGACCGACATCACCGAACTGGAGCGGCTGCGGCGGGCCAGCGCGGCCGGCTCGCCGGTCAGCGAACTGGACATGATCCTGGGCGGCGGGGTCATGAACCGGGCCCAGTCGGTGCAGGAAGACAATCGTCGCCTCGAGCTCGAACGCAATCGCCTGGTCGATATGTTCATGTCGGCGCCGGGGTTCGTCGCCATCCTGTCCGGCCCCGAACACGTCTTCCAGATGCAGAACGCTGCCTACGCCCGCATCGTCGGTCGGGACGACGTCGTCGGAAAGTCGATCCGCGACGCCCTGCCCGACCTGGCGGGTCAGGGGTATTTCGAGCTGCTCGATTCCGTCTTCGCCACCGGCGAGCCCTATGAGGGCAAGGGCGCCCTGGTCACCTTCCGGCCCGAAGGCTCGGACCTGGACACCCGCCGCAACGTCGACTTCATCTACCAGCCCATCCGCGACAGCGACGGCAAGGTCGTCGGCATCTTCGTCCAGGGCCACGACGTCACCGAGACCGTCCAGGCGGCCCAGCGTCAGCGGCTGATGATCGACGAGCTGAACCATCGGGTGAAGAACACCCTGGCCACCATCCAGTCGATCGCCATGCAGACGGCGCGCTCGCACGAAGACCCGAAAACCTTCGCCGAAAGCTTCCAGGCCCGGCTGATGAGCCTGTCGCACACCCACGACCTCCTGACCCGCAGCCATTGGGAGGGCGCCGACCTGCGCGCGGTGCTGGAGCACGAGACGGCGGCCCACGGCCCCAACCGCATCGTCCTGAACGGCCCGCCTCTCGGGCTCGGCCCGGCCGCCGCCCTGTCGCTCGGAATGATCTTCCACGAGCTGGCGACCAATGCCGCGAAATACGGCGCCCTGTCCGATCCGGAGGGCCGCGTCTTCGTGGACTGGACCATCGCCAACCAGACGAACCGCGTCCTGACAGTCTTCTGGCGCGAGGTCGGCGGCCCGGCGGTCCAGCCGCCGACCCGCAAGGGGTTCGGCAGTCGATTGATCGAACGGAACATCCGTCACGATCTGGCGGGCGAGGCCAAACTCAGCTACGCAAGCGACGGTTTTTTAGCGGAATTGTCGCTTCCGCTTGATAAGGATACGCAACAGCATGGCTGACGGTCTGTCGGGTCGCCGCATCCTGGTGGTCGAGGACGAATCCCTGGTGGCCATGCTGCTGGAGACGATCCTGGAGGACATGGGCGCCGTGCCGGTCGGGGCGATCTCGACCGTGGACGAGGCGCTGGAGGTCGTGGCCGACGATCCCCTGCTGGACGCCGCCCTGCTGGACGTGAACGTCGCCGGCAAGGAGGTCTTCCCGGTCGCCGAAGCGCTGAAGGCCAAGGGCGTGCCCTTTGTCTTCTCCACCGGCTACGGCGAAGGCGGCCTGCCCGACCACTGGCGCGGCCAGTCGACCATCCAGAAGCCCTTCACCGAGGAGGCCGTGAAGGCCGCCCTCTACAAGGCCCTGGGCGTCGCCGAGGCTTAAAGGTCTCGCAGAATCGCCTTGGCTGCATTGTGCCCGGGCGCCCCGGTGACCCCGCCGCCGGGATGCGCCCCTGATCCGCACAGATAGAGACCCGGCACGGGCATGCGGTGATCCGCGTGTCCCAGAACCGGCCGCGCGCTGAACAGCTGATCCAGGGTCAGCCGGCCATGGAAGATGTCGCCGCCGACCAGACCGAACCGCCGCTCCAGATCGCGCGGCCCCAGCGCCAGCCGCCCCAACACCGAGGCCTTGAAGCCCGGCGCATGCTGATCGACCGTCTCGATCATCAGGTCCGCCACCGTCTCGCGATGCTCGTCGCCCAGCGTCGGATCGACATGCTGGCAGAACAGGCTGGCCACATGCCGCCCCGGCGGCGCCAGGGTGTCGTCCAGGGTCGAGGGGATCAGCATCTCCACGATGGGTTTGGACGACCACCCGTTCAGCCGCGCCTCCGCATGGGCCCGGTCCATATAGTCCAGGCTCGGCGCGATGATGATGCCCGCCGTGTGGTGGTCGCCCGGCTCCGGCCGCACGGTGAAGCGCGGCAGCTCCGACAGGGCCACGTTCATTCGGAAGGTGCCGGACCCCGAGGCATAGCGGCTCATCCGCTCGGTGAAGTCCGCCGGGACCACGGCCGGATCCACCAGCCGATCGAACAGCAGACGCGGGTGCAGGTTCGAGACCACGGCCCGGCCACGCACCACGTCGCCCGTCGTCGTCACCGCCCCAACCGCCCTGCCCTGTTCGGTCAGAACCTCGGCCACCTCGGCATCCAGCCGGATGTTCACGCCGCGCTCGACGCAGGCCGCCGCCATCGCCTGAGTGATCGCTCCCATGCCGCCGATGGCGTGCCCCCAGACGCCCTTGCGCCCATTCACCTCGCCGAAGACGTGGTGCAGCAGGACGTAGGCCGATCCCGGCGTGTAGGGCGAGGCGTAATTCCCTACGACGCTGTCGAACCCGAACAGGGCCTTGATCGGGTCGCTCTCGAACCAGCCGTCCAGCCAGTCGCCCGCCGACTTGGCGAACAGGTCCAGCACGTCCCGTCGTCCCGTCAGGTCCAGCCCGCCCAGCCGCCGCGCGACCGACGCCGACTTCGCCATCTCCGGCAGGGCCTGCATCCAGCCTCCGCCGGGCAGGTTCGGCGGCGCCTCCAGCACCAGGGCCCTCAGCACCTCGGCCACCGCCTCCAGCCGCGCCTCATACGCCGGCAACCGCTCCGCATCCCGCGTCGAGAACCGCGCCACTTCTCCTTGCGACCGCCCCTCCCCCGCGCAGAAGGCGTCGCCCTCCAGCGGCAGGAAGTTCGACATCCGCCGCTCGACGATCTTCAGCCCGTGCCGCGCCAGTTCCAGATCGGCGATGATCTTCGGGTTCAGCAGGCTGACCGTGTAGCTCGCCGTGGAGTTGCGGAAGCCGGGATGAAACGCCTCCGTCACCGCCGCCCCGCCGACGACGCTTCGCCGCTCCAGCACCGTGACCCTCAGCCCCGCCCGCGCCAGATAGAAGGCGCAGACCAGCCCGTTGTGGCCTCCGCCCAGAATGACGACATCGGTCTCGGTCTTCGACATGCGCCAGACCTAGCGCGGATTCGCCCTCGCCGCGCGCAGGCCGATCAGATCTGACCGCGCAACGTCGCCCAGGTCAGTTTCACCCGCTTCACGGGCTCCGGCATGTCCGGCTTCAACGCCGCGTGGGCCACGGCCGGAAACGCCTCGGAGGGCAGTCGCCTCAGCGCGCGGTTCGCTTCGCTGCGGAAGGCCCCGGCCTCCTCCACACGCCCGACCTGGATCAGGCCCCAGACGTTCGCCGCATCCGCCACGGCATCCTCATGCCCATGCCCGGCCAGGATCTGCACCGCCGTCTGCATGGGCCGCACATAGAAGGCGTTCAGGTCGTGCTGCTCGCCGTGGACCCGGTCGATGTGCGCCTCGATCAGGGCGTCGAAGGCCGCGCGGTCCAGCCCGCGCCGTCCGACCATGTCGGTCAGGGCCTCCAGCACCGGATGGCCCTTGCGCGCCACGCCCGAGAAGACCCCGTCCATCTGCTCGCGCCACCAGGCGTAGCGCATCTCGGCCAGCAGGGGCTGGGTCACCCGCGTGGGGATGGTCAGAAGTTCCGCCTCGAACGCATAGAGGGCGATCAGGTCCGCGCGCGCCTGCACGTCCCCGACGAACCGGCTGGACAGCCAGCGGTCGGGGTCGGCCGCGCGGACCTGGTCGTCGAGACTGTCAGCCGCTCCGGCCAACCTCGGCCGGCCTTACGGACGCGAGGCCATGCCCAGCTTGACCGGCTTGGCGTCGTCGGCCAGCTCGCCGCGCTTCACACCCCACAGCAGGATGATCGGGGCGCCGACGTAGATCGACGAGTAGGTGCCGATCACGATGCCGAACATCAGGGCGATCGAGAAGCCGAACAGGGCCTCGCCGCCGAACACGGCCAGGGCGCCCAGCACCATGACGGCGGTCACGCCGGTGATGATGGTCCGCGTCAGGGTCTCGTTCAGCGACAGGTCGATCACGTCGCGCAGCGGCATGGTCTTGTACTTCCGCAGGTTCTCGCGAAGGCGGTCGAACACCACGACGGTGTCGTTCATCGAATAGCCGATGACGGTCAGGACGGCGGCGACCATGTTCAGGCTGAACTCAAGTCGGAACAGCACGATCAGGCCGAAGGTCAGGACCACGTCGTGCAACAGGCCGGCCACGGCGCCGAAGCCGAACTGGGGCTCGAACCGGAACCAGATGTAGAGGAACATCAGCACGATGGCCGAACCCAGGGCCAGGAGGCCCGAGGTGAACAGTTCGCCCGACACCTTGGAGCCGACGACGCTGACGCCCGAATAGCCGACCTCGCCCACAGCCTGGGTGATCGCGGTCTCGACCTGGGTCACGACGGCGGTCTGATCCTGGCCTTCCGGAATCTGGAAGCGCAGCACGGCGGTGGAGCCGTCCTCGACGTTGGTGTCACGCCGGGCGATGCCCTGCACGCCCACGTCGCCCAGGTTCAGGTCGCTGACCGCGCCGCGCACGGCTTCCAGGTCGATGGTCTGACCGGCGGGCTTGGACACTTCCAGCGAGGCGCCGCCCCGGAAGTCGATGCCCATGTTCAGGCCCGGATAGAAGCAGCCGACGATGGAGGCGACGCACAGCAGGATCGACACGAAGGCCGCCGGCTTGGAGTACTTCACGAAGTGAAGGTTGGTCTTCTGCGGAAGAACCTTGATGAGGGGCCACCAGGTCATTTGACCTTCTCCGCGTCAGCGATGGGTAGTGTCTTGGGTTTGGCGACCTTGAGCCAGTAGGCCAGCAGCACCTGGGCCACCATCACGGACGAGAACATCGAGGTGAACACGCCGATGGTCAGGGTCCAGGCGAAGCCGCGCACCGGGCCGGCGCCGAACACGAACATGATGCCCGCCGCGACCAGGGTGGTCAGGTTGGCGTCGATGATGGTGCCCATGGCCTTGTTGAAGCCGGCGTCCATGGAGGCGATGACCGAACGGCCGGTCCGCGCCTCGTCGCGCATCCGCTCGTAGATCAGAACGTTGGCGTCCACGGCCACGGCGAAGGTCAGGATCAGACCCGCGATGCCCGGCAGGGTCAGGGTGGCCTGGGTCAACGACATGGCCGCCACGATCAGGATGCCGTTCAGCACCAGTCCGACGACGGACACCCCGCCGAACAGGAAGCCGTAGGCCAGGATCATGAACAGCACGATGATGACGAAGCCGATCGCGGTCGACAGGGCGCCGGCGGCGACCGCGTCCGCGCCCAGTTCGGCGGTCACGGTGCGGCGTTCCTCGACGGTCAGCGGGGCCGGAAGGGCGCCGCCGTTCAGCAGGTTCACCAGTTCGGACGCCTGCTGGATCGAGAAGCTGCCGGTGATCTGGCCGGAGCCGCCGGTGATGGCGCCGTTAATGGTGGGGGCCGAGATGACCTTGCCGTCCAGGATGATGGCGAACGGCTTGCCGATGTTGGCCGCGGTCGCCTCGCCGAAGCGACGCGCGCCGTTGCCGTCGAAGCGGAAGTCGATGGCCGGACGGCCCGACTGGTCGGCGCCGACGTTGGCGCGCGTCAGGTTCTCGCCCGACACCAGCACGCGGCGCTTGACCAGATAGGGGGTGCCCGTCTCGTCCGTCAGCAGTTGGGCGTCCGGCGGCACGCGGCCGGCGACGGCGTCCTGAACCGAGTTTTCGGTATCGACCATCTGGAAGGTCAGCTGGGCCGTCTGGCCGATGACGCGTTCCAAAGCGGCGGGATCGCTCTCGCCCGGGGCCTGGACGACGATGCGTTCGGCGCCCTGACGGGTGATCGAGGGCTCACGGGTGCCCAGACTGTCGATACGACGACGCACGACCTCGATGGACTGGTCCACCGCCGTCGCGCCCATGGTGTTCAGGGTCTGATCGGTGAAGGCCAGTCGCACGCGGTCGGAGCCGACGCGCTGAACCTGACGCTCGACCTGGCCGCTGGAGTTGGGCGCGCCGACCAGCTTCTGCATCTCGGTGAAGGCCGCGTCCTGACGCGACGGATCGGCCAGGACCACCACCGCGCCGCCCGTTTCGCGAACGATCTGATTGGTGGCGATGCCCGCCTCACGCAGGGTGACGCGCAGGTCTTCGATCAGGTTGTCGACGCGCTTGGTCCGCATCGCATCCACGTCGACTTCCAGCAGCAGATACGATCCGCCCTGAAGGTCGAGGCCCAGGTTCAGGGCGTTCTTGGGCAGGAAGCCCGGCAGCGCCTCGCGCTGGGCGGGCGACAGCATGTTGGGCAGCGCCAGCAGCGTTCCGAGGACGAACGCCACGACGACGAGGATGACTTTCCAGCGTGAAAGCTGAACCATGGACGGGTTTCCCGTGTCAGCGGACTGGAGATCAGGCCTTGGAGTCGTTGGCGGCGATGGCGGTGCGGTTGCGCACCTCGGCGATCATGCCCTTGACCACGCGCACGTTGACGCTGGGGGCGATCTCGACGTTGACCTCGGCCTCCTCGACGCGGGTGACCTTGCCGATCATGCCCGACGACAGGACGACGGTGTCGCCGCGCTTCACGGCGTTGATGGTCGCCGCGTGCTCCTTGGCGCGCTTCTGCTGCGGACGGATCAGCAGGAAGTAGAACAGAACGAAGATCGCGATGAACGGCAGAAACTGCACGATCGCGGCGACAATGCCGCCGTCAGCGGTTGCAGGCATGGAGGTCTTCCCCGAAGGCGAGGCAGCCGCTTTCGGGCGCCCGTTTAAAACAAGGCGCGGAACCTAGGGCCGAGACCCTGTGATTGCAACGCGGCGTGATGGTTCGGTTTCGCTACCGTGGCAAAACGGTCAACGGGTCGATGGCGAGGGGCTGATCGCCCTGCATGCGACGGGTCTCGAAATGGATCGAGGGACGGCCGTCGCCGGCGGTCAGGCCCACGGTGCCGATCTGCTGGCCAGTGCGGACATCCGCGCCGTCGTCGACGGTGGCCGAACCCAGGTGGCTGTAGCTCGTGCGCCAGCCTTCACGGTGCGTGATGATGACGGTCAGGCCCAGGCCCATCACCTCGCCGACATAGGCGACCCGGCCCCCGGCGGCCGCGCTGACGGCCTCCCCGGCGGAGGCGCCGATGTTGATGCCGTTGTTGCGCTCACCCATTCCGACGGGCCCGAAGCGACGAACGATTTCGCCACGCACGGGCCACTGGAACACCGGCGATCCGGCGGGCGCCACGCCCGTCGATCCGGTCGCGGCGGGCTGACGTGCAGGCAGGGGCGCGGCCGGATTGCCCGACGGCGGAGGCGGCGGCGGGGGAATCACTCCGTTCTCCGGCACCAACACGCCGACGGGCGCAGGGCCGGTCGCATAGGGATCGCGTCCGGTGTCGATGGCGCTGTCGGGCAGGATGATCGACTGGCCCACGGTGATGGCGCCGCGCGGCCCCAGGCCGTTCAGGTCGATCAGGTTCTGCACCGGCGTTTGGAAGCGACGGCCGACGCCCGAGATCGTGTCGCCCGGCTGGATGATGTAGGCCGCGCCCGCACTGACCGTCATAGGCGCACTGGGCGTCACATAGGACGGCGAAGTCGCGGGCGGATTGTAGGCGGGCGCCGGATAGGTGTTCGACGGCGACGCGGACGACGGCGGCGGAAGGGCTCCGCCCTCGATCCGCTCGGTCGGGGCCGTCATCGGCGGCGGCGATTCGTAGGCGGGCGGCGAATAGGCAGGCGGCGAATAGGCCGGCGGCGCGGCCCCGGTCCCATACCCCGGCATCGGCCGGGTAGAATACATGGGCTCGGCCGGATAGCTGGAGCAGGCAGTCACGGCCATTCCGGCGACGGCCACCGCTGCGGCCTTGATCCAGATCGAAATACGCATTCGCGGCTCCCCGTTCACCCTGACCGACATGCCCCGCCGAGGCGAATAAGCCAACCCGCCAAAGCGCGCGAAAGTGGGGCGAACAGGTTAACGGGCGGCCGTCGCCGGGGCTCGACGCAGGACGACACGGATACTGACCCGTCGGTTCAGCGGTTCGGCCACGTTGTCGGCCGTCGGTCGCGCCAGATGCGCCTCCCCGACGCTGATCTGCTCGATATCGTCCCACCGCACCCCGAGCCGCACCAATTCGCGCGCCACCGCGTCGTTGCGTCGGGCCGCCAGCCTCAGATTGGCCTCGCTGGATCCCAGGGTGTCGGCGTGCCCTTCAAGGCGAAACACGGAATTGCCCGGCTCGTAGCCGACCGTCAGATACTCGAGGTCGACTTTCTGATCCTCGCTCACGACTGCGCTGCCGAGAGGGAAATACGGCCCCCAGTAGTGCCAGAGGCCGAAAGGGCCCTGGGTGGCGGTGATCCTGAAACAGGCCTGATCCTCGACAGGCAGGCTTTGGTCCGATGTCTCGTCCCAACGGATCCCGCCCGCGCTGGCCCCCGCTCGCATGAGCTCGATCTGAACGATCCGGAAGGGAGGCGGCGCGCCGGACGCCGTGCGGCTAATGCGCGCGATATGCAGGGCCGGAAGGCCGCGTGGCGGCAGCGTCTTCGCCGCGGCTTCGCGAATGGCCAGAAAACCCTCGGCTGTCGGGCCGCCGGACGCCGGGTCGATGCAGGCCGTCCAGCTCTGCGCCAGCGCCTTGCCGGGCAGGAGGGCGAGCAGGCCGAACGCAAGGACTATGCGAAGCGAGGACACGCAACGATTGTCCGACATTCGCCCCCGACCGTCATCCCCCGTCGTACTCACGAGACCGGGACCTGACCCGGTCGCCACAACCGCTGCCGCTCCGACAGGACGTTGAAGATGGCCCGTCCCGGCGTCTCGATCCAGACATAGGTCGCCCAGGCGCACAGGATGACGACGGCCAGATAGGCGATGGCCAGCAGGTCCATCGCCCCCGGCGGCCCGAAGTCGATCATCGCCCCCTCGATCAGCCGCGCCCCCGTGACGCCCTGCACGGTTCGCAGCACGCCGCCCAGCACCGCCAACAGCACGAAGTGAACCAGATAGATCGAGTAGGAGATCCGCCCCAGGAACTGCACCGCCCCCGCCTTCAGCCCCCGCGACACCCTGCCGCCCTCGAAGGCGAAGACCAGGATGACGCCCGAGAAACCGACGATGGCGAGGAAATCCCCCGGCGGCTTCCACCAGAACAGCGCGCCCAGAACCATGCAGGCGATCAGTTCCGCCGCCGTCCCGCCCGTCCATCCGCGTCGTCTGAGCGCGCCATGGGCTTGATGCACCGCCCCGCCCGCGAAGAAGCCGAACAGGGCCAGCAGCAATCCCCTGCCCTGCATCGTGTGCAGATCGGGCAGAAACACATCGACGCACAGCATGGCCCCGCCGAACACGACCGCCGCGACCACCGTCGCAGCCCTCCCGCGCAGGCCCGCGACCAGCATCAGCCCGGCGAAGACCAGGCATGCCGCCCACTCCGCGCCGATCGACCAGCTCGGGATGTTCCAGCTGTAGTCGCCGGACGGCACGACGGCCTGCGCCAGCGCCAGATGCACGGCCAGGCTCGGCAGGTCGTTGGTCCTGGAAAACGCCGCCTGCCCCGCCCCGGCGCCCGCGCCCGTCAGGACCAGCTTCACCCCCTCCAGCCCGACCAGCAGCCCGAGCGTGAACAGATGCAGCGGATAGAGCCGCCCGAACCGCCGCACGACGAACCGCCAGCCCGCCGCCACGTCTTTCAGCCGATCCCCATAGGCGTGATGGATGACGAAGCCGCTCAGCACGAAGAACAGGGGCACCGCCACGCCCCCGTGACGCACGGCCGGGATGTCATGGAACCACCCCGCCGCGCTCAGGTGAAACAGGGCGACCATGACGGCGGCCAGCCCCCGCCAGCCGTCCAGAGCTGCAAACCGCATCGCGCCCTCCCCATACCCGGAAAGGCTACGCCACAGGACAACCGGAAGTCACCCCTCCTTGGCCGTTCCCTCGACCAGGGGCACGAACCGGACCTCGCACAGGCTCTCGCGCCGGAACGACCCGTCTTCCTGTCCGGTATAGCGATGCAGCATCTGCACCGAGGTCCGCCCCACCGGACAGACCAGCACCCCGCCCGGCTTCAGCTGTTTCAGCAGTTCCGTCGGCTCGTTCGGCGAGGCCGCCGTCACCATGATCCGGTCGAACGGCGCCTGTTTCGGCCAGCCCAGGCCGCCGTCGGAATGCTGGGTGATGACATTGTCGATCTGCAGCAGCCGCAGCTTCGCCTCCGCCTCGACCAGCAGGCTGCGATACCGCTCCACCGAATAGACGTAGCGCGCCAGCCTCGACAGCACCGCGCACTGGTATCCGCTGCCCGTGCCGATCTCCAGAACCCGGTGGCGCGGCTGGACGTCCAGCGCCTGGGTCATCAGGCCGACGATGAAGGGCTGGGAGATCGTCTGGGCGCAGTCGATCGGCAGGGCCTGATCCTCCCACGCCTGATCGAGGAATTTCTCGTGCACGAACACGGCGCGGTCGATCGATTCCATCGCCGCCAGCACCCTGGGATCGGTGACCCCCTGCTGCCGCAGCGACAGGATCAGCCGCCCCGCCCGGTCGTCCTTCAGGTTCATCGAAGACTCCTTCTCCCCTCGGGGGAGAAGGTGGCTCGCGGAGCGAGACGGATGAGGGGTTTCTGACCGTTCCCCCAAACGACGCCGATGAGGTCGGCGGACGCAGCCCCCTCATCCGAGCCCTGCGGGCCCACCTTCTCCCCCGAGGAGAGAAGGACATCTGCGGCGACGCTCACCGGACCAGCGCCTTCGGCGGCGCCCCGCCCAGCACGCCCTTCAGGTCGTGGACGCTGGCCCGGTGCGTCAGGTCGATGTGCAGCGGCGTCACCGAGATCTTGCCGTCGTCCATGGCGCGCAGGTCGGTGCCCGGCGCATGGTCCTGTTTCGCCCCACGGAAGCTCATCCAGTAGTAATCGCGCCCGCGCAGGTCGGTGCGCTTGACCGCGTGCATCTCGCCGATCTGACGGAAGCCCTGGGTCGTCACCTCGACCTCCTTCACTTCCTCGGGCGCCCGCGCCGGGAAGTTCAGGTTCATCACCACCCCGTCCTGCCAGGTCTCGGCCAGGAGGCGGCTGATGATCGGCGGGGCATAGGCCTCGGCCGTCTCCCAGTGGGCGGTCACCTCGTCGTGGAACCGCTCCAGCGACTGGCTGAGCGCGATGGAGCGGATGCCGAAGGCCATGCCCTGCAAGGCGCCCGCCACCGTGCCGGAATAGGAGCAGTCCTCCCCGACATTGTGCCCGCGATTGACGCCCGACAGCACCAGGTCCGGCTTTCCGTCCATCAGGTCGTTGACGGCCAGAACCACGCAGTCGGTCGGCGTCCCGGTCACCGAGAACCGCTTGTCCCCGAACCGATTGACCCTCAGCGGCTCGGTCAGGGTGATCCCCCGCCCCTTGCCCGACTGTTCCTCGTGCGGGGCGACGATCCAGACGTCGTCGGACAGGGTCCGCGCGATCCGTTCCAGACAGGCCAGGCCCTCGGCCTCGATGCCGTCGTCGTTGGTCAGCAGGATGCGCAAATCAGAAGCCTTCGTTGAGTCGCCAGCCAATAGCCGACTCGCCGCCTCCGCGCACCCTGCGACCGACTATTGGATGACCGAGATGTCGGTGCCCAGGATCACGAAATCGGCGCCGCACTCGTTGCGCAGGACCGAGCCCTGGTACTCATAGCGGTTGCCCGGCAGGTCGCTCGACCACGCCATCGCCGTGCCGGTGACGCGCACCTTCTGGCGGCCGATGGTCTGGGCCGACATCCGTTGCAGGTCGCGCGGCAGGGAGCCGGACACGCAGGGACGGCGCGCGCCGGTCACATAGCGGTTCTGGTTCTCGACCAGCTGGAATTCCTGGCCGGAGAAGTTGATCCACCCTTCGAAGGTGGTCTGGGTCGGCGCAGGCTGGGCCTCGACCGTCGGGACAGCGGCGGACAGCGACACGGCAAGGGCGGCGGCGATCAGGCTCATGGGGCAACTCCTGTTCGAGCGGCCTCGCGGGCTGCGAGGCGCGGGCTTCCTCGGATGGAACGAGAATAGGACGCCGCCGATCCCCGATCCACCTTACGCCCGATCACAATGCCGGTGACCGCGCGCCTCAGCCGACGTGGGTAATGCCGCCCATGTAAGGCAGCAGGGCCGCCGGCACGGCGATCCGCCCGCCCTCGTCCTGATAGTTCTCCATGATCGCCACCAGGGTGCGGCCGACGGCCAGACCCGAGCCGTTCAGCGTATGCACGAACTCCGGCTTGCCTTCCTTCCGCTTGAACCGCGCGTCCATGCGCCGCGCCTGGAAGTCCCCGCAGTTCGAGATGGAGCTGATCTCGCGATAGGTGTCCTGGCTCGGCAGCCAGACCTCCAGGTCGAAGGTCTTCCGCGCCGAAAAGCCCATGTCGCCCTTGCACAGCAGCATCCGGCGATAGGGCAGCTCCAGCTTTTGCAGCACGGCCTCCGCACACGTCGTCATCCGCTCGTGCTCTTCGTCGGACTTGTCCGGCGTCGTGATGGAGACCAGCTCGACCTTGTGGAACTGGTGCTGACGGATCAGGCCGCGGGTGTCCCGCCCGGCCGACCCCGCCTCGGCCCGGAAGCACGGCGTCAGCGCCGTGAGGCGCAGCGGCAGCTCCTCCTCCGGCGTGATCATCTCGCGCACGAGATTGGTCAGGGAGACCTCGGCGGTGGGGATGAGCAGGTGTTCGCCGACGCGGAACAGATCCTCCTCGAACTTCGGCAACTGCCCCGTGCCGAACATCGCGTCATCCCGCACCAGATACGGCGGATTGACCTCCAGATAGCCGTGCTCGGTCGTCTGCACGTCCAGCATGAACTGACCGACCGCGCGTTCCAGCCGCGCCAGCCCGCCCTTCAGCACGGCGAACCGCGCCCCCGACATCTTCGCCGCCGCCTCGAAGTCCAGCAGGCCCATCGCCTCGCCCAGATCGGCGTGATCCTTGGCCGGAGCCCCCGCCTTCGGCGTGCCCCAGCGCGAGGTCTCGACATTGCCGGCCTCGTCCTCGCCGTCCGGCACGTCGTCGGCCGCCAGGTTCTTCTGCGCCGCCAACAGGTCGCGCAGCTCCTTGCCGACCTTGGCCTCGACCTCGGCGGCGGCGGCGATGTCGCCCTTCAGCGCCTCGACCTCGGCCTTCAGCCTGTCGGCCTCGGCCATGTCCTTGCGGCCCATGGCGGCGCCGATCAGTTTGGACGCGGCGTTGCGCTTGGCCAGGGCGTCCTGCCCCGTCGTCTGGGCGCGACGCAGCTCCCCATCCAGCCTCAGGATTTCGGCGACCAGACCATCGGCCTCGTCCACGCCGCGCGACGACCAGCCCGCGACGAAGTGAGCGGGGTTGTCTCGGAGGGCTCGGATATCGTGCATGGCGCGGTCTTTTGGGTGGTCGTCGGTGAAGCGGTTGCTCTAGCGGGCGTCGCGGGATGGGGCAAACAGATCGCGTTCCTTCTCCCCTTGCGGGAGAAGGTGGCAGCCGAAGGCTGACGGATGAGGGGTACGAGGACACGGATCAGATGGACGGAGCAGATGGCTCACCGGTGACATCTACGGTCACCCCTCATCCGACCTCGCTTCGCTCGGCCACCTTCTCCCGCAAGGGGAGAAGGGATATTCGTCTGACATGACCCTCCACGCCCCCTACGACCCGCAGAACATCTTCGCCAAGATCCTCCGAGGCGAGATCCCCAAGGTCACCGTGTGGGAGGACGACGCCGTCCTCGTCTTCATGGACGTCTTCCCCCAGTCGGAGGGCCACGTCCTGATCATCTCCAAGACCTCCACCGCCCGCACCCTGCTGGAAATCGAGCCCGAGGTCCTCGCCACCCTCATCGCCGCCACCCAGCGCACCGCCAAAGCCGTGGTCAAGGCGCTCTCCCCCGACGGCTTCTCGATCATGCAGTTCAACGGCGAGGCCGGCGGCCAGACCGTCTTCCACCTGCATTTCCACGTCATACCCCGCTGGACCGGCCGCGACATGAAGGGGCACGCCCAGGGCGCCATGGCGGATATCGACGAGCTCAAGGCCACGGCCGCGAAGATCGCGGCGGCGCTGACCTAACTCTACTTTCGTCATCCTCCGGCGAGCGCCGCAGATCGGGGGACCCATCGTCATCCTCCGGCCGATCGAAGATCGGACCGGGGGAGGCGCGCGAGAGCGCGAACCTGCCGCGCACACCAAGGCGCCCGACATCCTGCCTGAACAGATCGCCTTCGGCGCCGCTGGGTCCCCCGATCTGCGGCGCTACGCGCCTTGTCGGAGGATGACGAAAGCTTAGAACGGCCCCCGGAACACGAACCACGCCCCGGCGAAGATCAGGGCGAACCCGCACGCGTGGTTCAGCGTCAGCTTCTCCCCCAGCACCGTCACCGAAAACACGGCGAAGACCAGAAGCGTGATCACCTCCTGCATCGTCTTCAGCTCGGCCGCCGAATAGACCGAATGCCCGATCCGGTTCGCCGGCACGGCCAGGCAGTATTCGAAAAAGGCGATGCCCCAGCTGACGATCACCACGATCCACAGCGGCTTTGATCCGAACTTCAGATGGCCATACCAGGCGAAGGTCATGAAGACGTTCGACGCCACCAGCATCAGGACGGGCAGGATATAGGACGGGTTCGGCATGGCGTTTGATAGCTTGCGCCCCGCGCGTGACGC
The DNA here is from genome assembly GCF_041893865.1 of Brevundimonas staleyi. Classification (GTDB taxonomy): domain Bacteria; phylum Pseudomonadota; class Alphaproteobacteria; order Caulobacterales; family Caulobacteraceae; genus Brevundimonas; species Brevundimonas staleyi. The sequence goes on from NZ_CP169082.1 coordinate 2,508,579, forward strand.
CAGCTAAACGGAGCCGCAGGCCGGCTTAGCTCAGTTGGTAGAGCGCCAGTTTTGTAAACTGGATGTCGCGGGTTCGATTCCTGCAGCCGGCACCACTCCTTCCGGGCCGCCTCCCCATGGCCGAACGCGCGATCAACAAGCTGGGACACCGCATCGGCGCGCGGGGCGGAAAGACGCGCGCCGCGATCCTGGACGCCACCCGCCGCCTGCTGGAGCGTCAGCATCTGGGCGAGATCCGCGTCGCCGACGTCGCCGCCGAGGCGGGCGTCTCGCCGTCCAACTTCTACACCTACTTCAAGACGGTGGAGGAGCCGGTTCTGGCGCTGTGCGAAGCCGCCGCCGTCGACTTCGCACCCCTGTCCCGCCATCTGGAGGGCGACTGGTCGGCCGATAACGCCTTCGCCGCCGCCCGCGCCTACGTCATGGACGTGCTGCTGATCTGGCGCGACCACGGCCCGGTCCTGCGCATCGAACATATGCTGGCCGACAAGGGCGAGGAAGGCTTCGTGGAGGCGCGCGTGCGTCGCCTGCGCCGGGTCCACCTGTCGCTGGAACGCCGCATCGCGGTCGCCCACGCCACCGGCTATCACGCGCCGGGCCTCGATCCGCGCCTGACCTCCTACGAGGTCGCCAACCTGGTGGAATCGGTCGCGGCGGGCTTCGAGCTCATGCGACGCGGCGACACCCCGCCCGACGCCATCATCGACACGACGGCCCACATCGTCGTGAAACTGGTCACCGGCCGCTGAAATCCTCTCCCTCCCCCTCGGGGGAGGGTGGTCGACGCGCAGCGGAGACCGGGTGGGGGCGACAAGGCGACCAAGCGACGATATCAGCGGGACCTTGCCGGGCCCTCCCCACCCGGCGCTCCGCGCCACCCTCCCCCGAGAGGGAGGGAGAACCATGTCTCAGGCCCCGAACGGCCCGTAGAGCCAGGTCAGCCAGATTCCGATCGCCAGGAAGGTCCCGAACGGCAGCTTCTGGGTCATCTCCACCTTCCGCCGCGTGATCAACAGGGTCAGCACGATGCTGAACCCCGCCGCGCAGGCCCACAGCAGGACCGTCGGCAAACCTGCCCATCCGACCCAGGCCCCCGCCCCCGCGAACAGGATCGGATCGCCGCCGCCCAGCCCTTCCCTGCCCCTGACCCGGCGGTAGACCTCGGCCAGCAGCCACAGGATCGAGAACCCGGCCACCGCGCCGAGGATCTGCGAAATCGGCCAGCCCCGAGCGATCACGGCCCCCGCGATCAGGCCCGTCGCGATCAGCGGCAGGGTCAGCTCGTCCGGCAGCCAGAAATTCTCGGCGTCGATCAGGGCGATCAGCAGCAACTGCCACCCCATGACCGCCGTCGCGGCGACGAAGACCCAGCCCGCCTCGAAGCCCGCCAGCGCCGCCCAGACGCCGATGGCCGCCACCCCGCATTCGATCAGGAGATACCGCGGCGACACCTTGGCCCCGCACATAGCGCAGCGGCCCCGCTGCACCAGCCAGCTCAGCACCGGAACCAGCTGCCAGGGCTTCAGCCGCTCGCCGCAACTCATGCAGTGGGATGGGGTGACGACCACGTCCTCGTCCCTGGGCAGACGCACGGTCACCGCGGCGATGAAACTGCCGAAGATCAGGCCCAGAAGGCCCATGAGGATGCAGGCGAACGCGATGCTCATCGTTCCCCCATACCCGTCACCCTCGGGCTTGTCCCGAGGGCCCATGGTTCAGAGGCGCGGACGACGCGGAAGTCGCACAAACCTGGCCTCACGCAAAAATCCCGCCGAGGGCGCATGGCTCCTCGGGACAGGCCCGAGGATGACGGAGCGTGATCAGCCCCCGCCCAGCGCCACCGCGATCCGATAGGTCACGAACGACGCCAGATAGGCCAGGGCGAACATGTAGACGACCATGACCCACATCCACTTCCAGCTGTTCAGCTCCCGCTTCACCACGCCAAGGGTCGCCACGCATTGAGGCGCGAAGACGTACCAGGCCAGGAAGCTGAGCCCCGTCGCCAGCGACCACTGGGCCATGATGGTCGTGCGCAGGGCTTCCAGAGCCGTGACCGAGGCATCGACGTCGCCGACGGCATAGACGGTGCCCAGCGCCGCGACCGCCACCTCGCGCGCGGCCATGCCGGGCACCAGGGCGATGACCATCTGCCAGTTGAAACCGATGGGGGCGAAGATGGGCTCCAGAGCGTGTCCGATCATCCCGGCGAATGAATAGTCGATGGCCGGCAGCGTCGCCCCTTCCGGCGGATACGGGAAGGTCGAGGCGGCCCAAACCAGGATCATCAGGGGCAGGATGATCCGCGCCGCCCGCTCCATGAAGATCTTGGCCCGCAGCCAGAGGTTCAGCAGCACCGACTTCACGTCGGGCGTCTTGTAGGCCGGCAGCTCCATCATGAAGGGCTCCACAGCCCCCCTCCAGAAGATCTTGCGGATGACGAAGGACACCACCAGCGCCGACACGATACCGGCCGCATAGAGGCCGAACATCACCAGCCCCTGCAGGTTGGCGAAGCCCCAGACCGTCTCCTGCGGAATGAAGGCCCCGATGATCAGGGTGTAGACCGGGATGCGCGCCGAACAGGTCATCAGGGGCGCGACCAGGATGGTGGTCAGCCGGTCCCGCTTGGCGTCGATCACCCGGGCCGCCATCACGCCCGGAATGGCGCAGGCGAAACTGGACAACAGCGGAATGAAGGCCCGGCCATGCAGACCCGCCCCGCCCATGATCTTGTCCATCAGGAAGGCCGCGCGGGCCATGTAGCCGAAGTCTTCCAGCAGGATGATGAAGGCGAACAGGATGATGATCTGAGGCAGGAAGACCAGCACGCCCCCCACCCCCGCGATCAGGCCGTCGACGATCAGGCTCTCGACCAGCGGCCAGACGGGGCCGCTATCGGGCACCACCGCCCCCACGCCCGCGCCCAACAGGCCGAAGCCCGCCTCGATGGCGTCCATCGCCGGCGTGGCCCAGGCGAACACCGCCTGGAACATGACGAACAGCAGGGCCATCAGGATCGCCAGACCGGCGACCGGGTGCAGCAGAACCGCATCGACCTTGCCGGTCAGCGTATCCGGCCGCTCGGGCGGGCGCACCGTGGCGCGCATGATCTGCTCGGCCCGGCTATGGGCGCTGCGGATCGCGGCGGCGTCGGGAGCGGTCCAGGTCTCGCCTTCCGACCAGGTCGATCCGGCGGCGGCATCGATCTGGGCCACCAGTTCGTCGATCCCGCGCTTCCGCGTCGCCACCGTCGTCACGATCGGCACGCCCAGCTCGGCCTGCAGCTTCTCCAGATCGATCCGCAGGCCCTGACGCTGGGCGATGTCGTACATGTTCAGCGCCAGAACCATCGGCCGCCCGACGGCCTTCAGCTCCAGGATCAGACGCAGGACCAGACGCAGGTTGGTCGCATCCGCCACCGCCACGATCACGTCCGGCGGCGTCTCGCCCTTCAGACGACCCAGGACCGCGTCGCGCGTGACCTCCTCGTCCGGGCTGCGGGCGCGCAGCGAATAGGTGCCCGGCAGGTCCAGCACCGACACGGACCGGCCGGTCGCGGTCTGCACCCGGCCCTCCTTCCGCTCGACGGTGACGCCCGCGTAGTTGGCGACCTTCTGGTGGGCGCCGGTCAGGGCGTTGAACAGGGCGGTCTTGCCGGAGTTCGGATTGCCCACCAGGGCGACCCGCACGGGCTTCACGGCGATGTCCATTATTCGGCGGCTCCGGCCAGTTCGATGCTGAGGCTGGCGGCCTCCTTGCGACGCAGAGCGACCCGCATGTCGTCCACCTTCAGCGCCATGGGATCGCGGCCGATCAGGCCTTCGTGGATCAGTTCGATGTTCGCGCCCTCGACCAGACCCAGCTCCAGCAGCCGCCGCTCCAGCTCGACCTCTTCGGTCTGGTGGTGACAGTGGGTCCCCACCGAAACGATGACGCCGCGATCGCCCACCCGGGCGTCGCTCAGCTTGATGACCTTGGACATGGAACGCTCACAGGCTGCGGGCCGCCCGCCCCGGGAAGGCGGCCCGATTTGTGCGAACGCTTATCAGCCGCGATAGCAACGCGTCCAGTGGCGGATCACTCGGCGGCCGCCGGGAGCGGATCGTTGGCGGTCGTCTCCTGCGCCTCCCACTCCTCGATCTTGCGGGCCGTGTATTCCGGCGAACGCGTGAACCGGGCCAGGGCCCCATAGATCACGGGCACCACGAACAGGGTCAGCAGGGTCGCGAACATCGCCCCGGTGAAGATCACCACGCCGATGGTCTGACGACTGCCCGCCCCCGCCCCCTGCCAGAGCATCAGCGGCAGGGCGCCGAAGGCCGTGGCGATCGAGGTCATGATGATCGGACGCAGGCGCAGCGACGACGATTCGACGATGGCCTCCTTGATCGACCGTCCCTGATCCCGCAGCTGGTTGGCGAACTCCACGATCAGGATGCCGTTCTTGGCGGCCACCCCGATCAGGATGATTAGCCCGATCTGCGAATAGATGTTCAGGCTGGACCCCGCCATCAGCAGGCCGAACAGCCCGCCCGCCGCCGCCAGAGGCACGGTCAACATGATCACCGCCGGGGTGATCCAGCTCTCGAACTGTGCCGCCAGCACCAGGAAGACGAGCAACAGCGCCAGGCCGAATGCCCAGGCCACGGCGCCGCCGGCCTCCTGTTGATCGCGCGCCGCGCCGCCGTATTGCAGGGTAACAACGCCCTGCGGCTGCTGGGCGGCCTGCTGTTCCATGAAGGCCACGGCGTCGGCGATGGTCATGCCGGGGTTCAGGTCGGCCGCCAGGGTGATGGCCCGCTGCCGGTCCAGTCGACGCCGGTCCGGCGTGTCGCCCGAGGTCTGGGTCGTGACCACCGACGACAGGGGCACCAGTGCGCCCGAGCCCGAACCGACATACAGCCGCTCCAGGTCGGCGACCGAGCTGCGGTTGGCGCGATCCGTCTGCAGGATCACGTCGTATTCCTGACCGCCCCGGATGTAGGTTGTCGCCCGGCGAGAACCGAACATGGTCTCCAGGGTCCGGCCGATCTGCTGCGAAGAGACGCCCAGGGCCGCCGCCTTCTGGGGATCGACATCGACCAGCAGCCGCGGCGCGTTCGGTTCATAGTTCAGGCGCGGACGCGAGAAGCCGGGGTTTTCCAACGCGGCCGCCAGCATGGGCTGCAGCCAGTTGTAGATCTCCTCGTACTCTGCGCCGGTGGCGATCAGTTCGATGGAGTTGCTGCTTCCGCCGCCGCCCCCGCCGCCGCGCTGGAAAGCGCCCGGCGTCGAGGCGTTGACCTGGGCGCCCGTCTGGGTGCGCAGCTTGCCGTTGATCTCCCGGGCGATCTCGTCGGCCGACCGATGCCGCTCGGACCAGTCCTTCAGGATCAGTGAGGCGTTGCCGGAGTTGTAGCTGCCGCCGCCGAAGCCGGGGGCCGAGATCAGGAAGCTCTCGACCTCGCCCTGCTGCTTGTAGTCGGCCAGGATCGGCTCCAGCCCCATCATGATGTTGCGGGTGTATTCAAAGCCCGCGCCCTCCGGACCGGCGACGCGGATCTGCACCCGACCGCGATCTTCCGGCGGCACCAGCTCCTCGGGAAGATGGATGAACATGGCGGCGGTTCCCGCCCCGACCAGCAGGATCAGCAGCGATACCCCGATCACGGCGACCCGTTTGCCGATCAGGGCGTTCAGGGAGTTGGCATAGGAGTTCTTCAGCCCGTCCATCGCCCAGTCCACCTTGCGGGCCAGCCAGCCGGCGCCGTGTGAGGGTTTCAGGATCTTGGACGCCAGCATCGGCGACAGGCTCAGCGCCAGGAAGGCGGAGAAGGCCACCGCCGCCGCGATCGCCGCCGCCAGTTCGACGAACAGACGACCGACATAGCCGGGCAGGAACAGCAGGGGCGCGAACACGGCCAGAAGCGTGATGGTCGTGGCGATGACGGCGAAGAAGACCTGACGCGTGCCGCGCTCGGCGGCTACCAGCGGCGGCTCCCCGTGGTCGAGGCGACGCTGGATGTTCTCGGTCACCACGATGGCGTCATCGACGACCAGGCCGATGGCCAGCACCAGGGCCAGAAGCGTCAGCAGGTTCAGCGAGAAACCGAGCGGCGCCAGGACGATGAAGGTCGAGAGCAGACAGATCGGCGCCACGATCGACGGGATCAGGGCGGCCCGCAGACTGCCCAGGAAGATGAAGTTCACCAGGGCCACCAGCACCATGGAGATGCCGATGGTGATCCAGACCTCGTCGATGGCGTGCGACGTGAAGACCGAGTTGTCGGAGCCGACGACCAGTTCGGTCCCTTCCGGCAGCGAGCCTTGCAGTTGCTCGACCAGGGCCGTGACGCCCTTGGAGATTTCCAGGTCGTTCGACTGGGCCTGACGGGTCACGGCCAGGCCGATCTGGTCCAGGCCGTTGCCGCGGAACAGACGGCGGCTCTCTTCGGGCGCCTCCTCGACGCGGGCGATGTCGCCCAGACGTGTCACATAGGTGGCTCGCGCCTGCAGCGCGCCCGTCGCGCCCGAACCGTTCGGGATGGTGCCGGTCGAGATCGAGCCGGACGCGCCCGCCGAACCGATGGAGGCCGACCCGCTGTTGCCGATGGGAAGCTGGGCGAAGTCCTGGGGCCGCGCATAGGTGCGGGCCACGCGGACCGTGTAGTCCTTGTCGGTCGATTCCAGCGCGCCAGCCGGCAGTTCGACGTTCTGGCTGGTCAGGGCCTGTTCGACGTCCGAGACGGTCAGGCCGCGCGCGCCCATGGCGGCGGCGTCCAGCCAGATGCGCATGGCGTAGCGTTGCTCGCCATAGATCTGGGCCTGGGCCACGCCCGGAACCGTAGCCAGACGGTCCAGAAGGGTCCGGTCGGCATAGTCGGTCAGTTGCAGGCGGTTCATCGTCGACGACCGCAGGAACAGGATCATGATGGGCGCGCTGTCGGAATCCGCCTTGGCGACCTCGGGGGGATCGGCCTGGTCCGGCAGGCGGCCCTGCACCCGGCTGACCCGGTCGCGTACGTCCGACGCGGCGACGTCGATGTCGCGGTCCAGGGCGAACTCGATGGTGACGTTGGACCTGCCGTCGCGGCTGGACGAGGTGATCCGCTCGACGCCCTGGATGCCGGCGACCTGCTGCTCGATCGGCTCGGTGATCCGGTTCTCGATGACCTCGGCCGACGCGCCGGCGTAGCTGGTCGAGACCGACACGATGGGCGGATCGACGTCCGGCAGTTCGCGCACCGGCAGGAAGAAGAAGGCGGCCGCCCCGATGACGCACAGCACGATCGCGGCCACGGCCGCGAACACCGGCCGCCGGACGGAAACGTCGGAAAGCATCATCGCGTGGCCGCCTGCGGTGCGGCGGCGCGCGCGCCGGCCGGAGCCTGATCGCCCGCGCCCGCCACGGTGACGGGGGCGTTCGGCTGGATGCGGTTCAGCCCCGATCCGACCACGCGATCATTGGCGTTCAGGCCCGAGATGATCTCGACGAAGCCGCCTTCCACGGCACCGGTCTCCACCGTCACCCGCTGGGCGACCGAGCCGCGCTCTCCGGCCGCGATGCGGTAAACGAAGGCGCCTTGGCCCTGATACTGGATGGCGGCTTCAGGCACCGAGGCCGTCTGGCGCTGGCCCTGCTGGATGCCGACGCGCATCAGCATGCCGGGGCGGATGCGACCGCCGGGATTGGGGAACTCGGCGCGGGCCGTGACGGCGCGCGTGGTCTCGTTGATGCGGGTGTCGATCAGGGCGATCCGGCCCGCGAACTGTTCCTGGCCGTAGGCGTCGGCCGTCGCCACGATCGGCAGCCCCTGACGCAGGACGCCGAGGTAGCGTTCCGGCACCGGGAAATCGACGCGGATCACCGAGGTGTCGTCCAGGGTCGCGATCACCGCGCCGGGGCTGATCAGGGTGCCGGGCGTCACCGTCGACAGGCCCAGTGTCCCGGCGAAGGGCGCCCGGATCATGCGGTCGCCGCGACGGGCCTCGGCCGCCTCCAGCGTCGCCTGGGCGGTCTCCAGCGCCGTCTCCGAATCCTCGGCGCTGACCCGCGGCGCGATGCCGCGCTCGGCCAGGTCCTGGAACCGGTCGTATTCGCGCTGGGCCTGGGCCAGCTGGGCGCGGGCCTGGATGATGGAGGCGTCTTCCTCGCGCGCCTGCAGCTGCACCAGGGGCGCGCCGGCTGCGACCCGCTGTCCATCCGAGAACAGAACGGCCGTGATCAGTTCGGAGGTGTTGGAGGTGATGTTCACCGACCGGCGTCCGCGCGCCACGCCCAGCACGTTGATCTGGTCGCTGAAGGGCCGCACCGTCACCACGGCTTCGGAGACGGCCTGGCCGCGTCCTCCGCCGGGTCCGCCCCGGCCGCCGCCCGGTCCGCCGGCCCCGCCCTCGTCGCCGGCGAAGGCGACGCGCAGAATGGCCGCGACGATCATCAGGCCCAGCACGGCGGCTGCGACGACGAGGAACAGGTGACGTCTGATCACGCGGCGGTATCTCTTCAAACAAGCGGGCGGCCCCGAATAGCCATTCCGACCATCGAGGCAACCTAAAGACTTTGTAACGTTGGCCGTGACGGTTTCCGTCGCGGCGATCGACAGGCGCCGGGATTTCTCAGAAACGCCGCCACAACGCGATCACGGCCCCTTCGGCCAGAGGCGTCTCCCGCCCTGCGACCGTGCGCCGCCAGCCGGCCTGAAGGCTCCAGTGGCCGAGGTTTCGCACCACCGATGTCTCCATCGACAGCCACCGCGCCCCGTCGCCGTCCGTCAGGCCGCCGAAGGCCTGGCCCAGCACCATCCAGCCCTCGCCGAAATGACCGCCGACGGTGACATCCGCCCGCGTCTCGTCCGGCAGGCCATCGCGCATCCGCCGCGCCGCCTGGACCTCCACGAACGACCGCTCCGGCCCCCAACCGATCAGCCCCCTGCCCGGCCCGCCCAGGGAGCGGCCGGCGGCGACCCTGACCTCCCAATCCCGCTCGCCCACGCCCGGCGCGGCGTATCCGGCGTTCCGCCCCTCACCCGAGATCGAATAGCCGGCGTAGAGGCTGACCGCGTTGCGGTCGTCGCGATACGCCTGCCAGATCAGACCCAGCTCCACCGGACCGCGTCCGTCGTAGTCGACGAAGGCGTCCTCGCCCGACTGCCAGTCGCCCTTGAATTGAAGCGTCACCGTCTCGCTGAGACCATACTGGGCGAAGACACCGAGCGCCCGGTCCTCCCGCTCGACCGGCAGAGGGACCACGATGCCCGACGGATCGTAGCCGTCCTTCGCCCGCATCGCCTCGGCCTTCACGATCACCTGTCCCTTGCCCTTTGGCTGGGTCCAGGCGTTGGCCTGCACGGAAGACGCCGCCGTCGCGAGCAACAGGCCCGCGAGGCAGCGCACGATCATCAGGCGTCGTAACCCGGCGATTTCCGATCCAGCTGACGCAGCGCCCCCGGCCAGGCCAGGGCGGAGATGAAGCCGATCCCCCGGCCCTGCTCCTTGGTCTCTTCCTGGGCCGCGTCCGGCGCGATCAGCACATGTTCGCGCCCGCCCGACAGGGCCGCGATCTGCTGGGCGCAGGCCCGCTCAAGGAAGAACATCCCGACCCAGGCCGCCGCCGCCGTCTGACCGACCGCCAGCGTCCCGTGGTTCCTGAGCAGCATCAGAGGCTTGTCGCCCAGATCCGCCACCAGACGTTCGCGCTCGTCGTGGTTCAGCGCCAGCCCCTCGTAGCCGTGGTAGGCGACCTGATGCTGCAACAGACAGGCGTTCTGCCCGATGGGCAGCAGCCCTTCCGCCTGCGCCGCCACGCCCACTCCCGCCACCGTGTGCAGGTGGATGACGAACTGCGCGTCCTCGCGCGCGCCGTGGATGGCCGAGTGGATGGTGAAGCCCGCCGGATTGATGAAGTTCTGCGTCTCCTGAACGATGTTCCCGTCCAGATCGACCTTCACCAGGGACGAGGCCGTGATCTCCTCGAAGTAGAAGCCGTAGGGGTTGATCAGGAAGTGATGTTCCGGCCCCGGCGCCCGCGCCGAAATATGGGTGAAGATCATGTCGTCCCACCCGTGCAGGGCGACCAGTCGGTACAGGGCGGCCAGATCCACCCGGACCTGCCATTCCTCCGCCGACACGCGGGACTTCAACGATTGAGCGGCGCCGTCTGCCATACTGTCCTCCATCGCCTCTTCGCGGGCGAACGATCCACCGTCGCGCCAACGCCCGGTTGGGTCAAGGTGATCGGCATTCAGGCTTGATTAACCGAGTTTTCACCACCACCCGCCAAGGTCCATCGGCCGGATGCTCAAATCCGGCCGGAGTCTGCCGTGACCGCTGTCGTCCAACTGCAATCCCACCGCCCCATGGACGTGGACACCCTGTCTTCCGCCCAGCAGCTTCTGGAACTGGCGCGCGGCAAGGGTGTGGACGACCGCCGCCGCCTCCTGCTCGGCATCGCCGCCCTGTGCGACGCCACCCCTCCGGGCGCCGACGCCTCGCCGATCCTGGGCGAGATCTTCATGGTCATCGCCCGCCAGGCCGAGCGCGACATCCGCAAGGCCCTGTCCGACAGCCTCGCCTCGGCCGAATGGGCCCCGCCCGCCCTGATCGCCATGCTGGCGCTGGACGAGATCGAGATCGCCCGCCCCGTCATCGCCAACAGCCCGCTCCTGAAGGATCAGGACCTGCTGCGCGTCCTGGTCGAGGCCACCATCGAGCATCAGATCGAGGTCGCCCGTCGCCCCCACATCTCGGGCCGCGTGGCCGACGCCATCATCGACCGCGGCGAGCCCGCCAGCCTGACGGCCCTGGCCGGCAACAAGACCGCAGAGGTCAGCGAAGACTCCCTGGGTCGTCTGGTCGAACAGTCGCGCCGCATCGCCGCCCTGCGCGCCCCCCTGACCCGCCACCCGCGCTTGAACGACGCCCTGGCCACCCAGCTCTATCAGTGGGTCGGCCAGTCCCTGCGTGAGGCCATCGGCGAGCGCTTCCGCGTGGACGAGACCAAGTTGGCCGAGGCCATCGAATCCGTCACCCGCCCCGCCGCGCCCAAGCCGGTCGGCGCCGAGCCTCTGGGCATGGCCGCCGATCCCGAGGTCACCGACCCGGAAGAGATGGAACGTCGCCTGGTCGCCAAGCTGCAGAGCGCGGGCCAGCTTCGCGCCGGCTTTCTGATCCGCGCCGTCCGTGAAAAGCGCCTGACCCTGTTCGAACACGCTATCGCGGCTCTGGGCGGCTTCCCCATCACCCACGTCCGCGCCGCCATCGTGCGCCCCAGCCCGGACGCCCTCTTCCTGGCCTGCGCCGCCGTCGGCATCGACCGCGCCGTCTTCCCGGCCGTGCTGGAGGAGATCCGCAAGCTGAACGGCGGCTGGCCCGGTGACGGCGACGAAGGCTATGCCGGTCGCATGACCCTGCCGCCCTCGGCCGCCATGCGCGAGTTCCGCGCCCTGATGGGCCACATCGGCTCCTGATCGCTCCTTCGATCGCGCTTGCCGTTTGACTTGACCGTGCGGGTCAGTGTCTCGTGATCCCGTGACCGTCGCCCCCTCCTCCCTGAAGCTCGCCTTCTGCGCCAGCGACCGGCCCGAAGCCCAGCAGGCGCGCGCCCGGCTGATCGAACGCTATGGCCAGGTCCAGGAGTTCCAGGCCGACGCCATCGTGGCCCTGGGCGGCGACGGCTTCATGCTGGAGACGATGCACGCCAACCTGATGCGCAAGATCCCCGTCTACGGCATGAACCGGGGCTCGGTCGGCTTTCTGATGAACGACTACGAAGAGGACGGCCTCCTGGACCGGATCGCCGCCGCCGGTCGCGCCGTCATTCACCCGCTTCAGATGGACGCCTGGACCGAGAGCGGCGCGGTCCACACGGGCCTGGCCATCAACGAGGTCTCCCTGCTGCGCCAGACGCGTCAGTCGGCCAAGCTCAGGATCAGCGTCGACGGCAAGGTGCGGCTGGAGGAGCTGGCCTGCGACGGCTGCATGGTCGCCACCCCGGCCGGATCCACGGCCTACAACCTCTCGGCCCACGGCCCCATCATCCCGCTGGACGCCCGCATGCTGGCCCTGACGCCGATCAGCGCCTTCCGCCCCCGTCGCTGGCGCGGCGCCCTCCTCTCGCACCGCGCAAAGGTCGAGTTCGAGGTGCTGGAGGCCGACAAACGCCCGGTCAGCGCCGTGGCCGACGGCCTGGAGATCCGCCGCGTGGTCAAGGTGGCGGTCAAGGAGCGCCGCGACGTCGGCCTGACCATGCTGTTCGACGCCGGCCGCTCGTTCGAGGAGCGCGTCCTGGCCGAACAGTTCACGGGCTGAAGCCTCCCTCTTCCCGCACCCATTCCCCCTCTCCGTGCACCCCAGCGAAGGCTGGGGTCCAGATGGCGAAGACGGCATCAGGATCAGCGGAGTTGGTGCGTCGTCCCAGCCGTCTGGATTTGTGATCTGGACCCCAGCCTTCGCTGCGGTGCACGGGTGGAAAGCGCGGACAAACAGCCAAGTCACGGGTTCTTAAGAGGAGCCGTGCATCTTCAGCCCGTTAGTCCTCAGGAGTTCATCGTGAGCAACCCGGCTCAGGTCATTCGCCCGCCCAACATGCTCCGCGCCAAGGTCGGCGGCGGCTTCGGCGGCATCAACGCCGACGCCATCGCCAAGGCCGAAGAAGCCCTGAAGGCCATGTCGAGCCAGTTCGGCCAGTGGCTCCAGGACGAAATCGTCAAGCTGGAGGCCGCCCAGGCCGCCATCCGTGCCGAGGGCTACAACGCCCAGACCGCCGAAGGCCTCTATTTCCGCGCCCACGACCTGAAGGGTCTCGGCGCCACCTACCAGTATCCCCTGGTCACCCGTCTCGCCGGCTCGCTGTGCAAGCTGATGGACGACCCCGCCAAGCGCCTCGACGCCCCGATGAAGCTGATCGACGCCCACATCGACGCCATCCGCGCCGTGGTCCGCGACCAGATCCAGACCGACGACCACCCCGTCGGCCGCGTCCTGTCGGAAACTCTCGAAGCCGAAGTCGCCGCCCACCGGGCCGGCTAAATCCCTTCTCCTATTGCGGGCCAAGCCGCCCCTTCTCCCCTTGCGGAAGAAGGAAAGCCGATCTCGGAATTAATTCCTTCCTGCCCCTTGCGGATCAACCTTGTGATCCACACGTCCCCGGAACGGTCTTTGACAACCAAAGACAGGGGGGCCCGGCCGCGATCCCGCGTCGGCGAGGTATGTCTAAGCCCGACGATTTCGTCCGTTTTGTCCGTTTCGTCCGCTAACTTTCGTCCGGACGAAACGGACGAAAATCCTCAGGCGGCGTTGACCGCCGACAATCGGGCCGGGTTCGACGCCGGCTGATCCAGCCGCTCCATCAGATAGGCCAGGTCGTCACGCGGCGCGTTCGGGCGTTGGGTCAGGAACCGCTCCAGCATCTGCTCGCGGAAGACCTCGCCCGAGGTGTCCTTGCCCTCGGCCGACAGCTGACGCCAGGTGTCGACGCCCGCCCGGAAGGCCTGGAACAGGCGCGGCGGCAGGCCGGCCCGGTCATAGATCGCCTTCAGCCCCAGCGGTCCCGCATCGTGGACCATCAGCCAGGCGCGCTGGTGCGGCGTGGACGACAGCTCGGCGATCCCATGCTCGAACAAGGTCATCTTGCCCCGCGCCAGAGCCCTCAGCAGCAGGGACGCCGTCAGGGCCTTCCGCGAGTTCAGCTGGGCCACGAAGGTCGCCAGATCGGCGCTCGCCCCGGCCTGGTCGATCAGGTCAACGGTCGCCCGCTCCCGCGCGAAGTTCGACAGACGGATCGCCGTCTCCGGCGCCACCGCATGGCGGGTGATCAGGTGCTCGCGCACGGCGTCCGACGCCAGGGCAACCAGCCGTTCGGTGATGTCCAGCGGCAGGACCTGGCGATAGGCCAGGGCCGCCACGACTTCCGCGCTCTGGCCGAAGCGATCGACGACGTTGCCCATCGCCTTTTCGGACAGGTCGGCGTTGTCGTTCGACGCCAGGGTCCGCACCGCCGTCTCGCAACCGTCGGTGCTCAGCACGTCTGCGACGTCGCGCGACACCGTCGGACGGGCGGCGATGGCGACCTGACGCACGGCCGAGCCGGCGCGCACGATCTCGATCAGGTCCTCGTCCGAAAACGCGGGCGACGAGCCGATGATCGGCAAGGCGATGGAATCGACGTCCGAGGCCAGGATCCGCGCCACGTCGCGCGGCAACAGGTCCGAACTCTTCAGCGTGATGGCCAGGGCCCGGCGCACCAGTTCGGCGGCGTCGTTGGCCAGGACGCGCATGATCTTCTGGGCCGCCTCGCGGTCTTCGTCGGTCAGGTCGGCCCGATCGATGCTGCGGCACAGCTTGTGCGCGGCCGAGGCGCGCTCGTCGTCGTCGGTCGCCTTGATCAGGCGGCGAATGTCGAACTCGGTCAGACGGGCGCGGTGGGCGGTCATGGGGCTCTATGGGCGAGTCGCGGTGCGGACGGCTTAGGGTGAGCTTGCAGGCTTAACGGCCGGTTTACTATGGCCGCCTCAGACGCCGGTTTCGCTTTGCGGCGAGAAGGCCCCGCCGAAGCCGCCGCCCTTGCCGTCGTTCTGTCCCAGCAGCAGGGCCAGAAGGCTCTGATCCTGTTTCAGCCGGTCCAGACGCGCCGCCAGGGCCTGATCCTGTTCACTCAGCAGCGGCGCCTGCGGCCCCGTCGGAGAAACCACCGATCCGTCGCCCGCCGACCGCTGCAGATTGGCGTGAACCTCGGCCACCGTCGCCGCACGCCCTTCGCGATAGAAGATCGACCGGTTGGCCGCCGCCGCCTGGGGGAACATGGCGACCGCGCTGGAGCCCGGCCGCGTCTGCATCGCCTCCATGATCTGGGCGGCGCCCGCCGGGCCCAGGAAGTGGGCGGCGTACAGGTCGCCGGCCCCGGGCTCCTGCCCCGTCCGCCCGCGCAGATAGGCCGCGTTCGACGCCGTCAGCTCCGCCGCCATGGTCGAGGCCGCCTGCGGATCGAACCTCAGGTCCAGCACCACGTTCCGCGCCGAACCCTCGACCCGCCAGCGTCCGTCGGACCCGCGATGGATCAGGTCGGCGTACTGGCCATAGCCGTGCTTCGCACCATGCTGCTTGACCGTCGCCAGCCAGGTCTGTTCGATAAACTGAAACAGGCCCGAAGCGGATGAAGTCGGCGCCTTGGCGTTGGGGTTGAACGAACTCTCCCGACGCGCCGTCCGCATCAGGAAGTCGTAGTCCACACCAGTCGTATTGGCGGCGCGACGAATCGCGGCCTCCACTCCTCCCGACGCTGGAATCGCTCCGACGGACATAGGTAAAGGCTCGGAGATCATGGTTAATCGAGCGTTAATGTCCGTTAACAGCGCCGCTTTCAGGTCACACCGCTACCTGATCGACAGTCAGTCAGAAACGGTTGTTTCCCCTGCCCAAATCCCGCCACGGACCGCGCGCGTCATTCTCGCACGGGTTGCTGGGGAGCGGCTTCTGCAAGGGAGTGACGGCCATGATGATACAGACTGCGGGCGGCCCCGGACTGGTCAGCCCCATCGACTTCGGCGAGCGGCGCAAGCCCCTGCCCCGCGCCACCGTGATCGCCATCGGCGTCGTCGCCCTGGCCCACATCGCGGTCGGGACGGCGCTCTACTACCAGCGGTTCGAGCTGAAGCTGCTGCCCACCAACGACCAGCCCCGCGTGATCGACGGCAGCATGATCGTGCTCAAGCGCGACCCGCCGCCTCCGATCATCACCATGGACCCGCCGGCCCCCAACCCGCCGATCCACCGCACCGACGCCCCTCCGGCCCATGTCGAAACGCTGGCCACGGTCATCTCCGACAACCCCGGCCCGGTGATCGGCCCGGTCATCAACACCACCACCATCGTCGAACCGACCACCGCCACCGGCACCGCGACCGAGCCCGTCGTCGAGGTCCCGCGCGGCCCGCCGGTCATCCGCTCGCCCCAGTGGATCAGCCGCCCCAACGGCGACCAGCTGGCCCGCGCCTATCCACCGCGCGCCATCACCCGCAGCGTCGAGGGCTCGGCCAGCCTGAGCTGTCGCGTCCAGGCGGCGGGCACGGTCACCGGCTGCACCGTCGTGTCGGAAACACCCGGCGGCTACGGCTTCGGTCGCTCGGCCCAGCAGTTGTCACGCTACTTCCGCATGAGCCCCCAGACCGCGGACGGCCAGGCGGTCGACGGCGCCCAGGTGACCATCGGAATCCGCTTCAACCTGCCGGAAGAGTAGGCCTCAGCGGGTCAAGGGCGGCCGCGTGAGGGCCACGCGGCCGCCCTTCGATTCCATCGGCCACGATCCGCCCGACCAGCGGCCCCAGCAGCCAGCCATTCCGACGCGGCGCCAAGGCCAGGTGCAGCCCATCGCTCACCGGTCCCGCCAGCGGCAGCCCATCCGGCGTCGCCCCGCGCACCCCTGTCCGCCATTCGATCTCGACCGGTGCCTCGATCCCCAGCATCCGCCCCGCCGCCTGGGACAACCGTTCCGACGCCGCCGGATCGGGCTGCAGGCTCCGGCTTCCGAACTGCATCGTCGCCCCGATCAGGGCCCCGCCCTCAGCCGGCGCGACATAGCCCTCGCGTCCGCGCAGAACCCGATCCGTCAGCGGCGCCGACACATGGCCGATCTGCCCCGCCACCGGCTGGACCCCATCGACGATCGCAGCCACCTCGTGCGGCAGCCCCTCCAACGCCCCGGCCGCGCCTGTGGCGATCACGGCCTCAGCCGCCCGGATCGAGCCCTCGGCCGTCTCGACCCGCCAGCCGTCGGCGGTCCGTTCGATCGACCGGGCCTCCTCGGTGATCACTGGCGCGGTCAGACTGGCCTTCAGCGCATAGAGGCTCTTCGCCGCGTCCAGCCGGGTATCCGTAGCAGCGCTGACCGTCCCGGCCTCGACCACGAACCCGAGCGCGGCCAGCCTCTCCGCCACCTCGACGGCATCGGCCCCGCGCCATTCGGCCGGAGTCTCGTCGAGCGTGATTCCGGCCCGGCGGGCGAACTCGGGCCACAGGGCAGCCGCATCCCTCAGCAGGGCCGCCCGCTCGGCGTCCACGCCGTCCAACAGGCTTTCGAAGGCCGGGGCGATCATGCCGGCGGCCACGGCCGAGGCGTTGGTCCGGCAGGGATCGACGACACGGACATCCCGCCCGCGCGCCGTCAGTTCTGCGGCGACCGACAGGCCCAGCACGCCGGCTCCGACCACCACGATGTCACAGGAGAAATCCGCCACGGCGCGTCCTTCGACCCGCCGGGCTGCGATTTCAAGCCTTGACCTTACTCGGCGGCCAGTTCGGCGGACCTCAGGTCCTTGGCGGCGTCCAGACGATCCACCAGGGCGTCATGCTGACGCCACAGGGCGGTCGGCAAGCGGTCGGCGAACTGGGCGTAGAAGTCAGGGATCAGCGAAGCTTCTTCCGACCAGACGTCGACATCGACGTCCAGCAGGGTCGACAGGGCCGCATCGGACAGGTCCAGACCGCCCAGGTCCAGGGCGGCGGCCGTCGGCACCCGGCCCACGGCCGTGTCGGTCGCCTCGGCCTTGCCGTCCAGACGCTCGGCGATCCACTTCAGGACGCGGGCGTTGTCGCCGAAGCCCGGCCAGACGAAGCGGCCGTTCTCGTCCTTGCGGAACCAGTTGACGAAATAGACGCCCGGCAGTTTCGCCGGATCGGCCTTCTCGCCCAGCGACAGCCAGTGGGCGAAATAGTCGCCCATGTTGTAGCCGCAGAAGGGCAGCATCGCGAACGGGTCGCGGCGCAGGGTCCCGATGGCGTTCTCCGCCGCCGCCGTGCCTTCACTGGCCACGGTCGAGCCCATGAAGACCCCGTGCTCCCAATCGAAGGCCTCGGTCACCAGAGGCACGGCCGAGGCGCGGCGGCCGCCGAACAGGATGGCGTCGATCGGCACGCCCTTCGGGTCTTCCCATTCCGGCGCGATGGTCGGGCACTGGGACGCCGGGGCGGCGAAGCGGGCGTTCGGGTGGGCGGCAGGCTCGCCCGAAGCAGGGTCGTGCGGTTGGCCCTTCCAGTTGGTCAGACCCGCCGGCGCTTCCTTGGTCAGGCCCTCCCACCAGACGTCGCCATCGGCGGTCAGGGCCGTGTTGGTGAAGACGGTGTTGGTCGCCAGGGTCTGGAGGGCGTTCTGGTTGGTGTTGCGGCTGGTGCCCGGCGCCACGCCGAAGAAGCCGGCTTCCGGGTTCACGGCATACAGGCGGCCGTCGTCGCCGAAGCGCATCCAGGCGATGTCGTCGCCGATGGTCTCGGCTTTCCAACCGGGGATCGACGGCTGGAGCATGGCCAGATTGGTCTTGCCGCAGGCCGACGGGAAGGCGGCGGCCATGTATTTCGCCTGACCTTCCGGGTTGGTCAGCTTCAGGATCAGCATGTGCTCGGCCAGCCAGCCCTCGTCGCGGGCCATGACCGAGGCGATACGCAGGGCGTAGCATTTCTTGCCCAACAGGGCGTTGCCGCCATAGCCGGACCCGTAGGACCAGATCTCGCGCGTCTCGGGATAGTGGACGATCCACTTATCCTCATTGCAGGGCCAGGCGACGTCCGCCTGCCCTTCGGCCAAGGGCGCCCCCAGGGTGTGAACGGCGGGCACGAAGACACCGTCCTCGCCCAGCACGTCCAGCGCCGGTTGGCCCATGCGGGTCATGACGCCCATGGAGACGGCGACATAGCCGCTGTCGGTGATCTCGACGCCGAGGGCGCTGATCTTCGAGCCCAGCGGGCCCATGGAGAAGGGCACGACGTACATGGTGCGGCCGGCCATGCAGCCGTCGAACAGGCCGTCCATGCGGGCGCGCATTTCGACCGGATCGGCCCAGTTGTTGGTCGGGCCGGCGTCCTGTTCATCGGCCGAGCAGATGAAGGTGCGGCTTTCGACGCGGGCGACGTCGCGGGGGTCGGACGCGGCGTAGTAGCCGCCGGGGCGCTTCTTCTGGTCCAGGGCCTTCAGCGTGCCCTTGTCGATCAGGTCGGCGATGATCGCGGCCTTTTCGGCCTCGGAACCGTCGCACCAGTGGACCCGGGCGGGTTTGGTCAGGGCGGCGATCTGTTCGACCCAGGCGATCAGGCCCTGGTGACGGGTCGGCGCCGGGCGAAGGCCCGGTACGGTCGAAGTGGAATCCACGCGAACTCTCCTGATGCAGGCCCGGCTGGTCTGTCGCCGCCGTGGCCTTCTCCCAATGTTACAGCGCCTCACGACCTGTAACAGCCGCAAAGACACCCACTGTCACGCCACGTCAACCGGCGCACGATTTCGCCTCTCGGCCTCGCGTTCCGGCACGCCCTTGGGCCGAAACCGGTCGCCTTGGCCGTTCGGCGGCTGTATCTCCGTTCCGTGCAGACGCTCGATTCCATCCAGACCGCCGTTCCACCGGGCGCCCTCGCCTCCCCCGCCGTGGCGCGGAACACCGCGCCGATCCTGGAAGTCCTGCGCGCCCATCTGCCCGCCAGGGCCCGGGTGCTGGAGATCGCGTCGGGCTCGGGTGAGCACGCTCTGGCCTTCGCGCGCGCCCTGCCCGAGACGACCTGGACGCCCAGCGATCCGTCGCCGGAAGCCCTGGCCAGCATCGCCGCCTGGCGGGCCGAGGCGGACCAGCCGAACCTGAACGCCCCGCTGGAGCTGGACGCCGCCGCTCCGGAGACCTGGCCCGAGGTCGACGCCCAGGTGATCTTCTGCGCCAACATGATCCACATCAGCCCCTGGGCGGCGACCGAAGGCCTGCTGGCCGGCGCGGGCCGCATGCTGCCCGATCCGGGCGGCCTGCTGGTCCTATACGGGCCTTACCGCGAGAGCGACGTGCCTCTGGCCCCCTCCAACGCCGCCTTCGACGCCAGTCTGAAGTCGCGAGATCCGGCCTGGGGGCTGCGGGATCTGGACGCGGTCGTCGCCCTGGCGAAAACTCATCGCCTGCACCTGACCCGGCGGGTCGAGATGCCGGCCAACAATCTGATGCTCCTTTTCCGACGCGCCTGAACAACGATCCAGAACGGACCCCGACCATGAAAGCCCTCCTTCTCGCCGTCGCCCTGGCCTCGGTCGCGCCCGCCTCGGTCGCGCCTGTCGCGATGGCCCAGTCGTCCGGCATCTCCAAACAGGTCAGCGCCCTGTCCTATGGCGACCCAATCGCCCTGTCCGACGCCCAGGTCATTCTGGACCGGGCCGTGCGCGCCGCCCGCGCGGCCGGGCACCGGATGGCCGTGGCCATCGTGGAGCCGAGCGGCGAACTGGTGGCCTTCGCCCGGATGGACGACACCCAGTACGGCTCGATCCATGTGGCCCAGCGGAAGGCCTGGACGGCGGCGCGGTATCGCCTGTCGACCGCCAGCCTGGAGGAACGGGTCCTGTCAGGCCGGACCGTGACCCTGGCCAACGAGGACAGCCTGCCCATCGCGGGCGGCCTGCCCATCGTGATCGACGGCCGGATCGTGGGGGCCATCGGGGTGTCGGGGGCCTCGGCCGCCGAGGACGCGACCATCGCGGCGGCGGCCCTGGTCGCGGAGTAGACCGCCTCGATTGACGACGCGGGGCGGCTCGGGCCAATGACCCCATGGCCCAGACCCTGACCTACGACGGCGCCGAGCCGAGCCGCATCAACAAATGGCTCGGCCAGTCCGGCGTGTGCTCGCGCCGCGAGGCGGACGCCCTGATCGCAGACGGCCTGGTGTCTATCGACGGGGTGGTGGTGACCGATGCGGGGCGGAAGATCGAGGCGGGCCAGACCCTGACCCTGTCCGACCGGGCCGAGACGGCGCTGGCGGCGGGCGTGACCATCGTGATGCACAAGCCGGTGGGCTATGTCTCGGGCCAGCCGGAGCCGGGCAAGATCCCGGCGGTTCGGCTGCTGACCGGGGCGAACCGGCTGGGCGACGGCGCGGTTCCGGCCAAGAACGAGAGCCTGCCCCCCATCGGGCGTCTGGATGAGGATTCGCGGGGGCTGTTGCTGCTGTCCTCGGACGGAGTGGTGGCCAAGGCGGTGATCGGGCCGGAGTCGAAGCTGGACAAGGAATACCTGGTCGAGGTGCGCGGGCCGGTGACGGAGAAGAAGCTGACCATGCTGCGCCACGGGCTGGAGCTGGATGGGCGGAAGCTGAAGCCGGCGCGAGTGACGCAGATGGAGCCGCAGCGTCTACGGTTCGTCCTGACCGAAGGGCGGAACCGTCAAATCCGGCGGATGTGCGATCTGGTGGATCTGCGCGTGACCGATTTGCTCCGCATACGGATCGGGCCGATCAAGCTGGACGGCCTGCCCGAGGGGAAGTGGCGGGTTCTGACGCCGGACGAGCGGGCGGCGCTGATCGGCTGAGGCCGCGTCCGGACTCCAAAACACCGTCCGAAGCGTCCGAAGAGTCCGAAGCGTTCGGATAGATCGGGGGTGGGTGCGACGTGTCAAAGACCTGCTCGCGACGTGGTGACGATAAAGTCCCGGCGCAAGGCGGTGTCAGGAAAATAATCCCCCATCCATTCACCCCAGCGAAGGCTGGGGTCCAGATGGAAATCCCAGCGCTTCGAGCAGACGGACGGTGCGTTGTCCAAGCCGCCTCGATCCGCAATCTGGACCCCAGCCTTCGCTGGGGTGAACGGTGAATGGGGTCAGTCGGCGTCGCTTTCACGAGAACCAATCACTACCGCGCCGCCGGAACCGGCCAGCGCCGTCTCCAGCCGGCCCCGATCCAGCCCGCCCTGCCAGCGCGAGACGACGATGGTGGCCACCGCATTGCCGATGAAGTTGGTCAGGGCGCGGCACTCGCTCATGAAACGGTCGACGCCGAGGATCAGGGCGATGCCCGCGACCGGCACCGACGGCACGACCGCGAGCGTCGCCGCAAGCGTGATGAAGCCCGCGCCGGTCACCCCGGCCGCGCCCTTGGACGACAGCATGGCGACGCCCAGCAACAGCGCCTGTTCGCCGATCGACAGGTCGATGCCACAGGCTTGAGCGATGAACAGGGCCGCAAGGGTCATGTAGATGTTGGTGCCGTCCAGATTGAACGAATAGCCCAGCGGCACGACCAGACCGACGACGGGCTTGTCGCAGCCGGCCTTCTCCATCTTGTCGATCAGGCTGGGCAGGGCCGCTTCGGAGGACGAGGTGCCGAGCACCAGCAGCAGTTCCTCCTTCAGGTAGCGCATCAGCCTGAAGATCGAGAAGCCGTTGAACCGCGCGACCAGGCCGAGGATCACCACCACGAACAGGGCCGAGGTCAGGTAGAAGGTAGCGACCAGGGCGGCCAGGCTGATGACGCTCTCGATGCCGTAGCGGCCGATGGTGAAGGCGAAGGCGCCGAAGGCCCCGACGGGCGCGGCCTTCATCAGGATGGCCACCAGTTTGAAGAAGGCCTCCGACACGCTTTCCAGCAGGGTCATCACCGGCCTGGCCCGCTCGCCGATGGCGGCCAGTGAAATGCCGAACAGGATGGCGAAGAACAGGACCTGGAGGATGTTGCCGGTCGTGAAGGCCCCCACGACCGTGTCGGGGATGATGTTCATCAGGAAGCCGACGATGGTGCTGTCGTGGGCGGCGGCGGCGTAGCCCTGGACCAGCCCCTGATCCAGCGAGGCCGGATCGACGTTCATGCCGCTGCCCGGCCTGACGACGTTGGCGACGATCAGACCGACGATCAGGGCCAGGGTCGAGAAGGTCAGGAAGTAGGCGAAGGCCTTGGCGGCCACGGCGCCGACCTTTCCGAGGTCGCGCAGGTGAGCGATGCCGAGGGCCACGGTCAGGAAGATGACCGGGGCGATGATCATCTTCACCAGCTTGATGAAGGCGTCGCCCAGCGGTTTCAGGCTCTCGCCGAAGCTCGGCCAGAAATGACCGATCAGGGCGCCCAGACCGATGGCGACCAGGACCTGAAAATACAGATGGGTCCAGATCGGCTTCTTCGTCGGGGGCGGAGGCGGCGGCTCGACCGGATCGGGAACGGCGACGCCGGGGGCGACCTTGACCGCGCGGGGCTTGCGGGGCGTCGGGGGCTTCGCGGACGGCTCTCGAGCGGGCGTCTTGGGGGTGCGGGCCATGCGGGTCTCTTGCGATTCCCGGCGATGCTAGCGGAGGCGGTTCGGCGCGGCCATCGGGCGGGCTTGCGTCGAACCGCCTCCCCGGCGGATCAGGCGTCGCGCGAGCGGGCTTCCAGTTCGTCGGCGCGGCGTTCCATCTCGGCGGCCCGGCCGGGCATGCGACGACCGGCGGCCTGGAGCTCGGCGTCGGTCACGGTGTTGCCGCGCGCGGCGTTCTCGCGGATCTGGCGGGCGCGATAGGCCGGATCCTCCAGACGGCGGCTCTCCTGACGGAGCTGTTCGGCGCCGCGACGCATGTTCTCGGCCCCGAGCCGCATGTTGACGCGGGCGTCGGCGCGGGCGCGGCGGGCATCCGCCATGGCGTTGGCGCGGGCTTCGGCGGCGACGCGACGGCCCTCGGCGGCATGGGCCAGACCGATCTGGCGGGCCTGCTCGCCCATGGCGCGGGCATGTTCGGCGGAGACGCGGACGGACTCGGCCTGGACCCGGCGGGCCTCGGCGTTGTGGCGATCCGCTTCGGCGCGAGCGCGGGCGTCGGCGGCGCGGGCGCGCTGCTCGGTTGCGCGGGCGCGGGCCTCCATGGCGGCTTCACGGGCTTCGACGGCGGCCTGACGGGCTTCCTCGACGTCCTGACGCTCCGCCGGGGTCAGCTCCTCCCAGCTGCGGCCGTTGTAGCTGAAGGTGTATTGGCCGCTGTAGGCCGGCGGCGGCGCGGGCGGGGCCGGAGGCGCAGGCGGTGCGGGGGGTGCCGGAGGGGCGATCATGCCGAGGGGAGCCAGAGGCGCCAGGGGTGCGGACGGAGGCGCGGGCGGGGCCGGAGGCACGATCAGCGAAGGCGGAGCCGGGGGCGCGGGCGGTGCGGGCGGGACCGGCGGCGGGAAACCGAGGGCCGCGAGATTGAAGAAGCCGCGACGGGCCTCGGCGGGCTCTGCGGCGGCCTTGGGCGCGGTCGACGGGGCAGCTTGGGCGGCGGGCGATGCGGCGGGCGAAGCGAAGACGGCCGGGGTCGGCTCGGCGCCGCGCGAATGCAGCTCCAGGGCGGCGATGGGCGTGGCCACGGCGGCCAGGGCGGCGACGGCGGTCAGGATGACGGCCGGACGGCGGACGGGGGTCTTGTCGGTCATGAGGGTTGCGATCCTTCGTTTCAGGGAGCGGCCGTCGCCCGCCATCGCGGTCGCGGCCAGAGGGGTGTTCAGCGGCCCCGGAGCGGCGGCGAGGCCGATCAGGGCGCGGGCGTAGGCGTGGCGGTCCACCTGGCCCACGGCGACGGCGTCGGCCGCCTCCTCGGAGCGTTCGATCAGGTCGCGGTGCAGCAGCCAGACCAAGGGGTTGAACCAGAAGACGGCCAGGGTCAGCCGCGACAGGACCAGGAACAGCCAGTCGCGACGGCGGATGTGGGCGAGCTCGTGGGCCATGACGGCTGCGGCCGTCTGGGGCCGGCTGAGCGTGGCCGGGTCGATCAGGACGGCGCCTGGGTGCAGACCCCAGCTGAGCGGGCTGGCGATGCGGTCGCTGGTCTTCAGCACCGGCCGGGCGGCGGGCGTCAGGGGCTTGAGGGTTTCGGTCCAGGCGTCGGACTTCACCGGACGACCGGCCTCGGTCCACCGCGACAGGGTCCAGACCCCGGCGGCGAACCGGCCCGCGACGATCAGGGCGCCGACGCTCCAGGCCAGGGCGAGAGTCTGGCCCAGCGACGGGAGCAGCAGCGAGCCGGAGACGGTGACGCCCTGAACCGGGTGCAGGTCGCCGCTCCACAGGGCTGGCGGCGGCAAGGGCTGCTCCGCGGCGGGCAGGAGCGCCAGGCTCAGCGCCGGACCGAAGGCCATGAAGAGCGGCAGGGCCAGCAGGATGCAGACCGTGGCGCGGAGCACATCGACCCGGTCCTCGGCGCGGCGGGCGATCAGGTGGGACAGGCCGAGGCCGAGACCCGCGACCACCGACGACTTGGCCAGGAGGGCGATCAGGAGGGCGGCGCTCACTGGTCCTTCTCCCGCGCGGCGTCGAGCAGTTTTTCCAGCGCGGCGATCTCATCGGCCTTCAGCGGTTCGCCCATGCCCAGAAGGGCCGTGGCGGCGCTGGCGGCGGAGCCGGCGAAGAAGGTGTCGACCATCCGCTTCAGGGCGCCGGCGGCGACGCTTTCGGTACGGGGCACGGGCCGATACTCGAACCCGTCCCCGCCCGACGCCCGCGACACCAGCCCGCGATCTTCCAGTCGCTTCAGCAGGGTGCGGACGGCGGAATCGCTCAATGTATCGGGCATGGCCGCACGCACGGCGGCGGCGGTGGCGACCTCCAGGCGACAGAGGATTTCGAACACCTCTCGTTCCCGCCTCGGCAAGCTCTCGATCATCGCCAGTCTCCGCTACATTTGTAGCGTTACATTTGTAGCGGATTGAGGCGGGATTGGGGCATGCGAATGAAGGTTTCGACAGGCGTCCGTCAGCGCTTCACGGGGACGTGGAAATCGAGCGTGACGCCCGGCGTGGTCGGCTCGAACTCGCCGTCATAGAGTTCGAAATCCGGGCTCTCGGCCAGGGTCAGCCCGCTGGCCGGGACCAGTTCGCCCCAGATCCTTTCCATGGCCGCCTTGATCTGCGGATGCACGGCCGAGCCGTCGAGCGTGATGCGGAAGACGAGGTAGGTGGCGGCAGGAATGGCCTTCAGTTCGAAGCCTTCGGGCGGGGTGGCGTCCGGCTCGACCCCGACGCCGGCCATGTAGGCGAAACTCCCCTCCTCCCGGTCGAAGCCCCAGACGACGCCATAGGTGTTCCAGCTAGCGACCTGACCCTCGAACGGCAGGGCGCCGATCAGGCGGGTCCAGAGCTGGGGGATGTCGGACTTGTCCGCCTGGTCGAAGCGGCGCGACGGGCCGGCGACGGTGAAGGCCTCCATGGTCTTCAGGTCCGGCAACTGGACGACGGCGGCGGCGTGGGTGGCGGCGGTCATGGGGTATTGTCCTTCCATGGGGGTGACGGCGAAACCGCGCCGGAAACGGCCGGGCGAGGTTCCGAAGATGCGGACGAAGGCGCGGGTGAAGGCCTCTTGCGACTCGAACCCGCAGTCGAAGGCCAGATCGACCAGCTTCAGATCGGGGTCGTCGACCAGCCGGCGCGCGGCGCGGATCAGGCGGCGGGCGCGCACATGCGCCATCACGCTCCGTCCCATCCGGGCCGAGAAGACGCGCGAGAAATGATAGGGGGACAGGCCCGCACGTTCGGCGATGGCGGCGAGCGTCAGCGGCGCATCCAGATGCGCCTCGATCCAGTCGACCATGGCGGTCAGACGGTCGGCGAAGGATGTCGGCGCGGTGTCCATGCGCCGACTATGGACCGGTCAGGACGGGCCGTCCTGACCGGTCTTGCTGTCAGCGGTTGATGCGGGCCTGGTTGGCGGCGTTGTAGCGGTCGCCGACCACCCGGATCGCCGACAGGGCCGCGCCGATCTCGGCCAGATCCGCCTCGGTCAGTTCGACGTCGAGAGCGCCCAGGTTCTCGTCCAGACGATGCAGCTTGGTCGTGCCGGGGATGGGCGCGATCCAGGGCTTCTGGGCCAGCAGCCAGGCCAGGGCGATCTGGGCGGGCGTCGCGCCCTTGGCCGTGGCGATGGCGGTCACCGCCTCCACCAGTTTCGCATTGGCCTGACGCGCCTCTGCGGCGAAGCGGGGCACGGTGTTGCGGAAGTCGGACGGGTCGAACTCGGTCTCCGTCGTGATCGCCCCGGTCAGGAAGCCCTTGCCGAGCGGGCTGAACGGGACGAAGCCGATGCCCAGCTCCTCCAGGGTCGGCAGGATGTCCGCCTCGGGCTCGCGCCACCACAGGGAGTATTCGCTCTGCAGGGCCGCGACCGGCTGGACCGCGTGCGCCTTGCGGATCGAGGCGGCGCCGGCTTCGGACAGGCCGAAATGCTTCACCTTGCCCTCAGCGATCAGGTCGCGGACCGTCCCGGCCACATCCTCGATCGGCACGTTCGGATCGACGCGGTGCTGGTAGAAGAGGTCGATGACGTCGGTGCGGAGCCGCTTCAGCGAGGCCTCGGCCACGACGCGGATGTTCTCTGGACGGCTGTCGAGGCCGTCGGCGACCTTGCCGCCCTTGAAGCCGAACTTGGTGGCGATCACCAGCTCGTCGCGGAACGGTTGGAGCGCCTCGCCCAGCAGGTCCTCGTTGTCGCCGGGCCCATAGGCCTCGGCCGTATCGAAGAAGGTCACGCCGCGCTCGACCGCGCCGCGCAAGAGGGCGATGCCGTCCTTGCGTTCGACCGGGACGCCGAGCCCGAACGACAGGCCCATGCAGCCGAGGCCGAGGGCCGAGACCTCCAGGCCGGAGTTTCCGAGAGTACGTTTTTTCATGTGCAGACTCCTTGGGGAGAAGGAGGTCGGCGGCGGCGTCAGGACGTCGGGCCGGCCAGATAGTGTTCGTCGCTCACCTGTTCCATCCAGGTGACGACCTCGCCGTTCAGGGCTTCCTGAAGGGCGATATGGCTCATGCCGGTGGTGGCCGTCGCACCGTGCCAGTGGCGCTCATCGGCAGCGATGACGACGGTGTCGCCGGGGCGGATGGTCTCGACCGGACCGCCCTCGCGCTGGAACCAGCCGAGCCCCTGGGTGACCACCAGGGTCTGACCCAGCGGATGGGTGTGCCAGGCCGTGCGAGCGCCGGGCGAGAAATGCACCACGGCGCCGCGCAGGGTCGCGGGCGGGATCTGGGCGAACGGGTTCTCGATCCGCACGGTCTCGGTGAAATAGTCCGCCGAACCCGCAGCGGCCGGGGTCGATCCGTTGCGGACGATGGTGGTGTCGCTCATGACGATCTCCTGCGGCGGGGCTGGCGTCAGCCCCGCCATGACGAGCGCAAGCGCGTGTTCGATCACGCCGCCGGAGCTTCCAGCGTCGCCATGTCGATGACGAAGCGGTAGCGGACGTCGGACTTTTCCATCCGGTCGAAGGCGTGGTTGATCTCGTCCATGCGGATCATTTCGACGTCGGGAAGGATGTTCTTCTCGGCGCAGAAATCGAGCATCTCCTGGGTCTCGCGGATGCCCCCGATGGGCGAGCCGGAGACGCGGCGACGGGCCATCAGCAGAGGCAGGGTCGACATCTCCTCCATCGGGCCAAGCTGACCGACGATGACCAGGGTCCCGTCGATGTCGAGCAGCGTCATATAGGGGTTGAGGTCGTGCTTCACCGGCACGGTATCGATGATGAGGTCGAGGCTGTTCGCCGCCGCCTTCATCGCCGCCTTGTCGGACGAGACCAGCAGTTCGTGCGCCCCCAGCTCCTTCGCATCGGCTTCCTTGTCGGCGGTGCGGCTCAGGACCACGACATGGGCGCCCAGGCCCACGGCCAGCTTGACCGCCATGTGGCCGAGACCGCCCAGGCCGATGACGCCGACGCGGCTGCCTTCCTTGACGCCCCAGGTCTTCAGCGGCGACCAGGTGGTGATGCCGGCGCAGAGAAGCGGCGCGGCCTTGGCCATGTCGAGGCCGTCGGGCATGCGCAGCACGAACTCCTCGCGCACCACCAGATCCCTGGAATAGCCGCCGTAGGTCGGTTCGCCCGTGATCCGGTCCTTGCCGTTGTAGGTCTGGGTGTTGCCGTGGCGGCAGAGCTGTTCCTCGCCCTTGTCGCACTGGTCGCAGTGCTGGCAGCTGTCGACCATGCAGCCGACGGCGACGCGATCGCCTTCCTTGAACTTCTTGACGTCCGGGCCGACGGCGGTGACGACGCCGACGATCTCGTGACCCGGCACCACCGGATAGGAGGACCAGCCCCAGTCGTTGCGCGCCTGGTGCAGGTCGGAGTGGCAGACGCCGCAATACTGGATCTGCATCTGCACGTCGTTGCCGCGCAGCTCGCGGCGGTCGAACGCCCAGGGGGCCAGCGGCGTGGTCGTGGATTGTGCGGCGTAACCGATGGTCTTCATGGGGAGCGATCCTTCAAACGGCGGACGCGGAGCGGCGCATGGCCAGCCCCGTCGATGACGCAAACCTAGGCCGCGACATCGCAACCGATTAGTCGCTATACGTCGCATGATCCTATGAATGGAGATCATGAATGAAGCGGGACGAGCTGGGCGATCTGGCCGCCTTCCTGGCCGTGGCCGAGGAGCGCAGCTTCACCCGCGCGGCGGCGAAGATCGGCCTGTCGCAGTCGGCGCTGAGCCACACGATCCGGCGGCTGGAGGCGCGGCTGGGGCTGCGTCTCCTGACCCGCACGACCCGCAGCGTGTCGCCGACCCAGGCCGGCGAGCGGCTGGTGGAGACCCTGCGTCCAGCCTTCGACGGGATCGAGGCGCGGATCGATGCGCTCAGCGAACTGCGCGACCGCCCGGCAGGGACCATCCGCATCACCTGCGGCGAGCACGCGGCCCACACCATCCTGTGGCCGGCGCTGGAGAGGCTGTTGCCCCTCTACCCCGACATCACGGTGGAGATCGCCACCGACTATCGGCTGATCGACCTGGCCGAGGGGCGGTTCGATGCGGGGGTGCGGCTGGGGGAAAACTTGTCGGACGACATGATCGCCGTGCCGATCGGGCCGTTGGTGAAGATGATCGTGGTCGGTTCGCCCGCCTATCTGGCCGACCGCCTGATGCCGATTACGCCGCAGGACCTGACCGACCACGCCTGCATCAACCTGCGCCTGCCGACGCGGGGCGGTCTCTATGTCTGGGAGTTCGAGAAGGACGGCCGGCCGGTGAACGTGCGCGTCGACGGGCCGGTCATCATCAACGACATGACCCTGATGGTGCGCGGCGCGGTCGCGGGGCTGGGCCTCGGCATCGTCATGGAGGACCAGGTGGCGGAGCACATCGCCGAGGGTCGCCTGGTCCAGGTGCTGGCGGACTGGTCGCCCCCCTTCCCCGGCTATCACCTCTATTACCCTAGCCGCCGACAGCCCACCCCGGCCTTCTCCCTGGTGGTCGAGGCGTTGCGGTATCGAGGCTAGCGCGTGGTGGTCAGGACCACGCCGACCAGAACGGCGGCCCAGTGGACGCTGGCGGCGGCCACGACATGGCCATGCCAGATGGCGCGGAACCACTTCAGCTTCTTACGGACGTAGAAGACCGCTCCGGTCATGTAGAGCACGCCGCCGATGGCCAGCAGCAGAAGGGCGATCCACGAGCCGTGGGCGACCATCGGCTGGAAGGCGATGACCACCAGCCAGCCCAGCGCCATATAGACCGCGACCCACAGCCCCTTGCCAATGCCCGGCAGGAACAGCTTCCCGAGCGCGCCCAGCGTCGCCAGCCCCCAGACGGCGCCCGTCATCGCCCAGGCCCAGGCGCCTTCCAGATTGTGCGTCGTGAACGGGGTGTAGGAGCCCGCGATCATGAGGAAGATGCCGGCGTGGTCCAGTCGCCGCAGCAGCGGCCGCCACTGGGGCTTGGCGAAATTATAGGCGGTCGAGAAGCCCAGCATGGCCAGCATGCCCAAGGCGTAGACGGCCACGGCGGCGACCAGACCCGTGTCTCCGCGCGCCACCGACAGGCCCAGCAGCACGCCTCCCCCGAACAGGGCGAACGCAAGCCCGGTCAGGTGAACGACCAGATCGGCGCATTTGGCGCGAGGCGTCGGATAGTGCCGGGGTGGCAGGGGCGTGGTGGTCATGGCTTCAGCCTGGGAATGGGACGACGACTGTCGCCCGTTCACCGATCATGCGCAAACGAAGTGGACGAAATGGGGCGGGATCACTCCCACTCGATCCTTCAATAGACCAGAAGGCGCTGATTTATCAGCGCCTTTTCTCTCATCCGCGCACCATACCGCGCGAGCTACCGTCACTTGGACAGCGCTTTTGAATTCATTGGTGAAATTCGACGTAATAAAATTCTAGTGATGTCGCCATCTATCGGCAGGCAACTCTGCTTCAAGACCAACCAGCACCGCTATGACAAGCGAATAGGCAGTTGGACTATACCGTATCATCAAACCGACAACAGACGCCACTGAAGCCGGTTGATACCGTCAGTCTCGCTTGGTCGAGTTGTTCAAAGACTCCGACGCCTGCTCCGGAATTGTCACCTCAACACGAAGACCGCCTCCTGGCGAGCGCAAGAACTGCACCTGTCCCCCATGGGCCTTCACAGTGGCGAGGACGATAGAGAGGCCCAGACCGCTCCCTCCGGTAGGGGCATTCGACGCGCGGAAAAAGCGCCGTCCCAAACGATGCAGATCCGAGAAGGCCACGCCCGGTCCGTCGTCCTCGACGATCAAGCGTCCGGAAGTCGGGTCGTAGCTGATCAGGATTGAAGACTCTGCGTGCGCCTGTGCGTTGGCGAGAAGATTGGCGGCCGCTGCCCCGAAGCGATCTGGATCCACGTTGAGCAGGGCGTCACCATCGACAAACGAGACCCGACCATCGCCTTCCGCTCCTGCAAACAGCGATCGGAGCGTCACCCAGCGGCGATCCTCGTCGCTAACCGGCATCTCGTCCTCGCGCGCCAGGGCGAGAAGCCCCGTGACGAGGCGGGCGGTGCGATCGACAGAGGTCTGAATCTGCTCCAGCGCGCGGCTTCGAACGGCAGGGTCCGAAGACGACGCCGCAATCTGCGCCTGGACACGCAGGCCTGCCAGAGGCGTACGCAACTCGTGCGCGGCGGCGGCCGTGAACTCGGCCTCGCGACGCCGCGCTGCGCCAAGGCGTGACATCAGGTCGTTCAGCGCCAGGGCGAAGGGACGGAGTTCGCGGGCGTCCGGCGATACGTCCAACGCCGTCAGGTCTTCCGCATCCCGTACCGCAAGGCTGCGGGTCATTTGTCGAATAGGGGCCAGCCCCCGCCCAACCGACCACCAGATCAGCACGCCCAGCGCCAGCAGACCGAGGACCGCCGGACCGATCAAGGCGGTGACGACATTGCCGACCAGGTGTTCGCGAACGGCCAGATTGTCCCCAACCATCACCCGAAAACCGGCGTCACGATCATGCACCGTATAGACGCGCCAGCGCTCGCCCCGGATCGTGCGCTCAGAAAATCCGTCGCCCCCTTCCGACAATCGCTCCGCAGGCGCGCTTTGGGACCGACCAATCAGATCGCCTTCCAGTGACCAGATCTGGCAGGAGAGCTGACGGTCATAGACATCGGCGGCCCCGGTGTCCGGAGCCTGGATCGCCGGGCGCACGCTGCCGGCCTGCATCAAGGACGAAACCATGCGGGCCGACTCCATCAGGCGCCGGTCCAGCACCCGTTGCACTTCGGCCCGGGTCTGGATTTCGACCCAGACGACCGCGCCGCCCCAGACCAGGGCGGTCACGAGCGCGAGAGTGACGAACAGACGCAGGCGGATCGAGCTCATTGCAGGGTGTATCCCACGCCGCGCACGGTGCGGATGAAGCCGGCGCCCAACTTGGCCCGCAAATAGTGGATGTGCACTTCCACGGCGTTGGAGCCAATCTCCTCCTGCCAGCCGTACAGGCGTTCTTCCAATTGACTGCGCGAGAGGACCTGTGCGGGCCGTTCCATCAGGGCCTCCAGGATAGCGAACTCACGTCTCGAGAGGGGCAGGTCGCCCTCTTCGCGCCAGGCCAGACGCGACTTGGGATCGATGGTCACCCCGCCATGGCGCAACGCGGGTGTCGAGCGTCCAAGCAGGCGACGCCGCACCGCGCGCAATCGCGCGGCCAGCTCGTCGAGATCGAAGGGCTTGCCGACATAATCGTCCGCGCCGGCGTCCAGACCCACAATGCGGTCCCGACTGTCATCGCGCGCCGACAAGACCACCACGCCGACATCCATGTCGCGCTCTCGAACGAAACGCAGCACCGAAAGGCCGTCGCCGTCAGGAAGCCCCAGGTCCAGCACGACCGCATCGAACGCCGAGCTTTCCAGCGCCGCGAGGGCGTCCTCGACCCGCCCGACGACTTCGACCGTCCAGCCGCAGGCGCTGAGCCCGACCTGGAGGCCGTCGGCGAGAACGGGATCGTCTTCTATGGCGAGCAATCTCATGCGGCGTGACGTGCAAGCTCCGGCTTAAGCCTGACTTAAGCTCGCTTGCCGACGAGATGGCCATGAGGTTTTTCCGCCGACTGCTGCCCGCCGCTCTCGCAATCCTGTCCTTTGCCTTGCCGGGCTCGGCTCTGGGTCAGGCCCCGCTTTCGCCCGACAAGGCCTTCGCCCTGACGGTGACGCGTGAGGCTGACGGCGATCTGGCTTTCGCCTGGGACATTGCGCCTGGCCATTATCTCTATCGTGACCACACCGTCGCCAGCACGCCGGGCGGGAAGGAGTCTCTGCCGCTGGAACTGGCCGCCGGCGAAACCAAGGACGATCCGGGCTTCGGCGTCGTCGACGTCTGGCATGACGCGGGTCGCGCGACCCTGTCGGCGCAGACGTTGACGCAGGCGGGTGAGCCGACGTCGGTCAACATCACCTATCAGGGCTGCCTCGAGGACTCGATCTGCTACCCGCCAATGACGCGCACCATCGACGTGCCGACCCGGCCGCAGGCTGACGTGGCCGCGCGGGAGGCCGATGCGCAGACCGCACAGGCCGCGGCCATGCTGGCGATCCAGGCGCCGGGCGCTGCACCCGCGCCCGAGAACGACGAGAGAGAGTCGGCGCCTTCGCCGGTCGCGTCATCGGCGGCGGTCACTCTGGACGCCAACCCGGGCTTCGTCGATCGCCTGGCGCTGCAGGGCGGGGCGACCTGGGTCCTGCTCGCCTTCTTCGGTTTCGGCGTGCTGCTGGCCTTCACGCCCTGCGTCTTTCCCATGTATCCGATCCTGGCCGGCGTCATCGGACGCGGCGTGGACGGGCGCGGTACGCGCCGAGGCCTGATGCTCTCGGTCGCCTATGTGCTGGGCCTTTCCATCGCCTTCGCCCTCCTGGGCGTCGCGGCCGCCTGGTCCGGACAGAACCTGCAGATGGCGCTCCAGTCGGTTTGGGCCGTCGGCGCTCTGGCTGTCGTCTTCGTCGTTCTCGCCGCCTCCATGTTCGGCGGCTTCGAGTTGCAACTGCCCTCGGCCTGGACCAGCCGCCTGTCCCGCGACGGCGGCGACGGCCGGCGGTCCCTGCCCTCAGCCGCAGGTCTGGGCTTCGTCTCCGCCCTTATCGTGGGCCCTTGCGTCACCGCGCCCCTGGCGGGCGCCCTGCTCTACATCGCCCAGACCGGCGACGTTGGGCTGGGCGCGGCGGCCCTGTTCTTCCTGGGCCTGGGCAAGGGGGTGCCCTTGATCGTGTTCGGCACGGTCGGCGCGCGCTTCCTGCCCAAGGCCGGGCCGTGGATGGACCGGGTGAAGATGCTGTTCGGCTTCATCTTCCTGGGCATGGCCTGGTGGCTGGCCAGCCGCATCCTGCCGCCGACGGCGACGCTCGCTCTCGGCGCGGCGCTGGCGCTCGGTCTGGCGGCGGCTCTCGGCCTGTTCCAGCCGCTCAGCCCGAACCTGAGAAACGGCGTCGCCCGTGTCGCCGGCCTGGCGGCCGCGACCTGGGGCCTGTTGCTGCTGGTCGGCCTCAGCCTCGGGGCGGACGACCCTTGGCGTCCGCTTGAGCCCCTGGCGCGTCCCGCTGGACTAGCAGCCGCCGCGCCGGTCGAAACCGCAGCGGTCGTGCTGGATCAGACGGCGCTGGACCGCGCCGTCGCCGATGCCGGCGCGCGCGAACGTCCCGCCCTGGTCTATTTCACCGCTGACTGGTGCGTCAGCTGCAAGGTAATCGAGCGGACGGTGTTCGAGGACCCCGCCGTCATCGCCGGCCTTTCGAACACCGACCTCATCAAGGTCGACGTCACGCGCAGCACGCCCGAGGCGCGCGCGCTTCTTGAGCGGCACGGGGCGGTCGGGCCGCCGACTATGATCTTCCTTTCGCCCTCGGCGACCGAAGCGCCGGGCAGCCGACTGATCGGAGAGATGTCGGCCCAAGATGTCGCATCCGCCTTGCAGAGCGCCGGAGCCGCCGCATGAACGCCATCACCCTGGGCCCGGTCGTCCTGTCCGGCGAGCGGTTCGCCATCATCGCGGGCGTGTTCGTCTTCATGATCGGCGCCGGACTGCTGGCCAGCCGGGTCAGCCCGCGCTTCAATCTGTGGAGCACGGTTCTGGTCTTCGGCGGTCTGGCCGCCGCCCGCCTCGGTCACGTGGCGACGCACTGGGAGTATTTCGGGGCCGACCCGTGGCGAGCGCTCGCGATCTGGCAGGGCGGGTTCAGCTGGATCTGGATCGCGCCGGTCGTGATCCTGGCCACGATCCTGCTGCTGCGCACGACGCGCGAACGTGCCTGGGCCATTGCGCCTGTGCTGGCCAGCGCCCTGGTTTGGACCACCGCCCATCAGTTGGCCTCGGCGACGCAGCCCATGGCGCCGCCCGCCCTGACCCTGGCCGCGATGGACGCCCCGCCAATTGACCTCTCCGCTCCGGGCGACCGGCCCACGGTGATCAATCTCTGGGCCACATGGTGCCCGCCGTGCCGACGAGAGATGCCGGCATTGGCCCAGGCCGAGAAAGCCCATCCGAATGTGCGCTTCCTCTTCGTCAACCAGGGCGAGGGCGAAGCCGGCGTTCGGGCCTTTCTTCAGAGCCAGGGGCTGGCCCTCGACCATGTGCTGTTCGACGAGGCCATGGCGGTGCCGCGCCACTACGGCACGGCCGGCATTCCGGTGACCCTGTTCCTCCACGCCGACGGCCGTTTGGCCAAGGCCCACATGGGGGAAATCGCCCCCGAACAGATCGCGACCGAAATCGCGCGTCTGCACTGACCCTTCGCCTCACGGAGCTTCCATGAACCGCACCTTCGCCCCTGCCCTCGCCGCCGTTCTGGCGCTCGCCGCCTGCGGCCCCGCCGACGCCGACAACGGCGCGGCGCCCGCCCATCCTTCCGCAGCCTCTGGACAGGACATGCCGGCCATCGCTCAGGTCGGATTCAACGATCTGCTGCGCGACCCAGCAGCGCCCTTCATCGGCGCCGAAAACGCCGATGTAACCATCATCGGCTTCGTCGATTACAACTGCCCCTACTGCAAGAAGATGCAGCCGGAGATCGACGGCCTGCTGAAGGCGGACCCCAAGGTGCGCGTCCTGTACAAGGACTGGCCGATCTTCGGCGACGTCTCGGAGACCGCCGCCCGGACCGCCCTCGCCGCCGGTTATCAGGGCAAATACGAGGCCGTCCATAACGCCTTCATGCTGTCGCCGTCGCGCATCGGCGACCAGGCGGACATCACGCGTCTGGTCCAGTCGGCCGGCGTGGACATGGCGCGCCTGAATCAGGACCTGGCCGATCACCGCGCAGACATCGACGCGGTGCTCGACCGAAACGGCCGAGAAGCGGCGGCCCTGGCCCTGCAGGGCACGCCCGCCTTTATCATCAACGGCAATCTGATCCCCGGCGGCATGCCCCAGGCGCAACTCGAAGCCGTGATCGGTCGTATCCGCTCCGGACAACCGCTGCGCTGAGACTGACCATGACCACCCTGACCCTGCTCCAGCTGAACGACCTGCACGGCTATCTCGAGCCGCATCCCGAACTGGTGCGCACCGAAGGCGGCTGGCGGGTCGAACGGCTGGGCGGGGTCGCCCGCATCGCCCGTCTCTTCGAAGAGGCGCGCGCCGAAGGTCCGTGCCTGACCCTGGATAACGGCGACACCTTCCATGGCACGCGGGTCGCCGTCGCGAGCCGGGGCGAGGCGCTGGTTCCGATCATGAACGCCCTGAAGATCGACGCCATGACGGCGCACTGGGAGTTCGCCTATGGCCCGGCGGGGTTCAAGGCTTTGGCGGCGCGACTGGAGTATCCCGTCCTGGCCGCCAATGTCTTTCGCAAAGATGACGGCGCGCCGGTGTTCGACGGGCGATGGGTGTTCGAGCGCGGCGGTCTGAGGATCGGCGTGATCGGCCTGGCCTGCCCTATCGTCGACAAAACCATGCCCCCCGCCTTCTCTGAAGGCGTGCGGTTTGAAATGGGTGTGGCCGAAGCTCGGGAGCAACTGCACCAGCTCCGCGAGGAGAAGGTCGATCTGGTCGTCCTGCTGTCGCACCTGGGCTTTCCGCAGGATCTCAAGCTGGCCGCCGAGACGCCGGGCGTCGACGTGATCCTGAGCGGCCACACCCATAACCGCCTGCACGAGCCGGCCCGCGTCGGCGACACCCTGATCATTCAGTCCGGCTGCCACGGCGCCTATATCGGCCGGCTGGACCTGGAGATCGCAGACGGCCGCGTGTCCCTGCGCCGCCATCGGCTCATAGCCGTGGACGCTGGCCCCCAAGACGATCAAGTCGCCGGCTTGGTGGAGACGGCCCTGGCTCCCGAGCGGGAACGTCTGGCGCGCGTCATCGGCCGCACGGCCATCCCCCTTCACCGCTACGCCATGGCCAGCGCGCCGATGGACGACGTCCTGCTGGCGGCTGCGGCGCAGGCGGCGGGCGTGGACATCGCCTTCTCGAACGGCCGGCGATACGGCGCGCCCGTCGCACCGGGCCCGGTCACTCTGGGCGACCTCTACAATATGGCGCCGATGAACCCGCCCATCTCGCGCACGACGCTGACCGGAGCCGAGTTGAAGGCGATGCTGGAAGAGAATCTTGAGCGCACCTTCGCCGCCGACCCCTACGCGCAGATGGGCGGCTACATCAAACGCTGCCGGGGCCTCACGGCCTTTGTGAAGCTGGAGAATCCCAAGGGGCAGCGCCTTGATCGCCTGCTGGTCGGGGACCGCCCTGTCGAGCCGGAGGCGGACTATCCGGTGGCCTTCGTCACCGCCCAGGGGGTGCCCGAACGTTACGGGCGAGACCGCCGGACGCTCGACATCGACACTGTGGGCGCGCTTGAATCCTGGTTCGCCGACCATACGCCCGGCGAGACCGATCTGCCTGCGAGCGTCCTCATCATATGAAGGAACACCTTATGGACTCCGTCGCCGCCCGCGACTTCTGGAACAGCCGCTATGACCGCCAGGACTATCTGTTCGGCGAGACGCCCAACGCCTTTCTGGCCGCTCAGATCGCGCGGCTCCAGCCCGGCATGACCGCTCTGGCGGTCGCCGATGGCGAGGGGCGAAACGGCGTGTGGCTCGCCGAACAGGGTCTGGCCGTCACCACCACGGATATCGCCCCACGCGCGATCGAGAAGGCCCTCGCCCTGGCCGAGCGACGCGGGGTCACACTGGACGCTCAGGTGGCGGACCTCGAGACCTGGGCCTGGCCGCAGGACGCCTTCGACGTCGTGGTCGCCGTCTTCATTCAGTTCGCCCCGCCTCCCCTGCGCGACCGAATTTTCGAGCGTATGAAGGCGGCCGTGAAGCCTGGCGGCCTGATCCTGCTGCAGGGCTATCGGCCGGAACAGATCGCCTATGGAACGGGCGGCCCGGGGCAGGTCGAGAACCTCTACACCGAGGCGCTGCTCCGCGACGCCTTCGCCGACTTCGACATCCTGCATCTGAATAGCCACGACAGCGACGTCTCCGAAGGCGCCGGCCATAGCGGCCGGTCCGCCCTGATCGATCTCGTCGCCCGCCGTCCCTGACCCCCAGCGCCCGCACACCGGAACCCGCCATGAAAACCCTCCTCCTCGCCCTGTCCCTGGCCGCCTCCCTGGCGGCCTCCCCAAGCTTCGCCCAGGCTGTCTCTGGCTTCGGCGGCTTCAAGCCCCTGCCCGAGGCCGGCGAACAGCCGGATCCGTCGCGCGTCTATCGGGTCATCTTCGACGTCTCCCAGGGCGGTCCGGACGACAGGCCGCTGAAGGGGCTGGATCGCGTTGCGCGGCTGGCGAATATGCTGGCGGCGGGCGGCGTGGACGCCGACCAGCGTCAGATCGTCGTCGTGTTACACGGCGCAGCCACCCCTGCGGTCCTGTCCGACGCCGCCTGGGCCGCGCGAGGCAAGGGCGACGCCAATCCCAACAGCGCCCTGATCCGCAGCCTCATCGCCGCCGGCGTCCAGGTTCGGCTGTGCGGCCAGGCCATGGCGGGGAACGGCATCGCGCAAGCCGACCTCGAACCGGCCGTGAGCGTCGATCTCGCCGCCCTGATGACGGTCATCCACCACCAGCAGGCTGGATATGCCCTGGTTGTGAACTGACGGCTCGGCATAGACGGAACCTTCCCTGGCCATAAGAACTATTATTTTGTGTAAGTGTGTATGTAAGTGTTCAATGGGGCGTCTGAAGGAGACATCGACATGACCGGACTGCCCCGCCTCAACGAACCCGCCCCCGACTTTCACGCCCGCACCACGCACGGGGATCGCAGCCTGGCCGATTACCGCGGCAGATGGCTGATCCTCTTCTCCCATCCGTCGGACTTCACCCCGGTCTGCACGACCGAGTTCATCGGCTTCGCCAAGCACGCGGATGAGTTCGCCGCCATGAACTGCGAGCTCCTGGGGCTCTCCATCGACAGCATCTTCTCGCACCTGGCCTGGACCCGGAACATCAAGGAGAAGTTCGGCGTCGAAATCCCTTTCCCCATCATCGAGGATCTGAAGATGGAGGTGGCCCAGGCCTACGGGATGATCCACCCCGGGGCGGCCGACACCTCGGCTGTTCGCGCCACCTTCCTGATCGATCCGGAAGGCAAGCTGCGCGCCATGGTCTACTATCCCATGAGCAATGGCCGCAGCATCGAAGAGTTCGTTCGGCTGCTCACCGCGCTCCAGGCGTCCGACGCCAACGGGGTCGCGACGCCTGAGAACTGGCGCCCTGGCCAACCGGCTATCGTCCCTCCGCCCAAGACCGCCGAGGCGGCCGAGGCTCGCGCTTCCGAGGGCTACGTCTACACCGACTGGTATTTCTCGACGCGCGACCTCCCCGACGCCCCGAAAGCCGCCTGATCGGACGCTGGCCGGACCGCGCAAGCGGTCCGGCCCTTTTCTTCGCAAACCAAACGGAGCCATCATGCAGATCATCGACCACGGCGGAGCGCGCATCGCGGCGCTCCACGACAAGAAGACCGGCAGTTGGCAATATGTCGTCTCCGACCCGGTCAGCCGCAAATGCGCGATCATCGATCCGGTCTGGGATTTCGACGAGAAGGCGGCGGCGACCTCGACCCGCAACGCCGACGCCATCCTGGACTACGTCAAGGCGGAAGGCCTGACGGTCGAATGGCTGCTGGACACCCATCCACACGCCGATCACTTTTCGGCCGCGCCCTATCTCAACGAGAAGCTGGAGGCTCCAACCGCCATCGGCGAGAAGGTCATCGGCGTCCAGAGGTTGTGGAAGGACATTTACGGCCTGGACGACGAATTCCCGACCGACGGTCGCCAGTGGGACCGTCTCTTCCAGGCCGGTGATACGTTTGCTGTCGGCGACCTGACGGGGCGGGTCATCTTCTCCCCAGGCCACACCCTGGCGTCCATTACCTATGTGATCGGCGGCAACGCCTTCGTCCACGACACCCTGATGATGCCCTATGCCGGCACCTCGCGCGCCGACTTTCCGGGCGGCGACTCCAAGGCCCTCTACCGAAGCATCCAGGACATCCTGGCCCTGCCCGAGGAGACCGGCGTCTTCGTCGGCCACGACTACGGTCCCGATGGCCGCGAGCCCGCCTGCTTCAGCACCGTGAGAGAGCAGAAGGCGGACAACATCCATGTCGGCGGCGGACGCGGAGAGGCGGATTTCGTGCGGCTTCGCGACGGCCGGGATGCCACCCTTCCCCTGCCGAACCTGATGCTCTACGCGCTTCAGGTGAACATCCGCGGCGGAGTGCTGCCGCCACCCGCCGAGGACGGCCGCATCTATTTCAAGATCCCCGCCAATCACTTCGCCCCGCCCCAGGAGAACTCTTGATGCGTCTGTCCACACTGGCGTTGGCCGCCCTATTGAGCGCAACGGCCCTGGCCGCCCACGCCCAGACGCCCGCCGATCCTCTTCATGTCTACGGCCCGGGCGGCCCCGCCCCCGCCATGCGCGAAGCGGCGAAGGCCTATGAGGCGCGCACCGGTCGCGCCGTGGCCGTGGTCGCCGGACCCACGCCCCAATGGCTGGACCAGGCCAAGGCGGACGGCGACCTGATCTTCTCCGGCTCCGAGACGATGATGACCGACTTCGTCAGCGCTCTGGAGGGCCGCATCCGCGCCGAGGCGGTCGAGCCGCTCTATCTGCGCACCGCCTCCATTCTCGTTCGCCCGGGAAATCCGAACGGCGTCGGCGGCCTGGAAGATCTCTTCCAGCCGGGTCGCCGAGTCCTGGTCGTCAACGGCGCGGGCCAGAACGGCCTGTGGGAGGACATGGCCGGTCGCACCGGCGACATCGCCAAGGTGCGCGCGCTGCGTCGCAACATCGTCGTCTACGCCCGCAACAGCGCCGAGGCCCGACAAGCCTGGATCGACGACCCGACGCTGGACGCCTGGATCATCTGGGGCATCTGGCAGGTCGCCAATCCGGACCTCGCTGATGTGGTCGAGGTCGAAGAGCCCTATCGCATCTACCGCGACGCCGGCGCCGTTGTGACCGAGACCGGCCGCCAGGACGCCGACGCCCAGCCGTTCCTCGAATTTTTGAAGTCCGACGAGGGGGCCGCCATCTTCGCGCGTTGGGGCTGGCGGACCGGCCAACCTTAAGCCTGCCTTAAGGTGAACCCCGCGGTGTCGGCGGCATGGCCAACCGTCGCTCCTTTACCTTGAACCGCCGACACCTGCTCGCGGCGGCCGCAGCGCCGCTCTGGCTCTCGACGACCGCGCGAGCCGTATCGGCGCCCGCCGCGTTGAACATCACCGCCCTGACCGCAGCCTTCTACGCCGCCCGCGGCGGACGCCCTGCCTGGGCGGGGCCAGCGCGCCGGCAAGCCATGGACGCCTTGGCCCTGGCGGACCGCCACGGTCTATCCGCGCCCGACGGTCTGGCCCTAAGTGAAGCCGAACTGACCCAGGCCGTCCTGACCCTGGCCGAGGCGCTCGCCCATGGCCGGGTCGACCCGGCATCGGTGGAGACGCTTTGGGAGATGGGTCGCAACCAGGTCGATACGCCGCCGCTGCTGGCGACGGCGGTCGACGACGGAACGTTGGCCGAGACGATGGCGGGCCTCGCGCCCCAGGACCGCGGCTATCAGGGCTTGTGCGACGGCTTCCTCCGCTATCGCGCCATCGCCGACCGCGGCGGCTGGCCGCCCTTCGCCCTGGGCGCGACGATCGAACCGTTTGCGTCCGACCCCCGCCTTCCCGCCCTCCTGCCGCGCCTTCGGGTGGAAGGCGATCTGAGCGACGCCGCCGCCGCGATGATCGGCCCGTCTGGCGGTGACTACGGGTCGGTGCTGCAAGAAGCCGTTCGGGCGTTTCAGGTGCGCCACGGTCTGGAGGCAGACGCCCGCATCGGCCCGGCGACCCAGCGGGCGCTGTCGATTTCGGCCGAGGCCCGTGCCCGCCAGATCGCGCTCAATCTGGAACGCCGCCGTTGGCTGAAGCGGGACGTGGCCCCGGAACGGATCGAGGTGAACACCGCCGCCTCCATCATGGTCTACTGGAAGGACGGTCGGCCCGTGCATTCGATGCGGGTCGTGACGGGTGACGCCGACAATGCGACGCCCAGCCTCGAACGGCCCTTCGCCTCGGTCGTCGCTAATCCGCCCTGGACGGTGCCGACCTCCATCGCCCAGCGCGAGATCCTGCCGCGTGGCGCCGCCTATATGCGGGCGAACAACATGACGATCCAGAACGGCATGGTGGTTCAGCGCGCGGGTCCGAATGCCGCCCTGGGCCAAGTCAAGTTCGAGCTTCAGGACAGCTACGCCATCTTCCTGCACGACACCCCGTCTCGGGGCGCGTTCGACCAGAGCTTCCGCCATCTCAGTCACGGCTGCGTGCGGGTGCAGGACGCCGTCGGCTTCGCCCGCCTTCTCCTGGCGCCCGACCCCGAGAGGCTCGCCCGCTTCGACGCCGCGCTGGACAGCGGCCAGACCGTCCGTGTGGCGACCGGTCGGCCGATCGACGTGCGCCTACTGTACTGGACCGCGTTCCTGGACGGCCAGGGCCGCGTCGCCTTTCGCGATGACATCTATCGTCGCGACACCCGTCTGGCGGAGGCGTTGGGCATCGCCCTGCACCTGCCGCGGCCCGACGACCGGCGCGCCGATGCGGACGACGTCGGCCCCTGACGGCTATTCGGTCGTGCGGCCGTCGAAGTGCTCGTGGTCGGCGGAGGCCTCTTCCACCGTCGCGTGAACCGTCCCGTCGAGATGCTCCGGCGGGCCATAGAGGGTGTAGAGCCGAAGCGGCTCGGACCCCGTGCTGACCACATTGTGCCGGGCGCCCTGAGGGACGATGACCCCGTCGTCCGCCTTCACGGCGTGACGAACGCCATCGATCCAGATTTCGCCCTCGCCCGCCTCGATGCGGAAGAACTGGTCGCGGTCGTCGTGGACCTCTTCGCCGATCTCCTGACCGGCCGGAATGGCCATGAGGACGAGCTGCAGATTGTGGCCGGTGTAGAGAACACGGCGAAAGTCTGTGTTCTCTTCCGTCAGACGTTCGATATTGTCGATGAAGCCCTTCACGAGAGTCTCCTGTGCGGGTTGGCCGTCAGCGACGTGCGACGGCGGTGATGCGCGCGAACTGAGCCGTGTCGCCGCGCGCCGGCGTCGATGGGCGGGGCGCCGGGGCGGCGACGCGGGCGCCGACCGCCTTCGCATCGCCGCAGAAGATTTCGTACAGCATGCCCATCACCGCCTGGGCCCGCTCGTCGGCGATCGAATAGAAGATCGAGCGCGACTGACGACGCGTCTTGACCAGACCGTACTGGCGCAGCTCAGCCAGCTGCTGGGACAGAGCCGGCTGTTTGATGCCCAGGTCCGCCTCGAGCTGCCCCACCGAACGTTCCTCCTCGGCGATATGGCACAGGATCAGCAGCCGGTTGGCGTTGGCCAGCTGGCGCAACAGCTCTGCGGCCTCCGGCGCCTTTTCCTTCAACCGCTCCATGGCGGCCGCTTGATCGTCGGTCATGCGCGGCGCTCGCGATAGTACCAGGGCGCATCGCCTTCACCGTCGGCGATGGCGGCGTCCAGGGTGGTGGCGGCCGGCTCCAGCAGAGCGTCGCCGGGCATCCAGCCCGCCGGCGTGGAGGCCGCCTCGCGGTCCGAGGTCTGCAGGGCGGTGACGAGACGTAGCAGTTCATCAACCGAGCGGCCGATGTTCATCGGGTACCAGCTGATGGCGCGCACCACGCCTTCGGGATCGATCACGAAGGTGGCGCGCACCGTCGCGCTGTCGCTCGAGCCGGCGTCCACCATGCCGAAGGCGTGGCCGATGGCCATGGAGGGATCCTCGATGATCGGGAACGGCACCTTCACGCCGAAGCGGCGATAAATGTCCTTCAGCCAGGCCAGGTGCGAATACAGACTGTCGACCGACAGGGCCATCAAATCGCAATCGATCGCCGCGAAGGCGTCCGACTGCCGGGCCAGGGCCACGAACTCGCTGGTGCAGACCGGCGTGAAGTCCGCCGGATGCGAGAACAGCACCAGCCAGCGGCCGCGATAGTCGCTCAGGCGCTTTTCGCCCTGCGTCGTGCGCGCGCTGAAGTCCGGCGCCGTGTCGTTTATGCGCAGGGCGCGCATTGCGGGGGGATAGGCGGCTGGCCCGGTGTCGATCGTTTCCATAGCCGCAAGCTAAGCGCTTCCCACCGTTTCCGCTACATTAAAATACATACTTGCACGAACTATTAATGGGTATATGTGTTGAGTCACCGAA
Source organism: Brevundimonas staleyi (assembly GCF_041893865.1). Lineage (GTDB taxonomy): Bacteria > Pseudomonadota > Alphaproteobacteria > Caulobacterales > Caulobacteraceae > Brevundimonas > Brevundimonas staleyi. The sequence goes on from NZ_CP169082.1 coordinate 2,553,200, forward strand.
ACGGAGACACGCCATGTCCTCGCCCATCCCCGATCCCGCCCGCGACCACGCCGCCGACATCGTGCGCGCCGCGCTGGGCAATCCTCGCCAACGCCCTGTCGTCAGGTCATTCTTCGACGAGGCCACCTTCACCGTCAGCCATGTCGTGCGCGATCCCGGCTCCGACGTCTGCGCCATCATCGACAGTGTGCTGGACTACGATCCAGCGTCCGGCCGCACCGCGCACGACTCGGCCGACGCCCTCATTGATTACGTGAAATCCGAAGGTCTCACGGTCCAGTGGCTGTTGGAGACCCACGCCCACGCCGATCACCTGTCGGCGGCCCCCTATCTCCAGGAAAAGCTCGGAGGGCAGCTAGCCATCGGCCATGAGATCCTCACCGTCCAGGCGGTGTTCGGCAAGATCTTCAACGAAGGGACCGACTTCCGCCGCGACGGCAGCCAGTTCGACCATCTGTTCAACGACGGCGACCGGTTCGAGATCGGCGGGCTGAAGGCCACGGTGCTGCATGTGCCCGGCCATACCCCTGCCTGTCTGGCCTATGTCATCGGCGACGCTGTCTTTCCCGGCGACACCATGTTCATGCCCGACTACGGCACGGCGCGCTGCGACTTCCCCGGCGGCGACGCCGGGACCCTGTACCGCTCGATCCATCGCCTGACCTCCCTGCCGGACGAGGCGCGGGTCTTCCTGTGCCACGACTACAAGGCGCCGCCGGGCCGGACCGAGTTCGCCTGGGAGACCACCATCGGCGCCCAGCGCACTGGCAACATCCATATTCGCGACGGCGTCAGCGAGGACGAGTTCGTCGCCATGCGCACCCAGCGCGACGCGACCCTGCCGATGCCCAAGCTGATCCTGCCGTCGGTCCAGGTGAACATGAACGGCGGCCGCCCGCCCGAGCCCGAGGACAACGGGGTGCGCTACCTCAAGGTCCCGCTGAACGCGCTGTGAGGCGAGACCCTGATGCTTGAGCCCCTCCCCTTCGTCTGGCCCCTGGCCGGCGGCCTGCTGGTCGGCCTGTCCGCCGGTCTCTACCTGTTGCTGAACGGGCGCGTGGCCGGAATCTCCGGCCTGACCGCTGCGGCGACCGGCCTGTCGAAAGGCGCGCCGCGTACCCTGGCCCTGCTTTTCATCGCCGGCCTGCTGGGCGGCGCGGCCTTGGCCTCGGCGCTGATCCGCAGGCCCGAGGTGCAGATCACCTCGGACATCTGGCTGCTGGTGCTCGGCGGCCTGATCGTCGGCTTCGGCACCCGCTGGGGCTCGGGCTGCACCAGCGGCCACGGCGTCTGCGGCCTGGCCCGCCTGTCGCCCCGCTCCATCGTCGCCACCGGCGTCTTCATGGCGGTTGCGGCCCTGACCGTCTTCGTCACCCGCCACCTGTTGGGAGGCCTGGCATGAACCGGCTGATCGTCGCCGTCCTGTGCGGCCTGCTGTTCGGCGCCGGCATGGTGGTGTCCGACATGATCAACCCGGCCCGCGTCCTGGCCTTCCTGGATGTAACGGGCGCCTGGGACCCCTCGCTGGCCTTCGTCATGGGCGGAGCGCTGATCCCCTCCGCCATCGCCTATCTGATCCGCCGGCGCATGGATGCTCCGGTCGCGGCCGAGACCTTTCACGTCCCCGAGAGCCGGACCATCGACACCCCCCTGGTCGGCGGGGCCGTCCTGTTCGGCCTGGGCTGGGGGCTGGTCGGCCTGTGCCCCGGCCCGGCGCTGGCGGCCCTGACGACCGGCGCCTGGCAGGCCTTCGTCTTCGTCGGCGCCCTCGTGGCCGGCATGGCGCTGTTCCGCCTGACGCTCGACCGAAACGCCTGAACCAGAAAAGACCCTAGGGAGACAATGCCATGGATATCCGCCCCCTGGACGAGGCCCTATCCGCCTCGCCCCAGATCGCCCCGGAAGACCTGCCCGCCATCGCGGCCCAGGGTTTCCGGTCGGTGATCTCCAACCGACCCGACGGCGAGGAGCCCGGCCAGCCCACCGCCGAGGTTCTGCGCCACGCCGCCGAGGCCGCCGGCCTGGCCTTCGCCCACGTTCCCGTGGTCGGCGGCGCCATCTCCGACCAAGACGTGGCGGACTTCCGCGAGGCTCTGGCTGACCTGCCCCAGCCCGTGTTCGGTTTCTGCCGCACCGGCACGCGCACCACCACCCTGTGGGCGCTGGCGAACGCCGCCTCGGAGAGCCCCGATCATCTGATCGCCCGCGCCAAGACCGCAGGCTACGACCTCGGCGCCCTGCGCCCCCGTCTTGAAGGAGCCGCGTCATGAGCGCCCAATACGCCCCCCTGGACTCCTGCGATGTCCTGATCGTCGGTGGGGGATCCGCCGGGATCGCCACGGCCGCCAGCCTCCTGCGCCGCCGCCCAGGCCTCGACATTCGCATCGTAGAACCGTCCGAACATCACTACTATCAGCCCGGCTGGACCATGGTCGGCGCCGGCGTCTTTACGCCCGAGCGGACCCAGCGCCGCACCGAGGACCTGATCCCCAAGGGCGCCCAGTGGGTGCGGGGTGCGGTCGCGGCTTTCGACCCCATGCACGATCGCGTCGAACTGACCGACGGCCGCTGGATCGGCTATCGCATGCTGGTCGCGGCGCCGGGACTGAAGCTGGACTGGGGCGCCATTCCGGGCCTGGCGGAAACGCTCGGGCGCAACAACGTCACCTCCAACTACGGCTATGAGACCGCGCCCTACACCTGGAAGCTGGTGCAGGCGATGCAGAGCGGCCGGGCGATCTTCACCCAGCCGCCCATGCCGATCAAATGCGCCGGCGCCCCGCAGAAGGCCATGTATCTGTCGGCCGACCACTGGCGCGACAACGGCCGCAACGACATCGAGATCGAATTCCACAACGCCGGCCCGGTGCTGTTCGGCGTCAAGGACTACGTCCCGGCTCTAATGGAATACATTCGCAAATACCGGATTGATCTGAACTTCGGATCCAAGCTCGTCGCCGTGGACGGCCCGGCGCGCGTTGCGACCTTCGCCGTGACCGGAGCGGACGGCGAGGCCCGCCAGATCAGGCGCGAGTTCGACTTCCTGCACGTCTGCCCACCTCAGGCCGCGCCGGATTTCGTCCGGGAGAGCCCGCTGGCCGCCGAAAGCGGCTGGATCGAGGTGGACGAGGCGACCTTGCGCCACAAGCGGTTCGAAAATGTCTTCGGCCTGGGCGACGCCTGCTCAGCGTCTAATGCCAAGACCGCCGCAGCCGCCCGTAAACAGGCGCCCGTCGTGGCTGAGAACATCCTGTCATTGTTGGACGGGCAGGCGATGCGGGCCGTTTATGACGGCTACGGCTCCTGCCCGCTCACGGTCGAGCGTGGCAAGATCGTGCTCGCCGAGTTCGGCTATGGCGGCAAGCTGCTACCCAGCTTCCCCAAATGGCTGCTCGACGGCACCAAGCCAACGCGGCTGGCCTGGCATCTGAAGGCGCAGGCCCTTCCGGAAATCTACTGGCAGGCCATGCTGAAGGGTCGCGAATGGATGGCCAGCCCCGAGCACGTCGAGCCGGCGCCTCAACCTCGCCCCGCTGTCGCCTGAGCCCGATCATGGACCTGTCCCCGCTGCAATACGGCCTCGGCGCCGGCGCCGGCTCGCTTGTCGGCTTCACCCTCGGCCTTGTCGGCGGCGGCGGGTCCATCCTTGCGGTGCCGCTCATCGTCTATCTCGTGGGGGTCAAGGATCCGCACCTGGCGATCGGCACCAGCGCTTTCGCCGTCGCCGCCAACGCCTTCGCCAATCTGTTGAACCACGCGCGCCACGGCACGGTGAAATGGAAGATCGCCGGCCTCTTCGCGACGGCGGGGGTCTTCGGCGCCTTTCTCGGATCCAGCCTGGGCAAGGCGGTGGACGGTCAGAAACTTTTGGCCCTGTTCGCGGTCCTGATGCTGGTGGTCGGGGTGCTGATGCTGAGAGGTCGCTCGGCCTCGGGGGACCCGGACGTGGTTCTGACGCGGGGCAATGCGCCCAAGCTGGTCGGGGTTGGCGCCCTGACGGGGGTCATGTCCGGCTTCTTCGGCATCGGCGGCGGCTTCCTGATCGTCCCCGGTCTGATGGTCTCGACGCGGATGCCCATCTATTACGCGGTCGGCTCGTCGCTGGTCGGCGTCACCGCCTTCGGCCTGACCACGGCGTTCAACTACGCCCTGGACGGCTGGGTGGACTGGCCCCTCGCCGCCGTGTTCATCGGCGGCGGCGTCTTGGGCGGTTTGTTGGGTGCGCGCCTCGCCAAAGCGCTGTCGGGACAAAAAGGCGTCTTGAACACAGTGTTCGCCGCGCTGATCTTCGTCGTCGCCTTCTACATGCTTTACCGCAGCGCCGGCGCGCTCGGCTTGATCGGGTGAGACCCAACCATGGAACTTGACGCCCTGATATTGGCGCGGATGCAGTTCGCCTTCACCGTCGCGTTCCACATCGTGTTCCCGGCCTTCTCCATCGGTCTGGCCAGCTATCTGGCCGTCCTGGAGGCCCTGTGGCTAAAGACGGGCCGAGACCTCTATCTGAACCTGTTCAAATACTGGCTGAAGATCTTCGCTGTCGCTTTCGGCATGGGGGTCGTCTCGGGTTTGGTCATGTCCTACCAGTTCGGCACCAACTGGTCGGTCTTCTCCGACAAGGCTGGACCGGTGATCGGTCCTTTGATGGCCTATGAGGTGCTCAGCGCCTTCTTCCTGGAGGCGGGCTTCCTGGGCGTCATGCTGTTCGGCCTGGATCGTGTCGGCAAGAAGCTGCACTTCATGGCCACCCTGATGGTCGCGATCGGCACCTTCGCCTCGGCCTTCTGGATCCTGTCGGTCAACAGCTGGATGCAGACGCCGCAAGGCTACGCCATCAACGAGGTCGGCCAGTTCGTACCGGCGGACTGGATCAAGATCGTCTTCAATCCTTCCTTCCCCTATCGCCTCGCCCACATGCTGCTGGCGGCCTATCTGACCACCGGCCTGGTCGTGGGCGCGGTCGGGGCCTGGCACCTGATCAAGGAACGGACGAACAAGGGCGCGCGCGAGATGTTCGCCATGGCCATGGGCATGATCCTGGTCGCCGCCCCGGTCCAGATCTTCATCGGCGACATGCACGGGCTGAACACCCTTGAGCATCAGCCCGCCAAGGTCATGGCCATGGAAGGCCATTTCGAAAGCCATCCGGACGGGGCTCCGCTGATCCTGTTCGGCATTCCCGACCGGGACGCGGCCACGGTCCACGGCGCAGTCGAGATTCCCAAGCTGTCCTCCCTGATCCTGAAGCACGATCCGAACGCGCCCCTGGCCGGCCTGGACACCATCGCCCGCGCCGACTGGCCGCCGGTCGAGATCGTCTTCTGGTCCTTCCGCGTCATGGTCGGCCTGGGCATGGCCATGCTTCTGCTGGGGCTGTGGGGTCTGTATGCGCGCCTGCGAAAACGCCTCTACGACGCGCCTTGGCTCCACCGGTTCGCCCTGGTCATGGGGCCGATGGGTTTCGTCGCCGTGCTGGCGGGCTGGATCACCACGGAGGTCGGCCGCCAGCCCTGGACGGTCTATGGCCTGCTGCGTACCGCCGACAGCGCCGCGCCCCTGGCGGCGCCGGCCGTCGCAACCTCCCTGGCCGCCTTCGCCGTGGTCTATTTCACGGTGTTCGGCGCCGGGGTCTTTTACATCCTGCGTCTGATGAGCCATGCGCCGCACCGCGATGAGCCGGGCGTGGCGGAAACGCCAATCCGCACCGCGGGCATCACGCCTGCTCCCGCCATTGACCCGGACCGTCCCATCCCGACCGGCGAGGAGTCCGATCATGACCGTTGATCTGACCTTGGTCTGGGCCGGCCTGCTGGCTTTCGCCGTCTTCGCCTATATCGTCATGGACGGGTTCGACCTGGGCGTCGGCATTCTGTTCCCGACGCTTAAGGTGGGGAGCGAGCGCGACAAGGCGATGAACTCGATTGCCCCGGTATGGGATGGAAATGAGACCTGGCTGATCCTGGGCGGCGGTGGTCTGTTCGCCGCCTTTCCCCTCGCCTACGCCGTGCTGATGCCGGCGGTCTATACGCCGATCATCGCCATGCTCCTGGGCCTCGTCTTCCGGGGCGTCGCCTTTGAGTACCGTTGGCGAACGGTGCGGGCCAAGCGGTCTGGGACGTCGCCTTCTTCGGCGGCTCCCTGTTGGCCGCCTTCTCCCAGGGCGTCACCCTGGGGGCTATCCTGCAGGGGGTCGAGGTGTCGGGGCGCGCCTACGGCGGCGGCTGGTGGGACTGGCTCAGCCCGTTCAGCCTGCTGACCGGCGCCGCCGTCGTCGTGGGCTACGCCCTACTGGGCGCCACCTGGCTGAACATGAAAACAGAGGGCGCGCTCCAGGCCCACGCCCGCGCCCAGGCCTGGAAGCTGGGTCCGGCGACCCTGCTGATGATCGGCGCCGTCAGTCTGGCCACGCCCTTCCTGGACGGGGAATACGCGCGGCGCTGGTTCGACTGGCCCGGCGTGCTGCTGACAGCCCAGGTGCCGCTGCTCGTCCTGATCGTCGCCGCCGCCTTCTTCTGGACCATGCGCCGCAAGCGCGAAGTCTGGCCCTTCCTGCTGTCGCTGGCCCTGTTCGCCGTCACCTTCGCAGGGTTGGGCGTCAGCGTCTTCCCCTACGCCGTGCCGGACGAGATCACGCTGTGGGAGGCCGCCGCCCCGGCCTCCAGCCAGCTGTTCATGCTGGTCGGCGCCCTGATCCTGATCCCGATCATCCTGGCCTACACCGCCTATGCCTATTGGGTGTTCCGCGGCAAGGTCGGCGACGACGGTTACCACTGATGTGTCTCGTCTCCAGAAACGGGCTCCGGCAAGGGCTCTGGTTCGTCGCGCTTTGGGTGCTGGGCGTGGGTGTTCTGGGCGTGATCGCCTATCTGCTGCGCGGTCTGCTGAAGATGGCCGGCGGGTGAGTGCGCAAGCGCCAAATCGCTGGCCCTGGCCCCCGCTCATCATGGGCGCAGCCGTCCTTGTCGCCTGGCTGGCCGCCACCCTCTGGACGCTGCCCGCCCTCTTCCCCGGCGCCGTCGCCGCCGGCGGCCTGCTGGTCGGCGTCGCGGTTGGCCTCGACCTCTGGGCCATGCTGGAGATGCGGCGGCGGCGGGCCAACATCCTGCCCCACCGAGCGGCGACCGCTCTGGTCACCACCGGTCCATTCGCCTGGAGCCGCAACCCGATCTACCTCGCCAACGCCGTCCTGCTCCTCGGCCTCGGCGGCCTGTTCGACAACGCCTGGTTCGTCGTGGCCGCGCCTTTCGCCGCCTTCGCCACGGATCGCCTTGCGATCCGGCGCGAGGAACGACACCTGGCGGCCCTCTTCGGGGCGGACTGGTTCGCCTATGCTGGCCGGGCGGGCCGCTGGCTCGGCCGTCGGCCCTGATCGCGATCACCTTAAGGCTGGCTTAAGCTTGGCGCGGCCTGTTGCGACAAAACGCAGCAGGAAACGACGATGGGAGACTTCGCAGGCGACTGCTCTGCCAAGGGAGGGCGCTTCCGGTGCTGATTTCTATCCTCATGAGCGGCGCCCTCGCCGCCAGCGGGCAGCAGGCGGTCGCCGACAACGGCTGGCGTGTGTCCGGGTCGGCGCGTGCGCGCGGAGAGACGCTGTCAGGCCAGTTTCGTCCAACGGCGGAGCCGAGCGACACCGTTTTGACGACGCGGCTGACGCTGGCCGTCGAGCAGGATGTGGGCCGTGTGACGTTCGGCGGCGAGTTGTTCGATTCCCGGGCGTTCGGTCAGGGGCCTCGGTCGTCGGTCGGCGTCGGCGAGGTCAATGCACTGGAGCTGGTGCAGGCTTACGCCAAAGTCCGACTCGGCGCGGGAGACGCGCGGACGTTGCAGCTGGGCCGCTTCACCATGGACCTGGGATCCAAGCGTTTCGTCTCTCGCCAGAATTTCCGCAACACCACCAACGCCTATACAGGCGCCCGTTTCGACACGCCCTTGGCCGCCGGGGCGCTGACGGCCTTCTGGGTCATGCCGCAGGTGCGGCTGCCGGACGACAGGGCCGCCATCGAGGACAACCGGATCGCGTGGGATCGCGAGGATGCCGATCTTCAGTTCGCCGGCCTGTTCTGGACTCGCGACCTCGGCCAGCGGCGATCGCTCGACCTCTATGTCTACGGCCTCACCGAAAGCGACGACGCGGCCCAGCAAACCCGCAACCGCCGGCTGGCGACGCCCGGCGTCCGTTGGCGTCAAGCGCCGGCGGCTGGGCTATGGGATGTTGAGGTCGAGGCGGCGGCCCAGGTCGGCCAGGTCCGCCGCTCCGCCTCGCCCGCAGACACCCAGGATGTGGATGTCAGGGCCGGCTTCCTTCATCTGGAGGCAGGCCGCACGTTCGGGCACCACTGGTCGCCGCGATTGGCGGCCCAGTTCGACTATGTCACGGGTGATGGGGGACAGGGGGACTATGGCCGGTTCGACACCCTTTATGGCGCACGACGCTTTGAGTTCGGTCCCGCCGGTCTCTACGGCGCGGTCTCACGCGCCAACCTCGTGTCGCCCGGCATTCGCCTGGAGGTAAAACCCAACAGCAAGCTGGACGGCTTCGTCGCCGTGCGGGGACTCTGGCTCGAAGACGCGCGCGACAGCCTGGGCGCGACGGGGGTCATCGACCCATCGGGCGACAGCGGCCGCTTTGGTGGAACCCAGATCGAGGCGCGGGTCCGTTACAAGCTGACCCCTGACGTCACCTTGGAGACCGGCGGCGCCCGGCTCTTCAAGGGCCGCGCCCTGACCGACGCGCCGAACGCGCCGGCGACCGACGACACCACCTACGGCTATGTGGACGTGACCTATGCCTTCTGACGGAGTCCTCGCCCCATGTCGGTGACCATCGGCCTCCTGCTGGCGCTCAGCTTCCTCGTGTCGCTGCTGGCCCTGGCCTTTCTGATCTGGGCGGTGACCAACCGGCAGCTCCAACTGCACCAGGGGCAGGCCTATACGGTTTTCACGCCCGGGGAGGCCGGAACGCCCGACGATGCGACGATGTCCGGCGAGGACACCCAGTCCGTCGGGCCGCATCACTATGACACCGAGCGCGAGGGCATCGATGCGGTTTCGCGCCGCCCCGTGACGATCCTGATCGGAAGCGGCATCGCCTGGCTCGTCATCGGCTCGATCTTCGGCCTGATGGCCTCGCTGAAGCTCCATTGGCCGGACTGGCTGACGGACATCGGCCCGCTGACCTTCGGCCGGGTTCGCACCCTGCACCTGAACCTGGTGATCTACGGCTGGCTGTCGATGACCGGCATCGGCGTGGCGCTCTGGATCGCCCCGCGCATCTTCCACACCGCGCTGCGACATCCGCGCCTGCCGGTGATCGGAGCCGTGCTCTGGAACGTCGCCGTAGCCTGCGGCGCCCTGGCGATCGCCTCGGGCTGGACGGACGGCGAGGAATGGCTGGAGATTCCCTGGCAGATCGATGGGCTGTTGGCCCTGGCCGGCGCCTTCTTCGTCTGGCCGCTTCTCCATACGGCGCTGCGGCGCAACGTCGACCATATCTATGTGACCGGCTGGTACTATCTGGGCGCGCTGTGCTGGTTTCCCGTCCTGTTCTTCATCGCCAATCTGCCGGGCATCCATGCGGGCGTGCAGGAGGCGACGGTCAACTGGTGGTTCGCCCACAATGTGCTGGGGCTCTGGCTGACCCCGCTGGGCGTGGGCGCAGCCTATTATTTCATTCCCAAGATCATCGGTAAGCCGATCTACTCCTATAGTCTGTCGCTACTCGGCTTCTGGGCGCTGGCGCTGTTCTACAGTCAGGTCGGCATCCACCATCTGATCGGCGGTCCGGTGCCGACCTGGGTGGTGACCCTGTCGATCGTCCACAGTGTGATGATGTTCGTGCCAGTGATCGCCGTGGCCATCAACCAGCACGTCACGGTCGCCCGCAACCTCTGGGCCTTCAAGGCCTCGGTTCCTCTGCGGTTCATCTCGCTTGGGGCGGTCATGTACACCCTGGCGTCCTTCCAGGGGTCGATCGAAGCCTTGCGCACGGTCAATACCGTGACCCACTTCACGCAGTATACGGTCGGGCACGCCCATTTGGGCGCCTATGGTTTTGTGTCCTTTATTATGTTCGGCGCGGTCTACCACATGGGGCCGCGCCTGACGGGGCGGCAATGGCCTGCGCCGGCCCTGATCAAGGTCCATTTCTGGCTCGTGGTCGTCGGCTTCGCCATCTACTTCTTCGCCCTGACCATCGGCGGCGTGCTGCAAGGCTTGGCCATGCTGGACGCGACGCGCCCCTTCGCCGACAGCGTCACCGTTCTGGCGCCCTATCTTGAGGCCCGCTCTGTCGGCGGCGCGCTGATGACGCTGGGCCATCTCATCTTTGCGGGCCATTTCGTCGCCTTGCTGGCGCAGGGACGCGCCCCCCAGGCTGGAACCGCGCCCACTGACACCGTTCCGGCGACCGCAGCATGAACCGCGTCATCCCTCTGGGCGTCTTCGCCCTCGCCATCCTGGCGTTCGCCACCCTGATGCTGGTCATCCTCCCCGGCATCCAGATCCGCGGCGAAGCGCCCACGCCGGGTCTGCTGCCCTACACAGAGGCGGAGCTCCGGGGACGGGCGGTCTATGTCTCCGAGGGCTGCGTCTATTGTCACAGCCAGCAGCCCCGCGCCCTGGACCAGGCGCCGGATGGCGAACGGGGCTGGGGACGGGCGGCGGTGGCCTCCGACTATTTCTACGACCAACCCCACCAGCTCGGCACCATGCGCACCGGGCCGGATCTTCAGAATGTGGGCGCGCGGCTGCCGAGCGAAGGCTGGCACATGACCCATCTCTATCAGCCGCGCGCGATCTACGACTGGAGCATCATGCCGGCCTATCCTTATCTGTTCGAGATCAAGGACAAGGCGGCGCCGGGCGACGTTGTCGTCACGCTTCCGGAACGCTATGCGCCCAAGGGCAAGGTCGTGGTGGCGAGGCCGCAGGCGCGCGACCTTGTGGCCTATCTGCGCAGTCTGGACCGCACCTTCCCTGCCCCGCCCACCGCCGTCCGCGACGACGGCTACAGCGAAAAGGGCGAGCCGAAATGATCCGCAAAGGGCCGCCCGACGCCCCTCAGCCCCGCGAACCGGACGAGGCCTTCGAACCCTACGAGGAGTTCCGGCGCATTCCGCTGCCGGTCTATTGGATCGCCATCGCCCTGGCGATCTGGGGCGCGGTCACCTTATGAGACAACGCCCAGGCGGTCGGCGTCGGACGTGAAGAACGCGCCCAACAGATCGAAGAGACGCCCGCCCTCGCCTTGAACAGCGGCGCTCAGGTGTTCGAGGCGCGGTGTTCGACCTGCCATCAGCCCAATGCTGCGGGCGTGCGCAGCGCCATCCCGCCGCTGGCGGGATCCCGGTTCGTCGCCGCCGATCCGGCCGTCATCGTGCAGATCCTGCTTCACGGCATCGACGGGCCGATCGATGTCGGCGGCAAGGTGTTCGACGGCCATATGCCGAGCTTCGCCAGCGTGCTGTCCGACGCCGAACTGGCGCGGGTCGCCAGCCATGTTCGCCAGACTTGGGGCGGCGACGACCAAGAGATCACGCCGGCCTTCGTGGCGGCGCAGCGCGAACGTTTCGCCGGCCGCGGGGCCTGGCGCGGGGGCGAGGAGCTCGCGCGGGTCGTCGACCCCGGTCTGGCGCCTCAACCGTCGGTCGGGCCTGTCCGGATCTCCAGTTTCGACGATCCCGCCGTGATGCGTCTGGTCACACAGGGCCAGGGTGAAGCCTGGGCCTGCGCCTCCTGTCACGGCGCCGCGGGCGAGGGCGGCGCGAACGTGCCCCGGCTCGCGGGTTTGCCGCAGGGGTATATCGTCAAACAGCTTCAGGACTATGTGTCAGGCCGCCGCCGCAATGAGACCATGCGGATTGTCGCCGGCGCCCTGAGCGACGCCGACCGGCGCGGTCTCGCGCGTTATTATTCGGCGCTTCGCACGCCTTCCACCGCGAAGCCGGAGCTGGGCGGAGACATGGCGCGCGGGGAGCAACTGGCGCTGCACGGCGACTGGTCCAAGAACCTTCCCGCCTGTTTCAGCTGCCATGGCCCGTCGGGCTTCGGCGTGGCGCCGAACTTCCCCTCCCTGGCCGCCCAGCACCCCGCCTATACGGCCTCGCAGCTGGCCACCTGGGTCGGGGGCGAGCGCGACAACTCCGACGTCCAGCTGATGAACGAGGTCGCGCGCAATCTGTCCGACGCAGACCGCCGCGCGGTCGCCGACTATCTTGCAACCCTTCCGCCGGTGCCGGCCGTTTCCGATAATGAAAGGCGATGACCATGGATGACGACGCTCCGCCTCCCGCTCCGCAGGACCGGCCCGCCAAGGGCCGGTTCGCCCGCGATGTGATCTACGCCGTCGGCGGCGGCTTCGCCCTGTTCGCGATCGCCGCCTACGCCTTTGACGCGGGTTGGTTGCGGGATCGCAAGGCCGGCGAAGCCGACGGCGACGACAAGGTCAATGCGGCCCTGTTCCAGCCGCCGCCGGACAGCGCCATTCCCGACGGACCGGAAGGCGATGCGATCCGACGCGGCCAGGCGATCTTCATGAACACGTCAGCCAATGCCTCGGATTTCGTCGGCAACAACCTGTCGTGCTCGAACTGCCATCTCGACGGCGGCCGACGGCCCAACTCGGCGCCCATGTGGGCGGCCTGGACCGTCTATCCCAAATACCGGTCCAAGAATAAGCAGATCAACACCATGGAAGACCGGGTGAAGGGCTGTTTCACCTATTCCATGAACGCCCAGCACTCGCCGACCGGCGGCCCCCCGCCGGCCGGGGACGACGTCTACAAAGACCTGCAAATCTATATGCATTGGCTCGCCAGCGGGGCCCCGACGGGTGAAGACCTGGAAGGCGCCGGCTATCCAGAGCTTGAGAAAACCGCAGCGGGATACGACCCGGCGCGCGGGAGACAGGTTTACGCCGCCAACTGCGCGACCTGCCACGGGGCGGACGGCCAGGGGCAGTACGACCTCAATGGCCGCCCAGTCTTCCCGGCGCTCTGGGGACCCCGGTCCTACAACTGGGGCGCCGGCATGGCGCGGGTGAACACCGCCGCCGGCTTCATCAAGGCCAATATGCCGCTTGGCCAGACCGATCGTCTCACCGACCAGCAGGCCTGGGATGTCGCCGCCTTCATCAACAGCCAAGAGCGGCCCAAGGACCCTCGCCAGACCGGCACGGTGCAGGAGACGGCGCAAAAAAACCATGGCGGCGAGGAGACGTTTTACGGGCGGACCTATCAGGGCCGTCTGATCGGAGTAGGCACGCCTGAACCGACCTCCCGCGCTCGGCCTTGAGCGCCGAACCGCGTCAGCAACTGTTCGCCGTCGATGGCCTCTTCTGCGGGGGGTGCGCGCGCGGTCTGGAGCGTCGGCTTGGCGAAACCCCCGGCGTCCTCTTGGCCCGGGTCCATCACCTCTCCGCCTCGGCCCTGGTCCGATGGGAAGCCCAGCGCTGCGACGTCGCTTATCTTCGAACCGTCGTCCGTCAGGCCGGCTATCGCCTCATCGAGCGCGCCGACCCCCAGGATGCGGTGAACCGGTTCGACGGTCAGATCCGCCAGTTGACGCTCAGGCTCGCCGTTTCCGTCGCCTTCGGCATGTGGGCGATGGCCGCGGCGATCGTCCTCTATGTCACGCCGAGCCTCGGTGCGGATCTCGCCTGGAGACTGGCCGTCGCCAGCGGTCTGCTGGCCCTGCCGGCGCTCCTCTATGGCGGTTGGGACATCGGCCGCATGGCGATCCGATCCGTGCGCCTGCGCGCGCCCGGGCTCGACCTCCTGGTCACGCTCGGCGTCGGCGGCGCCGTGTCGGCCTCGCTCGGTCATCTGATGGCCGGCGATCGTCACGTCTACTTCGACACGGCGGTGATGCTGATCACGCTGCTTCTGACCGGACGTCTGATCGAGACCCACATCCGGCGCGGGGCCGCCCAGGCCGTGGTGGCCATGGGCCGTCTGTTCGACGACACGGCCCTGGTCTGGCGGGAGGCGGACGGCTGGCAGGCGCTCCCCAGCGCCAGCCTTCGCCTCGGCGATCGCGTGCGGATCCCCGCCGGCGCCGTGGCGACCGTCGACGGCCGGGTTGTGACCGGCGAGAGTCGTCTGAATGCGGCCGTGCTGAACGGCGAGTCCGCGCCGCGCGCCATCACTCCCGGGGATCGCGTCAGCGCGGGGGCCGTGAATCTCGACCGGATGATCGAAGTCTCGGTCGACCGCGACGCCGGGGATCGCGACGTGGATCGGATGGGCGGACGGGTGGCCCTCGAACTGGCGACGCGCGGCGGTGACGAGGACCGGATCGCCCGTCTGGCCGGCGCGCTGACCCAGGGCCTGATTCTGGCGTCCGTCCTGGTGACGGCGGCGACGCTGGCGCTCACGGCCGACGTCGGCGAGGCGGTGATGCGCGGTCTGGTCGTGCTCCTGGCGGCCTGCCCCTGCGCCCTGGCCTTGGCCGCGCCCTTGGCTCAGGCGCGTCTCTCGGCCAGGGCCGCCGAACACGGTGTGCGGTTCTCCGATCCCGGCGTGGTCGATCGCATGGCCGGGCTGCGCACCGTCTTCCTGGACAAGACCGGGACCCTCACCCTGGGCCGCCCCGAAGTGGTCGCCGTCGCGCCCTGCCCTGGCTGGTCCGTGGCGCAGGTGCTGGATCTGGCGGCGCGTGCGGAGACCGGCGTCGCCCATCCCCTTGCGCAAGCCGTCGTCGCCGCCGCGCCGATCGGCGACGCGGTCGTGGTCGGCGGCCGACGCCTGGATCGCGGCGCCGAGACGACTCTGGCGGACGGAACCCACATCCATGTCGGCGGCGTCGCTAGCCTGCAGGGAGAAACGCGTCTTCGGGTCACCCTGGATGGTCTCGCGATCGGCGATCTTCTGCTCGCCGATGCGCTGGACCCCAGCGCCGCTGACGGCGTGGCGCGGCTCAAGCGGCGGGGATTGCAGGTCGCCATGGCCACCGGCGACGCCGAGGGGCCGGCCTTAGCGGTCGCGCATCGCATCGGCCTGGACGCCGCTGCGGTCCATTGGGGCTGCACCCCCGCCGACAAGGCCGACAGGGTCAGGAACACGAGCGGACCTGTGCTCTTCGTCGGCGACGGCGTGAACGACGCCCCCGCCCTGACCGCAGCCGCCTGCGGGGTTTCGGTGGCCCGGGCCCATCCGGCCGCGACGGCCACGGCGGCGATCGTCATCCTGAGGGGCGGTCTTGAGCAAGTCGATGTGGCTCTGAGCCTGGCTGACGAGACGCGACGCACCATCCGCCAGAATGTCGTCCTCGCACTCGCCTACAACATCGTCGTTCTGCCCCTGGCGGCCTTGGGCCTGTTGTCGCCCTTGGGGGCCGCAGTCGCCATGACCGCGAGTTCGCTGCTGGTGATGCTGAATGCGCTGCGCGGGCCACAGACGCGGCTGTCTCGCGAGACGTCGTCGTCGGCAGGCGACGATGGCCGCCGCCAGGCGCGTCCTTCGCCTTGAGCAAGCGTCGGATCGACAGCGCCCGACGATCCTGGCCTTGGGCGGGCTTGGTTTTCCGTTTCAGGGGCGTAGGATGTCGGACGGCGGGCCTCGTCCGGATAGCCTTCGATCTGGAGCCAGGGGACGCAATGCGTCGGCAGCGATCGCGGGTGAAGACGTCGAGCTTCACACAGAAGTTCCCGGCCCGCCCCCTCCGCCTACGCAGCCAGTCTGGGTGCGGCTACCATCGGGCTCCGCCCAAGCGGCGCCAGAGGTCCGTTTCCGCCTTGGGCACCTCCGCCAGATCGGCATGATCCCGCCAGTGGGTGATGACGCCCTGATCGACTTCGAAAATGCTGATCGCGCGCACGTCCACCAGACCGCCCCGGCGGGCGGCCAGGAAATAGGCGCTGTCGGCGATGACCAGATCCTCCTCAACGACGCATTTGAGGATATGGAGTTCGACGAGCGAATAGGCCTGAAACAGCCGCCGCCAGAACCCGAGCAGCGCAGCTTTACCGACCAGAATGCCCGCGACGTCGAACCGGGCGTCGATATCGTCTGCGACCAGGGACTCAAGCCGTCGGACGTCGCGAAACGCGATCTCCCTGGCGAAAGCTTGAACGACGTCTCCGGGCATGGATGAATTGATCACGGTTCAGATGATCGATCATGACCCGATTCTCGGTCAGAAATCGCGCACCGCGTGTGCCCCCAATTAGTCTGGCTCAACCAAGCCGGCCCGGACCGCAACCGCGACAGCCTCGATTCTCGTCCGGACCCGGAGTTTCGCAGCGACCTTTTCCAAATAGCTATCGACCGTGCGCGGGGACAGTCCCAGGATGCTGCCGATGTCGCCCGAACTCTTGCCGCGGCAAACCCAGGTGAGGCATTCGAGTTCGCGCGGGCTCAATGCGAGGTTCTGCGTTCCGACGTCTGTCTGACGGTGTGGTGTCATGGGATCACTCGCCTTTAGAGGCGCACGATGACGCGGTCCGTAAGCCTGAACAACGCCATCGATTTGCGGAGACTCCGCAACAAGCTTGCGGAAACCCGGGAGCGGTTTTCATCAGCGCCGGGCGTCTGTCGCGCTTTACGCATCACTTGCCCTGCCGGCTCCCGAGCCCTAAATCCTGCGACGTCGGGCGCCGCCAGATAGGGGCGGAACTTGAGCCGGGGACTGCCTTTGGCGGTGGCGGCGTTTCATCCTGAAGTAGCGGGCCTCTTCGCAGAGGATTCCTCGCCCGACCCCTCCGCCTTGCACCGCGACTCGGATTGATTCATTGTCGGTTGTCGGCGTCCGCGTCGATAGGGGCCGGGAATCCCCTGTGCGAAGCTCAACCTTAACGGCCGCGCCTTGACGCGCGGCGTCCGTCCGCCATCGCCTGCGGCGCACCTTTGCGTGCGCCCGGACGCCACGCGGTCGCGCTCTCGGATTCCCGCCGTCTGACAGCCGGCTGGAGGTCGCGTTGAGCGATGTGAAGGAGTTGAATCCGGGCGCCGCGGCGAGCCTCAACGGGCTCTACCGCCGCTATTCGGGATGGCTGGGCAAGCGGCTTCGTGGACGCGTCGGCGTCGATGAGGCCGACGACGTGGTGCAGGAAACCTATCTTCGCCTCACGCCGTACCTTCTCGAAGACATCCGCCATCCGAAAGCCCTGCTTCTTCGGGTCGCGCTCAACCTCGTCCGCGACGAACGGCGCCGTCTTGTGCGCCGCGAGCGCGCCTTGCAAGGTACGGGTTCGACCTTGGACGCGGCGGCCGACGCGCCTGTCGATCGCCTCTACCTCAAGCAGGTCCTCCAGACGATGCCGCCCCTCTACAGGGACGTCTTCGTCTTGAGCCGGTTTGACGGTATGACATATCCGGAGATTGCTCTGGCTCACGGGATCAGCTTGGCTACCGTCGAACGGCGCATGGCGAAAGCTATTGAGCACTGCATGGCGCAACTGGACGTCTAAGGCACGAACGATGACTGCCGATAAAGACCTGGACGCGAGACGTCGTGAAGCCGCGTCGTGGTTCGCGACTCTCAATCAGAAGCGTGTGACGGCCGCGGACGTCACAGCCTTCAGCCAATGGCGCCGCGACCCAAAGAACGCCGAGGCCTACGCCCGGATCGAAACGATGTGGGAGACGGCGGGCAGTCTCAAGGGGGATGCCGACATCGCCGTCTTGACCAAAGGTGCGCGCGCTCGCGCGGACGCGTCGCGCAAAACCCAAAGCCGCTTCTCCAAAGCGCTCGTACCGACCGGCGCCATCGCCGCGATCGCGGCCGCGGCGATCGGCGTCATGATATGGTCCGCCCGTCCGCTGTCTTATGAGACGGGGCTGGGAGAACAACGGGTCGTGGTCTTGGCCGACGGCTCGAAGGTCACGCTGGACACCGAGTCTCGCATAACCGTGAAACTCACCCGTGGCCGCCGCGCTGTCGAATTGGCGAGCGGCCAGGCCTTTTTCGACGTTGAGGGCGATCCGACCCGTCCGTTCGTCGTCCGCGCGGGGGTCACCGACGTCACCGCCGTCGGAACCCGGTTCGACGTCCGCCGAGCGGGCGACGGCGCCCAGGTCACCCTCGTCGAGGGCAGGGTCGATGTTCTGGACCGAGAGGGCTCGTCGCCACGCTGGTCCCTCACGCCTGGCCAGCAGATTGTCACCGCCTCCCCGCGTCCCGCCGTACGATCGGTGGATGTGGCGTCGGAAACCAGCTGGACGGCCGGTCGTCTCGTCTTCGCTGGCGACACCGTCGAAACCGCCGTCGCCGAGGTCAATCGCTACAGCCGCACCAAGGTCATTCTTCAGGCTCCCGCCATCTCCCGCATCGCCGTAAGCGGCGTTTTCAACACGGGCGACGTCGAGGGGTTTGTCTCCGCGCTCGTCGAGCTTTATCCCGTCGTCGCCGAGCGGACTCCAACCGGTCAGATCGTCATTCGTGACGCCCCCGCAAAAAATGCGGCGGAGCGCTGAGGGGTTTTTCCGCGCCCCTTCGTCTCTTTCCCAACCCGCGTCTGTGCGGGTATCCATTTCGGGGGAGTGTTATGCGTATCGGTCCTTGTTCCACTGCGCTTGGCGTACTGATGCTGGCGGCGGCGACGCCTTTCATCGCCCAGGCGCAAACGGTTGCCGTGCAGTACCGCGTTCCCGCCGGCCCGCTGCAAACTGCACTGCCCCTCTTCGCGGCCCAGAGCGGCGAGCAAATTCTCTATTCCACTGACCTTGTCGCAGGCCGCCAGTCCCCCGGCGTCAATGGCGCGCTCGGGACGGACCAAGCCCTGACCGCCCTGTTGCAAGGCACCGGACTACGTGCCCGTCGGACGAGCTACAACACGCTTGTCGTCTTCGATCCCACCGCCCGTGCAGAGGCGAAGGATGAGGCGGTCGAGATCGCGGAAGTGATCGTTACTGGCAGTTTGATCCGCGGAGTCGCTGACGGCCCGTCGCCGGTCGTCACCGTGACCCGGGACGACATCGACCGGCAAGGACATGGAACGGTCGCCCAAGCGCTTGCCGCCCTGCCCCAGAACTTTGGCGGCACCGGTAACGATGCCGCCATGAGCAACGGCGGCGACCGAACGGGTACGAACAGCTTTTACGCCTCGGGCGTCAATCTGCGCGGCTTGGGCAGCGATGCGACCCTCGTTCTGGTCAACGGGCGACGAATGGCGGGCACAGGAAACAAGGGCGACTTCGCCGATGTCTCCACAATACCGACCAGCGCCGTGGCCCGCATCGACGTGCTGCTCGATGGTGCGTCAGCGCTATACGGAGCGGATGCCGTGGGCGGCGTGGTCAACATCATCCTTCGTGAAGACTATGACGGCGCCGAGACGCGGGTCCGGTACGGCGTCACCTCGGATGGGGCGAGCGACGAGCTCCAGATTGCCCACACCGTCGGGAGCCGCTGGTCGTCAGGCTCGATCGTGGGCACCTATGAATACAATGAGCGCAGCCGCCTGGTGGCATCCGAGCGGGACCGGGCGAACGACGCGGACTTGCGGCGGTTCGGAGGCTCCGACCGGCGTCGCATCTTCAGCAACCCCGGCAACATCGTTGTCTTCGACGCCGCAGCCGGCGGCTATGTCCCTACCTACGCCATCCCCAGTGGGCAGAATGGCGAAGGCCTGAACCCGAGTGACTTCATCGCGGGTCAGGGCAATCTCTACAATCACCGCGAGGGCCTGAACGTCCTGCCGGAGCAAACCCGACACAGCGCCTATCTGGTGCTCAATCAGGACTTCGGCGACCGCGTCTCGATCAACGCCGATGTTCGCTATGGCCTGCGCGAGTTCGAGGCAGTGTCTCAAGGGTTTCCAACGACCTTTACCGTGACCGCAGCGAATCCCTATTTTGTGTCTCCGACAGGCGCGACATCACACATCATCGCCTATAATTTCGGCCGCGATCTCGGCAATCCGAGGATCGAAGGCCGCGCCGAAAGCCTGGGGGCCTCGATCGGGGCCAAGATCGATCTGGCGGGAAGCTGGCGGCTGGACACTTACGCCGCCTACGCGCGCGAACACGGTGAAAATGCAAGCAGCAATCAGCTGAACTCCACCTTCCTGCGCGAGGCGCTAGGCGCGATCGCCGATAATCCGGCGACCGCCTACAGCGCACCGCGCGATGGATACTTCAATCCCTTCGCCGACGGCTCGAACAGCTCGCCGGCAGCCTTGGCCTTCATTGGCTCCGGCTGGGCGCGCGGGGTCGGGGAGACCACGGTTTCATCCATCAACGCCTTGGCGGACGGGTCCCTGTTCACCCTGCCAGCCGGGGACGCCAAACTGGCCGCGGGCCTCGCCTTCCGCCGCGAGACCTTCGAACGTCAGGACACGAGCTTCACATCAGGCGTAGCGCCGTCGGTCGGCGTCCCCGTCGCCTTCGACCGCGACGTGGCGTCCGCCTTCGCGGAAGTCCGCATCCCCCTCTTCAGTGCAGAAAACCGCCGCGCTGGATTCGAGCGGCTTGAGCTTTCGATCGCCGGGCGGTTCGAGAAGTATTCCGACGCCGGTCAAACGACCAGCCCCAAGGTCGGGGTGCTGTGGCAGCCCTATTCCGAACTGGTGCTGCGCGCCAACTACGGCGAGTCCTTTCGCGCGCCGGCGCTGCGCGAACTGAACGAGACGGCGGACCAGAGCCCGACGTTCCTCCCGCGCGGATCGCAGCAGGTGCTTGCCGAAATCCTCTATGGCGGCAATCCCGACCTTGAGCCCGAGCAGGCCAGGAGCTGGACGCTTGGCGGAGACTATCGGCCAGCGGCCCTTCCCGGCCTTCGCGTGGGCCTAAATTTGTTCAGGATCGATTTCGACAACCAGATCGGTCAGCCCGCCTTCACGGCCCTCACCACCGCACTCACCAATCCCGCCCTGTCGGCCTTCGTTCGCATCATCGATCCGACCAACAACGCGCAGGACCGCGCCGACATGCAGGCGTTGCTGGATCTGCCGACAACAGCGCTTGCCGATCTGTTCCCCGCCGAGGCCTATGGCGCCATCGTCGATGCCCGGTTTGTGAACACGTCCAGCGTGCTGCTCGAAGGGATCGACGCCAATCTCGGCTACGCTTTCGACGTCGGCGACCATGCGTTCGAGCTCGACGCCAACCTGACCTATCTCGACCGGTTCGATACCCGCGCGACCCCGACCGCGCCCGTTCAGTCCGGCATCAACAGTCCCAACCTGCCCGTCGATCTGCGGGCGCGGGCGTCGGCAAGCTGGACCCGTCGCGACTGGGGCGCCTCGGCGGCTTTCAATTATGTCGACGGCTACCCGGACGTCACGGGTCGCCCCATCGGCTCATGGACGACAGCGGACGTCCAGCTTCGCTACGCGCCGACGCGCGGACTTTTCGAAGGGACGACGCTGACGCTGAATGTCCAGAACCTTCTGGACAGCGACCCGCCCTTCTACGACGCGCCCGAGGGCGTCGCCTACGACGCCGCCAACACCAATGTTCTTGGCCGATTCATCTCCATCCAGTTGACGCGGGCCTGGTGATGAAACCGATCCTCGGCCTTGTGGCCGCGGCGACCCTTCTGGTCGCCGCGAGCCCGACCCTGTGTCAGACGCCCGCCCAGCCCGACGGCCTTCCCCCCTTCACGATCGACGACCTGGTCGGGCAAGAAGGCATCGGCAATGTCCGCATATCGCCGGACAGCCGCTGGATCGTCCTGGAGCGACAGGCACCCTGGAACAGCGCGAGCACCTACAAATACGACTTCTACACCGAGACGCTTTTGAGCCGGCTGCAGATCTTCTCCGCGACAGACGGCGTCCTTCGTCAAAGTCTTGAGGATCCGGGCCATTCGGAGGGCTTCGTGTCGGGGCCATTCTCGCCAAGCGGCGCGCAGATGGTGGTCTATCGGCTCTCCGAGACCGGCTGGAGCCTCGGGGTGATGACGCTGGCCACCGGCGCGGTGCGGTGGCTCGACCTGTCACCGGAGCCGGCGCGCTTTGGCGAAACCGTCGTCTGGCGCTCGGAAAGCGAGCTCCTGGTCGTCGCCCGGCGAAATGGCGTGTTGCCCTACATCATCGGGGTCTACGCCCAGTCGGTCGTGAAGCAGACCGAACTCTGGCGGCGGGCCGAGGCGGGACATTCGCCATCGTCGATTTCCATCTCGAGTGGGGGGGCGCGCGACACCCGCGACAAAGGCACGCCGCTTCAACTCCTTCAAGTCGATCTCACAACTGGGCGGGAGACCCTCCTCATCGAAGGCGCCATCATCGACGTCTCGCTGTCTCCGGACGGGCGGACAGCAGCGGCGCTGCTTGACGGCGCGGACATCCAGTACGGCCTGGACACGGTGCTCTTCACCGGAACGCCGAAACGGGTTCGGCGCATCCTCCTGGCCGACCTTGAAACGGGATCGTCTGTAGAGCCTTTGCCCAATCAGGATTTTACATCGCACCTGATGACCTGGTCGCCGCGCTCGGACCGGCTGATCGCGTTCGCGAGACAGCCCGGGGGCCGTTTCGAGGCCGGGCGGTTCTGGCTGCTTGATCGCAGCGGCTCCGCGGAGGCGATCGACCTGGACACGGCCACACCGTGGATCGACGGCGATAGCCAGACGATCCCCATCGCCCGGGCCAGTTGGGACGACGATCGCCCCGTCGTTCAGGTTCGTCTGGCCGACGGCTCGAAGGCCTGGCTGACAAGCGACCGTAGTGGACGACGCCGGATCGTTGCCCAGGTCGAGGACGGCGAAGCCCTGGTCCGCTTCGACGGCGCAAGCTTCGTCACCCGGCCGACAGGTTTGACGGCGTTCAGAACAGAGTCCCCTCCTGTCGGTCTTCAGGGCCGGCTCATCGATGCCGGCACGGCAAGCGATCTCGGCGCGCGGGCCACGCAAAATCCAGCGCCCGAGCGGCTCGGCCAGTCTGTCCTGCTAAACGCGCAGGACTGTTTGCGACGATCCAGCGATCCGGCGCACTGCATCGGCACCCTCGCCGACGACGAGACCGTCGTCGCGGCCAGCCCCGACGCTACCTTTGTCGTCACCCGCCGCCGTTCGCCGGGCGGTGCGACGCAGGTCCACCTGCGAACCCACACCGGAGCGGTGGAGCTGGCCTCCATCAATAACGACCTCAATCGTCGCAGTTGGGGCGCTGTCGTGCCGATCGAACACACGGGTTCGGAGGGGCAGCCGTTGCGCAGCTGGTTGCTGTTACCCGCCGCCCCGACATCCAGTCCTCCGCCGGTAGTCGTGATCGCCTATCCCGGCCAGACGTTCCCAACGCCGCCCGGACGACTCCTGCCGGGCGCCCTCAAGCTGCACATCAATCCGGCCATCCTTTCAGCGGCCGGCTACGCCGTGCTCATGCCCAGCTTGCCGCAGCAGGCCTCACCCACCTCGGACCTCGATCACCTCGGGCCTGAGCTCGTCTCGATCGTCCAGATGGCCTGCGCGGCAGACCGCTGCGACGCCACGCGCGCGGCCTTGGTCGGCCACAGTTTCGGCGGTTACGGCGTCCTTCGCGCCGCAACGCAGACGGATGGCTTCAAGGCGATCATCGCCTCAAACGGCTACGGCGACCTCAGCGAAGCCTACGAGCCGCGCCTGTATTCACAACTGAGCGGAGAAGCGGGCGTCGCCATCCAGAGCGGATGGCTCGAGGGCGGACAGGGCGGCCTTGGCGTGCCTTTGGGGACGAATCCGAACCGCTACGTCGAGCGCAGCCCGCTTTATGCGGTGGAGCGGATCCACACGCCCGCCCTGCTTATCCAAAGCGACTTCGACGGATCGCGCTTCGATTCGATCTTCGGCGCCCTCTACCGTCTCAATCGCGAGGCGGAGCTGGTCACCTACTTCGGGCAGAGCCACGAATTCGCCAGTCCTGCGAACATCAGAGACCTGCACCTACGCATTCTCGACTGGCTCAACCGCTACCTTGGCCCGTCTCACCCGATCGAGACGCCCCTCCCAGCTTCGCGCCCAAACCTCGATCGCACCGAGGATGAGGAAACGGTTGGTCGCGGGATCCCAGATTAGGTGCGCATCGGAGAGGGCTTTGTCGAAGTCGTCGGTACTGATCAAACCCCTTTCCGCCAATCGTCCCTCGACGAGCAGGTCGGTCACAACATCCACGCTCTGGCGCACGACCGAAGCATAGAAGCGGCTGAGATCGCCTTTGTCGCGCCGCTCAGTGATCAGCGGCGGCAACCGGTCTTCGAACGCAATCCTGGCCAGGCCGCGATCCCGTGCGCCGCGTGTCAGTCGGTCCGTGGGGATGGCGAGGCAATGCTCCATGACCGGCTGCGTCAGCAGAGGATGCAGGAGGGTCGCTGACCGGGCGCGCAGGCAGTCGCTCCAGAAGGTTTGGCAGTTGGCGAGTTGCAGAACCTGGCGCGCCTTGGCGGGAGGCAGCGCCTCCGCCCCTTCGACCCACCGATGGCGTCGCGTCGTGGCGGGCGGGCGCGGCTTCGGAAAAAGACTATGTCTGGCGATGGTCCAGACGGAGTGCCGGGTCCACCGCGCCACGGACGCCACATAACCCGGGTTCAAACCTCTCAGGCCCTCGCGCCGGAACCTGTCCGCCACGACCAGGGGGTCGGGTGACTGGAAGAAGACGGCGTCACCGCCTTGCCCCGTGAGCAGCCCGGTGGCGCGGACCTTGCGCGCCCGGCCCGCCATCTCGGCGTCATAGACCATGTCGATGCCGTGGAGCGCTGGGCGAACGCTTTGACCGAGCGGAGCAAACTGCTTTCGGGTCAAGGCTGCGACCGGCTTGTGAACCTCCTCGAGATCAACGCCCAGCGTGTGAGCCGCCGCTCGGGCGAAGGCGCGCTCATCGCCTTCCGGCTGGTCGTCAAAGTAGTTCACGAACCGCGACTTCGCGGCCCCGCCGTTCGCCACCAGGCTGGCGGCCACAATCGCCGAATCCAGGCCGCCTGAGATTTCGGTGACGATGTGATTGTGACCCTCAACCAGCGCCGCAACGGACCGATCGACGACGCCGACCAAGGCCTCCGGCCTGTCGTCCCAGTCACGGACGGTCACCGCGAACCGGGCGGGCGTCCAGATCGCCTCCTGGGTGACACTGTGAGCCAACCGGGCCAGGCTCCCCGGCGTCACCGCGTGCAGCCCCGTCAGGGCGAGGTGATCCGAGGCCAGATTCACCGCGCCGATGATGTCTCCCAGAACCGTCCAATCGATCGCGAGGTCGTCTGGAAAGACGGCGTTCAACGCCTCTGGAGGTTGGCTGGTGGCGACCCAGCTCGCGCCATAACGCCAGCAGATGCAGTCAAGCGCGCCGCTGGGATCGCGCAGAAGGCGCAGATCGCCGTCATCGCCGCGCCAAACGAAGACGTAACGACCCCAGCCCTGGGACACGACGGCTTGCGCCAGGGCGGCGTCAGATCGGTGCAGCGCAGTCAAGGTCGATAGAAATTCATCCCCTCCCCGCCAGTCCCCAATCAGGAAGTGTTGCCGATGAACCTGGGTCACCTTCAAAGGCGAGTCCGGCCCCAGGAAGATGATCATCCCATTGATGTCGAGCGCCTTGCGCCACCCTGCAGCAAGAAGCTGGCGAACGACTTCGACCCACTCAGGGCGATCCCGATCGGCGCCATCCTGGTCGATGACCACATAACCCCGGCGATCGGGCGTGGCGACGTTCATCGGCAATAGATCGGCGTGTAGGCCGCCAGACGTTCGATATCGTCGTTGAGGCAGAGATCGTCGATCTGGACCCAGCAGTGCGCCGCGAACGGCCAAAGACGAACGCCGAAGACCCAGTCCGCTGATAGCCCGGCGCGGCGCAGGTAGCTCATCAGCATCGCCGAGCGGACGAGGCATTCGCCCTCCATGGGCAGCCAGGGCGAGAGGCGCCAGAATGTTTTGGCCGCGTGGGCGACCGCCCCCCGGTCCACCACGCGATCATGATCTGAGGCGACCGCGAGGATGGGGCGCAGCCCGTCTCCGCGAAGCGCCCGACGAATGTCCCGGACAGCCCCAAGCCCCCTCAGCACATCGCCCAGCGAGACGGTCGGGGCTGTGTCGTGGATAAGGGTCCGGCTCGGCAAGCCCGGCGGCGTTCTGATTGCGGGGCCGGCCTGATCGGCCCCCAACCCCGCTTCCACAACGGCGGCGGCGTTCGGACCGGACAGGCGCAAGGTGCTGCCATCGCCGCAGAGCCCCGATGCGCCGCCCGGGAGACACAGATAGGCGTCGGCGCCGATGTCCATTAGGGCGAGATCTTCCCCCACCGCGACGCCGTATACGCCGGCTTTCAAAAACCGCTCGGGCGGGTCCTGGGGCCTTGGAAGGGCTTGTGGGATCGCCGGCTCTCGCCCCGAGGCTCCCTCGCACATGGCAGTCAGCCGCGCTCTTTGTCTCATCGGCGGGATGCCCCGCGCAGCGAGGTCGGCTGGTTGTAGAAATAGGGCGGGATCAGCTCGGTTCGATCGCCGAAATCACAGGCACGGGTCGTTTGCCGAACGGCGCCACAAAAGATCAGTCCCGACGCGAGAAGTTTCATAATCATCTCCTTGAGACGAGCGGAGCCCCCGGCGCCGCCGGAGGCTCCGCCGACCGCTCAGCTGAGGCGGACTTCCGCCGTGTCGTAGCGAAGCTCGGGCACGAGTTCGGCCCGTTTGCCGTCCTCGACCGCCCGGGTTTCCTCCCGGGCGGATCCCAGACGCGTGACCTCGGATCCCACACCGGCCTTGGTGTAGAATTGGCCGCCGATGAGCTCCATGTGAGTCCCGTCGGAAATGGCGCGGGTTTCACGCCGCGCGGAGCCCAGTGCGATCAGGCTCGACATCGTTGTCTTCAGCATGGCTTGCCTCCTTCATCCGGCCGGAATGACCGGTCAAAACAGGAGGGGCCACAAACATCGTATTTTCAAACTATATTTGGAATATACTTTACGCTGATTGCCGCATCACTTTCTCAAGAGACGCCGAAAGGGCGATCCTTTGTTCGTGATACTGGTCGAGTGTCTCTTCCATAGCGTCCCACTGCCCCTCTCGCCGAAGACGTTCAATCCGCAGAACGCTGTCCAAGCCGGTGTCCTGCAGCAGCACTTCGATCCGACGGATCGGCCTGAGTTGGAGGCGAATCCTGCGGTAGGCTTCGAGCACCGCACTGTTCCCGCCTCTATCGGCAAGCCAATCAAAGACGCTTTCGATCCGCAGGACCTCGTCGACCGGCGGGTCCATGGGCGACACCTCTTGCGGAACATCCGTGGTCAAGGACCAAAGAAGGAACTGACGGTGAAGCTCGTACAAGCCAGCAATATCAGCCGCCGTTGGGCTCGGCGCGAAATAGCCTCGGCCCGGTCGATGCTCGATTATCCCTTCACCGGCGAGGTGGGCGAGGGCCTCGCGGACGGGCGTGGGGCTGAGGCCGAGTTCGGTGGCCAGGCTGGTGGCCACGAGCGGATGCCCCCAACCGAACCGCCCGGCTGCGGCGTACCCTGCCAAGGCGGTTCGGGCCACGGCGAACTGGTCCCGCTCACGCATCACAAGCCGCCCAGCCGCAGCGCATGGAAATTGGTTCGTTCGCTCGCCACCGACACCTCCCACTCCATCCACAGATTACAAGCAGCCAAGAACCGGCCAACAGTTTTCATACGATCACCGCCTGTTCTTTGCGCACCTTGCGCAAGACTTGGGACACCGTGAGCTTCCCGTCTTTCATTTGATGCTCAACTGCCGCATTTTTCAACCACCGGGAGTACGGCGTCGAGAATCGCGTTGACCTCCACAACCCGAGGCAGCCGAGCTGATGGAAAGCGACCGACCCCGCTCTCAGAACGAAATCCTGGCTGCGGCCCTGCGCCTGATCCGGCTCTATCGGCGGATGAAGCCGGCCGAGGTCGCCGAGGCCATGGGCATGGCCAAGCGGTCCTACGAACACTTCGAGGCTGGGAAGGGAAAGATCAATCTCGAGCGTATCCACCGCTTCGCGGAGGCCACGGACAGCGATCCCTACGCCATCATCGACTGTATGGCGTTGGGCTCCCCTGAGTTCGCTGTCCGCTGCGCAGACAACAAGGCGATGCTCGCGCTTCGGGTCGTGACCCAGGAGTTCAACGAGGAGGTCGGCGACGCGATCATGGAACTCGACACACGCTCGATCATCAACGCCTTCACCCGCACGCTGAAGGATCTCGGGATGCAGGCCGTGAGACGGGATGACGCGGCCAAGGCGTGGCTCGATGAAAGGATCGGGCGGCTGGTCACACCCTCGAAGGACGAGGAAGACTGATCGGGGCTCGCCTCACACCGTAAATTCGCTGCGTGAACCTTGCGGTCTTGCCGCAAACTTCGATCCGGGTCTGGCTTGAGCCCATGCCCCAGTCGCCTTCCCTCCCCTCCGATCATGCCCCGTTTTGTTCTAGCGACGGCCTGTCCGCTCGCCAGGCCGACTGTTTGCGTCTGGCCGGCGAAGGGCTGTCATCCCGTCAGATCGCGGGTCGCCTCGGCCTGTCGGCCCGCACGGTCGACGACCACATCCTGCTCGGGTGCCGCTGGCTCGGCGTCAGAACCCGGGTGCAGGCCGTCGCTCTTCTGGCGAGAGACGATCGCCGCGCCGCTGAGCCCCGTAGTTTTACCCCGTAGCTCTCCGGTGGCGCCCTAGCGGATCGAAGGCGCGCGGCCGATGGGGTCTGCTGCGGGCTCTCAACGGAGCTCTGCCTTGCTCGATCTCGCCCTCGTCCTCGCCCTTTCCGCTCAGTGTGCGCCCGGCGTCTCGCCGCAGACCCTGGCCGCGATCGCGCATACGGAAAGCCGCTTCAACGCCCTGGCGATCGGCGCCAATCGCGGCGGCGCCGTGCGTCAGCCCAGGACGCGCGAGGAAGCGGTGCGGGTCGCCCGCCGCCTGATCGCCTCGGGCGCCAACATCGATCTTGGTCTCGCCCAGATCAATTCCAGCAACCTCGGATGGCTGCGTCTGACGGTCGAGGACGCCTTCGACCCTTGCCGCAACCTCACCGCCGCAGGAACCGTGCTGCGCGCCGGCTTCAACCCCGCGTACACCGGCTCTGACCGCCAACAGGCCCTGCGCGTGGCCCTGTCGCGCTACAACACCGGCCATCCCGATCGCGGCTTTCGTAACGGCTATGTCGCGCGCGTCGAGGCCTCGGCGGCCCGCCTGGGCCTGGCCGTCTCCGCGCCGCCGCTAACCGAAGCCGCATCAGGCTCATCCCCCGCTCAGGTCGCGCCGGATCCCGTCGCGCCACCCGCCGCCTGGGACGTCTTCGCGCGCGCCAGCGCCAGCCCCGTCGTCCTCTTCGCCTCCGCCTCACAGACACAGACCTGGAGCGTCATCCCGTGACCCTGTCCCCCATTCGACGCCGCCAATGCGCGGTCGGCGCAATCGCCCTGGCGACCACCTTGATGGCGGTGCAGCCCGCCTTTGCCTCGGCCAATGTCGAGGGCCTGCTGCAGAACGTCGTCGACATGCTGACCGGCAACACGGCCAGGCTGTTGGCCATCCTCGCGGTCGTCATCGTCGGCATTCTATGGATGTTCGGCCTATTCGATCTGCGGCGCGCCGCCATCGTCATTCTCGGCATCGTCGTGGTCTTCGGCGCCGCCGAAATCGTCGGCCTGATCACGGGCGGCGCCTGATGGCCCGGACCGACGCCTGTCTGATCGTCGCGGGGATCGCCGGCGGCCTGGCGCTGACGCTGATGCTCGGCGTCCGCCTCATCTCGCCGGCCCGCTACGCCCAGGCTCTGGGCGGTGGTCTGGTCGGTCTCGCCGTGGCGAAAGCCGCCCTGGTCCTGAGCGGGGCGGACCATGGCTGAAGAACGACTGATCGAAGAGCCTCTGTTCCTGGCCTGCACCCGGCCGGCGATGATCCTGGGCGTGCCCATGGAGGCCATGGGCGTCAACGTCATGATCTCCGGCCTGGCCTTTCTCGTCGGCGGCAGCCTGCTCTATCTGCTCATCGCCCCGGCCCTGCATCTGGTCTTCCGGGCGATCTGCAAGGTGGACCACAACGCCTTCCGGCTTTTGCTGGTCTTCGTCGACACCAAGGGCCGGTCCCGCAACGGCGCCCTGTGGGGGGGCAGCTCGGCGACACCCCTCCCCCTTGTCCGGCGTTACAGCGCAAGGGAGCTGGTCCGTGGGTAAGCTCCGTCTCTCGCCGTCGCGTCTGCGCCGGGAGGGCGACGCCCTGGCCGGCCTGCCCTATGCGCGCCACGCCTCGGACCACATCGTCACGCTCGATAGCGGGGCGCTGATGATCGCCTTTCAGCTTCAGGGCGCGGCGTTCGAGACCGCCGATCCGCGCGATCTGAACGACTGGCACATCAAGCTCAATCAGACCTGGCGCAACCTGGCCGACGACCGGTTGGCGGTGTGGCACCACATCGTCCGGCGCGAGGTCCAGCCCGAGGTCATGGGCGGGTTCCGATCCGACTTCGCACGCGATCTGAGCCAGGCCTACGAAGCGCGGCTCGGAGGCCGACGGCTGTTCGTCAACGAACTCTTTGTCACCCTGGTGCTCCATCCCGGCCGTGATCCCGGTGATCGCGCTGGGGCGCTCATGCGTCGCCTGCAGACAGCCCGCCGTCAGGACACGGAGGTCTCCCCCGAACAGATCAAACGGCTCGAGGACGCCGCGCGAGATCTTGAACAGTATCTCGGCCGCTACGCACCGCGCCGCCTTGGCCTGTACCAACACGGAGACATCTGGTGCTCCGAACCGATGGAGCTGGTTCGGCTTGTCCTCACAGGGCGGCCGGGACGCGTCCCCATCGTCTACGGCCATCTCGGATCCGCGGTTCATACCGTGCGGGTCATTTTCGGACGCGAAAGCCTGGAGCTTCGGGACGTTGACGCAGGCCGTTACGCCGGCGTCCTCGCCATCAAGGAATACCCGGCCTCGACCCGGCCCGGACTGTGGAACGCGCTGCTGAGCGCGCCCTTCGGGTTCGTCGTGACCCAGTCCTTCGCCTTCCTGTCCAAGGCGGCCGGGCGATCGGTGATGGAGCGCAAGCAGAACCAGATGGTCTCCGCGCGGGACCGCGCCGCTTCCCAGATCGACGGCCTTTCGGACGCTCTGGACGATCTGGTCAGCAACCGGTTCGTGCTCGGCGAACACCAGGCGTCCGTCCTGGTCTACGGCGACACGCCCGCCTCCCTGGCCGACCACCTTTCGAAGGCGCGGGCGCATCTGGCTGACTCCGGCCTGGTCGTAGCCCGCGAGGACCTCGGCCTCGAGGCCGCCTTCTGGTCCCAGTTCCCCGGCGGCTTCGCGCGGCGCACGCGTCCGGCCGCGATCACCTCACGCAACTTCGCCGCCCTCGCGCCTTTCCACGCCTATCCCGTCGGCAAGCCACACGGCAATCACTGGGGACCGGCTGTGGCGACGCTGCGCACGACAGCCGGATCCCCCTTCTACTTCAACTTCCACGTGGGCGATCTCGGCCACACCTTCATCTGCGGCCCCTCCGGGTCGGGCAAGACGGTCGTCCAGAACTTCATGCTGGCGCAGCTGGAGCGGTTCGACGCCCAGCAGCTGTTCATCGACAAGGACCGGGGCGCCGAGATCTTCGTTCGGGCCTGCGGCGGGACCTATCTGGCCCTGCGCAACGGCGTGCCCACGGGGTTCGCGCCCTTCAAGGCCTTGGAGCCGTCACCCGCCAATCGCGCCTTCCTCAGCCGACTGGTGCGGACCCTGGTCGCCCGACCGAACGAGACTCTGTCGGTCCCGGAAGCGCGCGCCATCGACGAAGCCGTCGCCGCACTTGAGGCGCTCCCGCGCGAGCGACGGTCGCTTTCGGCCCTGCGCAGCCTGCTCGGTCAATCGGACGTCGGCGGCGTCGGGGCGCGGCTGGAGCGCTGGATTCGGGGCGGGCCGCTCGGCTGGGCTCTGGACGGCGACGACGACGCCCTGTCGCTCGACGCCCGCTTCGCCGGCTTCGACATGACCGATGTTCTGGACCACCCCGAGGTCCGCACGCCGATGATGCTCTACCTCTTCCACCGCATCGCCCAGCGAGTGGATGGACGTCGGCTCGTCCTCGACATCGACGAGTTCTGGAAGGTGCTGGGCGACGCCGCCTTCACCGACCTGGCCCAGGACGGCCTGAAGACCTGGCGCAAGCAGAACGCCCTGATGGTGTTCGGCACCCAGTCCCCAGCCGACGCGCTGCTCTCGCCGATCGCCCACACCATCCTCGAACAGTGCGCGACCAAGATTTTCCTGCCGAACGCCCATGGCCAGGCCCGCGACTATGTCGAAGGCTTCGGCCTGAGCGAGGAGGAGTTCCGACTGATCCGGGACGAGCTGACGCCGGAGTCGCATCGCTTCCTGGTCAAACAGGGTCACGACAGCGTGGTCGTGGAACTTGACCTCAAGGGACTGGATGACGCGCTGGCCGTCCTGTCCGGACGATCCGAAACCGTCGCCATGCTCGACCGGCTGAGAGCCGAGACCGGGGACGACTACGCCGACTGGCGGGGCCCCTTCCATACCCAGAGGAGACTGACATGAGACGCTCCATTCTTCCGATCGCCGTCGCGCTGGCCGCGATGACCGCCGTCCCGGCCCATGCCCAGCAGGTTGTCTACGACCCAACCTCCTTCGCCCAGATGGTCAAGGACGCGCGCACAGCCATCGAACAGCTCGACAGCCTGAAGGCCCAGGTCCAGCAGGGCGAGGAACTCTTCGCCAGCCTCAACGACCTGTCCAACGTCAACGCCATCGCTGAACGCCTGGGCCTCCCCGAGATCCGCAATCCCCTGCCCGACATGGCCACCCTGCGGTCGGCCGCCGACGGGGATCTGTCCGCGCTCGGCGAACTGGCCGAGCGGGCCGACGCGATCCGCCGCGAGACCCGCGTCTATACGCCTGACGCGCCGTCCGCCGCCGCCGAGGCCCTGGAGCGGGCCGGCGCGCGGACCGCCCGTGATCTGGCGATCGGCGAGGCCGTCGACCGGTCGGCGACCGATCGTCTCGAAGGCCTGGAGACGCTCCGTCGCGCGCTCGACACCGCGCCCAACGCGCGGGCCGTGATGGACCTGAACGCCCGGCTCGCGGCGGAACAGGCCCTGATTCAGAACGAACAGATCCGGCTGCAGGGCCTGGCCCTGACCCAGGCCGCCGAAGCCCGTCTCGAGGACCAGCGGGCGCGGGAGCGGATCGCCGCGGAACGGTCGGTCCGCATGGACGCCTACCGTCAGGCCTTTCAGTGAAAGCCGCCTTGGTCCTGCTCGGCCTGCTCGCGGGTTGCGGCGAGCCGGAAGCGCCCAGGGCTGAGCCGCGCCCGGATCGCGCCGCCCTCGAGGCGGCTGTCGAGGACTGCGAACGCGGCGCCCGCCGGCAAGGCTGTGACGCCGCCCAGGCGCGTCTCGCCGAGGTCCGGCGCGCTGACCGGATGGCCGCCTACCGGCAGGGTTTCTAGGAGGTCGCCATGTCGTTTCGGGTCTTCGAGCCCGCCTACACATTCCTCGACGAACGGCTGAGCGCCTTCCTCGGGGACCGGCTGGGCGCGGTGATCGCCGAGGTCGAAGGTCCGCTGCGGATCGCCCTCGTTCTCTACATCGTCCTCTACGGCTTCGCGATCTTCCGGGGCGCCATCAGCGAACCGGTCATGGATTTCGCCATCCGTGCGATCAAACTGCTGTTCATCTATGTGCTGGCCACCACCCCGGCCTATTCGGACTTCGTCACCGAGCCCCTGTTCCGCGACCTGCCGAACCTTCTGACGCGGGCCGTCAGCGGCGCTGAGACGCCGAACGTCGGGGCGGCCTTCGACCAGTTCCTCGCCTACGCCGGCTATCTCGGAGAGAAGATCGGCAGCGAGGGTTCGGCCTTCGACCCGTCACCCTGGATCGTCGCCGCGGTCGTCTTCATCGTCGGCGCCCTGGCCTGCGCGCTGGGCTTCGGCGTTGTTCTCGTCGCCAAACTGGCGCTGGCCCTTCTGGTCGCCCTCGGGCCCATCTTCATCGCCTGCGCCCTGTTCGACGCGACGCGGCGTTTCTTCTTCGGCTGGCTGTCCCAGGCGGTGAACTATCTGGTCCTGTTCGCCCTGATCATCACCATCTTCCAGCTCGTCCTGGCGCTGGTCCGGGATCAGTGGGGCGCGATCGAGGGCGGCGACCCGATGGTCGGCGGCCTGATCTTCATCGCCCTCTGCCTGCTCGGCGCGATCTTCTTCCTGCAGACGCCCGCGATCGCGGCCGGCATCGCCGGCGGCGCCAGCGCCGGGCTCGCCGACTTCGCCAACGCCGCCTCCCTGGGATCCAGCCCCAGCGCCGTCGCGCGGGGTCCTCTCGAGGCCAGCCGTCAACCGCCGCGCCGCGGCGGATCCATCCGTCCCACAGGAGCCCGCTAATGCCCTCTCTGCGAACATCGTCTCGCGTCGTGTCGATCGCCCTGGCGGTCCAGGCTCTCTCTGCCTGCGCCACCTTCCGGACCGCCGATCCGCCGGTCTGCGACGGCCGCCATCGTCGACCCGCCAATCCCTACGGGTCGATCCTCTCCCCGGCGGCGCCATACGCGCCCGCGCCCGCGGCCGACGCGTCTTCAACCATCGACCCTGGCGCAGGAGGCTGCGCATGACCGGCGTCCCCTCCTCCGATCTGAAGGCCTATTTCGCCGAGGCGCGGCGATGGGATCAGGACCGGCTCAGCGCCGCCATACGATCGCGTCGGCTGGCCTGGACCGTGGCGGCTGTAGCCGCCGGCCTGACCGTCGTCGCCGTCGCGGCGGTAGCGGTGCTGACCCCGCTTAAGACCACCGAACCCTTCGTCGTGCGGGTCGATCAGACCACCGGCGCGGTCGATGTGGTGCGGGGTCTTTCCTCGGCTGAAGGCCCGGCCACCTATGACGAGGCCGTCAGCAAGTATTTCCTCGGCCAGTACGTCCGCGCCCGGGAGGGCTATCTCGACCCCGCCGCCGAGGAAAGCTTCGCCCTGGTCTCGATCCTGTCGGGCGCAACGGAGCAACGCCGCTGGGCCGACCTCTATCGCGGCTCTAACCCAACCAGTCCTCAGAACCTCTACGGACCTGAGGCCGAGGCCGTGATCGCGATCCGCGCCATTGGCTTCATCAACGAAGGCGTCGCCAATGTACGGTTCCACCGCACGGTGCGTCAGGCCCAGCAGATCGTCGAGAGCGATTGGATCGCCACCATCGCCTTCACCTATACGCGCGCGCCGATGTCGGAGCCGGATCGCCTGCGCAATCCGCTCGGATTCCAGGTGACCTCGTACCGCGCCGACCCGGAGGTGGTCCGATGAGAACCCAGTTGATCGCCCTGGCCGCCGGCCTTGCACTGATGACAGCGGGGCCGGCCTGGGCCGAAGAGCGCGACGCCCGGATGGTCGAGGTCGACTACGCCCCGGGCTCTGTCTACCGCATCTCCGGGGCCTTCCGTACCGCCACCCAGATCGTGTTCGGTCCGGACGAAGCCATCCGCCATGCCGCGATCGGTGACAGCGTCAGCTGGGAGGTCGCGGCCGAGGGTTCCGTCCTCTTCCTCAAACCCCGCGAACGTTTGCAGGCGACCAATCTTCTCGTGGTCACCGAACGTGGAGGCGCGACGCGTCACTATGCGTTCGAACTGGCGGCGCGAGACGCCCGCGATCGATCCTCCATTGCCTACCAGATCCGGTTCCGCTACCCGGCCGACCTCCAGGCCGCGACCGTGGCGTCGCTGGACGCCGCCGCCGAGGCGATCGGGGACCGCGTGATCGACCTGGCGCTCGACCAGGCGGCTCTCTCCGGCCCCCGCAACCTCGCCTATAGCGTCCAGGGCGCGTCGGACTTGCAGCCGAGCGAGGTCACCGACAACGGCCGCTTCACCGTGCTGAGGTTCCCGGCCAACCAGCCCATCCCCTCGATCTTCGCTGTCTCCGCCGAGGGCGAGGAAAGCCTAGTCCCCTTCGATGTACGCGGCGAGTTCGTGGTCATCCACGCGGTCGTCCCGGGCCTGCGGCTGCGCCGCGGCGCTTCGGTGCTGTGCATCTTCAACGAAGCCTACGACCCGCGCGGTGTCGCCACCGGGACCGGCACGGCCTCGCCGATCGTGCATCGGAGCGTGGCGCAAGGAGCCCAACCATGACCGCCTCGCCTGAACCGAAGGACGACGCCGCGGCGGAACCCCGTTCTGAAGGCCAGGGTCTGCCGCCAACGACCGACCGGGGCATATCCCCCATCGCCGGCCGTTTCGGCGGCCGCGGGTCCAAGGTCGTCACCCTGGCCGCCCTGGGCCTCGGCTGCGCGGTCTTCCTCTTCGCCACCTGGGATCGTGGCGAGGGCGATGACCAGAAGGCGGCGGCGGACGAACCGGCCCGGCAGGTCGTTCCGTTCGAACCGGCGCGCCGCGACGCCGAGCCGCCCCTGCTGACGGATCCGTCTCTCGATCCCGACGCGCCTGTCCTGACGTCGTCGGGCGAACAGGTGCCGGCGCTCGAGACCTCGGCCTCGCCTGCATCGAATGGCCCCTCGGCAGCCGAACGGCGCCAGACCCTGATGGACGAGGCGAGGCGGGCCCCGGTCCTCGCCTATAGCCGCCAAGGCTCCGGCGTCGCACCGACCGGCGTCCTGACCGCTGCGGCCGTAGCGCCCGGGCCCCCTGCGCCGATCCAGGCCCGCGTCACGCCGCTCGACGGCTTGCGCCAGACCTCGCCGATCCGTGAGGCGCACGCCGGCCAGTTGGGGAATCGCAACCTCTTACTGACGGCGGGCGCCTCCATCCCCTGCATCCTCCAGACGGCGATGGACAGCGCGACCCCGGGGTTCGTCAGCTGCATCCTGCCACGCGACGTCTATTCGGAGAGCGGAACCGTGGTGTTGATGGAGCGCGGCACCCGGGTGCTCGGCGAGTACCAGGGCGGTCTGCACCAGGGCCGCAACCGGCTCTTCGTCCTGTGGACCCGCGCCGTCACGCCTGCGGGTGTCACCGTGGGCCTGGCGTCTCCGGCCGCCGACGCCCTCGGTCGCGCAGGCTTCGACGGCCGCGTGGACACCCATTTCTGGGACCGGTTCGGCGGCGCCCTCCTGCTGTCGCTGGTGGACGACGGTCTCTATGCCGCTGTCGGACGGGACGACGCCGTGCGCGAGACCGCGCGGGTGCCTTCGGACGCGGCCGGCGTCGCGTTGCAGAACTCGGTCGACATCCCCGCGACCCTGCGGAAACCCCAGGGCGCCGAGGTCTCCATTTTCGTGGCCCAGGACCTGAACTTCGCCGGTGTCTATCGGCTGAGCGCAAGGTGATGGACGACACCGCTGTCCTGGAACACTACCTCGCGCCGCTGCGGCCCCTGCTCGCGCCAGAAGACGTGACCGAACTGGTGATCAACCGCCCCGGCGAGGTCGGGATCGAACAGGGCGGCCGCTGGCACTGGCATGAAAAGCCGCTGCTCACCGAGGCCTGGCTCAGGACGCTTGCCGTCGCCGCCGCCGCCTTCACCAAACAGGATGTCAGCGACGCCCGGCCGATCTGCTCGACGATCTTGCCCGGCGACGAACGATGCCAGATCGTTCTTCCGCCTGCGGCCCCGACCGGCACGGTGTCCCTCACCATCCGTAAGCCCTCGCGCCGGCAGTTCGGTCTCGACGCCTTTGCGACCGGCGGGTTGTTCGACGCGGTCGTCGCGGCGGACGACGCGTCTGCCGATCCGGTCGACGCCGAACTCCTCGCCCTGAAAAAATCGGGAGACTGGTCGGCCTTCTTCAAACTGGCCGTGGTCTCCCGGCGCAACATCCTCGTCTCCGGCGCCACCGGCTCCGGCAAGACCACCTTCGCCAAGGGTCTGGTCGAGGCCATTCCGGACCAAGAGAGGCTGCTGACGATCGAGGACACGCGTGAACTGGTCGTGCCTCACCGCAACGTCGTCCACCTGACCTATTCCAAGGAAGGCCAGGGTTTGGCGCAGGTCACCGCCAAATCCCTGCTCGAAAGCGCGCTCCGGATGCGGCCCGACCGGATCCTGCTGCAGGAACTGCGGGACGGCACGGCCTTCTTCTATCTTCGCAACGTCAACTCCGGCCACCCCGGCTCGATCACGACGGTCCACGCCGACAGCGCCTCTCTGGCCTTCGAACAGCTGACCCTTCTGGTTCGCGAGTCCGAGGGCGGCCGTGATCTGCCGCGGGAAGACATTCGGGCCCTGCTGCACCTGCTCGTCGATATCGTCGTCCAGATGCGCAAGACCGATGGTCGGTTCCGGGTGACGGAGGTCTGGCATGACCCGCTTCGAAAACGCCAGCCCGGCCGCTAGGACGACACTCGTCGTCGTCGGTGTCCTGCTCCTGCTGCTTGTGGCCGGAACCTCGACCGCGATGATCGCGCTCGCCGGCGTGGGCCGCCTGTCGCCGGACATCGACCCTGTCCGTGTGCCAGCCTGGCTCTGGCATTACCGCGCCGACCCCGACCTTCAGCGCTGGCTTAGGATCGGCGGCCTGACCAACATTCTCCTCGCCGTCGTCCTCGTCGCGGCGGTTGCGTTGGGCATTCGCCGTCCGCTTCATGGCGCGGCGCGCTGGGCCTCCACGCGCGATCTCAAGGCGGCCGGGCTGGCGGCGCGCGAAGGCATCCTGCTCGGTCGGCGCGGTCGCTCATGGCTGATCGCCGGCGGCTCCGAGCATGTGATGCTTTACGCTCCGACACGCACCGGCAAGGGCGTCGGGGTCGTCATTCCCAATCTCCTGACCTGGCCGGGCTCGGTCGTGGTCCTCGACATCAAGCGCGAAAACCACGCCGCGACAGCGGGGTTTCGGGCCGCCGCCGGTCAGACGGTGCTGCTGTTCGATCCCCTCGCCCCCGACGGCCGAACCGCACGCTTCAACCCTCTGGCGCACATCGAGCGCTTCTCGACCTCCGCCGTCCTCGACGAGTTGCAACGGATGGCGGTCATGCTCTTCCCGGGCCACGATCACGCCGACCCCTTCTGGTCGGAAGCCGCCCGGACCGGCTTCATCGGGGTCGGGGCCTATGTTGCGGAAACGCCGGACCTGCCCTTCTCACTCGGCGAGATCTTCCGGCAGCTGACCGAGGGCGATGCGCGGGAGCGGTTCCCCGGATTGATCAAGGCGCGAAACCTGGCGGGCGCGCCGCTGTCCAACGGTTGCGCCTCGGCCCTGACGGATTTCTGCAGCTCGAGCGAAAACACCTTCGCATCCATCCGCCAGACAATCACCAGCCGCATGGGACTGTGGCTCAACCCCGCCGTCGATGCGGCGACCTCTGCCAGCGACTTTGACCTGCGCGACCTGCGCGAAGGCCGCCTGTCGCTCTATCTGGGCGCCTCGCCCGACAACATGCTGCGTGTCGCCCCGCTCTACAGCCTGCTCTTCCAGCAACTCGTCGACCTGAACAGCCGCCGGCTGCCCCGCCCTGACGATCGCCCGGTGCTGGTCCTGCTGGACGAGTTCGCCCGGCTCGGCCGCGCCCCCGTTCTCGCCGCCGCCTTCTCCTACCTCGCCGGCTACGGCATTCGCCTTCTGCCGGTGATCCAGAGCCCGTCGCAGCTCCGGGCCCTCTACGGCCCCGACGTGACCGAGGACATCCTGACCAACTGCGGGATCGAGGTCGTCTTCGCCCCGAAGGAGCTGAAGGTGGCCCAGGAACTGAGCGAACGGCTCGGCTACTACACCTATCAAGCCCGCAGCCGCAGCCGTCCGATGGGCCTTGGTTCCGGCCGGCGCAGCACGACGACATCCGATCAACGCCGGGCGCTGATGATGCCTCAGGAGCTAATGCAGCTTCCTGACCGGACCCTGATCGTCCTCAAGGCCGGGATGCCGCCGGCGCGCGGCGCGAAGATCCGGTTCTTCCGCGAACAGGTCTTCACTCGCCGGCAACGGCCGGCGCCGATCCCGCCGGGACGGCCGGTGGCGGCCGAGCTCGCCTCCGCCACCCCCGTCCCACCGCCCCCTGCGCTAGAGGATACTGATATGAGCTATGAGTCCGTGGTTCAGGCCTTCACCGAACAGGGGTGCCCGCCGCCCGAGATCGGCGCCACCGAGACCGAAGTCGCCGACTGGCTGGACCAGATCATCGACGCCATCGTGCCCGCTCCCGATCGGGATGATAACCGATGAGCCCACGCCCTGCCAAAGCGCTAGAACGGTCCGCTGATAACGCGGTCTCGCCGACACCGGCAAACGGGGGCGGCGCCCGATCCCGTACCCGGGGCGACGCGCCTCAAGCCATCCTGGATCGGTATCTGATCGAACGCGACCGCCTGGGACGCGCCGCGCGCTTCTACCGGGATCACCGCGCCACCGAACCGATGTTTAGGGACGAGGGCCGCAAACTGACGACGACGCAGTCCTATCCTGACGCCGTCGCCGACATGCTGAAGATCGCGCAGCACCGGGGCTGGACCGAAGTGCGGGTGTCCGGCGACGAAGGGTTTCGTCGCGAGGCCTGGATCCAGGCGCGATCTCTCGGGGTCGAAGTGAAGGGCTACATGCCGCGCGATCGGGATCGTCAGGCGGCCGGCGAGCCGTCCCTCGCCCGATCTCCGTCGAGCCGACATCTCGACGAGCGAGCCCAGGAGGACCGACTTCGCGCAGCCTCGGTCGTGGTCAAACGGTTGATCGAAGACCCAGCGGCCCGGACGCGGCTGATGGAGCGCGCTGTCCAGCGTCTGCACAACCAGCTTGACCCCGGGCGCATGCGAGATCGCGATGGTTCACGCGACCGACGTTCATGAAGACACTTCGCCCCGCCGACCTCACGTGAATTTCTCTGCGGTCGTGCTGCCAACTGAAGTCTGAAAAGCGCCAGTACCGGTCATTCGCTCATGGCCAGATACCGGACATCACGGATTTAACGCCATAGCCAAACTGCGGCAGCGGTGTAGACGGCGATGCCGAGCGTCAGGTTAAACGGGAAAGTTATGGCCAGCGATGCGGTCACGAATACACCGGCGTCCGCTTTGGGAGCCGCCAGTCGCATGGCGGCGGGAACAGCGATATAGGACGCCGACCCCGCGAGAATGGTCAGGAGAGCGGCGTTGCCGGCTTCCAGTCCGGCCAGTCGAGCCAGCCCCAGCGCGACCCCCGCGGACAATAACGGAAAGCCCAGGGCGAACCCGATAACGCCTGGCGTCAGCTTTCGTCCGCCTTCCATCAGCCGGCGGGCGGCGATCAGGCCGATGTCGAGCAGGAAGAAGCACAGGGCGCCTTGGAACAGCGGGCCGACAAACAGGTCCAGACGAGCCATGCCGGCCTCGCCGGAGATCAGCCCGACCAGGAAGCTGCCGAGCAGCATCACGGACGCCGCGCCGACGAACACCTCCCGCAGGATCGTCCTTCGCCGCCCCGGCTCGCCACGACCCGCGCCGTTCAGCAGGAGGAGCGCTGTCAGGATGGCTGGCGTCTCCATCAGGGCGAGCACCGCCGCCATATAGCCGCCAGAGGGAAGACCGACGGCCTCAAGATGCTGCTGGCCGGCGGCGAAGGTCACCACCGACACGGACCCGTAGGTCGCCGCCAGCGCGCACAGGGTCGGGCGATCGAGTCTCGGGACGCGCTTCAGAATGACGAAAGCGACCAGCGGCATGAGGGCGCTGAGCGCGACGCCGATGGCCGCCGCCGACAGGAAATCCCCGTTGAGCCCCGCCGTGCGCGCCTCCACCCCGCCTTTGAAGCCGATGCAAAGCATCAGGTAGAGCGAGAGGGCCTTGCTGACCGACTCGGGAATGGCGAGGTCCGAGCGCGCGAACGCGGCCGCAGCGCCGACAAAGAAGAACAGGATGGCCGGCGACGTCAGGAGCGCCAGGCTGGTGGAGAAATCAGGCATGCGTCAACCGGTCCGCTGAAGGTCGGCCCGAGTGACCTCGACCGGTGCGGTGATCCAGTTTATTGGCCTAATGCAGGTTATAACGGACGCTAATGACATGGCTGATCGGCTGGTCAACCTGGACATCGACCTGCTGCGAGCCTTCGTGACGGTCGTCGAAACCGGCAGCTTTACGCGCACGGCGGCACTGCTCGGCCGAACCCAGCCGGCCGTCAGCCTTCAGATCCGCCGGCTGGAGGATCAGTTGCGATCCCCGCTGTTTGATCGCGGGGGCAAGGGCGTCGGTCTGACGACAG
This sequence comes from Brevundimonas staleyi, assembly GCF_041893865.1. GTDB lineage: Bacteria > Pseudomonadota > Alphaproteobacteria > Caulobacterales > Caulobacteraceae > Brevundimonas > Brevundimonas staleyi. Next base: position 2,595,152 of record NZ_CP169082.1, read on the forward strand.
AGGGCGCGGGACTGCTGCCGCAGGCCCGCCGGTTGTTGCGGCTGAACGACGAGATCGTGTCGACGCTGGGAGACGGGGACCTGGAGGGCGAGGTTCGGTTCGGCGCCCCCGAGGACATCGCGACAATGCATCTTCCCGGAATCCTCGGGGCGTTCGCGCGAAGCCACCCCCGCATCAGGCTGTCGGTGACCTGCGACTACACCGCCAACCTGCTCGACCAGATGTCGCGCGGCATGCTTGATCTGGCGCTGATCAAGCGTGAGCCCGTTGGGCCCGAACTGGGAGTTCGCGTCTGGAGCGAGCCTCTGGTGTGGGTGGCGCTGGACGCCTCGATTATTGAGGCGTCGCCGCTGCCGCTGATCGTCGCGCCGGCGCCGGACATCTATCGGAAACGCGCCCTGGGCGCGCTCACGGAGGCAGGCGTCGATTTTCGCGCGGCCTTCACTTCGCCGAGCCTCGCCGGGCAGATGGCGGCCCTGCGCGCCGGCCTCGGCGTCGGCGTGCTTCCCGCCGCCATGGCTCCCCGCGACCTCGCCGTGCTGGGACTGCCGCTGCCGGCGCTCACCGACAGCGAGATCGCCCTGGTTTCCGCCCGAGGCGCCGGTGGGCCGGCCGGGCTGCTTGCGCAGGAGGTGCTGCGGGCGCTGGAACGCGGTCCCATCCCGGCATGACGCGCGCTTATGGGGCGCATCAGGACTTCTGATTGGCGGCGGGCGGGCGTCGCAGGCACCTTTCCTGCGCGGCCCGGGCCCCTCTGACGATCACTGTGATCGTGATGTCGGACCGCATCGGGTGCGCTCGATGACGGGTCCGGATTGTTTGTCCCCTTCGAACGGACGGTCTCTGCGTCGAGCGCCCCCCTTCTGACGAGGGAGCGGCTCTATGCCCAGAACAAGCAAACTCCGGCCACACCGCTTTCCGGTCGATCCGCAAGACGTGTGGACCTACGGGGACGTCGCACAGATGGATGCCGTCGTCGCCGCTTGCGCCTTGGTCGCGCAGGCCGACGGCTGGGTCACCCCCCAGGAACGCAAGCGGATGCTCGATAAGATGAGCCAGTCGCCGAGTATTCGCTTCTTCGGACTACATGAGGTGACAGTCGGGTTCGAGGCGCTGAACATACGGTTCGATCGCGACATCGAAGACGCCGAAGCTGTGGCGGAAGCGGCGATCGGTGTCCTCCGTGGTCAGCAGGGACCTTCGCACCTGCTGATCGACACCGCGTGTTCGGTCGCCGAAGCGGACGGTGGTTTCGACGCCGAGGAGCGCGAGGTCCTTCTGCGTCTCTGCCGGCTGCTGGACCTCGATCCTGCCCGTTATGACCTGATCTCCGGCGAGGGTGGACGGAGATGAGGATCGGTCCGATTTCGATACCGGTCGCCCACGGCCTGTCGGTTCAGCTTTCGCAGATGACATGCCGGGTCGCTGCACATCGGAGCTCGCCGACGACCCGCCCCGTGGAGACCCCGGGCGCGATCAGCGACGACACCGCCAGCCGCCGACCCAGCCGGCACACCTTTGACATCCGCGTCTGATCGCCGGACCAAACTGGAACTCTGACTTCATGGATTTTCTGACCCAGGACGTCCTGACCAAGCCGGTCTGGATGTGGGCGACTTTTCTGACACTCGTCATCGTGCTTCTCGCGCTGGACCTCGGCGTCCTGCACAAGAAGCACCGCGAGATCGGCATGCGTGAGAGCCTGCTGATGTCGCTCGGCTATCTGACCCTTGGTATCGGCTTCGGCGGGTGGGTCTGGTTCAGCCTCGGCCAGCAGGCGGGGATCGAATACCTCACCGGCTTCGTGGTCGAGAAGTCCCTGGCGATCGACAACATCTTCGTCATCGCCATGATCTTCACCTACTTCGCCATTCCGCGGCTCTACCAGCACAGGGTGCTGTTCTGGGGCATCCTGGGCGTGATTGTTCTGAGGGCCGTCATGATCGCCGGCGGCGCGGCTCTGGTGTCGGGGTTCCCGTGGGTGCTCTACATCTTCGCCCTGTTCCTCGTCGCGACGGGGGTGAAGATGATCGCCATGTCCGGCAAGACGCATGACCTTGCCGCCAATCCCCTGCTCCGCTTCCTCAAGAAGCGGGTGCGAGTCACCGAAGAGCTGCACGGTGAACGGTTCTTCGTGCGGTTGCCTCATCCCAAGACCGGCCGGATCGCGACGTTCGCGACGCCGGTCTTCCTCGCCCTGGTACTGATCGAGGTGGCCGACGTGATCTTTGCGGTGGATTCGGTGCCGGCGATCTTCGCGATCACCACGGACCCCTACATCATCTACACCTCGAACATCTTCGCTATCCTGGGGCTCAGGGCGCTGTATTTCGCGCTGGCAGCCATCCTGCCTCGGTTCGCCTATCTCAAATACGCCCTTGCGCTCCTGCTCATCTTCATCGGCTCGAAGATCTTCATCTCCGACTTGCTGGGCTGGGAGAAGTTTCCGGCAGGCCTCTCGCTCGGCATCACCTTCGCCATCCTCGCGGCGGGCATTCTATGGTCGGTGTGGCGCACCCGTTCGACCCCGCCCGACGCAGCGGCGCCATGACGCCGGGCCCCGACGATCCGTTGATGGCGGGCTACCGGCGCTTTCGCACCTCCGTCTGGCCGGACCAGGCGCAACGGTATGCGAGGCTCGCCCGGCGGCGTCAGCAGCCGGCCACGGCCGTGATCGCCTGTTCCGACTCCCGGATCGATCCGCAGACGATCTTCGACGCCGAGCCGGGCGAGTTGTTCGTCGTCCGCAATGTCGCGGGGCTGGTCCCGGAGTATGCGCCCGATGGCGGGTGTCACGGGACCAGCGCGGCGCTTGAGTATTCGGTGAAAATCCTCAGGGTCCGACGCATCGTCGTGCTGGGGCATGCGCAATGCGATGGCATTCACGCCATGATCCATGGCCCCCTGCGAAACGCCCCCGATTTTCTCGGCCCATGGGTGGACATCGCCGAGCCGGTGATGTGGCCCATGCCCGAGCAGGGCTCCGGCGAAGCGTTCGAGGCGGCGATCGAGGACGCCGTGCTCCGACAGTCGCTGACCAACCTGAGGACGTTCCCGTGGATTCGGGAGGCCGAAAAGTCCGGACACCTGACGCTGTGGGCCTGGAAGTTCAACATCGCCTCAGGCGAACTGACGACCGTCTAGGCGGGGTCTATTGACGGTTATTATTGGCCGCATGAGCACAACTCATTGGCCCGCCGAGAGGAAGGCTGTCAGTGTGATTGAGCGGCCCGGGCCCCTCTGACGATCATGGTGATCGTGATGTCGGACCGCATCGGGTGCGCTCGATGCCGGGGTCTAGTCCATCCAGAATCCCCAGGCCCGGCAAAGAGCGCACCCTTTCAAAAAGGAGAGGCTCAATGGCGGCAACATCCAACCGGCGGCTCAGACGATACGGCACCATCGTGGCGCTGGGCTTGATGACCGCGTTCTCGTCGCTGGTCAGGGCCATGCGGTCTGCCCGCGCCAGGTCACGGCGCGCCCGCTGACCTGCGGCCGCTCCCTTTTTCCCGTCGACCCTTCATCCTGAGCCCGAGACCCCAATCACAAATGAGCAAGTTCCAAACTACCTTCCGTGATCGTCCCGCTGTCCGACCCGACATGTCGGTCGACGCCGGACTGCGAGCCTTCATGCTCGGCGTCTACAACAAGATGGGTCTCGGCCTCGTGGTTTCCGCGGGTTTGGCCTGGGCGACCGCTTCGGTGGAGCCCGTCCGCGACATCCTGTTCGTCGTCGCAGACGGGCGTCTGACCGGCTATACGCCGCTGGGCATGGGGCTGGCCTTCGCGCCGCTGGTTGTCCTGCTCGGCTCCGCCTTCCTGGTGCGCAGCGCCTCGCCCCGGATGGCGAGCCTGCTCTACTGGTCCGTCGTGGCGCTGATCGGCGCTTCGCTCGGCGCGACGGCGCTCCGCTACACGGGCGAGAGCCTGGCCTCGACGTTTCTGGTCACGGCCTCAGCCTTCGGCGCGCTCAGCCTCTACGGATACACGACCCGGCGGGACCTGAGCGGGATCGGGACCTTCCTGATCATGGGCGTGATCGGTCTCATCATCGCGAGCCTGGTCAACCTGTTCCTGCAATCCTCGACACTGATGCTGGCCATCAGCGGCATCGGCGTTCTGATCTTCGCGGGCCTGACCGCCCATGACACCCAGCGTCTGAAGCTGACCTACCACCAGCTTGGCGGCGACCGGGTCGCCATGGGCTCGGCCACAAGCTTCGGCGCGCTGAGCCTGTATCTCGATTTCATCAACCTGTTCCAGTTCCTGCTCGTCTTCCTCGGCCAGCGTCGCTGAGCCTTCACTCGCCTCTGGAGATCCGAATGCCCCTTCTGCTCTGTCCCAACGACAATGCCTCAATGACGACGGTCAACCGCAGCGGAGTCGAGTTCGACATGTGCCCGGTCTGTCGGGGCGTCTGGCTCGATCGCGGCGAGCTGGAAAAGCTGATCGAGGCCGGCGGCGGCCCGGGCGGTCCATCGCCCGGGCCGATCCCTTACACCGAGCCGCCGTCTGATCGGAGCTTCCGCCGGGATCGTGATGACGACTACGGCCGCGACGAGGGCTACCGCAGGAAGAAGCGCCGCGACATCTTCGATATTTTTGACTGACCGAGCCCAGACGACACCCGCCGCAGTTCGGGCGTCCCCGGCGGCGCTTGAGCGAAATCAAAGTCACAAGCGATTCGGTGTGCCACCGAACTCTCTTGTCCTAAGGACCAGAAATGCCAATGCTCGATATCCTCCTTCAGATCGACACCTATCCGGAAGCGACGCCGCCGGAGGCGATCGACCAGGCTGTGCGATTCACCGCCGCCGCGGGCGGCGTGCTGTCGGCCTTGGCGATTGAGGTCGATATTCAGGCTCCCAAGAACTGGCTGGCCGACCACTTGATCGGGCTCAGCCACATGGCCGTCGAAGAGGAGCGGAAGAGCCGACAGTTCTGCACTGCGGCGCTCGAGAACTTCACCTCCAAAGCCGGGGAGGCAGGCGTCCTGGGTGAGGTGATCCACGGCAAGGCGGATCTCTACGCGGTCGGGGCCTATGTCGCCGAACGGGCGCGCACGCGGGACCTCTGTATCGTGCCGGTGGCCGATCACGCCGACGGGCAGCGCTCCATCGTCGAGGCGGTCGCCTTCGGATCTGGCCGTCCCGTTTTGACCTACCGCCCGGGGGTCGCCGATCTCCCTCTCGCCGGCCTTGGCTCTATTGTGATTGCCTGGGACGGCAGCCGCACAGCGGCTCGCGCCATGGCGGACGCCTTGCCTTTCCTGCGGATGGCCCGCGAAGTTCGGGTGCTTACCGTGACCAACGAGAAGTCTTCCGCCCGCGCTGGCCTGGGCAAAGACGTGGTGCGTCATCTCGCGGCCCACGGCGTCAACGCCGTTGTCGACGAGATCGATGCGGACGGCCGGCGCATAGGGCAGGTGTTCGAGACGTATCTCGCCACGAGTCGCCCGGACCTCTTCGTCATGGGCGCCTATGGCCGATCCCGCGCCAGAGAGTTCATTCTAGGCGGGGCGACGGAGCATATGCTGCACGACCCCAAGGTGCCTCTGCTGCTCTCGCACTAGGTCCGGTTCACCTCCCTGAAGGTGGGGCCACCACCTCAGTTTCGCGCCCAACCAATGCGCTGTCGGTGAGCGGACCGCTCTAACGTCCGCTGAGAGTCAGCAGCGGTCAAAGGTGCGCGCGCCACCGCAGGAAGAATTAAACGGTGTGGATGCTCCCTAGTTCGGACGAGATGCCGCCGGGATCCGTGTTGCGTTCACGGCTCGGAAACGCCGGGGGACCTTACTTCAGCGCTGCCTCAATCGTTCACCGATCCGCTTGCCGTCCTCCTCAAGCTGCTGACGCAGGTCAATCTTCTCAGAAATCACCTCACCGCGGGTCCGAACCCGCGGCATGTCTTTCACGAACGCCGCAAGCGCCGCACCCAATTCACGATCCTCGTCTCGTTCCGAACGAGACAAGGCCAAGGCCTGGGCAGCGAAATAGCGGCGGACATCCGCCTGTCGCGCGCGCCCCGCCTCGACCCACGGCGTCTTTCTGGCTTTGTCGAGCGCCTCCCGCGCAGCCGCCACGTCGACATTGGGCGGTTCGCCTTGGCCTTGGCTGAAGCGAGACCGAATTCTCCGGAGAACGCCCAGCTCCGCCTTGCGCACGATGCCGCGCGTCCGCCTCGGCGTCGCCTCAGCCTCCAGCCCGCGATCCCGCAGAGCCGCCGCAAAGGCCTGCCGCCACTGTTCGAGATCGGCCTTGCGCGGGTTGAGCTTGTGTCCGTCGTGGCCAAGGGTCCGAACCGTCAGATGGACATGGGGATGTCGCTCATCGGTGTGGAAGGCGAAGACATAGGGATGGCTGTCGCCGAACGTCTGGCCGGCGAAGGCCCGCGACGCATCGTGCATGCGGAACGCGTCCGTGCCCGGCGGCATGCTGAGCACGATGGACAGGCTGACCGCGCTATCCTTGCGGCGACGTGGATCCGCCTCGACCTCCGCCATCCAATCTCCGACGAGCCTCCCGACCTCGGCCCGGGACTGAAGCCGCTCGCCGTCCGGCCCCTCAAGCGGAAGTTTTCCGTTCCGCCCGATATAGGCGAGATGGTTTTGGAGATGACCGCCGTCGCGGGTCCGCCCCGTGATCTTGACCATCACTTCTGGCACGCGTCGGGCGATCCGATCGAGCCGGGCATGGGGGCTCATGTCGGGGCGGGAGCGTGCGATCTGCCCTGGCGGATCGGTCAGGCGCGCGCGCCTTTGCCGGACCGGTGGACGCACCGCTTCCTCGAACCCCCGAACCTGGACGAAGTCCGCCATCAGCGGTCCGACCAATAGTGGAGGTTGCCCTTGAAGGCGTCGTGGACCCCACCGAGATGAGCGCGGATCTCGACTGCAAAATCGGCGAGTTGAGCGACCTCCAGATCGAGCACCTTGCCCTCGAGGACGGCGGTGTTCATCGCCCTGGCGATCTGGTTCACGTTGACGCCGATGCGCCGCAACTCGCGCTGGATGCCTATGAAGGCGATGGCTTCGGACGGCGAAAGCTGAGGCCGCTCGTGGAGGCGCCGTCGGATCAAGGCGACCGTCCATTGGGTGCGGGACAGGCCCGTGCGAGCCGCCTCGAGCTCCAGCAGCGCCATGTCGTCAGAGGTCAGCCGAAGAGACAGTTTGGCGTCGAGCCGATCCACGGACGGTGCGGCGACCTCTGGAAGGGCGGCCTGTGCAGCGCCCTCGATGAGACGGCGCAGGAGACGCGACCGACCACCCCGCCCGGCCGCCGCGGCGTCGAACCGTCGGATCAGATCAGCTGGCAGGCGTACAGTGAGGCGGTCCATGGGCGAGGTGATGTGTCTGACAATGCCGGCGCAAAGCCTATCCTGCCCTAGACCGTCACCCCCCTCGCCCCGTAGGCCTCCGGTGCTGCACGTCCTCCCCTCGGCGACCGCTGCACGGCCGCTCGCCCGCCGTCCTGTCGGACGCCCCAGCCGGACGGATCATGAGGAGGGAAGCGGCCTCGGAGGCAGACGCCCGCGCTTTCGCGCGGGCGTCCTCCGTCAGCGGATCAGCAGCAGGGTCCGCCGTTACAGCAGGCCGCGAGAAGCTCGCAGCAGGAGGCGGCGGCCTTGACCACCGAGTCGGGCGCGGCCGCGAAGGCAGCCGAGGCCGAGGTCAGCAGCACGAGGGCCGCGAGCGAAAAAGCACGTTTCATTGTTGATCTCCATGGATCGGTTTTCTGAGAAAAGGATCGTCGGTGGAGATCAGGTTCGAGGGGGCGGGTCCTCCGCTTCCGGCTCCACCCCCGCGAGGGCGTCGGCCGGTAAACGATCGTGCACATCGGCGGAGGCCGCTACCGGGACGGCCGCGGCGGGCGTCGGAACCAGGCCATGGCAGAGCACGGCGCACAGCCGAGCGCAGCTCATCTTCACGGGATCGCAGGGGGCATCCGGACTGGAGCCGTCGGCGGGCGCCATCGGCATCGACATGGCCGCGGCCGGAGTCTCCCAGGCCGTGACCGGGCTCGACGCGAACAGCAGGGCGAACACGGCCAGAATGGCCGGCGCCCAGGCCGCAGTTGTTCGACGTCCGATCATCAAGCTCAATACGTCCAGCAAGACCCCAAGGTTACAGCGCAGGTGACGCGCGCGCCAGCCATGACCGGCGCGCGCCCCTGCATCTTTTACGTCCCCGGCGTCAGCCGCCCTCGCCGGCCGCATGAAGAAAGTTCACGGCGCGCTGGGCGTGGGCGGCGGCCGAGAAGATGAATCGCTTGTCGTCGCGCAGCACCTCGAGCCATGAGGCGACATAGGCGGCGTGATCCTCGCGCGGCTCGAGAGCCAGCCCCAGGTCGGCGCAGAGGAAGGCGGCGCCGATTTCGGCCACCAGTTCTTCCCGGGCGTAGCCGGCGTCTCCATGCCGGCGGCGTCCGAAGTCGCGGTCGAGCCGAGCGGGGTGCCTGGTCCAGTGCGTCAGCTCGTGGCCCAGCGTCGCGTAGTAGGCTTCCGGATCGCGGAAGCTTTCGAACACCGGCATCTGCACGAAGTCCGGTCCCGGCGCATAGAAGGCGCAGCCGCCGCCATGACGGACGTCGGCGCCCGTCGCGGCGAAGAACGTCTCGGCCCGGGCGATCCGTTGACCGAGGTTCAGGACCGGCGCGGGCGCCGGGGCGGACGAGGCCGGGAGACCCTCGATCTGTTCGACGTTGAAGACCGTGTAGGCCTTCAGGAACGGAATGCGTCGGGTCGTCTCCTCCCCGGCGTCGTCATCGTCGATGCGGACCAGCTGGTCGGCGTAGACGACGGTGGAACCCTTTTCGCCCTTGCGGACATGAGCGCCCAGGGCCAGCGCCTGCCGGAAGGTCATCCAGGTGGAGGACTGAAAGCCTCGGGCGGCGGCCTCGCCCCACAGCAGGACGACGTTGACGCCGCGGTAAGGCGTGCCGTCGTGCCGGAGGGGTCGGCTGACGCTTTCGGATGCGGCCCAGGGCTGGCTCCAGGGCCGGACGCCGGCTTCGAGCTGGGCGACGATCTGGTGGGTGATGCGGGTGTAGAGGTCGGGACGTGAGGGTTCGTTGGGGCGCGACATGGCGGCCTCCTCAAGACGGGATTTGAAGAAGGGGCGGCGGCGCTGTCGTCAGCGCCGCCGCGGCTCGCTCAGCGGGACCAGATCAGGCTGTGTCCGCCATCGATCTCGACCAGCGAGGCGTAGATCGGGGCCGGGAAGCTGGGATCGTCGAGCTTGACCGACAGGTAGTCGCGGTTCTGCTGGCTCGTTTTCTTCCAGGCCGCGCCGAACTCGGTCTGGCCGGAGAAGATGCGGAAATCAGGAGCCTTGTCGTCGGTCTTGTCATTGGCCCGGAGTTGGGCCGCCTTGACGTTGAGGGTCAGGGTCTTGATCGAACCGCTGTAGCTGCCGTCCGCTTGCTGGGTGAAGGAACCGATGGTGGCCATGGAAGTCTCTCCTTGCTGATCTCGGGCCACGCCTGCCGCGGCCTCGATGGCGATCGGCGGACCGGAGGCCGGGCGGCCCGCAGGCGAGCACAGGGAGCCCCGCAGCGCAGCGGAGGACCGGGAGCGCGACTTTCTTGCCTCGCGAGGAAGGCCGTCAGGCCGGGGAAGAAAGTCGCGCGAACGGTTGCGGAAGCCGGACGGGCTTCGGTCAGATCAGGCCATTGAGAGGCCGCGCAAGGCTTGGCGCGTCGCAGGAGAGACGGCTGGTCACCGCCGCTTGAACCATGCGGCCAATCGCGGCGCTCGTAGGGATCGTGCCGCCAATGCCGGTGCATCCGCTCCGCCACCAAAGACGTGCCCAGGATTCACCGCTTCCGCGTCGTCGCAGCTGACGCGCGGCATGGCGACGGGCGCGGCCACGCCTGGCATGAATCTGAGGTGTCTCCTGCTATGAAGGGAACCTGAAGCAACTCCAGCTTCGTTCCCCTTCCGAGCGTTCCGTTCGAGGGACAGTCGCGGTGTCGTAAGCCAGCCGGATGAGGCGGCCGGAGCGTGCTCATCGGGAGTCAGAACAATGCGCAACTCCATCAAAATCGCTGGCTGCGGAGACAGCCCTCGGCGTCATCGCCGGTCTCGTGGCCACGAGGGTAACCGAGAGGGCGCAGACGGCGCTCTACCAGATCAAGCCGCCGAAAGTACGGGAAGAGGAAGTGCTGGAGCGACCATGCTCTTGATGATCGACGAAGGTCTGACGCCTGTGTTCGGCTACAGTGCTCCCAATCGAGACAACCCCCTGCTCACCCAGGCTAGAGGGGTCGCCGGGCACCTTCTCTTTGGCGCCGTCAACGCGGTGGTGACCGAGGCACTGTACCGCCTCGTCCGTCCCAAGGTAGCCGCTACAGAGCGAGCGCGGAGCATACATCGATGACCAAACATTATGATCTTGTGGTGATCGGGACCGGGACCGCCGCCATGGTCGGAGCCATGCGGGTTCGCGCTGCTGGTCGCAGCGTCGCGGTTGTCGATTTTCGTCCCTTTGGAGGCACGTGCGCGCTCCGGGGCTGCGATCCAAAAAAAATGCTGATCAGCGGGGCCAACGCCGTCGATCATACATGGCGGATGCGAGGCAGGGGTGTCGCCGGCGACGCCCGAATTGCTTGGGCCGACCTCATGGCCTTCAAGCGGGGTTTCACCGATCCCGTTCCCCAAAAGCACCAAGAGCGGTACTCTGAAAGAGGCATCGACACTTTTCATGGACGGGCGCGCCTCACCGGCCGCAACAGCCTTGAGGTGGGCGAGGAAACGCTGGAGTTTTCGAACCTGCTCATCGCCGCCGGAGCCGAACCCAGGAAACTCGGCATCCCGGGGGAAGAGCATCTGGTCACCAACGAGGGCTTCCTCGAGCTGGGTGACATGCCAAAGCGCATTGTGCTGGTCGGCGGAGGCTATATCGCGGCCGAGTTCTCCCACATCGCCGCGCGGGCTGGCGCCGAAGTCGTAATCCTCCAGCGTGGCGAGCGATTGCTTCCCCAGTTCGACCCGGACGTGGTCGGTTGGCTCATGGAAAGCTTTCGCCAACTCGGCGTTGACGTGCGCCTCGAAACGACAGTCCAGGCGGTCGAGCAGACGCGCGCAGGCTTTCGGGTTCACGCCCAGACGAAGGGGAAAGCCGTCGATGTCCATGCTGATCTGGTCATTCACGCCGCCGGACGAGGACCTGCGATCGACGATCTCGGCCTTGACGCCGCCGGGGTCGAGCATGAAGGAGGCCGCCTGAAGCTCAACGAATTTCTGCAGAGCGTTTCCAATCCAGCCGTCTATGCCGCGGGCGACGCAGCCCAGGTCGGTCCGCCGCTGACCCCCGTGTCCAGCCACGACGCCAAGGTCGTGGCGGCCAACATTTTGAACGGTAACTCCGAAAGGCCGAACTATCGCGGCGTCCCGAGCGTGGCCTTCACAATCCCGCCTATCGCGGCGGTCGGGCTGACGGAGAGGGAGGCTAAGGATCAGGGTCTGCTCTACCGAGTCAAAAATCAGAAGGCCTCCGACTGGTTCACAGCACGCGCAGCGGCCGAACCCACCTTCGGCTTCAAGGTCTTGGTCGAGGAAGGGACGGAACGGGTGTTGGGCGCCCACCTCGTGGGCCCGAACGTGGACGAGGTCATCAATATTTTCGCTTTGGCGATCCGCCATGGACTGACTGCGGATGACCTCAAGACCACGATGTTCGCCTATCCGACGGGCGCATCGGATGTGGGCTACATGCTATGACGCTCAAGCGGTGTCGCGGTAGGTTCATGGCGCCATCCGCATCGCGGATTGGAGCGAAGGAGGGATCCCTTGGAGAGGCAGTCCGACACCATCCAGTTCACGGTGATCCGGGGCGACGGCGACTGGCGGGTGCTTCGCGATGGCCGACCCTCAGGGCATTTCGACTTCAGCGTCGACGCCATAGAGTCCGCGCTCGTGAAGGCGACGACGCTGATCGACAAGGGCGAGCAAGTGGAAGTCTTTGTCCAGGACGCGGCCGGCCAGTTGCGTCAGGTCGATCCGGTCGGCGGGGAAGTGCTCCACTAAGAGGACGGCGATTCCGACCTCGTCGCCTTTTAACCCGTCCACTCGAGTTCGAAATCCGGAGTGAGCGCGATCAAGCCTGTTTCGATCTGGTTCCAGGTCAGGCGGAGCGCCTTCAGATCTTCGGGCGTGAACAGGTGCGCATGGTGCGACGCCGCGCGCAGCTTCCCAGCCTGCTTCAGAAGATCGAACACCGCCTCTGGGTCGTCGAAACCAGCCTCGAAGATCGCCTGGAAATGCTCCGGATGGCTCATGATCCGCGCGTAGTGGGTGTAGTCGGCATGGTCGAAAACCTCGCCTCCCCGCTTCTTCCACTTCCCCAGCAAATCCTTGCAGTCGCACAGCGGCAGGCGCTCGTCCGCCCAGTCCTCACCGTAGGTCTCGGCCATCACGGCATCTAGAATTTCCCTCAAGGTCAGTTCGTAGCGGTGAACCAGAGTCTTGGCGCGCTTCACATGCGGCGGGGCCGAGTTGGCCTGAAGGCGGGCCTTCAGGCGACGGCGCTTCTCCGCCATCGTCAGGAGACGCCGTCTCGGCCAGTGCGCAAGCCGCAGTCCCGCCGCGTCGAGGAAACTGCGATAACCGGCCAGATTGGCGAACTGCGGCATCTCCGTGATGGAGAAGGCGCCGACCGCCTCTCGCACTCCCCGCGTCAGCCGGTCGCTCTCGGCGAACATGTCGGCCATCGCCGAGGCCCGCGCGAAGGCCTCGATCTGGGCGGGTCGCCCGATCGCCAGGGCGCTCGCGCCAAGACCACTGTCCGACAGTCGGAGGATGCGATCGACGAAACTGTCCGTCGGCGTCCTGAAGCGCTCGAGACCATCCGGCAAGGCGAAGCCGGCGGACAGTTGCGCGATCCGCTCGGCCTGCTCGATCAGGCCATTCGGAAACGCGGCGCGATAGACGCGGTCCGCGTCGGTCTGAGCCCTCATCAGGGCGCCGACGCCCTGCATCCGGTCCATGAACGGGTTACGACCCATCGCGGCCAAGGCCAGCGGGGTCTCCAGCTTCATGCGCTCGGCGATGCCGAGCACGCCGCTGGCCCGCAGCATATCGTGCTGTCGGCGGACGTCCTCAAAGGGATCGGCCATCCGTCTTGCGGCGTCCAGCGTCGCGCGCATGCTGGGCGGGATCAAATCACGCGGAAGGGTCATCGCTCGCCGCTTCGCGCAGATGGGCCAGCCGTTCCTCGCACACAGTCGTCGCCAGCGCGCGCAGCACCTCAACCCGCTGGGTCAACCAGGTCAGTTCCTCGACGCTGATCTTGTAGTGCTTGGAGTAACGAGCCTTCACATAGGCCTCGCGCAGCAGCTCGAAGCAGCGGCGCTCGAACTTGGTCTCGCGCGGCCAGGCCTCGGCCAGGCGGGCGTCGATCGCCTCGCACTTCTTGCGCAGGAAGGCGAGGTTGTGCGCCTTGCCGCTGTAGAGCGTCACAACCAGCAAAACGCAGTGGTAGAGGTGTTCAGCCGATTGATGAAGGTTGAACGCGGCGAGCTTAGGATCAGCGCCCTCGCCCATATAGAATTTCGCGCCACGAGCAAAGCTGGCCGAACTCTGCGTCCAATCTCCGAAGAACTCCTCCGCTTCCTTAAGGGCAACCTGAGCTTTCAGGTCAGCCGGCTTGCGCAGCTTGGCGCCGGGCGTGTCGAAGAGAACGATGCCCTCACGCACGATGTCGGCCCAGAAGTATCGCCCGCGGTCCAACTGCTCGTTCACGTCTTCCAGACTGTGCACGATAAGGCTCACCGGCGTGCGGATCAGGGTCTCGCCCGGCATCAGCTTGTTCTCGGCGTCATGCCAGAACTCGCCGTCGGTCAGATCCTCATGATCGACAACGATCAACAGATCGAAATCCGAGAAGTAGCGTCCGACCGGATCATGGACCCAATCGCCGCGCGCATACGATCCGTAGAGGATGATCTTGAGGATCTTGCCGTTCTTCAGCCGCTCGGCCTGACGGGTCGAGACGGTTTCGGCGAACGACTCGCGGATCACCTCGACCACCCGGCGCAGTTCCACCTGCTTGCGCGGCGGCAGATGATCGATCGAAGTCTTCATGACGCGAGTCTCGCGCAACGCGTGCATCGGGGCAAGGCGCGAAGCCTCAGTTCTGGATCAGGCGGATCAGGGTTCCGTCCGGGTCGATGAGCGCGCCGATCCGCATGCCCGACTCCTCGATCTTGGGCGCGTGCAATCGGGGTTGGCCCCAGCACGTCTCCGGCAGTCCGGTGCCAAGGCACACGGCGTAGAACGCGTCGAGATCGTCAAGCCGCAGGCAACAGCTGAAGTTGCTGGTCAGCGGATCAAGTTCCGGGTGCGGGAAGAACTCAAGCGTCAGCCCGCCCCGTTTCAGGATCATCCACCCTTCGTCGCGCCAGCCCTGCTGGAAGCCCAGTCGAGTGTAGAACTGGGACGTAGCTTCGAAATCCCGCGACGGCAGGTTGGGCGTGGCGTGATCGGTCACGGCGAACTCCGGAATGCAGCAGTGCCGCCTAAGCCTAGCCGCAACAGCCCTTTCCATCCACCTGGATCGGCGGACACGGCACGTCGGCATAGGAGCAGAACACGCAGCAATCGCCGGGTTGAGGCTTCAGCTTCACGCCGCAACCGAGGCAATCGTAAAACCAGATGCAGGCGTCGGTGGGCATGGTCTCGGTCGCGACGTGACCGCAGTGCGGGCAGGTCAGCGTCGATTCCAGAACGATGGCGGGGCTCATCGCATGGCCGCCAGTCGCGGCATGGCCCATGGTTCGATGTAGGGCTGCCAGGCCAGGGACAGGACGATCAGCAGGCTGGCGATCACCAGCAGCCAGAACGCCAGACGCGAGGGCCGGCGGCAGGATGCGTCCTTCCGACACATCCGCAGGCGACGCCAATGCAGCAGCCAGCCGGCGGCCAAGATGACGGCGGCCAGAAGCGTCAGCCAGGTTCGCGCGCCCGCGATGACCGCGGCGCCGGCGAAGGACACGCCCGCCACCGAGAGAGCCAGAGGCAGTACACAGCACGCGGCCCAGGCGAACACCGAGGCCACACCGCCGATGGCGGCCGAGGCGCTGACGGCGACCTCAGGAATGTTGGGCCGGTCTTGATCGATGGCCATGGGGCCTCCCGTTCGATTTCTGCTACAGGCTACAACCCGTAGCCGCTACGGGATCAAGAGCCATGTCCGCACGAAGTTTGACGATCGGGCGCCTCGCAGAGAGCGCCGGGGTGAACTTGGAAACGGTGCGCTACTACGAGCGGATCGGCCTGATGCCCGCCCCGGCCCGCACCGAGGGCGGACACAGGAGCTATGAGCCGGAACACGCCCAACGCCTGCGCTTCATCCGCCGGTCCCGCGAACTGGGATTCGGCATCGACGCCATTCGGCGGCTGATCGCGTTGAGTGAGCCGGGCGTCCAGGCCTGCTGCGAAGTCCGCGACATGGCCCAGGACCACATCGCCAGCGTGGACGCCAAAATCGCGGATCTGGAGCGGCTCCGGACGGTGCTTAAGCAGGCCGTCGCGGACTGCAGCGAAGGCGGGCGGGTTCGGTGTCCGGTGATCGCAGAACTCGGATCGATCGCATAGGTGATGACCTGCGCACCCTGTCGAGCCGGTAGGGTCCTGGCAATCACGCGCCGATGACGCCGAGGTGCTCAAGCAGGATCATCAGACCGAGCGCGACAAGCGCGAGCCCTCCCAGAAGCTCGGCGATCTTGCCAAAACGCTGGCCGACGGCCCGGCCAATCAGCATGCCGATCGTGGTCAGCAGGAAGGTCGTGACGCCGATTGAGGCCGCGATAACCCAGATATTGGCTCCGATGAAGGCCAGGCCGACGCCAACAGCCGCCGCGTCGATGCTGGTCCCGACCGCCATGGCGATCAGCGCCCAAGGTCCGGACCGGCGTGGGGCATCCTCAGCCAGGGGACGGGTCGCTTCCCAGATCATCTTGCCGCCAACAGCGGCGAGGAGGCCGAAGGCGATCCAATGATCCACGCGTTCGACGAGGCCTGCAGCGACCATGCCGAGCCCCCAGCCAATCACCGGGGTGATGGCCTCGATACACCCGAATACCAGGCCTGCCTTCACGGCGCCGGCCAGGTTCGGTCGATGCAAAGCACCACGCCCAACGGCGGCGGCGAAGGCGTCGGTAGACATGCTGAGAGACAGAACGGCGATGGCGACAGGAGTCATGACGAGCATCCACCCGGCAACGAACAGCGCTTCCCTCCCCGGCCGGTGCGGCGGTGGGACGCGCTGGTCTCGCTAGGCGGCGGTTCCGCTGGTCGGACCGCGCGCCGAAACGCGAGTGTGTTGATCCGACCCCGGCGATCAGACGCCGGAAGCTACTCCCCAACAGGAAGCGGCCTCATAGGAGGTGTCGCGCGCCGGTGCAAGATACTATAGGGGAGTATCCATGGCGCATACCTCCACGAACAAGAAGAAGCTCGTCGCGCGGGTCCGGAGGATCTCGGGTCAGCTCAGCGCAATAGAGCGCGCCATCGAGTCTGAAGCCGGGTGTTCGCAAATCCTGCAGCAGGTCGCGGCCGCGCGGGGCGCCATGGGCGGGCTTCTGGAAGAGTTGATTGAAGACCATCTGCGCCACCACGTCGCTCATCCCGATCTGAGCGAGGACGCCCGGCAGGGCGGCGCCGACGAGTTGATCGCCATCATTCGCCGCTATTCAAAGTAAGGCCCGCGCCATGTCCGCGTCCGAGACCGACTATCTGACCCACGACCACTATTTCCTCAGCCGTTCGCACGACGACAGCGCACGGCGAACGCTGTGGGTGGTCGGCCTGACGGCCGTCATGATGGTCGGGGAGATCATCGCCGGCCTGGTCTACGGCTCGATGGCCCTGCTGGCCGACGGCTTTCACATGGCGACCCACGCCGGCGCCCTGGCCGTTGCGGCCGGCGCCTACGCCTACGCCAAGCGGCATGCCGCCAACCGGCGCTTCAGCTTCGGGACCGGCAAGGTCGGGGACCTGGCGGGGTTCGCCTCGGCGCTGGTTCTGGGCATCGTGGCGCTCGGGATCGCGGGAGAGTCCATCGGCCGCCTGATCGATCCGCGCTCGGTCGCCTTCGGCCAGGCGACGCTGGTCGCCATCCTGGGTCTCGTGGTCAATCTGGTCAGCGCCGTCCTTCTGTCCGGCGGGGGGCACCACCACGGTCGTCATGGCCACGGGCATGGCCATCACCACGACCACGATCATCACGACGACCATGATCACCAGCACGGTCATGGCGGCCATCGCGACAACAACCTGCGCGCCGCCTACATCCATGTGCTGGCCGACGCCCTGACCTCGGTGCTGGCGATCATCGCCCTGCTTGCGGGCCGCTATATGGGATGGGTCTGGCTAGACCCGCTGATGGGCATCGTCGGCGCGATCGTCATCGCCCGGTGGTCGTGGTCCCTGATGCGCGACACCGCCGCGGTGCTGCTCGACACAACGGACACCGCCATCGAGGCCGAGGTCCGCGAATTCGTCGAGGGGCCGGGCGACGCCCGGATCACCGATCTGCACGTCTGGCGCATCGGGCCGGACGCGCACTCGGCTATCGTCAGCGTGACCGGGGCTGTGGATGTCGCGACCGTTCGCGACCGGCTGAGGCCGGTCCACGAGCTCGGGCATCTGACGGTCGAGTGCCGTTGACGGCGATCGGCCTCAATGGCGTGACGGTGTGATCGAGGAGGCAGCCTCGCGGCAAGCGTTTTCGCAGCGGCGGCATTCCTCGGCGCAGATGCGGCAATGCTCGTGCATCTCGGCGTGTTTCTCACATTCGACAGCGCAATCCGCGCAGGCCTCGGCGCAAGTCTCGAGCATGCGCTGGATCAGTGTCTCGTGGCTGCCGGCGCGACGCGCGGCGAGGCCGGCCGTGGCCAGGCAGACGTCGGCGCAATCAAGATTGAGGCGGATGCACTGGGTGAGATCCTTCACCATATCCTCGGCCAGGCAGGCATCGGCGCAGATGTGGCACACCGCGGCGCAGCCGTAAGCCGCTTCGATCGCGCGAACGAGACTGTCGTTGACGCTTCCGCGCACGTCGGGATGGGTGCTGATCATTGGTTGGATTTGCATCGGAGGGCTCCTTGGTTGATCGGAGTCCAACCCAAGCGCCGCGACGGGGTTCCGAATGGCGACGCCTCCGGATATCCCGCGGATGACCATCGCCTCCTCCCTGGGGCTACGGACAGATAAGACTGCGGTGAAGCGCCAAAGAGCGGACATCAGTCCGCCGCCGAGAACTAGATGTTTCGACAAAATCGAAGTTGTCCGCACGCGGCGGCGGACCAACATACATCGTATGGCTGGCTGTCCGATCGCGAACCCGTAGTGGCGGGAATATCCGACAACCGTAGCCGTTGACTCGGAGGACCGCCGAGCGCAACCCAAGCGTTAGCAAGGGGCGATTCAGACCCGTGGAGGGAAACATGGCACGTCGGGTGTTCTTCAGTTTTCACTATCAACGCGACATCTGGCGTGTGAATCAGATTCGCAACATCGGCGAGATCGTGGGCACCGCGGCGGTCGGGTTCCATGACGCCTCGCTCTGGGAAGAAGCCAAAAAGAAGGGCGATACGGCGATCAAGAAGATGATCGACGACGCGCTGCTCAACACGTCGGTTACGGTTGTTTGCATCGGCGCGGCCTCAGCGGGCCGCAAGTACATCGACTACGAAATCAGCCAATCGATCGCGCGGGGCAACGGGATAGTGGGCATCCAGATTCACGAGCTCAAGGATAGGCTCGGAAATACGGATCTTGCCGGCGCTACCCCGGCTCTTCTTACGAGGGCCGGGGCGCCCGTCTACAAGTATGCCGATCACGCCCGGTTGGCGGCTCGGATTGAAGAGGCGGCCAAGCGGGCCGGACGGTAGGATGCCTACGTCAAGCCGAAATCGCTTTCTCAAGGATTTTCCAGCTGCCCTCCACGAAGGCGTTGGCGCAGTGTTCGTCGGCGCCGGTGTTTCGAAGGCCGCGGGATATCCGACTTGGGCGGAGCTTCTTAAGGACATCGGCGAGGAACTCGGTGTCCGCTCCAGCGACATCCAGGACCTCGCCGCACTGGCCCAGTGGCACATCAGCGAGAGCGGTGCCGCGACCGGCGTCCGCAACGTGATCCGGCAAGAGATCGGCAAAGATCGACCGGTTCCGCCGACCTTGGAGGTGCTGGCGCGCCTCCCCGTTCGGCAGATCTGGACGACGAACTACGACCGTCTGGTCGAGCGCGCCTTCGCCGTGATCAATCGGCCTGTCGATGTTGTCTCCGGGGCGGCCGACCTTTCGCTCCGCGCCCGGCCCGGCGCGGCACGGCTCTACAAGATGCATGGGTCCGTCGACCGAATGGACGACATCGTCATCTCGACCGACGACTACGAACTCTATCGGTCCAAGCGTGGGGCCTTCCTCCCCCTGCTGCAGGCGCATCTCAGCAGCATGTCCGTTCTTTTCATCGGGCTCAGCCTGACCGATCCCAATGTCCGGCACGTGCTATCCCTCATTCGTGAGAGCTTCACTGAAGCGCCGCCGGAGCACTTCGCAATCGTGAAGCCGCCCAGCCTGGCGGACTGTTCTTCCGAGGACGAGTTCAGGGCCCGCACGGCGCAGCATAAGCACTGGGCCAAGGACCTTCGCCGCTACGGACTGAGGACAATCGAGGTAGAGCATTACGACGAAATTCCCGAACTGATGCGCCAGGTAGAGCGCCGCGTCGCCGCGATGCGGGTATGGGTCAGTGGAAGCTGGCCGCTCGACGGCGACGACGGTCGCGCCGGCGATCTGTATCGCCTTTCCGAGGCGGTCGGCGGGTTGATCGCGGACACCGGGCGGGATCTGGTGAGCGGATCGGGCTTACTGGTCGGCCCAGCTGTGATTGGGGGCTTTATCGACCGTCTCCGTCAGGACGGCGGGTGGGATCTGGACCGCCGGCTGATCGTCCGACCCTTCCCTCAACCGCTGACGGATAGGGAGCCGGACCAGAAACGATGGACCGCGCTTCGCGCCGAGATGGCGCGACAGGCCGGGATTGTGATTTTCCTAGGCGGCGCAAAGCTCGAGGGCGGCTCTCAGATCGTTGCGGACGGCGTGTTGAAGGAGTTCGAGGTCGCGCGCGAGGCCGGGGCCTTCATACTGCCCATCGGTGCGACCGGAGGCGCGGCCGAGCAAATCGCGCAAGATCTGACTGGGTCCGCTATCCCATCGCAGGGCGCAAGCGCGGCCAGGCCAACCGACGAAGAGCTAGCCGTCCTGTCAAACCAGGCCACAACACCCGACAAGCTCCTGAAGCTCGTTCGAGAGATACTCCAACGGCTGGCGAAGCCACAGGACGACAACTGAGGTGACCCGGTTCGTAACAAGGGCGGAACTTCGGGGTTTCGCCGCGAACATCACTTTGACCGAACAGGCCTCCGTGCTTCGCACGGCTTCGGCGCGAAGCCCTGCCGGCTCAACTTTCCTGTCCCACTCCAGCAAGGACCAGGATCTTGTCGTGGGTGCCACGATCGTCCTGCAGAACCACGGCGCCGTGGTCTACATCGATGAAATCGACCCGGAGATGCCTCCCTACACCACGGACGAAACCGCCAATTTGCTGAAGTCTCGCATCAAGCAGAGCAGCAGGTTCGTTCTTCTGACGAGCAAGAACAGTAAGGAGTCGCGCTGGGTGCCTTGGGAGCTGGGAGTGGCTGACGGCTACAAGGGCCTCGGACAAATCGCTCTGTTTCCGTCCTCGGACGATCTGCACGACTCGACCTGGGCCTCATGGGAATATCTGGGCCTCTATCGCCGGATCGTTTGGGGCCAGATGAAGGGCAGCGACCAAGACATCTGGATGGTACTAAATCACAAAGCGAACACCGCAACGCCTCTCCGGAAATGGCTGACGGGTGGGTAGCTAGGTCGTGGGTCTAAGCTTATCAGCGCCACGCCGCCATTCATCATAGGACTTGTACGACCCCATCTCCGTGCGTCGTACTTGGTTCACGAATATGCTGGGGCTGCCGCTTAGGTTTGCGAAGTCTATCTTGGGATAAATCTCTAGATACTCTTCGCCTGTGAAGTCGAGTTCGCCCGTTGGAGGGATCAGCGGAAGGATCGCGACGTTGCCGTTATGGCCGTCGAAAAAACCGAGCTCCCACGGCATCCACCTCGACCGCCTCGAATGTCGGGAAAAGAGATAGAAGCAGGCGTCGCACTTCCTCATACGATGCCGCAACCTCTCTGCCGTAGCGCCGGTGACTGCGTTTCGGTCAAGGTTCGGATCGCTGATCCAGTCCACGTAGACGGTCTTTCCGGCCTCCTCCAGGATCCGCTTCACCCCCATGACGAGACTAGCGTCCCGAACGGAATGGGAGAGGAAAATGTCGAAGCGATCTGTCAGGGCGCTCAGCGCGGAGTCGAGAGCGAGCGCGAACGCCAGCACATGAGCGGGCTCGTCCTCTGCTACGCCAGCGCGAGCGCGGGCTTGAGCTTCAGTTAGATACATACGGTCAAGCTGAAGCGTAGACCCGCCCGTGTCCAATTGGAGATTGAGTAGGCATCGGAAGTCCGGGGTTCAGCAACTCGAAGCGGTTTGACGCCCTGCTCCCCGAAGCGCGATCTTGTTTTTGAAGGACCTGCCGCCGGGAGGCCGACAATGCAGCGGCCTTCATTGCGCTGGGTACTGCGGAGAGCGCCACAAGCGAACCAAGAGCGACGGCTCTATAGCGGATGTCAAATCCGGATCTGCGTGAGCGACACTTCCAATCCCTTCCAGCCATATTCTCTTTAGCAACGGCAGGTCATAACTTCCGCATGGCCTTGCCTTGGGACTTCAGCTCGGACCACTGTCCGGTCGTATACCACTACACCTCGATCGAGGCGGCGCGGGCGATCGTTGAAAACCGGACCTTTCGGCTCTCCGAGTATACCGCGCTGAACGACGCTTCGGAGTTTTCGTATGCTCGTGATCGACTGATCGGCCTTATGCGGGATCGACAGGTCTACACGGACCTCACGACCCGCATTTTCGTCGTGTCGGAGCTTGAGGGGCTGACCGCAAACACCGGCCTCATGATCGGGTCATTGACTCCTCGGCGCGACGATCTGGGGCAGTGGCGAAGCTACGCGGGCGATGGTGGCGGGTGCGTTCTGGGCTTGGACGCACGGCATCTCGAACACGACGCCGGCGTCGCGATCCGGACCGTGGTTTACGACGAAGCCTTGGTCGACCGAATGCTCTGTCTCGGCTTGGGCGTCGTCCAGCAACAGCTAGAGGATGATCCTGACGATCACCCGACGCTTTCGGACTATGCGCGGCGCCTGTGCGTCGACCTCTTTTCGATGAAACACCCTGGCTTCGCGGACGAGCGCGAAGTGCGGATATCGCGGATGCTAGTTCGCAATGGCGACGGCGCACTCGAGGACGTTGGTGGAAATCGGACGGGCGGAGAAAAGACACCTGCGCTTCCAGTGGGTCTTCGCGCCGGCCGTTTCGGGCCGACGCGATATGTGGATGTGCCCCTCGCCCGCCAGGATGGTTCGTCGGCGATAGTCAGCGTCGGCATGGGCCCGACCATGTCTGCGGACGCCGCCCCTGAGGCCAGCGACTTCTTCCAGTCTCACGGGCTCGAAATCTGGCGCTCCTCGCTCCCATACCGGGCTTGATATTCAGAAAGCCGCTTCTGCTGGGCCGAAAGGCCCGTTCTGGTGACGGCCCGACCCCGCGATGGCGACCTGCTAGCGCTTTATCAAGCCGAATGTCAGAGGCGTCCAAAAGTCGGCGCGGATCCGAGTGAGACGCAGGACACCTGCGGTATTCAGGCCCCGACTCCAAGCCCGGTTAGTCCAAGTCGGCCCGGCCATAGCCAGACCTCCACTTGCCTGTGAGCGCAAGGACAGGGTTGCGGCTCCGTCGAAACAGCCGACATCGCCGGCCTTGGGGTTCAACACCCGCCCCTCGAAGACATAGCTGAGGACGGCGTCCCCGGCTTCGTTCGCCGGCCTTAGTTCAACGGCCTTCAGGGTTGATATCTGATAGCGATCGTCGGCACTTTCGAGTTCGAGATAAATCCGGGCGAAGGTGGTCCGGATTTTCACCGACACGGGAACCTCGACCAAGTCCGGCAAGGGCCTAGCCAAGTCATCCACGTCGAGAGCGGGTGCGCCAGCCTGTTTGGCCGCCTCCTTAAGCCGCTCGACGACGGACCAATTCGAGGCGACCACGCCCGACCACTCCCCGTCAAGCTGCGGAGCCTTGCGTTGAAAATAGGGGACAAGCCACAGCAGCCGCCAGATCGGCGTCGCGACGAAAACCGTCACTAAAAGCGAGGTCAGGCTCATACCGCTTTGCAATGACGGGAGGATTTCGCTTCCGACCAACAAGCGCGCGCCAATGATCGCGACGCAGATCGCCAAAGCTGCCGTGAGCCAAGCCTTCCAACCCAGAACGGAATGCATTTCGCCCCCTTGCGGTCACAATCTTTAACCCTAGATGTAGGGTTCGGGCGCGCTCAGGACAACAACATGCGGTATAATGCACATCGGCTTCTTCATCAGGCGGCGAATCAACCGTGCCTGAGATGCGAACTGGTTATCACCGACGCGCAGAAGCACAAACTCCAGACCGCACAGAAGCTGGTCCGCAACGCGCTTCGTGCAGGGCTGCGGGTGGCCGGTGCCTATCTGACCCAGGACGAGGTCCCTCTGGTCAAGGCGCACGGGGTTCCGGACCCCGCCGCCCTGTCCTTTACCCCGAAGTTCCGCACCCAAGGATCTTGGGCGTACGGCACGCTGAATCAGCCCGCGAAGGCCTGTCAGCAACTCGACCTCGATGACGGCATGTATGTCCCCATGTCGATCGTCGGGCTCAACCCGGCCGTGGCCTCGAACACGCTGTTCGCGATCGTCGAACGCATCCTGGGCGCCCTCTGCGACGCCCAAGGCTGGACCCTCGACACAAGCAAAAGCATCTGCGTCCGGGTCGTGATTGATGCGGAAGCGCACCTCGACCTCAACATCTACGCCATCCCTGACGTGAAGATGGCCCTACTTGAAAAAGCCTTTCATGCGGCGGCCAATCGCGCAATGGACGGCTCCGCGTTCTCGTCCCCGCCGCCCGAAATCCGGCTCGATCCGAGCGAGATCTATGTCGCCCACCGGACTACAGGCTGGGAGCAGTCGGACCCGCTGGAACTCGAGGACTGGTTCGTCAATGCGGCGGCGCGTCATGCCAGCTGGACCGACCTAAAGCGGCTTACTCGCTATCTCAAGGCGTGGCGGGACTACCACTGGGACAGCTGTCGTTTGAGCTCTCTGGTCCTGATGGTCTGCGCTGTTGAAGCCTTGGACGAAGCCAATACCCCGCCCCAGCCTGGGCGGGACGACGACGGGCTGCTGGTGGTGGCCCGCGCCCTGTCCGCCAAGATCGCGGGCGTGGTGTGGAACCCGGTGGTTGACGACAAGGCCCTGAACGACAACTGGACCACAACCGAGCAGAACCAGTTCGAACTCAAAGCGCGCGCCCTCGCCAGTGAATTGGACGGTGCTCTCAACAACGAGACCAGCATCTTCAATGTCGTCGAGCGCTTCCGCAGGCTCTTCGGTCATCGGGTGCCGGACAACGCCGCTCTTGTGTCGCCCATCGCATCCGCAAGCCAGGTGCGCTCCACCGTTGCAGCGCAAAGCCCATCGCCCCGGGTGGGGTCCCAGACCTCCGGGTGACGCCTCTGGAGACCCGCGCTTGGGCGGCCCTCGACGCCGCCCTCAAGGCGCGAGGGTTCGCCTATGTGCAAAGCCGACGCGGGATCACCCGCTATCGCGGCGACCTCCGGTCGGGGAGGACCACCATCGCGGTCGCGGTCTGCGTGACTGATCCGGTGATGACGACGCCACCGAAGATCTATGTCGAAGACCTCGCGATCCGCAGGCGCCTTTTGGCCCACCTGAACGCCGATGACAGCCTCTGCTTCGCCGAGAAAGAGGTCGAGGAATATGATCCCTACAATGCCGGAGGGGCCATCCTTAGGGTGCTCGAGTCCGCCAAAGAGACGCTCGACCAAGTGCTCCACGCTTCCACGCTCGCCGACCGCCAAAGGGAGTTCGTCTCCTACTGGAACCCTGACACCTATCTCTATACGGACCTCCCCGCAGGGTTCTCCGGTCGCGCGCGCTGCTGCACCTGGAACAGGGTCGGCGGGCGAGACAGTTTGGTGATCACGACACCAGAACGGGTTAGCCGATGGAGCCGGGACAAGCCTGACGATGTACGGCAGGCATATGTGCTGCGCGGCAACCGCCCTTTCGACATTCGGCGAGGCGGAGGGCCGGGCAAAACCCTCGCCACGCTAAAGACTTGGATCGCGCATTTCGTCGATGAGCCGGACGCCATCGCCCACGCATTTGCGCCTGCCTTGGTGGACAAGGGGCACATCATCCTTGCGGCCGAGAACGGGGTCGTCGCCGCGTCATTCAAATGGCCCGAGTTCGCCAGGATCGCCTATGCGAAAGCGCCCCAGAATCGTCGCGCCCGATCCATATCTCACGGAGAGAACGAGATGACCCTCGATCGTGGCCTTGCCGACAGCGTCGCTCTCCCGGACTTGGTCAACGGCCGGCTCAGCGCGCCTTCTCCCCTTATCGGAAAGGCCGTCGCAGTCGTGGGCGCGGGCGCAATTGGTTCCCGAGTCTGCCTAGAGCTGGCGAGGTCCGGCGCCGGTCAATCTCAGCGCCCCATGTTGATCATCGACGGCGATCAGTTCTCGACCGCCAATTTTGGCCGCCATGTCCTGCCGGTTTCCGCGGTTCGCCTCGCCAAGGCCGGCGCTCTCGCCGCCGAAGTTCGACGGCTCCATCCCGACCTGACGGTGGAGGGCGTGGCCACCGACGTGTTCGGGGTCACAGCCCGACTCCAAGACTACGACCTCGTCATCGACGCGACTGGCTCAACACCTGTGGGCCTTCGTCTCAACGATTTGGCCGTAACGACCCGCCGCCTAGGCAAGCCCTTCCCCCCGGTGATCCACGCCGCCATCCACGGCAATGGTCTGGCGGCCCAGACCGTGCTGGTCACCCGCTCAGCCCATGCCTGTCTAAAGTGCTTGCGGCCTAACCACGGCGAACTCAAAGCCAATCCCCTCAAACCCGGCGTGACCACGGCGGTCGAGAGCGGCACCTGCGGCGATGGCGCTCATATCAACTATGCAGCCCCGGCGCCGATGCTCGCTGCCACCCTTGTCGTTCAAGCCGCCCTTGAATGGGCGGCGGCACCCGACATGCCAGGTCCTCGCGTCCGCACTCGGGTGCTGGATCTCGAGCATACGGCTCCTCCGAAGGACCGAAACTGGCCCATCGAGCCGCTTTGTCCGGCCTGCCAAGGCCCGGTGACTTGAGTTTCGGCCCCCGCAACGTCCTTGTCGAACACATGGTGTTGAGCCGCATCAAGGCCATCGCAGAAGCCGCAGCCTTTCGACACGAGGTCGGTGGGATTCTGTTGGGGAGCTATCGTGGCCGCGATCTTCATGTCATCGACGCTTCCGCTCCTCAGAACAGCGACCGTTGGTCCCCGACACGGTTCTGGCGATCTCCAGCCGGTCACCAGGCCTTTGCGGATGCAGCATGGAGACGGTCTGGCGGTCTGGTAACCCATATTGGCGAATGGCATTCCCACCCGGAACTCCGCCCGACCCCCTCGGTGATCGACCGGGCGTCCTGGCTCAAGTCGCGACGTGAGCAGCGACGCCCGCTCGCCTTCCTCATTGTCGGGACCGCCGATGTCTGCGTCTGCGCCGACGCGGAGCTCGGAACGATCCGGGCGCTTGTCCCCATCGACCAAGACGAAATGGGCGTTCTGTTTGGGCATCCCCTGAGCGATCCATCGCGACCTGTGACCGTAAGCTAATGACGAAGGCACGTCTCGATGTTCCCGAAGACTGGATTTCCCGGACGCTGGATCACGCGGTCCAGCGCTATGCGAACCGGACGGGTGAACTATTCTATTTCAGCATGAAGGGTCACCACGAGGCGGTCCGTCACGCTTACGAGGACCTCGGTGGCGAAGGTCAGTGGTGGATCCCCACCCTCAGCAACAATCTGCTCAAGGCCATCGCCCTGACGTTGAACGGCCAGTGGCAGAACGACGTGGTGGAATGGTTGTGCGAAACCCAGGCCTTCGGATCATCAGGTGCCACGGACTTCTCCAAATTCAGGAAAAGCGCGTCGCCGGAAGCGGTCGACAAGCACGTCCGCCGCCTACGGGGATGCGGCCTCTCGACATTCCCGGAATACGCCACGCTCCGGGAACTGCACCTCGTCGCTAATGCGGTGAGGCACGGTCCGGGACGTTCCCTGACCGAACTTTGGGAAGCCCATCCGGAACTGTGGGCACCCGATAGCGAGATCATCCGACTGCGCCCTTGGTACATGCCCGCGAAAGAGCCCTTGTCTCAGTTCATCGTCAGCGAGGCTGACATGAACCGATACAACGATGCGGTTTGCACCTTCTGGAACCGGGTCGCTGAGGCAGCCCTCACGGAGGGTGAAGGATCAGACTGACCTGCGTCAGCGGTCAAAATTAACAGAGTCCGCACCCCAAGATCTCGATACTCGATTTGCTTAGCTACCCGCTCCCGCAAAGCAGACCAGATCGACGACGGCTCAGAGTCACGAGCCGCCATCAAGCCATGAAAAAGCCGCGCGCCCCCAAAGGGCGCGCGGCGAGTTTTCGCTCGATCTGTGCGCTGCGGCTATTCGGCCGCGAACGCATAGGCGTCGTCGTTCGGCGCGGTGCGGGTTTCGTCGTCAGCACCCTCGCCTGCCTCCTGCGCCTCCGCAGGCACACCAGCCTGCGTCCGCAACACCGACGGCAGCCAGCCCCGACCCTCCACTAGCCGTTCCGCCGCCTCGGCCATGTCGCCCTTTCTGAACCCGGCGATCCGGCCCGCTTCCTCCGGATTGACGGCCTCGGTCACCGCCTCCAGCACCCGCGCCTTGGCCACCCGCGAGAAGTAACTGGCCGCCGTCGCCGTCCACGTCCCGGCCATGTCGAGCCCTACAGCCGTCGCCAGCGTCTCGGCCTGCGCCAAGGCGCCGGGCCGCCGGTCGTGCGGATCGCGCACCGCGTAGAGACCGACCCCGGCGCAGCAGGCCATCAGGTCCAACTGCTCCGAAGGCGGCAGCGCGGCCACCACGCCCCAGAGGTCTTCCGGGCGCTCGGGCAGGCGCGCGCCCCACGCCTCGCACCGGTCGCTGACCCGGCGTCCGGCGGGGCCGTCCTCCACCCCCGGCGCCAGCCGCTCCAGCCCGGTCGTCGTCAACCGAAGCTGCAACGGCGTCCAGACGCCGTAGCCCGGATAGAAGACCTGCAGGGCGAGCGCGTGAACCACCGTCGCCAGCGCCGCATTCACATCGGCCTGCACCGCGTCGCGCAGACCCATGGTCTTGTGGGCGGTCAGGTCGATCAGCAGACGATCCGACAAGGCCGAGGGCGCCTCGTCCTCGGCGGCCTCCGCCTCCGAGCCCGGCGAATTGTCCGCACTCTCGTCCGCCGCCTCTTCCTCCTGCCACGGCGACGGCGGATCGGCGGGCACGTCCTCGGCGCGGACCAGTCCGCGCTCGAAGCGGGCGAGGCCGTCGTGACCCAGCGTCACCACGACCCCGGCCCGCGCCCTGGCCTCGTCGGCATAGGCGAAGTCCGGGCCGAAGGCCTGCAAGGCCTTGTCGATCTCCTCCAGCCGGGCGTCCACCTCGGGGGGGAACATTTCCGCCGCGTCGGTTTCAGAGACGAGGCGGTCGTATTCCTCGGACAGGGCCGCGATTTCGGCGACGTCCGCGTCCGACCGTTCGACCGCCACCGGATAGACCCGCCCGAACGCCGAAACGTCGGGGTAGTCCAGACAGGCCTCGGCCCATTTCCAGCCCTCGCGCTCGCGGGCCTCGTCGGCCAGTCCGGTCAGCTTGTCGCCGACCAGCCGGTCCAGCAGGACCACATCCTCCAGCCAGCCGCCGCCGTCCTCGGTGAACAGGTCGCGCAGCACCCCGCCCCCCTCGGCCTCGTAGGCCTCCACGCCGACGAAGCGGACGCGCCGGTCATCGACGCGGACCTTGGCCTCGGTCATGGCGCGGCGGATGGCGTAGGCCGGGGTGTGCGGCCCGATCTGCTCCAGCACCTGCCGTTGCCGCTCGCGGTCCTCGCTGACGCAGAAGGCGGTCAGTTGGTCGAGCGCCAGCGTCCCCTCCCGATAGGCCGTCATCAACTCCGGCGCCGCCGACCCGAGCCGCAGCCGCTGGCGCACCACATGGGCCGACACTCCGAACCGGGCGCCGATCTCTTCGGGTCCGTAGCCCTTCTCGGCGGCGAGCCGCTGGAAGGCCTCGAACTGGTCGGCGGGGTGCATGGCCTCACGGGTCATGTTTTCGTCGAGGCTGATCTCGTGGGCGTCGTTCTCGGCGTCCACGATGACCCGCACCGGATGGGTCCGCTTGATGGCCTTGCGCTTGGCCAGCAGCCGCAGCCCCTGACGGCGCCCTTCGCCGATGGTGACGAGGTAGTTTCCGGTGGGCGCGCCCTCCCCGTCCCGCTCGATCTCGACCACGGGCGGCTGCAACACCCCCTTGGCCTTGATGGAGGCCGCGAAGGCCTCGATGGTCGCCGGGCTGTGCGGCGTCTTCCTCGCATTCTTCGGCGAGGCCTTGAGCCGGTTGAGCGGCACGGTGATCTCCGAGCCGTGCTGCGGCGCGGTCGCTTCGGTCGCGGCGGTTTCGATGGATTGAGCAGTCATGTCTGCCTCCTTTGGGCATGGGTTGCAGGGACGCGAACTGCGCGCCTGAAACCCTGCCCGTCGGCGAGACCGGGGTAGCAAGGGCCAGGGCGGACCGGCCGGAGGGGGATCGCCCGGCCTGCACAAGCCGACGACGATGATGAAAATGAACAGCATGACCGCGCGGAAGGTCGGGGAGACCGGCCGGTCCGGCGGCGCAGCCGCTTCACCCTGACCCGCGCGAGGGCGGAGCCCTTAGCCTTCTGGGCGGCGTCCCGGCGTGCGCCTGTGGATGACGACGGCGGGCGCGCGAAGCCGGCTTGACCCCGCTTCGTGTTCTGCTTTTGTTCTTGCCATGCCCCTCCGCAAGACCGTCACCATCGAATGGCAGGACGCCGGCTCCAGCCGCGCCTATTTCGTGCGCCCGGGCAGCCGGTCGCGCCCGTGGATCTGGTTCCGGGACGGCGACGTGCCGGCCTTCGAGGAAACGTCCGCCCGCTTCGTGGTCGAGAAGCGCGGCGGACGCTGGGTCGCGGTCGAACGGGTGGACACCTGACCGCAGGGGTCGCCCATTGACGGCGGACGCCCGCGGGCCGATCAAGGCGGCTCGATTTCAAGGAGACCCGCGATGACCCTCAAGATTGCCGCCGCGGCGGCCGCCTTCCTCGCCCTCAGCGCCGGCGCGGTGCTCGCGGCGGAGGCCTGCGCCTGCTGCAAGGACATGGCCCCCGGCGCCGCCATGGAGTGCTGCGACGAGATGAACGCTCCGGCCCCGGCTCCGGACGCACCCGCCCCGGCTCCGGCGCCCGCTCCCGAAACGCCGCAGAGCGGCGGGCACGCAGGTCACACGCCCGGCTAAGCCGCGGCGTCATCGTCACCCAGGACCGCCATGAACCGTTCTCCGACCATCCTTGACCGCCGGTCCATCCTGAGCGGCCTGTCCCTCGCCGCCTTCGCCGCCCCGGCCCTCGCCGCGCCGCCGAAGCGGATGACCGCCTACAAGACGCCCTGGTGCGGCTGCTGCGGCGGCTGGATCGCCCACATGCGCCAGGCCGGCTGGACCGTCGAGGTCGTCGAGCGCGAAGATCTCGCGCCGACCCGGGCGCAACATGGCGTTCCGGACCGGCTGGCCTCCTGCCACACGGCGGTCGTCGGCCCCTATGCGATCGAGGGCCATGTTCCGGCCGGCGACGTCGACCGGCTGCTCAGCGAACGCCCCGCCGCCCGGGCGCTGAGCGCCCCCGGCATGCCGGCTGGCTCGCCGGGCATGGAAGCCGCCGGGCGCGAACCCTATACGACCGTCCTGATCCTCAACGATGGTTCAACCCGCGTGTTCGGCCGCCACAACGGCGCCTGACGCCCGAGGCGTCGCGGGTGCGTTCCTGTCCGCAGCCGCCAGCCTGACGCGCGACGGGTTGAGCCAGCTCTGCACCGGCCGGTCGAAGCCATAGCGGAACACCGCCGCGGCCGCGAAGGCGCCGATGAAACCGATCGACCACAGCGCCCAGCGAACCCCCGACGACAGGGCGTCCTGGCCCAGGGCGTCGAGCAGGCCGAACCAAACGATACGGGTGACCTCATTGGTCAGGAACATCGAGAACGACATCAGGGCCAGATGTTCGATCAGGCGTGACGGCCTGCGCACCGATACGGCCCCGGCGGCCCAGATGATCACGGTCATCAGGCCCAGCGACAACAGGCTGAAGGCGCCGAAGGCCTGAAGGATGACAAGCGCGATGGCGGCGCCGACCCCGATCGCGCCGGCCAGACGGGATGCGACATAGACGCGTGAACCGTAGAAGGCCGCCGCGACCCCGAGCAGGAACAGCGGCAAGGCGCGCAGGACGCCGTAGCGCATCGGCAGGC
Organism: Brevundimonas staleyi; assembly: GCF_041893865.1. Taxonomy (GTDB): domain Bacteria; phylum Pseudomonadota; class Alphaproteobacteria; order Caulobacterales; family Caulobacteraceae; genus Brevundimonas; species Brevundimonas staleyi. The sequence goes on from NZ_CP169082.1 coordinate 2,626,762, forward strand.
GGTAGATCGGATCGCCGAGCCACAGCGAGGCCGCGAGGTCGGCGCCGACGACCAGCAGCGTCGCGCCGATCACCACGGCGATCGGCGGCCAGCGCCACAGGGCCCGGCAGATCCAGGGCAGCAGGAGGTAGCAGGCAATCAGGGCCGAGAGCGTCCAGGTCGGGGCGTTCCACCCCTGCCCGCCCGGCACGCCCCAGGCCTGGAGCAGCAGCACCTGGGCCGGCAGCTGCGACCAGTCGAACCAGCGCGGGTTGCTGGGCGCGATCCCCGCCAGAGCCGCGCCGCCGACGAGGACGACGAGGATAAGGCTGACGACGAGGTGGGCCGGAATGACCCGCAGCAGCCGCTGGCGCGCATAGGCGCGCAGCGACGCCTGACCGGCGGCGAGCCGGTCGCCGTAGATGCGCGCCAGGACGTAACCGGAGTCGATGATGAAGAAGTCGGTGAGCAGATAGCCGCGGTCGAACACCGGATGCAGCTGGGGCAGCGGGACCGGCGAGGCCTCGCGGAAATGGTAGAGGATGATCAGCGCCCCGACGATGAAGCGGAGCGCGTCGAGCCAGCCGCCGCGGGCGATGCGCGGTGGGCGGGACTTCATCGGCGCGGCGTCGCTGCGGACCATGGGCGCAGCCTAGTCCGCAACGGGGCAAGGAATGGTTATCAGCGCGGGCCGCTCACTTCGCCACCGACCCGGGCTTTGGCCCCGGCCGTGTGATCATGGGCGTAGCCGCCGTCGTCACTCAGGCTTCTTCCCCCGCTCTCGTTTCGGCCCGGGAGTCGCGGAGGATGTCGACGCCGCCCTTCACGGCGATGCCGGCCACGATTAGGCCCACGACCAGATCCGGCCAGGACTGATCCAGCCACAGGACCAGGCCACCCGCGATCAGGATGCCGCCGTTGGAGGCGAAATCGTTGAAGCTGAAGGTCTCGGCGGCCTTCATGTTCACATCCTCGCTGCGTTGGCGCCGGATCAGTTCCAGGCACACCAGGTTCACGATGGCGGCGACCACCGCCATGCCCATCATCGTCCAGCCTATGGGCTCCGTCCCCATCAGCGTTCGTCTCAGCACGTCCAGCAGGACGCCCGCAGCGAAGATCAGCAGCAGGATTCCGGAGGCCCGGGCGGCGCGGGTCTTCCAGATCAGGGCGCGGCCCACCGCCAGAAAGCTGATGAGGTAGACGGCGGAGTCAGACGCATTGTCCAGGGCATTGGCCAGCAGAGCGCTGGAATCGGCGAGCAAGCCGCCGATCCCGAGCCCTACAAACAGGGCGGCGTTGAGGATCAACACCACCAGCAGGGTGCGGCGCTGGACGCCTTCCGTCTCGTCTCGTTCGCTCATCAATCCTCGATCCCTTCCGCCTTGCGATGCTTCACCGCCTTGGCGGCGAAGGTGGGCAACACCAGCAGTGTCAACGCAGTCGCCGTCAAAAGGCCCCCGATGACCACTGTGGCCAATGGTTTCTGGACCTCGGCCCCGGCCCCGTGGGCGATGGCCATGGGAATAAAGCCCACGATGGCCACCAGGGCGGTGGTCAGAACCGCCCGCAGGCGGCTGGACGCCCCTTCGATCGCGGCCTCACGCGGCGCCAGGCCCGCCGTCAGCCGCTCGCGGATGGCCTGCATCAGCACCAGGCCATTCAGGGTCGCCACCCCCGAGACGGCGATGAAGCCGACCGCCGCCGAGACGGAGAAGGGCATGCCGCGCAAGAGCAGCGCCAGGGCCCCGCCGACCAAGGCGAGCGGGACGCAGGCGAACACCAGACCGGCTTCAGCGAATGAGCCGAGGGCCATGAAAAGCAGGACCCCGATGAGGATGAATACGATCGGAACCACGAGGCCCAGACGCTGTTCGGCGCGCTTGAGATTCTCGAACTGACCGCCCCAATCGAGCCGGACGCCCGGCGGAAGATCGATCCGCTCCACCCGCGTCTGCGCATCCGTGACGAAACCGCCGAGATCCCGGCCGCGGACGTTGGCCTGCACCACCATGCGCCGACTGCCGTTGTCGCGGCTGATCTGGTTGGGCCCCTCGGCGGTCTGGATGCGCGCCACCGAGGACAGGGGCACCACCACGCCGGTCGAGGAGACGATCGGCAGGGCGGCCAGGCTGGTTGGATCGTTGCGGGTCGCCTCGGGCAGACGGACGACAACGTCGAAGCGCCGATCCCCTTCGAAGATGCGTCCAGCCTCTGTTCCGCCGATGGCGGTGGAGACCGCCTCCGAGACGTCCGCCGCCGACAGGCCGTAGTTGGCCGCCGCGAAGCGGTCGACGCTGACCGTCAGCGTCGGCAACCCCGACGCCTGTTCCACTCGAACGTCGGCGGAACCCGGTGTTTCCTCCAATGCGCGAGCCACCTGCTCGCCGACCCTCTGCAGGGTGTCGAAGTCGTCGCCGTAGACCAGCACCGCCAAATCGGTCCGGACGCCGGAGATCAGTTCGTTGAAGCGCAGTTCGATCGGCTGGCTGAACTCGAAATTATTGCCGATCTGCTGACTAACCGCCTCCTCAATGCGCTCGATGAGCGCCTCCTTTTCGAGGCCCGGGTCTGGCCAGTCGCCTCGGTCCTTGAGGATGATCACGCTGTCGGAGATGTTACGCGGCATGGGATCGACGGCGGCCTCCGCCGTGCCGGTGCGCGAGAACACCGTCTCCACCTCGGGCTGGGCCTTGACGACCCGCTCGAGGGCCATCTGCATAGCCAAGGACTGGTCCAGCGAAGCGGACGGCACCCGCAGGGCCTGCATGGCGATATCGCCCTCATCGAGGGTGGGAATGAACTCCCGGCCGAGGGTGGCGAAGGCCAGACTGCCGACGACCAAGGCGCCCAGGGCCGAGGCGAGCACGACACGGGGCTTGTCTACGGCGGCGCTGATCGCGGGTTGGATCCAGCGGCGGGCGAAGCGCAGGACGCGGGTTTCGTGCTCCTGCACGCGGTCGTTGGCGTCGAGGTGGGCGCTTTTCGGGTCGCGTACCAGCAGCGCAGTCATGGCCGGGACGAAGGTGAAGGAGAAGATGAAGGCGCCGACCAGGGCGAGCATGACGGTCGCCCCCATGGGAATGAAGGTCTTACCCTCCACGCCCTCGAGCATCAGCAGGGGGGTGAAGACCAGCAGAATGATCAGCTGGCCGAAGGCGGCCGGCTTCACCATCTGCCGGGCCGCGGCCATGGCGACGTCCAGTCGTTCGTGACGGCTGAGCATGCGGCCCAATTCCGCGCGCCGCCGGGTCATCATCAGCAGGGTATTCTCCACCACCACCACCGCCCCGTCGACCATCAGGCCGAAGTCGAGGGCGCCGAGGCTCATCAGGTTTCCGCTGATGCCGAAGCGGTTCATGCCGATGACGGCGAACAGGAAGCTGATCGGGATCATCAGGGCGGTGATGCTCGCCGCCCGCAGGTTCCCCAGCAGCAGGAACAGCACGACGATGACGAGCAGGGCGCCTTCGGTCAGATTGCGCGCCACCGTGCCGATGGTGGAGTTCACCAGGGCGCTTCGGTCGAGCACGGTCACCGCCTCGATCCCGGGGGGCAGGGTCTCGCGCACCTCCTCGAGGCGCTCTCCGGCGGCCTGGGCCACGGTGCGGCTGTTGCCGCCGGCGATCATCAAGGCCGTGCCGAGCACCGACTCGTGGCCATCGCGGCTCGCGCCGCCCAGCCGCGGAGCTTGCCCGACCTCGACCGTCGCCACATCGGCGACGCGCACCACCAGGCCGCCCCGGTTGACGACCGGGGCCTGGGCAAGATCCTCGACGGTGGAGGCCAGGGCGTCGGTCCGGACGGTCAGCGCCTCGCCGCCGCGCTGGACGTAGCCGGCTCCGGCCTGGGTGTTGGCCCGCTCCAGGGCCGTGACGAGGTCGCCCAGCCCCAGCCCATACGCTGACAGGCGGGCGGCGTCGGGGCGGACGGCGTATTCCTTCACATAGCCGCCGATGGTGTCGACGCCGGCGAGCCCGGGCGTCGTCCGCATCTGCGGCGCGACGATCCAGTCCTGAACAGTGCGCAGGTAGGTGGCGCGCGCCTCGGGCGTGGTCAACCGCTCCCCCTCGGGGGTCAGGTAGACGCCGCCTGGCTGCCAGCCGGGTTGTCCCGGCCGGGCGAGGTTGCGGCTGTTGAACGGCAGATAGTCCACGGTCCACATCAGGACCTCGCCGAGGCCGGTGGTGATCGGCGCCAATGCCGGCTCCACGCCCTCGGGCATGCTTTCGCGCGCCTGGGCGAGGCGTTCGGCCACCTGCTGGCGCGCGAAATAGATGTCCGTCTGGTCGGTGAAGATGACCGTGATCTGGCTGAAGCCGTTGCGGCTCAACGAGCGAGTGCTGGTCAGTCCGGGAATGCCGGCCATGGCCGTCTCGAGCGGATAGGTGACCACCTGTTCGAGAAGGCGGCTCCGCCACAGCGGTTCCCGGGTCAAAAGCGCGATGGCCGGATCATACAGCCCGCTCAGGGCTGTATGGCCGAGCGCGGGGGTGAAGTTCGCGGTCACGCGGCGGCCTTCAGTTCTTCGCGGGACTGACGAATGATCGACCAGCCGGATTGCAGGAAGACCACCGCCAGGATCGCGCCGGCGATCAGGTCGGGCCAGCGAGAGGCGGTCAACCAGACGGCCACGCCCGTGGCCGCGACCACCAGGCTCTGGATCAGGTCGTTGCGCGTGCACAGCCAGACCGAACGGACATTGGCGTCGCCTTCGCGATGGCGGACCAGCAGCAGCGCGGCCAGGGCGTTGGCGAAAAAGCCCAGGGCGCCCAGGCCGGTGATGACGACGCCTTCCGGGGGCGCCCCCGAGGTCGCCCGCCAGATCGCGTAGCCAAGGATGAACAGCGCCAGCGCCGCGAGGCTGGCGCCCTTGATGATGGCGGCCCCGGATCTCACGGCGACCGAGCGCCCGATCACGGCCAGGCTGATGCCGTAGGTGGCGGCGTCGGCCAGGAAGTCGAGGGCGTTGGCACCCAGCGAGGCCGAGCCCTGCAGGGCCGCGCCGCCGGCGATGGCCAGGAAGGCGGCGCCGTTGATAGCGATCACCGCCATCAGGATGCGGCGATAGGCCGGCGTGGCGCCGTCGAACTTGACGGCCGCGCCGCAGCCGCAGCCGGCGGCCGCCGGTTCGGGGGACGAGAGGGAGTCAGTCATCGAAGTCCGCCTTTCACCACGAGAATGCATCCTCCAGTCGCTCGAGGATCAAGAACAAAAATGGATGCCTCGCCCAAAAAGACGCGGTTTGGCGGAACCGACTTGATCCTCTAGTAGCTAGAGGACGCACAATCGGACGAAATCCACAGGAGGCCTCATGATCACGATGCACCCGTCGCGACGCGGTCCCAGCCGCATGCGGGCGATCGCCTTCTCGTTCTTCATGCTGATCGCCGCTCTGGATCAGGCCGCCAAGGCCGCGGCTCGCGCCCGACTCGAGAGCCCGGTGGACCTCACGCCGTTCCTCGCGCTGCGTTTGGGATTCAATCCCGGCGTCACCTTTGGCCTGTTCGCAGACTCGGGCGCGGTGGGACGATGGGCCCTGAGCGCCGTGGCATTCCTGATCATCGGCGTCCTGCTGACCTGGATCTGGCGTACGCGAAGCGCCGTCACGGCGGTCGCGGCGAGCCTCATCGCCGGTGGAGCGCTCGGGAACCTGCTCGATCGTCTGCGCTCCGGCGCGGTGACGGATTTCATCGATCTTCATTGGGGCGACGCGCACTGGCCGACCTTCAACCTCGCCGATGCGGCCATTGTTTGCGGCGTGGCGCTGCTCCTCCTGACCGTCCGGGGCTCGGACGGCCGCCCGGCGACGTCGACCCTGGGACGGGCGGCGCGATGACCTTTTCCGCCGAACAGAAGGCGATCGCCGTCCGTTCGGGGTTGGCGATTCTCATCACCGCTGCGGCGGTGGCGTCAGCTTGGCTATGGCTTTCGCCACGTCTCCTGGGCGCCGCGCCGGACATGGCGACAGCTGATCGGCTGGCCTACGCCCTGAAGGCGGACCTCCTCGTTTTCCTGTGGCTCGCCGGTTGTTTGAGGGCCGTGGCGAGCATCCGGTTCCGGTCCGACGCCGACCGGCCGGGTTCCGCCTATGCGGCGCCCAGCTCGAGGCTCGCCGTGCCTGCCGCCGTGCTTCAGAACACCCTGGAGCAGACGGTCCTGGCGGTGGGCGCCCACCTGGTGCTCGCCACCGTGCTGCGCGGCGAGGAGATGGTCGTGCTGCCGGTGCTGGTCGCCCTCTATCTGATCGGCCGCGTGTTGTTCGCCCACGGTTATGCCCGGGGCGCGGCGGCCAGGGCCTTCGGCATGGCCCTTACCGGCGCTTCCACGATCGCCGCCTTCGGCGCCGCCATCGTCCTCATGGGGCTGGGCCGATGATCCTTTTCCGTCCTGCGCCTGCCGCCCTTCAGCCCGCTGCTGCGAGATGATGCGATGACCCTGCCCTCCCCGGCCTCGTCCGGCCTGCGCCCTATCGGCAAGCTCGCCGCGGCCACCGGCGTCAAGGTCCCGACCATCCGCTTCTACGAGGAGATCGGCCTGCTTCCCGCCGCCCCGCGCACCGCCAGCGACCGGCGGATGTATGACGACGCGGCGGAACGCCGCCTGTCGTTCATTCGGCATGCACGGCAATTGGGCTTCGATCTGGACTCGATCCGCTCCCTGCTGGATCTGTCCGATCACCCTGATCGGCCCTGCGCCGAAGCCAGCATCCTCGCCGAACGTCATCTGGCGGAGGTGACGCATAAGATCGCCCGACTCCGGGCCCTGCAACGCGAGCTTTCGCGGATGACGGCGGAATGTGCCGGCGGCCGCGTGTCCGCCTGCAAGGTGATCGAAGCCCTGCACGATCCCTCGGCGCCGGTTTGAAGACGAACCCGACCCGGGTTTGCACCGCTCCTCGGCCTCGCCGTGCAGGTCGGCGCTGAAGGTCAGAACGGGCCCGGGATGATGCAGGAGCCATTGGGTCACCGCGACGTTTTGAGTAATCCCGCGGCCCTCGTCGCGCTCCCTTCGTCCATGGAGGACTTCGATGGCGCATCGATCGACACAGCGACACGCCGATCAGACGTTCGCCCTTTTGACGGACCCGTACAGGCGCATCTCCCGCCTGTTCGAGCAGGCCGGCGCGGACGCAATCGAGACCCGTCTGGCGCTGAAGGAGACGGCCTGTCTGAGAGGGCGCGAAGCGGCCCAGGTCTTCTACGACGAGACCCGCATCTCGCGCGCGGGCGCCATGCCGGCGCCTGTCCGACGCACACTGCTCGGCGAAGGCGGCGTCCAGGGCCTGGATGGCGAAGCGCACCGCGCCCGCAAACGCGTGTTCATGGCTCTTATGTCGCCGGAACGGATCGCGCGGCTGGGCGACCTGTTCGAGGCGGAATGGCGACGCGCGGCCGTTGAATGGGCTGGCCAGGAAGAGATCGTGCTGTACGACGCCCTGCAGCCGGTGCTCACCCGCGCCGTCTGCCGCTGGGCGGGGGTGCCGCTGAATCCCGACGACGAAGCGAAACGGGTCAGTCACCTCAGGGCGCTGTTTGACGCGGCAGGATCGCGGGGGCCTCGCCACCTGTGGTCGAGGTACGCGCGGCGACGCGTCGACGCCTGGCTGGCCTCGATCATCGAGGGCATTCGCGCCGGACGACTGGCGCCGGATCCAGACACCGCCGCCTACGCCTGGGCCTGGGCGAGCGCGGATGATGGCGAACCGTTGGCGGCCCGGACGGCGGCGGTCGAACTGGCCAATGTGCTGAGGCCGACCGTGGCGACCTCGGTCTATATCGTGTTTGTGGCGCACGCGATGCAGGCGCACCCCGCGGCGGCCCGTCTGGCCACCGCGGACGCCGGCCGCCGCCGCGCCTTCGTTCAGGAGGTGCGACGCCTTTATCCGTTTTTCCCGGCGGTGATCGGGCGTGTGCGCGCGCCGTTTCGCTGGCGCAACCTTGACTTCCCGGTGGGTCGGCAGGTGATCCTCGATCTCTATGGCTCCAATCACGATCCTGCCGTCTGGACCGATCCCGACGAATTCCGGCCAGAGCGTTTCATCGACGGCTCCGGGGACGCGTTCGGCCTGATTCCCCAAGGCGGCGGGAACGCCCTGACCGGTCACCGTTGTCCCGGCGAAAGCATCGTCGTCGAATTGATGGAGCGGGCCCTCGGCTTGCTCGCCGGCCTGAACTACCGGCTGCCGGCTCAGGATCTGGAGATCGACTTCCGCCGCCTTCCGGCCCTCCCCAGGAGCGGGTTCCGAATGATGACGCGTCGGACTTCCCCGCGTGAGGGCGGCGCCTGATGTTTGCTCATGCGGGTGGCCGGCGCCTTCGTCCCTCTTTCACTTACAGCGAAGGCTGACGCGATGGCTTCGATGACATCCTATGACCTGGTGATAATCGGCGGCGGGCCGGGCGGGTACCCCTGCGCCATCCGGGCGAGCCAGCTCGGCATGTCGGTGGCGGTTATCGACGACCGGGAACTCCTCGGTGGAACCTGCCTGAACATCGGGTGCATTCCGTCAAAGGCGCTGCTGCAGGCCACAGAGCGGCTGGAGATGGCCCGCAATCTCGAGGCTTTCGGCGTCCTGGTCGACAATGTGCGGGCCGACCTTGCAGGCGTCATGCGGCACAAGGCCAGGGTCGTGACGGAGCTTGGTGAAGGGGTCGCCTACCTCCTGCGCAAGAACAAGGTCACCCGCCTGCAGGGCCGCGGCCGGCTGCTGTCGCGCGACCGTGTGGAAGTGAGCGCCCCGGACGGCAGCTTCGAGGTGCAGGTCCGCAAGGCGATCGTGCTCGCCAGCGGATCGAAAGCGGCGACGTTGCCGGACCTGCCCATCGACGAGCAGCGGATCGTCACCTCGGCGGGCGCCCTCAGCCTGACGGCGGCGCCGCGCCATCTGGCGGTGATCGGCGGCGGCTATGTCGGACTGGAGCTGGGCTCCGTCTGGCGCCGTCTCGGCAGCGAGGTCACCGTCGTCGAGGTGCTCGACCGGATCGCGTCCGGCGTTGATTCAGAGATGTCGACGGCGCTGCACAAGGTGCTCGAGGCCCAGGGCTTCCAATTCTGCCTGGCGCACAAGGTGGTCGGATCGCGAATGGAGGCGGACGACGTCGTCCTTGAGGTCGAGCCCATGGGAGACGGCGCGCGAGGAACCATCAAGGCCGATGTCGTGCTCGTGTCCATTGGCCGACGTCCCGCCACCGACGGACTCGATCTGGAGACGGTCGGCATCAAGCCGGACCCAAGGGGCTATATTCCGGTCGACGACGGCTTTCGAACCAGCGCCGAAGGGGTCTACGCCATCGGCGATGTCATCGGCGGCGCCATGCTGGCCCACAAGGCGGAGGAAGAAGGGATCGCCCTTGCCGAGCGCCTTGCCGGCGCCGCGGGCCATGTCGACTACGGAACGATCCCGGCCGTCGTCTACACCTGGCCGGAACTGGCCTCAGTCGGGCGCACCGAGGACGACCTCAAGGCGGCCGGCGTGGCCTATCGCGTCGGGCGCTTTCCGTTCTCGGCAAACGCCATGGCCAAGGCGCGGTTGGAGAAGAACGGGCTGGTCAAGGTGTTGGCGGACGCCGGCACGGACAGGATTCTCGGCGTGCACATCCTGGGGCCGGACGCGGGCAGCCTGATCCATGAAGCGGTCGCCGTCATGCAATTCGGCGCGGCGGCCGAAGACGTGGCGCGGACGAGCCATGCGCATCCGACGCTTCCGGAAGCCTTGCGCGAGGCATGCCTGGCTGTGGCCGACCGCACGATCCACCTGTAACGACCGCCCGTCGCGTGGCTGCCCGGGCTGGCCGCGCGGCGCCGAGGCGTCCCGGCGGGCGTAGAGGACCCGTAGCCGCCTACGAGCCCGGCCGCGTCGCGAATAAAGCGCGACAGCGTCGCCGCCTGAATGCTAATGCGAGCCGTTCACATCTGGATTGACCATGCGTCCTCTGCTCCGTCTGCTTGCCCTGCTGTTCGCCCTGGGGCTGGCCGCGCCCGCCCTGGCCCAGACGCCGTCCGCCTCCGAGGCCCAGGTCGCCTGGCGGCTGCTCGACTATGTAGCGGTCGACTACGCCGGCGCGGTGGCCGACGGTCAGGTGACCAATCCGGCCGAATACGGGGAGATGATCGAGTTCGGCGGCCAGATCCGGACCCGCCTGGACGCCCTGCCGCCGAATCCGGCCAAGGCCGGTCTGGTCCGCGACGCCGAGGCCCTGCAGGCGGCCATCAGGGACAAGGCGGATCCGCGCGTCGTTGGCGACCGGGCCAAGGCGCTCGCCGGCGCGGTGCTGACGGCCTATCCGAGCCCGCTGGCGCCTTCGTTCCCGCCTGATCTGGCCCGCGGCGCGACGCTCTATGCCGAGCAATGCTCGGTCTGCCATGGCGTGACCGGACGCGCCGACGGCCCGGGCGCCGAGGGGCTTGATCCGCCCGCGATCGCCTTCGCGGATGTGGAGCGCGCCCGTCAGCGCAGCGTGTTCGGCCTCTACCAGGTCATCGATCAGGGGCTGGAGGGCACGGCGATGGCCAGCTTCGCCCATCTGCCGGCCGAGGACCGCTGGGCCCTGGCCTTCTACGTGGGCCGGTTCGCCTTCACCGACGCCGAAGCCGCCGAAGGTCGACGCCTCTGGGAGAGCGACCCGGCGATCCGCGCCGTCTTCCCGGACCTGGCCGCCCTCACCCAGGCGACGCCGGCCGAGCTGGCGACAAGGATCGGCGAGACGAAGGCACGGGCGGTCACGGCCTACCTGCGCCGCCACCCGGAGGCGACGGTCCGCGCCGAGGGATCGACCCTGTCCCTGGCCCGGACGCGACTGGCCGAAAGCGAGGCCGCCTATCGCCGGGGCGATCGCAGGGCCGCGACCGACCTGGCCCTGTCGGCCTATCTCGACGGCGTCGAACCGATGGAGCCGGCGCTGGGCGCCCGCGACGGCGCCTTGCTGCGGCGGGTCGAGACGGCCATGACCGACCTGCGCGTCTCGATCAGCAGGGGCGCGCCGGCCCAGGAGGTCGCGGACCGGGTCGCCCGCGCGAACGCCCTGCTGGACACGGCCGAACGCGCACTCGCGCCCCAGGAGGCGGACAATCTCGCCAGCTTCCTCGGCGCCTTCACCATCCTGCTGCGCGAAGGTCTGGAAGCCATCCTCATCGTGGTGGCGATGATCGCCTTCCTCAGGAAGGCCGAACGTCCCGAGGTGCTGCGCTACGTCCACGGCGGCTGGGTGGCCGCGCTGGTCGCCGGCGGCGCCACCTGGGCGGCCGCGACCTTCTTCATCTCCATCAGCGGCGCCAGCCGGGAGCTGACCGAAGGGTTCGGCTCGCTTCTGGCGGCCGTCGTGCTCGTCTCGGTCGGCATCTGGATGCACGGCAAGTCGCACGCCGACGCCTGGCAGACCTATATCCGCGACAAGCTCTCTCACGCCCTGTCGAAACGGTCGGCCTGGTTCCTGTTCCTGCTGGCCTTCGTGGTGGTCTACCGCGAGGTGTTCGAGACCATCCTGTTCTATGCGGCGATCTGGAGCCAGGGCGGCCATCTCGGCATGCTGGCCGGCGCCCTTACGGCGGTGGCGATCCTGGCCGTGGTGGCCTGGGCCTTGCTGGCCTACAGCAAGCGCCTCCCGATCGGCCGGTTCTTCTCCCTGAGCTCGATCCTGATGGCCATCCTGTCGGTCGTCCTCGTCGGCAAGGGGGTGGCGGCGCTGCAGGAGGCGGGCTGGCTCGATGTCCATCCGCTGGCGTGGATCCCCCGCATCGAGATCCTCGGTCTTTATCCGACGGTCGAAGGCGTCGCCGTTCAGCTTCTGACGATCGCTATCCTCGTGGTCGGCTTCTCCCGGCATGCGGCGCCGAAAGGCGCGCGCCCAGCCTCTTGAGCGGGCGTCTGAGGCCCTCAACTGCGACCCGTTGGCAGGGTTTCGGAGCTGCTTGGGCGCCGATAGCCGCGCAGTCCGCGGATACCCAAGGTGCGGGGCCGCAGCCGATAGCGTGCGGAGACCACCCTTGGTGCGGAGATTAGGCACCCTATTCTCCGCACTTCGCGCGGAGAATAACCTTGCTCTTGCGGCGAATAGCGCCCATATTCTCCGCAAGGAGTGCGGGGAATGGCGCAATACATCCATGAGATCGAAGGCTGGCCGCGTCTGGACTGGCGCGCTGACGCGCTTGCCGATCGCCTCGCAGCCGTCCGTCATCGCCAGGGCCTTCTGCTTGGCCGGATGCACACGCTCGGCTTCGACCTCCGCGCTGAAGCCGTCCTCGAGACCCTTACCGAAGATGTCCTGAAATCCAGCGAAATCGAAGGCGAGCTGCTCGACAAGGATCAGGTGCGATCCTCCATCGCCCGCCGCCTCGGCATGGATATCGGGGCCCTCGCCGCCGCGGATCGCAACGTCGAAGGCGTCGTCGAAATGATGCTCGACGCGACCCAGAACTTTGCGTCTCCGCTCACCGAGGAACGGCTGTTCGCCTGGCACGCCGCCCTGTTTCCGACCGGGCGCAGCGGCATGACGAGGATCGTCGTCGGCGCCTGGCGCAACGAGAGCTCCGGCCCGATGCAGGTCGTCTCGGGCCCCTTCGGACGAGAGCGCGTGCACTATGAAGCGCCCCTTGCCGACCGTCTGCAGGACGAGATGCGGGCGTTCCTCGACTGGTTCAATGACGAGCCGCGGACGGATCCGGTCCTCAAGGCCGCGATCGCCCACCTGTGGTTCGTGACCATCCACCCGTTCGACGACGGGAACGGCCGGATCGCGCGGGCGATCGCCGACATGGCGCTCGCCCGCTCCGAGAAAAGCGCTCAACGCTTCTACAGCATGTCCGCCCAGATCAGGCTGGAGCGCAAGGACTACTACGCCACCCTGGAGGCGACCCAGAAAGGCGCGCTGGACGTGTCCCTCTGGCTGGACTGGTTCCTCGGCTGCCTCGATCGCGCGTTCGATGGCGCGGAAACCACCCTGACGCATGTCATGCGCAAGGCGCGCTTCTGGGAGGCGCTAGCAGGTCAGACGTTGAGCGAGCGCCAGAGCACGGTCATCAACCGGCTGCTCGACGGCTTCGAAGGCAAGCTCACCTCGACCAAATGGGCGGCGCTGACGAGGTCCTCGCCCGACACGGCCCTGCGCGACATCAACGATCTGGTGGGGCGGGGCATCCTCGTGAAGGATGAAGGCGGCGGGCGCAGCACAAGCTATTCGCTGGTCGATCGAGGATAGGCGGGACCGCACGACGCCGGCACGGCACTTCGCCAGGTCGGTCGCTCAAGACCCGAGCCTCAACAGGGAGGATCGCAATTCGCCACATCTGGCGAGTTACCGCCAACAACCCGCCTAATTCGCCAGAAGTGGCGAATTACCACCTTTGCCAGGCGCGCGACGCCGCAAGGCGCCGCCGACGCGGCCTCACGCCTGACGCGCGATGGCGATGGCGGAGAGATCCGCTGCGGCCTCGACCGGACTGCCGGCCGCCTTGCGCTCGGAGTAGCGGTCCACGAGCTGGGTGGCGTGCGGTCGAGTGAGGACAGTGAAGCGCACCAGCTCCTCCATCACATCGACGATGCGCTCATAGTAGGCCGAAGGCTTCATCCGGCCGGCCTCGTCGAACTCCTGAAAGGCCTTGGCCACGCTCGACTGGTTGGGAATGGTGATCATCCGCATCCAGCGGCCCAGAAGGCGCAGGGTGTTGACGGCGTTGAAGCTCTGGGAACCGCCCGACACCTGCATCACCGCGAGCGTGCGGCCCTGGGTCGGGCGCATGCCGCCCAAACTCAATGGCAGGTGATCGATCTGCAGCTTCATCAGTCCGGAGACCTGGCCGTGCCGTTCCGGACTGCACCAGACCATGCCCTCCGACCACAGGGCGTGCTCGCGCAGCTCGCGCACCGCCGGATGGTCGTCGTCGCCGGGCGAGCCCGGCAGAGGCAGGTCGGAGGGGTCGAAGATGCGGGTCTCGCATCCCATGCGCTGCAGCAAGCGGGCCGCTTCCTCGACGCAGAGCCGCGAATAGGAGCGCTCGCGCAGCGACCCGTACAGGAGAAGGATGCGTGGCGGGTGGTCGTGCGGACCCAGGCCGGCGGCCGGGTTGCTCGACAGATAGGCCGCGTCCAGGGCCGGCAGATGATCGGGATCCGGCAGCGGCCGCAGGCGGGCGAAGATCATCCGAGATCCTTGGTCAGATAGGCGGCCGAGGCCGGGCAGATGTCTGCGAACTCGCGGGTTCGCCGGATCGCGGCGGGCGCGGCCGCCCGATCTGCGGCGGCGAAGCCGCGCCGGGCGAAGAAGGGCTCGGCCGTCGTGGTGAGCAGGTGGAGCCGTTCTCAGCCCAGCTCGCTCGCCGCGGCCTCGGCGGCGCTCAGGATCCGGCTCCCGAGCCCCCGCGAATTCAGGCCAGCGAGTACGACCAGGGAGCGCAGCAGCAGGTCCCGCCCCTCTCCTTCCAGGCCGACGTAGCCGGCCAGGGCGCTGTCGTCGTCGGCTCGGAAGTAGCGGCCGGCCCCGGGCTCCGGCAGGCCCTCGCCCTGCAGGGCCGCGATCAGGCCGGCGTCATCCGCGTCCAGGAGATGCAGCACGACCATCAGGCGGCGTCCGCCGGCGGGGCCGTGTCCGGAAACCAGCGTCGGCCCATCCACAGCGCGACCGAGACCAGAAGGATCAGCACCGGCACCTCGACCAGCGGACCGATGACCGCAGCGAAGGCGACCGGCGAGGTCAGCCCGAAGGCCGCGATGGCCACCGCGATGGCCAGCTCGAAATTGTTCGAGGCGGCGGTGAAGGCCAGGGCGGTCGTGCGCGGGTAGTCGGCATCGATCAGCTTGCCCATGAGGAAGCTGACCACGAACATGACGAGGAAGTAGATGGTCAGGGGAATGGCGATGCGCAGGGCGTCCAGCGGCAGGGCCACCACCTCGCCGCCCTTCAGGCTGAACATGACCACGATGGTGAACAGCAGGGCGATCAGGGTGATCGGTCCGATGCGCGGCAGGAAGCGCCGCTCGTACCAGTCGGCCCCGCGGCGGGCGATCAGGCTGCGCCGGGTCAGGAAGCCGGCCAGGAAGGGAAGACCGAGGTAGACGAGAACGGCGCCGGCGATGGTCCAGACGCTGACGTCCACCACGCTGCCCTGCAGGCCGAACAGGGGCGGCAGGACGGTGAGGAAGACCCAGGCGTAGAGGCTGAAGAACAGGATCTGGAAGATCGAGTTGAACGCGACGAGACCGGCGACATACTGGTCGTCGCCCCGCGCCAGTTGGTTCCAGACCAGCACCATGGCGATGCAGCGCGCCAGCCCGATCAGGATCACGCCGGTCATGTATTCCGGCTGGTCGCGCAGGAAGATGACCGCAAGGGCGAACATCAGCACAGGGCCCAGCACCCAGTTCTGGAACAGGGACAGGGCCAGCACCCGCTTGTCGGCGAAGACGCGCGGCAGTTCCTCGTACCGGACCCTGGCCAGCGGAGGATACATCATCAGGATCAGGCCGATGGCGATCGGAATGTTGGTGGTCCCGACCGAGAGGCCGTCGACCCAGGCGGGCAGGCCGGGAACCAGAGTCCCCAGTGCGACGCCCAAAGCCATGGCGGCGAAGATCCATCCCGTCAGCCAGCGGTCGAGAAAGGACAGGCGGCGCGGCGGGGCCGCGTCGGTGACCGGCGTATCGATCATCGCGCCACCCGAAGGCCAGCCGCCTCGATGACGACCTCGCCGTCCTCCTTGGTGAACCGCTTGAGATCATCGGCGGGCAGGAGGTCCAGAACGGCCTCGGACGGTCGGCACAGGCCGACGCCGAGAGGACTGACGACGATCGGGCGATTGAGCAGGATCGGATGGGCCTCGATCGCATCGAGCAACTGATCGTCTGTCAGGCCCGGGTCCCCGAGGCCCAGGTCGGCGAAGGGCGTGCCCTTGTCGCGCAACAGGTCGCGCAGCGGCTTGCCGGTTCGTTCGGCCAGCCAGGCGATCATGACGCGCGATGGCGGCGACCTCAGATACTCGATGACGTGCGGCTCGATGCCGACGTGGCGAATGAGCTCCAGAGCGTTGCGCGACGTCCCGCAGGCCGGGTTGTGATAGATGATGACGTCCACGGGATCCTCAGGCGCAGCAGGGGGTCAGTTCGGCCAGCAGAGGCTCGCATAGCTCCGCCCGGCCGCCGCAGCAGTCCTTGAGCAGGAACAGGACCAGGTCGCGCAGCCGGTCCAGATCGGCCCGGTAGATGATCGACCGGCTGCGACGCTCCGATTTGATAAGTCCCGCTCGGGACAGCACCCCCAGATGCGACGACAGGGTATTGGCCGGGATCGCCAGATGGTTGGAGATGTCACCGGCCGGCAGACCGGCCGGTTCGTGCCGCACGAGAAGTCGGAACGCCTCCAGCCGCGTCGACTGCGCCAGGGCGGCGAGAGCAAGAATCGAGGCTGCGGTTTCCATATTTCCGAACTAGTCGAACTATAGAAATGTGCAATCCCCGCTCTGCAGCCGGCCGTAAGCTTACGGTGGAGAGTTTGGCGGCTTGGCCTGCCGCAGCCTTTCGAGTTCGATTCCCATGACAACATGGAGATCTTCGATGGCCCAGGCCGACCCGCCGCTGAGGCGCACGATCAAGAAGCCGCAGCTCCGTCAGATGGTGCCATTGGCGGACAGCACCATCTGGGAGATGGAGCAGCGCGGCCAGTTTCCCCGGCGCTTCCTGCTGACCCCGCGCTGCGTGGTCTGGGACCTGGCCGAGGTGGAAGCCTGGCTGGCGCTTCGGCGGGCCAAGCCGATCCGCCGGGCGCCGCCGCCCGATGTCCGCAAGCGGATCACCCGCCCGGTCAGAGCCGCGGATCGAAACGAGGGCCGGCCGTTTCCGGGATAGTCAGATCCGGCGTGAATCCGCGCCCCGCCTCCCAGGCGTCCACGGCGTCTGACCACTGCTGGGCCATGTGGCGCCGCTGGGCCTCGAATTCGGCCTTGTTGTACACGCCGCGGGAAGATCGCTCTTCGTGGGCGAGGCATTTCTCGATCCAGTCCGAGTTGAAACTCATCTCGTGCAGGAGCGTGGAGGCCGTCCGGCGCAGGTCGTGAACCGTGAAGGGCTCCAGGGGCAGATCGCGCTCGCGCGCCAGCTCGGCGATGGCGCTGGTCACCCGGTTGAAAGTCGCCCGCGACATCGGCGCGTCGGCGTCATAGCGCGACGGCAGGATGTAGCGAGAGTTCCCGGCGCAGGTCTTCAGCGCGATCAGGATGTCGAGCATCTGGGTCGACAGGTAGACGTTATGCGGCCGCGACCGCTTCATCCGCTCTTTCGGGATCGACCAAACTGCGTTCTCGAAATCGACCTCGTCCCAGGTCCCGTCCTGCAATTCGCTCTTCCGCACCATGCTCAGCAGGATGAACTTCAGCCCGAGACGGATGGTCGGCAGGGTGGCCACCTCCCCCAGCAGGTTCAGCGCGATCCGGATCTCGCTCGGCGACAGCGACCGGTCCCGCGGCCGGAAGGTCGCGATGGACGCCGGCCCGACCCCGTCGGCGGGATTGTCGATCTTCTCGCCGTGCAGGATGGCGTAGGCGTAGATTTGTTTGACGATGTCGCGAACATGGATGGCCGTCGCCGGGGCGCCGCGATCCACAATGGTCATGCAGTGCGCTCTCAGGTCGTTCGGCGTGATCTCGTTCAGGAGCCGGTTTCGCCATTCGGGCAAAACCTCTCGGTTGAAGATCGACCGTCGCATCTGGCGCGTGCTGTCGGCCATCGGAGCGTGGTCCATCCACCGGATCGCCACCTGTTCAAACCGCTGGGCCTCTCTCAGCCTGCGTTTCACGCGTTGCTTGTCCAGCGCCGGTGAAACGCCCTCGGCGATCAGGCGCTTCGCTTCACGCAGCTTTTCCCGCGCCTCCCCCAGGGAGAGTCCCGCCGGACCGTAGGAACCGAAGGTCACCGTCTCGCGCCGCCCGTTGAAGCGATAGTCGTACCGGAAAGCGATGCCGCCTGTCGGTGTTACGAGCACGTACAAACCGTCCCTGTCGGTCTTTTTGTACGCTTTTGATTTCCCTCGCGTATTTCGCAATTCTGCGTCGGTTAGCATGCGAATTTTACTCCAAAAGACCGTCAGGCGTTTTCGGGGTCTTCGGCAGCGATTTCTTCAAGAAACTCATAGGCTTGTTTCAGAAAAAAGACCGTCAGGACGCCCTCAGCCCTATGAGGGTATGAATCGGGGGGTCGAGAGGCAACGGGAGAAAGACCGTCTGGCATACCGACACACGGGTTCGCTGCCCCTCGATAGATACCGAGAGGCAGCGAACATATTTTTCTTGTAAGTCAGTGTTTTAGTGGTAGATTCGGAAGTGGCGTCGAAAGGCACCGAAAGCTCTGAATCATTCCCACTCGATCGTCCCGGGCGGCTTGGAAGTCACGTCGTAGACGACGCGGTTGACGCCCCGGACCTCGTTGATGATCCGCGTGGCTGTGCGGCCCAGCATGTCCCAGGGGAATTGGTAGAAGTCCGCCGTCATGCCGTCGGTGGACGACACGGCGCGCAGGGCCAGGACCTTCTCGTAGGTGCGGGCGTCGCCCATGACGCCGACGGTCTTGACTGGCAGCAGGACGGCGAAGGCCTGCCAGATGTCGTCGTAGAGGCCGGCGTTGCGGATCTCTTCCAGATAGATGGCGTCGGCCTGTTGCAGGGTCTCGACCGCTTCCGGCGTGATCTCGCCGGGGATGCGAATGGCCAGGCCCGGTCCCGGGAAGGGATGGCGGCCGACGAAGGCGTCGGTCAGGCCGAGTTCGCGGCCGAGCGCCCGGACCTCGTCCTTGAACAGTTCGCGCAGGGGTTCGACCAGCTTGAGCTTCATGTAGTCGGGCAGGCCGCCGACGTTGTGATGGCTCTTGATGACGTGGGCCTTGCCGCTGGACGAGGACACGCTCTCGATCACGTCCGGATAGAGGGTGCCCTGGGCCAGGAACTCGGCGCCCTCGATCATGTTGGCCTCGCGGTCGAAGACCTCGATGAAGACGCGACCGATGGTCTTGCGCTTGGTCTCGGGGTCCGACTGACCGGCCAGTTCGCCGAGGAATTCCTTCGACGCATCCACGTGGATCAGGGGAATGTTGTAGTGCTCGCGGAACAGGGTCGTGACCTGTTTGGCCTCATCCTTCCGCAGCAGGCCGGTGTCGACGAAGACGCAGGTCAGCTGGTCGCCGATCGCCTCGTGGATCAGGACAGCGGCGACCGATGAATCCACGCCGCCCGACAGCCCGCAGATGACCTTGGCCGAGCCGACCTGCTCGCGGATCTGGGCGATCTTCTCGTCGCGATAGGCGGCCATGGTCCAGTCGCCCTTCAGCCCGGCGATGCCGTGGGTGAAGTTCTTCAGCATCTGGTGGCCGCGCGGGGTGTGCATCACCTCCGGGTGGAACTGGACGCCGTAGAAGCGGCGGGTCTCGTCGGCGATCACCGCATAGGGCGACCCCGAGGACGAGGCGACGACGTCGAAGCCCTGCGGGATGGCGACGATCTTGTCGCCGTGGCTCATCCAGACGGTCTCTTCCGCGCCGACCGGGGCCAGGCCCTCCAGCAGGGGCGAGGTCTTTTCGACGGTGATCTCGGCGCGGCCGAACTCGCGGGTGTGGCCGCCCTCGACCTTGCCGCCCAGTTGCTCGCACATGGTCATCTCGCCGTAGCAGATGCCCAGGACCGGCACGCCCGCCTCGAACACCGATTGCGGGGCGCGGGGGCTGCCTTCCTCGTGGACGCTCTCGGGACCGCCCGACAGGATGATGGCCGCCGGGTTCATCGCCGCCATGGCGGCCTCGGCCTTGGCGTAGGGATGGATCTCGCAATAGACGCTGGCCTCGCGCAGGCGGCGCGCGATCAGCTGGGTCACCTGGCTGCCGAAATCGACGATCAGGACCTTCTGGTGATCGGTGGCGGTCATGGGCGGTTCTCCTGATTTTCGAGCCAGATCCGCCGCTCGACGGTCTCGGTCAGATAGCAGTCTGCAAAGGCCAGGGAGGCGCGGATGCCCCCGCCGGCCGTGCGGCGCGCCGTGGCGCAATAGTCGTCGCGCATCCGGATCCAGGCGCGCTGGGAATCCCGCACCGGCGTCCAGTTCGCGGGCGTCACCCGGGCGCGCATCCGTCCGTAGACGGCGTTCAACTGATCGTCCTGACGCCAGGTCTCGTCCATCAGACAGGCGAGGCGGCGTTCCGGGTTTGTGGCGTTGGCCATGCACTGGACGTGGAAGCGCGACAGCCGCGCCTGAATTTCGGGATCGGTTTGAATGGTCAGGGTGGCGACAGCCAACAGGGCGATCATGCGCCCTCCGCGACTTCGGCCGTCAGCCGCTCGAACTCGGCCTTCAGGAGGTCCAGCGCCTCGGCCAGACCCTCGTCGATCACCGACAGGGTGTTGGTCCAGTCTTCCAGCACGGTCAGGTCGGCCTTGCCGTCACTGATGCCGCGCAGGCCCATGACCGGCACGCCGAACCTGGCGGCGGCGCGGACGACGGCATAGGTCTCCATGTCCACCATGTCGGCGTCGATGCCGTCATAGGCCTCACCCGAGACGACGCTGGCTCCGGTCGCGAGGCGCGCATAGGGC
The DNA here is from genome assembly GCF_041893865.1 of Brevundimonas staleyi. Taxonomy (GTDB): domain Bacteria; phylum Pseudomonadota; class Alphaproteobacteria; order Caulobacterales; family Caulobacteraceae; genus Brevundimonas; species Brevundimonas staleyi. The sequence goes on from NZ_CP169082.1 coordinate 2,647,296, forward strand.
TGGCCCGCCGGACCGCTGGCGAGCGTCAGGACCGGGTCGATGTCGAGGAAGGGGGTGACGCCTTTCGGGAAGCCGATGGCCGAGGCGTCCATGTCGCGATAGCTGACCTCGTCCACCCAGTAGATACGGCCGTGATCGAGAGTCTGCGACCCCGCCGAGCCGAGCGAAAGGATCAGGTCCGGCAGGGCGCCGTCCCGCTCCAGCATGGCGAGCGCTTCCGTCGTGCCGACCGCCGCCTCGATGGGGCCGACGCCGGTGATGAGGGGCTTGATGCGGGCCTTCAGGGCCGGGCCGTACTCCAGCTCGGCCGCCATGACGCACAGGGCCGCCAGCGGGCCGAACTGGGTCAGTTCGAAGGTGCGGTTCACGCCACGCGCTCATAGACGGCGGCGTAGAAGCCGTCGGTTCCGGCCGTCGCGGGCGACAGGCGCAGACGGTGATGATCGGCCAGTTCCGTCAGCTTCGCGCGACCCGCGTCGGTGACCAGGGCGCCGTCCAGGGCGTCGGCGACGCCGACCGCCATGAAGCCGTCGTGATCTTCCTCGAAGGCGTCGACGCTGGCCTCGTTCTCCTGACGCAGCATGGAGCAGGTCACATAGATCAGCCGTCCGCCGGGCTTCACCAGCTTGGCGGCGCGGGCCAGGATCTGGGTCTGCAGCGTGTGCAGACGGTCCACGTCCTCAACCTTCAGACGCCAGGCGTCCTCGGGCTTGCGACGCCAGGTGCCGGAGCCGGAACAGGGCGCGTCGACGAAGACAACGTCCGCCTGATCGACCAGATCCTCGACCCCGCCGCCGTTGGGACCGAGCTGCTGCAGCTCCGCCTCCACGCCCGCCCGGATCAGTCGGGGCCGGATGTTGTCGAGCCGCTTCTGAACGATGTCACAGGCGACCAGACGTCCCTCCCCTTCCAGCCGCATGCCGAGACCGAGCGTCTTGCCCCCGCCGCCGGCGCAGTAGTCGATAACCGTCATGCCCGGTTCGACCCCCGCCAGGGCGCAGACGATCTGGCTGCCCTCGTCCTGGATTTCGATCCGGCCTTCCTTGAAGGCCTCCAGCGCCTGGACGTTCGGCGGCGGCTCGGCGCCCAGGCGCAGGCCCGTGGCCGACCACGGCGTCCGCTCCGGCTCCAGACCGGCCTCGCGCAGTTCGGCCTCGACCTCCTCCACCGTGGCCTTGGCGATGTTGACGCGCAGGTCGATGGGCGCGCGGGGCAGCATCAGTCCGGCGGCCTCCTCGGCCCAGCGGTCTTCGTAGGTGGCCTTGAAGTCCTCGACCACGAACTCCGGCAGGCCCGCGACGACCCAGCCTGGGACCTCGTCGCCCGTCAGGCTGATGCGGGCGCGCTCCTGTTTGGACAGGGGCTTGGGGCCATAGCCGTCGCCGGTGTGCAGGGCCTCGATCTCTTCCAGAGACAGGCCGTCGATCAGGCTGAGCGAACCGATCACCAGGGCCCGGCCGTCCTCGCGACCATCCATGGCCCAGACCAGACGACCGCGCGCGCGCAGGACCTTGTAGACCTGATCGGCGATGGCGCGGCGGTCCTTGGACCCGGCGTAGCGGTTGGCCGCGCCCCAGGCCTTGAGGACGACCTCGGCCGGTTGTCGCCCCTGAGCGATGCTGTCGAGGACGGAGGCGGCGGCGGCGAGGCGGGCGGCTGGGGTCACTTAGGCTTTCAGATAAACAGGGCCGCGACGATCATCATGAGACCGGCGAGGGAGACGAGGAAGGCCAGGCTGCGCAGACCCGTGACGCCGAACGCGTACAGCGGCACGAAGGCGACGCGCGCCCAGAAGTAGAGGGTAGCGCCCCAGTAGGTCAGAAATCCGTCCTCGCCCGCCACATGGGCGACCAGGACGGCGCCAATGAACAGCGGCAGGGTCTCGTAGAGATTGGCCTGGGCGCGTTCCAGACGGCCGGTGACCGGGCCGGTGGGCGGCATGACCGTGTCGCGCGGCCCGGCGTTCCACTTCGCCCCGTACTGACGCGTCCGGCCGACGGCGGGCAGGAAGATCTGCACCACCGCCAGCAGGATCGTCAGAGCGACATAGGTCAGTTCCGGCGTCATGTTGAACATCCCCCTGCCCCGACCCTAGCCCTGCCGATAGTTCGGCGCCTCGCGCGTGATCATCACGTCGTGGACATGGCTTTCACGCAGGCCCGCGCCGGTGATCCGCACGAAGCGGGCGCGCTCCTGCAGCTCGGTGATCGTGCCGGCGCCGACGTATCCCATGGCGGCGCGCAGGCCGCCGACCATCTGGTGGATGACCGGCGAGATCGGGCCCTTGTAGGGGGTCTGACCCTCGATACCCTCGGGCACCAGTTTCTGGGTCTCGACCTCCTTCTGGAAGTAGCGGTCGGCGCTGCCCGCACCCATCGCCCCGACCGAGCCCATGCCGCGGTACGACTTGTAGCTGCGGCCCTGGTACAGGAAGACCTCGCCGGGGCTTTCGTCGGTGCCCGCGAACATCGAGCCCATCATGGCGACCGAGGCGCCGGCCGCGATGGCCTTGGCCAGGTCGCCCGAATATTTGATCCCGCCGTCGGCGATGACCGGAGCGCCGCTGTCACGCGCCGCGCGGGCGGCCTCCATGACGGCAGTCAGCTGCGGCACGCCCACACCCGCGACAATGCGGGTAGTGCAGATGGAGCCCGGGCCGATGCCGACCTTCACCGCATCGGCGCCCGCGTCGATCAGGGCCCGCGCGGCGTCATAGGTGGCGATGTTGCCGGCGACGATCTGCAGCCGGTTGTTCTCGCGCTTGATGCGCTCGACCACACGGGCGACCTGGGCCGAGTGGCCGTGGGCGGTGTCGATGACGACCACGTCGCAACCGGCGTCGGCCAGGGCCATGGCCCGCTCGTAGCCGGCGTCGCCGACCGTCGAGGCCGCGCCGACCAGCAGGCGGCCCTGCTCGTCCTTGGCCGCGTTCGGGAAGGCCTGGGCCTTCTCGATGTCCTTCATCGTGATCAGGCCGGTGGCGCGATAGTCCTCGTCCACCACGATGACGCGTTCGATCTTGCGGGTGCGCAGAAGCTCGCGCGCCTCTTCCTTGGACGCGCCCTCCCGCACCGTGACCAGATCGCCCGACGTCATCAGCTGGGCGGCCGTGTGGTTCGGATCGGTGTCGAACCGCATGTCGCGGTTGGTCAGAATGCCGACCAGCTTTCCGCCCGCGTCCACCACCGGGAAGCCGGAGATCTTGCGATTGGCCACGATCTGGCGAACCTCGCCCAGGGTCGTCTCCGGGCGGATCGTCACCGGGTTGATGACCATGCCGCTTTCGAACCGCTTCACCTCGCGGACCTGATCGGCCTGTTCCTGCACCGTCATGTTGCGGTGAAGGACGCCCAGACCACCGGCCTGCGCCATGGCGATCGCCAGGCGGCTTTCCGTCACCGTGTCCATGGCGGACGACAGCAGCGGGATGTTCAGTTTGATTTCGCGCGTCAGGCGGGTCGAGACGTCCGCGTCTGCGGGCATGATCTCGGACGGGCCGGGTTCGAGCAAAACATCGTCGAAGGTAAGGCCTTCGCGAATCTCCATGGGAGTCTCCGTTTTGCGGGCCGCCTATCCTCTTTCGCGGGTGCGAAGTCAACCGGTGCGAGGCGCACCGCCGGTCACGTAAGTTTTCAGCTCCACTTGAAACTTTCAGCCTGAGCTAACATTCTCTCTCGCAGATGGTCGCCGAACTCGCCCGATCCGTGCGGAGCCTCGCGCTCAAGATCGCCAGCTATGGCGTGATGCACCTGATCGTCGCCATGCTGGTGGCCTGGGTCATCACCCGCGACTGGCGCATGGCGCTGGCCATCGGCATGGTCGAGCCCTTCTTCCAGACCATCGCCTATTCGATCCACGACCGCGTCTGGCACCGGATCGAGCGTCGTCGTCGCGGTTCGGGCATCGAGGAGACGGCCGAGGCCGTCGGCGCCCGTCTGGACGTCATGGACGCCGAGGAACAGGCCCGCGCCCGCGCGCATCACGGCCACACGCACGGCCTGCCCTCGTTCAGGAAGATCGCCATCAAGACCCTGACCTATGGCGTCATGCATTTCTGCGTCGCCGTGGCGGTGGCCTTCGCCATCACCGGCGACCTGAAGACCGCCCTGACCGTCGGCATCGTCGAGCCCCTGGTGCAGATGGTCTTCTTCACCCTGCACGACCGCCTCTGGGCCTCTCGCGAAGCCCGCCGGGCCGCCCAGCCCGCCTGACAGACTGCGGCGGCTTGTCGCAGAGCGCGGGCGCTGTAGGCTCGCCCCATGCACGCCTTCGAAGCCCTGCTTCTGATCCTCGCCGGCGCGGTTCTGTTGTCGCTCCTGGCGCGGCGACTGAACTCCCCCTTCCCGCCCTTCCTCGCGCTGGGCGGTGCGGCTGTCGCCTTCCTGCCCCATGCGCCGGAGATCACGCTGGATCCGCAGCTGGTGTTGGCCCTGTTCGTGGCTCCGGTCCTGCTGGACTCGGCCTTCGACAGTTCGCCCAGGGACCTGAAGCGCAACATCGTCCCCATCACCTTCCTGACCGTCGTCGCTGTCGGGGTGACCGTCATCGCAGTCGCCCTGAGCGCCCGCGCCATGGAGCCGTCGATGGCCTGGCCGGTCGCTATCGCGCTGGGCGCCATCGTCGCCCCGCCGGATGCGGCGGCCGCCACGGCGGTGCTCCGCGCCGTCCCCGTGCCGCACAGGGTCCGGGTCGTGCTGGAGGGCGAGAGCCTGTTCAACGACGCCACCGCCCTTCTGACCTATCGCCTCGCCGTCCTGGCGGCGACCGCCGGGCTGGCTATGGGCTGAGCCCTGGTCGGAATGCTGATCTGGATGGCGGTCGGCAGCGTGGCGCTCGGCTTCGCCGCCGGATGGATCGCCAGCCGCGTCAACGGCCGGATCGAGGAGGCGCCCATGGCCATCCTGGTCCAGTTCACCGCCACCTTCGGCGTCTGGATTCTGGCCGAGCGGTTGCAGCTCTCGGCCATCATCACCGTGGTCGTCTACGGCCTCGTCGTCGCCCGGCTCAGCGCGCGGCGCACCCCGGCGGCCATCCGCGTGCCCTCCTATGCGGTGTGGGACACGGTCGTCTTCACCCTGAACGCCACGGCCTTCGCCATCGTAGGCCTGCAGATCGGCCCGATCTGGCGCGGGCTGGAGCCGGGCCAGCGCAGCGAATACGCCGTCTTCGCCCTGATCATCCTGGGCGTCGCGGTCGCCGCCCGCCTCGGCTGGGTCATGACCTACAATGTCGCGGCCAAGATCAAGAACACGACGCTCGGCGCCAATCCGCCCGGCGGCCAGTCGCCCCCGACGTTCAGGACGGGCCTGATCGTCGGCTGGTCCGGCATGCGCGGCGTGGTCAGCCTGGCCACCGCCTACGCCCTGCCCGCCGACTTCCCCCACCGCGACCTGATCCTCCTGGCCACCTTCGCCGTCGTGCTGGGGACGCTGGGCATCCAGGGTCTGACGCTCGGCCCGCTGATCCGTCTTCTGAAGGTCCGCGACGACGGCCAGCTCGGCGAAGAAATCCTGTTCGCGCGAAAGACCATCGCCGAGACCGCCCTGAACCACGTCGGCAAGAAAACCGGGCCGGTCGCCGAACGACTGCGCGGCGACTACACGGCGCGTCTGGAGGCCCTGAACGCCGCCTCGCCCGAGGACGGCCGCATCTTCAGCGATCAGGACCGACTGACGACCGGCGTGCTGGCGGCCAAGCGCGACGTGCTTCTGGACCTGCGCCTGTCCGGCCGGATCAGCGACGCGGCCTATTACCAACTCGAGGAAGAGTTGGACCGGATCGAACTCAGCCTGACGCCCTTGGTCCGCTGAACCACTCGTACCAGGCGCCGTGCGGGTGGCCTTTCGCCAAGGCCACATCCTCCCCGCCGGGCCAGGCCCGCAGGCGCAGCATCGGCGTGCGCACGAAGTCCGATTCTTCGGCCTCGAAGGTCAGCCAGGCCATCGGCGCGTCCTCGGTCGCCCTCGCCCCCGCCGCCTCGATCCGCGCCCGGACGCGCGCCTGAACCTCCGGCGGGAAATACTGGAAGGCGATGGTGTGCATCACCACGCGACAGACACCCGGCTCCGGCTCGACCGCCAGTTCCGCCTCCAGCCAGTCCGCCGCATCGCCTGTATCGATCCGCACCGGGGTCACGGCCGCGATCTCCAGCGCCGCCTCCAGCCGCGCCAGCCGCTCGCGCTGATCGGTCCAGACATAGGCGCTCAGGGTCTCGCGCGTCTTCGCGTCGGTCGGATCCAGCGGGTTCCGATCCACGCCCGCGCGCCGCACGACCCGCACCTCGGCCGCCGGTGGACTAACGCCCCGCCATTCCGGCGCCCGGCGCACGGCGGAGCCCGCCTCCCCCGCCTCCGTCTCGCCGAGCCGATAGGCGTAGCGGTCAAGCCGCGTATTCAGGCCCGCGCTGGCGCCGAGCTCATACAGGGCGAACGGCAGGCCGAACCGCTCGGCCAGCACCAGCAGCCCCGCCATCAGCCCGCCGGAGCGTCCGACCTCGTTGGTTTGGGGCGGGCCGTCGAGCCAAGGATTCAACTGTGTGTCGTTAGAAACGAGCGCTCCGCCCACGATCTCCCACAACGCATCGTCGTCTTCGGGCGCGACATTGGGCGGATAAACGGCGCTCACGGCCGCATCCGTGCCCGACCTCGCCAGCCCATGCAGTCCGCCCGCGAGCCTCAGCGGCAGGGCGTCGCCCTCGTGCGAGGGATTGCCCGGCCAGTCCAGCACTCGCCGCCCGATCGCCGACGATCGATCCAGCCGCTCTCCGATCAGACCGCAGACCCGCCCGGTGAACGGCGCGCCCGACGCGGTGCAGATAGCCGCCTGTTTGGCGAAGGCGGCGCGGACGTCGATCTCGCTCATCGCAGCTTGTTCAACGCGACCAGATAGACCTCCGACGAGCCCTTCCGGCTGGCTTCGGGCTTGACGTACTTCACGTCCTGGAAGTTGGCGCGGAGGTCCGCCAGCACGGTTCCGGCATCCCCGCCCTGGAAATTCTTCGTCACGAAATGCCCGCCGGGCCGCAGGGTCCGGATGGCGAAATCGGCCGCGATCTCGATCAGGGCGATGATCTTCAAGTGGTCCGTCTGGCGGTGCCCCACCGTGTTGTGGGCCATGTCGGAGATGACCAGATCGGGCGGCCCGCCCAAGAGGTCGATCAGTTGCTGATCCACGCCCGGATCGGTGAAATCCGCCTGCACCAGGGTCGAGCCCGGGATCGGCTCGATAGGAAGAAGGTCGACGCCCACCACCGCCGCCGCGCCGCGATTCACACAGACCTGGACCCAGCCGCCCGGCGCCGCGCCCAGGTCGATGACCTTGGAGCCCTTCTTCACCAGCCGGAACTTGTCGTCGATCTCGGCGAACTTGAACGCCGCCCGGCTGCGCCAGCCCTCGGCGCGCGCCTTCTCGGACCAGGGATCGGCCAGCTGGCGCTTGATCCACTGGATGGAGGACATCGACTTCTTGTCGGCCGTCTTGATCTGGGCGCCCATGCCGCGACCGGCCGCCGTGCCGCCGGTGGGCGGCTTGACCATTTTACGGCGTGCGGGTTCGGGCTTGTCGTCGTTACTCATCACCCTCACATAGCGCCGACGGCCCTCAGCGGCTATGACCCCCGCCAATCATCCGAACATGGAGCGCCAAATGGCCGATGAAACCCTGACCCTGACCCTCGACACCGGTGACGTGGTCATCAAGCTGCGCCCCGACCTGGCGCCCAAGCACGTCGAGCGCATCACTGAACTGGCCAAGGAAGGCTTCTATGACGGCGTGGTCTTCCACCGCGTGATCCCGGGCTTCATGGCCCAGGGCGGCGACCCGACCGGCACCGGCACCTCGGGCTCGTCCAAGCCGAACCTGAAGCAGGAATTCTCGGCCGAGCCGCACGTGCGCGGCGTCTGTTCGATGGCCCGCACGTCGAACCCCGACAGCGCCAACTCGCAGTTCTTCATCTGCTTCGACGACGCCACCTTCCTGGACCGCCAGTACACGGTCTGGGGCCAGGTCATCGAAGGCATGGAAAACGTCGACGCCCTGCCGAAGGGCGAACCGCCCCGCGCCCCGGGCAAGATCGTCAAGGCGACGGTCAACTAAGATCGGAACAGGGCGGCCTTCGCGGGCCGCCCTTTTTCTTTCCGGCTCAGTCGCCGCCGTACCAGTTCAGCTTCACGCCCGAGAAGCTGCGCCCGCCGATCCGGACCGACCCCGTCATCGTCGCCTCATCCGAGCCGCCGAGATTGCGCCGCGCCGTCGCAAGCGCGCCCTTGTCCAGCCTCAGGTCCACCGAGACCTCGCCGACGCCCGGCGCCGTCCCCTGCATCGACACCCGGCCGTCCGAGACCGAATAGCGCGTCGGCAGGACACGGAGGGTCTCTCCACCGCGCGTCAGCTCCACCATGACGGGGGCGAAGGTCGTGCTGCGTCGTCCCGCCTCCCAGGCCTCGAACTCCTGCGTCTGACCCACGAAGACCTGGGCTAGGGTCAGATCGCCCGCGCTGACGCCGGACGCCCGGTAGTAGCCGGAGATGTCGTCGGAATGGCTGTGGGCGAAGGCGCTTGCAGCAGGCCTCGCGGCGTCCCCGCCCGGCTCGGCGGGACGCGACGGCGCGTTGACGAACTCGCAGGCCGCCAGCGACAGACCGACCGCCGCAAGCAAGCCGACGGTCTTCAACGCCGTCCTCAAGGCAGTTTCACCAGAACCGGCAACCAGCCGGCCGCCTGGGCCCAGTCCACGCCCTCGAAGATCGGCACGGCCAAAAAGAAGACGAGGCCGTCGCGCAGGGTGGTCAGGAAGAACTGCGGTCGGACATTGAGCTCCGGCTCGTCGCGCCATTTGGAGAAGTCCGGACCCAGACGCGGGGTGCGGGCGCGGTAATCGTCATAGGCGGCGCCGAACTGGTTCGACAGCCAGGCTTCTTCCCGTTTGATGGTGAAGTGGAAGACCAGCAGGGCGATGGCCACGAACAGCAGGGCCAGGGTCAGGCTGCCGGTCTGGGCGCCCACGCCGAAGGCTCCGACATAGCTGAACAGATACAGGGGATTGCGGCTGATCGAATAGGGGCCGGTGGAGACGATCTCGGCCTTCTTGCGTCCGCCGATGTAGAGGGAACACCAGGCCCGCCCGACAATGCTGATGACCACGGCGCCGAGACCGAACGATTCCATCGCCTCGTGGAAATGCCCCTCGCCCCACCAGGTCGTTGTGACGAAGGCCAGGGCCACCGCCGCCAGAAGCGCCAGACCCAGCGCCCATTTGCGAATCTTCTGGACCCGTTGCAGGTCGAAATTGCTCGTCGAAACCGTCATCGCACTCCCCGTGTCATCGACAGGGAAGCGCCCGGATTGCGGTCAAGGCAAGGCCTGATTTTCCTAGCGGTCCAGAGCCTGATCCAGCGCGCGGAACGACTGGTAGGACAGCTCCACCGCGCTCTGGAACACTGACGGCGTGATCCGCTCGAAGTCGTCCGTCGCCCGGTGATAGTCGGGGTGGTAGTTCACGCCCAGATAGAGGAAGGGCACATTGGCGGCGAAGAAGGCGCCCTGGTCCGAGGCCTCGACCCAGTTGTCCGCGCCGGTGTCCTGAGGCGTGTCCTTGCCGAAGGCCAGGGCCACCGCCCCGTTCGCCGGGATGGTCGCCAGGATCGGGCGGAAGGTCGGGTGCTGATAGGTGCCCGTGACCCAAAGCTTCCCGTCGGTCTCGGCCCGCGAGATCATGTCGAAGTTCAGGTTCATGGCGATGGACGCCAGAGGCACCGGCGGCGCCTGGACGAAATGCTTGGCGCCCAGAAGACCCCGCTCCTCCCCGTCGAAGCCGACGAAGATGACGCTGTGCTCGGGCTTGGCCGCCATCAGCCGCGCCGCGATTTCCAGCATGGTCGCAACGCCGGACGCATTGTCGTCCGCGCCGTTGAAGACCTGGCCGCCGTTGATGCCGACGTGGTCGTAGTGGGCCGTGACGACGATGTAGCGGTCCGGAACCCGCGTGCCCTCGATCAGGCCCAGGATGTTCGTGCCGTTGAAGGTCTTCGGCCCCTCGCGCGTGCGGCCCTGCGCCTGGAACGGCTGCAGACGGCCCATGGGCGGGGCGCCGACGCCGATGGCCTCCAGACGCGACACGATGTAGTTGCGCGCCCGCTCGCCGCCGGGAGCCCCGGTGTCGCGGCCCTCCATGTCGTCCGCCGACAGGATGCGCAGGTCGTCCATCAGTTGGGCGTAGTCGGCGGAGGGCGCCGCCGGGGCTTCGGCCTCGGCCTGCGCCGGCGGCTCGCTCGTGGTGCCGCAGGCGGACAGGGCCAGGACGGCGACGGAGGCCAGGGCGGCGGAACGGGCGAAGCGGATCATGGAGGACTCTCTCGATGCGTCCCTCCCGAATAGCGGCAGCAGCGCGGGCCGTCCCTTTAAATTACCGTCATGCCCGCCCGGCCTCATGCTAGATCGCACCCATGGCCGAACCCTCCATCGAATCCCTCAGCGAAGCCGAAGCGGCGGACGAACTGGCCCGGCTGGCCGCCGAAATGGCCCGCCACGACGCCCTCTACGCCGAGGCCGCGCCGGAGATCACCGACGCAGACTATGACGCCCTGCGCGCCCGCAACCTGGCCATCGAGACGCGTTTCCCGGCCCTGGTCCGCGAGGATTCGCCGTCGCGGAAGGTCGGCGCCCCGGTCTCCAGCCAGTTCGCCGAGGTGCGCCACGGCGTACCGATGTTGTCGCTGGACAACGCCTTCGACGACGGCGACGTCACCGACTTCGTCGCCCGCATCCGCCGCTTCCTGAACCTGCCCGCCGACGAACGGATCGCCTTCGTCGCCGAGCCCAAGATCGACGGTCTTTCCGCCAACATCCGCTACGAGAACGGCGTGCTCGTTCAGGGCGCCACGCGCGGCGACGGACGTGCGGGCGAGGACATCACGGCGAACCTGAAAACGCTGAAAGACATCCCGCAGAAGCTCTCCGGGTCCGGCTGGCCCGCCCTGATCGAGGTGCGCGGAGAGGTCTATGCCCCCAACGAGGAGTTCGCCGCCTTCAACGCCGAGGCCGAAGCGGCGGGCCGCCGCACCTACGCCAACCCCCGGAACTTCGCCGCCGGATCGTTGCGCCAGATCGACCCGAGCGTGACGGCGGGGCGGCCCTTACGCTTCTTCGCCTACGCCTGGGGCGAGAGCTCCGAGCCGTTCGCGGAGACGCAAGGACAGGCTCTGGAGAAATTCAACGCCTGGGGCTTCCCGGTCAATCCGCGTTCGACCCGCGTCGAGGGCGCCGAGGGGCTGGTCGGCATCTATCACGGCCTCGAAACCGACCGCGCCGGGCTCGGCTATGACATCGACGGCGTGGTCTACAAGGTCGACCGGCTGGACTGGCAGAGCCGTCTCGGCTTCGTCTCGCGCAGCCCCCGCTGGGCCATCGCCCACAAATTCCCGGCGCAGCAGGCGACCACGGTGCTGGAAGGCATCGACATCCAGGTCGGCCGCACCGGCTCCCTGACCCCCGTCGCCCGCCTCGCGCCCGTCACGGTCGGCGGCGTCGTCGTCCGCAACGCCACACTGCACAACGAGGACGAGATTGCGCGCAAGGACGTGCGCATCGGCGACACCGTCGTCCTGCAACGCGCCGGCGACGTGATCCCCCAGATCGTCTCGGTGGTGGCCGACAAACGCCCCGCCGACGCCATGCCCTACCTCTTCCCGACCCACTGCCCGGTCTGCGGCTCCGAGGCCGTGCGGCCCGAGGGCGAGGTGCGGCGGCGCTGCACCGGCGGCCTGATCTGCGCCGCCCAACTGGTCGAACGGCTCAAGCATTTCGTCAGCCGCCGCGCCTTCGACATCGAGGGTCTGGGCGAGAAACAGCTGATCGCCTTCCATGAGCGCGGCTGGATCCATGAGCCCGCCGACATCTTCCGTTTGGCCCGCGACACGGAGAAGCTCGACGACCTGCGCGCCGAGGACGGCTACGGCGAGACGAGCGTGAAGAACCTCGTCGCCGGCATCGACGCCCGCAGGACCATCGCGTTGGAGCGCCTGCTGTTCGGCCTCGGCATCCGCGACATCGGCGACCAGACCTCGCTGCTGCTCGCCCGCCATTTCGGCGACTGGAAGGCCTTCCACGCCGCCGCGCTGGAGGCCGCCTCCGGCATCCCCTCCCCCGAATGGACCCAGCTTGCCGAGGGCCACGGCGTCTCGGCCCGGACCCTGTCGGTCATGGCCGCCGCCGAGCTGTCATCTGACGATCCCTGGCCTGAGGCGCCGCTGGACCAGAAGCTGGCCTTCGCCTTCCCCGGCGTCGCCGCGCCCGCCCGCCGGGCTCTCGCGGAACTGACCACCGACTGGCCCAGCATCCTCGAACTGGCCCGCATCGCGCGTGAGGACGGCCCCTCGGCGACGCTGGGCGAGATCGCCGGCATCTCGGGCGTCGGCCCGGTCGCCGCCCGCGCGGTCGCCGAGTTCTTCCACGAGCCGCATAACCAGACCGTCGTCACGAACCTGATCGACCAGCTCGACGTCATCGAGGACGCCGAACGCCCGAAGTCCGACACGCAGGTCGCCGGCAAGACCGTCGTCTTCACCGGCGCGCTGGAACGCTTCACCCGCGACGAGGCCAAGGCCCGCGCCGAAAGCCTGGGCGCCAAGGTTTCCGGCTCGGTGTCGAAGAAGACCGACTATCTGGTCGCCGGTCCGGGCGCCGGCTCCAAGCTGGCCGACGCCCAGAAACACGGCGTCGCCGTGCTGACCGAGGATGAGTGGTTGGCCCTGATCGGTGGCTAGCGGTTCAGCGCGCTCTGGGCCGCCGGGGCGTAGCGGTGGCCGGAGGCGGCGTTCTTGGGGAAGACCGCCTCGATCGCCTCGACGTCCTCGGCCGTCAAGGTGATGTCCGTCGCCGCCGCGTTCTGCTCCAGGGTCGCGATCCGGCGCGTGCCGGGGATCGGGACCAGATGGTCGCCCTGCGCCAGCACCCAGGCCAGGGCCAGCTGGGCGGCGGTCACACCCCGGTCGTGAGCGATGGCCTTCACCGCCTCGACCAGGTCCAGGTTCTTCTGGAAATTCTCGCCCATGAAGCGCGGGTTGGTGCGGCGGAAATCGCCCTCCTCCAGATCGTCGATCGACTTGATGTCGCCCGACAGGAAGCCGCGCCCCAGGGGGCTGTAGGGTACGAAGCCGATGCCGAGCTCGCGCACGGTGGCCAGGATCTCGTCCTCCGGCTCGCGCGACCACAGCGAATATTCGGTCTGGAGCGCCGTGATCGGATGGGTCGCGTGGGCCTTGCGGATGGTCGCCGGCGCCGCCTCGGACAGGCCCAGGAAGCGGACCTTGCCCTCCTTCACCAGCTCGGCCATCGCCCCGACCGTCTCCTCGATCGGCGTGTCCGGATCGACGCGGTGCAGGTAGTAGAGATCGACATGGTCCATACCGAGGCGCGTCAGACTGCCCTCGATGGCGCGGCGGACATTGGCGGGCGAGCCGTCGACCTTCAGGGCCGTGCGGTCCGCGTTCCAGCCTATGCCGAACTTGGTGGCGACGAAGGCCTTGTCGCGGCGGTCGGCCAGGGCCTTGCCGACCTGGATCTCGTTGGTGTGCGGGCCGTACATCTCGGCCGTGTCGAAGAAGGTGACGCCCAGATCCAGTGCGCGGTGGATCACCGCCGTCGCCTGGGCCTCGTCGGACGGCGTGCCGTAGAAGGACGCCATCCCCATGCACCCCAGGCCGATGGCCGAAACTTCAGGACCGTTCGGTCCGAGACGACGGGTCTTCATAGGCGCTCTCCTTGGGTGGGTAAGACCAGAACGTCGGCGCCGCACAGTCGATCCGCAAGGCCGCCCAGGTCGAGTGTCGATGGCGTACATTTTTAGGAGACCGGCGGTCGTCGGTGCTGGACTTCGGTGCGAGCCGATGGCTTTTTAACGCGCTGTCCGGGGGGAAGAATGAAGATCGCAGTCAAGAGCAGCTGGGCCAGCGCGGCCGCCGCCATTGTGTTCGCCCTGGGTCTGGGGTCGCCCGCCCATGCGGAGTACACCTTCTCCGTTCAGCAGGTTGGACCCGACGTGGTCGTTACAGGCAGCGGGACGCTCAACACAACAGCCCTGACGATGCCAGGCGCGCAAACCGCCTTCGGCGCAAACGGCGCGATGACGTCAGTGTCGGTGATCACTGGAGCTTGTGGCGGCGCCGTAGCCGTCCGACAATTCACGGGCATGACAGGTCCGACTTCGTTACCGGTCTCGACAACGACGTTGGGCTCGAGCGGGTCCGGGGACTGCGTTGCGTTCACAACCGTTCTCAATGGTGGTCCCTCCGTATGGATTCCATCGGCCTGGACTCCGGGCGACCCCTTTTCCTCCACGAACACCTTTTCAGGTCAGACCCTGGCCTCGATGGGCCTCACGCCTGGCACCTACGTCTGGAGCTGGGGTTCCGGGCCCACGGCCGACCGCTACATCCTGCGGATCGGCCCACCGCCGGTTCCGACGATGGGAGAGTGGTCGTTGATCGCCCTCGCCTCCCTGCTCGCGGCATCTGGCCTGTTCGCGGCGGCCATGCAGGCCAGGCGCCGGCGGACGATGATCTGACCGATCCGCCGGTGATCCACGTCTCAGGCCGGCCTGCCTCGTCTTGCGACGGCGGCGGGCCAGCGGCCGGTCAGGTGGTCTAGGCCGCCAACGGCGCGCACTGCGCCTCCAGCCAGGCCTGCGCCTCGCCGTCCATCAACGGGCCGACCTTGGTCCAGGTCTCGGCGTGATAGGCGTCGACATAGGCGCGCTCGGCCTCGGTCAGCAGGTCGACGTCGATCAGTTTCCGGTCCAGCGGGGCGAAGGTCAGTTGCTCGAAGCCGTGCATCGGACGCTCGCCGCCGGGGATGGGCTCGGGGGCCGTGACGACCTGAAGCGTCTCGATGCGGATGCCCCAGTGGCCTTCGCGGTAGTAGCCGGGCTCGTTGGACAGGATCATGCCGGTCAGGAGGGGCTGGGTGTTCACCGCCTTGGCGATCCGCTGCGGCCCTTCGTGGACGCCCAGATAGGAGCCGACGCCATGGCCTGTGCCGTGGTCGTAGTCGAAGCCCGCCATCCACATCGGGGCGCGGGCCAAGGCGTCCAGCTGGTGCCCGCTCGTCCCGACCGGGAAGCGGATCACGGCCATGGCGATGTGCGCCTTCAGCACCAGGGTGAACATGCGGCGCTGGTCGGCGGAGGGTTCGCCGATGGCCATGGTGCGGGTGACGTCGGTGGTGCCGTCCAGATACTGGCCGCCGCCGTCCACCAGCAGCAGGGAGCCCGGCTCCATCTTGCGGATCGTGCGGGTGACGGGCTTGTAGTGCGGCAGGGCGGCGTTCGGCCCGATCCCGGCGATGGTGTCGAAGCTGAGGTCCTTCAGCGCCCCGGTCTCCTCGCGGAACCGCTCCAGCGCCTCGACCACGCCGCGCTCGTCGGGCAGTTCGACCTGGGCCGTCGTGTCCACCCAGTGCAGGAACCGCGCGAGGGCCGCGCCGTCGCGAATATGGGCCTGACGCGAACCCTCGATCTCGACCGGGTTCTTGGCCGCACGGGGGATGGCGCAGGGATCCATGCCGCGCACCACGGTCGCCCCGACCAACTCCAGCCGGTCGAAATACCAGGCCGACGATTGCGCCGGGTCGACCAGGACCTTGAAGCCCTTCATCCCCTCCAGCGCCTGTCCCAACTCGCCGGGGTTCATCAGGGTGACGTCGTCGCCGAGCCAGCCCGGCAGTTCGTTGGTCACCTTGGCCGGGTCGAGGAACAGCATGGCCGTCCCGTTGGCCGCGACGATGGCCTGGGCCAGCGGCAGGGGCGAACGGATCACGTCGCCGCCGCGCACATTGAACAGCCAGGCGATCGACGACGGCGCGGTCAGGACGACGGCGTCGGCCCCGGCGGCGGCGACCGCCTCCCCGATCCGCTTGCGCTTGGCGGCGCTGCTTTCGCCCGCATAGCGATCTTCGTGCGGCACGACGGGCGCGCTGGGCTGGGCCGGGCGTTCGGCCCAGGCTGCGTCCACGGGGTTGTTGTCGATGGGCTTGAGACTCGCCCCGGCCTTGGCCGCAGCCCGCTTCAGGGTCGCCAGCGCGTCGGGGCTGTGCAGGCGGGGGTCGTAGCCGATGACGGCGCCCTTCGGGGCCTTCTCGAGGTAGGCGGGCACCCCGCCCTCGACGAGATCGAGGATCTCGAACTGGCCGGCGTCGACCTGGGCCCGGACCTGAACGGTGTAGCGACCGTCGGCGAACACCGCCGCCCTGTCTTTCAGCACCACACCCGCGCCCGCCGAGCCGGTGAAGCCGGTCAGCCAGGCCAGCCGGTCGTTGGCGGCGGGCAGATATTCGTTTTGATGCTCGTCCTCGTGCGGGACCAGGAAGCCATCCAGCCTCTGCTCCGCCATCGCGGCGCGCACGAGCGGAAGGTGTTTGGCCCCGAAGGCCGGCGAGGTGGTTTCATCGAAGGACTGGCGCATGCCGCACGCAATAGCGCCCCCTCCCGCTCATGGGGAAGGGGCGAACGTGCGGATCGACCGGATCAGTTCTGCGGCGTCGTGCTTGTGATGGTCGCCGAACCCGTCGGGGCCGGCTCCGGCGCGGCCGGGACGGTCAGGACGACGGGCGGCGGGGTCCGGGCGGCGGCGCGAGCGGCTTCGGCGCGCGCCTCGCTGGCGACACGGGCGGCGTCGGCCTGGGCGCGGGCGGCGTCCATGCGGGCGATGTCGACGCTCTGTTGGGCGCCGGCGATCTGGCTCTGGACCACGGCCTGATCGGCGCGGGCCTGAGCCGCGACGGCCTCAGCCTGGGCCTGGGCCAATTGGGCTTCGGTCTCGTCGTTGCGGCCGCCGGTGGTCAGGATCCACAGGACGGCGATCAGGACGGCGGCCGCCAGTCCGCCCGCGATCCACCAGCCGGTGCTGGATTCACGGCGGACGATGACGGTCTCGGTATAGACGGGCTCCCGCACGATGCGATCGGTCGGCGGGATGGCGTTGGGGTCGTAGGCCACGGCGGTTCCTCCAGTATCAGCCGGAGAAACGGCGCCGCTTGACCCGGGTTCCGTAAGGCTAAGCCATCCGCCTCAGCACCAGGGCGCTCCAGGCGTCGCGATGGATCCGCCGCTCCAGACGGAAGCCGCGCGACAGATAGGCCGCTGTCACGCGCCGCTCCTGCGTCCGCAGAAGGCCCGACAGGATCGCGACCCCGCCGATGCGGAGCGACATCTTGATGTCCTGCGACAAGGCAACCAGCGGCGGGGCCAGGATGTTGGCGAACACCAGATCGTAGGGAGCCCCCGCCCGTACCTTGATGTCGTTCAGACCCGAGGCGTGGACGAAGCGCGCATTGGCGTGGTTCAGCTTGGCGTTCTCGTTGGCGATCCGCACTGAGGGCTCGTCGATGTCGGTGCCGATGGCCAGGCTGGATCCGGTTCGCGCCGCCGCGATGGCCAAGACGCCCGTGCCGCAGCCGACGTCCAGCACCCGGTCGAACCGCTCACGCTTCAGAAGCTCGTCATAGGCGATCAGACAGCCCACGGTCGTGCCGTGGTGCCCGGTGCCGAAGGCGGCGCCGGCGTCGATCTTCAGGTTCACGCGGTTCGGCGGCACCCGCCCCTGATCGTGGGCACCATAGACGAAGAACCGCCCGGCCTCGACCGGCGGCAGGCCGGACAGCGACATGGCCAGCCAGTCGGCGTCGGCCAGGGCCTCTACCTTCACGGTCACGTCCGGATGTTGCGCCAGGCGCTTGGTGAGGATGTCGACCTCGTCCTGAGACGTCGGGAAGGCGTCGATGCGCCAGATGCCCCGATCCTCGTCTTCCTCGAGAATCGAATAGGTCGCGCCCTCTAGCAGCACATCGGAATCGATGTCCGCGGCGGCGGCTTCAGCGGCGGCGCGCGGGCCGCGTGCGATTATCTGTACGGGATTGTGGGACATTTGTTCAAACGCCGGTATCATTGCGAATCGATACTATTGAGTTTGCGCCCGTGCTCTCCCGCACTGGTCGCGATCGTTCCAACCGAGGGGTCGGGGAATACATGGCCAAGTCACCGTCTACTGCGTCGCCCAAGGCGCCTGCCGCTTCCAAGCCTAAACCGGCCGCGAAGTCGACCGCGAAAACCACGAAGCCCGCCGCCGCCGCGAAGCCGGCCGCCGCCAAACCCGCCGCTGCGAAGCCGGCTCCGGCCGCCAAGGCTCCCGTGAAGGCCGCTGCGAAGCCCGCCGCCAAGCCGGCCGCGAAGGCTCCGGCCGCCAAGGCTGCCGCGCCGAAGACCACGGTCAAGGCTGCCGCTCCGAAGGCCGCAGCAAAAGCTCCGGCCAAGACCGCTGCCGCGAAACCCGCCGCCAAGCCGGCCGCCCCCAAGGCTGCTGCGAAAGCCCCGGCCGCGAAGGCTGCACCGAAGGCGGCCGCAAAGCCCGCCGCCAAGACCGCCGCTCCGAAGGCCGCCGCGAAGGCGCCGGCTGCCAAGGCTGCTCCGGCCGCCAAGCCGGCTGCCGCCGCCGCACCGGCCGCGAAGCCCGCCGCTGCTCCGGCCCCGTCGCCAAAGCCTGCTGTCGCCGCCGCCCCGGCTCCGGCTCCGGCTCCGAAGCCCGCCGTCACGGCCGCTCCGGCCGCCGCTGCTCCGGCGCCCGCCGCCAAACCGGCCGCTCCGGCTCCGAAGAAGGGCTTCTTCGACAAGCTGGCCGACGCCATCTTCGGCAAGCGCTGAAACCAGCGGCCTGAAACGACAAACGCCGGGCGGTTCGCACCGCCCGGCGTTTTTGTTTGCGCGATCCAACCGGATCAGGCGGCGGGCAGGTCTTCCGCCAGGATGGCCATTTCGAACATGAAGCTGCCGTCCTCGTCCTCGTCATCGAAGACGACGCCGATGAACTCGTCGCCGACATAGACCTCGGCCGAGTCGGTCACCTTCGGACGCGGCTTAACGACGATGCCGCCCGTGTTGAAGGTGCGCTTCAGGTGCGTCTCGATGCGCTTCATGTCTTCGTTGGTCACGGGTAGCCTCGGTGGTCTGGATTGAAGGCGCGGAACCTAAAGGGGCAGCCTCGCCATGAAAAGCTAGATCACGAAATCATACACGATGTCGGCCAGGGTATGGTCCATCGTTCGCGCCGGCGCCGCGTCCGTCGGACAGTTGACCAGCCGCGCCGGAACGCCCGCCACGGTGCAGCCCGCCGGCACCGGCTTCAGCACCACCGAGCCTGAGGCCACCTTGGCGTAGTCGCCGACGACGATATTGCCCAGCACCTTGGCCCCGGCGCCCAGAAGCACGCCCTTGCCGATCTTCGGATGGCGGTCGCCGCGTTCGGCGCCCGTGCCGCCCAGGGTCACGCCGTGAAGCATCGACACCTCGTCGCCGACCACCGCCGTCTCGCCGATGACGATGCCCGTGCCGTGGTCCAGGAACAGGCCCGAGCCCAGCTTGGCGCCCGGATGGATGTCGATCTGGAACAGCTCCGAAATCCGGCTCTGGAAGTGGAAGGCCAGGGTCTCGCGTCCTTGGGTCCACAGCCAGTGGGCCACCCGCGACGCCTGCAAGGCCTGGAAGCCCTTGAAGTAGAGGAATGGCTGCAACAGCGTCTTGATCGCCGGATCTCGCTCGGCCACGGCCTGGAGGTCGGCTTCCGCCGCCGCCACGATCGACGGGTCCGACCAGAAGGCGAAGGCGCAGACCTCGCGCACGCTCATCTGGGCCAGTTCGGCATCGCCGATCTTCCTCGCGATCTGGAAACTCAACGCATTCGCTAGGTCGTTGTGCGACAGGATGGTCGCGTTCATCAGCGAACCCAGATGCGGCTCCCCGCGTGCCGCCTCCTCCGCCGAGGCGCGCAGCTGGCTCCAGACACCGTCCTTGGACGCGACGACTTCAAGCTTGGGCATGACCGGCTCCATGCGTCATCATACCCGGGTCAGCATGGCGTGCGCCAGCCAGCCCGGGATCAGCGACTCCCTAGCCATATGGTAGGCCCTGAGGGCTGTAACCACCGTAAACGTGTCGCGCACCGCGCCCCGGTCGATCTCCGCCATCAGGGTCCGGAACGGCACGCGGACCAGTTCGATCACCTCGGTGGGGTCCGGGTCTTTTTCGACCTCGCTCAGATCCCAGGCCAGCCAGGCGATCGCCCGTTCGTCGGTGATGGAGTTGGACATCTCCATCCGCAGCACTTCGCGCCAGGATTTGGCGACCAGCCCCGCCTCCTCGGCCAGTTCCCGCTTCACCCCTTCCAGCGGGTCCTCGTCATAGGGCGCCCCGCCCTCCGGCATCTCCCAGGAGTAGTTGGCCAGGGCGAACCGCGCCTGTCCGACCAGGGTCACCGTTCCGTCCGCATGGACCGGCAGGACGCCGACGGACAGGTTCTTGGGCCGCATCACGACATAGGTCGCCTCCGCCCCCGTCGGCGCGGTCGCCGGATGGGAGGTCAGTCGCATCCACGGGTTCTCGAAGGTCGTCGTCTCCCCATCGCTCTTCCAGCGCGGGCGCGCGGGCGGATTGGGGTCCCAGACGGGCAGCGGCCGGTCGGCGTCGAAGTCGTCGCGTGAATCGCTCATGGGCGGCATATGGCGCCGCAGGGGTCGAACGCCTAGCTACGGCGTATGACCCTGCCTCCTCCCGTCGCCCTCGGCGCCCCCCTGCCCTCGCCCACGCCGTCGCAGGAGATGCTGACCCGGCTGGCCGTGCGCCGCTCCGCTCCGGCGCAAGGGTTGGCCGCGCCCGGCCCCGACACGGCCCAGATCACGAACATCCTGACCCTCGCCGCCCGGTCACCGGACCACGGCAAGCTGACCCCCTGGCGGTTCGTCGTCCTCGGCTCCGTCACCCGCGCCGAGATCGCCGAGAAGCTCGCCGCCATGGCCGTGGCTAAGAGCCTGCCGTCCAAGGCCACGGCTGTCCTCGCCAAACTGACCGCCGCCCCGACGACGGTCCTAGTCGTCTCGACCGCCCGTCCCGCCTCCAAGCCTGTGTGGGAACAGGAGCTTTCGGCCGGCGCGGTCTGCATGAACCTGGAGCACGCGGCCGGGGCCCATGGCTTCGCCTCCAGCTGGATCACCGACTGGTACAGCTTCGACGCCGAGGCCGCGGCCCTGTTCGGCGTTACGGAGGACGAAAAGGTCGCCGGTTTCATCCATCTGGGGACGCCGGTGGACCCCCTGCTGGAGCGCGACCGTCCCGACATCGCGGCCCTGACCACCACCCTGCCCTGAGCCTGCGCCCCTTTTTCCCGAACAACGCTATGGACAGTACGTCTTCTGGTGGTGTTGATTTCGCGAGACGGGCCAAATGCCCCACAGGGAGCCGCAACGATGAAGCGTCTGGTCGTACTGTCCGCCGCCTTGACCGCTCTGGCGAGCCTGGGCGCCTGCGCCAAGCCGACGATTTCCCTGGCCGAGTTCCACGCCCGCAGCGGCCGCGTGCCGATGAGCACGTCCCTTCGCAACGACGTCCTGCCCTGCGCGGCCGATACCAGCCCGATCGCGGATCCCCGGTTCGGGCGGAGCATGCCCTATGTGCGCGGCCAGACCTGCTAGGCCTCGGGCTTCGCCCACTCCATCAGCATGAACCAGGGCGCGCGGTCGTAGTGCGCCTGTCGGACCGGGTCGCCGCCATGGGCGCGCGGCTCGTCGAAATGCGTGAGGGTCAGCCCCTGCTCCAGTAACAGGGTCATGTAGGTCGATAGCGGCCGGTGCCAGTTCTGGATGCGGATGCCCTTCCAGGCGATCCAGCCGACCTTCTCCTCCAGATAATGGTCCATCGCATGGGCGCGGCGCCCGTCCGGCAGGGTCGTCCAGCCCATATCGTTGGCGTCGGCGGCGGAGTTGTAGGCCGCCAGATTGGCGATCAGCAGCCGTCCGCCGGGCTTGAGAACCCGCGCCATCTCCCCGATGGCCGTCCGCACGTCCGGAATGTCGATCAGCGACAGATAGCTGACCACCAGATCGAAGGCTTCGTCCGCGAAGCTCAGAGCCTCGGCCTTCTCGACCCGATAGTCGCTGTCGGCGTCCAGCGACCGCGCATGGTCGATCAGGGCCGCCGTCGGGTCGATGCCGGCCACGGCCATGCCCTCCGCCTTCAGCATCCGGCAGAATCGCCCCTCGCCGCAGCCGACGTCGAGCGCGCACCCATACGGCCTCGACCGCACCCGCTCCATCATCGGAGCGTCCATGACCCAGCGCCGTCCGAAGTCGCCCTCCTCGCCCTGCGACGCGATCCAGGCCTCGGCCGACACATCCCAACCGTCGCTCATCGCGGCTCCTCCTCCGGGCGATGGACCAGGGCGACCATCACCACCGAAATGATCATCAACAGGAACCAGCTGCCCAGCTTGGCCAGCGACACCATCTCCCACCCATGCTCCTGTCCCGGATAGGCCCAGGCCCGACCGAGCGTTCCCAGGTTCTCCGCGAACCAGATGAACAGGGCGACCAGGAAATAGCCCAGCAACAGGGGCATCTTCAGCCGCGTCCGGTTCGCCGTGAACCAGAACCAGCCTCGCCCGAACAACAGGGCCGTCGCCACGAACAGGGCCAGCCGAATGTCCGGCAGCCAGTGGTGGGAGAAGAAGTTCACATAGATCGCCGCCGCCAGCACCCAGGTCGTCCAGATCGGCGGATAGCCGCGCACCCGGATGTGGAAAATCCGCTGCACCCGCGCGATGTAGGACCCCACCGCCGCATACATGAAGCCCGAGAACAGGGGCACGGCCCCGATCCGCAGCACCGAGTCCTCCGGATAGACCCACGACCCGTGCGCCGTCTTGAACAGTTCCATGATCGTCCCGGCGATGTGAAACAGCAGGATCACCCGCGCCTCGGCCCAGGTCTCCAGCTTCAACCCCAGCATCAGGGCCTGAAGGATCACCGCCCCGACGACCAGGAAGTCGTAGCGCGACACCGGCGCCCCGTCCGGCCAGAACAGGAAGGTCACCAGGATCAGACCCAGCATCGCCCCGCCGAACAGGCAGGCGTAGGCCTGTTTGATCCCGAACATCAGGAAGGCGAAGGCGAACCGGCTCCACGTCGCCCGGTCGGCCCAGACCTGAAGCCCTTCGAGCCAGGCCCGACCGCGAACCTCCCAGGGCAGCCTGCGCGTCTCGCTCAAAGCACGGCCGCCTGCATGGGTTCGGCGCGCAATCGCTCCAGATCGCGTCCCGGCGGGCGGCCGAACTGGCGGCTGTATTCGCGGCTGAACTGGCTGGGGCTGTCGTAGCCGACGGCGAAACCGACGCCCGCGATGTCGTGACCGTCGGACAGCAGGCGATTGCGCGCCTCCTGTAGCCGGACCTGCTTCTGGTATTGCAGCGGGCTCATGGAGGTCACGGCCTTGAAATGGCGGTGCAGGCTGGTCTCGCTCATCCCCGCCAGTTCGGCCAGGTCCTCGATCCGCACCGGCTCGGCATAGCGTTCGCGCAGCTGGCGGATGACGCGCTGGATGCGCCCCAACCGTCCGTCCTTAGATCCGATCTGGCGCATCATCGCGCCGTTCTCTCCGGCCAGCAGTCGCCAGACGATCTCGCGTCGGATCATGGGGGCCAGCACCGCCGCGTCGCCCGGCCGGTCCAACAGTCCGATCAGCCGCCCGACCGCATCCACCAGACCCTCGTCCATCCGACTGACCATGAGACCCGGCCCCGCCGTGTCGTCCGGCGCCCCGCCGGCCTCCAGCATCAGTTCGGAGATCATCGCCGGATCCAGCGCGACCCCAACCGCCGCATAAGGCGCCTCCAGCACCTGCCCGCTAACCGGCAGATCGGCAGAGACCACCAGATAGTCGCCCGCGTGATAGTCGAAGGTCCGGCTGCCCAGCGTAGTCCGCTTGGCGCCCGACAGGATCACGCACAGCATGGGCTCATAGACGATCTGCTGCGCCGGAGTGATGGCGTCGGCGGTGATCAGCAGCGCATCCGGCCCGCCCAATGTCATGGCGGTCGGCCCGGCGTGGCGGCGGATGACGTCGGCGAGTTCGTGCAAGCGATCCATGGCCGCACTCAACGCTCGCAACGCCGTTCGCGCAAGCGCAACCGGCCGGATGGCAGGATCATGCAAGAGACTGGCGGCATCGATCTACGCTCCACAGGCCCGGCGGGTGCATGAAGACGGCCTCAGCAGAGGAGACTTCCCATGACCACCGCCCCCCGCACCTGGTTCATCACCGGCGCCACCCGCGGCCTCGGCGTCGCCATCGCCCGCGCCGCCCTGGACGCCGGCGATAACGTCGTCGTCACCGGTCGCAAGCGCGCCGACCTGACCGCCGAATACGGCGAGGATTCCGATCGGCTCCTGTCGCTGGCGCTGGACGTTTCGGACCTCGACGCCGCTCAGCCCGCCGTGGACGCGGCCCTCGCCCGCTTCGGCCGCATCGACGTCCTGGTGAACAACGCCGGCTACGGCCACCTCGGCATGTTCGAGGAATCGACCATCGCCGACGTCCAGACCCAGTACGACACCAATGTGTTCGGCCTGATGCAGGTCACCCGCGCCGTCCTGCCCGCCATGCGCGCCCAGCGCTCGGGTCGCATCTTCAACGTCGCCTCGGTCGGCGGCATCGTCGGCGGCGCCAGCGGCACCCTATACTGCGCCTCGAAATTCGCTGTGGAGGGCTTCTCGGAGAGTCTGGCCGGAGAAGTCGCGACCTTCGGCATCCAGGTGACCATCGTCGAACCGGGCTTCTTCCGCACCGACTTCCTGGCCCCGACCTCGGTCAAACACGGCACCACGCCGATCGCGGACTATGCCGAGGCGGCCGAGGCCCTGAAGAGCTTCTACGACGCGCGCAGCCACAATCAGGCGGGCGACCCCGACCGTCTGGCCCAGGGCCTTCTCACCTTGATCACGGCTCCGAAACAACCGATGCGTTGGGCCGCCGGCTCCGACGCCTTGCGTAACATCCAGGGCAAGATCGACAGCCTCCAGGCCGATCTGGACGCCTGGCGCGACCTGACCCTGTCGACCGATGGCGACTTCGAGTTCCGCGAGGAACCGACCGCCGGCGCCTGGGGCTGACTTCACGACACGCGGCGAAGGGTCGCCCTTCGCCGCTTGGACGCCCGTTCGACGCACGGCCGAACCGTGCTCAGGCATCCGACATGCTTCGCCTGATGCGACAGTTGATGAGCCGGATGGGCTTGACCGGGGCCGTGGTGTTGGCGCTCGCCTTCGCCACGCCCGCCTTCGCGTCCCACGCCTGCGCCACGGAGGCCTGCGCCCCCGCCGGCCGGACCTCCATCGACGCACCGGCCGAGGCCGGCGAAGCCTGCCCCGACTGCGGCCCGGCCTGCGCCAACGGGTGCTGCCATGCCCAGCATGCGGCGACCGCGCCGGATCTGTCCGTCCCCGCCGCCCAGTTGATGAACCGCCCCGCCCCCGAACCCGCCCATGCGGAAGAGGGCCATGAAGAGGGCGCAGCCGAAACGCCCCTCGTCGCCCTATCGCCAGATGACGCCACCGCGGCCGGGGTCACGGTCGTCGCCCTGCAACGGGGCGGACAGGTCATCCGCGTCTCCGACGTGGCCACGGTCGAGATCGGCCGCGCCCCGCGCCTGGGCTCGGCCAGCGCCGACGGTCGCGAGACCGTGGTCGGCGCCGCCCTGATGCTTCAGGGCGAGAACTCCCGCGAGGTCGCCCATCGCGTCGGCCAGCGACTGGAGGAGATCCAGTCCAGCCTGCCGCCCGGCGTCGCGCTGCGCCCCGAACTGGACCGCACCGACCTCGTCGAGGCGACCATCAAGACGGTGGAGCACAACCTGGCCCTCGGCGCCCTTCTGGTCATCGCGGTGCTGTTCTTCGCCCTCGGCAATATGCGGGCGGCGGTGATCACGGCCCTGGTGATCGAGAACACCCTGCGCCCCCTCGGCATCGCCCGGCACGAACAGGGTCGCCCCCTGACCGTCGCGGAACGCCTCAGTATCGCCGCCGCCTCGAAGCACTGGCCCAACCCCGGCGAACCCAAGGCCGCCGTCG
The DNA here is from genome assembly GCF_041893865.1 of Brevundimonas staleyi. GTDB lineage: Bacteria > Pseudomonadota > Alphaproteobacteria > Caulobacterales > Caulobacteraceae > Brevundimonas > Brevundimonas staleyi. The sequence goes on from NZ_CP169082.1 coordinate 2,673,231, forward strand.
TCGAGCGGATGGAGCAGAACCTCTCGACCCTCTTGGGCAACAACTACGAGTTCACCCAGCCGATCGAGATGCGGTTCAACGAGCTAATCGCCGGGGTCCGCCGCTCCGACGTGGCGGTCATGATCTACGGCGACGACTTCGCCGCCATGTCGCGCACGGCCGCCGAGGTCGCCGGCGTCCTGAACGGCATCGAAGGGGCCGCCGACGTCCGCGTCGAACAGGTCTCGGGCCAGCCGACCATCACCGCCACCGTCGACCGCACCGCTGCGGCGGCGCAATGGGTCCACGCCTCGGACGCGGCCGACGCCCTGGCCGGTCGGTCTGCCGGTCAGGTCAACGAAGGCGACCGGCGTTTCGACGTCGTCGTCCGTCTTGGCGACCCGTTCCGCGACGACCCGGCCATCATGGAACAGCTGCCCGTCATGCCTGAGAATGCCGAGGCCGGCGCCCCGACCGTGCCCTCGTGGACCGGAAACGCTAAGCGCGATCAGCCCCGCCCGCGATAGGTCGGCACGCCCTGGTCGGGCAGCCACAGGCCTTCGGGGGCGGAGCCCGTCTGCCAAAAGACGTCGATCGGGATGCCGCCGCGCGGATACCAGTAGCCGCCGATCCTCAGCCACTTCGGCTGCAGCAGATCGGCGATCCGCTTGCCGATGGCCACGGTGCAGTCCTCGTGGAAGGCGCCGTGGTTGCGGAAGCTGGTCAGGTAGATCTTCAGCGACTTGGATTCGACCAGCCACTCGCCCGGCGCATAGTCGATGACGATGTGGGCGAAGTCCGGTTGACCCGTCACCGGGCACAGGCTCGTGAACTCCGGCGCCGTGAAACGGGCCAGATACAGGGTGTCGTTATGCGGATTGGGTACCCGCTCCAGCACCGCCTCTTCGGGCGTGGTCGGCTGGACGGTGTGCTGGCCGAGCTGGCTCAGGCCTGAGGTGTCGGTGGTCATGCGGGCGCTTTAAACCCGCATGACCGTGCCGAAAAGGGTCGCCTAGAAGTTCGCCAGCGAACGCGGCGGCGGGCCATAGGCATTGTCGCCCGGCTGACCGGCCGTGACGCCCAGCCAGATCAGGAAGGCCAGATTGACCAGGGCGGCCAAGCCCCAGACCGCGCCCGCCGCTCCCATGCCCTGCAGAGCGCCGTAGTCGTTGCCGTATCCCGTCGAGACCATCCCGCCGATGAAGGTCATGGCGCTCAGCAGCACCGCCACCGCCGTGACACCATAGGGGATGGCCGCCAGCCAGCCCGACTTGCCCATGTCGTGCAGACGCTTGGAGGAGACGCAGACGCCGAAATAGATGCTGGCGATCGAGACCAGCGTTCCGATCAGCGGCACCCAGCTCAGCACCAGACCGGCGGCGAACAGGATGATGACCCCGATCCAGTAGTCCTTCTGACCGATCCGCCCCGTCGCATCCAGGAACAGGGTCCTCCAGTCGAAGGACGACCCTGATCCCGCGACGCCCGGCGTATAGCCCGCGCCTACCGTCTGGGCGGTCTGGCCGGCCACGACGATCACCTGGGTCGCCACGCCGTCCATCGGGACGAAGTCGACCTTCATCCCGGCGCTGACGGGCACGAGCTGTTGCAGGTCCGCCCGGCTGAAGCTGTAGCGATTGCCGTCGTCGCCGCTGATCAGTCCCGCGCCGGGGCCGTCGTCGTAGGTCAGGATTTCACCGCGCACGCATCGCTCCTTTGGAAAGATGGGCCGACCTTGGCCGTACCCTCGATCAACGAAACTCCTGTGAAGCTCAAAAGATGCGCGGGATTTGCCTTCCCCCGCGACACCCCGCTAAGCGTAGCGAAACAAGACGCACAGGAAACGCCATGGCCATCCCCGCCTCCCTCCAGAAGGGCCTGAAACTGCCGGTGATCGAGGCGCCGATGTTCCTGGTCTCCGGGCCGGATCTGGTCGTCGAATGCTGCAACAACGGCGTCATCGGCACCTTCCCGTCGCTGAACGCCCGCACGACCGAGGGCTATCGGGACTGGTTGGTCGATATCAAATCCCGGCTAAAGCCCGACGCCGCCGCCTTCGGCGTCAACCACATCGTCCACCCGACCAATCCGCGCCTGATGGCCGACATGATGGTCTCGGTGGAGCATCAGGTGCCGCTGATCATCACCTCCCTCGGCGCCGTGCGCGACGTGGTGGATGCGGTCCACGGCTACGGCGGCGTGGTCTTCCACGACATCGCCAACGTCCGCCATGCGCGCAAGGCTGCTGAATCCGGCGTGGACGGCCTGATCCTGGTCGCCAACGGCGCCGGCGGCCACGCGGGCATCATCAACCCCTTCGCCCTGGTCAACGAGGTGCGCGAGTTCTTCGACGGCGCCATCATCCTGTCGGGATGTCTCTCGACGGGCCAGGACGTCGCCGCCGCCCTGATGATGGGCGCCGACTTCGCCTACATGGGCACCCGCTTCATCAACACGACCGAGGCCATGGCGCCGGACGCCTACAAGGACATGATCATCGAGAGCGGGGCGACCGACATCGTCCACACCCCCGCCGTCTCGGGCATCCCGGCCAATTTCATGACGAAGTCGCTGCAGGACAACGGCATCGACCCGAAGAAACTGCCCGAGCACAAGCTCGACATGGGCGACGAGGCCAAGGCCTGGAAGACCGTCTGGTCCGCCGGTCAGGGCGCGGGCGCCATCCACGACGTCGTTCCGGCGGCGACGCTGGTCCAGCGCCTCCGCGACGAATATGCACAGGCCACGGATCTGTTCGCCAAGAAGGTCGGGGTGGCCTAAACGCTGGGCGGATGATCCGTTCATCCGCCTTCGCCGCCCTCGCCGCCCTCCTCCCCGCTGCCGCGGTCGCTCAGGACAACGACAACACCCGCTTCAGCGGCGACCGACCCTATCACTGGAGCTTCGAGGCCGGCGCGGGCTCGGACAATCGCTCCAAGGGCGCGTCCAAGAGCGGCAACGACGCCTATGTCTTCGGCGAGGTCCAGTTCAACGCCTCGAACGGCTTCTACGCCGACGCCGAGTTCGAGACGATCGACTCCGCGGGCTCGCGGGTCGAGACCGAGATGGAGGCCGGCTGGCAGTACGCCTTCGCAGGGTTCGAGTTCGACACCTCCGCCTCGCACAAATGGCGGCTGGACGCCGACCCGGGCCACGACGACGCCGCCTGGGAATACCAGTTCGACGTCATGCGCGACTTCGGGGCCGTCGACACCCGCTTCCGTGTCGAGCATTCGCCGGACGGTCTGGGCTCCACCGAGGCTTGGACCTGGGTCGAGGGCCGCGTCCGTTTCCCCCTCACCGACACCCTGAAGGCCAGCGCCACCCTGGGCCGTCGCGAACAGGACAACGCGCCGGACTACACCGGCTGGAACGCGGGCGTGGCCTACGCCGTCACCGAGATCGTCGAACTGGACCTGCGCTGGCACGGCACGGACATCGAGGAGGAAGGCGAGCAGTACGAGAACGCCCTGGTCGCGTCCGTGCTGGTGGCGTTCTAGGCCGTCTCAGGTTCGAGTCGTAGATTAGACGACGGAGGCCGCTCACCATGACACCTGAAGAGAAACTTCGAAAAGTCACTACAGAAGCAACTTCGACACTCGGCACCTTCGTGCAGGAGTGGAACACTGACGTGACCCCCGTTTCTCATCCAGCCATAACGAGAGTCCTTTGGTGATCTGAACTGGGGTTGGTGGGGTTGGCAAGAGGCCGGTCAGCGCAGCCTCCAACCAGCGCAGCGGACCGGCCGATCTTTCCGCTGAGCGCATCTGCGTAGGCCTGCGGCGTCAGCCAGCCGAGCTTCGAGTGCGGCCGGGTTTCGTTGTAGTCGCGCCGCCAGGTTTCGAGCACCGCACGGGCGTGCGGCAGGGATCGGAACAGCGTCTCGTTCAGCAGCTCGTCACGCAGACGGCCGTTGAAGCTCTCGTTGAAGCCGTTCTGCTGAGGCTTGCCCGGCGCGATGTAGTGCCAGCCCACACCGGCGTCGTCGGCCCAGGCCAGGATGGCGTTGGACGTGTATTCCGTGCCGTTGTCGCTGATGATCGTCTCGGGTCGCCCGCGTCGCAGGATGATGGCGTCCAACTCGCGCGCCACCCGTCGCCCTGACAGCGAGGTGTCGGCGACGAGCCCGAGGCACTCGCGGGTGCAGTTGTCGATCACCGTCAGGATGCGGAAGCGCCGCCCGTCCGTCATCTGGTCGGACACGAAGTCCAGCGACCAGCGCTGGTTTGCGACCAGAGGAATCTCCAGCGGCCGCCTTGTGCCCATCGCGCGTTTGCGCCCGCCGCGCCGACGCACCGTCAGCTTCTCCTCGCGGTAGATCCGCTGGACACGCTTCTTGTTGACCGCATGGCCCTCGCGCCGGAGCATCACGTGCAGACGTCGATAGCCGAACCGCCGACGCTCCTGGGCCAGGGCCTTCAGCCGATCGCGCAGGGCGCCGTCGTCCGGTCGCGTCGCCTGATAGCGCACGCTCGTCCGGTCCACGCCCAGCACCCGGCAGGCCCGCCGTTCGCTCATCCCGTAAGCCGACTGCAGGTGCGCCGCCGCCGCTCGATGCGCAGCGGGCGTCACCACTTTTTTCCCAGCAGATCCTTCAGCGCGACGTTGTCCAGCATCGAGTCCGCCAGCATCCGCTTCAGCTTGGCGTTCTCCTCTTCCAGCGCCTTCAGCCGCCGGGCCTCCGACACGTCCATGCCGCCATACTTGGCCTTCCATTTGTAGAAGGTCGGCGAGCTCAGCCCGTGCTTCCTGCACAGATCCGCCACCGGAACACCGGCCTCCTGCTCGCGCAGGATCCCGATGATCTGCTCTTCCGTAAACCGTGATCGCTTCATTCTGTCCGTCCTTTCGAGGGGCGGACTCTAGCTATTCGTGGAGGAGTTTCAGGGGGTCACGTCAACACCACCGAGCTAATGTTGCGCATGGCTATGCAACAAGTTGTGGGAGGAGGAGCCGTGGTTCGCATCCTCACCGCTCACATGAGCAGTGAGGAGATGTGCGAATCGATGACTGCGCTAATTGATGAAAAGGTCATCGATCCAACTTTGGTGGACGGATGCAGGCGGGCGGTCAACGTTTTCAGACGGCTACGCAGCTATAGGAACTTTTACATCCATGAGCCTGTACGTGGCCTGCTCTTGGATATGCAGCATCCCCACACCGTCAGAATTGGGACCCAAGGGATCGAGACGAGAAAAGGTGGGTCGTCTCGCTTCGGAGGAGTCACTCAAGCTCAACTCGAGCAAGGCATTGAGTGGTGTCACGGCTTATCGAGCTATCTGAATTGGATTGTCCAAGAGGCAATCAGCATCCAAAGCAAAAGCGCGCGTCCAGAGATGCGTTTCCAAGCTGGACAGCTCGTTCGAAATACTGAGCCGCCAGAGCTAGAAATCCCGCCCGAGTTCAAGCACCCGAGTAAGGTGCCCTAACAGAGATGGCCTAGGGTCCGTACTCAATAAGGTCTGGCGGTGAGTTTGGCGTTCTGATTCAAGGCTTCTGGAAGGGAGCCTTGGATGCGGAAGCTTTACTGGCTGGACGACGAAGCTTGGGCGCGGATCGAGCCGCACCTTCCGACGGGACGGCGAGGGGCGCGCAGGGTCGATGATCGCCGCGTGTTGTCGGGCATCGTGCACATGCTGCAGTCAGGCGCGCGCTGGCGGGACTGCCCGCCGGAGTACGGGCCATACACGACGGTCTACAACCGCTTCAATCGCTGGAGCCGGCAGGGCGTTTGGCACGACATCTTCAAGGCCCTGACCGGCCACAGCGGCATCTACTCCTCGGCCGCCATCGACAGCACCTCGGTCAAGGCCCATCGCTCGGCGGCGGGCGCAAAAGGGGGGGCTTCGTCCAGGGCATAGGCCGCTCCAGAGGCGGTCGCACGACCAAGATCCACGGCCTCGTGGACGATCGAGGGCGACCCCGTGTGCTGTTGCTCAGCGCCGGCAACACCAACGACATCACCATGGCCCACGCCCTGATCGAGGCGGCCGGACCGTTCGCAAGGCTGCTGGCGGACCGCGGCTACGACGCCGATCACCTCCGAAGGCGACTGGCCGAACGACGCGCCGAGGCCGTCATCCCGACCACGACCTCGCGCAAGCGGCCCATCCCCTACGACGTCGTCGCCTACCGACAGAGGAACACCGTCGAACGCCTATGGGCCAGGCTCAAGGACTTCAGGCGTATCGCGACACGCTACGACAAACTCGCCGCGAACTTCCTCTCCAGCGTCCTCATCGCCGCCACCGTCGCCTATTGGGCCAAATGAGTCCGGACCCTAGCTCAGCGCCTGCTCCAGGTCGGCGATCAGGTCGTCCAGATCCTCGACCCCGACCGACAGGCGGATCAGGTTCTCGGTGACCCCGCCGGCCTCGCGCACCTCTTTCGGCACCGAGGCGTGGGTCATGATGGCCGGGTGGTTCACTAGGCTTTCGACCCCACCCAGCGATTCCGCCAGGGTGAAGACCTGCACCCGCTCCAGCACCTGACGCGTCCGCGCCAGATCGCCGTCGATGAAGACCGTGACCATGCCGCCGTAGCGGCCGTTCATCTGGCGCGTGGCCAGCTCGTGCTGAGGGTGGCTGATCAGGCCCGGATAGATGACCTTCTTCACTCCGCCGCCAGGCTTCTCGGCTCGCGCTTCCAACCAGCGCGCGATGGCCAGGGCGTTCTCGTTGTGCGCCTTCATCCGCAGACCCAGCGTCTTCAGACCCCGGTTGGCCAAGAAGGCGTCGAACGGCCCCATCACCCCGCCGATGGAATTCTGAAGGAACTTCAGCTCCTTGGCGACCTCTTCCGAACCCGCCACCAGAACCCCGCCGATAATGTCGGAGTGGCCGTTCAGGTATTTCGTCGCCGAATGCATGACGACATCGGCGCCCAGTTCGATCGGCCGCTGGCTCCACGGCGTGGCGAAGGTGTTGTCCACCACCAGCAGGAGGCCGTGCTTCTTGGCGATCGCCGACAGCCCCGCGATGTCCGCCAGTTTCATCAGCGGATTGGTGGGCGTCTCGGCCCAGATCATCTTCGTCTTGGGCGTGATCGCCGCCTCGACGGCGTTCAGATCCGCCATGTCGACATAGCTGAAATCCAGCCCCATCGACCGACGCCGCACCCGCTCGAACAGACGCCACGATCCACCGTACAGGTCGTCGCCCGTCACGATGTGCGAGCCCGCATCCAAGAGCTCCAGCGCCGTCGAGGTCGCCGCCATGCCCGAGCCGAAGCCGAAGGCCTGAACCCCGCCCTCCAGATCGTTGATGCAGGCCTCGAACGCCTCGCGCGTCGGGTTCTTGCCCCGCGCATACTCATAGCCCTTGTTCACGCCTGGGCTCTCCTGGGCGTAGGTCGAGGTGGCGTAGATCGGCGTCATGACGGCGCCCGTCGTCGGGTCCGGCCGTTGTCCGGCATGGATGGCGCGGGTCGAGAAACCCTGGCTGTTCTTCAGATCGGCCACTCAGGCCTCCTCTTCTTCAGGCGGCATGTCCGTGACAGCCCAGCCACCTTCGGTTCGTTGCGCATATTGGCCGGGGTGGACCGTCGGCAAGTCTAGTGAAGCAAGCAGTGGCGCGACATGGTGGAGATGTATGGTGACAGCGTCAGCCGCGCCATGATCGTAGGACGCGCACAGGATCTGCACGACGCCATCCCGATCGTGAGCCACTTCAGCCACGGGCGCATCCTCGCTGATGTGACGACAGACGATACAGAGCGCATCGCCGTTCATGTCATAACCCAGCGCGTGGACGCGCATTACCGGTTCAGGCTGAGGTGGTTGATCAGGTCGACGCGGGCGATCAGGCCGACGAACTGCTCGCCGTCCAGCACGATGGCCACCCGGTCGCGGTCGAACAGGGGGATCAGGGCGTCGAGCGGCTCGGTCACCTGAACCGTGTCCAGATCGCGCGTCATGGCCGAGGACACCGGCTTGGCGAACCGCTCCTTCCGCGTGATCTCGTCGGTGTTCATGATGTGGACGATGTCGCTCTCGTCCAGAATGCCGACCAGACGGCCCTCGTCGATGACCGGCAGCTGGGACACGTCCGCCCCGCGCATCCGCTTGAAGGCCGTGTCCAGTGTGTCGTTCGGGCCGATCACGACAACGTCGCCCTTGGCGTACTTGCGCGAGATCAGGTCCGACAGGTCGCCCTGGATCTCGCGCTCGCCCATCCCCTGATCGGCCAGCCAGGCGTCATTGTAGACCTTGCTGAGATACTTGGCCCCGGTGTCGCAGACGAAGGTCACGACCCGTTTCGGCTCGGTCTGCTCGCGGCACCACCGCAGGGCCGCGGCGATCAGCGTACCCGACGACGAGCCCGCCAGAATGCCCTCCTTCAGCAACAGCTCGCGCACCGTGGCGATCGCCTCCGCGTCCGGGATCGAATAGGCCTTGTCGATCAGGTCCATCTCGGCCGTGTCCGGCACGAAATTCTGCCCGATCCCCTCGACGGTATAGGAACCCTCCGGGCTCGGCTTGCCCTCGTTGACCAGGCCCGCCAGCACCGACCCGACCGGGTCCGCCAGCACGATCTCAGCCTTCGATCCCTGGCTCTTCAGATACTGGGCCACGCCCGTGATCGTTCCGCCCGAGCCGATGCCGGCGACATAGGCGTCGACGTCATGCCCCATCTGCTCCCAGATCTCCGGCCCCGTCGTCTTCACATGGGCCTCGGAGTTGGCGCTGTTCGCGAACTGGTTGACGAAGAACCCGCCCGGGATCTGCTGCGCCAGCCGCTCGGCCATGTCGGTGTAGTATTCCGGGTGGCCGTGATCGACGTCCGACCGCGTCAGGCGAACATCAGCGCCCATGGCCCGCAGATGCTGGATTTTTTCCTTCGACATCTTGTCCGGGATGACCAGCAACACCTTATATCCCTTGGCCTGCCCGACCAGGGTCAGCGCCAGGCCCGTGTTTCCGGCCGTCGCCTCGACGATGGTGCCGCCGGGCTTCAACCACCCTTCCCGCTCCGCCGCCTCGATCATCGAGACCGCGATCCGGTCCTTGATCGACCCGCCGGGGTTCTGGGCTTCCAGCTTCAGGAACAGCCGGCATTTCCCGGTGTCGATCTTCGTCACCTCCACCATCGGCGTCTTGCCGATCAGGTCCAGCAGCGAGCCGGTCGGCGCGCTCAGGGTCGGGTGTTGGGACAGGGACATGGGACGTTCGACTCCATCGGATTCGTCTGCCTCCCGATCTAGGTCCTCTGGGGCCGAATTGCGAACCGGGGCAAAAATGGCTATACTTATGGCCAGAATTGGAGAGTTCCGGTCATGGCCAGCTACGGCGTCGCCGAGGCGAAGAACAACTTCACCCACCTGCTCGACCGCGTGCAGGAGGGGGAAAGCATCACCATAACGAAGCACGGCAAGCCGATCGCCGAACTGCGCGCGCCACCGATCACTCGTGCGGCTCTGACGCTGGAGGAACGTCGGGCGTTCATGAAAGAGTTCGCGCGACGTCGCGACGCCCGTCCGCCCTTGGGGATGTCGGCCGCCGCCTTGATCCGGTCCATGCGAGACGGGGATCCTGAGTGACCCTATGGCTCGACGCCAGCGTGCTGGTCTCCCTGATCACCCGCGAACCGACGAGCCATCAGATCGACGATCTTCTATATCAAGAGATCGAGATGCCCTTCGTCAGCGACTTCTGCATCGCTGAATGCTCGTCGGCTATCGCACGGCTGGTCAGGATAGGTGCTCGCACTGCTGGCGAGGCTGACGAACTCTTCCAGAGTCTCGATCTCTGGATCGAGACAGCATCGGCGCCCATCGATGTCGAGAGTGAGGACATCGCCTTGGCCACCGCCTTCGTCCGCCGCCCCGGCATCAGCCTCCGGGCTCCGGACGCCATTCACATCGCCGCGGCCCACCGGCTCGGCGCCACCCTTCTCACGCTCGATCTCGGCATGGCGCGCGCCGCCGCCGCATTGGGCGTAGACCATCTCAATCCCGCCGAGGCCGATGCGCCCGGCGAACCGAAAGACTGAATGACCAAACAACCCAAGAAACCCGCCGCCGGACTGCCGGATGAAGCCACTCTGCTGGCCTTCCTGCGCGAAGCCGGCTCGGCGGAAAAGGGCGACATCGCCCGACACTTCGGCCTCAAGGGCGAGGACCGCAGACGTCTGCGCGAAATGATCCGGGGCCTCGAGGCCTCCGGCAAGCTCGGCAAGCGCGGCCGCAAGGGCTTCACCGAGGCCGGCGCCCTGCCCCCCGTCGGCGTCGCCGACGTGGTCGAGCGCGATGATGACGGCGACCTCTACGTCCGCCTGGTCGAGGCCTCGGCCGACGCCCCGCGCGCGCTCCTTATCCCCGACAAGACAAAGACCGCCCCCGGCCTCGCCTCCCGCATTCTCGCCAAGTTCGAGCATGGCCCGAACGGGTGGGAGGCCCGGTTGATCAAGGTGCTGGACACAAACACCAACCGCGTCCTCGGCGTCATCCGCAAATCTAACAAGGAGACCCGCGTCGAACCCGTTGACCGTCGCTCGAAGGACGTCCTGATCGTGCCCGCCGTTCAGGCGACCGACCTGCGCGATGGCGACCTTGTGCTCGCCTCCATCGAGAAGGGCGAGCACCGCTACGGCCACAAGCGCGGCAAGATTCTGGAAAACATCGGCCGCGAGGATGATCCCCGCGCCGCCTCCCTGATCGCCATCCACACCCACAATGTCCCGATGGGCTTTTCCGAGGCCGTCGAGCAGGAGGCCGAAAACCAGGACCTGCCGACGCTGAAAGGCCGCGACGACCTGCGCGACATTCCCTTCATCACCATCGACCCGGCCGACGCCCGCGACCACGACGACGCCGTCTATGCCCAGCGCGACGAGGATCCCAAGAACGAGGGCGGCTGGATCGTCTGGGTCGCTATCGCCGACGTCGCCGCCTACGTCCGTCCGAACACCAATCTGGACCGTGAGGCCCGCGCCAAGGGCAACTCGACCTACTTCCCCGATCGCGTCGAGCCCATGCTGCCCGAGCGGCTGTCGAACGGCCTGTGCAGCCTGAAGGAAGGCGAGAACCGCGCGACGCTCGCCGTCCGCATGGTCTTCGACAAGGACGGGAGGAAGACCGGCCACCGCTTCCATCGCGGCCTGATGCGCAGCCATGCCAAGCTCAGCTACGAACAGGCCCAGGCCGCCATCGACGGTCCGGAAAAGGGCGGCGGCACGGACGACGCGACGGGTCCGATCATGGACACGATCCTGTATCCGCTCTGGAACGCCTACCACACCATGCTGAAGGGCCGGCTGAAACGCGCGCCGCTGCAGATCGACAGCGCCGAGCGCCGCATCCGCATGGCGCCGGGCGGCGGCATCGCCTCGATCGAGAAGCGCGTCTCCCTCGAGGCTCACCGGCTGATCGAGGAGATGATGGTCCAGGCCAACGTCTGCGCCGCCGAGACCCTGGAGCAGAAGAAGACGCCCCTGATCTACCGCGTCCACGACACGCCCAGTCAGGAGAAGGTCTTCAACCTCGCCGACTTCCTGTCGACCATTGGCAAGCCGTGGAACAAGGGCGAGGCCCCGACGACCAAGCGGTTCAACAAGCTGCTGGAAGACACCCGCGACGGTCCCCACGCCGAGGTCGTCAACGAGGTCGTCCTGCGCTCCCAGATGCAGGCCATCTATTCCCCTGAGAACGTCGGCCACTTCGGTCTGAACCTCGACCGCTACGCCCACTTCACCTCGCCGATCCGGCGCTACTCCGACCTGATCGTCCACCGGGGCCTGATCCGCGCCCTGGGCCTCGGGAAGGACGGACTCACGGATCGGGAGATCGCCGAACTGCCCGCCATCGCCGATCAGGTGACCCAGACCGAGCGTCGCTCCATGGCCGCCGAGCGCGACGCCATGGACCGCTACATCGCTGCCTTCCTGCAGGACCGGGTCGGCGCGACCTTCACCGGCCGCATCACCGGCGTGACGCGGTTCGGCCTGTTCGTCCGGCTGGAGGAGACGGGCGCCGACGGCCTCGTCCCCGTCGGCTCGCTCGGGACCGAATACTTCACCCACGACGACCGCGCCCACGCCCTGGTCGGCGACCGCACGGGCCAGCGCTACACCCTGGGCCGCACCGTCGAGGTGAAGCTGAAGGAGGCCACCCCCGTCACCGGCGGCCTGCTGTTCGAGATGCTCAGCGACCCTGAGCCCCGCGATCCCAACGCCCCGGCCCCGCGCCTCGGAATGCGCGGACGCGGCGGCGATGACCGACCGAAGCGTGGCGGCAACCGTCCCGGCGGCCCCAAACCTCCCAAGGGCGGTCGCAATGGCGGCAAACCCTCCGGCGGCCTGAAGGGCGTCCGCAAGGGCAAGCGACGGTAGGCTTGGCCGCACTCACAACCTGAGGGGGAGGTCGCGGGCTTGCCCCGCCCTCCCCGCCCGGCCAGCATGATCGCGATGACCGACCCGAATCCGGATTACGCGCTGACGACGCTGAACGCTTCCGAGCGCGAACTCCTGCTGTTGCTGGGTCGCGGCCACACCGCCAAGTCCATCGCCGCCCTCAAGGGTCTGACCGAACTCGCCGTCAACGAGCGCTTCCGCTCAGCCCGCCGCAAGACCGGGATCGGCTCCAGCCGCGAGATCGCCCGCCTTCTGGTCGCCAAAGAAAATCGTGACGACATTATCGGAGTGGCCGAACCGGCCGCTCCGGTTGCACCCCTTCCTCGTCCCGACGCGCCGCACCGTGCGTCGCCCCTCAGACGATGGAGCCTGTCCATGTCCGCCGCAGCCATTCTGATTGCCGCCGCAGTCCTCGCCCAGCAGACCGCCACGCCGCCGGAGCGTCCCTTGCCTTCCGGCGCCGAAGCGATGTTCGCGGCTCGCCAGCCCTCGCCGGACCTCGTCGCCCTCCGCGCGTCGATCTCCGCTGAGCCCGCCGATCCTGCCTGGTCCCCGGAGGCCGAGACTGCGCTGTCGCAGGCCTATCATCGCGTGACAGATGGACTTGGGGTTATGACCACCCTCGACGTCACCTGCACCCGGTCCCTATGCGAAGTCCTCGGCGTCAGCCGCAGCGGTCTGACCGGTGAACAGATCAACGCCGTGACCGGCGCCGTTCAGAACCATGAGATCGAAGAGGTCATGGGCGCCACCGAGCTCGAGAACATCGTGCAGAGCTTCTCGACCAACGGCGGGGAGATGGAGAACGGCGCCGCCTCCGTGGTCTTCGCCGCCTACTGGCGCCGGACGTACTGAGCCGAGCACAGGGGAAGAAACGAAGCGCGGACCTCCGGGTCCGCCCTCCGAACTTCTCTATCCCAGCCGTTCCGCCAGGAAGTCGACGAAGACCGCGTGGATCGGCTCACGGTCACCGGGATTGAACGCCTCCAGCAGGGGACAAGCCGCCCGTCGCGAATGTCGTCCTCGGCGCTGAAGGCCCCGACGCGGGTGATGCCCACACCGTCGCGGGCCAGCTGGGTCAGGGTCTCGCCGTTGTTGGCCTCCACCGGTCCCTTCACCGTCAGGGCGAAGTCGACCCCGTCGCGCCGGAACGGCCAGACCGGCTCCATCCGGCGGAAGCTGAAGTTCAGACAGTCGTGGTCGTACAGGTCCTCCGGCGTCATCGGCTCGCCCCGCCGCGCCAGATAGTCCGGCGAGGCCACGACCACCCGACCCGTCTCGCCGATCTTGCGCGCCGTCAGGGCGCTGTCGGCCAGAAGCCCGAACCGGATCGCCACATTCGCCTGCCCCGCCGCCACATCGACCACCGTGTCTGTCAGGCTGAGATCGACCAGAATGTGCGGATACCGCGCCGCGAAATCCTTCAGCAGCGGCACCACCACCAGCCGTGGCCGCCGCGGCCGACGCGCCCAACCTGGCCTCGGCCATGAACATCGGGGCCTTCAACCTGGGCAACGCCATCGGCGCGGCCCTGGGCGGAGCGGTCATCGCGGGCTCGGCTATCCGGCGGTGTCGCTGGCCGGCGCGGCCGCCTCGGCCTCGGGTCTGGCGCTGCTTCTCTGGCTGAACTGGAGCGAGCGTCGCGCCCGTCTCGCGGTCCAGCCCGCCTGTTGATTTTCGCACTTAAGTCGGCACGGGGCAGTGCTATCTTCACCCAGTGCCGACATCACCCGTTCAGCCCTTCGACGCCGCCCAGGATCTTCGTGACGCGCCGCGCGCCGCCGGCCCGCGTCAGAGGCCGAAGGACGCCGCCACCCTGATCCTGGTGCGGGCGGGCAAGACGCCCGAGGTGCTGATGGGCCGCCGCGCGCCCGGCCATGTCTTCATGGCGTCGAAGTGGGTCTTCCCCGGCGGGCGCATCGACCGGGCCGATTTCACCGCCTCCGCCGCGACCGACCCGGCGCCCGCCAGCCGCGCGCGACTGGAGGCCGAACTGCCGCCCCATCGGGCTCGGGCGCTGTGCCTGACCGCCGTGCGCGAGACCTTCGAAGAGACGGGCCTGATCCTTGGCCGCGCGGCGCCGCCCGCGTCCGTCGCCGGACCGTGGCGGGAGTTCCGTCAGGCGGGCGCCCTGCCCGATCTGGCCGCCCTGACCTATGTGGCCCGCGCCATCACGCCGCCGGGTCGGACACGCCGCTTCGACGCCCGGTTCTTCATGGCCGACGCCTCCGCCCTTCTGGCGCCCGAGCCGACGGCAGGGTCCGGCGAACTGGACGAGATCGCCTGGCTTCCGCTCGAAGACGCCCGCGCCCTGGACCTGCCTTCCATCACCCGTTTCGTGCTGGGCGAGGTGGCGGAGCGGATCGGCGCCACGACGACCCGCCCCCTGCCCTTCGTCCGCATGGTGCGCGGCAAGCATCTGGTCAGCCATGACTGAGACCGTCACCCTGCGCCTGACCATCGCCGATCCGGTGCCGGGCCTGCACTACTGGCGGCAGGACGCGAAGAACGCGCCGCACGATATCCGCCTCTCTACGATTGAGCCCCTGACCTTCGACATGCCCGTCGACCTGCGGCCCGACGGCAAGCTCGGCGGGACCTGGGTGCGGCGCGAGGGCAAGGAACGGCGCTTCGTCTACATCGCCATCGGCGGCGCGATGGAGGGTCTGCCGGTCGTCAGCCGCCGCGCCAAGATCGACGTCCATGACATCCCCGCCGATCTGCTGAAGCCCGGCGCGGTGATCGCGACCACCCTGCCCGGTCGCGGCAAGGACGGGACGCCCGCCTGCGCCACCGTCCGCCCCCTGACGCCCTGGCGCGCCGTGGACTGAATGCGGCCCTGATCCGGCCATGGTCGCCCGTCAGCTTCACCTTACCGACGGGGGAGTGACATGTGTCTAACGCCGGCCTGAGTATCGCGTCCTGGCGCTCGGCCGCCGACCGTCGCCGCGCGGCGATCCTGGCCGGGTCGGTGGCGCTGCACGCCGCCGTGCTCGCGCCCCTGGCGCTGGGCCTGTTCACGAACGATCCCCCGGTCTTCACCGACCCCTTCGAGACGCCGATCTTCGTGGAGATGGAGCCCCGGCCCCTGCTGGCCGGAGAGACGGCGCGAGAGCCCGAGTTCGCCGCCAGCGAAGCGCGCGAGGCCGCGCCGACGCTGGGCGACACCCTGCCCTCCGTCACGCGCGACCGCCGCCGCCAGGATGACGAGGAAGACCGCCCGACCGCGCCCAACCCTCGCATCGGTCATCCGCTGGTCGCCCCGCCGCCCGCCTCGGCCGACCCCTGGCAGGTCCAGCCCGAGAGCATGGCGGGCGCCGTGGGGCGGTCGATGCGGCTCGGCGCCGGCGGCTGTCGCACCATGGACGGCCGTCTCAGCCCCGGCGAGCAGCAGATCTGCGACGAGCGGTTCAACGAACGCGCCGCCCGCGCCGGGCCGCTCGGCCCCCGAACCCTGACGCCGTCGGAACAGCGGCGGGAGGCCCAGTTCGCCCGCGACGGCGCCGCCGCCCTGGCCCAGTACGAGGCGCGTCGCAGACCGCTGGCCGGCGGTGTCGGCATCGTCGGTCCCGGCGACTGCCCGGGCTCCAATCTCGGCCTCGGCTGTGCGGGCGCTCACCTGGACCCCGCCATCCGTCAGGGCGCCACGACCGTCGGCAATCCCGGCATGCGCCAGGAACGCCCCGACGCCATGCGGCCGATCCGGGGGCAGGAGTAACGCCTTCGCCGTGCACCCCAGCGAAGGCTGGGGTCCAGATCACGAATTCAGGCGGGCGGGATGACGCACCGTTTCAACTGATCCGGCCGACATGGTCCTCCATCTGGACCCCAGCCTTCGCTGGGGTGCACGGAGTTTGGGGGCAAACAAAAAGGGCCCGGATCGCTCCGGGCCCTCTCTAGTCTTCAGCGGCTGAAGGCGATCACTCGCTCTCGGCCAGTTCCAGCTGCAGGTCGGCCGGCAGGGGCTCGACCGCGGCTTCGCGGTTGTTGGTCAGGACAGCGTCACGCTCGTTGGCGATCTTCTGCAGGCTGCGCAGGTAGGCGCCCGTACCGGCCGGGATCAGGCGGCCGACGATGACGTTTTCCTTCAGGCCTTCCAGCGTGTCCTTCTTGCCGTTGACCGAGGCGTCGGTGAGGACGCGGGTGGTCTCCTGGAAGGACGCCGCCGAGATGAAGCTGCGGGTCTGCAGCGACGCCTTGGTGATGCCGAGCAGGACGGGCTGGGTGGTGGCGATCCGGCCGCCACGCTTCTCGACCTTCTCGTTCTCGAGCACGGCTTCCGCGACCTCGACCGTGTCGCCACGGATCAGGGTCGTCTCACCCGAGTCGATGATCTCGACCTTCTGCAGCATCTGGCGAACGATCACCTCGATGTGCTTGTCGTTGATCGGCACGCCCTGCAGTCGGTAGACCTCCTGCACTTCGTTCACCAGGTATTCGGCCAGCGCCTCGACGCCCTGGATGCGCAGCAGGTCGTGCGGATCCGGGTTGCCGTCGATGATGTAGTCGCCCTTCTGGATCAGATCGCCGTCGTGGACGGAGATGTGCTTGCCCTTCGGGATCAGGAACTCGACGGGTTCGCCCTGGTTGCCATCGGCATCCGGCTCCGGCGTGATCTTGATGCGGCGCTTGTTCTTGTAGTCGCGACCGAATTCGACGCGGCCGTCCATCTCGGCGATGACCGCGCAATCCTTGGGACGACGGGCTTCGAACAGCTCGGCAACCCGCGGCAGACCGCCGGTGATGTCGCGCGTCTTGGCGCCTTCGGTCGGGATACGGGCCAGGATCTCACCCGGCTTCACCTCGTCGCCGTTGGCGACCGACAGAATGGCCCCCACCGGCAGCAGGTAACGGGCGTCGGAGCCCGAGGCCAGCTTGGCGTAGGTGTCGCCCGCCGTGATGCCCATGGCCGGACGCAGGTCCGAGCCGCGCGGCGACGCACGCCAGTCGATGACGACGCGCTGGGCGATGCCCGTCGCTTCGTCGGTCTCTTCGCGGAACGACAGGCCCTCGGTCAGGTCCTCGAAGCGGACGACGCCGCCCACTTCGGTGATGATCGGGGTGGTGTACGGGTCCCACTCGGCCAGACGCTGGTTCTTGGCGACGGTGTCGCCTTCCTTGACGCGCAGACGGCCGCCGTACGGGATCTTGTACGACTCGCGGTCCTTGCCGTCGACGGCGATGGTCAGGACGACGTTGCGGCTCATGGAGACCAGGTCGCCATGGGCGGCCGTGACCGTCGGGCCGGCGATCTTGACCGTACCGGCGTTGGTCGCCTCGTAGAACGAGGTTTCCGCCACCTGGGCCGTACCGCCGATGTGGAAGGTCCGCATCGTCAGCTGGGTGCCCGGCTCGCCGATCGACTGGGCGGCGATGACGCCGACCGCTTCGCCGATGTTGACGTTGGTGCCGCGCGCCAGGTCGCGGCCGTAGCACATGCCGCAGATGCCGGCTTCGGCTTCACAGGTCAGGGCCGAACGGACCTTGACCGACTGGACGCCCTCGCGGTCGATGACCTCGACCACGTCCTCCACCAGATAGGTGTCGGCCGGGAACAGCACGGTGTCGGTGCCCGGGACCTTGATGTCCTCGGCGTTGTAGCGACCCAGGACGCGTTGACCCAGGGAGACCAGGACGTCACCGCCCTCGACCACGGCCTTCAGCGTGATGCCGCGCGTGGAGCCGCAGTTGTCCTCGGTGACGATCGAGTCCTGCGCCACGTCCACCAGACGGCGGGTCAGGTAACCCGAGTTGGCGGTCTTCAGCGCGGTGTCGGCCAGACCCTTACGGGCGCCGTGGGTGGAGTTGAAGTACTCCAGAACGGTCAGGCCTTCCTTGAAGTTCGAGACGATCGGGGTCTCGATGATCTCGCCGGACGGCTTGGCCATCAGGCCGCGCATCCCGCCGAGCTGCTTCATCTGGGCCTGCGAACCACGGGCGCCGGAGTTGGCCATCATGTAGACCGAGTTGATCTCGGCGGTACGACCCGAGGCCAGGACGCGCGGTTGCGCGATCTCGCCCATCATCTCGTCGGCGACCCGGTCCGTGGCCTTGGCCCAGGCGTCGACGACCTTGTTGTACTTCTCGCCCTTGGTGATCAGGCCGTCGGCGTACTGCTGCTCGTATTCCTCGACCAGGGTGCGGGTCTCGGCGACGATCTCGACCTTCTTGGCCGGGATCACGATGTCGTCCTTGCCGAACGAGATGCCGGCCTTGGCGGCTTCCTTGAAGCCCAGGCCCATCATCTGGTCGGCGAAGATGACCGTCGCCTTCTGACCGCAGTGGCGATAGACCACGTCGATCAGGTTGCCGATTTCCTTCTTGGTCAGGTTCTTCTCGAGCAGGCGGTAGCCCACGTTCGGGTTCTTCGGCAGCAGGGCGCCCAGCTTCATGCGGCCCGGCGTCGAGTCGATGACCTTGGTCACCTCTTCGCCCTCGGCGTTCAGCTCGGTCCAGCGGGCCTTGATCCGCGTGTGCAGGGTCACAACGCCGGCGTCGAGCGCCGCGTCGATCTCGCCGATGTTGGCGAACAGCTTGCCTTCACCCGGCTCGCCGTCCTTGACCAGCGACAGGTAGTACAGACCCAGGACGATATCCTGCGACGGCACGATGATCGGCTTGCCGTTGGCGGGCGACAGGATGTTGTTCGTCGACATCATCAGGACGCGCGCTTCCAGCTGGGCCTCGAGGCTCAGCGGGACGTGAACGGCCATCTGGTCGCCGTCGAAGTCGGCGTTGAAGGCGGCGCAGACCAGCGGGTGCAGTTGGATCGCCTTGCCCTCGATCAGCTTCGGCTCGAACGCCTGGATGCCCAAACGGTGCAGCGTCGGCGCGCGGTTCAGCATGACCGGGTGCTCGCGGATCACCTCTTCGAGGATGTCCCACACCTGCGGCTGCTCACGCTCGACCATGCGCTTGGATTGCTTGACGGTGCCCGACAGGCCCTTGGCGTCCAGGCGCGCATAGATGAATGGCTTGAACAGCTCGAGCGCCATCTTCTTGGGCAGGCCGCACTCGTGCAGCTTCAGGTCCGGACCCACGACGATGACCGAACGACCCGAGTAGTCGACGCGCTTGCCGAGCAGGTTCTGACGGAAGCGACCCTGCTTGCCCTTCAGCATGTCGGCCAGCGACTTCAGCGGACGCTTGTTGGCGCCCGTGATCACGCGACCGCGACGGCCGTTGTCGAACAGGGCGTCGACCGACTCTTGCAGCATCCGCTTTTCGTTGCGGATGATGATGTCCGGCGCGCGCAGCTCGATCAGGCGCTTCAGGCGGTTGTTCCGGTTGATGACCCGGCGATACAGGTCGTTCAGGTCGGAGGTGGCGAAGCGGCCGCCGTCCAGCGGCACCAGCGGGCGCAGTTCCGGCGGGATGACCGGCACGACCGTCAGGATCATCCACTCGGGCTTGTTGCCGCTCTCGAGGAAGGCCTCGATCAGCTTCAGGCGCTTGGAGGCCTTCTTGGCCTTCATTTCCGAGGGGCTGTCGGCCAGTTCGCCGCGGTGCTTCTCGGCCTCGGCGTGCAGGTCGATGCCCATCAAGAGGTTGCGCACGGCCTCGGCGCCGATCTCGGCGGTGAAGCCGTCATCGCCGAACTCGTCCTGGTAGCGATAGAACTCGTCTTCCGTCAGCAGTTGGTTCTGCTTCAGCGGGGTCAGGCCCGGCTCGGTGACGATGTAGTTCTCGAAGTAGAGCACGCGCTCCACGTCCTTCAGCGCCATGTCCAGCATCAGCGAGATGCGCGACGGCAGGGACTTCAGGAACCAGATGTGGGCGACCGGCGAGGCCAGTTCGATGTGGCCCATCCGCTCGCGACGGACGCGGGCCAGGGTGACCTCGACGCCGCACTTCTCGCAGATGATGCCCTTGTACTTCATGCGCTTGTACTTGCCGCACAGGCATTCGTAGTCCTTGGTCGGGCCAAAGATACGGGCGCAGAACAGGCCGTCACGCTCGGGCTTGAACGTGCGGTAGTTGATGGTCTCGGGCTTCTTGATCTCGCCGAACGACCACGAGCGGATCTTTTCGGGCGAGGCCAGGGCGATCTTGATCTGGTCGAAGGTCGGAGTGACCGGGACCGCGTTGAAGATGTTCAGGACTTCCTGGTTCATCTGTCAGTTCCTTCTGCAGCGGGGGCTGCTGCGAAATAGGGCTTAGTGAGTAGGGCGTAGGGCTTAGGGGCTCGAACGAGCGGAGCGGGCTCAGGGCTTCGGAGTTCGGATGATCGACGCGCGCCGACACTTCCTGATCCCTAAGCCCTAAGCCCTACTCCCTCACGAGTTCTCCAGCTCCACGTTCAGACCCAGCGAACGCATTTCCTTGATGAGAACGTTGAAGCTCTCGGGAATGCCGGCCTCGAAGCTGTCGTCGCCGCGGACGATGGCCTCGTAGACCTTGGTCCGGCCGGCCACGTCGTCGGACTTCACCGTCAGCATTTCCTGCAGGGTGTAGGCGGCGCCGTAGGCTTCCAGAGCCCAGACCTCCATTTCCCCGAAGCGCTGACCGCCGAACTGCGCCTTGCCGCCCAGCGGCTGCTGGGTGACCAGCGAGTACGGGCCGATGGAGCGGGCGTGGATCTTGTCGTCGACCAGGTGGTGCAGCTTCAGCATGTAGATGTAGCCGACCGTGACCGGACGCTTGAACTGCTCGCCGGTCTGACCGTCGTAGACGATCGACTGACCCGAACGCTCCAGACCGGCCTTCTCCAGCAGGTCCTCGATGTCCGAGATGTGCGCGCCGTCGAAGACCGGGGTCGCGAACGGAACGCCCTTGGACAGGTTCTGGGCCAGCTCGATCAGCTCTTCCTCGTCCTGCGGCAGCGGGGTGTCCGCGCCGTAGACGTCCTGCAGGTGATCGATCAGGGCCTGCTTCTGGCCGCCGCCCTGCCAGGCTTCCAGCATGCCCTGGATCTGGCGACCCAGGCCCGCAGAAGCCCAACCCAGGTGGGTTTCGAAGATCTGGCCGATGTTCATGCGCGACGGCACGCCCAGCGGGTTCAGAACGACGTCGACCGAGGTCCCGTCTTCCAGGTGCGGCATATCCTCGATCGGCAGGATCTTGGAGATGACGCCCTTGTTGCCGTGACGGCCGGCCATCTTGTCGCCCGGCTGAAGCTTGCGCTTCACGGCCACGAAGACCTTGACCATCTTCATGACGCCCGGGGGCAGTTCGTCGCCGCGTTGCAGCTTCTCGACCTTGTCTTCGAAGCGACGGTCCAGAGCCTTGCGATTGTCCTCGAAGGCCTTCTTCATGGCCTCCAGCTCGCCCATGGCCTTCTCGTCGTCGAGGGCGATCTGCCACCACAGGCCGCGCGACAGTTCGCCCAGCTTGGCTTCGGTGACTTCACCGCGACCCAGGCCCTTCGGACCCGAGACGGCGTTCTTGCCGGTCAGCAGCGGACGCAGACGGCCGTAGACGTTGCGCTCCAGGATCGCGAGCTCGTCGTCGCGGTCCTTGCCCAGACGCTCGATCTCGTCGCGCTCGATCGACATGGCGCGCTCGTCCTTGTCGACGCCGTGGCGGTTGAAGACGCGCACGTCGACGATGGTGCCGGCGACGCCGGGCGGCAGGCGCAGGGAGGTGTCGCGGACGTCCGAAGCCTTCTCGCCGAAGATGGCGCGCAGCAGCTTCTCTTCCGGGGTCATCGGGCTTTCGCCCTTCGGCGTCACCTTGCCGACCAGGATGTCGCCCGGCTGGACCTCGGCGCCGATGGCCACGATGCCGGCCTCGTCGAGGTTGCGCAGGGCTTCCTCGCCGACGTTCGGGATGTCGCGGGTGATTTCTTCCGGCCCGAGCTTCGTATCACGCGCCATCACTTCGAATTCCTCGAGGTGGATGGAGGTGAAGACGTCGTCGCGCACGATGCGCTCCGAAATCAGGATGGAGTCCTCGAAGTTGTAGCCGTTCCACGGCATGAAGGCGACGAGCGCGTTCCGGCCCAGGGCCAGTTCGCCCAGGTCCGTCGACGGGCCGTCGGCGATCACGTCGCCGGCCTTCACCTCATCGCCCACGCGCACGATCGGGCGCTGGTTGATGCAGGTCGACTGGTTGGAACGCTGGAACTTCGACAGGCGGTAGATGTCGACGCCCGAACGGCCGGCGTCCTGCTCGTTCGTGGCGCGAACCACGATACGGGTGCCGTCGATCTGTTCGACCACGCCGTCGCGGCGGGCCACGACCACGGCGCCCGAGTCACGGGCAACCACGGCTTCCATGCCGGTGCCGACCAGCGGCGCGTCCGACTGGACCAGCGGCACGGCCTGACGCTGCATGTTCGCGCCCATCAGTGCGCGGTTGGCGTCGTCGTTTTCCAGGAACGGGATCAGGGCGGCGGCGACCGAAACGACCTGCTTCGGCGACACGTCCATCATGTCGACCGTTTCCTTGGTCAGCAGCTGGGATTCACCGTTGATCCGGCCCGGAACCAGGTCGTCGACGATCTCGCCCTCGTTCAGCGAGATGTTCGCCTGGGCGATCGTGTATTTCGACTCCTCCATGGCCGAGATGTAGACCACCTCGCCCTGGGCCTTGCCGTCCTTCACGCGACGGTACGGGCTCTCGATGAAGCCGTACTTGTTCACGCGGGCGTGGGTGGCCAGCGAGTTGATCAGGCCGATGTTCGGGCCTTCCGGCGTTTCGATCGGGCAGATCCGGCCGTAGTGGGTCGGGTGAACGTCGCGGACTTCGAAGCCGGCGCGCTCACGCGTCAGACCGCCCGGGCCAAGCGCCGACAGACGACGCTTGTGGGTGATTTCCGACAGCGGGTTCGTTTGGTCCATGAACTGCGACAGCTGCGACGAGCCGAAGAACTCGCGCACCGAGGCGGCGGCCGGCTTGGCGTTGATCAGGTCGTGCGGCATCACCGTGTCGATATCGACCGACGACATGCGCTCCTTAATCGCGCGCTCCATGCGCAGCAGGCCCACGCGGTACTGGTTTTCCAGCAGCTCACCGACCGAACGGACCCGGCGGTTGCCCAGGTTGTCGATGTCGTCGATCTCGCCGCGGCCGTCCTTCAGCCCGACGAGGATCTGCAGGACCTTCAGGACGTCGTCCTTCTGCAGGACGCGGATTTCGTCCGAAACCTCGGGGGTTTCCAGACGCATGTTCATCTTGACCCGGCCCACGGCCGACAGGTCGTAGCGCTCCGAGTCGAAGAACAGCGAGTTGAACATGGCCTCGGCGGCTTCCGGGGTCGGCGGCTCGCCCGGACGCATCAC
Organism: Brevundimonas staleyi; assembly: GCF_041893865.1. GTDB lineage: Bacteria > Pseudomonadota > Alphaproteobacteria > Caulobacterales > Caulobacteraceae > Brevundimonas > Brevundimonas staleyi. The sequence continues at coordinate 2,696,779 of NZ_CP169082.1, forward strand.
GCGATAGACGTCGAACAGGGCGTCCTCGCGGCCGGTGTTCTTGTCCACGCGCAAGGTGTTGCGCATGTAGGCGCCGACCGTGACGTGGTCGATGTCCAGGACGTCGATGGTGGTGAAGCCCTTGGACTCCAGCAGTTCGATCGTCGGCACGTCCAGCTCGTCGCCGGCCTCGGCGTAGATCTCGCCGGTCTCGTAGTTGACGGCGTCGGCGGCCAGGTAACGGGTCACCAGGGCGTCGGCGGCCAGCGACAGCGACTTGGTCGTGTCGCCCAGCTTCTTGGCGGCGCGGGCCGAGATCTTCTGACCGGCCGAGGCGACGACTTCGCCGGTGTCGGCGTCGATCAGGTCGAACTCCGGCTTAACCCCGCGCCAGCGTTCCGGCTTGTAGGGCGTGACCCAGCCTTCGCCGCGCTTCTCATATGGAACGGTCTCGTAGAAGGTGCGCAGGATCTCCTCGCCGTCCATGCCCAGGGCATAGAGGAAGGTGGTCGCCGGCAGCTTGCGGCGACGGTCGATACGCACGAACACCACGTCCTTGGCGTCGAATTCGAAGTCCAGCCACGAGCCGCGGTACGGGATCACGCGGGCGGCGAACAGCAGCTTGCCCGACGAGTGGGTCTTGCCCTTGTCATGGTCGAAGAAGACGCCCGGCGAGCGGTGCATCTGCGAAACGATCACCCGCTCGGTGCCGTTGACGATGAAGGTCCCCTTGTCCGTCATCAGGGGGATGTCCCCCATGTAGACGTCCTGCTCCTTGATGTCCTTGACCGAGCGCGCGCCCGTCTCTTCGTCCGCCTCGAACACGATCAGGCGCAGCTTGACCTTCAGCGGCGCGGCGAAGGTCATGTCGCGCTGGATGCACTCCTCGACGTCGTACTTCGGGTCCTCGAACTCGTAGGACACGTATTCCAGGACGGCGCGTTCGTTGAAGTCCTTGATCGGGAAGACCGACTTGAAGACCGCCTCGATGCCCTGGTCCTTGCGCTGGCCCGGACGGACCTCGCGCTGCAGGAACTGTTCGTAGGAAGCGCGCTGAACCTCGATCAGGTTCGGCATTTCCACGGCTTCGGGGATGCGGCCGAAGCTCTTGCGGATGCGCTTCTTGCCGGTGAAGGTCGTGGCGGAAGCGATCTGACCGTTGATGGCGAGACCGTTCAGGACGTCAGTCATTCTGTTTTCCCATAGCGCGCGTCGGGGGAACGCGCGTGAAATGCAGCAGCCACGGCGACGCGAGCGGCGTGCCGTGACAATCGGTTTCGGCCTCCACCCTCGAACGTCGGAACGTTCAGGAGGCCTGAAATCTGAGAAGCTCCCTGGGGAAGGAGCCACGCCTTCGCTCGGTCGGAGGGCGACGGACCGGGCCTCGGCGCTTTCGCGCAGACTCATGTGAGCTGTTGCGGAGGCGGCACATATACTCGCTTTCCCGACGAAATAAAGGCCGCCACGCCGATTTTCGCCGGCTTCGCAAGCGCAATCTTCGCTGCTAGCGTCCGGGCATGAAAATCATCCCCATCTTCGTCGCCGCATCCCTGTCGGCCCTGGCCCTCGCCGCCTGCGCCACCGCCCCGGAACCGGCGCCCGTCGTCGCGACGGCCGCCCACTCCACGCCGGAAGAGTACGCCGCCGGCCAGGCCGCCTACCTCGCCTGGAACGGCGCCCGTCGCGGCTGGACCACCACCGCCTCGGGCCTGCAGTACCGCCGCGAAGGCCGCGCCCATCCGGAAGGCCGCCAGCCGACCGAGACCGACACCGTCCGCGTCCACTACGAAGGCGCCTTCATCGACGGCCGCAAGTTCGACAGCTCCTACGACCGGGGCGAACCGGCCGAGTTCCCCCTGAACCGCGTCATCAAAGGGTGGACCGAAGGCGTCGCCCTGATGCACGTCGGCGAGACCTTCTATTTCGCCATCCCCGCCGAGCTGGGCTACGGCGCCCGCTGGGTCGGCGGCGACGAACTCCCGCCGAACTCGACCCTGCTGTTCAAGGTCGAACTGCTGGAAGTGAAGTAACATCCCATCCCTCTCCCCCTGCGGGAGAGGGAGCCCGCACACGGCGGCGCAGCCGTCGTCCTTGTGCGGTCGGGTGAGGGGTGACGCTCGCCCTCTCCGGTGGGCTGTCTGCCCGACCCACCCGATCCGTGTCCTCGTACCCCTCATCCGTCGGGCTTCGCCCGCCACCTTCTCCCGCAAGGGGAGAAGGAAACCGGCCGGACTTGACAACATGTCGCACCCCGGCGCGATCTGCGCGCCTCACGTCCCCTGGGTGTCCAACATGAAGCGTCTCGCCGTCTCCGCCGCCCTCGCGGCCCTCCTCCTCGCCTCGGCTCCGGCGCACGCCCAGACACCCCCGACGCCCCAGACCATTCCCGCCGCCATCGACCGCGCCTGGCCCGGCGTCGTGCATCTGGATGTCGACGCCACCGACCTGAACCGCCGCATCTATCGCGTCCGCGAGACGATCCCGGTCGAGGGCGCCGGCCCCCTCACCCTCTTCTTTCCGCAGTGGCTGCCGGGCGAGCACGGCCCGACCGGCCCGATCAACCAGCTGGGCGGCCTGATCTTCACCGCCAACGGCCAGAGGGTCGAATGGGTGCGCGACGCGCTGCAGCCCTGGGCCTTCCACGTCGTGGTCCCGGCCGGCGCCACCGAACTGGTCGCCGAGTTCCAGCACCTGTCGCCGACGACCGGCGCGCAAGGGCGCATCACGATGACGGCCGAGATGCTGAACATCCAGTGGGAGAAGATGCTGCTTTACCCGGCGGGCCGCTTCCACCGGAACATCACCATGCAGGCCTCCGTCACCCTGCCCGAAGGCTGGCAATACGGCACCGCCCTTCGACCCACCGGCGCCGCGACCGGAAACACCACGACCTTCCAGCCCGTCCCGCTGGACGTCCTGGTCGACAGCCCGATGTTCGCCGGCGAACACTATCGCCAGATCGACCTCGACCCCGGCGGTCGCTCGCCGGTGATGCTGAACATCGTCGCCGACGAGGCCTCCAACATCGCCCCGACCGACGACCAGATCGGCATCCTGCGCTCCATGGTTCAACAGGCCGACCGCCTGTTCGGCGCCCGCCACTACGACCACTACGATTTCCTGATGGCCATGACCGATCGCATGGGCGGCATCGGCCTGGAGCATCACCGCTCTTCCGAGAACAGCGTCGATCCCGCCTTCTTCACGGAGTGGGACAGCCAGCTCGGCGACCGCGACCTGCTGAGCCACGAATACACCCACTCCTGGGACGGCAAATATCGTCGCCCGGCCGGTCAGGATGTCGCCAACTACAACGTCCCGCTGCAGAACGAGCTGTTGTGGGTCTACGAGGGCCAGACCCAGTTCTGGGGCAAGGTGCTGGCGGCCCGCTCGGGCCTGCACAGCCGCCAGCAGGCTCTGGATGCGCTCGCCATGGACGCCGCGACCTATGACAACACCGTGGGCCGCGAATGGCGCGCGATGCAGGACACGGTCAACGACCCCATCATCACCCAGCGCCGCCCCATCGGCTGGCGCTCCTGGCAGCGCAGCGAGGACTACTATGTCGAGGGCCAGCTGATCTGGCTCGACGCCGACACCCTGATCCGCGAGCGCACCGGCGGCCGGAAGTCGCTGGACGACTTCGCCCGCGCCTTCTTCGGCGTCGAGGACGGCGCCTATGACGAGAACCCGTATTCGTTCGAGACCGTGGTCGAGACCCTGAACGGCGTCATGGAATACGACTGGGCTGCGTTCCTGCGCACCCGTCTGGACGGCCACGGGCCGGGCGCGCCGCTGGATGGTCTGGCGCGCGGCGGCTACCGCCTCGTCTACACCGACACGATGAGCGACTATCAGAAGACGCTCTACGGCAACCTCGGCCGCAACGACTTCGTCTATTCCCTGGGCATCACGACCGGCGGCGACAACACCATCGGCAGCGTCCTGTGGAACAGCCCGGCCTTCCAGCAGGAACTGGCCGTCGGCATGCAGATCATCGCCGTCAACGGCGAGGCCGCCTCGGCCGGGAACCTGCGCGCCGCCATCACCGCCGCAAAGGGCACGGACGCCAAGATCGAGCTGATCGTCCGCGACAACAGCCACTACCGCACAGTCGTCTTCGACTACCACGAGGGGCTGAAGTACCCGCACCTGGAGCGGATCGCGGGCACGCCGGATCGGTTGGGGGATCTGTTCACGGCGCGGCGGCGGTAGGCTGTACCCTCTCCCCTTGCGGGAGAGGGAGACGGCGCACGGCGGCGATAGCCGTCGTCCTTGCGCCGTCGGGTGAGAGGTGAAACGCACTCCGGCCGGGTGAGCACCGGATGCATCCCGTGTGCATCCTCGTACCCCTCATCCGTCCGCTTCGCGGCCACCTTCTCCCGCAAGGGGAGAAGGGACAGATGCGCCTACTTCGGCGCCAGCGTTCCCACGAACGCCCGCGCCCGGCCGATCCAGTCGTCCAGCGCCTCGTCGTCCTCCAGCGCGTCGCCTGAGACGATGACGAAGCCCTTCATCGTGCGACCCGTCATGGTCATCGGCCCGGCGCCCGGCTGGGCCATCGCCTCATCCAGCCCCTCCGGCCCGACGCGAACCAGAAGACCGCCGTCCTTCATCGGACAGACCAGCATGTGGCCGTTCAGCATGAAGCAGCGGCCGCCGAACATCCGCTGCTCGCGGACGTCCAGCCGACCGGGCAGCGCGGAGCGCACCCTGTCGGCCAGCTCGTCGGCGGCGAAACCCATTCAGTGAGCGTGGGCGGCCGGGGCCGGCAGGGCCTTCAGGTCGGTGTCGATGGCGGCGATGATGGCCGGGGTCACGGCGCCGCCCGAGAAGGGCTCGACCTGGGCCAGGGTCATGTCCTGGAACTGCGGCAGGGCCGGATGCTGGGCGATGCCCGGCAGGTGCTTCTCCATCACCGCCGCCGTCTCGGCGTTGGCCAGCAGGTCCTTGATCGAGCTCTCGATGGTCGGGCGGGCGGCGGCATGGGCCTCGTGGCCGGCGTGGGCCGAATGGTCCTGGGCCGGGGCGGTCTGGGCGACGGCGGCGGTCGAGGCGGCGCAGAGGGCCACGGCGGCGAGAACGGTCTTGATCATGAACTGGCTCCAAAATGAGAAATGCAGATGACCCGCAAATCGCGACAGCCTCAAGACAGGAACTTTCGCTGCGGCGCACGCGGCGCTAGACAGGCCGGATGACCGACACCCTCTCCTCCTCGAAACTGATCCAGGGCCGCACCGGCGCCTGGGAAATCGTCATGGGCCTGGAAATCCACGCCCAGGTCGCCTCCAGGGCCAAGCTGTTCTCCGGCGCGGCCGTAGGCTTCGGCGCGGGACCGAACGAGCAGGTGTCGCTGGTGGACGCCGGCTTCCCCGGCATGCTGCCGACGCTGAACAAGCACTGCGTCGAACAGGCGGTGAAGACGGGTCTCGGCCTGAAGGCCCAGATCAACCGCAAGAGCCAGTTCGACCGGAAGAACTATTTCTATCCCGACCTGCCGACCGGCTATCAGATCTCCCAGCTCTACTTCCCGATCGTCGGCGAGGGCGTGGTCGAGGTCGAGGGCGAGGACGGCGAGTTCTTCAACGTCGGCATCGAGCGGCTGCACCTGGAACAGGACGCGGGCAAGCTGATCCACGACCTGTCGCCGACCGAAAGCTACGTCGACCTGAACCGCGCGGGCACGGCCCTGATGGAGATTGTCTCGCGCCCCGACATCCGCTCGCCGGAAGAGGCGGTCGCCTACGTCAAGAAGATCCGCACCATCCTGATCTACCTGGGCACCTGCGACGGCGACATGGAGAAGGGCAACCTGCGCGCCGACGTCAACGTCTCGGTCTGCCGCGAGGGCGGCTACGCCAAATTCAAGGAAACGGGTTCGTTCAGCCACCTCGGCACCCGTTGCGAGATCAAGAACGTCAACTCGTTCCGCTTCATCTCCCAGGCCATCAACTACGAGGCCCGTCGCCAGATCGAGATCCTGGAGGACGGCGGTAAGATCGTTCAGGAGACCCGCCTGTACGACCCCACGGCCGGCGAGACCCGTTCGATGCGCTCCAAGGAAGAGGCGAACGACTATCGCTACTTCCCCGACCCCGACCTGCTGCCGCTGGAGCTGGAACAGGCCTGGATCGACGACATCAAGGCCAACCTGCCCGAACTGCCGGACGAGAAGCGCCGTCGCCTGATGGCCGACTACGGCCTGTCGCAATACGACGCCATCGTCCTGATCTCGGAACAGGCCAAGGCCGATTATTTCGAAGAAGCCGCCCAAGGAGCGGGGACTGGCCGGCGTGACGCCAAGCTGGTGTCCAACTGGGTGACGAACGAACTGTCGGCGCGTCTGGCCGCCGCCGGCAAGGACTTCTCCGAAAGCCCCCTGCCCGCCGCCCATGTCGCCGAACTGGTCGCCCTGATCGAGGAGGGCGTGATCTCGTCCAAGATCGCCAAGGAGGTCTTCGACCACGTCTGGAACGGCGAGGGTTCGCCCCGCGCCGTCGTCGAGGCGCGCGGTCTGGTCCAGGTCAACGACACCGGCGCCATCGAGCAGGCCGTCGACGAACTGATCGCCGCCAACCCCGACAAGGCCGCCGCCGTCGCCGAGAAGCCCCAGGCGCTCGGCTGGTTCGTCGGTCAGGTCATGAAGGCCACCGGCGGCAAGGCCAACCCGGCCTCGGTCAACGAAATCCTGAAGTCCAAGCTGGGGCTCTGACGCGCGATGCGTGCGGGCGAGGCGCCGACCCTGCGTCTGAACGGCACCCTGCGGCCCGACGCCTGGCGCGGCGCGTTCGCGGCCCATCGCCGTCTGCATGTGCCCGAGATCCTGACGCCGCGTTCGGCTCGTGAACTGCACCAGTCTCTCGTCGAGGCGGAAGACTGGGTGCGGTGCATCCATCTGGCGGCGGGTCAGGACGTCGACATCACCATGGCGGAACTGGACGCCATGGCCGAGGCCGACCGGATCGCGCTGGAGCACTCCCTGGTCGATTCCTGTACCGACAGCGTCAAATACGTCTTCGACAAGATCCGCATCACCTCGCAACTGGAGGCGGGAGGCGCCGTCTCGGCGCCGATGCGGGCGATCCACGACTTCGTCAACGCGCCTGCGTTTCTCGACTTCTTCCGTCGTCTGACCGGCGACGCGAGGATCGACCGGGCCGATGTCATGGCGACCCGCTATCTGTCAGGCCATTTCGCCAGCGCCCATGCCGACGAACTGCCGAACGCGAAACGGCTCTACGCCTATGTGCTGAACCTCTCGCCCGACTGGCGGGCGGACCAGGGCGGCGTCCTGATGTTCCTGGACGACGACGGCCACGTCGCCGAGGGGTATGTGCCGCGGTTCAACGCCCTGAACGTCTTCGCCGTACCCCAGGTCCATGCCGTCTCGGCCGTGTCCCGGCTCGCGACGGCGCCCCGATATTCCGTGACGGGATGGATCCACGCCCGCTAGACGCGGGATCGCATCAGCGACGCTGGAAAAGAATTAATTCCTCAACAAGTCTTGCACTCGGCATGACGGCCCCCATGTGAAGGGCCGGTCTTTGACATGCCCGCCCGCCGACCCCGCGATCAGCAGCGTTGGCCAAACGCTCCATGGCCCCGCGCTGAAGTCTTCGGAGTGGCACGTTGGCACTTTGGCACTTTGGCACTTTGGCACTCCAAATTCCGAAACAGTGCCAAACGCGCCGGCGCCCGCTACTGCGCCCCGGCGACGAAGGTCAGGGCGTGGGACTGGCTCTGATACGGCGTCCGCGCCCCCGCCGGCGCCTCGCCCCGATAACGGATCAGGGTCAGATAGGCCCCCGGCGCCGAGGGCCGCACGGTGAACCGGCCGTCCTCGCCCGTCGTCAGATCGGCCTCGACCAGCTTGCCGTCATAGCGTCCGGCCTCGCGGAAGACGGTCACGGCCTGGCCGGCCACAGGCCGTCCGTCGATCAGCAGCTGGAACACCGCGTCCTCGCCCTCGACGATCTCCGCCGGGTGGGTCACCGGGATGACCTCCACCCCCACGCCCCGCGCCGCCGGGATTTCGCGCCCCTCGCCCCGCGTCACATAGACGTCGGCCACGGTGATCGACTGGGTCTCGACCTGATCGGCCTCCGGCACCGTCACCCCGGCCTCTTCGCCGACGAAGCGCCAACCCTGGCTCGCCGAGCGATACATCTTGCCGATCCGGCCTTCGCGACGTCCCGACGAGATCCGATAGGTCCCGTCCGCCGGGGTCATCACTTCGAAGACCGCGATCTGGTTCAGATAGGTGACGTCCGAAATGGCGACCTCGCCGCCCGGCCCGAAGACGTTCCAGTGGTCCGACCGCATCGCCACGCGTCCGGCGAAGATGTCGTCGGTGAAGCCCGCCTCGACCGTCACCCGGTCCATGTTGGTGGCGTCATAGACGTTGGGCCGCAGATACGGGGAATCCGCCGAGGCCGCCCCCGCCGTCGCCATCACGGCCAGCATCGCCGCCGTCGCCCAGATCCGTCCCGCCATCGCCTCAGCCTCCGAAAGTTCGGCCCGCTCTAGCGAATTGCGGATCATTCGCAAACAGCAAAAGGCCCGCCCGGATCGCTCCGGACGGGCCTCTCGACGCCACGCTGCTGATCTAGTTCGACAGCAGCGAAATGATCACGCCCGTCGCCAGGGCCGCCAGCACCACGTCGCCAGTATCGGTGCGGTAGTAGCCGTAGCCGCGCGGCGGAGGCGCATAGCCATAACGGCCGTAATCGCGGACGTACCAGGAGTTCCGATAGTTGTACGGAATGGCCTGACCGCGCGACCAGCGACGATACTCGCGGGCTTCCTGACGCTGGTGACGACGGTAGTCATTGTAGCGCTCGCGTTCGCGACGCTCCCAACGGCGATCGTCCCGGCGGTCGTCCCGGCGTTCCCAGCGCTCGTAGCGGCCGTCACGGTCCCGGTCGCCGCCATGACGCCACGACTGGGCCGAGGCGGCCATCGGGGCGGCGAGCGTGGCCAGGGTCACGGCGCCGATGACGAACAGATTGGTCTTTTTCATTGCACTGCTCCTTCGAAGGGGTTTGCGCGGGTCAACGCGCCTTTCCCGACCTTGAGGAACAGCCTCTGCTTCTCGACATGAACTGTCGCTGAACGGGCCGTTTAGGAAACGACGCGCCCTGAGGTCACCGTTCGCAGCGCTCGGCCGCCGCCACCTGGGCCGCCAGCACCGACTTCACCACCAGAGGCGTGTCGGTGGCGATCACCACCGCGCCCTGGTCGAACAATTCACGGTACTCGGACGGATTTCCGTCGGCGGCGTACTGATCGTCCAGCCGACGACCCGGCGCTCCCAGGGTCCCGAACTGGCTTTCGACACCCCGCTCGGCCAGCGTCCGCCACAGCGCCGGCCGGGGCTCACGCGTCCCGGTCCAGGCCAGGATCTGGGCCGGGTTCAGCCCCTCCAGACCGGCGACGTCGTTCAGCCCGGCGGAGATCATCATTTCCGGCGCCAGGGCCGCCACCGCCCGCGCCGTTTCCGGCGAATAGGTGATCAGGATGACCCGGTCTTGCGCTCCTGCCTGCCGCACCTCGGCGATCACGGCCCGCGCCAGGGTGATAGTCGCGGCCTCGTCGGCGGGCTTCAGGTCGATGCTGGCGATGGCCCCGACCCGCCCGGCGGCGTCCAGCGCCTCGCGCAGGGTCGGCGGCGGCTCGTCGGTCACCGTGCCGTTGGTGGCCTCAAGTCTCGCGGCCCGCACCTCGGCGAAGGTCAAGTCGGACACCTTGCCCCGGCCGGTCGAGGTCCGTTCCAGCGTCTCGTCGTGCATCAGGACCAGCTTGCCGTCGCGCGTCAGGACGGCGTCGATCTCCAGGATGGCGCCGGGAATGGCCCGCCCCGTCGCCTCGATGGCGCCGATGGAGTTCTCCGCCTGATCGTCCGCCGACTGGGCCCGGTGGGCGGAGATCGCCACGCCGCCGCCCGTCCGTACGCAGTCGAAATAGGCGGCCATGGCTGGACCCTCGGCCGACTCCCGCATCGGCGTGGCGGCGCAGGCCGAGGCCAGAAGGCCGGTCAACAGGGCGGGAACGACGAAACGGGACATGGGCGAGGCCTGAACTAAGGAACAGCCCTCATAGCGCCGCCAATCGACAGGCGTAAGACAGGCGGGCCGAACCCTTGTCGCGCCGCCCTGGCCGACGCATGTTCGGCATCAACGAACAACGGGAGAGAATCGGGTGCAGGATCTGGTCGGACCAGCAATGGGAACGCTCGCGGCCGTGGCCGTCGGCGGCTATCTGCTGGGCTCCATCCCGTTCGGCGTCCTAATCACCCGCGCCGCCGGCGCCGGCGACGTCCGCAAGATCGGCTCCGGCAACATCGGCGCGACCAACGTCCTGCGCACCGGCCGCAAGGACCTGGCCCTCGCCACCCTGCTGCTGGACGCCGGCAAGGGCGCCGCCGCCCTGCTGATCGCCCGCCATTTCCTTGGCTCCGAACTGGCCGGCGCCATCGCGGGCGGCGCGGCCTTCCTCGGCCACCTGTTCCCCGTCTGGCTGGGCTTCAAGGGCGGCAAGGGGGTCGCGACCTTCTTCGGCCTCTTGATCGCCGCCTGCTGGCCGCTGGGCCTGATGGCCGGGGCGACCTGGCTGATCGTCGCCTTCGCCCTGCGCTATTCGTCGCTGGCCGCCCTGGTGGCTGCCGCCGCCGCCCCGCTCTACGCCCTCCTGCCCCTCCCGGCCCTGGGCCTGCCCGCCGCCCAGCCGATCTTCATCCTGGCCATCGTCACGGCGGTCCTGATCTACATCCGGCATCACGAGAACATCGCCCGCCTGCTCAAGGGGGCCGAGCCCCGCATCGGCGCCGCCAAGACGTGAGCCTGTCGGAAGCCGAGCGTTTCGCCCGCCTGCGTCTTGCACGCTGCGAGCGGGTCGGCCCGGTTTCCTTCCGACAGCTTCTGGAACGGTTCGGTAGCGCCGAGCGGGCGCTGGACGCCCTGCCCGATCTTGTCCGCAAGGGCGGCGGCCATGGCTACGCCCTGCCGCTCGTCGAACGTATCGAACAGGAACTTGCCGCCGGAGACCGTGTCGGCGCGACCCTGGTGGTGCTCGGCGACGCCGCCTATCCGCCGATGCTGGCCGCCGTCGATCCGCCCCCGCCCCTTCTGTGGACCCGAGGCGATGTCGGCCTGCTTTCCCGCGAAGCCGTCGGCGTGGTCGGCGCCCGGATCGCCTCGGCGGGCGGCCAGCGGATCGCCCGAGGCCTTGCGACCCAACTCGGTCAGGCCGGCTTCGTCGTGGTTTCGGGCCTCGCCCGAGGGATCGACGCCGCCGCCCATGCCGGATCGCTGGAGACAGGCACGATCGCCGTCCTCGGCGGCGGGGTGGACGACGTCTACCCGTCCGAGAACGCCGGCCTCTACGACCAGATCGTCGAGCAGGGCTGCATCGTCTCCGAAAGCCCCATCGGCGCTCGGGCCCAGGCCCGCGACTTCCCGAGGCGCAACCGCATCATCTCCGGCCTGTCGCGCGGCGTGATCGTGGTCGAGGCCGAACTGCGGTCCGGCTCCCTGATCACTGCCCGTCTCGCCAACGAGCAGGGCCGTGACGTCTTCGCCGTGCCGGGGTCGCCGCTTGACCCGCGCTCCAAAGGGCCGAACGAGCTGCTGCGTCAGGGGGCCATTCTCTGCGAGGACATCGACGACGTTCGCCGCGCCTTCGAGACCCTGCGCACCCTCGCCGAGCCACCCGCCGACCATCCGTTCAACGACGCACCGGACGAAATCGACGCCGCCTTCCTCGACCGGGTCGCCGACCTGCTGTCCCCGACGCCGACGCCTCGCGACGAGATCGCCCGCGCCCTGAACGCCCCCATCGGCGAGGTGGCCGCCGCCCTGCTTGAGCTCAGCCTGTCCGGTCGCGCGACCCTGCTGCCCGGAGGGTCTGCCTCTCTCTAGGCGGCGCGAGGCCCGGCCGGTTTCGTGACCGGCGTCCGCACCAGAGGCTCGCCCGCCAGGGTCGAGGCGCTTTCCAGCAGCCGGGCCAGAGCCTCGTCGCCATCCCACCGCGCCATCTGCGCCAGCTCCAGCGACATCGCGCCGATATACTCTCGCACCGGGAACTCGGTCGCCGGTTCGGTCTTCGGCGTCTGGAGCGAGGTCGCCCCTGCCGTTTCGGTCGCACTTTGCATCGCCATGGTCTTTCCTTACCCCCAGACGGGTATTGGATACAACTTTAGGTGTATTCGCAACCTTAACGAGAAAGTTTCCTGTGAAGTTTCGCCTGATTGACAGGGCCCGCAACGCCAACCACGTTCCACCCCCCTCCTCCCAGACTGAGCTGTAATGAATCTCGTCATCGTCGAGAGCCCCGCGAAGGCCAAGACCATCAACAAATACCTCGGCTCGGACTTCGAGGTTCTGGCGTCCTACGGGCACGTCCGCGACCTGCCGTCCAAGGACGGGTCGGTGAAGCCGGACGACGATTTCTCCATGGAATGGGAGGTCGACGCCAAGGCGTCCAAGCGCCTGTCGGAGATCGCCGAGGCGGCCAAGCGGGCCGACCGCGTCATCCTGGCGACCGACCCCGACCGCGAGGGAGAGGCGATCAGTTGGCACGTTCTGGACGTCCTGACCAAGAAGAAGGCGCTGAAGGACACCGAGGTCCAGCGCGTCACCTTCAACGCCATCACCAAGGCCGCCGTGCTGGAGGCCATGGCGGCCCCGCGCGATCTGGATATGGAGCTGGTGGAGGCCTATCTGGCCCGCCGGGCGCTCGACTATCTGGTGGGCTTCACCCTGTCGCCGGTGCTGTGGCGCAAGCTCCCCGGCGCCCGTTCCGCCGGTCGGGTGCAGTCCGTGGCCCTGCGTATCGTCGTCGACCGCGAGATGGAGATCGAGCGGTTCAAGGCCCAGGAATACTGGTCGATCGAGGCCGATCTGGCCGCCGACAGCCCGCCCTTCACCACGCGGTTGGTGAAGCATGAGGGTAAACGGGTCCAGCGTCTGGACATCGGATCCGAGGCCATGGCCTTCGCCGCCCGCGACGCGATCAAGGCCGGCGATTTCACCGTCAAGTCGATCGAGAAGAAGCCGGTCCGCCGCTTCCCCTCCCCGCCCTTCACCACCTCGACCCTGCAACAGGAGGCGGCCCGCAAGCTCGGCTTCGACGCCCAGCGCACCATGCGGGCGGCCCAGAAGCTGTACGAGGGCGTGGACGATACCGGCGGCCTGATCACCTATATGCGGACCGACGGCCTGTTCGTGACGCCGGAAGGCATCGCCCAGGCCCGCTCGGCCATCGAGCAGACGTTCGGCCCCGCCTTCGTTCCGGCCGAGCCACGCCACTACAAGACCAAGGCCAAGAACGCCCAGGAAGCGCACGAGGCCATCCGTCCGACCAACATCGCCCGCCATCCCGATAGCCTGCGTCTGGAGAGCGATCTGCAGCGACTGTACGAGCTCATCTGGAAGCGGATGGTCGCCTCGCAGATGGAGGCCGCGCGTCTGGACCGGACCACGGTCGAGGTCGAGACCTCGGATGGCCAGACGGGCCTGCGGGCGACGGGTCAGGTCGTGACCTTCGACGGCTTCCTGGCCGTCTATGAGGAAGGCCGCGACGAGAAGCAGAAGGGGGCCGAGACCGACGAGGACGACGACTCGACCCGCCTGCCGACGCTGAAGGAAGGCGCCAAGGCCAAGGTCGAGGCGGTTCGCACGGACCAGCATTTCACCGAGCCGCCGCCGCGCTTCTCGGAAGCCACCCTGGTCAAGAAGCTGGAAGAGCTCGGCATCGGCCGGCCCTCGACCTACGCCTCCATCCTGACGACGCTGCGCGATCGCGAATACGTGCGGATGGAGAAGAACCGCTTCTATCCCGAGGACAAGGGACGGCTGGTCACGGCCTTCCTGGAGCAGTTCTTCCGCAAGTGGGTCGAGTACGATTTCACCGCGGCGCTGGAGACCCGGCTGGACGAGGTTTCGGCGGGCGATCTGAATTGGAAGGTCCTGCTTCGCGAGTTCTGGACCGACTTCCATGTCGCCACCCAGGCGGCCGGAGAGCTTCGCACCACGGCCATCCTGGACGCCCTGAACGAGAGCCTGGGGCCGCACATCTTCCCGATGAAGGAAGACGGGTCGGATCCGCGCGAATGCCCCCTGTGCCATCAGGGCCAGCTGAGCCTGAAGACCAGCCGGTTCGGCGCCTTCGTCGGCTGCTCGCGCTATCCCGACTGCAAATACACGCGGCCGGTGGCGGCGCCCGACGCCGAGGGCGGCGGGGCGGACGGTGGCGACCGTGAGCTGGGCGTCGACCCGGCGACGGGCCAGCCGGTCCAGCTGAAGATCGGCCGCTTCGGTCCCTATGTCGAAACCACGCCGCCGGGCGAGGAGAAGCCGAAACGGTCCTCCCTGCCCAAGGGCTGGAGCCCGGCGTCCCTGACGCTGGAACAGGCCCTGAAGCTGCTGGGTCTGCCGCGCGAGGTGGGCGAGCATCCCGAGGACGGGAAGATCATCACGGCCGGTCTGGGTCGTTATGGTCCTTTCATCCTGCACGCCGGGACATACGCCAATGTCGCCGACATCGACGAGGTCTTCGAGATCGGGCTGAACCGCGCCGTGGTCCTGCTGGCCGAGAAACGGGCCGGCGGGTTCCGGGGACGCGGCGCGGCCGTGGCCCCGCTGAAGGACCTGGGCGCCCATCCGGAGACGGGCGAGCCGGTCCACGTCATGTCCGGCCGGTTCGGACCCTATGTGAAGTCCGGCAAGATCAACGCGACGATTCCGAAGGGCACGGCGCCCGAGGACATGACGATGGACGTAGCCGTGCCGTTGCTGGCCGCCCGCGCCGCCGCCGCCCCGTCCAAGGGCAAGAAGGCCCCGGCGAAGAAGGCGGCTGCTCCGAAGGCCGCCGCGGCCAAGAAACCGGCGGCGAAGAAGCCCGCCGCCAAGAAGCCTGCCGCGAAGAAGGCCGCGCCGAAGAAGAAGGCCGACGCGGCCGAATAGGTCAGTTCCCCGCCAGCTCCGGCTGGCGGGCTTCGGCCTCCTTGAACGGCGCGAGCTGGTCGGCCAGGGCGCGCTGGAAGGCCGGGCGCGCCTCGCACCGGGCCAGATAGGCGGCCAACTTCGGATAGTCGGCGACGATGGTCGTGTGGCGCAGGTCGCGCAGGACGTGGGTCATCAAGATGTCGGCGGCGCTGAAGGCGCCATTGGCGAAGAAGTCGGCGTCGCCCAGCGCGGTCTGAAGATCCGCCAGGCGTTTCCGCAGCATCTCCTCGACCTGGGGTCGGCGCTCCTTCGCCCAGTCCTCCGAGGCGTGGAACAGGTCGATACCGGCCAGTTGGGCGACGAAGGGCTCGACGCTGTTGGAGGCCGCGAACAGCCAGGTCATGACCATGGCCCGCCCGGCCGGATCGGCGGGCATCAGGGCGTCGGACGACTGGGCGATGTAGAGGACGATGGCCCCGCTCTCGAACATCTGGACCGTCCCGTCGCGATAGACGGGCACCTGGCCGAAGGGCTGGAGCGCGCGGTATTCGGCCGTCGCCTGATCCTCGAACCCGATCAGATGGTCGCCGTAGGGGATGCCCGCCTCCTCCAGCGCCCAGCGGACGCGGATGTCGCGCACCGACCCTTGCGCGAAGGACGGGACCCATTTGAAGGCGGTGACACGGTTCATGGCTTCTCTCCCGGGCGTCTTCATTGACGATTTATGTTGATATCAACATATTGGCGCCGATGACAACACCGATCCCCGAACCGTATGCGACCACCCTGCACATCCGGGACCACTGCCTGTGCCTGCACGCCCAGCGGGCGGCGCGGACCCTGTCGCGGCGGTTCGACGAGGCGATGCGGCCGGTGGGGATCACGTCCGGCCAGTTCTCCCTGTTGAACAGTTTGAACCGGCCCGAGCCCCCGACCATCGGGGCGGTGGCGACGCTGCTGGCCATGGACCGGTCGACGGTGACGGCGAACCTGAAGCCGCTGGAGCGGATGGGCGCCGTGGTCATGGCCGTGGATGCGAAGGACCGGCGAGGACGGCGGGCGGCCTTGACGGAGACGGGGCGTGCTTTGCTGGGGGCGGCGACGCCGATCTGGCGCGCCGTGCATGGGGAGATCGAGGCGGGGCTGGAGGGCCAGGGCGATGCGCTGAGGGCCGGGATGGTACGGCTGAGCTGACGATCCGGACTCCAAAACACCGTCCGAAGCGTCCGAAGAGTCCGAAGCGTTCGGATCGCCCATGGCCTCATGACGCGCGCCTCCCTGTGAAACGGGTCAGTATGGGGGTGTTCTGAGGGGCGTTAAGGAAAAGGGCTTTCAGAAGATCGGGGCGTTGGAATCGTTGGCGGATTCCGGGGATGCTTTGCCAACTCGGGTCACCTCCCCGCGCGCGAAGGCGCGTGGGGAGGACAGATCGCGCAGCGATCAGGAGGGGGCGAGACGGTCTCACCGGGCGAGCACCCGCCAGCCCTCGCTCAGACCACCGCCTCGCCCTCTCCTGATCGCTGCCCGCGACCTGTCCTCTCCATCTGCGATGGAGAGGTGATGGATCAGCGCAGATACGGCCCCACCTTCTTCTCCAGCAAGGCCACCAGTTCCGGCTGCATGAAGCCGTAGTCGTCGGGGATGTCGAGGCAGACGACGCGGGCGGACTTCAGGCTCTTCTTGAACCGCTTCTGGAGCCGCGTGCGGTGGGTGCGTTCCATGACGAAGATCACGTCGGCCCATTCGACCAGTTCGTCGGTGCAGGGCTCGTCCGCATCGGGCGCCAGCCCGGCCGACGCCGTCTCCACCCCCGGCCAGGCGGCGAACAACTGTTCGGCCGTCGGCGAGCGGAGGCGGTTGCGGGAACAGAGGAAGAGGAGGTTGGTCGTCAATCACAGCTCTTGACGTTCAATGGCGGAGCGAGGAGGCTCGAACAAATCATGAACCAAACCATCAGCTATCTATGAACGAAATCGCAGCGGCTCTCGGCAGCCTTAAAGTAGCTTTCGACATCTCGAAATCCTTCGTCGGATTACGAGATGAAGCCATGATTCAGCTAAAGGTGATTGAGCTTCAGGGAACTATAATCCAAGCCCAACAAAGCGCGTTTTCAGCTCAGC
Organism: Brevundimonas staleyi; assembly: GCF_041893865.1. Taxonomy (GTDB): domain Bacteria; phylum Pseudomonadota; class Alphaproteobacteria; order Caulobacterales; family Caulobacteraceae; genus Brevundimonas; species Brevundimonas staleyi. The sequence goes on from NZ_CP169082.1 coordinate 2,713,820, forward strand.
AAGAACGTTCCCAATTTCTTGAACAAGCGAAGTCGCTCGAGGGCGAGATCGCCAAACTTAAAGATTGGTCCGTCGAGAAGGCTAGATATGAGCTTTGCGCCCCGAGGGATGGCGTTCTTCTCTATCAGCTTAGAGCTCCAGACGGTCGACCACATCACTATTTGTGCAGCAACTGTATCGACAACGGATCGAAGTCGATGATCATCCGCACTCCCGAGGTAAAGAACTGGCACTACGTGCACCGATGCCCTCGGTGCGCCACGGAATACCAGTTTGAAAAGTACGATAGCCCTGGCGCTGTGAGTTATGGCTCCGACTACGATCCCATGGAGGGATTCTAAAGCGGAATATTATCGTGCTTCTTCCACGGGTTCGTCTGCGTCTTACCCTTCAGCGTCCGTAGCGCCTTGATCAGCCGGCGCCGCGTGCCATGCGGCATGATGACATCGTCGATGTAGCCGAGGCCGGCCGCGACGAAGGGGTTGGCGAAGCGGTCCTTGTATTCGGCCTCGCGGGCCGCGAGCGCTTCGGGGTCGCCGGCCTCCTTGCGGAAGATGATCTCGACCGCACCCTTGGCGCCCATGACGGCGATCTCGGCCGAGGGCCAGGCGTAGTTGACGTCGCCGCGCAGGTGTTTGGAGCTCATCACGTCATAGGCGCCGCCATAGGCCTTGCGCGTGATGACCGTCAGCTTGGGCACCGTGGCCTCGGCATAGGCGAACAGAAGCTTGGCGCCGTGCTTGATCAGGGCGCCGTACTCCTGACGCGTGCCGGGCATGAAGCCGGGGACGTCGACCAGGGTCACCAGCGGGATGTGGAAGGCGTCGCAGAAGCGGACGAAGCGGGCGGCCTTGCGCGACGAGTCGATGTCGAGGACGCCGGCCAGGACCTGGGGCTGGTTGGCGACGATGCCGACGGGCTGGCCGTCCAGGCGACCGAAGCCGCAGACGATGTTCTTGGCGAAGTCGGCGCCGATCTCGAAGAAGTCGGCCTCGTCCACCGTCTTCAGGATCAGCTCCTTCATGTCATAGGGCTGGTTCGGATTGGCCGGGACCAGGGTGTCCAGGCTGGCCTCGTCCCGCTCCGGGTCGTCGTAGCTGTCGCGGACGGGCGGCTTCTCGCGGTTCGACAGGGGCAGGAAGCCGATCAGGCGCCTCACTTCCGAAAGCGCCTCCAGATCGTTTTCGAAGGCGCCGTCGGCGACGCCCGACTTGCCCGCGTGGACGCGGGCGCCGCCCAGGTCCTCATGGCTGACGACCTCGTTGGTGACGGTGCGGACCACGTCGGGGCCGGTGACGTACATGTAGGAGGTGTCCTTCACCATGAAGATGAAGTCGGTGATGGCCGGGGAATAGACGTCGCCGCCGGCGCAGGGGCCCATGATCACGCTGATCTGGGGGATGACGCCCGAGGCCAGGGTGTTCTGGAGGAAGATGTCGGCATAGCCGGCGAGAGATTCCACGCCCTCCTGGATGCGGGCGCCGCCGGCGTCGAACAGGCCGATGATCGGGGCGCCGTTGGTCAGGGCCATGGTCTGGAGCTTGACGATCTTGGCCGCGTGCGCGCCCGAAAGAGAGCCGCCGAAGACGGTGAAATCCTTGGAGAAGACGTAGACCAGACGGCCGCCGATCGTGCCGCGTCCGGTGACCACGCCGTCGCCGGGGACGCGCTGCTTCTCCATGCCGAACTGGTGGGAGCGATGCTCCACGAACATGTCGGTCTCTTCGAAGGATCCCTCGTCCAGCAGGACCTCGATGCGCTCGCGGGCCGTCAGCTTGCCCTTGGCGTGCTGGGCCGCGATGCGGGCGTCGCCCCCGCCCTTGCGCGCTGCTTCGCGGCGGGCTTCGAGCTGGTCGAGGATGGCTTTCATGGGCGTTTCTCCTTGGGCTCTGGCTTAGGAGCGACGGGCCGGAGAGGCAAGCGCGAGGCGTTCTCCCTCCCCCTCGGGGGAGGGTCGTCGCGGAGCGACGGGGTGGGGGCGGCCGGGCGACGTGGCGACAGACGGTGGGGATCGGGTCTGTGGGGCGTTGCCTTGCCGCCCCCACCCGGCTTCGCTGCGCTCAGCCACCCTCCCCCGAGGGGGAGGGAAAGAGTGTGCGCGGCCCTACAGCCGCCCCGCCTCCCTGAGCTTGTCCATCAGCCAGACGCGCGCAGGCGGGATGGGTTTGTTCTGGGGGTGGAAGACGAACTGCTCGAGGAAGTGGCCGGTCAGGTCGAGGCCGGCGCCGACGTCGCCGTCGGAGAGCCCCGCTTGCGCGCCAAGCATGAAGGGCGGCAGTTTCAGCAGCTTGTCGGCATAGGGGGCGCCGGCCTCGCGGCTGACGGCGCGGCCGGTGCGGGGGCTGACCCAGACCAGCTCGTCCATCGTGCCGGTGGCGGCGCAGGAGCTGAGGTCCAGGCCGAAGCCGAGATCGTCCAGCAGGCCCGCCTCGAACCGCACATAGACGGCGGGCCAGACGGACGGGATCGGGAAGACGGCCATCAGGGCCTCGAAGGCCAGAAAGGCGCCGGGATGGGGCTCGCGTTCGGGCAGGGCCCCTTGCGCCACGGCGGCGGCGGCGGCGAGGCCGGTCAGGGCCAGAGGATCGTCGAACAGGGCGCTAGGCCCCTCCCCCACCGGCTCCAGACGGGCCGAGCCGAGGTGGTCCGAGGTCCGGGCGCGATAGTCGGCGGTGACGCGGGCGCCCGGCTGGAGAAAGGGCTTCATGCGGCGCGACGCCCCGCCGGCGACATAGGCGGCGTGGCGGCCGTGGGTCTCGGTCAGGAGGTCGGCGACGACCCCGGTATCGCCATGAGCCCGCGCCGACAGGACGAAGGCCTCTTCGTGGAATTCCATCAGGGCGCCGGCGTCGCTTTCGCCGCTTCGTAGGTCTTGATGATGCGGGCGATGGGGCTGGCCAGGTCGTTGGGGACGGCGAGGCTGAGGACGTATTGCTCGATCTTCCAGCCGGTGTCGGTCAGCCGCATGACGCCGGAGCCGCGCGTGCGGCCGTAGCTGTCGTTGGTCAGCTCCTCCTCGAACCAGGCGATGCAGCGGCATTCGATGGGGGCGATGGTGATGGTGCGGTTCGTCGCCGGATAGGACCAGCCGCGCCCCTGGTTGAAGAAGGGCGTCGCATAGGCGCGCAGTTCGCCGACGGTCCAGTGCTCGCCCGCGTCGGTGCCGACGAAACGGGCGTCGGGGGTATAAAGGGCGAAATAGGCCTCGGCGTCGGCGGCCTTGGAGGCGGCCTCCAGCTGGTCGAGGACGGCGGCGACCTCAGCCTCCGGCGTGGCCTGAAGCGCGGCAGCGAGAGCGAGAGCGGCGAGCATGGAGGCCTCCGGGTTGAGATGCGGACCCTAGCCTTACTCGCCGCTTTCCGGAACGGGGTAGGTCTCGGGCTTCAGCACCTTGGCGAGCGCGATCAGGTTGCGGGCGGCGTTCCTGCCCACGCGGTCGGAATAGTCGTGGCCCTGGTCGGTCTCGACATAGTCGGGGCCGGGTCCCGGGCCGAGGTGCCAGTAGGTCCAGCTCTGCGCCGGGATGGTGAAGCCCATGTCGATCAGGCCCTGCGAGATCGTCGCCACGATGTGGTGGGCGCCGTCCTCGTTGCCGGTGATGACGATGCCGGCGACCTTGCCGAAGGCGACCGGGCGGCCCGAGGCGTCCGTCTCCCCGAACCAGGCGTCCATGCGTTCCAGCGCACGCAGGGCGACGCTGGACATCTGGCCCAGCCAGGTCGGGGTGGCGAAGACGACGATGTCGGCGGCCTTCAGCTTCACGTCCACAACCGGCCAGTCGTCGCCTTCGCCCTCGTCGCCGCTGACGCCGGGTTTGATGTTCAGATCGACCAGGCGGATCAGCTCGACCTCGGCCCCGCCCTTCTCCAGCTCGGCGATGACGACCTTCGACAGGGCTTCGGTGGACGAGGTCTCGGGCGAGGGCTTGAGGGTGCAGTTCAGGACGACGGCGCGCATGGTGGGTCTCCGGGCGGGATCGATGAACGACCCGGCGCGATGCGCGTTCCTTTATTTAACCGAACGGTTGACAACGCGATCCGACGAGCATATTTAACCGATCAGTTACAGACGAAAGCGCCATGCAGACCGATCCTCTCTCCGCCAAGTTCGCCGCCTTGGCCGACCCGACCCGTCGGGCCATCCTGGCGCGGCTGACCGAGGGCGAGGCGAGCGTGAACGAGCTGGCGGAACCGTTCGACATGAGTTTGCCGGCGGTCTCCAAACACCTGAAGGTGCTGGAGAAGGCCGGGCTGATATCCCGCGGCAAGGAGGCCCAATGGCGCCCTGCCCGACTGGAGCCGATGGGCATGAAGGGCATGGCCGAGTGGCTGGAACACTACCGCCGCTACTGGGACAAGAGCTTCGACCGCCTGGAAGATTATCTGCGTAAGGTTCAGAAAGGAAACGACGATGGCAAACGGAACTGACACCCACCCGAACGACAATCCCTGCGACACCGACGGCGCGGCTCACGCCTTCGAGCTGAAGCTGGAGCGGATCATCGACGCGGCGCCGGAGAAGGTCTTCAAGGCCTACACCGACCCGCAGATCCTGGCCCAGTGGTTCGCGCCCAAGCCCTGGAAGATCGTCGATCCGATCGTGGAGCCCCGCCCCGGCGGCCGCTTCAACTTCACCATGCACGGGCCGGACGGCGAGGTGTTCCCGAACTCGGGCGTCTTCCTGGACGTGATCCCGAACCGCCGCATCATCACCACCGACGCCTTCACGCCGGAGTGGAAGCCGGCCGGTCAGCCCTTCATGGTGGCCCAGGTCGACATGGAGCCGACCGCCGACGGCAAGACGAAATACACCGCCGTCGCCCGCCACTGGAACGAGGACACGATGAAGCAGCACGAGCAGATGGGCTTCCACGAAGGCTGGGGCCAGGTGGCCGACCAACTGGCCGAACTCGTGAAGACGCTCTGATCCGATGAGCTCCGTCGTCGCCGAGGCCCCGGCCAGACCCACCCTAAATATGCAGCGCGTGTTCGATGCGCCGCGCGAGCTGGTCTGGCGGGCCTGGTCCAACCCGGAAATCATGGTCCTGTGGATGGGGCCGGTCGAATGGCCGGCGGTCAGCGCCACGGCGGACTTCCGGGTCGGCGGCGCGTGGCGCATCTGCCTGCGCTCGCCCACCACCGGCGAGACCCTGTGGCAGGGCGGGACCTATCGCGAGATCGTCGCGCCCGAGCGGATCGTCTTCACCTTCAAATGGGACGAGAGCCACGAGGACGGGCCGCCGGTCGACACCCTGGTCACCGTTCGACTGAACGAGACCGCCGACGGCAAGACCCGCATGGACTTCACCCACGAGGGCCTGAAGTCCGAACAGAGCCTGACCGGCCATCGCCATGGCTGGAACTCCACGGCCGACAGGCTCGAAGCCTGGCTGGCCGCCAACCCCGACTGAACACGAACAAGGGAGAGAGACGATGACGACCGAGCCCAACCGCATTGTGACCAGCCTGAGTTTCCAGGGCGAATGCCGCCAGGCGTTCGAGTTCTATCAGTCCGTCCTGGGCGGCGAGATCATGGCCTTTCCGTTCGGCGACGGCCCGCCCGACATGCCGATCGACCCCAAATACAAGGACTGGCTGATGCACGGCTGGCTGGAGATCCCCGGCGGCCAGGCGATCATGGGCGCGGACATGCCGCCCGAGTTCGCCCCGAACATCGACAAGCCCAAGAACGGGTTCGACGTCACCTTCCACTCCGCCGACGCCGCCGAGGCGAAGCGCGTGTTCGACGGGCTGTCGGCCGGGGGCACGGTGAACATGGCTTTCGGCGAGACCTTCTGGTCGCCGGGCTACGGCTCCTTCACCGACAAGTTCGGCATTCCGTGGATGGTCAACACCCGTCCGACCGGCGACTGGTCGCCGAACTCCAAGGCGGGGTTCGAGTGATGAAGGCCTCTCCAATGGTCTGGGTCGGTCGCGTGCTGACCGGCCTGTTCGCCCTGTTCATGCTGGGCGCATCGATCACGCCGAAGCTGATGCGCATGCCCGTGGCGGCCGAGACCCTGGTCGGGCTGGGCTGGTCGGCGGAGTGGGTGCTGCCCATCGGCCTGATGGAGCTGGGCTTCCTGATCCTCTACCTCTATCCAAGGACCAGCGTGCTGGGCGCCGTCATGATGACTGGCCTCTTGGGCGGGGCGATGGCGACCCAGGTGCGGATCGACAATCCCCTGTTCAGCCACCAGCTGTTCAGCCTCTATCTGGGCCTGATCATGTGGGGCGGGCTGTGGCTGCGGGATCCGCAACTGCGGGCGCTGTTCCCGTTCAAGAGGAGCTGACCGATGCGGAAGCTGAAACTCGCGACCTTCGTGTCGCTGGATGGCGTGATGCAGGCGCCGGGCGGTCCGACCGAGGACCCGACCGGCGGCTTCCCCTTCGGCGGCTGGTTGCCGCCCTTCTTCGACGACACGGTGGGGGAGTTCGTCGGCGGGGCGCTGGGCGAGGACTACGACCTGCTTCTGGGCCGCAAGACCTATGAGATCTTCGCCGCCCACTGGGGTCATTCGGGCGACGAGATGGGCGCCCTGTTCACGACGATCGCCAAATACGTCGCGGCCGGGCCGGAGACGCCGCTGAACTGGAACAACTCGCACCGGCTGGAAGGCGACGTGGCCGAGGCGGTGGCGAAGCTGAAGGCCGAGGGCGACCGCGACCTGCTGATCCAGGGCAGCGGCCAGCTGATCCAGGCCCTGCTGAAGGCCAATCTGATCGACGATCTGACCACCCTCACCTTCCCCGTGGTGCTGGGAACCGGCAAGCGGCTGTTCGAGCCGGGCGACCATGCCCGGACCTGGACACTGGTCGAAACGAAGCACTCTCCGTCCGGCGTGGTGTGCAGCCGCTATGAGCGGGCCGGCGAGGTGCAGAGCGGCTCCTTCGCCATGCCCGATCCGAATGAGGAAGAGGCCGCGCGGCAGGCCCGGATGCGTCGGGAGGGGTAACCTCCTACCCGTGCACCCCAGCGAAGGCTGGGGTCCAGATCACAGACCCGGTCGGCCGGGATGGCGCAACGAACTCTCTGCCCAGAGCACCTAGTTCGCCATCTGGACCCCAGCCTTCGCTGGGGTGCACGGAGGGTGATCGGACGCGCCTACTCCGCCAGCCCCGTGGGGAAGTCGTGGCCGAGCGCCTCGGCCATGCCCTGCTGCGAGATCAGCAGGACCTCGCGCTGCTGGTGGTAGTTGTTCGACAGGACGATGACCGCGATCTTCTGGTCCGGCTGCCAGACCTCGATGTTGCGAAACCCCGACCAGCTGCCGGTGTGGTAGATTTCCCAATCCTGGAAGGACGGGGTGACCCGCGTGCCGAGGCGGTTGGACATGATCCCATAGCCCCAGGCGCGATGAGGCCGCCCGCCCCGCTCGTTCGGCTGATCGGCCGGGGAATGGTCCATGACCATCTGGGCGTAGCTGTAGGGGCTGAGCAGGTGGCCGGTGTTCAGCGCCCGCTCCCAGACCAGCAGATCGTCCAGCGTCGAATAGAGGGCGCCGGCGCCGTAGACGATGGAGACGTTCGGCGTGCGCTGGGCCGTCAGGCCGGCGGGGAAGTTGGCATGGCCGGTGACGATGCCGAGGTCCGAGTCATCGTCGAAGCCGGTATCCTTCATGCCCAAAGGCTCGAAGAAGGCGGTGCGCAGATAGTCGGGGAAGGACTGGCCGCTGGCCTTCTCGACGATGGCGGCGGCCAGGTTGAAGCCGGCGTTGTTGTACTGGACCTTGGTCCCCGGTTCGAAGGACAGGCGGAAGGCCTTGGAGTCCTCGGTCAGTTGGTCGAGCGTCGCGGGCGTGACCCGGCGGCTGCCCCAACCGGGTCGGGCCATCAGGTCGGGGATGCCCGAGGTATGGGAGATCAGGTGGTGGATTTTCAGCGGCGCCCAGGCGGCAGGGCATGGCTGGATCCACTGGCAGACGGGGTCGCCGATGGTCAGTTTCTTGTCGTCCTGCAGCCTCAGGATGGCGGCGGCGGTGAACTGTTTGGAGATGGAGGCCAGGCGGAAGCGGTCGCCGATCTGCAAACGGCGGCCGGTGGCGACGTCGGAGACGCCGTAGGCCTGGCGGAACAGGATTTCGTCGCCGCGCGCGACCAGGACGGCGCCCATGAAGCGGCCGGCCTCGGCCTCGCGCTGCAGGCGGGCTGTCAGTTGCGGCAGGTTCTCGACCACCTCCAGCGGCGGGCGCGGCGGCAGGTCGGCGCGCCGGTCGGAGGCCGTCGGCAGGGGCGTGCTGGTCAGGGCGGCCGTCAGACCGGCGCCCCCGATCAGCAGGACGGCGGCGATGCAGCCGAGGAAGAGCCGGGGGTGGTTCCCGGCGGTACGCGGAACGTCGAACATCGCGGCTTGGTAACGTCTACGGACGATTCGTCATGCGTGACCGTTGGTTCCCCGGTCACATTGGCGCGAGCGAGCCCCTCCTTCATCCGTGCACCCCAGCGAAGGCTGGGGTCCAGATCACGGATTCAGGCGGCTCGGACGACGCAATGAAATGGCTGCACTAACGTCGGCGTCAGCCATCTGGACCCCAGCCTTCGCTGGGGTGCACGGTGGGGGTGGCTAGGCGTTGAAGTCCAGACCGAACTGGGCGTAGAGCGCCCGGCTGTCCTGCCATTTCGGGTCGACCTTGACCGTCAGGAACAGGTGGACCGGGCGGTCCAAGAGTTCGGTCAGTTCCTCGCGCGACTTCTGGCCGATCCATTTCAGGGTCTGGCCGCCCTTGCCCAGAACGATGGGCCGCTGGCTCTCGCGCTCGACATAGATGGTCTGTTCGATCCGGGCGGAGCCGTCGCCCTTCTCGTCGAAGGCGGTGGTCTCCACGGCGGCCGAATAGGGCAGTTCCTCGTGGACGCGAAGATAGACCTTTTCTCGCGTGATCTCCGCAGCCAGGACGCGGATCGGCACGTCGGCGGACTGGTCTTCCGGATAGAGCCAGGGGCCCTCCGGCATGGACATGGCCAGCCGCGACTTCAGGTCGTCCACCCCGTCGCCGGCCAGGGCCGAGATCATATAGACCTCGGAATAGACGCCGGTCTCGAACAGGCCGTGCGACAGGGCCAGAAGGGTGTCGCGGCGCATGCCGTCGATCTTGTTCAGGACCAGGATGACCTTGGTGCCCGTCGCCTTCAGGTTGGCGATGATGGTCTCGGTGTCCTCGGCCGACTTGCGGTCCGCGGCCGTGCCGTCCTTGCCTTCCGAGGCGATGTGAGACGGGGCGTCGATCAGGTGGACGACGACGTCGGCGTCCTCGGCCCCGCCCCAGGCGGAGGCGACCATGGCGCGGTCCAGACGGCGCTTCGGGGTGAAGATGCCGGGGGTGTCCACCAGAACGATCTGGGCCTGCCCTTCCATGGCGATGCCGCGCACGGGGAAGCGGGTCGTCTGGACCTTCTGGGTGACGATGGAGACCTTGGACCCCGTCAGCCGGTTCACCAGCGTGGACTTGCCGGCGTTCGGCGCGCCGATGATGGCGGCGAAGCCTGCACGGGTCGGCTGGGTCTGGGTTTCGGTGTCGGTCAAATCACGCCTTCTCTCTGGAGCATTGCGGTCGCAGCCGCCTTTTCCGCGTCCTGACGCGAACGGCCGGGGGCGGTCAAGGGTTCGATGCCCTCGATGGAAACCTCGACCGTGAAGGTCGGGGCATGGTCTGAGCCGGTCTGGCCCACGATCTTGTATGTCGGCAGGGGACGGCCCTTGCCCTGGGACCACTCCTGGAGGGCCGACTTGGGATTGTTCAGGGCGCGGGGCGCCGGCGTGGCCAATTCCTCGGCCCAGACGCGGTCGAACATGGCGCGGGCGGCGTCGAGGCCCCCGTCCAGATAGACCGCCGCCAGCAGGGCCTCCACGGCGTCGGCGACCAGGCCTTCCTTGCGGCGGCCGCCGGACTTGGTCTCGCCGGGCGAGAGGCGCAGGGCGTCCCCGACCTTCAGACGCGCACCGACCCGGCCGCAGGCGTGCTTGTCGACCAGCGCATGGAGGCGCGAGGACAGCTCGCCCTCGTTGGCGTCGGGGAAGTCGTGGTGCAGGCGGTCGGCGACCAGAAGGCCGAGGACCCGGTCGCCGAGGAACTCCAGACGCTCGTTGTCCTTGGGCGCCTTGCCGGAGGTCTTGTCGCCCCCCTCCCCCACGCTGGCGTGGGTCAGGGCCCGCTCGAGCAGGGCGGGATCGCGGAAGGCGTGGCCGAGGCGGTCGACCAGCGCGGCCACCGCCTCGTGCCGGGCGTTGGCCATCAGTCCAGAACGCGGAAGAAGCGGCTGGGCCGGACGTTGGCGAACCAGCTGACCGGGTTGAACAGCGAGGCCCCCGGCTCCCACGAGAACATGATGATCTCGGCCTTGCCGACCAGGTTCTCCTCCGGGACCATGCCCACGCCGGCGGATTGCTCGACGCGGCTGTCGATGGAGTTGTCGCGGTTGTCGCCCATCATGAAGTAGTGGCCGGCCGGGACCTGATAGACCGGGGTGTCGTCCAGATCGCCGCCGGGGCCGAAGTCCTGGGTCATGAAGGTGCGGCCGTTCGGGAGGGTCTCACGGACTTCGGTGACCGGGCGTGGGCCGAAGATGTCGTTGACCTCTCCGGCGCTGACGACGGCGTCCTCGACCGGCTGGCCGTTGATGTAGAGCTTGTTGGCGATCATCTGGATCGTGTCGCCCGGCAGGCCGATCACCCGCTTGATGTAGTCGGTCCGGTTGTCGCGCGGCAGCTTGAAGACGACGATGTCGCCCCGGTTCGGCGCGCGGCCGAAGACCCGGCCCTCGCCCAGCGGCAGGTTGATCGGCAGGCCCGACGAGAATTTGGAATAGCCGTAGGCCCACTTCGACACGACGATGTAGTCGCCCTCGTAGAGGTTGGGCTCCATCGAGGCCGACGGGATGGTGAAGGGCTGGAACAGCAGAACCCGCAGGACGAAGGCGATGGCCAGGGCCACCACGACCGTCTTGACGATCTCGACCGTCTCGGAGGCAGCCGAACCGCCGTCGTCGTCACGGTCTTCGCCCCGGACGTGGACCTTGGCGGCGGCCGGGATCTTTTCCTTCTTGCCCGCGTCGTTGAACGGGGCGTCGCCCTGATCGCTCCAGATCGGGCGATGGGTGGACGAGGTCACCACGGGCTTGACCGTGTGGTCGCTCTCGGAGGCGGCGAACTCGGCTTCGGGGGTCTCGGCCACATCGTCAGGCGAGACGTCGCGGGTCACCACGGCGGAGGATTCTGCGTCGGCGGTGTCCGTGACGGCCTTGTCGTCGTCGGTGGGCTTGTTGTCGCTCATGTAAGAAGTCGTCCCCGGTCGCCGAACGCGACACGCATACGGTGGCGAGTATAGCCCGATTATGCCGCGGGCAAGGCCTCGATCACCACGAAGGCGAGTGCATAGGGGTGTTCGTCGGAAAGCGTCAGGTGAATATGGGCGGTGTGGCCGGGGGGCGTCAGTCGCTCCAGGTGTTTGGCCGCCGGTCCCGTCAGCTTGAGCGTCGGCTGGCCCGAGGGCAGGTTCACCACCCCCATGTCCTTCCAGTAGACGTCGCGGCGCATGCCGGTGCCGAGCGCCTTGGCGCAGGCCTCCTTGGCCGCGAACCGCTTGGCGTAGGACCAGGCGGCGTCGGGCTTGCGGTCCGACCGGGTGCGTTCCAGTTCGGTGAAGCAGCGGTTCTTGAAGCGGTCGCCGAAGCGATCCAGCGACGTCTGGATACGCCGGATGTCGGACAGGTCCGCGCCGATGCCGACGATCACAGGTCGACGACGAGCGCGTCGTCCTCCCGAGGGCCGTGAACCGCCTCCTTCATCGCCTCCCGCATCCGCCAGATGGCGGCGCCGAGACCGACGAAGACCGCCTCCCCGATCAGGAAGTGGCCGATGTTCAGCTCCTGGATCTCGGGGATGGCCAGAACCTCGGCGGCCGTGTCGTAGTCCAGGCCGTGGCCGGCATGGACCTCCAGCCCCAGGATGTCGGCCTGGGCGGCGGCGGCGGCGAGGCGGTCGAACTCCGCGCTGCGCTCGCCGTAAGGCAGGTGGCAGTAGCGGCCGGTGTGGAACTCCACCACCTGGGCGCCGACGGCGGCGGCGGCCTCGACCTGTTCGGCCGAGGGTTCGATGAACAGGCTGACGCGGATGCCGGCGTCCGACAGGGCCTTCACGACCGGGGCGATGCGGGCTTCGTGACCTGCGACGGCCAGACCGCCCTCGGTCGTCACCTCTTCGCGACGTTCGGGCACCAGGCAGGCGGCGTGCGGCTTGTGACGCAGGGCGATGGCCAGCATCTCCTCCGTCACGGCCATCTCGAAGTTCAGCGGCCGCTCGAACTGCTGGCAGAGCGCCGTCAGGGCCTCGATGTCGGCGTCGGTGATGTGGCGGCGATCCTCGCGCAGGTGGGCGGTGATGCCGTCCGCACCGGCGCCGATGGCGGCCTCGGCCGCGCGGACCGGATCGGGATGGACGCCGCCGCGCGCGTTACGCACCGTCGCGACATGGTCGATATTGACCCCGAGGCGGACGGGCGGGCGCTTCACTTGGCCAACCGCCGGCTGCCGGGATCTTCCACCGGGATGGCCGCCAGTTCGGGCGGCAGGGCGTCGGCGGGCCAGGCGGGCACGTCCAGCGAGGCCAGGGCGATCAGGGGGACGCCGACATCGGCCTTGCCGCCCGAACGGTCGACGATGCAGGCGGCGGCCACGACCGCGCCCCCCGCGGCTTCAATTGCCGCGATGCACTCACGGCTCGACAGGCCGGTTGTGACGATGTCCTCGACCATGACGACCTTTTCGCCCGGCTCGACGTGGAAGCCGCGACGCAGCTTGAACTCGCCGCCTTCGCGCTCGACGTACATGGAGCGGACGTTCAGGTGTTTGGCCGTCTCATAGCCGGGGATGATGCCGCCGACGGCCGGAGAGATCGCGACGTCGACCGAGCCGACCAGGGCCGTGATCTTCTCGGCCAGGGCCTTGCACAGACGCTCGCAGCGGGCGCCGTCCATGAAGACCAGGTTCTTCTGCAGGAAGACCGGGCTGTGCAGGCCCGACGACAGGACGAAATGGCCTTCGCGCAGGGCGCCGGCGGCGCGGAATTCGTTCAATACATCTTGGGTGTCCATGTCCTGCATCTAGGACACCCGTCGTCGCCCGTGAAGGACGAACCTTCACCAATCACCGTGCACCCCAGCGAAGGCTGGGGTCCAGATCACGGATTCAGGCGACCGGGATGGCGCACCGGAACTGCTGCTCCAAGCAATCCCTTGGCCATCTGGACCCCAGCCTTCGCTGGGGTGCACGGATGAGAGAGGTCCCTAGTACTCGCGGCTTTCGGCCTGACGCTCTTCCAGATGGCCGTCCTTCAGGGCGAAGACGCGGTCCATATGGCCGGCCAGCTCCATGTTGTGGGTGGCGATCAGGGCGGCGACGCCGGTTGTCTTGGTCAGTTCGCGCAAGGACTCGAAGACCGACTGGCTGGTGGTCGGGTCGAGGTTGCCGGTGGGTTCGTCGGCCAGCAGCAGGCGCGGCTTGTTGGCCAGGGCGCGGGCGATGGCGACGCGCTGTTGCTCCCCGCCCGACAGCTGGGCCGGCTGGTGGGTCAGGCGTTGGCCCAGACCCAGAGCCGTCAGGGTCTCCTCGGCGCGCGCGCGGGCGGCGGGCTCGGAAAGCCCCGCGATCCGCATCGGCAGGGCGACGTTGTCTCGCGCGTCGAACTCCGGCAGCAGGTGGTGGAACTGGTAGACGAAGCCGACCCGGTTCAGGCGGATGCGGGTGCGGGCGCGTTCGTCCAGGGCGCCGACGTCCTCGCCGTCGATGCGGACCTCGCCCGAGGTCGGACGTTCCAGCAGGCCGGCGGCATGCAGCAGGGACGACTTGCCCGAGCCGGACGGCCCGATCAGCCCGACCAGTTCGCCCGGGAAAATGTCCAGATCGACGCCCTTCAGGACGGTCAGCTCGCCCGTGCCCGTGACATAGGTCCGGGTCAGGCCGCGCGCGGAGAAGACGGGGCTATTCAAAGCGCAGGGCCTCCACCGGGTCGATCTTGGTCGCGTTCCACGACGGGATCAGACTGGCCACGCAGGACATGAAGAAGGCCCAGACGGTGATCCAGAAGACGTCCACCGGATCCACCTCGGCCGGGATGGCGTCCAGCATGTAGACGTCGGCGTTGAACAGCTGGGTCTGGAAGACGAACTCCAGGAAATGCTGGATCGAGCCGATGTTCAGGCAGAACAGGAGGCCCAGCACCAGACCCGTGATCGTGCCCGCCACGCCGATGGAGGCTCCGGCCATGAAGAAGACGCGCAGGATGGACGACGGGCTGGCCCCGATGGTCCTGAGGATGGCGATGTCGCGGGTCTTGTTCTTCACCAGCATGACGATGCCGGAGATGATGTTGAGTGCCGCGATGGCCACGACCATGCCCAAGATGATGGACATGGCCACCCGCTCGACCTTCAGCGCGCCCCAGAAGGCGGCCATCTTGTCGCGCCAGTCAGCGACGAAGCCGCCCTGCCCCGCCGCCTCGCGCACGGGGGCCAGGTACTGGTCGATCCGGTCCGGCTGATCGACCTTGATCTCGATGACGTCCCAGACGCCCTCCTTGCCGAAGAAGAGCTGGGCCTGTTCCAGAGGCATGAAGATGAAGGCGCGGTCGTAGTCGGCCGTGCCCGACGAATAGGTGCCGCCGACGCGGTAGGTCTTGTTCAGCCCGCCGAGATTGCCGAAGGCCGAGTCCGCGCCCGTGGGCGAATAGATTTCGATGGGATCGCCGACGCGAAGCCCCAGCGCATCCGCCAGAGACTGGCCGATCAGGACGTTGTCGCCGCCATAGGCGCCCTGGCCGAAGCTGCGGCGCGCCTGATCCGACAGGCTGTCGTAGACGAAGCTCATGGTATCCAGATCGTCCGGCGCGATGCCGCGAACGAAGGCGCCCGTCGTCTGGCCTCCCGCGCGGATGATGGCCTGGCTTTCGGTCAGGGGGGTGACGCTGACCACGCCCTCCACGCCCCGGATGCGATCCACGACGGCGTTCCGGTTGGCGGCGCTGAGCACCTCGCCCTGCACATACATGTGGCCGTTGAAGCTGAGCATCCGGCCCAGCAGCTCGTTTCGGAAGCCGGCCATGATGCTGAGCACCACGATCAGGGCCATGACCGCAAGCGCGATGCCGACGAAGGAGATGATGGCGATCAGGGCGACGCCGCCCTCCTTGCGCTTGGCGCGCAGGTACCGCATCGCCAGACCGATCTCCCAGGCGGAGAAGGGGCCGGCGGGCTTGGGGATGACGTCGGTCATTGGAACATCTCCCTTCTCCCCTCGGGGGAGAAGGTGGCGCGCGGAGCGCGACGGATGAGGGGGCTCCCGGCCACGAAGCTTATCGGAGACGTGAGGGATGGCTGGACCAGCCCCCTCATCCGTCCGGCTCCGCCGGCCACCTTCTCCCCCGAGGGGAGAAGGGAAAGGACATCGCTCAACCGATCGCCTCCAAAGCTTGATCCAGGGCCACGGTGGACTTCTCACCGGTGGCGCGGCGTTTCAGTTCGACGACGCCCTCGGCCACGCCCTTCGGACCGATGGTCAGTTGCCACGGGATGCCGATCAGGTCGGCGGTGGCGAACTTGCCGCCCGGACGCTCGTCGGTGTCGTCATAGAGGACCGTCTTGCCGGCGGCTTCCAGAGCGGCGACGGCGGCCTCGCAGGCCTCGCAGACGGCCGGGTCGCTGACGCGCAGGTTGATGACCACGACGTCGAACGGGGCGACCGAGTCGGGCCAGATGATGCCGGCCTCGTCGTGGCTGGCCTCGATGATCGCGCCCAAGAGACGCGACACGCCGACGCCGTAAGAGCCCATGTGGACGTTGGTGTCGACGCCGTCCGGCCCGGCCACCCTGGCCTTCATCGGCTCGGAGTATTTGGTGCCGAAATAGAAGATGTGGCCGACCTCGATGCCGCGGGCCGACAGGCGGTCGGCCTCGGCGGTCTGGGCCTCGAACTGGGCCGCGTCGTGCATTTCTTCGGTGGCGGCATAGAGCGCCGTGCGCTCGTCGAACACGGCCTGGACGGTGGCGGGATCGAAGTCGTGGCCCGGTGCGGCCATCTCGACCAGCTTACGGTCGCAGAAGACCTCGCTCTCGCCGGTCTCGGCCAGGACGATGAACTCGTGCGACAGGTCCCCGCCGATCGGTCCGGTGTCGGCGCGCATCGGCACGGCCTTCAGCCCAAGACGGGCGAAGGTGTTCAGATAGGCCACGAACATCCGGTTGTAGGCGGTGCGGGCCGAGGCCTCGTCCAGATCGAAGGAATAGGCGTCCTTCATCAGGAACTCGCGGCCGCGCATGACGCCGAAGCGCGGGCGGCGCTCGTCGCGGAACTTCCACTGGATGTGGAAGAGGTTCAGCGGCAGGGATTTGTAGCTCTTCACGAAGCTGCGGAAGATGTCGGTGACCATCTCCTCGTTCGTGGGCCCGTAGAGCAGTTCGCGCTCGTGACGGTCGGTGATGCGCAGCATCTCCGGGCCATAGGCGTCGTAACGGCCCGACTCGCGCCACAGGTCGGCCAGTTGCAGGGTCGGCATCAGCAGCTCGACAGCGCCGGCCTTCTCCTGCTCCTCGCGCACCACCTGCTCGATGCGGTTCAGGACGCGCAGGCCCAGTGGCAGCCAGGCATAGATGCCGGCGGCCTCCTGTTTGATCATCCCGGCGCGCAGCATCAGCTGGTGCGAAACGATCTGGGCGTCGGACGGCGCCTCTTTCAGCGTGGGCAGGAAGTAGCGCGACAGGCGCATCGGCGATCCTCAAGTGTAGCTTGGTGCGGTCCTTAGCCCGCGTCCCTCGGACATGGCAACGAAGCGCGGCGGCAAAACGGCGAGTTGACTCCCGATAATAATGTACTTTGTTTTATAAAGTTCTTCACAGGAGACTTTCATGCCCGCTCTGCTTCTCGCCGCCCTGCTGTTCGCCACCCCTCTGCAAGGCGGCGGCGCGGTCGAAATCCGCTTCACCGGCGCCCGTCCCGGCGGGCCGATCATGGTCCAGCTGTGCACCTAGGCGGAGTTCATGCGCCCCTGTCGCTTCCAGACGATCGTGCAGGTTCCGGCGACCGGGGCGCCCGTCGCGCGGTTCATCGGCGTGCCGGCCGGCCGCTATGCCGTCGCCTCGTTCCAAGACGTGAACCGCGACGGACAACTGAATTTCGGCGGCATGATGGGAGCGCCGTCCGAGCCCTGGGGTTACAGCCGTGGCGCGCGGGGCGTCATGGGCCCTCCCCGCTTCGAGGACGCGGCCGTCAGCGTCGGGGCGAACGGCGGCGTCATCCCCGTCGCCCTGGGGCTGTGACGATGAACCTGGACCTCGTTCCCCTGGGCTGGATCCACAGCCTGGCCTGTCTGGTCGCCCTGGCGGCGGGGCCCGTCGGCTTCATGACGCGCAAGGGGTCGCCCCGGCATGTCCTGATAGGACGGGCCTACATGGTCTCGATGATCGTGCTGAACCTGACGGCGCTGGGCGTCTACCGACTCGGGATCTTCTTCTTTCCGCATTGGCTGGCGATCCTGACCCTGGTGCTGATCGCGGCGGGCTGGGGATCGGCGCGGCTGATCCGGCGGCATGTGGCGTGGCGGTATGTCCACCTCTCCAGCATGATCGCCAGCTACTATCTGCTGATCGGCGGCGGGGTGAACGAGGTCTATCTGCGCGTCGACGCGGCGCGGGACCTGCTGAACGCCGCAGGACCGCAACTGCTGGGCCAGACCCACGCTGTGGTCATGCTGGTGTTTCTGGTGCTGCTGTTGGGCTGGAACGGATGGGAGGCGGCGAAGATGATCCGCCGTAGGCTCAGACGGGCGGCGCCATATCCGGCAGGGGCATCCAGCCGATGAAGACCAGGAACATCACCAAGAGCCAGACGATGAAGGACACCCACGTCGTGGTGATGAATTTCTTCTTCAGGTTCGGCGTCTTGGGCGCGCCCCACTGGGAGCCGTCGGTCGGCGGTTCGTGCGTCTCGGACGAGGTGCCAAGCGGCAGGACGCCGAACAGGACCACCCACCAGACGACGATGTAGATGGCGAACATGGTCAGGGGACCGATGGGCATGTCAGTGCGCCTCCTTCGGGGTTTCCATCAGCTCGACCAGGACCCCGCCCATGTCCTTCGGATGCAGGAACAGGATGGGCGTGCCGTGGGCGCCGATGCGGGGCTCGCCCGTGCCGAGCAGGGTCGCGCCCTTCGCCCGCATGGCGTCGCGGGCGCCGAGGATATCCTCGACCTCGAAACAGACGTGGTGCTGTCCGCCCTTGGGGTTCTTGGCCAGGAAACCGTGGATCGGGCTGTCGTCGCCCAGCGGCTCGATCAGTTCGATCTGGGCGTTCGGCAGGTCGATGAAACAGACCCGCACCCCCTGCGCCGGCAGGTCGAAGGGCTCGCCCGCCGAGGTCGCGCCCAGCATGTCGCGATACAGGGCCACGCTGGCTTCGATGGAGGGCGTCGCGACGCCGATGTGATTGAGTCTGCCGATCATGGGATCGCTATGGCCCCTACCTGGGTTACGGGCAAGCGGCGCCCAGGCCGGGCGCCCTCAAGGCCAGCAGGATGGATCGTCGCACCTCGGCCGACATCAAGTCCGCGCCTTCGAGGATGCAACCGACGACGGTATTGGAGTTGGGGGCCAGCAGACCATAGGTCCGGTTCTTCGCCTCCAATTCGATCCGCGCCTGTTCGAGCGCGACCGGCGCGGCCGCGATCACCGCCGGGTCGCGGCTGACGATGGTCATCTCGTGCAGGCTCTCGCCCGAGCTAGGGAAGTCGTAGGCTTCGTCATCGAACTGGAAGATCCGCGCCGACAGCCGGTCCGGGGCGCCGTCGCCGTCGCCGAACTTGCTCTCCTGACTGGCCGAGAAGGAGATGGCCGGTCCCTCCTCCGGCACCACGAGGATGTAGGCGTGGCGCGGGAAGAGCAGATACTGCGCCAGCCATTTGGTCACCCAGACGGCAGGCGCACCGTCCGGTCCCAACGCCTTGGCGCCGACGTAAATGCCGGGCGCCAGGACGCGGTGGT
This sequence comes from Brevundimonas staleyi, assembly GCF_041893865.1. GTDB lineage: Bacteria > Pseudomonadota > Alphaproteobacteria > Caulobacterales > Caulobacteraceae > Brevundimonas > Brevundimonas staleyi. Next base: position 2,732,842 of record NZ_CP169082.1, read on the forward strand.
CGATCCGGCCGTTGATGGCCTGCATCCGATCGACCATCACCTGATCCAGCAGAAAGGTTCCACCATCGGCCGCCTGCTCGAAATGGGCGCGGATGTCGGCGGCGGTGGGATTGTCGCCCAGCTCCCGCCCATAGATTGCGTCGAAGGCCCGAGCCGAGGTCGGGCTGTCGTCGGCGGTGGAGAACCACAGGACGGCGATCTCGTGGCCCGTGCGCGCGACGGGGTTCTCGCCCCGGAATGTCGAGAGGCTGAGCACCAGGTTGCAGGCGGCGAAGATCGCCACGAACCCGGCCAGCCCCTGCCCCGCGATCACCGCCCACTTCTTCCAGCCCGTCAGCGGATGACGGGCGTGGCGGACGCGATGCTTGAAGCGCCCCCCCCTGTCCTTGATGGTCTCGAACGAGGGGCGCTGCATCGGCATCTAGAGTCTCAGGATCACGGTCTCGACGATCGGACGGCGGTCCCAGATCTGTTGCGAGGCCTTCTTCAGCACCCGCGCCACGGCCTGTTCGACCACCATGTCGTCGTCGCGGGCCTCGCCCTTCAGGCTGCCCACGGTCTGTTCGACCCGCTCCGCCAGGTTGTCGAGCGCATCGCCCAGCGGCGTGACCTCGTCGCCCGGCAGGCCGATGGCGCGGACGTCGATGTCGGAGACGATCTTGCCGCGACGGTCCATGGCGAAGCTGACGACCAGGACGCCGTTGGTGGAGGCGTGGCGACGCTCGCGCAGGGCCTCGCCCTTCTCGGTGACCACCATGCCGCCATCGACGTAGAGACGGCCGTTCGGGACTTCGTCTATGATGGCGGCCTGACCGGGGGCCAGACGGACCATGTCGCCGTTGCGCGGCGTCACCGTCTCCGGCACGCCCAGATCGCGGGCGAAGGCGGCGTGCTCCATCAGGTGGCGACGCATGCCGTGGGTCGGGACCGAGATGCGCGGGCGAGCCCATTCGTACATCTGCTTCAGCTCGTCGCGGCACGGGTGGCCGGAGACGTGGATGCCGGGGTGGTCCTTCTCGGTGTAGAGGCGCACGCCCCGATCCGCCATCCGGTCCTGCAGGTTGGCGATGGCCAGCTCGTTGCCCGGAATGATCCGCGACGAGAAGATGCAGTGGTCGCCCAGTCCCAGCTTGATGAAGGGGTGCGAACCGTCGGCGATGCGCGACAGGGCGGCGCGATCCTCGCCCTGGCTGCCGGTGCAGAGGTAGAGGATCTGGTCGGCAGGCCAGTGACGGGCCTCGTCCTCGGTCAGGATGGCCTGCGAGCCTTCGAACAGGCCGACGTGGCGGGCCGCCGAGGTGATGCGGTGCATGGAGCGGCCGGCCAGCGCCACGCGACGCCCGGCCTTCTCGGCCGCCTTAATGACGCTGACCATGCGAGCGACGTTGGAGGCGAAGCAGCCGACCGCGATCTTGCCGGTCTTCAAGGATCCGATCAGTTCGATCAGGCCTTCCTGAGCCTGAAGCTCCGACCCCGCCTCGCCTTCGACGAAGACGTTGGTGGAATCGCAGACCATGGCCAGCAGGCCTTCGTCGCCCATCTGGGTGATGGCCGGGACGTCGGTCGGCTTGCCGATGACCGGGTTGGGATCGAGCTTCCAGTCACCGGTGTGGAAGACCGTGCCCAAGGGCGTCGTGATCTTGATGCCGTTCGGTTCGGCGATGGAGTGGGTCATGGTCACGAAGTCGACCTGGAACGGGCCGAGATCGACGTGGCCGCCCAGGGGCACCTCGATGATCTTCACGTCCTGCACGCCGTTGTCGCGCAGCTTCTCGCGGATCAGGAAGGCGGTGAACGGGGTCGCATAGAGCGGGGCCTTCAGGCGGCTCCACAGCCACGGCAGGGCGCCGATGTGGTCCTCGTGCGCGTGGGTCAGGACGATGCCGCGGATGGTCTCGCCTTCCAGGAAGGCGGGGTCGGGCACGATGATGTCCACGCCCGGCGTCGACAGGTCGCCGAAGGTCACACCGACGTCGACCAGCATCCACTGGCGGTCGTCTTCCGGCCCGTAGCCGTAGCAGTTCAGGTTCATACCGACCTCGCCCGAGCCGCCGAGCGGCAGGAAGACGAGTTCGTCGTGGGCCGAAGCCTTGGTTTTCTTGGTCATGTATCCGTCAGATGGGTATTGCGGCGCCAGATTTCGAGCAGGCCGCGGATGGTCAGGTCCGGATCGAACCGGTCGATGGCTGGGGTCGCCCCCTCGAACAGGGAGGCGACGCCTCCGGTTCCGACGACGGTCATGGGGCCGCCCCACTCCGCCTTGATGCGCGAGACCATGCCCTCGATGAGGCCCACATAGCCCCAGAAGACGCCCGACTGCATGTTGGACACGGTGTCCTTGCCGATCACCTTGTCCGGCTTCTGAATCGCGATGCGCGGCAGCATGGCCGCGGCCTCGTGCAGGGCCTGGAGGCTGAGGTTGATGCCCGGCGCGATGGCCCCGCCCTCGAAGGCGCCGTCGGCGGCCACGATGTCGAAGGTGGTCGCGGTGCCGCTGTCGATAATGATCAGGTCGCCGGGGTACAGCAGATGCGCCCCGATGGCGTTGACCAGCCGGTCGGCGCCGGCCTCCGAGGGCTTGGTGATGCGGACCGGGATGCCCAGCTCGACATTGTCGCCGATGACCAGGGGCTCCACCGACAGATAGCGGCGCGCGAGGTTGCGCAGGTTGAAGATCGACTGGGGCACGACGCTGGAGATGATGCAGCCGGTCAGGGTAGCCAGATCGATCTTCCGCATGGCCAGAAGCTGGGTCAGCCAGACGGCGTATTCGTCGGCCGTGCGGCTGGCCTCGGTCGAGGTGCGCCACTGGGCGATCCAGCTTTCGCCATCGTGCACGGCGAAGAGGGTGTTGGTGTTGCCCTGTTCGATGGCGAGAAGCATGGGATTCCGGTTCCGTCAGATCTTTTCGACCAGGATGACGCCCGGCAGGTCTCTGAAATGGGCGTCGCACGTGAGGAGGTCCGCGCCGTATTCCTGAGCGGTGGCATAGATGACCGCGTCGGCCGTGGCCAGCTTGTGAGTTGCGGAGATTTCCGCCGCCTGCAACGCGATGTGGGTTGTCAGTGGAACAACGACACAGGTCCGACTGAAGGCCACCGCCCTATCGGTCGCGGCTTCGCCCCGCTCGCGCGTCATCCATTTCGCCAATTCGAACTGAACCAGCGTCGGAACAAGCCAGTCGGCAGCTTCCGGTATCGTTCGTGCAAGGCTTTCAGCCGTCGGTGAATCTATCAACCACTCGATCCAGGCCGAGGTATCGACCAACCGCATCAGAAGCGGTCGTTCCGATCACGGTAGTCGGCGGTGTCCGCGCCTCTGGCCATGCCTCTCAGCTCCGCCAGGGTTGGGACAGGCACAAGGGTCACGCCCTTGCCCTTCGGCACGAACACGAACGACTGTCCGGCCTTCCAGCCGAGCTCATCGCGGACAGCCTTGGGTATAGAAATCTGGAACTTGGACGACAGGGTTGCGGTATCAGCCATTTTCTTACTCAGATCAGATCGATCAGAAGAACGTAAGATGCGCCCTCAGGCGACGCATCGCAAGGCGTCAGGCCGCCGCGCCAAAGAAGACATCACCCGCCGAGATCAGGCGCAGAGCCCCGTCCGCGGTACGCAGCCGCAGCGCCCCGTCCGGCGCCACGCCTTCCGCCGTGCCCTCGACCGTCTCATGCCCCAGACGGGCGACGCAGGGGCCGTCGAGGCCGCGCGTGCGGGCGGTCCAGGCGTCGAGGATGGGCTGGAAGCCCAGGCTCTCCCAGCGCGCCTGCCAGACGGCGAAGGTCTCGGCCAGGACCGTGGCGGCGTCGTCGATGGCGGGCGGATAGGCGATGTCGGATCGCAGATGAGCGGCCAGGCTGGTGGCGGGACGCTCGGTCCCCTCCGGCGCATGGGCCAGGTTCACGCCGATGCCGACGGCCAGCCACAGGGCGCCCGACGCCTGGGTGCCGGACTCGATCAGGATGCCGCAGGACTTCACCCCGTCCAGCATCACGTCATTGGGCCATTTGATGCTGACCGCGCCCGGCGTGGCGAAGGCGTCGAGCAGATCGGCGACAGCGAGCGCCGCGACGAAGGTGATCTGGGCCGCCTCTGCCGCCGGCTTGTTCGTCAGGGTCAGGAGGGTGGCGAACAGGTTGCCCGTGTCGCTGTTCCACTCACGCCCTCGCCGACCGCGACCGGCGGACTGGCGGCGGGCGACGATCCACTGGCTGGACGCGTCGCCGCCCTCGGCCCGGCGACGGGCCTCGGCGTTTGTGGAATCGATCTCGTCGAGCAGGTGGATGGGCGGGATCACCGCCCTACCTCGCTCCGAACCCGGTCGCCGCGATACGGGTCAGGGGCTCCAGCCAGGTCAGGCCGACGATGACCAGCGGGAAGCTGAAGGCCGCGCAGGCCCAGCCGATCCACTGGGCCTCGACCGGCGCCTTGTCGGTCTTCGGCTGGCCTTCCGGGGCCTCGTCGAACCACATCAGCTTGATCATGCGCAGGTAGTAGAAGGCGGCCACGACCGAGGCGACAAGACCGGCGGCGCCGACCATCCAGTAGCCGGCCGAGGCGGCCGCGCCGAAGACGTAGTACTTGCCCCAGAAGCCCGAGAACGGCGGCATGCCCAGCACCGACAGGGCCAGGATGGTGATGGCGATGGTCGTCAGCGGACGATCCTTCTTCAGACCGGCGAGGTCCGAGATCTTGCGGATCGGACGGCCCGAACGGCTGAGCGACAGCAGGATGGCGAAGAAGCCCATGGTATCGATCATGTACAGGGTCATGAAGGTGACCATGGCCTGCAGGCCCTGCTCGGTGCCGGCGGCGATGCCGAGGGTGGCGTAGCCGATGTTGGCGATCGACGAATAGGCCAGCAGACGCTGGATGTCCTTCTGGGCCAGACCGCCCCAGGCGCCGACCACGAAGCTGGCCAGACAGATGAGGACCAGGACCTGGGCCCACTGGTCGTGGGCGCCGAGGAAGCCTTCCGACAGGGCGCGGGCGAACAGGACCATGGCGGCCATCTTCGGCGCGGTGGCGAACAGGGCCACGACCGGCGTCGGGGCGCCCTCGTAGACGTCCGGCGTCCACATGTGGAAGGGCGCGGCCGAAACCTTGAACGCCAGACCGCAGATCAGGAAGACCAGGCCGAAGATCAGGCCCGGGCCGGGGTTGGCGGCGGCATAGGCGGCGATGTCCTCGAACCGCATCGAGCCGGCGAAGCCGTAGATCAGGCTGGAGCCGTAGAGCAGCAGGCCCGACGACAGGGCGCCGAGGACGAAATACTTCAGGCCCGCTTCCGACGCCTTGAGGTCGTCGCGGTGATAGGCGGCCAGAACGTACAGAGCCAGCGAGTGCAGTTCGACCCCGACGTAGAGGGAGATCAGGTCGCCCGAGGAGACCATCATCCCCATGCCGACGGCGGCGAGCACGATCAGGATCGGGAACTCGAAACGGGCGATGTTCATCCGCTGCATCCAGCCGCCGCCCAGCACCACGGCGAAGGCCGAGGCGATGTAGATCGCGACCTTGGCGTAGATGGCCAGGGGGTCGGCGACATAGGCGCCGTTGAACGCCGTCCCCAAGGGGCCGGTGGCGGCGACGGCGGAAGCCGCGACCAGGAGGGCCACCGACAGGATGGAAATCAGTCGCGCCGACTTCTCGCCGATGAAGGCGCCGAGCATCAGCAGGACAAGTGCGCCGATCGCGAGCGTCAGCTCGGAAGCGGCGATGTTCAGGGCGTAGGACAGGTCAGGCATTTCTCTCTCACCCGCCGGTCGCGAGCTGCCAGCCGTTGACGACGGCGTCGACGGAGGCTGCGGTGTAGTTCAGGACCAGGTCCGGCTGTACGCCCAACCAGATGGTGCCGACGATCAGGGGGACGAACAGGACCAGCTCGCGCAGGTCGATGTCCTTGATCGTGGCCAGGGCCGGGTTGGTGATCTCGCCGAACATGACGTTGCGGTACAGGGTCAGGGCGTAGACGGCCGACAGGATGACGCCGGTCGCGGCCACAAAGGCGGCCCAGGTCGAGGCCTGGTAGACGCCGGTCATCGTCAGGATTTCCCCGATGAAGCCCGAGGTGCCCGGAAGGCCGACGTTGGCCATGGTGAACATCAGGAAGATGGCGGCGTACCAGGGCATCCGGTTCGTCAGACCGCCGTAGAAGGCGATCTCACGCGTGTGCATCCGGTCGTAGACGACGCCGACGCAGAGGAAGAGCGCGCCCGAGATCAGGCCGTGGCTCAGCATCTGGAAGACGGCGCCCTGCATGCCCTGGGCGTTGCCGGCGAAGATGCCCATGGTCACGAAGCCCATGTGGGCGACCGACGAATAGGCGATCAGCTTCTTGATGTCCGTCTGACGGAAGGCGACCAGCGAGGTGTAGGCGATGGCGATCACCGACAGGGTGAAGACCAGCGGCTGGTACTGGATCGACGCATCCGGGAACATCGGCACGTTGAACAGGATGAAGCCGTAGCCGCCGAGCTTCAGCAGGATGCCGGCCAGGATGACCGAGCCCGCCGTGGGCGCCTGAACGTGGGCGTCCGGCAGCCAGGTGTGGACCGGCCACATCGGCATCTTCACCGCGAAGGAGGCGAAGAAGGCCAGCCACAGGATCGACTGGGCCCAGGGGCTGAAGGCGTATTCCTTGAGCGCCGGAATGCTGGTGGTGCCGGCCTCGTTGGCCATCCACAGCATGGCCAGGAGCATCAGGACGGACCCGAGCAGGGTGTAGAGGAAGAACTTGTAGGCCGCGTAGATGCGGTTCTGACCGCCCCAGACGCCGATGATGATGAACATCGGAACCAGGGTGCCCTCGAAGAAGATGTAGAAGAGGAACAGATCCAGCGAAGTGAAGACGCCGATGACCAGGGTCTCCAGCACCAGGAAGGCGATCATGTAGTCGCCGACGCGCTCCTCCACCGACTTCCAGCTCGACAGGATGCAGATCGGCATCAGGAAGGCGGTCAGGAGGACGAACAGGATCGAGACCCCGTCGACGCCCAGGTGGTAGCTGGCGCCTGCGAACCAGACGTAGTTCTCCACGAACTGATAGGCCGGGTTCGATGAGTCGAACTGCAACACCAGCACGGTGGAGACCGCCAGCACGACCAGGGTCGTGATCAGGGCCACCCAGCGGGCGATGTTTTCTTCGTTCGACTTGGCCGTCAGCTTGGCCAGCACGATCAGCAACGCGCCGACCAGCGGCAGGAAGGTGACCACGCTCAGGATATTGGGGATCGCACCCATCTTATGCGCCCCAGGCGTAGATGGCGAAGGCGAGCAGACCGGCCACGCCGAGCAGCATCACGAACGCATAGTGATAGACATAGCCGGACTGGATCTTGGCCAGTCGCGCGGCGGATTTCAGCGAAGCCCAGGCGGCGCCGTTCGGCCCCAGCCCGTCGATGATCTTCACGTCGCCGATCTTCCAGAACAGATCGCCGAGGCCCTTGGCGCCCTTCACGAAGAGCACGTTGTAGAGCTCGTCGAAGTACCACTTGTTGTAGAGGAAGCTCCACAGCGGGCCCTGGTTGACGGCCATGCGCTTGGCCAGACCTTCACGCAGGACGTAGTAGTAGAAGGCGATGAAGGCCCCCAGCAGGGTCACGATCAGCGGCGACCACTTCACCCATTTGGGCACACTGTGGCTCTCGTGCAGAACGTGGTTGTCCACGCCCGAGAAGATGGCGCCGCGCCAGAACTCACCTTCATAGTCGCCGATGAAGTACGGCGCGAAGACGAAGCCGGCCGCGATGGCGCCGAGCGACAGCAGGACCAGCGGGACCAGCATCACCGGGGGGCTTTCGTGCGGGCGCAGCGGGCCATGGTGGTGATCGTCGTGGGCGTGGTCGTCGTGCGCGTCCGGCTCGGAGTGGGTTTCGATCTGGGCGTGCGAGGCGTGATCGTCGTGCCCATGAGCGTGATGGGGGTCGTGCGCGTGCGCGGCCATGGCTTCTTCCGTCCACTGCGGCTTGTTGTGGAAGGTCATGAAGATCAGGCGCCACGAATAGTAGCTGGTCAGGCAGGCCGCCAGGATGCCGACGACGAAGGCGAAATAGCCGGCCGGCGAATGGCCGCTGGTCGCCGCCGCGAAGGCGCTCTCGATGATCGAGTCCTTGGAGTAGAAGCCGGCGAAGCCGCCGATTTCCGGAATGCCCAGGCCGGTGATGGCGATGGTGCCAATCATCATGACCGCATAGGTCACGGGCAGCAGCTTCCACAGACCGCCCATCTTCCGCATGTCCTGCTCGTGGTGCATGCCGTGGATCACCGAGCCCGCGCCCAGGAACAGCAGCGCCTTGAAGAAGGCGTGGGTGAACAGGTGGAACATGGCCGACTCGTACACACCGACGCCGGCGGCGAAGAACATGTAGCCGAGCTGCGAACAGGTCGAATAGGCAATGACCCGCTTGATGTCGTTCTGCATCAGACCGACCGTCGCGGCGAACAGGGCCGTGACCGCGCCGATGATGGCGATGATCAGGGACGCCGTGGGCGCATACTCGTAGATCGGGCTCAGCAGGCAGACCATGTAGACGCCGGCGGTGACCATGGTCGCCGCGTGGATCAGGGCGGACACGGGCGTCGGGCCTTCCATGGCGTCCGGCAGCCAGGTGTGCAGGAAGAACTGCGCCGACTTGCCCATCGCGCCGATGAACAGGAGGAAGCCCGCCAGGTCGAGCGCCGACCAGGTGTGGCCCAGAAACTCCCAGCCCGTACCGGCCTTGGCCGAGATCATCGGGAACAGTTCGGCGAACTGGATCGTGCCGAACATCCAGAAGACGGTGATGATGCCGAGCGCGAAGCCGAAGTCGCCGACGCGGTTGACCACGAAGGCCTTGATGGCGGCGGCCGAAGCGGTCGGTTTCTTGAACCAGAAGCCGATCAGCAGATAGGAGGCCAGGCCCACCCCTTCCCAGCCGAAGAACAGCTGCATGAAGTCGGCGGCCGTCACCAGCATCAGCATGGCGAAGGTGAAGAGGGACAGATAGGCGAAGAAGCGCGGCTTGCTATCGTCCTCGGCCATGTACCCCCAGGAATAGAGGTGGACGAGGGACGAGACGCTGGTCACCACGACCAGCATGGTCGCCGACAGGGCGTCCACGCGGATCGACCAGTTGGACTGGAAGTCGCCCACGTTGATGAAGGGCGAGACGGTGACCGTGAAGGCCTCCAGGTGGCCCCAGGTCCACTGGCTGAAGACCGTCCAGGCGACGAAGCACGAGAAGAAGAGCAGGCCGGTCGTGACCGCCTGCGAAGGAATGTTGCCGATGCGGCGGCCGAAGAAGCCGGCGACGGCGGCGCCGAGCAGCGGGGCGAAGACGCCCAGGGTGACGAGCAGTTCGAGAGACACGATCAGCCCTTCATCACGCTGGCGTCGTCGACGGCGATGTCGCCGCGATTACGGAAGAAGGTCACCAGGATGGCGAGGCCGACGGCGGCCTCCGCGGCGGCGACCGTCAGGACGAACATCGCCATGATCTGCCCCGACACGTCGTTCAGGTAGGTCGAGAAGGCGACGAAATTGATGTTCACGGCCAGGAGGATCAGCTCGACCGACATCAGGATGATGATGACGTTCTTGCGGTTCACGAAGATGCCGAAGACCCCGATGGTGAACAGCATCGCCGCCACCGCCAGATAGTGCTGCAGGGTGACTTCCATCAGCGCAGCTCCTCGCCGGTGACGCCGACGCCGGTGACGACGCCCTTGATCTCGATCGCCGTCTTGCGGTCGCGGTTGGTCTGGGCGCCCGGGTCCTGGCGACGGACCGAGGTCCGCTTGCGCAGGGTCAGGACGATGGCGCCGATCATCGCGATCAGCAGGACGATGCCGGCCGCCTGGAAGAAGTAGATGTAGTCCGTGTAGAGCACCCGGCCGATGGCCTCGATGTTCGACATCTCGGCGGTCGCCACGGCCGGGGCCGTCGCATCGGCGGCCGCTCCGCCCTGGACCACCACGATCGAGATCATGATCATCTCGGCCAGCAGGATGCCCGCCACGATCGCGGCCAGCGGCAGATAGGTCGCATATCCCTCTCGCAGGCGGACGAAGTCGACGTCCAGCATCATGACCACGAACAGGAACAGCACCGCGACGGCGCCGACGTAGACGACCACCAGCAGCATCGCCAGGAACTCGGCGCCCAGGAGGACGAACAGACCCGCCGACGAGAAGAAGGCCAGGATCAGCCACAGGACCGAGTGCACGGGGTTGCGCGCGGTCACGACCAGAAGGCCGGAGACCACGGCCGTCGCCGCCATCAGATAGAACGCTATGCCTTGCAGCATGGGAGGGACGATGCCCCTTTCAGTCGGTTGTGCGGCGAGCCCTTAAGGAATCGCGCGCTTCGTTTAGCGATAGGGGGCGTCGAGTTCCAGATTCTTGGCGATCTGCCGTTCCCAGCGGTCGCCATTATCCAGCAGTCGGGCCTTGTCGTAGTAGAGTTCCTCGCGCGTCTCGGTGGCGAACTCTGAGTTCGGTCCCTCGACGATGGCGTCCACCGGGCAGGCCTCCTGGCACAGGCCACAGTAGATGCATTTGACCATGTCGATGTCGTAGCGGGTCGTGCGGCGGCTGCCGTCCGAGCGGGGCTCCGACTCGATCGTGATGGCCTGGGCGGGGCAGATGGCCTCGCACAGTTTGCAGGCGATGCAGCGTTCCTCGCCGTTCGCGTAGCGACGGAGCGCATGCTCGCCCCGGAAGCGCGGCGACTGGGGGTTCCGCTCGAACGGATAGTTCACCGTGTACTTGGGCTTGGCCATGTACTTGAGCGACAGGCCGATGGCGCCGAACAGGTCCAGCATCATCGCGCCCTTGGCGGCCTGGGCGATACGGGTGATCATCGGACGGGGTCTCCCGGACGGGTGCAGTCGCGTTCGTACCGCGCCGTGTCCTTGTTCATGATGGCGCACAGGCGCTGGCGCTCGGCCTCGCGGCGCTCGATGCCTTCCTGGCGGCGCTGCCACTGGTACGGCGAGTTGGGCAGGTCTTCATACGGCTGCGGGAAGGTGCAGCCGGCCAGGGTGGCGGCGGTGACGGCGATGAGGGCCATGCGGATCATGACCCCACCGCGAAGACGCGCCAGGCCGAGGTGATCACCACGGCCACCAGCGAGGTCGGCAGGAAGATCTTCCAGCCCAGGCGCATCAGCTGATCGTAGCGGTAGCGAGGCACGAAGGCCTTCACCAGCGAGATCATGAAGAACCAGAAGACGATCTTGGCGAAGAAGACGAAGAACAGCAGCAGGTTGACCAGGAAGGGCGGCCACTCGGCGGCGAAGTCGATCGGGAAGCCGGGGTTCCAGCCGCCGAAGAACAGGATCGAGATCATCGCGCACATGAAGATGATGTTCACGTACTCGCCCATCATGAACAGCAGATAGGGCGTCGACGAATACTCGACCTGATAGCCGGCCACGAGTTCGGACTCGGCCTCGGGCAGGTCGAAGGGCGGGCGGTTGGTTTCGGCCAGGGCCGAGACGAAGAACATGATCATCATCGGGATCATGACCACGACCAGGGGCCAGGTCTCGACGCCGCCGCCGAAGACGTACCAGTTCCAGATCCAGCCTTCCTGCGAGGACACGATGTCCGACAGGTTCATCGTACCGGCCAAGAGGATGACGTTGATGATGATCAGGCCGATGGAGACTTCATAGGACACCATCTGGGCCGCCGAACGCAGCGAACCCAGGAACGGATACTTCGAGTTCGAAGCCCAGCCGCCCATGATGATGCCGTAGACGCCCATCGAGGAGATGGCGAAGACGTAGAGGATGCCGACGTTCAGGTCCGAGATGACCCAGCCCGGGGCGAACGGAATGACGGCCCAGACGATGAAGGCCGTCAGCACGGTGATCACCGGGGCCAGCAGGAAGACGACCTTGTCGGCGCCGGCCGGGACGACGATCTCCTTCAGCACGAACTTGATCATGTCCGCGAAGGACTGAAGCAGGCCGAAGGGGCCGACGACGTTCGGGCCCTTGCGCATCTGCACGCCCGCCCAGATCTTGCGGTCGGCCAAGAGCAGGAAGGCGACGGCGATCAGGACGCCGACGGTCACCAGCAGAACGGCGCCCGTGGTGGCCAGGGTCCAGCCGAGCGGCGTGGTCCAGAAGTTCGGTTCCATGCGTCTACTCCGCCGCCAGCAGGGCCGGAGCCATGCGCTGGGCGCTGAGCTCGGCCATCGTCGCGCTGGCGCGCGCGATCGGGTTGTTCAGATAGGGGTCGACCACGGCCGAGGTCAGGACGACATCGCCCAGCTCGCCCTTGGCGCCCAGGCTCGCGACATCGAACGAACCGGCCGGGGCCAGGTAGTCGATGCGGCCGAAGGTCGGGTGGTCCGCCATCAGTTTCGAGCGCAGTTGATCCAGGGTGTCGTACGGCAGGGTGTGGCCGACGCGTTCCGACAGGGCGCGGATGATGGCCCAGTCTTCCTTCGCCTGGCCCTTCGGGAAGACGGCGCGTTCGCCCATCTGAACCCGACCCTCGGTGTTGACGTAGAGGCCCGACTTCTCGGTCCAGGCGGCGCCCGGCAGGATGACGTCGGCGGTGTGGGCGCCGCGGTCGCCGTGGCTGCCCAGATAGACCTTGAAGGCCTTGGACGGGCCGGTCTCGATCTCGTCGGCGCCGAGCAGGAACAGCACGTCCAGCGCGCCCTTCTGAACCATCTCGTGGGCCGTCAGGCCGCCGTTCGCCGGGATGAAGCCCATGTCCAGACCGCCGACGCGGGCGGCGGCCGAGTGCAGGACGTTGAAGCCGTTCCAGCCGTCCTTCACCACGCCGACCTTGGCGGCCAGCTTGCCCAGCTGTTGCAGGACGGTGGCGCCGTTCGGGCCGCGCAGGGCGCCCTCCCCCACCACGATGGCGGGACGTTCGGCATTGGTCAGGGCGTCGGTCGCGGCCTTCGGCAGCTTCGACAGGGTCTTGGTGCCGCGACCGACGACATCGAAGTCGTAGGTCAGGTCGGCGACGTCGCCGATGACGCCGACGCTGGTCTTGCCGGCCAGCCAGCTCTTGCGGATCCGCTGGTTCAGCAGCGGCGCCTCGGTGCGCGGATTGACGCCCACCAGCAGGATGGAGTCTGCGTTTTCAAGGCCTTGCAGGCCGGTGTTGAACAGCCAGCCCTCACGCGGGCCGTGGCCCAGAGCCGAGCCGTCCTGGCGGCAGTCGGTGTTGGCCGAGCCCAGGGCGCGGTACAGGTCCAGCGCCGCCTTCATCGATTCCGCGTCCTGCAGGTCGCCGGCGACGACGCCGATCTTCTCCGGCTTGGCGGCCTTCAGCTTCTCGGCGACGGCGTTCAGGGCCTCGTCCCACGAGGCGGCGCGCAGCTTGCCGTTCTCGCGGACATAGGGACGGTCCAGGCGGCGGGCCTGCAGGCCGTCGACGACGTAGCGGCTCTTGTCGGCCAGCCACTCCTCGTTGATGCCCTCATGCACGCGCGGCAGGATGCGCATGACCTCGGCGCCCTTGGACTGGGCCGAGATGTTGGAGCCCAGGGCGTCCATGACGTCGATGGTCTCGGTCCGCTTAAGCTCCCACGGACGGTAGTGGTACTGCCACGGACGGTGCGTCAGGGCGCCGACCGGGCACAGGTCGTTGACGTTGCCCGACAGTTCGGAGCCCACGGCCTGTTCCAGATAGGTGGTGATCTCGGCGTCCTCGCCGCGCGAGATCATGCCGATGTCCGGCGCGCCGGCCACTTCACTGATGAAGCGCACGCAACGGGTGCACTGGATGCAGCGCGTCATGAAGGTCTTGATGGTCGGACCCATGTGCTTTTCTTCGACCGCGCGCTTGTTCTCGGCATAGCGAGAACCGTCGCGGCCATAGCCCATGGCCTGGTCCTGCAGGTCGCATTCGCCGCCCTGGTCGCAGATCGGGCAATCCAGCGGGTGGTTGATGAGCAGGAACTCCATCACCCCTTCGCGGGCCTTCTTCACCATCGGCGTGTCGGTGAAGATTTCCTGGTTCTCGGCGGCCGGCAGGGCGCACGAGGCCTGGGGCTTCGGCGGTCCGGGCTTCACCTCGACCAGGCACATGCGGCAGTTGCCGGCGATCGAAAGCCGCTCGTGGTAGCAGAAGCGCGGGATTTCGTGCCCGGCGCGCTCGGCGACCTGGAGCACGGTCATGCCGGGCTCGAACTCGGTTTCGACGCCGTTGACCTTGGCGACGGGCATCAGCGGACCTCTTCTTCAGCGCGGACGACCTCGGTGGCCGTCTGCGTCGTGCCATCAGGCAACGTCTGGGTGATCGCGATCTCGTCGCCGCGGATGGCGTAGAGCACGACCGGATCACCGGCTTCATTCATCCACCGCACGGAGGCGGGATCGGGCAGGTCGAGCGGCTTCCAGACCACCATGCCGTCGGCGGCGCGGCACTGGGCCTTCATCACGCCGCCGTCGACGGGGGCGCGCCACTGGGCGTTGACGATCTGACCCTCGATGCCGGTGATCTCGATGGCCGCAACCTCCTGGCCGTGGATGGCGGCGAGGCCGGCCTTGCACACGCGGCGCAGGTCGACGGCCGTCAGGACGGCGGGCGTCACGGCCACGGCGTCGGACGCCGGCGCCTTTTCAGCGACGATCTCCGAAGGCGTCGGCTCGGCCTTCTCCGGCGCGCGGTTGCACGCGGCCAGGGAGGCGATCGCCACAGTCAGGATGAGCGCGGTCCGCATCCCCTACTCCGCCGCGATGGCGTGGCCGGCGAAGTTCGCGCGGCGGGTGCGGTAGGAGGCGATGCGGTCCTCGATCTCGTGACGGAAGTGACGGATCAGGCCCTGGACCGGCCAGGCGGCGGCGTCGCCGAGGGCGCAGATGGTGTGGCCCTCGACCTGACCGGCGACGTCGAGCAGGAGGTCGATCTCCGACGGATCGGCCTCGCCCACGGCCATGCGTTCCAGCACGCGCCACATCCAGCCGGTGCCTTCGCGGCACGGCGTACACTGGCCGCAGCTCTCATGCTTGTAGAAATAGCTGATGCGGGCGATCGCCTTCACCAGATCGGTCGACTGGTCCATGACGATGACCGCCGCGGTGCCCAGACCCGAGCGCATGTCGCGCAGGCTGTCGAAGTCCATCAGGGCCGTCTCGGACATCTCGCGCGTGATGAGCGGGACGGAGACGCCGCCCGGGATCACGGCCTTAAGGTTATCCCAGCCGCCGCGCACGCCGCCGCAATGCTCTTCCAGCAGCTGGCGCAGCGGGATCGACATGGCCTCTTCGACATTGCACGGCTTGTTCACGTGGCCGCTGATCGACATCAGCTTGGTGCCCGTGTTGTTCGGACGGCCGAAGCCGGCGAACCAGTCGGCGCCGCGACGCAGGATGGTGCCGACGACGGCGATGGATTCGACGTTGTTCACGGTGGTCGGGCAGCCATAGAGGCCCGCGCCGGCGGGGAACGGCGGCTTCAGGCGCGGCTGACCCTTCTTGCCTTCCAGCGATTCCAGAAGCGCGGTCTCTTCACCGCAGATGTAAGCGCCCGCCCCGTGGTGGATGTAGACGTCGAAGTCCCAGCCGTGGACGTTGTTCTTGCCGATCAGCTTGGCCTCGTAGGCCTGCTTGACGGCGGCTTCCATCCGCTCGCGCTCGAGGACGTACTCGCCACGCAGATAGATGTAGCAGGCGTGGGCCTGCATCGCGAAGGAGGCGATCAGGCAGCCTTCGATCAGCAGGTGGGGATCATGACGCATGATCTCCCGGTCCTTGCAGGTGCCGGGCTCGGACTCGTCGGCGTTGACGACGAGATAGTGCGGACGATCCTTCACCTCCTTGGGCATGAAGGACCACTTCAGACCCGTGGAGAAGCCGGCGCCGCCGCGACCGCGCAGGCCGGAGTTCTTGACGTTGGTGATGAGCCAGTCGCGGCCCATGTCCAGCATGTCCTTGGTCGCGTTCCAGCAGCCGCGGTTCTTCGCCCCTTCCAGACCCCAGTCCTGGAGGCCGTACAGGTTGGTGAAGATGCGATCCTTGTCTTGCAACAGACCAGCCATCAGCGGAGGCCCTCCACGGCCGTTGCCGCCGACGCCCTTGCCGCGCGGGCGCGAGAGTTCGCTGCGACGGTCGCCGGTGCGGCGCTCGTCTGGCGGAGGCGGACGCTGGCCGCTTGAATTTGGGGGTGTCTGATCAGGCGCATTCGGGGAACCGGCGGGAGAAGACGGAGGGGACGGCGCGGCGGGTGTTGGTGTCGCGGGCTGGGCCGCGGCCCCGCCCAGCGGCAGGGCGCTGGCGCCCATCAGATTGGCCATGAACAGGCCGGCGACGCCGCGCTTCGGATGTTTCGATGTCACGACGGTCCCCCGAACGTCTTGAGATCACGGATACTGGAACGATCATCGCACGCACGCGCGACGGTTCGCCGACAACGGGACGCGCGCTCATCGGGCGGCTCCGTCCAGCTCGGCCATGCGGCGGCGGTGATGACGATTGCGAAGGAAGGTGGTGGCGATCACCAGAGCCCAGCCGGCGGCCAGAAGGCCGTAGCCGATCACGACCGAACCCTCGGGCAGGCCCATGAACCCGCGCGAGGCGCCGACACAGAAGAGCGCGGCCAGCAGGATCAGGGCCAGCCCCGTCCAGCGCAGCGGCAGGGCGACGGCGCGCAGCTCCGCCCTGTAGGCGGCGCGGCCTTCTTCGGTGTCGAGGTCGGGCGGGCTCAGGGTCACGCGGAGACAGGCTCCGAGTTCGGCAGCTTCTTGATCGGCTTGGCGGCCGAGCCGTCATACAGCTTCGGATCGGTCAGGGTCTGGGCCCCGCCCTCCGGCGCCGAGTTGACGCGATCGACGCGCGGGCCCGGCTTCGGCGACTTGCCGGCGGCGAAGTCGTCGATGATCTGGTTCATGTCGGCGGCGGTCAGGTCTTCGAAATAGTAGTCGTTGACCATGGCCATCGGGGCGTTGACGCAGGCGCCCAGGCACTCGACCTCTTCCCAGTAGAATTTGCCGTCGGCCGACAGGGTCTGTTTCGGACCGATGCGGCTCTTGCAGACCTTCATCAGCTCGCCCGAGCCGCGCAGCATGCAGGGCGTGGTGCCGCAGACCTGGATCAGGGCGGCCGAGCCGACCGGCTCCAGCATGAACATGGTGTAGAAGGTCGCGACCTCCAGCACCCGGATGTAGGCCATGCCGAGGTAGTCGGCGAGCGTGCGGATGGCAGGCTCCGAGACCCAGCCTTCCTGCTTCTGGATCAGCCACAGGCCCGGGATCACCGCCGACTGGCGACGGTCTTCGGGGTATTTCTGGATCCACCAGTCCAGCTTGGTCTTGGTCGCCTTGGCGAAGGCGAACGAGGCGGGTTGGTCTTTGGCGAGACGACGAACGCTCATCGGTCCACTTCTCCGAAAACGATGTCGAGCGAGCCCAGGATGGCGGAGACGTCGGCCAGCATGTGGCCGCGGTTCATCCAGTCCATCGCCTGGAGGTGACGGAAGCCGGGGGCCGAAATCTTGCAGCGGTAAGGCTTGTTGGTGCCGTCCGAGACCAGATAGACGGCGAACTCGCCCTTGGGCGCCTCGACGGCGGCGTAGACCTCGCCTTCCGGCGTGTGGAAGCCTTCGGTGTAGAGCTTGAAGTGATGGATCAGGGCTTCCATCGAACGCTTCATCTCACCGCGCTTGGGCGGCACGATCTTGTTGTCCTCGACCATGACTGGGTCGCCCGGACAGTTGCGCAGCTTGTGAATGCACTGCTCCATGATGTGGAGCGACTGCTTCATCTCTTCGACGCGGCACAGGTAACGGTCCCAGCAGTCGCCGTTCTTGCCGACGACGATGTCGAACTCCAGCTCGGCGTAGCACTCGTAAGGCTGCGACTTGCGCAGGTCCCACGGAATGTCCGAGCCGCGGATCATCACGCCGGAGAAGCCCCAATCCAGGGCCTGCTGCTTCGACACCACGCCGATGTCGACGTTGCGCTGCTTGTAGATGCGGTTTTCGGTGACCAGGGCCTCGATGTCGTCGAGGTCCTTGGGGAAGTCGGCGCAGAAGCGGCCGATGTCGTCGATCAGGGCCATCGGCAGGTCCTGGTGGACGCCGCCGGGGCGGAAGTAGTTGGCGTGCAGACGCGCGCCGCAGGCCCGCTCGTAGAAGACCATCAGCTTCTCGCGCGGCTCGAAGCCCCACAGAGGCGGCGTCAGGGCCCCGACGTCCAGCGCCTGGGTCGTGATGTTCATCAGGTGGTTCAGGATCCGCCCGATCTCGCAATACAGGACGCGGATCAGCTGGGCGCGATACGGCACCTCGATCTCGAGCAGACGCTCGATGGCCAGGCAGAAGGCGTGCTCCTGGTTCATCGGCGACACGTAGTCGAGACGGTCGAAATACGGGATGTTCTGGAGGTAGGTGCGCGCCTCCATCAGCTTCTCGGTTCCGCGGTGCAGCAGGCCGATGTGCGGATCGACGCGTTCGACCACCTCGCCGTCCAGCTCCAGCACCAGACGCAGCACGCCGTGCGCGGCCGGGTGTTGCGGGCCGAAGTTGATGGTGAACTTGCGGTCGTCCATCTCCTTGGCGTGGTCGGTGCGGTAGTCCGCGAAGGCGTCCACGCCGTGCGAGATGTGACCCAGGTCGTCGGAGACCACGTCCAGAGAGGCGCGATCGGGGGTCGCGTTGGCGATCTTCATGTCGTCAGCCATCAGGCCTTGCCTCCCGAAGGCGTGCCGGCGGAGCCTGCGGCCTTCTCATCGCCCGGCAGGACCGGCGCGGGATACTCGGCGCCTTCCCAGGGGGACAGGAAGTCGAAGTTGCGGAACTCCTGCGTCAGCTTGACGGGTTCGTAGACGACCCGCTTCTGCTCTTCGTCGTACCGGACCTCGACATAGCCGGTCATCGGGAAGTCCTTGCGGAGCGGATGCCCCTGGAAGCCGTAGTCGGTCAGCATCCGGCGCAGATCCGGGTGGCCCGAGAACAGCATGCCGTACATGTCGAACGCCTCGCGCTCGAACCAGCCGGCCGACGGATAGACCGGAATGGCGCTAGGGACGGCCTGGACCTCGTCGGTCGTCACCTTGACCCGGATGCGGGCGTTCCGCGTCAGGCTGAGCAGGTGATAGACCACGTCGAACCGCTCGGCCCGATCCGGATAGTCCACGCCGCAGACGTCCATCAGCTGCTGGAAGCCGAAACGGTCGCGCAAGGACGTCAGGACCTCGATGATCCGGTCGCGATGGCAGGTGATCGTCAGTTCACCAAAGGCCACGGTCGCATCGACCTGAAGCTCGGCGACCATCTCCTGACCCAGCGGGGTCAGGACTTCGGTATTGCGCGCCACGGCGGCGAGAGAACCGTTCATCGCTCGATCGTCCCGGTGCGGCGGATCTTCTTCTGCAGCTGCAGCAGGCCATAGACCAGGGCCTCCGCCGTCGGCGGGCAACCCGGCACGTAAGCGTCGACCGGCACGATCCGGTCGCAACCCCGAACCACGCTGTAGCTGTAGTGGTAGTAGCCGCCGCCGTTGGCGCAGGAGCCCATGGACAGGACGTAGCGCGGGTCCGGCATCTGGTCGTAGACCTTGCGCAGGGCCGGAGCCATCTTGTTGGTCAGGGTGCCGGCCACGATCATCAGGTCCGACTGACGCGGGCTGGCGCGCGGGGCCATGCCGAAACGCTCCAGATCGTAGCGCGGCATCGACGCCTGGATCATCTCCACGGCGCAGCAGGCCAGACCGAAGGTCATCCACATCAGCGAGCCCGTGCGGGCCCAGTTGATGACGTCGTCCAGCGAGGTCGTCAGGAAGCCCTGCTCGTTGACCTCGGTGTTGACCGCCTCGAAGAACTTGTCGTGGATCTTGGGGTCATAGCCTTGAACCGTCGAACGCGCGCCCTGGCCGTAGGCCGTGGGCAAAGGCGAGGACGGGGCGATCAGACCGCCGGCGGGAGGAGTCACTGCCATTCCAGCGCGCCCTTCTTCCATTCGTAGATGAAGCCGACCGTCAGCACGCCCAGGAAGGCCATCATCGACCAGAAGGCGAAGACCATGCCCGCGTGGCTGAGGTCGAACATCGACACGGCCCAGGGGAACAGGAAGGCCACTTCCAGGTCGAAGATGATGAACAGGATCGACACGAGATAGAACCGCACGTCGAACTTCATCCGGGCGTCATCGAAGGCGTTGAAGCCGCATTCGTAGGCCGAGAGCTTTTCCGAGTCGGGGCTGGTGGGAGCCATGGCCCACGACGCGACCATGAAACCGACCCCGATCACCACGGCGATGGCCACGAAGATCACGATCGGCAGATACTGGAGAAGAAATGCGTTCATAGAATTGGGTCCAGGCCGCGAGGGAGGGCGGCGGATTCGGCGCTTTCTAGACCCAACCTCGGCCGGGTTCAAACCCATGCGGCGAAAGGATTTTTGTTGAGAACGGTTCGCAGAAATCGGCTGTTTTTCAGGGTCCACGGAGGGATTTTCGGACAACGGAAAAATCTGTCGAAATCGTCCGAATGGTCGTTGACAGGGAACAGCCCCCCCGCCTAAACGACGCCCCTCGCCGCGGCGCACTGCACCGCCGACGGGAAACGCGGGTGTAGCTCAGTTGGTTAGAGTGCCGGCCTGTCACGCCGGAGGTCGCGGGTTCGAGCCCCGTCACTCGCGCCACTTCTTCTTACAATGAAATCAGAAGAAGTGGCGCGCCCCGCCTGCGCCTTAGCGTTGCCGTAGGTCGCGAAGCGTTTTAGGGTCCAGACCCATAAGCGGGATTCCCAGATCGGGCGAAGCGTGATTCCCTGCTTTGAGGCAGGAGGACGAACATGGCTTCAGAGTTCTGGTTGACGGATGCTCAGTTCGAGCGGCTTCGGCCGTTTCTGCCGAGCAAGCCTCGTGGCGTGCCCCGGGTCGATGATCGACGGGTGATCTCGGGAATCGTTCATGTGCTGATCAGCGGCGGGCGCTGGATCGATGCGCCGCCGATCTACGGCCCTCGCAAGACGCTCTACAATCGCTGGGTCCGTTGGGCCAAGGCGGGCGTCTGGATGAGGGCGTTCGAAGAGTTGGCGGCGTCGGGCGGGCCGCCGGCCGAGCTGATGCTGGACTCGACCTGGGCCAAGGCTCACCGCTCGGCGACGGGCGGAAAGGGGGGGCTTCGGCCAACGGCATAGGTCGCTCGCGCGGCGGGCCGACCACCAAGCTGCACGCCCTGGTCGATGGATTGGGGCGGCTCGTCGCCTTCATGATCACGCCCGGCCAGCGCGGCGACGCACCGGTCGCGGCCGACCTGATCCAGGCCGCGCCCGCGTCAGCGACCCTCGCCGCCGACCGGGCCTACGACAGCGACGTCCTGAGACGCCTGCTGCGGGCGCGAGGCACGACCCCGGTCATCCCCAACGCGCCTTATCGCAAGCGACTGCACCCCTTCGACCCCGAGCCTTACAAGCGAAGGAACCTCGTCGAGCGCGCCTTCTGCCGTATCAAGGACTTCCGCCGCGTCGCCACTCGATACGACAAGCTCGCCTGCACATACGCAGCCGCCGTCGCCCTCGCGGCCATCATCGTCTGGTGGTTATGAGTCTGGACCCTAGGCCTCGCTAGCATGACCGATCAGCCGCTCGACATGCACTTGCCGGAGACGTTTCACCGTCTTAAGCGGACGGTTTTGGTCTTTTCGGCTGCTTTCGCTCTTTTGGGGCTAGGCGTTCCCGCGGGTAAACACACAATTCATTCAGGGTGGCTTGATATCGAGCTCACAACGGCAGTTGTTCGCTGGATGCTCTGGCTGGGTGGATTGTATTACCTGGCGGGTTTTCTACTAGAGGCTCAATCAGCCCTACTTATAAACTCGAAACAACTCTTGGGGACCGGCCTAGGCCAGTTGGAGCGGTCTTTGGAGGACCTTCACCGGAGAGCAGCCAACGTAGTTGCAGGACTAGAAACGTCCGCAACGCAATACGCAAAGAGTGCCGAAATTCACGCTGAAGCGTTGGAAAAATATCTAAAATCTTACAGTTTCGTGGGGCCGGGCGAGCCGCATGTCCTTCAAGCAATTAAGGACGGCTTGATACGCTATCTGTCCGAACCCGGCGAAGCGCCGCAACAGCCTGGGCAGTCGCTTCCCCCTCGCGCGTCCGAAATTGCCACGTAGATCGCACAAGCAATCGCTTCAGGGACGACCCACACGCCTCAACCACCCAATCCACCCAGCGAATACGAGAAATTGGGTCTCGCTGGCATAGAGCAGCCCACCCTGATTGCTACGACTAGTGACACAGCTGAACGCCTCCATGCCTTTCACAGCGATATCTCAAGATTGAGTCCCCGAATCACGGGAGCCCGACGCTTGAGCTTCTGGATTTGGGAGATAGGCGGTGCCTGCTCAGCGTTTGCAGTTGCGACGCTTGTCGGCTGGCCGAGCATACGCACGGCAGCAGGCTATCTCTGGCTAGCGCTGAGCCGTTAGAACTCTGGCAAACGATCGACCTGAGACTGTCAGACGCCTTGGTCCCAATACTTCGGGGAACACCGACGCCTCAGTGAACCGCCAGCGCCTCACCCGGCGTCACGAACTCCGCCTTCCCGCTGACCTCGCCGTAGGTCATGCACAGATCCTCGAAGACGCGGTTCCAGGCGAAGGTCTCGACCGTGTGGACGCGGGCGGCCGCGCCGATGGCCTCGATGTCGCGTTCGAACAGGGCCTCGATGGCCTGGGCGTAGTGGTCGGGGTCGGCGCTACGGGAGAGCTGTCCCACGTTGTCGTTGACCGTCTCGGCCACGCCGCCGGCGTTGACCCCTACGACCGGGCGACCGCAGGCCATGGCCTCCAGCACGATCAGGCCGAAGGGCTCCTTGTCGTTGGCGTGGACGAAGGCGTCGCAGCTGGCGACGATACGGGCCACGGCCTTGGGATCGCGCTCGTAAGGCAGGGCGATGACGCGGTCCTCGGCGGGCATCCCCTGCCCCGCCCCAACCAGGACCAGATGATAGGGGGCGCCCAGTTTCTGGACCGCCTCGATCAGGACGTCGATGTTCTTCTCGCGCGCCGGACGACCGGCGAAGCACAACAGGCGGGCGCTGGCGGGCAGGCCCAGCTTCTTCAGCAGCCAGTTCCGATCGCCCCGATCCGGGCGGAAGGTGTCGATCTCCACGCCCAGCGGGCGAATGACGATGTCGCGGATGCCGGCCTCTTCCAGGCGGCGCGCGATGAAACGGCTGGGCGAGATGACGCGGTCGAACTGGCCGAACAGCCTGGCCCAGCGTTTCTCGACCGGCTTCTTGGCCCATTCGCCGAAATGCAGGGCCGCCAGGGCCGCCGGGTCGGAGTGGCAGAAGCCGACGACCGGGCAGCCGGCGCGTTGACCGGCCTCAAGCGCCCCCTGCCCCGGCGTATAGGGGTCGCCCGCCTCGATCAGAGACGGCTTCATCGACGCGACCCAGGCGGCCCAACGGCGCACCGAGGACGGCCAGCGATAGCCGTCGCCGAACGGAAGCTTGGTCGCATGAAGCTGGATGATGCCGTCGCGTCCGGCGCGGTGCTGTGCGCCGGGCACCACCAGCGAATGGGCGACGCCGGGGCGATTCTCCTCCAGCCAGGCCTTCTTGGACAGGAGGTAGCGTTTCACCCCGCCAGAGCGCGGCGCATACAGCATGGTGGTGTCCACCATGCGCGGCCGGGGGTCCGAGGTGGAGGCCTTCAGGACCCTGAGCGTCTCGGCGACCTCCTCGTCCCAACCCGGAATGAGCCGCAGCTCACCTTCGTGAACGTCGAGGTCGGTGAGGCTCATGGGGTCTTGCTCCGGGGCGGTCTTCGCTCCAACGCGCTTCCGTTTCGATTGGATGCGTGCGGACGATTTCGACCTGACCATGAAGCGCCCCTACGCCTGAGAAAGGCGAAGCTCAAGTGTCATCATCAGCCTCGCCCGGCGGGGGGATGGCGACCCCCCGCCGCGTCAGGGATTCCCGAAGAAGAATCTCCAGCTGCGCGTTCACGGACCGCAGTTCCGCCGCCGCCAGCCGCTCGACCGCCGTCATCACCCCGGCCGAGGCACGCATCAGAAAGGGCTTCCTGACCTTGGCCACGAACTAGCCGTACAGGGTGCCGGTGTTGACCACGGGCTGTGCCTCGCGGTCGGCGCAGAGCACGACCAGCAGGTTGGAGACCATCGCGGCCTTCCTGTCCTCATCCAGTTGCACGACCTCGCGCTCGCCCAGATCCTTCAGCGCGCTCTCGACCATGCCGACGGCGCCGCGCACGATCAGGCGACGAGCGGACAGGATGGCCTCGGCCTGCTGGCGACGCAGCATGGCCCCGGCGATCTCGGGCGCATAGGCCAGGTGGGCCAGACGGGCCTCGTCGATGGCCACGCCCGCGACACGGACCCGATTGGCCAGTTCCTCGCGCAGACGGCCGGCGACGTCCTCCGCATCGGCGCGCAGGGTCAGTTCGCGCTTCTCGTGATCCTCCTCCTCGCCATGGTCATAGGCGTAGTGGGAGGCGATATCGCGCAGGCCCGTGTCGATCTGGATGTTCACGAAGGCCTGATAGTCGTCGACGTCGAACAGTGCCTGGGCCGAATCCTCGACGCGCCAGACGACGTTGGCGGCGATTTCGACGGGACTGCCGCGCTTGTCGTTCACCTTCAGCTTGTCGGAGGTGACGTTGCGGGCCCGCATCGAGATCTTCTTGCGGGTATACCAGGGCAGGATCCACCGCAGCCCCGTGGTGCGATCCGTGCCCTGATAGGCGCCGAACAGCAGGATGGCGGCGCCCTCGTTCGGCTGCAGGGCGTAGAGGCCGCAGAGCAGAAACAGTCCGACCACGGCCAGAACGATGCCGCCGACGACGTAAAGGGCCGTCTCCGGGCCCTGGGTGACGATGACGGGGCCCAGAACGATCAGCCCCATTCCGACCAGCAGCATCAGGATGCCGTTGGCGGTCTGTGCAGGCCGTTCCTGCGAGATTGTGCGGTGGTCGGTCATTCAGCCCTCCATTTCGATATGAAAGTGATATCACTTTTGGAGAGACACGGCAACGCTTTCAGTGACCTCCGGTCGCGCGGATCGACGCTTTCGGCCTTGCATTCGCCTCAAATTCGCGAAACTTGAGACAGGTCGCGAAGCCCCTGTTAGAAGGCGCGCGGCGCCCGTGCGCGTGTCCACTTGGGGTGATTTTCCGAATGCGTAGACTGGTTGCGACCGCGGTGGCGCTTGCCCCTCTCATGGCGGCAGCGGGCGCACACGCCGAGGTCGTCATTTCGACCGCGCGAACGACGCCCATCGTCACCTCCACCGCGACCGGCACGGCGCGCGACGACATCCGCCTGGCCACGGGCGGCTCGATCGCCGTGAACACCGGTGCGGCAATCACGGTCGATTCGAACAACAGCGTCGATCTGGACAACGGCTCCAACATCACCATGGCCAGCTCGGCCAACGGATCGACCGGAATTCTGGTCGGCCCGGGCGCGACCACGGGCAATGTCACCATCGGCGGCACGATCACGGTCACCGACAACATCGACAGCTACACCGACACCGACAACGACGGCGACCTGGACGGCCCGTTCGCCTCGGGTTCCGACCGCTACGGCGTGCGCCTGGTCGGCGGCACGCCCCTGACCGGCAATGTGCTGATCGAAAGCAGCGGCGCCATCCTGGCCGAGGGCGCCAACTCGCGCGCCGTCTCGATCGAGCGCGGGCTGACGGGCAATGTCACCAGCTTCGGCACCCTGCGCGCGGTCGGCGACAACGCCGTCGCCTATTCCCAGACGGGCAACGTCTCGGGCTCCGTCAACCTGGGCGGCCCCATCACCGCGCTGGGCGAAGGCGCCAACGCTGTGAACGTCCAGGGCGATGTCGGCGGTCGTCTGACGCTGCAGGGCGAGATGTCCGCGACCGGCTATCGCTACACCTCGCGCCCGAGCGACGCGGCCCTGGCCCTGCTGGACGCCGACGACCTGCTCCAGGGCGGATCGACCGTCGTGATCGGCGGCAACATCGGCGGGGGCGTGGTGCTGGACGTGCGGCCGGCCGACCTGATCACCGACGTCTCGACCGACCCGACCACGACCGACGAGGACGGCGACGGCATCGCCGACGCCAGCGAAGGCAATCTGGTCCTCAACAGCTTCGGCGGAGCGGCGGCCCTGACGGTCGGCTCGGCCACGCGCGGCATCACCCTGGGCGTCGCCGGAACGACCGAAACGACCAGCTACGGCCTGATCAACAGGGGCAGCGTCAACGCCGACGGCGTCTTCGACGGCGTCACGGCGCGCGGCATGCAACTGGGCGTCGCGGGCGGTCAGACGGTCAACATCGCGGGCGGCGTGCGCAACGAGGGCAGCATCAGCGCCCTGGGACGCAACGGCGGGGCCACGGCCGTGTCGATCGGCGCGGGCGTGACCACGCCCCGGTTCGACAACACCGGAACGATCACGGCCGGCGTGTCCTCGGTCAAACCCAACGCCGACTCGACCGCCATCACGATCGGGGCGGGCGCCAATCTGCCGAGCTTCTTCAACAGCGGCATCATCCTGGCCACGGCCGGCGGCGGCATCTCCAACGTCACCACGATCCGAGATCTGTCGGGCACCCTGACCTCCATCCGGAACGCCGGCGTGCTTCAGGCGGTCCTGGCCCCGAACGACGCCGGCGATCCGGTCACCGGCACGGTCACGGCCATCGACGTCTCGGCCAACACCACGGGCGTGACCTTCCGTCAGTACGGCATCGCCAGCACGCCCACGGCCACCGATCCCGATACGGACGGCGACGGCGTGCCCGATTCCAAGGAGCCGATGCTGGTCGGCGCGATCAAGTTCGGCTCCGGCGCCGACACGCTGAACCTGGAGAACGGCACGATCACCGGCGACGTGTCGTTCGGCGCCGGCGCGGACCGTCTGAACATCTCCGGCGGCGGCGTGCTGACCGGCGCGGTCACCGACAGCGACGGCCTTCTGGACATCAATGTCGCGAACGGCACCCTGGACGCGCGCCAGACCACGCGCACGAACATCACCAGCCTGAACGTCGGCGCGGCCGGCAACCTGGTCGTCACCATCGATCCCGCCGCCGGGAACAACGCCGGCTTCCGCGTCAACGGCGCGGTCAACATGGCCCAGGGCGCGAACCTCGGCGTCCGGTTCAACTCCCTGCTGACCAGCCCGCAGCGGTTCACCGTCATCGACGGCAACAGCCTGACCATCGGCACGATCAATCAGGCTGCCGTCCAGGCCAACTCGCCCTACCTCTATGTGGTCAGCGCGGGAGCGGACGTGGCCGCCGGCGACGTCTATATCGACGCCCGTCGCCGCACGGCAGCCGAGGCCAACCTGAACGCCGTCGAATCCCAGATGTTCGATTCGTTCTACGGCTCGCTGAGCACCAGCACGGCCCTGCGGAACGCCTTCCTGTCGCAGACGGGCCGCGACGGCTTCATCGACCTGTACGAGCAGCTGCTGCCCGACCACTCGGGCGGCCCCCTGCTCTCGCTGGCCTCGGGCGTCGACGCGGTCACCCGCGCCCTGAGCGGCCGTAACGCCACGGTCGAGCCGGGCGAGACCTCGGCCTGGCTGCAGGAAATCAATTTCTACGCCGACAAGGACAAGACCGACACCTACGGCTTCCGTTCGGAAGGCTTCGGCGTCGCGGGCGGCATCGAGCGCGGCACGGGCCTGGGCGCCGTCGGCGTGTCCCTGGCCTTCACCTCGTCGGACATCGAGGATCCGGAGGCCGAGGCCGAGGAAATCCTGTCGGCCAACCTGGTCGAACTGGGCCTCTACTGGCGCGCGCATGGACAGGCCTGGAGCACCTGGGCGCGGGCGGCGGGCGGCTACGCCACCTTCGATGCGACGCGCCAGCTGGTGACCGAGAACATCAACCTCATCAATACCTCCAGCTGGAACGGCTTCACGCTGTCGCTGGGCGGCGGGGCAGCCTATGAGGCCAATTTCGGCCGTCTGAGCCTTCGTCCCGAGGTCTATGCCGAGTACTTCTCGCTCAACGAAGACGGCCGCACCGAGGAAGGCCAGGAACCGGGCTTCAACCTCGAGATCGAGGATCGCCAGGGCCACATCTTCTCCGGCGTGGCGGCGGTCAACATCGGCTACGGCTTCGGCGAGAACGGCTGGATCCGGCCCGAGGTCCGCCTGGGCTGGCGTCAGAACTTCTCGGTCGATCCGGGCGAGACCATCGCCCGCTTCGCTTCGGGCGGCTCGCAGTTCACCCTGACGCCGCAATCGATCAAAGGCGGCGGCCCCATCGCCGGCTTCAACCTCAGCGTCGGCAACGACCTGGGCAAGATCGCGATCAGCGCCGACGTCGAGAAGATCGAGGACTATATCCGCTACACCCTGCTGCTGCGGGCCAGCTTCCGGTTCTGATCGGGGCGGATCGATCAAGACAAAGGCCGCCGGAGCGATCCGGCGGCCTTTTTTGTCCCCGGCAGTTGAACCCGGAGCCTTCGCCGGGCAGTTAGTCCCCTGTGGCATGGGCGGCTAGCTCAGCTGGTCAGAGCATCTCGTTTACACCGAGAGGGTCGGCGGTTCGAACCCGTCGCCGCCTACCACGGACAACAAAAAGGCCGCCGGAGCGATCCGGCGGCCTTTCTGTCTTAGTGGCGGACGACCGCGGCGCCGTCGCCGGCCGCCGGCGGCGGGGTGGGCGTCAGAGGCTCGGCCACCTCGTCCCACTCCACCGGGGTCGGGGTGCCGGTCAGGGCCCATTTCAGGGCCTCGTCGGCCGTCGAGATCGGGACGATCTCCAGCGCGCCCTTCACATTGTCGGGCACGTCGGCGAGGTCCTTCTCGTTCTCCTGCGGGATCAGCACGGTCTTCACGCCGGAGCGCAGGGCGGCGAGCAGCTTCTCCTTCAGGCCGCCGATGGCCGTCACGCGACCGCGCAGGGTGATCTCGCCGGTCATGGCGATGTCCTTGCGGATCGGGATGCCGGTCAGGACCGAGACCATGGCCACCGTCATGGCGACGCCGGCGGACGGACCGTCCTTGGGCGTGGCGCCGTCCGGCACGTGGACGTGGATGTCGGTCTTCTCGAACACCGGCGGCTTGACGCCGAAGCTGAGCGAACGGCTGCGGACGTAGGACGCGGCGGCGGAGATCGACTCCTTCATCACGTCCTTCAGGTTGCCGGTGATGGTCATGCGACCACGACCCGGCATCTTGATCGCCTCGATGGTCAGGATGTCGCCGCCGAACTCGGTCCAGGCCAGGCCGGTGACGATGCCGACCTGATCCTCCTCGTCCGTCTCGCCGTAGCGGAACTTCTTCACGCCCGCGTATTCGGCCAGCTTGGCGTCGTCGATGGTGATCGACAGCAGGTTCTGCTTGGCCATTTCGCGCACGGCCTTGCGGGCCAGACCGCCCAGAGCCCGCTCCAGCGACCGCACGCCGGCTTCGCGGGTGTAATAGCGGATCAGGTTGCGGATCTGATCGTCGGGCACGGTGAACTCGGCCGGCGTCAGGCCATTGTCCTTGGTGACCTTGGGCAGGACGTGACGCTTGGCGATCTCGACCTTCTCGTCCTCGGTGTAGCCGCTGACCCGGATGATCTCCATCCGGTCCATCAGGGGCTGAGGCATGTTCAGGCTGTTGGCTGTGGTGACGAACATGACGTTGGACAGGTCGTAGTCGACCTCGAGGTAGTGGTCGCCGAACGAGTTGTTCTGCGCCGGGTCCAGCACCTCCAGCAGGGCCGACGACGGGTCACCCCGCCAGTCGGCGCCCAGCTTGTCGATCTCGTCCAGCAGGATGAAGGCGTTGGTGGTCTTCACCTTCTTCATCGACTGGATGATCTTGCCCGGCATCGAGCCGATGTAGGTCCGACGGTGACCGCGGATCTCGGCCTCGTCGCGCATGCCGCCGAGCGACATGCGGACGTATTCACGCCCGGTCGCCTTGGCGATGGACTTGGCCAGCGAGGTCTTGCCGACGCCCGGAGGACCGACGAGGCACAGGATCGGGCCCTTGAGGCTGTTGGTGCGCGCCTGCACCGCCAGATACTCGATGATCCGTTCCTTGACCTGCTCCAGGCCGTAGTGATCCTCCTCGAGGATGTCCTCGGCCTTGTTGAGGTCGATGGGCTTCTGCTTGGACTTGCCCCACGGGATCGACAGCAGCCAGTCGAGGTAGTTCCGGACCACGGTCGACTCGGCCGACATCGGGCTCATGTTGCGCAGCTTCTTCACCTCGGCCTCGGCCTTGGTGCGGGCTTCCTTGGACAGGCGCGTCTTACGGATGCGCTTCTCCAGCTCCATGATCTCGTCGCGAGCGTCGTCGGTCTCGCCCAGCTCGCGCTGGATCGCCTTCATCTGCTCGTTCAGATAATATTCGCGCTGGGTCTTCTCCATCTGGCGCTTCACGCGCGAGCGGATCTTCTTCTCGACCTGCAGGACGGAGATTTCGCCCTCCATCAGGCCGTAGACCTTCTCCAGCCGCTGCGGCACGGCGATGGTTTCCAAGAGACCCTGCTTGTCGGCGATCTTGACCGACAGATGGGCGGCGACGCTGTCGGCCAGCTTCGACGCGTCGGTGATCTGGGGGATGGAGCTGAGGGCCTCGGGCGGGACCTTCTTGTTCAGCTTCACATAGCTCTCGAACTGCTCGACCACGGCGCGCAGCAGGGCCTCGGCCTGCGAAGGCTCGCCCTGTTCGTCCTCGATCTCGACGGCCTCGGCCTCGAAATACTCCTCGCGGTCGGTGAAGCGGGTCAGGCGGGCGCGGCCCTTGCCTTCGACCAGGACCTTCACGGTGCCGTCGGGCAGTTTCAGCAGTTGCAGGACGGTGGCCAGCACGCCGACCGGATAGATGGCGTCCGGCGACGGATCGTCGTCGACGCTGTTCTTCTGGGTGGCCAGCAGGATCTGCTTCTCACCCTTCATGATCTCGTCGAGGGCCCGCACGGATTTCTCGCGCCCTACGAAGAGCGGCACGACCATGTGGGGGAAGACGACGATGTCCCGCAAAGGCAGGACGGGCAGAATTTTACTCTCAGTCATAATGCGCTCCTGGACCTTCGATCATCTCCGGCCCGCCCCACCGGACGCCCCGCGATATGCAGCGACACCCTGATGAGGCCCGTCGATTCCGACGGCGTTCATGTGAGTATGTGGCCCCTGCACCCGTCGGTTCAAGCGGTGCGGCTGGACGATACACAGTCCCGTTGCATCGCGGCCAAGCTGCACGATCCGGTTGGCCTTGCCGATGTTTGAGGGTCGAACCGTTCTGCACCGAGGCTTCACCGTGGATCAGACCCGGACCGCGCCCTGTGGCCGCCGCGCCGCAAGATCATCCGTATTCGGCAACCGAAGCCAACCGTGGCCGTTCCCATCGCCACATAACAACGATTGGGAGGCTTCCTTGAACAAGATCATCACCCTGGCGGCGGCCGCGTCCGTCCTGGCCCTGGCCGCCTGCAACCGCGACGCCGAGACCGCCCCGGCCGTGGACGACGCCGCCGCGACCAGCGCGGAAGCTGCATCGGCCGGCGACGCAGGCTCCAACGCCTCGACCAGCGCGTCGGGCGCTTCCGGCGGCGCTTCGGCGGCGGGAGAGCACGGTTCAGGCTCCGAGACCATGGGAGCGGCAGGCTCCAGCTCGGCCAGCCCCACGGGTGCGAGCGCCAGTGGGGTCAGTGACCAGAGCCGAGACAACGCCCAGGCCGAGGCTGAAGCGACCAACCTGCATCCCAAGCCACCCGGCACGCACTGATCGGCTCTCGGGCAAAGAAAAAGGGGCGGGACCGCGATGGTCCCGCCCCTGTTCTTTTGCGCGTCAGGTCCGCTTAGGCGGCGCCGTCGGCGGCCTTCTTCTTCTCGGCATAGATCAGCAGGGGCTGGGCCTTGCCGTCGATGACCTCGGCGTTGACGACGACTTCCTCGACGCCCTCGAAGGTGGGCAGTTCGAACATCGTTTCCAGCAGGATGCCTTCCAGGATGGACCGCAGGCCGCGGGCGCCGGTCTTGCGCGTGATGGCCTTCTTGGCGACGGCCATCAGGGCGTCGTCGGTGAAGGTCAGGTTGACGTTCTCCATCTCGAACAGACGCTTGTATTGCTTGACCAGGGCGTTCTTCGGCTCGGTCAGGATGGTGACCAGGGCCGCTTCGTCCAGATCTTCCAGCGTCGCCAGGACCGGCAGACGGCCGATGAACTCCGGGATCAGGCCGAAGCGCATCAGGTCGTCGGGCTCGACGTTCTTCAGGATGTCGCCGGTGCGGCGTTCGTCCACGTTCTTGACCTTGGCGCCGAAGCCGATCGAGGCCCCCTCGCCGCGCGCCGAGATCACCTTCTCCAGACCGGCGAAGGCGCCGCCCACGATGAAGAGGATGTTGGCGGTGTCGACCTGCAGGAACTCCTGCTGCGGATGTTTGCGGCCGCCCTGCGGGGGCACGGAGGCGACGGTGCCTTCCATGATCTTCAGCAGGGCCTGCTGCACGCCCTCGCCCGAGACGTCGCGGGTGATCGAGGGGTTGTCGGACTTGCGCGAAATCTTGTCGATCTCGTCGATGTAGACGATGCCGCGCTGGGCCCGCTCGACATTGTAGTCCGAGGCCTGGAGCAGCTTCAGGATGATGTTCTCGACGTCCTCGCCCACATAACCGGCTTCGGTCAGGGTGGTGGCGTCGGCCATGGTGAAGGGCACGTCGATGATGCGCGCCAGCGTCTGGGCCAGCAGCGTCTTGCCGGAGCCCGTCGGGCCGATCAGCATGATGTTCGACTTGGCCAGCTCGACGTCGTTGTTCTTCGTCGCGTGGTTCAGACGCTTGTAGTGGTTGTGGACCGCAACCGAGAGCACCTTCTTGGCGTGGTTCTGACCGATGACGTAGTCGTCCAGGACCTCACGGATCTCCTTCGGAGTCGGGACGCCGTCCTTGGACTTCACGAAGCCGATCTTGTGCTCTTCACGGATGATATCCATGCACAGCTCGACGCATTCATCGCAGATGAACACGGTCGGGCCCGCGATGAGCTTGCGCACCTCGTGCTGGCTCTTGCCGCAGAAGCTGCAATAGAGCGTCGACTTGGCGTCGGTGCCGGCTGCTTTGGTCATAGACCCTTCTCACTCTCGCGCCGCTTTGTGGGACGGACGCGCTTTTCCCGCGTTGATTCCACCACTATGGACGCGAAGATATTCAAAAAATGACAATCACCCATCCGAACGCCCGCCACAACCCCGCCGAAGGTCGGCGAAGCGCTAGGGGCGTGGACTGTTCGGGCTGGATGGAGATCACTGCGAATGGGTGACATGGGCGCCACGGAGGGCTTTCGCCAGTCCGTCGATCCTTCGCGGCCGATCGTCGCGTTCGATTTCGACGGCACGCTGACGATCCGCGACAGCTTCACCCAGTTCCTGCGCTGGCGGGCGGGGCCCGGAGGCTGGGCCCTGGGCCTGGTAAAGATGGCCAAGGCGACGGCGGCCTATGCGCGGAACCGCGACCGGGGGGCGATCAAGGCGGCCTCGGTGAAGGTGTTTCTGAAGGGCGTCACCCGCGCCGAGCTGGAGGCGGACGCCGCCCGGTTCGCCGATCACGCCTGGGACACATTCATGCGACCGGACGCGCTGAAGGTCTGGGACGAGTGGGGTCGCAAAGGCGCCCATCGCGTGATCGTGACCGCTTCGCCCGAGATCACGGTGGCCCCGTTCGCGCGGAGGCTGGGCGCGGAGGCGCTGCTGGGCACCCATCTGACCTTCGACGCGGACAACCGGATCACCGGCGCCTTCTCCAGCCCCAACTGTCGTGGCGAGGAGAAGGTGCGGCGCCTGCACGAAGCCTTCGGACCCGATCTGAAGCTGGCGGCGGCCTATGGCGACACCTCCGGCGACACCGAGATGCTGGCGATCGCGGAAACGAAAGGGTTCAGGGTCTTCCGCGGGCGACCCGTCTAAAGACAGTGCGCGACCGGACAACCGTTGCGCTGGCGAAGGTCCTAATCCGCCGTCGCCGACAGGCGGTCGATCATCGAGGCCGCCATTCTGTCGGACTGCGCGCCGGACCCGGCGGTCCGGGCCGCGGGATCGTAAAGGGCGCCAAGATAGGCTCTGTCCCAGTCGGAAAAGCCCGCTAGGTCCGGCCGATCGAACAGGTTCAGCACGCTGTCGAACGAAGAAAACGACCGTTCGGCGTCGATCTGAGCCAGAGCGACCATAGCCAGGTAGTCGCCGAGCGCCTGTCCCGAGAAGCCCGCGACCGCGTCGGCTTCTACGATTATGAACACCCGCCGCAGTTCGTCATCCGTTTGATCCAGAAGTCTTGAACCCAAGACATTGGCCCCGCCCATGACATCGGAAGGACGCGAGATGCCGTTGTCCACCGGATAGGGCGGATCGCCAGGAAAGCGGACGGTCGCCAGACCGGTCTCGGCGTTCACGGGGACGCTGATGTGCCACCAGCGGATCGGCTTGTTTGATGATTGAAACCGCGCGAGCGCGGCGCTGCCCAGTTGCACTGACGAGGCTCCGCCGACACGAAACAGGCTGGACCGCGACCGCACCAGCCCACGCGCCGTCGCGTCGCCGTCATCGGTGACGAACACGATCACATCGGGCGAACACCCCGGACCACCCGGATACAGGCCGTAGCCGGCGGCGACTGTCGCGATGTGATCGGCCAAGGCATGGGCCGTCGTGGCTTTGACATTGACCACGCTGACGCAGACGGAGTCGCGCCACCTGGCGAGCTTTCTCGCGGTCGGTGCAGCCCCCACGGTATCGACGAACCGCTCCGCGACGTCCCTGGTCCGCGGCAGGGACCCGGTGACGACGACGTCCTCCAACCACGGGCTTTCGGACGCCTCCGGCGTCCGGTCTTGCCCTGCCAACAGAATGCCGGCCCCCACCATCAACGCCGCCGTCCAATCCATGTCACGTCCCGCCGATGGTGGGTTCCAACCTTAAACGTCGTGTACTAGCTCACAAGATCAGCGACGCTACGCTACCTTGCGGGGCGGCAAACGGACAAACGACATCCATGCACTCAACCGCGCATCCTTCAGGAGTTCCACCGAATTTCACGCAGTTCAGTACACAACCGTCAAAACAATCGTTAGCCGCTGACGGGGCAGCTACGCCAAACGCAAGCAACATAGTGAAAATCATAACTTTCTTCATAAGAACCCCTCCTATCCAAACTACGTGTCCGACCATGACAACAAATAGTAGAAGCCGCAACCTTAGATTTATTCACCAAGCCTCGGTCAACGGGGAGCGCACAGCCGAAATTTAGGACGTTCATCCGCATCGCCCGCGCGACCCGATTACGGCCCGCTTTCAAACCTGTTGACGACGGGGCCTAACGCCCCTGGGCGTCCACGTCGAAGGCCACGGCCTTGCCGCGTGAGGCGGGGTCCCAGCCGGCTTCGATGGAGGCGGTGATGGCGTTGCGCACCTTGTCCAGATCGACCTTCTGCTTCTCCATGTCCGGGCGACCGTTGGGACGCAGCGGCGGCGGGAACTGGACGATGGCCTCACGCTTGAATTCCGAGTGCCTGAGCGTCAGGGCGATACCCTCCCAGTCGCCGTTGCCCAGGGGCCGCGGCTGGCGCCGCAGGTCCCAGACGTAGGTTTCGCCATCGACCTCGATGGTCCCGGACTTTTCTTGGGTCAGTTGCATGGGCGGCTCGATAGCACAGATCGCGGCCGGGTCAGCCCAGCATGCGCTTGGTCGTCCCGTCGTTCCAGACGTAGCGATGCACCAGGACCATGGCGATATGCCCGACGATCGCAGCCAACAGCACCCAGGCCAGCAGGCCGTGAACCGCATCGGCGGGAGCAGTCATCCAAGGGATCTCCGCCCCGCCCTTCTCCATCAGGGTCACGCCGAACGCCTCCAGCGGCTTGCCCGAGCCCCACTGGCGCAACAGGGCCAGAGCCGGGACGACCAACATGAGGGCGTAGAGGGTCAGATGGCCCGCAAGCGCCGCCAGACCGATCAGGCCGGGCTGATGCGGCGGCCGACGCGTCATGTTCCACAGGCCCCAGACGGCGCGGACCAGGATCAGCACCATCAGCACCGTACCGACCCATTTGTGAGTGCCGACCCAGAATGCGGTGATGGGAGCGCGACCGACGATCAGCTTCACCGCCATGCCCGTGAACTGCCAGGCCAGAATGCCCGCCACGGCCCAGTGCAGCCACCGGGTCAGCCGGCCATAGCGATATCCGTCGTCGGTCCAGCGCATGAGGCCTCCTGTGGAACGCGGTCTTCAAGGTCCAACCGGATTGGAGCGAGAGTCCGTCGTGGAAACAGGCGGTCGTATTGTCGCAGGCGCGGTTGCGGAAGCCCTATTCGGGGATCCGCAACATGATCTGCTGTTCGGCCGAGAAGATGATGACGCCAGCGACGTTCGTCAGTCTTTTAGGGCTCTGCTCTGGCTCAGACACACCAACCCACGTTCGTTGAACGGCAGGCTAGCCAAGGTCAGGGCCGGTCGCAACGCCTCGCGCCGCGACCGGCCTGACGATTTCAGACGAGACCTCAGACGGTCTTGATGCCGTCGGCTTCGGCCTCGGTGCGCTTGTCGTAGACGTGGTCCACGATGCCCCAGGCCTTGGCTTCATCCGCGGTCATGAAGTGGTCGCGGTCCAGAGTACGCTCGACTTCCTCATACGTCCGGCCGGTGTGGTGGACGTAGATTTCGTTCAGGCGACGCTTGGTGGCGATGATGTCCTCGGCGTGACGCTCGATGTCCGAGGCCGTGCCGCGGAAGCCGCCCGAGGGCTGGTGGACCATGACGCGCGCGTTCGGCAGGGCGATGCGCTGGCCCGCCTCGCCGGCCGTCAGGATCAGGGAGCCGGCCGAGGCCGCCATGCCCATGACCACCGTCGAGACCGGCGACTTGATGTATTGCATGGTGTCGTAGATCGCGAGCGCCGAGGTCACCTGACCGCCGGGGCTGTTGATGTACATGCTGATTTCCTTCTTCGGGTTCTCCGATTCCAGGAACAGCAGCTGGGCGCAGATCAGGCTGGCCATGCCGTCCTCGAACGGGCCGGTCAGGAAGATGATCCGCTCGCGCAGCAGGCGGGAGAAGATGTCGAAGGCGCGTTCGCCGCGGCTGGACTGCTCGACCACCATCGGGACAAGGTTGTTGGAGATGTAGTCGATCGGGTCGCGCATGGGATCTCGCTGAATGCTGGGGTCCGCGACTCAGGTCGGTCGCGGTTCCGCTCTCATATTGCGGTCCGGCGCAAGCGATACAAGCCGGACCGCATCGCAAATGCGGCTCAGTCCTCCGCCGCAGTCTGTCCGGACCGGATGCCGCGCGCCACGTCCGAGGCGACCGACCGCGTCAGGCTGTTCGGATTGATCCGCTGCGGGTGGGTCGCATACAGCGCCTGCAAATAGCCGAGGTCCCAATCCGTCAGGCCCGACGGCGCGCCCGAGCCGTTGAACAGGTTCATGATGGTGTCGTAGCCCTGCGTCTGGGCGTCGGCGTCGATCTGGGCCAGGGACACCAGGGCGACATAGTCGGTCAGCTGCTCGAACGAGCTGTCGCCCAGTTTCTCGACGTCGATGATGATGACGACCCGGATCAGGTCGTCGCGAACCTGGCTGTTGACGCGCGAGGCGGCGAAGACGTTGACGGTGGGCGGCTGGTCGTCACCGGGAAGGCGGATCGCCGCCCGGCCCGTCTCGGAATCGACCGGCAGGCTGGTGTGCCACCAGCGGACGGGCCGATCCGACGCCTGGAAGTCGCGCAAGGCCCGGCTGCCGGCGTCCGTCTGATGG
Source organism: Brevundimonas staleyi (assembly GCF_041893865.1). GTDB lineage: Bacteria > Pseudomonadota > Alphaproteobacteria > Caulobacterales > Caulobacteraceae > Brevundimonas > Brevundimonas staleyi. The sequence goes on from NZ_CP169082.1 coordinate 2,770,502, forward strand.
GTTCGCAGATTGAAATTGGCGCCGACGCCGCCCACCAGCGATGTCGCCAGGGCCGCGCCGTTGTCGGTGGCGATGATGATCACACGCGGCGAACAGCCCGGCTCGCCCGGCTGCAGCCCGACCTCGGCGGCGACCTCGGAGATACGGTCGGCCATGTATTGAGCGTGGGCGGCGGGCAGGTTGACCACCCCGACGCAGACCCTCTGGTGCCAGCGGGCCAGGCCCCGGCGGCTGGCGGGACGGGAAATCTCGGAGACGAAGTCGTTGACCAGGTCGTCCAGCGGACGGCCGTTGACGACGATGTCGCCGACACGGCTTTCGTCCTGGGCGGGCTGTGAGGGCGCGGGGGCCGTTTGCAGCGCCGCCAGCAAGGCGACCAGACCCAAAGACATCGACATCCGTTACTCCCCCCAAAACCGCTCGTTGGCGGCCCCGTCCGATAGAGCGAACCTATGTGGCGTTCGGAGGGCGAATTCTGTCGGGACTGTAACCCTGACGTGAAACTCTCGAAACACGACGCAACGTGCTCTTCGAGGCCTTTCTCTCGCGCCGTGCGAGACGCGACGCGAGATCGGTCCGCGACCACCGCCCAAGGGCCGGAAACGCCGACGCCGGCCGGGGTGGGCACCCGGCCGGCGTCAAAACGATGGTGGAAGGCGGCCCTCGCTGTTCAGACGCGAGAGCGGAGACCGGCCGAGGCTCAGGCCTCTTCGTCTTCCTTGAGCAGCTCTTCCTTGGTGATCTTGGTGTCGGTCACCTTGGCCAGTTCGACGATCAGGTCGACGACCTTCTCTTCGTAGATCGGGGCGCGCATCTGGGCGGCGGCGTTGGGGTTCTGGCGGTAGAAGTCCAGCACCATGCGCTCCTGGCCCGGATAGTTGCGGGCCTCGGCCATGATGGCGTTGTTCAGTTCCTGGTCGGTGACGCCGACGTTGTTGGTGCGGCCGATCTCGGCCAGCACCAGACCCAGGCGCACGCGGCGCTCGGCGATCTTCTTGTACTCGGCCTTCAGCTCGTCATCCGACTTCTTGGCGTCTTCTTCCGGCAGGGCGCCGGCGGCCTTGTCGGCCTCGACCTGCTGCCAGATGCCCTGGAACTCGGCGTCCACCATCTTGGGCGGCAGGTCGAACGAGTGGGCGCCGTCCAGTTGGTCCAGCAGGGCGCGCTTCAGCTTGAAGCGGGCGGCGCCGGCGTATTGCTGGTTCAGGTTCTGACGCAGCAGGTCCTTCAGCTTGTCCAGCGATTCCAGGCCCAGGCGGGTGGCGAACTCTTCGTCGATCTTGGCTTCGGCCTCGGCCTTGATGGCCTTCACCTTGATGTCGAAGGTGGCCAGCTTACCGGCCAGGTTGGCGGCCTGGTATTGCTCGGGGAAGGTGACCTCGATGGTCTTCTCGTCGCCGATCTTGGCGCCGACCAGCTGCTCTTCGAAGCCCGGGATGAAGCGGCCCGAACCCAGGACCAGGTCGGCGTCTTCGGCCGTGCCGCCGTCGAAGGCGACGCCGTCCAGCTTGCCGAGGTAGTCGATCGTGACCTGGTCGCCGTCGGCGGCCTTCACGGTCTTGCCCTTCTTGTCCTCATAGGACTTGGCCTGGCTGGCCAGTTCCTTCAGCGCCTCGTCCAGATCCTCGTCCGAGGCTTCGTAGACCGGGCGGTCCAGTTTCAGGGTCTTGGGGTCGACCGGGGTGAAGTCCGGCATCACTTCCAGCGACATTTCGTAGGCCAGGTCGTCCGAGCCGGCCAGGACCTTTTCCATGTCCGAGGTCAGCTTCATGTCGGCCGGGGCGGCCGGGCGGACGTTGATCTGGTCCAGGGCGGCCTGGCTGGTCTCGTTGATCGTGTCGTTGACGATCTCGCCCATCATGTCGCGGCCGAAGGTCTTCTTGACGTGGGCGACGGGCACCTTGCCGGGGCGGAAGCCCTTCAGGTTCATCTTCGGCGCCATCTCGGCCAGGCGGGTTTCCAGCTTGGCGTTCAGTTCGGCGACCGGGACGGTCACGGTGATGACGCGGCTCAGGCCTTCGGTGGTGTTTTGGACGACTTGCATGGGACGGTTCTGACGCTCTGGGGCGGCATCGGCGGATCGACGCGCGCGAAGATGGTGAAAGCAGAAAGGGCCGCCCCATCCGGAGCGGCGCCTCGAAGCCCGCCCTTATGATGAGATGGACTCAAAAGGTCAACGCGGGGGCGGTTTCCCAGCGTCTCGCGGATCGCTATGTCGGAACGATGACCCAGGCCCCCTCCCCCATCGGCGTCTTCGTCACTTCGGTGACCCCGCTGCAGCAGAACTGCACCACCGTCTGGTGTACCGCCACCAACAAGGCCGCGGTGATCGACCCGGGCGGATCGGTGGACCAGATCATGGGCGAGATCGCCCGGCGCGGGCTGACGCTGGACCAGATCTGGATCACCCATGGGCACCTGGATCATGCGGCGGGCGCGGCGGAGATGCAGGAGAAGTCGGGCGCACCGATCGTCGGGCCGCACCCGGAAGACCAGGTCTGGATCGCCGACCTGCCCGAGCATGGGCAGCGGTGGGGCATTCCCGACGCCCGGACCTTCGTCCCGACCCGCTGGCTGGACGACGGCGACACGCTGACGCTGGGCGAGACGACCTGGGAGGTGGCGCACTGCCCGGGCCATACGCCCGGCCACGTCATCTTCTTCAACCGCGCCGCCCGGTTCGCCCAGGTCGGCGACGTCCTGTTCAAGGGGTCGGTGGGGCGCACCGACTTCCCCCGCAGCGACCATGAGGCCCTGATCCGGTCGGTGGTGACCAAGCTGTGGCCGCTGGGCGACGACGTCACCTTCGTGCCAGGGCATGGGCCGATCTCGACCTTCGGCGAGGAGCGGCGGAGCAATCCGTTCGTCTCCGACGCCGCGGTGGCCGCGGGGCCGCTGGCCCGCGCGGCCGTTGGGCCGGCTTAACGCCGCAGCAGAAGACCGATCAGGACGCCGACGCCCAGGGCGTAGACGGTGGCCTTCAGGGGTTTGTCCTCGATCTTGGTGCGCGCCAGGAAGGCCCGCTCGCGCGCCCAGTCGCGCCCCGTCTGGAGATCCGACCGCACGGCCTGGCGCAGGCCCTGGTCGCGGGCGAAGCTCTTCGCCTCCGCATCGGCCATCCAGCGGTCGCCCGCGCGGTCGAGACGGGCCCGACGTTCGTCGGCGTCGTCCAGGATGTCTTCGGCGCTGAGGTTGGTCGGGTCGATGTCGGTCATGGGAGGCTCCAGGCAGGCTTAATGAACTTCGACGATTGAACCCGGGCCGCCCGCGACGGTTCCGGTCTGCGACACCCCTTCGCAGAGGAAAGATCGTCGATGACCGACCCCACGCCCCAGCCCGAAATCCAGCCGCCCCTGACGCCCTCGCCTCAACCGGAGATCGACCCGGCGGGCACGCCTCAGGAAGTCCCACAGCAGCCAGACGACAACGGCGGAGAAGTCGAAAGACCAGGCGCTGACTGATTCGCACACTGTTGAAATCGTACGGGTTCGGAACCGGCGCCGAGCTTTGGGGTTTTGTCTGCAACCGCCAGCTTAGAAGTCGAAAGGGAGCCTCCCATGGCCCAAGGTGAGCCCAACCGTCCCTCCGGGGTCTCCAAACGAGGCTTCGCCTCGATGGACCCCGAACGGCAGCGCGAGATCGCCCGCAAGGGCGGCGCCAGCGTTCCCAGCGAGAAGCGCAGCTTCTCCCAGGATCGCAGCCTGGCCGCCCAGGCCGGACGCAAGGGCGGCGAAGCCTCCCACGGCTCTCGCCGGCCGGAAGACCTTACGGGTCAGGCCGAATAGGTCTGTCCCGGGGATGGGAGAGAAAGGCGGCCGGTGCGAACCGGCCGCCTTTTCTTTTGTCCGTTTCGTCCGGACGAAAGCTAGAGGACGAAACGGACGAAACGGACGAAACCGGGATGGCTCGTCCTCCCCGCGAGCCGTGATCGGAAAGTATAGGGGAAGCGCGAACTTGGGCAGGTTCGAGAGAGGGGGATGCCCGCCACGACTGACCCAATCAGGATTTGGGCGCCAGCTCGGGGAGTTTGTTTGACGTTCGCTGGCCTACCCTTGCCCCTCATCCGTGCACCCCAGCGAAGGCTGGGGTCCAGATGGAAAAGGCGGTGGCCGGATCAGCGGGCCCGGTGTGTCGTCCGGGCCGCCTGAGTTTGTGATCTGGACCCCAGCCTTCGCTGGGGTGCACGGATGTGGAGGTGCGGGAGGGGCTCAGGCCGCCAGCAGGACCAGGGCTACCGACGGGTCAGGGCTCCGCTGGAAGGAAACCACCCGCCAACCCGCCGCCTCGGCCATCGCGGTCACGGAGGCTTCCGTGAATTTCCGGGAGCTTTCGGTGTGGATCGTCTCGCCCTCGGCGAAGGCGATGACCGCGGCGCCGATGTGAACCTCCATGGCGCGTGTCGCCTTCAGGTGCATCTCCATGCGCGACTTGTCGACGTTCCAGACCGCGACATGCTGGAAGGCGTCCAGATCGAAGTCGGCGCCGAGCTCGCGGTTGGCGCGGACCAGCAGGTTCCTGTTGAACGCCGCCGTCACGCCCTGCGCATCGTCGTAGGCGGCGACCAGGACGGCCGGGTCCTTCACCAGGTCGACGCCGAGGATGAACAGGGACGACGAGCCCAGCCGGTCGCGCGCATTGGCCAGGAAGGCCACCGCCTGATCCGGCTCCAGATTGCCGATGGTCGAGCCGGGGAAGAAGCCGACGCGGCGGCCACGTCCCAGTTCCGGCAGGGGCGCGAGGTTCACGAAGTCGCCGACGACGGGGACCACCTCCATGTGCGGATAGGCTTCGGCGATGCCGGCGGCGGCGGCCTTCAGGGCGTCGGGGCTGATGTCGATGGGCACATAGGCCTGAAGCGTCGGGGCCGAATCCAGCAGGATGCGGGTCTTCTCGCTGGCGCCGGAGCCGAACTCGACCAGGACGGCGTCGTCGCCGAAATGCTCGGTCAGGCCGGGGGCCATGGCCCTCAGAAGACCGGCCTCCTGACGCGTCGGATAGTATTCCGGCAGGCGGGTGATGTCCTCGAACAGGTCCGATCCGGCGGCGTCGTAGAACCATTTCGGCGAGACCGACTTCTCGGGCCGCGACAGGCCCGCGACCAGTTCGGCGCGAAAACGGGCGGTCTCCAGGTCCTCGATGCGCGCGCGTTCGCCGGCCGGGGCGTCGGAGGCGAGACGCAGGCCCATGAAGGCCCACCTTTGATGCGGATAGAAGAAGTTGCGGTAGGTGGCGCGGCTGTGGCCGGTCGGCGTGGCGAAGGAGCCGCCGCGCAGAACCCGCTGATTGGCCATGAATTTCCCGTTGTACTCCGACGCCGTGCCCTCGGTCGGCTGGAAGCCCGGATAGGGAGCGTAGGCGCTGGCCGTATGCTGCCAGACCTCGCCATACAGGTTGGAGAAGACGTCGGGCGCGGTCGCCACCGCGCTCTCCCACTCCGCCTCGGTCGGCAACCGTTTGCCGGCCCAGTGGGCGTAGGCGTCGGCCTCATAGGCCGAGATGTGGCGGACAGGCGCGTTGGGATCGACCTGCGCGCGTCCGGTCAGGGTCAGGACGGTCCATTCGCCGTCGTCCTGACGCCAGTAGAGGGGCGCGTCCCAGCCCTCGGCCTTCACCACCGCCCATCCGTCGGCCAGCCAGAGCTCGGGCTTGCGATAGCCCCCGTCCGCCATGAAGGCGAGCCACTGGCCGTTGGTGACTAGGTCATGATCCATCAGGAAGGGCTCCAGCCATTCGCGATGGCGCGGCCCCTCGTTGTCGAAAGCGAAGTCGGGACCGTCATGACCGATGTCGACCAGTCCACCTTCGAACCGGGTCTGGCCGCCGCGCGCGGGCTGAAGCGGCCCGCCCGGACGCGGCTCGGCTGCGTATGCGGCCGGGTCCAGCGGGGACTTGGACATGAGGTTCAGCAGGTCCATCAGGAAGAGCTCCTGATGCTGCTGGTCGTGGTTGAGGCCGAGGACGAAAAGATAGTCCTCCAAGCCCTCGAAGCCGTGCTCGATGCGCTCGGCCATGCGGCGGTCGATCTCGGTGCGGTAGGCCAGGACCTCGTCCAGCGAGGGGCGGGTCATCAGGCCGCGCTCGGGGCGTTCGATCCGACGACCGAGGCTCTCATAGTAGGAGTTGAACAGCTGCTGGAAGCGCGGATCGACAGGTTCATAGCCCGGCTCACTCGCCAGGATCATGGCCTCGAAGAACCAGCTGGTATGGGCCAGATGCCATTTGCCGGGGCTGGCGTCGGGCATGGACTGGGCGGCCAGATCCTCGGCCGACAGGCGCGCCGCCAGCGCCGGCATGGCGCTGCGAACGGCGAAGTAACGGCCCAGAGCGTCCGCCTCGTGCGAGACGGTTCGTGCTGACGCTTTCATGGTGCTGCTCCGCTGGCGCGGACGGCCCCCGTGGTCGCCTGCGACGGGCTAACACATCTGTTCTGGTTTCGTTGCCCGCAAGAGGACTGTGTCCAACTGCTGACACAGGGTGTCAGCAGGCCACGGTCAAGCGCAGCGCGGTCTTCGCCCCCGCGACGATGCGCGGGGGCGAAGAGGGGGGCCTCAGCGAACCGGCTTGCCGCCGTGCTTGGCGTATTCCAGCCGGGCGATGGTGCGGTTGTGGACCTCGTCCGGACCGTCGGCCAGACGCAGGGTCCGGACCGTGCCGTACATCTCGGCCAGGGGCGTATCGCCCGAGACGCCGGCGCCGCCGAAGGCCTGGATGGCGTCGTCGATGATCTGCAGCGCCATGCGGGGGGCCGCGACCTTGATCTGGGCGATTTCGGACTTGGCGTTCTTGGCGCCCGCCTGATCGATCATCCAGGCGGCCTTCAGCACCATCAGGCGGCACATCTCGATATTGGTGCGGGCTTCGCCGACCCGCTGTTCCCACACCGAATGCTCGGCCAGCTGCTTGCGGAAGGCGGTGCGGTTCAGCAGACGCTCGCACATCAGCTCCAGCGCCCGTTCCGCCGCGCCGATCACGCGCATGCAGTGGTGGATACGGCCCGGCCCGAGGCGCCCCTGCGCGATCTCGAAGCCCCGCCCCTCGCCCGCGATCAGGTTCTCGACCGGGACGCGGACGTTCTCCAGCACGACCTCGGCGTGGCCGATCGGGCGCTCGTCATAGCCGAACACGGTCAGCATGCGCTCGACGCGGAAGCCGGGGGTGTCGGTGGGGACCAGGATCTGGGACTGCTGCTGGTGGGTGGCGGCGCCCGTGTCGGTCTTGCCCATGACGATGGAGATGCCGACGTTCGGATGGCCCATGTTGGTCGACCACCATTTGCGGCCGTTGATCACATACTCATCGCCCTCGCGGACGATCGAGGTCTGGATGTTGGTGGCGTCGGAAGACGCGACGGCCGGCTCGGTCATCAGGAAGGCGGAGCGCAGGGTCCCGGCCATCAGGGGCTTCAGCCAGCGTTCCTGCTGGGCCGCGTTCCCGTACATATGGAGCACCTCCATATTGCCGGTGTCGGGGGCGTTGCAGTTGAACACCTCCGGCGTCCACAGGCCCGCCCGGCCCATGGCCTCGGCCAGCGGGGCGTATTCCAGATTGGTCAGGCCCGCGCCGTGATCGCCCGGCAGGAACATGTTCCAGAGCCCTGCGTCGCGCGCCTCGGCCTTCAGGGCCTCCATGGTCGGGGACTGGACCGTGTGGTCGCGGTGGATGTCCGCCCAGTAGTCGGCCGTGCGCGGCGCGACCTTGTCGGCGAGGAAGCGATTGATCCGCTCCTGCCAATGCAGGGCCTTGTCAGAGTGTTTGAAGTCCATGGTCGTTTTCCTTCCCCGATATGCGAACGGCGCGATCCTAGGGGACCGCGCCGTCGTGACCTATAACTTTTGTCAGCAGACCACTAGCGCTTCAGCAGCGGGGCCAGCTTCTGGGCGATCATCATGTCGCCGGCGATCTTCAGCTTGCCCTGCATGAAGGCCATCATCGGGTCCAGCTGACCCTGCGACAGAGCCATGAAGTCGTCCCAGTTGATCGAGACCGTGGCGTCGGCGGGCTTGTCGTCGTTGGTGACGGTGTTCGGAACCGAGGCGCCGTCGATGAAGATCTTGCCCACATCGCCCAGGTCGATCTTCACGGTCTTGCCCAGACCGGAGTTGTCGCCCACGGCGCCGCGGATGTGTTCGGTGACTTGAGCCAGATCGGCCATGGTGTCGTCTCCCTAAGACGGTGGAGCCGAATGCCTATCCCTCCCCGCCCCGGCTCACAAGATCACGTCGGGGAAACCGGGCGACGGGTCGCAGGGCGACAAACGACAATCTGTGCATTCGGCGCATTGCGCCCCGGCGCGGGCTCCGCTATCGAGCCTGCCTGCCGGAGACGTGGCCGAGTGGCTGAAGGCAACGGTTTGCTAAATCGTCGTACCGGGTAACCGGTACCGAGGGTTCGAATCCCTCCGTCTCCGCCAGACCCCTTGATTTCATTGAATTTTTCGGGGATTTTCCGGCCAACCCACCAATCAACCCGCCGTATTTTTTGCGCCTGCAGGCCATTTCGCGCGGTTTCACTTGGTAAGGTTTGAGACCTGCTCGCCATGGCCGGGAAGGCCGGGCTTCACAAGTCAGAGGGCCGCGCCACGATTGCGTCCGGCATTCCGGTGGAGAATCACCCCGGATTGAGTGGCCTCAAGCTGAATCTCCTGACCAACCTCCGGCCGGGAGCCCGAGGCTCGAATGCGCGCATAGTGCTCAACACCGGCCACATCGCGGACGATCACAAAGGGCGCGGAACCGAGCTCGTCATGATGTCCGCTGCGAACCACGCGCCCGGTGACCGGCTGGCTTCCAAGGGCGCGGACGTCTCGACTGCCTGCCATGCGACGCTCGTGCATTGTGCGGATCATGTCCTTGTCCAGTTGCAGTCGCCTGAGCGTCGGTTCGAGGTCGGGGTGCAACCGATACCCACGTGCGATGGGCGTCGCGAGACCAAGCCGCTCCAGATGTCTAAGGCGTCCCCTCGAAAGGGCGTGCCAGGGTCCGGTCCCGACCCCGTCGGTCACCTCGGCATGCGTGTCTACGGCTTCTAAAAGCCGCCGATCAAGTCCGGTGAACCGGTCCGCTTGCGTCTGCCTCCAGATGCGCCTTTCCGCCTCTCCCCTTGTGAGATCGCCCAGACGTTCCTGGGCCGCCTCCTGGGCACGACCACGGATGCCGTACGCGATATAGTCACGCGGAATGACGAGATCCCTGCCGTCAGCCTTGCGCCCTCGGACCAGCACATGGGCGTGGGGCTTCTCGGTATCGAAATGGCAGGTCGCCATCCAGGTCAGATCGGGCTGACCCAGGTCGGCGGCTACGCGGCCCATCACGTCACGCACATAGCCTTTAAGGTCGTCGATCCGGTCCCCATGCTCCGGCGAGATGATCAGTCTGAAGTGATGGCGGTCCTCTACCCAGGCGGCAGGTAAGCCGGTGGGATCGATGGCGTCCTGATCGCGGTCGAAGAACTCCGGCCGGCTTCCCTCCTGACCCGCGCCGGCTCGTCCCAGATAGACGATGTGACGGCTCAAGCCCGCCGCCCGGTCGACACCCCGGCCGGTATGTCGTGAGACGAGCGCCTTGACGATGACGGCCTGACGCACATCCAGTCGAAAGGGCCGACCGGACCGGACCTGGGCGGACCTGAGAACCCCGGAACGATCACCGCGTGAAAACAGGCGCGACGCGGCGAGACGCTGCAGAAGGGCGAGACGCGCGCTCGCACTGTCGCCCTTCAGCGTCTGCGGAAGTCGGACGCTTCCTGCTTTGGAGGGCACTTGTTCCGGACTGGTCGTAAGCCGTTCCTCCATGGCCTCACGCAGCAGCACGGCACCATCCCCATCCAGCAGAACGGAAGCAACTCACCACGACTTGCGAAAATCCGGACGAGGGCCTCCAAGCCGCTGAATCTAGGGGCTAACCAGGAAGCAAAGAACCCACCTTTTATCTTGCCTTCCTAACGATTCCGAGACGCGATCAATCCAGATCAATACAGGCCAATCACCGCCGCCCGGATGGCCAAACGCGAAAAACCCGCCCGGCCGAAGCCGAGCGGGTCTACGACGTTTCAGAAGAAGGCGGTCAGGCGGCCCGTGCCTTGATGGCGACGTGCCGCAGCCCGTTCTCAAGGGCCTTCTGCCCGAGGTTGAGCGCCGGCCCAAACGGCCGTTGATCGGCTCGCTCCCGATCCACCGAATGAACCAGGGTGAGGCAAACCGTCGGCTCGAGCGCGATCAGCTCGTCGTTCGCCCGGAAGGGAGCCGCCTTGCCGTGGGTGTCGAAATCCGCCCGGGCCAGGATCAGGGTCACCCCCTTCTGCTGGGCCCATTTGATGGCCAGCTTTTCGGAGCCCTTGGCCCCGGTGGTGGCGAGCGCCATGTCTGGCCATTGCTGGCGAGCCCAGTTCAGGGCGTCGAAGATCCGCCCGGCGTCCTCGGCGCTGTCAGCCATCGGCGCGCCCCGGAAGGCGATCACGGGCCCGCCCGGATCGGCCTCTCCCGCTCGTCTCCGGCGGATGGCCCGGATGGCCTGTTTGGCCTCCAGCTGAGCTGCCGTCAGATGGGTGCCCCGCCGTGAGCCGCGCCAGGCGGTCCAGACTTCCCCGGTCGCAACCGTCCAGGTCTCGGCGGCCGCGTCCCGGATCCGTTCGCAGGCCTGGGTGGCCACATCACCCGTCCGGGCCTTGGCCGTCGCCTCCTGGAGTTCGGTGTCGGCCGCCTCGGAGCCGTCGAAGTCGCGGTCGAGCGATCGCATCGCATCGCGCGCCCGGTCCGCCTCTCGTTCGATCCGTCCCGCCGCCGAGTGGAAGGCACCGATGAGGGCCTCTCCGAGAACGATGCGATAGTCCTCCAGCGCGGTGTCGCTGATGACATCCACCAGCTCGGTCATGAGGACACGCCCGAGCTGGACCAGGGCCTCTTCGGTGGGATGAGAACGCGGATCGCCCAGCGAGGCGGTCAGGTCGTCGAAGGCGGAGTCGCTCTTGTGGGAAGCGGATGCGGTGAAGGGATGGCTGAAGCCGGTCATGAGATCATTCCTTGAGATGAAGAATCGCCGTGCGCCCCAAGCGCAACGACCCCGGTCTTGGCCACGGCGGGGCCCCCGGCAGTCACCGGAGGAGGCCGCCCTTGCGGGCTTCGGAGGGGAACGGCGCAGCCGTTGACTTCCGGGGTGCCGTGACAAGATCGGAGGGCGTTGTGTGGGGGCAGGTCCTCGCCCGCTTCGGGGCGAGGACACCGGTCGGCGCCGCTGCGCCGAGGCGAACAGCCGGACACCGATCTTCGGGTCCGTCGGCGTCGGCGAGCCGACGGCGCCCCGCCGCCGTCATGGGCCAGGATTGCCTCGTCGCGTCTCAAGCCTCAGACCAGGCTTGCCAGCCGCTCCAGCGAGTTCGCGGTCTCGCGGGGCCGCCGGTAGGCGATCGCCCCATGACAGTCGCAATAGGCTCCGCGAACGCGTGCACCTCCACACACGGCGAAGTCAGGATGACCGGGTTCGCCGATCGGCCAGCGACAGGCGCTGCGGGACACTGTGAGCACGTGTGTTCGGGTGTCGGTCCTGGAATCGGATGTCATGGGATGAGGTCCTCTCGATCGAGCCCGATCGGCTCGCCCCTCACCGCCCTTCCTCTCGTCTCCGGCCAGGAAAACGGCCCCGCGCTGTCGCGCGGGGCCGATCAGGCTCGGGACCGATCAGAAGGGAATGTCGTCGTTCAGATCGTAGGTGCCCGCCGGCTCCTCGACTTGGGGATCCTCGGTGTCTGCCGCCTTTCGGGGCGTTTGGCGGTTCTTCAGCCGGATGTCGTCCACCACCACCCGCAGGTCGTAGTGTTCAACATTGTCCCGGCCAGTCCAGCTGTCGTTTTCGACATGTCCCTGGATGACGACGCGGGTGCCCTTGCGCGCGAAGGGCTGGATGTATTTTTCGGCGGTCGCCTCGCTGAAGCAGATGCAGTTGAAGCCGGTGGTGCGCTCACCGGTCGTGCCATCCGCCCGTCGGAACCGGGCGGACTCCAGAACGCGGAAGCTCGCGCGCTTGCGGCCCGAGCCCTCGGCGGAGAGGATTGAGGGATCGGCGGCCAGATAGCCTTCGAGGATGAGGGTCTGCATGATCAGTCTCCTTGAGATGAGGGGTATGGGGTCTCAGGCCGCCGCGCGATCGGCGACGGGCGCTCCGGTTTCCGCGTCGCGGTTCGCGGCCCAGTCGAGGACGGTCAGCCGTCCGACCACCAGTTCCTTGGCGGCCCGTTCGGTGCCGTCGCGGGCCGTATAGGTCGTGTCGACGAAGGTGCCGGTGACGATCGCCTCGCAGCCCAGGGCGAGGCCGGGGGCGATCACCTTTTCGTTGAGGCCCCTGGACCAGCTGACGCAGTTGACGCCGACAAGCCGGTCCTTGCCGGCCCCGTCCACGCCGCGCTTTTCGATCAGCCGGAACACCGCCTTGGCGAAGTCGTCGCTGACCTGGGGGTCGGCCGCGAGCCGGCCGGTAAACACCATGAATTGCATGTCAGTCTCCTGTGGATCCGAGGCGCCAAGGGAGCGGTTCCCCCTCATCCCGCCTCGTCCGACAGGGCCCTTTCCCCGCCCTCCACCGGACGGGGCCTTTCGCCCCGCCCGGCAGGCCTCAGGCCGCGAGACCCTCAAGCACCGTCTGGACTGGATGCCGCCGCAGAACGGCCTGCACCACCTCCGGCTGATCGACGGGGATGAAGACCCGGGGCGTGAAGGCGATGATCTCGACGAAACATCCGAGAGCCACCAAGGCGTCGCGGTCGGTCCGTCCGCCCACCACTTCGATCCGCCAGCGGTCCATCACCCGGGCCCGCTTCAGCCACAGCCCGCCCTCGAGCGAGAGCTGGACGCCGTTCTCGACCAGGGCGGTCGTGGTCCGCCCTCCATCCGACCAGACCGTCGCCACATCGGTCAGGCCGAGCGCGGCCTTGAGCGACTGGGCCTGGACCGGATCGAGCACCCGCCCGAGCCAGCGCCGTCCGTCCGGGGCCCTGACGCGGCGCACCGAACAGCCCCGCGCCGGCAGACGACCCCAGATCGGCAGCAGCAGGCCGGTCGCCAGGGTCAGCTCCCGCGATCGCCAGGGGTCCGTGTGGGCGACCTCCGCCTCCCATGCCCGCCGCCAGTGCTCGGCCGTCGCCTCGCGCCAGGAGGATTCGGCGAAGGCCTTGTCCGGCATCAGTTGGCGGTCGTCGGGCCGGACCAGCCGAACGGCGCTGACCAGGCGATCGGTGTCGCTGGCGGTCGTCAGACCAAGCTCGACGAGCGCCGCTCGCCCCGATCGCTCATTGATCGCGAAGGTGAAGGCTCCATCCCGGCTCAGGGCCAGGGCGAGGGCCGCGTCCGCGCCGAGGAGGTTGCGGCGGACCCGGAGCGCGAAGGTTACCAGATCGGTGCGGGCCGCGGTCGTAGGGTCCGTCCGGATGGTCTCTTCGGACAGAACGTCCAGCTCCTCGGCCTCGATGTCCTCCAGCCCCCGGTCCAGCTCGCCGGACGCGGCCGCCCGCTCCAGCAAGCCCGAGAGGATGTCGTCAAACGCGGCGAACAGGGCGTTCTGGTCGGCGATCCGTAGCGCCAGGAGCCGGTTGAGGAAGGTGGGGATCGGCGGCAGGGCATCGGTGGGCTTCAGACCGCCGTCGGCGTCCAGAAGGTTCAGCCCTGTGCGGGTCGAAAAGGTCTCCAGCGTCATCGCCGGCAGGTCTCCGAAGGCCAGCGCACCGTAGAAGACCAGAAGAGCTCGACGGGCCCAGGGGCTCTCCAGATTGTCCTCGGCCCGGAACAGGCCTGCCCCCGCCGTGCGCCGCTCGCCCCGGGTCAGGGCCCCAAGGGTGTCGAGCCGGCGCGCAATGGTGGAGATGAACCGCTTTTCGCCCTGGATGTCGGTGGTGACCGGCCGGAACAGGGGCGGGCAAGCCTGGTGGGTCCGGTGGCTCCGGCCCAGCCCCTGGATGGCGGCGTCGGCCCGCCAGCCGGGTTCCACCAGATAGTGGACACGGCGTTGACGGTTCGCGGCCGACAGATCGGCGTGATAGCTGCGGCCGGTTCCGCCGGCGTCGGAGAAGACCAGCACCCGCTTGCGCCCGGACATGAAGGCGTCGGTCTCGGCGCGCGCGGCCGAGCTACCCCGCCGCTCGACGATCCGGCGGCCGTCTCGCACCACCACCCGACGGCTCCTCCCGGTGATCTCGGCCACCCCGTCCGTGCCGAAGGCCTCCAGAAGGGCGTCGAGTACCCCGGGCACGGCGGGCAGGCCCGCCATGCGCGCGATCAGGAAGGCGCGTCGTTCGACCGCCTCGCGGCTGACGGCCGGACGGCCGTCGACCATGACCGGGACCAGGGTCACCCCGCCCTCCCCATCCTCGATCGCCTCCATCAGATGGACAGGGAAGGCCTCGCGAAGATAGTCGAGCACATACTCCCGAGGCGTCAGGTCGATGGACAGATTGTTCCATTCCTCGGGCGGCACGGAGGCAAGGCGCCGTTCCATCACCGCCTCATTGGTCGAGACGATCTGGACCACGGCCGACCGGTTCTGGCCGAGATCCTCGCGGATCGCGGCGACCAGTCTGGGGGCCTTCAGCCCCGCCAGGAGATGGCCGAAAAAGCGCAGCTTGGCCCCCTCGAAGGCGGATAGGGCCGCCCCGGCGGCCATCGCGCTCTTCGGCCGGCCTTCGTCATCGCTGACGCCCGTGGCCTTCAGCGCCTCGGCGAGATGGGCGTGGATGATCTGGAAGGCGTCAGCCCAGGCGTCCCAGATCGCACCGTCGTCCGGCGTCAGGGGGTGGACGAGCGGTTCGTACTCAACGCCTTCGAACGAGAGGCTTCGCGCGACATAGAGGCCGAGCGCCTTCAGCTCGCGCGCGACGAGCTCCATGGCGGCCACCCCGCCGCGATCCATGGCCTCCAGAAAGTCCGCGCGGGAGGTAAAGGGGGCTTCGGAGCCGCCCCACAGGCCCAGCCGGGCGGCATAGGCCAGGTTCTCGGCCGTGGTCGCGCCCGTCGCCGAAACATAGAGCACCCGGGCCTGCGGCAGACGGTTCTGCAGCGCCAGGCCCGCCCTGCCTTGCAGGGATGGCTTGCGCGACCCGCGCGATCCCTTTCCGCCTCCGGCGGCATTGGCCATGGCGTGGGCCTCGTCGAAGGCGATGACCCCGTCGAAGTCGCCCCCGAGCCAGGCGACGATCTGGTCCAGGCGCGAGGCCCGCTCGCCCCGGGCCGGCTGGCGCAGGGTCGCATAGGTGGCGAACAGGATGCCGCGATCAAGCCGGATCGCCTCACCCTGTTTCCAGCGCGACAGGGGCAGGATCTCGTGGGCCCCGCCCCCGATCGCGGCCCAGTCGCGACGCGCGTCTTCCAGCAAGGCGTCATTGCGCGACAGCCACAGGGCCCGGACACGGCCCTGGGCCATGTTGTCGGCGATCACCGCGGCGATTTGGCGACCCTTGCCGCACCCGGTGCCGTCCCCGAGAAAGAAACCCCGTCGCATCTGCGGGGCATCCACTTCGATGTCCGGCACCAGACGGATCTCGTGATCCGCCTCCCCGATCCGCCACCGGCCAGGCAAATAGGCTGCGTGCGCCTCGCCGGCATAGATCACCGTCTCGGTCTGGGCGTCGGAGATCCGCCCCTCGGCCCTCAGCACCGGTGGCAGGACCGGTCGGTAGGACGGCGCGGGCGGCGCGATCGAGGCCATGGGGCCGGACTCGACCAGGGGCGAAGGATGGGGACGCTCCGGCTCGAGGACGATCCGCGCCAGGGCATGCGCCTGATAGAGGCCCACATCGCGCCCCTCTCCGCCCCAGTCGCGGGTCTCGTAGGCCAGGGGGGCCGCCCCGCTGAGAAAGCCGAACCGTCCGGACGGCAGGGCGATCCCCCGGGCGCGGAGAGCCGGCGGGCCGGCGGGGACCGGGACGCTCACCGGACGCGGCCTGGCCCCCCGCCGCTGCGGCAAGGCCGAGACCCGGGCCGCGGTCTCGGCCAGGTCCCCGCCGGCGATCACCTCCGGGAGGACGGTTCGTCCGGGGACAGCGCCCTCGCCCCGGCGGTCCATCACCAGGAGGCCGGTCTCGACGGAGGTGCCGTGCCGGGCGAAGGCGCGGGGCGGCAGGCCGATCCGTCCGACGACCTCGCCGCGCTGGGACAGCGCCGCCAGAAGGCCGGGATCATTGAGGGCAGAGTCCGGCACGATCGCGGCCAGACGGCCGTCGTCGGCAAGGGACTGCAACCCCGACGCCAGATGCGCGGCGAGATCCGAGAATGTGGGATTCATCACGACGACATCGAAGGTGCCGGCGTCTTCGAGGAGATCATGGAGATGCCGGGCGTCCAGCCGACTCGGGGCCGTGGACGGGAAGAGCCCGTCCAGAAGCGCCGCCCGGTGGTCGTCGCGCTCGTTCAGCGTCAATCGGCCGCCGAGGGCCTCGGCGATCACCGCCACGAGCCCGGTGCCGGCCGAGGGCTCCAGGATCCGGTCGCCCGGCCGGATGCCGCCGGCCAGGGCCAGGAGCGCCGCCCACTGGGGCGGGGTGGAGAACTGATCCCGGGCGACCTGGTCCTCGCTGCGGCGGGTGTGGGTCAAGCCGAGATCGGACAGCCGGGCCAGCAGTCCGGCGACCGCGGCCGGCGTCTCCTCGAGCCGGTTGAGCTGAGGCGTCAGGCGCCGGATCTGCAGAACCGTCGCCGCCTCGATCGCGTCATAGGCGTCGCGCCAGCACCAGGCGCCCTGGGCGTCGGTCGCGCCGAAGGCGGTGGTCATCACGGCCGACACCCGACGTCGGTCCAGGGGACGCGACCGCGCCAGACAGGGGGTCAGGGCGCGCGCGGCCGCGAGGATGTTGGCGGGCGTGTCCGGGGCCGCCGCCCGGGGGAACAGGTCCAGGCCGGCGCTTGGGGCTGAGAGGGTCATGATCGGGCTCCGTGGCCGGAAGCGGGGGCGCATCCCCCTCGGTCCTTCCGGCCCGCCCCGCCCGGCCCTTCCGCCTCCTTTCGCGGCCGACGACGAACGCCGCCCCGCAAGGCGCGGGACGGCGTCCCCGGGATCAGGCCGCCGCGGCGGCGAGCGCGGCCTGCCCCTCCGCGGTGATCTCGAACGCGCCGGCTCCCTCGGCGTCCTGCGACGGCTCTGTCTCATCGTCGCTCCGCGTTCCCGGGTCGCCATCCCCAGCCGAGGCGCGCCAGGACAGGTCCGGCGGCGCCCAGCGACGCTCGGCCGCCTGTTCGGCGACCCAATCGACGAGTTCAGTCTTCTTGAGCCCCGCCGCGCGCGGATCCTCGGCCCCCATGGTCGTGAGCATTCCGGTCAGGAGCGCCCTGGAATGGGCCTGGAGGAAGGGCGGATCGGGCGTCAAGTGCAGGGTGATGTCGGCCTCGCACAGGGCGGCGAGCTCGGTGGCCTCGGACCGGGCCGGTCGCCGCACGAGATCTGTCCGGGTCTCGCGCGCATCCAGGCTGAGGGCGACCAACTCGGCCAGGAGACCCATCTTCTCACCATGGGGCAGACCGTGGATCCAGGCGATCACCGTCTCACCCGAAGCTACGAAGGCGGCGTGACGATCCTCCAGCCGACGGCGCACCGCCCCGTCCAGGGCCTCGATCACCCGACCCCCCGTCGGAGCGAAGCCGCTGGCGACCAGGGTGAGCGCCGAGTCGCTGCGGGCGACCCGGGTCCTCAGCACCAGGACAGTGAAGAGCCGGGCGATCATGGCCGTCAGGGCCGCGCCTGGGTCATCGGCCAGGGCCCGGATGAGGCCGCGGGTCGCGACCTCGGTGCGCAGCGCGTGAAGGACGTGGTTGACCCCGTCCGTCTCCGGCTCGGCCGGTTCGACCGAAGGCGGCACATAGACCGGTGTCGCCGGCACCTTTTCCGCAGCCGCCGCCGCGTCGCCGGGCTCGTCCATCTCCGGCACCTCGGGCGTGTAGCAGCGGACGTCCACGCCGACGCCGCCCGTCGGCCAGAGGGCGACGGTCGTCACCAGTCGATCGCCCGCGCCCGCCTGGTCCAGGGCGATGCGGGCGTGGACCCGGTCCACGATCGTCCGGTCGATCACATCCACCGACGCTTCGGTGGCAAGGGCGTCCCGCACCGCCTCGGTCCGCTGGTGAAACAGCTCCCGCTGGTCGCGATAGCGGGCGCGGAGATCGGACGACAGGTCGCCCTCATACACCCATCCCAGGGCCTCGAGCCCCTCCGGCGTCTCCGGTTCCGCCCCGGCGCTGAGATGGACGGCAAGCCCCTCGGCCTCAAAGACGGCGGCGAGACCCCGCACCCGGTCCAGCCAGGCCTGGGCCAGGAGATCGGGATCGAGCAGGACATCGGGCAGTTCGCCGAAGAGGTCGCTCTCGGTGCGCCCTCCCGCCCGGGCGTAGGCGTCCGGACCCACGAGCGCGCAGCGGCGATCGCGCGTCGTGACCCGGGCGTCGTCCAGCCGCTCGAGAATGCGCCAGTCCTGGAAGCCATGGCCGTCCACGACCGCCTCGGCGATCTCGGCCTGTTCCGCCGCGTCCGGCAGGCGGGCCAGGAGCCGCGCCTGTTTGAGGCTCATCCGGCCCGCCTTGAGCGCCACAAGCGCCGCCGATGGCAGGGCCGCGAGAGCGGACAGCCGCTTGATCTCGATCTCGGCATAGCCGAGGGCGCGGGCGATCGCCGGGATCGTCAGCCGTGACTTCAGCATCCGGCCGATGGCGGCGATGACGTAGGCGACATGAACCGGGACGGCGGTATTGGTCAGCAGGACCGCCGCCGCCTGGCGCGCGGGATCGGTCTCGACGAAGACCCGCACCGGATAGTCGGCGTCGATCTCGCCGGCATCGCGCAACAGGCCCAGGGCCAGCAGGCGACGGCGACCGTCCAGGGCCATGAAGGCGGCCTCCTTGCGTCCCCTGCCCGGACGCACTGTCAGGGGCTGGAGCTGGCCCGCGGCCCGCAGGGTCGCTGCGAGAGTGGGGATTTCTTCGTCCGGGGGCTCGCCGCAGCGCAGATTCTCCCGCGCGATATCGAGGTCGCCGAGCCGGACGGTGCGATCGTCGCGATCCAGGACGACGGCCGGACGGGTTCCGCCGTCCGGTGTCGGGGTGGAGGTATCGGTCATGAGGGTCTCTCCCGCCGACCGGCGGAGCCATCCCCGCCGCATCGACACCCCTCATCAACCTTCCTTCCCCTCTCCAGCCTGGGCCGCATCGTTCCAGTCGCCGTGGGGCGGATCGGGCCAGATCGCTTCGACCGCGAGGCCCGCCGCGGTCAGTCGGGCCCGCAGCCGCTCCGCCGCCGTCTCTCCCGCCGCGCCGCGGTCGGCAGCGATCAACACCGACCGGACGGTCTCGGGCGGTGTCCAGCGCGCCAGGTTCTGGGCGCTCATCAGGGCCCAGCCCCGAAGACCGAACCGCTCCATGGCCGAAAGCGTGGTCATCACTCCCTCCCCCACCAGCATGGACGCCCCCGGCACCGCCAGACGCACCGCGGCCCCGCCAGGGACGAGGCCAACGGTCTTGCGGGGCACCGCCAGGCCCGTCGCCAACCGTCCCGCGGGGTCCAGATAGGTCACTTCCACCCCCGTCAGCCGGTCCTCGCCGTCGCTGATCCGCGCCACCAGCGCCGGGCGAGTGGAGGTCCCGCCCCGGTAGACTGCCAGAGGCACGCCCGCATTGTGGCGCAGGCTTTGCGCCCTCGCCCCGCAAGTCACGCCACGCCGGTGCAGGTGAAGGGCGGCGGGCGTAGCCTCACCAAGGGGGTGGCCCTCGTCCCAAAGTCTCGTGGCCACGGCGAGGCGCACACGGGCGTCCGGGCGGGGTGCCGACCCTTCGACAGAGCCGATGCCCGTCAGCCGCCCCTCAGCGTCGATGAGGCCGCGCCGGGCAAGGTCGTCGCGCGCGGCGCGCCAGTCGACGGATCCGAAGCCGTGGATCAGGACCCGATCTCCGGCGAGAGCGAGGGAGATGGAGCGGTCGGCGGCGCTGTGACCGGGCGCGGGGACATTGGCGCGCGTCCCGCCCTGATAGAGGTCGCCGCCCAGCGCAGCGACGAGGCGGCGAAGGGTCATGGCCGCCTCACATCAGGCCGAGCGCGCGAAAGCTGGCGGTGCCCTCGCGCGCGACGATCAGATGGTCATGGACCCGCAGGTCGAATACCGCCGCCGCCTCGACGATGAGGCGGGTGACCGCGATATCGGCCCGGGAGGGTGCCGGATCGCCGGAGGGATGGTTGTGGACGAGCACCAGGCCCGACGCGGACACTTCCAACGCCCGGCGCACGACCTCCCGGGGATAGACCGGGGCGTGGTCCACCGTGCCCTCCGCCACCAGTTCCTCGGCGACCAGACGGTCATCCGCGTCGAGAAAGAGCGCGAGGAAGCGTTCGCGCGTCAGCGAGGCGAGACGGGTCCGGACATAGCCGACCAGCGCACTCCAGCCCGACGGCAAGGAGTCGGCCAAGGCCCGGGAGCGCGCCAGCCGGAAACCGAGCTCCCGCGTCAGGGCGAGGCGTTCGACGACCTCCGGCCCCACCCCTTCGATCCGGTGCAGCTCGCGCGCGGGGGCCGCAAGGACCTCGCCCAGGCTGCCGAAGCGGGCGAGCAGACCCCGGGCCGGTCGGTCTTGCGGGGGTGCCGCGGCGGGCGAGCCGAGCAGGATGGACAACAGGGCCGCATCATCGAGCGCTGCGGCCCTCGCGATAGGCTCTTCGGTCTCCTTCCTGCGGCGGTCTGGGGTGGGTCTCATGGCGGCCTCCGGCGCTCCGCTCCCGTGTGGAGCGCTCGCCACCGCCCTCTCCTTTCTCCTTTGGTCCAGGATCGCCGACCGGACGCTTCGGCTCGCCAGCCGCGGCCCGAGCGACTAAGGAGCCCGGACGCGCGGACCCGAGACCCCATGAACCGTCAGCAGATGACAGCCCAGACCCGCGCCGAGATCGTCGCGGCCGCACGCCGGGTTTTTTCGCACGAGCCCTACCCCGCGGTGAGCGTCCGTCGCATCGCCGCCGAGGCGGGTCGGACGACCGGCGCGGTCTATGGGCATTTCAGGGACAAGGCCGCGCTTTGGCGCGAGGCCATGGGCACCCCGCCGCCTCTCGACACTCCGCTGACACGCCATGCCGGCGGCATCGAACGCGCCCTGCGCGGGCTGGTGGCACTTCAGCGCGATAAGACCCCGAGCTCGCCGGCCTGGGACGAGGCCTGGGACCAGGCCCGACTGGCCCTCCGGACCCTGGACCGGACGGCCAAGGGACCGATTGCGGACCGGCCTCCCCGCAGGGCCGGATCCCCGGCCGCCCAGGCCCCGATCCCGCCGGTTGATCTCGAGCAGCGACTGGCGCTGATCTCCGCCCTGTTCGAGGAGGCCGACCGCATGGCGTGGCGACCTGTCGCCTTCGAACAGACGACCCGGGCCCTGACCGAGGCCTGCGCGCGCATCGTGAGCCGCGAGAGCGGCACCGCCACCGACGAGCAGGTTCGGCAGGACGCCGTGCGCGCTGCTGCCCGGCTGCTTGTGGCGGCGGCGGGCGGCGTTGCGGGTACAGCGCCGGGCGCGCCCGACGTCATGGCCCCGCCCACGGACAGGAGCCGGTCGCGACGATCGTCGCGGGCCTGACCGGCCGCTCGCCAAGCCGGAACGGAGCGACTATCTCGGCCGCAATCGCGGGAGGATGTCTTGCCGAAGAACCGGGCCGAACAGAAGGCCGAGACCCTGGCGCGGATCACCAAGACCGCGCGTCGGCTGTTCACCGACCACCCATACGACGAGGTCAGCGCCCGGCGGATCGCCGCGGCGGCCGGGCTGACGGTCGGCGCGATCTACCCCTACTTCCGGACCAAGCCCGACCTCTGGCGGGGCGTCATGGGGACCCCGCCGCCCAAGGACTCGGCCCTGACCCGACAGGCCGGAGACATCGAGAAGGCGCTCCGGCGGCTCCTTGACCTTGATGCTGGGGGTGAGCGCAATACGGCGGCGTGGGCTGCCGCTGTGACGGAGGCCCGGTCGGCGCTCGACATCCTCGACAGCACCCCGGGCCCGAAGTCGAAAGAGCAGCGGCCTTCCGCCGAACCGCGCGACTGAGTGATCAACCGGACCCTGCCGTGCCTCTGACAGCGCGTCTCGAGCGTCGGGTCTCTCGCACGCACGTCAGAGGATCCGCCTGGCCCTGTCGCCAGCGATGGATCTGGCCGTGGCCGATGATGAGGTGATCGATCACGACGATGTCGAACACCGCGCAGGCGCGTTCGATCTGGGCAGTCAATGCCAGATCGGCCACAGACGGCCTGGGATCACCGCTCGGATGGTTGTGCACGAGGATCAGAGCAGCGGCACCGAGTTCAAGCGCTCGCCGGACAATCTCCCTTGGATAGACCGGGGCGTGGTCGATCGTACCCAAGCCGGTGATTTCCTCGGTGATCAAGGTCCGCTGCGCCGTCATGAACAGGACCCGGAACTGCTCGCGCGGGGCGTGGCCGAGGCTGGCGCTCAGATAGGCCTCGAGCGAGGCGTCGGTGGCAAGCAGGGGCCGATCGACGACGCCGTCTCGCAGGACGCGCACGACGATATAGTGCAGCTCTCCCAGTCCGTCCGCGCAGACCTCGCCCCAGACGCCCAGGAGGCGCAGGATTTCCTGGCGCGGCGCGGCGAGGACTGCTGCCAGGGATCCGAAGCGGCCCAGCAGTTGGCCCGCGACGGATTCGGCCGCGTCGCCGACCAGGGGTCGCATGATCCGGGCCAGCAGGTCGGCGGCGGTCCAGTCCGCATCCTCCCAGCCATCGAACCTGGCGCTCGGGGCGGGATCCGTCATCAGCGGCCAGGCGGGCGGGCATAGGGAGCCAGCCGAGCCTCCAGCAGGCCAAACAGAACCAGGACCATCAGCTGCATCCAGACGATGATCCGGAACGTCACCGCCGCCCAGACCTGAGCATGCGGATCGAGGATCTGGTAGGCCCAGGACGCCACGCTAATCAGCTGGACCCCCGCCGCCGCCAGCAGCCACCAGCGGCGGCCGCGGAGCGCGAGCGCGATCAGGGCTCCCGCGAGCGCGATCGCGACCCCGGCGACCCCGACCCGGACCCCGGCGTGGGTCAGAGGCGCGATCAGGGGGGTCGCGAACTGGGCGCCGAGCAGGGCCAGGGCGGCCCATCGATCGATCTCGCGGCCGCGCCAGAGCATGAGCCCGAGAATGACGACACTCACCAGGGTGAGCCCCCACTGGAGCGGGGTCACCGCCGCTGCCTTCAGGCCGCGTCCGGCACCAGGGCGAGCCGCCCGGTAGGCCGGACCTTGGGCTCCATCGTCCCCTCCATCCGGTACGGAATGCCGGCCGCCTCGGCCAGAGCCTTCAGCTCGTCGTGGCTCGCGATAAGCTGGCCCCGCACGATCGAAAGACCGTTGAGGCCGCCCACGGCCTGGATAAGCGCATCATGGCCGGACTGGGCGGCAACGCCCACCTCCAGTCGGCCCTCAATGAGGGTCTTGATGAGGTCGCTGGTGGCGATCAATGCCCGATCGACGGCATGTTCGGTGTCCTGGAGCTTGCGGGCGATCCGGGCGCCGGTGCGGAGTGAAGTCATTGAGGCCTCGCTGAAGACGGTGAATCCAGCGTCAGAACCGCGGCCGGGGGTGCCGCAGACGCCAGGAGCGTCATGTCCCTGGCCACCATGCTCACGATCCCGGTCGTGACGACCCCCGCCAGAGCCGCAAACATCAGGATGATCCCGAGACGGTGACCGAGCGGCCGGGGCGGCGCGGGCAGAAACCAGGTCGGGACCCTCTCGATGGGCGGGGCCAGGCGGGGCTCGTCGCCCGACGCCTCTGGAGCAGAGGGCCCCGGCGCGGTTCCCGCCATGGGGGTGGGGGCGGACTGGGGGAATTCCGGGTAGTCGCGGAAGACGCGCTCTGCGGCCTGGCGACGATCGGAGGTCCCGAGCTTGGCATAGGCGCTGGTCAGATGGTTCTCGACCGTGGACGGCGAGATGAGCAACTGGCGGGCTATGGCCTTGTTGCCGAGATCCTGACCGGCGAGGCGCAGGCACTGGATTTCGCGTCGCGTCAGCCGATCGCCCATGAGACTCCTCCCGGCCGGACGGTGCATCAAGACGGCGGAAGAGGCCAGAGGTCAGCAGTTTATGGTTGTGGTCATACCCCCGGGGATTCGAAGCCGCCGGTTCGGTTGCCGTTACGGCGGGGGCCGAAGGAGGCGCCGGGCCAGCGCGAGAACCATGGCGCGATCCCGGGCGCGTAGCCGGCTCACCAGAGACAGGTCCGACTCGACCCGCTCGACCGGAGCGCCGGCGTCGGGGGGATAAAAGGCCTGGATCGGCTGGCCCAAGGCCTGGGACATCGCCCACAGGCGCGAAGCGGCGATCCGGTTCTGGCCGGTCTCGTATTTCTGCAGCTGCTGTATCGACACGCCCAGACGACGGGCCAGGGTTTCGGAGGACACACCGCATTCGGATCGAAGCTGCCTCACCCTGGCTCCGATGAGGTGATCGCTGGCATCGGGTCCGCGTCTGCGACCCGTCAGCCGAGCGACCTCGCTGTTCGTCGGTCGGGCCTTCATCTGCGATCCCCTCAGAGCTGTCGTTTAAACCTAGGGGTGTTTTTCAGCGCAAGACAACCCCACTCAATCGTCGTGGAAGAGCCCGCCGGGTGCGTGGGTGCTGGACGGCCGGGCCGGAAGGCCTCTAGCGTCACCGCAAACAGGACCCCCGTCATGCCCTCGTCTCTCACCGAACGTCAGGAGGAATGCCTTCGCCTCACCGCGTTCAAGACCGACAAGGAGATCGCCTGGGAGCTCGGTATCAGCGAAAGCGTGGTCAAGAAGCATATCTTCGAGGCCTGCCGGCGTCTTGGGGTCAATCGGCGCAAGGCCGCCCTGGCCCTCCTGGAACGAAACGTACCCTCCCCCCCGAAGGACCCCATAGTCGGCGCGGCCGGTCCCGTGGCTGGGTTCTCGGGCAAGACGGAGGAACGGTATGGGTCGCGGGGTGACGGCATTGCCCAACTGGAGCTGGGACGAGGTGGAGGCGGCGCTGCGCAGGCTGTCGCACACCTCGGCCACCGAGGAGGTCCTGGAGAGCCTTCTGGTGGAGATTCAGGCGCGGCAGCCCCGGCTGTCGCGCGAGGATCTGCTCCACGAGCTGCTGTGTCTGGGATGGATTCTGGCCCAGGCGCACGTCTCGGCTATCGCCCACCACCCGCCGGTCTCGTTCGCCTCCTCATCATCGCCGCCATGGCCGTCGTGATGGCCCTGGCCGCGCGAACGGTCCTCGACCTGATGAACGAGAGCCAACGGACCGCCCAGGCCATCGACCGGGCCCGCTGAGCCTCCGTCCTGCTCCCATCCCTCTCACCCGCCTTCGGCGGAGGAATCCTGACGCATGGACAGAACCGAATACGGACAGGGCGCGGCGCAGCGCCTCTATGACGCCGAGCAGAAGCTGGACCTGGCCCTGGCCGCCCTGAACGAGCTCTCGGCCTTTCTCACCACGGGCCGGATCGATCAGCAGATCACCGCTGTGGTCGGCCAGGACGCCCTGGCTGCGATCACCCAGGCCCAGGGTCCGGTGGTCAAGGCCCGTGCACGGCTCCTTAGGCTCAGGACTCATAGCCAGAACAGCACGGTAGCGGCGAGAGCGACGGCGGACAGGAAGACGGTCGGGCATCGATCGTAGCGGGTGGCGACGCGCCGCCAGTCTTTGAGCCTGCCGAACATGATCTCGATGCGGTTGCGGCTTTTGTACCGGCGCTTGTCGTATTTGACGGGTTCGGTGCGGGATTTCCGGCCGGGAATGCACGGTGTGATGCCCTTCGCCTGCAAGGCCTCCCTGAACCAGTCTGCGTCATAGCCCCGGTCGCCCAGCAACCATTGCGCCTTGGGCAGGCTGTCCAGCAGGGCCGCCGCACCGATGTAGTCGCTGACCTGGCCAGCTGTCATGAACAGGCTGATCGGACGTCCAGTGGCGTCAGTCACGGCGTGCAGCTTGGTGTTCATGCCTCCCTTGGTGCGACCGATGAGCCGCCCGAGACCCCCTTTTTTACCCCCAGGCTCGAAGCCGTGCGGTGCGCTTTGAGATAGGTCGCGTCGATCATAATCGTGCGGCGCTCGGCCTTGCCACCAGACAGGCCCTCCATCATCCGTATGAAGACGCCTGCATCACTCCACCGCTTCCAGCGATTGTAAAGCGTCTTGTGTGGGCCATAGACCGGCGGTGCATCACGCCAGCGTAGCCCGTTGCGATTGACGAAGATGATCCCGCTCAACACCCGGCGATCATCAACCCTGGGCTTGCCGTGGCTCTTGGGAAAGTGCGGACGCAGCCGCACCATCTGCTCGTCCGTCAGCCAATAAAGGTCGCTCATGTCCAGTCTCCTTGCAGAGGCTGAATCAGATCGAGCGCATCACATCAATGGGTCCTGAGCCTAAGGCCCATCACGCCATGAAGCAGGATGCCCGGCGCCTGCGAATCGAGTGGCGGATGAACGGACCGTTCGAGCCGAAGCCCGACGACGACGAGAGCGTGCCCCGGCCGACGGGTCGCCGGCTCGAGGCCGTGGCCTAGGCGCGCTCAAGGGGGGTGACGCGGTGGATGGTGCGACCCTTCACGTCTTCTATCTCGTCTCGACCTTCCTCATCTGGGCCGTGGCCTGGTGGAAGGGGGCCGAGCCCGAGCGGATCTGCGTCCTCGCCCTGGTCGTCAACTATCTGGCCGGCGGGCTCCTGGCCCCTCTGGGGGTCTGGTGGGTCCTGCCGGCCAATGATGGCCTGCTTCTCGCCGTCCTGCTCTGGATGAGCCTGCGCTTCGACCGCTGGTGGCTCCTCGCCGCGGCCGCCGCCCAGGTGCTGCTGATGCTGGTCCATGTAAGCGTGCTGGGCGACCCGACGCTCGACATGCGGGTCTATGTCGGATCGCGCTGGATCTTCGGCATCCTGGGGCTCTATGCCCTGCTCCTCGGTGTCGGGGAACGGTGGCTGGCCGGCGAGGCTCCGGGGGGCTGGCCGCGCCGACTGCGCGCACGCAGGGGCTGACAAGCGCGCGATTATGGCTAGGCTTGCGCCCATGACCCCGTCCAAGACTCTTGGCGCGCCCCGACGCCGGGCCGGTGCCTTCGACCACAGCGTCGGTTCGATCCTGCGTGAGGCCCGGCTCCAGGCCGGCATGTCCCAGTCCGATCTCGGCCGCGAGCTCGGCGTGACCTTCCAGCAGATCCAGAAATACGAGGCCGGTACCAACCGGGTGCCGGCCTCCGCCTATCCCATCCTGTTCGCCAAACTCAACCTCTCGCCCCAGCGCCTGTTCGGAGAGGCCTCTCCCGCCGAGGGCGACGCAGGGCCACCGATCCGATCGCGCAGGGCCGCCGCCCTGATGCGCGCCTTCGAGGCGATGACCCCGGAACGGCGAACCCTGCTCCTGGCGATCGCCCGCGAACTGGCCGAGCCCTGACGCCCGCAGCACCCTGCGTCTCCAACAAGTGATACGATCGTATCGCTAAGGCGTGGTATTTGAGGTAAAGTGACACGATGAGATCACTTATCTCCCCGGACCGCGCCTTGCTAACCTTGGGCGAAACGGTCCGCAGCCGGCGGATTGCGGCGGGACTGACCCAGGCCGGCCTGTCGTTGCGGTCCGGGGTGCCTCTCGGCACGCTGCGCAAGTTCGAGCGGACCGGGCTCGCCTCCACGGAGGCCCTGGTCAAGCTCCTGGGGGCCCTGGGCGGTCTCGAGGCGCTTGTCTCCGCCCTGACACCGGACGCCCCCCGGTTTTCCACGCTCGACGAGGTACTCAAGGCCGCGCCGCCCCCGCGCAAACGCGGCTGGCGGACATGAGCGCCACCGCCACCACGGCCATCCAGGTTTCGCTCGACCTTGCCAGCGGCAGGCGCAGCGTCGGCCGGCTCGCCCTGCGCGACCAGCGTGTGTACTTCGAGTACAGCCCGGAGTTCCTCGACTCCGGACTCGAGCTGTCGCCGCTTCGGCTCCCGTTGCGCCCGGGCCTTCTGACCTTCGATCCCCGGCTGTTCGACGGCCTGCCGGGTCTGTTTAACGACAGCCTGCCCGACGGCTGGGGCCGGCTTCTGTTCGACCGGGCCCGGCGCGCGCGGGGTTTGCTGCCCGGCGAGGCCACGCCGCTCGATCGCCTGGCCCATGTGGGCTCAGGCGGCATGGGGGCGCTGGTCTATGAGCCCGATCTGGGCCCGGACGCGCCGGATGCGCCGATCGATCTGGACCGACTGGCGGACCAGTCCCGCGCGGTTCTCGAAGGCGATGCGGAGGGGGTCCTGGACGCCCTGATCGCCTTGAACGGCTCCTCGGCCGGGGCGCGGCCCAAGGCCATGATCGCCTTCGATCCCCGCACGGGGGGCCTGGCTCACGGCCAGGCCGGCCTGCCGGACGGCCATGAGCCCTGGCTGGTCAAATTCGCCACCCAGCAGGACGGAGCCGACGCCGGTGCCATCGAACAGGTCTATGCGCTGATGGCCCGGTCCGCCGGGCTGGCGATGACCCCGACCCGCCTGCTGCGGACTGCGCGCGGCGGGGCCTATTTCGCGACCCGCCGGTTCGATCGGGACGGCGACGCCCGGCGGCACGTTCACACCGTCTCGGGGCTGCTTCACAGCGACCATCGGATCCCGGCGCTCGACTACGAAGATCTCGTCGTCCTGACCCTGGGCCTGACGCGCGACATCCGGGAAGTGGAGGCCATGGTCCGCCTGGCTGCCTTCAACGTGCTGGCCCACAACCGCGACGACCACGCCAAGAACATCGCCTTCCTCATGACCGACGACGGTCGATGGCGGCTGGCCCCGGCCTATGATCTCACCTTCTCCTCCGGCCCCGGCGGCGAACAGTCGACCACGATCATGGGCCAGGGCCGGGCCCCCGGGACCGAGGCCCTGAGGGCGCTCGGCAAGGCGGCCCGGCTGTCGCCGCGACGGGTCGAGGCCCTGATCGAACAGACCCGCGACGCCCTGGCCGCCTGGCCGCGGCTGGCCACCGAGCACGGCGTCTCTGCGGCCCAGATCCGATTGATCGGCGACCGTCTGGACGCGATCCGCTGAGTCCAGCGATCAGGCCAGACGATCCAGGCGAATCCCGCCGGCCGATCCCGCCTCCACGGCGAGCACAGCCTCGACGCGGCGCCCCTGCGGGGTCCGGGCGATATGGACGATCCGGTCGATGGCCTCGCCCACGGCGCGCATCGAGGGCCGGGCCGCCACCTCCCCGATCAGATCCTCCAGTCGCCGCGGCACGGCCTCGGCGGCATTGGCGTGGATCGTCGACAGGCCGCCGGGATGGCCGGTGTTCCAGGCCTTGAGGGTTTCCAGGGCGGCGGCCCCGTCGCGCATCTCGCCGATGACGATGCGGTCGGGGCGCATGCGCAGGGCGGTCCGGACCAGATCGGCCACCCCGATGGCCACAGGAGCCCGTCGGGTCAGGACCGCCACCGTATCCCAGGCCGCACACTGGAGCTCCGGGGTGTCCTCGATCAGGAAGATCCTATCCCCGGCGAAGGTCGGTTCGGCCAGGACCGCATTGGCCAGGGTGGTCTTGCCCGAGCCCGTCCCGCCGGAGATCAGCAGGTTCATCCGCGCCGAAGCGGCCTGCCGCAGCGCCCCGGCCTGGTCGGCGCTCATCGCCCCGTCGCGGACATAGTCGTCGAGCGTCCAGATGACCGCCGGCCGTTTGCGGATCGAGAACACCGGCGCGGCGGCGACCGGCGGCATCAGGGCCTGGAAACGCTCGCCGGTGCCCGGCAGGACGCCGGACAGGCGCGGATCCTCTCGCGTGACCGTCTCCCCGACATGATCGGCGATCAGGCGAATGGCCCGGTCCCGCGCCTCGGCGCTCAGCACCGCGCCGGTGTCCTCGCGGCCGCGACCCATCCGGTCCACGACCAGCCGTCCATCCGGGTTGGCCAGGATCTCCACCACCTCCGGGTCCAGGAGCGCGGCGAGGACGGCGGGGCCAAGGGCATGGCGCAGCGCCTCCAGCCGCCGTTCGACGGCGATGGGATGGGCCCTCATCCGTCCAGCCTCCGGTAGGCCGGGTCGGCTTCCGCCCGGCGGACCGCCTCGCGCGATCGACCCGCCACGATGCGGGCGGCGGTGTCGTCCAGCAGGCGGTCGATACGCACATCGACCGAGGCCCTGAAGGTTGGATCGTCGTCGGCGATCACATCCGGCAGCCGGCTGAAGAAGGCCCGGGCCAGCTCGACCACCAGCTCCTGGACGATCTGCATGTCGCGCCCCATGGCCCGCATATGGTCGCGTAGCCCCATCTCCAGCTTGAGAAGCCGATCGTCGGGATCGGCGCGGGGCGCGCCCTGCAAGCCCCGGGCGATGGCCCGGCCGGCGGCCTGGCTGACGGGGATGCGCCCGGCGCGGGCCTCTCGCGCGAGGGCAGCGGCGATCTTGGGGTCGGCGATATAGACCTGGACGCGCTGGGCCTTGAGGCTAGTCCTTGGCACGGCGGGCTCCCTGCAGCTGGTCGAGGGCCGCCTCCTGCGCGGCCATCTCCTCGGTGACCCTCCCGAAGATCTCTGCCACCTTCTGGGCGACCTTCTTTTCGTCCAGCACCGCCGCCACCTCCTTGAACAGCGGCAGGGTGGCTTCGGCGTCCTCGCCCACCGCGCGCCGCCCCGCCCAGGGGTGGGGCGCGGGCGGCGGCGCATCCAGCCCGGTCGATTGATCCGGGGCCGACACCCCGGCCCGCGTGCGGAACGGCTCGCGCCGGTCGTATTTGAGCTTGTCGGCCAGAAGCGGCCGGCGTCCGGCGGCGAAGACGATCTGGCGGTGGTCCGGCAGGGCCCGCACCTCCCCGGGCTCGAGCAGCGGACGTTCGGTCTCTCCGCGCGAGATCGAGGACCGCCCCGCCCCCAGACCCGCGGGTCCGCTGCGGCTGACCCGGGTCTCCAGGACGGTTCCGGTCAGTCGCGAGACCTTGTCCTGCGTGAGAGGATCCAGCGCCGAGAAGGCTGTAAAGACATGACAATTGTCCAGCAATGTATTGTTCGGCCCATAGGTCTCGACGATATCGTTGAGCGACTGGGCCACCAGCATGGGCTTGACCCCATAGCCGCTCATCAGGCGCAGGCTCTTTTCGAAGAAGGCCAGCCGTCCCAGCAGGGGAAACTCGTCCATGACCATCAGCAGCCGGTGGTGCTTGGGCCTCCCTGAGGCGTCGGTCCTGGCCTCGGTGGTGAGGGCCTGGGCCGCCGCATAGAAGAACAGCCGCATCAGGGGCCGCAGGGCCGCCGCGTCGGCCGGACCGGCCTGGACATAGAGGGAGACGGGCACCTTGGCGCACATCAGGTCGCCGAGCGCCAGGTCCGAGCCCGACAACACCCGCTCCAGGTCCTCGCCCGCCAGCCATTTGAGATAGGAGCGGGCCGTGCCCTGGACCGAGGTGCGGAAGCGGTCGTGCATGGCCGCATAGCCGGTCACGGCGGTCTTGATGAAGGGGTGGGTCTCGGGCCGGCCGTCGGCCCCCAGCCGATGCTGGGTCTTGAGCATCCGGTCGGCCGAGGCGTCGAGGTCGGCCAGAAGGCTCCTCACCGTCAGCAGGGTCTTGTCGGCGTCCTCGGCGGTGTGGAGGACGTGCAGGATCACCGCCTCGAGGATCTCCGAGGCGGCCTTGTCCCAGATGGCCTCGTCGTCGCGCGCGCCTCCGGGATCGGCCAGGATGGCGACCAGCCGCTGGACCTGGGCCAGTTCGCCGGGCCCGGGCCGGATCTCCGCCAGGGGGTTCCAGCGCGCCGAGGCCGGATCGCGCGGATCGAGATACAGAACGTGAGAAAAGGTCGAGCGCCATCCGGCTGTTAGAGCCCAGAGCTCACGCTTGGGATCATGAACGAGGACGCTGCCGCCCCAGGACAGGAGGCTGGGCACCACATGGCCCCGTCCCTTGCCGCTGCGGGTTCCGCCCGTGACCAGGGTGGGACGCAGGTCGGCGGTGGCCAGCAGCCGACCGCCCAGGAGGCCGATCACCGCCCCGCCCCCGGCGAACAGCCCCGCGGCCCGGGCATCGGCCGGCCCGCCCCAGCCCCGGATGCGGCGGATCCGCCCGTCGCCCTCGAACAGCACGCCCAGGCCGAGGCCTCCGAGCCCGCCCATGAGGATCAGGACGGCGGAGCGGCGCAGGGCCTCCTCGGCCTCCATGCCGAACCTCAACCGCCAGACCAGCAGCTCCCAGGGCCAATACAATCTCAGGTCGGGGGACATCGGCAGACCCGCCCCCAGAGCGTCTGCGAACCGGTAGGTCCAGGCGAACAGCTGCGTCGCCCCCTGAAGTCCTAAGATCAGTCCGGCGACCAAGAAGAGGGTGCGTCTCCCTGAAGTCGACATGGCCTTGGTCCTGTAAAGCCCAACACCTCGATCAAATATAGCCGGGCGTTCTCCTGTTCCACGGCCGGCGGGCCCGCCATGAGCGCGTCCCGGCAGGGTTCACGGTCGCGCGAATGAGGAATATATTCCCGTCACCCGCCCCGGATCGGACAGTTGGATCAATCAGCCGGTCTGACGGGTCGCCGACAATATTCGTCTGTCCGCGGCGTCCGGTCGCGCCCGGATCGCGTGTATTCAGCCTTCCGGATCGGAATCCGCCGCCTCGGCCGTCGCCTGGCGGCGCTTAATTTCCTCGGCGAGGCTTTCGAAGGCGCCGGTAAAGACATCGAGGATGAAGGCGGCGTCCAGGGTCTTGACCCCCTCGCCCGCGGTCGCGTGGAACTCCTCGAGCGCCATCTGCCAGAGGGACACCAGTTTGTGGTCGGCGCAGCGCACCGCCAGCGTCGGCGACCCCGAGACCACGGCCAGGAAGAGGGCCAGAGGATCGGACCGCGTCGCCTGGGCGAAGGCCTGGAGCCGCCCCCAGTCCATCCGGCCGGCCCCGGCCTCGAACCGTTCATAGGACCGGAGCGGCAGCCCCATGGCCTGGGCGACCTCGGGCGGGCGCAGGCCGCGGGCACGCCGGACGGCCTTCAGCGTGGCCGACAGTCGGGAGGGATTTGGGAGCTCGGCAGGCACGGCACCTCACTGCATCGGCATGATCGTTTCCAATCTTCGCGTCCTCGCCGATCTGTCTCTATTTCCGCCAAATACTGGCGGACGGCCCGCCAGTATTTGGCGGGAACGGCGATTGGTCTCACGACAGGCCCGATTTTTTATTGAGCTGGGGAGACGGATGAGACTATGGCGAAAACTCGGAACGTGACCAGTTCGGAGCCGATCGCGTTCGCTCTTAGCGGGAAGTCTGCGGATGCCCGATGATCCACGCGACCCGTTCGGGGCCGCTCTCGCCGCCATCCGGTCGCGTCTGCGCGAGGGGCGTTTCGGCTGGGGCGAACCCCTGGTGATCAAGGATCTGGCGCTGGATCTTCGGCTGAGTGCCACGCCTGTGCGCGAAGCCCTCGCGCTCCTGGCCGGCGAACGGCTGATCGAGCGCCGGCGCGGCCAGGGCTATGTCTTTCCCGGGCTCACGACGGCGGATGTCATCGACCTCTACGATCTTCACTGGACCTATCTCCACGCCGCCCTGACGCTGCATGGCCGGGGCGCTGCGACGCTGCAGAAGGTCCTGGGATCACACGGAGACGCCCCGGCGCTCCCGGCCCTGTTCGAGGCCGTCGTCGAACACACCGGCAACGAGGCGCTGATCCAGGCCCATGCCGATGTCCTCGCCCGGCTCTCAGGCCCGGCGCGTCTGGAGGCCGAGCTCGTGTCCGGCCTGGAGGCGCGCGTCGCCGCCATGACCGCCGCGATCGGACGCGGCGAGATCGCCGCCCTGCTCGACCAGCTCGAGGCCTTTCACCGGGCGCGATCCAGCCAGGCCGGGGAGATCGCCCGGCGGCTGCGACGCGGCCCGCAGATATAGTCCGGATATAGGTTGAATAGACGCGGCCCGGGTCGCTCCCTCGGGCTGGGCCCGGCATTCCGCCGGACCGATGAAGGAGACCTCTGATGACCCAGAAAGGCACACGGACCCCGCTCGTCCGCCTCGGCGCCGCCCGGCGTCTGACCCAGGCCGATCAGCCGCTCGGCCAGTTCGAGCAGATCCCGACCAGCCGCTACGAAGTGGC
The DNA here is from genome assembly GCF_041893865.1 of Brevundimonas staleyi. Lineage (GTDB taxonomy): Bacteria > Pseudomonadota > Alphaproteobacteria > Caulobacterales > Caulobacteraceae > Brevundimonas > Brevundimonas staleyi. The sequence continues at coordinate 2,804,534 of NZ_CP169082.1, forward strand.
CGGCTGGCAGTCCGCCTGACGACCGGGGGGCGCCGGACGGTTCCGGCGTCCCCTTCGCCCCGCCCCTCGCGGCCTGGGCCCTCCGCCCGGCCCGGGCTCTCCTCAAAGGACATCCGCCATGACTCCCCACCGCAAACCCCGCCTGGTCCAGGTCGGCCAGGCCCGCCGCCTCACCCGCGCCGACATGGTGCTCGGCATGTATGAGCAAGTGCCGATCAGCCGCTATGAGATGGCCGGCTGGCAGCACTGAGCGCGACGGGCGTCGGATCGCTCCGATGCCCGGTTCGTCCGATGTTCCTGTCCCCTGGTCCCGTCCGCCTGGCGTCAACGACCCCCTCGGCCGTCTGGCTGAGGGCCGACGTCCATGCCGTCTGCATCGGTCGCGACGTCGTCCTGCTCGACCTGGGCGGCGACGCCTACGCCTGCCTTCCCGACGGGACCGATGAGATGCGCATCGATGACCATGGGACCGTCGTCGGGGCCAAGGGGCGGATTGCGGATCTCCTCCTCGACGCCGGCCTCGCCGCGACGGCCCGACCGGCCGGACCGTCGCGCATGCCCTTGCCGGCGGTGGCCACCGAGGCCCTGCCGGCACGGGACGTCCGCGTGACCCGCTTCGACGACCCGCTCGCCCTGATCTGGGCCGCCCTCGCCCTTCGGTCCCGCGGCCGCGATCCGGCCGTGGTCGATCTCCTCCCCCTGACCTCGGGCGCCGGTGGGCGCCGGACCCGCGAGGCCGTGATCCAGGCTGCGTCGGCGGTCGATCGGCTTCTGCCCTGGGTGCCGATAACGGGCGGATGCCTGCGACGCTCGGCCTGTCTCGTGGCCTTCCTGAAAACACACGGCCTTGCTGCCGACTGGGTGTTCGGGGTCCGGACCTGGCCGTTTCGCGCCCATTGCTGGGTCCAGCTGGACGAGATCTGTCTCAACGACGATCCGGAACGGCTGCGGGCCTACCGGCCGATCCTGTCCCGATGACCCCGCCCGGGCCCGCCGAGGTCGGCTATGTCGTGATCCGCCTGCCGTCCGATCCCGCGGCCGGAGCGGCGCTCGATCACGCGCTCGGCACCCTGGAGGCGCTGGGCTGGCGTGAGGCGGCCCGCTCGGGCCGGATCGCCGTCTGGTTGGGCCCGGACAGTCGGCTGGCGGTCCGCCGGTGGGGCGACAGCGGGATCGCCATCGGCTCCGTCGTCTCCGGCGGCCGGTCCGCCCTGCCCCCGCCGCCCTTCGACATCGAGCCGGTGCAGACGACGGCCGAGCGGGTCGTCCGCCAGGCCTGGGGACGCTATCTGCTCGTCTGGTCGACGCCCGACGGGAGCCTCCATGTCCTGCGCGATCCGTCCGGCGCGCTCGACGCCGTCCAGTGGGCCGCCAAGGGCGCCGTCCTGGTGTCCGGCGATCCGCCGGAGGCCCTGGACGGCTGGTTGCCGCGCGACATCGCGATCGACTGGCCGCGGTTGGGGAACATGGTCTCCCATCCCGCCCTCGCCTGCGACCGGTTGGCCCTCACCGGCCTGGTCCCCATCCCGCCCGGGGTCGTTCTCAGCGTGGGCGCCGACGACACCGTGGCCCAGACGGCCGTCTGGTCTCCGGCCCGGGCGGCCGGGCGGATCGCGGCCCGGGCCGACCAGACCCCCGAGGCCCTGCGCGCGGTCGTCGAGGCGGCGGTGGCCGGTCTGACCCTCGGCCATGACCGACTGGTCGGCGAGATCTCCGGAGGTCTGGACTCGGCCATCGTCGCCGCCACCGCCACCCCGCATCTGGGCGATCGCGCCCCGGTCTGGCTCAACTACCGCGCCGATGACCCCGAGAGCGACGAGCGCCGCTACGCCCGGGACTTGGCGGCGCTGCACGGGCTGGATCTCCGCGATCGGCCCAAGCCGGTTGTGGCCCTGACCGCCGGACAGCTGACGGAACTGGGCCGGGCCCTGCGCCCGGCGCTTCAGGGTCTCGATCCGGCCTATGACGCCGACATGGCCGGGTTCGCCCGCCGGATCGGGGCGACCGGCCTGCTGACCGGTCACGGCGGGGATGCCGTCTTCTTCCAGAACCCCACGCCCCTGATCGTGGCGGACCGGGTCGCCCGTCTCGGCCTTTCGGGGCTCGATCCATCCTTTCTCCTGCCGATGGCGCGCTGGACCCGGAGCAGTCTGTGGGCGCTCCTGGGCGTCGGCCTGCGTCAGCGTCTGGGCCTGCCGCCCGCGCCCGGGCTCCGGGCGGATCCCTACGCCGATCGCTCCGAACGACACGTCTGGCTGGGCGGGCTGGAGGACCTGCCTCTGGCCAAACGCGGCCAGATCGCCCAGCTGGTCAACTGCCAGCTGTTCTTCGGCGACTGTCTGAGGGCGCGCGCGGTCGATCTGCTGCATCCCCTGCTGAGCCAGCCTGTCGTCGAGCACGGGCTGGCCCTTCCGGCCGATGTCGCGACGGCGGGTGGCCAGGACCGGGCCCTCGCCCGGCGCGCCTTCGCCGACCGGCTGCCGACCTCCATCCTGCAGCGGCAGGGCAAGGGGGAGATGAGCACCTTCTACGGCCTGACCGTCCGGGCCAGCCTCCCCCTTTTGGGGGACTGGCTCGAAGGCGGTCGACTGAGGGCGCAGGGCATCCTCACGCCCGAGGCCCTGTCCCCCCTGCTCGACCCGGACCGTTTGATCTGGTCCGGCGACTACAATGTCCTGCTCATCCTCTCCGCGCTGGAGAGCTGGGCGCGCTACTGGGCGTCACGACTGGCCCGCCGACCCGTTGCCTCCCTCTGAGGCCCGGCCGGCCGCGCGCTCGATCGTGGCGGGCTCTTCGTCCAGGTGTCGATCCAGCCAGGCGAGGACATGGTCGTGCAGGGCCCGGATATTGGCCGGGCTGGCGAGGATGTGTTCCTCGCCCCAGAAGTGGAGATAGGCGGCCTCCACGCCACGCTGGTAGAGGCCGGCGAACATCGGATCGGCCCCGACCGGGTCCAGTTCGCCCTCGATCAGCATGATCGGCGTGCGGATCCGATCCACCAGATACAACGGGCTGTTGGCGACATAGGCGGCCGGATCGGACCAGGCCGGTCCCCCCATCCGCCCCTGTCCGCCTTCCAGCCAGCCGGCCCGCCCCAGGAGATAGCCGTCCTCCGGAACCGCCGCGAAATGCCGTGTGGCCCGGCTGAAGGTGCCGTAGTCGGCGGCCCCGGCCGAGGCGATGACGGTACGGAACCGGTCGGTCTGGGTGGCGACCAGAAGGGCGCCGTGACCGCCGTAGCTGTGGCCGAACAGGGCCGCGCGAGACGGATCGACCAGGCCGGCGGCGGCGGCCGCCTCGACGATGGCCCAGACTTCGCTTCCGAGCGCCTCCAGCCCCGGCCCCGGGGTCTCCTCATGGGTCGGCAAACTGGCGAACAGGACGGCATAACCCTGGGCCGCGAGGACGGCGGGACTGACCTGATGGGCGGCGGAGCCCGGCAGGGCCCGGGCGGGCGGGTCGGGAAAGACGCTTCGCGGATAGATCGTCACGACGACCGGCCAGCCGTCGGGCGGCCGGGGCCCCCGGGGCTCCAGGACCCAGCTCTTGAGGGGCCGTCCGTCATAGCCCGGATGATCGACCGACGTGAGCCGACCCCAGGCGATCCCGGCGAGACCTGCGTTCAGGGTCAGCAGGGGGACGGCGGTCCCCGGGCCGCGAAGGACCAGTTCGGTCACGCCGCGCTCGTCCGTCCGCCGGGTGATGAGCCCCGCCGCGTCCGCCACCAGGGGGGTTTCGTTCGGCAGAAGCGGGTCGCCCGCCTCGACCGCAAGGGGAGCGGACTGACGCCCGTCGGGCCTCAGGACCGCGCCGAGGATGCTCGAAGCCGTATCGGGATTGCGGGCCCCTCGCCCGCCCTGGTCCAGGCTCGTCGACCCAAACAGGACCTGCCCGGAGCCCGCCGGGGTCACGCCTGCCCGCGTCACCCGGTGGAGGCGGTCGCCGGAGACGAACAGCAGACCGGGCTCGTCGGAGATCCAGCGCGCCGAAGGATCGGCGGGCAGGCCGAGGTCCACGGCCGCGCCGTTCGGCTCGACCCGTCGCCAAGTCGCCCTGCCCTCGCCGTCCCGGCTCCAGACCAGCGGCCGGTCGTCGAGCCAGGCGACCCGGACGAAGGGAATGGCCTCGAGCGTCTCCAGGACCACGGGTCGGACGTCGCGCATCGGCAGGGGCGCGGCCGATCCGTTGCGTCCGACCCGGGTCAGGCGGCCCGTGTCGAAGGGCGCGCCCGGCGCCCGGTCGAACACCAGAAGGTCGCTCGAATCCGGGGCCCAGCTCAGAAGGTGCGAGGCGAGGTCCCGATCCGGCAGGGGGGACCCCAAACGCCCCGTCTCCAGATCCACCAGCCGGAGCTCGCGCCGACGGTTGGGGGTGCCGATCTCGGCGGGGCCCTGCGGGATCGGCTGAAGATCAGTAGTGTTCTCCAGGACCGCCGCCCGCGCTCCGTCCGGCGACAGGGCGACGTCGACGAACTCCCCCGTCGCCCAGGTCCGGAGCGCCGCGGTGTCGAGGCGATAGCTCATCAGCCGGGACGGTGCGGCCTGGGGCCGGCGATCCCGTGCGGGCCCGCTGAACAGGGCCGTCACCGTGGGCTCGCGCCCCTCCTGCTGGCGTCGCCACCGCTCCGCCGTCCGGGCCTGGGTCTGCCAGCCCATCCGCAGCACGATGGGCAGATCCCCCCGCTCCCGCGCCAGGAACACCAGTTCGTCGGCCCCCCGCCACCCGACCGACCGTCCGACGAGGGACTGGTCGGGGGTGACGTCGAGCCAGGTCACCTGGCCGGTCTCCAGGACCAGGACCCCTAGCTGCCAGCGCGGACCCGGCGACAGCCGGAACACCGCCATATGCCGGCCATCGGGAGAAAACGGTCCGGAATCATACCCTTGCGACCCATTGCTCCTGAGAGTGTGAAGAAGCGCGCCGGCCCGGTCCCTCACCTCGAGGTCGGTGATCGCAAGACGGGTGTAATAGTCGTGCTCGAACCGCTCGGTCGCGTCATAGGGGCCGGCGCGTTCGATCACCAAGAACCGGCTGTCCGGCGAGAGCCGCACATCGCCCAGGCTCTCGAGCGCCAGCAGATCATCGACGGTGAAGGGTCTCCCCTCCGCCTGGGCCGGTGCGGACAGCGCCACGAGCATCGCGCTCGCGAGGGCCGCGAGGACGGGCCCGGCCCCTCCCCGTGCCCTCACCATCGGCGTGTGACCTGCAGGGAGACGAAGCGACCGAGCAGGGAGGCGTTGGCCGCGTCATAGCCGATCCCTTCGGGGGCGTCGTAGAAGGGAGGATCGGCGTCGAACAGGTTCTGGACGGACAGGGCGACGGTCACCCCCGCCCAGGGTCCGGGGCCCTCCGGCGCATAGCGGATCTGGGCGTCGGTGGTGATCCAGCCGTCGATGGCCCGGCCGGCCAGGTCCTCGTAGCCGTTGGTCAGATCGGCCGCGAGCCGCGCGCTCCAGGCGCCCCGGATCCAGTCGCCCGTGATCCGGCCCCGCCAGCTGAGCGGAAAGTTCGGCCGATCGAGGACGTCGACGACCGGGGCTGTCGGCGTGGCCTGGGTGTCGTAGCGGAGCAGATGGGAGACCGAGGCCCCCAGTCGCCAGAGGTCCGCCCCGGTCGAGAAGCCGTATCGGCCTGACAGGTCCAGGCCCTCGATCTCGACCTCGGCGGTGTTGACGTAGCGGGCATCGACGATGGCCCCATAGGCCTCCGCCGGAAAGGCCGTCGCCGAGGCGGTGGTGGGCAGGTCCAGCAGCCCCTGGATCAGGGCCCGGTCGCCGGCGTCGGTCGAGGGCGAGATCCGCCGCACGAAGGAGACCAGGGCGGGATCGCTCAGGACGGTCAGGATGCTCTCGGCCGCCGGCTGGCCGATGCGGTCCTCGAAGCGCGTCCGGAACCAGTTGAGCGAAACCCCCACCTCCGGCCGGTCCCGGGGGCGATATTCCAGGCCGGCCGTCCACGACCGGGCGGTCTCCGGGTCGAGGCCCGGGTTGCCCCCATACTGGATGAGGGTGACGGTCTGGCCCGTGGGCCCCGGCAGGAGGGTCGGTCCGGCGCTGGCGGGGTCATTGACCTCGCGCAGGGCGGGAGCGCGGAAGGAGGTGCCGTAGCCGCCCCGCACGATCCAGTCGGATGCGGGCGACCACAGGATGCCCAGCTTGGGGTTGGTCGTGGAGCCGATGTCGTCATAGCGCTCGGCCCGCACCGCCAGGGACAGTTCGAGCCGTTCCAGCCCCGGGCGGCGCAGGTTACCGCCGAACAGCGGAACCCGGGCCTCGGCGAAGACTGCGTCGATCTGCCGGTCGGAGGGGGCGCTGACCCGGACCGTCTCCGTCAGGGCGGAGGTGAAGTTGGTGAAGGCGGTCTGGAAGGCCTCGATCCGCACCGTCCCTCCGAGCGCGAGACGCACCGCCCCGGCCGGCAGGTCGAACAGGCTGCCGTCGGCCTGGAGCGTCAGGCTGCGGCTCTCGGTCTCGTAGCGGTTGGCGCTGTAGCCTCCGCCCACGAAATCCAGCACAGTGGTGGTATTGGCGCTGCCGTCGCCGAAGGGGTTGAAGAAGCCGTCGCGGGCCGGGCTGAACGGCGTGAGCGGGCTGTCCGCCGCCGTGCCCAGGGCCTCGCGCAGCCGTGCGGTGTTGACCTGGTTGGTGATCCGGCCGGAATCCTGCGCCTCGGCATAGGCGACATAGGCGTCGAGCACCCAGTCCCCGCCGAGCCGGTATTCGCCGCCGAGCGACAGGCCCAGGCTCTCGGCCCGGCCGGACAGCGCCGGATTGCCCAGATCCCCTGCGAAACTGTAGGCGATCTGGTGCGAGGCCGCTCCGGTGGGCGAGACATAGAAGGGATTGCGCCCGTCCACGGTGATTAGGGACAGCGACGGGGCCGCCGTGGTCTCGTAGCGGCGGTCGCCGTAGCGAACATCCCCGGTCACGACCAGCCGGTCGCCCAGGGCCTGGTCGAAGGCGGCATAGACGCCGTCGCGGGTCTGGCGCGGCAGGACGTTGACCCCCGACCTCTGGTTCTGGAGGTTGACCGCTCCGGCGACGAAGTCCGCCGCCGAGACGGCGCTGGATCCGCTCCGCGGCCGGATCGCGAAGGTGGGGACGAGGCTCTGGGTGGCGGCGTCGAAGCGCACGAGATTGCCCGGGGCCCCATAGATCGTCCGCCGGTCGGTCCCGCCCAGACCGGAGAGATCCGCAGTCGCGGCCTGGGCCCGGGCCGAGGCCGGCAGGGCCTCGCGCTGCAGATAGTCCCAGGAGAGAAAGCCGCCCCCGCCGGACCAGCGCCGTCCGACGCTCTGGGCCACGCCGTACTCGCCGGCCGGGCCGTCGGTGGTCTGGCCGAGCCGGAGGCGGGTCTCGGCCCCGTCGAAGCGGCGGTTGAGGATGATGTTGACCACCCCGCCCACGGCGTCGGACCCGTAGAGGGCCGAGGCCCCGTCCAGCAGGACCTCGATGCGGTCGACGGCATTGGTCGGGATGCCGGAGACGTCGGCCAGGTCGCCCTTGGCGCCCGAGCCCGCGATCCGGCGACCGTTGACGAGGACCAGGGTCGCATCCGCCCCCAGGCCCCGCAGATTGATGCCCGAGCTGAAGGCGCCGTTGGTCGCCGAGCGGTCGGCGCCGTTCTGGGTGGTCTCCTCATTGCCGGTGCCCCCGAAGGCCTGGGGCAGAGCGGCCAGGGCCTCGGCGACGCTGGCGCGCCCGTCGCGGTCGAGCTCATCGCGGCTGACCACGACCACGGGCGAGGGTCCGTCGCTGATGCCGCGGATCAGCGAGCCGGTCACCACCACCTCGTCGAGAACGCTGGCGGCATCGGAGCCCGCGGCCCGCTCGGCGCGGACGATCAGGACATTGGCGGCGGTGCGCTCCGGCCGCAGTCCGCTGCCGGCCAGGAGCCGGGCGATCGCCGCGTCGGTCGTCATCCGCCCCGACACCGCCGGCGCCGACCGGCCCGACACCAGGGCGGCGTCATAGAGGACCCGCTCGCCCGACTGTTCGGCCAGGAGCCTCAGGCCCGCCTCGAGCGGTCCGGAGGGGATCACGAAATCGATCTCGGCCTGGGCCGAGGCGGCCGGACCCGCGACCAGAACCGTCGTGGCCGACATCAGCGCCGCCGCGCTCACCCACATCCCGTGACTGTACATCCTCACCCCCTGCAACCTAGGGCGCGGAATGCGCCCTTTGCAGGGGGGACGCGGAAAACCCCACCTCACCCTGACGGTTCGTCGTAAAAAAGTCGGATCAGGCGGGCGGCCGGAGCTCCAGGCCGGTCTCGGTCCGCGCCAGCCTCAGGCCGTAGATGGCCGCCACCGCCTCGGCGAAGGCCGCCGGATCGCCCGTGTCGAAGCTGCCGCTGAGCGGGCGGGTCTCGAACCCCGGGGCGGCCAGGCGGATGGGGTCGCGGGCATAGCGGTTGATCTCGGCCACGGCCTCGGAGAGCGGGGTCGCCTCGAACAGGAGGCGGCCCGTGGTCCAGCTGGTCGCCGCGACCATCGCCGCGGGCTCCAGCCGCTCCACGACCGGGACGGCCGAAGACCCGGCGGCCTCGAGCCGTTCCCCGGGCGCGAGGGTCCAGCGTCGCGCGGCGGCGTCATCGATCCTCACCCGCCCCTCGACCAGGGTCACGCGGGCGCCGCTCTCCAGGACGCGGACGTCGAAGCGGGTGCCGAGCGCCCGCACCGACAGATCGCCGGCGCGCACGATGAACGGCCGGGCCGGGTCGGGGGCGACGTCGAACAGGGCCTGGCCGCGGCTGAGGACGAGGCGGCGACGGTCGTCCTCGAGGTGAACCTCCACCCGGCTGTCGGTGTCCAGGCTGAGCCGCGAGCCGTCGGCGAGGCGAAGGGTGCGGGTCTCGCCCACCCCGGTGACGAAGACGGTCGGGCGGTCCAGCAGGACGAGGCCGAGCCCGCAGGCCGCCACGACACCGGCGAGCGCCGCGCCGGTCCACAGGACCTGTCGTCGGCCGGGGCTCGACCGCCGGCGATCCGGCACGGTCTCGCGCAGGGCGGCGATGTCGGGGTCCCCGGCCAGGGCCTGGCTGTCACGCCAGAGGCCCTCGATCCGGCCATAGGCGGCGCGGCAGTCGGGATCGGCCCGCCAGGCCTTGAAGCGTTCGAGGTCCTGCATGGACAGGGTGCGGCGGTTCAGCCGGGCGAACCAGTCGGCCGCCTCGCGCTCGCGCCGCGCGTCATCCGTTCTGGCCATGGCCGGTCGCCTTCAGTCGCGCAGTCGCGCCGCGCAATGCGCCAGCGCCTTGGACATCCGCCATTCGACCGTCTTGACGGAGACGCCGAGGCGCTCGGCGATGGACTCATAGGTCAGACCCTCGAACCGAGACAAGAGAAAGACGTCCCGAAGGGGGGGCGGCATCTCGCGGACGATCTGTTTGAGCAGGAGCCGCTCGGCCTGGTCGGCCTGGCCGCCGTCGATCTCGTCGTCCCGCTCGCGCGTCTCGGGCCGCGCGCGGCGGGCCTGGTCCATCGACAGGCGCGCCGCCACCGTCAGCAGAAAGGCCCGGGGACTGCGGATGGCCCCGCCGCCCGGCCGCCCGAGCAGGCGCAGCCAGACGTCCTGGACCAGCTCTTCGGCCACCTCGACCCCGAAGCGCCGGCGCAGGCGTCGCAGCAGCCAACCGGAATGCGCCCGGTAGAGGGTCTCGGTGGCCGCAGGGGCGTCGGCGGCGGGCGGCAGAGAGCGGGCGGGATCGGGCACGCGAAAGCCTCATGGGTCGGACACGCCCGGTAACGGCGGCCGGAGGCGAGACCTCGCGCTTGGCGCAGGCGAACGGACCGACAGCACCGTCAGAGAACGGCGGCCGAAGGCGCACGGACGGTCGCGGCGGACCGGCTGGAATGGATCGTCTCAAGCGGGGGTCTCACGCCCCGGCGCCCGCGAAGGCGCACGTGAAGCGTGAATCATGGCGCGCGCGATTGCAAGTCCCGGGGTCGGGTGCCCCAGGTGACGCCGGGCGGTGAGTGACGCTTGAGACGTCCGCGCCGCCTTTAGCCGAAGCCTGGACATAACGGCGCGCACCCGGGTCGCGACCAGTCTAGGCGCCGCGCAGCGACCGGTCATCCCTCCCCGGCACAAGCCAGCGCTCGCGGGATCCCTCCACCGGTCCGGCTCACTCCGGACCGGCTCGGGCACGGTCCACGCATTCGATCAGCGCGGCCACCAGGGCCCTCGCCCTCCCCGCCTCAAGATCATGGATATGGGGCCCGTTGAGGCCGCTCCCGCCCGCCGTGTCGATCCGGACCGAGGCGATCCCCATCGCGCGCTGCAAGGGGCCCCGGCGGAGGGTGACGGACTGGATATTCCCAAAGGGGACCGTCCAGTCACGCTGCTTCAGGACGCCCCGCGTCACCTGCAGGCTGGTCTCGGCCAGGCCGTAGCGGTGACACCGCTGACGCGACAGGGCCACGATCAGCGGCACCAACAGGAAAACGCCGAGAAGCCCGACGAGCGGAGTCATCAAGGCCGCTCCCACCAGAACCACGGCCGGCACGGCCACGAAACCGATCAGGCCGCGTTCGGTGTGCCAGCCGGACACCCTCGTCAATCCGGCGGGCTCAAAGGGCGGCAGGCCGGCCAGGGCGACGAGGGGCTCAATCTGCCAAGGCCTTGCGAAGGGGACCAGTTCCTGGCGGCCCGAGACATGGTCGCTTCCCCCCAGGGTCTGGACCTTGAAGGCGCACCAGCCGAGCCGACCGCTCAGCCCCCCTCTCTCGACGAGACCGAGTTGGATCTGCCTTTGGGCCACCACGATCTCGGCGCGGGTCAGCAGACCCCGGCTGTAGCGGAAACGGCCCTCCGCGAACGACAGGCGGAAGTCGTAGAAGCGCAGGATGGTGCGACCGACCCCCGCGAGGAGGCCCAGGGCCAGGACGGACCCGGTCACGCCCAGGAAAAGCCCCAGGCTGGCGCGGGCGGCCACCTCCCGCTCGACCAGACCCAGGACCTCCGACCAGCGCTCCCAATCGAGCCCCAGCCCCTGGCCGGCGTACTGCCCGGCCGCCAGGATCGCCGCGATCCAGAGCAGGGAGAAGTTGAACACCCCGAAATACAGGAGCCGTGCGACGCCCAGCCGATAGAGGACCGGTTCGCTCAGGTCGTGATCCGCCGTCTCAACGGAGCTCTCCGTCGCCTCCCCACGGCCCAGCCCCCGCAGCAGGGCGCGAAGCCGGTGGGCCTCGGCCAGGCTGACGCTGTCCAGCCGCCCCTCGTCCTTGTCCCCACCCCCGGTTTCGATGCGGACCTCCGCCAGGCCGATCAGACGCGCCAGCAGGGTGCGGTTGATCGAGACGTCCTGAATGCGTTCGACGGGGATCGAGCGTCGGGTCCGCTGAAAGAGCCCCTGGGAGATCAACAGTTGATCGGGCCGGACCTCATAGGTGAACCGGGACCAGCGGAGCCAGCTGACCCCCACGATGACACCCAGGATCAGGGTCAGGATCGTCCCCACGACGGCGACGGTCGAAGCCCCGCCCCGCACCGCCGTCAGCACGACCGGCACGGCGAAGATGGCCGACGGCAGGCCCGGCAAGGCCCGGACCAATATGGTGCGGGGATCCAGCCGACGGGGTCCCGGAGCCTCTGCGGGTAAAGCGACCGGCGGGTCGGTCACCAGGGGGTGTCCCCGATCCGGCTCCGGATCGCGTCGCGGATGTCTTCGGCGCGTTCGCGGCGGATGCCGGGCAGACGCACCAGACTGCCCTCGGTCCCGGCGGTGTGGAGGCTGAGCGTCGCCACCCCCGCGCTGCGCTCAAGCGGCCCCTGGCTGACGTCGATGTGCTGGACCCGCGAGACCGGGACCACGGTGTGGGTCCGGACGAGCCAGCCCTGGGCGACGTGCAGTTCCCGGTCGGTGAAGGCATAGCCCCAGCGACGCCAGCGGCGGGGGACCAGGAGGACGACCGACCCGACGGCCAGGGCCGGGACCGGACCGCTGACCCAGCCGAACGGGAGGCCGAGCCGCGCGTGCAGGACACCGTCCACCCCGGTGAGGACCCCCCACAGGACCAGCCAGCCGATCGCGGCGCGGATCCTGAGCACCCGGAGGTAGCCCCTCTCGAGCGGCTGCAGCGGAACGATCTCGAGGGTCATCCCGCCTTATGCCCGTCGCCGGGGTCCGGGCTCAAGCCGGGACGGGCCGGGGCGACGATCGGCGCGGGGACCGGACCAGCAGCCGCCGAACCCGCGCGCGGACGCCGGCGACCAGCCCTGCCTCAGGCCGGGCCCATCTCTCGCGAGGCGAGCGATTCCCGCCGCAGGTGACCTCCCCTTGTGGCGCCCAGGCTTGAGCGCAACACTGGTCTCGCTGGGGGACGACATGGGTGATTCACAACGGGGCCAGGGCGCGATGCTGAGCGCCGCGTCCTGGCCGAACGGCTCGGGCCGCGTCGGCTCGATCCTCGACGCCACGGCCACCGTCGCCCGATGGCTCGGCTCCATCCTGCTGATCCCTTTGGTGGTCCTCGCCTTCGCTGTCCTGGTGGTGGACCAGCGCTACCTGCGGGGCCGCAGCTGGGGCTCGATCCTGGGCACGGCCGACCGCTGACCCCTGCCGACCACCTGAGCCTGGCGCATGGGCCCAGGCACGACAGGACGAGACCGCCCCTTGATGGCCACGGCGCCTGTGATAGGCGTTCAAGGGTCCCTGGGTGTTGGCCGCATCGACTGCGACGGGTCCGACCGTCGTCCCGGTGCCGCGCGAGGAAAGAGCCGTCGATGTCGATCGAGACCCGCGCGTTCACACCCTTCCAGGACCAGAAGCCCGGCACCTCGGGCCTGCGCAAGCGCACCTCCGAGTTCCGCAGGCCCCATTATCTGGAGAGCTTCGTCCAGGCCGTCTTCCTGGCCGATCCGCCCCCGCCGGGGGCCACCCTGGTGGTCGGGGGGGACGGCCGGTTCTTCAGCCCCGAGGCGGCCGAGATCACGGCGCGGATCGCCCTCGCCAATGGCTACGCCCGCGTGGTGATCGGCCAGGATGCCCTGTTCTCGACCCCGGCGGTGTCGGAGGCCATCCGGCGGCTCGGGGCCTGGGGCGGCGTCATCCTGTCGGCCAGCCACAACGCCGGGGGTCCCGACGGCGACTTCGGCGTCAAATACAACACCCGCACCGGGGGCCCCGCTCCCCAGGCCATGGGCGACCGGATCCATGAGATCACGCAAAGCCTGGACCGCTACAGCCTGGTCGAGGGCCTGCCGCTGGACCTCTCCCGGCTCGGAGCGCGGGCGCTCGGCTCCGGCGGGGTGGAGATCGTCGATCCGGTCGGTCCCTATCTCGACCTGCTCGAGACCCTGTTCGATTTCGACGCCATCCGGGGGCTGTTCCAGGGCGGCTTCCGTTTCGCCTTCGACGCCATGAACGCGGTCACCGGACCCTATGCGGTCGAACTGTTCGAGCGACGGCTGGGGGCCCCGGCCGGCACGGTGCTCCGCGGTGAGCCCCTGCCCGACTTCGGGGGCGAGCCGCCCGATCCCCATCTCGACCATCTGCATCATCTGACGACCCGGATGTGGAGCTCGCACCCGCTCGATCTCGCCGCCGCCTCCGATGGCGACGGCGACCGCAACATGATCCTGGCCCCCGGCCGGATGGTCTCTCCGGGCGACAGCCTGGCCGTCATCGCCGCCAATGCCGACTGTCTCCCGGCCTTCGCCGACCGGCTGCCGATCACCGCGGCCCGTTCGATGCCGACCAGCCGGGCCCTGGACCGCGTCTCCCAGGCCAATGGCACGCCCCGGGTGGAGACGCCGACCGGCTGGAAATGGTTCGCCACCCTGCTTGAAGCGGGCCGGATCCAGCTCTGCGGCGAGGAGAGTTTCGGGACCGGCTCGGATCACGTCCGCGAAAAGGACGGCCTGTGGGCGGTGCTGTGCTGGCTCAATATCCTGGCCGCGCGCCGACAATCGGCCGAGGCCCTCCTCAAGGCCCACTGGGAGACCTTCGGGCGGGACCATTACCAGCGTCTCGACGTCGACGGCCTCGACCCGGCCCAGGCCGAGGCGATGATCACGGCCCTGGCCGCCACCGACGCCGAGACCCTGCGCGCCCGGGACCCGTCCGTCGAAAGCGTCACGGTGCTGGACTATGTCGATCCGGTCTCCGGCGACCGGATGGCCGACGCCGGGGTGCGGATCTCCCTCTCAGACGACGCCCGTATCACCTACCGGCTGTCGGGCACCGGCTCTTCGGGCGCGGCCCTTCGGGTCTATATCGAACGCTACGCGCCACCAGGCAGAGCGCTCCACGCTGACCCAGTCCAGCTCCTCGCCCCCCTGGCGGCCACGGCGCTGACCCTGGTCGACCTGGCCCGGTTCACAGGCCGCACAGGCCCCACCTCCATAAGCTGAGGTCGGCTCGGTCGGAAGAACAGCGTCAGGTCGTCATCGGCTTGAGATAGGCCCGATACCAATCCCGGAAGCTCGGGGCCTGAACGAACGCCGGAAAGCGCGTCCCCATCTCTGCGATAAGCGCCGAAGGGGTGACGGCCGAGAGCCCGACGACCTCGGGCGAACGCGGCAGGCGGAACCGGGTGTGATCATGATGGGATCCGACCGCGATGGCACCCAGCACAGGCCCATCGGACGCAGACAGGAAGGACCACATCCAGCGTTGCTGGTGGGTCTCATCGGCATTGCCCCACTCCCGGCTCTCCTGGAAATCGCCCGGAAGCCGGGGCCGGGCCCACAGGCCGCGTGTCTTCAGCAGGGCCCGGACCGGCTGGAACAGCTCCGTGTTCAACGCGCCATAGGCCATGTCCCCGTCTCGGGCGAACCGGTCGTCGAATTCGGCCTGGCGTGACGGCAGGGTGGCCGCCAGTCGATCATCGACCAGACGCTGGATGTCGCGTGCGAGCGTCTCCACGTCCAGAGAGTCCGGCGCGGGGGCCGGGCGTTGCGGCATCATGACGATCTCCTTACAGTGTAAACCTATTTCTCATGATTCATATACAGTGTAAATAGATATGCCCCGTTCGATCGATCAGGCGGCCCAGGCGCGGGCCGAGTTCCGGCGCCTCTGGGGGGTTTCCGAGCCCGGTCGGCCGGGTCCGAGTCCCGGCCGATCCGCCCGCGACATCGCCCGGGTCGGAATGGTGCTGGCCGACGAGGCCGGGTTGGGTGGCGTCACCATGCGGGCCGTCGCCGAACGGCTCGGGGTCTCGGCCATGAGCCTGTACAATCAGGTGCCCGGAAAGGCCGAACTGCTCGAGGTCATGCTGGACGAGGCGTCTGCCGAAACGGCGGAGGGCCTCGCTCAGGCGATGGCCTCCCTTCCTTGGCCGTCACGCGCGCGCACGGTCGCCCGGGCCAATTGGGACAGCTTTTTGCGCCACCCCTGGATGTTGCAGCTCGAAGCCTACCGTCCCGTCCTCGGGCCCGGTGTCATGCTCAAATACGATCTCGAGCTGGCGGCCTTCGAGGGGCTGGGACTGACCGACCCCGAGATGGATCAGGCCCTGGGCTCCCTGCTTGCCCTGGTCCGCGGCTGCGCGGCGACGGCGATCGATGCCGACGCTTCGCTCAGGCGCGGCGACGTGGATGACATGGAGTGGTGGAACGCGCGCAGGCCCCATCTCGAGGCCCTCGGCCTGGAAAAACGCTATCCTCTCGCCACCCGGGTCGGGACCGCCGTCGGCGAACAGGAGAAGGCCCCCTCCTCCCCGGCCGCGTCCCTAGCGTTCGGCCTGGAGGCCTGGATCGCAGGGGTCGAGCGCCGATTGGGCCACGCCTCCGATTGAGGCCCAACCTCAACGCGCCCTTCCGTCCGTCTTCATCAGCCCAAGCCCTCAGAGGTATCCGAGCCACCGGTCGCGCCGGTCGCGTTTGACCCGATCGAACCAGAGCGAGAGCGGGAAGAGGATCGCCATGACGACCGCCCAGGCCACATAGACCCCGAGGTGCCCAAAGCCCCAGCCCTGGGCGATTAGCCGGCCTGGATCGCTGATTGTGTTGAGGAAGGCCGAGGCCGGGACGCCCGTCGCCACGCCGACGGCGAGCGCCAGGCCATGGGCGAGCCAGATGTGGATTAAATAGGTGAACAGGGAGGTGCGGCCCAGCACCCGCAGGCCCGCAGCGACGCGATGGCCCCAGCGGTCCAGGCCCGCGAGCAGCAGCAGAGCCAGGCCCAGCGTGATGAGCCCATAGGCCGCTGAGGGCGGATATTTGCTGGTGTTGATCACGGCAAAGAGGGTCCACAAGGGACTGTCCTGGACGGTCCAGGGTCGCGGGTCGAAGCCATCGAGGTTGAGGCCACGCCCGATCGCGAACACAAGAATGCAGCCGCCAGCCGTCAGCAGCACCCGTCTCTTCTTCAGACCCCGGGCGTCGGTGAGCGCGCCGCCAAGGCCGTACCCCAGGAGCACGATCCCCAGCCAGGGGATTGCAGGATAGGCGACCAGCAGGAAGCCCAATGCCGTCGACGCCGGTCCCGGAATGGCCAGCATCCGCCAGAGGGGCTCGGCGACCCCAAAGGCGGTGGCAGGCACAGAGGCCAGCACGCCCTGGCCGACGAGAATCACCAGCCCGAGGGCGGCCAGAGAAAAAGGCGGAAGTCTGTGAAGGCCGGCGAGCAGAATCAGACCCAGTCCGATCGCCCAGATGACCTGGGCAAAGAGCCACCAGCCGAAGTTGAAGCCAAGGCCGATCACGGTGAACTCCAGGATGATGAGCCAGAGTCCTCGGGTCAGGAGAAAGCGTGACAGCTCGGCGGGGGTCTTGCCACTGGCCTTCTGCAGCCAGACCGAAAGCCCGGCCAGAAAGACGAAGGTCGGGGCGCACAGATGGGTGATCCAGCGGGTCAGGAAGAGGACTGGATCGCCGGAATCCAGCGCCAGGGGATCGGCGGTGAAGGCGGTTCGGTGAAAAAAGTCACGGGTGTGGTCCAGCACCATCAGGGCGATCACCAGACCGCGCAGGGCATCGATGGCGTCGATGCGGGCGCTTCCGGACCGCGTCCGGCCGCCGGAGCCTGGCACCGGCCGCAGCTCGACTGGAGACGGGGTTTCGGGGGGAGCGTTCACAAGGGCCTCCAGGGGACGTGGCCGGCGTTCCGCGAACCGGTCCCGTCCACGGCGCGGGTTCCGCATGCGGAGACGGCCGACCGTGCGGGGCCCGGGCGGGTGCGACGTCGAGGGACGGGTCCTAGCGCGGCCGATGATCGGTTCCGGCACCGGGGGTGATGAAGAGGCAGACGGCCGTTTCGCCCTCCGCCAGGTCTGCTGTGTGCCAGACGCCCGGGGCATTGATCGCATAACCGCCGGCGCGGAGCTCGACACGGACAGGATCGGTCCCTTCTGCCTGCTGGATCAGCGTCAGCCGTCCGCTCAGGCACAGCACGATCTCGGCACCGTGCGGGTGTACCTCCCACTGAGCCCAGCTTCGGTCGAACCCATGCTGCGCCACCAGCCATCCCTCGGCCCCGTCGGCGAGATGGCGTGCGGCATAGGCCAGATACCAGTCCGGCCCGTCGATCGGAGACTGGACGACGGCTGTGCCGCCAGGGCCGAGGTGGATGGGATGGGAGGCGATGTCTGGCATGGGGGCGTCCTGGGCTTGGGCGAAGGGCGGTTGGGCCGGGCCGGGCGGGAGGGATCAGGCGGGGCGGAGGCCCGCCGCCTGGAAGACCGAAAGGATGTGTCCGTCCGGATCGGCGAACTCCGCCGACCAGCCGCCCGGCGCTTCGCTCACGGGCGACAGGATCTCCGTTCCCCGGGCCTCGAGTGCGTCGATCACAGCGGCGATGTCGCCCGTCTTCAGGTCGAAGATGATCACAGGCGAGCCACCTGGAGCGGCCGGCTGCTTGAAGAACAGCATTTCGACCCCGCCGGCGGTCTCCGCCTGGAGCCAGTCGTTGCCGGAGTCATCGTCTCCCATGCTTTGGATCGGCAGCCCCAGGACCTCGCCATAGAAGGCCCGGGTCCTGGCGATATCGCTGACGTAGACGCAGACGGCGCCGATGCGGGTGGTTGCGAACACGGGTGTCCTTTCTGGGGTTCCGGTGAGTGGGATTGGTTCGGAGTCCCCGGAGGGACCCTGGCAAAGGCGGGGCGGGAGCCCTTCTGACGACGACGCGGGGATCGGCGCGGGGCGGCTGGGCCGGCGTGCGAGGGTTGCGCGATCAGGGTCCGGCCTGGGTCTGGAACCAGGAGACGATCGCGGGCATCTCGCGCTCGAATCCTCCGGGAATAAAGAGGTTGAGGAGTTTCGCGGGGGCCCTGGACCGGTTGCGGAAATCGTGGTCGACGCCTCCGGGAATCCGGACGAAGGTACCGGGGAGAACGGTCTGCCAGATCCTGTCGATGAGGATGTCCGGCTTGCCCTCCACCACATAGAAAATCTCGTCATTGGCGGTGTGGCTGTGGGCGCCTCCGCCCTCGAACCCCGGCGCGAGAAGCCATTCCGAGACGGAATAGCCGCAACCGGTTTCCACCTCGTCGGCTTTGAACACGGCGGTCATCCCGCCCATTTCGTATCGTCGTCCCTCCCCGGCTTCGAGAAGGATCAGGTCGCGTCTGTCGGCTGTGACGGTCATGACCGAACTCCCAGGTCGTCCTTGAGCGCCGGAGATCGATCCGGAGCCGGTTCTGGGATTTACGATACGGAACGTAATCTAATTATTCAAGGCGGATGTGCGGGACGACCGGAGAAGCGCCATGGCACCGGCCGCCAGACCCTCGGCGAAAGCGGCGTCCAGGGGCCCGTGACGGACGAGCAGCCGGTAGAAGATCGGGGCGTAGATCATGTCGAGAAGGCGTTCGATGTCCTCGGGTTGCTCCAACTCGCCCCGGCTCACGGCGGTGGCGATGAGCTGTCGACCGGCTTCGCGTCCGGAAAGAACCACCCTGTTGCGAAAGGCCCGGGTCATCTCGCTTTCCGGATCGGCGGCGGCCATCGCCAGTCCAATCTGGCGGCCGCGGGTCGTGCCGAAAGCCTGGACGATCGCCCGGAGGTGATGGGCCAGCCCCTCCTCCAGCGTCCCTGTCGCCGCGCCCGGGGCCTCGGCGTGGTCTTCCATCAGGGCCGCCATCGCGAGTTCACTGGCATTGGCCCAATGGCGATAGAGGGTCGGCTTTCCCACCCCCGAGCGGGCCGAGACCGCATCGATCGTGACCCGGCCGAAGCCCTGGGTCATGAGGATCTCGCGGGCGGCCGAAAGGGCGCGCAGGCGCGCGGCGGCGCTCGGCGGACGTCCTCGGGGCCTTGACTCGGTCTGGCTCATTTCTTTACGCGCCGTAACGTATCAGGATGTGGTTTGCAAACGAGGGTCGGATGACCAGAACGCTCAGTCCCTATCTGGTGACCCGGGACGCCCAGGCGGCGATCGGTTTCTACCAGTCGGCCTTCGGCGCCGTTGAGCTTTTTCGCCTGACCGATCCTGCGGACGGCCGGATCGGCCATGCCGAGCTGAGGATCGACGACTGCCTCTTCATGCTGGCCGATGAGTATCCGGACTTCGGGGCCTTGGGCCCCGATACCATCGGCGGCTCGGCGGTCACCCTTCATCTGTCCACCACCACGGTCGATGCCGATGTCGCCCGCGCCGCCGAGGCGGGCGCGCTTGTCCTGCGCGCGCCGGCGGACCAGACCTTCGGCGAGCGCAGCGCGCTTCTCCTCGACCCCTTCGGGCACCGCTGGATGCTGTCCGAGACGATTGAGCCGCTATCACCCGACCAGATGCAGGCGCGATGGGACGCCAGCACCTCCGCGTGATGTACAGCGGATTGCGTGCGGTTTGGCCCCAGCCTTTGCGGTGAATACGGCTCCCTATCACCGCAAACATCGCAGGGAGCTTCGGCGAAGAGAGCCCCGGTCTGCCGCACGCGCGGTGTCCTGGCATCGGCGACCCATTGCATCGCCGGTCCGAAGTTGAGAGCGTCACTCCCATGGCCGCCGCGCTCGTCGATCCTGTTCGCCTGACCGTTGAAAGCGGGGATGTGGCCCCGCTCTGGCGGTTCGCCAACGCGCCGGACTTGGCCGCCCCGACGGGCCCCCTGCCGCTGGTGGAGCATTTTCGACTGCTGCAGAGACTTTCGCTGAAGGCGGGCGACGAGACCTGTCACCTCTCGCTGCGGCCCCTTGCGATCGGGACGACCGATTTCGTCGTCGAGACCCTGGCCGACGCCGGAGACGTGCACGAGGCCATGAAGCGGATAGCGCGCGCCTACAATGTGGTCCACGGCGGGCATTTCAATCGCGTCGAGCACCGCCGTCACAGCCTGGTCTATGTCATCGACGACCGGGACTTTCCCTACGCCTTTCCCGCGAACTCGCCGGCGGCCTATGCGACGATGGAGGGGGTTCTGATCTTCCTCCACGCCATGCTGTCCCTGGCGGCCGGTCGGAACCTGAGCTCCAAGCTGAAAACCGTGAGGACGCGCCGGCCGCGGCGCACCGCGTTCGACGGATTTCTGTCGTTCTGGACGACGACGGTGAAGACGGGCGGGTCGGTCTATCTGTTGGAGTACGACCTCGACACCGCCGAGATGCCCGTCGCCCTGGCCCAGAGCAAGGGACGCGCCGTCGACGTCTATGCGGCCGTAGAGGCGATGATCCTGGAGCGGGAACAGGCCGCCGATACGACCGACTTCATCGGCCGGGTCGCCGACGTTATCGCGGCCGGCATCGACGACCAGGCCGAGGTGGCCCTGCGCCTCGGCGTCAGCGTCGCCACGCTTCGCCGACGCCTGACCGAGGCTGGAACCGGCTTTCGCCAGCTGCGCGCCCAGGGTCTGAACGACCGGGCCAGGCAGATGCTGGCAGCTCACCGCCATCCGAGCGACGTGGCCGAGACCCTGGGCTTCTCCGATAGCCGCAGCTTCGCCCGCGCCTTCAAGGCCTGGAACGGGGTGACACCCGCGCGCTGGCGTCCTGCTGTGAGCGAATATGTCCTGAAGGATTGAACGCGGCGGTCATAGACCGAAGGCGCGCGCGCTCGCATCGTCCTGAAGCAACGCCGACTGAGATCGGCGGTCGAGACAGAGGGACGGGAACCATGACGATCACCAAGGGACATCCGCGCGCGGGGCGCGCCTCAGGCTGGGGCCGAGCGTTCCTGCTGGGAGCCGCGTCCCTGGCGGCGCTGAGCACGGCGACCGGGGTCCAGGCCCAGGAGGCGGTCCCGACCCAGGCCGGCGAGACCCGGCTGGACGAGATCGTGGTGACGGCCCGGCGCCGGGCGGAATCGCTGCAGGACGTGCCGGTCGCCGTCTCGGCCTTCAGCGAGGAGCGGCTGTCGGACCTTCAGGCCGACGACATCTCGGGCATCCAGTATTCGGTGCCGAACCTCTATCTGGACCGGGGCGACGGGGCCAATGCCGTCGTCTATCTGCGCGGTGTGGGCCAGAACGATTCCCTCGCCTTCGCCGATCCGGGCGTGGGCATCTATGTCGACGACGTCTTCATTGCCCGCTCCCAGGCCGCCTTCCTGGAGCTGTTCGACGTCGATCGCATCGAGGTCCTGCGCGGGCCCCAGGGGACGCTCTATGGCCGCAACACCATCGGCGGCGCCGTCAAGTTCGTCTCCTCCCCGCCACCGGCCACACCCGAGGCCTATCTGGAAGCGGGGATCGGCAACTTCGACGCCCGCATCCTGAAGGGACGGCTCGGCGGGCCGCTGATCGACGGCGTCCTGAACGGCAAGATCGCCTTCGCCTGGTCCGAGCGCGAGGGGTACGCCGAGAACACGATCGACGGCCGGGACGACGGCGACCAGAACAGCCTGGCCGGCCGCATCGCCCTGGACTGGACGCCCACCGACCGGCTGCAGGTCCTGTTCAGCCTGGACGCCAAGCGCGACCGTCCGGACACCTCGCGCAGTCCTGTGCGCGAGACCGCCCTCGTCGGAGCCCTGACGGACGGGACGCTCGTCACCTTCCCGGCCGCGACCGACCCCTATGAGGTCGACGTCAACGCCAACGGCCTGTCGGACCTGACTGGATACGGCGCCTCGGTCACGGTGCGCTACGACCTGTCCGATGCGCTGACGCTAGAATCGATCACCGCCTATCGCGAGATGGATTTCGACCTGAACCTGGACACGGACGGCTCGCCCCTGCCGATCCTGGACATCCTGCTCTTGCAGGACCAGAGCCAGTTCAGCCAGGAATTCCGCGCCAGCTATGACGCGGGCGGGCGGTTCACCGGGACCGCGGGCCTCTATTACTTCAAGGACGACGACCTTTCGTTCTCGGGCGTGGATAACGGCGGGGCGACCATCTTCGGCTTCCCGGTCACCGTATTCGGCTTCCAGACATCCAGCCTTGCGGATACGCGCCAGGAAACGGAGTCGTGGGCCGTCTTCGCCGACGTGTCCTATGATCTGACCGAGCGGTTCTCGATCGGCGCGGGTCTGCGCTACACCACAGAGGAAAAATCCTCGACGCGGCGGTTCGAGAACTTCTTTGATCCGACCGTGTCGGTGATCGACAACGCCCCGCCCTTCCTAGCCGGTCAGGGGGTGGCGGGCACGCCGATCCGCGGCGATGAGGATTTCGACGCCTTCACCCCCAAGGTCTCGCTGGCCTACACGCCCAACGACGACGTGCTGCTGTATGCCTCGGCCTCGCGCGGCTTCAAGAGCGGCGGCTTCGACGGGCGTGCGACCAACGACTTCGCCTTCGAGCCCTTCCGGCCGGAATTCGTCTGGAGCTATGAGGCCGGGGCCAAGATCACCGGCCTGGACGGACGTCTGATCTTCAACGCCGCCTATTTCTACAATGACTATACCGACATCCAGGTGACCAGCTTCGGCTCCGATCCGGTCACCGGCGTCTTCGTCAGCCTGTTCACCAATGCGGCGGCGGCGACCATCCAGGGGCTGGAGTTCGAGCTTGCGGCCCGGCCGACCGACCAGCTGTCGATCAACGCCTCCCTGGGCCTGCTGGACGCCCAGTACGACGAGTTCGACATCCTGGTCGGCGGCGTCGCCACCGACGTCAGCGACCGGGCCCTGGTCAACAGCCCCGAGGTCAACGCCAGCCTGGCCGCGACCTGGGAGCAGCCGCTGGAGAACGGCCTGACCCTGGTCCTGCACGGCGACGCCGGATACCGCAGCGAGATCGCCACCGAGATCACGGACTCGCCCGTCCTGCGCCAGGAGGCCTACACCCTGGTCAACGCCTTCGCCGCGCTCCGATCGACGGACGGCGTCTGGGAGGTCCGCGCCGGGGTCCAGAACGCCACCGACGAGGCCGTGCGGGTCCAGGGCTTCAACCTGGCCGACTTCCCCGGGGTTCAGCTGGGCTTCTACGCCGCGCCGCGCACCTACGACCTGCGCGTGATCTGGCGCTACTGAGCCGGACGATGCTGGACCCCCAATCGCGGGCCCTGCTCGCGGATCTGAACGCCATGACGCGGCAGATGGACATCCGCGGGGCCGACGACCTGGCGGTGGCCGCCCGCGCCCAGGCGGCGGCGATCTTCAAGGCCTTCGCCGGAACCTCTCCGGACGAGGACGGCGTCCGCGCCACCGCCATCACCGTCCAGGGCGGCGACGGCGACCGGCCCGCGCGGCTGTATCGCTCCGAGACCCCGGCGCAAGCGGCGCCCGCCCTGGTCGTCTTCTTCCATGGCGGGGGTTGGGCGGTCGGCGACCTGGACTGCTACGACGGGATGATGCGGGCCCTGTGCCGTCTGTCCGGGGCGGTCTTCCTCAGCCTCGACTACCGCCTGGCGCCCGAGCACGGGTTCCCGGCCGGGCTGGAGGATGCCCTGGCGGCGACGCGCTGGGCGGCGCGCGCCGCCGCCGACCTGGGCTGCGACCCGGACCGGCTCATGGTCATGGGCGACAGCGCGGGCGGGAACCTGGCGGCGGTCGTCGCCCACCAGGCCCGGGAGTCCGGCCCGCGCCTGGCGGCCCAGTACCTCCTCTATCCCGTGATCGACGCCAGTCGACCGCACGAGGCCTATCCCTCGCGCATGGCCCACGGGGACGGCGATCTCTTCCTCAGCCGCGACGCCATCTCCGGGACCCTGGCCTGGTATCTCGCGGCCGGCGGCACGGAGCCGGGCGATCCGCGGGTGTCGCCGATCAACGCCCGGAATCTGTCGGGCCTTGCACCGGCCTATGTGCTCGTCGCCGACCACGACCCGCTGCGCGACGAGGGCCTGGCCTATGCGCGACGGCTGAGCGCCGCCGGGACGCCCGTCACGACAGCGGTGATCGAGGGCACCATCCACGGCTTTCTGACCTTCGGCGACCTGGACGTTTGCCACGCGGCGCGGCGTCGGATCGCCGACGACATCCGTCTGCGGCAAGGCTCGCCCGCCGGCTGATCGGGTTCGACGCGGGCCAACAGGGAGGCTTTGATGTTCACGATTCAGAGACAGAGACCCGGACAAAAAGGGCGTCACTTGCTGGGAGCCATGGTCCTGGCCTTGGGGTTGGGCGCCATGCTGACCGGTCCGGCGACGGCCGGGCCCACGACGCTGGAGGCGACCTACAGCAGCGGCATCCAGAACGGCTGGGTGCGGGTGGAGCGTTGGCGCGACACCACCAGCGCCTTTACCCAGGAGGCCTTTCCTCCCGACGGGCGGGGCGACCAGACCGGCCAGCGCGCCACCTTCTTCGCCGACGCCTCGCCGCATTCCTCGAAATTCCTGATGTACTATGCGCCCGGCTGGAACACCGGCACACGGCCGGTGCCCGTGCTTCTGGTGCATGGCGCCAACCAGGACGCCGACATCGCCTGGGCCGATCCCAACGAGGCGGGCCCCTATGGCTGCGGCCGCTACTCCTGCCCCTCGACGGGCATGATGCAATCCCTGTCCGCAGCGGGACACAAGGTCTTCGCCCTGGGGCTGCCGCACAAGAACGGAGACGGCTATTTCTGGTCCGAACAGATCGCGGACGCCATCGCCATCATCAAGAGCCGCACCGGGGCGACCCAGGTCGATGTCGTGGCCTGGTCCAAGGCGGCGTCCAATGCCCGCATGTACGTCTCGAACGTCCGCAGAAGTTGGGGCACCAACTATCGGGGGGACGTGCGCCGGCTGGTGCTGCTGGGCTCGGCCAACAACGGCATCGACCTGTCGTTCCGTCATGGCTGGACCTTCAGCCTGGTCGTCTATCCAGAGTGCGGCGGCGTCATCAACGGACCGACGCCGCACGACTATCTGATCTGCTACGGGGCGTGGCGCGAAGGGGCGGAGTGGACCTATGGCTCGCCCTATTTCCCCGGCTCGGCGCAACTGCTCAAGCGGTGGGACGCCACCTACGCCCTGCCGACCTATGAGCAGGACTGGTACACCACCTTCCACGGCGGCCAAGGCTTCTACAGCAGTGGACCGGGCATCAACGCCTATCTGGGTGCGTCCCTCGTGAACACGATCCGCAACGCCCCCTCGCCGTCCGGCGTGCGGATTCACAATCTGTGCGGCAACCAAAACGATATCGCCCTGCTGCACAACGAGCACACCGGTCCATCCGATGGAGTGGTGTTCATCCAGAGCTGCCGCGACATCGTCGGCGTGACCAACCATGGCGGCAGCACGACCCTCGCCGTCAATCATCTTGAACTCGGCTGGGAGGCCACCGCGCTCACCCAGGTCCGGTCGTGGCTTGCGGCTGCCTGACCCCTACCTGACGGCCGCACACTCGGGACCGTTCCGCCCGGTGCGGAACGGTCCCGCTTTTTGGCACCCCACCGTCTCCAAGGGCGTGACCGGGTTCAGCGACAGACAGGCCCGGACCCCGCCAAGGTTGGTCGCCTACCCAAGCCCAAAGCGGGGGACTGCGAGCGCAGCGGACGACCTATACGTCACCTGGACGTCAGGAGCGGTCATGAGTCTCTGCCTGAAGCGGCCTGACGACGCCTCCCGCTCGCCTTGCGGCAGCCCATGGCGGCCGCTCCACCCAGGGTCCCCGGCGGCGAATGCGTCTGACGTCCCCTCTGGGTCCGGAGAACTGTTCGCGAGCCCTGGCGCGCGACGACGGCGACGGCCGCGGCCATGCGGGCCTGACGGCCGATTCACCGCCTCCTCAGATCACACCCTCCGCCTCGAGCCTGGCGATCACCCGGGCGGCGCAGCGTTCGACCGGATCGATCTCCGTGGAGAGGGTGAGGTCCGGAGACACCGGTGGCTCATAGGGGGCGTCCACCCCGGTCAGGCCCGTGATCGCCCGCCGGTCCGCCTTTGCGTAAAGCCCCTTGGGGTCCCGGGCCCGGCAGAGCGCGACCGGCGCATCGACGAAGACCTCCAGAAACAGCCCTTCGTCCATCCGCGTCCGCACCGCATCGCGCTGGGCCTGGCGCGGCGAGATGAAGGCGCACAGCGTCACGACACCGGTCTCGGCGAACAGACGGGCCACCTCTCCCGCCCGGCGGATGTTCTCGGCCCGGTCGTCCTCCGAGAAGCCGAGATCGCGGTTCAGACCGTGGCGCAGATTGTCTCCGTCCAGAAGCACCGTGCGAATGCCCCGGCCATGCAGGCACCGTTCGACCTCGACAGCGAGGGTCGACTTGCCCGATCCGGACAGGCCGGTGAACCAGACCACGGCCCCCCGATGGCCATTCAGGCGCTCGCGCTGACGCCGGTCCACCGCCCCTGACGCCACATGGATGTCAGCGGGCTGGTCGAGGGGATGGAGCGCCGTTCCGGCGGCGACCGTGGCGTGGGTTTCGCGGTCGATCAGAATGAAGCCGCCCGTCAGGGGGTCGCTCGCGAAGGGGTCGAAGGCAACCGGCGAGGACAGGGTCAGGGCGACCCGGGCGATGGCGTTCATCGCCAGGGTCACCCCCTCGACGGGAGCGGTCCCGTCGGAGGCGGCGTCGAGGACGCGGACCCGCGCCGCAACCGTTCGGGTCCCGAGCCGCAGCAGATAGGATCGGGCGGGATCGAGCGGGGTCTCGTCCATCCACAACAGCCGGCCGACGAAGCGCTCGACCGAGGCGGGTCGGTCGTGGGGGTGGGCCAGGACGTCTCCGCGGCTCACATCGACGGCCTCGGCCAGGACCAGGGTGACGGCATCCCCGGCGCGGGCCGAGGGCTGGTCTCCCTCCCAGGTCACGATCCGGTCGATGGTGGCGACCTGACCGGAGGGGCCGACCACGACGCGGTCCCCGGCCCTCACCCGGCCCGAGGCGACGGTGCCGGCGTATCCGCGAAAGCCCGCGTCGGGACGATTGACCCACTGCACCGGAAACCGGAACGGGCGCTCGAGCGCCAGATCGACGTCGGTCCGCGCCCGGTCCAGGGCCTCCAGCAGGGTGGGGCCGGCGAACCAGGGCGTCAGGCGCGAGCGGGTGGTCAGGTTGTCCCCGTCGCGGGCGCTGAGCGGGATCACGGTCAGGGCCTCAAACCCCAGATCCCGGGCGAAGGCGCGGTAGGCGGTCTCGATGGCGTCGAACGTCGCCTGCGAACCGCCGACCCGGTCCATCTTGTTGACGGCGAGGATCACCTGGCGAATGCCGAACAAGGACACGATCCGGCTGTGGCGTTCGGTCTGGTCGGTGATGCCGCGCGTCGCATCGACCAGGATCACGGCGAGGTCGGAGGTGGAGGCCCCGGTCGCCATGTTGCGGGTGTACTGGGCATGGCCGGGGGTGTCGGCGACAATGAAGCTGCGCCTCGCCGAGGAGAAATAGCGATAGGCGACGTCGATGGTGATCCCCTGCTCGCGCTCGGCCTCCAGCCCGTCGAGCAGCAGGGCGTAGTCGGGCGCCGCGCCGGTCGTCCCGAACCGGGGGGAGTCGCGCTCCAGCGTGGCCAGGTGATCGTCGCGCACCTGGCCGGTCTCGAACAGCAGCCGGCCGATCAGTGTGGATTTGCCGTCATCGACCGAGCCGCAGGTCAGGAACCGCAACAGGCCGCGCTCGGCCTCGGCGGGGCCCGGCGACGGCAGGCGAAAGGCCACCCCGTCCATCAGAAATAGCCCTCGCGTTTCTTCTTCTCCATCGAGGCGGTCTCGTCGGCGTCGATCAGACGGCCCTGGCGCTCGGAGACCCGGCTGGATCTGAGCTCGGCGATGACGGCGTCGAGGGTGTCGGCGTCCGAGGCCACGGCGGCGCTGAGCGGATAGCAGCCCAGGGACCGGAACCGCACGCGCGTCAGCGTGGCGGCTTCGCCGGGGCGCAGCGGCAGGCGGTCGTCGTCGCGCACGATTATCGCCCCGTCGCGGTGGACGACGGGTCGTTCCGCGGCGAAATAGAGCGGCACGACCGGGAGAGCTTCGGCCCGGGTGTATTCCCAGACGTCGAGTTCGGTCCAGTTGGACAGGGGAAAGACCCGGACGCTCTCGCCGGGGTTCAGCCGGGTGTTGTAGAGCCGCCAGAGCTCGGGCCGCTGGCGGCGCGGATCCCAGCCGTGTCCGGCCGTGCGAACCGAAAAGACCCGTTCCTTGGCGCGCGACCGCTCCTCGTCGCGGCGGGCGCCCCCGAAGGCGGCGTCGAAGCCGTGCCGGTCCAGGGCCTGTTTGAGAGCTTCGGTCTTCATCACCTGGGTGTGCAGCGACGATCCCGAGCGGATCGGATCGATGCCGCGCGCCAGGCCCTCGGCGTTGATGTGGACGATGAGCCGCGCGCCATAGGTGTTCACGACCGCGTCCCGGTGGCGGATCATGTCGGCGAATTTCCAGGTCGTGTCGACGTGCAGCAGGGGAAACGGGATCGGCCCGGGAAAGAAGGCCTTGGCCGCCAGGTGCAGCAGGACGCCGGAGTCCTTGCCGATCGAATAGAGCATGACCGGGTTGCGCGCCGTGGCGGCCACCTCGCGCAGGATCTCGATGGCCTCGCTCTCCAGTCGCCGCAGATGGGGCGTCAGGGGGCGCGTCCGGACCGGGGTCGTCGGGCGGAGTTCGAGCAGGGCAGCGGTCATGGACGCTCCTTTCGGGAGCATTTCAGTGCCCCAGGCGCGCGCCTCGATCGAACGAGAAGATGTCGGCCCAGGCGATAGATTTCCTGATGTCACCCCGGCCCGGCGCTAGAGCTCGTCCATCGTATCGTCGTGATCCACGGCCTGTCGCTTCAGCCAGGCGACGAAGGCCTCGGCGCTGGGCGACATCGCCCGGCCCAGCGGCAGGACGACGTGATAGGCGAAGCCCACGGCCTCGGACCCGTCGGGAAAGGGCGCGACCAGCCGCCCCGAGGCCAGGTCCGCCTGGGCCAGGGCGCGCTTGGCCAGGGCGACGCCGCGGCCGGCGACGGCGGCCTGGATCAGGAGACTGGACTGGTTGAAGCGGGAGCCCCGACGCGGATCGCCGTGCCGTACCCCCCGGGCCTTCAGCCACATGGGCCAGTCGGGCCGGCTGGGATCGGCGTCGGCGGAGACATCGTGAAGCAGGGGGTGATGGACCAGGTCCTCGGGCGTCCGGATGGGATGGGGGCCGTCCATGAGCCGGGGCGCGCAGACCGGCAGCACGGTCTCGGCCATCAGGAGCTCCGAGCGATAGCCGCTGTAGCCGCCGGGCCCGTATCGGACCGCCAGATCGGCACCCCCGTCGTCGAGATCGGCCGGCTCCATGTCGGCGGAGATCCAGATCTCGATATCGCCGTGCCGGCGATGAAAGTCGTCCATGCGCGGCATCAGCCATTGGGCAGCGAAGGACGGGGCGACGCTGACCGAGACCTGACGTTTCGACGGCGGCTCGCGCAGGATGGCGCAGGCCTCCGTCAACCGGGCGAAGCCGTCGCGCAGCTGCGGCATGGCCGCCCGGCCCAGGTCGGTCAGTTCCAGTCCCCGGGCCTCGCGCCGGAACAGGGGCGCGCCCAGGGTCTCTTCCAGGAGGCGGATCTGCTGGCTGACCGCGCCGGGCGTGACGCAGAGCTCCTCGGAGGCCCGCGCGAAACTGAGGTGGCGGGCGGCGCTCTCGAAGGCGCGCAGGGCGTTGAGGGGCAGCAGCGACCGGGCCATGGCCATTAGAAATCCTAATCCATCGCCAAAGACAATCTGGTTTGTTGCGGCCCGACCCCAGGGCGATATCGGGGGCTTGCCGACGGCAGGCCTCGAATGACCGGGCCGATCGCCGTTGCGACCGGAGAGCCCTCGAGCCCATGCGCGTCTTTCTCGCCGCCTTTCCGCTGGACCGGACCCGGGTCGTCGTCGTCGGGGCCGGCGAGCCGGCCCTGGCCAAGCTGCGGCTCTTTCTGACCTCGCCCGCCGACCTCGTCTGGTTCACCCCGGAGGGGGCCCCGCCCGCCCTCGAGCGATCGCGGGGTGCGCCCGAGCCGATCCCGCGCACACCGGACGCCGGCGATCTGGCGGGCGCGCGTCTGGTCTTCATCGGCCTGGCGGATGAGACCGAGGCGGCCCGCCTCGCCGCCCTGGCCCGGGCGGCCGGCGCCCAGGTCAATGTGGTCGACCGCCCCGCGCTCAGCGATTTCCAGACCCCGGCGATGATCGACCGCGACCAGGTGGTGGTGGGCATCGCCACGGGCGGAACCGCCCCGATCCTGGCCCGGGATCTCCGGTCGCGGATCGAGGCGGTCCTGCCGGCCGCCCTGGGTCCCCTGGCCCGGCTGGCGGGCGAGCTGCGCGCCACGGTCAAGGCGACGGTCCCGGACTTTCTGGCCCGCCGGCGCTTCTGGGAACGGGCCTTTCGCGGGCCGGCCGCCGACCTCGTCGCGGACGGCCGGCCCGCCGAGGCCCGCCGCGAGATGCTGCGGCTTCTGAACCTCGCGACCCCGGAACAGGGCGTGGTCCATATCGTGGGCGCGGGCCCCGGCGATCCGGAACTGCTGACGCTCAAGGCCCTGCGCGTGCTTCAGGACGCCGACGTCATCATCCACGACCGGCTGGTGCCCGAGGCAGTGCTGGAGCGGGCCCGGCGCGACGCGCGACGGCTCCATGTCGGCAAGACGCGGGGCGACCATTCGGTGCCCCAGGACCAGATCGAACGTATGATGATCGACGAGGCCCGCGCGGGGCACCGGGTCGTGCGGCTGAAGGGCGGTGACCCGTTCGTCTTCGGGCGGGGCGGCGAGGAACTCGCGGCCTTGCGGGCGGCGGGGGTCCAGGCCTTCGTGGTGCCGGGCGTGACCGCGGCCCTGGCCTGCGCGGCCTCGGCGGGCCTGCCCCTGACCCACCGCGACCATGCCCAGGCCGTGACCCTGGTGACGGCCCAGCCCCGTCCGGGTGGCCCGGACGCCGACTGGTCGGTCCTGGGCGCGGCCAACCATACGGTGGCCGTCTATATGGGCGCGGGCCTCGCCGACCGGGTGGCCGAGCGGCTCCAGGCGGCCGGCCGCGCCGGATCGACACCCGTGGCGGTGGTCGAGAACGGCACAAGGCCGGATCAGCGGGTGCTGACCGGCCGGCTGGACGGCCTCTGTGGCCTGGTCCGCGACGCGCGGCTCACCGGACCGGCTATGCTGTTCATCGGCGAGGTCGCGGCCCTGGCCGTGGCCGATGCGGTTCCGCGCCGGGAGGCGGCGGCATGAAGCTGTTGACCGCCAACCGGCTGGACGACGGCCGGGTGATCTACTGGGCCGAGGGGGGCGGGACGACCGGCGTGCTGCGCGAGGCCGCCCGGCTCGACGACGGCATGGCGGAGGCCACCCTGACCCTGGCGCGGTCGCGGCCCGAGGTCTTCGTGAACCCCTATCTGGTCGAGGCGATCGACGGGGTCCCGAGCGGCCGCGACCGGCTCAAGGAGACGATCCGGGCGACCGGCCCGACCGTGGGCAACAGCCGTCCCTCCCCCGCATCGGTGCGGGGGCGCTGATGTATCGCTATGATGAGTTCGACGCCGCCCTGGTGCGCGAGCGGGTCGAGGAGTTCCGCGACCAGGTGGCTCGCCGCGCCTCCGGCGACCTGACCGAAGACCAGTTCAAGCCGCTTCGGCTGATGAACGGCGTCTATCTTCAGCTGCACGCCTATATGCTGCGCGTCGCCGTGCCCTACGGCACGATGAACGCCCGCCAGATGCGCAGGCTCGCCCACATCGCCCGCACCTATGACCGGGGCTACGGCCATTTCACGACGCGGACCAACATCCAGTTCAACTGGCCCGCCCTGACCGACCTGCCGGCCATTCTCGAGGATCTGGCTGCGGTCGAGATGCATGCGATCCAGACCAGCGGCAACTGCATCCGCAATGTGACGACGGACGTCTTCGCCGGGGCGGCTCGGGACGAGATCGAGGATCCCCGGCCCTGGTGCGAGATCCTGCGCCAATGGTCCACGATCCATCCCGAGTTCTCCTTTTTGCCGCGCAAGTTCAAGGTCGCGGTGATCGGCGGGCCCCGCGACCGGGCGGCGATCCGGACCCATGACGTGGGGCTGGAGATCGTGGGCCGGGACGGTGCGGAGACCCTGTTCCGGGTCTTCGTCGGCGGGGGCCAGGGCCGGCTGCCGCACCTCGGCAAGGAGATCGCCACCGGGGTGCGCGGCACCGAGCTGCTGGCCTATCTGACCGCGATCCTGCGCGCCTACAATCTGCTCGGCCGACGCGACAACATCCACAAGGCGCGCATCAAGATCCTGGTCGAGAGTCTGGGCATCGCGGCCTTCCGCGCCGAGGTCGATCGCCAGTTCGCGACCCTGCGCCACGAGGACCTGAGGCTTCCTCAGGAAGAGCTCGACCGGATCCGCGCCTATTTCGCGCCACCCGCCTTCGAGACCCTCGAGCGCTCCAGCAGGGCCTTCGACCGCGCGGTCCTGGCCGACCCGGACTTCGCCCGCTGGACCCGCAACAATGTCCGTCCTCATCGGCGAGCCGGCTATGGCTCGGCCGTCATCTCGCTGAAGGGCCTGGGCGAGGTGCCCGGCGACATCACCGACGCCCAGATGGAGGTGGTCGCCGACCTGGCCGAACGCTATGGGTTCGACGAGGTCCGCGCGGCCTATGAGCAGAACCTGATCCTCCCCCATGTGAAGCTGGACGACCTGCCGGCGGTCTGGCGCGCGCTCGACGCGGCGGGGCTGGCGATGCCCAATGCCGACCTGGCCACCGATGTGATCGCCTGCCCGGGGCTGGACTACTGCAGCCTGGCCAATGCGCGCTCGATCCCCGTGGCCCAGGCCCTGTCGCGGCGGCTCGCGGACCTGGACTACCAGGAGCGGGTCGGGCCGGTGCGGATCAATATGAGCGGCTGCATCAACGCCTGCGGCCACCACCATGTGGGTCACATCGGCGTGCTGGGCGTCGATCGCAAGGGCGAGGAATACTACCAGATCACCGTCGGCGGCTCGCCCGACGAACAGGCCGCGCTCGGCCAGATCGTGGGTCGCAGCCTGCCCGCCGAGGCCGTGGCCCCGGCCATCCAGCGCGCCCTGGACCGCTATCTGGAGATCCGCGCCGACGGCGAGCGGTTCATCGACACGGTCCGGCGCCTCGGCCCCGAACCCTTCGGCGAGGCGATCTACGAGGGTCTCGATGCGGCTCATTGATCACGGCGAGATCGGTTCGGAAACCCGACGCCTGACCGCCTCCACCCCGCTGGACCAGGTCGAGGCGGCGGCCTTTGACGGCGCTCCCATCGCGATCGTCTTCGAGGCCTTTCGCGACGGACGCGGCTTTTCCCTGGCGAGCGTCCTGCGCGAGCGCGGCTTCACCGGAGCCCTGATCGCGGCGGGCGACCTCTTGCCCGATCAGGCCCGTCACCTGATGCGCTCGGGCTTCGACGCCGTCGAACTGGGGCCGGACGCCGATCCGGCGGCCTGGCGGCGCATGCTCGAGGCCTTCTCCGGCGTCTATCAGCCCGCCGTCGACCCGGCGGTCCCGGCCTGGCGGCTGCGCGGACCGGCCCGTCACCCGCCCCCGACGGACCCGCCCCCGGATCCGCGCCCCGACCCCCAGACCCGCGCGGACGCCCTGAACGCCGCCCTGAAGGACGCCGATCCCCTGGCCGTCCTGCACACCGTCCTGGATCCTCGCCAGGGGCTGAAGGTCGCGGTCCTGTCCTCCTTTGGAGCCGAGGCGGCGGTGCTGCTCGACCTGGTCGCCCGGGTCCGGCCGTCCACCCCGGTGATCTTCCTGGAGACCGGCCAGCATTTCCTGCAGACCCTGGCCTATCGTCGGACGCTGGGCGAGCGGCTGGGCCTGACCGATGTGCGGGTGGTCGTCCCCAGGGCCGAGGAGCTTGCCGATCTGGACCCGAACGACGCCCTGTGGCGCACCGACCCCGACGCCTGCTGCGACCTCCGGAAGGTCCGGCCGCTGGCCCGGGCGGCGGCGGGGTTCGAGGCCCTGGTCACCGGCCGCAAACGCTACCAGTCGGAGACCCGCGCCGGGTTGCGGGTGGTCGAGGCCCTGGACGGCACGCTGCGGATCAACCCGCTGGCGCGCTGGAGCGCCCGGCGGATCGAGGCCTACCGGGCCGAACGCGAACTTCCGGCCCATCCGCTGGCGGACCAGAACTATGGCTCAATCGGCTGCTGGCCCTGCACCCGACCGATCGAAACCGGCGAGGACGCGCGGGCCGGACGCTGGTCGGGCGTGGACAAGGTCGAATGTGGCATTCATCTGGGACGTCGCCGCGCCGCCGCCTGACCCCGACCGCCAGAGATCTTCCATGACCGCCAGCGCCTCCATCGTAGATCTGATCGGCAACACGCCCCTGATCCGGCTGAACCGCCTGTCGGACGAGACGGGCTGTGAGATCCTGGGCAAGGCCGAGTTCCTGAACCCCGGCCAGTCGATCAAGGACCGCGCCGCCCTCTATATCGTGCGTTCGGCCCTCGCCTCGGGCGATCTGAAGCCAGGCGGGACCATCGTCGAGGGCACGGCGGGCAACACCGGCATCGGTCTCGCCTTGATCGGGGCGGCGCTCGGCCATCCCGTGGTCATCGTCATCCCCCGCACCCAGTCCGAGGAGAAGAAGGCGGCGATCCGCGCCCTGGGGGCCCGTCTGGTCGAGATCGACGCCGCGCCCTTCTCCAGTCCCAACCATTTCGTCCACTATTCCAGCCGGCTGGCCCAGGAACTTGACGCCGCCTCGCCCCAGGGCGCGCTGTGGGCCAACCAGTTCGACAACACCGCCAACCGCGACGCCCACTATCAGGGCACCGGCCCGGAGATCTGGGCCCAGACCGAGGGCCGGGTCGACGGCTTCGTCAGCGCGGTCGGCTCCGGCGGCACCATCGCGGGGGTCTCCGCCTATCTGCGCGAGCAGAACCCCGACATTCGCATCGCCCTGGCCGATCCGGCCGGCGCGTCCCTGTTCAACTGGTTCACGAAGGGCGAGATGACCGGCGAGGGCTCCTCGATCACCGAGGGCATCGGGGTGGCGCGCATCACCGGCAATCTGGAGGGGTTCAAGCCCGACCACGCCTACCGGATCGAGGACGCCGAGTTCCTGCCCCTTCTGTTCGACCTGATCCGCCACGAGGGCCTCTCGCTCGGCGGCTCAGCTGGCGTCAATGTGGCCGGCACGGTGCGTCTGGCCCGCGAGCTCGGCCCCGGCAAGACCATCGTCACCCCCCTCTGCGATCCCGGCGTCCGCTATGCCTCAAAGCTGTTCAACCCCGAGTTCCTGCGCGCCCGGCATCTGCCGGTCCCCGACTGGCTCTGAGCGCGGAATCTTCCTCATCACACGGCCGCCAGTCTCGACCGGGCCCGCCGGCGGATCGATGGATGGGGGCTAGCGCTCCCCCTCCTCCGTGCCGAAGGCGCGATCGAAGGTCTCGAACATTTCAGTCCAGTAGCGCCGCACATTCCCGGGACTGGCCAAGCTATGACCCTCGCCCGCGAAGCGGACGAACCGGGCCGGCTTCCCCGCCCGCTCCAGGGCCGAATACATCAGCTCGAACCCGTGGATGGGGATCGGATCGGCGTCGCCCATCATGAGCAGGACGTCCGCCTCGATCTCGTGAGCCCTATAGAGGGGGCTGGCCTCGATCATCTCGAAAAGCCGGTCCCCCATGGGCTGGCCACCAAAGCCATAGCCGGTCTCCAGATCGTAACGGTTGCTGACCGACTGGAGCGGAGATTGCTCGGGATAGGTCTGGTACCAGAGCGCGCTTCGGCCACCGAAATAGTCAGCGGTGTATTCCGACCAGCTCGCGCCCGCGACGACGGCGTCCAGGGTCGGGCTCTGAGTGGCGAGCCACAGGGCCATCATCCCGCCCTGGCTGAATCCGTAGGCCCCGACACGGTCGGGATCAATCAATCCGCGACGCCCGGCCTCGGCCACAGCGCTATCGGCGAGTGTCCTGAGGCCTCCCAGTGGATTGCCCGGGGTCCGGAGCAGCCGATACGGGGCCGGCAAGGTGAGCACGGCGTAGCCGTGCTCGGAGAGCGTCAGAATGTCCTTCAGAGCCGGGTCGGGCTCCCGCGCCGGATCAGGGCAGTCCGACCGCGTGGGATTGTTTGGATAGAGGTCCAGGATGACGGGAGGCGGACCCGCGAACCGATCCACCCGGGGCAGGGTCAGGCAGGCGCCCAAGGCGGTTCCATCGGCCCCGGTGAAGGCGATGAGCTCGCGTCGCGGAAAGCCAAGGGGACGTTCGCCCGGTCCCCACCGGATACGCGTCCCGCCGGCGTCCGTCACCCGAAGCACCCAGCCCGTCAGCCCGTTGACGGCCGAGACCGCGACGCCCGACGCCGCCTCGAGATCAACCAGGGCCTCGCCCGGCTCCAGCGGCATCGTCCGCGCCCGCCCGCTCCCGCCGAGAACAACCGCCTGCCGGTCCTGGTCGCCGGACGATGCCAGCACCGGGTCGCGATCGCTCCTCATCCTGCGGACCTGGTCGGCGAAGGGCGCAGTCGGTGCCGGTGCAAACGACCGGCCCGGTGGGGCGGTTAGCGGGTCCACTCCGGCCACGCTCACCCGATAGGGGCGACCCGCCGCGAGCACGACGGGCCCGGACGCTTGATCGGCTCCGAGCCGGGGGCTGACCTCATCGAGATCTACGGTGGGGCAACTCGGGGGATCGCTCACGGCAATCAGGCACCAGTCGATCCGTCCTCCGGATCGATCGCCCTGAGGAAGGAAGAGGTGTTCGGTCGTCGCGGCCGTGCGGCGGGCCGCGACCAGCAGACGGTCGCCGACCCAGGCGGCCAGTTCCGGTCGGAACGTCAGGCCGCGCTCCCGCTCGGACACCAGCGCGAGCCCGGCGGTCGATATCGGCTCCGGCTCGCCCGACCGGGCGTCGAGGGCATGGTATCGGCCCGTCGTCAGCGGCTGGTTCAGCGGTCGGGCGAAGACCGCCAGTCGATCGCTGTCGTGGGCCCAGACCAGGGACCCGAGCTCCGCGTTCAACCCGGGGAACCTCCGGACCGCCCCGTCGCGGCGCTCCAGATCGACGACGGTGAGCTCGGCCCGGGGCGTCATGCCACCCCCGAGATTGGCCTCGGCCAGAGGCCCACCGAGAGCGAACACTCTCAGGCCGGCGACGTATCGACCCGACGGCGAGCGACGCAGGGACGCCACCGCGCCCTCTGCCAGGACGGTCGTGCGGCCGGTGCCGAGCTCGACCTCGACCAGAAGGCCCGGACGGGCCGCCAGGTCCCGGTCGTCCTGCACGGTCTGGATGACCGAGGCCGAGGCCCCGCCTCGCCAGGCGCGGCCGGCGCGCTCGAGCTGACGTTCCAGATGGTGGCGCTGGCCGATCACCCCGGCGGGCTGGAGCCCTTCGGGCAGCACGGTCAGGGCGATGGCGTCGTCGTTCAGCCAGATCGGTCCGAAGTCCTCTCCCAGGGCACCGTACTCGGGCGCCGCCTCCAGCGGTCGGGTGAGAGACAAGGTTCGGAGATCAAGGACGACCAGGCGGACGCGTCCGGACAGGACCTCATAGGCCAGCAACCGGGAACCGTCCGGCGACCGGGCCGCCAGCCAGTATCGCGCGCCCTCGATCGTGCCGGGATATTCGCGCTCGGGGTCGTCGCCACCGGTCGATCGGACGAACAGCCGCCCGACCCGCGTCTGGAGCTGATCCAGATCCGCGCCGGAGGACCCGGCCTGGGGCCCGGCCACCACATAGACCAGCGCCTGCCCGTCCAGCATCAGCCGGGCGTCCACCACACGGCTGGCCGAAAGCCGCGTCTCAACTGTGAAGCCCTGCTGTCCCCCGACCTGCGCAGGGGGCCCGGACGGCTCCGGGCCGACCGGCTCGGCGGCCACACTCGTCGGCGCAATGAAGGCCGCGAACGGCGGCCGCGCCGGTTCGGCGGTCCGGCCATCGGCCGCCGAAGCCATCCAGACGGAGGTCATGGCGGCCGCTGCCAGGCCTCGCAGATCGGTCGTTCTGGTCATTCTACCAGCGCTGTATCAGCTGGACGGCGATCACGCGGCCGAAGGGATTGCCCTGGGCCGGATCGAAGCCGTACCCCGCCGCGCCGTTCTGGAACGGCGGATCCTCGTCGAGCAGATTCTGGGCGCTGAGGGCGAAGGTGAGCCCTTCGAGGCCACCCTTTCGGGGCGACCAGGACACCCGCCCGTCGAGGGTGTTCCAGGCTCCCACACCCAGGCCGAGCCGGTCGCGGCCCGCTGCGGCATGCGACCAGTGCAGTCCCGCCCCGATCGCGCCCCGGGCCCAGGTGGCGCCCCCACGCGCGCGGAGCCGCCCCGGATAGCCGCTCAACCCGACCACATCCTCGACGACGGCCGTCGGCGTGGTCTGGTTGTCGTAGGTCAGCACCCAGGAGGCCGTGCCCTCCAGGGTCAGGCGGCCGCCTCCGAACGCGATCGGATAGCGGGCCGCGAGATCCAGGCCGCTCACCTGGACTTCTCCGGTGTTGACCCAGCGCATGTCCACGATCGCGCCGTAGGTCGCGGCCGGATAGAGGGTCGGAAAGCCCGGCAGGGTCGAATAGGACTGGACCCTGGCCAGGTCAGCGGGATTGGTGCCCGGCGAAATCAGGGTGACGAAGGCGGCCAGCGAGGGGTCGATCAGGGCGTTGGTCGTATTGGCCGCGACCGGTTGCGCTATCCGGTCCTGGAACCGGGTGTCGAAGTAATTCACGTCAAGGCTGAACCCGTTTTCGGGCTGCCAGGTGAAGCCGGTGCTGAAGGTCTCCGCGGTTTCAGGCTCGAGATCCGGATTGCCGCCGATGAGAAGCAGGGACAGCAGCTGCGAGCCGCCGGCGCGGGCCAGAAACAGTCCCGACGCCCCCGGCGCATTGTACAGTTGCGGCAGGGACGGAGCCCGGAAGGAGGTTCCCCAGGCCATCCGCACCGAGAGGTCGTCGACCGGCGACCAGGCCAGGCCGATCCGGGGATTGGTGGTCTCCCCGAAATCGTCATAGTGCTCGATCCGCCCGGCGAGAGAGAGCTCGAGCTTGCGCAAGCCCGGACGCCCGTTGGCGTCGCCGACCAGGGGGAGACTGGCTTCGGCGAACAGCGCAGCGATCTGGCGGCCCTGTTCCGGCGTCGTGAACACCAGGGGTGTCGCCGCCGACAGAAAGCTCGTCGAGCCTGTCTCGAGCCACTCGTCGCGCCACTGCGCGCCGACCGCCAGGCGGACCTCTCCCCCCGGCAGGGTCCAGAGCGGTCCCTCCGCCAGCAGGTTCAGTGAGCTTGCGCGCCCGTGATCGGAGCCTGTCGAATAGCCGGCGCGGATGAACTCCAGCACAGCCGGGCTGTTGGCGTCCCCGGATCCGAACAGATTCAGATAGCCGTCGCGCGCCGCCGAAAAGGGGGTGGCGGGATCATCGGGAATATTGCCCAGCGCCTCGGCGACGAAGCGGCTGTTGGGCCGGTTGCGCCCGACCAGTTCCCCGCTCTCTTCGGCGTAGGCCGCATAGGCGTTCAGCTCCCAGTCCCCAGCCAGATCGTATCGCGCGGCCAGGGTGGCCCCGAGGCTTTCCGAGCGACCCTCGCTCACGCCCGAGCCGAGGTCGTTGTAGAAGGAGTAGCCGATCAGGTGCGAGGCGGCGCCGGTGGGCGAGACGAAATGCGGATTGGCCGAGGTCACCGAGAAGATGCCGACCCCGGGCGTGTTGAGCAGGGTGTAGTCGCGGCGGCTGTAGCGAAGGTCGGCCGACAGCTCGAGCCTGTCCCCCAGGGCCTGGGACAGGCGGGCGTAGGCGCTGTAGCGGTCCGTCTCGGGCGAAAGGTCGGAACCGACGTTCAGCGCGAGACGGTTGGCGTCGCCCGCGACGAAGTCGCCGGGCGTCTGGGCTACACCGGACGGACCCGGCCGTATGGCATATTGCGAGACATATCCCCCTGCGGCGGCATTGAACGCCAGAATGTTCCCGGGCGAACTATAGATGAACCGGTAGTCGCTTCCGCCATAGGGCCGAAGATCGCCCGACGCCGAGTAGTCCCGATCCAGGCTGCTGAAGGCGTTGAGGGTCTGGTACTCCAGAGACAGATAGGCCCCGCCGCCCGACCAGGTCCGTCCGGCGAGGTGGGAGACGAGAAGGTCTTCGGCCCCTCCCCGCGCGGCCGAGGCCCGCACGCGGCTCTCCTGGCCGTCGAAGGTGCGGCGCAGGATGACATTCACCACCCCGGCCACGGCGTCGGTGCCGTAGATCGCAGAGGCGCCGTCGAGCAGGACGTCCACACGTTCGACCGCGCCGGACGGAAGGGCGGAAATGTCGGCGAGCTCGCCCCGGAACCCGGATCCAGCCAGGCGCCGGCCGTTGATCAGGGTCAGTGTCGAGGTCGCGCCGAGACCGCGCAGATTGACCGCGGTGGAGAAGACGGAGTTCGATCCCGTGCGGTCGGTTCCCGCGCCCTGGACGAGGGGCGTGGAGGTTCCGGCGTAGTTCTGGGGAAGGTCGACCAGGATGTCGGCGACGGTCGCCCGGCCCCGGGCGTCCAGGGCCTCGCGATCGAGGACGATCACCGGCGAGGCCAGGGCCCCCGACGACCTAAGCAGGGTCCCGGTGACCACGATGTCGTCGAGATCGGTGGAGACCGTCTCCGGTTCGCTCGCCTGGGCGGAGGAAGACGGCAGGTCGACCCGGCGCAGGGTGATGACCGTCCCGGTATCGGTCGCGATCTCGAGCCCGGTGCCCTGCAGCAGCCGGCGCAGCGCCTGGCGGGTGTCCAGGTCGCCCTGAAGCCGGGGCGTGCGAACGCCTCGGAGCTGGGCGGACGGCGCGATGATCTGGATCCCCGCCTGGCGGGCGAACTCCGGGATCGCCCGGACGGCGTCCTGGGCCGGGACATCGAACGCGCGTTGCTGGGCACAGGCCGCCCCGGACACGACCAGCGCCGCCAGCGCGGTCCCGCACCCCAACAGAAGCTTTCTTGAAACGATCCGCACTGTCTGCATCTCCCCATGATCCGGTCGCAAGGACCTTCACGAGCTAGACGCGCCATGGTCGGACTTGCCGCCATGCCGCCCTCGGATTCCGTTCGCGTACTGAGTTTGCCCTCAGCGGATCAGCCGCACTTCTCCTTCCCCGACTTCGGCCTTGAGGCCGAAGCTCGAGGCCACCGCGCGGGTGAAGCCCACCGGGTCATTCGCCTGGAACAGACCCGTGATCTCCTCGGCCGCGATCCTGGGGTCGTCGATGACGATCCGGGTCTCGGAGTAGCGCGCGAACTTCGCGGCGGCCTGTCCAAGGGTTTCGCCCTCGAAGGCGATCCGGCCCTCGCGCCAGGCCAGTTCGCGACCGACCGCCCCGGCGCCCACGATGGTCGTCATGACGGGGCTCGTCTGGTCGACCGGGCTCGTCGCCCGGACATCCGCCGAGATCCGCACGGGTGGTCGCGCCTTCCCGCGACGCTCCACCTCGACGACGCCTTCGCGCACCAGCACCTCGACGGGCTCATCGCCCAGCCGTCTCACCGTGAAGCTGGTCCCCACGGCCCTGGCCTGGGTCGCGCCCGCGTCAACGATGAAGGGGCGGGCCGGGTCGGGCGCGACGTCGAAAAGGGCCTCGCCCTCCACGAGATCGATGAGACGACGCTCCCCGGAGTAGCTCACCCGGACCAGGGTGTCGGTGTTGAGGGTCATCACAGAGCCGTCGGCGAGCGGCACGACGCGCACCTCGCCCAGACGCGTGCGCACCGTCCCGCGTCGCGCGGCCAGGCCGAAGAGCCCCACCCCTGCGAGGCCCGCGGCCAGGGCGCCGCCGGCTCCCGTCAGAAGGTGGCGACGCGGCAACCCGGTCCGGCGCGGTGCGCCGGTGGTCGAGCCGCTGAACCCCGGCGCGAGGGCTCTCGCCCGCTCGGTCTGGAGGGCGAGCGCCCGCAGCCGGCCGTACGCCCCGGCCCGCCGGTCGTCGCCGGCCAGCCAGACGTCCAGCCTTTCCGCCTCTTGCGGCGTGAGATCACGATCGACGCGCGCGACCCAGTCGGCCGCGGCGCGATCAATCTCCTGAGCGGTCTCCCTGGGCATGGCTTCCACGCATTGGTCTTACGGGTTCAGACGCACGGTCCGAAGGGTTTCCGCCACGCACGAAGCGGTCGGCGAGCAGAAGAAGGCTGCGGCTCATATGCTTTTCGACGGTGCTTTCCGACAAGCCGAGACGGGTGGCGACCTCGCGCTGGGACAGACCTTCGATCCGGCGCAGGGTGAAGACGTCCCGGATCTTGCCCGGCAGGCCGGCGATGGCCTCACCGAGCCGGCGGAGTTCGTCGCGGTCGGCGATCTGGCGTTCCGGCGAGGGGTCGTCGGCGATCGCGGCCAGTTCGTCGATGTCGGCGACGAGTTCGAAGGACACCACCCTGGCCCGCCTCGCCTGGGACACGAGCACCGAATGGGCGGTCTGGAAGGCGTAGGTCCGGGGATTGCGGATATGGGCGACGCTGTCGAGGGCGATGAGCTTCGAATAGGTTTCCTGGATGATGTCGTCGATCTCCAGCCCGGGAAGCTTTCTGTTCCGGAGCCAGGCGCGCAGGGCCGCCTCATGGGGCAAGACATGTCGCCCCAGCCAGACCGCCCGCTCGTCCGAGACCCGCCGCATGTGCCAGAATGACGACAGCCGCCCCGCCGTCGCAAGGCCCGATCGGGGCGGTGCGGTGGCCGGGCAACGGTCTGGGACAATCCCTCAGGCGGCATGGCGGATTTCGCCGTCCCGAGCGTCTCGGGCCTCGGCAACGCCGGGCGGGCCCCTGTTGCGAGCCTGTCCCTGCGGAGCCGCAGTCGAGTACCGCCGATGGGCCTCGACCCCGCACCTGCTGGGTTCGGGCCGCAGGACCCAAGGCGGAGCGTCTCGACGCCCGCCGCCGCCCGCCGGACGGGGCAAGGCGAGAGTCCGCCTTCCGGAAGGGGCCGACAAGACGTGCGCCCCATGAGGTGATGAGTTTGCCGCGTCGTGCGTCCTATACCGATAGGACGGTGGGAGTGATGATGCGCCAGAAGGAAGCCGAAGCGCTCGACGGGATCGCCGACCTCAGCCGGCGGTGTCGCCCTGGACTGATGGCCTTCTTCCTGCGGCGACTGCCCAACCATGCCGAGGCCGAGGATCTCACCCAGGAGGTCTTCATGCGGCTGGCGGCCCTGCCGTCTGACAGCGTCGCCAATGCGGAGGCCTATATTTTTCAGATCGCGGCCAATCTCCTGCGCGACCGCGCGCGCCGGGAGAAGGTGCGTTTCGAGCACCGCGAAGGCGTCCGCGCCACGGAGGACCACGGCGTCGAGCGCCTCGATCCCGCGCGCATCGCCCAGGGCCGAGAGGCGGTCGCCCAGATCGCTTCGGTCCTGAAAGAATTGCCGGAACGGACACGAACCATCTTCGTGCT
Source organism: Brevundimonas staleyi (assembly GCF_041893865.1). GTDB lineage: Bacteria > Pseudomonadota > Alphaproteobacteria > Caulobacterales > Caulobacteraceae > Brevundimonas > Brevundimonas staleyi. Next base: position 2,848,056 of record NZ_CP169082.1, read on the forward strand.
CTACCGGCTCGAGGCGATGAACAAGCGTGCCATCGCCGAGGGTCTGGGAATCTCGGTCAGCGCCGTCGACAAACATCTGATGAGGGCCACCGCCCGCCTCATGGACCGGTTGGGGAGCCCGCGATGAGCCAGACCGCCCAGACCCCCCGAGCCGCTCGCGATGCCGCCGCCACATGGTGCGTCCGTATGGCCGATCCCGACCTGACCCCCGCCGAGCGGGACGCCTTCCGGGCGTGGCTGGACACCGATCCGGTCAACCCCGGCCTGTTCCAGACCGCGATCGAGGCCTGGGCGATCACCGCTGACCAGGCCGACGACCCCGACATGATCGTCCTCAGGGCGGCCGCGATCGGCACGCTCCGCCGCGTCAATCGGCGGCGCGCCTGGAGCGGTTGGGCCGCCGCGGCCGCGGCGATGGTCGTCCTCGCCGCCGGCGCGGGTCTGTGGCAGGCCCGCCTGCCGATGATCTATGAGACGGGCATCGGGGAGCGCCGCCTCGTCGCCCTGGCGGACGGGTCCAAGCTGTCGCTCGACGCCGACAGCGAGGTCCGGGTTCGTTTCGATCACGGTCGTCGCCGGCTCGCGCTCGAGCGCGGGCGGGCCCGTTTCTCGGTCGCGAAGGATCCCTTGCGGCCCTTCTCGGTGATGGCGGGCGACAAGACGGTGGTGGCCACGGGCACGGCCTTCAGCGTCGAGCGCCTGGGACCCGAGGTTCGCGTCATTCTCTATGAAGGGGGCGTGACGGTGCTGACGGGAACCGACAGGGGCGAGCGCACGCCTGTCCGCGTCGCGGACACCGCGAAGACCGTGGAACAGGCCCTCAGACCCGGCGGGGCGCTGATCCTGCAGGCCGCGCAGGCCGAAGCGGTCCTGACCGCGGCCGACACCGGACCGTCCCTGGCCTGGGAGGGAGGACAGTTGGTCTTCGTCGATGAGCCTCTGGCGGCCGCCGTGGCCCGCATCAACCGCTATGCCGACCGACCGCTGGGCATCGGCGACGCGGCGGCCGGCCGGGTCCGGATCAGCGGCGTCTTCAACGCGGGATCGACGACCGCCTTCGTCGAGGGCGTCACGGCCACCTTTCCGATCGAGGCGAGGCAAAGGGACGGGACCACGATCCTGGTCCACGCCACCGCGCGGGGTGAATGATCCGCGCGGTGGCGCGTCTTATCTTCCGGCTCCGGATGAAGGGGCGACTTCGGGGGACCCTCATGCACAACCATCATTCGCTTCTCGGGGGCACGGCCTTCGCCGTCGTCGTCGCGGCCGCGGGGCTCGCCGTCGCCCAGCCGGCCACGCATGACTTCAACATTCCGTCCCAGGACCTGGCCTCGGCGCTTCAGGCCTACAGCCGGGTCACGCGCGAACAGATCGTCTTTGACAATCAGCGGACGGCGGGTCGTGTCAGCGCCGCCGTGGTGGGCCGCTACACGACCGAAGAGGCCCTGCGCCGCCTGTTGGCCGGCACCGGCCTCAGCGTCCGGCGGGGCTCCAGCGGGGTGTTGATGGTGGTCAGCGGCGCGCCGGCCCAGAGCGAGGCGGCCTCGGTCGAGCTCGACGAAATCCTGGTCACCGGCAGCCGGATCCGCGGCGGCATCACCGCCTCGCCCGTCATCACCACGACCCGCGACGATATCCGCAACGCCGGTCATACCGACCTGGGCGAGGTCATTCGCAGCATTCCGCAAAACTACGCCGGGGGTCAGAACCCGGGCGTCACCCAGGCCGGCGGCATCACCAACCAGAACGTCACGGGCGGCTCGGCTCTCAACCTGCGGGGCCTGGGGCCGGACGCGACGCTCACCCTGCTCAACGGCCGACGGCTGTCCTACGGCGGTGCGAACCAGGCGGTGGATGTGTCGTCCATTCCAGTGGCGGCCATCGACCGGATCGAGATCATCACCGACGGGGCCTCGGCCCTCTATGGCTCCGACGCCGTCGCCGGTGTGGCCAACATCATCCTGCGCCAGGATTTCGAAGGTCTGGAGCTTTCGGGCCGGGTCGGCGCGGCGACGGACGGAGGCTTCGAACAGTATCAGCTGAGCGCCACCGTCGGTCGCAAATGGGAGGGCGGTGCCGTGCTGCTCGCCTACGACCGGCAGGACCAGGGCGCCATCCTCGCCGGCGACCGCGATTACCTCGACCATATGCTGGACGTGACGGAGATCTATTCGCCCAGCGAACATCACGCCCTTCTGCTCAGCGGCCACCAGGCGATCGGACCGAGCCTCACCGGTCGGCTGGATCTGGTCTATCTGGACCGCCTGTCCACGACCTACACCCTGGACAGCGGCCAGGAGAACACCTCGACGCGGGACGTGACGAGCTTCACCCTCTCGCCCAGCCTGGAGATCCGACTGCCGGCGGACTGGACCGGCGTGGTGTCCGGGACCTACAGCGAGGACGAAACCCTCAGCTACCAGACCGCGGTCACGAGCGACGGCACGGTCCTGGCCGACTACGAAAACTGTCACTGCAACCGCGCCGCGTCCGGCGAGATCTCCGCCGAGGGGCCCGTCCTCGCCCTGCCGGGCGGCGACCTGCGCCTCGCGCTCGGGGCCGGCATTCGTCGCAACGACTATGTGTCGAGGCGGACCTATCCGGCCGTGACCACGCCCCCCTCGACCAAGGGCGATCGCACGGGCCGCTACGCCTTCCTCGAGGCCAATGCCCCCCTGGTCTCGCCCGGCCAGGAGGTCGCCGGCATCTATCGGCTGACCTTCAACGCCGCCGCGCGCTACGAAAGCTACGAGCAGCTGGGGGACGTCCTGACCCCCAAGGTCGGTCTGCTCTACGACCCGACCTCCGAGATCTCCCTGCGGGCCACCTGGGGTCAGTCCTTCAAGGCCCCCACGCTCCAGCATGAATTCTCCAGCCAGATCGCCGCCCTGTATCCGGCGAGCTTCTTTGGGGCCACGGGCTATCCCGCGAACGCGACCGTGATCTTCATGAACGGCGGCGGGGGTCAGCTGGCGCCCGAGCGGGCGGAGACCACCTCGTTCGGTGCCGTCTACACGCCGCGCGCTCTCCCGGGGCTCCGTCTCGGAGCGACCTATTTCGACATCGACTATACGGATCGGTCGATCCAGCCGATCCAGAACGCCGCCCTGGTGTTTCCGGATTCCAACTGGGCCCGGTTCCTGACCCGCGATCCGTCCCCCGGGCAGCAGGCGGCGCTCATCGCCGGCACCAATCGCGCCCTGTTCAACGTCAGCGGCTTTCCCTACGACCCCGCCCTGGTCGCCGGCATCGTGGACAATCGCTATACCAATGTGGCGCGCCAGACCGCCCAGGGGATCGATCTGGACGCCAGCTACCGTCGCGACCTCGCCGGGGGCGAGGCCACCTTCAGCGCCACCGCCACCTGGCTGGAGACCAATCAGCAGAACGGGCCGGGGGTGCCCCTGTTCGAGACCTCGGGCGACATCTTCTATCCGACGGATTTTCGGGCCCGGGCCGGGGTGGTCTGGACCGGCGGCGCCCTGACCCTGGGCGGGTTCGTCAATCACGTCGCCGGCGTGCGCAACACACAGCTGACGCCGCCGGAGACCGGCGACGGCTTCACCACGGTCGACGTCACCGCGCGGCACCAGTTCGCCCCTGGTGATGCACCGTGGAGCGGCCTGGAACTGGGGCTGTCGGTCTCCAACCTTTTCGACACCGCGCCGCCGATCACTCCCTCGCCCTATGACTTCGTCGTCAACTACGATTCGACGAACTATTCGGCGATCGGTCGCTACGTCAGCCTCTCGCTTACCCGCCGCTGGTGAGCCTGCCGGGGCGCGCTGACCGCCCCCGGCCCTTCCCTCTTCGTGGAGATATCAGGATGCATGAGGCGCGTGTCGCGGCTCTGGCTCTCGTTGTGTCGATGGCCGCCGCCCAAACCCAGGCACAGGTGATCGATCGGGATCTCGCCAACCGGGTCTATGATCGGCCGGGACTGACCCACCTGGCCACATCGCGCCCGGTGGTCCCGTCGCCGGACGGGGCCTATGCCGTCTACGGCGTCCAGGCGACCATCAATCCGGACGCCTCGGGCGGTCGGTTCCAGCCGAACGGCGCTCCGGTGCAATCGGCCGAAGGCGTCAGCCTGTTCCTCGTCGACCTTCGGACGCGCGAGAGCCGGCCGATCTGTCCGGGCGCGGGCAACGACTGGAACCCCTCCTGGTCACCCGACAGCGGGGCGGTGGCCTTCTACTCCGACCGCAGCGGCGGGCCCCGCCTGTGGCTCTACGACCCCGCGAGCGAGGCCTGTCGGCCGCTCGGCGATCATCCCGTCAAGTCGCTGCAGTTTCCCCACGACCATGCCCGGTGGAGCCCCGACGGCACGGAGCTCTATATTCCCGTCTGGCCCGCCGAAGGCCCCGGGGCCCTGGCGGCCAGCATCCATGTCCCCCGGTCTGGCCTGCCGCCCCTGCCGGACGATCTCGGCGTCTCGGTGTTCCGCCATTCGCCCGGGTCGAACTCCGCCCCGGACGCCGCTGTGTCTGTGACCGACGACAGTCTGGAGGCGCGTTGCGCCGGGGCCGAGTATCAGAGGGCCTCGCTGGAAGCCGTGCGCCTCAGCGACGGCTCGAGCCGCGTCCTGGTGGATCAGGCCGTCACCGGCGCCCTCGCCGCCCCGACCCGGCACTACCCCAGCCCCTATGTCCGGGTGTCCGCGTCCGGGCGCTGGCTCAGCTACTATTCCATCTCCTGCCGCAAGGCCGGGTCGCTCTACGAAACCGGCATCGATCTCTATGCCGTGCCGACCGCCGGGGGAGACCCAGTGCGGGTCGCCCGCGACCTTCGCGCGCCGGGCGGCGGCTTCGAGTTCGACCACGGCTACCGCTGGAGTCCCGCCACAGACCAGATCGCCTTCCTGCGCGACGAGGCCCTGTGGCGGGTGGATTTCGGACCGGAGGGTCCGGGGGAGCCGGTGAGGATCGGCGAGGCGGCCGGACGGCTGGCGCGTCACATCCTGCATTATCTGCCGGACGGGTCGGCGGTCGTGGTCGGGGGCGACGCCGTCGATGGCGACTGGGCCCACTCCCGCAGCATCCGGTCGCTGGAGCCGAGCTTGCTGACGGTGGATCTCAGCGACGGCGTCGCCACCCCCATCGCCTTCGATCGGTCCCGTTGGCAGGTGTGGAGCCTCCTGGGCGCCGACGACCGGATCGTGGACGGCCAGGGCACGATCGGGGTCCATGCCCTGGACCGGACCTCGGGCGCGGGCGCCGTCGTCCGGTTCGGCGTCGAGCGTCCGTCCGAAGCGGTCGTCTGGGCCGATGAGGGCGTGCTGGAATCGATCCAGCCGGTCCCCGGCGGCCTGATCGGGGTCTACCAGGATTTCGCCACGCCGGCGGACGTCGCTCTGATCCGCGATGGACGTCGCCAGCGGCTGTCCACCGCAGCGCCGGTTCTCGACACCTTGCGACCGGGTCGCGTCGAGCGGTTCCAGACCGTGGTGGCCGGTCATGACGGCGGCCTGCTGACCGTCAATACGGCCGTCATCCTGCCGCCCGGCGCCCGGCCCGAGGCCCCGCCGCCGGCCGTGGTCTGGTTCTATCCCGGGAACAATTCCTCCCAGGCCGCCAACCGCTACGGGGCGCCCGTCATGGGAGACCTGGCGCATCTGTTCACCGCGCGCGGCTATGCCGTCGTCCTGGCCGACATGCCCATGCAGCCCGGCGGCGCACGGGGCCATATGATCGATGAGATCGTCGATCTCCTCATGCCCCAGGTCTATCGCGCCGCCGATCTCGGCCACGTCGATATTCGCCGCCTGGCGCTCCGGGGTCAGTCGTTCGGAGCCATCGCCACCGCCGCCGTGGTGGCGCGCACCAATCTCTTCCGCGCCGCCATCCCGAGCAGCGGCGCCTATGATCTCGGCGGCCTGTTCGGCCAGGTCGAATATCTCAATGGGGACATCTCAGATCACGGGATCTGGCTGGAGACCTCCCAACCCCGGCTGGGCGCGCCCCTGTGGGACGACCCCATGCGCTACATCGCCAACTCCCCCTATTATCTCGCCGACCGCATCCGCACGCCGATGCTGATCATCCAGGGGACCGAGGATTTCCTGGGCTACCGCGAAGGCGGCAAGCTGTTCGCGGCCCTGCGCCGTCTCGACCGGGAGGTCGAACTGGCCCTCTACGACGGCCAGGGACATTCGCCCCCTGACTGGAACGCCCCCCAGGCGGCCGACCAGGCGCTGCGCATTCTCGACTTTCTGGATCGCCACCTGACAGTCCCGGCCACCCCCTGAGCGTCAAGGATGCCGCGACGTCCAACCCCCCTCTCTCTCTCTCAGGGCCCCGAGATCCGAGGCCAGACCGACCGGAGACTCGACGGGTTCGTCGGTGCGGCGGGTCCGGCGTCCTGTTCGACCTGGCCCGCGACGAGGCGACCTCGCTGGGCGGATCTTCCGTGTCAATCGGGTGGGCGCTGCGTCTGGCGTCCGCCATCGCCCAGACGGTCCAACGACGCCTGCCCGCGCCTGCGTCATGACAGTTGCGGAAGGGCTCTGACCATCGAACAGCCGGCGGACGGTCAGCCCATTCCCTCCTCTTCCCGGCCCGCCCGCTACCGTTCCGCCGCGGCCCGCAGTTGGGCCAGCCGGGCCTCGCAGCTTTCGGTCACCAGGGTCCGCAGCCGCTGGGCACTCGCTGTCAGGGCCTCGAGATCCTCGGCGGTCACATCGTACTGATCCGAGTACCGTGCCTCGACATAGGCCCGCTTCAGCGTCTCGAAGCGCCGCCGATCAAGCCTCTGCTCCCGAGGCCAGGCCTCTACCAGTCGCCGGTCCACATCCTCGGCCAGCGACCGCAGAAACTTGATGTTGTGAGACCGTGGAAAATAGAAGGTATGGACGAGAAGGACGCAGGCATATGCAGTCTCGACCGCCTGATGGAGCTCGAATGCAGCACGTTTCCGGAGGTGGTGGCCCGAAGGCTTTTCCTCCGCATGGTTCAGAGCGTCTCTCAACCAAAGGTCTAAGTCAGCCTTCTTGCTGTCGTAAGAGCGGGTCGCCATTGAGTAAGCGTCGCTCGCGGTCATCGGCTTAGGCGCAGCCAATGGATGCCCCGGCAGCTCGTACAGAAGGACACCGTCCCGCGCGACGTCGGTCCAGAAGTATTCACCGCGCTCCAGAGCCAGGTTCACGTCAACAAGGTCATGGACGATCAGATTGACCGTCCGCCCCACCGTGCGGTCCCGGAGGATCCTATCTTCGGCGACCCACCAGTAATCCGCGATGTCAGTGAGCTTCGGATGGCTGACGACGACCAAGAGGTCGAAGTCCGAAAGGTAGCCGTTCTCAGGCTCATCGACCCAGTCGTCGCGGGCATAGCTCCCGAAAAGAATGATCTTGAGAATCTGTCCGCCGCGTCGCCAATCGGAGGTTCCGCCGCCGCCCTTGCTCAGCGCAGCCTCAAACTCATCCAGAAGCACAGTCCGGATGTGCGCGAGCTCTCCCTGTTGGCGCTCTGGCAGATGATCGATGGTGGTCCGCATGATCCGATTCTAGCGCCCCTGAAGCCTATGTCGCTACCGAACTTCACGGCTTGAATCGGGCCCAACTGCTCTGCCCCGTTCGACTTCATATTCTCGGAACGATTCGGCCGGACCCCCTCACAGCGTGTCATTGATTGCGCATGTCTCAGATGCGCCATGTGTGGACGGCTCCCCGTTGGCAAGGGTTGATCTGACGTTCTGCTGAGCCTGGTCGGTGCGGCCATGTGTTCGACCTGTTGGTGCGGTACGCATGACCGCTGGCCATAATGCCTTCCGCGAAGACGGGTCCCGACCAAAAGCACGCGCTCGAGGCGCTCTGGCGCATGTGGGTTTTCTCGCCTTCCGGTATCGACCGGCTGTTGCATTACATCCTGTCCGCCCTTCCCAAGTTCGTCGGCCTCGGCGCTTCGCCCCAGCCTGTCTCTACGCCGCCAGCGGCTCCCTGTAGCGCTCGCCCGTGGTCATGATTGCCCAGACCATTCGCGCGGTCTTGTTGGCGAGCGCGACAGCCGCGACCTTCGGCGTTCGTCGCGCGAGCAGCTGGACCAGCCAAGGTCGGCGCGTGCCGTTACGCACGGCGTAGCGCACGACCGCCAGGGCACCGACGACCAGCATCTGTCGCAGGTAGCGATCGCCCTGTTTGGTGATCCCGCCGAGCCGCTCCTTGCCGCCGCTGGAGTTCTGCCGTGGAACGAGGCCTATCCAAGCCGCCAGGTTACGGCCGGTTCTGAAGGCCTTCGGATCGGCGATCGTACCGACCAGGGCGCTGGCCAGCAGGGGCCCTACGCCGGGGATCTCCATCAGCCGGCGGCCGACCTCGGTTGAACGGGCATTGTGGATCGGCGTGGAAAAGGGACCCCGTTAGCGGTGTGATCGGCGTCGAATAAGGACCCCTCATTCCTGAGGTCTAACGGTGGCGGCTTGGCGGATGTCAGGCGGCGAGTTCGGGATGTTGGTGTTGGAGACGGTGTTGAGGATCCGGCGCGAGTTTGCGTCCGGCAAGGCGATCAAGGCGATCGCGCGTGACCTTCGATTGTCGCGCAAGGTGGTTCGCAAGGCGATCCGGGAGCCGGATGCGGAGTTCGCCTATCGGCGGGCGGTGCAGCCGTTGCCAAGGCTGGGGCCGTTCCAGGCCAGGCTCGATGAACTGCTGGAAGAGGACGAGGCGCGGCCGCGGCGCGAGAAGCTGCGGATGACGCGGGTCCATGACCTACTGGTGCGCGAGGGGTTCGACGGGTCGTATGACGCGGTCCGGCGCTACGCGGCGGGGTGGCGGCTGAAGCGACGCCGGGGCGTGGCGGATGCACCGTCGTTCATCCCGCTGATGTTCAGGCCGGGCGAAGCCTACCAGTTCGACTGGAGCCACGAGGACGTGGAGATCGCGGGCAAGCCGATGCGGGTGAAGGTGGCGCACATGCGACTGTGCGCGTCACGCGCGATCTATGTTCGGGCCTACCCGCGCGAGACCCAGGAGATGCTGTTCGACGCGCATGCGCGGGCGTTCGCCTTCTTCGGCGGGGTGCCGACGCGCGGGATCTACGACAACATGAAGACGGCGGTGACGACTGTGTTCACGGGCAAGGACCGGCTGTTCAACCGGCGCTTCCTGGTCATGGCGAGCCACTACATGGTGGAGCCGACGGCTTGCTCGCCGGCGGCGGGCTGGGAGAAGGGCCAGGTCGAGCACCAGGTCCAGACGGCGCGGGGACGGTTCTTCCAGCCGCGCCTGCGCTTCACCAGCCTGGAGGAGTTGAACGGCTGGCTGGAGGCCGAATGCCGTCGCTGGGGCGAGCTGCGCCAGCATCCCGAGCAGAAGGAGCTGACGGTCGCCCAGGCCCTGGCCGCCGAGCGCCCGGCGCTGCAGCCCATGCTGGGCCCGTTCGACGGCTTCCACGAGAGCGAGCACGCGGTGACCGGGACCTGCCTGATCAGCTTCGACCGCAACCGCTACTCGGTGATGGCTAGAGCGGGACGCCGTACGGTGCAGGTCCGCGCCTATGCCGACCGGATCGTCGTGCGTTGCGAGGGTGAGGTCGTCGCCGACCATCGCCGGTTCTTCGGTCGAGACCGCACCCTGTATGACCCATGGCATTACCTGCCGGTGCTGGCGACCAAGCCCGGCGCCCTGCGCAATGGCGCGCCGTTCCAGGACTGGGAGCTACCGCCCGCCCTGGCGCGCCTGAGGCGCAAGCTGGGTGCGGGTGACGAAGCCGATCGCCGGTTCGTGCGGGTTCTGGCGGCTGTGCTGGAAGACGGCCTGGAGCCGGTCGAGGCCGCCGCGCGCGAGGCGCTCGCTGCCGGGACCGTGAGCGACGACGTCATCCTCAACATCCTGGCGCGCCGACGCGAACCGCCCCGGCCGCTGAGCATCGTCACGTCGGATGACCTTGCCCTGCGGCATCCGCCTCAGGCGGACTGCGACCGCTACGACAGTCTGCGAGGCCTGCATGCAGCGGCATGAGATGATGGCGGCCCTGACCGGCCTGGGCCTCAAGGGCATGGCCGGCGCCTTCGACGAGGCGGTCACCACCGGCCTGCAGCGCAAGCGCACGACCATGGAGATCCTCGCCGACCTGCTCCGCGCCGAGACGACCCACCGGCATGCGGCTTCCATCCGGTACCGGATGGCGGCAGCCAAGCTGCCGGCCGTGAAGGACCTGGACGCCTTCGTGTTCGACGACACGCCGATCAACGAGGGGCTGGTGCGCTCGCTGCACAGCGGCGCCTTCCTGGCGAACCGGCGCAACATCGTGCTGGTCGGCGGGACAGGCACGGGCAAGACCCACCTGGCCACCGCCATCATCACCAACGTCGTGCGCGCCGGGGCGCGTGGCCGCTACTTCAACACCGTCGACCTGGTGAACCGCCTCGAGGAGGAGACCCGCCTGGGCAAGGCCGGTGCGCTGGCTGCTCACCTCTGCCGCCTCGACGTCGTGGTCCTCGACGAGCTCGGCTACCTGCCGTTCGCACGCTCCGGCGGCCAGTTGCTGTTCCACCTGATCAGCAAGCTCTACGAACGGACCTCGGTGATCGTCACGACCAACCTCGCCTTCGGCGAATGGCCGACCGTGTTCGGCGATCCCAAGATGACGACGGCCCTGCTCGACCGCATCACCCACCACTGCGACATCGTCGAGACCGGCAACGACAGCTGGCGCTTCAAGCACCGCAGCTGACCCCACCAAAAGAACGCCAAGCGAGGGTTGAGCCTCCGGTCGGGCTACGCCCTCCCTACGCCCCAACCCTCGCAAGCGGTGCGCTCGTGACGTCCATCCCGAACCTCAAAAGGGGGTCCCTATTGCACGCCGATAGGGGGTCCCTTTTAGACGCCGATTGACACCTGCCGGACCCTGACGATGCCCATGTCGTCGCCGCAGCGCTCAAGACCCAGGCCGCCGTCATCGTCACCGACAATCTCCGGGACTTCCCCGAAGCGATCCTCGCACCTCTGAACCTCGAGGTTCGCAGCACGGATGCCTTCATCGCCGACACCATCGCCCTGGACCCTGGGCGCGCCATCGCCGCCGTCCGTACGATGCGGGAACGCCTGCGACGCCCGGAAAAGACCCCCGAGACGTTGCTGCTCGATATGGAGGCCGCAGGACTGATCGAAACAGCCGACGTGCTGCGGCCCCATATCCAGTCGCTCTAGCCCTCGAGACATGCGTCTGCGCGGCTTCAGCTGCGGGGGAGCCGGACCAGAAACCGCGAGAGCGACAGCCCGCGTCTGGCGCCCATCACGCGCGTCGAGATCGCGTGCGGACCTGGCCAGCGTCGGCCGCACTGCGACCGCCATCCCGTCGCGCGGTCACGCCCGGTCGACCGCCAACGGTTCGAGCCGTCCCTATTCGCAGCCGACGCCGTCATTGTCCCGGTCCAGATGCGGCCCGTACCCGGGATCGCTCCGACGCACCGGCGCGGCGCCCGCGGCCCTCGCGGCGCTGCAGTTGGCCCAGGCTCTCTGACCGGCCAGACCCTGGATCCGGGGCGGGGTCCGGGGCCTCTCGGCTGCCCCCCCTGGACCGGTGACAGTGATAATCCCCGGTCCTGCGGTTGGTGTGGCAGCCTTCGGCGTTCAGCCCGCCTGGATGGCCGCGACCGGGCCGGAAAGCGGCATCAGCATGACGCCCAGAGCCAGGCCCGCCCCTCGCCACATTTTCGCCTCCCTCTGTGGTGGCGCACCCTGCCCGACAGGTCCTTGAGATTGCAAGCCTTCTCGACCGCCACGACTCAGAACAGGGCGCTCCGCAAGTCTTCGACGACTTGCGACAACTCGCAAGTCGTCCGCAAGTCGTCGGCAACTCACAAACAAGTCGTCGGCAACTCACAAACAAGTCGTCAGCAACTCTTGGACAAGTCGTATTCTTTTACTTTCAAAACACTGTTGACAAACATCGATCTTGTTTGCTTGCCTTGAGTCGGCGCTGGACCTGACCGCGCCTGAACCAAGGATCACACCGATGAACCGGAGACGTCTCCGCGGCCTTTCGGCCGCGCTGGTCCCTTGCGCCCTCCTCTCGGCCACCGCCGCCCTGGCGGGCGGTTCGGGCATGCCCTGGGAAGGCCCCCTGCAACAGATCGTGGAGTCCGTGACCGGACCCGTGGTCCAGGCCGCCGCCGTGGTCGCGGTCGTGGTGTTCGGGGCCGGGATCGCCATGAGCGAGAACGGCTCGTCCATGCGACGGGGCCTGGGCATCCTGTTCGGCCTGTCCATCGCCTTTGCCGCCGGCACCTTCTTCCTGGACTTCTTCGGCTTCGCCGGCGGGGCGGAGATCGCGTCATGAGCGCCGAGCCCCGCCCCGAGGGCTATGACCTGCCGGTCGCCCAGGCGCTCGCCACCCCGGTCCTCCTCGGCGGCCTGCCGCGCGACTACGCCATCCTCATGGGCACCATCGCCCTGATGCTGGGCCTCGCCCTTCGGCTGCCCTGGCTCGGCCTGGCCTGGTGGGCCCTTGCCCACGGACTGGGCGTCTGGGCGGCCCGCTCCGACCCCCAGATCTTCGAGGTGGCGCGCCGCCATCTCGCGCGCCCGGCCCATCTGGACGCCTGAGACCGGCCATGCGCTTCCTCGACGAACACCGCCGCCGCCCCGCCGCCCTGTCGGACCACCTGCCCTGGGCCGCCCTGGTCGCGCCCGGCGTCGTCCTCAACAAGGACGGCTCCTTCCTGGCCGCCGTCCGCTTCCGGGGTCCGGACCTGGAATCCTCCACCGAGGAGGAGCTGATGGCCGTCCGGGCCCGGCTCAACAATGGGCTGCGCCGGCTCGGCACCGGCTGGTGCCTGCATATGGAGGCCGAGCGCCGCCCGGCCCGCCCCTATCCCGACCAGGGTCCCGACCTCCCCGCCGCCTGGCTGGTCGACGCCGAGCGCCGCGCCCTGTTCGAGGGCTCGGACCCCGCCTTCGAGACCGACTACCGCCTCGCCCTGACCTGGCTGCCCCCCGCCGATGAGACCCGCCAGGTCGAGCGCTGGCTGTTCGACGGCCTCGCCCGGACGGGGGCCGACTGGCGCGCCGCCCTCGCCCTGTTCGAGCGCGAGGTCGCGGCCCTCATCGACCTCCTCGGCGACGCCCTGCCCGAGGTCGAGCGGCTGGACGATCCGGCTCTGCTGACCTGGCTCCACGCCACGGTCTCCGACGCCCCCCATCCGGTCCACCCGCCCGAGACTCCCATGTTCCTGGACGCGCTTCTGTCCGACACCCCCCTGACCGCCGGGGTCGCGCCGCGGCTGGGCTCCGAGGCCCTGCGCCTCGTCTCGGTGCGGGGCCTGCCCTCGGCGACCCGGCCGGGCCTGCTCGACAGCCTGTCCAGCCTGCCCTTCCCCTATCGCTGGACCACGCGCTGGATCGCGCTCGACAAGGCCTCGGCCGAGCGCGAGATCGTGCGGCTGAGGAAGCGCTGGTTCGCCAAGCGCAAGGGGGTCGGCACCCTTCTGCGCGAAGCCATCACCCGCGAGGAGGTGCCGCTCCTCGACACCGACGCCACGGCCAAGGCCGAACAGTGCGACGGGGCGCTGGAGGCCCTGGGCTCGGACGCCTGCGCCTATGGGTTCCTGACGATGACGGTGACGCTCCGCGATCCCGATCCGGAGGTCTGCGCCGCCCGGGTGCGGGCCGTGGAAGCGGCGCTGAACGCCCAGGGCCTGGTCGCCCGCGAGGAGAAGCTCAACGCCGTGGAGGCCTGGCTCGGGGCCCTGCCGGGCGAGCCCTATGCCGACGTTCGCCGCCCCCTGGTCTCCACCCTCAACCTCGGCGACCTCCTGCCGGTCTCGGCGGTCTGGGCCGGGCCCGACCGCGACCCGGGTCTGGACGGCCCGCCCCTAGCGGTGGCGCGCACCCAAGGGGCCACCCCCTTCCGCCTCGCGCTCCACGTCGGCGACGTCGGTCACGCCATGGTGGTGGGGCCGACGGGCTCGGGCAAGTCGGCGCTCCTGGCCTTCCTTGCCCTGCAGTGGTTCCGCTATCCCGGGGCCCGGGTGGTCTTCTTCGACAAGGGCCGTTCGGCCCGGGCCGCCACCCTCGCCGTCGGCGGGACCTGGCGGGCTCTGGAGCCCGGCGGCGACCTGGCGCTCCAGCCCCTGGCCGCGATCGACGACCCCGCCGAAAGGGCCTGGGCCGCCGACTGGATCGCCGATCTCGCCCGCGCCGCCGGCCTCGCCCCCGATCCCCGTCAGCGCGAGGAGGTCTGGTCGGCGCTCGCGGCCCTGGCTGACGGTCCGCCCGCCCAGCGCACCCTGACGGTGTTCTCGGCCCTGCTGCAGGATCCGGCAATCGCCGGGGCGCTGGAGCCCTTCACCCTCAAGGGCTCCCACGGCTCTCTCCTGGACGGTGCCGCCGAGACCCTGTCGCCCAGCCGCTTCGACACCTTTGAGCTGGAGACCCTGATGGCCACCCCCGCCGCGGCCGGCCCGGTTCTGGCGGCCCTGTTCCACCGGCTGGAACGGACCTTCGACGGCACCCCGACCCTGCTGGTGCTCGACGAGGCCTGGTTGATGCTCGACCACGGCCAGTTCGCCGCTAAGATCCGCGATTGGTTAAAGACCCTGCGCAAGAAGCGGGTGGCGGTCGTCTTCGCCACCCAGTCGCTGGACGATGTGGCGGCCTCGACCATTGCGCCCAGTCTGATCGAGAGCTGTCCCACCCAGGTCTTCCTGCCCAATCCCCGGGCCCTGGAGCCGACCTCGGCGGCCCACTACCGGGGCTTCGGCCTCAACCGCCGCCAGCTCGAGCTCCTCGCCTTCGCCACGCCCAAGCGCGCCTACTACTGGCGCCAGCCCCTTGGACGGCGGCTGTTCGACCTGCGCCTCACCGGCGCCGCCCTGGCGCTTTGCGGAGCCTCGTCGCCCGAGGACCAGGCCCTGATCGACCAGACCCTGGCCCGGGTCGGCCCCGCCGGATTCGCCCGCGCCTTTCTCACAGCCAAAGGACTGTCCCATGTCGACCCTGTCTTCGACGCCTTCGACGCCCCCGAGCCCTCACACGAGCCCGCCACGGCCTGACCGCCTGCGGCCCCTCGCGCGCCGGATCGCCGCCGCCCTGTTCGTCCTGGCCGTGGCCGCCTGCGCCGCGACCGCCCCGGTCCAGGCCCAGCAGGTGGTGTTCGACCCCAGAAACCATGTGGAGAACGCGCTCCAGGCCGCGCGCCAGGCCCAGAGCCTGACCAATGAGGCCCAGATGCTTCTGAACCAGGCCCGGGCGATCGCCGCCTCGCCCTACAGCCATCTCGGAGAGACCGGCGAGGCGCTCGGCGATCTGGCGGCCCTGGCCCAGGCCGCGCGTGGCGTGGCGGGCGACGTCGCCGCCCTCGAGCGCCAGTTCGAGAGCCTCTATCCGACGGCGGTCGAGGGGCTCACCCCGGATCAGGCCCTGGCCCAGGCGGCGGCGCGCACCGCCACAGCCGGCGAGACCGCTCGCGACCTCGCCCGCACCGCCGCCGAACTCGAGCGTCTGGCGGCGGCCCGCAACAGCCGGCTGGCCGGGGCGGTCACCGCCTCCGAACAGGCCCAGGGCCAGACCGCCGCCATCCAGTCCTCGACCCAGGTCCTGGCGGTCCTGGCCGAGGAGCTCGGCTCCATCCGCACGGCCCTGACCGCCCAGAGCCGGCTGATGGCCGAGGTCAGCGCCCGCCAGGCCACCGAGCGCGCCGCCGCCGCCGAGGCCCGCCGCGGCTTCTGGGGCCGGACGACGACCGCCCCGCCCGCGCCCGGTTTCGATCCCTACGCCCGCGCGCGGAACTGAGGACCACCCGCCATGGCCGCGACCGCCAGCATGGACACACCCAATGAGCTGATGGTGGTGTTTTCCGACACCGTCTCGGCCGGGTTCGAGGCGCTTCAGGCTCCGGTCAACGGCATCTTCGGCCTGATGATCACCCTGGTGGTGGCCCTGACCGGGATCCAGTGGGCACTCTCGGCCAACCGCGACCTCCTGGCAGCGGGCTTCGGCAAGGTTCTGCTGATCGGTGCCTTCGCCTATCTGATCAACGACTGGCAGGGCCTGTCCGAGACCATACAGGCCGGCTTCGTCGACCTCGGGCTGGCCGCCGGGGGCGGGTCGCTGTCGCGCGCCGACTTCCTCAATCCGGGCGCGGTGCTCCACACCGGCTGGGAGATCGTGCGGGCGCTGGGCGAGACCCCCGCTCCCGTCGCCAATCCGCTGGATGTGGCCGGCAATCTGGTCGACGCCCTGATCCTGGGCCTGGCCATGATCGGCATTCTTCTCGCCTTCGCCGTCCTGGCGCTGCAGATCATCGTCACCCTGCTGGAGTTCAAGATCGTCACCCTGGGCGGCTTCGTCCTTCTGCCGTTCGGGATCTGGTCCAAGTCCGCCTTCCTGGCCGAACGGCCGCTGGGCTATGTGGTGGCCTCGGGCCTGAAGGTCCTGGCGCTCGCCATCGTGGTCTCGGGGGCGAGCGCGGTGTTCGACCAGCTCCAGCCCTCGGCCAATCCCGACATGCACGAGGCCCTGGCCATTCTGGTGGCGGCCCTGCTCCTGGCCATGCTGGCCATCTTCATCCCCAACCTCGCCGCCGCCCTGGTCACCGGGGGGCCGGCCCTGGGGGCCGGGGCTGCCGTCACAGGTGCCCTGGCCGTGGCCGGGGCGGGCACCCTCGCCGGAGCCGCCGTCGCCGGGGCGGGAGCGGCCACCGCCGGAGCCGCCGCCCGCCTGTCCGGATCGGCGCGCGCCGCCGCCGGGGGTCCGCCCGCCCGGGGTGGCGGGACGGGCGCTCGCGGACACGGGCCCTTCGGTCCTTCGGGTCCCGGCTCCACCCCGGGCGGAACGCCGGGATCGGCTCCTCCGAGAGCCGAGGGCTCCGGGGGCCCCCGCACGCCCCCTTCGGGCCCCGCCGCCCACGACCCCGGTGCGGCTCGCCCGCCCGACGGCGCGCCCACCGGCGTCGGCGAAAAAGACACTGCTGGTGCCCCGCTCGCCCCAGGCCAGACCGCAGGCCGTCCCCCGGACCGGATCGCGGCCGAGGCCGAGGCGGCGCGGCGGGACTTCCACGCCGCGGCCCGTGCCGGCCCTGGATCGTCCCCACCGCCCGCTGGTACCGGCCGCGGCCGATCGGCGGCCTTCCAGACCTATGTCGCGGCCAATACCGGCCGGTCGCTGTTTCCGGCGGGCGAGACCAGCGGCTCGCTGTCGCTCCAGCTCAAGACGGAGGATCGCTGATGCACCCCTTCTTTCGACCCAAACGCCCGCTCCCCTCGGCTCCCGCCTCCACCCCCTACCATAGGGCCGGACAGGTCTGGGACGAGCGGATGGGCCTGTCGCTCGCCCATGCCCGCAATTGGCGGCGCATCGCCTTCGCCAACCTGCTGCTCGCCGCAGGTCTCGCCGCCGGCTGGGGTCATCAGGCAAGCCGGGCCGAGGTCCGCCCCTTCGTGGTCGAGGTCTCCGACTGGGGCCAGACCCAGAGGATCACGGCGCTCGACGGCCGCTATGAGCCGACGGAGGCCCAGACGGCCCACGCCCTGGCCGAATGGATCCACGACGTCCGCTCCAAATCCGTCGATCCGGTCGTCATCCGCCAGAACTGGCTTGAGGCCTACGATCTGGTCGCGCCCAAGGGGGCCGCCTTCCTCAATGCCCAGGCCCAGGCGCGAGACCCCTTCGCCGAGATCGGGCGCGAGGCGGTCAGCGTCCAGATTCTCAATGTCGTGCGCCGCACTGATCGCACCTACGACCTGCAGTGGCGCGAGACCCGGTTCGTCAACGGCCAGGCCGCGGGAGAGACCCGCTGGCGCGCCCTGATCACCTTCCGCCTCCAGCCCCCCAGGACCGAGCAGGCCCTGATCCGCAATCCGCTCGGCATCCGCATCGAGGACGTATCATGGACCCCCGACGCCTCCTGATCCCCGCCGCCCTGGCCCTGTCGCTCTCGGCCTGCGCCGCGCTCGGCCGGATCGGCGAGACGTCCGCGCCCCTCGCGCCTCCGGTCCCCGAAGCCCTGATGGTCGCCGCGGCTGCGGCCTCTACGCCCCCGCCGATCGCGCTCGCGCCCCGGTCCCCGACCGAGCGTCCCTATCTGGAGGCGGCCTCGGCCGCGGAGGCGGAGCCGGACCCGGGCACGACGGTGCCGACCGCACACGACGCCCCGCCGCCCGGGGTCCCCGGCGAGCAGACGCCGGACAACCCGGCGCCGAGCACCGAGCCCCCTCTGCGTGGGGACCCCACCCTCGCGGCCGAGGCGTTCGACCGGATGGTCGGCGGCGTCCAGGTCTTCGCCCGGGCACCGGGCCGGGTCTATCCGGTCCGCACCACGCCCCTGCGGGTGACCCTGCTCACCCTCGCGCCCGGCGAGACCGTGGTGGCGACCGCGGCCGGGGACACGGTGCGCTGGCAGATCGGCGAGACCCATTCCGGCACGGGCCCGGCCCGCCGCGCCCATGTGCTGGTCAAGCCGTTCGAACGGGGACTTCAGACCAATTTGGTCATCACCACCTCGCGCGGCCTCTATCTGGTCCAGCTGTCCAGCGGCCCGGCCGAAGCCTTCCAGCCCGCCGTCGCCTGGGACGAGACCGCCCCGTCCACAGCCGACGCCGCCAATCCCTTCCCCCTCGCGGTCCCGACGCCGGCCGCGCCCCCGGTCCCGGGCCCGGACCTGGTCGGTCCCGTGGGTCCGATCGACGCCGGCTACCGGATCGCCCCGCGCGGCCGCGCCCCGGCCTGGACGCCCACCGCCGTCCTGACCGACGGGGTGCGCACCTTCCTGAGGTTCCCCGACGGCCTGGAGACCGCCGAGGCCCCCGCCCTGTTCGCCCTGGGCTCCGACGGGTCTCTCCAGACCCTCGCCTATCGCCAGCAGGGCGGGCTTTGGGTCGTCGACCGGGTGCTGGACCGGGCCGAACTGCGGCTCGGCGACCGCAGGGCCCGGATCGTCCGCATCGAACGCCGCCGTCCCTGACCGGAGACCGCCATGACCGTCCCCCCTCCATCGACGTCCTCGTTCCCCGCCGCGGCAGCCGCCGCTGCGCCCAAGGTCGCGCCCCCGCCGCTCGAGACCCGCGCGCCGCGCCCGTCCGCCGTCCGCGTCCGGCGCTCGGTCGTCGCCCTGGCGGTCCTGTCGGCTGCGGCCCTTCTGGCCGGCGCCTTCGCCTGGGCCTTCGTCATCCAGCCCGAGCTCCGCGCCGAGGCGCGGGGGCGCGATCGCGAACAGGCCTCGGAGGGACCCGAGCAACCCGTCCGGCCCTCGGAGGCCATCACGGACGGACCCGCCTCCTACGGGTCGCTCGACCGGCTTCCGCCGCCGCGCGGCCCCGGAGAGGACGACGCTCTCCCGGCCGAGTCCGTCCGGACCCCGCCGACCCGGGTCTCAAGCCCGGACTATGGTGCCCAGGGCGCGGCCGGCCCGATCCGGTCGCCCGGCGTCGATGCGGTCGATCCCACCGCCGAGGCCCGACGCTCGGACCTCTTCTTCGAGCCCCGTATGGGATCCACCGGAGCTGGGACCGGCGACGCCCCCGCGTCGTCCCCGACCGCCCCTGCGCCGGGTCCGGCCCCGCGTCCGGAGACCTACAACCCCCACGGCCTGGAGGCTCCGCTCAGCCCCTTCGAGCTCAAGGCCGGGGCGCTCCTGCCCGCCGCCCTGCTGACCGCCATCGATACCGGCCGCCCGGGGCCCGTCGTGGCCGTGGTCACCGCCCCCGCCTATGACACCGTCTCGGGGCGTCACCTGCTCATCCCCCAGGGCACCCGGCTGATCGGTCGCCACGAGGGCGAGAGCCGCTACGGGGACCGGCGCGCCTTCCTTGTCTGGGAGCGGCTGATCCTGCCCAACGGCAACAGCCTGGTTCTGGACGAGGAGGCCGGGGTGGACGCCCAGGGCGCGGTCGGGCTCGAGGGCCGGGTCGATCGCCGGCTTGGGGCCCTGGTCACCGCCACCCTGTTCGGCGCGGCTGTCACCACCCTGGGCACGATCGCCCGTGATCGCGAGCCCGGCTCGGGGAGCCTGTGGAGCGACGCCGGAGACGCTGCCGCCATCGAGGGATCCCGGGTCGGCGGCCGGCTGGTCGAACGCGAGCTGGAGGTCCGTCCCACCATCACCCTGCGTCCCGGTGCCCTTGTGCGGGTCCTGATCACCCGCGACCTGATCCTGGAGCCCTACCGCCCATGACCCGTCCCGCCTCCGAACCCCCTCACCGCCAGGTCCCCTCGCGCGCCGGGGCCGTCCCCCGCCTCCCTCGCGGATCGGCCGTCCTGGCCGGCCTCGTCCCCCTCGCCCTCCTAGCCGCCCTCGCCCCCGAAGGGCCGAGGCCCTGGCTGATCAATGAGAGCCCCAGCCTGCCGCCCGGCCTCTATGTCCGCGGGCCCGGGTCGGACCTGGCCCCCGGCGCCGTGGTGGCCGTGACGCTACCGGCGACCGGCCGGGCCTATCTGGCGACCCTGGGCGCGCCCGCAGACGCTCGCCTGCTCAAACGGGTCGCGGCGGCTCCGGGCGAGCGGGTCTGCGCCTTACCCTCCCGCCTCGAGGTCCCGGGCCGCAGCGTGCCGGTCCTGGCGCGCGACGGGCTCGGCCGGCCCCTCTCGCGCTGGACCGGCTGCAGACGCCTCGGCCCCGGCGAGGTCCTGCTGCTCGGCGACACGTCCGGCAGCTACGACGGCCGGTATTTCGGGCCGGTCCGGCGAGAGACCCTGGAGGGGCCCTACCGGGCCGTCCTGACATGGTAGGCCGCGCTGCCCTGGCGATCTTCCTCTCTCTGGACCCCGCCGGTGCCTCCGTGCCGCTGAACCCGCCCGATCCCACCGTGGACTGGCGGGCAGCCGGCGGCGGCCTCTTCCCGGCCGCGCCCGGCGCGCCGTCGGCTCCGCCCACAGCTGCCCCCCTCGCAGGGGATGGATCCGCCGCACCGGCCGTGCCGAGACCCCCGGCGCGGCTGGAGCCCCTGTCCCAACCCTACCGGGAGGCGATCGGGGCGGCCGCGGACCGGCACGGGCTGGATCCCAAGCTTTTGCATTCCCTCGTCCTCGTGGAGAGCGGCTATCGTCCGACCGCCTGCTCCCCCGTCGGGGCCTGCGGCCTGACCCAGCTGATGCCGGCCACCGCCGTCGAACTGGGGGTGGCGGACCGGTTCGATCCCGTCGCCAACCTCGGCGGCGGGGCGGAGTATCTGGCGCGCCAGATCGTCCGGTTCGGCGACCTGCGCCTGGCGCTCGCCGCCTACAATAGCGGCCCCACCCGCGTCGCCCGCCTCGGCCGCGTCCCCGACATCCCCGAGACCCGGGCCTACGTGGCCCAGGTCATCGACTGCTATCTCGCCCTCTCCGCCGGCCGGACCGTGCGGAGCGCCCGCGACTGCCGGGGCACCGGAGGCCCCTCGTGACCGGCCCGATCCCGTCCGACACCGTCACCGTTCCCGGAGGCGAGGAGCGCGACGAGGACTGGCTGACCCGCGCCGAAGCCTCGACCTATCTGCGGCGCTTCGGGGTGCGGATGAAGCCCTCGACCCTGGCCCGCGCCCTGTGCGTCGGGGCCGACGCCCCGCCCTGCGAACGCATCCGCAACCGGGCCTTCTACCGCCGGGATCTGTTGCGCGCCTGGGCCGAGACCCAGCGCGAGCGCCCCCGTCCCGGCCGTCGCCGCTCGGTCTGGAGCTCGCCATGAGCGACTGGGTCGATTTCCTGGAGGCCGAGGCGGGCGCGGGCCGTTTCCTGCCCTGGCGCGAGGTGCACCGGACCGCGGGCCTGTCGCGCACCACGGCCTGGCGGCTACAGCGCGCGGGCCAGTTCCCCGCCCCCTACCGGCTGTCACCGGGTCGGGTCGGCTACAGCGAGGTGGAGATCGCCGCCTGGAAGCGCTGGCGGACCACCGAGCGGGAGCGCAAGCCCCGGCGTGCCTCCGTGGACCCTCAGACCAAGCCGGCCCCCTTCCCTCGTGTCTCCAAGGCCACGACGCCCCCCGCCGCCGCGCCGCCCCGACCTATCGACCGCAGCCCGGAGCGCATCGACTCGCCGGTTGGGCCTCTGGCGAAGAGCGTGTCGCCACCCACTCTCAAGGCCCGAAAGAAGAGCCGGGCCCGGCCTGGCAACCCAGACCAGACCGTGTTCGACTTCTGAGGGCAAAGGCGCGGTCGCACCGGCGGTCGCGCCGCGACGGAAAGCGGTCCCCTGCGGCACCAGATCGCGCTTGGCGCCCGCCGGGCCTTGAGACAACCTTGGACTGCCCGCTCTTGCCCAGAGCTGGCTGACGGCCCGGCTACCCTCCTGAACCCGCAAGCTCAGAGGCCGGGCCGTCCACCCGGGGTCTCTCCCCACTGGGACGGCAGATCTTGGTCGCCCTGCGGTCCAGAGCCCTCATCCCGAGAGCCTCGCGAGGCTCGAAGAACGATGCGTCCCTCGATCGGTTGAGCGTCGAGGTCGATGGCATAGCCGCGTCCGTCCCTGTGAGGCCGCGCGACCCCGATCTCGACCCAGCGGCTGCGCGAGCCGATGTCGCGCACCAGATAGACGCGCATCAACGAGGGGTTGGGCGCTTGACCGGGCATGATACGCTCCGTCCTCTTTTCCTGAGCGAGGTCGCTCACCCTACCCCAGATTGTGGACCGAGATCACCCTCGCCCTACGGCTGTCGCACCGTCTGCAGGCGCTGGCGGACGGGGTCCGTACAGGGCCGCTCTGCGCCAGAAACGGTAGCTCGCACATCGCTTAAAGGGCGACATTGAGAAGGGCTGGCAAGGCTCACTTCTCGTCCTCTCACGTCGGGCCGCCTCCTGCCCGTCCCCGATTTGTTTGGACGCGCGATGGTACGAAGGCGGGCTGTCAAGTTCACGCACCTGCCGGATCTAGCGCATCGTCGGGATGACGAAGCTGCTGTCGGCGTGTTCCAGCTCGCTGTCAGGCCAGCGGGCGGTGACGGTCTTGACCTTGGTCCAGAACTTCACGCCCTCCATGCCGTGCTGGTTGGTGTCGCCGAAGGCCGAGCGCTTCCAGCCGCCGAAGGTGTGATAGGCGACCGGCACGGGGATCGGGACATTGATCCCCACCATCCCGACATTGACCCGGGCGGCGAAATCCCGCGCCGCGCGGCCGTTCTGGGTGAAGATGGCGACGCCGTTGCCGTACTGGTGCTTTGACGGCAGCGACAGGGCTTCCTCGAAGCTGGCGGCGCGGACGATCTGGAGAACGGGGCCGAAGATCTCCTCCTTGTAGCTCTCCATTTCGGGCGTGACGTGGTCGAACAGCGACGGGCCGATGAAATAGCCCTTCTCGTGCCCCTGCAGGCTGAAGCCGCGACCGTCGACGACCAGTTCGGCGCCGTCCGTCACGCCCTGCTCGATCCAGCCCTCGACGCGGGCCTTGTGCTGGGCCGTGACGACCGGGCCGTAGTGGGCGCCCGCGTCGGTCGAGACGCCGACCCGCATCGACGGAATCTCGGCCACCATCCGCTCGCGCAGCTCGTCCGCCGTCTTCTGGCCGACCGGCACCACGACCGGCAGGGCCATGCAGCGTTCGCCGGCGGAGCCATAGGCCGCGCCCGACAGGTCCTTGACGACCTGGTCCATGTCGGCGTCGGGCAGGATGATACCGTGGTTCTTGGCCCCGCCCATGGCCTGGACCCGTTTCCCGTGCGCCGCGCCGGTCTGGTACACATAGCTGGCGATGTCCGAGGACCCGACGAAGCTGACGGCGTGGATCAGCGGGTGGGTCAGGATGGCGTCCACCGCCGCCTTGTCCCCGTGGACGACGTTCAGCACACCGGCGGGGGCACCCGCCTCCATCATCAGCTCGGCCAGACGCACCGGCACCGACGGATCCCGCTCGGACGGCTTCAGGATGAAGGTGTTGCCGGTCGCGATGGCGACGCCGAACATCCACATCGGGATCATGGCCGGGAAGTTGAACGGGGTGATGCCCGACACCACGCCCAGCGGCTGGCGCATCGAATAGACGTCGATGCCGGGGCCGGCACCCCAGGTGTATTCACCCTTCAGCGCATGGGGGATGCCGCAGGCGAACTCGATGACCTCCAGGCCCCGCTGGATGTCGCCCTTGGAATCCGCGACGACCTTGCCGTGCTCGGCGCTCAGCAGCTCGGCCAGCTCGGTCATGTTCGCCTCGACCAGGCGCTTGAACTCGAACATCACCCGCGCGCGGCGCTGGGGATTGGTCGAGGACCAGCCCTCGAAGGCGTTCTGGGCCGACTGGACCGCCCGGTCCATCTCTCCCTCGGTCGCCAGTTGGACCCGCGCCTGGACCTCTCCGGTGTTCGGATTGAACACATCGCCGAACCGGCCCGACGATCCGGTGAAGGACGCGCCGTCGATGAAATGATGGATGTCGCGCATGCGAGCGTTTCCCTGAAAGCGATCATGAAACGGCTCGTCTGAAAGCCGTTTTCTGAAACCCTCGCGGAGCCTAGCGCCCGACGCCAGCGCCATCAACACTATCGTTGACGGTTTGCTGCCGCCGTGTCACGATTTTCGACAGGGAGATGGCCATGACCAAGAATGTCGACCTCGATGTCCTGATCGTCGGCGCGGGCTTCGCCGGCCTTCGCGCGCTCCATACCTTTCGCGAACAGGGCTTCCGCGTCCGGGTTCTGGAAGCCTCGGACGAGATCGGGGGGTGTGGAACTACAACCGCTATCCGGGCGCGCGCTGCGACGTGGAAAGCTTCGACTACTCCTACCGGTTCTCCGAGGCGCTGGAGCAGCAATGGCGCTGGACGGAACGCTATGCGACCCAGCCCGAGATCCTGAGCTACATCCATCACGTCGCCGACCGGTTCGACCTTCGCAAGGACATCGACCTGTCGACCCGCGTCCGCCGCGCAACCTATGACAAAGGAAGGTGCCGCTGGACGATCGAGACGGAGGACGGAAGGACCTTCACCGCATCGCGCTTCGTCGTCGCGGTCGGACAGTTGTCCGAGCCCAAGGCCACGACCTATCCCGACCAGGAGACTTTCGAGGGCAGGATCATCTACAGCGCGCGCTGGCCGCGCGAGCCCATTGATTTTTCCGGCAAGCGTGTGGCGATCATCGGAACCGGCTCCTCGGGCGTTCAGATGACGCCGATCATCGCCGCCCAGGCCGCCCATCTGACGGTCTTCCAGCGCACGGCGAACTATTCGATCCCGGCCGCGAATGCGCCGCTCACGGAGGAGGAGGACAGAGCAGTCAAGGCGGACTACCGCGCCCGCAGAGAGGCGGCCCGAAACTCGCCCAGCGGTCTCGGCTTCAAGCCGGATCCCAGGTCGGCGGCCGAGGTCGATCCGGACGAACGCGAGGCCGCCTTCGAGGCCGCCTGGAACCGGCTTGGATTCGGCTTTGCGCTGACCTTCAAGGACATCCTGCTGAACCAGGAGGCCAACGACATCGCGTCAGCCTTCGTCCAGCGCAAGATCGCTGAACAGATCGAGGATCCCGGGCTGCGGGACAAACTGGTGCCGCGCGGCTTTGCCTTCGGCACGCGGCGTCCTTCGGTCGACGGCGGCTACTTCAAGACATTCAACCGGCCCAATGTCTCCCTGGTGGATATCAGCGAGACCCCGATCGAGCGCTTCACGGCGAACGGCATCCGCACGAGCGATCAGGACCTGCCGTTCGACATCGTGATCTATGCGACAGGGTTCGACGTCTTCACCGGGTCGATCCTCAAGATCGACATTACGGGGCGCGAGGGCCAGACCCTGAAGGAGGCTTGGGCGGGCGGCCCGGCGAGCCATCTGGGGATTGCCGTCGACGGGTTCCCGAACCTGTTCCTTATCGGTGGTCCCGGCAGCCCATCGCTGCTGAGCAATGTGCTTCTCTCGAGCGAGGAGCAGATCGACTGGCTCGCCGGGCTGTTCGACGTCGCCCGTCGGGACGGCATCATGGAAGTCGAGGCGACCCCGAAGGCCGTCCGGGCCTGGGTCGCACACGTCAATGAACGCGCCCAGGAAACCCTCTACATGACGACGCCGTCCTATTATGTGGGCGCGGAAATGCCTGGAAAGCCCCGGGTCTTCATGCCCTATTCCGGGGGCGTTCGCGGCTATCGTCGGATCCTCGAAAAGACGGCCGCGAACGGCTACGAGGGCTTTGACCTGCGTCGTCGCGAGAGCCTCCGTGAAGCCTCCTGAACACCGGCTGGACCCTGATCTAGCGGCCCTGGTGGCTGACCCCCGAATGGCTCTTCGTCCTCCGTGCGATGGGCTTTCGGCGGTCCAGATCCGCGAGGCCGCGAACGCCTTTCTGGCAAAGGGTGTTCGTCCGGACGCCATCCGGGTCAGGGACATCGAGATCACCGGTGCCGAGCGAATCGCCGGGCGACTCTTTCTCCCGCCGAACGCTTCGCTGGATGCGGTCATCGTCTTCTTCCACGGGGGTGCCTTCGTGTTCGGGGATTTGGAGACCCATGACGCGCTCTGCCGTCGTCTCGCGATCGCCTCAGGCGTGACCGTCGCGTCCGTCGATTATCGACTGGCCCCGGAGCACCCCTATCCAGCGGCGCTGGAAGACACGGCCGCTGCGGTGGCCTGGGTTCGCTCCACGCTGAAACCCAGACGGGTTGGGTTGGCCGGCGACAGCGCGGGTGCCCAGCTGGCGATTGCGACCGCGCTCGACTGCGCGGCAAAGGGATCTCCGGTCCAGGCTCTCGGGCTGCTGTATCCCTGCCTCGATCCGTCCCGGACAAGCGCGTCTCAGGAGAGGTTTGGCGAAGGTCACATGCTGACGGGCACCTTTCTGGACTGGGCATGGTCGGCCTACAGGGGTGAAGGCGATCGCTCGGGCGATCCCCTCTTTGACCTGACGCGCGCCGATCTTTCGTCCTTGCCGCCGACTGCCGTCATCACAGCCGGCCATGATCCGCTCAGAGACGAGGGCCTGGCATTCGTTGATCGCGCTCGCGCCGCAGGCGTCGAGGTGTCGGCCGAACATTTCGGTGACATGATTCACGGCTTCGTCGGCTTGCCGGGCGGTTCGAGACGCGGCGACGAGGCCCTGGCCTGGCTGTCCGATGCGCTGAGGCGATCCCTGAGCGTCGACGGACCCGGGCCTTCAGATCGACCCGAAGTCGGCTGACCGTCTGGAGACGAACGCCGCGACCCCCTCGCGCCCTTCCCGGGACCCGGCGGCCTCGGCAATCGACTGGGCTTCCAGCTCCAGCTGGGTCTCCAGACCATTGGCCATGGCCGCATAGAGGAGGCCCCGTGTTCTGCCGAAGGCTCGGCGGGGGGCCTTCGCAAGCCGGGAGGCACGCTCCAGCGCTTCGGCTGCGAGCGCGTCATCCTCGAAAACCTGCGTGATCAGTCCAATCCGTTCCGCCTCGACCGCATCGATCCGCTCATTGAGCAGCAACAGTCTCTGGGCTTGCCGGAGACCGACCAGACGCGGCAACAGCCACGTCGCCCCGGCGTCGGGCGTCAGTCCCAGGGCACCATAGGCGGAGGTAAACTTCGCGGATCGCGCCGCCAGGGCGATGTCGCCAAGAACGGCCAGGCCCAGACCGGCCCCCGCCGCAGCGCCGTTGACCGCCGTGACCAAAGGCTTGTCCATGCGGGCGAGCCGCACCACCGCCATGTGGAGGGACGCGGTCAGACTCCGAACCAGGGTCGGCATGCCGTCTCCGGCCTCGGCGAAGGCCCTGACGTCGCCCCCGACACAGAACGCGGTGCCCTGCGCGGTCAGGAGGACACTGCGAACCTTGTCGTCGGACTCGCAGACAAGCGCAGCCGCCAGCAACCCGTCCGCAACATCCTGGCTGACCGCGTTGCCGGTCTCCGGACGGGACAGGGTCATGAGGGCCACGCCGTCCTGCACGTCGAGCTGAACGGCGGCATTCATCGCTTCAGCACCACAGAGCCACCGTTGGCGCCAAGGCCGAGCACGGCCGACATGGCGATCCGGGCGTTTTCCACCTGCCGTCCGCCAGCCTGTCCCCGGAGCTGCCAGAACAGCTCGCAAATCTGCAGAAGCGCCTGCGCGGTCGTCGCTTCGCCGAAGGACAGGAAGCCCCCGCTGGGATTGATCGGCAGTCGTCCTCCGACCTGAAGGTCGCCGGCGGCCAGCCTGCGGTCGCTTTCGCCCGGCTCGAAGAACCCCAGCATTTCAGGCCAGGCGAGGACGTGCCACGCCGTATTGTCCGCGAGTTCCAGCAGATCGACATCCTCTGGACCGATGCTGGCCGCCTTCCAGGCCTTCTGGACAGCGCCGACCACTTCGCTGGTATGGGCGACCGCCGGACGAGGCGTCGAGCCGACCATGGGAATGCGGGTGGCCGGGTCGCCGAACTGGCCTGTGGCGATGGCGGTGCCCGCCACCTGGATGAGGGGACCTCCGCTCCGGCGAGCCTGCGCCTCGGATCCCAGGATGACCGAGGCCGCCCCGTCGCTGACCGCGCAGATTTCGAGAAGTCGCAGCGGATCGCTGACCATGGGCGAGGCCATCACCTCATCGACGCTCGAGGGCGTGCGAAACCGGGCATAGGGGTTGTGAGCGCCATGACGCCGCATGAGCACGGACGCGGCGGCGAAGGTTTCCTCGGTCGTGCCGACCTCGTGCATTCGGCGGCGGGCTTCCATCGCCCAGTAGGCGGGATTGGTCGCCCCGATGGTCTTCCATCGCAGGAAGTCATGGTCCGTTGGATCGTCTGCAGCCCCCGGCGGGCGGGGGATGAACCCCTTGGGCATACGCTCGGCCCCGAGGGTGGCCACGGTGTCGTACTGACCGCTGGCCACCATCATTTGGGCCGTGTGAAAGGCGACAGCTCCGGCGGCGCAGGCCCCCCCGACATTGACGCAGGCCAGCCCGTGCTCGGAGACGGCCTGGGCGACTTCATTGGCGTGAAGTCCCCATCCCATTCCGCCCTCGAAGCGCGAGCTGGCGGCGACGAGGCCCTGAAGGTCGCGCCATTCGAGGTTCGCCTCCGTCAGCGCGGCCTTCATGGCGTGAATGGCCAGACCCACCTGTGGCGTGTCGGGCCACTTGCCCCAGGGATGGGCCCCGACGCCGAGGACATAGACCGGCCTCATCCCGGGCCATCCTCATCCGGAACGAAGACATGGGTGATGACCGCACCCTCGTCGCCGTCGTTGAGCACAGAGGTCGAAAGTCGGACCGCCAGGCCTGGGCTTAGCTGATCGAACGGGGCCTGGATGATCCCCAAGACCCTGACCCCGCCGGCGAGATCCACCGAGCCGATGGCATAGGCCTCCCATGGCTCCAGGGCGAACAAGGCCGGGGGACGATAGCGCTGGATCGTGAAGCTGAAGAGCACCCCTGCCCCTTCCAGATGAGAGGGCACGATGGTCTTGCCCGCGCAGCCGGGGTTCCGACAGCGCAACACGGGTGGGAAATAGACCGTATCGCAATCCTGGCAGGCGCTGCCCAGCAGATGAGCGCCAGCCTCATCGAGCGTGAGGATTTCATCGACGACCGGCCTGAGGGTTATGCTGTCCATCACACGGGCCGCTCAAAGCGAGAGGATGTCGCGGGTCTCTCGGAAGTAGACCCGGTTGTCCTCCACGTCCGTGACCTCGACGGCATGCCGGACATAACGCCTCCCGCGCTTTTCGAACTTCTCGACCGCCCGGGTCGTGATCCGGACCGTGGTTCCCACCAGGATCGGCTCCAGGATTTCCGAGTCATGGAAGGTGTGGATGGAGCCGATCGAGAACGGCCGGGTCGCGTCGAATTGCACCGACAGGACGAAGTGAGAGACGAGCAGCGGCGGCACGATGGCTCCCCCGAAGGGAGACTGGCCCTCGATGTGCCAGGAGTTCATCCGCCAGCCTTCGTACCAGGGATTGAAGTCCTCGACGCCATCCGCATAGAGGATGACCAGCTCAGCGGAGAGATGAAGATCGCGCGACAGCTCATCGCCGATCTCGACCATGTCCCAGTATGGACGGGCCTCCGAGGCCAGATCGTCTATGAACGCGCGGGTTTGGCGCGCCTGGATCGGGCTCATGGGTTTGAGGCCATCGGTGGCGGGTAGCGGCGTCATGGCGGTGGTTCCTCCTACCCCTTCAGCGTCAGATGCCGACATCGACTTCAACCCAGCCGGCGGTCTTCTTCTCTCCGGCCTCGTTCTCGGCCCACACATCGACGATGAAGCGGAAGCCTGCCCCCTTGGGCGTCTTCTCGCGAACAACACCGTGGGTCGAGATGATCTCGTCCGCATAGGTCGAGGCCACATATTTGCAGACCACCCGCGCGCCCCTGAAGAAGGCCGCACCGAAGTGGTTGACGCACATCTCAGCGATGTAGGCCGATGACATCTCACCCGTCTGGATCGGTGCCTTTAGGCCTGTGGCGGCGGCGTAGACGGGATCCCAATGGTTGGGATTGAACCGGCCCCAGAGGCGAGATCCCATCAGCTGGATCGCGGCCTTCTTTCTCAGGCTTTGCAGGCGATAGCCGACCGGGGTGTCGATCGTGATCGCGATATCCTGCGGGAGCGAGGCTCCAGATCCGTCCACGTCATGATCCTCCAGAAGAACGGCAATGGCCGCGATGGGAGCCGTGACCCCTTTTCATGGACTGGGGTTCGGGTCTCCGGATCGCATCATCAACGCGGTCGTTGATTTTTGTCAACACCAGTATTGACAGTTCGTCAGATGAGGGTCTTCCTGACGATGTCGCAAGGACTCGCAGAAGACGGGCGAAGGGCGGCAGGGTCGGAAACATCAGGGGGAAGCCATGGCTGTCACCACCAAGTCGCTTTTGATGGCGAGCGCCGCCAGCGCGCTCGCCTTTGCAGTCGCCCAGCCTGTCGCGGCGCAGGACGCACCGGGCACCGCTCGGGCGGGGCAAGAAGAAGCATCCACGATCGACGACATCGTGGTGACCGCGCGTCGACGGTCGGAGACGCTGATCAGTGTTCCGGTGGTCGTGAATGTCGTCAGCGCCGAAACGCTCGAGCGAAACCGCGCGGACGACCTGTCGCGGATCGGCGAACTGACGCCGACCGTGGTCGTCGGAGCATACAAGTCCAACGGCGGCGGATCCGTCGCCATCCGCGGCATCAGCTCTCCGGCCAACCAGACCGGCTTCGAGCAGGCGGTGTCCGTCGCCATCGATGGCGTCCAGACCAGCGACGGTCGCATCACCCAGATGGGCTTTTTCGATCTGGAGCAGGTGGAGGTCCTGAAGGGCCCACAGGCCCTCTTCTTCGGAAAGAACAGCCCCGCGGGTGTGATCTCGATCAGCTCGGCCAATCCGACGGATGTCTTCGAGGCCGGCATTCGCGCCGGCTATGAGTTCGAAGGCGACGAGGCCACGCTCGAGGGCTATCTCTCAGGCCCGATCGCCGAGGGCCTGTCGGCTCGTCTCGCTCTGCGCTATCGCAACCTGGACGGCTGGCTCACCAACACGGCCCAGCCCATCGCCAACCCCTTCTACGTCGTGGCGACGGGCGCACCCGTCGGTGCCGCAACGCTGCCCGGCACGGCAGATTCCCGTCCCGGCGACGAAGAAATCCTCGGCCGCCTCACGATCGAAGCGGAGATCGCTCCGACGATCACCGCACGGCTGAAGCTGTTCGCCGGTCACAACGAAGACGCTGGACCCGGCGTCGCGACGCAGAACATCGGAGCCTGTTCCGGCGGCTCCAACCCAAGGGTTTATGGGATCGCGGACCCCTTCGCTGATTGCGTCGCAGACAACCGCACGACCAGCGGCGATCTTCCTGACGCGATCGCCCGGACGATGCGCGGCTATCGTGGAAACGGCCGGGCCTATGGCGAACTGGACGTCTTCACCGGCGTGCTGGAGTTCGATTGGGCGCTCAGCGAGACGCTGAACCTCGTGTCAACGACAGGCTACAACTCCACCCAATACGAGTTCCTCTCCGGTCTCGACCAGACGACCTATTCCCAGCTCGCCTTCTACAACCGCCAGACCAACCAGGAGATCAGTCAGGAGTTCCGCCTGACCAGCGACTATTCCGGACCGCTGAACTTCATGTTCGGGGCCTTCTTCCAGTGGACCGACCTCTACACCACCAACGACACCAAGCTGCGCGACAGCAGCTACAATGCCGTTTCTGGCCGCTTCGTGACTTACGAGGATCTCGCCCAGCAGGACGGTACGACACGCTCCATCTTCGGTCAGGTTCTCTATGACATGACCGACACGATTGAGATCGCGGGCGGTCTGCGCTGGACCCGAGAGACCAAGGATTTCGCCAAGCGGAACCTGTACGGCATCGGCACCTTCGCGACCCAATCGACCGTCTATCCGGGCTCCACGGTCCCGGGCGATATCGTGGGCCAGTTCGAGGACGACAACGTGTCACCCGAGGCCACGATCACCTGGCGGCCATCGTCGAACCGGACCTTCTTCCTGGCCTACAAGACCGGATACAAGTCGGGCGGTTTCGGATTGACCAGCCCCCAGCAGACGACGACCCGGATCGGGGACATCGACTTCGATGCCGAGACCGCGTCAGGCTTCGAGTTCGGGGCCAAGGGCATCTTCGACCAGGGACGAATCCGGGCCAACTTCGCCGCCTTCGCCTACACCTTTGAAGATCTGCAGGTGAATACCTACGACCCTGCGCGCATCGCCTACACGATCAACAACGCTGGCGAAGTCCAGCAACGCGGCTTCGAAGCCGATGCGAAGTGGCAGCTGACCGACGGTCTCGAGGTGCGCGGCGCGATCGCCTATGTCGACGCCCAGTTCCGCGACTTCGTCGGGCAGTGCTATTCCTACGCCTTCCCGACCGGAACGGTCCGGGCGACGGCTGTGGCTCCCGCGAACTGCTCCTTCGTCAATGCGACCGCTCTGACCCTGCAGCAGGACTTCGAGGGTCGGGCACCGGCAAGGGCCCCGGAATGGGCGGGCAGCGCAGGTTTCACCTATGAGACCCGGATCGCCGGCTTCAACCTCGCGCTGACGGGAGATGCCTTCTACAGCGGCTCCTACTTCGCCTCGGAGACCATGGCCCCCTCCGCACTCCAGGACTCGTTCTGGCGCTACAACGCGGGCCTGACGCTAACCTCGCCCGACGACCGGTACACGGTCCAGCTCCTCGGACGGAACCTGTCGGATGAGACCTACATCCTCTACGCCGCGGACCGCACCGGTGGAGCCAGTGTGCCTGGTGCCATCGGCGAGCAACGTGGCGTGGTGGCTCGCGGCCGCGAGATCGCTCTCCAGTTCGCGGCTCGGTTCTGATGACTGAAACCTCCCAGGTCGCCGGATCGAAAGGTCCGGCGGCCCCTTCTTTGGAGGGGCGCAACCCGGGCGGTTATGCCTGGTACACGGTCGCGGTGCTGACCGTCTGCTACACGCTATCGTTCATAGACCGCCAGATCCTGAGTCTCCTCGTTGGTCCCATCAAGGCCGAATTCGCGGTCTCCGACACCCAGGTCGGCCTGTTGGGTGGCCTCGCCTTCTCCCTGTTCTACACCCTGGTCAGCCTGCCGGCGGGTCGGCTGGTGGACCGTTTCAACCGGCGCAATATCATCGCGGCAGGCGTCTTCTTCTGGAGCCTGATGACGGCGGCCTGCGCTGTCGCCACCGGCTATCCGGGTCTCTTTCTCGCCCGCATGGGTGTCGGGGTTGGCGAGGCCACCCTCGCGCCTGCGGCTGTGTCGATGATTTCCGACAGCTTTCCAAACGAGAAGCTGGGTGCCGCAATGAGCCTCTATGGGGTGGGCATCTACCTCGGATCCGGTCTGGCGCTTCTGGTCGGCGGACTGGTCGTCCAGCTGGTCACCCAGACCGCGACCCTGACACTGCCTGTTTTTGGCGAGATCGCCTCGTGGCGAGCGACCTTTCTGGTCACGGGCATTCCCGGACTGTTGGTTGCCCTGTGGGTTCTGACCCTTCGAGAGCCCAGGCGGCGCAAGGCCCTCGTGGCCCAGGATGGGGCCGTCGCCCGACTGAGCATTGCCGAAACGGTCGCCGAGATCGCCAAACGCCGCGTGGCCGTTGCCGCTATCGCCCTCGGACTGATGTTCCAGGCCGTGGCGCTTTACGCCTTCATGCTGTGGTCACCCGGGGTCCTGCAGCGCTCCTTCGACTGGACACCGCAGCAGACCGGCCTGGTGATGGGCCTCGTGGTCCTGATCGGCGGCAGCTTCGGCATGCTGATGGGCGGGCGCTTGAGCGATCGAGGCCTAGTCGCGGGTCGCCGGGACGCCGCGCTTCGGATCGCCATGGTCAGCTCGATTTTCGGCACTGCGGCCTTCGTCGCCCTGCTTTGGGCCCAAGGGTCCAGCGAAATGGCCACGGTCGCGGTCTTCGCTGTCGGCGTGGTCCTTCTGGCCATGCCTGCGGGCAGTTGTTACGCCGCGTCCCAGATGGTCCTGCCCAATCAGGTCCGGGGCCAGGCGCTCGCGCTGATCCTGTTCATCGCGAACCTGGGCGGACTGACGATGGGCCCCCTGCTGCCCGGTCTGCTGAACGACTTCGTGTTTCGCTCCGAGGCGGCTTTGGGAATGTCGCTGGGGTTGACCCTCTCGGTTTCCACCGCCCTCGCCGCCCTGGCTTTCGGCTGGGGTCGATCCGAGTATCGTCGCCACCACGAACTGCTGAATCCCTGAGCCCATCGCCTTGGCGTCCTGACCATGAAGTCCGCCTGCAAGCCCTTGTTGACCGTTGCCGATCGCCAGTCTGCGCTTGCGGATCGCTTTTCGCCGTGGGTTCCCCGGACCCTGTACGAGAGGCTGCTGGAGGCGGCGGATCGTCACCCGGATCGTGCCTATCTGATCACAGACGAAAGAACCTGGACCTATCGACAGATGGCCGACTGGTCCGCCGCGGTCGCCGGGGGTCTGCAGGCGGCCGGCCTCAGACCGGGCGAACACGTTGCGCTCGTGATGGCCAACTACCCTGCGTTCGCGGCCCTGAAGTTCGCTGTCGCGGCCGTCGGCTGCGTCGCGGTGCCGGTCAACATCCTGAACCGCAGGGACGAACTGGCGTATGTCCTGCGCCAGTCCCGGGCGGCCCTGCTGGTCACCATGGATCGCTTCCGCGATCTCGACTATCTCGGCATGCTGGACGACATCGCCCCCGGCTGGGAGACCGCCGGGGGCGGCCAAGATTTGCCGGACCTGCGCTCCATCGCCGTGTTCAGGGCCGAGGGAGAAGGCCGCGCCGGGGCAGTCCCGTTCGAGGCGCTGATCGCGACAGAACCGTTCCAGGTGAAGGCCGATCCCCAGGCCCCCGCAGACATCATCTACACATCAGGGACGACGGGATCGCCCAAGGGCGTCCTGCTTACCCACGACATGTTGCTGCGCGCCGCCTTCGGCAGCGCCTACGCCCGCGCCTTCGAAGACGGCCGGCGCATCCACTTCAGCCTGCCGATGAACCACGTCTACGGCTATGTGGAAGGACTCCTCTCCGCCCTGTTCGTCGGGGGGGCCGTGGTTCCGCACCTGAAGTTCGATCCTCGCGAGACGCTGCGAACCATCGAGCGGCATGGCGTGAGCGACCTCCTCCTCATCCCGACCATGACCCTCGCCGTGCTCGAAGCCCTGGAGGCCGGTTCCGCCGACACGGGTTCGCTCAAGGCGATGCTGTCCTCGGGTGGCCGAACGCCTCCCGGACTGTGGGACCGGATCCTGCAGACATTCCCGGGGATCGAGATCACGACCGGCTATGGGATGAGCGAATGCACGGCGTCCACGACCGTGACGCGACCCGATGACACCGCCGAACGGCTCAAAACCACCAACGGCCGCCTTCGCGACGTGGGGCCGGCGGGCGATCCGGCGATCGAAAACCGCCTTGTCGACTACCAGGTCGTGGACCCGGCGACGGGTGCCGTTCTGAACCCCGGCGAGGTCGGAGAGCTGATGGCTCGGGGCCCGGGGGTGACACAGGGATATTTCGACAAGCCCGACGCTACGGCCGAGGCGTTCGATGCCGAGGGATGGCTGCACACGGGCGATCTCGGCCGCATCGACCAGGATGGCTATCTGACGCTCGTGGGGCGGGTGAAGGAAAGCTATCGCTGCGGCGGCGAGCAGGTCACCCCGTCGGAGATCGAGGACGTCCTGATGGTTCACCCGGCCGTGCTCCAGGCCCATGTCGCCCCCGTTCCCGATGATCGCATGGGCGAGGTCGGCGTGGCCTTCATCGTCACTCGCCCTGGACACATTCTGGAACCGCAGACTCTTATCGACTGGTGCGCCGCGCGGCTGGCCCGCTTCAAGGTGCCCCGCCACATTCTGCCGATCGCGGCGGATGAGGTGCCGCTGACCCCGTCGGGCCGTCCGCGCAAGTTCCTGCTGTCGCGAATGGGCGCCGAGCGGCTGGGCCTGTCATGAGCGAGGGCACACGGATCGCCGTGGTGACCGGAGCCGCACGCGGTATCGGGGCCGCCATCGCCGAACGCCTCGCTCGCGACGGATGCGACGTCGCCATTCTGGATCTGGACGCCGCGGCCTGCGCCGAGACCGTTGCCAGGGTCGACGCCCTCGGCCGACGCGCCCTGGGTGTGGCCGTGGACGTCGCGGATGAAGGGTCGGTCGAGCGCGCCGTCGCGTCCATTGAGGCCGCGCTGGGCCCTCCGGCGGTTCTCGTGAACAATGCCGGCATCCTGCGGGAGCGGACCGTCGCCAAGATGACCCTTGAGGACTGGCAGGTCGTCCAGGACGTCAATCTCCGCGGCGTCTTTCTCATGTGTCGGGCCACACAGAGCGGCATGCGGGGAAGAGGCCACGGACGGATCGTCAACCTCGCCAGCATCGCCGCGCTCGGCGCTCACGGCCAGGCCAACTACGCCGCCGCCAAGGCCGGGGTGATCGGCCTGACCAAGTCTCTCGCCCTTGAACTGGGCAAGTCGGGCATAACCGCCAATGTCGTCGCCCCAGGGTTCGTCGTGACACCCATGACGGCCGGCGTTGCGGAGCGCCTGGGCCTGTCCTTCGACGCCATGGTCGCCGAGGTCGTGCGCGACATACCCGTCGGTCGTCCCGGACATCCCGACGACATCGCCAACGCCGTCTCCTTCTTCGCAGACGAGCGGTCGAGCTTCGTCACCGGACAGGTTCTTTATGTCGCCGGTGGCCCGAAAGGCTGAGCGCGACGCGTTGGTGTTTGCCGATTCCATCGGTAATCAGGGTCGGCAATGACTGCTTCAACCGATCAGACCAGCGGTATCGGGAAACGCCGAAGGGCCGCCAAACATGAGAGCTCCGACGCCTACAAGCGTCGGCGTCGCGAGATCGCGGAAGCGGCGGTCCGGGTCTTCGATCGTCTCGGCCTGCAGGGGGCCAGCATCAGCGCCGTCGCAGCGGAACTGGGCATCGATCGGGCATCGGTCTACTACTACATTTCCTCCAAGGAAGAGCTGTTCGACGAGGTCCTGCGCGCGGTCGCCGAGCGGAACTCCGAAATCGCCACCGAGATCGCCGCGAGCGAAATGTCGCCACCTGAGAAGCTGCGGGCGCTGATCGTCGCCATCATGGAGTCCTACGGCGAGCACTATCCTCTGCTGTTCATCTACATCCGCGAGAACCTGAGCCGGGTGTCCGGCTCCCGGACCAAGTGGTCCTCGGACATGCGCCAGGTCAATCGCATCATTGAGAACGCTTTCATCGAGATCGTCGAGGCGGGGTATGAGGACGGCAGCCTGAGAAACGTCGGCCCATCGCGGGTCGTCGCCTACGGCATGCTCGGCGTCCTCGGTTGGACCCATCGCTGGTTCCGTCCCGAAACCTCCCAGCAGTCGGCACGGGAGATCGGTCAAACCTATGCCGAGATGATCGTGGGCGGCATGCAGACGGGTCGATGACCCGCTGAGCTGAGTTATTCGCCGTAGATGTCATGGTCGGCCCTGTCGGCTAGCTCGCCGTCCGACAAGCGGACGTTCCCAACCGCTGCATTGAGCCAGGATCAGTCAGTCATCCGCTTCTGCTTTGCAGCCAGACCGCCATTTCGCGAAACAACAACCGTCGTTTCGCTTACCGATTGCATCGGCCGAACTGCCGATCGCTCCCAGTGGCGACCAGGACAAGTCTCCAAGGCCGACGAAGTTTGACCGCCTTCGCGAAATC
Organism: Brevundimonas staleyi; assembly: GCF_041893865.1. Classification (GTDB taxonomy): domain Bacteria; phylum Pseudomonadota; class Alphaproteobacteria; order Caulobacterales; family Caulobacteraceae; genus Brevundimonas; species Brevundimonas staleyi. The sequence continues at coordinate 2,885,986 of NZ_CP169082.1, forward strand.
GGCCCCCTTCGCGACTGGGATCGCGAAGTCCAGCACAGGCGCGGCTACCGCACGGTAACGTGAAGATCGCGCTCGCCGAACAAAGTTATGGAGAGTCAGGCTGGAGCCCTTTCAGATGACCCTCACCGCGGACGACGGGTGCGAGACGGCTGCAGCAGAGCGCCTCGAGGGCCAGATCCGGGCCGCCCAGTATCTGCGGATGTCGGACGCCCAGCAGCACTATTCGATCGCCTGTCAGCGGGAGATCAACGCCGATTACGCGGCCCGCCGCGGCTATGTCGTGGTGCGGACCTACGTCGATGAGGCCAGGAGCGGGGTCACCATCAAGGGGCGCGACGGCCTCAAGGCTCTGCTCGGCGATGTCCTGGACGCGCCGGACTATTCCGCCGTCCTTGTCACCGACGTCAGCCGCTGGGGTCGCTTCCAGGACCCTGATGAGGCCGCACACTACGAGTTTCTCTGCCGGCAGGCCGGGGTTCAGGTGATCTACTGCGCCGAGGTCTTCGACAACGACGGCGGTCAGGCCTCAATGATCCTGAAGAGCGTCAAGCGGGTGATGGCCGCAGAGTTTAGCCGCCAGCTTTCGGCCCGGACCCGCGCCGGCATGCGACGAGCTCAGATTATGGGCGAGTGCAGCGGTGGTCCGGCGGCCTATGGGTTTGCCAAGGAGGCCTATGATCCAGCGACGGGACGAACGCACGTCCTGGTCCCTGGTGAGCGCAAGGCACATCGGGGGCAGACACTCCGTTTCGTTCCCGGTCCGACCGAGGAAGTCGCCGTCGTCCGTGAGATCTTTCGGCGCTACGGCCGTGGCGGCCAGTCACCTCTGGAGATCGCGCGGCATCTCAACGGCAAGGGGACCGCCTACCGAGGGGGGACGGACTGGACCAGCTATCGCGTCAGGGCGATCCTAGACAATGAGCTCGTTGTCGGGATCCAGTGCTTCGGCAAGAGCCACTACCAGTTTGGGGATCGTCGTCGGTCCAGGGCCCGCGAGGACTGGTCGCGGGTGCGGATTTTTCCGCCGCTCGTCGCACCGGCCCTGTTCGCCAGGGCCTCGGCCAGACGCGCCCTTCAGGCCAGACGGACCTACACCGACGACGCCCTCATCGAGGACCTGCGCCGCCTTATCGCCCGCCACGGCCGGGTCACGGAGGGCATTGTCGCCGCCTGGGGTCTCGTCTCCCCGCGCCTGTATGGACGCCGGTTCGGGACGCTGGGAACGGCGCTCAGGCTCGCCGGACAGACCGCCTATGTCCGGGCCGGAAGGACTTGGCAGGCCCAGGATCTCACATGGGATCGTGTCCGGCCGGCCCTGGAGCGACTTCTCGATGAACGGGGATATCTCAGCGCGTCGGTGATCGACGCCTGCCCCTATGTGCCGCGCAGCAAGACGCTCAAAACCTATTTCGGGTCGCTGCCGGCGCTCTTCGCCGCTGTTGGCGACCCCCTGACCAAGCGCGAGCGGATAAGCCTGGCCTGGGTCCGCCGAGGCCGACAGAACGCCGCCGCCGATCGGCCCGCCCAGCGCGATCAACTCGTCGAGCGGCCGTCGATCCAGCCGGCCTGGCACCCGGCGTTTCCCCAAGGATCCTTGGCCCCGGCGCTCAGGCCGGCCGCAGGCGGATCGGCCTCGAATGTGGAAAGGGCTGAACGACCCGAAGCGGTCGCCGGGCAGCTGGCGTCGGTGCCAGCCCGGCGCTCGCCGTCGTGATCCCGCCACGACCCGTCGCCCAGTACATCCGCATGTCGACCCTCGGCCAAACCAGTTCGGTCGCATTGCAAGAGGAGGCCATCGCGCGCTTCTGCGACCGTGAGGGGCTCGTCGTTGTCCGGAGCTATGTCGACAAGGGAAAAAGCGGACTGTCCACCCGAGGTCGGACGGCGCTCCAGACCATGCTGCGCGACGTCCTGGCCGGACCCGAGTACGCGATGATCGTGGTCGCCGACGTCAGCCGCTGGGGGCGCTATCCAGATCCTGATGAGGCGGCCCACTATGAGTTCATGTGCCGCTCTGCGGGCGTCCCGGTGATCTACTGCACCCCGACGGTCGAGGAGGACGTGTCGCCGGCATCCACCCTCATCAAGTCTGTGCAACGTCTCCTTGCGGTGGAGTTCAGCGAGCAGAAGTCCGCCTGGACCCTTCGGGGTCAGGACTTTAGCCGAAGGCGCGGCGGCTGGGTCGGCGGCGAGGCCCCCTTCGGCTTCTCGCGGCGGGTGATCGGCGAGGGAGCGGATGTCGGTCGGATCCTGAAGGTGGGGGAGCGAAAGGCGAAGTCCGACGGGTTGATCGGGCTGGCGTGGGGTCCCGAGGCAGAAGTCCGGGCTGTCCGCCGGGTCTTCGATCTATACGTCAATGAGGTCCGCAGCGTTGCCGACACGGTCCGCGTGCTGAACGCCGATAAGGTGGTCACACGCCAAGGCCACGGCTGGACGGCGCGTCAGGTCCGCGCCGTGCTGAAGAACGAACTCGTCATTGGCATTCTCGCCCGGGAGCGGACGGTCTGGCGGATGCGGCAGTGCATCCGGGTCCTGCCTCGCGCCGCCTGGACACGACGCGCGGTGGTCGCGCCGATGATCTCCAAGGCGCGCTTCGAGGAGGCCCAGAGACGGTTGGCCGGCGGAGGCCGGCATCGCAACGGCGAACCGGAAATTCTGGCGGAACTGCGCCGGCTTCTGGCGCGACACGGCTCGCTGGATCGCCAGACCGTCAAGGCACACGGGCGGTTTCCTCCTCACCGCTATGTCGAGAGTTTCGGGTCGCTTCAAGCGGCCTTCCGCAAGGTCGGCTACGCGCGAACTACCCGCGATGCTCAGCATGTGGAGGCGATGGACCGAGGCGAGATGATCGCACGCATTGCGGCCCTGCTGGCGCAGACAGGCTATCTGAGCGGAGCCCTGATCCGCACGCGCGGTGATGTCCCGTCGCCTGACACGCTCAGGCGAATGTTCGGATCGCTCAACGCTCTCTATCGCGAGGTCGGCGTGTCGACGGACCGCGGCGAGCAGCTTCGCGAGGCGTGGAGCCGACGCAGAGCCGGGGCCGTCTCAGGGCACAGGGATTGAGCGCCCGGCTGCCAGGGTCAGCACCTCGTCGAGCGCCCGGCACGCTCGGTCGATCTGCGCATCGGTGATGGTGGGATGGACCAGCATCGCCAGTGAGGTCTCGCCCAGGGAGCGTGCCACTGGAAGGCGCTCCGCCGGCCGGGACGTGGTCCCGGCGAAGGCCCGCTCGAGATAGATTTCCGGGGCCGAGCCCTGAAAGCAGGGCACGCCGCGCGCCACGATTTCGTCGATGATGCGGTCCCGTGTCCAGCCAGGAGCGAGGTGTTCGGGGCGAATGAAGGCATAGAACCGGTACCACGCCTGAACGGACTCTGCCGGTAGCCGCGGCAGGCGGACGAGGTCATGGCGAGTGCAGACGTCGCCGAGGCGCATCGCCAGGACCGTACGACGGGCGGTCCAGTCGCTCATGCGATCCAGCTGGATCAGGCCGATCGCGGCCTGCATCTCGATCATCCGCGCATTGGTTCCGAAGGTGTCGTGGACCAGCCGGGGTCCGGGCGGATGGCGGCGTTCATAGACGCCCTCCCAGCTCTTTCCGTGATCCTTCCACGACCACATCGCCGACCACAGGGCCGGATCGCTCGTGGTCACAGCGCCGCCCTCCCCTCCGGTGGTCATGATCTTGTCCTGGCAAAATGACCAGGCACCGACGTGACCGATGGAGCCGACGCTCCGGCCCCGATAGCGCGCGCCGTGCGCCTGGGCGCAGTCCTCGATGACCTTGAGGTCGCGCGCCTCTGCCAGAGCCATGATGGGGTCCATATCGCAGGGCGTGCCGCCCAGATGCACGCAGATCACGGCTCGCGTTCGGGGCGTCAGGACCTCAGCAATCGTCTCGGCCGAGAGCCCCTGGGTGTCCGGATCGACGTCGGCAAACACGGGCGTCGCCCCGGCCATGGCGATCGAGGAAGCCGAGGCCACGAAGGTGCGCGGTGTCGTCACGACCTCGTCGCCCGGTCCGATGCCGAGTGCGAACAGGGCGGCGTCCAGCGCTGCGGTACCGTTCATGAGGGCGATGGCGTGCGCCACACCCGCCCACTCGGCGAAGCGGCGCTCGAACGTCCGACAAAGGTCTCCTGTCCAGTAGTTGACCCGATTGGACGACAGCACCTCGCCGACGGCCTGAACCTCTTCGGGACTGAAGCTGGGCCAGGGAGCGAATGGTGTATTCAGCACGGCTCAACGCTCCAGCTTGCGCGCAGGATTGCCGACCACCGTCAGCCCGTCGGGCACGTCGGCGAGAACCACGGCACCGGCGCCGATCACGGCATCGCAACCGATGGCGACGCCCTGGCGTACGACGGCACCGATCCCGATCCAGCTCCGCGCACCGACGACAACGCCGCCTGCCAGATTGGCTCCTGGCGAGACGTGGACACCGTCACCGAGCCGGCAATCATGATCGACGGTCGCGGCGGTGTTGACGATCACGGCCTGGCCCAGCTGGGCCTGCACGTTCACGCAGGCTGCCGCCAGGACAACAGACCCCGCTCCGATGTGCGCATGGCGGCTGACTGAAGCCGATGGATCTATAAGAGTGGTTGCCGGGGCCCCCAGCCCAGACGCCCGGAGATGCAAGGCGAGCCGCGCGACGTTGTCGCCGACCCCGATCAGAACCCCCTGGTAGGCTTCGACCGCGGCCGCCCAATCATCTGTGCTGCCTGACACGGGCCATGGCCCCCGCTCCCAGGCCTCAGGGCTGCGGTCGTCGAACAGGGCAAGGCTTGTCCAGCCCGCCCGTTCCGCGCTGCTGGCCACGGATCGCGCATGACCACCGCCGCCCAGGATCGCCAATGACCGCATGCTCGCGCCTCTCTTCGGTAGGCTTTGTGCCGCGATTCCCGCATGGCATGCGACGGAACCCTCCACGACAGGGACGCTCAGCGCGCAGTTCCAGCGGAAGCTCTCTTGGTCCCCCGCCGTGCCGCCTGGGATTTGCTGGCCTGGGCTGCAGGCTGCGGCTTCAGAAACTCAGCCCAGTCCTGCATCAACTGTCGCCGCTTGCCGACCAGGTCACCCCGGCGATAGGCAGCCTCGACCTTGCTGGCGATGGTATGGGCCAGGGCCATCTCCGCCACCTCATTGGGGTAGGCCGTCCGTTCCGCAATCCAGTCCCTGAAGGTGGATCGGAACCCATGGGGCACGGCGTCCACCTTCATGCGTCGCAAGACGGCCGAGAGGGTCATGTCGGAGAGCGGCACGCCCGAAGGTGCCGTGAAGACAGGGCTTGTGCTGTCTCCCGCCTTCTGGGTGCGCAAGAGAGCCATGGCCGGCTCCGACAGAGGGACCCGGTGCTCCCGACCGGCCTTCATCCGCTCTGCCGGCACCGTCCAGACCGCGTTGGCCAGATCGATCTCTGCCCAAACGGCGCCTCGAACTTCCCCGGATCGAGCCGCCGTAAAAATGGCGAACTCCAGCGCCCTGGCCCCCTGACCGTCGACCTTCTTGAGGCGTGCCATGAAGCCGGGCATCTCGTCGGCGGCGAGCGCCTTGTGATGCACCACCCGTCGCAACTGGGCGGGGTTCGCCAGGAGATTTTCCAGGTGACCACGCCACCGGGCAGGGTTGGGACCTGTGCGGAAGTCCCGCGCTGAGGCCCAGTCCAGAACCCGTTCGAGACGTCCGCGCAGGCGCGTGGCCGTCTCGGTTTTGGTCAGCCAGATGGGTTCCAGGACCCGCAGAATGTGGGTGGACTCGATCCTGGAGACGTCCAGATGGCCAAGGACCGGATAGGCGTAGGTCGACAACGTCGATGTCCACTGATCCCGATGCTTACTGTTGCGCCAAGCAGACCCATGGGCACCGACATAGGCCTCCGCAGCGTTGCGAAAACTCATCCTCGTCGTTTGAGTGGCCCCTAGGCTTTGTCGGGCTTTCCGCCCGGTCTCTATGGGATCGACGCCGGATCGGATCGCCGCACGAGCATCGCGCGCCGCCTCCCTCGCGCGGGCCAAGGTCACATCAGGATAGCCACCGAGCCCCATCTCCCGGCGTCGGCCGCCGATGGTCGCCCGGAGGATCCAGCTTCGGGCGCCGCTTTGCAGGACCTGCAGCGAAAGCCCGGAAACACCCCCTACCGCGTGCAGACCAGGCTCGGTCAATCGCGAGACAGATAGCGGCCCGAGTTCCCTGGCTTTACGCGGCACGAGTTTATTTTCCGATTTGCATTCGAACTTTTGATAGCAGATTTCTTTGCCTTGCTACCCCCCAAAAAATTTGCGCTTGCACGAAACATCATGAAATCGACTGAAAACTAAGGCCTTCAAAAACTTGCTGTTTGATCGCCTCGAGAAACGTTGTGAAACAGCCTAAATGGCGGAGAATCGGTCTCCGTCTCCGCCATTCCCCTATGGGATTGGAAAAACCAGCAAATCAAGGGCTTGTCGCGAGTGGGTGCTACATCTGGAGCAGATGGAAACCCGATGCCCTTGTATCTTTCTAAGCGTAACGGGACCTACTATTTCCGCCGGGTGATCCCCGACCACCTGCAACCCGTTATCGGGAAGCAGCAGTTTATGTGGAGCCTACGCACCAAGGATTTCGCCGAGGCTAAGCGGCGGCGCAACAGCGACGCAACGAAGACAGATGGCGAACTCGAACGCGCCGAGGCTGTCTCGAAGCTGCCGTTGTCGGCGGGTTTCAATGATCGCGGCGAGGACGTCAGGACGGCGACCTTGGAGACAGAACACGATAACTCTGAAATCCTGCACTACGCAGCTTTGATTGCGGCTAGCTACCGGCGAGATTTGGAGGCTGCGGCCAAAGAGGGGCTGCTTGAGGCGAAGAAAGAGAGCCTTCAAGGCGAGCTATCGAAGCACGAGTGGAACCTGAAAGACGGTTCTCTAATTGATCGGTTTTCTCTCTCGACGTCGGAAAGCATGGCTGTCCGGCGCGTTGGCTGCACTGGCGCTCGCCCTAACCCCGCTGTCAGGGTTGAGCGGTCCCGCCCGAACCCAGGTGTTTATAGCCACGAGGAATGTTCAGGATACGATCTCAGCGAACCTAGATTGCCTCTCTCTCGGTCCTCTCGATGCGCTGTTGATGGAGGCTGCTGAAAAGCTGCTCGCCGCTTATCTTGACGAAGCCATTGGAACGGGAGCGGTCGAAGCCGCCTAACACCCACCCCGGCGCGTGGCAGCTGCTTGTGAGGCGGCGCAGTAACGCTTGACCGTCGCCGCCGACAATCCGAAGTGCCTTGCGGTGCGAGCGATGCTCTCCCCGTTTTCCCGCCGCCAGGACGCCACCGCCGGCCCGTCCGCCGCCATGGGTCGCCCGAGGCTTTCCTTGCCCCTGTGCGTGCGCCCTGTGGCCGCCAAAGAGGCTCTCGCCACCTCTCGTCCGGCGCGGGTCCGCTCCGCTATGCGCTGCCGTTCCATGTCAGCGATCTGCGCGAGTACCGCGAGAATTAGCTCGCCAACGCCGCGACCTATCGCGCCAAGGCCAAGAACGTGGACAGTGACCCCGCGTTCAAGCAGGAGCCGCACGGTGGTCTGCACATCGAGAGCATCGCGACCCAGCCGGTCCACCGCATATACATGCAGCGCGTCGCCGGTTCGCACCGTTGCCAGCAGGTCGGAGAACGCTTGTCGCTGCGCAGCGGGGATCGCGCCGCTGACACCCTCGTCCGCGAACTCCTGATCAAATGACCCACCCAGTGCGGCGCGTTGGGCTTCGATGCTCTGGTCGCCGGTGCTGACCCGATAGTACGCGATACGGTGCATTGTGGCTCACAAGTTAGGGGCGGCTGATGCCTAGCTTATAAGGCTAGATCAAATGCCCCGTCAACATATCTTTTGATCCATAGCTTGAAACTTACAACTTGCGAGCCATCCCTCCATGGGGCCGCACAGCCGTTTGCGTGGTCGAGTTCAGGGTTCGAAAAAATGTGGCCCATTTTCATCTGACTGTCGGTGCGTGCTTGCTAGACCCGACAGCATACAAATGCTGATGTTGCGCGGTGCGGCGAAGAGGGTTCGCCAAGGGCCGAGATAGCCGAATGAATTTTCAAGCGCCTACAGCCGGGTGCACGTGAAGAGCGTCGAGAGCCATTACGCGCGGGCGCTGCTGACCAGCCGCAAGGTCATGCAGCGCAAATGTATCGACCTCGAGAACGAGATCCGCGGTCTGCTGAAAGTCTTCGGTGTGAAGCTGCCGATGCGCCTGTCCCGCGGCGCCTTCGACGTCGCCGTGCGCGATACCATCGAGAGCGATGCAGGGCTGAGCCGCGCTCTCCTGCCGATGCTGCATGCGCGACAGATGTTGTTCGAGACCTTCATGGAGCTGGACCGGCGGGTGCGTAAGGCGGCTCATGCCGACGAGGTCTGCACCCGGTTCATGGGCATCCCCGGCGTCGGCGAGATCACCGCCCTCAGCTTCAAGGCCGCCGTCGATGACCCAGCCCGCTTCAAGAGCTCGCGCACCGTCGGCGCACACTTCGGACTGACCCCTCGACGCTTCCAGTCCGGCGAAAAGGACAATCCCGGACGCATCTCCCACGCCGGCGATTCCGACGTGCGGGCCGCCCTCTACGCCGCCGCCAACGCCATGCTCATGCGCTCGATCGCCTGGTCGAGCCTGAAGGCCTGGGGCATGCGACTGATGAAGACCAAGGGCCGCCGACGCGCCATCGTCGCCGTTGCCCGTAAACTTGCGGTCGTCCTGCATCGCATGTGGGCAGACGGCTCGGAGTTCCGGCACGGATCGGAGGCAGCGGCATGACCTGACCTACCGCACCTCAATCCGATCCTGGCCGGATCGTCCCATGCGGACGACGGGATGGATGAAGCCGAAAATGTCTGCTGCGCTCCGAGCGCGTCCAAAAGCGAGGCTCTCCAGACCCTGATCCCATGCATGCGTGCAGCGGCTCCGCTCGAAAGGAGCCACCAGACTGCGAAGAGAAGCGTGACCCGCGTGATCGATCAGGCCGACGATCAAAACCAGCTTGACCCCCATGCCCGATTAGAGAAGCAGACATCGAGATCGTAGCGGAAAGCAGACGTTCGGCCGTCCCCCGTTTTGTCTCGGTCAGTCGGCAGCAGCTACGGCGGAGCACCGGCTGTCGGGCTATCCGATCGCCCCGTCTGGACTTTCGAGCGAAGGGGAACAAAATGAGACCACGAGAGTGCGTCGATGAAGATCACACCGAACGATCTGGACGGTTGGGCGTCCGAACTTCCCGCCCGCAGCGAACTGCCCGTTCTGCTGCGCAAACTCGCTGACGTGACCCCCTGAAACTCCTCCACGAATAGCTAGAGTCCGCCCCTCGAAAGGACGGACAGAATGAAGCGATCACGGTTTACGGAAGAGCAGATCATCGGGATCCTGCGCGAGCAGGAGGCCGGTGTTCCGGTGGCGGATCTGTGCAGGAAGCACGGGCTGAGCTCGCCGACCTTCTACAAATGGAAGGCCAAGTATGGCGGCATGGACGTGTCGGAGGCCCGGCGGCTGAAGGCGCTGGAAGAGGAGAACGCCAAGCTGAAGCGGATGCTGGCGGACTCGATGCTGGACAACGTCGCGCTGAAGGATCTGCTGGGAAAAAAGTGGTGACGCCCGCTGCGCATCGAGCGGCGGCGGCGCACCTGCAGTCGGCTTACGGGATGAGCGAACGGCGGGCCTGCCGGGTGCTGGGCGTGGACCGGACGAGCGTGCGCTATCAGGCGACGCGACCGGACGACGGCGCCCTGCGCGATCGGCTGAAGGCCCTGGCCCAGGAGCGTCGGCGGTTCGGCTATCGACGTCTGCACGTGATGCTCCGGCGCGAGGGCCATGCGGTCAACAAGAAGCGTGTCCAGCGGATCTACCGCGAGGAGAAGCTGACGGTGCGTCGGCGCGGCGGGCGCAAACGCGCGATGGGCACAAGGCGGCCGCTGGAGATTCCTCTGGTCGCAAACCAGCGCTGGTCGCTGGACTTCGTGTCCGACCAGATGACGGACGGGCGGCGCTTCCGCATCCTGACGGTGATCGACAACTGCACCCGCGAGTGCCTCGGGCTCGTCGCCGACACCTCGCTGTCAGGGCGACGGGTGGCGCGCGAGTTGGACGCCATCATCCTGCGACGCGGGCGACCCGAGACGATCATCAGCGACAACGGCACGGAATACACGTCCAACGCCATCCTGGCCTGGGCCGACGACGCCGGTGTGGGCTGGCACTACATCGCGCCGGGCAAGCCTCAGCAGAACGGCTTCAACGAGAGCTTCAACGGCCGTCTGCGTGACGAGCTGCTGAACGAGACGCTGTTCCGATCCCTGCCGCACGCCCGTGCGGTGCTCGAAACCTGGCGGCGCGACTACAACGAAACCCGGCCGCACTCGAAGCTCGGCTGGCTGACGCCGCAGGCCTACGCAGATGCGCTCAGCGGAAAGATCGGCCGGTCCGCTGCGCTGGTTGGAGGCTGCGCTGACCGGCCTCTTGCCAACCCCACCAACCCCAGTTCAGATCACCAAAGGACTCTCGTTATGGCTGGATGAGAAACGGGGGTCACGTCACCGGCCCTACTGCAGTTATTCTAAAGGTCAGCTACGAGCCCGCAGCGAATTCAAGGCGGCGTCACTCCGGGCAGCGCCGAAAGCAGACCTTGCGAATGTCAGCAATGAGCCCAAAGCGGACATGCCTCCCCTAGCGAATTTGCGCCTAAGCGCCATTCTGTGAAGCGAGACAGGTTGGCACTTCGAGGACGTGGATGTGCCGATACGTGCCCAGAGTCTCGCTCGATCCCTTTCAACCGAAGGAGAGCCTTATCTCGTGGCGCAGGGGCGTCGTGCCAGTAACGTAGAGCCGCTTGCCCGGAAGCGTCAGTTGGCCCCTCGCCCAGGAATATTGCTCACCCGCCGACATCATCACGGGGGTGTCGCCGTTGCCCGGGCCAATGACCAGCCGCTCGTCGCCGACGACATACGTGGCCTGGCCCTCGACCAGATGGACGCCGCCGTCCTCCAGCGGCCGGCCGCCTTCCAGCGTTCCGCCGTCGCGCAGGGTGATCTCGATAGACACCTCGACCTCGTTCTCGCCGCCGGCCTCGAACAGGAGGCGATAGCCCTCCCCTTCCGGCGTGGCCGTCATGTTGAGCGACAGGACGCGGAACTGGGCCGGACGGTGGCTGAAGTCGAGCGCGCTGTTGAAGCGGCCATCCACCGAGCGGCTAAGCGCGTACTCGCCGTTGGGATCGCGCTGCGCCGCGGGCATGGGCAGGTAATAGGGCACCCGCATCTCGCCGCTCAGACGCACAACGCCCGCCGCATCCACCGCGACGGCCGAGGGCCGCCAATGACCCATGCTGAAGAAGTTGGGCGTGAGGCGGATCGCCTCGATGACCAGCCCGCTTTTCCAGAGCCGCATCAGGGTCGGGTTGGTGGCGATGCCCGAACCGATCCGATTGTAGAAGTCCGACGGCTCGCCATCGACGAACCAGTCGCTGCCGGCCCAGAAGCTGGCCGTCGTCTCCCCCCGACGCTCGCGCACCAGGTTCACCGTCTCGAACCTGCGCTGAAGATCGACGAACGGACTCGTAGGCGCGGGCAAAGGCCAGGCCAGTTCGGGCTGGTCCAAGAAGTCCGTTAGGAAATCGCCTAGCTGGCTGGGGTCGTTTTGTTCGATCCAACGCACGACGCCGGCGAAGCGAGCGTCGTTGTCCCTCTGCGCCAGTTCGCGGAATTGGAGGTAGTAGGTGTGCAGGGTCTGTTTGGTCTGGGCCTGGTCCTGACGACGCGACAGGATCGTTTCAACGTCGCCGTAGAAGGGCTCGGATAGGTCGATGGTCGCCTCCAGATTGCGGCGCACGAGGGCGCGTAGCCCCTCTCGTCCCGGAATGTGCGCCAGACGCAGCAGAGACGGGTTGCTGACCGCCTGGGCGTAGTTGGAACTCTGTTCTGAGTAGATCCCTTCGGCGTTGATATCGATGCCTTCGGCCAACCACTCATCGACGCGCTCGCGGTAGGCCGGGTGTGGGTCGACCTTGTCGATCTTCGACAGGGCCGCCGACAGCTCCCAGCGATGGTTGGGCGTGTGAATGCCGCCCGTGCGCAACGGTGGACCCGCCTTCTTCATCATGGCGACCAGACGGGCCGACATGTCCTGTGCGATCGGGTGGCGGCTGGTCTTCAGCGCGCCCAGAACGGTGGCCATGTCTTCGATCAGGAAGGCAGAGTCGGGCGGCGAGTGGCGGTTGCCGCCGCTGAAGGTGCCGTCGTCATGCTGGGCCGCTTCGACGCGGGCCAGCAGGGTCTCGATCGGCTGGACCAGGGCCCGGCTCTCGAAATGACGCGAGTCCGGCCAGATGAAAACGGTCACTAGGCGCCGCATCTGGCGCAGGGTGCCCCGGGCGCCGCCGTAGCCCGCACCGCTGGGCGTGGCGAGCGCCGTCGTCGCCAGTTGATCGGCCGCCGCAGTCAACAGCGACAGAGTGGCCGTATCCCGTCCTTGGGCCAGGGAGAACGTCGGGGCGCCCGCCATGGCCGCAACGGCGGCGGTTCCGGCCAGGAATGTACGACGACGCATGGCGGCTCTCCTTGCCCAAGCCTCAGGCTTGAGATTCGAATACAGGTCCGATCGACCCCGGCCGCCGTCGCGAACGGCGACGACCGGGGCGCTTCGGGGAGGAAGTCCGGTCTCGACCTAAAAGCTGCCGCGCAGCGTCAGCGTATAGGTCCGGCCGTCGTAGTCAGCACGGCGAGGCAGGTTTTCCTGGTTCTCGAACTCAACACGGATCTCGTCCGTCAGGTTGTAGGCGTCGAAGCCCAGGCTGATGGTGTCAGTGATGTTGTAGGACGCCGACAAGTCGATCTGGCCGCGGGCCCGCACCTGACGCGCCGCGCCGGTGAAACTGGCGGTCGAGGCCAGATCGTATTCGCTGCGCAGATTGTAGACCAAACGTATGCCGTAACGGTCCGTCTCGTAATAGCCGATCAGGTTCAGGTTATGCTCCGACACGCCAGGCAGGGTGGCCGGCGCGCCGGTGACCGTGGTCCCGTCGACCGTCGTGTAGGCATAGTTGAACCCGCCGCCGGTGTGGCGGAGGAAGCCCGGCAGGAAGTCGAAAGACTGCTGCATGTTCAGCTCAATGCCGCTTACGGTGATCGGATTGGGCTGGTTCGTGTTGCCCGAGATGACCACCTGATAGGGCTGGGTCACGCCGCCCAGTTGGAAGGTCAGGCTACTGAGGCACTGGTCGCCGCTGATGGTGAAGGTGCCGATGCCGAGGCCTCCGCCGTCCGCCGGGCAGAGCTGGGCGCGATCGGTGATCGGGCCGATCAGGCCGGTGATCTCCTTGGTGAAGGCGGCCAGCGAGATGATGCTGTTCGGGCGGTTGTACCATTCGGCCGAGAAGTCGAACGAGGTGGCGTCGTAGGGCTCCAGACCCGGGTTGCCGAGGGTGACGGTGTAAATCCCGTTGGTCGACGGCTGGCTGACGACCGTGCTCGGCGAGAACTGCAGCGGTTGGGGCCGGACGTAGCTCTTGTAGGCCGCCGCGCGCAGGACGATGTCCTCGGTCGGTTCGGCGATGACGATGAAGGACGGCAGGACCTTGTCGTACTCCTGCACGTAGCGACGGGACACGAAGTCCGACGGCGCGCCGACAGTGTTGGTGATCGTCACCCGGGTGAGGGCGTCGACCGTGTTCTCCGCCGACTCGTAGCGCACTCCGACGTTGCCGTGGACCGGCATGCCGCCGACGTCGAAGTCGTACTTCACCTGGCCGTAGGCGCTGAGCAGGTCCGTGCCGTTGGTGAAGTTGTCCAGGGCGTAGGCGTTGTTGGCGTAGTTGATGTTATAGCCCGACGGGGAAAGCTGGGCGCCCGGATAAACGGCAACCGGACGCAAGGCCGAAACCGCGCGCTGGATGTCGACGACCTGCCAGTTGTTGGTCGGCTGGCCGCCGCGGCCGTTGAAGAAGTCGTTGGCGAAGGGCGCTTCGACCAGGAAGTCGGCCGTGACGTTCTGGATCGGCAGGCCATAGGCATTGATTCGGTAGCCCTCAGCCTCGAACTCCTGGCTTTCATAGACGAAGCCGAACTGGAAGCCGCTGAGGAAGCCGTTGTCCAGATCGCGCTCGACGTCGATGCGGGCGGTCTCCAGCGCGTTGCGGCCGAAGGTCTGGGTGCCCTGGAAGTTGAAGCGGTTTCGACGGAGGGCGGCGTTGGCGTTGTCGAAGAAGGCCCCCGAGGCGGTGACACCGCCGTAGACCCCGGTGCTGATGCCGTTCACCGAGACCGCGGGATTCGGGTTCTGGACGTAGATGTGGTTGTCGATGTTGTCGCCGCCCGTGACCAGACGGCCGGTCAGGCCGTTGCCGGCCGCCGTCTGGAGCGTGTTGAAATCGACGGAGATTTCGACCGAGTCGTTCTCGGCGCGCGACATAGCCGCGATGCCGCTGACGACCCAGCCGTCGCCGCTGTCCCATTCGCCAGTGACGTTGAAGCCCCAGGTCTTCTGCTTCTGGCTGAAGCCGCGGGTCGACGAGTTGAAGTCGGCGTTCGAGAAGCTGAAGTCCTCGACCAGATAGCGGCCGTCATCCAGGCGGATCGGCGCGGAGTTGGCCGTCAGGACGCTGGACAGGTTGTTCGAGGTGATCAGCAGATACTGAGTCGTCAGCGGCAGATCGCGGTCCGAGTAGAAGCCGGCGACGCCGATGCGGGTCTGGTCGTTCAGACGATACTCGGCGCCGGCCGCGCCGGTGTACATGTCGCCCTCGTTCAGGCGCACATACTGACGGTGCTGGGCGTCGTAGAGGACGCCGGCGGTCGAGGTCGCGCCCGTGCAGGTCGGGCAAGCGGCGGAGGTCGCGTAGTAGGGACGCAGCAACGGGTTCGCATTGGCCTGGGCCGGGGTGAAGGCGGCGTAGCTGTTGAACAGGATGGAGTCGCGGCGGAAGTTTTCGTGGCGATAGGCCAGAGTGCCGAAGACCGCGAAATCGTCGCTGAAGTGGTGATTGTAGCCGATGGTGGCGGCCGGCGAGTAAGTCTCGCCCAGTTCGTTGTACTCGCTGGCGACCTTGAGGAAGCCGCCGTCCGTGCGGCCGAGCGCGGGGGCGATCTGGAGGTCGATGTTGCCTGACAGACCGCCGCTCTGCGCGTCCGCCAGTGGCGACTTGTTGACCACGATGGCCGAGAAGATGTCGGAGTTGAAAGCGCCCAGTGGGGCGGAATCGCGCAGGATCGGCTCGGCGAAGGCCACGCCGTTCATGGTCAGGCGCGAGAAGGAGCCCGGCAGGCCACGCAGGTTGATCGTCGCGTCGCGGCCCTCGGCCTCACGGTTAATCTGGACGCCCGGCACGCGCTGCAGCGCCTCACCCACGTTCAGGTCGGGGAAACGACCCAAACCGTCCGACGAGATCCCGTCGGTGATGGAGTCCTCGTTGCGCTTAGCGGCAATGGCGTTGGCGTAGCTCTGGCGAAAGCCGGTGACGACGATCTCATCGACCTGGGTCTCGTCGTCCTGGTCGGCCTCGGGCTGGGGTCTCGCAGGCTGCGAAGTTTGAGGCGGTTGCGAGGCCGACGTCTGGGGTGCTGTCTGGGCCCAAGCCGGGACGCTGGTGAGCGCCGTGGCGCCGAGCAGCGCAGACATCAAGACGCAATGACGCGAACGAATAACCATATCGATCTACCTCCCCATCCGCTCTTTTCCGAGCGTGACTCGTTGTGGCGAAAGTTAGAATAGGATTTTCATATTGTGTCAATGCTGTCCTTTCTATTTCATTTTTTGGAACGGGACACATTTGGAATTTCAAAGCAGAAAGGCCGCGTCATAGAGATGGCGCGGCCTTTCGACGATCGGAATGAAACGACTAGAAGCGGACGATGACGCCCTCGGTCGCCGATTTCTGCGCCGCCTCGGCCAGTTCGAGGGCGGCGATCCCGTCAACCTGATCGATCAGCGGAGCGGCGCCGTCCAGTATGTCGGCGAAATGAGCGATCTCGCGCGCATAGGCCACCGCGTAGCGATCCAGGAAGAAGTTCTGGAACCGGTCGGCGGAGGCTCCGCCCTCACCCCATGTTTCGACCGTGCTCTCCAGCTGGTTCTGAGCGCGGATCATGCCCTTGGAGCCATAGGCCTCGATCCGCTGGTCGTAGCCGTAGCCGCTGCGGCGGCTCGAGGAGATGACGCAGATCTTGCCCGACGCCGTCTTCAAGATGGTCTTGGCCGTATCGACGTCGCCCGCCTTGCCGATCTCCGGATCGATCAGAACCGAACTGGTCGAGAAGACCTCGGTAACAGGTTCATCCAGCAGCCAGCGCGCCATGTCGAAGTCGTGGATCACCATGTCCTTGAAGATGCCGCCCGAGGTGGCGACGTAGGTCGCCGGCGGCGGCGCCGGGTCGTGGCTGATGATGTGCAGGGTCTCCAGCGCCCCGACCTCGCCCGCCTTCAACCGAGCTTGTAGGGCGGCAAAGTTGGCGTCGAAGCGGCGGTTAAAGGCGAGGAAGACCTGGGCGCCGATCGCGGCCAGGGCATCGCCCGCGCCCCGCGCACGTTCGAGATCCTGATCCAGAGGCTTCTCGCAGAAGACGGTCTTGCCCGCCTGGGCCGCCGCCAGGCTGTAGTCCAGATGGGTGTCGGTCGAACTGGCGATGACGACGCCGTGGATGGCCGGGTCCGCCAGCACCTCGTCCACGGTCGCGACGTTAGCCCCGTACTGGCTGGCCAGTTCCGCCGCCGCGTCCGTCGGATCGACGACGCTGACCAGTTTCAACCGCGAGTTGGCGGCGATGTTGGCCGCATGGATCCGTCCGATCCGCCCGGCCCCGATCAAGGCTATCCCGTGCATGGCTTCCTCTTGTAACGAAAATTCTTGATGGTTCACGTTTGGAACATCGCCACCTTAGCGAGGTCGCCGGCCCGGCGCGAGAGTTGCGTTCCAAAAATCGAACGGATATTCCGTTTGCAGAACAACAGAGGCGCCCGCATGTCGAAAGCCCCCGTCGCGCCGGCCACCGCCGATGAACTCTGCGCCGAGATCGTCCTTCGCTATGAAAGCCTCAGCAAGCGGCTCAAGCAGATCGCGCGCTATATCCTGGACGAACCGAACGACATCGCCCTGGAGACCCTAGCGGTCATCGCCTCACGCTGCGACGTCCAGCCCTCGACCATCGTTCGTTTCGCCAAGAGCTTCGGCTTCGAGGGCGCCAGCCAGATGCAACGGCTGTTCCGCGACGGCCTGCTCTCGAACAACATGGCGCTGGGCTATTCGGAACGCGTCCGCCAGCTGAACGAGACCACCAGTTCGGACAAGGCCAAGCCCGCCGACCTGCTGGCCGAGTTCGTCGAGGGCAATATCCTGGCCCTTCAGAACCTGCTCCAGACCGTCAGCCGCGCCGAGATCCGCGCCGCTGTGGACCTGATCGCCAAGGCTCATACAGTCCATGTGGTGGGCTTTCGACGGTCCTTCCCCGTCGCCTCATACCTCGTCTATTCTCTCTTGCAGGCTGGCAAGCGCGCCGTATTCGTCGATGGCGTCGCGGGTCTGGCCATGGCTCAGGTCCAGGCCATCGGCCCCCAGGACTTGCTGATCGCGGTCAGCTATCATCCCTATGCCGGGGAGACCGTCGCCATCGTCGAGGCCGCGCGCGAGAACGGCGCCAAGGTCCTGGCCATCAGCGACAGTCTGGTCAGCCCGGTCGCCAAGCCCGCCGATCTGGTGCTCCAGACCCGAGAATCGGAGGTGCGGAAATTCCGCTCCCTGTCCGCGTCCATGTGTCTCGCCCAAGCCCTCGTAATCAATTTCGCCTTCGAGGCCTCGAAGGAAAAAGGCCGCCGCCCAAGAGCTCCCAAGGCCTGAAACAGGAAATGGAACGAACCTTCCGCAGTCGCAGTTTATGAAACAGCTATTGCGATCATGGAACGAATGGAATAGCTGTTTTGGACGACGGGGAGTGGTCCAGAACACATGGCCGAACATATCGACCGATCGGAAAGCCAGCGCAGTCTGGACCTGATCACACTCGGCCGCGCCGGCATCGATCTCTACGGAGAACAGATCGGCGGACGGCTGGAAGACATGGCGAGTTTCGCCAAATACGTGGGCGGCAGCCCGACCAATACGGCGGTCGGCGGCGCGCGTCTGGGCCTGAACACGGCCCTGATCACCCGCGTGGGTCATGACCATTTCGGCCACTTCCTGATCGAGGAACTGGCGCGCGAGGGTGTCGAGACCTCGGGCATGATCGTCGATCCGGACCGGCTGACGGCGCTCGCCGTGCTCGGGATCCGCGATCCTGACACCTTCCCCCTGATCTTCTTCCGCGAGAACTGCGCCGACATGGCGCTGACCGCCGAGGATATCGATCCGGCCCTGATCGCCCGTGCGCGCGCCCTGCTCGTCAACGGCACCCACCTGTCCCAGCCGGGCGTCTTCGCCGCCAGCCTGAAAGCGGCCGAATTGATGAAGGCGCAAGGCGGCCAGGTCGTCTTCGATATCGACTATCGCCCTGTCCTCTGGGGTCTGGCCTCCAAGGCCAACGGCGAGGACCGGTTCGTGGCCAGCGGCCGCGTGACCCAGGAACTCCAGCGCATCCTGCCCCTGTGCGACCTGATCGTCGGCACGGAGGAGGAGATCCATATTCTGGGCGGCACGACCGACACGGTCGCCGCTCTCCGCGCCATCCGCGCCCGGACCACGGCCCTGCTGGTCTGCAAGCGCGGCGCGGAAGGCTGCGTCGCCTTCCCGGGGGGTGTTCCCGATTCCCTGGATGACGGCGTGGTCGGCCGCGGCTTCCCCATCGAGGTGTTCAATGTGCTCGGCGCCGGCGACGCCTTCATGGCAGGCTTCCTGCGCGGCTGGCTGCGCGACCTGCCGCTGGAGACCTGCTGCGAGCTCGCCAACGCCTGTGGAGCCCTGGTCGTGTCACGTCACGGTTGCGCCCCGGCCATGGCGTCTTGGGATGAGCTTCAGGTCTTCCTCGCCGGAACCTGGCCGCATCGACTGCGCGACAGTGCGGAGCTGGAACAGTTGCACTGGTCGTCCAACCGCCACCTCGACCATGACGACCTGACGGTGCTGGCCATCGATCACCGCAGCCAGTTCGAGGACCTGATCGCTGAACTCGGCGTCGGCGACGCCAAGGCGGTCGCCCACTTCAAGAACCTCGCCCTCAAAGCCGTCGACCGCATGGCGAAGGGGGACCGCCGATACGGCCTTCTGCTGGACGGCCGGTTCGGCGCGCGCGCGCTGGAGGCCGCCGCCGATCTGCCCTACTGGATCGGTCGTCCGATCGAGGAGCCCGGCTCACGCCCCATCGCCTTCGAGGGATCGCCCGACGTCGCCGCCACCCTGCGCGAATGGCCGATCAATCACGTCGTCAAATGCCTGGTCTTCTACCACCCAGACGACGATGCGGAGATGCGCGCGCGTCAGGATCGCCAGATCCTGCGCCTGTTCGACGCCTGCCGCACGACCCGTCACGAATTCCTGCTGGAGATCATCGCCTCCAAGCATGGTCCAGTGGACAGTGATACGATCGCCCGCGTGATCGATCATGTGTACGGCCTCGGCGTCTATCCCGACTGGTGGAAGCTGGAACCCACCAGCGACCCCCAGGCCTGGGCCGCCAGTCAGGCCGCCATCCTGCGTCACGATCCGCGTTGCCGGGGCATCGTCCTTCTGGGCCTGTCCGCGCCGCAGGAAGAGATCCTGGCCGGCATCGCCGCCGCCGCCCCGTTCTCTCTGGTGAAGGGGTTCGCCGTCGGTCGCACCATCTTCCAGGACGTCGCCGCCCGATGGCTGCGCCAGGAAATCGACGACGACGGCGCGGTGCAACAATTAACCGCCAACCTGCGCGTCCTCGCCGACGGCTGGCGCGCCGCCCGCGACTCCCGAGCCGCCGCATGAGCCGCACCGTCCGTCTGACCATGGCCCAGGCCCTGACCCGCTGGATGAGCGTCCAGGGAGTCGAGGTCGATGGAACGGTCGTTTCCTATTTCGCGGGTGTCTGGGCCATCTTCGGCCACGGCAACGTCGCCGGCATGGGCGAGGCCCTGGCCGGGATGGAAGACAGCCTTCCGACCTTCCGCGCCCACAACGAACAGGGCATGGCCCACGCCGCCATCGCCTTCGCCAAACAGTCGCGCCGACGTCGGGCCATGGCCTGCACGACCTCGATCGGACCCGGCGCGACCAACATGGTCACCGCCGCCGCCCTGGCCCACGTCAACCGCCTGCCGGTCCTGTTCCTGCCGGGCGACGTCTATGCCTCGCGACGCCCCGACCCCGTGCTTCAACAGATCGAGGATTTCGCCGACGCCACGGTCAGCGCCAACGACAGCTTCCGGCCCGTCTCCCGCTATTTCGACCGCATCACCCGTCCGGAACAGATCCTCGACGCCCTGCCCCGTGCAATGGCGGTCATGACCGATCCGGCGACCTGTGGGCCCGCGACCCTGGCCCTGTGTCAGGACGTCCAGGCCGAGGCCTTCGACTATCCGGAGAGCTTCTTCGAACCCCGCGTCTGGCGCACCCGCCGCCCGCGACCGGACCGGCAGGAACTGGCCGACCTGATCGACGCCCTAAAGACCGCCAAGGCTCCGCTGATCGTCGCCGGCGGCGGCGTCCTCTATTCCGAAGCCGAGACCGTCCTCGCCGACCTCGCCGCCCGCACCGGCGTTCCGGTCGCGGAGACCCAGGCCGGCAAGGGCGCCCTCGTCTGGGATAACCCCCTGGCGCTCGGCTCCATCGGCGTCGCCGGGACCAGCGCGGCCAACGCCGCGGCCGAAGCCTCCGACCTGATCGTCGCCGTCGGCACGCGGCTTCAGGACTTCACGACCGGCTCCCGCACCCTGTTCACGGGCAAGCATCTGTTCCAGATCAACGTCGCCCTGAACGACGTCGGCAAACATGACGCGCGTCCGGTTCTCGGCGACGCCCGTGAGGTGCTGACCGAACTGTCCTACGCGCTCGGCGACTGGGTGCTGTCAGTCTAACGCTAACTTGTCTCCACTTTAGGCCACCTAAGCGCCTGATCGGGGATGGAAATCATGAAGCCGCTGTCCTTCAAGCGTCACCGCTTCCCGGCGGCGGTGATCCGCCAGGCCGTTTGGCTCTACTTTCGCTTCAGTCTTAGCCTCCGCGACGTCGAAGAGCTTATGGCTGCGCGCGGGATCGAGGTCAGCTACGAGACGATCCGGTGCTGGACCATCAAGTTCGGGCCGCAGATCGCGAAACGGCTGAGGAAGCTTCGTCCTGTCCCCTCCCCTCGCTGGCACCTGGATGAGGTGGTCTGCTCGATAGGCGGCAAGCGCATGTTCCTATGGCGGGCCGTTGACGACGAGGGCGAGGTGCTCGACCTCGTTGTCCAACGCCGGCGGCACACGGAGGCTGCGCTGAAACTGCTCAGGCGGTTGCTGCGAAATCAACCGGTGCAGCCTGAGAAGATTGTCACCGATGGGCTCGGGTCATACGCGGCGGCGCTGGACCAGCTCGGATTGCGCACCCTCCATAGTCCGGGCCGACTACGAGAGAACAATAGGGCAGAGAACTCGCACCTTCCGATCCGACGACGGGAGCGGCAACAACAGCTCTTCAAATCCCAAGCCTCAGCCCAGCGTTTCCTCACCACTCACGCAGCGATCTACAACACCTTCTACACCCAGCGTCATCTGATAAGCCGACACACCCTTCGCCGCTTTCGCGCCGGAGCCGATGCGGCTTGGGCGACAGCAGTCGCCTGAATCTTCGTCGGCAGGGAAGTTGTGGCCAGCGGCCGCTAACCTGACAGCGCTACGTAGGCCTGTAGCCGGCCTAGAGTGGAGACAAGTTAGTGTTAAACTGACAGCACTCTCAGAGCCGGTGAAGTTTCGCCGCGACGGGTTCCACGGCGAAACGAGCTAGGGGGCTGATTTCCGCGCCGGGCGATTGCACCCGGTCGATCACCTTCACATCGGTCCGCCACTCCGTTGGCGTGACCTCGTGGATCTGATAGCCGCGCTGTTGCCTGAGCAGCGCGATGTGCGGGCTCCCATCGGCCAGACGTTGCGCTGACTCGGTCAGTTGCACAGCGCCGTCTCCTCCCGATGAGATGGAGGTCGAGAGAAACTCAATCGCGGCGCCCGGCCCGTCCGGCTCATCGTCGCGACGCGGGACGGTCCCCACCGCGTGAATGTGGGCGTCACCGGTGGCCACGATCACATTGGTCAGGGACTTTTCGGTGAAGGCATCGACCAGGCGTCGGCGCGCCTCCGGATAACCGTTCCACGTATCTTCGCCGGGGCGAGGCTGGATGGCCCCGTCCGTCTGACGATCGAACAGCGGCATGACCCAGACCTGCTGGGCGATGAGGTTCCAGTGCGCGCTGTTCACCAGCCCCTCCGAGAGCCAGGCCTCCTGCGCCGCGCCCAGCATGGTCGCGTCCCGCATGTCAGCCGGGCGGCAGGCCGTCTGGCCCATGCGCGCGCAGAGCTGGTCGCTGCGGTAGCTGCGCGTGTCCATGACGTGCATGCGGAACAGGCCGCCGTAGTCCAGCCGGCGATACATGGTGAGACCGCCCGGACGCGGGAACTGCGCCCGACGGACGGGCATGTTCTCGTACCAGGCCTGCATCGCCGCATACCGGCGCAGGATGAAGGCTTCCGGCGGGGTGCCGTCCTGGTCGTGGATGTCCGCCCAGTTGTTGTCGATCTCATGATCGTCGAACGAGCTGACGAAGGCCGCCGCGGCATGGGCGTCCTGCAGGTCCGGGTCGGTCTTATACTGGGCGTAGCGGCGACGATAGTCGTCGAGGCTGTAAATCTCGCCGCCGACGTGGTCGCGCACCACGACATTGCCGGCCGCATCCCTGACGACCGGACCGTTCGTCCGGCCGCCCCCGTACTCGTAGATGTAGTCACCGTAGTGGAAGACGGCGTCCAGATCGGCTTCGCGGCTCAGATGCCCCCAGGCTCCGTACCAGCCGGAGGTCCAGGCTTGGCATCCGGCGACGGCGATCCTGGCGCTGCCAGGAACGATGCCGCCGACCGGCGCGGTGCGCGCGCGGCCGATACGGCTGGCATGACCGCCCTCCAGACGGAAGCGATACCAGTAGCGCCAGTGGGGCTTCAGACCGCCGACCTCGACATGGACCGAATGGCCCAGTTCCGGCCGGGCGACGGCCTCGCCCGACTGGACGATGTGCGTGAAGCGCTCGTCCTCGGAGACTTCCCAGATCACTGGAACCGCCGTCGTCGGCATGCCGCCATGCTGTTCCAGAGGCTGGGGCGCCAGCCGGGTCCAGATGACGAAACCATCGGGCCAGGGATCGCCGGAGGCGACGCCGAGGGCGAAGGGGTTCTCGGTGAAGGTCGCGGCCCAGGCCGGCACATGAGACGCCAGACCGGCGAAGAGCGTCAGGCCGCCGGCGCCCGCGAGGAGTTTGCGGCGATCAAGCAGGATCGTCATGGGGAGATCTCCGAAAACAGGCCTAGAAGCGGGCGCGGAAGCCGAGGGTCGCGTTCGTCCCGCCGTGAATGAAGATGGCGGAGTGGTCGCCGAGCTCACCCGAGGTCGCGAGACTGCCGGGCACGACGACGTTGCGCGGCCGGTTCAGCAGGTTCCTGACGGTGAAGAAGGCCTCCCAGCCGGGGCGAACCTCGTAGCTGCCGGAGAGGTTGGTGTCCCAATAGGCGGCGAACCATGACGGCGTGGTGGTGCGGTATTTGTCGTCCGTCCAGACGGTGTTGAGGAACAGTTTGACCGGCCCCTTGCGGTAGGACAGCGCCAGGGTCGCCAGCCTGTCCGCCGACCGAACGATCGGGATTTCGGGATCGTTGATCATGAAGGATCCGCGCACCGACAGGCCGTCCAGTAGCCCGGGCAGGTAGTCCATGGCGTGGCTGAACTCGAGTTCGTAGCCCTGGATGTCGATGGCGTCGCCGCCCACGGTCGTCGTCGTCCGGAACAGGTAGCCGGCGTAGTCCTGACCGGTGTAGCCGAACTCCTCGGCGGTCAGGTCCTGCTGCTGGAAGAGGCCCTTCACGCGGTTCCGGTAGTAGTTGATCGCCACCATCCCGACCGGTTCGAAATACTTCGACAGGCGGATCGAGAGGTTGTCCGAGAGCTCGGGCTCCAACCCCGGATTGGGAGCGGTGATGATCTGCTGTTCCTCGTTGATCGACCAGACGCCGGACAGGACGCCGACCTCCGGCCGCCGGATCGTGCGGCTGTAGCCGACCTGCAGATCGATGCTGTCGGTGAAGGCGTACTTCAGCGACGCGCTGGGGAAGAAGTAGTCGTACTCGCCCGTGCGCTCGACCTTGGGCCGGCTCAGGAACTGGTACTCCAGACCCGGGATGGTCGTGGCTCGCCCGGTGGAGGCCGAGACCGCATAGCCGGCGGCGGCGACCTCCTGGGCGGACAAGGCGTCAGGCTCCAGCGCCGCCGTCTCGGTCCGCTCCCAACGCAGACCGGCCCTCACCCTCAGCTGCGAGGTCAGATCGGCCGTGCCCATGAAGTAGGCGGCGGCGCTGTCCTCTCGGTAGTGCCGGCTGTTGCCGACATAGATGGCGTACCATTCGCTCGGCGTGGTCGCCGTCGTCTGGACCCAGTCCTGAGGATTGGCGCGATAGAGTTCGAGCAGCCGGTAGGTGCTCGGCACATAGATGTCGTTGCTGCCGTTCAGGGTCGTCAGGGTGATGCCGCTGTCCGCCAGTGAAATCTGATTGGTGCTGCGCACCTGAGCCAGAAGCTCGGCCGAGGTCAGAGGGCCGCGATAGGAGTAGCGGTTGAGGTCGGACGGGTTCTCATAGTCGTACTCGGCGCGCTGGAATTTGAAGCCGGTCTTGAAGATCACCGGGATCGACCAGGCATCGGCCTCGAAGGTCAGATTCATCGTGGCGCCGGTCGAGGTGTGCTCGGCGGACATGTTGCTGTTCGTCCGCAGCACGATGGCGTTGCCGGTCAGGAAGCTGGCCGGATCGCTCCAGTCCCCGCCGCTGAGCTGCCGGATGTTCCAGCGCTGGTTCAGCAGATCGCCGGGGTCTCTCTGGGCCGAGAAATTGCCGCGCGAGGTGATCGGGCTGAGGATGTAGGCGGAGTTCTTGATGCCCTGCGGATCATACGTGCTGAGCGAGTTGGAGTAGGACAAGGTCCCGTCCAGACGGAACCGGCCGGCGTCGTACTCGAAGCTCGGGATCAGGGTCGTGCCGCGCCCGTCCTTGTAGGTCAGCAGGTTCTGCACCGACAGGGTATTGGTGGTCGCCGCGGCCTGGGTGGTGATGTCGAAAACCGGGTCGCCGATGACGCCGCGCGAGCGGGCGGCGGTCGTGAAATCGATCGAGGTCGTCCCGGCCCAGATGCTGGCCTCATTGTAGATAGAGGCCAGCGACAACGTCAGCCTGTCGGTGGCGCGAAAGTCGAGGTTCAGCGAGGCGGAAAAGCGCGAGATTTCACGGGCGTAGAGGTTGGTGTTGATGGCCGTGATCGCCATCGGCTCAGGGCTGGCGGCGGTCGGCGCATAGCTGCGGCTGGCTTCGATCTGTTCCTGTTCGACATACATGTTGGACTGGCTGAGACCGGCCACCACGCCGAGACGGCGGTCCAAGAAGGTGTCGGAGAACTCGACCTGCCAGTTCGGCAGGAAGCGCCGGTTGCCATAGCCGCCGTCGGCCGGGCCGCTGCGTTCGGCGGAGTCCCACATGTCCGAATGGGTCGTGCCGCTGAACTGGGCGAACATGCGACGCCCTCGCCGGTCGAAGGCCCGCTTGGTGCGGATGTTGATCGTACCGGCCGGGGCGTTGGCGTCCACGTCGGCGCTGATGGTCTTGGAAATCTCGATCGAGTCGATGGCGCTCAGCGACATCTGTTCGAAGCTGAAGGTGCGCGAGGCGTCGGCGCCGGTATTGCCGTCGGCGGCGGCCAGGTTGACCCCGTTAACCGTGATCGAGGTGTAGGCCGGCGGAAGGCCGCGAAGCTGCACGTTCCGGACCGTGCCGTCACCGGTGCTGTCGGTGTCGACGCCCGGCATGAATTTGATGAACTCGCCCGGATTGCCTTCCGAGATATCGCCGAACGATTCCGACGACAGGCTGTTGGTGATGTTCATCGACTGCCGCTGGCTCATGATCGCCCGCGCGTCGCCGTCCCGCGAGCCGGCCACGACCACGTCATCCACCTGAACGGCCTCGAAGCCTGGGCGGGTCATCTGCACATCGATCCGCGTCGTGGCGCCCGGCGCGACGTTCAGGCTGACGGCCTGGTCGGGATAGCCGGTGAAGCGCACGACGAGCCGGGCGGGACCCGCCGGCAGTCCCGACACGCGATACTCGCCGCCTTCGCCAGCCGTGATCGACCGACGCTCGCCATCGGCGGCAACCATCTCGATCGCCGCATTGCGCAGGAACTCGCCGGTGACCGGATCCACGACGGCGCCCTCGACGGCGCCCTCCCCCGCCTGACGGTTTCCGCGCAGCTCCGAGCGCAGGGTGATGAGTTGGTCCGTCCGCGACGCGACCCGCAGCGGCGTGCCGGCGATCAGGCGCTGGAGCGCGTCATTCAGGTCCATCTCCCCGTTGACCGCCTGGGTCCGGACGTCCTCGAGGTCACGCGCCGGGGCGATGATCTGAACCCGGGCCTGACGCGCGAACTCCGGGATGGCGGTGACGGCCGGCTGGGCCGGCACCTGGAACGCCCGAACCTGAGCCGCGGCCTGAGAGGCCATCACGGATACCGCCGCGGCGACGCCGCACGACAGGAGAAGTTTGCTGGAAGTCATGGTCTGCCCCGTTGGGCCGCGTGGAGAGGCGCGGCTTACGAGGAGCTAGAGGCTTGGCCGGAAGCCATCCTCCATCTGTCATCAAAGTTTTATCCTACGGCGCCGTCGCGACCGATCAGAAGGGCGCCCTTGCGCTCGACGACCGGGACATCGAACACGCCGCCGATCGCACGACCGAACCCGATGGGATCGTTGGCCGCGAACAGGCCGGTGATCGGTTCCCTGGCCAGGGCTTCGTCCAGAATGACGATCCGGGTGTCGCTGTAGCGCGCGAAGGTCGCCGCCGCCTCGGCCAGGGTCTCGCCCTCGAAGGCGATCTTCCCGTCACGCCATGCGAGCTCCCGCGTCACCACGTCCGGCGACACCGTCACGCTTGAGGTGGAGGGCGAAAACGGCCCGGCTTCCGTAAGCTGCATCCGGGTGTTGGGCCCCATCTTCATCGGTGTCGATCGACCGGCTGAAGACACCTCGACCTGTCCCTGATGGACCAGAATGTCGGTCATCGCCTGACCCAGCTTGCGCAGCCTGACGCCCGCGCCGTGCGCCACGACCACGCGCTGGTCCCCGATCTCCACGACGAAGGGCCGGGCGTCGGCGACCACACTGAGATCGACCTCGCCTTCAAGCAGTCGGACGTTTCGCCGACGCTCGTCGTATTTGACGGTCAGGCGCGTCTGGGTGTTCATCATGATGGTGGACCCATCGGCGAGCGGCACCAGGCGGACTTCGCCGCGCGCCGTTGCGTGAGCCGTGGGCGCGGCCAGACCCAGCCCCACAAGAGACGCCAGACCGATAGAGGCGGTCGCGCTCCCTCCCCAGATCAGGGCGCGCCGTCTTGAAACAGGGGCCTGGGCGATGCTCGCACCGAAGGCGGCCGGGTCATAGGCCTCACCCAGGGCGCGCGCGGACTCGCTGCGAAGAGCGACCGCCCTGGCGCGCAGCAGCGCTCCGGCATGCCGGGAGTCCGCCACCAGCCAGGCGTTCAGGGCTTCGGTGTCGCCGTCGGACAGCGGCGCGCGATCTTCCCGGGCGACCCAGGCCGCCGCCGCCGCGTCAATGTCTCGACTGGTCACGCGCTCGACCATGCAGGGCGATCTTCTCCGTCTTCACAACCCTAGAGGCTTGGGGTGACGCCTTTCCGCCATGCGCCGCCCAATCAATCAAGAAGCGGACCCCCCGGGCGATGTGTTTTTCGACGGTGCTTTCGGAGAGGCGCATGCGTGCAGCGATCTCTCGCTGTGACAGACCGTGGATGCGACGCAGGATGAAGGCCGCCCTCGGCTGCCCCGGCATGGCGGCGATCGCGTGCGCCAGGCGCCTCAGGTCGTCCCGATCCATGACGACCTGTTCTGGCGAGGCCGCATCGTCCGCTGGGTCGAATCCTTCGAGATCGTCGGCCGCCTGGATCGGGACCACCCTCGCCCGACGCACATGCCGCACGACGATCGAATGGGCCACCTGGAACAGATAGGCGCGTGGGTGCCGAATGTCGGCGACCGTGTCTCGAGCAGCCAGGACCGTATATGCCTCCTGCACGACATCATCGACGTCGATGCCGGAACTCCTCTTGCGGCCGAGCCACGCCCGCAAGGCGGGTTCATGCGGCAGGATGTTCGCTAGGAACCACCGCGTCTTGTCCTCGTCGATGGTGAAGATGACGCGCCCCCGCGAGATACCACGAGGGCCTCCTATCCAGCCTGTCTGACAGCGGCGTGACTGATTGGTGACGCTTGGACGCGGGTGGCTGCGCGCCCTAGGCTGCCCGTATGCGCGGCCCCGCACGGCCTAAGTGGAGACAAGTTTGCGTTAGACTGACAGCACCGCCATTTACTCCCCGGCTAGGTCCGGGTGCGCCAGGCGGCGCTGAACAGCTCCCAACTGTCCGCGACTTAGCCCACCCCAGAGATCGTTCACTGGTCTCTGGCAGGCACACGCCTGAGCGTCATTCGTTGAAGCTAAAGAGCATGTGCCAACCATCGGCACAGGCTTCAGCCAATTTTCCGCCCGTCATTCCTGTGGACCGACCAAGACCTTGGGCCCCGAAGACCGCGTCGCGCGATCTCCGGGCCCGTGTCTTCACCACCCGTACTTCAGTCCGATCTGTCCGCCCTGACTGGAGCTGGCGTCGCCGACCATGGCGCGGTAGCCGAGGCTGAGGGCCAGGCGGTCGGACAGGGTCCATTCCACGCCGAGGTTCAGGTTCAGGCTTTCGCGCGACCAGGCATCGAGCGGGACCAGATAGGTCGGGCTGGCCGCCCAGTCGGCATAGCGGACGCCCTGAAGGCCGATGTCCTTCAGCTCGTGCGACCACTCCAGACGGATGCTGGGCAGGAACAGGCCGTGGCGACGCGTCGGCAGGCTCCATCGCAGGGACGCGCCCAGATTGGCCGAGAGACTGTCCTGGGACAGCGCGTCCCAAGTCAGGCTCGACAGGCCTCCGCCTGTTTCGGTGAAGGCGTCGAGGCGCATCTGGCGAGCGTCGAGGCGTCCGTAGACATCGCCGCTCAATCCCCCGTTCTGAACCATCTGGCCGACCGAGAGCGAGGCGAAGCGGATGTCGCCGGAGCGTTCGCCCTCCACCTGGCCTGAGGGGCCGCCGTCCATCGCCGAAGTCCGGCGACGGGTGTCGAACCGCAGGTCGGCGAAGCCCAGCACGCTCTCGAGGTACAACGACCGGGTCGGTCGCCAACTGGCGTAGAGGGCGCCGGTGATCGCCTGACCGTCGGTGGCGGCGCCGCTTTCGCCGATCCGTGAACGGTCCTCGCCATAGCCCAGGCCCCCGCCGACGATCAGCCGATCGTCGAGCCGCAGGTCCAGGCCGCCGCTGACGCCCTGGGTCGTGAAGCGGGTGTCCCGCTGTCCCGACGCATCCTGACGCCCCCAATCGACCATCCCGGCGGTCCAGAAGCCCAGAGCGCCGGCGCGCGAGACTGGGGATTCGCCCGCCGAACCGAAGTTCATCGTCTCGACCGAGTCTTCAACCGGGACGTCGCCGGCGCGAGCGCGCGCGGCCCAGATCTCGGCCGTCAGCAGTTCGCGCTCCCGATCCGGATCCAGCGCACTCACATTCTGGCGGGACGAGCCCATGCCCAGTCGCTGACGCAGGGCCGTGCGGGGATCGCGCATGTCGTCGTTCATGCCGAAGCCCAGGTTCAGGCCGAGATCGTTGGACGAGGCGTTGGTCCCATTGCGGAGATCCTGCAGGCGACGCTGGAAGTTGCCGACCTGAGCGTCGGTGAAGCGACGCGCCGCCGCGACCTGGCCGGAAGCCGCGCCCCGGACGTCGGGATTGAGGCCGGGATCCGCCCGCGCCTCGACCATGACGGTCAGGACGCCATTCGTCGTTCCAAAGGCGTTTGCCAGGCTGAAGGTCACCACGGCCTCGCCCGCGAAGGCGCCCGTCGGGGCGAAGGTCAGGTCGTAAGCCCCGCCCGTGTTCGCGATCGTGGCCACGCCCGCCGTCGTCGGCGACACCGACACCACGGCGGCGGCGGTGAAGGGGCCGCCTGCGCCGTCGCTGATGCGGGTGACGACCGCGCGGCCCTGGAGGGTGCGCGCCGTCAGGGCCTGGGCGGCCGGGACCCGGTTGGCGACCAGGTCGATCCGACCCGCCGCCGAAGACCCGAACGGGAGATCGATCACATAGTCCAGCGAGGTCGCGCCGCCGCCGTCCGAACCGGGCGTGAAGACGATGGTCGCGCCCTGGACCACGGCCGCTCCGAAGGCCGGCGCACGGGTGATGCGGAGGCCCTGGAACGGTCCACCGACCAGACCGGCCGTGGGCGTCAGACCGACCTGGCCGTTCGAGGCGACCTGGGCCGACAGATCGGGCGCCTTGCCCGCCACCTGGAAGGTGAAGCTGAGCGGACGAGAGTCCCCGCCCGGTCCGAAGGCCACCAGGGTGATGGTCTCCGTCCCCATGAAGTTCGCCGCCGGTCGGTAGACCAGCCGGAAGCCGCCGCCGGCCGCGCGCAACGCGCCGTCCTCCCCCTTGGCGCCGGAGGAGATCGCAGCGCCGCCCTGGACGATCTCCACTGCGCCGTGGAAGCCGGTCGTGGTGACCCGGAAGCCGTCGATGGGCCCCGAGACCAGGGCGCTGAGGTCCACCGTCATGGCTTGAGGACTGCCGGAGGTGACCGGCGGGAGCGGCGGCACGACGACCGGGCCGGTCGGCGCCACGATCACCGGCGGCGTCGGCGGCGAGACCGTGACCGACACGGTCGCCGGCGCGGACACGCCGCCCGGTCCCGACGCCGTATAGGTGAAGCTGTCCTGGCCGTGGAAGCCGGCCGCGGGCGAATACAGGAAGCCCAGCCCGCTGACCCGAACCGATCCGTTCGCGGGCGACGATGCGATCGATACGCTCCGCGCCTCTCCGCCGGACAGGGCGGCCCCGATGTCGTTGTCGATGGAGCCGAAGTCCACCGTCGCACTGACTCCACCCGCGCGCGGCGCGGCGATCACCGGAGACGCGGGGACGATCACGAGGACGTAGGTCCGCGTGCCCGTCGCGCCATGGACGTCGGTCGCCCGGACGACCAGGTTGAAGGTCCCCTCCGCCGTCGGCGTGCCCGACAGCACGCCGTTCGCGAACGAAAGGCCCGGCGGCAGAGGATCGCTGCCGCTCGCCAGGGTGAAGACGTAGGGCGCGGCGCCCGACGCGGCCGAGATCGCCTGGCTGTAGGCCACGCCCACCTCGCCCGACAGTTCGATCCCCGACAGGGTCAGGGTCGGCGGCGACACGGTCAGGCTGACGGTCGCCGGAAGCGACGTGCCGCCCGCGTTGCCGGCGGTGTAGGTGAAGCTGTCCGGGCCGGAATAGCCGGGGTTGGGCGTATAGCTGATCGTCAGACCCGTGACGCTGGTCGAGCCGTGCGACGGCGGGTTGGCCACGGCGACGGTCAGGGCCGTACCGCCCGTCATGTTCAGCGCGACGGGGTTGTCGCGGCTGTCGGCGGCGACCGTGACGCTGACGGCGTTGGCGATCGGAGCGACCACCACCGGCGGAGCGGCGCTGACCGTGATCGTAACCGTCGCCGGAACCGAGGTCCCGTCCCCGTTGGTCGCCGTATAGGAGAAGCTGTCCGGACCGGAATAGCCGGCCGTCGGCGTATAGGTGATCGTCACGCCGCTGGCCGTGGCCACGCCGTGCGACGCCTGGGTCGCGATCGCCACGGTCTGGGCCGCGCCGCCGGTCAGGGCCAGCGTCACCGGATTGTTGATGCTGCCCGCGGCCACCGTCAGGCTGACGGGCCCGGCCACGGGCGGAGTGGAGGCCGCGACCGTGATCAAATGGGGCTGGAGCGCCTCATAGGGTCCGGTCCCGGTGCTGGCGTCGCGCGCCCGCACGGTGAAGGCACTGGTCCCCGCCGTCGTGGGCGTGCCGGAGATCTCGCCGATCGAACCGTCGAGGGTCAGCCCGGCCGGCAGGTCGCCGTCGGCGATGGAATAGACATAGGGTCCCGTCCCGCCCGACACGGTTCGCGTCTGGCTGTAGGCCGCGCCCTGCCGCCCGGCCGGCAGGGCCGTCGCGTCCAGGGTCAGGGTCGGCGGGGTGACGGTCACCGTCACGGTCCCCGGCAAGGAGACCCCGCCCGGGCCGGTCGCCGTATAGGTGAAGCTGTCCGGTCCGCCGTAGCCGGCGTTGGGCATATAGGTGATGGTCAGACCGCTCGCCGTGGCGACGCCATGCGCGGCCTGGGAGGCGATGTCCACGCTCATAGCCGTGCCGCCCACGCGCAGGGTCACAGGGTTGGCGGTGCTGCCGTAGGCGACGGTGACACTGGCGGCGTCGGTGGTCGGCGCCGGGGGCGAGACCGCGGCATAGGTGAAACCGCCCGGAACGACCGCCGAGGTTCCGTTCGGCGTCGTCACGGTCACGGAGACGTTGCCGACCACATGAGCGGGTGTCGTGAAGCTCAACGAGGTCGCGCCGGAGACCGTCACGCTCGCGGTCGGGACGATCGTTTCGCCGATGGTCACCGAGGTCGAGCCCGCGACGAAGTCCGTCCCGGTCAGGATGACCGACGTGCCGCCGACTGTCGGTCCGGAGGCCGGCGAGATCGCCGTCAGGGCCGGCGCCGGCGTCGGCGCGACGTACGTAAAGCCGCCTGAGACCGCGCTCGACGTCCCGTTGGGCGTCGTCACCGTCACGACGACAGTCCCGGCCGCATGGGCCGGAGTGGCAAAGGTCAGAGACGTTGCGCTGGCCACCGTCACATTCGCGGCGGCGACGGTCGTTCCACCGATCGTCACCGACGTCGAGCCGACGACGAAGTCCGTTCCGGTCAGGGTGACCGACGTGCCGCCCGCCGTGGAGCCTGTGGCGGGTGAGATCGCCGACAGGGTCGACGCCGGCGTCGGCGCGAAATAGGTGAAGCCGCCCGACACGGCGGCGGAGGTCCCGCCCGCCGTCGTCACGGTCACCGCGACATTCCCTGCCGCATGAGCGGGCGTCGTGAAGCTGAGCGACGTCGTGCTCGCCACCGTCACACTCGCGGCGGCGACAGTCGTTTCGCCGATCGTCACCGACGTCGAACCGGCGACGAAGTCCGTTCCGGTCAGGGTGACGACCGTCCCTCCAGTCAAAGATCCGGAGGCCGGCGAGATCGCCGTCAGGGTCGGGGCCGGCGTCGGGAGGACATAGGTGAACTGGCCGATCAGCGGCGCGGACGTTCCGTCCAGCGTCGTCACGGTGACATCGACGGCCCCCGCTGCATGGGCGGGCGTGGCAAAGGTCAGAGACGTTGCGCTGGCGACCGTCACGGCGGACGCCGGGACCGCTTCCCCGCCGATCATCACCGACGTCGAGCCTGCGGCGAAGCCGGTTCCGGTCAGGGTGACGACCGTTCCGCCCGTGGTCGGACCCGTCGAGGGCGAAAGCGCGGTCGCCGTCGGCAGAGCGTAGGTGAAGGCGCCGATCAGGGGGGCTGTGGTCCCGTACGGGGTCGTCACCGTCAGATCGACCCGTCCAACAGCGTGCGCCGGCGTGGAGAAGCTCAGCGAGGTCGAGCCGGTCACAGTGACGTTCGACGCAGCGACCTGGACACCGCCGATGCGGATCGAAGTCGAGCCCGGAACGAATCCGGTTCCGGTCAGCGTGACCACCGTCCCACCGACACCACCGCCGACCGAGGGCGAGAGAACGGCCGCCGTCGGCGCGCCATAGTAGATAAAGGCGCCGTTCGCGACAGAGGAGACTCCGCCGGGCGTCGCCACCGTGACATCCACGGAACCCGCCGCGTGGGCGGGGGCGACGAACGTCAGCGAGGTCGCACTATTCACCGTTACGCCGGAGGCCGAGACGGTCTCGCCACCGATAGTCACCGAGGTCGCGCCCGCGACGAAGCCCGTTCCGGTCAGGGTGACGACGGTTCCACCAGCGATGGCGCCCGACGACGGCGACAGCGTCGCCAAGGTCGGCGCAGCGACATAGGTGAAGCCTCCAGACACGGGCGCCGAAACGCCGGACGGCGTGGTCACGGTCACCGCAGCGACGCCTTCGGCATGAGCCGGCGTCGTGAAGGTCAGGGAACTACCGCTGTTCACGGTCACGCTCGCCGCCGGGATAACGACACCGCCGATGCTCACCGAAGTCGACCCCGTGATAAAGTCGGCGCCGCTCAGGGTGACGGAGGTTCCACCGGCGGTCGGTCCGACCGACGGCGACATCGCCGAGAGGGTCGGCCCCGCGACTGCCGTATAGGTGAAGCCGCCAGGCAGCGGATCCGAGGTGACGTTTCCGGACTTCACGAACACATCGACCGCGCCGGCCGCATGGGCGGGCGCAGCGAAGGTCAGCGAAGTCGGGCTGCTGACCGTCACGCTGGAGGCGGGAACCGTGATCCCGCCGATGACGACCGAGGTCGAACCAGCGACGAAACCCGTCCCGGTCACGACCAGAGACGTTCCGCCGACCGCGCTGGCGCTGGACGGAGAGATGGCGGTGGGGATCGGTCCAGCGACCACCTGGCTCTCGCCATAGGCACAGCCCAGGACGTTGCAGAAGGAAACCGACAGGCGGCCGTTCGCTCCGGCGAAGGTCCTGATCGCCGGAATGATCGTGTATTGGGTCACGTCCGGCCGGTCGCGGTTGAACCCCTCCGAAGAGAACTGATCCGCTGGGACGCCCGCGACGGAGATCGTCCTCATAGCCGCCAGGCCGGAGCCGACCAGCCTGACGCTCCCGAGGTATTCACCTTCGTAGAACCCAATGTTCTCCGCGATCACGGAGGTGATCTGCGGCGGGGCGTTGATGAACAGGAATTTGCTTCGGGCGTGGCTCAGGCTGGTTCCGCTCGGCGTCGTGACCCGGATATCGACGAGGCCCTGCCCATTGGGAGCCACGACAAGGATCTGCGTATCGCTGAGGACGAAGAACTCGTTGTCCGGAAAATCGCCGATGGCGACCCCGGTCGCTCCGGTGAAACCTGACCCGGTCACATTGATGTAGTCCGGGGTGTACTGGTCCCAGACGTACCCCTGAAGGACTCCAGGCAACATTTCCACGACCGGCAGCGCCCCCCCGACATAGGTGAAGCTGCCAGGAGCCGATGTTCCGTTCGGCGTCGTCACCGTCACGGCGACGTCTCCGGCCGCATGGGCTGGCGTCGTAAAGCTGAGAGACGTCGCGCTGACGACCGTCACGCCCGCCGCCGAAACAGTCGTCCCGCCGATGGTCACCGAAGTCGAGCCCGTGACGAAGCCGCTCCCGGTGAGGGTGACGGATGTCCCTCCAGCCACGGGCCCGGACGTGGGCGAGATGCCCGAAAGGGTCGGCGCCGGCGTCGGTACGGCATAGGTCAGGCCGCCCGCGATCGGGCCGGACGTTCCGACAGGCGTCGTCACGACCACATCCACCGTGCCGGCGGCGTGGGCCGGCGCGTCGAAGATCACGGTCGTGCCGGTCACCGCGGTCGGCGTCACCTGGACGTCGCCCACTCGCACTACGGTCTGGCCCGGCACGAAGTCCGTCCCGGCCAGGGTCACGCCGGTCGCGCCGGTCAAGGGAACCGTCGACGGCGTGATCGCGCCCAGCGTCGGCGTCCCGGCATAGGTGAAGCTCGAGGTCGCCACACCCCCACGCGTGGTCAGGGCGATCTCGACCACGCCGGCGGCGTGGGCCGGCGTCGTAAAGCTGAGCGAGGTCGAGCTGTCGATCGTAAGGTCTGCCGCCGCCAGGCCGCCGACCGTCACGGTCGTTGTGCGCCGAATGAAGCCGGTCCCGGTCAAGGACACGCGTGTGCCGCCCGATGGCGGACCGAATGACGCCGAAGCCGCGCCGATCGTGGGCTGAACCCGCCAGGGAGCCGTTGCATAGGCGCATCCGACGCTGTTGCAGATGGATATCGGCTCGGCGGCGGGCGTCGGGACATTGGTGTCCACATATCTCCAGGAGGCCTGGAGGTAGGTCCCGTCATCGCTGGCGAACACCTGGAACGCGCGTTCATTGCCGAAAATCACGCGGTTGTTGCTGTGGAAGTTGGCGCCATAGACGTGCGCGACAGGCCCTTCCTCGTCGATCACGTAGGAGGTTATGATCGGCGCGCCGATATAGGTGAACCGGCTGGCGGCGCTCGGCTCGCTGGATCCGTCCGGCGTCGTGACGATCACGTCGACCGTGCCCCCCGCCTGGTAGGGAATTTGGGCGGCGATGGACTCGTCGTTCAGAACGACGACGAACTCGGACCTAACGCCGCCGAATGTGACCTCGGTCGCGCCCGAAAGCCTCAGGCCCTCGATCACACCGTAGGTTACATCGTCCGGACCGACGTCCTGGGCGGTCGGGTTCAAACGGGTTACGACCGGCCCGTTAGCCGAGGCCTGATAGGTGAACCCGCCCGGAACGGCGCCCGAGGTTCCGCCCGCTGTCGTCACCGTCACCGCCACGGTCCCCGCCGCACGAGCCGGCGTCACGAAACTGAGCGAGGTCGGGGCAGCCACCGTCACGCTGGATGCAGGAACGGTCGTCTCGCCGAGGGTCACGGAGGTCGACCCGGCGACGAAGTTTGTCCCGGTCAGGGTAACCGTCGTCCCACCCGCCGTGGAGCCCATGGCGGGCGAGATCGCCGACAGAGTCGGCGCCGGCGTCGGCGCGACATAGGTGAAGCCGCCCGACACAGCGGCGGATGTCCCGCCCGCCGTCGTCACGGTCACCGCCACATTGCCGGCCGCATGGGCGGGCGCGGCGAAGCTCAGCGATGTCGTACTCGACACCGTCACGCTGGCAGCCGGGATCGTGGTTCCACCGATGGTCACGGACGTCGAGCCCGCAACGAACTCCGCCCCGGTCAGGGTGACCGTGGTCCCACCCGCCGTGGAACCCGTGGCCGGTGAAATCCCCGACAGGGTCGGGGTGACGGCGACGCCCTGGGCGACCGCTTGCACCATGCCTTCCCGGGTGAAGACCTGGATGGTGGCCGAACTGCCGCGTGGCGGCTGGCCCCGATCCCAAAAGGCGAGGATGCTTGTGCCGGTCGCGTCGTCCGTGTTGTTCCGGGGGAACTGCGGCGAGTCCACATTGTCGATCAGGACCATGGACACGTCGAACAGATTGGTCCCGGTGATCAGCACGGTTTCCCGTATCGGATCGAGGACGGCGGAGGTGATGGTGGGCGCGCCGTAGTAGGTGAACTTGCTCGCCGCGTTCGGCGTATTGACCCCGTTGGGCGTGACCACCTCGATATCGACGGTCCCCTCGCCCCGGACCGGCGCGCCGGCCATCAGCGACCCGTCCGCGCCGAGCCCGAACACCGTGGCGTCCACCCCGCCGAACCGCACGGCCGTGACGCCCTCGAACCCCGTGCCGGTCAGGACGACGAAGTTGGGATTGACCGCGTTCGCCGGCGCGCGGCCAGGGGACATGGAGGTGATGACTGGAGCGTTGGCGGCGACATAGGTGAAACCGCCCGCCGCTGCGCCGGACGTCCCGTTCGGCGTCGTAACGGTCACTGCGACATTGCCGGCCGCATGGGCGGGCGTGGTGAAACTGAGCGAAGTCGCGCTGGCCACTGTCACGTTTGCGGCCGGAATGGTCGTTCCCCCGATCGTCACCGAGGTCGAGCCCGCGACGTAGTTCGATCCGTCCACCTGCACGTTGGTTCCGCCCGCCACGCCGCCGGTTATCGGCATGACGTTGCTGATCGTCGGCGCCTGGGCCAGGGCCGGCGTCGCCCAGACGGTCAGGACGGTCAGGACAGCCAGCAGGGTCGCGAGCGCACCGCCGGCATCCGCACATGAGCGTACGGCCGCCCGCAGGCCGGCCTCGAACAGGCTATGACGTGCGCCCGGCGCCGACGCGCCGGGATACCGGAACTGCAACATTTCCCCGCCCCCGCGTCTCCGGCCTCCGCCCGTGAGGCGAGGCTGAAGAGTCTATTAAGGTCGGGAGTGGCCGCAGAAACAAACCGCGGTCAACTAAAAGAATCCGGGGGATTTTCAGCGAGTAAGCTTAACCTTTGCCTAGATCGGTTGCGGATCCGGTCATAAGCATCCAGGCGTGATGGCTGTTCACATTGACCGTGGACAGGCAGGAGGCGGTCCAGCGCCTCAGCCCCTCCTCCAGCACCGGCATGACCTCGATAGCGACCGCCCGCTCGCCCGAAAGCCTGACCCAACCCTCGTCCGCCGCGCCCTTCAGGACTTTCGTGACATGGGGGGCGGACACCCCGCACTTCCGGGCGGCCCAGGAATAGAAGCCCGGATCGGTGCGCCGATCGGCTCGCCCGCGCACCGCCTGAATGAGCGACATCATGATGCGGCCGCCCTGGGTCTGCCTGGCGAAATAGTCGGCTTCCGGATTTCCCGCCATGGACGCCGCCGCACGCGAAAGTAGCGGCAGGGCGGTGGCGCGGAAGGCCTGTTGATAGGCGGGGTCCCGGTTCGCGCCCAGTTGGAAGCGCACCTCCTCCGGCTCCAGCACCTCCAGCGGACGGTGCATCAATCGAAGCCATTCCAGGTCGGCGTCGCGGGCCTTGTCCGTCGCCCTCAGTTCGACCACCCGTCGGTCATGGGCGGCCGGCTCTATCGTGGCGAAGCCGTCGTCGCGCAGACGGCCGATCAACTCGGTCACCGCGCGACGGCTGGTGACGCCCATCATGCCCATCGCCCCGGCCACGGCCTCCGTCGTGAACAGCGTCGCGGGATTGTCGGGATCTCGGCTGGCGTCGAAACAGACCAGCAACTGAACGCAGACACCCTGGCGATAGTCACCGAGGCCGCGCATCCGGGGTTGGTCGGCATAGAGGTCCGCCATCTCGTCGACGAAGGCGTCATAGGCCGCCTCGAAACGCGGGTGGGCCCGGATTTCGGCGGGCGAGGCGGAGGGCGACAAGGACGCGTCAGTCACAGCACGACTCTACGGAAAGCAAGTCGCTCGACCATAGGGCCATCGAAACGCCAGCTCCATGTCACGATCACGTTTGCGGCGATGACGATCTGGTCGCCGGTCCGCCCCGAAAGCGGTCATTCCGAACTGCCTCTAGTCCAAAGCGGACGTCTCCCCTGCCCGCTTTGCGCCTAAGCGCCATTCCCCGAAGGGGCGTCAGAGATAAACTTCACGCGGCCAATTCTGGTTGTCCGAAATCGACCGAAAAGCGCAATCAGCTGATATCGGCCCGTGTCCGGAAATCGGACCTTGGCCAATGTCTGCTCACGACCCGCTACAGCGCTGTCAGCTTAACCCAATGGCACCCAACTGAAGCCTGCCATGATAATCTCAAGCAGCCGACGTCGCTTCGATCCAGGCGTTCGCTCGCCGCGCTCCGGAATGCCCGGAGCGTAGTTCGGCGGATGAGATGTCTCTGGGTGTAAAAGGTGTTGTAGACGCCGGCATGGGTGGTGAGGAAACGCTGAGCTGAAGCCTGGCTCTTGAAGAGCTGCATCTTCCGCTCCCGTCGTCGGATCGGGCGCTTGAACGAGAGTGGCCGCACGCCCCTCGCCTCCCCTGACGCAGGCCTCTAGCCGGCCCCGAGTGGAGACAAGTTAGCGTTAGACTGACAGCGCCTGCCCTTCGCATCGCCGCCCAGCGCCGTCACGACCCGGTCGGCCATGGCCTTCTTGCGCGCGTCGTTGACGTCGACCGTGGTCTCCACCAGCCGAACCGGCGTGCCGTACTGCTGGGCCGTGCGGACCAGGGCGACCGTGTCCTTGGGGAAGCAGGAGCCGCCGTAGCCCGGCCCGGCGTTGAGGAATTTCGAGCCGATCCGGCCGTCCAGACCGATGCCCTTGGCCACCTGCTGCACGTCCGCCCCCACCTGTTCGCACAGGTCGGCGATCTCGTTGATGAAGGTGATCTTCAGGGCCAGGAAGGCGTTGCCGGCGTATTTG
Source organism: Brevundimonas staleyi (assembly GCF_041893865.1). Taxonomy (GTDB): domain Bacteria; phylum Pseudomonadota; class Alphaproteobacteria; order Caulobacterales; family Caulobacteraceae; genus Brevundimonas; species Brevundimonas staleyi. Next base: position 2,926,047 of record NZ_CP169082.1, read on the forward strand.
ATCAGCTCGGACGTGCGGCGCGCGGTGTAGACCACCGGGAAGTCGTTCAGGCTGAGCGGGCGATAGACCTGGGCCATCACCTCGCGGGCGCGCTCGTCTTCCGTGCCGATGACGACGCGGTCGGGACGTTTGAAGTCCTCGATGGCGGCGCCTTCGCGCAGGAACTCCGGGTTCGACACCACGGCGAACTCGGCGTCAGGGCGGACGCGGCGGATGATGGCCTCGACCTCGTCGCCGGTGCCGACCGGGACGGTGGACTTGTTGACCACGACCGTGAACCCGTCGATCAGGCCGGCGATCTCCTCCGCCGCCGCATAGACGTAGGAGAGGTCCGCATGGCCGTCGCCACGACGGGTCGGGGTGCCCACGGCGATGAAGACGACGTCCGCAGAACGGATCGCCTCGGCGCCGTCCAGGGTGAAGCTGAGACGGCCCGCCTTGACGTTGTCAGCGACCAGGGCGTCCAGCCCCGGCTCGAAGATCGGGATTTCACCCGCATTCAGACGCTCGATCTTGGACGGGTCCTTGTCGACGCAGACCACCGTATGGCCGAAGTCGGCGAAACAGGCTCCGGACACCAGGCCCACATAGCCCGTGCCAATCATCGTAACGCGCACTCAGCAGTTCCCTGACGCCGGTTGAAACAACCAGGGACGCACCCCAGCCGGCGAGCTATCTCTTTACAGCCCGCCCAGCGGACCGACCGATCAATAGGCGTTGGTCCGGGCAAGCAGCAGCGGAACCGTGCGAGCGACGATCACCAGATCGTCTACGAAAGACCACCGAGCCGCATAGTCGGCATCGGCGTCCACGCGGCGAGCCATACAGTCGAGTTGATGGATCTCGCCGCGATGACCCTGAACCTGTGCCAAGCCAGTCAGCCCAGGCCGAACCTCGAACCGCTCGGCGTAACGAGGCAGGAGCGCCCCATAGTGGAGGTCGTGGGCCAGTGCGTGAGGCCGGGGGCCGACCAATGACATGTCGCCGCGCAGCACATTCAACAGTTGCGGCAGTTCGTCGAGGCTGGTCGCACGAATAAAGGCCCCGACGCGGGTTACACGCTGATCGCCTCGGGTGGCGTGCGCAATGACATCACCGTCCTCGGTCACCGTCATGCTGCGGAACTTATAGATGGTGAAGACCTTGCCGTACCGGCCGGTGCGGCGCTGACGGAACAGGACAGGACCGCGGCTCTCCATCACGATCGCGAGCGCGACCAACGCATAAGCCCAGGCGAAGATCACTAAAACCGCGACCGCAGCCGTCACGTCCAACGTGCGTTTCAGCGACGGGCAGAAGCGGCTCCGGCCGAACGCGGGCCTCCAGCGCACCTCTTCCCGGCTGGCGGGACGAACCTCGTCCCGGACAGCGCTAAAACTGTCGAACATCAAATCCCCCAAGGAAAGCCTGAACTTGTCCTTAAAAAAAGATAAACCGGAGATCGTGGTGCGGTGCAACCGATTTTCGACCAGCGTTACCTGATCGTCAGTCGTTTTGTAGCGGGAGCGCCACACAACCTGGCGTCGCCCCGAGGGATCGGTGGTCGGAACGCCGTCCATTCCGCTGGTGAGGGAGCATGTCACGAGGCCTATCCTCGTCGTGAAGACGCCTGTGACAGCGCAAACCCGAACCCCAGGATCAGGGTCCAGAATGCCGCGAATGACGGAGTGTTCAACGAGACATCGACCGCCGCGTGCAGGAGGACGACCAACGAGGCGGCGAGCAGCCCTACAACCAAGGTGCGATTGCGCGGGCGTTGTATCGAGCCCCAGAACGTGACGCCAAGGATCAAGGCCACCAGGGCGAACATGGGCGCGGCGCCCACGAGACCCGCCTCCTCCAGCCACTGAACATAGGCATTGTGGAGCACTACCGTGAACGACATCGCCTGATAGTTCTGGGATGTCAGCATCTGATCGTTGACCTGCGCATAGCTTCCCAGACCATACCCGAACAGGGGTGCGTCGAGGAAAGCCTGCCAGTGGGTTGCCAGGACCAATCCCCTTTCATCCGCAGCGGACCCAACCGAGCTGAAGCGATCGGCAAACAGGCTGTTGCCCTGAATGAAAAGCGCGATCGCGACGGCGATGACGACACCGCCGAGGATCATGAGCGACCACTGCTTCTTGCGATTGTCGATCGAGGCCCAACCCAGAAACAGGGTCAGCGCCAAGGCCGTCGCGACCATCGCCGCGCGAGACGCGGTCAACAGCAGGCACACAGTGAACAAGAGGATCAGGGCGAGGGCCGGCGAAACGGCCGTGATCTTCTCGGTCACAGCGGCCCCGCTCAAGCGACCCCATTGGCGAACCGCCCAGGTCGCGGCCAGGATCACCAGCACCCCGAACTGAGTGCCGGCGATATTGGCGCTGTAGAAGCCGCCCGAGAGACGCCCGGGATCGACGACGATCTGGCTCCTGGAGAGGAACAGCACAAGGCTGATCAGGGCATAGGCAGCGCCGAGCGCAAGCAGGAGGCCAAACACGGCCCGGGCGCGGTCGCGCCTGGCGCCCGACAGGCAACCAAGGACGAAGACCGCACCCAATCCCAGCAGCTTGATGATTTCGATCGTCGTCGCCGATCGGTTCAGCGTGGACGACGCCGGCAGACCCGCCCAGGCCCACAGCGGGTTAGGATCGCCGGGAAGCAGCGTGGTCAGGCTCAGGGCTGCGACCAGAACCACCGCCGCGAACAAGATCAGCAGCGCCGCCCAAGGGCGAAGATGCGCCAGATCTCGTTGGGAAGCCGGATTGAGCAGTCCGACAAACAGAACCGCCGACAATAGGGCGAACATCCACAGCGCCGGCAAATCGAGCCAGGCGCCGAAGAGGAAGTGAGCGCTGAAAATCACCGCGGGTGCGAGACCGAGAACACCCCAACGCCTCAGCTCGCTCAGGGACAGGAGCCGCGCGTCCGATCGCGCACCAGCACGACGCCCTCCCCGGCCGGCCTCGCGCATCAGCTCGTGTAGTATTGCTTGTAGGCGCCGTAGTAGTAGCCGGCATCGCCGTAGCCGTAGCGCGCCTGCGACTTCATATCGACCTGAACCAGAGCGACACCCGCGATATGGGCGCCGGCCTTGTCGAGCAGTTTCAACGAGTTTGAAATCGCCTTCTGCGGCGTCGAGCGCCAACGGGTCAGGAAGACGACGGTGTCCGCCTTGGCCGCCAGCACTCGGGTGTCGGCGACGGCCAGAACCGGCGCAGTGTCGAGAATGACCAGATCGAAGTTGTGACGCAGATCGGCCAGAAGCTTATCCATCGCCTGGGAGCTGAACACATCCTTGGGTGTGAAACTGGCGTGGGTCAGCGGCAGGACATAGGCGCCCGACGGCTCGTCCAGCGCCAGGGCCGACTCCAGGGCGGCCGCGCCGTTCAGCACCTCAATGAGGCCAGCGGTCGGCTCGATGTTGAACAGACGGTTCACCGCACGACGGCGCAGGTCGCAATCGACGATCACCACACGCTGCCCGGCCTGGGCCGCCGAACGTGCGAGGCAGCCCGCCGTTGTGGTCTTGCCTTCGCCCGGCAGGGTCGAGGTGACGGCGATCACGCCCACGCTCTGCCCAACACGCGAGAACAGGATCGAAGTCCGAAGCGCGCGAATACCTTCCGAGAAGGCCGACAGCGGCTTCTGCAACAGATAGTCGGCGGGCGGGATGCGACGCTCGCTGGGATCGGCGATCGAGGACACGAGCGGGACGGATCCGATGTGCGGCAGGTGAAGCTTGCGCTCGACGTCCTCGCCCGTCGTCATGCCGGCGTCGAGCATCTCGGCGAGGACCACGCCCGCCAGACCGGCGCCCAGGGCGACGATCAGGCCCAGCGCAAGGTTCAACGGCACGTTCGGCGAGCTCGGCGCCAGAGGAATGATGGCGCGCGACACCACGCGGGCGTCGGACTCCTCCAGACCCTCCTGGCTCGTCGTCTGCTGGAAGCGATCCAGGAGACCCTGGTAGACGGTACGGGCGGCCTCGGCGTTCCGCTGCAGCTCGTTAAGGCGAACGCTGGCGTTGTTGTTGGCTGCGAGAGTGCCTCGCGCGCCGGACAGGCTGCCCTGCATGGAGGCCGTCCGCTGACGGGAGACCTGAACACGAGCCTCAAGGTTGGAGACGATGCGGCCGATCTCGGCCTGGATCTGGCCGTCGATATCCGCCAGCTCACGCTCGGCGCGCAGCATGTCGGGGTGGCGCGGTCCGTATCGGCTGGACAGGTCGGCGACGCGGCCGCTGACCTCGGCGCGACGCGCGCGCAGTTGCTGGACCACCGTCGATCCCAGAGCTTCGCCGACGTCTTCTCCGGTCGATCCGCGCGCCATCTGAGCCCGTGCGGTCGACAGGCGCGCCTCGTCCTCGGCCTGTTGGGCCCGTACGGTCGCCAGTTGAGTGTTATAGGTCGAGATTTCCTGCTCGGTCAGGGTCGCGCCCGAGGCGCTCAGCAGATTGTTGGCGTTGCGATACTGCTCCACAGCCGCCTCGCTCTGGATGACCTCGCCGCGCAGGTCGTTCAGGCGGGTGTTCAGCCATGTGTTGGCCTGGCGGGTGGCTTCGAACTTCGCCTCGAGTTGCTCCAGGAGGTAGTTCTGGGCGAAGGCGTTGGCGATGGTCGCCGCCTTCTCAGGATTGGGCGAGGTGAAGCTGACGCCCATCACATAGGTCAGGCCGATGCGACGGATCTGCAGCCGGCTGCGCACGGTGTCGACCACCTGCTCATGCTGCTTCCTGGCTTCAATCTCGCTCAGCTGTTCGCGCGTGGCGCCCGGCGCGGCGGCGCCGAACAGGGCGCCGATCGAATCCCCGACCTGACCGATCACCCCCTTGGGCGCGAGCTCTTCATTGAACTCGGGGTCCTCATCCAGCTTGAGCGCCGTGACCACGCGCTCGGCCAGCTGGCGTGATCGAAGGACTTCCACCTCGGTATCGACCATGCCGGCGTCGGCGGACAGGCCCGACAGCACGGCCTGGGTGTCGACCACCTGCTCGGTGCGGGTGTCGATCATGACGCTGGCGGTGGCGGTATAGAGGGGCGTCGCCTGAAGGGTGAAGACCAGGACCAGGACGAAGATCAGCAGGGCGAGCGCCAGGAACAGCTTCAGACGACGCCGGAACGTCGCGATCAGGGCGTGCAGATCCAGAGCCTGCGGCCACGGCGTCGCCCAACCCTGCGGCCCCGGCTCCTCTCCCGCTGGCATGGAATAGGGGCCGTGAGGATCGAAAGCCTGGCTCATGAGACGCTTTTCACTACAGCCGCCGGCCAGAGGCCGGCGCAGTCCTTAGAATTGGGCCACCAGGGCGAAGGCCAGCTTGTTGACCGTGAAGTCCTGATCGCGGCGGGCGCCCTCGGACTGGGTATCCATCGACGAGAAGGTCGCGTTGACGCCCAGGTTGCGATTGATCAGGTAGGTGCCGCCAACGTTGAGGATCAGGCGGGTGTCCTCACGATCGATCCCCTTGTAGTCGTCCCGGGCCCAGACCAGGCGACCGTTCAGGATCACATTGCGCAGCAGCTCGTGATCGAGACCGACGCTGGCCGTGTTCGACAGGAAGGCGCCGACGCCCGGCGTCGGGGTGTCCTCGATCGTGCGACCGGCAGCGACGGTGAGCGTGGTCAGTTCGCTCGGGAACCACTCCAGCTGAGCGCGCGCGCCGAAGCCCTTCACGTCCTCGAACGTGGCCGAGTCGTAGTCCTGCTGGATATAGCCCGCCGCGATTTCACCGCGAACCAGCGAGCTGACTTCGAAGTTGGCGCCGACCAAGAACTCCGAACCGCTGGAGTCCCGGTTCGGGGCCAAGGGGGTCGAGGCGATGTCATAGCTGCGCTCGTTGCCGGTGGCCTGGAAGAAGAAGGCCGTGTCCGGGCTGATGGCGAAATCGATGCGGCCCGACAGGCTCACCACGTCACGATCGCGCGCGTCCTGATCGATCACATTGCCCAGGCCGTCGCGACCGTCCTCGTAGTCGAGCGAGCGCCAGCCCGCGCGACCCGACAGCTTGATGTAACCGGCCGAGCGCGACGCGCTGATGTAGGCCTGGGCGGTGTCGACAGCGGTCGGCTCGACGGCATTACGCGGAGCGGAGGGCGCGGTGCGGGGTTCGAACGAGCTGGTGTAGTCCGCGCCGAAGCCGATGTTGGACAGGCGGGTCACATCCACACGGCCCGAGCCGCCGAGGGCGTACTCTTCCGTGTTCTCGCGGTCGTAGTCGGCGTAACGATTGATCGATCCGCGAAGATAGGCGGTCAGGAAGTTTTGCGACCAGTCCGACTCGATCGACAGCTCTGGACGGATGTGGACGATGATGTCGTCCAGTTCGTTCGTGGCCGTGGCGTAGACGTTGTCGTTGGTCTCGACCGCCGCTTCGATGCGCGGATAGACGAGGAAAGCCCCCGAGCGGATGCCCGGAGCCTCATAGTCAGGACGCGACCGCTGCGAGACCGAGGTGTTGCGATTGCGCGAAAAGTTGTCAACACCGGCGTCGCGCGTGCTGGCGATCTGACCACCCAGTTGGCCGGTCGTGACCTGTGCGGAGGCCGCGCCAGAGACCAGGGCGAGCGACCCGGCCGATACCGACAAGGCAACCGTCTTCAAAACCTGGAACATCGTACCCCCACGACAGACACGTTTCGGAGAACGCCACCATCGGCGCACGCCAGTGAGATGGTCCGCAAGCGCGAACCCAAGGCTTATCGGAACTCTACAGAGATCAGGTGGTCGCCGGCGTCGTCGGACGATAGACCGGCGGAGGTATGACCACCGGGGACGTGGTCCCCGTGTTCGAGTTGTTGTTGTTATTATTGTTGTTCGCGTTCTGGGTCGCACCCGGTTGCGCGTTCGCATTCGAAGCGCTGGCGGTCTGCACCGCCGCCGTTGTCGCGGCAACCGCCGTGGAGACCGCAGCTGCGGCGCCGGGTGCAGCCGCGGCGATCACCGTCGAGTTGCTGATCTTCGTGTTTGCAGCAGCCATGGCCACGCTGACGTTCGCGCCAGCGGGTGCGGCGGCGATCGTCGTATTGACGGCCGTCTGCACCGCTGCAGCAACCGCTTCCGCCTTGGCCGTCGCGACCGCTTCCGCCACCGCCGGATCGCTCGGATCAAGGCCGAGCTCGGCCGCCGCCGCTTCGGTCGCCGCAGCCTCATCGAAACCCTCAGCCGCCGCCTCGGCCGCCGCCTCGGCCGCTTCGACGATGGCCGTTTCCAGCGCCGCCGTCGGATCGTCCTGGATCAGACCGCCGAGTCCCAGAGCGCCGGCGTTCGTGAACCCGGGCAGACCGACAGTCTTGCCGATCGCGGCGCCCCCCGTGAGGACGGCCACGCCAGCGCCAGCCAGCAGGACAGCTTTCCAAGTCTTCATCGCCCCAGCCCTCAATTTCTTTCCAGGAAACTAACCATACCTTATATATCGGCGGTCTCAATCGCCAAGCGTCGCCTTTATCGCGCTGCAATACGACTTTCGGGCTAGCGTTGCCCAAAAGAGACTCCCGGCCAGATTGCACGACGGCCGTTCGGCCGAGTTACATCGTCACGACGGCCGTTCGGCCGAGTTACATCGTCATGACCGCCAGGGCGATCCGCCCGTCCTTGTTGGTCACGGCGGCCTTCAACGCCCGGACATCGATGCGCGCGCGCGCCACCCGAAGTTCGTCCAGGGCCGACAACTTGTTCTCGTGCGACAACTTGTCCCAGTGGTTGAAAACGAAGGCCATCCGCCAGCGCGTGTCGTCGGGCCCATAGGGCGCGACCACATAGGAGGTCGCCAACGCGCGGTTGCCGGCTTCGCCCATGCCACCGGGGTCGAGACTGTCGAGATAGGCGAGCCGAAGCCAACTCGTCGCCCTGCCGGGCGTCTGCCTGAGGGATGCGACCGTGGCCTCCCCGGCCGCATCCCGCGCGGAGACATCCTCGACGGCCTGAAGGGCGAAGGCCTGGGCGCGCGCGTCGTGAACGCCAGCGAGACTGGTCATGAGGGCGAAGTCGGTCTGGGGCCAGGACAGGGCCACGGCCGCGGCCAATGAGGACGCAAGCGCCACGGTCGCCAACCCTTGCGCAATCCGGCCGACGCCGATCGTCAGTTTCGCCATGACGCCCCCTCTCCCGGCCCTCATAGGCCATGAGGCGGCATTCGCCACAAGAAGGTTGTTCCCACCCCGCCCTTGCTGCGGCGCACAAAGCACGCAGCGATAGGCCACCTCATCGGCAGGTCGCCAGATCAGGCCGGCGAAACACGCCCTGAGAGCTTAATACTGCCGACCGGTCACGCCCCAGGTTCGACCACCGACGATCAGCTCGCGCTGACCCAGGTCAGGGGCGAGCGCGGCGCCTGGCGCTGAATCCAGGTGTAGGGCGCCTGATCCCAGCGCAGGACCCGAGGGCTCAGATTGTCGAGGACGAGTTCGTCGCCATCCATGTCCACCAGAAGCACGGCGTGCACCTCGCCCCCCCGCGTGCGGACGATGGCGATCGACATCAGGGCCGGATCGGCGCCCAGGTCGAGCAGGGCCCGGCGCTTGGCCAGCACGTAGTCCTCGCAGTCGCCGCGCGGGTTCTCGCCGACAGGCCTGTTCCAGACGTCCGCCTCGCCGAAGGTCTCCAGGTCCGTCGAACTGCGGATTGTGCGGTTCAGGCGGGTATTGACCGACTGCAGGTCCCGCATGGTCAGGGCAGAGGTCGCCCCGCCGCTCCGCATCTCCGGCATGCGAGGCGGCGGAGGGGTGAGACGGGGCGGCAGGGGCAGAACACGGTCGCGGACCAGCATGGGCCGCGGCGCCGAACGAACGGGCGCGGGCGCGCCGGCCTTCATCGCGACATCGGGACGGGAGGACGCCTTGCGCGCCTCGTCCTTAAGGAGACGGACCGCGTGCGCATCCATGACCGGCTTGGATCGCTCGGGCTTGTCCGAGCCATAGATGTCCGCAGGCTGGGTCGGAGCGATGCTCATGCCCGCCTCGGCGAAGACGGCGGCCCATCGTTCGCGGCTGGCCCACGAGCGGATGACCTCCAGCGTCTGCGGCGAGGCGTTGGGGCCGGCGCACTCCTGGGGATAGGTCTCGCAAAGGGTGGAGAACCCGACCGGTGCGACCGTGGACTGGCCGAGAGGCATCCGGACGCCATCGGAAGCCTGGGCTGCGCCCGCTGTCATCGCAATGCCTGCGACGATCGCCGGGATCGCCAGGCTGTAGATCTTCTTCATGATCCGCCTCGTGTTTCGAGGCGAATACTGTCAGGGCCGATCTAATATTCGGATTATGACTATAGTAATGAATGAGTATATGGCCTTGGTGTACGCGACGTTATTGATGAATGCGCCATTTACCAAGAGAAGTGCTGTCAGCATTACGCGCGCAGCATTGCGCGATCGAGGCCATCGACCGTCCGCTCACATGTTCATTGGGGTGGAGACAGGCGCTCGCGCCTGCCTGGTCTGTCACGCCTGCAGGCGGATGATCATCGCCAGAAGCGCGATCCAGACGATCAGCGAAAATCCGCCCGCAAGGGCGTAGCCCAGAAGACGGGCACCGGCGCGGGCGCCGGGTCGCAGCGCCTTCGCCGCCGGAGCGGTCGCGGCATAGGTCGGTTCCGGGTGCGCGGTCGTCATAATGGGATACTGCGCCATGGACCCTCAGCAAACCGTGTAGCGGCGCGGTTAACAACTCACCAATCCGGCTTTCGTTCGCGGCGAGGCGCGGACGGCTAGCCTCAGAGTTGTGGGAGATTGGGTTCCCGGCGCTATTCGTGATAGGCGTGCAGTGCAGCAAGTCGGGGCCGGGCGGCGTAATGTCTTTTGACAAGTATTCGATCGAGGCCGAAGCGCGCCCGTCGTTGGTCCAGAGGGTCGTCGCGTCCATTCGCGCCTGGGCGACGTCGGAGGTCGGCGGATGGACGATTGTCGCCGTCCTGTCCGTGCTCGCGCTCGCCGGCGTGGCCGCCTCGTTCATTCTGCCTCGCCTGAACGCCGCGCCGCCCGCGCTGGTCGCCGAACGCGCGCCTGCGGCGCAAATCCAGGCTCTGGGGCCGGACGCCGATCTGGCGGACTTCACGCTTTCGCCGGAAGCCCTGCAGGACATGGACTATGCCGCCGCGCGCGTCTGGAACGCCGCCCTGCCCTTCTCCACGGCGCCGATCCGGCCCATGGGCTCGCTCATCGCCTCTCCGACCGACATCGAGGCCTACAGCCGGGCGCTCGATTGCCTGACCGCCGCCGTCTACTACGAGGCCGCGTCCGAAACCCCTCAGGGCCAGGCCGCCGTCGCCCAGGTCGTGCTGAATCGCGCCCGCCACCCGGCCTATCCGCGCAGCGTCTGCGGCGTCGTCTTCCAGGGCTCGGAGCGAACCACCGGCTGCCAGTTCAGCTTCACCTGTGACGGAGCCATGGCGCGGGTGCCGTCGCCCGCCGCCTGGGAACGCGCTCGCCAGGTGGCCCAGTCCGCCCTGAACGGCACGGTCGTCGCGGCCGTCGGCACGGCCACCCACTATCACACCGACTGGGTCGCGCCCTACTGGGCCCCCCGCCTGTCGAAGATCGTCCAGATCGGCACGCACATCTTCTATCGCTGGAACGGCGCCTGGGGCCTGCCGACGGCCTTCACCGGCGTCTATGCCGGGGTCGAGCCGGTCGTTCCCAAGATGCTGCCCTATGCGACCCTGGCCGTGGAGACGCCCGCCGAGGTGCTGGCCATGCCGGACCTTCTGGACGTGCGGCTGGAAGCGCCGATCGGGCCGGCGGCTCCTGTGATGGCGATCGTGGCGCCGTCGGGCGCGGACGCGGCCGAAACGCATGTCGAAGAGGCCGTCGAGGCCTCGGCCCCGGTCGCGGTCGCCCGCCATATCGAGCGCAACACGCCGATCATGGCCGACCCCCTGGTCAGCCCGACCGCCCCGCAACAGCGCCAACGTCAACGGATCGCCGCCCCGTCCGGCTGGTGACACAATCTTGGGGGCCGGGAGGCAGGGCAAACCGGGTCGTCACGCAGACGCGAAACGCCACACCCCTTGCAACTTCAGCGCCGTAACGTTGATGTGCTAGCGGTAAGAACTGCGCTGCGGTATGCGCGTGGATAGAGTTGATGGAGTGAATGATGTTGCGCGTTCTTCTCACGGCGCTCGCCGCGCTGGTGCTGGCGACCTTCATGACGTCCTGCGCTCAGGGGGTGATGGCCTCCGGCACGCCTGAGGGCGGCGCGGCCGATACGCGCGTCATCGAGGAGTATCGTCTGGGGACCGCCGACAAGGTGCGGGTCACCGTCTTCGGGGAGGCGGCCCTGACCGGCGAGTTCCTGGTGGGCGGCAACGGCAAGATCTCCCTGCCCCTGATCGGCGAGACCCAGGCGACGGGCCTGACCATCGGCGAGTTCCAAGAGGAGGTCGCCGCAGCGCTGCGTGACGGCTTCATCACCAATCCACGCGTCAGCGCGGAGGTCCTGAACTACCGGCCCTTCTACATCCTGGGCGAGGTGAACACCCCCGGCGAGTATCCCTACACCAACAGCCTCACGGTCCTGAACGCGGTCGCCACGGCCGGGGGCTTCACCTACCGGGCCGACAATCGCCGCGTTTACATCAAGCGCGCCAATGGAGACGCCGAGGAGGAGTTTCCCCTGACGACCTCGACGCGGGTCGCTCCGGGCGACACCATCCGCATCCGCGAACGCCTCTTCTAGTCGCCAACGCAGGTAACGAACGCGGCCCCGGATGGGCGGGGTGGTCACGGTTCGCAAACCATCTCGCTTCACCGCGTCTTGGAGGTTCCAGCGCTACTCAGGGTCGTCTTCCCGGAGTTGACCTGTGACCCCCAGCCGACTTGTCGCCATTCTGCGCGTGGCCGCCGTGTTCGCGGCGATCGGCTTGACGATCCTGTTCCTCGGCCCCTTCACCTATCTGCTCGACGTCTTCCATGTCGCCGACAAGGAAGCCCATGCCCTGATCTTCTTCGGGGCGACCCTGGGTCTGTTCGCGATCGCGCCGACATGGCGGCGGACGGACCTGGCCCTGGCGGCCCTGGCCTTCGGCGTTCTGATCGAGGTGGCGCAGGGGATGACGGGACGCAGCATGTCCCTCATGGACCTGACCGGGGACGGCGTCGGCATCCTGGCGGCCCTCGTTCCGGGATGGGTCGAGCAGTTGCGCCGCCATGCCAGGACCTCGCCGGACGTGACCTTCGCGGAGCTGCGCACGGCGGATCGTCGTCAGGCCAGTTCGATCCGGCCCCCGCAGGAGACAGTCGCCCGGCCCATTTCCCCGGACGTCGCGACCGCACGCGCGCGCTGACGAAGGCCGGGCCGCCCGCGAACGGCGACCACCCCGCCCTCCTGTCGGTTCAGGCGGGGTAGGCGAGCGAGCGGGCCACTTCGTGACCGTACTGGGCCGAGCCGCTGTCGGGGACCAAGGCCTCGGCCCCATCTCCGATTTTCGACCAGTTGGCTTCGATCTGGTCGGCGGCATCCGGTCGATCGCCGATGAAGACGCCCTGCGTCATCGTCACATGCGCCTGTTCGAAGGCGCCGGCGCCGGCCAGCAGGATCGTCCGCGTCGGCGCGTTTTCGCTGGCCAGGGCGACGACGCCCGGGCTGACCAGATCGGTCGACAGACCCTTCAGGTCGTCCTCGGAATAGAGCCCCTCGGTCATCCGGGTCGCGGCGCTGGGCGCGAGACAGTTGACGCGGATATCGAACTTGCGGCCCTCCAGCGCCAGGGTCTGCATCAGGCCGACCAGGGCCATCTTGGCCGCGCCGTAGTTCGACTGGCCGAAGTTGCCGTAGAGGCCGGACGATGAGGTGGTGAAGATCACCCGACCGTAGCCCTGCTCGCACATGTGCGGCCAGGCGGCCTTGGTCAGGTTGACCGAGCCCATCAGGTGGACGTTCACCACCAGCTCGAAATCGTCCAGATCCATCTTGGCGAAGGTGCGGTCGCGCAGGATGCCGGCGTTGTTGACCAGGATGTCGATCCGGCCCCAGCGCGCCATAACCCCCTCGACCATGGCGAAGACGCCGGCGCGGTCGGTCACATTGCAGGGCCAGGCCAGGGCGACGCCGCCGGCCGCGACGATCTCTCCGACCACGGACTCGCAGGATTCAGGATGCAGGTCGTTGACCACGACCCATGCGCCCCGCGCCGCAAGGGCCAACGCATGGCTGCGGCCCAGACCGCCGCCGGCGCCTGTGACGATGGCCACGCGGCCGGTGAGATCGATGGTCATGATGGTCATCCTCGCCTGTCGCGGACCTCGCCGCCTGTCCCGTTTGGGTGAGCGCAACAGTGCGCATCCTCACCGAAAGGTCAATATTCACTAGCCGACCGGTTAGGATTGACGCGGACCGGAATCGATGAGACCGTCAGGGCATGACGCCGCCAGAGCGTCAGAGGAAACATCAAGGGAGGAAGACCATGGGGCGCAAGCTCTGGCTCACCACATCCGCCGTCGCCCTGCTCTGGGCGGGTTCGGCCCAGGCGCAATCTCAGGCCCCGTCGCAGCAGGCCGACGATCAGGAAGCGACCACGGTCGGCGAGGTTCTGGTCACGGCCGAGCGTCGTACGACCAACCTGCAGGAAACCGCCGTCGCCGCCACCGTCCTGTCGGGCGAAAGCCTGGATGACCGCGGCGTCTTCTCCCTGGAACAGCTCCAGTTCGTCGCCCCCTCGACCACCGTCCAGAACTTCGGCCAGGGCAACTATTTCAACGTCCGCGGCATCGGCAAGTCCGAGCCCACCACCGCCATCGGCGTGGGCGTGACCACCTATCGCGACGGCGTGCCGGTCTTCCCCGGCTACTTCCAGACCGAGCCCTATTACGACATCGGCAGCGTGGAGTTGCTGCGCGGGCCCCAGGGCACCTTCGCCGGCACCAACGCCACGGGCGGCGCGGTCTTCATCAACTCGAAGAACCCGGACTTCACCGGCATCAACGGCTACCTGATGGGTCAGGTCGGCAACTACGACAATCTGAAATGGCAGGGCGCGGCCAACATCCCCCTGTCGGAGACCCTGGCCGCCCGCTTCGCGGTGAACAGCGAGATCCGCTCCAGCTTCCACGACATTTCCGGGCCCTATCGCGGCCAGCCCGGCGACGTGACCATGAACAGCGCCCGCGCCAGCTTCCTGTGGACGCCGACCCCGGCCCTGCGGGTCCTGCTGAAGGGCGACTACAACGACCTCGACTTTGGCGGCTACCCGGCCGACCCGGCCCGCGCCACCAACGATCCGTTCAAGATCACCGCCAACGGTCCCCACTCCGGCCGCGACGAGACCGCGCGCGTCTCGCTGAACGTCAGCTATGTGCTGGATAACGGCATCACCCTGCGGTCGATCACGGGATACCAGGACGGGATCAGCGAGTTCTCGACCGACCTGGATGGCACCAGCGCGCTCAACAACACCTTCTACGACCGCGTCGAGGAGGATGTCTGGTCGCAGGAGTTCAACATCGTCTCGCCGGACGACCAGCGCCTGACCTGGCTGCTCGGCGCCTTCTGGCAGCAGGACAATGTCACCTTCCCCGTCACCACCTTCCCGCAGGGCGCTTATCACGTCGGCTTCCCCGAAGGCGTGGTCGACTACTACATCTTCGGCGAGACCCCCAAGGAGACCAAGGCCGTCTTCGGCCAGCTCAGCTACGACGTCTCGGACCGCCTGCAGATCCAGCTGGGCGCCCGCTGGTCGGAAAGCACCTCGCGGAACGAGAACGTCTACACGACCTATCCCGCTTTCGGCCTGACCCTGCTGCAGAACTCGGAAGTGACCGCCGAGAAGACCACCGGCAAGCTGAGCATCAACTACAAGGTGGACGACAACAACTTCGTCTACGGCTTCGTAGCGACGGGCTTCAAGATGGGCGGGTTGAACGCGCCGAACTTCTACGTGCCGCCGCGCAGCTTCGGTCCGGAGGACGTCACCGACTACGAGATCGGCTGGAAGTCGACGATGCTGAACGGCCAGCTACGGACCCAACTCGGCGCCTATCACATGACCTACAAGGGCTTCCAGGTCGCCATCGGCGATCCGGAGTATCCGCTGTTCTCCTCGATCATGAACGTCCAGGACGAGACCGTCCTGATGGGCATCGAGGCCTCGGCCCAGCTGCGCATGGCGGAGTGGACCGTGGACATGGGGGCGGCCATTTCCAAGTCGGAACTGGGCACCTTCTTCGCCGCCGATCCGCGCCTGACCCGCACCGGCCTTTGCAACGCCAACACCGGTCCGACCAGCGCGAATTGCCAGAACCTGACTGGCAACAGCCAGAGCTATGCGCCGGAGCTGACCTTCAACGTCGGGGTCCAGTACGACTTCGCCATGCCGAACGGCGCGACCCTGTCGCCGCGCATCGACTACGCCCACATCGGGGAGTCCTTCACGACCATCTTCAACAACACGGCCCTGGGCGATCAGCTGGAGGCCAGGAACCTGGTCAATCTGCTGCTGGCCTACAAGACCGACAACTGGACGGCCTCGGCCTACATGCACAACGCCACCGACCAGACCTACATCGCCGCAATCAACGCAGGCCTCCGCTACGCCGGACCGCCGCGTCAGTTCGGCGTGAACGTGACCCGGACCTTCTGAGCCGACTGGAGGCGGCGGGGCCTCGGCCGCGCCGCCTCATCTTTCTTCGGCCGGTTCCCCGGCCCTCTGTAACCGCATGGACCTTCCCTCAAGGATGACCGCCTCTCTCGATCCGATGCAGGACTATGGCCTGACCGTCGATCGCTTCCTCGATCACGGGGCGAAATGGCACGGCGACGCGCGGGTGGTCACGGCGGGCGGCGACAGCCTGGGCTACGCCGCCCTTCGCGACCGGGCCAACCGGCTGTCCGGCGCCCTGCTCGATCTGGGGCTGAAGCCCGGCGACAAGATCGCGACCCTCGCCTGGAACACGCGCCACCATGTCGAGGTCTGGTACGCCGCCATGGGCGTCGGCATCGTCTGCCACACCCTGAACCCGCGCCTGACCCTGGCCCACATGACGGCCATGGTGATCCAGGCGAACGACCGCGTCCTGGCGGTCGGCGCCGGGCTGCGCGACGTGGCCGAGGCCCTGATGGCGGCCTGCCCCTGCCTGGAGCGGTTGATCCTGCTGGACGGCGAGACCGCCGAGCCGGGCCGGGCCGACGTCTCCGATCTGGAGGCCCTGCTCGACGCCCGGGGCCGCCCCGCAGAATGGGGTCGATTTGATGAGCGGTCTCTGGCCGGCCTCTGCTTCACCTCCGGGACGACGGGGGCGCCCAAGGGCGTCGCCTACACCCACCGCTCCAACTATCTGCACACCATCCGCGGGCTACAGGCCGACGCCTTCGCCCTGACCGCCGACGACGGGGTCCTGGTGGCCGTGCCCATGTTCCACGCCAACGCCTGGGGCTTGCCGTTCGCCGCTCCCGCCGTCGGCGCCGATCTGATCCTGCCCGGCCGCGCCACGGATGGCGCCAGCCTGGCCCGCCTGATCACCGACCACATGGTCACCGTCGCCGTCGGAGTGCCGACCGTCTGGCTCGGCCTGCTCGACCATCTGGATGCGGCCGGCGGCGAGACCCCCAGCCTGCAACGCATCATCATCGGCGGCTCCAGCTGTCCCGACAGCCTGCTGCGCCGCATGGAGGAACGTCTGGGCGCGACGGTCCAGACCAGCTGGGGCATGACCGAGTTGTCACCTCTGGGCGCCGTCTCGCCTCGCAGCAACAAGCCCGGCGCCGCGCGCGGATCTGGCCGCCCGCCCATGGGGCTGGATCTGCGTCTGACCGACGCCGACAACGTCGCCCTGCCGGATCAGCGCAACACCGTGGGCCATCTGAAGGTCCGGGGCCAGAGCGTCGTGAACGCCTATTTCGGCGCCGAGACGCCGGCCGTGGACGCGGACGGCTGGTTCGACACCGGCGACCTGGCCAGTCTCGACGACGCCGGCAACCTGACGCTCGCAGGCCGGTCCAAGGACCTGATCAAGTCCGGCGGAGAATGGATCAATCCGGTCGAGATCGAGGAGATCGTCGGCTCTCTGCCGTCCGTCGGCCTGGTCGCCGTCATCGGTCGCGCCGATCCGAAATGGGGGGAGCGCCCGCTGATGGTCATCGAGCCCGTGCGCGGTCAGGACATCGACGAGGCCGACGTGAAGGCGACGCTGAAGGGACTGGTCGCCGACTGGTGGATCCCTGACCACATCGTTCGCGTCGAGACCATGCCCCTGGCCGCCACCGGCAAGATCAACAAGACCCAGCTTCGCGCCACCTATGGAGGGGCCTAGAATGGCCGCCGTCTCCACTACCGAGTCGGCGTTCCTCCGCACGGGCATGCCGGACCGCCCCGAGGTTCAGGCCATGACGACCCCGCCCCGCAAGCCCCGCCGCAAGGCCGAACAGCGCGCCGAGAGCCTGGAACAACTGCTCGACGCGGCCGAGGAACTGTTCTCCAAGCACGGCTTCTACGGGGTCTCGATCCGCGACATCGCCGAGAAGGTCGGGGTCCACAAGTCGCTGATCCACTACTATTTCACCGACAAGCAGGAGGTGTTCGACAAGGTCATGGCCCGTCGCGCGCCGGTGACCAGCGGACGCCGGATGGAGGCGCTGGACGCCTATGAGATCGCATCGAAGGGCAAGCCGACGGTCGAGGGCGCCCTGCGCGCCTTCCTCGACACGGACTTCGACACCTATTCCAAGGGCGGCGACGGCTGGCGGCATTTCGGGGCCCTGTCGGCCCAGATCAACAACACCCCCGCCTGGGGCGCCGAGGTGATGGACCGCCTCTACGACCCGGTCGTGCTGCGCCTGATCGGCCTGTTGAAACAGGCCATGCCCGAGGCGGCGGAGGAAGACATCTTCTGGGGCTACCACTTCGTCACGGGCGCCCTGACCCTCAGCCTGGCCCGCACCGGCCGGATCGACCACCTGTCGGGCGGCAAGTGCCGGTCCGACGACTTCGACGCCATCAAGGAGCGGATGGCCGCCTTCATGGCCCACGGCTTCATCGGCATCTGCCGCGACCGCGCCGCCGAGCGACAGAGACAGGCGCCGGGATGACCCAACTCCAAACCAAGAACTAGACGGGCGAAAGTCCCGCATCCCGAGGAAACGACCATGAGTGAGACGACGATCCCGTCATCCGCACCGCCCGCCGGCGGCTCGGTGGGCCGCAACGCCTGGGTCGCCCTGGGCGTCCTGTGGTTCATCTATGTGCTGAACTTCCTCGACCGGCAGCTGCTGTCGATCCTGGCCAAACCGATCCAGGACGCGCTGAACATCACCGACGGCCAGTTGGGTCTGCTGGGCGGTCTCTATTTCGCATTCTTCTACTGTTTCATCGCCATCCCGGTCGGCTGGCTGGCGGACCGCACCAACCGGGTCTGGGTCGTCTCCATCGCCTGCGGCATCTGGAGCGCGGCCACCGTCGCCTTCGGCCTGTCGAAAAACTTCGGCCAGCTCGCCGCCTCGCGCATGAGCGTCGCCTTCGGCGAGGCCGGGGGCGTGCCGCCTTCCTATGCCATCATCACCGACTATTTCCCGCCGGGCCGTCGCGGCATGGCGCTGGGCATCTACAACCTCGGACCGCCCGTCGGCGCGGCGCTGGGCATCGCCTTCGGCGCCTCGATCGCCGCCGCCTTCAGCTGGCGTGACGCCTTCATCGCCATCGGCGCGATCGGCATCGTCGTCGCCTTGATCACCCCGTTCTTGGTCAAGGAGCCTCGGCGCGGCGGCCTGGACCAGTCCGCCGTCGCCCCCACCGACGCCCCGCTGGCGCCCGCTCCGGCAACGCCCGCCAAGGCCCCCTTCTGGGGCACGGCCAAAAGCTTCTTCGCCAACCCCGTCCTCGTTCTGGCATCGCTGGGCAGCGGCGTGACCCAGATCGTCACCTACGGCCTCGGCAATTTCGCCGTCCTCTTCCTGATGCGCGAGAAGGGGATGCAGCTGAACGACGTCGCCCTCTGGTACGCGCTGGTCGTCGCCATCGGCATGGGCGGCGGCATCTTCGCCTCCGGCTATCTGATCGACCGCCACACCAAGCGCTCGAAGACGGCCTACGCCCTCCTCCCGGCCATCTCCCTGTCGATCGCCCTGCCGTTCTACATCGCCTTCGTCTGGGCCCCGACCTGGCCGCTGGCCCTGGTGCTGATGCTCGGGCCGAACTTCCTCAACTACTTCTACCTCTCGTCCTCGGTGGCCCTGGTTCAGGAAGAGGTGCGCCCCAACCAGCGCGTCATGTCCGGCGCCCTCCTGCTGCTGGTCATGAACTTCATCGGCATGGGCGTGGGACCGACCTACGTCGGTGCGGCCAGCGACTGGTTCCGCACGACCCATCCCGAGAACTCGCTGCAGATCGCCCTCTACACCCTGATCCCGGTCTATCTGGTCGCCATCGCCCTGTTCCTGTGGCTGTCCCGCGTGATCGCCAGACGCCTGAAGACGGAGGCCGCCCGATGATCCGGTTGCGTCACCTGCTGGCCGGGGCCTGCGCCGCCTCGGCCCTGATGGCCTGCGCCACCGCCCCCTCGGCCCAGACCGCCCCCGTGGTCGAGGCGCCCGCCGGATCGGTCCGCGGCGAAGCCGTCGGCGACATCTCCACCTTCAAGGGCATCCCCTACGCCGCCCCGCCGGTCGGAGAGATGCGCTGGCGTCCGCCCGCCCCGCCCGCCCGCTGGACCGGCGTTCGCGATGCGACCGACTACGGCGCCGCCTGCATCCAGCCCACCCCGGTCGTCCAGAGCATCTACTCGGCCGACATCGGGGCGACGAGCGAGGACTGCCTGACCCTCAACGTCTGGACGCCCTCGACCACCGGCAAGGCGCCGGTCATGGTCTGGATCCACGGCGGGGCCCTGGTCACCGGCTCCAGCAAGGAGACCCTCTACGACGGCGCCCGCCTGGCGCAGGAAGGCGTGGTGGTCGTCTCGATCAACTACCGCCTCGGCGTTCTCGGCTGGCTCGCCCACCCCGACCTCAGCGCCGAAAGCCCCGCCCATATCTCCGGCAACTACGGCCTGATGGATCAGGTCGCAGCCCTGGAATGGGTGAAACGCAACATCGAAAGCTTCGGCGGCGATCCGGACAACGTCACCATCGCGGGCGAGTCCGCCGGGGGCCTCAGCGTCCTCTACCTGATGGCCTCCCCGATCGCGCGGGGCCTGTTCGACCGCGCCATCGCCCAGAGCGCCTACATGATCTCCACCCCGGAGCTCACAGAGACCCGCCACGGCTCGCCGTCCGCCGAAAGCGCCGGCGCCGCACTGGCTCGCACGCTCCAGACGCCGAGCCTCCGCGTTCTGCGCGGCATGGACCCGCAGACCCTGACCGACCGCGCCGCGATGAGCGGCTTCGCGACCTTCGGCGTCGTCGATGGCGCTGTCCTGCCCCACCAGATCGTGGAGACCTTCGATCGCGGCGAACAGGCGAAGGTCCCGGTCCTCGCGGGCTTCAACAGCGGCGAGATCCGATCCTTACGCATGCTCGCCCCACCGGCCCCCGCCAGCGCCGTCGAGTACGAACGGATCATCCGCGAACGATACGGCGACCTCGCCGACGAGTTCCTGCGCCTCTATCCGTCCTCCGACATGGGCGAGAGCATCCTGGCCGCCAGCCGCGACGCCCTTTACGGCTGGACGTCCGAACGCCTCGTCCGCTCCCAGACCGAGGCCGGCCAGCCGTCGTACCTCTACCTGTTCGACCACGGCTATCCGGCCGCCGACGACGCAGGCCTCCACGCCTTCCACGCCGCCGAACTCCCCTACATGTTCGGTACGCTGAACCGCACGCCGCCTCGCTGGCCGGCCATACCGGACACGGCCGAGGAGCGCCGCCTGTCGGGCGCCATGGTCGCCTACTGGACCAGCTTCGTCCGAGACGGTCGACCGGCCGCAGCCCATGAACCCGAATGGCCTGCCTACGACGCCGACGGTCGCTTCATGGCCTTCGAGGCCGTTCCATCGCCCGGCGCGGACTTCCTGCCGGGCATGGTCGAACTACACGAAGCCGCCGTCGAACGGCGTCGCGAAGCCGGCGACCAACCCTGGAACTGGAACACGGGCCTCGCTTCGCCGGTGCTGCGGTCCGGACGCTAGAGCGCTGCCGGAGCTATCCCGCCTTACCCCTGCACGACCCTGCGGAGATACCGGCCGTAGTCGCTCTGGCCCAGTTTCGTGGCCAAGGATTCCAGCTGCGCGGCGTCGATGAAGCCCTGGCGATAGGCGACCTCTTCCGGGCAGGCGATCTTGAGGCCCTGGCGCTTTTCCAGCACGCGCACGAACTCGGCCGCCTCCATCAGGCTGTCGGGCGTGCCGGTGTCGAGCCAGGCGTAGCCGCGGCCCATGATCTCGACCGACAGCTTGCCGGCGTCGAGATAGGCGCGGTTGACGTCGGTGATCTCAAGCTCGCCGCGCGCGGAGGGCTTCAGGTCGCGCGCGATCCGCACCACGTCCGCGTCGTAGAAATACAGACCTGTCACCGCCCAGTTCGACTTCGGCACGGCCGGCTTCTCCTCGATCGACAGGGCCCGCATCGTCTGGTCGAACGCGACCACCCCGTACCGTTCCGGATCGTTGACGTGATAGGCGAAGACCGTCGCCCCGTCCGGCCGCGCTATGGCGCTGGTCAACAGGTCGGTGATGCCGTGGCCATAGTAGATGTTGTCGCCGAGGATCAGCGACGACGGGCTGTCGCCGACGAACTCCGCGCCGATGACATAGGCCTGGGCCAGGCCGTCGGGGCTGGGCTGGACCGCGTACTGGATCTCCATGCCCCACTGCGACCCGTCGCCCAGCAGGGCCTGGAAGTTCGGCACGTCGCGCGGGGTGGAGATGATCAGCACCTCCCGGATGCCGGCCAGCATCAGGGTCGACAGCGGATAGTAGATCATCGGCTTGTCGTAGACCGGCATCAGCTGCTTCGACGTCACCAGCGTCATCGGATGCAGGCGCGTGCCCGATCCTCCGGCCAGGATGATCCCCTTCATGCGGCGGCCCTTTCGGCGTTCAGTTCGGCGACGATCTCGGCCACGACGTCCTGCCAGGGGCGAGGCGCGATCCCGTAGTCGCGGGTAAGGCGGGCGGTCGACAGGCGCGAGTTGGCCGGCCGTTTCGCCGGCGTCGGATAGTCGGCGGTCGTGATGGCCTCGACCGACGCGCTCGGCCCGCCGGCCTCGGCGCTGCGGGCCATGATCTCGGTGGCCAATCCGGCCCAGGTCGTCTCCCCGGCGTTGACGAAGTGATAGACGCCGGTCGGCGCATCGGCGTCGGCGATCATCCGCAGGGTGATGACCTTCAGGGCGGCGGCGATGTCCCGCGCCCCCGTCGGACAGCCGTGCTGGTCGCCGACGACGCGCAAGACCGGCCGTTCGGCGGCCAGCCGCAGCATGGTCTTCAGGAAGTTGGCGCGATGCACGCCCAGCACCCAGGCGGTGCGCATGACGACCGAGCGCGGATTGCCGGCCAGGACCGCCAGCTCTCCCGCCAGCTTCGAGGCGCCATAGACGCCGAGCGGCCCGACCGGGTCCTCCTCGACATAGGGCTCGGTCTTCGAGCCGTCGAACACATAGTCGGTCGAGACCTGGACCAGGGGCACGCCCGCCGCGCGCGTCAGGTCGGCCAGCACGGTCGGCCCCATGGCGTTGGCCGCAAAGGCCATCGCGACCTCGCCCTCGGCCCTGTCCACGGCGGTGTAGGCGCCGGCGTTGATCACGGCCGCGAAGGGGGCGGCGGCGAAGGCCGCCCGGATCGAGGCCGCATCGCCCAGATCCAGTTCGGCGCGCGTCGGCGCGTGGAGGACCACGCCCTCCGGCCAACCGATGGACTGCAGTTCCAGCCCCACCTGCCCTGCCCCGCCGGTGACCAGGATGTGGATCGGCTCAGCCATGGGCCACGCCCAGACGCTGGGTCGCATGACGCGCGTCCAGAATGTCCTGCCACCAGCCCTGGTTTTCCAGATACCAGGCCACGGTCCGGGCGATACCTTCCTCGAAGGTCACCGACGGCTCCCATCCCAGATCGTCGCGGATCCTGGAGGCGTCGATGGCGTAGCGATGGTCGTGGCCGGGTCGGTCGGTCACGAAGGTGATCTGTTCGGCATAGGACTGGCCGTCCGCGCGCGGCCGCAACTGGTCCAGGATGGCGCAGATGGCCCGCACCACCTCGATGTTCTTGCGCTCGGAGGCGCCGCCGACATTGTAGGTCTCGCCGGGCGCGCCCTCCTCGAACACGGTCTGGAGCGCGCGGGCGTGGTCGTCGACGAACAGCCAGTCGCGCACGTTCGACCCGTCGCCATAGACCGGCAAGGGCTCGCCGTTCAGCGCGCGGATGATGATCAGCGGGATCAGCTTCTCGGGGAAGTGATAGGGGCCGTAGTTGTTGGAGCAGTTGGTCACCAGGACCGGCAGGCCATAGGTGTGCCCCCAGGCGCGCACCAGGTGATCCGACCCGGCCTTCGACGCCGAATAGGGCGAGCGCGGATCATAGGGGGTGGTCTCGGTGAAGAAGCCCTCGTCGCCCAGCGAGCCGAAGACCTCGTCGGTCGAGATATGATGGAAGCGGAAGGCGGCCTTGTCGGCCTCGCCCAGGCCCCGCCAGTAGCCCAGCGCCTGGTTCAGCATGACGAACGTGCCGACCAGATTGGTCTCGATGAAGGCGCCGGGCCCGTCGATCGACCGGTCGACGTGGCTCTCGGCCGCCAGATGGGCGACCACCTGCGGTCTGAACTCGCCCAAGGCGCGGGCCACCGCCTCGGAGTCGCAGATATCGGCCTGCACGAAGCGATAGCGATCGCTGCCGGCCGCAGGCTCGAGCGAGGACAGGAGACCCGCATAGGTCAGCTTGTCGAACACCAGGACCTCATGGTCCGAATGCGCGATCAGGCGACGCACCAGGGCCGAGCCGATGAAGCCCGCCCCGCCCGTGACGAGGATCCTCATACCGGCGCTCCCAGCGGCTGAAGCGGACCGCCGTCATAGGCGAACGGGCTGACGAAGGCGGCCAGGCCCGGCAGGGCGCGGTCCTTGTCCGACAGCACCGGCCCGCTCGCTGGCAGGAGCCAGTCGATGCCGATGTCCGCATCGTCCCAGGCCAGTCCCCCGTCGCAGTCGGGGGCGTAGAGGTCCGAGCATTTGTAGGCGATCTCGGTGTCGGGCTGCAGCGTCACGAAGCCGTGGGCGAAGCCGACGGGGATGAACAACTGATGGCCGTTCTCGGCGCTCAGCTCGGCCGAGACCCACTGGCCGTAAGTCGGCGATCCCGCGCGCACGTCGACCGCATAGTCCATGACGGCGCCGCGCAGACAACGGACCAGCTTGGCCTGCGCATGCGGCGGGCGTTGGAAGTGAAGGCCCCGCACCGTGCCGACGGCGGCGGAGTAGGAATGATTGTCCTGGACGAAATCGACGTCGATGCCCTGGCTGGCGGCCCGCGCCGCCGACCAGGTTTCCATGAGCCAGCCGCGTTCATCGCCGAAGCGACGCGGACGAAGCAGCATCACCCCGGATGAGGCGTCCAAACTCCGGTCAACATCGCCCACCCCTTAGGCCTCCCCCTACACGACCGATACTCGCACGAGGACCGATGCTCGCACGTCGTCAGCGAGGCGGCATTCCTTGAATCCGCACGCCCCGGAGCAGACGATGTGGCGCCTGTCCGGGACACATGTACCGGATTTTCCGGCTCAAAGTCCTGCGCGAAATGTCATGCCGGTCGCCATGCGCTCAGCAGGGAAACGCCCCCTGCGACGGCGCTCGACGTTCCATTAGGGGTCGTCACCGTCACAGCCACGTTGCCCGCCGCGTGAGCTGGCGTGGTGAAGCTGAGCGACGTCGTGCCAGCCACCGTCACGGCGCCCGCCGGGATGACAGTCCCGCCGATTGTGACCGAAGTCGAGCCCACGACGAAGCCGGTTCCGGCCAGGGTCACCGAGGTTCCGCCCGCAGCCGGGCCGTCGTTGGTTGACAGGGCGCTGATGGTCGGAGCCGGCGCCTGGGCCATCGCGGGCGCGCCGGCCAGAAGAAGGGTCAGAGCGATCAGGACAGCGCCGAAGATCCCGCCCAAGCGATCGAACACGCGCACGGCGCCGCGCGCGCCATCGCCGCGGTCTTCAGCCGAAACACGCCCGACGCCCGACGCGACCGCGCCGGGACCTGAACCCTTGAACACGACCCCCACCCCGAACCCCGGACGGCCATATCGGCGGCCCTCGCACTCGCCCGAGGACGGAACGAAGGTCAACGAAAGAATCCCTAGTATTCTAGGCGTCTAGGCTGTTTTCCTCGGAGACCGGCTGACCCGTCATCAGCCACCAGGCGTGCAGGCTGTTGAGATTGATGGTCGAAAGACACGAGGCGGTCCATCGCCTCACCCCCTCTTCCAGCGCGGGCAGGACCTCCACCGTCACCGCCTGGCCGCCGATCAGCCGGATCCACCCCTGATCCGCCGCGCCCTGCAAAACCTTGCGGACATGGGGCGCCGAAACACCGCAACGTTTGGCGGCCCAGGCATAGTAACCCGGCTCGGTGCGACGGTCGGGCCGACCGCGCACGGACTGCATCAGGGACATCATGATGCGCCCCCCTTGCGTCTGTCTGACGAAATAGTCCGCCTCCGGATTGCCGGCCATGGAGGCGGCGGCGCGCGGCAGCAGCGGCAGGGCCGTGGCGCGGAACGCCTGCTGATAGGCCGGGTCCCGACGCGCGCCCAGTTCGAACCGTTTCTCGTCCGGATCCAACACCAACAGAGGCTCGTGCATGACCTGCAGCCATTCGCGGTCGGCCCTCCTCGATTTTTCGGTCGCGCGCAGCTCGAGCACGCGAGCGTCGTGCGCCGCCGTCTCGATGGTCGCATAGTCGTCGTCGCGCAGCCGGCGAACCAGTTCCGACGTAGCGCGGCGATCATGCACGTCCATCGTGGCCATGGCCTCGGCCACCCGCGCAGTCGTGAACAGGGTGTCGGGGTTGGACGGATCGCGCGCGGCGTCGAAACAGACCAGCAGTTGAAAACAGACGCCCTGTTTGAAATCGCCCAGCCCACGCAGGCGATTGTCGTGGGCATAGACGTCCGCCATCTGGTCCACGAAGGCGTCGAACGCGGCCTCGAACCGGGGATGGGCGCGAATTTCACTGGGCGAAGTCGTCGGGGAGAAACGGAAACTCACGGGTGGGCGACTCATCACGGAACGGAACTCTTCGAGCCATACTTCGGCTCCCGCGCCCGCTCACTTCACGATATCGTTCAAGCGATTGGCCGCTCGCCAGCGCCGGAATGTGAACGCTCTCAAATCTGCTTGCACGACGGCGTGCGCTAGAGTTTCATGCGGCAAAACGGCTCGAAACGCACCGGTCCTGGGGAGGACAACCGATGACGCCTGCTGAACTCAGCGTGGTCTTTTTCCTGCAAATGGCGGTGATCATCGCCGCCTGTCGCCTCGTCGGTTTCGCCGCGAAGACATGGTTCGGCCAGCCGCAGGTCGTGGGCGAGATGATCGCCGGGGTGATCCTGGGGCCATCGCTGTTCGGCCTGCTCGCTCCGGATATGCAGGCCGCCCTCTTTCCCCCTGAATCCAAGGCCATCCTGTTCGTCGGGGCCCAGTTCGGCGTGGGCCTCTACATGTTCCTGGTGGGCCTCGGCTTCCGCACCGAGCATTTCCGCCAGAACGCGAAGAGCGCCTTCTCCGTCTCGTTCGCCGGCATGGCCGCGCCCTTCCTGGTGGCGGTGGCGCTCGGCCCCTGGCTGCTGAGCCAGGGTCTGTTCGGCGAGGGCATCAACGCGACCCAGGCCATCCTCTTCACCGGCGCCTGCATCGCCATCACCGCCTTCCCCATGCTGGCGCGGATCATCCATGAGCGGGGCCTGAGCGGCACGCCCCTGGGCGCCCTGTCCCTGTCGGCGGGCGCCATCGACGATGCGGCCGCCTGGTGCGTCCTGGCCGTGGTCCTGGCCACCTTCGGCGACGGCGCCCCCGTGGCGATCAAGGCCATCGCGGGCGGCGCGGCCTTCGCCATCTTCATGCTGACCCTGGCGCCCAAGCTGCTGGCGCCGCTCGGGCGCGCGGTCGAGCGCGAGGGCAAGCTGACGGCCTCGACGCTGGGCATCGTCTTGATCCTCTTCATGCTCTGCGCCTTCGTGATGGACTGGGTCGGCATCCACGCCGTCTTCGGCGGCTTCATCCTGGGCTGCGTCATGCCGCGTGGCTTGCTGGCCAGCGAGCTGCGCAAACAGCTGGAGCCGTTCGCCGTGGTCGTCCTCCTGCCGATGTTCTTCACCTTCTCGGGGCTGAACACCCAGCTGACCATGGTCAACAGCCTTGGCCTGGTCGGGGTGACCGTCGCCATCCTGATCGCCTCCATCGCGGCCAAGGGAGTGGCCTGCTGGGGCGCCGCGCGCCTGACGGGTCAGGACAACGCCACCGCCATGGGCATCGGCGCCCTGATGAATGCGCGCGGCCTGATGGAGTTGATCATCATCAACATCGGCCTGCAGCGCGGCATCATCGGGCCGGCGCTGTTCTCCATGCTGGTGCTGATGGCCATCGTCACCACCCTGATGGCCTCGCCCCTGTTCGAGCTGGTCTACGGCAGAAAGGCCCGCGAACGCGGCGAACTCGGCGCCCTGACCGAGGACGCGGACGATCCCGCCCCCGCCACACGCGCCGCTGTCTAGTCAGCCCGTGTCGACCGCCGGACGGTGAAGTCGAACGGGATGGTGACGCCGGGGGGCAGGTCCTTGTCCCCCGCCTTGGCCCGGATCAACAGGCGCGCAGCCTCGGCCGCCATGGCGGCGACGGGCTGGACCACCGCCGTCAGGGGCGGATTGCTGAAGCGCACGATGGGCGTGTCGTCGAAGCTGACGATGGCCAGTCCATCGGGCACCTGAATGCCCCGGCCGTTGGCGACCCTCAGCGCCGCCAGGGCCATCTGGTCGTTCGAGGCCACCACCGCCGTCGGCGGGCTCTCCAGGGCGAAGAAGGCCTCCATGGCTCGCACCCCGGATTCGAACGAGAAGTCCCCGCGCCCGACCAGATCGTCATCCAGCGGCAGGCCCCGGTTCGAGATCGCCCGCCGATAGCCGTCCAGCCGCGCGCCGCTCAGCACGTATTCGTCGCTGCCGGTGATGAAGCCGACCCGCTGATGCCCCAGGTCCAGCAGGTGGGTCGTGGCCACCTCGGCGGCGGCGCGGTCGTCCATGACGATGGCGAACCCAGGCCCCGCCGCGACCGAGCCGATCCGCGCGAACGGGAGGCCCATCTGCACCAGCAACTGGGTGATCAGCGGATTGTCCGAGTGGGGCGGCGTCAGGATGACCCCGTCGGGGTGAAGGGCCGAGATCGCCGCCTGCACCTCCCGCTCGACCTGGGACGAATGGGTGTCTACCAGCTCGAAGATCATCCGATAGCCGAACTCGGCGGACTTCAGCATGCCGCCCAGCAGCATCTGATCGACCCAGTCCGTGCCTTCGCCGGACTTCCACCCCTCGATGGTGCGGTCGCGGTCGTTCAGGGCCAGCAGCAGATAGGATCGCGATCCGCCCATCCGCTGGGCCGCCAGGCTGGGCACGTAGCCCAGCTTCTCGACCGCCGCGTTGACGCGCTCGCGGACCTCCGGACGGACGTTCGGCCCGTTGTTGATGACCCGCGAGACGGTCTGCAGGGAGACGCCGGCCTCGGCCGCCACGTGCTTGATGGTTACAGAGCGGCGCACACGTCCATCCGCCGCTGTCGATCCGATCTGCTCATAACGCTACGCTAGCCGATCCCGTCTCTGCCGTCGCGTAAAGATCAGGCCGCCTTCTCGGGCATTTCGGCCGCGCAGTGCTGGGCGATGAACTGGGCGTGGGTGGGAAGGTCGCCGACCATCCGCCGCAGCAGCTCCGACGCATGATCCAGCTGTCCTGACACGCCGTCGAACGGGATGCGATCGACCAGCGGGTGATAGCCGCGCGGATGCACCCCCATCCCCTCCATCACCGACTGCCAACTGACCGCGCGGAACAGTTCGTCCAGCCCCTCGGCCAGGCTGCCGTTGACGCGGAACAGGTCGATCTTGCGCTTGAGGCCCGGCGGCAGCTCCATGTCCCGGCACTCGCGCCAGAAGGCCGTGTCGTCCCGCTCGGTCGTGCAGTAGTGCAGGACGATGAAGTCGCGGATCTCCTCATAGTCCGTCCGCATGCGCCGATTGTATTCGGTCTGCAGCGCCGGGTCGCAGTCGCGGTCGGGCAGCAGGCGGAAGAAGAAGTCCATGCCGCGATAGATCAGGTGGATGGCCGTCGATTCCAGCGGCTCGATGAAGCCGCCGGCCAGCCCCAGCGCCAGCACGTTCTTGTCCCACAAACGCTCGCGCATTCCGGTCTTGAACGGCACCACCATCGGCTTGACCACCGGCGCGCCCTCGACCTGAGACATCAGAGTGGCGGTCGCCTCGTCGTCGCTGAGGTATTTGCTGCAGAAGACATAGCCGTTGCCGGTCCGGTGCTGCAGCGGGATGCGCCAGCGCCAGCCGAAATCCTGGGCCTCGGCCATCGTATAGGGGGCGGGCGCGCCGACATTCTCGGTCTGGACGGCGATGGCGCGGTCGCACAGCAGCCAGTGGGACCAGTCCTCGTACCCGACGCCCAGCGCCTTGCCGATCAGCAGGCTGCGGAAGCCCGAGCAGTCGATGAAGAAGTCCGCCTCCACCGTCCGCCCGTTCTTCAGGATCAGCGTCTCGACGAAGCCGTCGGGGCGCACCGCGACGTCATCGACGATGCCTTCCGTCCGCGTCACGCCGCGCGCCTCCGCATAGGTCCGCAGGAAGCGCGCGACGCGTTTCGCATCGACATGCAGGGCGTAGCTGGCCCCGCCGATGGGTGTCCGCGCCGCCTTGAACGGCAGGGTGAATTTCCCGTTCTTCGCCATGACGGCGGCCGGCGCGAAGTCCTGCAGCGCGCCGGTGTAGCCATGGGCCTTGGCCTTCAGCCACAGCTGGTAGAAGTCGGCCAGATCGACCGGCGCCCCGATGGTCCCGAACGGGTGGAAGTACCGCTCGCCCTTCTGTTTCCAGTCGCGGAACTCGATGCCCAGTTTGAAGCTGGCCTGGACCTTGCGCACGAAGACCTGTTCGTCCACGCCCAGCTTGGCCAGAAGTTGCAGGAAGGGCGGCACGGTGGATTCACCGACCCCGATGGTGCCGATGTCGTCGGACTCGACCAGTTCGATCTGGCCCATCGCGCCCTTGAAATGCTCGGCCATCAGGGCGGCGGCCATCCAGCCGGCGGTGCCGCCTCCGACGATGCAGATCTTGCGGATCGAACGGTTGGGGTCGGCGTCCATGGGGCGCTCCATCAGGCGGCTTTCGGCGAGGCGAATTGAGACAGGAAGGCCCCGTGGCTGGGGGTGCGGGCGACGGCGTCGGCGATGGCGGCGCGCATCTGCTGCAGGCTGACGTCGAGGTCGCGTGCCGGCACGCCCTCCACCGCCGGATCGATCCGGTCGGGCATCCGGTCGAACCCGTCATAGATGGCCAGCCAACTGGCCGGATGGAACATCTCCCAGCGATAGCGGACGAACTGTCCCCTCGCCTTCCAGAGCTCGACCTTCTTCCTCAGGGTGTCGGGGATTTCCGCCTCGCGCCGCTCACGCCAGAAGGGCTCGTCCCGACCGTTCAGCCAGTAGTGCAGGATGATGAAGTCGCGGGTCCGCTCCATCTCGCGCGCCGACTGGTCGTTGAACTCGTCGACGACGGCGGGGGCGAAGGTCCTGTCGGGGAACAGCGCCTTCAGCCGCTCGATCCCGTTCTCGATCAGGGCGATGCTGGTGCTCTCCAGCGGCTCCAGGAAGCCGGCCGACAGCCCGAGCGCCACGCAGTTCTTGACCCAGGCGCGGTCGCGGCGGCCGGGGCGGAAGCCGATGCGGCGCGGCTCGGTGATCGGCTTGCCCATCAGGTTCGGCATCAGGGCGTCCAGCGCCTCCTGATCCGTCATGTGGCGGCTGGAGAAGACCAGGCCGTTGCCGGCGCGATGCCTCAGCGGAATGCCCCACTGCCACCCGGCCGAGTGCGCCGTGACGCGGGTATACGGCACGGGCTCCGATCCCGGCGCGTTCTTGCTCTGCACCGCGAAGGCGGCGTCGCAGTCCAGCCAGCGGCCCCAGTCCTCATAGGCCGAACCCATGGCCTCGCCGATCAGCAGACCCCGGAAGCCCGAGCAGTCGACGAACAGATCGCCCGCGACCTTCCGCCCATCGTCCAGCACCAGGGCCTCGATGAAGCCGTCCGAGGGTCTCAGGTCGACGCCGCCGATGCGCGCATCGATGCGCTTCACGCCCGACGCCTCGGCATAGGCGCGCAGGTGTTTGGCGAAGAGCGACGCATCCAGGTGGAGCGCCCAGTCGAACACCGACAGGGACGACGGCGGATTGGGCGACGGCTCTGTGAACTTGCCGGCCTTGGCGAGCGATGCGCCGAGCGAATAGGCGGCCAGAGGCGTCGCATCGCCCGACTGCCTCTGCTTCATCCAGTAGTTATGGAAACCCACCCCGTTCAGGTCCTGTCCGTACAGGCCGAAGGGATGGATGAAGTCGGATCCCGTCCCGCCCCAGCCGACGAAGCGGATGCCCAGTTTGCAGCTGGCCTCGGTCGCGCCCATGACGTCGGCGTCGGTCATGCCGAGCTGGGCGTAGAAGCGGCGGATGGTCGGAATGGTGGCCTCGCCGACCCCGATCGTGCCGATCTCGGAGGACTCGACCACGGTGATGGTCACGGGCGTGTGGCGCAGGTGCTGGGCCAGGGCCGCGGCCGCCATCCATCCGGCGGTGCCGCCGCCCACGATGACGACGTCGCGAATGGCGGTGTCGGATACACTGTCCATGACAGACCCTTGGCTCTTGAACTGGATACTCGAAAAGATTGGCCGGCGACAACGCGAGGTCGCCGCCGGCCGAGGCTTCAGGAGATCTAGAACTTGGCGCGCACGCCAACGAACCAGCGGGGTTCGAACTCGTTGCGAGAGTGGAACTGCTCCGCCCCCTCTTCGAATTCGAGGTAGTACTCTTCGATCTCGCCAAAGACGTTGGAGCCGTTGGCGTAGATGGTGATGTCATCCGTCACATCGTAGGTGATGCTGACGTCCACATACTGCGACGTGTCCTGGTAGATCGGGATGGCCCCGAATGTGCTGGCCAGGCGCGGCGTACGGTAGTTCCAGGCGATCCGGGTCTGCAGTCGGTCGCCCTGGTACCAGAAGGCGGCGTTGATCTGCTGCTCGGAGTTGTCCGGGAACGGCAGGTCTTCACCCGACAGGTTCTGGGCGTTCTGCGAGCTGTCCGAGAAGGTGTAGCTGCCGTCGAAACCGAAGTCGCGCAGGAAGCCCTCGTCCATGAAGTCGCTGAGCGCCAGCTTGGCGCCGACTTCAACGCCTTGCAGCGAACCGCCTTCGCCCTGGACCGGACGGTTGACCGGCACGGTCCGGCGAATGATGCCGTCGCCGTCGGGGAAGCGCCCGTCATTGACGGTGGCGCGGGTGACGAAGCTTTCGATCTCCAGCTTGAACAGGGCGATGTTGAACATCGTCGCCCGGCCCAGATAGTACTCCAGGCTGAGGTCGTAGTTGTTCGACCGCCAGGGGTTCAGCTCCGGGCTGCCCGCGAAGCTGGCCCCGGTCACCCGGCGAGTGCCGAGCGGCGGCGCCGTGGGATCCTCGGGCGTCGGCCCGGCGGAGTCGGCAGTGGAGATGGTGACGCCACCGCCGTAGTTGCCCAGATCCAGCGGGATCATCGTCTTGTTGTAGGCCGCCCGCAGCTTCAGCCGGTCGCTGAAGTCGTAGACCAGGTTCACCGACGGCAGATAGTCGGTGTAGCTGCGCGACGAGATCGTATCGCCAACGTCCAGGTTGGTGTCGCCGTAGTTGCGGGTCTCGCCGGTCTGGTTCTGACGCACGCGCAGCTCGGTGCGGATCGCCTTCAGGCCGATGTCGCCGGTCAGATTGCCGATGGCTATGCCGGCGTTCAGGTAGGCGCTGTCCTCATAGAGGTCGACGTCATAGCTGTTGCCCGGAATGATCACCTCATAGGCGCTGCCGAACACCCGCTGCTGGAAGCCGACCACGTCGTCGAAGTCGCGTGGATCCACGACCCAGACGCCCGGCATGCCGCGCGTGATGGAGCCGAAGTCGTCCAGGAAGAAGGTGTTGTTGTTGGCGTTCAGGCGCGTCGGACGGTTGACCGTATAGCCCTGGAAGATGGTCCGGGGGTTGGTCGCGCTGACCGGCAAGGCCGGGTTGAACGCCGGGTTCGGCACCTGCTCGCCGGCCGAGCACTGGTTCTGGTTCATGACGACGTCGATCGCCTTCCACTGAACCGAACAGCCGTTGACGTCGGAGAACAGGTGGAAACTGGTGATCTCCACCTCGCGATCGGAGTGACGCACGCCCGCATCGACGCGGGTGATGAAGCCTAGGGCCGGTTCGCCCTCGAACTCATAGCTGCCGTCCATCCGCAGGACGGCCAGTTCGGACTCGTTGCGCTGGTTGCCTTCCGACGAATAGGCAGCCACCGCATAGCTGTCCTGATTGGACATGTAGTCCGTCAGGGGACGTGTCCCCAGACCGCCGACGATGGGACGATCGAAGCCGCTCCACACCGTCTGGCCGCCGCCGATGTTCAGGTGCAGCTGCGGATCGTTGCCGATGCCCAGTGGGTTCGGGTTGATGTAGCGGCCGCCCGCCGAACCGACGATGCCGTTGGAGTATTGCGACGTCGGATACAGGGCCGCGATGGCCGCCGGATAGAAGGGCCCGCGCGTCCGGTCCAGCGGATCGCGGAACAGTGTGAAGGCGCGATCCGGGGCATACTGCCAGTTCGACAGATCGCCCTGAACCTGACCGTTCATGCTCAGCAGCGACGCCTCCGCCTTCAGGGCGCGCGCCGAGAAGGTGAAGGGACCGCCGCGGTCGTACTTCAGTTCCAGATTGTAGTTGGTCGACTCGTTGTTCTTGGTGCGGTTCACCGTGAACGAGTTCATCCACCAGACGTCGAGGTCGTACTCGGTGACGTCCAGCCACGGATTGCCGTTGCCGCCACGCACGCCCGTGGTGGTGAAGGCCGTCGGCGTCGTCCAGCCCAGGCCGTTCCAGCGGTTCGAGATATTCAGGCCCGCTGCCCGGTCATGCTCTTCCAGCTTGGTGTAGAAGACCTCGCCGGTCAGCTCGAAGCCGTCGTCGATCTGCCAGGTGAAGGCGCCGTTCAGGCCGGTGCGCTTGCGCTCCACCACCCGGGCGAAGGTGTCGTAGCCGTGCGGCGCGATCCAGTTGGCGTCCGAGCCGCCCCAGTCGTTGTTGCCGAACACGCCCCCGGAAACGCCGGAGTAGTTGTTGCCCAGATTGCTCTCGCTGTAGACGCCCGAGATCATCGCGCCGAAGCGGTCGTTCCGCCAGTTCAGCAGGCCGTTGAACAGATAGTCCTGTTCCTGGGTGTCCTGGCCCGTGGCGTATTCCGAGGCGACGGCCGTGGTCAGGCCCTCGCTGAAGTCGAACGGACGCTGGGTACGCAGGTCGATGGTGCCCGAGATGCCGGAGATGGCGTTTCGCACGTCCATCGACTTGAACACGACGATCGAGTTCATGAGCTGGGCGGGCACGTCGTTCAGGTTCGGCTGGGCGCTGCCCAGGTTGCCGGGCGCCAGATACTGTTCGCCGTTCAGCAGGGTCACGACCTGCGGCAGACCGCGAATGTTGACCGTCGCGCCCTCCCCGGCGCTCCGCTGGATCTGGATGCCGCCGATGCGTTGCAGGGCGTCGGCCACGGTGACGTCCGGCAGCTTGCCGATGTCTTCGGCCGAGATCGCGTCCACGACGGCGGTCGTATTGCGCTTGATGTCGATCGACTGTTCCTGCGACGCGCGGATGCCGGTGACGATGATCTCGTCGACCTGGGTCGCCTCGTCCTGGGGCGCGGTCTGGGCGAGGGCGGGCGACGCCAGCGCCGTACTCGCCATCAGGGCGGTTAGAATGGATCTCTTCTGCAGTCTCATTGTGTGTCCTCCTCCGTGGGCGCCGCCTCTGAGGGCGGCTTTGTCCAAAGCTTGCGCGTTCAGGGCCTCATGGTTCGCGTCGACAGTTCCGCCTCTCCCCCAAGAGCGTTGTCGAGCGCGTCTCGTCCGATCTGGACGCGATAGGTTCCGGCGGCGATCCGCCAGCCGGGCATGGCCGTGTCGTACTCGGCCAGGATGCGGGGCTCGGCCGTGATGACGACCTCGCGGCTCTCGCCGGGGCGCAGCGACACCCGCTGCCATCCGGCCAGGCGACGGGCCTCTTGGCCCTGCCCGGCGACATACAGTTGCGGCACGTCGGCACCTTCGCGGTCCCCGACGTTCGAGACGCGGAAGGTGACGCGCAGGCTGTCGCCGCCCTCGATCTTCAGGTCGCTGTATTCGAAGCGGGTGTAGGAAAGTCCGTGGCCGAACGGGAACAGCGGCGTGTGGTCCTCGCGCTCGTACCAGCGGTAACCGACGTCGGAGCCTTCGGGATATTCGACCGGGAAGGGCTCAAAGCCCACGGCCGCGCCCGCTCCGGCGTTAGACGCGGCGTCCGAAGCCTTCATGGCCTCCAGACCCGGCGCCTCGGGACGCGGCGCCTGGTCGGCGCTGCTCGGGAAGGTGATCGGCAGACGGCCCGACGGGTTGACCTGACCGAACAGGATGCGGGCGATGGCCTCCCCGCCCCGCTGCCCCGGATACCAGGCCTGCACCACCGCCGGCACGTCGTCGATCCAGGGCATAAGGACCGGTCCGCCCGTCTCCAGCACCACGGTCGTCTTCGGATTGACGGCGGCGACGGCGGCGATCAGTGCGTCCTGATCGTTCGGCAGGTGGAGGGTCTCCACATCCTGCGCCTCGGTCGTCCACTGGGTGGCGAAGACCACGACGGCGTCGGCGCCCGCTGCGGCCCGAGCCGCTGCGGCGACATCGTCACCCGCCACGAACTCGACCTCGGCGCCCGGCGCCACGGCCCGAATGGCGTTCAGCGGCGACGACGCATGATAGGTGACCCGCGCGAACGAGGCCGCCGCGCCCGACGTCAGCGGAATCTCGATCGGCGCTCCACCCACGGAACGAACCTGGGACGAGCCGCCACCCGACAACACCCCGACATCGGCATGACCGCCGATCACCACGATCCGCCGCGCTTCGGTGCTCAGCGGCAGGGCGCCGCCCTCGTTCCGCAGCAGGACGATGCCCGCCTCCGCCGCCCGCTGGGCCACCTCAGCATTGGTCGCGTAGTCGATGGTCTGGGCCGTAGCGGGCGCCGGCGTGTCCATCGCACCCGTCTCGATCATGCCGATCAGGATGCGCCGGACCATGTCGTCCAGCCGCGCCTCGGTCACCCGCCCGGCCGCGACCGCCTGGGTCAGGGGTTCGCCGAAATAGATCTGGCGATCCAGTTCCTGTCCCGACTCCTGATCCAGCCCGCTGTTGGCGGCCTTCTCGGTCGAATGCACCGCGCCCCAGTCGGACATGACCCAGGCCGGATAGCCCCAGTCGCGCTTCAGCACCTGGTTCAGCAGGAAGTCGCTTTCGCACGCATAGTCGCCGTTGATCCGGTTGTAGGCGCACATGACCGAGCCCGGCCGTCCGCGCTCGATGGCGATCTGGAAGGCCAGCAGGTCGCTCTCGCGGAGCGCCGCCTCGTCGAGGCGCGCATCCATGATCATCCGCCCCGTCTCCTGACTGTTGAAGGCGAAATGCTTGATCGTTGAGACGATGTTGTTCGACTGGACGCCCCGGATGTGCTCGCCCGCCATGACCCCGGCCAGCAGCGGGTCCTCGCCGAGATATTCGAAATTCCGCCCCGCCCACGGATCGCGCGTCAGGTTCACGCCCCCGGCCAGAAGAACGTTGAAGGTCTTGGCCCGCGCCTCGGAGCCGATCATGACCCCGCCAGCATGGGCGATCTCGGGATCGAAGGTGGCGGCGGTGGCGAGGCTGGACGGCAGGGCGGTGGCCACGTCGCCGCGTCGCTGCTCGACCTGATTGGCCACGCCCAGGCTGGCGTCGCTCTCGCGCAGGGCCGGAATGCCCAGACGCGGCACGCCCGGCACATAGCCCGCCGAAGGGATCATCTGGTCGAGAGGCGCGCCCGGCGTGCGATCGGCCATCGGCGGGAAATAGCCGTGCACCAGCTGCAGTTTCTCTTCGCGGGTCAGCTGAGCGACCAGGGCCGAGGCGCGCGCGGCGGCGTCGGCGGCGGTCGTCGAGGCTTGCGGAGCGGCCTGTTCGAAGGCCCATGCGGACGCAACCGGGGTCTCCGCGGCGAGCAGCGCGACGGCCGCGACCGACAGGCTGCGCCAGGCTCCAAACCGCTTTGACATCCGCACGATCCCTCCAAATCAACGGCAGGGATTTCGTCGAGTGATACAAAGACGCGCGTACTTCGACCTGTCGGCGACCTGCGTTTCCGCTCCGCCGCCAGTTCGCCTCCAGCACACAGGACACACGGGTCCTATCGCTCGAAAGCGAACGCTTGAGATCGCCGCCTCGGACCTCACCCCGACCTTGACCGGATTGAGAATACCGAATGCTTCGACTTCAGCCGTCTGTACGAGTGCTTGACTCGATTTCCGTCCCTCGGAGGGTCTGCGCCCTCTCACATGTTGGTAGAACACGATTTGAGAGCGTTCACAATCACAAACCGGCCACAAATGGTTACAGCCTCGCTGAGGCCGCTGTATCGCGACGGTTGCAGGGGTTCGGGCGGCTAGACGGACTGTTCGCGGATCTGGAACAGCAGAACCAGCGCCACCGCGGCCAGTCCCGTCAGGACCAGCAACAGGCTCTGGAAATCCCCCTCCCCCGCCAGGGCGAAGGCCAGCGACGGCGCGATCAGGGCCGGGATGGTGTTGGTCAGGTTCAGCACCCCCATGTCCCGCCCGCGATGCTCGGGCGTGATCAGGAGCTGCATCGCATAGGCACCCTGAAGCCCCAGGAAGAGCCCCACCCCCGTCGCGAACAGCACATAGCCGGCCGCCGCCGGGATCCACTGAGGCAGCAAGGCCATCAGGCCGAGGCCCAGCGTCATCATCACCGCCGTGATCAGCAGGAACGGCTTCCTCAACCGCACCGCATCGGACAGCCGCCCCGTGGCGATGGACAGAGGCACCAGCAGGATGGTCACCGACCCCGCCAGCCAGGCGACCTGACGCGCGATCTCACCCGGCGAGACCGGCGGCCCGGACCGCTCGACCGTCTCGAAATAGAAGAGGAGGTAGGCGAACAGGATGCTGCCCGCGATCTGGACCAGCAGGCGCGCCGTCCAGACCCGAGCCAGATTGCCCTTTCGTCCCGCCCCTGCCTGAACCACCGGAACCGAGGCCGGCACGATCGGCCCGCGCCTGCGGCTGATCAGCAGGAAGGGCAGCATGCAGGCCGTGACCAGACCGCCGACGATGGCCAGCTGCGTCCCCTCGCTCCATCCGGCAGAGGCGGTGACCACCATCCCGGCCAGGGCGCCGAAGGTATAGACCGCCCCCATCAGCCCGCCGGCCAGACCCTTCTGCTGGTCCGGAATCTCGTCGGCCGCCGTGGCGCTGAGCGGCGCCAACATCAGGTTGAGCGCCCCCTGGAACAGGACGATGCCGACGATCAGCCCGACCCGCGTGGTAACGACATCAATGAGGACATAGGAGGCCAGGGTCAGCACGAGCCCCAGCGCCACCCAGGGTCTGCGTCCCCGCTCCCGCAGCACCGTCCGGTCGCTGACGATACCGACCAGGATGTTGACGACGCTGGCCACCACCGCCCCGATCAGGGTGGCGAGGCTGAGCAGCGCGACCTTGTCGTCCGGCGCGATGGCCTGGACCTTGATCGGCAGGACCAGGGTCAAGAGCGGCACATAGGCGATGACCCCGCCGCCCCAGGCCAGGGCGTAGAGCACCAGAAACCCCAGCCCGCGCGGCCGGACCGGCGACGTCGCATCGGACAGGGTCAGGGTTCGGCTCCGCGCATGCGCCATACTGTCAGGCGCACGCGGCGAATGTCGAGACGCTCCCTATCGGCGGCAGTAGGCGGCGTAGAGGGCGATCACCAGATAGCAGACCGCCGGCACGACCAGCGCCATCCGCAGCGTCGCCATGTCGGCGACATAGCCGGTCAGCGGCGGAATGATCGCCCCGCCGACGATGGCCATGCAGATGATGCCCGACCCTTCCGCCGCCCGTTTGCCCAGACCGACCGAGGCCAGGGTGAAGATGGTCGGGAACATGATGGCGTTGAACAGACCCACCGCGATCAGGGCCAGACCCGAGATCGCCCCCGTCGTCGAGACCGAAATGCCGATCAGGGCGATGGCGCCCAGCGCCACGAAGGCCAGCACCTTCCACGGCGCGACGTAGCGCATCACGAAGGCGCCGATGAACCGCCCGACCAAGGCCCCGCCCCAGTAGAAGGCCATCCGCTCGCCCGCATGCTGGGCCGACAGACCGAGCGTATCGGCCTGCATCAGATAGTTGGTCATCAGGCTGGCGACCGCGACCTCGGCCCCGACATAGACGAAGATGCCCAAGGCCCCGAAGGCGAAGCGCGGCGACTTCAACAGGTTGAAGGCGCGCAGGAAGCCGACGTCCGGCGCCTTCTCCTCGATCAGCCGGTTGCGGTTGAACCAGACGACCAGGGCCACGACCGCCAGCGCCGCCGCGATGCCGATATAGGCGTGGGTGATGACGGCGGACTCGGCCGCCCGATAGGCGATCAGGGCCTCGCCCGACAGGTCCTTGGCGCTGACCGTCGCCAGCGACCCCAGGATGATGGTGGCCCCGACATAGGGAAAGACCGTGGTGCCCAGCGAGTTGAACGCCTGGGCGAAGGTCAGGCGGCTGGACGCCGTCTTGGCCTCCCCCAGCATGGAGATCAGCGGATTGGCCACGACCTGAACGAGCGTGACCCCCGACGCCAGAACGAACAAGGCCCCCAGGAAGGCGATGAACAGCCCCGCCCCCGCCGCCGGAATGAACAGCAGACAGCCCGCCATCATGATCAGCAGACCGACCACGGCGCCGCGCATGTATCCGACCTTCTGCACCAGGGCGGCGGCCGGTAGGGACACGATGAAATAGGCGGCGAAGAAGGCCGTCTGGATCAGCATGGCCTGGAAATAGTTGAGCTCGAACAGCTCCTTCAGCTTGGGCACCAGCACGTCGTTCAGGCTGGTGATGCCGCCGAAGATGAAGAACAGGCCGAAGACGAACCACTGCAGATAGCCGACGTCCCCCTTGGGGCCGGAGCCGGACGTCTCTTCGCCGAGATCGGGCGCGGGGCTGGTGGTGGCGATCATTGGCCGGCCTCCGTGGGGCAGACGGTGTCGTTGTTGTTGGGCGCCAGCTGGATCTCGGACACCGAGACGGTGAAGGCCGATCCGGTTGACAGGCCGAACGGCACGTCGATCCCCGACAGGTTCACCCCC
Source organism: Brevundimonas staleyi (assembly GCF_041893865.1). Classification (GTDB taxonomy): domain Bacteria; phylum Pseudomonadota; class Alphaproteobacteria; order Caulobacterales; family Caulobacteraceae; genus Brevundimonas; species Brevundimonas staleyi. The sequence continues at coordinate 2,966,398 of NZ_CP169082.1, forward strand.
TCCCCAACCAGACAGGACAGGCGCACCTTCATCGTGCGCCATTCATTCAGCGGCGCGGCCTCGAACAGGTCGGTCACCTCGGTGCGGCCCCGGCCGAACATCAGGTCGACCTCCCCCCGCGGCGCCGCCTCGACGCGGTAGCGGAAGCTGATCGCCAGCTCGCCGTTAGCCTGCCGCGACAGGTCGATCGGCACGCCCTCTATATAGGCGTCAGCCGGGCCCGCCCCGGTGAAGACGAACTGCTGACCGCTCTCCTGCGCCAGATCGTCGATGGGCCGGACGCGCACCCCGTCGCGCGGACTGGTCGCCACCTTGACCGTGCCCGGCTTGTTCTGCCCGCCCGCGTCCCGCAGCATCAGGCCCCAGGGGGCGACATAGCGGCCGGCGACAAAATAGTGGTCGACGCTCGAGGTCGAGCCGTCGACCCCGCTCTCCTCCGACAGGGCGCCGACCTCGCCGGGCCGCGCATAGGTCAGGCCGTAGCCATAGGCGAACTGCGGATCGTAGCCCGGCTGGCCGTGGTTCAGCGGCGTCCCCGTCGCGTCCTTCGGCCAGCTGAACGAAAGGGCGCCGTGGAAGTCGTTGCGCGGCTGCCCCTCGGCGTCGCCGATCAGCACATCGGCCACGCCGCCGCCCTCGGTCCCCGGCAGCCAGGCGGCCACGAAGGCGTCGGACGCATTGATCTCCGGGTTCGTCCACATCGGCCGCCCCGACAGGAAGACCGACACTGTCGGCACCCCGGCCGCCTTCAGCCGACGCAGGGTCCCCAGGGGTTCGGTCGGCAGGAAGTCCAGCGTGTCCACATCGCCTTGGAACTCGGCGTAGGGCATCTCGCCGAAGACGACGATGGCCACGTCCGGCTTGTCGGCGAAGGCGCCGTCGGCGCTGAGGGTCGCGGAGCCGCCGGCCGCCTCGACCGCCTCCTCGATCCCGGCCCAGATCGACTGGCCTTGCGGGAAGTCGGCGTTGGTGTTGCCCGTCCCCTGCCAGGCCAGGGTCCAGCCGCCCGCCGCCTGACCGATGTCGTCGGCCGCCGTCCCCGCGACCAGCACCCGCGCCCCGGCCCGGATCGGCAGGACGCCGTCGTTCTTCAGCAGCACCAGCGACTCGCGCACGGCCTCGCGCGCCAAAGCCCGGTGAGCCGGCGACGCCAGTTGCGACAGGTCGCCCTCGACGGGCCGTTCCTCACGGAACACCCCGGCCTTGACCTTGGCCCGCAGGATGCGGCGCACCGCCTCGTCCAGCCGTTCCTGCGAGATCGTCCCCGCCCGTACATGGGCCAGGGTGCTTTCATACAGCGGCCTCCAGGTGTCCGGCGCCATCAGCATGTCGATGCCGGCGTTGATCGCCAGCGCACAGCTGTCGTTGGTGCAGCCCGGCAGCTGGCCGTGCGCGTTCCAGTCCGACACCACGAACCCGTCGAAGCCCAGCGGCCCGCGCAGCACGTCCGTCAACAGGCTGTGGTTGCCCGTGTGCTTCACCCCGTTCCAGCCGGAGAAGCTGGCCATCACCGACAGCACGCCCGCGTCGATCGCCGCCGGATAGCCGCCCAGATGGATGTCGATCAGCTCCTGTTCCGAGCCCCGGAAGTCGCCCTGGTCCTCGCCCTCGAACGTCCCGCCGTCGGCAAGATAGTGTTTCGCCGACCCCGCGATCCGGCCGGGCGCCAGCGGCCCGTCCGCCCTGAGTTCACCCTGCAGCCCCAGTGTCATCGGCCCGGCATAGGCGCGCTGCACCTCCGGATCCTCGGAATAGCCCTCATAGCTGCGACCCCAGCGATCATCGCGCGGCACGGCCAGCGTCGGGCCGAAGGTCCAGTCCGCCCCGGTCACCGCCACCTCCAGCGCCGTGGCCTCGCCGATGCGGCGGATCAGATCGGGATCGCGCGCGGCGCCCAGGCCGATGTTGTGCGGAAACACCGTTGCCCCCGGAACATTGTTGTGCCCGTGAACCGCGTCGATGCCGTAGATCAGCGGGATGCGTGCGCCCGGCCGGGCCGCCGCCGCCGCCCGGAACTCCCGCGCTAGATCGACCCAGGCCTGGGCCGGCGCCTTGTCGTTACCGCCGGGGCCGGAACTGCCGCCCGCCAGGATCGACCCCAGCGGATAGGTCGCCAGATCGGCCGGGGTGATCGACCCGATGTCCGCCTGAATGGTCTGGCCGACCTTCTCCTCCACCGTCATCCGGCTCATCAGTTCGGTGACGAAGGCCTCGGTCTCCGCGTCGCTCATCGCGTCGGGCGACGCCGAGCGGGGCCACATGTTGGGGTGCGCCGTCGCCTCCGGCCGGACCGTCAGGTCCTGTGCGACAGCCCCGACGGGCGCCAGAGCCAGCATCGGCAAGGCGGCCAGAATCGCCGCCTTCGACAGTGAGTACCGCATGATTTTCCTCGCCCTATGTCGCCCCGGCCGATCGCTCTGTCGGCGACCGTTTGGATCGGGTTCACGAAATAGTGGCGCCTCGAACGGCGGTTGTCATTGAAATTGTGAACGCTCACAATATGCCGCAGGCCATCAACTCAGAGCGGCCGGCGCGACCTTTCGGATCGCGCCGGCTCTCACATCTGACAGAAGGCAAAGCTGGGGAGCGCGGCAGCTCCTACTGACCACCCCGCCCGGCCGGCGCCAGATAGTCCGCGAAGAACAGGGCGTTGATCAGCAGTCGCTCCGTGCCCAGCCAGTATTTCCGATGGGTGGGATCGTCGGCGAACAGGACGACATTCCCCTGCCCGACCCGCAGCGTCTGGGCCCAGACCGTCCCGCCGAGTTGGGCGCGCAGCGGCGCCGGCAGGTAGCCGTTCACCAGCGGGTTCTCGTCGATCCGCACCACGTTGCCGAACGGATCGGCCACGCGGGTCAGGGTCACGTCCGTCTCCTTGTTCACGAACAGGTCGCGATCCGGCACGCCGAAGGCCAGCGGGTGGGTGATGTCCACATCGGCCGAGACCAGGTTGCCCGACGACCTCTGCTCGGACAGCACATCCTGCCGGTCGGCGAAGTCGCGGCGTTCGACCTCGGGCTTGGCGGCCTCCTCGCGCGCGGCGGCCGGCGCGGGGACCAGCCCCTTGGCCACGGCCCAGCGCGACGCGGTGCCGAACGTAACCAGCGATCCGCCAGCCTGCACCCACGATTTCAGCGCCTGCACGCGGTCGTCGCTCCAGTCGTCATAGCGACCGCCGGCCAGGACGATGCTGGTGTAGCGATCCAGCGGGATCCGCCCCACCTGCGCCGGGTCCAGACGCGTCGCAGGCTGGCCCAGCCGTTCGCTCAGCGCGAACCAGACCGAACCGATCTCGCTCGCACTCACCCCCTCGCCCATGATCAGGGCGATCTGGGGCGCTTCGATGGGCTTGATCTGGTCGCTGCCCAGATCGACGCCGCTGACGCTCTGACCGCTGATCAGGGTGCTCGCCACCACACCGGCGTCGCGCGCCGCCTGATCGACCGCCGCCCGCAAGGCCTCGCCCGACAAGGTCTGACCCGCCGTTGGAATGACCAGCGACCCGCGCCCCAGTTCCAGATCGCCCGCCGACGACCGTCCCGTGAACGGCGCCAGCGCCACCCTCACCTTCACATCCTGCCGCAGCAGACTGGCCAGCAGGCGCGGCGCGTTCAGGTCGCGCCAGTCGACGACGTAGGCGTATCCGTTCGCCGGGCCGTTCAACCCGCCCGCCGCCTCCGGCACGCTGGTCACTCGCGCCCCCAGAGCCGGCGCCCGCGTCAGACGGCCGTTGCGGATGTCAAAGGCATGGGCGATCGCATACGACGTGCTGCCATAGACGCCGCCGTTCGTCCCCGGCGTCTCCTCGAAGATCGAATGCACCAGACGGAACTGCGGCTGGGCCGAGGGCACCACATAGGCCGAGCCAGGCTGATAGGTCTGGCCGTCCACCGTCACCGGCGCGCTCAACGCATGGACCCGGATGTTATGGACCAGCAAGAGGTCCAGCAGCTGCCGCGTCAGGCCCGGATTATGCGGATCGCCGAAGACGAAGGCGGCGTTGCGATTGCGCGCCCCCTGCTGCTCGGCCGAGCGGAAGAAGTCGTTCTGCAGCCCGAACAGTCCGGCCCGTTCGGCGACGGCGCCGCCCACGGTGGCCAGCCCGACCTGCAACTGGTTGCGGATGGTGAAGCGGAACACCAGCGGCCCGTTGTCCGTCTCCTGGATCAGGCCGCGCGAGCTCGCCTGCTCCACCGTCACCCCGACCCCGCCGTGGAAGTCGGGATAGGTCGAGCCATAGACCGGCGAGAAATTGTCGAAGACCTCGCGCGTGTAATAGAGCGACCCCAGTCGATCCAGCGCCGCCGCGTGATACCGCGCCAGGGTCACGTTGAAGTCATAGGAGGCCTTCGGCAGCAGCGGGCTTTCCATGCTCTCGGGCGACGGTTCGAAGTAATAGGTGCTGTTCGATCCCATCTCGTGGAAGTCGATCTGCACGTTCGGCCGCCACTGGTGAAACAGGGCCAGCTTGGCCCGCGTCTCCTGCTGCGTCACCGCCAGCCAGTCGCGGTTCAGGTCGGTGAAATAGTGGTTGGTCCGCCCGCCGGGCCAGGCCTGGTTGTGATCCCGATCGACCGGGTCGGCGACCAGGGTGTTGGCGCTCCAGGCATTGTGCCAGTTGGCGCTGCGGTCGCGACCGTCCGGGTTCTGGGCCGGGTCGATCAGGACGACCGCCTTCTCCAGCCAGTCCTGAACCTCCGCCGACCGACTGGCCGCCAGATACCATGCGGTCAGAAGCGCCGCCTCCCCGTTCGACGTCTCGTTGCCGTGGACGCTGTAGTAGAGGCCCACCACCACCGGCGACCGGGCGGGATCCAGAGCCGCCGCGCCGGGCTCGGTCAGGGCCGCCCGCTCGCGCCGGATGTCGTCCAGCCGCGCCTGATTGGACGGCGCACTGATCAGCAGCGCCACCAGAGGCCGGCCCTCATAGCTCTGCCCCACCTCCTGAAGCGTCACCCGATCCGACAGGCGATCCAGCTCGCGCAGATAGTCCAGCAGCCGGTCGTGCCGCGTGTACCGGCTGCCGATCGGATAGCCGAGGAACTGCTCCGGCGTCGGAATGGCGGGGTCGAACTCCGACGCCTGGGCGGTCGGGAAATAGTAGGCCGTCTGGGCCTGAACCGCCGCCGGGGCGACACAGAGGGCGGCGGCCAGCAACAGGGCTTTGAAGCTGCGAGACGGCGAAGGCATGGGCGTATCCGTGACTGAAGGAACAGGCGTCAGAAGCTGTGGTCGAAGCCGACCTGGAAGTAGCGGCCGCGCGCATCGTACTGACCGAAGTCATAGGGGGCCCCGTTGATGCCGGGGAAGCGGGCGTCGTGCGGCGGGAATGCGTTGAAGATGTTGTCCACCTTCACATGGACCCGCGTGCCCGCCGGCAGTTCGTAGCCGAGGTAGATGTCGAACTGGTTGTATTCGTCCACCTTCGACTGGCCGCCCACCACCGTCGCCTGGTCGTAGGACGAGGTGTGGTACCAGGTCGCCGTCGCCTCGAACTGCTCCAGCGGACGCCAGGCGATGCGCGTCGTGCCCTTGGTCTCCGGCAGGACGCCGCCCTGGTTGGTTCCGGCCCAGTCCAGCAGGGGACCGCCCGGCACCGACTGGCGCTTGTAGTCCAGCACATGGCTCCACACCGCCGACAGGACGAACTCGCCCAGCTCGCTGTGCCGCCACCGCTGGCTGAAGTCGAAGTCGATCCCCTGCGTCTCCAGCTCGGTCAGGTTCTGGTAGGCGTTGTAGACGGCCTGTAGCTTGCCCCGCGCATCGCGGATGACGTTGGCCGGATTGTTCGCCAGCACGATCGCCGCCGAGTTCCCCGTGCCGATCAGGTTGTCCAGCTCCAGCCGGTAGAAGTCGATGCTGAAGACCGTGTCCGACGTCGGGGTGAACACGAAGCCGGCGTTGTAGCTGTAGGTCCGCTCCGGCTCGAGCGCAGTGTTGCCGATGGTGAAGAAGGTCGGGTTCTGCGACGAGTTCGGAATGTCCGGATCGTACGGGTCGATCACCGAGCCGTAGGAGATGTTGGTCGAGGCCGAGTTCTCCGACAGGGACGGCGCCCGGAACCCCTTGGCCGCCGAGGCGCGGAAGGCGAGACTGTCCAGGATTTCCCAGCGCAGACCGATCTTGGGCGAGAAGGCCTCGCCGAAGTCGCTGTAGCTGTCGGCCCGTCCGGCCAGTTGCACGTCCAGACCGTCGATGATCGGCACGTTGAACTCGGCATAGATCGCCGCCACGTCGCGCTCGCCGTCCACCGCCGCGATGGCGGGGCGGACCTGAAGCCCGTCGGTGATCTCCTTCGGGTTCCGCGATTCCAGGCTTTCGTGGCGTAGATCGATCCCCGCCGCGAAGCCGATCGGCCCGGCCGGCAGGTTGAACAGGTCGCCCGCGATCTTGAAGTCCGCGCCGTACAGCACCGAGTCCGCGGGACGCAGGGTGCTCAGCCGGATCCCGTCCAGCACGGCCTGCGGCGTCGCCGACGGATCGTGCAGGTTCAGCGTCCCGTTCGCCAGGGCCGCCGCCAGGGTGAACCGGTTGGCGAAGCCGCCCGCCACCCGCTCGCGCTCGCGGCTGGCGCCGTAGAAGGCCGTCGCCTCCCACTCGAACCGGTCGCCGCCGCGAATCCCGACCAGGGTGCGATAGGCATCCGACCGATTGGTCTTCAGCGACTGGCCCAGATCGAAGAAGGTGTACTCGATCGGGATGGCGCGGCCGTAGGGATTGTAGGGGCTGTTGGCCGGCAACAGGTTCGACACCAGCTCCGCCAGACCCGTCGTGGCGTTCAGTGCGAACCGCCCGCCTTCCAGGGTGAAATAGGGGCTGGAGCCAAAGATCGAGGTGCCCTCGATGTGACTGTAGAGCACCTCGCCGAACGCCTCGATGTCGTCGGTCACCCGCACCCGGCCGTGCAGATAGGCCTGATAGCGATCCGTCGACGGGATCAGGGTGCTGTAGTCCGCCAGATTGATGGCGCAGGTGTCCCCCGCCCGCCCATCGATCGGGGCGCTGGCCGTCAGGGTCATCCCCTCGGGGCAGTTGCCCTGCGCGTCCACCAGCGGCACCGACCGCCCGTCGACCAGGAACCGCGCGCCCCGCGCCGACCACCCGTTCCAGCGCCCGCCCGGCAGGGTCTCGTACCGACCCGACGCGGTGCGATACCGCTCGTTGTGATCCAGCCGATCGCGGTTGTAGGCCTCGACGCTCAGCAGCACATTGTAGCCGTCGGCCTCATAGTCGCCGATCCCGCCGACCGCATAGGCCCGCCAGGTGTCGAGCCCGCCCTCGTCCGAGGTGCCCGCGCTGACGCCGAAGTCGAAGCCCTGGAAATTCTGGCGGGTGATGATGTTCACCACCCCCGTGATCGCGTCCGACCCGTAGATGGCCGAGGCGCCGTCCTTCAGCACCTCGGTCCGCTGCACGGCCACCAGAGGCAGGGCGTTCACATTGACGAAGGTGTTCGACAGCCCCGACGAAGGGAAGCCGTAGTTCGCCACCCGACGCCCGTTCAGCAGCACCAGGGTGTTGGCCGAGCTCAGGCCCCGCAGACCGATGCCCGCCGCGCCGGAGGCCCAGCCGCTGTTCTGGGTCTCGTTGTTGGTGTTGCCGGTGCTGGCCGAGATCGAGCGCAGCACCTCGGCGATGGTCGCCTTGCCGGAGGTCCGCAGTTCCTCCGCGCCCAGGAGCTGGACCGGATTGACGCTGTCGGCGACCGACCGGCGGATGTTCGATCCGGTGACCACCACCTCGTCCAGCCGGGCCTCTTCGGCCTGTGGCGCGACGACGGGCGGCGCCGACGGGGCGGTCTGGGCCAGACCGGGGGAGGCGACGCCGAGCGCCGACAGCAGCGCCGCGACGGCGACCGAGTTCTTGTGCATTTGAAGTCTGTACGGAGGCGAAAGGGAGACCTCCTTCGTAGGGTGCCGTCACGCTCGCACGCCATTCAGAACGGATAGCGTCGATCTTAGATATTCTAAATCCGACCCTTGCCCCGCAATGCGCAGACCAGCGACATGACGGACAGGAACGGCCGATCTCCGAAGGACAGGCGCACGCCGTCCAGCAATTTCCTCAGAAAAACTACGCCGCCTCATCCACCCGGAACGACAGCCTCGATCGCTGCGCCGAGGTGCCATCATCCTCGAGGAAGTAGCGGTGCGGATCCCGAAGGCCGCCGTCGCCCTCACGCCGAATCCGGCCTCGGCTCAGAAGCACGGCCAGAGGGAACTGCAGACGCGACGTCGCCCGTCCGTCGTCGAACAGGAGGGTCGCCAGGTCCGACGCCGTCTGTCCCGGCTCGTCCGATAGACTGTGTTCGATCCGCTCCCGAATGGTCACGGGCACAGCCACCCCGTCAGCCGCCGCACCAGCGGCAGGATCACCAGCACCGTCGGAAAGGCCACGATCCAGGACAGGCCCCAGGACGACAGCCAGACCGACATGAACTCCGGCCCCAACCCGACGCCTCTCAGCGTCGAGACGGCCGACACCACCATGGTCATGGCGATGGAAAGAAGGAGGGCCATGACGATCGGCGCATGACGCGTAGGAAAACGCGGTCGCATCATCCGACCCTCCCCTCGATCAGAACTTGCTCGTGACGATCAGCCCCACATAGGACTGGTCCTCGGCCGTCCCGGTCTCCTTCAGGAAGTCGCCGGCGTCGGTGTAGTTGACCACCCCCGCCACGCTCCAGAATGGATTGACCGCATAGGTGACGAAGCCCGCGTAGCGCCAGCCGACGAAGGCCGAGTCGCCCTCCGTCCCCGCGCGCAGCGGCAGGCCGGACAGCAGATAGACCCCGTCTTCCTTGCTCTGACGCCACAGGCCCGCAGTCACCAGTCCGACCGTGGTCTTGGGCAGAGGCCGGAAGGTCACCTGCGGCTGGATGCTGACCAGGTTGGAGACACCGAAGTCGGTGCGCAACGAGATCGGCGGGACATAGAGCTGATTGTAGGTGCCCTGGACATTGTCGGTCCGGTCCTTGTCGCCCGAGGCCGCGTCGACCCGCAGGGCCACGCGCGGCGCCCAGCGATGATCGAAGGTGCGCCCGACCACGCCGGACACATACCAGGCCTCGATGTCCCGACCGCGATAGTCGCCGCGCTGGATCACGCCCTCGACGTCATAGTCCCAGGGCGCGGACCGCCCATCCAGCCGCACCGAGAAGGTGTCGCGATCGTCCCGACCCGCCACGCCCGTATCGAAGGCCAGGCCCAGCCGGTCGGTGTTGGCGTAGAGGAACTCCAGACGCGGCGCGCTCGGACCCGTGCCCAGACGGCGCGACAGGGTCCCGCCATAGATGCGGTAGTCGAAGTTGGTCGCATCATCGAACGACGCCTTGCCTTCGCGCAGCGCATAGCCGGCGAACACACCGCCGGACCAACCCGTCGGCCGGTCGTACATGACCCGCGCCATGTCGAAGCCGGTGCGGGCGTTCGAACCCTCGCGCGGCTCGAAGATGCGCGACATGCCGACCGCGAACTCCTGGCGTCCGACACGGAGCTTCAGGGCGCCGTCGCCGACCGAATGGCGGGTCTCGATGAAGGCCTGGTGCAGGTCCGTGCGGTTCTCCTCGACGACCGGCTCGCCGCTGTCGAGGCCGTGGGTCCGGCCGTCCTGAACCTCGGCGAAGACGCGCACGCTGGAGCCCAGATGCAGGTCGCCCCACAGGCGCAGACGCTGCTGCAGATTGCCGTCGTCGTCCTGCAGACCGCGCCCGAACCGCTCGTTGCCGCGATACTCGGCGCGCCAGCGGGCCTCGCCGCCCAGGCTCAGCCAGGCGTCGCCGCCGACCGGGATGTATTTGATCTGGGACCACGGCGTGGTGCGGGCGGCCGGATCGCTGAAGCGCGACCAGTCGTCGTCATAGTTCAGCGGGCGGAAGGTGATCGGCTGTGGCGGAGCGGACGGCGGGGCCGACTGGGCCGGCGACTGGCCGCTGAGCGGCGGAGCGGCCTGCGGAGCGGTCTGGACGACCTCGGCTTCGGCCGGCAAGGCGGCAGCGGACATCAGGGCGGCGGCGGCCGCGGTGGTGAGCAGCATGAGTTTCCCCTTGGAGAGAGGCCCGGTTGCGTCCGGGCTCAAGGATGGATCGGAAGATTATTCGGCGTCGGGCTGGGCGCCGGGCGCGGCGGCCTTGAAGGCGTCCAGTTCCAGACACGCGGCCTCAATGGCCAACAGACGCGGCCAGCGCAGATCGACGTTGAAGCGACGGGCGTTGCCGAGCTGGGGCACGATGCAGAGATCGGCGAGACCCGGCGTGTCGCCGAAGGCGAACGGCCCCTCGGTTCCGGCCAGAAGCGTGTTCACGGCGTCTAGACCCTCGTCGATCACCGATGCGGCCCAGGCCGTGACCACCTCTTCGGCCAGTCCCAGATCTCGCAGACGCTGGAGCACCTTCAGGTTCTGGACCGGGTGGATGTCGCAGGCGATGGCCAGGGCCACGGCCCGAACCTTCGCCCGCTCGACCGGATCGGACGGCAGCAGCGCAGGCCCCGGATGGACCTCGTCTAGGTATTCGCAGATGGCCAGGGACTGGGTCAGGACCGCGCCGTCATCGGTGACGAAGGCCGGTGTCAGACCCTGAGGGTTCAGGGCCAGATAGTCGGGGGCCCGCTGCTCGCCGCGACGCAGGTGGTGCGACACCTGCTCCGCGACGAGCCCTTTGAGGCCCAGGGCGATCCGCACGCGCCACGACGCGGTGGAGCGGAAGTAGCCGTGCAGGATCATGGTCTTAAGCCTCAGCCTTGCCGCGCGTGGCGCCCAGGGTGAAGACCGCGACGGACGCGATCACGGCGGGGACGACGGCCAGCAGGATCAGCGACTGGGGCGTCCAGCCGCCGGCCAGCAGCACGCCGCCGACCAGGGGACCGACGATGGCGCCGATACGACCGACGCCCAGCGCCCAACCCACGCCCGTCGCGCGGATCGCGGTCGGATAGACCGAGGCGGTCAGGGCGTTCATCCCGATCTGGGCGCCGACGACGCCGAAGCCGGACAGGGCCGCACCGAGCAGCAGGACCGTCAGGTTCGTCCCGCCGAAGGCCAGTAGCGCGATGAAGGCGGCTGAGGCGGCGTAGGCCGTGCCCAGCACCAGATAGGGGCTGATCTTGTCGATCATCCGCCCCAGGGCGATGGCGCCGACGACGCCGCCCAGGTTCAGGGTCGCGGTCGACAGGATGGCCAGCGACAGCGGCAGGCCGGCGCCCTTCAGCAGGGTCGGCAGCCAGTTCACCAGGAAGTACATGACCAAGAGGTTCATGAAGAAGGCGACCCACAGCAGCAGGGTCGTGGACGCGCGGCCCTCACGGAACAGCTGGAAGACCGAGAAGCCCTTGGCCGCCGACGACTGCTCGTGCTTCAGCCCGGCGATGAACTCGCTGACCGAGGCGTTGGCGTCGATCTTGTGGACGATGGGGGCGATCTTCGATTCCGGCGCGCCCTTGGCGACCATGAAGCGCACCGACTCCGGCAGCATGAAGAAGAGCACGGGCAGCAGCAGAAGCGGCAGAACACCGCCGACCACGAAGACCGAATGCCAGTCCCAGGTCGCGATCAGCCAGGTCGAGACCAGGCCGCCGATGGTCGAGCCCAGCGGGAAGCCGCAGAACATCACGGTGACCAGGGTCGCGCGCAGACGGGCCGGGCCGTACTCGCTGGTCAGGGCGATGATGTTCGGCATGGCGGCGCCCAGGCCGATGCCGGTGATGAAGCGGTAGATCAGAAGCTCGTTCATCGACGTCGAGAAGGCCGTCAGCAGGGCGAACAGGCCGAAGATGAAGGTGGAGATCAGGATGACGGTCTTGCGGCCGAACTTGTCGGCGGCGGGGCTCAGGGTGAAGGCCCCGACCGTCAGACCCAGCAGGCCGATGGCGAAGATCGGACCAAAGGCCGACGGCGCCAGACCCCAGTCCTCGGCGATCTTGGGCGCCACGAAGGCGATCGACTGGGTGTCGAAGCCGTCGAGCATGGCGATGATGAAGCACAGCGCCGTGACGCCGAATTGCAGCGGGCCGAACTTGGCCCTGTCGATGACGGCGTTGCCGCCCCCCTCCCCCATGGCTGCCATTTGAGTAGTCCTCCGTCTGGAGGGCGCGTCTATGCGCGCCTCTCCGGGTTGCGATTGATGATGATGCGGTTGGCGATCAGGCCGCCTTCGGCCCGATCCTGACGTTGAGCGGGGAAAGGCCCGCGATGGTGACCTCGACGTCGTCGCCCTCGACCACGGCGCCGACCCCTGCGGGCGTGCCCGTATAGATGAGGTCGCCGGCTTCCAGCTTCCACAGCTTCGAGGCGAAGGCGATGATGTCGGCGACGGGCCAGATCAGGTCGGCCAGATCGGCGTCCTGCTTCGTCTCGCCGTTGACGGTCAGCTTGATCGCGCCCTTCGACGGATCGAAGTCGCCCTCGCCCGCCTTCAGGATCACGCCCAGCGGCGAGGACTGTTCGACGTTCTTGCCGGTGTCCCACGGACGACCCTGGGCGCGGGCGTCCAGCTGCAGGTCGCGGCGGGTCATGTCCAGGCCCGTCGCATAGCCCCAGACGTGGTCCAGGGCGTCGTCCACGGCGATGTCGCGACCGCACTTGCCGATGGCCACGACCAGTTCGGCCTCATAGTGGAAGTTCGCCGTCTCGGTCGGATAGGCGATGGTGCCGGCGGGCACGACGGTCTCGGCCCAGGCGGTGAAGAAGAAGGGCGGCTCGCGGTCCGGGTCGCGGCCCATCTCGCGCGCATGGGCCTCGTAGTTGCGACCGACGCAGATCACCCGCCGAACCGGAAACTCGTCACCGGTCGAGGTCGCCGCCAGAACGGGCGCCAGGGGTTCGAACAACAGGCTCATGCGTTTTCTTCTCTGTAGAGGTTCAGTTTTTCCTGGCAGGCCTTGTCGGAGTATCCGAACAGGACCAGCTGGCTTTCGGCCTTGAACACGACCTGTTTCCAGGACGGCACGACCAGGATTTCGCGGGGGTTCAGGGCGATGGTCTCGCCCTCGATCACGGCCTCGCCCGTCCCTTCCACGACCACGAAGATGGTCCCGTCGGTCGAACGGCGCGGCTTCGTTTCGAAGCCTTCCGGCAGCAGGCGGACGTGGGCCGAGATGGTGGCCATGATCGGCCCGCCGTTGACCGGGTTCAGGAACTCCAGCGCATGGCCCATGTGCGGATCGGGCGCCTCACCGCTCGCGGCCAGACCGTCCAGGGCCGGACGCCAGTCGGCGTAGGGGTAGTGGAACAGGGGCTGGTGCGCCGGACGGCGATCGGCCGAATGCCCCTTCAGCGGACGCATGTTCCGGCCATAGCGGTTCAGGCTGTCGCCCGGCGGGACCTGTTCGGGGAACTGGTCCTCCGGGTAGCCCTCGGCGAAGCTGGCGTCGAAGTGACGGACGGTCGGGATGTCCAGTCCGTCCAGCCAGATCATCGGCGTGTCGGTCGGGTTGGAGTGATCGTGCCACTGTCCGCCCGGCGTCAGCACCAGGTCGAACGGCTTCATGATCGCCTTCTCGCCGTCCACGGCGGTATAGGCGCCGTCGCCCTCGATCACGAAGCGCAGGGCGCACTGCGTGTGTCGGTGCGACGGCGCCACTTCTCCGGGGAGGATCAGTTGCAGGCCGGCATAGAGGCTGGGCGTGATGCCCGAATGGCCGGGCAGGCCCGGGTTCTCCAGGATCAGCACCCGGCGCTCGGCCTGTTTGGCGCTGATCAGATCGCCCGCGCGCATCAGATAGTCGCGCGCATTGTCATACGACCATTTGTGCACCTTGGCCGGGCTGTCGGGCTTGGGCAGCACCAGGGCCGCCAGCTTCTCCCACAGCGGATAGAGGCCTTCCGGCTCCATCTGTTCGTACAGGGCGTTCAGCTGCGACTGCTGGTCGTTCTTCAGGGGTTCGGCGGCGTGCATCTTCAGCCCTCCATGCCGACGTGAAGCAGGCCGTCTTCCAGCTTCACCGGGAACGTCTTGACCGCGATCGTGCAGGGCGCGCCGACGGCCGCGCCAGTCTTCACGTTGAAGGTCCCCTGGTGCAGCGGACACTCGATCAGCTCGCCGTCCAGATAGCCGTCGGCCAGGCTGGCCGCGCCGTGGGTGCACAGATCGGCCGTGGCGAAATACTCGCCGTCCACGGCGTAGAGGGCGATCTTGGTCCCGCCGACGACGGCCTGGGCCACGCCATACTGTTCGAGATCGGACGGCGGCAGCGTCGGCTGCCAGGTCAGGGTGGCGGTCATGCGGGGTACACGAGACTGTTTGGGATCATTTCGGAATCGAACACCACGATCCGCTCGGCGAACCGCAGCCGGCCTTCGTCCACCACCACCTTGTCGTGGCAGACGGCGGACAGGACGATGTCGGAGGTCTTGTCGATCAGGGTCTGGACCAAGAGCAGATTGTGCCGGACCTGAACGAACCCCTCCCCTTCGCCCACGATGCGCGGAGCGGTCGGAAAGCGGCGGTAGTAGCGCGGCGCATACATCTGGGTCCGCGTCAGGCCGGTCACCCGGTCCTTCAGCATCCCCCGGCTCTCGGCCTGCATGGTGCACAGCGTATATCCGGCCTCGTAATTCTCGCGCGGGATCACCCGGTACAGGCACTCCTCGGTGAAGAACTCCGGCCAGTCGTGCAGGCGCACGTCGTCCAGCGTGGCGTAATAGTCGTCGAACAGGTCGCGCACGGCGTCGCGCGTGATCGCGACCGGCTTCTCGAGAACGGCGGTGCTCACAGGCCCATCACCTTTCTCCAGTAGCGATACATGCCGCGCACGGCCGTCTCGGTGACCTGGTGGTCGGTGCACTCGATCTCGCGACCGCCCATCTGCAGGATGAAGTTCTTGTCGGGCGACCCGTTGGCGCCCTGCTGGGTCATCTCCAGCACCTCGCCGTCGTCGGCGGAGACGAAGCCGGCCGGCCCGAACAGATTGGCCTGACGCGTCCGGCGCAACCGCATCTCCGGCGTGTCGTCGGCATAGCACCAGTGGGTCCAGTGGAAGTCGAAGCCGCCGACGCCCTTGGGCACGATCTGGCGCGTCGTCAGGCTGTTGATCTGCTGCTGCAGGATCACCGACGGGAAGATGGTGATCATCCCCACGGTCTCGTCGCCGGCGAACTCCTGCACCACGTCCATGACGCGCGGGTCCTCCAGAACCAGATCGCCCTGGAAGTTGCGGACGTCGGCCAGATCCTCGGACGCCTTCTGCTCGCCCTTGCGCGAGATCAGGATGCCGTGGCGACCCTCGTCGTCGATGTCGACGGCCGACTTCTGGTCGGCGCGGAACAGGCCGAAGGTGGCGAAGAACACATGCAGCAGGCCCGCGTGATACGGGTCCTTGATGTTCTCCTGCATCTGTTTCCAGTTCGCCGGAATGTGCTGGCGATTGTAGCCCAGCACCTCCAGCTTCCGGCCGTCATAGACGCGGGTGTAGTGCTTCCAGAAGGTCTCGCCGAGATACTCGCGGAAGGTCGGCGTCTCGTCCGAGAAGGTGGCCCAGATCACGCCGTTCACCTCTTCGACGCGCAGCTTGTTCAGCCCGTTCTGCGACAGGTCGAAATCCGCCGGCATCCCGCCCTGACGCTTCACCCCGCGCCGGAAGGGCACGCCCTGCAGGTCGCCGTTCAGCGCGTATGACCACTGGTGATAGGGGCAGATCAGCTCCTGCGAATGGCCGAAACGGGCCTGGCAGAACTTGACCCCCTTGTGGGCGCAGCGGTTCTCGACGACCGAGATTTCGTTCTCGGCCGACCGCACCATGACCACCGGCTTTTCGCCCAGGGTCGTGGTCTTCCAGTCGCCGACGTTCGGCAGCTCGCACTCCAGACCGACGTACAGCCAGTGCGGCCCGTACCAGATCTTCTGCAGCTCCTCGGCGTAGATTTCAGGGTCCGTATAGACCCAGTAGGGCACGGCCGCGTCGGCGTCGGCCGGCCAGGCCCGACCCTCGGGCGGACGAACTGCGATGTTCAAAACCAAAGCTCCCGGCACTGAAAATTCGATCGACGATCTCGGTCGCCGTTGACCGCACTGATGTCGTGGTTTTTGATCTATGTCAAACGCGTTGCACATTGTGCAGCGACACAAGGAAGTGAAACGACATGGACCACCGCATCGTCATCGTCGGCGCCGGCCACGCCGGAGGGGCCGCCGCCATCGCCCTGCGCGAGCTGGGTTTCGCGGGTGAAATCAATCTGGTGGGCGACGAAACGCACCTGCCCTACGAGCGCCCGACCCTGTCCAAGGAACTGCTGTCCGGCGCCGATTCCGACCCGGTCCATCTGGCCGACGCCGAGCGCTGGAAGGCGTTAGACGTTCGTCTAACTCTCGGTTCGGAAGTGACCGGAATCGACCGCGAGAGCCGCGTCGTGACCCTCGCCGACGGCGCCGCCCTGCCCTTCGATACCCTGATCCTGGCGACCGGCGGACGCGCCCGCCGACTCGATATGCCCGACCATCCGCGCATCCATGTCCTGCGCACCGTGGACGACGCGCGCGGTCTCGCCGCCGGCGCCAAGCCCGGCGCGAAAGCGGTCATCGTCGGCGGCGGCGTGATCGGTCTGGAGGCCGCCTCGACCCTGGTCGGCATGGGTCTGTCGGCGACGGTTCTGGAGGCCGGCGACCGTCTTCTGGGCCGCAACATCCCCGCCGAGGCCGCCCAATGGCTGGCCGACGCCCACGCCCGTATCGGGGTTCAGGTTCGCCTCGGCCGCTCCGTCGTCTCGGTGATGGAAACCGGCGAGGCCCTGACCGTCGCGCTCGACGACGGCTCGACGCTGGACGCCGACCTCATGGTCGTCGGCATCGGCATCGTCCCCTGCGCCGAGATCGCCGAGACCGCCGGCCTGCCCGTCGCGGGTGGGGTCCTGGTCGATGCGAACTATCGCAGCCTCGCCGACGACCGTATCTTCGCCATCGGCGACCTGGCCGTCCGCACCTTCGGCGACGAGCCGACCCCGCGCCGCATGGAGACCTGGGCCCACGCCCAGACCTCGGCCCGCGCCGCCGCCCTGGCCATCCTCAGCCGGCCCGCCGAACCCGAGCCCGCCCCCTGGTTCTGGACCGCCCAGTGCGGCCACATGCTCCAGATCGTCGGCGATCCGGCCGCCGGAAACACGGTCGTCACGCGCGGCGACGGCGTCCGCCTTTATGTCCGGAACGACATCCTCGTCGGCGCCGTCTGTCTGGATCAGGCCCGCGACTTCGGCACGGCCAAGCGGATGATCGGCAAACCGCTGAAGCTCGACGCCGCCGCCGACCCTTCGATGGATCTCAGAAAGGCCGCCGCCTAGACCGCCGGCCGTCGCCCGCCGATCGCCGTGGTGACCCGGTCGCACACGGCGATCAGCTGCTCGCGCACCGCGTCGTCCAGCTCCGGCTTGAAGGCGGCGGTGGCCAGCACCGTCGCCGTCATCACCGCCTCCTCCTGCAGATCGAAGATCGGCACGGCTGTCGCCCGCAATCCCGGGATCACCGATCCACTCACCGACGAATAGCCGTCCGCCCTTACCCGCGTCCGCAAGGCCTCGACGTCCACCGGCTCCAGCCCCCGGCTCTCGTCGGTCTCACGCTCGATCAGATGTCGTGTGTGATTGTCCGGCCGGAAGGCCAGGAACACATGCCCCGTCGCCGACCGCAGCAGCGGCAGGGACGACCCCACCATCAGCGACGTCGCCACCGGCGGCGACCCCATGGCCCAGCGCACCACGATCGGCCCGACCGGCCCCAGCGACGCCATCTGCACCGTCCGCCCCGTCTGGTTGGCGAACTCGGTGATGGCCAGATTGGCCTCGTGAAACGCGTCGATCCGGGTCAGGGCGCCCAGCCCAAGCCTCAGCGCCGCCGGACCCAGATCGTATCGCCCGCTCGCCTCGTCCTGCCGCGCCATCCCGGCCGCGACCAGGCTGGCCAGATACCGGTGCGCCTGGGACGACGACAGGTCCGAGGCCGCCGCGATCACGCCCAGCGGTTGCGCCCCTTCCTGAGCGGCCAGCACGTCCAGCACCCTCAGGCCGATGCCCACCGACTGGATTCCGTGTCGCCGCTCGTTCGCCATCTCAAGCCCTCTACTTCACCGACGCGGGCGCCGAATCCGACGACCATAGACGAAGCCGGCGGGCATCCGGCTATAGCGGAACGTCGCCTTCCTTCGATTCATCGGGGGTCGACAAGCCGGCGTCGCCCTCGTCGAACAGGTGGAACTCGTGCCACAGGCCGTTCAGCACGCCGAAGGCCACCGCCAGTCCGAGACCCAGGATCCAGGAAAAATACCACATCGGTTCAGTCTCCTATGGCTCAGTAGAGGTCGGGGTTGGTCTTCAGGGCGGCGGTCGATGTCCGGCCCCACAGCACGCGATAGACCCAGGCGGTGTAGAACAGGATCAGCGGCAGGAAGATCGCCGTCACGATCAGCATGATGAACAGGGTCAGGTGGCTGGACGAGGCGTTCCACACCGTCAGGCTGGACTGCGGATGGATCGAGCTGGGCAGGATGAAGGGGAACATCGACAGGCCCACCGTCGAGATGATGCCAACCGCCGAAACGGAAGATCCTCCGAACGCCAGCGGCGCCGACCGTCTCCACAGTCCGACCAGTCCGACCACCGCCCCGGCGAAGCCCATGACCGGGGCGATCATCATCCACGGATGGAGGCCATAGTTGTCCAGCCAGGCGCCGGGCGCGGCCTCGACCGTCGTGCGCAGCGGGTTGGACACCCCCTGCACGTCCAGATCGCCGGTGATCCGGAAGCCCAGCGGCCCGAAGGCGACATAGAGGCCTCCGACCGCGAACAGGACGATGGCCAGACCGCCCGCGACGCTGCCGTAGGTCCTCGCCCGGTTCATCACCGGCCCCGGCTCGGCCTTCACCGCCAGCCAGGCCGCGCCGTGCAGCACCAGCATGGCCACCGACAGCAGGCCGGCGATCAGGCTGAAGGGGGTGAACAGGCCGAACAGGTTCCCTTCGTAGAAGCTGCGCAGATCGCCATCCAGCCGGAAGGGCGCGCCCAGCATGACGTTGCCGACGGCCACGCCGAACACCAGGGCCGGCACGAAGCCGCCGATGAACAGGCACCAGTCCCAGAAGGACCGCCATTTCGGCGACGGCCGCTTCGACCGGTATTTGAACGACACGGGCCTCAGGATCAGGGCCGCCAGCACCAGGAACATGGCCAGGTAGAAGCCGGAGAAGCTGACCGCATAGACGAACGGCCAGGCGGCGAAGATCGCGCCGCCGCCCAGGATGAACCACACCTGGTTGCCCTCCCAGGTCGCGCCGACGGTGTTGATCACCATGCGGCGCTCCTCGTCCGTGCGGGCGACGAAGGGCAGAAGCGCGCCGACGCCCAGGTCGAAACCGTCCGTCAGGGCGAAGCCGATGAGCAAGACGCCCAGCAGCCCCCACCAGATCAGGCGGAGCGTGGCGAAGTCGATGGGAAGATCCATGATCGGATGTCCTGAGAAGGTCTGGATCAGGCCACGGCCGGCGCGGGCTCGCGCGGGTCAGGGCTTTCGGGGCTGGGCTCGCTGAACGTCTCCTGTTCGTGGAACGGCCCCTTCTTGATGGCGTGGAGCATCAGCTTCACCTCGACCACGGCCAGGGCGCCGTACAGCAGGGTGAAGCCCGCGATGGTCGCCCACAGCTGCGGCACGGTCAGGCTGGACGCGCCCAGGAAGGTCGGCAGGACCCCGTCCACGGCCCAGGGCTGACGCCCGAACTCGGCCAGGATCCAGCCGAATTCGATGGCGATCCACGGCAGGGGAATGGCCAGCACCGCCACCCTCAGGAACCACTTCGTCTCATGCTTCCTGAGCGTGCAGAGCACGAAGGCCGTGGCGAACAGGGCGATCATGAACATGCCGACCCCGGCCATGACCCGGAAGGCCCAGAACAGCACCGGCACGTTCGGCACCGTCTCCCACGCCGCCTGATGGATCAGCTCGGGCGAGGCGTCGCGCGGATCGGCGACGTGGCGTTTCAGCAAGAGGCCATAACCCAGGTCGCGACGATGCACCTCGAAGTCGGCGCGGGCGATCAGGTCCTGGGGATTGGCCTTGATCCGCTCCAGGGCGTCATAGGCCAGGACGCCGTTCTCGATCCGCGTCTCGGAGATGGCGACCAGTTCGAAGATCCCCTCCACCGGCTTGTCGATGGTGCGGGTGGCGATCAGCCCCATGACCCAGGGAATTTGGACGGCGTAGTGGGTCTCGCGATCCGCCATGCTGGGAATGCCGACCAGGGTCAGGCCGGCGGGCGCGGGCTCGGTCCGCCACATGGCCTCCAGCGCGGCCAGCTTCATTTTCTGGTTGTCGGTCAGGGTATAGCCGGACTGGTCGCCCAGGACGACGACCGACAGGGAGGACGCCAGGCCGAAGGCGGCCGCCACCGTCATCGACCGTTTGGCGAAGCCGACGTGCCTGCCCCTCAGCAGATAGAAGGCCGAGACGCCCAGCACGAAGACAGAGGCGCAGACGTAACCGGCCGAAACCGTGTGAACGAACTTGGCCTGGGCCACCGGGTTGAACAGCACGGCCATGAAGTCGGTGACCTCCATCCGCATCGTGTCGGGATTGAAGGCCGCGCCGACCGGGTTCTGCATCCAGCCGTTGGCGATCAGGATCCACAGGGCCGACAGGTTCGTGCCCAGCGCCACCATGAAGGTCACGAACAGGTGGGCGTGGGGCTTCAGCTTGTCCCAGCCGAAGAACATCAGCCCGACGAAGGTCGCCTCCAGGAAGAAGGCCATCAACCCCTCGATGGCCAGCGGAGCCCCGAAGATGTCGCCGACGTAGTGGCTGTAGTAGGCCCAGTTCATCCCGAACTGGAACTCCATGGTGATCCCGGTCGCGACGCCCAGGGCGAAATTGATCCCGAACAGCAGGCCCCAGAACCGGGTGATGGTTCGCCAGATCGGCCGGCGGGTCATCACATAGATCGACTCCATGATGACCAGCATGAAGCTGAGCCCCAGAGTCAGGGGCACGAACAGGAAGTGGTAGAGGGCCGTCAGCGCGAACTGCAGACGGGACAGGTCGACGACCGCGAGGTCGATCATGGCGTTGCTCCGGGACGCCGGCCCCGACGACCGACGTTGGACCGGCCGTAGGACCATCCCCGACCGGGCGCCTTGATCTGTATCAAAGCGCGAGCCGATGCGCCTGTGTATGATGACGCATGTCCGTCGCGCCTCTCGAACCCGCCACCCCGGCCGCCTGGCTGAAGACGGCCGGTCGTCCGTGGCGGCGGCTGACGACCACGGCCGGTCTGATCGTTGTCGCGGACATCCTTCCGGCCATCGGCTTCGCGGCGGGACTGTCGCTGACCGTCACCCATATCGAGCGCGGCCTGGGCGCCGCCCTGCCCTGGCTGACGCTCGCCGTCGTCAGCCTGATCCTGCGCGGCCTGATCGGACAGGCGAGCGTGATGATCGGCGTCCGACTGGGTCGGGCGGTGAAGGTCGACATCCGGGGCCGTCTGCTCGCCGACCTGTTCGGTCGCGGCGATCGGTCACGCGACCGGCTGACGGCCCTGGTGGAGGGGGTAAGCGCGCTGGACGCCTATTTCGGCCGGTTCGCGTCGCTGCGTCTGGCCGCCGCCGTCTCCCCCCTGCTGATCATCGCGGTCGCCGCCGTGGCCAGCCCGGTGTCGGCGGGCATCCTCGTCTTCACCCTGTTCCCGTTCGTGGTCGGGATGGCGCTGGCCGGGACGGCTGCGGCGGGCGAAAGCCGGCGGCAATTCCAGGCGCTGGAACGTCTGTCCGGCCTGTTCGTCGATCGCATTCGCGCCCTGCCCGCCCTGCTCGCCTTCGAGGCCGAGGATCGCACGGCGAAGGACATCACCGCCGCGTCGAACGATCTGGAGCGACGCACCACGAAGGTGATGCGGATCGCCTTCGTCTCCTCCGGCGTGCTGGAGTTCTTCTCCGCCCTCGCGGTGGCCCTGATCGCCGTCTACTGCGGCTTCAACCTGTTGAGGCTTCTGCCCTTCCCGGTTCCGGAGCAGCTGGACCTGGCGCGCGCCTTCTTCGTCCTGGCGCTCGCGCCGGAGGTCTATGCTCCGATCCGGCGTCTGGCCGCCGCCTACCATGACCGTCAGGCGGCCGAGGCGGCGGCTCCATCGCTGATGACGGAGGACAGCGAACCGAAACCCGCCCTGGATCTCGGTCCTGAGGCGCCCGCCATCCTGTTTCGAGACGTCGCCATCGCCTACGGCGACGCGGCCCCGGTCATGCGGGATTTCACCCTCGACGTCCGGCCGGGACAGGTCGTAGCCCTGGTGGGGGCGTCCGGCTCGGGCAAGTCCAGCCTGCTTCATCTGCTGCTGGGTCTGGCGCCGCTGACCGACGGCGAGATCGAGGTGGGCGAGGCCCGCCTGAGCGCCTGCGACGGCTTCGCGGGCCAGATCGCCTGGGCCGGCCAGCATCCGCTGATCGTGCCCGGAACGCTGGCCGAGAACGTGGCCCTGGCGGATCGCACGGCCTCGCCCGAGCGCGTCACCCTCGCCTGCCGCGTCGCCGGTCTGACCCTCGACCTCGACCGGCGGATCGACGAGCGCGGGGGCGGTCTGTCGGGCGGAGAGCGCCGCCGTCTCGGCCTCGCCCGCGCCTTCCTGAAGCCCGCGCCGATCCTTCTGCTGGACGAGCCGACCGCCAATCTCGACGTCGAGGCCGAGGCCGCCATGCTGGACGCCATCCGTCAGGCCGCCGAGGGGCGCACCACCCTGATCGCCACCCATTCGCCCGCCGTCGCCGCCCTCGCCGACCGGGTGGTGCGGCTGTGAGCGCCAACACGCGCATCGGCGCCCTGATCGCCGCCCAGGTCCGGGCCCAGCGTGCTCGCCTGCGTCTCGCCGCGCTCGCTGGGGCGGTCGTGTCCGTGGCCGCCGTCTGCCTTTTGGGTCTGTCCGGCTGGTTCATCACCGGCGCGGCCCTGGCCGGTCTGGCGGGCGCGCTGGCGGCCCAGGCCTTCAACTACATGATGCCCAGCGCCATCATCCGGCTTCTGGCCATCCTGCGCACGGGCGCCCGCTACATCGAACGCGTGGCGGGGCACGAGGCGGCTTTGAAGGCCCTGGCGCGGCTGCGCCCCCAACTGTTCGACAACATCGCCAGAGGTCCGGTCTCGCGGGCGCTCGACACGTCCTCAGGCGAGGTCTCCGCCCGTCTGGTTCAGGATGTCGACGCCGTTCAGACCCTGTTCGTGCGGCTCTCCGCGCCCTGGAGCCTCGGCGCCGGCGCCGCTGCCGCCGTCATCCTCGCCGCCCTCGCCTCGCCCCTCGCCGGCGGCCTCCTCCTGCTGGTGATGGCCGTAGCCTGCCTCGGCTGCGTTCTGATCGCCAGACGTCTGGCCGAGCCCGCCGGGCGGGAGGTTCAGGTCGCCGTCGGCGCGCTCAAGGATCGGCTCTCGGCGCTCGAAGCCGTGGCCCCGGAACTGAAGGCCTACGCCCTCGACGACTGGGCGACGCAGGAAGTCGCCACGGTCGCCGCCCGGCACGACGACGCCGTGGCGAGCCTGGCCAGGGCGGGTGGCTGGATCGCGGTCTGGCAGGCCTGCATGACGGCGACCGCCGTCGGAGGTGTAGTCCTGACCTGCGCCGGAGCGCCCGCTCCGCTGGTCGCCCTGGCCGCCCTCGCGACCGTCATGGGAATGGACAGCGCCGCCGGCCTCGCTGGAGCCCTGCATCAGAACGGCGCGGCCCAGGAGGCCATGGCGCGACTGGACCGGCTGTTGGAGGGCGGGCCCGCGAAGCATGAGACGAAGCGACCCGTGCCCACCCTCGTCCTGACCAGGACTGCGTCTCCCCTCGCCCCTCCCGCCAGGATCGCGATCTTCGGCCCCTCGGGTTCGGGCAAGACGACCTTGGTCGAACGACTGATCGGCCTCAGGGAGATCGAGGCCGGCGTCGCCTCGCTGGCCGGGGCGGACTCCGCGCTTCTGACGCCCCCGGATCGTCGGGCGCTGTTCGCCTACGCCGCTCAGGACGTTCGGCTGATCGACGGCACGATCCGCCAGAACCTGCTGATCTCGGGACCTGCTGACGACGACACCCTCTGGGCCGCGCTGGAAGACGCCGGTCTGGCGGACCGCGTCCGCGCCGACGCCTGGGGTCTCGACGCCCCCATCGGATCGAATGGGCAACGGCTCTCGGGCGGCGAACGGCGTCGACTCGGGCTGGCTCGCGCCTATCTGCGCGACGCGCCCTGGCTGATCCTCGACGAACCGACCGAGGGGCTCGACGTCGCAACCGAGGCCCGCGTTCTGGCGTCGCTGGATCGACGTCTACGCGCCCATGGACAGGGGCTGATCCTGGTCAGCCACCGTTCGTCGCCGCTGGCCCTGTGCGAGCATCTCCACCGCATCCCCGAGGACACGGGCGGAGATCGAACAGGGACGGCTCCCGCCCCCGCCCCGGCTGCCGCCTGACCTCGGCGGTTCGACGCCGGCGACTGACTTCCGAATTTATTCCTTAACTGGCCTTGTGGATCGCACACTGCCTTCCCACATCAGGTTCGATCTTTGACACGTCCATAGACCCGAAGCGCGGCCCTCACCGCCGATCGCTCTTGCACTGTCTTGCACTCGAAAATTCGAGAACAGTGCAGCCCGCGATTTGGCACGTTGGCACGTTGGCACTCCATTTTTCGAAACAGTGCCACTCTCCGATCCCGATGGGGACGGACCGCCTCGATCAGGCGCTGAGAGCCGATCGTTCCTGGACGCCCTCTGCGATGGCCCGCAGTCGTTCGGGCTGCTCGACACGCAGCGAGTGCAGCGACAACAGGGTCACGATCCCGGCGGTCTTCAGCTTGGTCAGTTCGCGACTGACCGTCTCGATGGTCAGCCCTAGATAGTCCGCGATCTCGGACCGGGTCATGGGCAGGTGAACGACCCCGCCAACCGAGGGACGGGCCGGATCCCGGTCGGGCAGATCGACCAGGAAGGTCGCGACCCGCTCCCGCGCCGTCTTTCGCCCCAGTAGCAGCATCTGGTTCTGGGCGGCCGACAGTTCATGCGCCGCACGGTTCAGCAGTGCGCTTTCCAGAGCCGGCCGCTCTCGCGCCAGCGCGCGGTACTCGCTCTTCCGGAACCGGCACAGCGAGGTGTCCTCGATGGCCTCGACCGAAAAGGCATGGGTGTCGCCGCTCGCCAGACCGATGAAGTCGCCGGTGAACAGAAAGCCCGTGATCTGGCGGCGGCCGTCCGGCAGCAACTTGTAGATCCGCATCGAGCCGGAGGTGACGTTGAACAGGCTGGTCGCGGCGTCGCCCTCGTGAACCAGGGGATCGCCCGCCTGCAGTCCGATGTGTTCGGCGATGGCGTCGAGCTCAGCCAGATCGCCGGGCGCCAGGCTGCCGCAGACGCTGAACTCGCGCGCGCCGCAGGTCGAACAGGCGGATTCCCTCCGCCGTTGGATGCAGAGTTCAGGCAGGGAGCGGAGTTCGATCATTCGGCCTCACAGTGGCGCTGACCTAGGCCCCTGCCCGCGTAGGCGCAATGGCGAGAGACAATCCGTCTCACCACGCCCGAAGCTCCAACCGGGATGATCGACGACGAGGCCGAACCTCGCCGCACGACAGCGGTGTCAGTTCGGCGTTTCGCCCGCGAGCGAACGGGCCAGGGCGACCACGATACGGCGCTGATCCGGCGTCTCGATCCGACCATAGGCCTCGAGCAGGGCCTTCGATCCGCTGACCGAGAAGAGGTCCAGACCGTCGCCGCCCGGCTCGTCGGCGTCGAAGAAGGCGCTAACCGGCTGGCCCAGGGCGTGGGAGATCAGCATCAGGCGCGAGGCCGACACGCGGTTGGTGCCGCGCTCATATTTCTGGATCTGCTGGAAGGTCACACCGGTGGCCTTGGCCAGGTCGGTCTGGGTCAGTCCGCGCAGTTCGCGCACGGCGCGGATGCGTTGACCGACGGCGATGTCGATAGGGTTCGGCGTGGGGGAGGTCATAGCGTCACGCTATGAACATTCCCTTCGGCCGACGCAACTCGCGCTCTCCTTTCACGAGAACGTCCCTCCCAGATTCCCGCCGCCAAAGCGATCATCAGACCGTAGAACATCAGGTAGAGGGTCGAGATATAGGCCCGCGCCATGATGGCCGGATCGATCAACATCCCGGCGTGGCTGAGCACCGCCAGAAGCTGGAAGGCGCAGCCGAACAGCAGCCAGATTCGGTGCTGCCGAACCAGCAGATAGAGGAAGACCGCCAGGTTGGCGGCGTCCACGATCAGTATGTTCCACTGGGGCGAGGTCCAGTCGTTCCAGTTCTGGACCAGGGGCGACAGGATGGAGGCGATCACGATCGAGATCGCGGCGACCCGCTCGGTATGCTCGCCCTTCCAGATGGCCAGGCCGCAGACGACGATGTTCAGGATGACGCCGCCGATCTGGGCCGTGGTCGCCAGGAACAGGACGTTGTCGTTGAACATGCGGGGGCCTCTCGGCGCGTCGCTGTGACGCGCCGAGAGCTATAGCTCAGGCGACGGCCTTGAGACCCATCGGACGGGTGTCGTCTTCGGGTTTGCCCGTGCCGGTGCCCTGCATCACGACGTGGCCCAGGCCGACCTGCGGCGCGGCGCTGGACAGGGCGTTGTGCGCGGCGACGATCCGGTCGCGGGCCTCGCCCAGGGCGCGGACCGAGCCGGTCACGCCGGTCATGGCGTCGCTGCCGAGGACTGCGGACAGGCCGTTTTCACGGCGCACGGTGGACATGGCGGCGATCAGGTGCGCGGCCTTTTCCAGGGCGGCGTCGATGGCGTCTTCGGTTTCGAACAGGGCGGTGGCCAGCTTCTGGCCGTACTGACGACGTTGCATGGGTCATCCTTCTCCCGCTGGGCGGGGGTTGTGGCAGGCGTTGATTGTGGAAGGCGGATCAGCGGGTCTGCTGGGCCTGGTCAGCCGTTTGCAGAAGCTTCTGGATGGTCAGGGTCGCCCCGACGGCTCCGGCGAGCAGGAAGGCGATGCCGCAGGTCAGGACGATCACCATCAGCAGGTCCCGCCCGACGCGGCGATAGTCGATGGCCGCAGATGTTCCGCGTTCGGCGGCCGATCGTTCTCGGGCAACAGTACGAGCCCGATGCAGATAATCTCGCGCAGCAGATCGAGCTTCGAGAGATATGGGCTCATCTCGCGGGTCACCTGGAGCAGGTGCAGAACCGCCGACTTCTCGGCCGGGGTTCGCGCCAGATCCTCGAAGACCGTCTCGAGATAGTCCCAGTTCCAGTCCAATGTCGTAGGGGTCAATGGGGCCTCCTTTCGCCGACAAGGAGGCGCTGCTCGAGGCCGTTTCCGCCACTCGGGACGGTTCCCCTACGGGTTCATTCCGTAGTTCGGGCCGCAGTCCGTCGCCGATGAGCATGAGCGCCGCGTCGCGCCGGGAGACGACGCCCATGACGTGACCCCCTGAAACTCCTCCACGAATAGCTAGAGTCCGCCCCTCGAAAGGACGGACAGAATGAAGCGATCACGGTTTACGGAAGAGCAGATCATCGGGATCCTGCGCGAGCAGGAGGCCGGTGTTCCGGTGGCGGATCTGTGCAGGAAGCACGGGCTGAGCTCGCCGACCTTCTACAAATGGAAGGCCAAGTATGGCGGCATGGACGTGTCGGAGGCCCGGCGGCTGAAGGCGCTGGAAGAGGAGAACGCCAAGCTGAAGCGGATGCTGGCGGACTCGATGCTGGACAACGTCGCGCTGAAGGATCTGCTGGGAAAAAAGTGGTGACGCCCGCTGCGCATCGAGCGGCGGCGGCGCACCTGCAGTCGGCTTACGGGATGAGCGAACGGCGGGCCTGCCGGGTGCTGGGCGTGGACCGGACGAGCGTGCGCTATCAGGCGACGCGACCGGACGACGGCGCCCTGCGCGATCGGCTGAAGGCCCTGGCCCAGGAGCGTCGGCGGTTCGGCTATCGACGTCTGCACGTGATGCTCCGGCGCGAGGGCCATGCGGTCAACAAGAAGCGTGTCCAGCGGATCTACCGCGAGGAGAAGCTGACGGTGCGTCGGCGCGGCGGGCGCAAACGCGCGATGGGCACAAGGCGGCCGCTGGAGATTCCTCTGGTCGCAAACCAGCGCTGGTCGCTGGACTTCGTGTCCGACCAGATGACGGACGGGCGGCGCTTCCGCATCCTGACGGTGATCGACAACTGCACCCGCGAGTGCCTCGGGCTCGTCGCCGACACCTCGCTGTCAGGGCGACGGGTGGCGCGCGAGTTGGACGCCATCATCCTGCGACGCGGGCGACCCGAGACGATCATCAGCGACAACGGCACGGAATACACGTCCAACGCCATCCTGGCCTGGGCCGACGACGCCGGTGTGGGCTGGCACTACATCGCGCCGGGCAAGCCTCAGCAGAACGGCTTCAACGAGAGCTTCAACGGCCGTCTGCGTGACGAGCTGCTGAACGAGACGCTGTTCCGATCCCTGCCGCACGCCCGTGCGGTGCTCGAAACCTGGCGGCGCGACTACAACGAAACCCGGCCGCACTCGAAGCTCGGCTGGCTGACGCCGCAGGCCTACGCAGATGCGCTCAGCGGAAAGATCGGCCGGTCCGCTGCGCTGGTTGGAGGCTGCGCTGACCGGCCTCTTGCCAACCCCACCAACCCCAGTTCAGATCACCAAAGGACTCTCGTTATGGCTGGATGAGAAACGGGGGTCACGTCACCCAGCTTCTTGCAGGCGGTCTCGATATGCTTGTCGACGGTCTTGGAGGAGATGCCGAGATCGCGCGCGATCTCCTTCGACTGGCGGTGCTGTGCGACACCCACCAGGCATTGTCTTTCGCGCGTCGTGAGCTGTTCTAGCCCGGCCATGGATCCACCCTGAACACAACCAACAGGGTTAATCGGCGGAACGCAAACCCCTATGCGATCAATCCGGACTTTTAGGCCGGGCGGGCGGCGTCACCAAGCCGGAATCCCGAAGGATCGGGGCGGTCAACATCGCCCCTTCCCTTAACGTCGTCACATGCGAACATCGGACTATGAGCGAACCGACCCACGACGATCTGATCGCCGCCGCCGAGCCGGAGGTTCGCGAGCGGCTCCAGGCCATCCAGGCCGAGGTGGAGCGACGGGTCGCGGGCGCGGAACGATGCGTCAGCTACAAGATGCCGGCCTACCGCCTGCGCCGGGTCTTCTTCTATTTCGCGGGCTTCAAGAAGCACGTCGGGGTCTATCCGCCGGTCGAGGGGCCGGAGGCGCTGATGGCCCGGCTGGCGCCCTATCGCGGGCCGAAGGGCAATCTGATCTTTCCGCACAAGGAGCCGCTGCCGGTCGATCTGATCGGCGAGGCCGCCGAGCGGCTGGCCGAGCAGTACGGATAGGCGGCCATTGTCAGAGGGGTTCGACGGGCGGCAGGATGGCGGCCTGTTGAATCGGAGAGCCCGACGATGAGAACCCTGTCCCTGCACCGTCGTTCGGCCTTGGCCCTTGCGGGAGGCGGTCTGTTCGCCGGTCTCGCGCCCCTGCCCGCCTTCGCGAAGTCCGAGGACTGGGCGGCCCTGGGGGCCGATGTGAAGGCCGAGTTCAAATGGGCCTGGGACCACTATGTCGAGAAGGCCTGGGGCAAGGACGAGATCAATCCCGTCTCGGGCACGTCGCAGTCCTTCTTCATCCAGGGGCACGACCTGGGCCTGTCGCTGGTCGAGGCGCTGGACACCCTGTGGATCATGGAGCTGGACGAGGAGTTCCAGGCCGGGGTCGACTGGGTGAAGGCCAATCTGAGCTTCGACATCGACGGCTACGCCCAGGTGTTCGAGACCAATATCCGGCTGGTCGGCGGGCTGCTGTCGGCCTTCCTGGCCTGCGAGGATCGGGTGCTGCTGGAGAAGGCGCAGGATCTGGCGGATCGGCTGCTGAAGGCCTTCGACGCCTCGCCCCACGGCCTGCCCTATCGCTATGTGAACCTGAAGACCGGGGCGGTGCGCGATCCGGAAACCAACCTGGCGGAGATCGGCACCTACATCACCGAGTTCGGGGTGCTGGGCGAGCTGACCGGGGATGAACGCTATTTCGCCGCCGCCAAGAAGGCGATGATGCACGCCCTGAACATGCGTTCCCCCATCGGCCTGATGGCGGCGAACATCCATGCGGAGACGGGCCAGTTCATCAGCCGGAACGCCTCGATCGACGTCTATGCCGACAGCTTCTACGAATACCTGTGGGACGCCTGGGAGCTGTTCGGCGACGAAGAGCTGAAGCTGGCGGCCGAAGAGTGCCTGAAGGCCATGATCGACCATCAGGGCAAGCGGTACGAGGGTCTGCTGTGGTTCCCGATGGTCGACTATGAGACCGGCGAGGTCACCAACACCTCCCAGACGGTGCTGGGCGCCTATCTGGCCGGGCTGCTGGGCCAGGCCGGGTTCAAGGCCGAGGGCGACGACTTCCTC
This sequence comes from Brevundimonas staleyi, assembly GCF_041893865.1. Taxonomy (GTDB): domain Bacteria; phylum Pseudomonadota; class Alphaproteobacteria; order Caulobacterales; family Caulobacteraceae; genus Brevundimonas; species Brevundimonas staleyi. The sequence goes on from NZ_CP169082.1 coordinate 2,996,761, forward strand.
AAGACCTACGAGACGATGCAGGCGCGGTTCCTGATCGTGCCGGAATCGACCGACGTCACAACCGCCCAGCCCCGGACGCTGCGCACGGGCCTGCGGCCCGAGGTCGCCGACGCGGCGCTGAACCTGTGGCAGCACGACCGGAACGACCGCTATCGCGCCATCACGGCCACCCACTATCGCAACATGAAGGCGTCCTCGAAGGCGGCCTATGGCTATACGGCGCTGCGCGACATCTCGACCCGGCCGATGACCCAGGGCGACAACTGCCCCGGCTACTGGTGGTCCGAGCAGATGAAATACTACTTCATCATGTTCGCCGAGCCGAAGCGGATCGACATCGAACGGCTGGTGCTATCGACCGAGGCCAATGTGCTGCGGGGTTTCGTCCGTTCGTCATGACGTCGTTCATGGTGACGAAACGGACGAAACGGACGAAAAATCCGGTGTTCGCCCTCTCCGCGAACGGTGACTGGGAAGTATAGGGGCGCTTCGGACTTGGGCAGGTTCGCGACGGGCCGGGTCCCGCCCACGCTGACCCAATCGGAATTTCGACGTCGAACAAAAAGTTTTGTTTGACGAAAGGCGCCCTAGCCGGCGGCCGACAGCGGCAGGGTCACACGGAACAGGCTGCCCTCCCCCGGTTTGCTCTCGACCTCGATCCGACCGTTCATCAGGGTCGCCAGACCGTGGCTGATGGCGAGGCCCAGACCGGCGCCGTCGGTGGCGCGGGTCGAGGTTTCGTCGCCCTGGGTGAAGGCGGTGAACAGGGTCTGGGCCGTCCCCGGGTCCATGCCGGGGCCAGTGTCGAGAACCTCTACGACGAGGCGGCGGGCGGTCTCGCGGGAGCGGACGGTGACCGTGCCCGACGCCGTAAAGCGGATGGCATTGTCGAGGATCGGTTCGATCAGGCGGGCGATCTGATCCTCGTCGCCGAGGCGCGCGGTGGGCGTCTGGGCTTCGACCTTCAGCTTCAGCCCCTTGGCGATCGCAGTGGCGCGATAGTCGCCGACGACGCGCTTCAGCAGCTTGTCGGGAACGAAGGCGGCGGGGGTCAGGGTCACGGCCTCGTTCTGAAGCCGCATGGCGGTCAGGAGGTTCTCGATGAGCCTGAGTTGGGCCTTGCCGGCCTCCTTCAGCACCACCATCCGGTCCTTCTGCTGCGGGGTCAGGAGGTCGCCCTCGATGATCTCGGCCATGCCCAGCACGCCGTTCAGCGGGGTGCGGAGCTCGTGGCTGATGTTGGACAGGAAGCGGGACTTGGCGTCGCTGGCGGCTTCGGCCTTGCGGAGCGCCACGGCCAGGGCCTGTTCGCTCTCGCCGAGCTCACGCACATCCTCGGCGACGCGGCGGAACAGGATGGTCGCGGCCAGAAGGGTGGCGGCCAGAAGGGCCAGCATCAGGGGCACGGCCTGACGCAGGATGGCGGCGCCCGGCGCCTCGGGCGTCCAGACGATCCAGCCGAGGGTCTGGTCGTCCAGCCCCGGGACCGCCACCGCCGCCTGATGACTGCCCAGTCGCGGTTCGACGCCGGACTGGTAGCTCGCGTGGGTCAGCCCGAGTTCCGGCCCCAGCGGGGCGATCATGGTCTCGAACGGCTTCATGGAGGCGACGATGGGGTCGGCGTCACGGATGGGACCATCGTCGGTGTGACGCACGACGGTCGAGGCGGCGGCGAGGAAGGTGCGATCTGCGACCTGGACCACCCCGGTCGATACGCGCACCGCCGCCATGGCGACCGCGGCGCGATCCCGCCCGACGGATCTGGCGCGCGCGTCCGCGACCAGAGGAGAGAGGGCCGCGGCATGGGGTTCGGCGGGGTCGTCGCCGGTCGCCTCGCCGTTCAGACTGACGCGGAGCAGACGACCGGGGCCGTCATAGACCACCGTCGCCTCATGTCCGCTCTGGGCGACGAAGAAGGGGGCGACGTGGTGGTCGATCCAGTCGAGATCGCGAGGTCCCGACAGCCGCACCACGGCCTCGTCCCAGATGGTGTTGGCGGTCAGATCCTCACCGACGCTTTTCAGCGCGCGGGCCAGACGCAGTTCGACCAGGGTCTGTTCCTTCTCGCGCTGGTGGGCGTCGATGGCCGAGCCGACAACGGCGAGCACGGTCAGGACCCCGGCCGCCGCCAGGACCACGAAGAGGACCGCGACCCGAAAGGTCTTCCACGTCCGCCTGCCCAAGACTCGAACTCCCACGCGATTCCGGTCGCGTACAAAGCGGCCCCGAAGCGAGGTGGTTGCCCGGATTCCGTGTCCGGGGGCTAGAGGTCTAGCCGAAGGTGAAGGCGAAGACCTGGGCGCCAGGGTCCAGGAACTCGATCTCGAACAGGTGTTCGCCCGCGCCGTCGGACCGGCGGATCAGCTGGTAGAGGCGCTGGCCGTCGATGGTCCCGACGCCCGCAGCGTCGATGTCCACGCCCGCGTCGGGGCCCGGCGCGCGGCCGTCGATCGTGACGCGGAAGCGGACGGGACGCCCCTCGGCCGAGCCCATGACCAGATGGAGGTCGCGGGCCTTGAAGCGGAAGGCGAGACGACCGCCGGTGGTCGCCTCGGCGTGTTCGGCGCGGAGGGTCCAGGCGCCGGCGAGGCCCCACTGGTTCAGGGCGAGCGACGCCGGGATGGAGTAGGTCTGGACGGCGTCGCGGACCGGGGTCTCGGGCGAGGTCAGGCCGCGCGTGCGGCTGTAGCCGACATAGGTCTCCGGCGAACCGACCTCCCCGCCCCCGGCCATCTCGGCGCCCGCGCTGCGGGTCGCGGCCATGTCGGCGCCGGGGTCGCGCCCGGCCTCGCGCAGGAGCTGGCGGATGATCCGTTCGGACTGGTCGTATTCGCCCTCGCCGAAATGGACGTGGCGGATGCGGCCGCGCGCGTCGATGAAATAGTGGGCGGGCCAGTAGCGGTTCGAATAGGCGCGCCAGATGGCGAAGTCGTTGTCCATGACCACCGGATACGGCAGGCCGAAGCGGCGGACCGCGTCGCGGACATTGGCCTCGGACTTCTCGAAGGCGAACTCGGGCGTGTGGACGCCGATCACGACCAGACCGGCGTCGCGATACTTCTCGGCCCAGCCCCGCACATAGGGGAAGGTCCGCACGCAGTTGATGCAGGAGTAGGTCCAGAAGTCGACGACCACGACCTTGCCGCGCAAGGACTCGATGGTCAGGGGGTCGGAGTTGATCCAGGTCCCGCCGCCCTCAAAGCCCGGCGCCGGGCCGAAGTCGGGCAGGTTCTCGACATCGACTTCACGGTTGGTGGCGGCCGGGGACGCCATGCCTGCGCGGGCCAGAAGGCTCTGTTCAATGGCGCCCGTGCTGGTCGCAGAGATGCGGGTCAGGAGGCCGGTGTCGAGGCCCAGCGCGATGGCGGCGACGCCGATCAGGACGAGGACGCCCAGACCCTTGCGCACCCACTCGCCGACGCCGAGCGACTTCTTCATCGTCTGGAAGACCTTGCCTCCGACCAGCAGGGCGAGTGCGAGCGAAGTCGCGGCGCCCAGGGCATAGGCGAGCAGCAGAAGGGTCGTATTGGCCGAGGCGCCTTGCAGCGCCGCGCCGGTCAGGATCAGGCCGAGGATGGGACCGGCGCACGGCGCCCAAAGCAGGCCCGTCGCCACGCCCAGCAGGAAGGACGGACCGATGGAAGATCGCCCGGCGGCCTGGGCCACGCTGGCCCGTTCGGTCAGCTTCGAGCCGAGGGCGACCAGAGGCCGGGTCAGGCGCTCCGCCAGCGACGGGAAGACCAGGGTCAGGCCCAGCACCGCCATGACGCCGAGCGCGATCCAGCGCCCCACCGCATTGGCCTGGACCGCCCATCCGCCGCCGACGGCCGCGAGGGTGGCGACGCCCGCGAAGGTCAGGGCCATGCCGACCAGAAGCGGTAGGCCGCTCTTGATGAAGGGCTGTTCCGCCCGCGCGAACACGAACGGCAGGACTGGCAGGATGCAGGGGCTGACGATGGTCAGGGCGCCGGCTAGGTAGGCGATCAGGAAGAGGAGCATGGGGGAAGCTACGCGTCCGGGGCCATGAGGATGCGACTATCGATCCAGCGGCACGCGCATGGCCAGGATTTCGCGGCTGCTGCGGGTGATGCCGTAGAGCATGCCGGGCGCGCTTTCGTCCCAGTCGATGGCCTGGCCCTCGGCCTCGATGCCGATGGTCTCGATGTAGCGCAGGACGCCGCCGCCGTCCGGCAGGGCGACGACATAGAGTTCGGGCAGGTCGTGGCCGGTCAGATAGAGCCGCCCGTCCGGTCCCCAGCCGCCGCCGGAAATGCTCATCGGCGCGATCCGCTCGAGGATGGAGGTCGGCAGGGCCCAGGCTTCCTTGCGTCGCCACTGGTCGTCGAAACGAACCAGGGTCGTGTGCCGGTGATCGCGCGGCGGCTCTCCGCCCCGGGCGTCATAGTTGGCGAACAGGGCCCACCAGTCGCCGTCGCGCCGCTCGACCCAGGTGATGGAGCCGGTCCCGAGACCCAGGCTGATCGAGCCGCGATGCGCCAGGGTCTGGGGATCGAACCGCTCCACCGTGCTGACGTGCGGCGCGGCGGGATAGTTGGAGCTGGCGCAGACCAGCTCGTCCTGGATCAGGGTGCAGGAGTTCACATGCGGATAGACGGCCGGGTCGCCCGACCATTCCGCCCGCTTCTCGCCCGTCGCCTTGTCGAGACGGACGATGGTGGAGTTGGACACCGCATAGACGTCGTGCGGACCCACGGCCACGCCCTGACGCGCTCCGGCGTCGTAGCGGCGGACGGTCTCGGCCTGGCCGGACAACGGGATCGGCGGCGGGGCGGCGTGGGCGGCCTGACCCAGCGCCGCCGCGATGAGGAGTGCGATCACCGCGCGCTCATAGAATAGGGCCGCGCGGCCCCGTCCGCGCCCCAGGTGCGGTTCGGCTCGGCGCCCATGACGAAGTGGAGTTCGCCGCCGGCGACGATCTCCTCATGGGTGATCCAGGTGCGCTCCAGCGGACGACCGTTCAGGGTGACCGACTGGATGTAGCGGTGGTCGTCCCGAAGCCCCGCCGTCGAGATCACGAACCGGCGGTCGTCCGGGAGGTTGATCGTCGTGCGCTCGGTGAAGGGGCGGCCGATGACGTACTGGTTGGAGCCCGGTGTGACCGGATAGAAGCCCATGGCCGTGAACATCAGCCAGGCCGACATCTGGCCCACGTCGTCGTTGCCGGCGAGGCCTGCCGGGCCGGAGTGGTACTGGCTCTCGACGATCTGCTTCAGACGCTCCTGGGTCCGCCAGGGCTGTCCGGCGTAGACATAGGCGTAGGCCGAGTGGTGGCTGGGCTCGTTGCCGTGGATGTACTGGCCGATCAGGCCGGCGATGTCCTCGGCGTGGGAGTAGTCGAGGCCCGTATTGTCGTAGTCGAACATGGCGTCCAGCTTGGCGACCGTGGCCTCGTCTCCGCCCATCGCGGTGACCAGGGACGCCATGTCCTGGGGCACGAACCAGGAATACTGCCAGGCGTTGCCCTCGGTGTAGTCGGAGCCGTAGTTGATCGCGACCGGGTCGAAGGGCTCGCGGAAGGAGCCGTCGGCCAGGCGGGCGCGGACGAAGCGCGTCTCCTGATCCCAGGTGTTCTTCCAGAAGCCGGCGCGGCGGTCGAACTCGGCGGTCACGTCGCGGCGGCCCAGACGCTCGGCCATCCGGGCGATGGTCCAGTCGTCATAGGCGTATTCGACGGTCTTGGAGGCGGCCTCCGGCTCCCGGTCGATGGGGACGTAGCCGAGGTCCATATAGTCGCCCAGGCCTCCGTAGGGACGGTAGGTGGCGGACGCGATCATGGCGTCCAGCGCCCGCTCGCCGTCGATGCCGGGAATGCCCTTCAGATAGGCGTCCGCGATCACCGGCACGGCGTGATAGCCGATCATGGTCCAGGTCTCCTGGCCGTGGAACGACCAGACCGGCAGGATGCCGTAGGGGCTGACCTGTTGCGCGGCGATCAGGGAGTTGACCATGTCGGCGTTGCGCTGGGCCGGGGCGACGAGCGTCAGCAGCGGATGCTCGGCGCGGAAGGTGTCCCACAGGCTGAAGGTCGAATGGACGGTGAAGTCCGCCTGGTGAACCTGATTGTCCGGCCCGCGCCAGCGGCCATCGGCGTCCGAATGGACCGAGGGCGCGATCAGGGCGTGGTAGAGGGCGGTGTAGAGGCTGATCTTCATCTCCGGCTCGGCCTGGATGTCGAGCACGGCCAGCGCATCGACCCAGGCCGCCCGCGTGACGCCGCGCTGTTCGTCGAAGTCGAAGCCCCGGCCTTCGGACTCCAGATTGGCGATGGCGCCCGCCTCGTCGACCGAAGAGATGGCGACCTTGACCACCAGGGGTTCGGTCAGGACGCCGAAATCGAAGGCGGCCTCCAGCGCGCGGCCCTGAACCTGTTGACGATCGTCCAGCGCCCGGCCCGGCTGGCGGAAGCCGTTGTAGGGAATGTCGGTCTCGCGGTTCTGGATCTCGCGGCCGACGATGGGCTGGGAGAAGCGCATGGCGAAATAGACCTGGCGGCCGGGCGCCCAGCCCCGCGTCTGGCGGAAGCCGGTGACCGTGCCGTCCGGATGCAGGCGGATGCGCGACCACAGGACCTTGCCCGGATAGTCGTAAATGGAGTGGCGCAGATCGAGCAGCACGCGCGCCCGCTCTCCGGGGGCGAAGGTGTAGCGATGCAGGCCGGTGCGGACGCCGGTGGTCAGTTCGGCCAGAACCGGTGTGTCGGTCAGCTGCACCGAATAGTAGCCGGGCTCGGCGGTCTCCGACGCCTTGTCGTAGCGGGAGCGATAGCCCGATCCGGGCTGGTCAACGTCGCCGACGTCCCAGCGGATGGTCTCGCCCGTCTGCGGCGTGATCAGGATGTCGCCGAGGTCCGAGTGGCCGGTGCCCGAGAAATGGGTGTGGGAGAAGCCCATGATGGTCGGGTCGTCGTGGCGATAGCCCGAGGCCCAATCATAGGACTGGCGGAAGTAGCGATAGTCGGTGTCGGGGCTCAGTTGCACCATGCCGAAGGGGGCGACCGCGCCGGGGAAGGTATGGCCCTTGCCCGCCGTGCCGATGAAGACATCCACGGCGTCCACCGGATCCGACACCTGGGCCCAGCCCGGCCCCGCCAGACAGACCGCCATCACCGCCGCCAGACCGATACGCCGCATCCGAATGCTCCCTCGCCGATTTTGAGAACCCTATCAGCCGGGATTCGCCGTGTCGCCCAAGTCGCGCAGGCGACGGAACGCCGGTCCGATCTCTTGCAAATCATTCGCAGTATATGGCAGAGGCCGTGCGTGACCGACGCCGCCGCAAAACCTGTCGACAAGCCCGCCCCCAAGGCGCGCTCGATGAACGGCGCGCGCGCCTTCTGGCTGAAGGAATTGCACCGCTGGCACTGGATCTCGGCGGGGCTGTCCCTGGCCGGGATGCTGCTGTTCGCGGTGACCGGCATCACCCTGAACCACGCAGGGCAAATCCCGGCCGATCCGGTGACGGTCGAGACGACCGCCACCCTGCCCGCGCCCCTGCTGGCACGCCTGTCCGACTTCCCCGAAGAGACGACCGACCCGGTGCCCGACGCCATCGCCCGCTGGGCCTCGTCGGAGTTCAAGGCTTCCATCGCCGGCAAGCCGACCGAGACGGCGTCCGACGAGATCTATGTCGCCCTGAAAGGCCCCGGCTCGGACGGCTGGCTGACCATCGACCGCGCCACGGGCAAGGCGGTGCACGAGACGACGACGCGCGGCTGGATCGCCTACGTCAACGACCTGCACAAGGGACGCGACACCGGCCCGGTCTGGTACTGGTTCATCGACGTTTTCGCCGTGGCCTGCATCGTCTTCACGATCACCGGCCTGACCCTTCTGTGGCTGCACGCCAGGAACCGCGCCTCGACCTGGCCCCTGGTCGGTCTGGGCATCGCCGTCCCCGTCATCATCGCCCTCATCTTCATCCACTGACGAGTTCCATCATGCGTACTCTGCCCCTGATCCTGGCCGCCGGCGCTGCCTCGGTCGCCGCCCCCGCCCTGGCCGCCGACCTGACGGTGACGGTCGAGGTGCCGACGATCCGGACCGCCGCCTATCACCGCCCCTATGTCGCCGTGTGGATCGAGCGCGCCGCCGACCAGGCGCCGATGCACACCATCGCGCTGTGGTACGAGGCCGGCGCCACGGCGCGCGGCGAGGGCGACGGCGAACAGTATCTGAAGGACATCCGCACCTGGTGGCGGAAGGGCGGTCGCGCGACCACCCTGCCGATCGACGGCGTGACCGGCCCGACCCGCGCGCCGGGTCGCCAGACCATCACCGCCGCGGCCGCCCGCATGAACGCCCTGCCGGCCGGAAGCTACAACGTCGTCGTCGAGGCGGCCCGCGAACAGGGCGGCCGCGAACTGGTCCGCGTGCCCTTCACCTGGGGCGGCGCGGCCAACAACGCCACCGCCACCGGAACCTCCGAACTCGGCGCCGTGCGCGTCGCCGTCACCCGCTAAGGATCGCCTGACATGAAGAAGTTCATCCTGCCCGCCCTGGCCGTCCTCGCCGCCGTCGCCGCGCCCATGTCGGCCAGCGCCCACCGCGGCTGGCTGATGCCGTCGCACACCGTCCTGTCGGGCGACAGCTTCTGGGTGTCGTTCGACGCCGGCGCCTCGAACGGCGTCTTCATCGCCGACCACGCCCCGCTGCGCCTGACGCCGCAGTCGCTGCAGATCACCGCCCCGGACGGCTCGGCCGGCGCGGCCGCCAACCTGATGCAGGGTGCCTATCGCACGACCTTCGACGTCGAGATCAACAAGCCCGGCACCTGGAAGATCGCCAACGCCTCGGCCGGCATGAACGCCAGCTGGATGCTGAACGGCGAACAGGGTCGCTGGCGCGGTCCGCAGGCCGAGATGGCGGCCAACATCCCGGCCGGCGCCACCGACGTCGTCTCGGCCTTCAGCGCCAACCGGCTGGAGACCTTCGTGACGCTCGGCAATCCGACCGAGACCGTCTTCACCCCGACCGGCGTGGGCATCGAGATGGTGCCCGTCACCCACCCGAACGACCTGGTCGCGGGCGAGGCCGGAACCTTCCAGTTCCTGCGCGACGGCCAGCCCTACGCCGACGCCGACATCATCGTGGCGCGCGGCGGCCTGCAGTATCGCGACAACCCGGAAGAGATGACGGTCAAGACCGACGCCGAGGGCAAGGTCTCCGTCACCTGGCCGGAAGCGGGCATGTACTGGGTCAACACTTCGTGGCGCGACCCGTCGGCCCCGGCCGGCGGCGGCCGCAACGGCCCGCCGGCCAACTCGGCCGCCTACACCGTCGTCCTGCAGGTCCTGCCCTGAGCCTTCGCGGTTCGCGCGGCGCCCCGCCGCCGCTCGACCTCCGCCAGGCGGACGAGCGGTCGGCGACCCGCGTCCTGATCCCGCCCATGAGCGCCCCGCCGTCCCGGCCCCCGGGCGACGAGGTCCTGCGCCTCAAGGGCGAGACCATGGGCACGAGCTGGTCGGTCGGCGCCGTCGCCCCCGCCGGGGTGACGGAGACCGCTCTGCTGGCCGTCATCCAGCCCGAACTGGACGCCGTGATCGCGGTGTTCAGCCCTTGGGAACCGACCAGCGAGATTTCTCGGTTCAACGCCGCGCCCGCCGGGGTCTGGGCCCTGTCCCAGGCCTTCTGGACGGTGCTGGATGCGTCGATGGATCTGGCCGACGACACCGATGGAGCGGTCGATCCGACGCTGGGCGCCCTGGTCGATCTGTGGGGGTTCGGCCCGCCCGGACCGCGCATCGGCTCGCCCGTGCCGCCGGAGGATGAGATCGCCGCCGCCCTGTCGGTCAGCGGCTGGCGGAGGCTGCGCCTGAACCGCGATGCGCGGGGGGCGGTCCAGCCGGGCGGGATGAAGCTCGACTTCTCCGGCATCGCCAAGGGCCATGCCGTGGACCGCGTCTCCGAGGCCCTGAGCCGTCTGGGCGCGACCTCCCACCTCGTCGAGATCGGCGGGGAGATGCGCGGTCTGGGCGTGAAACCTGACGGCCAGCCGTGGTGGATCGGTCTGGAGGAACCGCCAGGCGCCCCCTCCGCCCGCACCGTGGCGGCGCTGGTGGACATCGCCGTGGCCACCTCCGGCGACTGGCGGCGCGCCTTCGAACATGAGGGTCATCTCTATCCGCACACCCTGAACGGCCGCACCGGGCGTCCGATCGACAACGGCGTCACCTCCGTCACCGTCTTCCACGCCAGCGCCATGACCGCCGATAGCTGGGCCACCGCCCTGACCGTGCTGGGCGCCGAAGAGGGTCTGGCCCTCGCGACCGCCCACGGCCTCGCCGCCCAGATCGTCGTCCGCACCGAGGCGGGCATGGTCGAACACCTGACCCCCGCCTTCGTCGCCATGATGGACGAGGAAGAGGCGTGATCGACGATCCCGTGCGTCTGCTGTGGGCCGCCGCGACAGTAGTCATCTGGCTGGCCTTCACCGGCTGGACCGTCTGGCGGTTTCGCAGCAAGCCCGCGCCCGCCGCCCAGCCGGGATCGACCCTGATCGCCGTCGCCAGCCAGACCGGCTTCGGCGACGAACTGGCGGGGATGACGGCCAGGGCCTTCGCCGACGCGGGCCAGGTCGCCCAGATCAAATCCTTCGCCGAGATCGAACCCGTCGACCTGACCACGGCCGCGCGGGTGCTGTTCATCGCCTCCACCACCGGCGAGGGCGATGCGCCCGACAGCGCCTCGGGCTTCGTGCGGAAGGTCATGACCGGGGGCGCGAACCTGTCCGACGTCTCTTATGGCCTGCTGTCGCTGGGCGACCGGACCTATGCGGAGTTCTGCGGCTTCGGCCGGGCGCTGGACGGCTGGCTGAAGTCGGCGGGCGCCTCGCCCCTGTTCGACGCGGTCGAGGTGGACAACGGTGACGCCGCCGCCATTCGCCACTGGCAGGGCGAGCTCAGCCGCCTGACCGGATCGGTCGCCGCCCCCGACTGGGCCCCGCCGTCCTATGCCCACTGGCGTCTGGTCGAGCGTCGCCTGCTGAACCCCGGCAGCCCCGGCGAGGGCGCCTGGCATCTGGCGTTCGAGCCGGTCGACGGCGTCCTGCAATGGGTGGCGGGCGACATCGCCGAGATCGGCGTCCCCGCGCCCGAGGGCGGTCTGGCCCACCGCGAATACTCCGTCGCCTCCCTGCCCTCGGATGGGCGGGCCGAGTTCCTGATCCGGCTGATGCAGCGGCCGGACGGCACGCCGGGCCTCGCCTCCGGCTGGCTGACCCAGACGCTGAACGTCGGCGAGATCGCCCCCATGCGGATCCGCGCCAACCGCGCCTTCCACGGGCCGGATGCGGCGACGCCGATGATCCTGATCGGCAACGGCACGGGGATCGCAGGGCTCCGCTCGCACCTGAAGACCCGCGCGGTCCAAGGCTCGACCGCCGGCGCCTGGCTGATGTTCGGCGAGCGCACCTCAGCCCACGACCGCTTCCACGACGAAGAGCTTCAGGCCTGGCGGACGAACGGCGTCCTGACCCGGCTGGATCGCACCTTCTCGCGCGACGCCGGCGACGGCCGCTATGTCCAGGCCGTGATCGAAGCCGAGGCCGAAGCGGTCCGCGACTGGGTCGGGCGTGGGGCGGCGATCTATGTCTGCGGCAGTCTGGAAGGCATGGCCGGTGGGGTGAACGCGGCGCTGGAGACCGTGCTCGGCGCCGAGGCCCTGCGCGATCTGGTCGAAAACGGGCGTTACCGGCGAGACGTCTACTAGGGTTCGAGCGTAGCTTCCCCCGAGACTCGGGGGAGACGACCATGACGACGATCCGCAATCGCGCGCGCGCCTGGCTGCTGACGCCTGTGATGATGGCGATGGCGGCCATCACTCTTGGGCTGGCCGGATGCGCCACGCCCGCCGCCGGGCCCTCCGTCTACGGCGTCGCCGCCCCCGCCGTGGTGGTCGAGGCCTGGGTCGGGACGGTGCAGGAGGTTCGCAGCGACCGGGTCATGACCCTGTACCGGGCCTATGGCGGCGGGGCGAACCGGCTGGGAGCCTGGATGTCGGCGACCCTGCCCGCCTCCTCCGCCGCCGTGAAGGCCGAGATGGCCCTGCCGCCCCAGAACACGGCCGAGTTCTATTCCGTCGTCACCGTGCCCGCCGGAACCCTGATGAAGATCGGCATCGCCGCGCCCGCCTTCGATCAGCCGGGCGGAGGGCGTCAGGTTCAGCTCCTGGAACTGATCCCGGCCGAAAGCTTCTCCGACCCCATTCCGCTTCCATGAGCCAGATCGATCTACCCGACGGCGACCGCCTGATCCTGCACGGCCTGACCGCGCCCGAGACCGAGCGCGGCGCCATTGTGCGTCTGCATTCGACCGGCCGTCGTCGCTGGATCGCCCATCCGCCAGAGGGCGAGGGTCAGGACGCCTTCGTGGCCATGCGGGTCGAGGACGACGAAGTCGTCGCCGACAGCTTTCAGGGTCTGAGTCTGCGCCTGGACCTGAAGACCGGGGCGGTGCGCGGCGGGGCCTTCGTCAAATAGCGGGGGCGCGGTAGCCGAACCGGACCCAGGCCGCGAAGCCGATCATGACCGCCGCCAGAACGCCCAGCCACATCGGCCCGATCACGCTCCACAGCAGATAGACGTTCAGCGCCGAGATCACCGCGCAGATGGCGTAGCCGATCACCTTGACCAGCGGCCCGTTGGCGAACGGCCCCATCTTCGCCCTGTCGGAGGTCAGCATCATCAGTGGGAAGATGGCGAAGGGCAGCTGCATCGACAGGACGACCTGACTGATCACCAGGAGCTGGACCGTATCCCGCCCGCCGGTCGCGGAGACGATCAGCAGGGCCGGGACGATGGCGATGCAGCGGGTGATCAAACGCCGGATCCAGGGCTTGATGCGGATACGCAGGAACCCCTCCATCACGATCTGACCCGCGAGCGTGCCGGTGATGGTCGAGGACTGGCCCGAGCACAGCAGGGCCACGGCGAAGGCGGTCGCCGCCGCGCCACCCAGCGCGGGCGTCAGCAGTTCGTGGGCCTGACGCAGGTCGTCGACCTCGATCCCGGCCTTGAAGAAGACCGCCGCCGCCAGGACGAGGATGGCCGCATTGACGAAGAAGGCGGCGCCCAGGGCCACGATGGTGTCGACCGTGTTGTGGCCGATGGCGGCTTTCAGATCGGCCGGCCCGCGCCCGTGCGCCCGCGTCTGGACGATGGAGGAATGCAGATAGAGGTTATGCGGCATCACCGTCGCACCGAGAATGCCCAGCGAGATCAGAAGAGCCCCTCCCCCCGGCAGGCTGGGCACGAAGGCCCCCTGCGCGGCCGCCGCCCAGTCGGGTTGGGCCAGAAAGATCGAATAGGCGAAACAGGCGCCGATGGTCGTCACCAGGGCGATGACGATGGCCTCCAGCCAGCGGAAGCCGACATTGACCAGCATCAACAGGATCAGGACGTCGAACCCGGTGATCAGCACGCCCCAGACCAGGGGAATGCCGAACAGCAGGTTCAGCGCCACCGCCGCCCCGACCAGCTCGGCCAGGTCGCAGGCGATGATGGCCACCTCGCAGAGCAGCCAGAGCGCGATGGAGGTCGGCTTCGAATAGTGGTCGCGACAGGCCTGGGCCAGGTCCTTGCCGGTCACGAGGCCCAGCCGGGCGCACAGGACCTGAAGGAAGATGGCCATCAGGTTGGAGGCCAGGATGACCCACAGAAGCGCGTATCCGAACTGGCTGCCGCCCGCGAGATCGGTGCCCCAGTTGCCCGGGTCCATATAGCCGACGGCGACCAGAAACCCCGGCCCGGAGAAGGCCAGCATCCGCCGCCACCACGGACGCGCGGCCCCGCCCGTCCGCCACACCGGGATCGTCCGGTGCGCCTCCGGCAGGGATTTGTCGGGGTCGCTCAGGGCCGTCATCGCCGCTCCGCCTGAAATTCAGCAAAGGCTGAATTTCAAGGTGCGACATTCTGTCCAAAGGCTGCGAAAATCAACCGCCCTTGTTGAGCCGTTTCGTCATCGCTTCGAACAGGGTCAGGGTCTCGGGGCTGACATGGTGCTCGATGCCCTCGGCGTCGGCCTCGGCCGTCTCGCCGGAGACGCCCAAGGCGATCAGGAACTCATGGACGATCCGATGCCGCTCGCGCGACGCCGCCGCCATCGTCTCCCCCGCCTCGGTCAGGGTGATGGAGCGATAGGGCTTGGTCTCGACCAGACCGTCGCGTTGCAGCCGTTGCAGGGCTTTGGCCGCCGTGGCCGGGGCGACGCCCAGACAATCGGCCAGGTCCGTCAGCCGCGCCGAGCCCGTCTCCGCGATCAGGTCGCCGACCATCTCGACATAGTCCTCCGCCACCTCGCTGGAGCGGGCGTCGCGCATTCGACGAAAGGCGGCGGCGCGTCGGGCGGCGCCGGGAACCTGAACCACGTCGGTCTCCTGAATCACGCGGGCCCTTCCGCGCGCGGCCATCCTAGACGACGCCGCCGGTGAATTCATCGTCCTGTCGCGAAAGGCGCTCAAGGACCGCGACGTGGTATCGAGACCTCCGATGCGTTTGCTCCGCCCCGCCCTGATCGCCTTGACCCTGCTGGCCTCGCCCGTCGCGGCCCAGACGCCGGCGACCGCGCCGATCCCGGCCGCCGCCGAGCCGCTGCAGTTCTATGTCTTCAGCTTCACCGACACGCCGGTGGCCGAGGCGGCGCAGGACGTGGTCGGCGGGGCTCTGTCCTATGACCTGACCATCGATCCGGCCGTGGACGGCCTCGTCACCTTCCGCGCCGACGGCTGGTACTCGTCGGACGCCCTGCTGAAGGACTTCGGCGCCGCCCTGCTGGATCAGGACATCGCCCTGATGCGGACCGGGCGGGGCGCCTACGCCGTCGTGCCTCGCGCCAATGTGCCGATGATGATGGCGCGCGGCGGGAGCCTGATGACCCTGGCCGAGTCCGCGACCGCCAGCCCTCCGGTCGCGGTCGCCGCCGTCGATGCGCCGGTCGCGGTCTATGGCCGGGATCGCTGGTGGGAGGGGGCGTTCGCGGCCCTGATGATCTTCTTCGGCGGCGCGCTGGCGGGCGCGGCGGCCCTGTTCGGCGGCCAGACGGTCTATCGCCGTGCGGAGGCGCGGGCGCGGATCACGGCACCCCTGCTCCGCCTCACCGACCAGCGCCAGCCGGTCGCCCGCCCGCCCGAGGGCGCCGAGGCCGATCCCGACCTCGTCATCCCCCGGTTCGACGAGCGCCGCCCTTAAACCCGCTCATCCCCGCGAAAGCGGGGACCCAGTGCTTTCGAGAGGCACAGGTGCGCGGGATTGATTTCAGTGAGCCCGCGTTTCTTCCGCGCGTCCACAGAACTGGGTCCCCGCTTTCGCGGGGATGAGCGGAAACGGATGGCTCAGAACACGTCGTCCACCTCCGGCGCCAGACGCGGGTCGCGGGCGATGGGCTCGGGCCGGGTCGGGTCGAGGCGCAGGGGCTCGGCGGCGCGCAGGCGGTCGTAGCTGGCCTGGGCGTCGGCGGCGACGGCGGCGCTGTCGCGCAGGATCGTCGGCTTGAGGAAGATGAACAGGGTGCGGCGCGTCTGGCTGTCCCGGCGCGAGCGGAAGGCAGCGCCGACCAGGGGCAGGCTGGCCAGACCGGGCACGCGGCTGTTGGCGCTCTGGCGGTCGTCGGTGACCAGGCCGCCCAGCACCACCGTCTCGCCGTCATCGGCCAGGACCGAGGTCTGGAGGCTGCGGCGGCTGGTGACCAGGTCGGCGGCGCCGACCACGGCGGTCGGGGCCAGGGCCGAGATTTCCTGCGCGACCTCCAGCCGGACCACCCCGCCCTCATGCACGCGCGGCACGACCCGCAGGGTCAGGCCCACGTCCTCGCGGCTGATGGTGGTGAAGGGGTTGGTGGAGTTGCCGGTGGTGGCGAAGCTGCCGGTGCGGAACGGCACGTTCTGGCCGACCACGATCTCTGCCGGCTCGTTGTCCAGCACGGTCAGGTTGGGCGAGGACAGGAGGTTGGCCGCCGAGTTGGTGCCCACGGCCTGCAGCAGGACGCCGAAGTCGCCGTCGGACCCCGCCGCCAGCGACAGGCCGGATCCCAGGAGACGCCCGGCCGGATAGCCGAGGGCCGAAAGCACGGTCGCCAGATCCGTGCCCGCATTGTTGAACGAGGTCCCGCCGACGACGCCGTCCGCCGGCACCGCTCCGCCGAAGCCGAGCTGGACGCCGATCTGTTCGCCCAGTTCGCCGGTGATCTCGACGATGGCGACCTCGATCTTCACCTGGGCGCGACGCAGATCGAGCTGGCCGATGACGTCTTCCAGCATGTCCACCGTCGCGGGCGGGCCGCGCATGACCACGGCGTTCAGCTGCGGCGAGGCCTGGACCGTCACCCCGTCCAGGGTGAAGGCCTCGGTCCGCGTCGCCGCCGACCCGGAGGTCGTCTGGGGCGTCGTGGCGCCGGCGCCGGACGTCAGGGCGGCCGCCGTCTGGCCCGCCGTGTCGCGGTTGGAGGCGCTCAGGCTGGCCAGTCCCGTCGTGCTGCGCAGCGAGCGGGCCACCGGGTTGGTCGCGGACGGTTCGCCACCCAGGAGGCCGCGCACGATCTCGGTGATCGACTCGGCGTCGGAGTTCCTCAGGCGCACCACGCGGGTCACGGGCGTCGCCCCGCCCGGCGTGTCGAGCGCCGCCACGATGGAGCGGGCCTGGGCCAGGTCGGCGGCGTCGCCGCGGATTAGCAGGACATTGGACCGCTCGTCGGCCGTCACGCGCGGCCCACCGGCGTCGGAGCCGAGCAGCGCGCTGACCGAGGCGGCGACATCGGTCGCCGAGGCGTGACGCAGGGCGATGCTGTCGAAGGACGAGCCGCCGCCAGCGTCGAGGCTGGCGGCCAGCTGCTGCACGCGGCGGATGTTCTCGGCATAGTCGGTGACGACCACGGCGTTCGGCTCGGTCAGGGCCTCGATGGCGCCGAAGGAGGACACCAGGGGACGCAGGGCGCGCACGGCCTGATCCGAGGGCAGGTTCCGCAGGCGGACCAGACGGGTCACGATCTGCTGGTTGGAGCTGGCGGCGCCGGTCTCCGACGCCCCGCTCTGGACCACAGTCGCCTGGGGCACGATGCGCCAGACATTGCCGCTCCGCACCGCCGCGAAGCCCGAGGTCCGCAGCACCGACAGGAACAGCTCCCACACCCCGTTGCGGCTCAGAGGCTCGGCCGAGACGACGTTGACCTGACCCTGGACGGCCGGGTCCAGCACCAGGGTGCGGCCGGTGATGCGGCTGACCTGTTCGGCGACGTCCTTGATGTCGGCGCCGCGCATGTTGATGACCACGTCCTGCATGGCGGCGGGCGGCGGGGCGACGGTCTGGGCGAAGGAGGCGGGCGCGACCGGCCCGGCGACCATGCTGAGCGCCAGAACGCTGGTGGTGGACAGGCGGAGGAACTTCTTCACGCCGGGCTCCTAGCGAAGGGGGAGGTTGACGGTCAGGCGGCGGCCTTCCCGAAGAATGACGACCCGCGCCTGACCGGCGGCCCGCGCGCGTTCGATGAGGGCGGCATCCAGACCCGCGACGCCCACGGCCTCGCCGTTCAGGGTCTCGATCACGTCGCCGGGCTGGAGACCGAAGCGGCGGATCTCGGCGGAGGGGTTGGGGCCGATGCGGTAGCCGGAGGCGGTGGCGGTGACACCCGCTCCGGCGGCGGCCGCCGCGACATTGGCGGCGGGAGCGGCGGCGGGGCCGGAAGGCTGAGCGGCCAGAGCGGCGCCGGATGCGGGCGCCGCGGCCGGGGGCGGAGGCGGCGTCGCGGCCGAAACGGCGGGCGTCACCGTGATCCCCGCACCGGGCGTTGCGGGCGCGGCGGCGGCGGCCGGATCGGCGACGACGGGGATGGGGAAGTCGAGGCGCTGGCGCGTGCCGCCCGAGGTCAGGACGACGTGGTCCACCTCGATGGATTCGATCACTGCATCCCCGACCGGCGTCTGGCCCACGCCGTAGATGGTCGCCGGGCCTTCGCCGACCGAGATCAGGGCGGTGGAGGCGCTGGGCGGATAGGCCGAGATGATCCCCTTCAACACCAGGCCGAGGGTCGATCCGGACAGGCCGCCGACCGTCGCCGTCGCGCCGCCGAACGGCGCCAGCGACACGATCCGCGCCACATCGGCGTCGGCGCCGGGCATGGCGGCGGCTCCACCCAGCGGCGGCAGACCGTCGGCCACGGCGACCTCGGTCCGGCCGTCGTCCCAGCCGACCAGCCGCCAGGTCAGCCCGGCCAGCGCCACGGCCAGCGATCCGACCACGACGACGCTGACGGTCCGGAGGATCAGTTCTTCCCTGCGTTCGGGGGTCATGCCGTCGCTCCCCGATCGACGAAGCCGGACAGACGCACCGTCTCCTGACCGCCCGCCGGCGCCACGGCCACCTCGACGGCGACCAGGTCCGGATCGTCGGTGTTGCGACGTTGGACCCGCACGTCCCAGTCCCGCTCCATCATGCGAACG
Source organism: Brevundimonas staleyi (assembly GCF_041893865.1). Taxonomy (GTDB): domain Bacteria; phylum Pseudomonadota; class Alphaproteobacteria; order Caulobacterales; family Caulobacteraceae; genus Brevundimonas; species Brevundimonas staleyi. Next base: position 3,015,204 of record NZ_CP169082.1, read on the forward strand.
ACGGAGACGTCCGGCGTCTGCACCGGACCTTCCAGATTGAGCTCGACCAGCCGGTTCTCGGCCACCCACTGGGCCACGACCCGCTGTTCCAGACCCCGCACGCCGTCGACATGGGCCTGGGTCGCGCGGGTCAGGCCGACCGTCGCGATGGCCAGGATGAACAGGGCGACCAGCGCCTCCATCAGGGAGTATCCAGCCTGCTTGCGGGGGCGCCTCATGCCGGGACCTCTTCCGTCACCGGCTCGACCACGGCGTTCAGCCCGTCGAAGGTCACGCGCCACCGTTGATCCCCCTTGGTCAGACCGAAGGCCGCGACCGGCGCCGCCCCGTCGGGATCGATGCTCACGGGCGAGGCGAGGCCCAGCCCGACCATCCGCACGCCCGCCGGAAACGCATGACGCTCGGCCAGCGCATCCACGACGCCCGTCGCCGCTTCATCGCCACGCGTGAAGACATAACCCTCGCCGTCGAACGACAGGCTCAGGGGACGCCGGGTCACCAGCACGTCGTCGGCCGCCAGCCTGAGCCGGTCCGCCAGACGGTTGGCCTCGGTCTCGACGCCCATGCCGCGATCGGCCGCGCCGACGCCCAGGGTCACGACGGCCGCCATCACGCCCACGATGGCCAGGACCACCAGGATCTCGACCAGGGTCATCCCCGACCGCCGCTTGAAGACGTGTCCCCCGACACTCATGCTCAGCGCGTGCGTTCGGTCAGGTCGGCGTCCAGCTTCTCGCCGCCCTCGCGCCCGTCCTTGCCGTAGGACAGCAGGTCGTAGGCGCCGCCCGTGCCGGGGCTGCGATAGACATAGGGCTTGCCCCACGGGTCGGTCGGGACCTCGGTCAGATAGGGCTCGGCCGGATAGGCGCGCGGCTCCGGCGGGGTCGTCGGGCGGCTGGCCAGCGCCTCCAGCCCCTGCTGCGTCGTCGGATAGTCGCCGTTGTCGAGCCGGTACATCCGCAGGGCCGTGGCGATGGTCTTCAGGTCCGTCTTGGCCACCGTCACCCGCGCCTCGTCCGGGCGGCCGATGACGTTCGGCACGATCAGGACGGCGACCACGGCGATGATCGCCAGCACCACGATCATCTCGACCAGTGTCAGGCCCGCGCGCCGCGATGCAAGATCACGGCCACGCTTGTGACGGTTGAACAAAGTAATCATGACACTTTTTCTTAACGGTAGCGCCAGTGGCGACAGGCTTGTTTTCGCTGCTATAGACCGCGTCATCCGCTCCGGCCACGTCATTCTATTGAGTTTCGCCAATGCTCGGCCGCCCCGCCAGATCGAACCTTCCGAGCAGGGGCTTATGGCGCATCGTTGATGACAGAATCATAGCAGTTGATCGGTCCTATGCCGGTCCGACGACGGTTCTGGTCCCTTCGGAAGACGTCCTGACCCTGACGGTCGATCTGCCCTTCCCGACCCGCGCGGCGCGTCTGGCCAACCTGGCCTATGCGCTGGAGGACGCGGTGGGCGAGCCCCTGGCCACCCTGCATTTCGCCCTGGGCATGGAGGTGGCGCCGCGCCGCCACGTCGCCGGGGTCGTGCGTCATACCAAGATGGCGTCGTGGATCGCCATGCTGGACGAGGCGGCGCTGGAGCCCGCCATCCTGCTGCCCGACGCCCTGACACTGCCCATGCCGTCGGCGGGCGCCTGGGTCGTGAAGGCGGACGGCGAGCGGGCCCTGGTCCGCACCGACAACGGCGCGGGCTTCGCGGCCCCCACCGCCATGCTCGACACCGCCTGGGCCGCCGCCGATCGACCGCGCATCCAGTCGTTCGGCGATCCCCTGCCCGAGGCCCTGGCCGACGGCGTCGAGGAAGAAGCGGCCCTGTTCGGTCTGGGCGGAGAGACGGTCGCCGTCCTGCCGCCGCTGGACCTGCGTCAGGGCCCCTATGCCGCGACCCGTGTCGGGGCGCCGAATGCGGCCAAGACCATCGCCCTCGTCGCCGGGATCGGCGTCCTGGCCCACATCGGCATCCTCGGGATCGACGCCCTCCTCCTGCACAACATGGCGGAGAAGAAGGAGGCCGAGGCCCGCGCCGTGCTGCAAGCCGTCGCGCCCCAGATCGCGGCCGAGGACGATCTGATCGCTGCCGCCGACCGCATCCTGCCCTCGGCGTCCGGCGGCGTGCGTCCCTTCACCCGGCTGATGGCCCAGACCTCCGGCGCACTGCCCGGCGCAGGGGCCGTGGCCTTCAACAGCGCCGTCTATGCGCCGGGCTCGCTGGATCTCGGCGTCGCCGTCTCGGACGCCGCGACCCTGGACCGCGCCATCGCTGCGCTTAACGCCTCGGGCCTGACCGCGACGGGCGCCCCCGCCGCCGTCGACGCGGCCCAGGCGACCAACGGCCTGAACGCCACCATCAACGTCACGCCCGGAGGCGCCGGATGAGGTCCCCCGCCTTCGACCAGGCCGCCGTCTGGATGGCCGGCCGCTCGCGCCGCGAGCAGATCATGATCGCCTTCCTCGGCGGACTGATCGTCGTCGCCGTCCTGTGGCTCGGCGTCATCCGTCCCCTGCTGGACGCGCGCCAGACCGCCATCGGCCGCATCGCCGCCTATGAACAGGTCATGGTCGATGTCCGCGCGGCAGGCGGCGTGGTCCCCACCTCCAACTCAGGCCTGTCGGGCCCGCTTCAGGCCGCCATCCCCACTCACGCCGCCGCCTTCGGCATCATCCCGACCGTGACCGGCGACGACACGACGGCCGAGGTCTCGGTCACCGGCGCCCGCTATGACGCGGTCATCCCGTGGCTGGCCTCGCTGGAGGCGTCGGGCGCCACCCTGTCCAGCGTCAACATCCGGCGCGGCGCCTCGGACGGCGTCGTCGACGTGACCCTCGGCATTCTCCAATGAGCCTCGTACCTCTCTCCCCGTGCACCCCAGCGAAGGCTGGGGTCCAGATCACGAACACCGTCGGCATGGGCGACGCACTGGTGACCCACGCCTGCCAACCATCACTCCATCTGGACCCCAGCCTTCGCTGGGGTGAACGGAGGGAGGGATGAGTTTGGTCGAAAACACATTACATACGCCCTCCCTCGCCTACGGCTTCGCTCGGCGGCACGGGGCCATGATCCTGCGCGGAGAGGGCCGTCCGGTCTGCCTGCACCGCCGCTCGGCGTCGCTCCAGACCCTGCTGGAAGTGCGCCGCGTGGCCGGCGCCGACATCGCCTTCGAGGCCGTGGACGACGCCCGCTTCGACGCGGTCCTGCGCGAACAGACCGGCGACGAGGCCGCGCCCGCCGCCGATTACGCCGCCGCCGACGAGGACCTGGCCGCCCTGGCCGAAGACGCCGCCGCCGTCGACGACCTGCTGGACAGCCGCGACGACGCCCCCGTCGTCCGCCTGATCAACGCCCTCCTGCTCCAGGCCATCCGCGACGGCGCCTCGGACGTCCATATCGAGGCCGAGGAAAAGCGGCTGGTCGTCCGCTTCCGCGTCGACGGCGTGCTGAAGGAAGTCCTCGAACCCGCCCGGGCTCTGGCTCCCCTGCTGGTCAGCCGCATCAAGGTCATGGCCCGGCTCGACATCGCCGAGAAGCGGGTGCCCCACGACGGCCGGGTGACCCTGCGCATCGGCGGGCTGGACGTCGACGTCCGCGTCTCGACCATTCCGTCCCAGTACGGCGAGCGAGTGGTCCTGCGTCTGCTGGATCGCGGCTCGACCTCGCTCGACCTCGCCCAACTCGGCATGAGCCAGCGGGATCTCGACACCTTCGAGCGGATGATCACCCGGCCGCACGGCGTCATCCTGGTCACCGGCCCGACGGGCTCCGGCAAGACCACCACCCTCTATTCCGCCCTGACCCGGCTGAACGACCGCCGCCGCAACATCATGACGGTCGAGGACCCGATCGAATACGCGCTGGACGGCATCGGCCAGATGCAGGTCAACGCGAAGATCGACCTGACCTTCGCACGCGGCCTGCGCGCCATCCTGCGTCAGGACCCCGACGTCATCATGGTCGGCGAGATCCGCGACCACGAGACGGCCGAGGTGGCGGTCCGCGCTTCCATGACCGGCCACCTGATGCTGTCGACCCTCCACACCAATACGGCGGTCGGCAGCGTGACCCGGCTGATCGACATGGGGGTCGAACGCTATCTGCTGGCGCCCATGCTGGCCGGCCTGATCGCCCAGCGTCTGGTGCGCCGTCTCTGCCCGCACTGCCGTCGCGAGGACGTCGCCACTGCGGCCGACAGCGAGATGACGGGCGGCGCCATCGCCGTGGGCGCCCGCGTTTTCCGCCCGGTCGGCTGCCCCGAGTGCCGGGGCGAGGGCTACAAGGGCCGTCTCGGCGTCTATGAGGTCATCGAGGTCGATCCGAAGATGCAAGGCGCGATCCATGACGCCGCCTCCGAAGCCGACCTGCTGAAACTGGCGCGCAAACGCGGCCCCAGCCTGCTGGACGACGGCGCGGCCAAGGCCATGGCCGGCGAGACCTCCGTGCAGGAAGTCGCCCGCGTGGTGCGGGAAGACGTCTGATGCCGGTCTTCGCCTGGCAGGCCGTCGATGCGGAGGGCAAGCCGCACAAGGGCACGATCGAGGCCGCCTCCGACGTCGGCGCGCGCCAACTGGTCCGCGACCGGGGCCTGCTGCCGACCTCGGTCGCCCTGGCGTCCGAGCGCAAGACCACCGACCTGTCCAAGGGCATCGTGATCTTCCAGAAGAAGATCAGCTCAAAGACCCTGTCGGCCATCACCCGCCAGCTCTCGACCCTGATCGGCTCGGACATCCGCATCGAGGAGGCGCTGCGCATCGCCGCCCAGCAGACCGAGGGCCAGCCCATCGGCGTCGTCCTGACCGACGTCCGCTCCGCCATTCTGGAGGGTCGCAGCTTCGCAGCCGCCCTGGCCCGTCACCCCAAGGTCTTCCCGGAGTTCTACCGCGCCTCGATCGCGGCGGGCGAACAGTCGGGCAAGCTGTCGACGGTGCTGGCCCACCTGACCGAGTTCGTCGGCAATCAGGAGAAGGCGCGCCGCAAGGTCCAGTTGGCCCTGCTCTATCCGGCGCTCCTGGCGGGCGTGTCCCTGCTGATGATCACCCTGATGATGATCTATGTGGTGCCGGACATCGTGAAGGTCTTCGTGTCGCGCGGCGCCGAACTGCCCTTCCTGACCCGCGCCCTGATCGCGCTGTCGGCCTTCGTCCAGACCTTCGGCGTCTATGTGCTGATCGCGCTCGCCATCGCCGGGATCGCCTGGAATCGCTGGCTGGCCGTGCCCCAGAATGCTCGCCGCTTCGCCGAATTCCTCTTGAAGACACCGCCCTTCGCCGGCTTCGTCCAGCACCTGAACGCCGCCCGGTTCGCCGGGTCGCTGGCCACCCTCGTCCGCTCCGACGTGCCGCTGGTCGAGGCGCTTCAGGCGTCCGCCGCCGTCACCCCCAACCGCTTCGCCCGAGAGCGTGCCCTGCTGGTCGCCGCCCGGGTGCGCGAGGGCTCGTCCCTGCGCCGCGCCATGGCCGACGCCGACGTCTTCCCGCCCCTGCTGCTGGCCATCGTCGCGGCGGGCGAGCAGTCGGGGAAACTGGGCCACGGTCTGGAACGCGCCGCCCAGGATCTGGAGCAGGAGCTGGATTCGCTCGTTCAGGCCCTCGTGTCGCTGGTCGAGCCGGGCGTGCTTCTGGTGATGGGCGGGATCGTGCTCCTGATGGTGCTGGCGATCCTCATGCCGATCGTGAACCTCAACAACCTCGCCGGGCTGTGAGGACGCAGCAGACCTTCCCGTCTCCTCCCCGTTCGCCGCTGGGCGAATGGGGAGGTGGCAGCGAGCTCTTGCGAGCTGACGGAGGGGTTCTTCGTGCACGCAGAAAGAACCCCTCCGTCTCTTCGCTACGCTACGAGCCACCTCCCCATCGGCTAAGAGGCCGACGGGGAGGAGACAGAACTTACAGCGACGTCTCGATCGACACCGGCGCCCCAACGCCCGGCAACAAGCCGACGCCGCCCGGCTCGACCGAGGCCGTCAGCCCGCCGTCCGCCTGCACCCGCGCCTTCATGACCTCGGCCGCCGTGTCGCCGCGCGCGAAAGCCACCGTCGTCGCCGCTCCGTCGGCCGAGATCGTGCCGTTCAATCCCGGGATCGGCGTCGCCGGTCCGCCCGTCGTCGGCGCGCAGTCGGCCGGCCCGCTGACCATCGTCCCCGCCCCTGCCGGCGTCCCGCGCAACGACAGCTCACTCACATCCAGCCGCATCACCGACGAACAGGCGAACGGCAGGGCCGGCGCCACGGCGTTCAACATCCTGAGCGACGCCGTCCCCTCCAGATCGCGCACCAGAACCCGTCCCGGCCGCACCAGAGCCTTCGCCGTCGCATCGGTATCCGGCCCGCGGAGACCGAACCGCAGCGCGCCCGACAGGTTGGCGATCGAGGACAGCGGCATCACTGTCCAGCTGGCCCCGAACCCGCCCGGCATGGCCCGCTCTCCGGCCCAGATCGTCCCGACCGCCTGCCGCTCTCCATTCGAGGACTTGGCCACGATGATCTCGGCCGGCGCCATGGCAATCAGGCCCAGGGCATATGCGCCGACCGCGACCCCGCCCAGCACCACGCGCCAGCGGGTCACCTTCACCGTCAGGCGCTCGAACTGAAATGCGCCCTGAGCCCGGCCGCCTTCGCCCTCGCGCGTTCTCCAGACCTTCAGCATCGGCGTCTCTCCGTTCGCCCGGAGATAACACGCGGATGAGGGATGCGAAGCGCCGTCGCAAAGGTTTCACCCTGATCGAGGTGCTGATCGCGTTGGGCCTGTTCGCCCTGATTGGGGTCGCCGGTTTCACCCTGCTGAACAGCGTGCTGCGCACCCAGGATGCGACCGACACTCGCCTCGGCCGGATGGCGGAGATCCAGCGCGCCATGCTGGTCGTCTCCTCCGACCTCGACCAGATCACGGGCCAGCTCGGCGGCGGCTCGACCTCGCTCTCGCTGCAGAAGGCTGACATCACCGGGACCATCGTCAACGTCCGCTACGACCTGAACGGCGACGCCATGACCCGCACCGTCGCAGGCCCAGGCGGCGAGCGGGTCCAGACCCTCCTGACCCAGGTGTCCAGCGTGCGCTGGACCTTCCATCGGCGGCGCGGCGACTGGCTGGACAGCTGGCCCCAGCCGCAGCAGCCGACCCAACAGCCCCTGGTCGGGCCCGACGGCCTACCCGCCCCGACCGGCCCTGCGCCCGACGAAGGCGTCACCGCCGTCGCGCTGGACCTGACCCTGACCGGCGTGGACGGACAGCCCACGGCGACCCTGCGCCGCGTCGCCTCCATCCCCCTGATGGACCCTGCGCCCCCGGTCGCGCCATGAGGATCAAACTGACCCGCCGCGAGGGCATGATCCTCCTGAACGTCCTGCTGGTGCTGGCCGTGGCCAGTGTCGCGGTCCTGATCATGGTCTCGACCCAGGACATCGAGGTCCAGCGCTCTACCCGCCTGCGCGACGCCGCCCAGGCCAACGCCTATGCCCGCGCGGGCGAACTGTCAGCCGTGACGACCCTGCGCCGCGACGCCCTGGTCGCCGCCGGAACCGACAACCTGACCGAAGACTGGGCCAAGCTGGGCCAGCAGGAGATTTCCGTCCCCGGCGGCCGCTTCGCCCTGGCCATCGAGGACGACCAGTCGCGCTTCAACCTGAACAGCCTGCACAGTGGCGACGCCGCCCCCATCGCCCTGTTCCAGACCATCGGCGCCTCGCTCAACCTCGATCCCGCCTCCATGATCCGCATCGCGACGGTCGTCCGCGTCGCCGGGCCTCTGACGGACGACAGCCTGATCGTCGCGGCCGGCGTGCCCCGCACCGACCTCGACAAACTGGCGCCCTATGTCGTCATCCTGCCCGAGGATGCGACCATCAATCTGAACACCGTGGGCCTGCCGCTGCTGTCGCTGCTGACGCGCGATCCCGAGGTGGCGCGCAAGCTGGTCGAGGCCCGCACCCGCAAGGGCTTCCTGATGCCCGCGGACCTCTCGGCCGAGGGCGCCCCGGCCATGACCGGCGTCGGCTTCACCTCGAACCACTACCGCGTCGTCACGACCGTGACCGTCGGCGACGTGACCCAGGCGCTGGACAGCCGCATCGCCCGCATCCGCCGCGACCGCGCCGTCGATGTCGTGGTCACCGGCCGCCGCAGAACGGCGGGCTAGCCTCCTCCTTGCGCCGCCTCGAACACCGCCAGCTGGGCCGCGAAGGCGCGCTGGTAAGCCGGCCTCGCCTCGCCGCGCGCGACATAGGCGGCCAGGTTCGGATAATCGTCCACCATCCCCGACGACCCCAGCCGTTGCAGCACCGAGATCATCATCAGGTCGCCGACGCTGAACGCTCCGTCCAGCCAGTCCTTCTCGCCCAGCCAGGCCGACAGCTGATCCAGCCTGCGCCGACACAGGGCCTCGACCGCCTTCAGCCGCGCCTCGAACCAGGGCTCCTCCCGCTCGAACAGGAAGACCATGGTGCGGTCCACGATGGGCGGCTCCACCGTGTTCACCGCCGCGAACATCCACATGATCGCTCGGGACCGCGCCGCCGCATCGGACGGCAAGAGCCCCGAGTGGGTCTCCGCGATCCTCAGGATGATCGCGCCGGATTCGAACAGCGTCACCTCGCCGTCCTCCCAGGTCGGGATCTGGCCGAACGGGTTCAGCGCCAGATGCGCGGGCTCCTTCAGCTCCGCGAACGACCTCAGCCGCACGTCATAGGGCTGGCCCACCTCCTCCAGCGCCCAGCGGACCCGCGTGTCTCGCGCCAGCCCCCGGCCGCGGTCGGGCGAGTTGGCGAAGGCGGTGATCGTCGGGCGCATGGGAACCTCCAGGCCGCCACGATGCGCCTCCTCCCCGACAATCGGCAAGCGCGGCCGCATCGCTGGGTTGTTTCTTAACCTAGAGGGCCAACAATAGGGTGAAAGGCGCCTCCCAATGCTGCAGTCCAATCGCGAAATCCAGACGATGCCCGCTTCGAACGAAACCCTGGCGGACGCCGCCGACGCCCTGTGCCGCCGTGTCGAGGCGGAACTGCCCGACGTGGTCTGCTCGCTGATCTCCGTGGACGAGGAAGGCCGTCTCCATCCGGTCGCGGGGCCCAGCCTGCCGCAGGAAATGTGCAAGGCCTTCGACGGCCTGTCGGTCGGTCCCATGGTCGGGGCCTGCGGCACGGCCATCTATACCAAGCGGTCGGTCGAGGCGGCGGACATCGCCACCGACCCGCGCTGGACCCACTATGCCGCCCTGCCTCTGAAGTACGGGCTGAAGGCCTGCTGGTCCACGCCGGTGATCGGCCGCGACGGCACCGTCTTCGGCGCCTTCGCCCTCTACTACCGCGAGGTCCGCAGCCATACCGCCCGCGAGGCCGAGGTGGTCCAGGGCTGCGTCGAGTTCTGCGCCGAGGCCATGGAGCGTCATCGCGACGAGGCCGCCGTTCCTGAATGCGCCTTCGCCCACGCCCGACGCGCATAAGAAAAGGCCGGAGAAGGTCTCCCTTCCCCGGCCCCAGTGTACGTTCAGGAGAGAACGAACCTAGTAGCGGTAGCGCGCGCCGACGTAGAGCTGGCGGCCCGTGTGGTGATAGACGGAGGTCGACTGACGGCTGTCGTCGCCGACGTACTGGTGGTTTTTCTCGTCCGTCAGGTTCAGCCCTTCGAACGTCAGGCTGATCTGGTCGGTCAGGTTGTACGAAGCCGAGGCGTCCCAGTTCAGGGTGTCGTTTTTGCCCTCGATGAAGTTGCCGTTCCGGCCCGGAACGTTCTGCAGATAGGCCTGGCGGAACGAGGCCGAGACCCGCGCCTTGAATCGTTCGTCCTCGTAGTAGAGCGTGCCGTTATAGGCTTCCGGCGACAGGTTGATCAGGTCGTTGGTCACGAAGGTCGTGCACAGGGCGTCGTTGCAGTAGTCGATCTCGCTTTGGACGCGCGTGTAGTTCGCCTGGATGCCGAAGTTCTGGAGAATGCCCGGCAGGAAGGTGAACGGCTGCTGATAGCTGATCTCGAAGCCCTTCAGCGGACCGCCCTCGGTGTTCACCGCCGAAGTCAGCTGGAAGACGGTCGAGCCCGAGCAGACGCCGGTGCAGAAGGCCGGATCGAAGGCCGAGGGGTTCAGACCGGTCAGGGCCGTGTACGGCAGGTCCTGACGGACGATCTGAATGTAGGTGTCGATGTCCTTGTAGAAGTAGGCGAAGGACAACAGGCTTTCCGGCGCGAAATACCATTCGACGGTGAAGTCGTAGGTCTTGGCGCGGAACGGCTCCAGATTCACATTGCCGATCGAAGCCGTGAAGTTCGGGCCCGTCGTCGACAGCGAGGTCGTCGGGACCAGATAGTTGGTGCCGGCCAGGGTGTTGCCGATCTGCGGACGCGCCATGACCTTGGCGGCGCCGAAGCGGACGATCAGGTCCTGCATCGGCTCGATGGCCAGGTTCAGCGACGGCAGGGTGTCGTCATAGGTGTTCTCGCCGCGCACGCGCGACCCGCCGGCGGTCGAGGAGTAACCCTTGGCGATCAGCTCGGTATAGGCCTTGCGGACGCCCACGTTGCCGCGAACCGGGATGTTGCCGACGTCGAAGTTGAAGTCCGCCTGGACGTAGTAGGCGAAGTCGTTCTCCTCGATCGTGCGGTTGCCGCCGCGCGCATTGCCGTTGGTGATGCTGGTCAGCGAGAAGTCGCCGCCGGCCACCCCGGTGTTGCAGTTGCAGTAGATGTTGAACAGGCTGGCCAGGGCGTTCAGGTCCGGACGAACCCACGACGACGCCGTGCCGCCGGGGATCAGATTCGCGCCGAAGCCGGTCAACAGGTTGGTGATCGAGGCGATGGTCGTCCCGGCCGGCAGGGCCGGAACCACGGTCTCGTCCGTCCGGCGGAACTCGTAGGAGTCCGACAGATAGGTCTTGCCGTTCACGCCGGCTTTCAGGGTCAGCCAGTCCCTGGCGTCCCACTCCAGGTCGCCCGACACCGCTTCGAAGGTCGTGGTCACGCCGTTGGGGCGCAGACGGATTTCCGAGCGCGGCAGGCTGGCCACGGTCGTGCCCAGGCTGACGTCGCGCCAGCCCCAGTTGGCCGGGTTGGCGACGTCGAAGCCGTAGTTGATGACCGGGGTGTTCGGGTTGCCGCGGAAGTCGAACGAGTAGCCCTGGACGTTCTGGCGATCCAGGGTGACCGTCGTCTGCACCGGGTTGCTGTATTCGGACAGCGCCCGACCGATGTAGAATTTGCCGCGCAGGGTGTCGGTGAACTCGCGCTCCAGGGTGAAGTTCACCTGGGTGAACTCGGTCGTCAGTTCGTCGTAGCGCTGCTCGGAACGAACATCGACGTTGTCGAACACGCCGTAAACCAGGGCGTTGTTCTCCACGGCGGCCTGACGGACGGCGATCTGGGTCTGGCCACCGGCGGCCGCGTTACGGCTGAACGACAGGGATTGCAGGAAGTCTTCCTGACGGGTCGAATCCAGCTTCGAATACAGGATGTCCAGGCTGGCGACGGTCTGGTCGTCGGGCTTGAACTGGAAGGCGCCGGTGACGCCCAGACGCTCCTGACGGTGGGTCAGCCGGCCATAGCGCGGCAGACGCGGAATGAAGACGCCGGCCTGGTTGGCGGTGTTGTAGGCCGCGATGTTCTCGGCCGTGCCGGCCGGGCGGGCGACGCCGGTGGCGCAGGCCGTGGCCGTCGTGCCGTTGGCGGTCGAGTTGGTCGGGTTCTGCGGCGTGACGCCCAGGGGCGAGCAGAAGCCGCCCGAGTTCGAGGAGCCCGGAGCCGCCGCCGGCGCCCAGCGCACGGACGAGAAGCCCTCTTCCCACAGGTCGCGCTCGGAATAGGCGACCGACACCAGGGCGCCGAACATGCCGTCGTTCCAGGTGTTGGACAGCAGAAGCGCGCCGCGCGGATTGTAGCTGTCCGACAGGTCGTTCCAGCCGCCCTGCACCGAGGCCGCCAGGGTGAAGCCGTCATAGTCGAACGGGCGCGTGGCCTGCAGGTCGATGGTGGCGCCCAGCGAGCCTTCTTCGGTCTCGGCGGCGGCGGTCTTCCGCACCGTGATCGAGTTGAAGAGCTCCGACGCGAAGACGTTGAAGTCGAAGCCGCGGCCGCGGTTGGCGCCGCCCGAGGAGTCCGAACCGCCCGTGGTGGCCTGGGCCTCCATGCCGTTGATGCGGGTGCGGGTGAAGTCCGAGGACAGGCCGCGCACCGTGATCGAACGGCCTTCGCCGGCGTCGCGGTCGATGGAGACGCCCGGAATGCGCTGCACCGCTTCGGCCAGGTTCAGGTCGGGGAAGTCGGCGATGTCTTCGGCGACGATGGCGTCGACGACGCCCGCCTCACGGCGCTTGATGCCCAGCGCCGCGTCCAGCGAGGCGCGGAAGCCGGTGACGACGATCTCGTCGACCTGGGTCGCGTCGTCGTCCTGCGGCGCCGTCTGTGCGGAGGCGGTCGCGGCCCCCACGCTCAAGGCGATGGCCAGACCGGAAACGCCGGCCACGAGCCCATTGCGGAGCGCGCACGGGCGCCCCTTGCGATACTGATACATAGTGCCTCCTCCCAAGGAATGTCGTTTCGCCGGCTTGTCGCCGATCTGTTCTGACCGATCCGGAGCCTTCCCCGTGACCGATTGACACCGGTATCATTTACAGCCGTTATTTGGCCTGACACCGGTATCAATGAAGACCCTAACCTGATGAAGACCGTTCTTGCAACCCGTCTCGTTCAAGCTTCGCTGTCAGCGATCATTCTGGCCACGGCCCCCGGCTGCGCCAGCGCGGGCGGGCCTTCACAGGCTGACGCGACCGAAATCGTCGCCTTTCCCGGTGCGTTTGGGGCCGGTCGCGGGGCGCTCGGCGGGCGCGGCGGCGCGGTCGTTCGCGTCACCAGTCTGAACGATTCGGGGCCGGGCAGTCTGCGCGCGGCGGTCGAAACGGAGGGGCCGCGAACGGTCGTCTTCGACATCGGAGGGACCATTCGTCTGGCCACCCCTCTGCGGATTCGCGAGCCCCGCATCACGATCGCCGGACAGACGGCGCCGGGCGGCGGCATCACCCTGCGTGGCCAGCCCCTGCTGATTTCGACCGACGACGTCGTGGTCCGCTATATCCGCTCGCGCCTCGGCGACGAGGACGGGGTGGAGACCGACGCCGTCACCATCGACCGGGGCAGCCGGATCATTCTGGACCACGTCTCGGCCTCCTGGTCGGTGGATGAGACGCTGTCGATCGGCAGCCGCGACCGGGTCATCGACGCGGTCACCGTCCAGTGGTCGATCATCGCCGAAAGTCTGAACCTGTCGACCCATTCCAAGGGCGATCACGGCTATGGCTCGCTCGTGCGCGGCAATCGCGGCGCCCGCTTCACCTTCCACCACAATCTGTGGGCCCAGCACCGCGCCCGTATGCCCCGGCCGGGCAACTATCTGACCCCCGACGTCGATCCGGTCGGCCCGTATTTCGAGTTCACGAACAACGTCTTCTACGACTGGGGCCAGGGTCACGCGGGCTACAATTCCGACCGCGATCCGGCGACCGTCTCGACCTACGCCTTCGTCGGCAACGCCTACAAACGCGGCCCGGATTCGACCGGGGCGGTGATCTTCGAGGAAGAGTCCTCGGCCGCCCACGCCTGGTTCGAGGGCAACAGCATCGACGGCGTCGTCCCCGCCGATCCCTGGGCCCCCGTCACCGGCGACGACGCCCCCGGCTACCGCCTGACCGCCCTCCCGGCCTGGGCCATGGGCGCGACCGAGACGGCGGATGAAGCCTATGCCTCCGTACTCGCCAGGGCCGGCGCCTCGCGCGTTCGCGACGCGGTCGATACGCGCATCCTGGCCGGCGTCGCGGACGGCACGGGCCGGATCATCAACTCCCAGACCGACGTCGGCGGCTGGCCAGACCTGCCCCCCGGCACGCCCTGGACCGACACGGACGGCGACGGCATGCCAGACGACTGGGAGACCGCCCACGGCCTCGATCCCGCGACCCCGGACGGCGCGGCGGACCGCGACGGCGACGGCTACACCAACCTGGAGGACTGGCTGAACAGTCTGGCGATCTAGGCCTTCTTGCGGGTCCGCGCCGGCGTCGCCGCCTTCGGCTGTTCCGCCTCGATCTGATCGGCGCGCAGACCCGGCTTGCCCCGGATCGGCTTGGCCGGCTTGCCGGCCTGCACCGCCAGCCCGCGTTTCTCCACCTCGGCCAGGATGGCGTCCAGCTCGGCCTCGGTCAGGTGTTCGATGCCGATGAACCGCGCGTCCGCCTGTTTCACCGCGAACACCAGTTCGTCCAGCTTGGCCTGCATCGCCGCGCCGTCGCGGTTCTGGGTGTTCTGGATCAGGAAGACCATCAGGAAGGTGACGATCGTCGTGCCGGTGTTGATGACCAGCTGCCAGGTCTCGTTGAACTGGAAGATCGGCCCCGAGATCGCCCAGACCAGCACGATCCCGACGCAGGCGATGAAGGTCCACGGCTTGCCCGCCACCTTGGCGGTCAGGGTCGCGAACCGGACGAACAGCTTTTCCATGCCGGCTCAACGGCCACGCTTGTAGGCGGGTTCCTGACGTCTCCAAGCCGACAGAAGAGATCGCGTCCGTCGTCAGGCTGCGGCGTGCGAAACGTCCGCGACGTCGACGGCCGGGACGCCGTCCGCCAGAGCCGACGCCACCTTCTCGTCGCCCAGGAAGACATGCACCGCGATGGCGCTGCCGTGCAGGCGCATCAGGGCCAAGGCCTCGTTGACGGCCTCGTCATGGGTGGAGGCCGCGAGCGGCTCCATATGCGGAACGGACAGGATCGAAGATTCGATAAAGCAGAAATAGGTCACGGACATCTCCCGAGCCGACAGGCGGGAGTGTGCGGCGTGCGATACCGATCTCTTCCAGCCGCGAGCGCCCAAGGATCGTAGCCCGCGATAGGCTGACCATACGCCGATCGCGCGGCGATAGCGAATCCCGAGCCTGACCGTTGCGAGGATCGGACGGCGCCAGCCCGCCCTCAGTCCGCCGTCGCCGCCCGCTTCTGCTCGAACGCATAGCCCAGCGACAGCACGGTCGCGTCCTGCCAGGCCCCGGCCATGATGCTGAGGCCCACCGGCATGCCGCGATCCTGGCCCATCGGCACGGTCAGGTGCGGATAGCCGGCGACGGCGGCCAGCGTGCTGGCCGAGCCCTGACCGTTGTCGTCGTCGTCCCGGTCGTTGGTCCAGGCGCGCGAGGTCGTCGGCGAGACCAGGGCGACGACACGATTGTCGGCCATCATCCTGTCGATCCCCTCCACGCCCGACAGGCGCAGCGAGGTCGCCCGCGCCTCGACATAGGCGGGGTCCGACAGGCCTCCCGTCGCCTCGGCCCGCTCGAACAGCTCCTGTCCGAACAGCACCGTCTCGCGCGGCTCGGCGGCGTTGAAGGCGATGACGTCGGCCAGGGTCCGCGTGGGCACCTGCTCCGGGTCGGTCGAGGCCAGATAGGCGTTCAGGTCGACCTTCAGCTCGGTCAGCAGGACCGTCAGCTGCGCCCCGCCGATGGTCCGCATGTCCGGCCCTTCGGTGATCTCGACCAGCTCCGCGCCCGCGTCCCGCATCGTCTGCAAAGCCGCCTCGAACGCCGCCTTGGTGTCGTCGGAGAAGCCGTTCGCCATGAACCGCATCACCCCGATCCGCGCCCCGCGCAGGGAGTTCGCGTCCAATGCGGCGACATAGTCCACGCGCCGCGCATCGGCCTCGGCCGTCGCGGCGTCGGCCGGGTCGGTCCCCGCGATGGCGTTCATGACGCGGGCGGCGTGTTCGACCGTATCGGCGATGGGGCCGGCGGTGTCCTGAGAATGGCTGATCGGCACGATGTGGGTGCGGCTGACCAGACCCACGGTCGGCTTGAACCCGACCACGCCGTTGACCGAGGCCGGGCAGACGATGGAGCCGTTGGTCTCCGATCCGATCGCCACCGGGACCAGTCCGACCGCCACCGCCGCCGCGCTGCCCGACGACGAGCCGCAGGCCGTCCGCGTCGTGTCGTGCGGATTGGGCGTCAGGCCGCCGACCGCGCTCCAGCCGCTGATCGACCGGTTCGAGCGGATGTTGGCCCACTCCGACAGATTGGCCTTGCCGACGACGCGGAAGCCCGCCCGCCGCAGCCGCTCGACCAGAGGCGCATCCCGGCCCGGCGCATTGTTCGCCAGGGCCAGCGACCCGGCCGTCGTCGGCATGTCCGCCGTCTCGATATTGTCCTTGATCAGGATCGGCAGGCCTTCACCCGTCGGCGCCTCGCTGGCCCAACGGATCACCGCGTGCGACGCGATGGCGTCGCGCAGGCACAGGGCGGTCAGGCTCTCGGCCACGCCCTCGCAATGCGCCTCCGCCCCCGCCAGCTGCTCGGCCAGCATCGGCGCCGTGTCCTGTGCGAACGCCGGCGCCGACAGTCCGGCGAGGATCAGCCCGCCGACGGCGCCCGCGATCCGATCGTGCGATCGAGGAAGTCGAGATACATGCGCCATTGTTGCAGCTGCCTTTCGTTGCCCCGAACGCCGTGCCGCTGCCCCGGATAGAGCATCAGTTCGAACGGAATGGATTTGGACTGGAGCGCGTCGATGACCCGCGTCGAGTTCTCCAGGATCACGTTGTCGTCCGCCATGCCGTGCATCAGCAGCATCCGGCCGGTCAGGTTGTCGAGGCGCGGAATGGCGTTGGACGCGGCATAGCCTTCCGGGTTCGCTTCCGGCGTCGACATGAACCGCTCGGTATAGTGGGTGTCGTAGAGGCTCCACTCGGTCGGCGGCGCCCCCACCATGGCCGAGGCCAGGCCCATGTCAGGTTCGGTGATGGCCATCAGGCTCATGAACCCGCCATAGGACCAGCCCATCATGGCGATGCGCGCATCATCGACGTAAGGCAGCGATCTCAGATAGTTGGCCGCCAGAACCTGATCCTCGATCTCAGGCTGGCCCATCTTCAGATAGAGGGCTTCTTTGAACTTCGTGGAGCGATCGCCCTCGCCGCGGTTGTCGAGCCGGAAGACGATGTATCCCGCCTCAGTCAACAGTTGAGTCGTCGCCGGTTGCCACGCCCGACGCACTCCGCCGGCCGACGGTCCGCCATAGACCTGCATCACCACCGGATAGGTTTTCGACGGGTCGAAATCGACCGGCTTGGCCATCTGCCAGACCAGGGTCTCGCCATGGCTTTCCAGCGTGCCGTACTCCATCACCGGACGGCGCGAAACGAACGGCGCGAACGGGTGGTCGGCGTTCAGCGCATTCTCCTCGATCCACCGCACGAAGGTCCCGTCCGCCTGATAGAGGCCCGAGCGCATCGGCGTGGTCAGGTCGGTGTAGTTGCCGACATAGGCGGTGCCCGTCCGATTCAGACTGGCCGACCACCAGCCGCCCTCCGGCGTCACCGGAACCGGCGTGACGGTCTCGCGGAGACTCGCGCGGAACATCTGCTGCTCGATCGGATATTCCTCGCCGTCGCGCATGGAGGCGGTGAAGAAGACCTCGCCCGTCTCGGCGTTCACGCCGTTCAGGCTCTTGATCGCATAGTCGCCCTGCGTGATCGGCCGGATCACCCGCCCGTCGGCGCCGTACAGATACAGGTGCCGCCAACCGCTCTCCTGCGACGACCAGATGAAGGTCCCGTCGGCCAGCGCCTTGAAGTCGTTGTTCAGGGAAACCCAGGCGTTCGACCGCTGGGTGTTGATGACGCGCGAGGCGCCGGTCGCCGGATCGACGGCCAGCAGGTCCAGCGTCTTCTGGTCCCGCGACTGACGCTGGACGTACAGGGTCGATCCATCGGCCGACCAGTTCACGCGCGCCAGATAGATGTCCGCGTTGGTCCCCAGATCCACCTTGACCCGACGGCCGGCGGCCACGTCCTGCACATACAGTTCGACGACCGCGTTCGGCCGCCCCGCGCGCGGATAGCGCTGCTCGATCACGCTGGCGCCGCCGCCGGTGATGTCCAGGCGCGGGATGACGTCGACGGTCGATTCATCCGTCCGCTGCAGGGCGATGTATTTCTCGTTCGGGCTCCACCAGTAGCCGGTGTCGCGGTCCATCTCCTCCTGGGCGATGAACTCGGCGGTGGCCCAGGTGATCAGGCCCTCGCCGTCCGTGGTGATCGCCTGTTCGGCGCCCGAGGCCAGGTTCATCACGACCAGATCCTGATCGCGCACGAAGGAGACGTAGTTGCCTTCCGGCGAAACCTTGGCGTCGACCTCGTCAGCCTCGGTCTCGGTCAGGCGACGGACCCCGCCCCCTTCCCGGCTGGCCAGGAAGATGTCGCCCTCCAGCGGCGCCAGGATGTAGCGACCCTGTTCGTCCCACGAATATTCGACGACGCCACGCTGGCTAATCCGCATCCGCTCGCGCCGCGCCTTCTCGGCTTCGGACAGTTCGCCGGCGTCGGGCACCAGGGCCCGCGCGTCGATCAGCTTGAACGGCTCGCCCGCGCCCGTCGGCGCGGCCCACAGGTCTAGCACCGACACGTCGTCCGTCCGCGCCCTCAGGAAGGCGACCAGCTCGCCGTCCGGCGACAGGCTGACCCCCTGGGCCACCGGGCCGTTCAGACTGGGGTTGGCGAACACCCGCTCCGGCGTCAGCACCGCGGGGTTGGCTTGAGCGAAGGCCGATCCGGCCGTCAGGGCGAAGACGGAAGCGAGAAGAACTGTGCGCATGGCCGGGGACGCTAGCGGCGGAAAGCGTCGCCGTCATCCCCCTGCGAAAGGAGAGACGTCGCGCCGCCTTTCGCGAACCCCTTCGACCCCCTAATACAGCCCGCAATGACCGACGCCGCCCTCTCCCCGCCGCCGCCGAAACCGTCCGCCTTCCACGAGCTGGAGGTGCAATGGGTCCACCGCTGGACCGACCAGCTGTTCAGCTTCCGCGTCGCCCGCCCCGAGGATTTCCGCTTCCGCTCCGGCGAGTTCGTCATGATCGGCCTGCCGGGCCAGGACGGCGGCAAGCCCATCCTTCGCGCCTATTCGATCGCCAGCCCGAGCTGGGACGAGGAGCTGGAGTTCCTGTCGATCGCCGTGCCCGACGGCCCCCTGACCTCGCGTCTGGTCGACATCAAGCCCGGCGACACCGTCCTGATGGGCAAGAAGCCGACCGGCACCCTGGTGCTGGACGCGCTCACGGGTGGCGAGACCCTGTGGCTGATCGGGACCGGCACGGGCCTGGCCCCCTGGCTCAGCGTCGCGCGCGATCCCGACACCTACAGCCGCTTCGGCCGCGTCATCGTCTGCCACACGGTCCGCAACATCGCCGACCTCAGCTACCGCGACTTCCTGACCTCGGGCATCCACGAGGACCCGCTGATCGGCGACGAGGCGAAGGCCCAGCTGACCTACTATCCGACCGTGACCCGCGAAGACTTCGAGACGCCGGGCCGCATCACCGACCGCATCTCGTCGGGTGCCGTCTTCCGCGACCTCGGCCTGCCCGAAGGCTTCTCGCCGGAACGCGACCGGGTGATGCTGTGCGGCTCCATGGCCATGATCAAGGAGACCGCCGAACTGCTGGAGGGCTTCGGCCTGAAGGAAGGCTCCAACGCCGAGCCCGGCGACTACGTCCTGGAGCGCGCCTTTGTCGGCTGAGCTCCTTGTCTTCCGCTCATCCCCGCGAACGCGGGGACCCAGTGCTTTGGGCGATGATTGTCGAAAGCTCTGCCTCACTGTCGATCCCGGCCGCCGTGCCTCACAAAAGAACTGGGTCCCCGCTTTCGCGGGGATGAGCGGAATGATGATGCACAAGCCTGCCGTGGTTGCTGTCGATCCGCGCGTGGATCCAGGCGAATGCCAGTCGATGGTCGAGGTCCGTCAGGGCGTGGACGCCCTGGACCGCGCCCTGGTCGCCCTCCTGGCCGAGCGCCAGCGCTACATGGACGCCGCCGCCCGCATCAAGCCGAACCGCGACGCCGTCTATGATTCCGACCGCATCGAGGACGTCGTCGCCAAGGTGCTGGTCAGCGCGAAGGCCCACCACCTGTCGCCCGAAATCGCGGAACCGGTCTGGCGCCTCTTGATCGACCGCTGCATCGCCCACGAGTTCTCGATCTACGACCGCACCCGGAGCTGAGCCCATGCCCCTCGCCTACGAAGTCCACGAGGTCCTGGTCTCCGACCCGGAGGCCTATGCCGAATACGCCAGGCTGGCGGCCCCGACGGTTGCGGCCCACGGCGGTCGCTACATCGTGCGCGGCGGCAATGGCGTGGCCATCGCCGGCGACGCTCCGGCCGCCCGCGTCGTCATTCTGGAGTTCCCGGACCGCGAAACCGCCGTGGCCTGGCGCGCCTCGCCCGAATATCAGGCCGCGCTGAAGATCCGCGAGGCCGCCTCGACCTCGCGCGTCTATCTGGTGGACGGGTTCGTTCCCTGACCTGGCGAACGGGTCGTTGGCGACAAAGAATTAATTCCTTAGGCCCTCTTGCGATCTCATCGGCCGCCTCCCACATCGCGGGTCGGTCTTTGACATCTCGATCCCGCCGACGTCGCACCTCCAGCGTCCGGCTTTCAGCGCCGACCTCCAGGTCGGAATTTGGCACTTTGGCACTTTGGCACTTTGGCACTCCAAATTCGGAAACCGTGCCAAACGCCCTGAACCCAGTCATGGCCTGACCAGGGACGCCATCCAGCCTGGCGCTGCGGCCCTGGCCGTGCCAGATCAGCCCTTCAGCGACCTCAGCATCAGTTCATGCCGCCAGGCCGCGACATCGGCCAGCGCGGTATCCAGCGCGTCCCGAACGTGATCCAGCTTGGCCGGGGCCACGTCCTTCTCCGCTCCTTCCGCCTCGGCGCAAACGGCGGCCAAGGCCCCCGCCCCGATCCCGGCCGCCGCACCCCGGATCGTATGGACGGCGTCGCGCCAACCCTCGATCCGGGCGTCCAGCATCTGCGACCACATCTCGGCCTGCTGCACGAACAGGCCCAGGATCTCCTCCGCCACCCCGTCGTCGCCGCCGGTCACCGCGTCCAGCACGGCGAAGTCGACGGCGCCCGACAGGTCGCGACGGGACATCAGCCGGCCTCGGTCGGGGTCTTGGCCAGACGCGCGTTCCGCGCCGACCACAGGAAGTAGACCACCAGTCCGCCGATGTTCCAGTAGAGGAAGTAGAGCTGCGTCTGGGGCCTCAGGCTGAAGAAGAAGACGATGCAGCCGATCACGGTGATCGCCCCCACCAGCCACCACAGCGGCGCCTTGAAGGTGCGCGGACGGTTCGGGTCGCGCAGACGCAGCACGATCAGGCTGACCCCCACCGCCGCGAAGGCCGCCAGCGTCCCGGCGTTGGCCAGCGATGCCAGTTCGTCCAGACGCATGACACCGGCCAAGGCCGCCACCACGATGGCGGTGAACACCGTCACCACCGCCGGAACGCCCCGCGACGAGATCTTCGCTAGCGAGGTCGGCAGAAGGCCGTCCCGCGCCATGCCCAGGAAGATGCGGCTCTGGCCGAACAGGAAGGCCAGGAGGACGGTCGGCAGGGCGATCACGGCCGAGGCCGCGATCCACTGGGCCGCCGTCCCCTGCCCCATCTCGCGCAGGATCAGGGCCAGAGGCTCCGGGCTCTCGGCGAAGCTGGCGACCGGGCGGGCGCCGATCGCGGCGGCCGCCACGATCAGATACAGGGCCGTGCAGATCAGCATGGAGCCGACGATGCCGATGGCCAGATCGCGCTCCGGCTTCTTGGTCTCCTCCGCCGCCGTCGAGATGGCGTCGAAGCCGTAGAAGGCGAAGAAGATAATGGCCGCCGCCGCCATGACGCCCGTCTGAACCACCGGCTGTCCGGTGATGACTTCCTGGAACGGCAGGGTCGGCGAACCGAAGCCGTTCGGCATGAAGGGCGTGAAGTGGGCCGGATCGAAGGCCGGAAGGGCGATGGCCACGAAGACGATCAGGGCCAGAACCTTGATGACCACCAGGATGGCGTTCAGCGTCGCGCTCTCACGGGTGCCCAGCAGCAGCAGGCCCGTCACCACGCCGATGATGACCACCGCCGGCAGGTTGATCAGCCCGCCCTCGACGTGCGGCCCGGCGACCAGCGCCGTCGGCAGGTCGATGCCCAGCCCGGTCAGAAAGCCGACCGCATAGCCCGACCAGCCCACGGCCACGGCCGAGACGACCAGCGAGTATTCCAGGATCAGGCTCCACCCCACGACCCAGGCGACGATCTCGCCCAGCACCGCATAGGAGTAGGTATAGGCGCTGCCCGCCTGGGGCATCATGGTCGACAGCTCGGCATAGGCCAGGGCCGCGCAGGCGCAGACCAGGCCGGCCAGGGCGAACGAGATCATCACCGCCGGCCCCGCCAGCCCGGCGCCCACGCCGATCAGGGTCAGGATGCCGGTGCCGACGATCGCCCCGACGCCCAGGGCCAGCAGATGCGGCCAGCTCAGCGTCGCCTTCAGCCGGGGTCCCTCCGACGGCTGGTGCATCGCATCGATCGACTTGCGCCGGTTCCAGAAGGCCATTCGCATACTCCCCCGCTGACCCTTTCCGGGCCGATTCCGCCGGGAGCCTAGACCGCCCTGCGGCGATCCGAAACACCGGGCGAAAAAGCCTTGCATCCCGCGGCCGATATCTCTATCTCCCGCTCCCTTCGCTCAAGGGTCCTCGGACAGCGGCGAACACGGCACGGCGCTTCTTGCGCCCGCCGGACGAATGGTACGGGTGATTAGCTCAGTTGGTAGAGCAGCTGACTCTTAATCAGCGGGTCGTAGGTTCGAACCCTACATCACCCACCATCATCTCTATGATTTATTGAATAAATCGACACCGAAGAACCAGCGTTCTAGCGCGCTTATTGCTAGGACGGTGATTAGGACGGTAAAAATCGGTGTCCTTTAGGCCCCGCTGTGGGCAGCTGGGCGATCATTCTGAGCGCAATTCTGACGCCGGGCTGCTCGCTGAGGGATGCAGACGAACGGCTCCGCTCGCTCCCTTCTCTCAGCCGCCGACCGTAAGCGGTCTCGTCAGCAACGACCTGCCAAGACTTGCACCAAGGCAGTCAGGCTGCCTCCCAGACACGATTGAGGATCTGCGCCGCCAGCGCCGCCTTGTCCTGCGGGAGGAACCGACCGTAGTGGGCGGCCACCGTGTCCGGCGTGTCCTGGATCGCGTAGCTCGCTTGCTCGTAGCTGCCGGTCTGTTTCAGGATATGTGTCGCCAGTACGTCGCGAACGTTGTGCGGCCCGTGCGGTATCCGATTCTCTTTCGGCGTTGCAGCCGGCGGAAGCCGCTTTTCCCTCGAGCTTCAATGTCGCCACGGAAGAGTCGCCGCAGGACAGGAACCTGCGTGTGTGGAGGAACAGCCATCCCCTGCCCGTCCTTGGAGAACGTCAGAAAGAGACCTACTTTTTTGACATCATGACAAAGCCGTTGTCGGAGCGAATCCTGTCGGCGTTCGGCACCACGTCCGAAGGCGAACCGTTGTCGGCCAAGGCGTTGTTGCATCTCGGAAACCGAGCGGCCGTCAATCAGGCGCTGACCCGCCTGGCGCGTCGCGGCCTGATCATACGGCTGGCGCTGGGTCATTATGTCCGTCCTGTACAGACACGTTTCGGCCAACGCGCGCCCTCCGTGGAGCGGGCCGTTCAGGCTCTGTCGATCTCTCTCGGCGAGACCGTCACGATCAGCGGCGGCGCCGCCGCCAGCAGACTAGGGCTTTCGGCTCAGGTGCCTGTTCGCACCGTCTATCTGACATCTGGACCAAGCCGGATCCTCCATTTCGGCAAGCAGACCGTCGAACTGAGACATGCGCCCGAATGGTTGCTACTGGAGGCGCAGAGTCCAGCCGGCGACCTGCTCAGAGCGGCTCACTGGATCGGTGCCGAGAAAAGCCGCGAGTTGCTCGCCGCCGGCATACCTCGACTGTCACCACCAGACCGAGAGGCCCTGGCTCGGCTAAGAGCGCGATTGCCAGCCTGGCTTGCACAATCGATCAGCGATGTCGTCGTTGCGGGAGAGAGCTAGCTGGAAAAGCGAAGTCCGCTTTGCGCGGTGGGCTCAGCCGGTGAACGCAACACGCTAACTTTCTTCGGAGATGGAGCGTGGGCGATGAGGCAGCGGCGGCGGATCTATTATTCGGCGGCCCCGCGGGCAGAGATCTGGGATCGCTGGAAGGCCGGTGAGTCGATGAGCTCGATCGGACGACGGTTCGATCGCGAGTCTTCGTCGGTGTTCTCGGTGCTTTCGCCCACAGGTGGGGTCCGGCCGCCGGATCGGCGGCGGTCGGATCGGGCGCTCAGTCTGGGTGAGCGCGAGGAAGTATCGCGAGGGCTCAGCACACGTTGCTCGCTGCGGGGGATCGCCCGATCGCTGGGTCGAGCGCCTTCTACGATCAGCCGCGAAATCCAACGCAATGGAGGAGTGCAGCAGTATCGGGCGACAGGCTCCGATCAGGCGGCCTGGGAGCGGGCGCGGCGCCCCAAACCCTGCAAGCTGGCTTGCCGACCGGCCTTGGCCCGGACAGTATCGGCCAAGCTGCGGCGGAACTGGTCGCCCGAGCAGATCGCTGGCTGGCTCAAGCGCACCTGGCCGGGGGAGCCGCACAATCAGGTGTCGCACGAAACCATCTATCGCAGCCTGTTCATCCAGACCCGAGGGGTGCTGAAGAAGGAACTGCTGGACCACCTCAGGGCTCGGCGCACCATCAGACGTTCAAGGCACGCGAGCCTGAAGCGGCAAGGCCTTGGCCAGATCAAGGACGCCGTCTCCATCAGCGAACGGCCCGCCTCGGTCGAGGATCGCGCTGTCTCCGGCCATTGGGAATGGCGACCTGATCGGCGGCTCTCGGAACAGCTACGTCGCCACCCTGGTCGAGCGGCATTCGCGCTACGTCATGCTGGTCAAGGTCGCCAACAAGGACACCGAGAGCGTCGTCTCCGCCCTGATCAAACAGTCCAGGAAGCTGCCGGGCGAACTCTACAAATCCCTGACCTGGGACCGGGGGCCGGAGCTTTCTGGCCACAAACGGCTGGCGATGGCTTCCGACATCGACGTCTACTTCTGCGATCCCCGGTCACCGTGGCAACGAGGCTCGAACGAGAACACCAACCGGCTTCTGCGCCAGTACCTGCCTCACGGAACCGACCTGTCCCTGCACAGCCAGACCCAGCTCAGCGCCATCGCCCGCCAGCTCAAAGAGCGGCCCAGAAAGACCTTGCTCTATCGAACGCCAGCAGAGACCTTCGCCGAGTGTGTTGCGGCGATCGGTTGAGACCGCCGCCCAATGCGGACATCGCTCCCCTGCCCGCTTTGCGCCTAAGCGCCACTCTACAAAACAATACCGCCAGTTTGCTGCGCTCACATCGCCCCAATGGAGCGGTGTATGACCTCATGCGAACGGATCGTGGTCCATTCCGCTTCGGTCAGCGGTAAGCGAGGATAGATTTCCGCGTAGTAGGTCGCCAGGTCGCCGGAGAAAGGCCAGTCCGAGCCGGGCACGAAGGCATCGACACCGATGCGACGCATCAGGGTCGCAAGAGCCTGCAGGTCAGCAGCCGAAGTCGTCTCGTCAAATACCTGGGCCAGATCGAAGAACAGGTTCCGGCGAATGGTCGGATCGTGCTCGATCGCCGTGGCGAACCCTTCCAGCGCCGAGAGCGTGAACGCATTGGTGCCGCCCCAGCCGCCGGAGTGGGCGATGACGACAGAGACGCCGCTAGCGTGCGGCAGGATTTCGGAGAGGAAGACGGCGACATCGCTCGCTCCATAGTCCGGGGCGCGCGTCCGCATGTGGATCATGATGGCGAGATCGGCGTCCGCCGCCGCGGCGAAAACCGCCGCCAGCTTCGCGACCTGTTCGGGCGAGCGCAGATCGACGTCCGAGTTGGTCAGATGGAGCTTGATCCCCGTGACCGCCGGATCGCCCTTCCACCGCGCGATCTCGCCCAGCGCATCGTCCGCGATCGGGTTGATGCCGATGAAGGTCGAGATGCGATCGGGATGGGCGCGCGCCAGATCGACCGTGAAATCGTTGGCCGACATCATGATCTCATGCGCGTCGGGCGCCGGCGGGACCATCATCGGGCTGTGCGCCAGGTAGGCGGTCGACATCAGCCAGCCGCGCCTGATGCCGGCCGCGTCCATGTCCTTCAGCAGATCATCGACGGTCAGGGGTCCGATGAAGGCCGGGTCGCACGGCCCTTGCCGGCCCGGACTGGCGCAATAGCCCGGCAGGAAGCCCAGGATGGCGGGCGAGTGGACGTGCATATGGTGGTCGGTCCGGACCTGGACCTGGCTTCCCTCCCCGTCCTGGGCGACGGCGACGCCGGCCAGGGCCGTGGAGAGGATCAGGACCGCCGACAGCCTGCGAACGATGTTGTGCATCTCAAGCCCGATCACGGGGCCGGCGCCGACGGCGTCTGGCCCAGCAGGGTCTGCTCCCAGAACAGCAGACTGGTCCAGAAGTAGAAGTCCTCGTTCTCCTTCTTGTGGAAGCCGTGGCCCTCGTTCCGGGCCAGCAGATGCCAGGCCGTGCCGCCGTTGGCGCGCACGGCGCTGATGATCTGGTCGGCCTCGGAGGCCGGAACGCGAGGGTCGTTTCCGCCGGTCGCGACCAGCAGCGGCACGGTGATCCGGTCCACATTGGTCAGGGGCGAGATGGCCTGAAGCCTCGCGCGCTGCACCGGATCGCGCTCGTCCCCGTATTCGACGCGACGCAGATCGCGACGATAGGACTGGGTGTTCTCCAGGAAGGTGACGAAGTTCGAGATCGCCACATAGCAGTTCGCCCCCTTCAGCCGGTCGCTGTAGTGGACAGCCGTCGCGTAGCACATGTAGCCGCCGTAGGAGACGCCCGTGACCGCGAACCGATCGACGTCCAAGGCGGGATCGACCGCCAGGGCGTCCAGGAAGGAGCCGATGTCCTTGACCGTGTTCTCACGCTGGTCCGGGCCGTTATCCAGATTGACGAACCGCGTGCCGTAACCCGACGAGCCCCGGACGTTCGGATAGAAGAGCGCGATGCCCAACTCGTTCAGCAGGTAGTTGTTGGCGCCGAGGAAGCCCGGCCGCTCCTGTCCTTCCGGTCCGCCGTGGATGTCCATGATCAGCGGGCGCTTGCCCGGGAAACGCGCCGGGTCCGGCAGATAGAGGAAGCCTGACACCACCTCGCCGTCGAAGCTGGCGATCTCCACCAGACGAGGTTCGACATTAACGGCCGGGTCCAGACCGCCCGTCTCGCTGTGGGTCCACTGGGTGACGGCCAGGGTCGTCGGATCGATGGAGAAGGCGTCGCCCGGCACGCGCGCCGAGGCGAGGCTCAGGCCGATCTGGCCAGTCGAGGAAATCTGGATCGCCGGACCGATGCTGTAGGGAATGACGCCGGCCGGCAGACCGTCGACCGTGCGGACGGCGCCGCTGCCCGTATCCATCAGGCGAAGGCGCGACACGCCCGCGTCATTGATGGCGTAGGCGACGAAGGCGCCGTCGGGCGACAGGGCGTAGTCGCTGACATCCCATTTCGGTTCCGTGGAGACCGGGACGAAGGCGCCCGTCGCGGCGTCGATCCGACCCAACCGCAGGAAGTCGGAGTCCTTGTCCGACGTCGCCCAGATCGTGCCGTCCGCCGCGAACTCGGGCGAAACGTAGGAGACCTGCGCCTCTGCATCCGTGACAGGCGTCAGGACGCCGCTGGCCAAGTCGAGCGCGTAGATGATGGAGCGGTTGATCGACATCCGGTTCAGCACCAGGGCCGTCCGACCGTCGGGCGAGAAGTCGGCGATGTTCCAGCCGCCGCCCGACACCTCGGCGACGCGGCGGTCGGTCGAGGGATCACGGGGATCCATCACATAGAGGTCCATGTCGGCGCCGTTCCGGCGGCTCGAGGCATAGCCCAGCATCCGGCCGTCACGGCTCCAGGCGCCGAACCAGTTGCGGCTACGTCCGTCGGTCAGGAGCGACAGACGACCGGCGTCCAGGGTGTAGAGCTGATAGAATTCGTCGCCGCCGTTGTCCTTCTGGACCACCAGCGTATCGCCCGAGGGCGAGCGGACGGCGGCCAGGATGGGCTCGGCCTCGAAGCTGATCTGGCGGCGGTCGGCACCGGGCGCCGCGACGCTGTGCAGCTGATCGGTGGCGCCGAAGCGGGTCTTCACCAGCATCGAGCCGTCGACCGGGTTCCAGCCCAGGAAGGCGGCGCGGCGTGACTGCAGATAGGGCTGGGTCGCGGCGACCAGGCTCTGCGGCACGGTGGGCAGGCCGTCGGCGACCACGGCCGCCGGGGGCGCGACCTGGGCCAGCGCCGGAACGGCAGGGAGCGACGCGGCCAGCAGGGCGGCCAGCGCGGGAATGAGGCGGATCGTCATGGGAAGGTCTCGTCACGAAAAAGGACGCCGCCGACCTTGCGATCGACGGCGTGCAGTTGGCTCAAGCCTTAGAAGCGGTAGCGGGCGCCCACGGTCAGGTAGCGACCGATGACGTCGTAGTAGGGCGAGTACAGCGACCCCACCGGCGGATCCTTGTCGAACAGGTTCGTCACGTTCCCGTAGAGTTCGACACCCTCGGCGCCGAAGCTCGCCAGGTCCGCCGTCACACCCAGATCGACATACATGTAGGGATCGATGTCGTTGTTCACGATATTGACGGTCTTGTTGTAGACGCCGCCCGAGATGTAGCGGGCGCGCAGGTCGACGCCGAAGACGTCACCCTGCCAGGCGGCGCTGGCGTTGACGCGCAGCTTGGGCACGCCCAGGCCGAACGAATAGCCCTGGGACTCGACGTATTCGATCTCGGAGACGCCGTCGTTCGTGGTCAGGCTGTTCACCCAGGTGCCGACCAGACGCAGGTTCACCCGACCCGAGGCGCCGGGGAAGTAGAGGTCCATCGGCGCGGCGTAGGAGACTTCGGCGTCCACCCCGTCGGTGTGGTACTGGGACAGGTTCACATAGGTCGAGCGCGTCCGGATCAGGTTGCCGGCGGCGTCACGATCGACGCGCGAGCAGAGGTCCAGATTGCCGTTGAAGCAGCGGGTGACCAGGTCCTGCGGCGCGATCGTGGTGATCACGTCCTCGATGCTGATGTCGTAGTAGTCCAGCGACATGTTCAGGCCGGGCATCGACGGCGGGGCGTAGGTCACGCCCAGCGTCAGGGTATCGGCCGTCTCCGGGCGAAGGTCGGGGTTACCGCCGCCGTTGTTCAGCGTGTAGACGGTCTGGCCCTTCACCGGGTCGTTGATGTTGTTGTAGCCGGTCGTGGTGGTGGTGAAGAGTTCCGACAGGTTGGCGGACCGGATGTCGCGCGACTGGGTGATGCGACCGCGGAAGCCCGGGAAGAACTCGTTGGTGGCGCCCAGTTTCCAGGACCAGATGGATCCGGTCGTGTCGTAGTCGGAGATGCGGGCCGCGGCGTTGAACTGCAGGTCATTCAGGACCGGCAGGTCGCGGACGATCGGCACCAGAACCTCGGCGAAGGCTTCCTTGACGGTGAACTCGCCGGCCAGGGCCGAGAAGCTGAAGGTCTGGAAGGCCTGGGCGGCGTCGAGCGCGCCGACCGTCTGGACCACTTTCTCCTTGC
Source organism: Brevundimonas staleyi (assembly GCF_041893865.1). Classification (GTDB taxonomy): domain Bacteria; phylum Pseudomonadota; class Alphaproteobacteria; order Caulobacterales; family Caulobacteraceae; genus Brevundimonas; species Brevundimonas staleyi. The sequence goes on from NZ_CP169082.1 coordinate 3,044,663, forward strand.
GCGCCTCGAAACCGACGGCGATCGAGACATCACCCGCCGGCAGGCTGAACGGTTCGCCGCGCAGGTCGATGCCGCCGACGTCCAGGGTGGTCGTGGTCCGCTGCTGCGGCGTGCCGGTGACATAGGCGATGGCGGCGGCCGAAGGCGCGCCCTCGCCGAACAGGTTAATCGGCACGCAGCCGGAGTTGGCGTTGGTCAGGGTCACCCGGCAGACGGCCTGGCCGGTGATCGGGCTAATCACCGAATCCACCGCCTGGGCGTACTGGGTGCGCAGCAGGAAGCCGGGGGTGTCGATGTTGTTCTTGTATTCGCCGCGGCTGTAGTAGGCGCCCCAGCGCCAGTCGTCGCCGAACTCGCCGTCCAGAGCCACGGTCGCCTGGGTGTTGATCCGCTCGAAGTCGATCGTCGAATAGGACAGGTCGGAGTTGAACCGACCCATGGTGAACGAGGTCTGACCTGCGGCCTGCATCTGGGCGCGCACGGCGGCCGGCAGGAAGGCGTTGTTGATGCTGATCGTCAGGTTGCCGCGGTTGTGGTCGCCGAACCAGATGTAGTTGTTCCACATCCGCGAGTGACGCACGTCGGCGGTCAGGCGCAGGCTGTCGGAGAACTCATAGACCGCGCTGGCCATGGTGGCGTAGCGGCGCTGGGGCGTGACCAGCGGGCTGAGGTCGTCGTTCGACGGGCCTTCGCCGCCCACCGTATTGGTGCCGACCACGGTCCCGTAGTTGAAGGCGCGCAGCGTGCCGTCGGGATTGAAGACCCGGCCCGCATTGACGCCCGACAGGATCAGGCCGCCGACCGCCGCATTGGCGAAACCGACGTTCGGAACGGTGATGAAGGCGCCGGCGCCGTTCGAGACCTGGGCCCAGCTGCCGATGTTGGGGCGCGAGTCCTTGGGCACGACGCCGTCGTTGTCCAGGTATTCGCCGCCGATGACGAAGTGACCCCGACCGTCCAGGAAGTCCGTGCCCCAGGCCCCTTCGGCGCGGACCTGTTCCGCGTCATCGAAGGAGGAGATGCCGTATTCGGCGCCCAGCTTGCCGCCGGTGAAGTAGCGGTCGATGCCGATATTCACGACGCCGGCCACGGCGCCCGAGCCCCAGGCGGCCGATGCGCCGCCGGTGACGATATCGGCGTTCTTCACCAGGACGGTCGGAATGCTGTTCAGGTCGTTCTCGCTGGAAACCCGGCGGCCGTCGACCAGCACCAGGGTGCGGTTGATGCCCAGGCCGCGCAGGTCGACGGGGGCCGCGCCGGCACCGGTGTTGGTGCCGGTCGTCTGCGGGCCGCTGGTGGCGCGGAACTGGGGCATGTCGTTCAGGGCGGCGGCGATGTTCGGACGCGCGCCGACGGCGAGGTCTTCAGCCGTCAGCTGGACGGTCGGGGTCGGAGCCTGGAAGCCAGCGCGGTCGATGCGCGACGCGGTGACGACGACTTCCTCGACCTGGTCGGCCTGATCGGCCGACTGGGCCATGGCCGCGCCCGAGGCGAGGAGCACGACGGCGGCGGGAACGAGACTGCTGCCGATCATCAGCCTGGATCGGATCCGTTGAGAGTTTGACATGGGTATCCCCTGAAAGAGTGGCCGCTTGGCAATGGTTAGACTTCCCCCTCGGCCCCGCCGCGCTCTGCCGTCGCGTGCGAACCCGATATCGGCCGTCGAGGCTTCACGTCCCGATCCGCCGTCGTCTTCCGTTGCCCCCGCTGTCTTCTGGCCTGAGAGATTCGAACGTGCGGGCACGTCCTTGCTCCGTCGGCGAACCCGGTCCGAAGACCGTGCTGCTTTCCAGCGTCCTTATGCTCTGCGGTCCGTTTGCCTGAGCGTTTCCGGGGCGGTTGCGCCTTCGGCGTCGGGCCGAAACCCGATCTCTCCCGCGAGAGCCCTCAGAGTTAGGATCAACCTTTTCGATCCGTCAAATGAACCAAAAACAGATTATTATTTCGCTCTTAGCCCGTTAATCGCAATGATATTCTGATTTTTGGACACAGTCTATCCGCCAAGCCCGTCATGCTGCGTCGCGACATTGGCCATGACAGGTTTCTGACAGTTTCAGCGGGTCGGGATGAAAACGTGACCGTCGCAGTAAGTCATGCCGATGACGGCCGACTGTGCTCCGATGGCCACAGAGTGTCGATCGCCTAGGGCGGGGTGAGCCCGCTCGCCTTCTGGAACAGGAGGCGCGCGCTCAGCCCCGGCCGCCTCGAGCGGTTGCCGATCGTCACCTCGATCGACAGCGCCTCGGCGATCGACCGCACGATCGCGAGGCCCAGGCCGGCGCCGGTCGTCCCCGCGCTGCGCCGGCCCCGATAGAACCGCTCCTCCAGACGCGGCAGCTCGGCTTCGGGCAGACCCTCTCCATGATCCCAGACGACGACGCGCGGCCGCTGGTCCGCACCGCCCTGCCCGACCCGGATCACCACCGGCGGCCCGCCGTACTGGATCGCGTTGCGGACGAGGTTGTTCAGCATCTCGCCGATCAGGGTAGAATCCCCGCGAACCAAGACAGGTCGATCCGGCGCCCGGAACCGCACGACGGCCTCGGGGAAGGCTGCGGTCGCATCGCGAACGACGCCGGCCGCCACCTCGACCAGATCGGCCTTGCCCGACGCGATCGCGGCCTCGGCGCGGGCCAGCGCGAGCAACTGCCTCAGCACCAGATGAAGACGCGACGCGGCGTCTCTGGAGTCCGAGACCAGCAGCCTCCGGTCGGACGCCTTCATTCCCGGCGCGGCCAGCAGGGCCAGGTTGGCGGTGATGACCGACAGCGGTGTCCGAAGCTGGTGCGACGCATCGGCGGCGAACCGCTCCAGCGCCGTGGCCGACGCCTCCAGATTTCCGATCAACCCATTGAACGCCAGCACCACCGGCGAGAGCTCCTGCGGCAGACGCTCAACGGACACCGGAGTGTAATCGGCACGACGCGACGCGGACTGGTCGGTCAGGCGTCGCACCAGCCGCCGCAACGGACTGAGCCCCCACAGGATGGCGGGCCAGATCAACAACGCCGCCGCCAGCACCAGGGCCACCGGCAGGCCGATCAGGCCGAGCAGCAACTCTTGAGTGGTGGCCTTGCGGGAGTCCAAAGTCTGGGCGACCGCCACCGTCACCGGCTCGCGCACCCCCGGCACGAGCACCGTCGCCTCCGCGATCCTGACCGGCATCCCCTTCATCCGGCCGTAGCGGAAGGTCAGGTCGTTGGGCGCGGGCGGTGTCGGAGTGGTCAGGTCGCCGTATCCGGTGATGAGCACCCGACCCTGATGCACGCTGTAGAAGACGGCGTCGCGCTCCGGCCCGTCCAGCAGGCCGAGCGCCCAGGGCGAGAAGACCGCCGTCGCCCTCCCCTCGCGGGCGCCGACCTGCTGAAGAATGGCCGTCACCGATCCGGCCAGCAGACGGTCCGAGGTCCGCTCCACTACCCGGTTCGCGACCATGGCTCCGCCGGCCGCCAGCGCGATCGCCAGCACCGCGAGCGGAACGATCTGGGCGATCAGCAGACGGGTGACCAGCCTCGGTCGCGCGCGGCTCATGGATCGAGCCGGTAGCCGAGGCCTCTCAAGGTCGCGACGCGCGGCCCGTCCGGTTGCAGCTTGCGACGCAACCGGCCGACGTGGACGTCCAGCACGTTCGGAGCGACGACGCTCTCGTCCGCGAACATCTCGGCGGCCAGGAGGTCGCGGTTCACCGTCCGCCCCTGCCAGCCGATCAGCACCTTCAGCGCGGCCCATTCCTTGGGCCGAAGGTCCAGCGTCCGGCCGCCGATCCGCGCCGTCCCCGTCGCCAGGTCGCAGGTCAGCGCCCCGGCCGTCAGTATGTCCGTGGCGGCCCCGGTCTTCCGCCGCACCACCGCACGCACGCGCGCGACCAGCTCGTCCGGTTCGAACGGCTTCAGCACATAGTCGTCCGCCCCCATGTCGAGGCCCGCCACGCGATCGCGGACGGCGTCTCTGGCGGTCAGCACCACCACCGGCGTCGCCGATCCCGCGCGCCGCAACCGCCCCAGGATGTCGAACCCGTCGATGTCGGGCAGGCCGATGTCCAGGATGATGGCGTCGAAGGTCGTCGTCGCCTGGGCCGTCAACGCCGCCTCTCCGGTATCGACACAGACGGGCGCGTGGCCGGCCGCTTTCAGGGTCATGTCGAGCGACCGGCGAAGCGGCGCGTCGTCCTCGACAACGAGTATCTTCATGGTCGAAGGTATGGAGGCTGCAAGCGCGCGGCTTTCTGGGGGAGACGGATCATCGGACGCCACGGGACCTCACACGTCAAGGCGTCGCAGTTCGGGATGGTCGGCGCCCTGGTTCTGACGGTGCTGCTCAGCGGTTGTCAGCCGACCACCGAAGGCCAGGACACGCGCCCCTCCATCATTCGCGCAGCGCTGCGCGAGGGCGAGGTGGTCATCTACACGAACACCGATGTCACCGATCAGATCGCCGCCGGGTTCGAGCGTCGCTTTCCCGGCATGAAGGCCCGCTTCGTCGAGGTGACCTCCAGCAATCTGCAGACCGCCGTCGTGAGCGAGGCGGAAACGGGCGCCGGGAAGGCCGATCTGGTCTGGAGCTCGTCGATGGACATCCAGATCAAGCTGATCAACGACGGCTATGCCCAGACCTATGACAGTCCGGAGGCCCACGACCTGCCCAACTGGGCGGTCTGGCGCGATCAGGGGTTCGGCGTCACGGCGGAGCCCATCGTCTTCGCCTACAACCGGCGACTGCTGCCGCCGGACCAGGTTCCACGCTCCCACGCCGCCCTGCTGGAGGCGCTCCGCACCGACCCTGAGCGCTGGCGGGGCAAGATCGCCACCTACGACCCCGAGACGAGCGGCGTCGGCTTCATGTATCTGTCGGCGGACACCCAGGTTTATCCGGAGGCCTGGTCCCTGCTCGCCGCCATCGGCGAGAGCGGACCCAGCCTGGACGTCGCCGGCGGCGTGATCCTGGGCAAGCTCGACACCGGCGAGCGGCTACTGGTCTACAATATGAACGCGATCTACGCCCGCTGGTGGACCCGCCACCGGAACCTGGACGTGGTCTATGTCACGCCCGAGGACTACCACCTGTCGATCTCGCGGGTGGCCTTCATCCCGAAGTCCGCGCCCCATCCCAACGCCGCCCGGCTGTTCCTCGACTATCTGATGTCTGAGGAAGGACAGGCCACGCTCGAACAAGCCGGCTTCACCCCCGTTCGCGACGGCGGGGTCGAAACGCCGGGCGCGCGGCCCATCCGCGTCGGCCCCGCCCTCTTGGCGAATCTGGATCAGTCTCGCCGAGCGAGCCTGTTGTCGGAGTGGCGCGACCGGGTGCATCCGCAGTCCGCCGGGGACTGATCCTGGAAAATTCGGGCGGGTCGCAGAAATTTTCGCGACCGCAAATCTGTCACCGACCTGTCAGCCCATCGAGCAGCAGGCTTGCCCTCCGCATCGCACTATCGGCGGCATCGGCGAACTGCAAAAACAATGCGACGAGAACCGCAGAGCCTGCAAAAATCTGCCAAAAGTCAGCCATTTGACTTAAAAATATGCACCTCCCTAGGGTCCGTCCACTGACGAACCGGCCCATGGGAGATGGATCTCCGGGTGGGCGACCGTTCGTCCCAAGGGGATGACCAATGAAACATCTGCTCGCCGCCGTCGCGACCGCGGCCATGATCGTCGCGGCCGGCGGCCTGACCGCATCGAACGCCTCGGCCCAGGACGCCGCCTATCACACCGCGCCCGAGCCGATGGCGGCCCTGGCTGAGGCCCTGCCCACGCCGCAGCTGATCCTGTCGCCCTCGGCGGGCGCCGCACCGCGCCGCGCCCTGATCGCCCAGCCCTACGGCATCCGGGCCATCGCCGAACTGGCCGAGCCGGAACTGCGGCTCGCCGGCTTCCGCTTCAACCCGACGACCTATGCGAAGCTGCGTGAGCCCTGGGGCCTGACCTACTATCGCAGCCTGGCGCTTCAGGACTTCCCGACCGGGACGCCGCAACCGGTCGCGGGCCTGCCGACCACCGGCCGGATCACCAGCGTCGAGTGGTCGCCGGACGGCCGCAAGGTGCTGGCCACCGTGGCCGGGTTCGAGAACGGCCAGGGCCACGGGCTGTGGGTCGTGGACGTGGAGACCGGCCGGGCCAGCCGGATCGAGGGCGTGTTCCTGAACGGCGTCCTCTCCCCGCCCTGCCGCTGGATGGCTGACAGCCGGTCGATGCTGTGCCGCACCGTCCCGACCGATCGCGGCCCCGAGCCTGTCCGCACGGCCCTGGCCATCGCCCCCTCGGTCCAGTCCAGTGAGGGGCCCGCCGCACCCGGCCGCACCTATCAGGACCTGCTGACCAATCCGAGCGACGAAGCGCTGTTCGACTATCACATGACGACCCAGGTCGCGGTCGTCGGCGTGGACGGCCGGATCACCCCCGTCGGCGCCCCCGCCATCGTCGATGTCGCCGAGCCCTCGCCCGACGGCGCCTGGATCCTGCTCAGCGAGCGGGTTCGGCCCTATTCCTACCAGTTCCCGATCGCCAAATTCCCGCAGCGCATCTCGGTCGTTCGCCTGTCGGACGGCGCGCGGACAGTGCTGGCCGAAAAGCCGCTGGAAGACGCCGTGCCGATTTCCTTCGACGCGGTAGGCTCGGGCCCCCGCGCGCCGGGCTGGCGGTCGGATGCACCCGCGACCGTCTACTGGCTAAACGCCCTGGACGGCGGGGATCCGGGCCGCGACATCGCCGTGCGCGACGAGGTCGCCACCCTGTCCGCGCCCTTCGATCAGCCGGCCCAGACCCTGGCCCAGGTCTCGACGCGGATCAGCGCCGTACACTGGGGCGACGCCTCCACCGCCCTGATCGAGGAGACCTGGTACAAGACCCGCGCCCGTCGCATCAGCCGGATCGACCCGACCCAACCGGGCGCCCCTGCTCTGCAGCTCTACGCCGGCGCCAGCGACGACCGCTACGGCGACCCGGGCGAGCCGATGCCCCATGCGAATGCGGCCGGCGCCCCCGTCCTAGATATTACCGGATCCGAGGTTCTGTTCTCCGGCCCCGGCGGCACGCCCCAGGGCGACCGGCCCGTCGTCATCGGCCTTAACCTCACCGACGGCGCTCGCCGCGAAATCTGGCGCTCGCCGTCCGATTTTTACGAAGAGCCGCATGAGGTCCTGGACGACGGTCGCATCCTGGTCCGCCGCGAGAGTGCGATCGTCAGCCCGAACTTCTACCTGACCGGAACCGATGGTCTTGAGACGGCGGTCACCACCTTCGCCAGCCCTTACGGTGACCGGCCCCTGGCCCAGCGCCGGATGCTTCACTACACCCGCGCCGACGGCGTGCCCCTGACCGCGACCCTCTATCTACCGCCGAACTACAAGGCCGAGGACGGTCCCCTACCGACCATCCTTCACGCCTATCCGGCCGAGTTCAAAAATCGCGAGGCGGCGGGACAGGTGAACGGCTCCCCGAACCGCTATCCCGAGTACGGCTTCTACGACCTGCCGCCCCTTCTGGCCCAGGCCGGGTTCGCGGTTCTGTTCAACACCAGCTTGCCCGTCATCGGCGAAGGCGACGCCGAGCCAAACGACACCTTCGTCGAACAGATCACGGCCGGCGCCTCGGCCGCCATCGACGAGGGCGTCCGCCTGGGCGTCGTGGACCGCGACCGCGTCGGCGTCACGGGCCACTCCTACGGCGCCTTCATGACCGGCAATCTTCTGGCCCACACGGATCTGTTCAAGGCCGGCGTGGCTCTGAGCGGCGCCTATAACCGCAGCCTGACGCCCTTCGGCTTCCAGCGCGAGGAACGGACCTACTGGCAGGACCCCGAGCTCTACTACCGGATGTCGCCCTTCTCCTACGCCGACCAGATCAAGGAGCCCCTCCTGCTGATCCACGGCGGCGCCGACGACAACCAGGGCACCTTCCTGATCCAGAGCGAGCGGTTCTATGCCGCGCTGAAGGGCAATGGCACGAAAACCCGACTGGTCGTCATGCCCTACGAGGCACACCGCTACGATGCGCGCGAGACAACCAACGACCTTCTTTGGGAATGGACGGACTGGTTCACGCGTTACCTACAGTAGCGGCGGCTTTTGTCGGCATGTGGCCAGCGCCTCGATAATCCGTGAAAGGTCGCCCCAAGCCTAAAGCAGACATCTCGACGGATCGTAGAAGCGGAAACCCGAAGTGGATAACTTTTCTCATTAGGACGGAGCAATTAGCAGGTCCTAGCTTCAAAATATTTGTTAGAGCGCTGAAATATATATGCTTAGAAGTATGACCCAGCAGCCAGATCGCCCTTTATTCTTCAGATTCAGCTCTTAATCAGCGGGTCGCAGGTTCGAACCCTACATCACCCACCATCGTCCTATGATTTCATTGAAAAAATTGAAACGGTAAAACGGTGTCCTTCTGCGCTGGCTGAGAGTAGCTGGTCCGCTTGCTGAAGGACAGGGAACGGGACGAGGCTGCGCCAGATTGGCAAGATCGCGACCGCCTTTGACGATGTCGTCGTCACCGGTCGCCGGGGCGAAGCGACCAGTTCGCGCGGGCGGACGCCCCTCCCCTGTGGCTCGGCCACGACGCCGCCGACACCGTCGTCCACGACGAGGACACGATCCTTTTGAGTGCGCGTATGCGAGAACTGGTGGGAGCAGCGAAGCGAAACTCTATCCGGGCCTTTCCCACGAAGACCTGATCGCGACCTTCTCGCCCCTGTTCCACAAGAAGGCGACCGTCCTGGCCGATGTGTCCGACTTCTTCCACCGCACTTTGGGTTAGCCGAAATCCCGGCGCGGACGCATCCCATCCTCGACAGAGCCGTAGTTACTTCATGATCCCGCACGGACGTGAAGATGACCGCAACTGAAACCGAAGCCTTCGCCCTCGCTCCGACGGCCAGCGGGCGCTCGATGCGGTCTGGTTCGCCGTTCGCGAAAGCGCTGGCGTCGCTCTGGCGTGTCGGAGGCCTGACGTTGGTGGAGCCCTCCGGCCAGGCCCGCGCGATTGGTCCGCAGACCCCGAGATCGGGCGATCCGATCGTCTGGCGCCTCAGGCATTGGCGGGCCGTCCGCCGGATGATCACGCGCGGCGACATCGGGTTCGCGGAGGGCTATGTCGCCGGCGACTGGGACACGCCCGATCTGACGAAGCTGCTGCTGGCCTTCGCCGAGAACTACGACCATCTGGAGCGGATGGTCGGCGGCAACCCGCTGGCGCGTGGACTGGACGCCGTCGTGCATGCCCTGTCCGGCAATACGCGGCGCGGGTCGCGGCGGAACATCGTCGCCCACTACGATCTCGGCAACGACTTCTACGCCGGGTGGCTCGATCCCGGGATGACCTATTCGGCGGCTCTTTTCGAGCATCCGGATCAGATCCTCGAAGAGGCCCAGCGCGCCAAGTATGCGGCGCTCGCCGACGCCTGCGACATTCGTCCGGGTCAGTCGGTTCTGGAGATCGGCTGCGGCTGGGGCGGGTTCGCCGAATATCTGGCCCGAGAGCGCGGCGTGACCGTCACCGCCATCACCCTGTCGCCTTCGCAGAAGGCCTGGGCCGACCGGTGCATCCGCCAGGCCGGGCTGGAGGACCGCGTCTCCATCCAGTTGATCGACTATCGCGACGTCCCCGGAACCTTCGATCGCATCGTTTCGGTCGAGATGTTCGAGGCAGTCGGCGAGGCCTATTGGCCCACCTTCTTCGAGACCGTTCGCGACCGCCTGACGCCGGGCGGTCGCGCGGCGCTGCAGATCATCACCATCCAGGACGCCCTGCTGCCGGTCTATCGTCGGCGTCCGGACTTCATCCAGATGCACGTCTTCCCCGGCGGCATGCTGCCCTCGGAGGAGAGGCTGGAAGCCGTGACGTCGGATGCGGGTCTGAGCGGACAGGTCGTCCGTCGCTTCGGCGCCGACTATGCCGAGACCCTGCGGCGCTGGCGCATCGCCTTCGACGCGGCCGCCGCGCCCGGCAAGGACGAGCGGTTCCGCAGGCTGTGGCGCTACTACCTCGCCTATTGCGAGGCCGGGTTTCTGTCGGGTCGGATAGACGTGGTCCACATGACGGTCGAGGCATCCCCGACGCCCGCTCACGCGTAGTTCCCTGAGTTCAAAGACGCCGATGAGGGATCACTCGCATGTTCGACCGCCTCCACGACGCCGCCCAGCCGCCCCGCCGGATCGCGGTCGTTGGCGCGGGGATTTCGGGACTGTCGGCGGCCTGGCTGTTGTCGCAACGGCATGAGGTCGTGCTGTTCGAGGCCGAGGACCGGCTGGGCGGCCATTCCTGCACGGTTCAGGCGCCGTCGCCGGACGGGCCGGTCGCGGTGGACACCGGCTTCATCGTCTACAACGCGCCCAACTATCCGAACTTCACCGCCCTCTTGGACCATCTCGGCGTCGCCAGCGCCCCGGCCCACATGTCCTTCGCCGTCTCGATGAAGGACGGCGCGTTCGAGTATTCCAGTCACGGCGCGCGCGGTCTGTTCGCGCAGAAGCGCAACCTTGCCAGCCCGAAGTTCTGGAGCATGCTGCTGGACCTCAAGCGGTTCCACCGGACGGCCGTCGGCGATCTGGCCGAACTGGACCGGTCGCTCTGTTCGCTGGGCCGCTATCTGGAGGATCGCAAATACGGCGAGGGGTTCCGCGACCTGCATCTGTTGCCCCAGGCGGCGGCGATCTGGTCGTCCACACCGCGCCAGATGGCCGACTATCCGGCGGCGGCCTTCATCCGCTTCTACCAGAACCACCGCCTGCTGGAGGTCGACATGGCCCCGAACTGGGGCACGGTCGCGGGCGGCAGCATCCAGTACGTCCAGGCCCTCGCCGCCGCCTTCAGGGGGCAGATCCGACTGGCCGCTCCGGTCCAGCGGATCGAGCGCGACGACCTCGGCGTCACGATCCACAGCCGTCACGGCGCCGAGCGGTTCGACGCCGTCGTCCTGGCCGTCCATTCGGATCAGGCCCTGGCCATGCTGGCGGAACCCACCGCCGACGAGCGCCGCCTGCTCGGCGCCGTCGCCTATGGTCGCAACCGCGTCGTCCTGCACCGCGACCGCAGTCTGATGCCGCGCCGCAAGGAGGCCTGGGCCGCCTGGAACTATGTCGGCGCCGCCGGGACCGAGGCCGGATCGGCCAGCGTCACCTACTGGATGAACCTGCTTCAGGGCCTGCCCGGCCCGGATATGTTCGTCACTCTGAACCCAGACCGCGAGCCCGATCCGGCGCTGGTTCTGGCCGACCGTGACTTCGACCACCCGATCTACAATGCCGCCGCGCTCGAGGCCCAGCGCGCGCTCGGCTCGCTTCAGGGACGGAACCATAGCTGGTTCGCCGGCGCCTGGTTCGGCTCAGGCTTCCACGAGGACGGCCTGCAGGCCGGACTGGCGGCCGCCGAAGGCATCGGCGGGGTGCGCCGTCCGTGGACCGTCCAGAACGAAAGCGCCCGCATTCCCCTGCCCGTTCCAATGGCCGCCGCCGCATGACCGGATCGGCGCTGATCTCCGGCGTCTATTCCGGTTCGGTGTTCCACCGCCGCCTGCGTCCGCGCGCTCACTCGCTGCGCTATCGCCTCTTCATGCTGCTGGTCGATCTGGACGAGTGGGACGGTCTGGTCGGTCGGTTGCGCTGGCTGGGCGCCGGCCGGTTCGGACTGATGAGCCTGCGCCAGACGGATCACGGCGACGGCTCCACCACTTCGCTCAAGACCCAGATGGAGCGCCGCCTGACCGACGCCGGCCTGCCGACCGGGGGCCGCATCCAGCTTCTGACCCTGCCGCGCATCCTCGGCTATGGCTTCAATCCGCTCAGCGTCTTCTACTGCCACGACAACGAGGGTCGGCTCAGCGCCATCCTCTATGAGGTGTCCAACACTTTCGGCGGTCGGCATTCCTATCTGATGCCCGTCGGCGCCGCGACCGGACCGGTGCGTCAGGCGGTGGACAAGGCCTTTCACGTCTCGCCCTTCATGGACATGGACCTGACCTACCGGTTCGAGGTCGAACCGCCGACAGGCGCCGAGGACGAGACCACGCGCGTCTCCATCGCCGTCCAAGACGCCGAGGGTCCGATCCTGCTGACCGGCTTCTCAGGCCGTCGCGCCGAGATGACCGACGCCGCCCTGCGCCACGCCTGGCTGGGCCATCCGCTCCTGACGCTCAAGGTCATCGGCGGCATCCACTGGGAGGCGCTGAAGCTGATCCTCAAGGGCCTGCGCCTGCGCGGCGGCGTCACGCCTGAGCATCCCGTCACGGTCGGGGGACCATCCGAACACGGAGTCCGACATGCCTAGATCCCTCGCCGTCCTGACCGCCGCCCTCCTGCTGATCGCCACGGCCGCCTCGGCCGATGCGCCCGAGCCGCGCCGCACCATCGACCTCGACCGTTTCATGGGCCGCTGGCACGAGATCCTGCGCACGCCGAACGATCACCAGCGCGACTGCTGGGCCGCCAGTCAGGTCTGGACCCGCCGCGCGCCCAACGACTTCTCCATCGTCCAGAGCTGCCATCGCGGTTCGCGCGACGGCCGGGTCACGACCTTCAACACCCGCGCCCGCGTCACCGACACCACGACCAACGCCAAGTTCGAAGCCAGCTTCTTCGCCGGCCTGATCCGCCAGCGTTACTGGGTCATCGACATCGCGCCCGACTACAGCTGGATGATCGCCACGACGGCCGACGGCCAATTCCCGGCCCTGCTGTCCCGCAGCCCGACGATGAGCGCGGCCCAGCAGACGCAACTTCGCAATCGCATGGCCGAACTGGGCCTGCCCACCCGCCAACTGATCCAGCGCTGAGGGACCCGCCATGACCACGATCGCAGAGCGCGTGAACAAGCTTCAGGACGCGCCCTTCCCCGACTTCGTCACCCGGCCGGCCATCGCCCTTCTGGTCGCCAATGCGCGCAAGGGCTTCGCCGCCGCGCCAGAGGACGACGCCGTCTTCGCCCGCGAGATGGCCGCCCGTCCGGTCGCCGAACACACGGACGCCGCCAACCAGCAGCACTACGAACTGCCCGCCCGCTTCTTCCAGCTCTGCCTCGGCCCGCACCGGAAATACTCCAGCTGCTTCTACGAGACGCCGACCCCCAGCCTGGGCGACGCCGAGGCGTCGGCCCTGCGGATCACCTGCGAGCACGCTGATCTGAAGGACGGGCAAACCATTCTGGAACTCGGCTGCGGCTGGGGGTCGCTGTCGCTCTGGATGGCCGAACACTATCCCGCCTCGAGCATCACCGCCGTCTCCAACTCCCGGAGCCAGAAGGCCTTCATCGACTCGGAGGCCGCTGCGCGGGGCCTGACCAACCTGACGGTCATCACCGCCGACATGAACGTCTTCACCATCGACCGGACCTTCGACCGGATCGTCTCGGTGGAGATGTTCGAGCATATGGCCAACTGGCGCGCGCTCCTGACCAAGGCCCGCACCTGGCTGAGGCCGGACGGCCGCATGTTCATGCACGTCTTCAGCCACATCGACGCCCCCTATCGGTTCGAGGTCTCCGACGAGGCCGATTTCATCGCCCAGCATTTCTTCACAGGCGGCGTCATGCCCAGCCACACTCTGATCCGCCAGTACGCCGACCTGTTCGAGGTCGAACAGGACTGGCGCTGGAGCGGGACCCACTACCGGCGCACGGCCGACGACTGGCTGGCGAATTTCGACGCCAACGCCCACGAGATCCGCTTCCTGATGCAGCAGGTCTACGGCGCCGATCACGCCCTGTGGATGCGTCGCTGGCGGCGGTTCTTCATGGCCACCGCCGGCCTGTTCGGCCACGCCGACGGAACGGTCTGGGGCGTCAGCCACTATCGGCTCAAGGGAGCCTGAGCCATGCGCTACGTCGTCGCCTACCTGTCGTCCGCCCTCGTCATGGCGGTGCTGGACGCGATCTGGCTGACCCTCATGGGCGACCGGCTCTATCGGCCGGTTCTGGGTGACTGGATGAACCGTCAGGTCAACTGGCCGCCCGCCATCGCCTTCTATCTGCTGTTCCTGTTCGGCCTGACGGTTCTCGCGACCGCCCCGGCGCTCCAGCAGGGCTCCTGGACCAAGGCCGCCATCAACGGCGCCGTCTTCGGCCTCGTCGCCTACGCCACCTACGACCTGACCAACCACGCGACGCTGGGGCGTTGGTCCACGACCATCACGCTGGCCGACATGGCGTGGGGGACGTTTCTGGCCTGCACGGCCGCGATGGCGGGTTATTTCGGATCGCGCTGGCTGGTCCGGTAGCAGAACGAAGCGAAGACAGGTTCGCGCTCGCGAAATCAACCGAGCGCTACGACCCGACTGAGCCAGCCTCACCACCCGCCTAGCAGCAGCGGAAGCCGCCCTTCCCGCCCCCGCCGTATCGCGCGTCCTGCCGCTCGCGGAAGAACTGCTCATAGGTCATGGGCGGCTGGTCCGGGTGAGTCCGGGCCATATGGGCGACATAGACGTCGTAGTTTGGCACGCCGACCATCAACCGGGCGCTGTCGCACAGACAGCGCCCGGCCGACGACAGCCGGTCCTTCCAGCTGGAGCCGATCATTCGGCCGGCAACCATTCCGCCGGTGTCTCCTGATCCGTCGGCTCGCTGTTGGCCTTGGCCTTCAGACAGGCCCTGACGCCATAGATCAGGATGCTGATGACCACGCCCATGAACAGCACGCAAAGGGTGGCGTTGATGCGGTCGTTCAGCACGATCTGCTGCATGTCGGCGATGCTCTTGGCCGGCGCCAGCACCGTGCCCTCGGCGATGGCCGCCGAGAAGCGCGAGGCGTGCGAGAGGAAGCCCACCGCCGGATCCGGAGAGAACAGCTTCAGCGCGCCCGCCGTCATGGTGCAGGCCACCAGCCAGGCCGCCGGAACCGCCGTGACCCAGGCGTAGCGTTCGCGCTTCATCTTGAAGAGCACCACGGTGCCGAGGATCAGGGCCACCGCGGCCAGCATCTGGTTGGAGATCCCGAACAGGGGCCACAGGGTGTTGACCCCGCCCAGGGGATCGGTGACCCCCTGATAGAGGAAATAGCCCCAGGCGGCGACGCATAGACCGGTGCCGACCAGGCTGGGCACCAGCGCCGAGGTGTCCTTGAACTTCGGTACGAACGTCCCGACCAGATCCTGCAGCATGAAGCGTCCGGCGCGGGTGCCGGCGTCCACGGCCGTCAGGATGAACAGGGCCTCGAACAGGATGGCGAAATGGTACCAGAAGGCCATCATCGCCTTGCCGCCCACCACATGGGAGAAGATCTCGGCCATGCCGACAGCCAGTGTCGGCGCGCCGCCCGCGCGGGAGATGATGGTCGTCTCGCCCACGTCCTTGGCGGTCTGGGCGATGGTCGCCGCGTCGATGGGGAAGCCCATGGCCGTGACGGCGGCCGAGGCGCTTTCCGGCGTCACGCCAACGATGGCGCCGGGGCTGTTCATGGCGAAGTAGATACCCGGATCGAGGATCGAGGCAGCCATCAGGGCCATGATGGCCACGAAGGATTCCATCAGCATGGCGCCGTAACCGATGAAGCGGGCGTCCTTCTCGTTGGCGATCAGCTTGGGCGTCGTGCCGGACGAGATCAGGGCGTGGAAGCCCGAGACCGCGCCGCAGGCGATGGTGATGAACAGGAAGGGGAACAGCGACCCCGACCAGACCGGGCCCGAGCCGTCGATGAACTGGGTCAGGGCCGGCATCTGCAGCGGCGGCGCCATGATGACGATACCGACGGCCAGGGCCGCGATGGCGCCGATCTTGAGGAAGGTCGACAGATAGTCGCGCGGCGCCAGCAGCAGCCAGACCGGCAGGACCGATGCGACCGCGCCATAGCCGATCAGGATGAAGCACAGTTGCTCGGCCGTCAGCGTGAACAGGGGCGCCAGGGCCGGCGAGGCGGCGACGTTCTGGCCGAAGACGATGGCGGCCATCAGGAGGATGAAGCCGATCAACGACACCTCCCCGATCCGACCGGGCCGGATGAAGCGGGTGTAGACGCCCATGAACAGGGCGATGGGCACGGTCATGCCGACAGTGAAGGCGCCCCAGGGACTGCCGACCAGGGCCTTGACCACGATCAGCGACAGCACGGCCAGAATGATGACCATGATCATGAAGGCGCCGAACAGGGCGATGATGCCCGGCACGGTTCCCATCTCCATACGTATCAGCTCACCCAGCGAACGACCGTCGCGACGCATGGAGATGAACAGGATGATGAAGTCCTGCACGGCGCCTGCGACGACCACGCCGGCCAGGATCCACAGCATGCCCGGCAGATAGCCCATCTGGGCCGCGAGCACCGGACCGACCAGGGGGCCTGCGCCGGCGATGGCCGCGAAGTGGTGACCGAACAGCACCTTCTTGTCCGTCGGGACATAGTCCAGGCCGTCGTTGCGGGACACCGCCGGGGTCGCTCGTCGCGGATCCAGCTTCATCACATGCTCGGCGATGTAACGGCTGTAGTAGCGGTAGGCGACCAGATGCACCGACACCGCTGCGGCGATGATCCAGAGGGCGCTGATCTGTTCGCCCTGGTTGACGGCGATGAAGCTCAGACAGATCGCGGCGATCAGGGCGAAGGCGAACCAGACCGCGTGGGTCCGCAGAAGCTTGGTCATTTAGTCACCTTCGGGAACGAAGCGTTGCAGGCGTTTTCCGGTCTGGACCTCGCCGGTGTAGACGGCGCCGGACGAGTCCGTGTCGACCGCGTGAAGCCACTGGAACTGACCGGCGTTGCGGCCGCGTCATCCGACGCTGCCGACGATCTCGCCCGTCTCGAGACGCGCAAAATGCAACTGGTTGTTCTCGCCGTCCGCCACGACGACCAAGCTCTGGCCGGAGTCGGGGGTGAAGGCGAGATCCCAGGTCGAGCCCAGACCTTCTGTCGCGGCCAGATAGACCTGTTCGGTCAGGAAGCGGCCCGAGCGGTCGAATATCTGGATGCGCTTGTTCGGGCGGTCCGCCACATAGACCAGACCGTCGCTCGACACGCGCAGACCGTGCGGCAGGGCGAAGCTGGTCGGTCCCGGCTTGTCCGGATAGTTGCCGGGCGTCGCCGCCGGCTGTCCCGTATCGACCGGCGGATGGCCGTATGCGCCCCAGTGACGGCGGTACTCGCCCGTCGCCGCATCGAAGACGATGATGCGCTGGTTGGCATAGGCGTCGGCGACATAGAGTTCGTTACGCTCCGGATCGACGAACAGACCCGCAGGGCGACCCAAACGGGTCGTGTCGTTGTTGCCCAAGGACGGGCCGGGAGAGCCGATCCGCATCACATATTCGCCGTCGGCCGTATACTTGACCACGAAGCCGTCGTTCTCGCCCGCCCCGCCGATCCAGACGAAGCCCTGGTGATCGACGAAGATGGAATGCTCGTTGTTCGGCCACCGCTCTCCGCGTCCCTCGCCGCCCCTGGATCACCCGGCCCAGATCGAACGCGCCATAGGTCGACGCCGCCGCCGCCCTTGTGACCGGCGGCCCGTCCAGGGCGAAGATCTGGGTCGCCACACTGTCCCGCGCGACGAAATCGACCCGCTGTCCGACGACCAGCGGCGGCGCCGAATGGATGGAGCCGGCGCTGAACCGATAGATCTCGCCGTTGTCGCCGGTGATCGTTCCACCGTCGGCTCCCTCGCCGAATGTCGTCACCTGGCCGCGCATATCACCTCCCGAGAGCTGGGACGGATGATCGCCTCACGATCCGGCGGGCACAACCCGGTAGTGTGCATCGCGGTCGTGCCGGCCGGCGAGGCGCTTTGAAACGATCCAGCGGATAGGCTCAGCATCATGTTGCGCGAGAGGATGACGCGATCAGCGAGATTTCGGAAACAGGCGAACCGCCGCCGGATCGAGGCTGACCGTGACGGTGTCGCCGACGTCCGCCCGTCCCTCCTCCGCGCGCAGGGAGAGCGTTCGGCCTTCGCGTTCGAGCCGGTAGTCGAAACCCTGCCCCGCGAAGCGCACGCCCACCACCTTGGCTAGGACGCCTGCCCGGTCCAGTCTGACGCTCTCGGGACGGACAACGATCTCGACCTCCCCATCGACCTGGTCCGTCGCCGGAAGTATCCCGAACGCCGTCGTCGCCACGCCCTCCTCAACGCGCCCCGACAGAACCGTCACCTCGCCGAGCAGACGGGCGGCCTCTGGGGATACCGGCTCGCGATAGCAGTCGACCGGGGTGCCGGACTGCAGGACCCGCCCCTGGTGCAGCAACACCAGATCGTCAGCCAGCAACAGGGCTTCATCGACGTCGTGCGTGACGATGGCCACGGCCGCCCCGGAAACGCGCAACGCCGGAAACAGGAAGTCGCGGACGGCGCCCTTCAGATGGCGATCCAGACCCGAGAACGGCTCGTCCAGCAGCAGCACCTTCGGCTCGCGCGCCATCGCCCGCATCAGGGCGACGCGTTGCTGCTCGCCGCCCGAGAGGTCATGCGGCCAGTTGCGCGCGCGATCCGCCAGCCCGACCTGATCCAGCAGAGCTAGCGCCTTCGCGTCGCGAGCCTTGCGCGCCATCCCGCCCAGCCCGAACGCCACATTGTCCAGCACGCTCAGATGCGGGAACAGCGCATAATCCTGGAACACCAGGCCGACGCCTCGCGTCTCCGGCGGCGTGTGCAGGTCTGCGGACGACAGGATCTCGTCGCCTAGCCGGATCGTTCCGGCCCCGACCGCCTCCAGACCCGCGATCAACCGCATCAAGGTGGTCTTGCCCGACCCGGACGGCCCCAGAAGGGCGGTGATGCGACCGGGCCTGAGCGTGAACCCGACACCCTCCACGGCCGCCTTGGCGCCGTAGCGGCGGGTCACGCCTTCGAGCACGAGGTCGGTCATCGGGCGTCTCCGGGGCGGGCGGCGGTGATCTTGAGGCTGAGCCAGACGACCGTCGGCAGGGCCGTCAGAATGATCAGGATGGCCGGCCACCCCGCCTGCGGCAGCCGTTCGTCGAGCGCATAGTTCGAGGCCAGCACGGCCAGGGTGTCGACGTTGAAGGGCCTCAGGATCAGGGTCGCCGGCAACTCCTTCAACACGTCGATGAAGACGATCAGCAAGCCGGTCAGCGTCGCCCCCTTAACCAAAGGCAGATCGACGCGGAACGCGGCGCCGAGTTCGCCTCGTCCCAGCGACCGTGCCGCCTGGTTCAGCGACGCGGGGATCTTGGTCAGCCCCGCCTCGATCGGCTCCAGCGCCGCCGCCATCAGGCGCGCCGCATAGGCATAGACGACGAGGATCAGACCGGTCGCGGTCACCCCCACCGTTCCGGGAAACAGGGTCCAGACCAGGCTCGCGGGCGCCAGAAGACCGATGGCCATCACCGCCCCCGGCGTGGCGTAACCCAGGCTCGCCAGTCGCGCAGTGACCGGAAGACGGCGCGCGCCGAGGGCCAGAAGCGTCGCCAGCAGGACCGTCGTCACGGCCCCGGCCCCGCCGAACATCAGACTGTTGCGCGCCGCGACCGCCAGCCTCGCCCAATCGGGCGACACATCGATGGACCGGACCACCAGCCAGCCCAGCGGCAACAGAAGTCCCAACGTCAGCAGCAGCAGACAGAACCCCGTGGCCGCCCAAGCCTTCGCTCCTCCGAGCCTAACCGGGGCCAGATCGCGGAACCGCGCCCGGGCGCTTTCGAGGCCCTGCCCCCTGCGCCCCCATCGCTCGATCCACAGGAGGAGCGCCGCCGCTCCCAACAGCGGCAGGGCGAACCGCGCCGCCGAGACCGTCGAGCCATAGACCGACCAGGCCCGCACCACCCCGGTCGTCAGGGTCTGGACGCTCAGGAACTGGACTGCGCCATAGTCGGCCAGGGTCTCCATCACGGCCAGGGCGATCCCCGCCGCCAAGGCCGGCCGCGCCAGCGGCAGGGCGACCCGACGAAACGCTTCCGACGACCCGCACCCCAGGGTCCTCGCCGCCTCGAGCAGATTGCTGGACTGGTTGGTGAAGGCCGCCCGCATGGCCAGATAGACGTAAGGGTAGAAGGCGCAGGTCAGGACCAGGGCGGCGCCGGGCACGGACCGCATCTGGATCGGCAGGTCGAAGCCGAACTGGCCCCTCAGCCAGAACCGCAGCGGCCCGGCCGCATCGAACAGGTCCGCATAGGCATAGGCGAGCGCGAACGCCGGCGCCGCCAGCGGCAGGGCCAGGGCCCAGGCGAAGACGTCTCGCCCCGGAAACCGGTGCATGACCACCAGCCAGGCGGCCACCGATCCGACGACGCCTGTCAGTCCCCCGACCAGCACGGCCAGCACCGCGGACGTCGCGGCGTATCGAGCGATGTCCCGTGCGGCAATATCGGCCCCCGCCCCGCCGACCGCCGCCCAGATCACGCCAGCCAATGGCAACAGGGCGACCATGGCGGCCGCCAGGGCCATCACCTTCAACGGCGAAAGCCCACCCCGGCGACCGGAGCGGGCCTTCACCGACGTCAGGCCGGAAACGCCTATCGCCAGCCCGCCGCGCTCATGATCGACCGCGCCTCTCCCTGACGCGGACCGTAGGTCGCGACCGACATCGGGTTGGCGGTGAAGTTCGCATAGGCGTCGACCGGCGCCGGGGCGGCCACGGAGGCCACCGCCGGGAACTCAAAGTTCATGCGCGAGACCGTCTCCTGCGACTGGTCGTTGGCCAGGAACTCCAGGAAGCGCACCGCATTGGCGCGGTTCGGCGAATGGGCTGCGACCCCGCCGCCCGACACGTTCACATGGGCGCCCTGGCCGTTCAGCGACGGGAAGCCCAGCTTGACCGTCTGGGTCACCTGCCGGTCCGCCGCATCATCCCCGTTGGCCATGCGGATGAAGTAGTAGCTGTTGGTCAGGGCGATTTCGCAGACGCCGGCCGCGATGGCGCGGATCTGGTCACGGTCGCCGCCTTCGGGCTGACGGGCCATGTTGGCGACGATGCCGTCCGCCCAGGTCCTGGCGCGCTCCGGCCCCCACGCCTCGATCAGGGCGCCCATCAGGGACAGGTTGTAGACGTTGTCGCCGCTGCGAACGCACAGCTTGCCGCGGAACCGGGGCGAAGCCAGCTTCTCGTAGGTGTCGATCTCTTCCGGACGGACCTTGGCCTGATCGTAGGCCACGACGCGGGCGCGACGCGAGAAGCCGAACCACTGACCCTCGGGCGCGCGCAGATTGGCCGGGATACGCTCGTTCAGCACCGTGCTGTCGGCGGTCGGCTGAAGAAGGCCCGCCTGCTGCGCACGGTACAGCGCCCCGGCGTCGGCGGCGACGAAGACGTCGGCCGGGCTGTTGGCGCCCTCCGACCGCATGCGCGCGATCAGTTCGTCGGGATTGCCCTCGATCAGATTGACCCGGATGCCGGTCTCCTCGGTGAAGCGGTCGTACAGCGCCTTGTCGGCGTCGTAGTGGCGGGCCGTGTAGAGGTTCAGCACCGCCTCCCCGCCGGCCTTGGTCGCCTGTTGCGGCTGACCACAGGCGGCCAGGGCGAGGGCGGCGAAGGCGGTGGCCATGACGGCGTTCAGCTTGAGGGTCATCGGGCGCTCCTGAAGTTCGGCCTCTGCCCTAAGTCGCTTGCGAACCGATCTCAACAAGACGACGAGCGACTGCGACGCTGTGTCCCGATTTTGGTGAGGAAGATCTCCAGAACCACTGCTCGCCGTCAGTTCAACGTTTCAACGCATTGTTTTGCGGCATGGGTCAGTGCGCCAGTGGGCATTATCTACGTCGCCGCTTCGGAGACGCGTTGTGGTCTGACGTCAGAAACGCCTCCTGAAGCCCGAACCCGACATTTCGAAATCCCGCAAGCAAAGGAAACCCGAAGATGACCATTTGCACGACTAGGGCAGTGCAGTCATAATTTTCCAGATTCTCCGAGTTCTTTTGAAGCACTTAAGCATGTCGAATTTCAAATTAAACTTGGCGATCACCTTCTAAAAAATTCCGGATTCAGCTCTTAACCAGAGGATCGAAGGTTCGAACCTCACATCACCCACCATCGTCCCTTTTATTCTTGTCCAGGCATCAGCCGGCCTAACGCAGCGCTCCCAGAATGCCGCCGCTGGACAGGAGGGCCGCGTCCGCCAGGGCCGGTCCCAGCATCCAGCCCGACGGCGCGGCGATGTAGACGCCTTCCCAGCGGGGGCTGAACTTCTCCTTGAAGGCCCGCAGGCCCTCGAAGCCGTAGAGACCGCCGCCCTCGTTGTAGACGAAGCCGCCGACCCGGCCGACCAACGGGGACAGGCGATGCGATTCCAGTCCGGACAGGGGCGCCATGCCCAGATCGAATGTGGAGAAGCCGTTGGCTTGGCCCCAGGCGATCAGCTCGATGAACAGGATGTCCATGCTGTTGCGCGGCGCCTCGGCGCCATAGCGCATCAGGTCGATGGACAGCACCCGCCCGTCCGGCGTCCGCCACAGGTTGGCGAAGGCGACGATCCGATCCTCGACCTTCAGGACGGCGGTGGGGAAGCGACGCAGATAGGCCTCGTCGAACCGGCCCAGGCTGAATCCCTTCTCGACGCCCTGATGAATGGCCAGCCATTCGTCGGACAGAGCGCGAAGGGTCGGGGCGATGGCGTCGAATCCTTCGGCCGGAACGACCTCGAACACGGCGCCGTCCCGCCGACCCCGGTTGATCGCGTGGCGCAGGGGCGCCCTCACCTTGCCTTCCAGATTGAAGCTCTCGAGGTCGACCCTGGCCGTCTCCCCGACCTTGGTCGCGGCCAGGCCGCAGTCGATGAAATCCGACAGGCTCTCGCGCCGCACGGCGTAGAAGACCGGGGTCGCTCCGTTTCGGTCGCAGAACTCGCGGAAGGCCCAGACCGCCTCGCGCCGCGCCGCGCGCGGTCCGACCGGCTCGCCCATGGCGATGCAGTTCCGCCCCCGAACGCCGTAAGCGACGAAGCTGGAGCCGTCGTCGGTGAACAGGATGGACTTGTCGCCGAGGAAGACCAGTTCCGCATTCGGCGAGGCGTCCTCCGCCACGGCCAGGATCTCTCCGGCTCGCGCCATATCCGCCGCCGTCGGCGCCGTGACCCTGGGCGGGCGCGGGCGGGACAGACGCCAGCCCAGGATCAGCAGGGCCACGACCACGGCGCCCACCCCGGCCCGGAGGAAGCGCGGCGCGTCGCCGTGCAGGACGAAGGTCCACCACAGGTCGTCCTGATAGGCGACGTCCTTGTAGGCGAAGAGACCCACGGCCGCCGCCGCGATCAGCACCCCGGCCACGGCCGCCAGGCCGGCCGGGGAAATGGCGGCGCGGGACAGGGGCTCGCCCCGGTCGAAGGCGCGGCCGTTCGCCGCCAGAAGCGCCGTGGCGACGGCGAGAAACACCGCCTCGGGCGCGCCGAGCCCCTTCAGCAGACAGGCCGCCGCCGTGACGACGAGCAGAACGAGGGTCGCTCTCCAGGCCGGCCGCGACCGATCCCGGAGCCCGAAGGCCAGGAACAGCAGGACCACCCCCGTCAGGCTCGACAAGAAGTGAGAGGCCTCGATCAGCCCGAGCGGCGCCAGTTCCGACAGCCAGCGGAGCCGCTGGGCGCTCTCGGGCGTGGCGGCGGACAACAGGGTCATGGCCCCGGACAGGAAGGCGACCAGGGCGAACAGGGACGGCGCCGCCTCGCGCCAGATCCCTCCGCCCAGCCGAAGTCCCTTGGCGGCGAGGGAGTTCGCACCGCCGACCTCGACCGACAGAAGGGCGCTGATCGCGCCGGCCGCCAACAGGGGAATGACGATATAGACCCCGCGATACAGCAGCAGGGCGGCGGTCACTTCGGCCGCGCCGTAGCGGGGGCCGAGGACGGCGATCATGATGGCGTCGAAGGCGCCGACCCCGCCCGGCAGTCCGCTGACCGCGCCGAGCAGACCCGCCAGGCCGAACACCGGCAGATAGTGCAGGAAGCCCTGAACGCTGGCGTCCGGCAGGAAGGCGTAGAGGATGAAGCCCGCGCCCATCCACTCCACGCCGCTGACCGCGATCATGGCCGCCCGCTCGGCGCGGGGCGGCAGGACGCGGGCCAGCCACCCGATGCGCGGGGCGGCGATCAGGCTGATCAGCCCCTTCAGTCCGGCGAACCCGAGGACCAGTCCGACCCAGTGCGGCATGTGGGCCTGGGCGACGACCGCCTGCAGGGCCCCGGCGGCGCCCAGGCTGATAAGGACCACGCCCCCGCTCAGGGCTGCCGCCGTGGACAGGGCGCTCAGCCAGGCGGTGTCCGCGCCCGACAGGCCGAAGGCCGCATAGCGACGGAAGCGAAGCCCCCCGGCCAGGGCCAGTCCCGGCGGTCCGGCGTTGGCTAGGGCGAAGGCGGCGGCCGAGGTGACGGCGCTGTCCCGCCAGGACACCGGACGGCCGATGGCGCGCGCCGACAGGGCGTCGAAGGCGGAGGCGGCGGCGAGGCTGACGGCCAGCCCCACGAAGGCGGCGCCCATGGCCCACGGGCTGGCCGAGCCCAGGGCGGCGGCCACATCGGCCCACCGGATGTGTCGCAACTCCTCGCCGATGACCAGGACGGCGGCGACGAACATCGCCACCCCGACCACCGGCGCGACCCAGCGCGTCCAGGCCTTCGGCGCGACCTCGTTCGCGGCTTCAGCCGTCTCCTGCGTCATGCCCGTCGCCCTCCAAGCTCAGGGGTGGAAGGTGGAACGAGCCGACGTCGGGACGCAAGAGCTCAGGCGATGCCGGAGGTCCCCGCGGTTCGTCCGACGTCTCTCGGGAACAAGACCAAGAAAAAAAAGGCCCCGCATCGCGAGGCCCTGGAAAGTCGATAGGGAGGAAACGCCCAGGAAGGGCGAGCGCCAAAGCGCGTATCCTTGCACTAGCGCAAGTGTGTGACGGTCGCGTGGCGCGCTTCGCCGCTTTTCGGCCCGACCCGCGACCGGCTTGCCTCGGCGCGCCCGGTCGGCCATCGAATGGGGCTCCGATCGGAAGGAGCCGTCCATGACCCATCCCGTTCTCGTTCCCGGCTCGGTCGCCGTCATCACGGGCGGAGCGTCCGGCATCGGTCTGTCCGTCGCGCGTCGGTTCGCGGCCCTGGGGCTGACCGTCTGCATCGCGGACGTCGGCGCCGACCGGCTGGCCGGGGCCGTCGAGATCATCCGCGCCGACGCCGCATCGGGCGCCGAGATCGTCGGCATCGAGACCGACGTCTCGGACCGCGCCTCCCTCGTCGCTCTGGAGGCCGAGGTCGCCCGGCGCTTCGGCGGGACCGACGTCCTGATGAACAACGCCGCCATCCAGATCCCGACCGACGCCTTCGGTCCGGAGGCGGACTGGCGAAAGCTGCTGGCCGTCAACCTGTGGGGCGTCATCGACGGGTCCCAGGTCTTCGCACCGCGCATGGTGGAGCGCGGCCGCCCCGGACTGATCGTCAACACCGGCTCGAAACAGGGCATCACCACCCCGCCCGGCAACCCGGCCTACAACGTCTCCAAATCCGGCGTGAAGACCTACACCGAGGCCCTGGCTCATCAGCTTCGGAACACCGAAGGCGCGGCGATCACGGCCCACCTCCTGATCCCCGGCTTCGTCTGGACGCCCCTCGCCGCCGGCGACCGCACCGACAAGCCCGCCGGCGCCTGGACGGCGGATCAGACGGCGGACTTCATGATCGAGCGGCTGGCGGCCGACGACTTCTACATCCTGTGCCCCGACAACGACGTGGATCGCGCCCTCGATCAGAAGCGCATCGCCTGGGCGATCGGCGACGTGATCGAGAACCGCCCCGCCCTGTCGCGCTGGCACCCCGACTATGCGGCGGCCTTCGAGGCCTTCATCGCCGACCGATAGACGGGGCGCCTAGACGACCGGGGCCGTCCGCCGCCGCAGAGCGCCGTAGCATTCGCACGATGCGCGCTCGAGCACCTCGCGGCTGACGATCTTCACCACCCCGCGCCGCGCACGGATGCCCCCTGCCCGACCCAGCTCCTGCCAGGAGGCGTTCACGGTCGTCCGGCGCACGCTCATGGTCGTGGCCAGATCGTCCTGAGTCAGGTGGAACTCGTCGCGGCCCGTGCGGTCCTGGATCGTCAGCAGCCAGCGCGCCAGTCGCGGCGTCACCGTGTGGACGGAGTTGCAGACCGCGTTCTGCGCCGCCTCGACCTGGTTGTTGTGGGTCAGGGTCATCAGCAGTTGCAGCAGGGCGGGGCTGGCCTCGGTCCGGGCCCGGAGCCTGTTCGCCGGCAGGGACCAGGCGTCCCCCGCGACCTGAACCTCGACGTCCCATCCGCAGGGTTCGTTGGCCAGGAAGGCCGCCAGACCGGTCACCCCCTCGCGCCCGACATTGGTCGCCATGCCCGACCGCCCGTCGGTGAAGCGAACCACATTGGCCACGTCCGCCGTGGTCGGCAGATAGACGGTCTCTACGTCGTGCCCCGCGCGGGTCACCACGTCGCCCTGAGGCAGGTGTCGCCGGATCAGGAAGGGGCGCAGCACCGCCTTGTCCTCGGGCGCCATGGCGGCCCACAGGTGATTGTCCTCGGGGGTCGGTTCAGTCGCCATGGTCAGAACCTCCGTCCCTGTGCCGTGATGCTGTAGACCGGACCGTCGTCGGCGTCGGTGACCAGCACCTCATAGTCGCCGCCGTTCGCCAGCAGGGCCCGCCGATCCGGCAGGGTCTCGGCGAAGACATCGATCGCCGCCGCGCAGGCCGCGTCGTGATCGACCAGATCCTCCCCGTCCTCGTCCATCAGCGTCTCGCCGTTCTTGAGGCGGAAGAAATAGCGAGGCATGCGGACGTCTCCATCGGCGGCGTGGACCGGAATAAGGCCCGACCGCCGCCAACGGTTCCGCTTGTTTCCGTCCTAGCCTCCGGCCGCCGCGATGATGGCGTTGGCCACCGCTTCCGGCTGGGCCAGCATGACCAGATGGCCGCCTTCGACCGGCACGACGGTGGCGTTCATCGCCCCGGCGAAATGCTGTTGCAGGGGCGCGGGTATGATCTGGTCTTCCGTCGCCACAACATAGGTCGTCGGATGGTTGGTCCAGGCCGGGGTCGCGCCGATGGCGGCATCGTTCACCCCATGGAAGGTGGGGTGTTGGGTCGAGGCCAGCACGGCCTGCAACTCCGCCGGCAGACCGGCCGAGAAATAGGTCGCCATGGCCTCGGCCGGCCAGGTCACCCAGCCGGCGGCGTCCGCGTGCAGCATCGGGAACCAGACCGGCGGCGGGAAGCCCGACAGGATGGAGTTCACCGACTGGTTCGATCCCGGCGCGAAGGCGGCCACATAGACCAGCCCCTTCACATGCTCATTGTTGCCGGCCTCGGAGATCACCACCCCGCCATAGGAGTGACCGACCAAGAGGACGTCGCCGCCCTGATCGTTCACCACCCGGTTCACATTGGCGACGTCGGCCTCCAGGCTCGACATCGGGTTCTGCACGGCCACGACCTTCAGGCCCGCGCGGTGCAGATAGGGGATCACCGTCTCCCAGTTCGATCCGTCGGCCCAGGCGCCGTGGACCAGGACGACGGTCGGCCTTTCAGCGGCCGCAACGGGGACGGCCATCGACAGGGTCGCGGCGGCGAGGACCGGCGCGGTCAGGCGGGCGAGCAGGCGGAGCATGGATCACCTCTGGGAGCAGACCACCTGCCCCAGCGACAAGCGGTCTGACCAATCTACTCCCAAAAGGCGAAGCTTGCGCGTCACATTACATGACTCGCCGAACGTCGCGCGCCGTCAGTGCCCGTGACCGTGGCTCTCCGTATGGGTGGACCCGACCGAGAAGCCCTGATCGCCCTCGCTCTCGAACCAGAACGGTGCCCGCGCCCGCTCACGCAGGCCGACCTCGTTCATGTGGGTGTCGTAGAGGCGGCCGTTGGCCAGGGTGTAGCGGATCGAGGTGGTGTTCCTGATGTTCTCCAGCGGGTTGGCGTCCAGCACCACCAGATCGGCCAGCTTGCCGACCTGAAGCGAACCAACATCGCGATCCAGACCCAGGGCCAGGGCGCCGTTCAGCGTTCCGGCGCGCAGGGCCTGCATCGGCGTCATCCCGCCCTGCTGCAGCATCCACATCTCCCAGTGGGCGCCCAGACCTTCGCGCTGGCCGTGCGCGCCGATCTCGACGACGACGCCGAGGTCCGACAGGGCCTTGGCCTGGGCCGCTATCTGGATGTGGTTCCACTCATTGGCCGGCTGGGTCGTCGGACGGCGAGCGCGGGCGTCCAAAACGCGACGCGGCACATACTGGCTGAGGATCGGATGGTTCCAAACCTCGCTCTCCTGGTACCAGTAGTTCTCGCCGAAGGCGCCGCCATAGGCCACGACCAGGGTCGGGTTGTAGGCGACATCCGACTGACGCCACAGGTCGTGGACGTCATCGTACAGGCGGGCCAGCGGGATCGAATGCTCGATCGTCGTGTGACCATCCACGATCATCGTCATGTTGTGTTCGTAGAGCGAGCCGCCCTCCGGAACGACGTTCATGCCCAACTGACGCGCGGCCTCGATGATCTGCTGGCGCTGTTCGCGGCGCGGCTGGTTGTAGCTCTTGACGCTCCACGCCCCGACCGCCTGCATCCGCCGCAGCGTCGACAGGGCGTCGTCCAGGTTGTTGATCACCGCGGTGAACGGGGTGTTGGCGCCGTACAGGATCGTGCCCGTCGAGAAGATGCGCGGCCCGACCACCCGACCGGCGCGGGCCAGTTCGGAGTGGGCGAAGATTTCTGACGTATCGTTCGACGGATCGTGGATCGTGGTGACCCCGAAGGCGAGCGCCGCATAGTTCACCCAGCTCTGCTGCGGGATGATCTCGTCCGACCCCATGGAGCCGTGCCAGTGGGCGTCGATGATACCGGGGATGATGGTCTTGCCGGTCACGTCCACCACCGTCGCCCCAGCCGGAACCGAGACCTCGCTGCGCGGACCCACGGCCTCGATGCGGTTGCCGTTGGTGACGATGACGCCGTCCTCGATGACGGTATCGCCGTTCATGGTGACGATCCGCGCGCCGGTCAGGGCCAGACGCCCTTCGGGACGGTCGGCGGCCTGCTGGAAGCCGAGATTGATGCCGGTCTCCGGCGGTTTCGGCAGTTCGGCCGGGGCGCCCTCGACGAAGGCGAAGCCCTGGTTCAGTTCGCGGCTGAACAGTTGCGGCCCCAGGGACCAGCTCAGGCGGCTGCTGTCCCCCGACCAGTGAACCCAGTCGCCGGCGTCGCGCGTGAACCGGGTCTGCGGCAGGGCCTTGCCGTCCGCAGACAGGGCAACTGGCCGTCCCGTCCGCGTGAACGGCGAGACGAAGGCGTTGAAGCGCTCGGTCCAGGCCACCCAGTGCTCGTCCGGCGACAGGACGAAGTCCGCAGCCCACTCCGAGGTCAGGTGAACTCGCTCGTCATGACCGGCCAGATCGACCGACTTCAGCGCCGCCTTCCCGTCCGACCGGCCGGTGAAATAGATGCGGTCGTTGGCGGCGCCGAACTGGGGCTCGCGCCCGCCGTCCGTCACGAACGTCGCCGCGCCGCCCGAGGTCGGCACGCGATAGATGCCCGGCTCGCGGCTCCACAGGCCCGAGGTCAGGAAGCCGTCCGCCACCTTGCGGAAGACGATGGTGCGCCCGTCCGGCGAGAAGGTCGGTTCGATGTAGTGGCCGGGGTTGGTCGTCACGACGCGACCCTCGCCGCCGCTGGCCGGGATCACGCGGACCGTGCCCAGTTCCTGATCGTCCCAGGTCGTGTAGACGATCGACCGGCCGTCACGGGACCAGTTCGGGTAGAGCTCGAAGTGATCCGACTGGCGCGTCAGGCGACGCGGCGTCCCGTTGGGCAGGTCCTTGATCCAGAGATTGCCCAGGGCCTCATAGACCACCCGCGATCCGTCCGGCGACGTGCGCGCCCAGCGCACCATCTTCACGTCGAACGTCTCCGGCGCGACCTCGACCGGGAAGCGGACGGCCTCCTGAATGCGGCGCGTGTCGGCGACGTGGAACGGGATCTCGGTCACCTCGCGCGAGGCGACGTCGATGCGATGGATCTTGCCCCCGGCCCAGAAGACGATCGACCGGTTGTCGGGCGTCCAGCTCATGGCCGGATAGACGCCGTGGACCGCCCAGGTCTCCTGCAGGTCGCGGTCCAGACCCGAATAGATGGCCGTCTCGCGTCCACTCTCGATGTCCATGACATAGAGGGTCGACTGGTAGCGAACGCGGCGAATGAAGGCCAAGGACTTGCCGTCCGGCGACGGCGTCGGGCGGATCGAACCGCCCGGCCCGCCCAGGAACTCCTCGACCTCGCCCGTCTCGCGGTCCAACCGCTGGATGACGTAGATCTCGCCGTTCACGTCCTTGGAATATTCGAAGACCTCACCCGGCGTGTTGTCGTCCGAGAAATACAGATAGCGACCGTCCGGCGAGAAGGCGGGCTCGCCCGAGTCCTTTTGCTGCGTCCGACGCGTGGTCAGTTGCACCCCGCCGCCGCCGGTGCGGTGATACATCCACATCTCGCCGGCCCCCAGCGAGCGCGTGCCGGTGAAATGCTTGCGCGCCACGATGAACTGCCCGTCCGGCGACCAGTCGGGCGAGTTCAACAGGCGGAAGCTCTCGTCCGACACCTGCGTCGGGTTCGAGCCGTCGCGGTTCATCACCCAGATGTTGTCTCCACCGTCGCGGTCGGAGGTGAAGGCGATCTGCGTCCCGTCCGGCGAATATTTCGGCTGCATGTCCCAGGCGACGCCCGACGCGATGGCCCGCGCCTCCCCGCCCCCGATCGGCATGACATAGATGTCGCCCAGAAGGTCGAAGACGATCTCCCGTCCGTCCGGGCTGACGTCCAGCGCCATCCAGGTGCCCTCGGTGACATCGATGGCGGCGTCGTGCGCCGGCCCCGGCGGGTTCTGCACATCCCACTTCGGCGTCTCGGGCTCCGCGGCCGCAGGCGCCACCGCAGGCGCGGCGGTCTGGGCCCACCCCGTATTGGCCACGGACAACGCCACCACGGCGCTCAGCACGGCACGCATCAGCATTCGACGACTCCCCCAAAGACCTTGTCCCGACCTGTGTAGGGATACGGCCAGGCTTTGGCGAGAGGGCGTTACAATCGCAAAGCTACGCACGAAGTCGTGAAAACCACCTAGAGGAACGATTCACCTTGTTCGTGTAGATCGACCAGCATTCGTCGCTTCGCCGGAAGTATAGTGAAGCTGGTCGGGGGACCACCCTTGCGTAAATCGTTATTGAACCACGTTCTGCGGTTGACCCTGTCTGTAGTTCTGCTTGCCGGCGTGGCCTCCTGCGGGAACGGAGAAGTGCTCTCCGTCTTCAGCGACGGTCGGGAGAGCACGACGCCGCTCGCCGAAAGGCCGGAGGACGCAGCGACGGCGGCCCGGTTCCTGACACAGGTCACGTTCGGTCCGACCGACAACGACATCAAGACGGTCATGGCCCAGGGCTATGAGACCTATCTCAACGGTCAGTTGAACGCCCAGTCCCCGTCCCATCTCGCCTATATGGACAACCGTCTGGCGCAGATGAAACTGACCAATGCGTCGGCGAGCCTCAGCGCCAACCAGTTCTACGAAAGCTACTGGCTCTATTCCGCGACCAGCCAGGCCCAGCTGCGCGAGCGGATGAAGCTGGCCCTGTCGGAGATCTTCGTCATCTCCTTGGTGGACAGTGTCATCGACGCCCGCGGCGCGGCCTCCTACTACGACATGCTGGGCGACAACGCCTTCGGCAACTACCGGACCCTGCTGCAACAGGTCGCCCTGCACCCCCAGATGGGGCGCTACCTGACCCATATGGCGAACCAGAAGGAAGACGCCGCCTCGGGCCGCAAGCCGGACGAGAATTTCGCCCGCGAAGTCCTCCAGCTCATGTCGATCGGCACCTATGAGCTGAACAGCGACGGCACGCTCAAGCGCGACGGCTCGGGCGCCGCCATCCCCACCTACACCGCCGACGACGTCTCCAACCTGGCCAAGGTCTTCACCGGCTACAGCTGGTATCACCCGAACCCGACCAACAGCACCTTCTTCGGCGGCTCGCGGGACCCGGACGCCTACGTCCGCCCGATGATCTTCTATGCGAACTATCATTCGGTCAGCGGCAAGACCTTCCTGGGCACGACCATCCCGGCGGGCGCCGCGAGCAACGACGACCTGAAGACCGCCCTGGATGCGATCTTCAACCATCCGAACGTGCCGCCCTTCATGTGCCAGCGTCTGATCCAGCGGCTGATCACCTCCAACCCCACGCCCGCCTATGTCGGACGGTGCGCGGCGGTCTTCGCCAACAACGGCTCGGGCGTGCGCGGCGACCTCAAGGCCGTCGTCAGGGCGATCGTGCTGGACCCGGAGGCGCGCAGCCCCGCCCTGGCCGCCACCCCCGGCTACGGCAAGCTGCGCGAGCCGGTGATCCGCCTGTCGAACTGGATGCGGGCCTTCGGCGCGACCTCGATCAGCGGCAACTATCTTATCACCTCGACCAGCGCGAACACCTCGCTCGGACAGTCGCCGCTCAGCTCGCCCTCGGTCTTCAACTTCTACCGCCCCGGCTACGTCCCGCCGAACACCCGCGCGGGCGACCAGAACCTGACGGTCCCCGAGTTCCAGATCGTCGATGAAGTCACGGTCGCCGGCTACGCCAACACCATGCAGACGGCGATCGGCACGGGCATCGGCTCGGGGTCCGACGTCCGCTCGGCCTATGTCCGGGAAATCGAGATGGCCGACGACGCCAACGAACTGGTGGATCGGATGAACCTGATGCTCCTCTCGGGCCAGATGAGCCCCACCCTGCGCTCCCGCATCGTCGAGAGCGTCAACAGCGTGGCCATCCCCGCCCCCACGGCCAGCAATGCGACGACCATCGCCACGGCCAAACTCAACCGCGCGAAACTGGCCGTCTACATGACGATGGTCTCGCCCGAATATCTGGTGCAGCGATGAGCCACGGAACCCACACCCGCCGCCAGCTGCTGCGGATCGGCGGCGTCCTGTCCATGCTGGGCGCCGCGGCTCCCTTCGCCGCCCAGCTCGCCGCCGCCGGCGCCGCCGTCGGCCAGAGCGCCCCGGACTACAAGGCCCTGGTCTGCGTCTTCCTGTTCGGCGGCAACGACGCCAACAACATGGTCCTGGCGACCGACCAGGATTCGTGGAGCCGCTATTTCGCGACCCGCAACACCGGCGCCGATCCCATCGCCCTGATGCCCGTCGGCATGGCCCCGACCGCCATCGGCGCGACCAACAGCCTGACCGGCCGCGTGTCCGCCGCCGCCCGGCCCGAGGCCTGGGGCGGGGTCCTTCCCATCGCGCCCCGGACGATCCAGACCGCCCCCACGGGCGGCGGAACCCGGACCTTCGGCCTGCATCCCTTCATGGGGCCGGCCAAGACCCTGTTCGACGCCGGTCGCCTGGCCGTGGTCGCCAATGTCGGCACCCTGATCCGCCCGGTCACCCGCGCCCAGTACGAGGCGAAGAACGTCGCCTTGCCGACCAACCTCTTCTCCCACAACGACCAGCAGTCGACATGGCAGGCAGGCCGCGTCGAGGGCGCGCGTCGCGGCTGGGGCGGCGCCTTCGGCGACCTCCTGAACGGCATGAACGGCACGAACGCCCTGTTCACCGCCGTCTCGGCCGCCGGCAACGCCGTCTTCCTGTCGGGCGAGAACGTCGTCCAGTACCAGATGTCGACCGGCGCCCAGCCTGCCGTCGTCATCAACGGCCAGGCGGGGACCAGCCTGTTCGGCTCCACCGTCGCGCCGGGCCGCGTTCGGGACGTGGTGCGCGACACCTCGGCCGCCAGCCTGTTCGCCGCCGACTACGCCACCACAACCGGCCGCTCGATCGGCGCCTCGGGCACATTGAACTCGACCTTCGCCTCTGCAGGGGTGACCGGCGTCCTGGCCGCCCCCGCCTATCGCAACCCGATCACCGGGGCGACCGAGACCAACTCCCTGGCGGTCCAGCTCCAGACCGTCGCCCGCATGATCGCCGCCGCCCCGGCCCTGGGCATCAAGCGCCAGGTCTTCTTCGTCAGCCTGGGCGGCTGGGACTCGCACGACGTCCAGAACACGGCCCAGCCGAACAACCTTTCCAAGGTCGCCAACGCCCTGTCCTATTTCGACGAGGCCCTGGGCAACATCGGCGGGGTCAACATGCGCGAGGCCGTGACCACCTTCACCGCCTCGGACTTCTCGCGCACCTTCAACACCAACGGAGACGGAACCGACCACGCCTGGGGCGGCCACCATCTGGTGATGGGCGGGGCGGTCAAGGGCGGCGACATCTACGGCCAGTTCCCGACCATCGGCATGGACCAGACGGGCTTCAAGAACCCGGACATGACCTCGTCCTACTTCATCCCGACCACTTCGGTGGACCAGTACGGCGCCACCCTGGGCCGCTGGATGGGGGTGTCGGAAACCAACCTCGACCTGATCTTCCCGAACCTGAAGAACATGGTCAATCGAGGCCTGAACTTCCTCTAGGGCCGAGGCGCCTCGCCCGGCCAGTCGGCGTCACGCGCGGCCTCGTAGCCGTCGCGCACGGCCTGCCTCGGCTGGTCCGCGCCCAGTTGGGCGATCTGTTCGGACCAGACGTCGGCCAGCCTCCGCACCGTTGTCGTCACCCAGCCCGGCGCCTGCTGCCGCGACCAGTTCTGGATCGAGACGGCGTTGAAGATCAGCAGGAAGACCGTCGCGATGACGATGACCCGGCTGGTCCAGCGGCGGTCGCGCGCGGCCACCCCCTCCTCGTCCGGCGGTTCTCCCGGCGGGAAGGCGAACCGGCCCAGAGCCAGGAGCGGGTTCACCGGCTCCGGCGCGGTCGGCAGGTCGTGGGCGTCCGCCGTCTCGATCCAGTCCGCCCCGGCGACCGGCGCGTTCGGGTCCGCCTCCGGGTCTTCCAGGTAGGGCTCGGCCGGCTCTCCCCCCAACGGCGGGAAGGGGTTGGCGGGCGCCGCCGTCGGGAAGGGCGCCAGGGGGATTTCGGGATCGTCGGGACGGTCGCTCATCTCGCCCTCAGAACTGGAAATAGATGAAGGGGGCCACGCCGTCCGGCCGCACCGCCTCGACCAGCAGGATGGCCACGCCGATGAGCAGCCCCATCGTCAGGGACGGCGCCGGCTTCATCCAGGTCGCGATCCCCTCGACCGCGCGCGGCGGCAGCCAGTGCATGGCCAGCCCACCCGCGATCAACACCGCCAGGAAGGGCGTCACCAGGGTCGCCGGCTCCAGCCGCCCCAGACCGCTCAGCACCTGCATCGCCATCGGGAAGGTCTCGGCCCGGAACAGGATCCAGCCCAGGCAGACGATGTGGAAGGTGACCAGAACGCCCAGCCAGGCCGGCGGCCCCTTCCGGTCCCCGATCACCGAACGCCCCAGCCGCTCGACCACCTGAACCCCGCCATGCAGCGCGCCCCAGGCCACGAAGGTCCAGGCCGCCCCGTGCCACAGCCCGCCCAGCAGCATGGTGATGAAGACGTTCAGGCACGACCGGACCAGACCCTTCCGACCGCCCCCCAGCGGCACATAGAGATAGTCCCTCAGCCAGCTCGACAGGCTGATGTGCCAGCGCCGCCAGAAGTCCTGCATCGAACTGGCGCGATACGGCTGGTCGAAGTTCCGCGGGAAGGAATAGCCGAGCAGGGCCGCGATCCCGATGGCCATGTCCGAATAGGCCGAGAAGTCGCAATAGATCTGGACCGCGTATCCATAGACCGCCGCCATCAGGTCCCAGGTCCCGTAGGCCGACGGATCGAAGAAGACCGGATCGACCAGCCTGACCGACAGCTCCGACGCGATCACCGTCTTCTTGAACAGACCCCAACAGATCAGCAGAAGACCATGCGTCGCCATCTCCCGCGTCAGGCGCGGCGCCCGCTCGAACTGGGGCAACAGGTCCGACGCCCGCACGATCGGTCCCGCCACCAGATGCGGGAAGAAGCTCATCAACAGCATGACGTCGAGCAGGGACTTCGCCACCGGCGTCTTCCCGCGATGGACGTCCACCACGTAGCTGATGCCCTGGAAGGTGAAGAAGGAGATGCCGACGGGCAGCACGATCTCCAGCAACGGCAGGTCCCGCTCCCACCCGAACCGGCTCAGCAGATCCCCAGCCTGTTCGACGAAGAAGCCGTAGTATTTGAAGAAGCCGAGGATCAGCAGGTTGGCCGCGACGCCCAGGCCCACCAGCCACTTTCGCCGTCGCTGCGCGTCCGAGCGGTCGATCAGCACCGCCACGCCCCAGTTCAGCACCGCCGATGCGATCAGAAGCGCGACGAACCGCCAGTCCCACTGGGCGTAGAAGAACCAGCTGGCCAGCAAGAGGAACAGCTTGCGCCGTCCATTCTCGCGGTCCAGCGACCAGGCCGTGAAATAGACGAACAGGAAGAACACGCCGAACGCCAGCGTCGGGAACAGCACCTAGCGCCCTCCCCGCCGGTCGTAGGCGGCGATGATGTCGGCGGCCAGCAGGGACCCGATCCAGTCCCCGCCCGCGAAGGTGAAATGCACATGGTCGCCGCGCATCAGGGGCGCGTCCCCTTGCGTCAGGGCGAAGGCCGAACAGTCTCCCCCCATACGACCCTTCCAGTCCCAGAACGCGACGCCTTCCTGCGCCGCCACCCTGTGCTGCACATCCCGCACCACGCCCAGCATGTCCGGCGCCTTCCAGCGCTGATCCAGGTCGCCGGCGCACCGCCCGCCGCCGTCGCCGCGCATGGCCTCCGGCGCGCCCAGGATCAGGATGGAACTCGCCGGCGTCTCTTGGCGGATGCGGACGATCTGCTGGCGGAGCGAGCGTTCGTAGGCGCGCGGGTCGAGAAGCTCGTCGAACCCCTCGTTGGTGCCATAGGCGATGATGACCAGATCCGGCCCCTCTTCGCCCGCGTCGAACAGAGGCTCCCGCGCGACCAGTCCGTTCAGCGTCGCCCCGACCACGCCGTGCGTCGACATCCTGAGCGGCGTCGTCTCGAACCGGCTCTGCATCCGCCACAGGAAGGATCGGCCGATGTCGCCCGCCGCAGTATGGCTGTCGCCGAACTGGACGATCCCGATTGGCCGCCTCTGGTTCAGGGCGGCGAAGAACTCCGCCAGGGCCTCCGGCTGGCACAGGCCGCCCGGACAGGTCGCGCTGACCGGCGACGGCAGGGCGACATAGGGGCGTTCTTGCGCCGCGGCCGATCCCGCCAGCGCAAGTCCGAAAACGAGGGCGACCGCCCGGATCACGCCGCCGGTTCTGCGACCGGACCGGTCAGGCCCGCATCCCGCTTCAGTCGCGCCGCCACCGGCTCGGTGATCCGCAGATAGCCGGCCATCGACATGTGGATCCCGTCATTGGCCCGCATCAGCCGCTCCCGGCCCGTTCCCGTCTCGGGCAGATAGGCGTCGTATTCGCCGTCGGCGTTCCGGGTGATGCTCTCGGTCTCGATATAGGGCACGCCCAGCGCCTGCATCCGCGCCGACACCACCTCGTTGATCAGGGTCATCTTGGCGTCGAAGCTGGCTCGCTTCATCGCAGGGAGGCCAACCCAGTAAACCGCGATGTTCCGGCCCCGCAGCATTGTCACCAGGTCATCGACCCGCTTCGCATAGGCGGCCTTCCAGCCCTCGGTGCCGAAGTCGTGGATCTCGCCGTCCAGGCTGATCCCTTGCGCGTCATTGGTGCCGAACAGGATCACCGCCACATCGACCGGCTCCTCGGCGATCTGGCGCGCGGTCTTGGCCTGGATATCGACGTAGTCGTAGCGGCTCAGGCCCGTGGAGACCTCGCTGAACTTGATCACCGTCACGCCCGGCTGGCCGCGCATGTCGCGATACAGACCCGTCCACAGGCCGTCGGCCATGGAGTCCCCGAACACGCCGATCCTCAGTTGTCCCCGCGCGGCCCGCTCGGCCAGCGGCGTCAGAACCGGCGCGACGGGTGCGGCCGCCACGACCGGCAGAGACGCCGGCGCCGCCGGCTCCGGGCTCGCCGAGGCGCTGGCCGCTCCACCCAGCATCAGGGTCGGCTTGGCCAACCAGCCGCGACCGTCCGGCGTCAGCGCCAGCCCGATCACGACCCCGACGACCAGGGCCGCCGTTATTGCATTGATGCCCGCGCGCAAACGCCCCACCCCGACCGGGAAACTCTGCTTTCACCTATAACCCGGCCGGCCCGGACCTCGCCATGGCCTACGCGCCACGCACGAGGATAAAGGTTAATTCGAGTAGAGTTCGCTGATGTCCAGACGCGCCGGCTGGCTGGCGCCCGAGCTGTAGGTGCCGACCCAGATGTCATAGGTCCCGGTCTGCGGATTGTTGAAACGCAGGGCCGGGTTCAGGCTGCCGTTGCCGCCGTCATCGTCGCAGTACCAGCGCCCGTCCGGCCCGTTGACGACCAGGGTGGTGTCGCTGGCGCTGTCGACGCTGAGCACCAGAGGCAGGCTGCCCGCCGTGTAGCTGAGCTCGACGTCGGGGGCGCGGCTGACGAAGCCCCGGCAGTTGGAGGAGACGTTCTGTGCGTCGGTCGAGCCGCCCGCGCGCATGTTGACCTGGTACGGATCGGGCGTGAAGCCGGCCCGCAGCTCGACCCGGCCATAGTTGGCCGCCGCGAACGGGTCGAGCACGCCCGACGAAGAGGTGTTGTTGTTGGAGCTCGAGCCGCTGCGCCCCAGCAGGTTGCTCTCCAGCTCGGTGATGTAGAGCTGCGACGAGCCGCTGTTGCCGCCATAGGCCCCGACATAGACGTCATAGACGCCCGACGGCGGGTTCGGGATCCGCATCAGGGGATTGGTGCCGTCGCCGGAATCGTCGTCGCAGTACCAGCGGCCGTTCGGCCCGTTGATGACCAGGGTCGTGTCGGCGTCGCTGGTGACACCGAAGATCAGCGGCAGACTGCCGGCCGAATAGGTCAGCTCGAAGTCCGGGGCCCGCGCCACCATGCCGACGCAGCCGTTGGCGACGGTCGTCGCATCGATGGTCCCGCCCGAATAGATGTCGACGCGATACGGATCGGGCGTGAAGCCGGAACTGAGGCGCGTGGATCCGAAGGTGGCGGGCAGGGTGACGTCGACCGTGAGGGTCTGGTTCTTCTGGCCCTTGTCCTGAGCCGCCGCCCCCGTCGTCAGCGCCAGGACGCCGCAAGCCACAACCGCCAGTCCAAATCCGATCTTCATCGTCCCGCTCCCTCGACGCGCGGCGCGACTGGCCACGCTTGTGATCCTGTCACCCGAGGGGATCGACGCGTCATCAAAACGAATGAGGCCGCCCCAGCCCGGATGTCCCGTTTCGATCAGATATCATCGGCCGGTGAAAGACAACCACTTGTCGCTATCGCAGTTCTGTGACGAACAGTTCGGCCTCGCCGCCGTCCCCGTCATAGGCGCCGACCCAGATGTCGTAGACGCCCGACTGCGGGCGGCGGAAGGTGATCTCCGGATCGGTCCCGCCGCCGGAATCGTCGTCGCAATACCACCGGCCGTCCGGCGCATTGACGACCAGGGTCGCATCCGTATCGGCCGTGACCCCGAACGTCAGCGGCAGGCTGCCGGCGTCATAGGTCAGCTGGAAATCCGGCGCCCGCGAGATCATGCCCACGCAGTCCCCGCCCAGCGCCAGAATGATCCGCATCTCGATAACCCCCGAAAGCCCCTCCCTTTCCGGAAACATTGGAGATGAACGACCGATCCTCCGCAACGGGCGCCCTTCCCCGCGTCGGAAATCGTCAGGCCGCCATCGCGACGCCGCGTCATTGGCGCCCGGCCGTCCTCTTCGCTAACTTGCCCTCACGACCCGACCGCCGTATGCAGCGGTCAACCACGCCGATATTCATCTGTCGGTGAAATAAACGAGGAAGCGATGCGCAAGATCTACGCCGACGCCACTGCGGCGCTCGAGGGCCTGACGTTCGACGGCATGACCGTGATGTCCGGCGGGTTCGGCCTGTGCGGCATCCCCGAGAACCTGATCGCCGGGCTGAAGGCCTCGGGCGTGAAGGGTCTGACCGTCATCTCCAACAACGCGGGCGTGGACGGCTTCGGCCTGGGTCAGCTTCTGGAGACGCGCCAGATCGCGAAAATGATCTCGTCCTACGTCGGCGAGAACAAGGAGTTCGAGCGCCAGTACCTGGCCGGCGAACTGCA
Organism: Brevundimonas staleyi; assembly: GCF_041893865.1. Classification (GTDB taxonomy): domain Bacteria; phylum Pseudomonadota; class Alphaproteobacteria; order Caulobacterales; family Caulobacteraceae; genus Brevundimonas; species Brevundimonas staleyi. The sequence goes on from NZ_CP169082.1 coordinate 3,084,613, forward strand.
GCTGGAGTTCAACCCGCAGGGGACGCTCGCCGAACGCATCCGCGCGGGCGGCGCCGGCATCCCGGCCTTCTTCACCGCCACCGGCGTCGGCACCCTGGTCGCCGAGGGCAAGGAAGTCCGCAACTTCGACGGCCGCGACTACGTCATGGAAACCGGCCTCGTCGCCGACCTGGCCATCGTCAAGGCGTGGAAGGCCGATGAACGCGGCAACCTCGTCTTCCGCAAGACGGCCCGCAACTTCAACCCGATGATGGCCACGGCCGGCAAGGTCACGGTCGTCGAGGTCGAGGAGATCGTCCCGACCGGCTCGCTGGATCCCGACCACATCCACACGCCCGGCGTCTACGTCGATCGCCTGTTCGTCGGCACGTTCGAGAAGCGCATCGAACAACGCACCATCCGCCAGCGCGCGGACGCCTAAGGATGTCGTCCGAACGCGCCGATCGCGGCGCGGCCTATATGGCGACCCTGGATCCGGGTCTCGAAGGCGCGCTCAGAAAGGGCATGGCCCCCATCGCCCCCGACTTCGCCGACATGATGGTGGAGTTCGGCTACGGCGAGATGATGAGCCGTCCGGGTCTCGATCCGAAGAGCCGCCAGTTCGTCACCCTCGGCATCCTCGCCGGCCTCGGCCATCCGGTCGATCAGCTGAAGGGCCACATCAACGGCGCCCTCTCGGTCGGGATCACCCCGAAAGAGATCGTCGAGGCCCTGATGCAGGTCGCCATCTATGCGGGCTTCCCCGCCGCCACCAATGCGCTTCGCGTCGCCAAACGCGTCTTCGCCGAACGGGGCGTCAGCCCCCTGCCCTCTTCCGGAGAAAACTGATGCCCCGCACCCGCGAACAGCTCGCCGAACGCGCCGCCAAGGAACTGCAGGACGGCTTCTATGTGAACCTGGGCATCGGCATCCCGACCCTGGTCGCCAACTACATTCCGGCCGGGATGGAGGTCACCCTCCAGTCCGAGAACGGCATGCTCGGCATGGGCCCCTTCCCCTATGACGAGGACGTGGACGCCGACCTGATCAACGCCGGCAAGCAGACGATCACCGAGATCCCGGAGTCGTCCTACTTCTCCTCGGCGGACAGCTTCGCCATGATCCGGGGCGGCCACATCAACCTGTCCATCCTGGGCGCCATGGAGGTGGCCGAGAACGGCGACATCGCCAACTGGATGATCCCCGGCAAGCTGGTGAAGGGCATGGGCGGCGCCATGGACCTTGTCGCGGGCGTCAAGCGCGTGGTCGTCGTGATGGAGCACGCCAACAAGCACGGCCAGTCCAAGGTCTTGAAGTCCTGCACCCTGCCGCTGACCGGCACGGGCGTGGTGAGCCGCATCATCACCGACCTGGCCGTCTTCGACGTGAAGCCCGGCGGCGCGGGTCTGGAACTGGTCGAACTGGCCGACGGCGTGACGCTGGAGGAAGTCGCCTCCAAGACCGAGGCCAGCTACACCGTTTCACAATCCCTTAACTCTGCGGCATAGTCGCTCCGGGACCGGCACACAGAGGCCGGAACGGAGGGTGAGATGGGTGTTGCGGGGACGATCACTCCGACGGGCGGGGCGCCGAAGCCGGACCCCGCGCGCGTGGCCGCGCTGCGTTACACCCTGGTCGACGAGCCGGAGACCTGCGCGGCCTTCGGAGAGGCGGCCCGCGCCAATCTGGCGTCCCTGAACGACCGCACCCTGGCCGAGACGCGCAGCGGCGACCTGGCCGAGTGCGGCCTCCTGCTGGACCATGTCCGCGACCGCGTCGCCGGCCTCGACCCCAACAAGCTCCAGCCGCGCTCGGGCCTGGCCGGCCTGTTCGACAGCCGGGGCAAGCGGCTGAAGGGCTTCCGCGCCGCCTACGCCTCGACCGCCGCCGCCCTCGGCCAGTCCGCCGCCGACATCGGCGACCGCGCCGGCGCCCTGGCCCGCAAGGATGCGGCGCTGGAGACCCTGTGGTCCGAGACCCGCGACGCCATCGCCGAACTGGACGCCCATATCGCCGCCGCGCGCGGCTGGCTGGCCAACGAATCCCCGACGCCCGTCGTCGAGGAAGCCGCAGCCCCGCAACCGACCGAAGAGATGCCCGAACGCTGCGAGGCCCAGGCCGACGCCGAGGCCCAGAATGCGCCTGTCGCGGAAGCCGTGACCGACGCCGAGCCGGTCGAGACGACGGCAGTCACCGCCTCCGAAGACACGCCCGAACCCGAGCCGACGCCCGTCGCCGCCCTGCCCCATCCTCTGGAATCGCGTCTGGCGACGCTGGAGGCGGTGCGCGCCACCGCCATCGGCCGCCTGCCCCTGCTGCGCGCGGCCCAGAACGCCGACTGTCGCACGCCCGCCTCGCTGAAACAGGTCTGCGACGGCGTGGAGGCCTGGCGCGCCGACTGGCAGGACGCCCTGGGTCTGGCCGGCAAGCGGCCGAAGAAGGTCCGTCCCGACCGCATCCGCCTCGGCGACGCCTCGACCGCCCTGACCGACCGCATCCAGGCCGCGGGTCGCGAGCTCTCCGCCGCCCAGGCCCGCCGCGCCGAACTGGACGCCCGCGCCGCTCCGGCCCGGACGCCCGCGACCGCGACCGCGCTCGCGGCCTAGTTTCCGCCCGCGTTCGCGTCGGTCCAGCTGACGATCTGGGTGTTCAGATCGCGCGTGGCCACGTCATAGGCCTCGACGATGGCCGAGACCCGGTTCTCGCCCGCCGGTTGGCTGACGGTGAAGGTCTGTTCCGCCGCCACCGTCCGCTCGGGGAAACGCAGCATCCGGGCCCGCGCCGTGATCACCACCGTCGGCGCCGCGCCCTCATAGTCGTAGCGCGTCTCGAACGCCCGGACGTCGACGTCCAGCAGCCGCGTGGTCTGGGTGAGCTCGCGCCGGCCGATCAGCCGCACCGTCCGCGCCTGGGACGCGAACGAGGCTTCCAGCGCGTCGCTGTAGAGCATCAACGCCGGCGACACCCAGCGCGCGCCGCCGATATAGGCCGCTTCCGATCCCGTCACGCCCAGCAGCCGGTCGCCCTGCGACGCCTGGGGCATCTCGATGGCGCGCAGCTTGACCTGCACCGGGTCGGCGACGGCGGTCGTCGCCGACCCGGTCGGATCGCCGAAGCGATACAGCTGGATCGGATCGGGCGACGACAACAGGGCGCACCCGGACAACGAAACGACGGCGACCGCCGCCAGCATCAGGTTGCGGATCACGGCTGGACCTCCAGTTCCCGGGACGGCGGCCGTCCGATGAAGTCGCGCGGGCTTGAGCGGACGTCGTCCACCAGCCCCTGCAGGGATTGCGTCGCCTCCTGCAGCCCCTGGATCGCCTCCAGCAGCTGCGGCACGCCGGTCGTGGCGAACTCGCCCGCCGGCCCTTCGATGGCGTTGGCCGTGCGGTTGATGGAGGCCATGGCCGTGCGCGCGTCGGCGGTCGCGGCGTTGATGTTGGCGATCGCCTCCTGGCCGTCCTCGTTGACCAGACGGCGCGCGTCCTCGCCCAGGGCGCGATACTCGGCGATGGCCCCGTTTGCGTTCTCCAGCGCCTTCTCCAGGTTCTCGAACATGCCCTTGCGCGCCTCCAGCTCGGTCGACAGCGCCTCGACGTTCCTCAGGGTGGTGGAGAAGCCGCGGATGTTGTCGTCCGACAGCACCCGGTTGATCCGGTTCAGCGCATCCACCGTCTGGGCCAGCACCGTGCCCGAACCGGACAGCAGCTCGGCGATCGGCGACGGCTGGGACTGGATCACCGGCACGACATTGTCCGGATACTGGGTCTTCAGCAGCGCGCTGCCGTCCGTGCCGGCCGTGATCTGGATGTAGTTCAGACCCGTGATGCCCTGCGGCTCCAGCTGGGCGCGAGAGGTGACCCGCACCGGCGTCGTGCCGTTCAGGCGGACGCGCGCGATCACCTGGTCGCCCTTGGACGGGTCCAGGTTCAGGTCGGTGACCTCGCCCACGCGGATGCCGTTGAAGTGGACCTCGCCGCCCTCCGACAGCCCGCGCACCGGCCCGTAGAAGACGATGTCGTAGATGTCGTAGTCGTTGTTGAACTGCAGCCGTGCCAGCCAGATGGTGAACACCGCCAGCGCCGCCAGCAGGGCGACGGTGGCGATGCCGACCGCTGCGTAATGTGCGTCTCTTTCCATCTCGTCCTCTCCTAAGCCGTCTTGGTCGCTGCGCGACCGCGCGGCCCCAGGAAGTATTCCTTGATCCACGGGTGGTCGGATTTCTCCAGCTCCTGCACCGTGGCCTTCTCGATCACATGCTTGTCCGCCAGCACCGCCACCTTGTCGCAGATGGCGTACAGGCTATCGAGATCGTGGGTGATCATGAAAACCGTCAGGCCCAGATCGTCCGACAGTTTCCGGATCAGGTCGTCGAACGCCGCCGCCCCGATCGGGTCCAGACCCGCCGTCGGCTCGTCCAGGAAGATCAGCTCCGGATCCAGCGACAGGGCGCGGGCCAGACCGACGCGCTTCTTCATCCCGCCCGACAGTTCCGCCGGCTTCTGGTGATGGCTCTCGGGCTTCAGACCGACCATGGCGATCTTCATCTCGGCCAGCTCGCGGATCGTGTTTCGCGGCAGCTTCGTATGCTCGACCATGGGCGAGGCGACGTTCTCCAGCACGGTCAGAGAGCTGAACAGCGCCCCCTGCTGGAACAGGACGCCGGTCCGCCGCTCGATGTCCTGACGCTCCGCGTCGGTCGCGCCGCCGACGTCGTGGCCGAAGATGCTGATGGTCCCGCCCTCGGGCTCCTTCAGGCCGATGATGGAGTTCAACAGCACCGTCTTGCCCGTGCCCGACCCGCCGACCACGCCCAGCACCTCGCCACGCTGAACGTCCAGGTCCAGGTCGCGGTGGATCACCTGATCGCCGAACTGGCTGAGCAGACCCCGCACCTCGATCAGGTTGTCGGTCTTCGCCCCGCTCACAGGTTCAGCTCCAGGAACATCAGGGCGAACACGGCGTCCAGTGTGATGATGGCGAAGATCGCCTGCACCACGGCGGCCGTCACCCGCCGCCCCAGGCTCTCGACGTCGCCCGCCACCGCCATGCCCTGACGACAGCCGATGGCGGCGATGACCACGGCGAAGACCGGCGCCTTGATCAGGCCGACCATCAGGTGGGTCCCCATCATCGGGTCCTCGTTGATGCGCTGGACGAAGAAGGCCGGGCCGTAGTCCAGCTGGCTCCAGGTCACGATCCCGCCGCCGATGAAGCCCGTCACCATGCCGACGAAGGTCAGCAGAGGCATCATGATCAGCATGGCCGTCAGACGCGGGATCACCAGGGCCTGGAACGGATTGACGCCCATGACCTGCATGGCGTCGACCTCCTGGTTCATCCGCATCGAGCCGATCTCGGCCGCGAAGGACGACGCCGAACGACCGGCCAGCAGGATGGCGGTGATCAAGACCGCCAGTTCCCGCAGCACCGCCACGGCCACCAGCTGCACGGTGAACACCCCGGCCCCGAACTGGGTCAGAAGGTTCGCGCCCAGAAACGCGATCACCGCGCCGATGAAGAAATTGGTCACCGCCACGATCGGCAGGGCGTCCAGCCCGGACCGCTCCACCTGGCTGACCCAGGCCGGCCATCGGATCGCGCCGGGGTGCCGGAACGCATAGCCGGTGGCCCCCATCAGCCGACCCAGGAAGGCCATGGACAGCAGCATTTCCGCCGCCGCGTCATGCACCCCGGCGCCGATCTTGGCGAACACGCGCACGAAGGACGACGGCCGTTTCGGCGGCTCCGCGCTCTGGCGCTCCAGCGTCTCGACCATCGCATAGATGCGGCCCGCCTCGGGTCGCGTCTCGAAGGCATTGGCCGGCATGGCGAAGTTCGACGCCTGCACCAAAGCGAGGGCGCCGGCCGTGTCGAACTTGCCCATCTCGGACAGATCGACGTGCTCGATCCTGACGCCCTCCAGCTTGTCGCCGAGCCGCAGCGCGGTCTGGCCCAACGACATGGTCGTCCAGTCGCCCGTGAGCTTGAGCACGGTCGCGTCGCCCTGAGCGTCCTCGATGTGGAAATCGGCCGTCTTCATCCGCCCACTCTTAGCTGAGCCGGGACGAATCGCCCATGCCCGCCCGATGCGTCGCACTCGCATGAAAGACGGCCCGTCATCCTTCGGCAACAGCCGTTATGTGAGGCCTTACAGCAGATCGCGGACCGCCTTCAGATCGCGCACGAAGGCCGCCCGCTCCCGCACCCTGACCTCCTCATCGGGGATACGCAGCAGATAGGAGGGGTGGACCGTGATCATGGCCATCGAGCGATCCGACAGGGCGATCGCCTGCCCGCGCTCCTGCGTCACCGCGACCTTGCGGTTCAAGACGCCCAGCGCCGCCGTTCCGCCCATCGCCAGGGTCACCTTCGGCCGCACCAGCCGCCGCTCCTGATCCAGCCACCAGCGGCAGGCCGAGACCTCCGACTGGTTCGGCGTCTTGTGCAGCCGCCGCTTGCCGCGCGGCTCGTGCTTGAAATGCTTCACGGCGTTGGTGACATAGACCACCGACCGGTCGATCCCCGCCTCGGCCAGGGCCTGATCCAGCACCTGCCCCGCCGGTCCCACGAAGGGCCGCCCGGCCAGATCCTCCTGATCCCCCGGCTGTTCGCCGACGATCATCAGCTTCGCGGTCTTCGGCCCCTCGCCGCACACCCCTTGGGTCGCATCGCAATAGAGGGGGCAGCGGCGACACGCCTGCACCCCGTGCCTCAGCTCGTCCAGATCGCCCGCGACGAACCCCTCCTCCCACGACCCGTCGCGCACGGACCGCGCGATGGCCTTGGCCAGGCGGGCGTTGGGTTCGGTATGCTGCGCGGCGACCATCTCTTCCGTCCGAGCGTGCGAGGCGGCCACCAGTTCCGGGATCAGCGACGCTTCCGGCAGGTTCTTCCAGTATCGCTTGGGCATTTCGCCCTGCATCGTCTGGGTTTTCAGCCGCGCCGGATTGAAGGTGGAGGCGTAATAGGTCTTCCAGAACTCCTCGACCTCGTCGTCCTGCGGCGCGTCCTCGGCCCGCGCGGGCGGACCGAAGGCCAGATCCTTTCCGTCCCAGAAGCACGACCCATCCGGTGTCAGGATCGACCACCGCATGGTTGTGAACCGCCGCTGGAAGAAGCCCGAGGTCTTCTCCAGCACCCGATGCGCCGGCTCGAACCAGGCGACGAACGCCTGCCCGGCGTCGTCCTCGACCGCCCGAAACCGGACGAAGGCCTTCATCTTGTGCGAGGCCCGACCGACGTTCTTCGCCCGCTCCAGCGCGTCGGCCACGTCGCCTTCGGACACCACCTTCATCAGGTCCGGCTCGCCCTTCAGCCGCCAGAGCAGCCGGTACATCAGATCGAACCGATCCTCGGATCGATGCAGGATCACCTCCTGCGCGATGTCCACGAAGGCCTTGGGGACGGTGAATTCAGATTTCCGCTCATCCCCGCGAAAGCGGGGACCCAGTTCTTTGGGCGCTCCGTCATCAGCCAAGGCGGGACCGACCTCGATCCCAGACATCGTGCCGCGCGAAAGCACTGGGTCCCCGCTTTCGCGGGGATGAGCGGAATCAAAGAGGGATCCGGTGGAGGTCGAACCCGCCACCCGAAACCGCGCCGCCGCCGGTTCCACCCCCGCCAGCCGAAACGCCCGCGCGGCCTTCCGCCACCCGTCGAAATCGACCTCCGACGCCAGCTCCGCGACCGGCATGTCAGAACAGGCTCAACTGCTCGGGCTTCCGCTCCGGCGCCAAACGTTCCCGCAGATCCACGGCGTCCGTAAGCCCGCCCGGCGTCCAGTCCAGCGTCGTGATGAAGGGCCGCACCTTGTCGATCCCCCGGCACAGCCGCGCGATGTCCTCCAGCCTCAGCGTCCGATACCGGCGCACCGAGATCATCCGATCGACCGACTTCACCCCCAGCCCCGGCACGCGCAGCAGCATCTCGCGCGGCGCGGTGTTCACATCGACCGGAAACTGCGACCTCTGGTTCAGCGCCCAGGCCAGCTTCGGATCGATGGCCAGATCCAGCATCCCGCCGGTCGAGGCCTCCCCGATCTCCGGCGCCGAGAACCCATAGAACCGCATCAGCCAGTCCGCCTGATACAGCCGATGCTCGCGCATCAGCGGCGGCTTCGACAACGGCAGGGCCGAGCTGGAATCCGGGATGGGCGAAAAGGCCGAATAATAGACCCGCCGCAATCCATAGCCGCCGTAGAGCGACGCCGACCGGTCCAGAATCTCCGTATCCGGCGCCCCGTCCGCCCCCACGATCAGCTGCGTCGACTGCCCCGCCGGCGCGAACTTCGGCGGCTTCGCCCTGTCCTTCTTCGCCGGCCGCGCCGCCTCGACCTTCAATCGGACGTCGGCCATGGCCTTCTTGATGACCCCGACGTCCTTCTGCGGCGCGAACCGCCCCATGGCCTCGTCGCGCGGCAGCTCGATATTGGCCGACAGACGGTCGGCATAGAGCCCCGCCTCCTCGACCAGTTTCGGATCGGCCTCGGGGATCAGCTTCAGGTGGATGTAGCCGCGAAAGTCGTGCTCCTCGCGCAGCTTCTTCGCCACCAGAACCAGCTGCTCCATCGTGTAGTCGCCGCTGCGGATGATCCCCGACGACAGAAACAGCCCCTCGATATAGTTCCGGCGATAGAAGTTGAGCGTCAGCTCCACCACCTCGTCCACGCTGAACCGCGCCCGCTGCACGTTCGAGGACACGCGGTTGATGCAATAGACGCAGTCGTAGATGCAGAAGTTGGTCAGCAGGATCTTCAGCAAGGAAACGCACCGTCCGTCCGGCGTATAGGCGTGACAGATCCCCATCCCCTCGGTGGACCCGATCCCCTTGCCGCCCCGGCTATCGCGCTTGGCCGTCCCCGACGACGAGCACGAGGCGTCGTACTTCGCCGCGTCGGCCAGAACCGACAGCTTCTTCCTGAGATCCAGCTGCGCCATCGTTCATGGTATGTTCCAGAACGGAAAGACAGTCCAGCGGGGCCGTGCGAGAGTCGTCCGTCCGACTTATCTCAGATAATTCAACAGGGAGACGTCTTTCAGCTGCGCCACCACCTGGGCCGACGCCTGAACGGCCACCTGCGACAGTTGCAGCTCCGTCACGGCCTTCAGCGGATCGACGTCCGTCCGCGCCGCCACCAGTTCCTGCAACGACAGCTGCTGCGCCTCGTGGCTCTTGGTGATGTCTTCCATCCGCTTGGCCAGGGAGCCGTTGCGCGCCGCCGCGTCGATGGTCGCGGTCGATGCGCTCTCCAGCCGCTTCATCTGGGCGATCAGGAAGGTCTTCTGCGCCTCGGTCGGCTTGCCGCTCAGGGGGCCCGTCGCCGGGTCGTCGTTGTAGGCCTTGATATCGCGGAAGATCTGGAAAATGTGCGTCTGGGTCACCCCGTCCGCGTCGGTGAATTTGAACCCGTCGGCCAGATAGCCGGTCTCGATCGAGGTGTTCTCGGCGACCCGCGAGACCTGCTTGATCTGGTCGTTGCCCAGGGTCGCGGCCACGTTCGGCGCGGCGACCAGCTCGTTCAGGGTGCTGACCTTCACCGGCGCATTGGTCGTGTCCGCCCCGGCGAACAGATAGCCGCCTTGGTGGCGATAGTTCAGTCCGCTGGCCACCGACTGGAACTGGCCTTCCAGTTCCAGCATCAGGGTGCCCATCGAGTCCGAGGCCAGCATGCTGCCGATCGCCTCGCGCGCGCCGGCCAGTCCATCGACCATCTGGTTGATGGCCAGGTCCTGGGCGCCCAGGCGCGCCGACACCGCCTCGCCCGTGTCGAGGAAGCCCTGCACCCGCGCATCGGCGCCCTTCAGCGCGGTCAGGGTCTCGGCCCCGCGACCGAAGCCGGCCATGTCGGTGGCGACCTTGCGGGTCTGCACGCGCTCGCCCGCCTCGTTCTGGGTCTGCTGGGCCTGCATCAGGTTCAGCAGCGCCGACTGATAGTTTCCGTTCGTCGAGACCCGGCTCATCAGATCATCCCCAGAAGCGTGTCGTACATGTCCTTGGCGGCCTGGATCAGCCGCGCCGAGGCGTTGAAGGCCTGCTGATAGGTGGTCATCAGGACCAGCTCCTCATCCAGGTTCACGCCCTCGTAGTTCTGCTGGCGCTGATCGGCTTCGGTCGACAGGGCCTGGGCGCTCTGCTGGCGGGACTTGGCCGCCTGGGCCTTGCCGCCGATCTCGCCCGACAGTTCCGACGCATAGCGCGAGACCGACAGATTGCCGCCGGGGCTGTCCCCCGCCGCCGAGAACCGCACCGTCTTCTGGCCCGCATCGGCCAGCACGAGCGCCCCGCGTCCGTCGCCGGAGCTCAGGGCCGCCGTACCCGCCGGCGCCGACAGGTTCAACTGCGCCAACGCCAGTTTGGCCGGGCTCTGCTGGATGTCGGTCCTGACCTTGAACCCGTCCGCGCGAGAGGCCCGCACCCCGCCGCCCAGGCCGAACAGCTCGGTCATGGAGACGCCGGACGGCGCCTGGGTCGTGGTGTCTTCCAGCACGCTCATGCGCGGCGCCGGATCGCCCAGGGGCGTGAACTTCATCTCGCCGTTGGCGTCCAGGGCGAAGGAGCCGTAGCGGCCCACTCCGGTCGTGGTGCTGTTCAGAGCCGTCAGGATGTCGCCGACCGTGCCCCCCGCCGGCACCGCCACCTGGATGTCGCGCAGCTTGGCCCCGCTCTCTTCGGTGAAGCGGAAGGTCAGGGTCTCCCCGGCGGTGAAGCCGTGCGGCGACGTGGTCGTCAGTCCCAGATCGTAAAGCGCCGGCCGGTCGGTCGAGACCAGGTCGTTCATCCCGAAATAGTGGGAGAAGCCGCGCCCGGCCTTGGCGCTGGCGGGCATGCCGTCGGCGATGGCGACGCCGTTCGATCCGGCGGCGGTGATGCTCAGCTTGCCGTCGACGAAGCTGGCCGTGGCCGCCCCGCCGAAGGCCGTGTTCAGATCGGCCAGGAAGTTGGCGGGCGTGGACGGCGTCCCGTTGATCGTCATGGTCGAACCCGAGAAGACGATGTCCGCCCGCGTCGCGATGGCCCCGGTCGACGGATTGACCACGGCGATGGTGGTGTTGCCGCTGAAGCCGGTCAGGGCGCTGGCCAGGGTCTGGCCCACGTTCTTGCCGGTCAAGGTCGTCGGCGGCGGCACGGCGGAGTTGGCGTTGTGCGCGCGGTTCAGCTCGTCGGCGACACGGCTGACCAGCTCGGCCAGCCGCTCGGCCGTCTGCGGCGCATCGACATCGCGCAGTTCCAGCAGGCCCTTGATCTCGCCGCTCTTCAGCCCGTCGGCGAAGGCGCGCTTCGTTCCGCCCGGCTCGGTGACCCAGATCTCGTTGAAGGCGGTCTCGGAGTTCACCGTGCCCGCGCGATTGTATTGCAGGGTCGCCGCCCCCGCCCCGGCCAGCAGGATGCCCGCCCCGGTGCGGATCGACACGCCGCCGACCGGCCGCTGCGACACCTGCACGTCCATCAGGCTGGACAGTTCGTCCACCAGTCGCGCCTGCTGCGTCTGCGCGCCCGAGGCGTCGCCGTTCAGCACCGTGGCCCGCGCGATGTCGACGTTCAGGGTCTCGATCTGCTGCAGCAGGGTGTTCGCCCGCTCCACAGCGCTCTGGATGCGGCCGTCGGCGTCCTCGCGCACGGCCTGGATCTGGCCGGCGATCCGTCCCGCCTCGTCGAAGATCGCCTGGGTCTTGAACAGGGCATCCTGACGACGCGGGCTGGACACCGCGTCCTCGGCCGCCACGGCGAAGGCCGAGAAGACGCCGTCGATCTGCGAGAAGAAGCCGGAGGTCCCGCCCGGATCGCCGAACAGCGACTGGATGCGGTCGTACAGTTCATAGCGCACGCCCTGGCGGCTCGCCTCGGCGCCGGCGGAAAGGGCGGCGGCCTGCAGGAAGCGGTCGGTGGCGATGCGGACGCGCGCGACCTCCACGCCCGTGCCCACGCCCTGGGTCGTCAGCGAGACCTGGTCGGCGATCTTGCGGACATAGCCGGGCGTATTGACGTTGGAGACGTTGTCCGAGACCACGCGCAACTGCGTCTGGGCCGTCTGCAGGCCCGAGTTGGCGATGTTCAGGATGGTGCTCAGGCTCATCCGATTAACCCTCCACCCGGCAAGCCCTGCCCGGCGGGCTGCGCGTCTTGCCCAGCCGCGCGCGTTAGCGACGCGGACAACGCCTTGTTTTTCTTCAACATCACTGAGCGCGACTGGGTCATGACCGCTCAAGTCGCAATCCCCGGGCCAGAGCGCGCTGGACGGTCCTCCGTGCCCGGAAAGGTCTTGGAAAGGCGCCGGGCAAAAAGCGACTTTTGCGCGGCAAGAATCGTCGTCGCCGCACCGCCTGGCCGGGCGATCTCCGGAACATTCCCCAATGATTACAATACGCCGAGGCCGACTTCGCAGTTGGCCCGGCCCTTGCGACGGGCTGATCGAATGTTTCCGGCGCAGCAGGCGCCCCCGTGTTTCGCCGTTCCTCGATCCAGAAGTCGCCTGCCTGTATGTCCGCACCCGGTTTCGCCATTCCCGCCGCGCCCGCCATGGGCCACGCCGCCGCTCCGAAGCGCGGCGCCGCGACGGCTGACGCCGGTTTCGCCTCCCTTTTGGACGGCGCGGCCCCGGCCGAAGCTCCGACCAAATCGTCCGCCCCCGCGCCCAGGGCCGAGACCGCCCCCGCCTCCGAGCCCGCCGAGGTCGTGGAAGAGGCGCCCGTCGAAACCACCGTCGCCGCCGACGAGACCGTCGTCGCCGTCCCGCCCCCCCTGCCCGTTCCCGCCCCCGTGGTCGCGGAGGCGCCCGAACCGACCCCCGCCGTCCCGACCGCCGAGACCCCGGTCTTCGACCCCAAGGCCGCCACGCCGGAAGAGCCCGTCGCCGCCGCCCCGGTCGCCGAGGACGCCGCCGCCGCGCCCGCTCAAACGCCGACCGAAACGCCCGACCTCGCCGCCCTTCAGACGCAGCAGCCCAAGGCCGCCCCCCCAGCGCCGGTCGCCGTCCCAGTCGCGCCGCCCGCGCCTCGCTCGGCCAAGCCTGTCGTCGAAACCACCGTCGCCGCCGAGGCTCCGACCGAGGACGCCCCGGCCCCGAAGACGACCACCGCCGAACCGCCGGCCCCGCCCGCTCCAGCCGCCGAAACGCCCCGCATCCGCAACGCCATCGACCGCGCCCAGACCGCCCGCGCCGAGGGCCAGGGCGCTGCCGCGACCGATCCCGACGCCGCTCCGGCCCAGGATGGCGCGAAGCCAACCGCCCAACCGACTTCCACGGGCGCGACCGCCGCACCCTCTCCGCGCGCGACCCCGGCCGCGGAGGCCGCCGCGCCGACGCCCGTCGACGCCGCCGTCGCTCCGGAGCCGACCCAGCCGCTCGCCGCCCCGACCCAGACGACCGAGGCGCGCTCCATCGAGACCGCAGCCTCCTTGGCCCTGTCCACGAGCTCGCGCGCCTCCTTGGAAGCCACGGCCCAGATCGCCGCCCAGATCGTCAAGAAGCTGGAGGGTCGTTCGACCCGGTTCGAGATGGCGCTGACGCCCGACGGCCTGGGCCAGGTCGACGTCAGCCTGGACATCGACGCCGACAACAAGCTGATCGCCCGTCTGGCCTTCGACAATCCCCTGGCCGCCACCGAACTGCGCGGTCGGGTCGATGAACTGCGTCGCCAGCTTCAGGACGCCGGCTTCACCGTCGCCGACGACGCCCTGTCCTTCGCCGAGCGCGACGCCTCGGCCGGTCAGCAGGGCGGCTCCGCCTTCGACCGTCGTCCCGACCCGCGCGGCGCCCGCGCTTTCGGCGCCGCCTCGCGGCTGGAAGCCGACGCCGACCGGGTGATCGCCCCCCGCTGGATCCCTCTCACCCTGACGCCTGACCGCGTCGATATGAAGGTTTGACCCCATGGTCGACGCCGTCACCACGAACAACGTCACCGCCAACCAGGCCGCCGACCGCACGGCCGCCAGCCGCACCAGCCTGGTCTCGAACTTCGAGACCTTCCTGTCCCTGCTGACCGCCCAGTTGAAGAACCAGGACCCGCTGTCGCCGCTGGATTCCAACGAGTTCACGGCCCAGCTGACCCAGATGACGGGCGTGGAGCAGCAGCTGCTCACCAACGACCTGCTCACCAGCCTCCTGGCCGCCCAGCAGGGCGCGGGCCTGAACGGCGCCAGCAACTATATCGGCAAGGACGCCACCGCCGCCTGGGCCGTCACCAAGCTGAACGAAGGGTCGGCGACCTGGTCCTACGAGCTCGGCGCCTCGGCCTCCGACGTCACCCTCGCCGTGGTCGACAGCACCGGCAAGACGGTCTGGACCGGCCCGGCGACCGACCGCACCACCGGAACCCACGACTTCGTCTGGAACGGCAAGACCACCGCGGGCGTCCAACTGCCCGACGGCGGCGTCTACACCCTGAAGGTCACCGCCAAGAACGGCACGTCCACGGTCGATTCCCAGGTCCTGACCCGCGGCCGCGTCACCGGCGTCGAGATGTACGACGGCGTCCCCTACCTCACCATCGGCAACTCCATCGTGCCCGTGTCCAGCGTCATCGGCCTGGACGAGCCCGTCGCGCCGACCACCACAGCCGATGCCGACGACGAGAGCCTCGCCGCCCGCATCGCCTCCGCCATGAACCCCCTCAATTTGCTTTCCTAAGGAGCCCACGTCGTGAGCATCAACTCTGCCCTGCTGGCCGGCGTCTCCGGCCTGACCGCCAACTCCGCCGCCCTGGCCGCGATTTCGCAGAACATCGCGAACGTGAACACGGTCGGCTACAAGCGCACCGCCGCCGAGTTCTCGACCGTCGTCAACTCCCAGAACCACGGCGCGGGCTATTCGGCCGGCGGCGTCCTGGCCAACACCCGCAACTTCATCTCCCAGGCCGGTCAGCTTCAGCGTACGACCTCCTCGACCGACCTCGGCATCGCGGGCCAGGGCTTCTTCGTCACCACCGAAAAGGCCGAGGGCCTGGACGCCGGCGACGCCCGCCTGTTCACCCGCGCCGGCGCCTTCCGTGTCGATGAGTTCGGCTTCCTCAAGAACACGGCCGGCCTCTATCTGCAGGGCTGGCCGGTCAACTCGGACGGCACGATCACCCGCGACCCGTCCGACCTGAACAAGCTGAAGTCGATCAACGTCGGCTCGGTCGGCGGTACGGCCGAGGCCACCACCCGCGCCCAGCTGAACGCCAACCTGAAGTCCAGCCAGACGGTCTCGGCCAACTTCGCCTCCTACAACGCCGCCACCAACCCGATGTCGCTCTACGACGCCGAGGCGGGCACCGGCTTCCGTCCCGACTTCCAGATCACAGTGCCGGTCTCCGACTCCAAGGGCGGCCAGCGCACCGTGGCCTACTCCTTCCTCAAGACCGCCAACCCGAACGAGTGGCAGGCCGAGGTTCACGTCATCCCGGCGACCGACATCGACAACGGCACCACCACCCCGGCCACCGGCATCCTGAAGTCCGGCCTCGTCCTCTTCACCCAGGACGGCCGCCTGGACGTCGAGGGCATGAAGGCGCGCGAACTGGCCACGCCGGGCTCCATGTTGTTCGCCGACCCCTCGACGGCCGCGATCACCCTGAACTCCTCTGACTCGACCGTGGCCCCCAGCGCGACCACGCCGAAGTGGCGGACCGACGCGGGTATCGCCGCCCAGACGGTCTCCTTCGACCTCGCGGCCTCGGCCGGCGGCCTGACCCAGTACGACTCCGACTCCATCGTCCAGGCCGTGACCACCAACGGCACCGCCTTCGGCAACCTGTCGAACATCGAGATCGACGACGAAGGCTATGTCACCGCCATCTTCGACAACGGCGTGACCCGCCGCGTCGCCCAGCTGGCCCTCGCCACCTTCACCAGCGCCGACAGCCTGGCGGTCGCCAACGCCAACGCCTATCGCGTCAGCCAGGGCTCGGGCACCTACAATCTGAAGGCGCCCGGCAGCGGCGGCGCGGGCCTGATCGGCGCCTCCCAGCTGGAGGCCTCCACGGTCGACCTGTCGCTGGAGTTCACCGGCCTGATCACCACCCAGCGCGCCTATTCCGCATCGTCCAAGATCATCACCACCGCCGATGAGATGCTGGCCGAACTGATCAACATCAAACGCTGATCTTCAGGTAACGGGGCGTTCAACTGAATGAATAACCAGTCAACAACCTGCCGAAACGGCATTCGTGCACGGAGTGGATTTTATCCATTCCTTCACCACGACGCTAAACGCGGCCTTAGCGGCGCCTCGCTACATTCACGATCGATTGGTGGTGGTGAATGAGGCAAAAGCCCATGTTGCAAGAGCGACGCGTGAACAAGCAAGGCGAGCAGTATGTCGTCGGTCCGACGGGCACCCCCCTGACGATGCGTGACCTGCCGCCCGAGAATACCGACCGTTGGGTCATCCGTCGCAAGGCGGAAGTGGTGGCGGCCGTCCGCGGCGGCCTCCTCAGCCTCGACGACGCCCTTCTGCGCTATCGCCTGACGGCCGAGGAGTTCCTCGCCTGGCAGAAGGCGATCGACAAATGGGGCATGCAGGGCCTGCGCACGACCCGCATCCAGAACTACCGCTCGTAAGGGTCCCTCCCCCGAACGCGCCTGCGACGGCCGCCCCCTGCGAAGGGGGGCGGCCGTTGTCGTTCGGGGTGGTCGGGCGTATGTTTCGGGCATGGCCAGCATCCAGATCGAACTGTCAGACCAGTCGGCGGAGTTCATCCACGCCAAGGTCCAAAGCGGCGAGTTCCGCGACGCGGACGAGGTCATCGCGGCGACCATCGTCGCCTACAAGCAGCGCGTGGAAGCGTTTAATCGCGAGGTTCAGATCGGGATCGACGCCCTCGCGCGAGGCGAGGTCATGCAGGTCGATGATGTGAAGGCCTTTCTGGCCGAGCGGCGGAAGGCTCGCCAGGCCAGGTGAGGACGGTCGAATATGCCGTCCCGGCGGCCATCGACATCGACGAAATCCTGGCTGCGTCAGAGGCGGAGTTCGGTCCCCTCACGGCAGAGCGATACGAGAAACTGATCGCTCGGGCGATCGACGCCCTGGCGTCCAACCCCGGCCGGATCGGCGTCAGGCAGAATCCGGACACGCCGACCGACGTGCGATGGTTTCACCTTCGCGCGGTCCGAACCGTGGCGCCGCCCGGCGAGCGGATAGGCAGGCCCAGACACCTGATCGTCTTCACCTTCAACGACACCCGCCTCTTCATCGTGAGGGTGTTGCACGACTCGATGGACATTCCGGCGCGGATCGGATGAGGCCACGGCCTCGAAATCGTCCCGCACCCGCTCTATATGCGCGCCATGACCGTCGTTGAGCCCGTTTGCGCGATCCCCGACATCGCCCCCCTGTCGTCTCCGGCCGAGCTGGATGCGGCGGTCGAGAGCGCGCGTCTGGCGGTCGGGCTGCCGGTCGGCTCGCGCGTCGTCGCGGCCATGTCGGGGGGGGTGGATTCCACCGTCGTCGCCGCCCTGCTGCACAAGGCCGGCTATGACGTCGTCGGCGTCACGCTCCAGCTCTACGACCACGGCGCGGCGCTGAAGAAGAAGGGCGCCTGCTGCGCGGGTCAGGACATCCACGACGCCCGCCTGGCCGCCGAGATGCTGGGCATCCCCCACTATGTGCTGGACTACGAAAGCCGCTTCCGCGACGCCGTCATCGACCAATTCGCCGACAGCTACCTGAAGGGCCAGACGCCGGTCCCCTGCATCCGCTGCAATCAGACGGTGAAGTTCCGCGACCTCTTGGACGTCGCCCGCGACCTGGGCGCCGCCGCCATGGCCACCGGCCACTATGTCGGTCGCGCCGTCGCCGCCGACGGCCGGGCCCAGATGCGCAAGGCCATCGACCCCTCGCGCGACCAGTCCTACTTCCTGTTCGCCACCACCCGCGATCAGCTCGACTATCTGCGCTTCCCGCTCGCCGGTCTGGAAAAGCCCGCCGTGCGCGGTGTCGCCCAGTCGCTGGGACTGCGTATCGCGACCAAACCCGACAGCCAGGACATCTGTTTCGTCCCGTCCGGCGACTACCGCACCCTGATCGACCGTCTGCGCCCGCAAGGCCGCGAGGCCGGCGAAATCGTCCACATGGACGGCCGGGTGCTGGGCGCCCACGCCGGCATCACCGACTACACCATCGGCCAGCGTCGCGGCCTGAACATCGCCGTGGGCGAGCCCCTGTTCGTGACGAAGCTGGACCCCGACAACCGCCGCGTCATCGTAGGCCCCCGCGAGGCCCTGCTGACCGCCAGCCTGACGCTGGACGAAACCAACTGGCTCGGCGACGAAACCTCCATCGAGGCCGCTGCCGAGGCCGGCGCTCCCGTCCTGGCCCGCGTCCGCTCGACCCGCCCGCCCTCGCCCGCCCGTCTGGCCATCCAGGACGGCGCGATCTCTGTTGTCTTCGCCGTGGGCGAGGAAGGCGTCGCCCCCGGTCAGGCCTGCGCCCTCTACGACCCCGCCGATCCCGATCGCCTGCTGGGCGGCGGCTTCATCGCCAGCACCACGGCCTGTGTTGTCTGACGACCTCCACGCCCGCTCCGGCCTGCCGGAGGCCTATCGCTACCTCCTCGCCGACCTGCCCCGCGAGCGCTGGCACGGTCAGGAGGTCGCGGCCATGGCCCGCTTCTGGCTGCAGATGCACTCCGGCTTCCGCCGCGAGGTCGCCCACATGGACGCCCTGACCGGTCGCTGGCGTGCGGGCCAACTCGCCCTGCCCGATCTGCATCGCCAACTGATCCCCACGCTGCAGCAGTTCCTCCAGCACCTGGACGGCCACCACAACATCGAGACCCACCACTATTTCCCGACCATGCGGAAGGTGGAGCCACGCATCGGCGCCGGCATCGACCTCCTGGACCGCGACCACGACGTGATCCACGGCCACCTCGACAGCCTGTTCCAGACCGGCCTCGCCTTCCATCAGGGTGTCAGCGGCAACGCCCCGACCGCCGGCGACAGCGCCGCCCGCCTCGCCGAGGCCATCGACAAGGCCGGCCCGGCCCTCGCCCGCCATCTCGACGACGAGGAGGACATCGTCGTCCCCCTGATCACCAAGCACGTCGATCACTTCAAAGGCTGAAACCGCTTAGCCTCCGAAGCGCCAGCGGCAAAGGCGACGAAAGCGTGGGGTTGATCCCGCCTGGGCTTTAGAGCCAAGGTTGTATTCCGCCTCCGCCTCGAAAGGTCCCAGTGTTGCGCGCCGCTCGCCTGCCCAAGCTCGCCATCGTTGTTGCGGCCTTGGCCGTCGCTCAACTGGGGTTCGCCCAGCCGGATGAGCCGGCCAGCCTCGTGCAACTCGCCGACGACCTTTGTTTCTATCCCGACGGCGATCATGCCGTGACGTGGGACAATGCAGCCCGTCGTGGGTTCACGCCGATTCTGACCGAACACATTCCGGGCCTTCGTCTGCCAGGCGTGCGCCAGCTACGCGGTTTCACCAAAACGATAGACGGGACGGAGGTCAGGGTTCTGACGGCAGTGAATCGCTGGCGCGCCATGGGACGGGGGTTCGCCAGCTTTCATCTGTGCTGGGTGTCCGCCCTGCCGGCCAACCGCGAGTCCGTCGACAGCCGGTTGGGCGAGTTCCTGAAACTCGAGCATTTCCCCCAGGACGACGCCTCCGTGTTTGCATGGCTCCCGCAGGCAGACGGATCTCGCCAACCTGTATCCCGGCGAGCTTTCGGCCGTCGTTACTTTCAACTGTCTCGCGATCAGGGCATGCGGACCGTGATGACCAACCACACCGGCGACCGGGTCTCCATTACCTACATGCGACCCGTCGGGAGCTGCGAAGACTGGTGCTACTGACCCGTCCGACGCGCCTCAGACCGGCGACATCGGTCCGCGCATGGCCCGGCCGCCGTCGTGCGAGCGCGCCGCGATGACATAGCCGTGCTCGGCGATCATGGCCGGCTGATCCGGCAGCTTGGTCGTCAGGGAGGCCATGGCCAGGGCGTTCAACCGCTTCAACGGCGTCTCCTCCTCGACCCGCTTCAGCCACGCCGCCAGCCTCGGCCAGCGCGCCGTATCGACCTCGACCCCGACCACCCGTGCGTTCAGGAAGGCCGGCGCCAGGCTGAAATCCGCCAGTCCCGCTTCGGTCCCGAACAGGAACCCCGCGTCCGGCATAAGCGTCTCGAGATAGTCGAACGTCTCCGGGATCTCGACCGCCTTGGCCTGCTCGACCAGGTCACGGTCGATCTCTTCCT
This sequence comes from Brevundimonas staleyi, assembly GCF_041893865.1. GTDB lineage: Bacteria > Pseudomonadota > Alphaproteobacteria > Caulobacterales > Caulobacteraceae > Brevundimonas > Brevundimonas staleyi. The sequence continues at coordinate 3,104,769 of NZ_CP169082.1, forward strand.
TCAGGATGCGCGGCTTGATCGCCAGCTGGAAGAACAGCTTCCACCCCAGGACGTCGAACAGCCGGGTGTCGGCATACTCCTCGATCCAGCGCGCCTTGGCCCGCTCCGCCGCCGAGGCCGGCAGCACCGACGGCTCGGGCCGCGTCTCCTCGATATACTGGGCGATGATCGAGCTGTCGCAGAGGGTCACATCCCCCTCGATCCACACGGGGATCCGCCTGAGCGGACTGATCGTCGAGAACGCTTCGTCGCCCCGAAACGGCGTGATCGGATCGATCGCGACCTCGATTCCCTTCACCGCGCAGATCGCCAGGATCTTGCGCACATAGGGCGAGACCGGATTGCCGATCAGGGTGACCGGCGGCGCGCTCACGCCGCCTCTTCCGTCGCGTCTTCCTTGGGCAGGATCTCGGCTACGGTCGGGCGGTTGGCGTGGAAATGGATCTCGGTGTCGCGCCGCTTCACGATCTCGCCGCAGCAGGAACAGGCCACGCGCGGTTTCAGCTCGGCGCCGCAGGTCTTGTGGGTGAAGGTCACCCCCGAATCCGCATCGCCGTACAGGTGCTGCGAGCCCCAGCCGTGCATGACGATCAGCACGTCCGACAGAGCCCGGCCCTTGGCGGTCAGCACATACTCATTGCGCGGCGGCCGCTCCGAATAGAGCTGCGGCTCCAGCACCCCGTGCTGGACCAGGGTCTTCAGTCGCGCGGCCAGGACGTTGCGGGCCACCCCCAGCCGCTCCTGCCACTGCTCGAACCGCTTCACGCCCTGGAAGGCGTCGCGAATGACCAGCAGCGTCCACGGATCGCCGATGACCTCCAGCGTCGCGGCGATCGAACAGCTTTGTTTTGAATAGTCTGCGGTGCGTCCCATGCCCATAAGGTGACCTTGGGTCAGGGTTTTGGCAAGAGGGTTGCCAAAAGGAACCCAGTCAGTCAGTCTCATTTGGCAACGGACACGGCAAGCAGCCCTTCCCGGCGTTCCTGCATTCCCGACTCCGAGGCGGCAGCTCGCCTGCCGCCTCTTCTTTTTCAGAGGAAACTCTGGCGGAGGCTTCGTCTTCCGCCCGTTTCTTTCAGCGGCTAGGACCTCCCCCATGCCCGAACAGAGCCTCGCCCAAGCCCTGACCCTCACGCCCGGCGACGACGGCGTCCTGACCGCCGACCTGCACGGCGACTTCTCCAACGGCCCGCTGAACATGCCGCCCGAGCGCGGCTTTCCCTTCGGCGGCCTGATCGCGGCGCTGTGCGCCTCCTCGATGCAGCAGGGTCTGGGCGTCACCGCCCCCTTACGCAGCCTCTCGGCCCAGTTCATGACTCCGGCGCGCTTCGGCCAGCCCATCGCCTTCGCCCCTCGCCTCCTGCGCGGCGGCCGCTCGGCCAGCTTCGCCCAGGTCGACGTCACCCAGGCGGACAGCGAGGGCCGGCCCCGCCTGACCAACCACGCCACGGCCACCTTCGGCGACGACGTCCCCGGCCCGGCCATGACGCCCCTGACCGCCCCGCCGCCGCTGGAGGCGCTGAAGACCGGCCGCGACCTCGAAGGCCCCCTCGCCCCCCGCTTTTCCCAGCACGTCGACTACCGTTTCGACGCTGACGGTCCCTGGATCCTGCGCCCCCGCCCCGGCCACCCCGTCGTCGAACGCGTGTGGATGAAGACCCGCGAGGACCGCCCCCTGGACGCCATCGGCCTCTGCTACCTGATGGACGCCCTCTATCCGCCGGTCTGGACGGCGCTGGACCGGCCGATGGGCATGGCCACGGTCGATCTCCGCTACGACATCCTGACCGACCCGACGCCCGAGGACTGCCCCGACGGCTGGGCCTTCTTCGAGTTCCGCATGCTCGACTTCGGCTCCGGCTGGACCGTCGACGAAGCCACCGTCTGGGCCGCCGACGGCACGCCCCTCGCCATCGCCCGCCAACGCCGGAAACTGGCCCCCGTCAGGCCGGCGCGCATCTGACCCTCTCCCCTTGCGGGAGAGGGAGATCGCGCACGAGAGCGTAGCGATCGTTCTTGCGCGGTCGGGTGAGGGGTGAAACTCACTCTAACCGAGCGAGCACCGGACGCATCGCGTCCGCGTCCCCGTACCCCTCATCCGTCGGGCTTCGCCCGCCACCTTCTCCCGCAAGGGGAGAAGGAAGTCGGTGAAGTTGGCAAAGCATCCCCCAAATCCCCCAACAATTCCAACGCCCCGATCTTTTAAGAGCCCCTATCCCTGACACCCCTCCAAACCGTGCGACACTCCCCACCCGGCCTCACCGCCTCGCCGCCCAACCCGAACGCTTCGGACTCTTCGGACGCTTCGGACGGTGTTTTGGAGTCCACGCCCCTCGCCTTCCCAAGGCCACGCCCCCGCTCTAAGACGCGCCTCCCCCTTTCCGAGACCCGCCCTTGCCCTTTCCGTTCGACATTTCGGCCACCGAAGGCCGCGCTCGCACCGGCGTCCTGAAGACCCCGCGCGGCGACATCCGCACCCCCGCCTTCATGCCGGTCGGCACCGCCGCCACGGTCAAGGCGATGACGGTGGATCAGGTCAAACAGACCGGCGCCGACATCATCCTGGGCAACACCTATCACCTGATGCTGCGCCCCGGGCCGGAGCGGATGGAGACGCTTGGCGGCCTTCACAAATTCATGGGCTGGGACAAGCCGATCCTGACCGACAGCGGCGGCTTCCAGGTCATGTCCCTGGCCGGCATCTCCAAGGTCAAGGAGGAGGCCGTCACCTTCTCCAGCCACATCGACGGCTCCAAACACGTCCTCTCGCCGGAGCGTTCGATCCAGATCCAGGCCGACCGCATCGGGGCCGACATCTCGATGCAGCTCGACCAGTGCGTCGCCTACCCGGCCGAGAAGGATGCCGCGAAGAAGGCCATGGAGCTCTCCATCCGCTGGGGCGCCCGCTCGAAAGCCGCCTTCGGAACCCGCGAGACCCAGGCCCTGTTCGGCATCCAGCAGGGCTCGACCTTCGAGGACCTGCGTCGCCAGTCGTCCGAACAGCTCCGGGAGATCGGCTTCGACGGCTACGCCATCGGCGGCCTCGCCGTTGGCGAGGGCCATCAGGCCATGTGCGAGGTCCTGGACTACGCCCCCGAGATGCTGCCCGCCGACCGCCCCCGCTATCTGATGGGCGTCGGCAAGCCGATCGATCTGGTCGAGGCGGTGTATCGCGGCGTCGACATGTTCGACTGCGTTCTTCCCACCCGCGCCGGCCGCCACGGCCAGGCCTGGACCTGGGAAGGGCCGATCAACCTCAAGAACGCCCGCTTCGCCGAGGACCAGACGCCGCTGGATCCGACCATCGACGGCCCCTCCTCGACCTACTCAAAGGCCTATCTGCACCATCTGATCCGGGCCGATGAGATCCTCGGCAAGATCCTGCTCTCCTGGCACAACATCGCCTTCTTCCAGGCCCTGACCGCCGCCATGCGCGACGCCATCCAGCACGGCCGCTTCGAGCAGTTCAGGAAGGACTTCCACGCCCGGCACACGTCGAACTGACGCGGGGCTTGAGACCGTTTCATCACGGCGAGCACAGCGGGGGCACGGAGGACACGGAAAGATCGAGCAGGCGAGAAGCCCGCCACCCCCGTCGGCAGAAGCTCAAGGCATGCGGCGCAGCCGCGATTCACCCTCCCACCGGGTACGGTGATTGATCGACGCTCTCGCCGTCTGCTCCGGGCCCGCCGTGTCCTTCGTGACCCCGCCGTGCTCGCCGTGATGCACCTTGCGTCGCCGCTACCGCCTCGATCCGCCCGTCGGCCGGAACCACGCCGGCGCCGCCGGAGGCGCGCAGTTCTCCCGCATGCCCAGCCCCTTCAGGAAGGCCCTCCGCAGCCGCCCCGCCTCGATGGCGTCCTGAACGGCCTTGGACCGCGCCTGGGCCCCGCTCAGCTGCCGGATCCAGCTCCGGTAGGGGATGAAGTCGGTCACCGTATTCCGAATGGCGTCCAGCATGGCGCTGGCCAGCGCATCCTGGGCCCGCTCGTTCAGGGTGGGGTTGTCCGGCGCCGGCGGCTCGTCCCGGTCCGGCCCCAGGGCCTCGTCCAGCCTCAGCACCTCGGCCCCGATGGTCGAGCACTGGTTCAGGTTTCGCTGGTCGTAGGGGTTGGCCTGGGCCTGCAACAGCACCGTCGGGATCTGCTCCCGCCGCACGTTGAAATCGACCAGCGGCGAGGCCGCCGCATCGTTGAACCCGCCCCGCACCTGCTGGGCCGTCGAACAGCCGCCCAGCAGGGCCAGACACGACAGGAAGACTACGCCACGCAACGCCACCGGACCCTCGCCTCAGCCGATCTTGCGGATCGAGGCCGGATCGAACGGCTGGATCTCGCTGCCGTACTCGATGAAGACCACCGTCGTCGGATCGTCGGCCAGGACGCGGAAGCCCCGGTCGCCCGACATCTGCGGCCCCATGTCGCCGCACGGCGCGTCCACGGGCTCGGCGCCCTCCGCGCCGGACGCGAAGGCGTCCCACTGGGTCTTCACCGCTCCGGTCGGCTCGAAGCCCGCGATGTCGCCCTCGGGGCTCGGAATGGTCGACAGGACGCAGGTCGCCGAATGCGGTCCCGGCGACTTGGCGCGAACGGCGGCCAGGATGGCGTCGATCGGCGCATCGGCCGCCTTCTTGAAGATGACCACCGCCGGGCTGCGCGACGTCCCGTCCTCGGCGCTCGATTCGAAGGCGAAGCCCGGCAGGCCGTCGTCATAGACCACCCGGAAATCGCCCGCGCTCGCCGGACAGGCATAGCTCCACATCGACAGGCCGCCGCCGGTCACCTCGCCCCAGGTGCAGCCGCCGAAGGTCTGCTGCATCGCCTCGCTGGGCTGGACCGCGGGCTGTGCGGCCGGCGCGGCCTTGTCCTCGGCCGCCGTACAGGCCGTCAGTCCGATGAGCGCGACCGAAGCCGCCGTGATCCCGAAACCGCGCATGTCCGTTCTCCCCGAAAGACGGCGCACCATACCGGCCATGGGACCCGTGTCCACGAAACCCGACCAGATCATCAGGAAAGGACAGCCCGGCCCTTGACCCGAACGGCCCGATGAACCAGAAGGCGCAACCGCGAAACGGCCCAGCCGTTTGCGGCAATGCGATGTGCGTCCTTAGCTCAGTTGGTTAGAGCATCTGACTTTTAATCAGAGGGTCCTCGGTTCGAGCCCGAGAGGACGTACCACTTAAAGCCCTGCTTCGGCAGGGTTTTTTGTTGCCCACCCTCGAACACGAGGGGAACATTGGTGACTTGTTCAAGGTCACCCGTGTGACTTGGCGCCTTTCGCCGCCCCCATGTTCTCATTCCGTTCTTGTGTCCCGGAGACCTTCGGCGTTACACCGCCCGCCGGGTCGGCACCCTTCCGGTTTGATCTCCTCATGCAAGGCCCCATTCGCTACGGTCCTCCGAAGCCCCCCACGCTGATCACCGTGCGTGAGGCCCGTCTTTTTCAGATCTGGGTCTGGTGCCAGGCCTGCAATCGCGGCGCCGAAGTCCCGCCCAAGGCGCTCCCGGATTGTCGCCCCGGCACGGCGATGGGCGAGCTGTGGCTCCAAGGCCGGTTCAAATGCTCGATCTGCCGGAAGTCCGCCGGCGCCCTAATGCTCCGCTGCGATCACGATCTGCCCCGGCGAGAACGATGGGCGCTGGATGAACCTTTGGTCGCCGAACGCCTTCGCCGTCACTGGAGGGCGCTGACCTGACCGGCGATGCCCCACACGGTCACCGCCACCCCGGCCAGGGTGACGATGATCAGGGCGGCGATCAGCTTCAGCTCGTGACGGGGACGCATGGGCGCAGCCTAGCGCACATTTCATCGGGTGGAGGATTGGGCCGTTTAGGCGGCCAGCTTGATAGGCGCGTCGCAGGCCCAGCCGAAATGACGGGCTCGCAAGGCGGCCATCACGCCGCGACGGATCTCGCGACCGGTCAGGTTTTCGTGGACGATGTGCTGTAGCTCGCTGACGTCATGCTTCGTCTTCGCGCCGTGAGGCTTGCCCATGGCGTACAGCTCCGGCTTCAGCAGCAGCCCCATCAGCGCCCGACTGTTGTAGCGATCCTTGGTCGGGCACAGGTGATGCGGGGTCAGGGCGAAGCGCCGGCCGCGACCGATAAACTGTGAGAACCCGTCGCCATCCTCCACCAGGCCGATCGTGCGATAGCCCAATGGCGGCATCTGATCGATCCAGCGTTCGGCGATCATGACGAAGGTCAGCCCGCCGATGAAGTCCGACCGGCGCACCTGATTGTCGAGGCGCGACAGGGTGTCCTTCTCGCTCTTGATCTCGACCAGGATCAGCCGATCCTCAGTGATCGCCGCGAGATCCAGCCGAGCGCCGCCGACTTCGAACTCGTGGACGATGCGGGCGTCCGGCCAGTGCCGGCGAAGGAAGATCTCGGCCTTGTCCCGAATGCGCGCTTCAGCTTCAGACGCCATGTCGCCTCCGATTGACGGCCCAATCTATACGCCGAGAACGCGGCGCCGTCTATTTACCCCTGCCCGCTACTCTGTCGGTCCACGCCGGGGGATCGCATGGGCCGCAACCGTCTCGACCATCACCGCTTCCACGTTGGGCTGGAGCGGTCATCGCTGGCCCGGCTGGATGCCCTGGTCGGACCCAAGGGCCGCGCCGAGTTCGTCCGCAAGGCCGTGGATCAGATGCTCGATCAGGTCGAGACGGCCCAAGCTATCGCCGCAAAGGCCAAGCCGAAGCCGGAATAAACGGCCCAATCCTCCCGCGCACTTACGATGGACGGGAGTGGGGGTCAGCTCACCAGTTGGCGGCGGTCCATTCCTTGATGAACCGGCACTCGATCCGCCCGCCCTCTGCGTTGCGATGCAGGCCGTCCAGCCGGGTTGAGGCGGGCGACAGCGCAGCCACGAAGGCGGTGCGCGTTGCGGCGTCGAAGGTGTTGGAGGGCCAGCGACGGGCAACCTCGGCGTCGATTTCATCCATGACGGCCTGATAGTCCGCGTCTTCCTTACCCTCGGCGAACGGCACCTGGGGGAGGATCAGGAAGTCGTCGGTCTCTAGCGTGGCGACGGCATCGGCCAAGGCAGCGACGTAGTCCTCGGCCGTCTCGCCGCCGTTCCTTCGGTCATAGATAATCGTCGGCCAATCACGATGCTGCTGGTCCGCCACCATCTTGTCGCGCATGGCCGCGATGGACTGTCCACCCTCGCCATCATTGTAGGCGAAGGCGTCTCCACGGAAGCAGTTCCACCAACGCTCGCCGTCCAGCGAGGGCGCGAAGTTGAAGGCCTTCCGTAGCCCGGCTCCGGACGCCAACGCCGTGCTGTCGCCACGTATGGCAATCCCCTCGTCAGGGCTGGAGCAGGCCGAAAGAACGGCAATCAGGCTCAAAGTCAGCAATCGCACCAAAACCCCCACCGTCGCGGACATCAGGCGGCGATGCTGGCACGGATTTCAGCGTTCAGCCACTCTCCGAGGGTGCTATGCCCGGCCGTGTCGGGGTGCGTCGCGTCGGACTTCGTAAACTCGACGCCCTCTGCATCCAGGAGATAGAACCCGCCCCGGGTGCCGAGCGCGCTCTGGATCGCTGCGCTGACGGCCAGGTAGTTGGCACTCGGGGCCGATGGCGCGGCAGTGTCCCAAGCTGTCGTCACAAAAACCAGTGCGCCGGGCAACGTCGCTCGGATCAGATCGAAGCACGCCGCAGCCTCAGCCGCGACGCTGGCGGACAGTGCAAGGTCGTTGATCCCCATTGCAATCACAACCGCGTCCACCGCCCCCTCCGTCGTCGCCCTCGCAAGGTCAGTCGGAAGCCGCTCGACGAGCTTGTAGCGCGTTCCGCTCGCCGTATTGACGTAGCCGGTTGAGCCGACGCCCGACGCGATCCTCGCCCCGATCCCGAGGTAGTCAGCCGCGACCGCAGCGAACACGTCACCCTTGTGGGTGGCCCCCGTGCCGTCTGTGAAACTGTCGCCCAGCACGAGCATCCGTTGAGCAAACGCGGGCGCAGCAGACAGGCCGGTCGCCCAGAAGCCGTGAAGCCCCTGATCGTTTTGAAGCTCAATCTCGACCAGCCGCGTCGCGCTGGAACCGAAGTCCAGCGTCAGATAGTTTGCTCCGGAGCTGGTGGCCGTCGTGGTCCCCGTCTTATCGACATACTGACCATCGACAATGAACCGGAACGGCTGATCGTCTCCGAGAAGCTGGAAGCCGACCTTTGAGCCTGTGCAGATCATGCCGACCCGCATGATGCTGGACTCCTGAACTGAGACCGACCGCTGGGCGCTGTTGAAGCGAAGGTAGGTTGACGCGAACGTCGTCGGGCTTCCGCCGGTTAGTCGGAAGGTCTCCGGGTTGACCGTCCATCGGCGGTTGACCGACAGGCCAGACAGCAATCCCGACGACGTGCTGGTAGCCACTGTCGGGGGCGAGGCCATCGCGTCGAGGACGTGGGGATTGTTGGTCTCGGCATCATTGCCGTCGAGATAGGCCGCGAGAGCCGCTTTCGTGGCTCTCCAAGCCCCCCCTCCCGTAGGTCGGGCGTGGGGGCTTCCGACGCGGCCGACGCGACCGACCTTGCCGACGCCGAGCAGCATCAGCGGGGGTCCCGGCCGTCGATCGGGTTGATGTACAGGACGCCGTCTTCGGTCCCGGCGCGGATCACGGCGATCTCGTCGCCCGGCTTGGTCTGCAGCACGAAGGGCGACCACGCCGGAAGCGGCAGGGCGTTCACCCCGACGCCCGAGACGACCACGGCCGGGTTGCTGTCCTTGACCGTGACATAGGCGTTGACCGTGGACGTCAGTTGCACCTCGATCGCATCGTTGATCTCGGCGGCCGGCGCCGACGCGGCGCCGACGGCGATCCTCTGCACCAGGTCGAAGCGGTATCGCCGCGTGCTGCTCCCGGACTTGTCGTAGTTGGCGTCACCCATGACGGTTCTCCTTTCGAGGCCCTAGCGGCCCCAGCCGTTGGCGCCGCCCATGCGGACGGCGCGGTGGATCAGCCCCCGGTCGAAGCGGCTGGGCTGGCCGTCCTCGCGATCGTTGGCGATGACGATCATGGCGTCGCGCATCATGTCGTCGGCCTGGGCGCGAGTGAACGCAGGCCAGGGGCCGCCCATCTCGCGGACCAACTGGTGATAGTCGTCGACCTCCTCGGCCGAGAACATCGGCATCCGCTCGCCCTTGACGATCACCTCGCACAACGAGATGTCCTGCGTGCCTCGGGTCAGATAGTTCCAGTCATGCGGCAGGGCGGCGCGCGCCCACGGCCCAAAGCTCGGATACCGGCGCCGCACGATGCGAGGCATCGAGGCGAAGTCTGTCACGAACATCGCCGGCACGACGACGAAGGTCGGCCCCTCTGGGCCTTCCACGCCCCAGACCAGCGGCTGCAACGTCCGCACCAGTTCCAGCCCGTTGCGGGACTGGTTGATGATCCGGAAATCCCAGCCGCCGGTCATCCGGGCGGGCGTCGGGGTCACGCCTTGATCCCTTGCGTGTATTTCGTCTTTCCGGCGACCTTGCGCGCCGTCAGCTTCTGCATCCGCTGGCCGGGGCCGAAGCCGACATGCACCCACTCGCCGAACTCCTCGATCAGCTGGTCATAGCCGATCAGGTGTTTGGCCAGATGCGCCGCCACCTGGGCGGGCGTGCCGAAGCCGGGGCAGGTGAAATCGACGGCGTGGCCGGTGCGGTGGGCGCTGGTCGCCGACCCGCCCACGGCCTTGTTCACCGCAGGGCTGCGATAGCCCGAGGTGATGCGGATCGGGTGGCCGCCCAGCAGCTCGCGCACCTTCTCCATCCGGTCCGCCGTCAGGATCAGCTGATCCACGATCTGGGGCGGCGGGGTGTTGTCCAGCCCCTTGCGCGCAGCGGCGGCCGAGACGGTCATCTCGGCCAGGGTGAAGTGGTCGGACAGGCGCTGGGACCCGTCGCTGGCGGGGATGGCGGGCTTGGGCGTCGAGGCCCGGCCACGTTCGATCAGCGCCATCAGTTGGACCGCGTCGCCATACTCCCGGCAGAGCGCGACGGTCCGGGGCTTGCCCTTGACCATGATCGCCGTGCTGAACCCGTCATAGATCGAGGAGGTCAGTTCCAGTTCGGCCGTCTCCAGATCGACCGGATCGGAATAGGCGGGGCGGGTGCGAGCGTCCGGCATCTAGGACGCCTCCCCCTTGATGAAGCCGAGGAAGGTCGCGGCGCGCTTCAGCACCGGGTCGCCCTCTGTAGCGGCCCAGGCACGGGGCGTCGAAAGCACCGCCAACGCCAGGGCGGCGAGGCGGAACAGGCGGTCGCGAGCGATCTTGCCGAGGGTGGGCATCAGGCGGTCTCCGGTGAGGTGTTGGCGGTGAGGATCAGCAGGGGCCGCGCCCCGGTCAGGTCGGGCACTTCCAGCCCCTGACGACGCAGGAAGGCGGCCAGGCTTTCGGTGCGCTGGATCTGCTGATCCAGATGCCCTTTCAGGACCAGGTTCTCGGCGGTGCATTGATCGTGGGCCAGCTTCAGCTCCGCGATCTCCTGGGCGTGAGACGCCTTGGTCGCGGACAGTTCGGCGCGCAGGGCGTCCAGGTCCTCGCGCATTCCGGCCATCAGCCCCTCGGCCGCCTGGGTCGCGGCCGTGACCAGCACCGACGCCGCCTGGGCCGCGTCGCCCATTCGCTGTTCCGGGCTGCGGCGCGACGCGCACCACGTCTGCCACCCCTTCATCAGACCGCCCCCGGCGGCCACCAGCACGGCCCCGCCGCCCAGCTGCTCGATCAGCGACAGCCCGGCCATCAGCGCACCGCCGTGGCGGCGTACTCACCCGTCAGGATGTACGGCTTGTTCGGATAGGCGCTCGACGCGAAGCCGATGTTGGTCCCGTCCCACGACGGCAGGATCTGCACGACCGGCCCGCCGACCCCGGTGTCGATCGAGATGACCGCCCACAGGATCCGCTCCTTGCCGGAGGGGATGCCGTGAGCGTAGGCCACCCCGCCCGATGCGTCGGTGTATCCCCCCTGTGTCCCGCTCGCCGTCCCGAAAGATCGGCGGGGCATCTCATAGCCGCGCTGGAAGAAGCCGCCCTTGAAACCCTTGAACGCGGCATCGCCCTCGGCCAGGCCGAACACGGTCTTGTTGATCGGGTCGCCCGCGATGGTCGTCAGCAGGCCGGCGTTGTTTCCGAAGATGACGTGCCGGTTCGTGTTGATCGTGGCGGCCAGGAAGTTCTGGTCGCCGAAATAGTGGTTGGTCGCGATGATCGACCACGCCGTGCCGCTGATCACGGGCACGCCGTCGGTCACCAGGGGCGTGGAGGTGAACAGGCTGGTGTTGCCCTCGAACAGGGCGTCGATCGCATTGCCGAAGGAGGCGTTGCGCTCGAACTCCGTCTCCGCGCAGCCCGACACCACATAGGCATAGGCCGTGCCGCCGACCGGCGTGATCGTGTCGCGGATGACATTGTTCTGGATCACCGACCGGTTGGCGCCGACGACCGACAGGGCGGCGATCTGGGACGACGGGCCGTTGTCCGGGCCGTGGCCATAGGCGTTCGACCCGCACTCCGTGATCTCCAGCCCCCGGACGGTCAGGCCATAATCGGCCGCCGCCCCGGCGATGAACCAGAACCCGCCCGACTTCGGCCGAACGATCTGCACCCCCTCGACCGTCAGGCCCTTGGGCGGCGCCTTGCGGATGAAGTCGCCGCTGGCCTTCTGCGACGGGCTCAGGGACGGCCAGTCGGTGTCCGCGCCGATGGGCACGCCGCCGGGACCGCTGGTCGGCTTGTCGCTGTTGGCCGCCACCCGGCTGGCCAGGCCGTACCAGCCGAAGTTCATGCCGATGTTCGGCTCGATGATCTGGGTGCCCCGGATCGTGATCGACCGCCTGCTGTCGCCCTCCAGGCCATACGGCCCGCCGCCGATACCCAGGTTGCAGCGCCGCAGCGACCCGCCGGTGATGACGCCTTCAAACCCGTTGTTCAGCGCCAGCCCGCCGTCCGCGCATTCGCCGACGTCCGGGTTGTCGATCCGCCAGAAGCCGCCGTTGAACTGATAGCAGTCGCCGCCGCACACCGGCGTCGTCGCGTTCGACCAGACGCCGTTGGCGCTCTGCATCACGCAGGAATGGTAGGGCACGACCGGGTCGGACGGATCGACGTCGGGAAACTCGAAGAACAGGCGGTCGAACAGCACGCCTTCGCTGCGCGGGCCGTTCCTTTGCGCGATGCCGCAGCCGCCGAAATATTGATAGGCCCCGCTGGGCTTGACCGGCTGTTGGGTGCCGATGCCGGTGCAGTCGAAATAGCCGTCGATGATCGACGCCCCGTGGCAGGGCGCGTCGTTCCTGCCGAAGATGAAGACGGTCGAGACCGTGGCGTCGGGCTTGATCGTCGCCGCCGACGCGTCGATCCGCACCCACGGCTTCAGCTCGACGGCGAACCGCTCGTTGTTCGTCGTGGACAGGTTCGGATTGGACAGCAGGAAATCGCCGGGCGGCAGCTCCACCGTTCCCCCGCCGATGACGCTCAGGGCGTCAATGGCGGCTTGCAGGGATTTCGCGTTGGACCGCCCCGGCTGGGTCTCGAACTCGGTCAGACGGTCACCGGTCCGGAAGGCCTCGACATTGACCCTCAGACGCAGCCGCTGCGCCCCGCCCGCCGGATCGGCCACCGCCGACAGGGCGTCATAGCTGACCTTGTAGTCCAACTGGTCCCCCAGCAGGCTGGGTAGCAGGGCCTCCACCCGCTGTTCCACCAGGGCCGGATCGACCTCGCCGCCGGCCATCAGGGCCAGGCGCGAGATTTCGTCGTCCTGCTCCTCGGCGATCCGCATCTGGCGGTCCAGCGCCCTCTCGGTCGCGCGCGGCTTGTGCCCCTCAGTGTCCGGCAGCGCCGTCCCCTGGCGACGGGGCGTCCAGCGCCGGATGACGACCCGGTGGCGGACGGCGTCCCACCCGCCGACCGGCACGACCGAACCGGCCAGCGTCACCGCCCCGCCGGTCTCGCCCGGGTTCGGCGCGTTCAGCGTGAAATCGACGCCCAGCGCCAGATCCGGCCCGGCCACGCCGTCGGTCTCCACATAGAGCCACACGTCCTCGGGCGCGCTGAAGGTCCAGCTCGTGTTCCAAGGACCGACCGACGTCCCGGACGGGACGATGACGGTGATGCTGGGCGACGGCGTCGTGGTCATGCGCCACTGTCCCGCGCGCGAGCGTGGGGGTGGACGGAGGGGCTAGAAGGGAAGGACGATCAGCCGCCCACGGCCTCGGCCGGGCTGAAGAAGAATTTCGTGTTTTCCCGCCGCTCGACGTTCCGCTCGTAGGTCGCCACCGAGCCCGGCTTGGCCGCCTCCTGCAGTTGGTACCAGATGGCGTAATCCAGAGCCGTGCGGGTGTAGAACAGGTTGGCGAACGGAATATTCGCCTTGGCCCCACGGACGAGATCGCCGGGCAGGTCATCGACCTGATCCGGATCGCCGGACACCGCCTTACGGCCGATGGTGATGAACCTCTCGACCTCGCTCACGGCCGGGCCGAAAAGCGAGCCGATGGTGAAGCCGAGGCCATTCCTATTGGCTTCACCGAACAGGAAGTCACCATAAATGCCGAGTCCTCCCCCCGCGAGGAGCGAGGCCGCGAACAGCTTGCCGCCCTGGAACTCTCCATCCTCGTCGGTGAAGCCCCGGGGCTCGCGCCCGGCCGCGATCTGCTTGGCCTGGATTTGCAGGTATCCCAGCAGGGTTGTCGCCACGATCAGGTGCCCCAGCAGACTGACGCGGCTGTGACCGCCATATCCCCGCGCGGCGGGGAGCAGGTGACGGCTCAGGATCGCCCGGTTGAAGCTTTGGAACTGCGTCACGATCCGCATCGCCTCGCCCCAGCCGGTGCCCGGCTTCAGCCCGGCCGTCAGGCCGATCCGCTCCCGCGCGCGCGGTTCGGTCAGGGCATCGTCAAGAAGCCCCTGCACCATGGCCCGGTACTTCACCCCGAGGTCGTTCCGCGCCCGCCGAGCCGCATCCGGGTTGCTGGCGTCGGCCCCTGACCACGCGATCAGGTCCTTGTCCGAAATCCCGTCCAGCGCCTCGAACGTCCAGTACCGCCGCCCAGGCTCGTCTCCCGCCATGTCGGCGTCGGCGCGCTGACGCAGCCCCTGATAACCGGGCGAGGCCTTGTGCGGGTTTAGGTGACCGTTGCGGCCCAGCTCCCACGCTGTGTCATCGATCCCGTATCGCTCCAGCATTTCCCGGAACCCGGCTTGCAGCGCGGCATAGGGTCGCTCGGCCTGCCGGGCGATCAAACGGCTGGCCGCCTGCGCCGCGCCTTCGCGCACCCCGGTCTGGATGAATTCGAACGCGTTAACCTTGTAGAACGTGCGTTGCAGCCCGCCCATGATCCCGTTCGCGCCGTCGGTCGTCATGAACCGCCCGGCGATGGACGCCGCCATGCCCCGCGACGCCACGTCCAGCAGATCAGCCGCCTCCTTGGCCTCCTCCGAGCCAAGCCGGAGGATGCCCCCCAGCGCAGCGCGATAGCCGTCAAGGAAGGTGGACCCGGCCCGCTTCATCGTCTGCGCCGCCAGGGCGGTGTCCGACATGCTGGACAAAGCCATCCCGCCTAGCTTGGCGAGCGCCTGCTGGATGCGGATCGCCTTGCCCACCTGCGCCAGCCTCAGGCTCTCGGGGCTGGAAAGTGCGCCGGTGATCTCCTCGAACTCGTGATCGCGCGCCTTGGCCATGATCGCCTTGGCGGCCTTGCTGTCCCCGGCGGCACGCGCCTGCCCCATCAGGTCCGCCTTCTTCCGCGCCCACATCGCCTCGGGGGCCGGTCCGAGCCGGTGTAGCAGGGCGGTATTCATCGCCGCGCGGGACAGGCCGCTCATCTGACTGCTGAACAGGCTGCCCGAGCCATAGGCGTCGTTGTACGTCGTCCACGCCTGCGCATCGCGAAAATGCAGCACCCGGCTCCGCGACACGGACCGCGCCTTCGACGGCGGGGGCCGGAAGTCGGCCAGGTCGTCGGCCCCGCTCATCCGGTCGATCTTGCCGTGCACCACGTTCCACCACACGTCGAACAGCATCTGCTCGGCGGGATCGGCCGGGTTCGCCAGCGCGTCGTTGATCTGCAGCTTCGCGTCGGGGTTCAGGTCCTCGGCGATGGAGGCGTCCAGGCCGTCGAAGGTCCGTTCGTCCAGCAGAGGACGGATCGTGTCGCGCCATTTGCCAAAGGCGTGGCGGGTCGCCGACACCCCGGCCTTCGCGGCGGCGGCCTCCTTGAAGAACCCGCCGGCCACCTTCCCGGCGTCGTGCGACTGCCGGACGATGAACCCTTCCAGCTTGCCGACCCACGCCCCCTGGTCGTTCATCGACAGCCGCGCACGCTCGTTCGCGGCGTTGAAGATTTGGGCCACCGTCACCGCGTCGCCGTCGCCGGTCGGCAGGTCTGGCCCGCCGTTCGCCCGGCCCATCTCGCGTGCGACGTTCAGTTCGAACTCGCGGTCCACGCGGATCGCCGTCACCCGGTCGATCAGCCCCGCAGCCTTCAGGTCTCGCTCGACCTGGCCGAAATAGGCGGCCTGCAACGCCCGCCCCTCGGCCTCGATGCTGAAGCTCGCGCCCAGCCCCTGCTTTTCCGATCCGACCATATAGGCCCGCAGGCGGTCGCCCAGATGCCCGACACCGGCCATCCCGTCGATATGGCTGTCGAACAGCTGCGACGCCTTCTCCGAGGCCACCCGCAACCGCCGCTCCAGCGCTCGCGCGACGATCTGCTCGCGCGTCATCTCGGTCGCCGCTTCGAGGATGGCCTGCTTGTCGAAGGCGACGCCCTTGCGCTGAACTTTGCGGAGGATGCCGTTCAGGATAAAGTCGATATCGTTGTCATCGAGCGCACCCTCCGCCGCCATGCGGACGGGGCCTTTGCACTGTTTCATCTTATGTGTGTCCAGGTCTTCTTGGCGATCGCTTTGGAGGCAGTCTGGCGCGCGACGCCCGCTATGGCCGCCAGTTCCCTGTGGGTCGTGCCTCGCGCGGCCTCCCACCGCATGAAGCGAACCATGTCGTCGTCCAGCTTCGCGTTCGCCTGCGTTTCACCGCGCGCCTCTCGTCCAACAGCCTGGTCGTCAGCGGCGTTATCCGCTTGGCTCCCATGCCTCAGGTGGGACGGATTGCAGCAAAGCGGCTGATGGCAAAGGTGCCTGACCACGAGCTTCGACACGCGCGTCGGGCGCCAGCCACGCGCGAGGAGAAACGCGATGGTGTGGGCATGTCTAGGCATGGTGACACCGTTATGCTCTCGCCACTGAACGATCCCATATGGACCGCTCCGCCCGCCTTTCCACAGCCAGCAGTCGTCGCGCGATGCCCCACGCTCCACGCGGCTCCAGAATACCGAGACGCGCTCTGGCTCCGACATACGCTTTCCCATCAGGCGGCCCTAACTTCAGCCACGACTTCTGGCGCGTAGTGTTCAGCGAGGACCGCGACCGCCTCAGAGTAGAGGCTGCTCGCCATGCTCCGCAGCACCGCATTGAGCGCTCGGTGCTGTGCGCGCTCCATCACGATGTCGTCCTGGTCGTAGATGCTCCACCATCCTGCGCCGCGCATGGCGAGGCACGTCTGGAAAAACAGCCCCGTCGTCGACGTGGCGTGCAGGTGAACAATGGCGGCTTCGAGCGCATCCAGCCGCTCATTAGTCTTGGCCAGAAGCTCGAAGCAGTGCGGCGCTTCGTATCGCCGGATCGCCCGGATCAGGCTCAGCGCCTCCGGGATAGTTGCCGCGACAGGGCACGTCGGGATAGGGGTCTGTTCAGCCGTGTGCATAGCGATCTCCAAGTGATCGTGGTTTGCGGTCAGGACCGATCCGGGGTTGCCTCCCCGTTTCGGTCCGCCTATTACTGGCGCTAGTAAATGGGGGTTGTCAATAACTAGCGCTGGAAAATCTAGAGGTCGTCCACGGATCGACGCGACGCCGGTCAACGTCCGGGTCGCGCCAGATTTGTTGGCCGCTATCGATGCTTGGTCAGCGGAGGTCGGCCCCGTGATCGGCGCCCCAGCTATGACCCGCCCGGAGGCTCTGCGTCGGATCGCGACCGAATATCTGGCGTCGCAGGGCTTCCTTCCGCCGACAGGGTGAAGTCGGCCAGCAACTCTACCCCGCAATCGCAGAGGAGGCCGGGCCGCTCCTTCGTCCGCCAGACACCGTCGAGCCCTTCCTCGAAGTCGAGGTTGCGCATGATCTGGTGCGTGATCTCGCAACTTGGGCAATCGAAGGAAACCTGATCCGGCATCAGCATGACGGCAGGCAGGACGCGGGGTGGCGGGGTGATTTTCATCCGCTAACGAATCCCTCACGATACGACAATTCCGGTCGTATCCGCGAGACAGGTTGCGGCGGCGCGGATCGCGGCCGCCCAGGTCTCCGGCCGGTCGGCCGCGTCGAACTCCGGCGTGTCAATACCGGCCTGCCGTGCCAGCGCATCGGTGTCCGCCAGCAGCGCGGCGTATTCCGGATCGCTGGCCAGTTCCGGTGGAAGCGGCTGGGGGCCTAGCGGGGCTTGCGCCCGTTCTCCAGGTCCTCCGCGATCCCGCTCAGCCGCGCCGCCACCGCCTCGTCCGCCGTCCGGTCCTCCTCCGTCTCGGCCCGCGCCGCCATCTTGCCGAAGGTCGAGGACAGCAGTCTCAGCCTCTCGACCCGTCCAGAGAGGCTCACTCCCTCCGGCGTAGGAAAGACCCCGAGATCCGTCGCCCTCAAGAGCGTGGAGGCGGCGGAGCGTGGTTTCGAGGAAGGCGTGTCCATTGGGAAGGTCTCCGAACAGGTCAGGGCCGGCCGGGGTGGCGGCGGCCGCGCGGGCGTACTCTCTCAGGCCCTCGCCCAGCGGACCAGCCCCGCGCGGCTTGGTCAGCGCCTCGTCACGGAACATCATCCGGACGAAGCCGGCGGTCTCGGGGCTCAGGGCCTGCGCACCGAACAGGTCCGTCTGGCCCAACCTTTCATCCAGCAGATCGGCGACCTTCACCCCTTCGGCGCGCACCTCGCGGATCAGGTTGACCGCCCCGGTCAGGTTGCCGGTCAGATCCAGACGCGTCGGCGCTTCGGCGCGCATCCGCGCCCAGGCCGGGGCCGCGTCGGCCAGCGCCTGCCCAATCTGCCGGATGCCGGGGTCGGCCGTCTCGAACAGCGCGGCCGTCAGCCCGTCGTCGCCATAGGCCTTCTGGATCAGAGCGGCCTGAACCCGGGCCTTCCCGGCGAGGCTCAGCGCGCCGCGCGCGTCCGTCAGGGCGTTGGCGTCGTTCGGGGCGACCCGGCCCACGAAACCGCGCAGGAATGGCCGGTTCTGCGCGCTGAAAGCGTCGTCACCGTCCAGCAGGCCCAGCGTCGCACCATCCAGCCGCCGCGCATCTGCTCGCGCCTGCTCGACCGGCGAATAGGCCTCAACCTGGCTCTGGTTCATCTCCCGCGCCAAGTCGGCGCGCTCGACGCCCGTCATGGGCTCAGACCGCATCCGCACCAGCACCGGCTGGTCGAACCCCTCTGTATCGATCCCCTGCCGCGCTAGCTCGCCCTGATAGCGGTCCCAGGCGGGCGTGCCCGTCATCGCGCTGCGCCTCAGGGCGATCAGTCGGCCGTTGCCGCTCTCGGCGATCCCGTCCGGGCTCACGATGGGCGCGCCTCCGGACGCGGCCTTGTCCCGCATCAGCAACGTGGGGTTCAGGTCCCGCTCCAGGTTGTAGTTTTCGGCCTGCGCCCCCGGCCTCTGGCGGTCGCGCGGCTGCAATGCGGCGGGATAGTCGGCCACCGGGGTCAGGTCGTCGCTGTGGCTGGTGATCAGGTCCGACAGTTCAACCACAGCGAACCGCACGGGAACCTCTCCGCCGCTGCGCGTCACGGCCGCGTCTCTCTCCAGCCAGCGTCCCCGGATCGACGGGACCGCCGTCGTCTCGTCCAGCGCGTCCAGACCGCTCCGGGCGAGAAGGGGGCCGAGGTCCAGCACATCGTCCCGGTTGATCGCATCGACGGCCGCCAGCAGGCTTCCGGCCCGCTCGTTCTCCGTTAGCCCGTCCAGCGCCCGCGATGGCTGCGACGCGGCGGCGGCCGCATCGCCGTCATCGAACGTCCGCCGCCACTTCTGGACGAACTCCCCAGCCGTCATGTCCGAGCGGCCGCCGTTCAGACGAATGGCGGCTTCTGGGTCTTCGACCCGCGCGGCCCTCAGCGCCTCGATCGCTGGCCGGTTGGGGTCGCGCAGCATCTCGATGGCCCCGCCCAGCCCCTGCTGGTGCGCCACGTAAAGCTCCCACTCCTGCGGGTCGCTGCCCAGTGCGCGCCTGAGGCCGCGCCGGTTCTGGGCCAGAAGATCGATCCCGCGACGGATGTTCAGGTCCGCGTCGAAGGGGTCACCGCCTCCCAGACCATTCCACGTTCGGCGCAGGAACTGAAAGACGCCCGAGGCCGTGCTGGCGGGGTTCTTCGCGCGCGGGTCGAGCGAACTTTCGATCTCTGCGATGCGTAGCGCGGTTGCGACATTCTCGCCCTTGGCCTGGGCCGCCTGTGTGATCTGATCGGCGATCCGGCTCTGCGCGGGCGACCGGCGAGCCGCGCGTTGCGCCGCTCTGTTCGAGCTCCGGCTGGCGCGACTGACCAGCCCGCCAACTGCGCCGAGGGTCGCGCTGGCGGCCACGCCTAGGCCGACGTTGGCGGCCGATTGGCCGAGCCCATAGTCCTCGCCGGCGGCGTTCCGCGCTCCGTAGTTGATCGCCTCAAGCGCGACGCTGGCCGTCACGCCCTCTACGGCTCCGGCCAGCGCGCCTCGCGCGACGGCAGCGGAGGTCGTCTTACCGGCCACGCCGAGGCCGCGCAGCAGAACGGCCTCGCCCCCCATGAGCAGAAACGGGATTTGCAGGGGATCGGAGGCCATGCCGAGGAACCCAGCCCCCAGTTTGTCGAGGAACGACAGCCCGCCGCGAGCCTCGACGTCCTCGTTGAACCGCTGCCGCTGGGCGCGGTCGTGCATCCACTCCGCGGTGTGAACATTGACCGGCCTGTCAAACATGATCAGTCCGTCGCCGCCGAACTGCGCCGTCGCTTCCTCGGCCGACAGCATGTTGCCGTCCCCGCCGAACTGGCGTTGTCGCTGCCTGTCGAAGGTCGCCCGGTCGTTCTGGACGATGTAGCCCGCTACGGTTCCGCCGATCCGGTTCAGATCGCGAGAGCCTTGGAACCCTAGATCACGGGAGACCGGACCGCGCTGAAGCTGCTCCGACAACTCGTCGCCGGTCAGCGGCGCGCCCAGACTGCGAAACGGATCTTGCATGGCCCATCCTCTCCCTGCCGAAACGGGGGGTGGACGGGGCTACCAGGCGCCGAACCGCCCAGGCCGCCAGTCCCGGCCGCGACGTTGCGTCGGCGGCGCCGCGTTCCACTCGCGCGTGACTGGCGATCCGTCGCGCATCGCTAGGGGGCGAGGGCCTTGCGGATTGCCGTCGGCGTCAAAGGTCTCGATCACGAACACCGCGCCGGTCTCGCGTGGGTTCAAGACCCAGCGACCTCGGCTGATCCGGTCGCGAAGGATGCGACGGTTCTGCTCGGCGTTCAGTCGCGGGTCGCCGCCCTGTTCCAGCTGCGGCATGTCGCCAGCGATCAGCGTCCCCAGATAGTCGTTCGCGTCGCGCTCCCAGCGCCGGGCATCAACTCCGGCGGCCTTCGGAATGGCGATGTCCTCGCCATAGACGTACTGATCGACAATGGGGCGCAAGGCGATTTTCTTGGCGTTTTCCAAGCTTTCGCCACGCGCGACGAGGGCGGTCATTACCGTGATAGCCGCCGCGCGCGTCGCCTCCAGCCCCTCGCCCGAAGCGGCGGTGCGCGCATAGTCCGCTGTGCCTTCCACGACCGCGCTGCGGATGGCGGCGGCGTTTTCGACGCCTGTCACGCCCAAACCGGCCGTGTAATAGGCCAGCATCTGCGGCTGATCGGCGTAGTGCATCATCGCCCCTAGCGCGCGGTTCGTCAGCCCGGCCTCCGCCAGATCGACCATGACGCGCGGCGCGTAAGGCCCGAACTGGCCGACGAACGCCCACAGCTCGCTCAGGTTGGCGGCGGCGTCCGCGCCCGGTTGCTCCAGTCCCGCCACGAGTTCGCGCGCTCGTTCGGCGGGCAGGATACGCCGCTGGGCCACGGCCACACCCATGCTGCCTTGAACCTGCAACGCCGCCGTCGCGTACCGCTGGGCGAGTTCAGGGGTCGGACTGACGCTCAGGGTCTCGAAGGCGGCCCGGACGTTCGCGCGCACGGTGTCCCCGGCGCCGGCGGGCGTCATGGCCGCGAGCGCCGGGTCAGTCGCGCGGCGCTGGAGGTCTGCCCTCACGTCGCCGCGAACAGCTTCCAGCGCCTTGCGCTCCGCCTCAGTGGACGCCTCACCTTCGAGCCGCACCAGCGCCGCCTCGCCTTGCGCTGGGTTCATCCGGTACAGATCGCGCATGAACGGCTGGAGCCTGGCCGCCGCCTGCTGCTGCAACAGCATCTCGGCGACGTCGTCGTGATCGAATAGGCCGTTGGCCTCAGACAAAATGCTCAGGTCCGGCGCTGCGCCGCGCGCGATGGCGGTCAGGTTCCGCTGGAACCGCTCGGTCACGTCCGCCCGCTGTAGGGCCTTCTCGAAACTGTCGGCGGAACGGGCGGCGGCAAGATTACCCCGCGCGGTTTCGAGCACGTTCGGGGCGAGGTGATCGAACCGACCGGCGGCCAGATCGGCCTCGACGCCGTCGAGGTCCCCGGCGGCCAGACGCCCGTCGACGGTAAGCGCGTCCGCTCTCGCCGTCTGTTCGGCGATAAATGGGGCCTGCGCGGCCTGGGGCAGACCAGTCGCGATGTCCCGGATTTCGCGGTCAAAGGCGGCGCGGACGGAGGGATCGCGCTGAATGCGGTTGAGCAGGGCGTTCGTGGCGGTGCTGATGTTCGCGGCCGTGGTGGCGTCCCGCAGGCGGTCCTGCCGCGTCAGCACGTCCATCTGCATCCGCCCCCGCTCGGCCAGGAACTGCGGCGCGGCGAGCGCACGCACTCGCTCCGGATGGGGCGCCAGCTCCCCCTCGACGAACGTGTCCCAGGCGGATGTGTAGGCCGCGTGCCAGTCGGCATCGGCGGGCAGCGATTGACGCAGTGCGGCCTCGCGCTCATGCCATCGCGCCATCCCGGTCTGCATGACGCTGACCGCCGCCATGCGCTCGGCGTTGTCGCGATCCAGCGCGAAGCGTTCTGCGCGGCCCTGCGCCGCCGTGGCGATGGCCTGCCCCTCGATACGGACGGTCAGATCGCGGCCGAGACGGCGCGCGCTGTCTCTGACGCCGTCCGGGAGGCTGGGATCGTCGAGCAGCGGGGCGAGCTTGCTCTGCCAGTGCTCGGCTTCCCGCACCTCCTGACCAGGCTCGCGCGCATCCCAGGCCTCCCAGCGTTCTTGCGCTTCGGCGGCATACTCCGCCTCGGCCTGCGCCAACATCCGGCCCGCCTCTTTATCGTCCACAGCCTTTCGCGTCTGATCGAAGCGCTGCACTTCGCCGGCCACGGCCTGCAGAGCGTTGTCGAGACTGTCGAAGCTGACGGCCCGCCCCGACGCGGTCGCGCCGTTCGGTCCCTGCATGTCGATCGACTGGGGAAGCTTGGCCATTAGAGGAAGAACCTGTCGAACCGCGCGGGCGGCAGGCCGCCCTGTCGTCTGAACTGCGCCTGCTGCGCCATCCCGCCCAGCACCGTCGATCCCGCCTCGATCAGGCTGCCGGCGAAGTCCGCCTGACCCTGACGGCGCGTGGTCTGCGCCTCCTGTTTCAGGGCGATGCTCTCCGACAGGCCGTCGCGCACCGTCTGCCGCGCGCGATAGACGCCCTGACGCGCCAGGTCGTCGATGACCGCCAGGGCCGAACCCTGCAGGCCGCCGCCGCCCGAGGCCGCCGCCAGCGTCGCCGCCCGCGCCCCGATGCGGTCGCTCTCCTCCATCTGGATCGACGCGCGCACGCCCGCCTCCTGGCGCGCGTTCCGGGCCTGATGCCCCAGCGCCTTCGCCCGCGCGGACCCGGCCCTCAGGCTCCCGATCCCGCCCATGATCTTCCCTGCGGCCGAAAGCCCGACCGCCAGCAACGGCAGAACCGCCATCTAGAACACCCCCGCATAGAGATCGTAGTCGGCCCCATCGGGCCCCCAGGCCCGCAGCCGGCCTTCCCAGCGCAAGCCGAGATCCAGTTCGGCGTAGGCCGTCGCCTTGGTGAACTGGCTGACACCGGCGTCCGGCAGCACCTTTTCGCACCGCACCATCGCCTCCACGCGCCGGGCGCCGCTCTCGGCGACCATTCGGCGAAAGGCCCGCTTCACCATGGCCCAGCCGCGCGGCGTCAGGTCCGATGCGTACAGCCATGCGGCGAACCGGCCGTGTCCTTGAGGCTCCAACCCCCCGCACGCCAGCGGCTTCGCCCATTTCCGGTCGCCCTCGGTCAGGGTCCAGCACAGGCCCTGCACCCGCTCCGGCCCGAACAGCGGCGATCCGGCGGCCTCATGCTCCAGGCGGAAGTCCTCGCGCGGCGTGATGCGCAGCGGGTCCGTTGGCGAGTAGGGGCGAAGTGTCAGGCTATTCGACATCGGCCGTCGCCCGGATCGAATGGATGACCATGTCCCAGCCATGATCGGTCTCGACGAAATAGCGCCGGTCCCGGCTTGCCCCGCCCAGCGCCGCCGTTCGCCAAGCATGACGCCGCACGACTGGCCCGCCCACGTCGCCCGGCTGGCGCTGCAGCGTGCGGTCCCGCCCGCTGTCGCCCTCGTCGCCGACCGTCCCGGCATAGGCCACGGCGGCCTCCAGCACGACGCTGATATGGGTGTAGCGGACGATCCGCCCCGCCGACGATCCGGGCCCCGCCAGATCCGGCGACAGGCCCTCCCAACGGCTCCGGTACGGCAGGCCGCCGTACACCGCCGTCGCTGTCGTTCCCTCGGGCAATAGCGCCTGACCGTCCTCGTTCACCGGACGCTCGCGATATTCGCCCCAGCCTCGCCCGACGACCGCCGCCGCCCCCGGCTCGGTCGCCGCCATCAGGGTCACGTCCTCCCCGGCCAGGTGGTCCAGCCCAGCGACGCCCGTCGTCGGCGCTCCGGCGTACCGCTCGGCCGCGTCCAGGAACAGCTTGTCGGCGGGCTCGGCCATCCTCAGGATCAGGCGCTGGGTCGCCCCGTCCTTGATCCGCCGCACCAGCATGAACAGCCGGGGCCGCCCCTTGAAGCCGGGCACGACGCAACTGCTTTCCAGCATCATGCCCCCGCCCAGGGGCGCGTCCTCGGTCGGCACGTCCAGGGCCGCGATGCCGTGCCGGTTCCAGCCTTCGACCGCCTGTTCGCGGTGATAGGTGAAGCTGGCCTGCCCGCCGTCCGCCAGCCGCACCCACAGCAGGTTGACCGGCTGTTTCATCCAGCACAGTTCGGCCAGGCCGCGCCCGCCGATATGGCCCGCCACCACGTTCAGGTCGCGCAGCTCCCGCGTCCCGTCGAAATCGACGGCCACCAGCCTCAGGGTCTCGCCCCCGGCCGCCACGAACATCACCCCGCCATAAGCCAGGGCGGGCATGACGTCGGCGCTGCCGAACTCGCCGACCGGCCGCGCGACGCACCCGCTGGGCGTGATCGGGTCGTCGATGGTCCCGCCGGTGACGATGAACTCCCCGTCCGTCGTCCCGGCCAGCAGGAAGGTCGATCCCTCCATCCATACGATCCGGTCGCGATCCCCGCCGACGAAGCGCTTGACCGCGTCGTCGTCCACGACCCGCCCGGTGCCCAGCCCCGGCGTGAAATCCACCGTCGTCGGGCCGAACCCGGCCGTCCGCGTCAGGTTGATCCCGTCCGGCTCGGCGAAGGCCCCGGCCAGCGCCAGCCGCTCCTCCCGCACCGCCGGATTGGCCGTCGGCCACCCGCGCACGTCGGAATAGGCCCCTTCGGACCAGTAGGGCGTCCCGGCGTCCAGCCCCTCCGGCGCCGCCGTCAACAGGGTCACCTCGACCTGCGTCGCGGAGGTGTAGGCGGACACCGCCACCACGGCCGCGCCGTCGTGCAGATAGGCCCACTCCACCCCGCCGTCCGACACCGTGCCGCTGTCGTGGACGGGCGGCGTATTCCCGGCCGTCCCGCCCGCCGTCGCGCCATAGACCCGGCCGTCCGACAGTCGCCGCGCGCCGGGCGGCACATCCTCTTCGCCCGGCTCCCACGACAGGACGCCCGGATTGCCCGCGTTGGGCCTCAGCCGCCACAGCGAACCGACATGGCCGGGCTGAAAGGCGGCGAAGCTGGCGGTCAGCGTGGCGCCGCTCAGGGTCAGCACCCGGTCCGAAGCGCCGTTCTCGCCGCGATACGGCCCGTTGAACAGGCCCAGCCCGTCGAACTGCCAGCTGGTGTTCGACAGCCGGCGGATAACGCGGGGGCTCAGGTTGTCTCGGTGCGTCAGGTACAGCACGTCCCCGGATTGACGCCAGCGCAGGCCGTCCAGCTGCGCAGCCGTATAGAATGTGGCGAACTCGACCTGCGCCGGGCCGTCCATGACGGCTGCGCCGTTCACGTCCCAGACGCGGACGTACAGATGGCCGAACTCCAGCACCAGGGCGTCGCCGCTGTTGCGCCGGAACGGGACCAGACGCCCCGCGGTGGCTGAAAACTTCGGCAGGCCGACGAACCACGTCCCCGGCCGCCGCCCGGTCGGCCCGGCCACGCGCCCGATCATGTTGAAGCCGAGAGCGCAGCCCTTGGAATGCTGAACCAGATCGCTTCGCGACCACGCGTCCGGCGACAGCTCGCCGATATTGAACCCGTTCTGGAAACCGGACTGCCTGCTCATGCGCCCAATCTCCCCCTGCCGAAACGGGGGGTGGACGCGGCGGCTCAAGCAGCGAGCGACCGCGTCGCGAGCGGTAGCCTCAGAAAGGAAATCTACAGCGCCGACGCCCTGAGATTTCCCACCCGGTCCGCGATCATCACGTCGTCCGCCCGCGTGTCCTGGCCGTCCGTGCCCATGGCCGCCAGCACGGCCTGATCGGCCAGCTTCCGCAGCTCCAGCGCCCGTTCGACCGATCCGCCGATGGGTCGGGCCGCCCGCGCCGCCAGCTCGAACGTCACCGCGTCCAGCACATTGGCGTCCAGCGCGTCCGCCGGGCGGCGCTTGACCCAGCTGACGTTGATCGGCCCGCCCTCGGTCGCCCTCAGGATCGGCCGCGACGCCCCGTCCGGACGCTCCCACACGCCGCGTTCCCAGCCCGAGACCCGCGACACCTCCCAGAAGCGCAGCGCGCCCTCCGGGGCCAGATAGGCGTGGCCGAACCGCCAGTTGGCGGGGACGAGGCCGCTGGGCTCCAGCGTCGAATATTCCAGCGCGCACAGCCAGCCGTAGCGGACCAGCACCGCGTCGATCGCAGGCTGCACATGCGGCAGGATCTTCACCACCCGGCTGGGCGGCGGGTCGGCCGTCAGGTCCGACACGGTGTCTTCCCCCAGCTGCACCAGGGCGCCGTTCACCAGGCGGGTCTGCGCGTCGCTCATGATGTCTCCCGCCCGGAACCGGGCTCAAGCAGCGAGCGACCGCGTCGAGAGCGGTAGCCCACCAGAAATAACGAGGGGCGGGAGAGGCCCTTCAGCTCTCCCGCCCCCGATGCGGCGCGCCTTAGACGAGCAATCCGGCGGCGACGCCGATCCTTGCGGCCCTTACTGAGCCGAACCGTAGATGGCCCAGTCCAGCGTCCCGGCATCCGGGTTGCCGCCCTTGAAGGTCGCGATCAGCTCGGCGCGGCCGCCGTCGGCGACCGTGGCGTCCTTCGCCGCCTGGAAGCTGGCGAAGCCGGCCAGCTGCCACAGGGGCTTCTTGCGGCTGTTGATCGCCACCGACTTCAGCAGGGAGACCGAACCGGCCGCCGTGGCGATGTCCTGACCGCTGATCAGGCAGGCGGCCGAACCCGAGGCGTTGACGCCCGAGATATTGGCCACGCCGACGTCGAGCGTGATCGAGGTGCCGAAGTCGTCGAAGTGGATCGTGGAGTGTCCGTCGAAGCGGGTGTCCCAGCCGACGTAGCCCAGCGAGACGATGTCGTTCTGGGCGGCGTCGCCGGTCCAGTAGTCGCCCAGGATGCGGCAGACCCGGCCGTTGTTGAAGAAGGGGTCGACCAGCGAACCGGCCATGCCGTTCAGGGCGTTGTGGGCGGCGCCGAGGATCGCACCGATGAAGCGAGCCATGAGGGGTGTTCCTTGTCATCTTGCGGCCTTTCCGGGGTCCGCTGCGCCGGGGCGCGAAATCAGGGGGTGGGCCGCCCCGGTCAGGGACGGCCCGGTTCAGTCAGCCGATCAGGCGTTCAGGTCCTTGACCTCGATCCCGGCCACGCCCTCGTCCCAGCCACGGACGGCGCCGTGTTCGGTCTCGTAGTAGGCGTAGGGCCGCTCCGACTTGTCGCCGCGCGGCTTGATGGTGGCCGTGTGGATCTCGCGGGCCTTGTACTTCATGGCCTGGTCCAGCCAGACCGGCAGGATGAACACGCCCGCCGCGCCGGCCTTCTGGTTCAGGTCCTCATCCAGCACGAACTCGAAGCCCAGGAACTGGGTGATCTCGCCGCTCTCCAGACGGCGCACGGACTGGTAGTCGCCCGAGGTCACCGGGATGGTGGTCAGGAGCTGGCTCAGGTCCTCGGTGCGCACCGCGATCTTCAGCTTGGCGCCCGGCAGGACGCTCGCCGCCCGCGTCTTGCGGATGATGGCGCGCACGGCCAGCAGCTTGCCCA
Source organism: Brevundimonas staleyi (assembly GCF_041893865.1). Classification (GTDB taxonomy): domain Bacteria; phylum Pseudomonadota; class Alphaproteobacteria; order Caulobacterales; family Caulobacteraceae; genus Brevundimonas; species Brevundimonas staleyi. The sequence goes on from NZ_CP169082.1 coordinate 3,132,500, forward strand.
GCGTCAGCGGCAGGTCGCCCGACGCCGGCAGGGCGGTGCCCTCCTGCGCATGCAGATACTTGCGCGACTGCACGCCGATGATCTTGCCGGTCGGGAAGTTCAGCGTGTTCTCGCCGCTCTCGCCGATGCGGACCGGGGCGAAGAAGCTGTCGCGGATCTTCTTGTCCATGTAGCGCATCTTGCCCGCGCGCATGGAGGCCATGACTTCGTTGGTCGGGTCCTGCAGCTGGTGCACCTTCTGGATGCTCTCGATGAACTTGCCGTCGTGGAAGCTCTCGAACGCTCCGACGCGGCGCGTCATGTCCAGGATGCCTTCGGGGCTGTCCGGCACGACGGTGTCGATCTTCTTCGGGTCCGAGGTCCCGATGGTGTCGATGTTGAACAGCTTGCCCGGCTCGGAATAGGCCAGGTCGGCATCGACGTGGGGCAGGTACACGCTTTCGCGCACCTGCGGGGCCATGTTCAGATTGGCGCGGAAGCCCTGAACGTCGGCCTGGGTGATCTGTGAATAGTCCATGGGCGCACGCCCTCCTGCATTCGATCAAAAAGATGGCTCTGATCGGCTGCAGTCTCGGTCCGCGCCCCGAAGGGGTGGACCGTGCGTGCCTGGCGGTCTCGCCCGCCTGGGCGTCCCTTCCGTGATCCGGCGCTTTCGCGGTCTCCGGCGGAGAGAATGATTGATGGCTGCACTGATTTGGAGCCGAGGTCAACGGCTCTAGTGTGTCACCGCGCTGTCACAAACAATTCACGGCATAGCTGTGGCGGATTGTCTGTCGCCGGAGCGAATCAGCGTTATCTAGGAAGTTGCCCGGCTGGTGATCAGACCGGCCGGGCATCAACACCAACCGTCGGAGACCCGTCGATTAGAGTCGTCAGCAACATCTGGAGCCTACTCCAGAGACGGGTTTGGTCAACGGGTTTCCGACAGATCACATAAGGAAACTGTTATATGGCCGTTCACATTGTCTCTTACGACCTCAAGGCTCCCGGTAGGAACTACGACCCCCTCTGGGCTCGCCTTCGCGAGTTCGCATTCGCAAAGCCGCTCGAAAGCTTCTGGCTCATCGACACCACTATGTCGGCCGCTCAACTCCGGGATGACTTGCTGAAGCACATCGACAAGAACGACCGTCTGTTTGTCGCCAGGATGGCCGGCGAAAGCGCTTGGTCCGACACCATCAGCCAGACGGTCAAAGATTGGATCTGGCAGCGTTTCCCCCGCGGTTGAGATGATCGGGCGGCGGCTTCGGCCGCCGCCCCTTTCATCAGCCGGGCTGATCCGGCCGCTTCTCACCATTTTGCTGAGCCAGAAGCCCGGCGCGCTCGGCCAGCACGGCCTTGTGCTGGGGATGGTTGCGATTGTTCAGCGCCGCCATCTTGTCGGCGTCGCCGTAGAAGGCGTTCAGCGCCGCCGTCGCCGCCTTCGGCGTGAGCTGCGGGGCCTCCGGCAGGGCCCCGCCGCCCCCCGGCGTCTCAGGCTCGGCCATCTTGCCGATGGCGTGGGCGAGGACGCGGGACAGGGTCAGGTTCGACGCCAGCGAGGTCTCTAGATCCGCGGCGGCCTGTTCGTCGATCTGGCCGCCCATGGCGTCGCGGATCAGCTTGCCGATGGCGCGTCGGTTGCCTTCGGCCGCCGCGCCCCATTCCTTGGTCAGGGTTTCGGTCGTTTCCTTCGTCGTGGCCGCCAAAGCCGCCGCATCGGCCTCGGCCGCCGCCTTGCCCAGCGTGTTTAGCGTCTCGACGACGGCGTTCATGCCGGCCTGGTTCAGGTTGGCCTTGCCGCCCAGCTCGCGCAGCACGCCTTCCAGCGCCGGGGCGTCCGTGGCCGCTTCGGCCGCCAGCTCGATCTTGTAGTCCTTGACGTCCGCCGGCACGCCCAGGGCGGCGTAGATCGGCTTCCAGTCCTCGGGCGCCTGGTCCTGCGTCTTCGTCGGGATCCGCAGCAGTTCGTTGGCCGGAACGCCCTTCAGCTTGGTCAGGTGCGCGTGCGCCTGCGCCAGGTCGTCCACGGTCTTGTAGCCCCGGAACAGCGGGTCCTCGGCCAGGGCCTTGGGCAGGCTGTCCTGCCAGGGCTTGGCCTCAGGGACCGGGGTCGGACCACCCTCCGGCGTCGGGTTCGGCTGCACCTCCGGTGAAGGTGTCGGCGTCGGAGAAGGTGACGGCGACGGCGTCGGCGCGGGTTCGGGAGTCGGGGTGGGTGTAGGATCGCTCATAGTCTGCTCCTTCAAGCGTTTGCGTCAGCCCGGCCGCCGCGACGGCGACAGGGTCGAAGCCGGCCAGGTTGGCCATGGTCAGCACGGCGTAGCCGCGCCCGTTCTTGTGGTTGTTCTCCTCGGGGCTTTCGGCCCCGCGCGGCGCGCCGATCTCGCCGATGCTGGCCAGGGCGTGCAGCAGGACGACACGGCCCATCGCCGTGCCGAACGTCCGCCGATAGGCCTCGCGGATGGCGTCTTGGTCGCCCAGCCGCACGTCGGCGATCAGCCGCGCGCTGTCGAACCCGCGCGCGGGCTCCAGCTCCGGCGTGTCCTGCGGCAGGGCGTCGGTCACGATGAGAACCGAATGCCCCAGGCGTCGAACGCCAGCAGCATCGCCAGTTCATCATTCGGCTTGACGAACTGGTGCATATGGGTCGTTCGCATCAGCCGCTTCTTCAGGCGGCTGGGCGTCTGCGGCGGCGGGGTTTTGGACAGCTCGGGCTTGCTCAAGGCCGGTCTCCTTCTACGCGGCCATCCGGGATGGCGGGCCGGCGTTCTCGATCGAGGCGATGCCCTGGCCGGCGTCGCGCAGCGCGGTCGCCTCGGCGGTCATGGTCTCGTTTTGCTGGGCTTGCGCCGCCGCCTCGGCGCGCTGGGCGGCCTTCTCGGCCACGGCGGCGCGGCTGTTCACCATGCCCGGCGCATTGCCCAGGCTGTCGTTGACGGTGCGCAGGGCCTCATGGACGTTGACGATGTCCGCCGCCGTCTCGTCGAACTGGGCCGCGGCCTTGGCGGCGTCGAACAGGCGCAAGGCGCCGTCCACCTGGGTCCGCATCTGCGCCTTGGCCAGCGGCCCGGCGTAATCCCAGTCGACATCGACGCCCGACAGGGCGGCGGGCGGCGGCGACACCAGGTCTTCCTCCACCAGGGCGTCCAGCCCTCGGTCCGCGCCCTTGCCGAACAGGTCGCGGTCGAACGCCGGGACCAGATAGCTCAGCGCGCGGGTGCGCAGGTCCCGCCGTTCGAAGATTTCCTCGGCCGTGACGTTGGCTGCGTCTCTCAGCTTGGTGAAGTTGCCGAAGAAGACGGTTTCGATGTTGGTCTGCAGCGCGGCGCAGCGGCGCTCGGCCCAGCTGGGGTCGCCCGCGATGTCCGCCTTCTGGATCGCGTCCCTCAGGCTCTGGAAGCCGAGGTTGACGGGGTCGTAGATGTTCACCGCCCCCGGCCGCCGGTCCAGCCGGTTGCCGAACAGGCGGGTGGGCGCGAAGGTGACAGGGTCGTTGATCAGGTCGATGGCCCGTTCCATCCCGCCCGAGAAGTGGTTCAGGGCCATGGCGTCGGGCAGGGCGTCGAAGCCCAGCCCGGTGCAGTAGGGCGCGCCCTCCCACTCGTCCATGCCCGCGACCTGATAGGGGAAGCTGTCGTAACCCTCCTCCTTCGCCTCAAACCAGTCGTGTTCGGGCAGCAGGGTCAGGCTGGCGAAGGGCTTGTTGGTGGCGATGCCGCCCGACACGCCGCCCTGGCGCGGCTCGACGACATGCAGCACCGGGATCTCGGTCTGCGCCTTCTTCGCATCCTCGGCCAGCTCCCTGATCTTCGGATGCTCGAGCGCCTTCGGATAGTCCTTGGCCAGCCGCCAGACGGGCGTGCGCCAGCGGCGGAACATCGTGTCCACCTCGCCGGCCTCGTTCTTCAGCCACCAGCAGGATTTCAGCGGCATGTGCTGATAGCGTGGGCCGAAGCCGCGCTTGCGGCCCGTCCACTGGACGCAGTTGCCGAAGGCCAGGAACTCCAGGCCACAGCGGACCGTCGCGGCCACGAACCCCGATTGGGGCAGCAGCATCGCGTCGAACATCTGCCAGCGCAGGGTCTCCAGATAGTCGCGACTGGCGTCGTCCAACTCCAGCTCGCGCCCGTCCGGACCCCGCGTCCAGACCGCCCGCCCGGCCAGGGACATGCCCCGGTTCACGTTCGGGTTCAGGAAGGGCTGGGAGGTGTCGATGGCGTAGGCGACGAACAGGGCGGCCGCCTGTTTCAGGTTCTGGCGCGGGACGTTCGTCACCACGCGCCGCGCCCGCCGCACGACCGGCGACGTCTGGGTCACCGTGAAGTTCGTGGACGGATAGAAATAGTCGCTGACCATCTGCCAGCCGGGCTCGAACGCCCGACGCTGGGTCTGGGCCTCCTCCCATCCGTTGCGGATGTTCCGGCTGCGCGGCGAAACGGTCGGCGCGGCGACGCTCATCCGCCGATCCCGGTCAGGGTGGCGGCCGGCGCGCCCGTCGCGGCCTCGGCCACGGCCTCCGACAGGAAGGTGGACTGACGCCCGCCCTTCTTCAGGCGGTTCTGGCGCGCCTGGTCCAGCCGGTTGGCGACATCGGCCGGATCGACCGGCTTCGGGGGCGCGACGACCTTCTGACGACGGAGAAAGCTCATGCTCGCACACTGGGCGCGGCGAAACCGGGGGTGGACGGGTCAGTCAAAGACGACTTCCACCACGTTGCTGGTCCCTGGGTCGTTCAGACCCATGGTCGGCAGCAGCCCCGCGCGATCCTCGATCCCTTCGCCGCCCAGGCACATGTATTCGCAGGCCTCGCCGACCGAGCTGTATTCGTTCTTCTTGGCCGAAGTGGAGGTGACGTTGCCCTTCTTGGGGTAGTGGAAGCCGCCGTTCAGGGCCGTGTTCAGCCAGACGCAGGCCGGATCGACCAGGAACCCGCCGCGCCGCTTCAGCGGCCGCGCCAGGGCCGTGCGGCGCAGCTTGGTGTCGTTCGACGGGGCGGGCGCGGCGGTGATCTTGGTCCGCTGCTGCAGCTCTCCGATCCACGACAAGCTGCGGTCCAGCGTCGAACGGCTCTTGCCGGCCGGGTCCGCGACGATGATGGCCCGCTTGCAGCGCGGAAACCGCGTCTTCATCACCGTGGTGATGGCGTCGGCGAAGCCGATCACGTCCAGCTCGCCGTCCGGGCTGTCCTCGGCCACGATCTCGGCGAACACCCGCCACTGCCCGAACAGGCTGCGCTGCCCGAACACCGCCGCCCCCTTGAAGTCCACGTCCACCCCGATAACGACCGGCAGTTCGGGGTCCGGCTCCAGCGCGATGGTCGAGACGTGCGAAGTCTCGTCAAACGACGGATGCACCGGCTTGCCCATCCGGCCATAGGTCAGCTTGCATTGCAGCAGGCGCCGAACGTCGTGCTCCTCCATGTCGCCGGCCATGGTCCGGTAGTACTGGGGGTCGATCTTCCTCAGGTTGGCGACGTTTTCGGCCGCCGGGTGGAAACCGTCGGCCGTGTCCGGATTGTAGCCGGGCGGCTGCTTGTGAAGTCGGAAGTTGGTCTGGGGCGCGCTGTAGAACTCCTTCTGGAACCAGCTACCGATCGTGGGCGTGTTCGCATCGCCCCAGAGGCCGCGATAGGCGGGCTTCTCCGGGTTCTCCGGCCGGTCGTCGGGCTCGGGGAAGCGGCCGGCACGATTGGTGCAGTAGGACAGGATGCTGGCGCTCTCGTGGGTGTCCACCTCCGGCAGCCAGAAGGCCGTGCATTCCTTCCCCCGGAAGAACTCGTCTAGATCGACGTCCTGCACGGCCCGGAACCGCACATCCATCTCGACCGGGCCGAGGCCGTCCGGCCCCTTCCCGAGCATCTGCAGGACATGGTCGGCGGGATCGCCCTTGGCCCCGTTCCACTTCGCCCGCGTCCCCACCCCGGTCGCGCCCTCGTGCGCCTGGGCCAGGGGCAGGTCGGTCTTCTCGATATAGGTCTTCTTGTAGCTCGGGATCACGCTGTCCCAGGCGATCCGGTAGGTCGGGCAGACGACGTAGATCTTGGCTCGACGCCAGCCGTCGCGCGGACTAGGGTGCTGCCAGAGAGCAGTCCGGAGACACCGGCGCGATGCGGCAATCGTCTTGCCGCCCGCCGTTGGCCCCACAATGAAAACACGGCGCGTCTGGTCGAACTCGAACAAACGCGCGACCGGGCCGCTGAAGCCCCAGGTCCGCTGCTCGACTTTCGCTTCCGAGGACAAACCGTTTCCCTGACCCTGACCCGTTTCGACGAGGTCAGTTTCGCGGTGCCGAAACGGGGGGTGGACGGGGCTCTGGGGCGAGAACCTGCCGGACGCAGACCCCACCTGAAAGCCGAGGGCGCCCGAAAACGGGGTCGGGGGGTCGCGAGGGGGGCGGGGGGTCCGGCGGGAGGGGGTCGGGCCTCTGATTTGCGGTCAGAGGTTGCAGGGGACACTAGGCCAGCAAGATCAGTGGCTTAGGCGTCGTCAGGTGACTTGGGTTCGGTGACTTGCTTGGCGTCGTCATCGCTAACCGATTGATATTCCAGCAGATCGGGCGGCGTGTCCCACTCCCCTGCCCCCTGGCCGTCGCCCGCCGCCGTCCCGGCCTCCATGGGGATTGCGACATAGGTGTGCGTCGGCACGTCCCCAGGCGCGGCCTCCTCCTTCTGGCCCCGCTTCTGGTGGATGTACGGCAGCAGATCGGCCCGCTCCCGCTGCATCAGCAGCCACGCCTCCTTGCCCTCGCAGCCCAGCATGGCCGCCAGCCCCCGGGCCTTCACGGCCATGGCCATCATCAGGTCCCCGCCCGCGTCGCGCAGCTCCTTCGCCGTGACCAGGCCGATCTGCGCCGACTGCTGCCCAGGCGTCATCCCGCCATAGACCGCCTCGACGTACCGCTGCAGGTCGCCCGATCGCTTGTTCCCGGATCCTTTCGGCCGGCCCGGCCCCCGCTTCACCGCCGGAGCGAGCCCCGGCAGCGCAGGGGTATTCATATTTGCACCCTATTTTATTGGGTTCTGGCGGGTTCTTCGCCGGGTTCTATGAATATTCCCGCCATTATTGGCCTCTCGCAAGGTCAGAACCCTTAGAACCGCAGAACCCTATACATCCTCGCCTATGTGCGAGATCGGCCCATTTCTCTCGCGCATGGAGCCGCCGCACCCGGTTCTACGGTTCTACGGTTCTCCCGGCGTCGATGTGTTTGAAGTCGCTGGCGAAAGCACAGAACCGTGATCAGAACCACAGAACCGTCTCGCCCCTGGTCCCCTGACCCGAGGCGCAGCGCCTGTTCTCGCTAACCGGGGCAGGGTCGGGGATGGACCGAACCCTACTTAGAGCGCCCAGGGTGAGGGTCTGGGCGGCTTCGACACTCATGCGGAGCCCACGCGCACCGCGCCCAAGCGGGCGCTGCGTGGGCGCTCGGCCAGGCCTCGCTGAAGAGATGCGGTGCATCGCCTGGTCGGCGATGCGGAAAGGCCCGCCTGCAAGCGCAGACGGGCCTTTCTCGGATCATGCCTCGCCGCTGGCGCGGCTCAGGTCTAGGCCGCCATCGCCATCACCACCTCGTCGTCATGCGCCAGCGCCTCGGCCAGCGAGATGAAGACCCCCGAGGCCTTGCGATCCAGCCCCTTGTCGCACTTGCCGGGCTCCCACAGGTGCCTCGGCATCTGCCGCAACACCCCCAGCCAGGGTCCGGGCGCGCCCTTCCGGCCCGCCCAGGGCGTCCCCACGAACAGGTCGTTGAGCCCCGGATGCTTGGCGGGAATGAAGAGGCGGGCGTATTTCCACGTCTCGGGGTTCGGGGCGCCGTGGGCGTCCTTACCGAAGCTGATGGCCATGCCGAACAGCCTCAGGGTGTCGGACGGGTTGAAGACGCTGTCCAGCTGTTTCATCTCGCTGTCCCGCCACTCCAGCAGGGCCGCGCCCACCGACTTCTTCGACAGGGTCCTGAGCGTGTCCGGCTGCGCCTCCAGCAGGTGCATGAAGCACCGTCGCCAGGTCTTCTCCTTCCCGCTCGTCTCGGTCAGGGTCTGGGGCGCCAGTAACGCCACCCATTCGGCCAGCTCGGCCTCGTCCGGCATGGTGTCCCGGATGGCCGCGTGATGCCCGGCGGCCAGCGTGCCGAAGGTGTCGGCGGCCCGGTCCGAATGCCCGCTGTCGATCAGCGCGGCCCGGAAGGCGTCGATCAGCTTGTCCCAGCGCGGCCGGTTCCCCTCGATCTCGAACCAGACGACCAGGCGCCGCAACAACTGCGACCCGATCTGTGACACCGTCTTCGCGTCCTTCAGCCCCAGGGCCGTCATCACATCGACCGGCTTCTTGCCGTCCACCACGACGGGCTTGACCCGCTCGCGCAGCATCAGCACCGCCATGCGGCTGGCGTCCTGGGCGTCCACCGGCGGCATGGCGATCGAGGACATCAGGAAGCTGCTGTTCACGCTGAACTCCTGCCCCACCCCGTCCTTGCCGCCGCGCTGCATCTTGTCGCCGCTGTAGGCGACCCGCGCCAGCTCCAGGATCTTGTCCGTCGTCCGCGTGTCCTCCTTGGCCTCCATCTCGTCGACCAGGACCGCGACGCTGTCCTGTTTGACCTTCTGATAGATGCCCGCCTGCGTCGTGTTCGACGTGGCCAGCAGCGCCCCGTTCATCAGCAGGCGGAACAGCTTCTGCAGGGTGGACTTGCCCGCCCCTTCCGTCCCCGTGACATAGGCCACCGGCCGCTGTTCCAGCGCCCCGCCGACCATGGCCGACATGATCCAGCCCAGCGCCAGGCGCGGGTCCAGCTGCGGCCGCTCCCACTCCCACGACTGCAACCCTTGCAACAGGATGTCGCCGGGCGATCCCTCGCCCTGGGGCACGCTGCCCCGCGCCGGCCGCCCGATCTTCGGCCGCCCCGGATAGATGTAGCGTCCGTTGGCGCCCGGCGGCTTCCACTTCCCGTCGATCCAGACCGCGTCCCCGGCGTGATAAATCAGGCCGCCGTCGTCCCCGCGCCAGGCCCCGCGGCCGCGCACCCGGTCCTCCAGCTCGAACGTGCCCATATAGGCGCAGGCCGCGAACAGGTCGTTGCGCGCCTCGTCCGCCTCCCACCCCTTCACCGTCCACGGATCGCCCTTGCGCTTGGGCGCCGTCAGGCGCGGCCACGCCCATTCCAGATATTTCGGCCGGCCGCTGAACAGGCTGGCGATATTGCCCTTGCCCGCGTTCTCGCCCAGCACCGCCACCTCGCCCAGGGTGTCGAGGAAGAAATACGTCGTCCCCGACAGGGTCGCCAGCTTGCCCAGCGGCGTCACCGGACAGTTCAGCGGCAGGCCCGTCTGATAGCGGCTGAAGCCCTGACGCCATTGCCCCGGCAGGACCTCCTCGGTCCCGCCCAGCGGCCGTTCGATCTCCATGGCGTCGCCGCGCATGGGGTCGGCCAGCGACATCTCGCGCAACACCTGGGTCAGGGCGGCCTCGTCCTCCTCCTCGAACGAAGGCAGGGCCGCGCCGATCTGCTCGATAGGATCGTCAATACTCACGCCGCCGCCCCCATCGCCCAGCTATTGAAATCGTCCACCCCTGGCGGCGGCGCGACGACCTGCACCGGTCGCCCCTTCGCCATCGCCCGCCAGTGCGCCTCGACGCGCTCGAACGCCTTGACCGCCTCGGGCTTGTCCCAGTCGTTGTCGCGCAGCAGAACCACGGCCGACGCGCACTCCGGCCACTCCAGCAGGCCCATCAGGCTCAGCGACCCCGCCGCCCAGACGCGATAGTCCGACCGCGCGATGGCCACGGCCTCGCTGGTCTCGATCCCCTCGCCGATGGCCAAGGGCCCTGTCACGCCCCGTTTCGCCGCCGCGCCCGGCGACAGGTTCGAGGGGCCGGAACTCAGGCGGATCGCCGCCCCGGCCGCCGCCCCGATCATCGTCTTGTGCCGGCCGTTCGCCTTCCTCACCGGGTCCGGGCCGCTGCCGTCCGGCTTCAGCCAGGTGCGATGCAGGGCGACCAGCTCCGGCCCCTTGGTCATCGCCGAACACATGACGTTCCGCCACTCGAACACCTCGCCCGTCTCCGGATCGGTCCATTCGACGTGGTCGGCCCAGCGGAGCGCGCCTGGCTGGTGCTTCAACCGCTCCAGCGGCAGGCGCCGCACCTCGCGCAGATAGAACTCGGCCGGCGTCCCCGCGATCGGCGGCAGACCCAGCCAAAGCCCCTTCAGCGCCCGCGCCTTGGCGGCGGCCAGGGCGTCCTGACGGCTGGCCTCGGCCCGCGCCTCCCGCTCGCGCCGCTCGCGCGCCTCAACGTCCTCGGCCAGGGTCCGCACCGTTCCCCGGTCCCAGCCCAGCCACTCCAGCGCCCACCAGTAGACGTCCATCTTCCCGGCGGGGCGGGGCCGCGCCCAGAACTGGATCATCCCGAAGATGTCGCCCTGGTCGTTCGAGGCGTAGTCCTTCCACGCCCCGATGCGGCCCGGATCAGTCCAGATCACCAGGCTGCCCGGCCTGTTGTCCTTCCGGTTCGGGTTCAGCGGGTGCAGCAGACCCTGGGTGTCGGGCTTCCACTGGATGCCCAGGTCCTCGACCAGATTGCGGATGCGCGACTGAAGCTCTTCCTTCACGCGGTCCCAGCTGTAAGGGAGGGGTCGGGGAGCGTTCACAGCACCACCCCGGTCGCCGCGTCGATCTTCAGGCCGTGCAGCGGGCAGGTCTGGATGCCATCATCGTCAACGCTGACCGAACCCATGGCGAAATGCTGATGCGGGCAAATCCAGCCGCCGGCGCTGTCCACACACTGCTGGCCGGCATGAGCCGCGCACAGCGCCTGGACCTCCTTCGTCGATCCATAGCGGTACGGGATCACTGACCTTGCGCAGCGACGACGTTTCCAGATTACGGGCGGATGCGGGACGATCTGACTCTCGCCGCTGGCCCAGGTGTTGCGAACGAGCGGGCTGGCCTGACACTGCGCAAAGCCATCTCGTCTCGGCGATGAGACGCCGTCGAAATCCCGCTTCGTCAGGAACCTCGGATCAACGTGGTAGTGTTGGTCGAAGAAGTTGAAGAACTCGGCGTCGGCGTGGCGCGGCAGAAACACCGGCCAGTCCCGCACCTTGCCGCAGTACTCATAGCGAACAGTCGGCACGAGATAGTATTCGCCCTGCACCACGGGCATCTTCAACTGGGTCACGCGCTGAAGCTTGCTCACCACTGGCTCAACTCCTGATCCAGCCGCGCGCGCAGCTCCGCGCTCAGCGTCTCCAGCTCTTCGTCCAGGGCGGCGTCGTCGTCCCGCGCGTCGGCCAGCCCCTCGACGTGGAACCGCACCGTCGACTTGTCCAAACCCGTCGCCGCCGCCATGGCCGACAGGTTCACGTCCCCCTCGGTCACGGTCAGATAGACGGCCAGTTTGCGCGCGCGCGCCACGATGCGCGGCGGCGTCGCCCGCGACCCGGTCACCGTGGCCACCACGGCCGGGTCGGCCCCCGTCCGCCCGGCGGCCAGGGCGCAGGCGTGCGGCCAGATCCAGCGCGCGGTCAGCTGCGCCGCCTCGTTCTCCGACACGGCCCGCGCCACGGCGGCCAGGTCGTCGGCCTGCCACGCGCGGCGGCCCTGCCACGCTCTCTGGCGGCGGTCCCGCGACGGCTTCAGCCCGAAACAGGCCATCAGCGCCTCGCGCGCCGCGTCCGGATAGACGGTCTCCAGCCCGGCGAAGGCCAGCCAGCGCACCTCGCCGGCGCAGGTCATCAGGCTGCGCGGCCGCGCCGTCTGCGCCAGCACCAGCACCGCCTTCACATTGCCGTGCCGCACGGCCGCCGCCGCCAGGGCGGTCAGGATCGCCGACCGGCTGGGCGAGCCGACGCGCGGCGTCACCGGCGGCGCGGACAGAGAGGTCAGGGCGACCATGCTCACCCCTGCCTCCCGACGCGGTCGGTCCAGTGGCGCACCAGGCCGTCATCCTCGCTGACGATCTCGTCCTCGCCGTCCGGTTCCCCATCTTCCGGCTCCAGGTCCTCGGTCCCCGCGTCGGCCGCGTCCAGCAGGTCGATCCCCGCCTGCACGATCAGTTCGACCCAGGCGCGGGGCACGGACATCATGGCCCGGCTCATTTCAGGTCCGCCCGATCCTGCCACCCGTGGCGCGGCGGTTCGCCCTCGCTCCCGCGCAGGCCGTCCAGGATGTCGCCCGCCGCATCGGCCAGGGCCGCCAGCCGCGACGCCATCGCGAACCGCAGCACCGCGTCCGGCTCGGTCGAATAGCCGCGCGCCAGCATCAGGAAGGCGCGGAAGGCGGCCGAGGGCAGCGGCCTCAGGTCCGGCAACCGCCACGACGGCGACCCGGCCAGCGCCTTCTTCAGCGCCTTGGCCTTCGTCGCGCTCTCGGGCGCCCTCGCCGCGTCGTGCGCCGCCTGGGCGACCGCGCGCCACAGGACGCGCTCGGTGGGGGTCATGGGAGAGGCGGTCATGCCGGCACCAGCACGGGCGAGCGAACGTCGAGGTGGTGCGTGTCGCCAACATCGACTTTGAGCCACACATCGATGTCGCGATCATCGAAGCGCCGGAACCGGGCAGGGTCGTAACCCTCTTCCTCGCCCCAGCGGCTGAACACCATCGTCTCCCGTTCGACAAGAAACAGGCACGGCAGCCATTCGTCTGGACCGCACTGCAACTCGAGTACGCAACGGACGGTGTAAACCTGACCCTGGACAAGAGGGACGGGTGTGCCGTGCTCAGGGAAGCCCGGCGCGTTTGTCGGACCCGCGTTGATACAGATGACGCGGTCGCCCGCCCCGAGATCGCCGCTCACGCCGCCTCTCCCTTCAGGATTTCCGCGACCGGCGGATGCCAGGTCTCCGGGCCACAGGCCCCGGCGGTCAGCCGCACGACCCGGCGCACCAGCTTTCCGCTCGGGTCGCGCCGCTTGGCGTCACAGAACGGCAGGCAGATCAGCCGGACGTATTCCGCCGAACAGCCCAGCTGCTCGGCCGCCCAAGTGTCGGTCTGGCGCACAAGCTTCAGCCAGCCATAGAAGGCCGGACGGGGTTGCGGCGGCGGCGGGGCCGCCGCGCGGGCGGGCATATGGGCGACGTCGGTCACTTAGGGCGATCCCAGCGATTTGATACCGACTCACTCTTTGTTGGTGATTTGTTGGTAAATGCAACAGGTCGTGCTAACTGCGCTGTTGAAATGTCGTTGCTGGCGGTGAAATCCAAATCGTGGCCCCAACAGTCCATGACTGTTGCTAGGGACAACGAGGCCGCCGACCGGCGGCGCAAGGGGCTGGCCCTCAAGGCCGTGCGTCGCCGACTGGGCTTCACCCAGGAGACGGCCGCGCAGGCCTACAAGGTCACCATCCAGGCCTGGCAGAACTACGAGGCAGGCAAGCGCCACCTCTCCGACCCCAAAATCCGGGATCTTCTGGCCGCCCTGAACAGCGACCGCGAGGAGTTCGACCTGGAGCTGGCTCGTATCCCCGAGGATGCGCCGGCCGCGCCCTCCCGTCAGTCCGGTATGGAGGAGCGCTCATACGCCGATGCCTTCCAGATCCCGGTCGCGGGCGTCGCCCATGGCGGCCCCCTGGCGCCCGATCTCTATCAGGAGGCAACCGCCGAGGTCATCGACTTGGCCCGCTTCTTCGCGCCCGGCACCCTGGTGCTCAAGCTGTCCGGCATGTCGATGTATCCCTATGCGGAAGCCGGCGGCTGGGTGTCCTACAACCCGAACCAGCCCGCCCGGCGCGGCCACGGCTGCGTTGTCGAGATGAAGGACGGCTCCAAGCTGGTGAAGCGCTTCGACGGCTACACCGACAACGAGCTGCTGCTGACGGAGCTGTGGCCCGAGGAACGTCAGATCCGGCTGGACCTTGCCGACGTGAAGGGCGTGTACGCGATCGGCGTCAGGGGCGAATAGTCCGCAGCCTCAGGCCAGAGGCGTCGGTCCCTTGGTTCGCTTTTCGCTCAGGCCGCCAGTCACCAGTTCCCAGATGAACCAGAGCGCCAACTGATAGAGCATAGCGGCCGCAAAAGTGGCGGCGCTCGCGTCCAGCTCCAGCACACCGCTGTCCAGGCGGATCAGCGTCGCGAAGAGGGTCCAGACGGCTGCAGCGATCACGCGCATTCGCCATGTCTTTGCTAGCAGTCCGGGCAGCGCCAGCAGCACCAGCATCATCGGGTCGGCGATAGAACCGGCCATTCGAATGGCGAACACGTCCAGTACTGACATTTCTGCAGTCTGCCAGCTGCACTGAAGCGCGCCACCAACATTGGGCAACACTGTTGGTGTTGACATCACCAACAAATAAACCAACAACGGTCCTCGCAACCACGGGAGACCACCCATGACCACCCCCGCCATCGCAGAGGCCGCGAGCCATCTGGTCCATCGCCACGACGATGCGGAGGCCGTGGGCGTCGCCTGTCTGTTGCTGGCCATCGAGGCCTCGGACACCCGCCGCGTGGTGGTGCGTCCGCTGGCCCACGAGACCGGGGGCATGGTCGCCGCCACCGTCATGATCGACGTCGGCGACGGCCCCCTGCCCTTCCCGCTGGGCGCCGTGCGCCTGGCGGCCGCCTGCCTTCGCGCCGATCCGCCCTTCGCGGGCGCGATCGAACTCGCCGCCTCGCTCGACCACGCCGTGGACCAGGCCGAGACGGCGGTCACCCAACTCCTCAGGAGCCTGAACTAGGCCCTGTCGTCCTTTCGCCCCTGCGCCGCCGACCGCACGGGCGCTGTTCCTCCGTCGGCTTCATCCAAAACCGAGAGAGCAATCCATGAACGACACCACCTTGACGCCCGAAGCCGCACCGGAAGCCCCGGCCGCCGACGCCGTCATTCCCGTCAGCTCCGGCATGGGCCGCCATTTGGCGGTCGCCGATCGCGGCCACGTCTGGGCGGCCGAAGACGTCATGTTCGACGACGACTTCGCCCGGCTCAAGAACGCCCGCGCGGTGCGCCGCTGGGGCACCTCCGAAGGCCTGAACGAGCTGGCCCAAAAGGGGCCGCGCCCGAACACCCGGCTCGACGCCGCCGCCGACGTCCTCGTCTCGCGCCGCGCGCTGATCGCGCTGATCCCGTGCGAGGCCGAAACGTGGACCGCCTGACCACACTCGACGGTCAGGGATACGGCTCGGCTCGCAGCGATGGCGATGGCTATGGCGATGGCTATGGCTATGGCTATGGCGATGGCGATGGCTATGGCTATGGCGATGGCGATGGCTATGGCTATGGCTATGGCGATGGCGATGGCTATGGCGATGGCTATGGCTATGGCGATGGCGATGGCTATGGCGATGGCTATGGCTATGGCTATGGCGATGGCGATGGCTATGGCTATGGCGGCTTCTGACTGAAGCGCGCCCGCCGCGCGGGGCTCGGCGTAGCCTTACCGCCCCGCGCGGCGGGCGCTTTTTCTTCCCACATTTCTAACGATGGAGCGCGAACCGCCATGGTCGCCTACAACTTCCAGCCCGCTTTCGGCGGCCCTGTGTCCAAGGGCGAAAAGCCCCTGACCATGCGCGAGCCCCGCGCCGGCCGCTCCCGCCACGCCCGCGTCGGCGACACCCTGCAGCTGACCACCTATGGCCGCACCAAGAAGCGCCGGGTGCTGATGACCCCGCCCTGCACCCTGCGGGCCACGGTCGTCCTCGGCCCCACGGGCGTGGTCCGTGTGCTGGACGTGACGACGGCGCTCGACAACGTCCCCGCCCAGGGCGTGGCCATGCTGCTGGCGCAGGCCGAACAGGGCGCGCCCGAGGCCGCGCGCTGGAGCGACGCCCTGGCCGCCGCCGACGGTTTCCGAGACTACGCCGCCATGTACGCGTGGCACGTCGCCAACAGCGCCAAGGCCGGCCCTGACGCCGACGGCCGGGTCACGCGCGAGCTGATCGGATGGATGGGATGAGCGACGTGGTCCAACCCTTCCGTTCGAGCGCGGAGTTCCTCGCCACCTACGCCGTGAAGCCGCCCGGCCGTCGCAAACAGGCTAAGGCGCGCACCCTTCAGAAGGTGAAGGACGCCGCCCGCGCCCTGTTCGACACGCTGGGATACGACGCCACCACCATGCGCGACGTCGCCCGCCACACGGGCATGTCCACCGGCGCCGTCTTCGCCTCCTTCCCGGACGGCAAGGATCAGATGTGGACCGAGGTCATGGGTTGCCCTCCGCCCACGATGCACCTGGCCGAGGAGATCGCCCGACTTCAGGTCTCGCGGCCTGACTACCGCTGGCTGCTGAAGTTCGATGGCCGTGACCACGTCGCCCAGGTCCAGCATCCGGACTTCGACCCGACCACCCCGGCCAGCCCTCTGGCCTGGTACGGCCGTGCGGCAAGCCCGGGCGAGGCCCTGCGCCTCGCCCGCCTTGCGGCGGACAAGGCCGAGGGGAACGCGAAATGACGCCCGCCTCGCCCCACGTCACTGTCCTGAACGTCTCCCTCGCGGTGCGTCAGGGCGGGGAGGAGAAGCCGGTGCAGATCGCCGGCGCCTTCGACCGCATCACCACGGCCGAGGCCTGCAAGGCCGCCGGCAAGGCGGTCGGCGAGATCATCGCCGACAACCTGGCCCGCCGCCTCCAGCTGGGGGAGCTGCTGTTTTGACCGCAATACCTCAAGAGATCGTCGAAGCGCTGAAGCCGTACCAAAACGGCTGGGTCGCTCGAGCTCCCTTCTCGATGGAGTTCGCTCCCAAGGACGGGCGGCTCCTTCGTCTTCTGGTGAACTACGAAGGCCCGAACGCACGTCATGCGCTGGAGGACGAGCTGGAAGACTGGACCATCGGCCATAACAACCTCTGCAACACTGGTGAGGACCGATGGGAGTTTGCGGGCTGGTGCTGGTCACACGACCACTTCACCCAGGGCGCGGGGGAAGTCGTGGGGTGGCTTCCCTACGAGGCCAGTCTGGTCAGCTATGTCTCGAAGGGCGCTGACGAAGTTATCGAACAGTGCGCCGTCGCGGCCGAGATGCAGGATCGCACAGGCTACGAGTGGGTGCGCGACAGTCTTTGGGACAACATTCTGAAGCGTGCCGGGGCCGCCGTTCGCGCCCTCAAGGGAGCATCGACATGACCCTGGCCGCCCTCCACCACGCCCCGCTGTCGTTCCAGCCGGTCGCCCATTCCGGCCACTACACCGGCCGCCAGACCGCCGCCCGCGTCGGCCTCAGCTATGAGCGGTTCCGCAAGGTCCGCGAGACATGGACCCGCGACCGCGACTTCCCGGCCGAGATCAACGAACCGGGCGAGCCGGTCCGCTATCTGGCCGAGGCGGTCGAACGCTGGCTGGTCCGCCGCACCCAGCGCGTCCACGCCCCGGCGCCCGTGCCGGAACTCCGCGCCGTCCCGTCCGCCGCCGGCCGCGAAGGCCGCGCCTCGCTCCGCGCCATCAAGGGGAGACTGTGATGTTTCGTCGTCGCCGGGCTCGGCCCGTGTTTCTCAGCGAGCGCGGTCAGGGTCTCGCCGTCCTCCTCGCCGCGCTCGGCGTCATCTTCGCCGCCTGTGCCCGCGCTAAGGGGCTGCTGTGATGCTGGCCCTCCTGTTCCACAGCCTGATCCTGTGGGCGACCCGCCGGGAGCGCCTGCTGTGATCGCCAAGCCGGAAATCTTCGAGGGCTGTGAAATCGGCGAGTGCGGATGTCCGGAGGAGACCTACATCTTCAACGGCATCGACCTGGTCGTGCACTACGAACCAGACGGAACAGCCGACGCCTTCATGGATGGCGGCGACTGGGGCGAGTGTCAGACCTCTATCGAGGGGCTGACCCGCTTCGCCGCACGGCTGGCCGTCTTCAGCTGGGCTGCAAGCATGACCCTAGGCCCCGACCAATGACCGACGCCGCCTATGTCGCCGAGGCGCGCCGGTCCCTGCGCCGCCGCCTGTTCCAGCGGTTCAAGGCCCTGGGCCTGCCTCAGGATCAGGTCATCCAGTCCGTCGCCAAGGTCGAACGATCGGCGCTGGACGCCACCCATTTGGCCGATCTGGCCGCCATCGCGGCGGCCGCCGGCCCCGCCGTCGCCGCCCTCGCGGCCGCCGCCCCCGGCGACCCGGCGTTGACCGCCTTCGTCGCCGTGCGCGACAGTACCGGCGACGTCATCCGCGACCTCGCCACCTACGAACCCTGAGGGTCCCATGGCCAGAAAGCCCGCCAAGCGCCGCCAGCGCCCGCACGGCGTCCTGCCCGTCGGCTTCGACTGGCGGGACGGTCGGCCGCGCTGGCTCCCGTCCCCGACGCGCCGCGCCCAGGGCTGGAAGCCCTGCGACTTCGTCGTCCGCTCGCCCCGCTCGGGCGCGGTCTGGCTGTCGAAGGGCGACGCCATCGCACGGGCCGAGGCCATCAACGCCGCGGTCGCCGCCTGGACGCTCAAGGGAACGCCGGTCCCCGCCGACATGGCCGCCTTCGCCCCGCCCGGCGCCCACGACGGCACGGCCCTGACGCCGCAGCAGAAGCTGGACCGCCGCGCCATCGGCGCCCTGATCGACGAATGGCTGAGGACGCCCAAGTTCACCCTGCCGCGCGGCCAGGGCGGTCTCGCCGCCACCACGGTCGCCGACTACAGGTCCAAGATCCACGTCTTCCAGCAGGCCCTGGTCGAGGGCGAGGACGAGAAGGCCTTGGCCCAGCTGCGCGCCCTGCCCATCGAAACTCTCGCCGCCCCGGAGGAGGAGGCGGACGACGACTTCGCGGTCGAGGACGCCTACCAGTGGCTCCTGGCCAACCGGGGGCACAACATGGCCCACGGCGTCACCCAGGTCGCCTCGGTCTTCTTCGGCTGGCTGAAGACGAAGAAGCGCATGGCCGCCTTCGCCATCAACCCCGTCGCCCTGATCGACCGCACCCCGCCCGCCGGCCGCATCCGTGTCGGCACGCCGGAGGAGATGGCCGCCCTGGTCGCCTCGGCCGACGCCCTGGGCCTCCCCTCGATCGGCGACAGCGTCCTGCTGGCGCTGGATCTCGGCTGGTCGCTGAAGGACATCCTGGCGCTGGACAAGCGCCGCCTGGTGAAGCTGCCGGACGGAACGGGCGCACAGGCCTGGCACGTCGCCAGGGTCAGCCGCGCCAAGACCGGCGTCGCCTCCTCCGAAATCCCGCTGCTGGCCATCGGCTCGGCCGCCGTCGACCGCATCTTCGCCCGCCACGCGGGCCGCGCCGTCAGCCCCACCCGCCTGATCGTCCGGGAGGACAGCCCCCGCAACCGCTCGGGCGTCTGGACCAACAACGCCTTCAACAAGGCCTGGCGTCAGGTCCGCGACCACGCCGCCGCCACGGCGCCCTCGCTCCTCACGGGCGACGGAGACGAGGGCTCGGACTTCAACGGGGCCTTCGACTTCATGGACACCCGCGACACCTTCATCACCCTGGCCCGCTCGGCCGGGCTGGAGGCGTCCGAGGTCTGCAAGCGCAGCCTGCACAAGGACGAGGCCCACGTCCTGCGCCTCTGGGCCAAACACTACGGCACCGGCAACGCCGCCGTCGGCCGCTCCGGCGCCCGCAAGATGTCGGCGCATCTCGAGGCGTCAGGCTGGGTCAAGGCGCTGGTTTCGGGTTAGGAGAGAACGATGCGCAGCCTTTCCGACCTCGCCCATATGCTCAACGCCATGTCTCACGAATGGTACATGCTCACGGCGCGAGACATCGACGACCTGAGCGAGGATAAGCTGACCCCTGAAACACTGGAGGCCGCCCTCCGACCGCTGTTCAACCGGCCGGGCTTCACTGTCGACGTGATGGAGGATCCATATCGTAAGCCCATGGTCAGGATCGGACGCCCGCCCGCTCTCGCGCCTCGCGACATCGACGACGAGACGCCGCCCGAACCGGTCAAGATCGACGACCGCCTGAGCCGCTGGCACGCGCATATGGACCGGTTCATCCGCGCGCACGAAGGCCAGCCTCAGGGCTCCATCCTGATCGAGCTGGAGCGCCGCGAAAGCTGGGCCAAGATGATGCCTCACCTCGCCGACATTCTGGACGCGCCCGAGGTCAGGTGACTTAGACGCCCGACCTCGCCCACGACCGCCCTTTCCAAACCGGACCGGATCGCCCTTAAAGCCCGCCACCACTGGACTAGCCGACTTACGGGATCGTCCTTTTAATCAGAGGGTCCTCGGTTCGAGCCCGAGAGGACGTACCATCGTTTTCCTGACCGGGATGCGCTGACGCGATCGGGTCGAGATCCCGCGCCCGCGTCAACACCGCACGCCAGCCAAAAATCGTACGGATTCTTTCTGTTGACGGCCGTCGGCGGGGGCTTCCAGAAAGTCCCGGATCGCTGTTCGCGACCCGTGTCTGTTGAGAGTTCTGATGAAAATCGCCGCCTTGATCGCTTTCGGCCTGGCCCTTCTCGCCGGATCGGCGGCGGCCCAGACCACCTCTTACACATTCCGTGGCGGTCCATTCACGGCCATCACGAACTCCACGACCTGTACGGTCGGCGAGTGTGGGACCTACACCGGCGCGCATCGGGCAACGGCCACCCTGACCTTCGCGGCGCCGCTCGCCCCCAATCTTCCGACTGCCGACCGCAGCGCCGATGTGACTGCCTTCACGTTCAGTGACGGCGTCAGGACCACGACGGGCCCCGGCGCCTTGGGTTCCATGCAAGCGGTTCTGTTCGGGACGGACGCCGCGGGCCTTCCGATCAACTTCCTTGTCGTTCTGGAAAGGACGCCCGGCCCTCCCTATGCCGTCGGCGACCCGACCGATCCCAATTCGCGGCTGAGCATCGTGGCCCTTGCTCCGAACCAATCGCAGGGCGTCACGAATGCTGAATGCTCCACCCGGGCGCCGACCGCGGCGGGCTCGAGTCCCGGCAACTGCTCGATCGCGGCGACGGACAGCGGATCCTCGACCGCCATCGCCATGACACCGACCATCGTGACCCTCGGCGTGCCGGTCGCGGTGCCGACGATGACCGAATGGGCCATGATCCTGCTTGCGCTGCTCCTTGCCGGAAGCGCCGTCCTGATCGTCAGTCGGCGCCGGCCCGAGGCGTGCGCCTGATCGGAGAATGAAGGTGCGGCTTCCCCGACGTGAACTCGACCCGGCTCGCGACGACCGCTAGCAAGTTCGCATGAAACCTCTTTCCGGCGTCCGCATCATCGAGTTCGACGGCCTGGGTCCCGTGACCTTCGCCGGCATGGTCCTGGCCGATCTGGGGGCGGACGTGCTGCGCCTCAGCCGCGCCGAGGCGGGCGCCTTCGGCGAGGTCGGCAACGACGTCCTGCACCGGGCCCGCAACGCCGTCGTCGTCGATCTGAAGTCGCCCGCCGACCGCGACCGCGTGCTGGACCTGATCGCGACCGCAGACGCCGTGATCGAGGGCTTCCGCCCCGGCGTCCTGGAACGGCTGGGGCTGGGCCCCGAAGACTGCGCCGCCCGCAATCCGAAACTGGTCTTCGGTCGCGTCACCGGCTGGGGCCAGACGGGCCCCCTGTCCCAGACGGTCGGCCACGACATCAACTACATCGGCCTGACCGGCGCGCTCCATGCGATGGGCGAGGCCGGTCGTCCGCCCGTCCCGCCCCTGAACCTCGTCGGCGACTACGGCGGCGGGGCGATGCTGCTGGTCGCGGGCGTCCTCGCCGGGGTGATCGAGGCCCGCACCACCGGCAAGGGTCGTGTCGTCGACGCCGCCATGACCGACGGCACGGCGCTCCTGTCGGCCCTCTTCTTCTCCATGACCGCGAGCGGCCACTGGGGCGAGCGCGGCTCCAACCTGCTGGACGGCGCCGCGCCCTTCTACCGCTGCTACGCCTGTTCGGACGGGAGGTTCGTCGCGGTCGGCGCGCTCGAACCGCGCTTCTACGCCGCCCTCCTCGCCGGCCTCGATCTCGATCCCGCCGAGGCGCCCCAGATGCCGGTCAGCCAGTGGCCCGCGTTGGAGACGAAGTTCGCCGCCCTGTTCGCGACCCGCACCCGCGACGACTGGGCCGCCCATTTCGCGGGAACCGAGGCCTGCGTCACCCCGGTGCTCACCTTCGCCGAGGCCGCCGACCATCCGCACAACCGGGAGCGCGGAACGCTCGCCGGTTCGCCCCTCCAGCCTACGCCCGCGCCGCGCTTCGACGGCCAGGTCGCGCCGATCGAACCCGCCGGATCGCTGTCGCTCGACGAGGCCGTCGCCCGCTGGCGCTAGCCCATTCAGCCGACCCACCCGGTCTAGAATTTATTCCTTTGGACGCCTTGCGCGCGCTCCGGGCCGTTCCCACATGAAGTCCGGTCTTTGACACGTCCGGCATACCTCTCCGCGCGCGGCGACGACCGGGATTTCCGATAACCTGCACTGTTTTCCGGCGCGAGATTTCAAGCCTCTGATTTCACTGACTTTCGACTGCACTGTCTGCACTCCGAAATCGCCAGACAGTGCAAAGGCCGGGTGGCACGTTGGCACGTTGGCACTCCAAATTCGGAAACAGTGCCAACTCGGCGACGGCGGCCGGGTCGAACCTAGGCCACCTGGGCGTCGTCCTCGTCGGTGGATTCGGCGCAGGCCTCCACCAGGGTCGCGGCCAGCAGCGCCGGGTCGATCGGCTTGGTCAGGAAGGCGTGGACCCCGGTCGCATCCCAGGCCGCCCGGTGAAC
Organism: Brevundimonas staleyi; assembly: GCF_041893865.1. Taxonomy (GTDB): domain Bacteria; phylum Pseudomonadota; class Alphaproteobacteria; order Caulobacterales; family Caulobacteraceae; genus Brevundimonas; species Brevundimonas staleyi. Next base: position 3,155,037 of record NZ_CP169082.1, read on the forward strand.
GTCCATCGCATTGGCGGTCAGGGCGATCAGCGGCGTCCGACGGTTCATCCCGCCCGCCCGGATCCGCGCCGAGGCCTCCAGCCCGTCCATGACCGGCATCTGCATGTCCATCAGGATGGCGTCGAACCGCTGGGTCCTGGCCGCCTCGACCGCCTCCTCCCCGTTCTCGACCAGGACGAGGGTGCAGCCGTGCGGCTCCAGCAACAGGCTCAGGATCCGGCGGTTCACCGCGTGGTCGTCGGCGGCCAGGATGACCTTGCCATACAGGCCCGCCTGTTCGACCGGCTTGCGACGCGTCTCGGCGGCGGGCTTGGACACGGCCTCCATCGGCAGGCTCAGCACGAAGGTCGAGCCTTCGCCCTCGACGCTCTCGGCGGTCAGGCGCCCGCCCATGATCTCGGCCAGCTTCCGGCTGATCGCCAGCCCCAGACCCGTGCCGCCATACTTGCGGGTCGTGCCCGCGTCGACCTGTTCGAAACTGTCGAAGATGCGGGCCAGACGATCCGCCGGAATGCCGACGCCGGTATCGGCCACGGCGATGACCAGGCGACTGTCCGCGTCCCGCCAGTCGACCGAGACGGTGATCGACCCGTCATCGGTGAACTTCACCGCGTTGGACAGCAGGTTGAACAGCATCTGCTGCAGGCGCAGCGGGTCGGTGCGGACACAGTCCGGAACCCCGGGGTCGATCTCGATCTTCAGGCGGACGCCGTTGGCCGCCGCCTTGGGTTCCCACAGCCGGCCGAGCGAGCCCAGCTTCTCCCTCAGGTCCATGACCGAGGATTCCAGCTGCATCTTGCCCGCCTCGATCTTCGACAGATCCAGCACGTCGTTCAGCAACCCCACCAGAACGTCGCCGGCGTCCAGCAGCATGGACACATGCTCCCGCTGCTCCCGATCCAGCCGCGTCCGGCGCAACAGGTTCGCCGCCGAGATGACGGCGTTCATGGGGGTGCGGATCTCGTGGCTGATGACGGCTAGGAAGTCGGACTTGGCGGCGCTGGCGACCTCGGCCTTCTGGCGTTCCGACCGGGCCTCGGTATTGGCGTCCTGCAGGGCCTTGGTCGTCATCGAACTCTGCCGCACCGCGACGACCAGGTGCATCATGTAGAGCACCCCGCCCAGGGCGATCAGCATGTCCTGGGGCTTGCCTTCGATGATGGCCCAGGCGATCGGCATGCCGAGGAAATACAGGCTGTGCGGGATCACGGCGGCGAACAGCAGCGGGCGCACATGGTGCATGTGCAGGCTGACGTGAAGCAGACCGCCTGCGACCTGGATGACGGCGAAAAGTCGCCCGGCCTCTCCACCCTCGGCCCACAGGTAGGCGGCGATGCCGGAATAGACGATGACGTTGATCGAGGCGGTGGCGCAAAGGGCGATCTTGTAGGCGAGCGACGGCTCGACCTCGGGGCGTTTGCGCAAGGGGCGGAACACGATCCAGTCCAGCCCCTGGGTCGCCACCACCGCGCCGAACCAGACCGCCGGCCAGACCGTGTGCGTCAGGAACCAGGCGGTCCCGGCGATGAACGCCGCCAGCGCGATGCGGGTCTTCAACTCGCGGAACCGCACCTGGGCGATCATGGCATAGCCGTTCGCCGTCATTTTCCGTACCCTCCCGTTGGACGGATTGTCGCGGCAATAGACGAACGATTGGTTGCCGGAACGCCGTTGATCCAACGTGACCCGCAAACCGCGACAAGCTATGGAACAGGGCGGTTCCAGGTGCGTTCCGACGCCGAACTCCGGGGGAGATCTGAAATGAAGCGTTTGATGTTGCTGGCGGCTTTGGCCGCAACCGGCCTGGCCGTCGCGGGCTGCGAAGAGCCGGCGCCCCGCCAGGCCGAGATGGCCCCGCCGCCTCTGGAGGCGCCCGAGGCTCCGGCCGCCGCCGACGCCGGCGTTCCTGCGGCGGACACCACCGCCCCGACCGACGTCCCGCCGACCACCACCCTGCCGCCGGAAAACCGCTCTTCGGAAGAGACGGTTCAGCCCGAAAGCGAAACCCTGTTCTATTGATGGGCCGCCGCAAGGCGGTCCCGATTCGCTGATTGAGGGGGGCCTCAGGCGAGCCTGGTCCATCCGGACCGTGTCGCCGATCAGGGTTGCATATTGACGTTCAGGCCTACTTTCTTCCGTCGCCTTCCGACCGCGCTCGTCGCGACGGCGCTCGGCTTGGGCGTCGCAGGGACGGCCGTCGCCGATCCCCGCGCCCAGATCCGGGGCGATCTGGACGCCGAGCTCCGCGCCGCCCTGGTCCGCGCCGTCGGCGAGACCGACGGCCCGCCGACGAACGGCTTCGACGCCCGTCGCCGGGCCCGCGCCGCCATGGCCTCGGCCGAGGCGCTCCTGCGCTCGGAGGGCTACTACCAGCCGGTTCTGGCCGACATCGTCGAGGGCGAGGAGAACCCGGTCGCCATCGTCGAGATCACGCCGGGTCCGCGCTTCGTCCTGACCCAGCCGATCATCCACTGGGTCGAGGCCGAGCCGGAGCCCGAAGTCGTCCGCACCGCCCAGACCGAGGTGCGGCTCAAGCCCGGCGATCCGGGCCGCGCGGCCGACGTCATCGCGGGCGAAGGCCGGGTCGTCGCCAGCCTGGCGCGACAGGGCTATCCCGACGCCGTGACCCAGCCCCGCCGGGTCGTCGTCGACCACGCCGCCATGACGGTCGCCCCGACCTTCAACATCAACGCCGGCCCATTGGTCAGGCTGGACGGCGTCCGGGTGGAGACGCGCGGTCCCACCAATCCCGAATGGGTCATGGACCTCGCGCCCTGGCAGGAAGGCCAGCGCTACGACCCCGAACAGGTCGCCGAGCTGGAACGCCGGCTTCTGGAGACCGGGGTCTATGACGGCGTGGCCGTGGCCCTGACCGCGGCGGATCAGACCACGCCGGAGGGCAACCGTCCGGTCGTGGTCACCCTGACCGACCGGCCGCGCCGCATTCTGGAGGCGGGCGCCACCCTCTCCACCGCCGACGGCTCCGGCGTGAACGGCATCTGGACCTGGTACAACCGCTTCGGCCGGGCTGACGCCCTCCGGTTCGAGGCGCGTCTGGCGACGATCGACAGCCGCATCGGCGCGTCCCTGTCCCTGCCCCACTGGCGGACGCCGGGCGAAACCCTGGCCCTGTCCAGCGCCGTGGTGAACGAGGACACCAACGCCTATGTGCGGACCGCCGTCGTGCTGGCCGCCGACCTGCGTCAGAGGATCGGCAAGACCTCCTTCTACAGCTACGGCGTCGGTCTGGACGCGGGTCGCTACAGCGAGACCCGGTTCGACCCGATCACCCAGGCGCCGATCAGCTTCGACCGCGATCTGGCCATCCTGACCGGCCGGGGCAGCGCCTATATCGACCAGTCGAACGATCCGCTGAACCCGACGACCGGCTGGCGGATGACGCTGAACGTCCAGCCGACCGCCGTGACCGGCGAGGACACCATCCTGTTCCTCCGCACCGAGGCGCAGGGCACCGCCTATATGCCGATTCAGGACAACGCCCGCACCGTCCTGGCCGGCCGGATTCGGCTGGGCTCCATCATCGGCGGCTCAGAGCTCAGCGTGCCGTCGGATCGCCTATTCTACTCAGGCGGCGGCGGGTCGGTGCGCGGGTACCAGTACCAGGGCGTCGGGCCGCGGCTGCCCGACAACACGCCGCGCGGCGGCATCTCCCTGTTCGAGGTTTCCGCCGAGGCCCGGCACGATCTCGGCAAGGGCTTCGGCGTGGTCGGCTTCGTCGACGCCGGGGCCATCGGCTTCGCGGAGACGCCCGACTTCTCGAACCTGCGCTACGCGGTGGGCATCGGCGCCCGCTACAACCTGTCCTTCGGCCCGATCCGCGCCGACATCGCCTTCCCCCTCGACAAGCGTGAAGGCGACGCGAACTTCCAGGTCTACGTCAGCATCGGTCAGGCGTTTTGACCGATCCGACCCCCAAGCCGTCACGTCGCGTCCCCTCGGTCCGAAAGAAGAAGCCGGTCGAAGTCCGGCCGCCTGAAGACGTCGTCACGCCCGAGGACATCGCCGCCGAGATCGAGCCCCCGGCCAAGGCCGAGAAGCGGCGTCGCACCCGGCTTCAGGCCTTCGCCTTCTTCGGCGGGTTCGCCCTGGTCGGCCTTCTGGCCCTGACCCTGCTCCTGGCGGTCGGGGGGCGGATGTATCTGGTGTCCGACGCAGGGCGGGAGCTGGTCACCAGCTTCGTCGCCGGCAAGAAGATCAGCCGCTACGGCCGCATCAATGTCGAAGGGCTGCAAGGCGACCTGTTCGACGACTTCACCCTCAGTCGCGTCACCATCACCGACGAAAAGGGCGTCTGGCTGGAGGCCCACGACGTTCGCGTGGACTGGAGCTACTGGCCGCTGATCACCCGCCGGTTCCACGCCAGCGAGATCACGGCGCGGTCGATCCGCCTGATCCGCCGTCCCGAAGTCGAACCGCCGGACGGCAAGCCGCCGCAACCGATGCCGATCAGCGTCGACATCGACAAGTTCACCGCCGACATCGAACTGCTGGAAGGCTTTTCTCAGGAGTACGGTCGCTGGCGGCTGACCGGCGACGCGCTTGTGCCCCGCGCCGGCGACAAGGTCGCCAATGTCAGCGCCTACAGCCTGAACCGGCCGGGCGACTTTCTGCGGATCGCCGCGACCCTGGGCTCCAAGCCCGAGGACCTGCGTCTGAACCTGCGGGCCAACGAGGCCCAGGGCGGACCGCTGGCGGGATCGCTGGGCTATTCGCCGAACCAGCCCTTCTTCGCCTCGGCTCTGGTGAACGGCGAGATCGTCAATGCCGTGGTGCGGACGGGCGAGTTCACGCCGCTGACGGTGCAGGGCCGCTATGGCGCCAAGGGATCGCGCATCTCGGGCTATTTCGACTTCAGCGGTTCGGACCTGCTTCAACCCTTCGTCGAGCGGATCGGTCGCACCGCCCGCTTCGGCTTCGCCACCATCCCCGCCTCGGACCGCGAAGGCGTTCAGGGCATGGCCTGGCAACTGACCTCGGAGAACCTTCAGTCCAGCGCCCAGGGCCTGATCCATCTGAATGATCGCAGTGCGCCGGACGGGATCACCCTGACCCTGTCGACCGGCTCGGTCACCCGGCTGGTCGGGGCGACCAGCGGGGGGGCGGCGACCTATACCGGCGTCTTCACCGGCGATGCCGAGCGGTGGGAGCTGGATGGCGATGTCCGGTTGATGCAGGCCGATCTGGCCAGCTACGCGGCCACGGCCATCGCGGGTCCGCTGGACATCACCGCCGACCGGGGACGGATCGGACTGGCCGGCGATCTGGCCGTCACGGGCGGTCGCAGCGAAGGCGTCGTCGGGGCGCTGCTGGGCGCGGCTCCCCGCGCTTCGTTCGAGGCGTCGCGAGGCGTGGACGGGGCGATCCTGCTCCAGAAGATCGACGTGCGGGGTCAGGCCCTGACGCTGAACGGGTCGGGCGGACGCGGTCTGACCGGGGGCTTGAGCTTCCGGGGCCGGGCCGAGATCACCGACATCGGCCGCATCCGGCCCGGCGCCAAAGGGACCTTCGGAGGACCGATCCAGGCCTCCTCCGCCCGCAGCGGCGCCCCCTGGGTCCTGAGCTTCGACGGTCGCGGCGGGCGAATGGCGACCGGGATGGAGGAACTGGATCGTCTGCTGGGCCAGACGCCCCGGCTGCAACTGGCCGGCAATCTGAACGGCGGCGCGATCGCCATCGAGCAAGGCCTGCTGACCGGCGCCGCGGGAACCGCCGCCGCTCGCGGACTGATCGAGCCGCAGGGACGGCTGCGGCTGGCGTTGAACTGGAATGCTCGCGGGCCCTTCGGCGTGGGTCCCGTGGCCATCGACGGCGCGATGACCGGCGAAGGCGCCCTGACCGGCACCCTGGCCCAGCCGCGCGTCGATCTGACCGCCGGCTTCGGCAGTATCGCGGCGGGACCGCTGACCCTGACCCAGGCCGATCTGGTGCTCAGCTTCCGCAAGGGCGAGGACGCCTCGGACGGCCGGGTCGTGATGACGGCCGGATCGAACTATGGGCCCGCCAGAGCCGCGGGGAACTTCTTCCTCGGCGGCAACCGCATCCGGCTGTCGGAGGTGGACCTGAACGCCGGGGGCGTGACGGCGCAGGGCTCGATGGCTCTGGCGAACAATACGCCGTCCAGCGCCGACCTGACCTTCACCGCCCGACCCGGCGCCTTCCTGGCCTCCGGCACGGCGGACGGACGCATCCGGCTGACCGAGGGAGCGGGCGACGACACGGCCATCCTGGACGTGACCGGGACGAACGTGCGCCTGGCCAACTCGACCTATCTGATCCGCACCTTCGAGCTGGACGGACGCGGCACGCTGAACCGGCTGCCCTTCACCCTGAAGGCCGATGTCGGGGGCGGGACGCCGATGGGCTTCGACGGGTCCGGCGTCTACTCCCGCCAAGGCGAGGCGCAGAGCGTGACCCTGAGCGGGGCCGGCAGGGTGCGGGAAGTCGCCTTCTCGACCCGCAATCCCGCCGTCATAGCCCTGGCCGGAGACGGTCGCGTGGCCCGTGTCGATCTGTCGGTCGGCGGCGGCGTCCTCATGGGCGAGGTGCGTCAGGATTCCGACGCGGCCGTGATCCAGGCCGACCTGACCAGCGTCGAGCTGGGTTCCATCGCGCCGGACCTGCGGGGCCGGGTCACCGGCCGCATCTCCCTGCGCGGTTCCGGCGACGACCTGCAGGGATCGGCGAACGTGAACCTGGCCCAGTTGCGGAGCGTCGATGCGCCCCGAGGCCTGTCGGTGGACGGGGCCGTGACCGCGACCCTGGTCAACGATACCCTGCGGATCCAGGCCAATGCGGCCGGGACCGATGCGGTCAGAGCCACGGCCGACGTGACCCTGCCGGTCGAGGCCTCGGCCGCGCCGCTCCGGCTGGCGATCGCCCGGACCCGGACAATGTCGGGCCAGGTCGAGGTGCAGGGCCAGATCCAGCCGATCTGGGACGTCTTCTTCGGCGGCGAACGCAGCCTGGCCGGTCAGGTGGACGGCTCGGCGACCCTGGGCGGCACACTGGCGGCTCCCCTGATCAACGGGCGGCTGAACCTGCAGCAGGGCCGGTTCCGCGACAACGGCGTCGGCCTCACCCTGAACGACGTGACCCTGGCCACCCGGTTCGACGACGCGACCGCCCTGATCCAGACCTTCACGGCCAACGACGGCTCGGGCGGGACGGTCAGCGGCGACGGACGGATCGGGCTGCGCGAAGGCTCCGGCTCCAATTTCGAGCTGGCCCTGAGCCGCTTCAAGATCATCGACAACGACATCGCCGAGGGCCGGGCGTCCGGTCCCCTGACGGTGGTGCGGGCCGCCGACGGCAACATCACCCTGGCCGGCGAGATCCAGATCGACGAGGCCCGGATCGAGGCCAATCCGCCGGGCTCCACCGGTATCGTCGGCATGGACGTGGTCGAGATCAACCGCCCCGGCGGCGATCCGGTCGAGGCCGAGAACGGTCCGAGCCGGGGGCCGCAGATCGGCATGGACATCACCCTGCGATCGCGCGGCGGCAACGTCCGGGTCGAGGGTCGGGGGCTGAACGTCCTCCTCAACGTCAACGCCCGGGTTCGCGGCACGATCGCCCAACCGCAACTGACCGGGACGGCCAATGTCGTGCGCGGCGACTATGAGTTCGCTGGCAAGCGGTTCGTCTTCGACGACCAGGGCTCGGTCTCGCTGTCGACCAATCCGAACCGCATCCGGCTGAACCTGTCGGCGGTGCGCGAGGACCCGGCCCTGACCGCGACCATCCGGGTGACCGGAACGGCGGCGCGGCCGGAGATCCTGCTGACCTCCACCCCTGCCCTGCCGCAGGACGAGATCCTGTCGCAGGTGCTGTTCGGGCGTTCGGCGTCCCAGCTGTCGCCGTTCGAGGCGGCCCAGCTGGCGGCGGGCGTGGCGTCCCTGGCGGGCGGCGGCGGGTTCGACGTGATCGGCAACCTGCGCGAACTGGCGGGTCTGGACCGGCTGTCGTTCGGGGGCGAGGCCTCGGCCCTGACGGTGGCGGGCGGGCGCTACATCACCGACGACGTCTATCTGGAGATCATCGGCGGCGGCGAAGGCGGGGCGGCGGTGAACGTGGACTGGCAGGTGCGTCGCAACCTGGCCATCAGCTCCGAGTTCGGCGGACAGGGCGACGCCGCCCTGTCGATCCGCTGGCGCCGCCAGTCCCGCGTCCCCGGAACGGGGGCGCAGGACCGACGGCCGAACCGGGGCGCGGAATAGGCCTAGGGTCCGTACTCAATAAGGTCTGGCGGTGAGTTTGGCGTTCTGATTCAAGGCTTCTGGAAGGGAGCCTTGGATGCGGAAGCTTTACTGGCTGGACGACGAAGCTTGGGCGCGGATCGAGCCGCACCTTCCGACGGGACGGCGAGGGGCGCGCAGGGTCGATGATCGCCGCGTGTTGTCGGGCATCGTGCACATGCTGCAGTCAGGCGCGCGCTGGCGGGACTGCCCGCCGGAGTACGGGCCATACACGACGGTCTACAACCGCTTCAATCGCTGGAGCCGGCAGGGCGTTTGGCACGACATCTTCAAGGCCCTGACCGGCCACAGCGGCATCTACTCCTCGGCCGCCATCGACAGCACCTCGGTCAAGGCCCATCGCTCGGCGGCGGGCGCAAAAGGGGGGGCTTCGTCCAGGGCATAGGCCGCTCCAGAGGCGGCCGCACGACCAAGATCCACGGCCTCGTGGACGATCGAGGGCGACCCCGTGTGCTGTTGCTCAGCGCCGGCAACACCAACGACATCACCATGGCCCACGCCCTGATCGAGGCGGCCGGACCGTTCGCAAGGCTGCTGGCGGACCGCGGCTACGACGCCGATCACCTCCGAAGGCGACTGGCCGAACGACGCGCCGAGGCCGTCATCCCGACCACGACCTCGCGCAAGCGGCCCATCCCCTACGACGTCGTCGCCTACCGACAGAGGAACACCGTCGAACGCCTATGGGCCAGGCTCAAGGACTTCAGGCGTATCGCGACACGCTACGACAAACTCGCCGCGAACTTCCTCTCCAGCGTCCTCATCGCCGCCACCGTCGCCTATTGGGCCAAATGAGTCCGGACCCTAGCGGGCCTGTTCCATCTGAATGCGGTCCAGGGCCTTGATGCCCTTCAGGCCGGTGACGTGCAGGACCATCTGCACGATCATGACCACGACCGAGAGGACGATCTGCCACATCGGGGTGGCGGGCACGTTCGGCATGGAGGCGGCCATCAGCGGGGCGGCCAGGCTGGAGACCAGGCCGAAGGCGATCAGCACCATGAACAGGATGGCGATGAACTGGTTCGGGCGACGCCACTGGATGGCGCCGAAGATGATCTGCAGCAGGACCAGACCGCCGCCCATCCACAGACCGACCTGAAGCGCCATGTCGCTGCTGGCCATGGCGGCCGGATCGCCGTTCGAGGCGGCGGCGACGGCGTCGTGAACCGACGAGGGATTGGCGAAGGTCCAGGCCAGGCTGGCCAGACCGACGACCACGCCGATCATGATCGAGATGGCGCTGGCCTTGGCCGCGCGCTCGGCCTCGGCCTCGGTGGTGATCGGGGTGGAGGGGTTCATCGCCTTCAGCCAGCTGCTCATGTGTCGCTTCCTTCCAAAAAATGACAAGTCTGTTTTACATAACACGGCGGGCGACGCAACGGGGGGATGTTTGGCGTCACCTCTCCGGCGCCTTCGGCGCTGGAGAGGACAGGTCGCGGGCAGCGACCAGGAGAGGGTGACTCGGTCTCACCGGGTGAGCATTTGCCAGCCCACACTCAGACAACCGTCTCGCCCCCTCCTGGCCGCTGCCCCGCGACCTGTCCTCCCCATTCGCGACGCGAATCGGGAGGTGACATTGGGGGTTCGCTTCACCTTTCCGCCTGGCCCGGCTAGTGTCCCATCATGCGGATTCTCCCACAGGATCAGGCCGCCCTCGACCTGGTCGGGCGGGGCGAGGCCGATCTGATTGGTCGTGCGGTCGCCTGGTCGAACGTCAACTCCGGCAGCGATCACGCCGAGGGGCTGGAGGCGGTGCTGGGCCTGCTGGAGGCCGAGGCGGCCACCCTGCCCGCCTCCGTCGAACGCATTCCGACGCAAGGATTCTCGACCGTCGGGGACGATGGGTCGCTTAAAGCCCAGGCGCGGGCCGATGCGCTGAAGATCACCTCGCGGCCGGAGGCGCCGATCCAGGTCGTGCTGACCGGCCATTACGACACCGTCTATCCGGCGACGAGCGCGTTCCAGAGCGTGGTGACGCAAGGCAACGGCTCGCTGAACGGGCCGGGGATCGCCGACATGAAGGGGGGAATCTCCGTCATGCTGGGAGCGCTGGCGGCGTTCGAGGCCCATCCGGAGCGGGAGCGGGTCGGCTGGACCGTCCTGTTGTCGCCGGACGAGGAGATCGGGTCGCCGGCCTCGGCGCCGCTGCTGGCCGAACTGGGCGCGCGCGGGCATATCGGCATGACCTATGAGCCGGCCCTGGCGGACGGGACCCTGGCGGGGGCGCGAAAGGGCAGCGGGAATTTCCACCTGATCGTCACGGGCAAGGCGGCCCATGCGGGGCGGGCCTTCCACGAAGGGGCCAATGCGGTGGCCGGGGCGGCGATGATCGCAGCGGCCCTGCACGGGTTGAACGGGCGGCGCGAGGGGGTGACGGTCAATGTCGCCCGCATCTCGGGCGGCGGGGCGTTGAACGTCGTGGCGGACAACGCGGTGGTGCGGTTCAACGTGCGGGTTCCGGATGCGCAGAGCGCGGCCTGGGTCGTCGATGCGATCGGGGAGATCGCGGCGACAGCGCCGTTCGAGGGGCTGACATTGGACCTGCACGGCGGGATGACGCGGGCGCCCAAGCCCATGGATGCGTCGCAGACCGCCCTGTTCGAGGCGGTGCGGGAGACCGGAGCGCTTCTGGGTCAGGCCATCGCCTGGTCGCCGTCGGGCGGGGTGTGCGAGGGCAACAATCTGCATGCCGCGGGCCTGCCCAACATCGACACCCTGGGGGTGCGGGGCGGGCTGATCCACTCGTCCGAAGAGTTTGCCTGGCCCGACAGTTTCGTCGAGCGGGCGCAACTGTCCTGTCTGATGCTGTGCAAGATCGCGTCGGGCGAGATCGATGCGGAGCGGCTGAAACGGCTGCGTCTGGAGACACTGTAGGCATGCTCGTCGTTCGTCCCGCCGGTCCGGCCGATCTGGATCATCTGCTGGAGCTGGCCATCCTGTCGGGGCCGGGGTTCACCAGCCTGCCCGAGGATCCGGACCAGTTGTCGGAACGCCTGGACGTCAGCCGCGACAGCTTCAACGGGGTGCTGCCGGTACAGGAGCGCTGGTTCACCCTGATGATGGAAGAGAGCGAGACCGGCGACGTGGACGGGATCGCCAGCGTGAAGGCGACCGTGGGGCTGAAGCGGCCCTTCTTCTCGTTCCGGATCTCGAACAATCCGGCGCAGAGCCCCTCGCTGGGCATCCGGATGGATCACCAGACGCTGACCCTGGTCAACGAATGCTCGGGCTGGACCGAGGTGGGGTCGCTGTTCCTGAAGGCGGATCGGCGCAAAGGCGGCGCGGGGCGGTTGCTGAGCCAGTCGCGCTACATGCTGATCGGGGCGCAGCCGGAGCTGTTCGCCGAGACCGTGCTGGCCGAGCTGCGCGGGGTGTTCACGCCGGACGGCGCCTGTCCCTTCTGGGATCATGTGGCGCACAAATTCTTCCCCATGCCGTTCGATCAGGCGGACCACATGACGGGGTCGACGGACAAGCAGTTCATCCTGGACCTGGCGCCGCGCCATCCGATCTATGTCGACCTGTTGCCCGAGGCGGCGCGGGCGGTGATCGGAAAGGTGCACCCGCAAGGGGTGGCGGCGATGGCCCTGCTGGAAAGCGAAGGGTTCCGGCCGAACGGGCTGGTGGACATCTTCGACGCTGGGCCGACGGTGACCTGTCCGAGGGATCATATCCGGACGGTGCGGGATGCGCGGCGGCTGAGCGTCGTGGTGACGGAGGAGTTCGAGGCGGAGCTGCCGGCGCTGGTCTCGACGGACAGCGTGGGCGAGTTCCGGGCGGTCAGGGCCAAGGCCCTGATCGAGGGCGAGACCGTGCATCTGTCGCCCGAGACGGCGGCGGCGCTGAAGGTGCGGAACGGCGATGTGGTGCGGGTGAAGTCATGACTTCCCACCTTCCGCTCATCCCCGCAAAAGCGGGGACCCAGTGTTTTGGGCGAGCGGACGCATCGGGTGAGCACGGCCCTCAATCCGACGCAGCCTGCCTCATAAAAGAACTGGGTCCCCGCTTTCGCGGGGATGAGCGGAGTGAGTGATGACCGACGGATCTTTGTACCTGAACGGGACGTGGGTCGCCGGACAGGGCGACGGCTTCGCCTCCTTCGATCCGGCGACGGAAGAGCGGGTCTGGCGCGGGAACGAGGCGTCGGGGGCGCAGGTGGCGGCGGCGGTGGAAGTCGCGCGGACGGCCTTCCCCGACTGGGCCGACCGGCCGCGCGCGGAGCGGATCGCGGCGATGAAACGGTATCAGGCGGTGCTGAAGGAACGGGCGCCGGCGATGGCGGAGGCGATCTCGCGCGAGACCGGCAAGACGCTGTGGGAGACCACCGCCGAGCTGGGGTCGATGGCCGGTAAGGTGGATATCTCGATCCGCGCCTATGACGAGCGGACCGGTGAACGGACGGCGGAGACGGCGTTCGGATCGGCGACCCTGAGGCACCGGCCGCATGGGGTGGCGGCGGTGCTGGGGCCGTTCAACTTCCCGGGCCACCTGCCGAACGGCCATATCGTGCCGGCCCTGCTGGCGGGGGACACGGTCGTGTTCAAGCCGTCGGAGGAGACGCCGCACACCGGCCAGCTGATGGCCGAATGCCTGGAGGCGGCGGACCTGCCGAACGGGGTGTTCAACCTGGTGCAGGGCGGGCGGGACGTCGGCGCGGCCCTGCTGGACCAGCCGATCGACGCCCTGATGTTCACCGGCTCGGGCGCAGCGGGCGCGCATTTCCGGCGGAAGTTCGCGGACAATCCGCATGTGATCCTGGCGCTGGAACTGGGCGGCAACAATCCGCTGGTGGTCTGGGATGCGGCGGACGCGGAGGCCGTGGCCGGCATCGTGGTGCAGTCGGCGTTCGTGACCACCGGACAGCGGTGCTCCTGCGCGCGGCGGCTGATCCTGCCCGAGGGCAAGGCGGGCGATGCGGTGATCGAGACGGTGATAGCCCTGATGAACCGGCTGATCGTCGGGCGGTGGAACAACGATCCGGAGCCCTATATGGGGCCGCTGATCTCGGCGCGAGCGGCGGCGGACCTGCTGGGCCGAGCGGGCGAACGGGTCGATGCGGGGGCGAAGATCCTGAAGCCGTTCGGCCGGGTGGATGTTGAGCACAGCGGGGCCTTCGTCTGGCCGGGGCTGATCGACACGACCGGCGTGACCGTGCCCGACGAAGAGATGTTCGGGCCGATCCTGTCGGTGACGCGGGTCGGGTCGTTCGAGGCCGCCCTGCATGAGGCCAATGCGACGCGGTACGGGCTGTCGGCTGGGCTGGTGTCGGACGACCCGAAGACCTGGGAGACCTTCATCCGGCGGATCCGAGCGGGGGTGGTGAACTTCAACCGACCGACCACCGGGGCGGCAGGCGACATGCCGTTTGGGGGTCTGGGCGACAGCGGCAACCACCGGCCGAGCGCCTGGTACGCCGCCGACTACTGCGCCTATCCGGTCGCCAGCTTTGAGGCGGGCGCCGTGAAGAACATCGAGGGCGAGATCCGGGGGCTGAAGTGACTGCCGTCGAGGCCAATGCCGACGGGCTGATCGGGCCGACGCATTCCTATGCGGGGCTGTCGCCCGGCAATCCGGCTGCGAGCCTGAATGCCGGGCAGGCGTCGAACCCGAGGGCGGCGGTGCTGCAGGGGCTCGACAAGATGAAGCGGCTGGCGGACCTGGGTCTGCCGCAGTTCGTCCTGCCGCCGCACGAGCGGCCGGATATCCCGTTCCTGAGGGGGCTGGGGTTCTCCGGGTCGGATGCGGCGGTGCTGGAAAAGGCCTGGAAGGAGGCGCCGACCTTCGCGGCGGCGGCCTGTTCGGCCTCGCCCATGTGGGCGGCGAATGCGGCGACGGTGACGCCCTCGGCCGACAGCGGCGACGGGCGGGTGCATTTCACGCCGGCGAACCTGCATACGAACCTGCATCGGTCGCTGGAGCATGCGCAGACGAAGCGGGCGCTGGAGGCGCTGTTCCCGGATGAGCGGCGGTTCGCGGTGCATGACGCCCTGTGGCCGGTGGCGCATCTGGCGGACGAAGGCGCGGCCAATCATGTGCGGCTGTGCGCCGAACATGGGGCGGAGGGGGTGAACCTCTTGGTCTGGGGGCGGGACGCCTTCGAGCCGTGGGACGACCCCTACCCAGCCCGGCAGACGCGGCAGGCGTCGGAAGCGGTGGCGCGGCGGCATGGGGCGAGCGGTGCGGTGCTGGCGCAGCAGTCGCGGGCGGCCATCGCAGGCGGGACCTTCCATAACGACGTGGTCTGCGTTGGGGCGCTGGACACCCTGTTCCACCACGCGCTGGCGTTCGAGGACACGGCGGGGACGCAAAACGCGATCCGGGCCGCTGCCAAAGGGTTCGAGCCGGTGTTCGTGGAGGTGTCGGAAGCGGACCTGCCGCTGGCCGATGCGATCTCCTCCTATCTGTTCAACTCCATGCTGGTCAGCCTGCCGGACGAGGATCGGCTGACGCTGATCTGTCCGACGGAGACGCGGGACAATGCCCGCAGCCATGCGGTGGCGGAGGCTCTGGCGGCCTCGAACGGGCCGATCGGGCGGGTCGAGTATGTCGATGTGCGGCAGTCGATGCGGAACGGCGGCGGGCCGGCGTGCCTGCGTCTGCGGGTCGTGCTGACCGAGGCCGAGCTGGCGGCGGCGAATGCGGACATGCGGCTGACCGAGGGGCTGCACGGGGCGCTGAGCGTCTGGGCCGCGACCTGGTATCGCGACGTCCTGGCGCCGAAGGACCTGGCCGATCCGGCCCTGATCGACGAGAGCCGGGGCGCGCTGGACGAGTTGATGGGGATCCTTCGGCTGGGGTCGGGGTTCTATCCGTTCCAGCGAGTCTGACGACGGCCGTTCATCAAGCTTTGCCGCTTGGCCAACCCAACCCTTGATTGCTAGCGTTCACCAGAACGAGAATCATGGCGGGGGCCATCCTTGAAGAACTATCTGACAACCGCGCGGCTCGACCGCGTGGAGACAATCTATCTGACCATCCTCCGCGTGGCTGGATTGGCCATCGCAACCGTCTGCCTTCTCGCGGCGATGTTCTTCCTCGGGGACGCGCTTTGGAGATTGGCCGTCAGCACGAAGGTCGATGTTGAGCCGACGGAGGTCGCATCCGCTGATATCGCCCGCGCCATGCAGGCTGCGCCCCGCGCCAATGCCGAGGGCGAGCGAGAGATACCGGAAGAGGTGCGCAAGACACACAAGGCGTTCGTCGATACCTTCTGGCCCCGCTATTACGCGATCTACAAGTCCGCCTTCGACAGCTACAAGAAGGCGGAGGACGAACTGATTTCGCCCACCGACCTTATGAACAATCTCGGCTATGGCCTGGAAAGTTACGCCGCGAGTGTCAGCGGCGACGACTTGTCCGACGAGGCCATGGCGGTGCAGCAACTGGTGCAAAACGCCGACTACCAGACCATGGCGCTCGCCCGGGTCGGCGAAGCCATGAGAGCCCGCACGACGGTTGCGCTGCTGACGCAGTACAAGGCCGCGACCAAGAGCGAACAACGCTGCGTGACCGTTCCACAGACGCGTGTCATCCCACAAGTCTGCGGCTACTACTATGTCTACGATTGCAGCATCACGAGAACAGTGAACGTGGAGCGATGCGAGGCCGTCTACCCGGATGGTATCGTCAGCCCCGCCCAAGCCTTCGAGCGCGCAGACTTTACTTTCGTCGATCTTTATTTCTCGGATCGCGCTAGGAAGACGGCCGATGCCAACTATGAAATCTCAAAGCGCGAGGAGACACGGGCGAAGATCGGCCCAAACCTCCAGTTGGCTTTGATGATCGTCGGAGCCTTCCTCGCGGTCATGTTCTTCTTCCTGATCATCGCTATCGAGCGGCATCTCAGGAAAGTGGCGTACGAGGCGGGGGCCAAGGCTGAAGCACTGCCGGATCATGACCCAGCGACCTAACCCACGATCATCAGGTTGGTGATCAGGCCTGGGACGTAGTCGAAGCGATGGGTCCTGGCCTCGGAGAAGCCCGCGAACTTCAGCCAGGCCTGGTCGGACAGGTAGTTGATGTCGATGCGTTCGCGGGCGGGCTGTAGGGGCCAGCCGAACTTCAGGACGTGAGGCTCCAGCCGGGTGGAGACGCAGGGGACGACGACGGCGAACCGCTTGGAGATGCGGCGGATCTCGGAGATCACCTCGCACAGGTGCTCCATCGGCTCGATGTGTTCAAGGACCCCGAAGCTGACGGCCAGGTCGTAGAGGCCGTCGGGGACGTCGATGCGGGCGGCGTCGGACTGGATGAACTGGAAGTTCGACTGCTGGAGGTCGACGTCGACGACGTCCACTCCGGTCAGGCGGTGGGGCGTGCCGGCGAGCGGGCGGATGAAGTCCTTGCCCGAGCCGCAGCCGACGTCGCAGATCGACAGGGCCGGGCCGTCGAAGAAGTCGATGCCGAGAATGCGGCCCATGATCTCGATGCGGCGGCGCTTCAGGCGCGTGGCGAGGCCCGTGCGCCACCAGGCGGAGACGGCGTCACGACGCAGGCTGGGTGGGGCCTGGGTGGCGGCGAAGGTCTGGTCGATGTTCGCCACGGCGGTCTCCCCTGACCGCTGGTGCGGACACGGAGAATACAACCTTAAGTCGATTTCGATTGGGTAAACGGCGATCAGGCGATCGGTCGCGCGGCCACGCATGGGCAAGTCGGCGAACGCCTGTTACCCAAGGTCATGACCGATACGACCGCCGCCATGCCCCCCGCCCGCCGCCTGAAGAACATCATCGGCGGATCGGCCGGGAATCTGGTCGAGTGGTTCGACTGGTACGCCTATGCGGCCTTCACCCTGTATTTCGCGCCGGTCTTCTTCCCCGAGGGCGACCCGACCGCGCAGTTGCTGGCGACCGCAGCCATCTTCGCCGTCGGCTTCCTGATGCGGCCGATCGGGGCCTGGGTCATGGGGATCTATGCGGATCGGAAGGGACGGAAGGCAGGGCTGACCCTGTCGGTCAGCCTGATGTGCGCGGGGTCGCTGATCATCGCATGTACGCCCGGTCATGCGACCATCGGCATCGCGGCCCCGGCGTTGTTGCTCCTCGCCCGGATGATGCAGGGGCTGAGCGTCGGCGGAGAGTACGGGTCCAGCGCCACCTATCTGTCGGAGATGGCGACGGCCAGGCATCGCGGCTTCTGGTCCAGCTTCCAGTATGTGACGCTGATCTCGGGGCAGCTTCTGGCCCTGGCGTTGCTGATCGTGTTGCAGCGGACGCTGGGCGAGGCGGCGCTGAGCGAGTGGGCCTGGCGCATCCCGTTCTTCGTGGGAGCGGCGCTTGCGGTCATCGTCTTCTGGCTGCGTCGGGGGCTGGACGAGACCCGCGCCTTCCAGTCGGAGGAGACCCGCGCGGCGCCGAAATCCAGCGCCATCGAACTGGTGCTGCGGCACCCGAAGGAGGCGCTGATCGTCATCGGCCTGACGGCCGGCGGAACCTTGGCCTTCTATACCTACACGACCTATCTGCAGAAATTCCTGACCAACACCTCGGGCTTCTCCAAGGCCCAGGCGACCGAGATCTCGGCGGCGGCCCTGTTCATCTTCATGCTGCTGCAGCCGGCGGTGGGGGCCTTGTCGGATCGGGTGGGACGCAAGCCCGTGATGATCGCGTTCGGCGTGCTGGGCCTGTTCCTGACCGTGCCGATCATGAGCGCCCTGGCGGTGACGAACAGCACGATGGTGGCGTTCGGCCTGTCGCTTTTGGCCCTGGTGATCGTCAGCGGCTACACCTCGATCAACGCCGTGGTGAAGGCCGAGCTGTTTCCGGCGCACATCCGAGCGCTGGGCGTCGCCCTGCCCTACGCCATCGCCAATGCGACCTTCGGCGGGACGGCCGAATACGTCGCCCTGTGGTTCAAGCTGGACGGGCGCGAGAGCCTGTATTTCTGGTACGTGACGGGGATGATCGGAATCTCGCTGATCACCTATGTGCTGATGCGTGACACGAAGACGAAGAGTTTGATTGCGGACGACTAGGTTCCGTGCACCCCAGCGAAGGCTGGGGTCCAGATGGAAAAGACGGCGCACGGATCAGAAGAACCGGTGCGCTGCCCAAGCCGACTGAATTCGTAATCTGGACCCCAGCCTTCGCTGGGGTGCACGGGTGGTTATTGGACCGGAGCGGCTTCGGGCGCGACGGTCGGAGCGACAGGAGCGGCCGGGGCAGAAACGGCGGCGACAGGCGCCGGTGCGTTTTCCTCGCCCTCGTTCAGATAGACCACGCGGCATTCGCCATCGATCGTGGTGTAACGGCCGTTGGCGGCGTCGACGAAGGCGATACGGCCGCCATCGTTGTATTCGACCTTGCCGGTCGAGCGGCCGGTGAAGGTCTCCGTGCCATAGGTCCAGCAGGTGATGTCGGCGGCCTGATCGCCCCAGGTGGCGGCGTTGCGGGCGCGCTTGGATTCCGTACAGGCGGCGGCCGTGACGGCGAGGCCGGCGATCAGGACGAGGGTGACAGTGCGCTTCATGCCGCGAACCTGCCGCCCTTGTGGGCATAGGCTTGGGTGCCCTGGGTGATGACCCGGTCGTAGGGCAGGATGGTCTCGATGCCGATGTCCGAAGCGCCCTTCAGCCGGTCGTAGATCGGGCCGAAGTCCTCCAGCGTCGCGTCGTTCAGCGCCTCGATCGAGGGGATGACGAAATAGACCTGCTGGAAATCGTCGATGCGGTAGTCGGTCCGCATGATCCGCTCCAGATCGAAGGCGATGCGATTCGGCGAGGCGTCCTCCAGCGAGAAGACGCTCTCGGTCGCCGACGAGACGATGCCGGCGCCGTAGATGCGAAGGCCGTCGCCCTCGTCCATCAGGCCGAACTCGACCGTGTACCAGTAGAGGCGGGCCAGATTCTTGAGCATGCCGAGGCTCTGGGCGCGCTGGCCGCCCTTGCCGTAGGCCTGCATGTAGTCGGCGAAATCGGGGTCCGTCAGCATGGGGACGTGGCCGAAGACGTCGTGGAAGATGTCCGGCTCCTGCAGGTAGTCCAGCTGATCGGGCTTCCTGATGAACTGGCCCGACGGGAAGCGGCGGTTCGCCAGGTGATCGAAGAAGACGTCGTCGGGCACCAGGCCCGGCACGCAGACGACCGTCCAGCCGGTCAGGGCCTTCAGCTTGGGGTTCAGGACGGCGAAGTCGGGAATGCCGCCGGTGTTGAGGTCGAGCGCCTGCAAGCCCTTCATGAAGGCGTTGGAGGCGCGGCCCGGCAGGATCTCCATCTGGCGGGCGTAGAGGGTGTCCCAGGTGTCGTGCTCGACCTCGGTATAGGCGCGCCAGTTCTGAGAAATGGTCCAGTCGGCGGCCGCGCCTTCGGGCGGCTTCTCAAAGACGTGTTCGAAATCAGACATGACAGGCTCCTTGGGCGGGCAGTCTAGAACCGCGCCGCTGAAGAACCAACGGCTGGATCAATGAATCGGCTGGGCGCGCGGGGCGATATGGCCATGGCCGTCCAGGCTGAACCACTGGGCCTGTTCGTCCGACGACAGGGCCATGTCGGGGTCGTGCTCCAGCACCGCCTCTGCGGCGTAGATCAGGAAGCCGGCGCCCTCCCCCATCGCGAGGATGCGATAGAAGGGCTGGTCCCGATCGTCGGGGCCGGGTTCGTTGACCGGGCCGGCATAGGCGGCGTCGACGTCCACGACCACGCCGCGGAAGCTCTCCTGACGGTGACGCACGATCTGGCCGAGGCCGAATTTCGCTATCTGGGACTGGGTCATGATGAAGGGATACGACCCCGCACCTGAGCCGGATGCCGGTCGTCCCGTTCATCTTCGCGACAGATAGGCTTGGCGCGGACGGTTGTACGGGTCTAGGCTGATCGGGACGGGCGCCCGTTCCGGTTGCGCCCACATGAAAGTACGGCCCATGCCGGACCCCGACGGCGCGCCAAGGCGGCGCGACGAGCGGTCCCGGGTCCAGAGGGCGTCCAATCGGGATGCGTCGGGTCGCGACGCGCCCGTGTTCGGCGCATTGGATCTGGGGACCAACAATTGTCGCCTGCTGATCGCGCGTCCGGCGCGAGCGGGGTTCCGCGTGGTCGACAGCTTCAGCCGCATCGTGAGGTTGGGCGAAGGCCTGTCGCGGACCGGGCGGCTGGACGACGCGGCGATGAACCGGGCCTATGACGCCCTGGCCCTGTGCGCCGAACGGGTCATGCGGCGGGGCGTCGATTCGGCCCGGCTGAGCGCGGTGGCGACCCAGGCCTGTCGCCAGGCCGAGAACGGTCAGGAATTCATCGACCGGGTGCGGAAGGGCACGGGACTGAAGCTGCGGATCATCGATCCGGCGGAAGAGGCGCGGCTGTCGGTCGAGGGCTGTTTGAACCTGTTCGATCCGAAGGCGGAGGCGGTGCTGGTCATCGACGTCGGCGGGGGATCGACCGAGCTGTCCTGGCTGAGAAAGTCGGGCGCGGAGATGAAGACCGTGGCCTGGATGTCGGCGCCGCTGGGGGTCGTGACCCTGGCCGAGCGGCATCCGGAACCGGAGAACTCGGACGAGGACTGGTACGAGGCGATGGTCGCCGACATGGGCGCGGCCCTGGCGGCGGGCCGGTTCGACGACGAGGAGTTCCGGCGGCTGTTCGCCACGGGCCGGGGCCATCTGGTCGGGACGTCAGGGGCGATCACCAGCCTGGCGGGGGTGCATCTGAACCTGCGGCGCTATCAGCGGGACCGGGTCGACGGCCTCTGGATGACGCGGGACGAGTGCGATCAGGCGGCACGGAAGCTGAAGGCCATGGGTCCGAAGGGTCGTGCGGCCGAGGCCTGCATCGGGCCGGACCGGGCCGATCTGGTGCTGGCCGGAGCCGCGATCCTGGACGCCGTGCAGCGGGCCTGGCCGAGCGAACGGGTCAGGGTCGCCGACCGGGGTCTGCGCGAAGGCCTGCTGCTGCAGCAGATGCGCGAGGCGAAGAAGCCCCAGAGGCGGCGGCGCGGCCGGGGCCGGGGTCGTGGCGGTCAGGCGGCGGGGGCCGGCGCTCCGGAGACCTGAGCCGGCAGGGTGATGTCGCAGATGGAGAAGTCCGCGCCGCGCGCCGTCCGCGTTTCGTCCGCCAGGGTGCGGAAGGCGGTGGAGGCCGTGTCCAGCACCTGAACCACCGGACGCTCGGCCTCGGGCAGGTCTGAGGCGATGCGGACGCGGATCATGCGGTCCGGATCGGTCGTGACAGCCCCGTTGTCGCCGTCCCCGACCTTGATGGCGCGCACGACGTCGAGGCCGGACACCACGGTTCCCCAGACGGTGTAGCGCTTGTCCAGCGCCGGATAGGGCTGGCGCATCAGGAAGAACTGGGAGTTGGCGCTGTCGGGATTGTCGTCGCGGGCCATGCCGGCGACGCCGGGGCAGTAGGCGCCCCAGCCATGCACCTTGCCGTCGCCGGTCGTGGCCATCAGCGTAGTGGGCTGGGTCTGGATCGGCAGGCTGTGCAGGAAGCCCAGCATGGCCCCGGCGGGCGCGGCGACCGGGGTGAAGGGGGTCTCCGGGCCCCGACGGAAGGTGAACTCTGCCTTGATGTCCGGGTACGGGCTTTGGCCCTCGCCATTGCCCAGCGGATCGCCCGTCTGGGCCATGAAGCCGTCGATGACGCGGTGGAAGGTGATGCCGTCGAAGAAGTTGCGACGGGTCAGCAACCGCATCCGCTCGACATGAAGGGGCGCGACCTCGGGGGCCAGCTCCACCAGGATGCGGCCCCGGTTGGTGTCGATGATCATCAGGTTGTCGGCCGGGACCGTGCGCCAGTCCGGAGAGGCGGAAGCCGCCGCCGGAGCCGTTGCGGAAGTCTCCTGGGCCTGGACGGCGGAGGCGCCCGCCAGAACCAGACCGATCGCCAGAGCCGTCAACCGCATGATCATCCCCCCGTGACTTCGACCCCCGGCTGCACGTCGCAGACGGTGAACTGGCTGCCGCGTTCGGCGCGGACCTCGGCGACGCGGGCCTGGAAGGCGGCCGAGCTCGGCGACAGCACGCGGACTGACGGACGCTGGCCTTCCGGCAGGGCCGAGGCGGTGCGGACATGGGTCATGACGTCCGGATCGGCGACCGTGCCGTTGTTCTCCTGGGTCCCGGCGTTCAGGGCGCCGAGCACGGTGAAGCCCGACACGACGCGACCGAAGGCCGTGTACATGCCGTTCAGATTGGCGTTGGTCCCGGTCATCATGAAGAACTGGCTGTTGGCGCTGTTGGGGGCGCCCGCGCGGGCCATGCCGGCCACGCCGGGGCAGAACAGGCCGCCCGCCTCGGTCTTGAAGTCGGCGGTGACCATCATCTGGGCGTCCGGCTGGGTCACCACCGGCATGGAGCCGATGATGCCGACGATGGCGGTCGGGGCGGCGCCGCCCTCGATGCGGGCGAAGCCGGCGTCGCGGCCCCGGCGGAAGGTGAACTCGGGCTCCATGTCCGGCAGGGTCGAACCGCCCTGCCCCGTGCCTTCGGGATCGCCGGTCTGGGCCATGAAGCCGGGGATGACCCGGTGGAATTTCAGGCCGTCGTAGAAGCCCTGATCCGCCAGGGTGCGGATGCGCTCGACGTGACGCGGGGCGATGCGCGGATCCAACTCGACCAGGATGCGGCCCTTGGCGGTGTCGATGACCAGCAGGTTCTCCGGCGCGACGGTACGCCAATCACTGGCGGTCGGCGCCGGCGCGGGCGCGGCGGGCGCGGTCTGGGCCATGGCGGCCGGGGCGAGAACCGACAGGGCGGCGGCGAGGACGTAAGGCGTGATCTTCAACGGAGAGGTCCGGTTCTAGCGTTTGACGCGATTCCGCACGGCGGCGGCGACGGCGGGGCTGACGAAGCTGTCGATGTTTCCGTCCAGCCGGGCGATTTCCTTGACCAGTCGCGAGGCGATGGCCTGGTGGCGCGGATCGGCCATCAGGAACACGGTCTCGATGTCGTCATTGAGGCGCTGGTTCATGGCCGTCATCTGGAACTCGTACTCGAAGTCCGCGACGGCGCGCAGGCCCCGCACGATGACCGTGGCGTCCAGGCTCTCGGCGAAATGCATCAGCAGGGTCGAGAAGGGCTGGACCTCGATGTTCGCATCCAGCCGGGCGACCTCGGCGCGAACCATCTCGACGCGCTCGGCGGTCGAGAACAACGGGCCCTTGTCGTCGTTCTGGGCGACGCCGATGACCAGCTTGTCGACCAGCTTCACAGCCCGACCGATGATGTCCATGTGGCCGTTGGTGACCGGATCGAATGTGCCGGGATAGAGCCCGATACGCATGCTGTGCCTCCCCGCCTTTGAGCCTGATTAGCAGGCGTCGCGAGCCGGGCCTAGATCACCTGAACCGGGTTCGACGCCCAGGCCGTCTGGAGCCGTTCGATACGGTCGGGATCGACGGCGAAGGCGTGGTCGCCGATGGCCGTGATCGGACAGGCGGGCGTGGCGCTGTTGCAGAGGAAGGCGGCGTCGAAGGCGGCGAGGTCTGCGAGGCGGATGGGGCGGATCGCGGACCGAAGGCCGACCGTTGAAAGCCCGGCCCGGATCAGGGTCTGGGCCACGCCGTCCAGCATGGGAGCCTCGGGCCAGACGACCGTATCGCTGCTCAGGAAGCCGACATTCCAGGTGGCGCCTTCGGAGATCAGGCCGTCCGCATCGGCGAACAGGACGTCGTCGAAGCCGGCCTGTCGCGCCAGACGGCGGGCGCTGATCAGGGGAAAGATGGCCGTGTGCTTGATGTGGGCGTCGGTGCGGACATAGGTCCGGACCTGGGCGCGGACGCTGGTCGCCAGAGGCGGCGGCGGGGGTGAGATCCAGGTCTGAACCTTGGGCGTGACCTCGGCCGAGGGGCTGCGCGGCAGGATGTCGGGGGCGAACAGGCTGACGCGGAGCCAGGCGTCCCGCCGGTCGGCGACGGCGGTGCGGATCAGGTGGCGAAGGCGGTCTTTGCCGACGGGGAGGCCGAAGAGTTCGAGCGCGGAGGCTTCGAGGCGGGCGAGGTGCAGGTCGAGGCCCCGAACGCCGCCGTCCTCGATGCGGAAGGAGGTGTAGGCGCCGTAGTTGACCAGGGCCTGATAGCGGAGGTCAGCCTCGGTCGGCGGGAGGCCGTCGATGAGGAGGTCGTTCACGCTTCCCTCTCCCAGAGGGAGAGGGATTGAGGCTCGCAGAGCGCAGCGATGCGGCTTAGCCGAAAGGGTGAGGGGTTACGGTGCGTCCGGGTGAGAGCGTAACCCCTCACCCTTTCGCGCAAGTCTGATCGCCTGTCGGCTCTCAGGCGCTCAAGCCCTCTCCCTCTGGAAGAGGGATTACTCCGCGCCGTCACCCTCGACCTCGGCCTCGGGTTCATCCCCGCCGGTTTCGGCAAGCCGTTCCACCGACACGACCTTTTCCCCATCCGCCGTGCGGAAGATGGTCACGCCCTGCGAGGAGCGGCCGACGATGCGGACCTGGCCCACGCGGGTGCGGATCATCTGGCCGCTGGAGGTGACCAGCAGCAGGTCGTCGGTTTCCTCGACCGGGAAGGCGGCGGCGAGGCGGGTGCCCGCCCGACCGCCTAGGCCGTGGGCCGTCAGACCCTGACCGCCGCGACCCGTGCGACGGTATTCGTAGGCGGACGAGCGCTTGCCGAAGCCGGTGTCGGTGACGGTCAGGATGAACTGTTCCGCCGCGCCCAGTTCGGCGATGCGTTCGACGCTGAGCGCCGCATCTGCGACGGCCTCGTCGTCGGCGTCCGGGGTCGTGTCGTCCTCGTCGCCGGCGGCTTTCCGCATGGCGTTGGCGTGTTTGACGTAGGCGGCGCGCTCTTCCGGCGTCGCGTCGACGCGGCCCAGCACGGCCATAGAGATGACCTCGTCGCCGTCTTGAAGACGGACGCCACGCACGCCGGTCGAGTCCCGGCCCTTGAAGACGCGGACGTCGTCGGCCTTGAAGCGGATGGCGCGGCCAAGCGCCGTGGTCAGGAGGACGTCGTCCTCGCCGGTGCAGAGCGCCACGCCGACCATGTGGTCGCCGTCTTCCAACTTCATCGCCATCTTGCCGGCCCGGTTGACCGTGGCGAAGTCCGAAAGCTTGTTCCGGCGCACGTCGCCCGAGCGGGTGGCGAACATGATGTCGTAGTCGCCCCAGGTCGTCTCGTCCTCGGGCAGAGGCAGGACGTTCATAATCGAATCGCCCGGCTCGATCGGCAACAGGTTGACGAAGGCCTTGCCGCGCGAGGTCGGGGCGCCCAGCGGCAGTCTCCAGACCTTGAGCTTGTAGGCCTTGCCGTTGGTGGCGAAGAACAGAACCGGCGTGTGGGTCGAGGCGGAGAAGACGCCGACGACGGCGTCCTCGTCCTTCATCGTCATGCCCGACTTGCCCTTGCCGCCGCGATGCTGGGTCCGATAGGCGTTGAGCGCCACGCGCTTGACGTAGCCGCCGTGGGTGACGGTGACGACCATGTCCTCGCGCGGGATCAGGTCCTCGTCTTCCAGCTCGTAGTCGCCTTCGCCGATCTGGGTTCGGCGCGGGACGGCGAACTCCGACTTCACCAGCAGGAGGTCCTCGCGGATGATGGCGAGGATGTTCTTGCGGTCCGACAGGATCGTCAGGTGGCCCTGGATGGTGTCGGCCAGGCCCCTCGCCTCGCCGAAGATGTCGTCACGGCCGAGGCCCGTCAGACGCGACAGGGTCAGGGCCAGGATGGCGCGGGCCTGTTCGTCGGTCAGCTTGATCTTGTCGCCCTCGACCAGGACGGTGCGCGGGTCGGCGATCAGCTCGACCAGGGCCATCATGTCGCCGACGGGCCAGGCCTTGGCCTGCAGGCGCTCGCGGGCCTCCGCCGGATCGGCCGAGGAGCGGATGATGTGGATGACCTCGTCGATGTTGGCGACGGCGACGGCCAGACCGACCAGGACGTGGCCACGGTCGCGGGCCTTGGCCAGCTCGAACTTGACGCGGCGGACCACGACCTCTTCGCGGAAGTCGAGGAAGACCTCGAGCAGTTTCCGCAGGCCCATCTGTTCCGGGCGGCCGTGGTTCAGGGCCAGCACGTTGACGCCGAACGACGACTGCATGGCCGTGTAGCGCCACAGCTGGTTCAGGATCACGTCGCCGGACGCATCGCGCTTCAGCTCGATGACGATACGCATGCCCGCGCGGTCGGATTCGTCGCGGACGTCGGAGATGCCCTCCAGACGCTTCTCGCGGACCATCTCGGCGATGCGCTCGATCAGCGTCTGTTTGTTGACCTGGAACGGCAGCTCGGTGACCACGATGGCTTCGCGGTCCTTGCGGATGGTTTCCACCGAAGCGATGCCGCGCACGACGACGGAGCCGCGACCGTCGCGGAGCGCATTGCGGGGCGCGGTGCGGCCCAGGATCTCGCCGCCCGTGGGGAAGTCAGGTCCCGGCACGATGTCCAGGATGGCGTCGTCGGAGATGTTCGGGTCGTCCAGCAGGGCCACGGCCGCATCGACGACCTCGCCCAGGTTGTGCGGCGGGATGTTGGTCGCCATGCCGACGGCGATGCCGCCCGCGCCGTTGACCAGAAGGTTCGGAATGCGAGACGGCAGAACGACCGGCTCCAGCTCCTTCTCGTCGTAGTTCGGCTGGAAATCGACCGTGTCCTTGTCGATGTCGGCCAGCAGGGCCACGGCGGCCGGGGCCATCCGGGCCTCGGTGTATCGCATGGAGGCCGGCATATCGCCGTCGACCGAGCCGAAATTCCCCTGGCCGTCGACCAGCATCAGACCCATCGAGAACGGCTGGGCCATGCGGACCAGGGCCATATAGACCGAGGCGTCGCCGTGCGGGTGGAAGCGGCCCAGAACGTCGCCGACGACGCGGGCGCACTTCGAATACGACCGCTCGGGCGTCATGTTCAGGTCGTGCATCGAATAGAGGATGCGACGGTGAACCGGCTTGAGGCCGTCACGGGCGTCCGGCAGGGCGCGCGAGACGATCACGCTCATGGCGTAGTCGAGGTAGGAGCGTTTCAGCTCGTCCTCGATCGTGATCACGGAAATGTCCGAGCCGCCCGAACCGGCGGGCGGTGCGGCGTTTTCGTAGCTGTCGTCGGTCAAGGAATCTGGGCTTTAGTTTGCCGGAATCGGAACGTGATCCGCTGTCCGGTTTTCTAGCATCCGAGGCGTCGGGAGGCAAAGTTTGCGCTTCTTCCGATGCGATCCGTGAAAGGACTGAAATGCGTTCCTCCCCCCTCGCTCTCGCCCTCATCGCCAGTTCCGTGCTGACCGCCGGCGCCGCCCTGGCCCAGACGGCCGCCCCGCCGCCGCCCGCGCCTGCGCCCGCGGCGGTCGCGACCGCCGCCCTGCACACCGCCGACGGCGGGGACGCAGGCTCGGTGACCGCCTTCGCCGGCCCCGACGGCTTCCTGTTCAAGGTCGAGGGCAAGGGTTGGCCCGAGGGCTGGCACGGGGTCCACCTGCATGCCGTAGGCACCTGCGAAGGGCCGGGCTTCACCTCGGCCGGGGCCCATGTGAACCACGCCGATCCCGACAAGCTGCCCCACGGCCTGTTGAACGCCGACGGTCCCGACCTGGGCGACCTGCAGAACGTCTTCGCCCACGCGGACGGCTCGGCCCATGCCGAGGTCTATGCCCCGACGACGGACATCGACCTGACGGGCGGCGACGGGACCTCCTTCCTCGTTCACGCCAACCGCGACGACCACGTGTCCCAGCCGATCGGCGGCGCGGGCGACCGCATCGCCTGCGGCGTGTTCCAGGCCGCGCCCGGTTCGAGCCACGCGGGCCACTGACGCTTCTCCGGCCGGACGGGGCGTCCGCGTCCCGCCCGGCCGGGCTTGATCTTCGCCGCCGCCGTCCTCCATCGTGACGCGATGGCGCTTCTACCCGGCGATCCGGTTCCGAAATTCACCCTGCCCGGCACGGCCGTCCCGCGCTTCACCTTCGACAGCGCGGCGGGCCGGTATCTGGTCGTGGCCTTCGTTCGAGCGGATGGAGCGGAGGCGGCGGCGGACGTGATCCGGGCCCGCCCCAGAACCTTCGACGACGTCCAGGCCAGCGCGTTCATCGTCGTGGTCGGCGAAGACCGAGAGCGGGCGCGGCGCTGCGACGTCATTCCGGGCCTCCGTTTCCTGTTCGACGCCGAGGGCGAGGCGGCCGGCCTCTATGGGGCGGAGACCGACTGCTGGCTGCTGATCGACCCGGCGCTGCATCTTCTGGCCATGGAGCGGTCGGATCAGGCGGAGCGGATGGCGGATCAGGTCGCGGGTCTGGCCCCGCCCTCGTCGCACGGCGGGTTCGAGGGGCAGGCGCCGGTCCTGATGACGCCGCGCATCTTCGAGCCCGAGTTCTGCAAGGCCCTGATCGAGGCCTATCGTCGGCAGGGCGGCCAGCCGTCGGGCGTCATGCGTCAGTTCGGCGAGGAGACCCGGCTGGTGATGAGCCCGGACTTCAAGCGACGCTCTGACGTGATCCTGGAGGACGGCGACCTGAGGAAGGGGCTGGTGGCGCGGCTGGCGCGACGGCTGACGCCGCAGATCGAGAAGGCCTTCGCCTTCGCCCCCACGCGGATCGAACGCTATCTGGTGGCGCGGTACGACGCGGAGACCGGCGGCTTCTTCCGGCCGCACCGGGACAATACGACCGTGGCGACCCGGCACCGGCGGTTCGCCGTCTCGATCAATCTGAACGAAGACTATGACGGCGGCGACCTGAGGTTCCCGGAGTTCGGGATGCGGACCTATCGGCCGCCGCCCGGCGGGGCCTGCGTGTTCTCCTGCTCGATCCTGCACGAGGCGACGGCGGTGACGCGGGGCGAGCGGTTCGCCTTCCTGCCCTTCGTTCACGACGAGGCTGCGGAGAAGGTGCGAAGAGAGAACGAGGGCGCCCTGGCCCCGGTCGCCGGCTAGGGTCCGTACTCAATAAGGTCTGGCGGTGAGTTTGGCGTTCTGATTCAAGGCTTCTGGAAGGGAGCCTTGGATGCGGAAGCTTTACTGGCTGGACGACGAAGCTTGGGCGCGGATCGAGCCGCACCTTCCGACGGGACGGCGAGGGGCGCGCAGGGTCGATGATCGCCGCGTGTTGTCGGGCATCGTGCACATGCTGCAGTCAGGCGCGCGCTGGCGGGACTGCCCGCCGGAGTACGGGCCATACACGACGGTCTACAACCGCTTCAATCGCTGGAGCCGGCAGGGCGTTTGGCACGACATCTTCAAGGCCCTGACCGGCCACAGCGGCATCTACTCCTCGGCCGCCATCGACAGCACCTCGGTCAAGGCCCATCGCTCGGCGGCGGGCGCAAAAAGGGGGCCTTCGTCCAGGGCATAGGCCGCTCCAGAGGCGGCCGCACGACCAAGATCCACGGCCTCGTGGACGATCGAGGGCGACCCCGTGTGCTGTTGCTCAGCGCCGGCAACACCAACGACATCACCATGGCCCACGCCCTGATCGAGGCGGCCGGACCGTTCGCAAGGCTGCTGGCGGACCGCGGCTACGACGCCGATCACCTCCGAAGGCGACTGGCCGAACGACGCGCCGAGGCCGTCATCCCGACCACGACCTCGCGCAAGCGGCCCATCCCCTACGACGTCGTCGCCTACCGACAGAGGAACACCGTCGAACGCCTATGGGCCAGGCTCAAGGACTTCAGGCGTATCGCGACACGCTACGACAAACTCGCCGCGAACTTCCTCTCCAGCGTCCTCATCGCCGCCACCGTCGCCTATTGGGCCAAATGAGTCCGGACCCTAGCGCTCTTTTGTCTGCGGCCTGACCTGGTCGGAAAACCGCCGACACTTTTCCGGGTCAGGCCTCAGGGCTGCAGCCGGGTCCGGCTCCAGCCGTCGCCGTCCCGCGTGAACAGGAGCCGGTCGTGCAGCCGGAACGGCCGGTCGCGCCAGAACTCCACCGCCTCCGGGATCACCCGCCAGCCGGTCCAGCGTTCGGGCCGGGGCACGTCCTGCCCCTCGAACCGTGCGGTCTCGCGCGCGACCGCCGCCTCCAGATCCGCGCGGCTGGCCAGCGGCCGCGACTGGTCCGAGGCCCAGGCGCCGATCCGGCTCTCGCGCGCCCGGCTGGCGAAATACGCGTCCGCCTCCTCCACGCTGACCGGCTCGACCACGCCCCTCACCCGCACCTGACGGCGCAGGGACTTCCAGTGGAACAGGAGGGCCGCGCGCGGCGTCGCCGCCAGCTCCAGCCCCTTGGCGCTCTCCCGGTTGGAATAGAAGGTGAAGCCGCGCTGATCGACGTCCTTCAGCAGCACCATCCGGCTGTCCGGCGACCCGTCAGCGTCCACGGTGGAAAGGGCCATGGCGTTGGCGTCGTTCGGTTCATGCCCCTTCGCCTGCTCCAACCATTCGACGAACAGGCCGGTAGGCTCGGGCCGGTCGAAGATCGTCTCGTCCCCGTTGGCGGCCAGGGCGGCGGCGTAGTCGCGGGCGTACTCCTCGCGGGATGGGCTGGGCGGAATGGCGGCGTTGGTCATGGGCCCGCCTATAGCAAGGGCATCGCCGACCTGCACGGTTAACCCGGCATTGACCATGCCCACGGCCTATGGAGCGGATGAGCGCCCCCGGCCCCCGTCTGAACGAAGCCTTCGCCGTCCTGGGCCTGCACGGCCCGACGGAACAGGACGCCCTGACCCGCGCCTTCCGCCTGGCGGTCAAGAGCGCGCGCCCCGACCTGCCCGGCGGCGACGCCGAACGCTTCCGCCGGATCATCGCCGCCTACCGCCTGATCCAGTCCGAGGGCACGCGCCCCGCCCTCGCCGCCCCGGTCCAGCGCCCCGCCGCCCTGCCGGTCGTCGGTCTGACCCCGCTGGAAGCCGTCCTCGGCGGCGACACGACCGTCCGGCTCGGCGACCGCATCCTTCGCGTCCACGCCCCCGCCGGGATGCGGACGGGTGAGCATCTGCGCCTCAAGGGCGCGGCCGAGGACGGTTCGGACCTCTATCTGCCCGTCCTGATCCGTCCCGCCGACGGGATGAGCGTTCTGGGCGACGACCTCTACATGACCGCGCCGGTGGCGCCCCGCGTCCTGGCCGACGGCGGTCGGGTCGAGATCGAGACCCACGCCGGGCCCCGCGACGCCTGGGTCGCCCCCGGCCTGACGATGCCGGTCCGTCTGCGCCTGCGCGGCCTCGGCCTGCCGGCCCGCGGCGCCCACCCAGAAGGCCACCTGTTCGTGTCGCTGAAACCGTCCGAAGACGCCCCGTCGGCGGCCGAAGACCTGCTGGCCCGCTTCACCCGCGTCTGGACGCCGGACCGCCTCGCCGCGTAAGCGAGGCAGGCTATGTCTCACAACACCTTCGGCCATCTCTTCCGCGTGACCACCTGGGGCGAAAGCCACGGCCCGGCGATCGGCTGTGTCGTGGACGGATGTCCGCCATTGATTCCGCTCACGGAGGCCGACCTCCAACCCTGGCTCGACCTGAGGAAACCCGGCGGCAGCCGCTTCGTGACCCAGAGGCAGGAGACCGACGTCGCCCGCATCCTGTCCGGCGTCTTCGACGACGGGGCGGGCCCTGTCACGACCGGAACGCCCATCGCCATCCACATCGACAACGTCGATGCCCGCTCCAAGGACTATGGCGAGATCGCTCGCGCCTATCGTCCCGGCCACGCCGACCTGACCTATCAGACCAAATACGGCGTCCGCGACCACCGGGGCGGCGGCCGGTCCTCAGCGCGCGAGACCGCCAGCCGGGTCGCCGCCGGGGCCGTGGCCCGCCGCGTCCTGGGCGACGGCGTCACGATCCGCGCCGGGGTCGTCCAGCTTGGCCCGCACCGGATCGCGCCGGAGGCCGTCGACTTCTCGGCCGTCTACGACAACCCCCTGTTCGCCGCCTCGGCCGAGGTTGTGCCAGCCTGGGAAGAGTATCTGGACGGCGTCCGCAAGGCCGGCTCGTCCATCGGCGCCGTCGTGGCGCTGGAGGTCACGGGCGTTCCGGCGGGCTGGGGTTCGCCCCTCTATGCCAAGCTCGACGCCGAACTGGCCGCCGCCATGATGTCGATCAACGCCGTCAAGGGCGTGGAGATCGGCGCGGGCTTCGGCGCCGCCGAACTGTCGGGCGAAGAGAACGCCGACGAGATGCGCCTGGGCGAGGACGGCCAGATCCTGTTCGGCTCCAACAACGCGGGCGGCATCCTGGGCGGCATCTCGACGGGCCAGCCGCTGACGGCCCGCGTGGCGTTCAAGCCGACCTCCTCCATCCTGACGCCGCGCCAGACTGTGACCCGCGACGGGACCGAGGCCGACCTGCGCACCAAGGGCCGTCACGACCCCTGCGTGGCCCTGCGCGGCGTTCCGGTCGTGGAGGCCATGGCCGCCTGCGTCCTCGCCGACGCCTTGCTGAGGCACCGCGCCCAGATCGGTTGATATCCAACGGTTAGATCGTATATACAATGAGCTTCGAGTTTGACCCGGCGAAGGACGCGATCAATCAAGACAAGCACGGGATTTCCCTGGCGAGGGCGCAGGATTTCGAAATCAGGGGCACGGTGATCGATCCCTATCCTGACGAAGTCCGCTTTCGATCGTTCGGGTTGATCGACGGCCGGGCCTACTGCCTAGTTTATACGCTGCGTTCAGGCGCCGTTCGCGCAATCAGCCTTCGACGGGCGCGAAACAAGGAGTTCAATCGATATGTTCCGGTCCAACAAAGGCTTTCCCGACCATGAGGTCGACTTGACCGATCCGGACAATCCGGAATGGACGGAAGCGGACTTCGAACGCGCCGTAGGACCCGAGTCTCTTCCGCCTGAAGTCCTCGCGGCCTTTCCGCGAACCAAGGTCCGCGGCGCCCAGGCGGCGCCCACCAAGACCCCCATCTCGCTTCGCGTCGATGCCGATGTGCTGGAACGCTATCGCGCGACGGGTCCCGGCTGGCAGGGCCGGATGAACGCCGTCCTGCGCAAGGGCGTCGCCGGCCTGTAGGGCTCAGGTCATCTTTGGTTCACCACGTTCGCGGTAGACCTCGCGCATGACCCAGACGCTGTCCCGCACCGCCGCCCTCGCCGCCGTCCTGGCAGGCTCGCTGATGCTTCAGGGCTGTCTGGTCGGGGCCGTGGTCGGAACGGCCGGCGCGGTCGTCGGGGGCGCGGCCAAGGTCACGGGCGCGGTCGTCGGGGCCGGCGTCGACGCCGTCACCACCTCGGACGAGGAAACCCGCGCCCGCCGCGATCGCGAACAGCGCGACTGGGAACGCGAGCAACGCCGCTGCGAACAGCGCCGCGCCCAAGGCCGGACCTGCTAGGTACGGAACGGGGGCTGCCGCGGGCGGGCGGTGGCACTGTTTTCGAATTTCGAGTGCCAACGTGCCAACGTGCCAACGTGCCACGACCCGATTTGCACTGTTTCCCGAATTTCGAGTGCAAACAGTGCAAGCGAAAGTCAGCAAGATCAGCGACTTGACGAATCCAACACGCTGAACAGTGCAGGATTATCGGAAATGCCGGCCGCTCAGGGCGCGTGTCGGCGGGGCTGACGTTTCAAAGACCAGACCTGAGTTGGGGACTCCACCGCTCAACGCAAGACCCGCCCAAGAATAAAATCCCAATTCCTCCGGGACGCTCTATCTCACCCCGATATATTTGTGCGTCTGGACGCTGAGCCGCCATTTCGGGTGGCGCAGGCAATAGTCCATGGCCGCCGCCGTACTGGCCGCCTGATCCGGTCCGTCCATGGGCTGCAGCCAGAACCGCTCGAAGTCGAGGTCGTCGAACCGATCCGGCATGGCCAGGGCCTGCGGATAGACCAGCTTCAGCTCCTGCCCCTTCGTCTGGACCACCGGCGCGGCGGCCTTCGGACTGACGCAGATCCAGTCGATCCCCTCCGGCGCTTCCACCGTCCCGTTGGTCTCCACAGCGATGTCGAAGCCTCGCGCATGCAGCGCCTCGATCAGCGGCGCATCCAGTTGCAACAGCGGCTCCCCGCCCGTGCAGACGACCAGTTTCGGATCCCCGTCCCGCCCGATCCAGAACGACGCGACATGATCCGCCATGGCCTCGGCCGTGCGGAACTTGCCGCCGCCGTCGCCGTCCGTGCCCACGAACTCGGTGTCGCAGAAGGTGCAGACCGCGTCGGCCCGATCCTGCTCCCGCCCGCTCCACAGATTGCAGCCCGCAAAGCGCAGGAAGACGGACGGACGGCCCGCCTGGCCGCCCTCCCCCTGCACCGTCAGGAAGGTCTCCTTGACCGAATAGGTCATCGCGTCTTCAGCCACTCGCGCCAGCCGGCGGCGCGCAGGTCGCAGGCCGGGCAGGTTCCGCAGCCGTATCCCCAATCGTGCCGGTGCGTGCGGTCGCCGCGATAGCAGGTGTGCGATTCCTCGACGATCAGCTCGACCAGGGCGTCCCCGCCGATCCCGTGCGCCAGGTCCCAGGTCTGGGCCTTGGTCAGGTACATCAGCGGCGTCTCGATCGGCGACGGCTTGTCGAGGCCGAGCGTCAGGGCCCGCTCCATGGCGCTGATCGTGTCGCGGCGGCAGTCGGGATAGCCCGAGAAGTCGGTCTCGCACATGCCGCCGACCAGAACCGCCAGTCCGCGTCGGTCCGCCAGGGCCGCCGCACAGGTCAGGAAGACCAGGTTCCGCCCCGGTACGAAGGTGTTGGGCAGACCGCGCGCCCCGACCTGGATGGCCCGGTCGGTGGTCATCGCCGTCTCGCCGATGGAGCCGAAGCCGGTCAGGTCGATGACGTGGTCCGGTCCCAGCCGGTTCGCGAACTGCGGCAGGACCTTCGCCATCCCGTCGCGCACGCGCAGACGCGCCGCCATCTCCACCGCATGGCGCTGACCGTAGTCGAAGCCGACCGTCTCGACCCGCTCGTACCGCTCCAGCGCCCAGGCCAGGCAGGTCGCGCTGTCCTGGCCGCCCGAGAACAGGACCAGGGCGTCGTGGGCGGTGTCGGTCGCCAGGGTCAGGATTTGAGTATCGGTCATGACAGATCTGCGGTCGGCCTTTCGGCCGCGCGCATCGGGTTCAGTACAAGGATGAATAGGACGACCGGTCTCTACACCAGACGGACCGATCCGGCAAAAGAGACCGGCGTGATCCGACTGGCGAAAACGGACTGTTTCAGGACTTAACCCTTTTGCAAACGCTTATCCCCTATGACGTGACCCCCTGAAACTCCTCCACGAATAGCTAGAGTCCGCCCCTCGAAAGGACGGACAGAATGAAGCGATCACGGTTTACGGAAGAGCAGATCATCGGGATCCTGCGCGAGCAGGAGGCCGGTGTTCCGGTGGCGGATCTGTGCAGGAAGCACGGGCTGAGCTCGCCGACCTTCTACAAATGGAAGGCCAAGTATGGCGGCATGGACGTGTCGGAGGCCCGGCGGCTGAAGGCGCTGGAAGAGGAGAACGCCAAGCTGAAGCGGATGCTGGCGGACTCGATGCTGGACAACGTCGCGCTGAAGGATCTGCTGGGAAAAAAGTGGTGACGCCCGCTGCGCATCGAGCGGCGGCGGCGCACCTGCAGTCGGCTTACGGGATGAGCGAACGGCGGGCCTGCCGGGTGCTGGGCGTGGACCGGACGAGCGTGCGCTATCAGGCGACGCGACCGGACGACGGCGCCCTGCGCGATCGGCTGAAGGCCCTGGCCCAGGAGCGTCGGCGGTTCGGCTATCGACGTCTGCACGTGATGCTCCGGCGCGAGGGCCATGCGGTCAACAAGAAGCGTGTCCAGCGGATCTACCGCGAGGAGAAGCTGACGGTGCGTCGGCGCGGCGGGCGCAAACGCGCGATGGGCACAAGGCGGCCGCTGGAGATTCCTCTGGTCGCAAACCAGCGCTGGTCGCTGGACTTCGTGTCCGACCAGATGACGGACGGGCGGCGCTTCCGCATCCTGACGGTGATCGACAACTGCACCCGCGAGTGCCTCGGGCTCGTCGCCGACACCTCGCTGTCAGGGCGACGGGTGGCGCGCGAGTTGGACGCCATCATCCTGCGACGCGGGCGACCCGAGACGATCATCAGCGACAACGGCACGGAATACACGTCCAACGCCATCCTGGCCTGGGCCGACGACGCCGGTGTGGGCTGGCACTACATCGCGCCGGGCAAGCCTCAGCAGAACGGCTTCAACGAGAGCTTCAACGGCCGTCTGCGTGACGAGCTGCTGAACGAGACGCTGTTCCGATCCCTGCCGCACGCCCGTGCGGTGCTCGAAACCTGGCGGCGCGACTACAACGAAACCCGGCCGCACTCGAAGCTCGGCTGGCTGACGCCGCAGGCCTACGCAGATGCGCTCAGCGGAAAGATCGGCCGGTCCGCTGCGCTGGTTGGAGGCTGCGCTGACCGGCCTCTTGCCAACCCCACCAACCCCAGTTCAGATCACCAAAGGACTCTCGTTATGGCTGGATGAGAAACGGGGGTCACGTCACCTACTGTCCACCGGTATCAGGGAGTTTCGGCCAGTATGCCGACGATCGAAGTTCTGACGGAACGTGCCGAACCCGTGTTGCCGACGACGTCGGCGGCGGATGTCTTCGCACGGTTCCAACGTGAGCCGGACACGCTTGTCATCCCCGTCGTCGAGGACGATCGCCCGGTCGGTCTGATCGAGCGCAACGCCTTCCTCATCAAGATCGCCGGCCCCTTCGGCCACGCCCTCTACGCCAATCGTCCGGTCTCCCACGTCATGGATCCCGAGCCGGCCGTGGTCGACGCCGGGGTCCGCATCGACGCGTTCTGCGACATCCTGATCAAGGGCGGCGCGGGTTCGCTCATGCGCGGCTTCATCGTCACGCGCGGCGGACGCTATCGCGGCATCGGCACGGCCGTGTCCCTGCTCCAGGCCGTCAACGAACAGCAACGCGCCCAGAACGCCGAATTGGCCGAACAGCAACGCGCCCTGACCGACAGCCGCACCCAGGCCCTGGCCTCGGCCCGCGCCAAGTCCCAGTTCCTGGCCATCATGAGCCATGAGCTGCGCACGCCCATGAACGGCGTCCTCGCCGTCGCCGAACTGCTGCGTCGCCAGCCCCTGACCGAGGCGGCCCAGTCGCACGTCCAGACCATCGTCGATTCCTCCGAGACGCTGCTGCGCATCCTTCAGGACGCGCTGGATCTCTCGCGCGCCGAGGCCGGCGAGCTGGAGATGAGCCCGGCCCCTACCCCGCTGCGCGCCCTGATGGACGACATCGAGGCCATGTGGGCCCCGCGTGCGTCCCAGGATCACGTCCGCCTTATGGTGGGCTACGAGGGCGACACCGAACTCTGCGCCGACATCGACGGCGTGCGCATCAAACAGGTCTTCAACAACCTGATCGGCAACGCCCTGAAGTTCGCCCGCAACGGCGTGGTCGAGGCCAGCCTGAAGGCCTGGTCCGAGAACGGCGTGGTCCAGATGGAGGCCCGCGTCCGCGACGACGGCCCCGGCGTGGACGCCGACCGCGTGGACGCCATCTTCGAACCCTTCGTCCACGGCTCCGGCCCGGACGGCGCAGGCCTGGGCCTCTCGATCTGCCGTCAAGTGGTCGAGCGCATGGAAGGCCGGATCTGGGCCGAGAACAACGCCGGTCGCGGCGCCACCTTCGCCTTCGACGTCTCCGCGCCCCTGTCGGAAAAGGTCGAGGACGAGGCCTCCAACGTCTCGGCCCTGGCCGAGCTGGAACTGCAGGCCAACC
Organism: Brevundimonas staleyi; assembly: GCF_041893865.1. GTDB lineage: Bacteria > Pseudomonadota > Alphaproteobacteria > Caulobacterales > Caulobacteraceae > Brevundimonas > Brevundimonas staleyi. Next base: position 3,192,841 of record NZ_CP169082.1, read on the forward strand.
CCCACATCCTGATCGTCGACGACAACGCCACCAACCGCGTGGTCGCCCAGGCCCTGTGCGAGATGTTCGGCTGCTCGTCCGAGACCGCCGAGGACGGCGTCGAGGCTCTGGAAGCCGTTCAGGCCCGCCCGTTCGACCTGGTTCTGATGGACATCAAGATGCCGCGCATGGACGGCGTCCAGGCGACCCAGGCCATCCGCGCCCTGACCGGCCCGGAACGCAACATCCCCATCGTCGCCCTGACCGCCAACGCCGACCCGGACGACGCGAAACACTATCTGTCGATCGGCATGGCCGCCGTGGTCGAGAAGCCGATCAAGCCGGAACGCCTGCGCATGGCCATGAACGCCGCCCTGTCGGAACCGGCCGAGGTCGCCGTCGCGGAACCGGCGCGCAAGGGCCGCGCGGCCTAGTATCGAAGTCTAGTCCGGCCGTTCGTCCGGCGCCTCGTCGTCTTCCTCGTCATAGCCGACCAGGCGGAGGGCGCGGGCCTTCGTCCCGTTCAGCTCGGCCCAACGCAGAAGCCCCTCCTCACGCCCGTGGGTGATCCAGACCTCCTCGGGGCGGATCTCCTCGAAGGTGGCGATCAGTTCGGGCCAGTCGGCGTGGTCCGAGATGACCAGCGGCAGCTCCACCCCCCGCTGCTTCGCCCGCGCCTTCACCAGCATCCAGCCCGAGGCGAAGGCCGTCACCGGATCGGCGAACCGCCGCGCCCAGCGGTCCTGAATGGCCGACGGCGGGGCGATGGCCACCTCCCCACCCAGGGCGTCCTTCTTCAGACCCGTCGCCGGCAGGATGGGCCCCAGATCCACACCCTCCCGCTCGTACAGCCGGTTCAGCCGCTCCAGCGCGCCGTGGACGTAGATCGGCCGCTCCCAGCCCTGCTCGCGCAGCAGTTTGATGACCCGCTGCGCCTTGCCCAGGGCATAGGCGCCGACCAGATGCGCCCGCTCGGGAAACTGGCCCAGAGACTGGACCAGGCGCGCGATCTCCTCCCCGTCCGGCGGGTGGGTGAAGACCGGCAGGCCGAACGTCGCCTCCGAGATGAAGACATGGCACGGCACGGGCTCGAACGGCGCGCAGGTCGGGTCGCGACGGCGCTTGTAGTCGCCCGACACCACCATGGTCAGGCCCTGATAGCTGACCACCGCCTGGGCCGACCCCAGCACATGCCCCGCCGGGACCAGCTTGATCTCCACCCCGTTGTGGCTCGCCGTCTCGCCATAGGCCACGGGCTGGCGCAGCGTGGTGAAGTCCTCGCCATAGCGTTCGGCCATGATGGCCAGCGTCTGGTCCGTGGCCAGAACCGCGCCGTGGCCCGACCGCGCATGGTCCGAATGCCCATGGGTCACGACCGCGCGATCCACCGGCCGCACCGGGTCGACGTAGAAGTCTCCCGGCGGGCAATAGAGGCCCGCGGGCGTCGGTCTCAGCAGGTCTTCGGGACGGATCATGGGTCTGGTACGGGCCTGGGTCGGGACTTGCGCACGAAGACGCGCCCGATAAGGACGGTCTCATGAGCGATACGTTCCTGACCACCCTCCTGCCTCAGCTGGCGTCCGGCGCCGCCCACACCCACGCCCTGGGGTTCGTGTTCGAAGGCATCGTCGGCGACCGCGTGCGCCTGCGCACCCCCTGGCGGCCTGATCTGGTCGGCGACCCGGAGACGGACGTCATCGCCGGCGGCCTGGTCACCGCCATGCTGGACCATGTCGGCGGCCTGGCCGTCTGGACGGCGCTGGGTCGCTACGAGCCCATCGCGACGCTCGATCTGCGCGTCGACTACATGCGGCCCGCGCGTCCCCGCGTGGATCTGCTCAGCGAGGCCCGCTGCTATCGCGCCACCCGCACCATCGGCTTCGTCCGCGCCTGGGCGTTCGAGGACGATCCCGCCGACCCCGTGGCGGCGGCCCAGGCCACCTATGTCATCTCGTCCGACGGCGGCCGCGGCCCCGGCGCGAACCTGAAGAAGGCCGACCGCGCATGACCGCCCTGCTCGACACCATCCCCTACGCCCGCTTCCTGGGTCTGCGCACCGAGCTGGAGGGCGACGTCCTGACCGTCGTCATGCCCTTCGCCGATCACCTGGTCGGCAATCCCATGCTGCCCGCGCTGCACGGCGGTTCGACGGCCGCGATGCTGGAGCTGACCGCCGTGGCCCAGGTGGCTCACACCTGGCCGCGCCTGCGTCTGCCCCGCCCCATCACGGTGACCACCGCCTATCTGCGCTCGGGCAAGCCGGTGGACGTCTACGCCCGCGCCCGAATCTCCCGCGCCGGCCGCCGCGTGGCGCACGTTCTGGCTGAAGCGTGGCAGGAAGACCCGCTTCAGCCGATCGCCAGTCTGACCGCCCATTTCTCGATGGACGACCATTCCGCCTGACCCGCCCCGCGTTCGCTCCGATGGTTAAAGAAGTCCTACCAATCTCGCCCTTGGCGTGTTAAGGATCCCTTTACCATTGTAAATTTTTGGAAGAGGCTAACATGGATCGGACTGAAGTCGTCGCCAGCGTTGCGGGCGATCTGTATGCGACGGAACAAGCGGTCGACGCCGCGATCACCTCGGCGACCACCCTGGTGCAATCCATGATCGGCGCCCGTGCGCTGCTGAAGGTCTCGCCGGTCGCCGGCGCCGGCTCGCAAGCCAAGGCCATGGAAGCCATCGCCGCCCTCTCGGCCGCGCGCGAAGCCATCGTCGCCTGCCACACCGAACTGGCCAAGGATCACCGTCGCCTGGGCTACGGCGTCTACAACGTCGGCCCGCTGGACAAGCCCGACGACGCCGACTGGGGCCAGGGCCCTCCGCCGCCGCAGGTCGAGCAGAAGCTGGCCACGGTTCGCCCGATCCGCGCTGCGTGAATTCGGGGTAATGTCGAGGACTTCGGTTTTCGATTGAGCAGACTCGAAGCATGATCGCCCTCGCGTCCTTCGACGCGGGGGCGATTTCATGTTGGACACCCTGTATTCGCAGATCGGCCTGTTGCCGATGGTGCTGGTCGGCATCTTCGCCTTCACCAAGGGCGACGAGCCGGAGCGTCTGGCCATGGGCGCCTATCTGCTGGGCTGGATGGCGGGAATGCTGATCCAGTCGGACAGCGGTCAGGACCTGAGCTGGCAGCCCGGCCTGTTCGCCCTCGATGTCCTCATGCTGCTGGTGTTGGGCGGACTGGCGTGGAAATTCCGCCGGACCTGGCCGATCTGGGCCGCCTCGCTGCAACTCGTCATCGTCATGAGCCACATCGTCGCCCTGTTCGATCTGCGCGGCGGGATGATGTCCTTCTACACGGTCGTGAATCTGGCCGCGTACGGCGTCCTGATCGCCATCGGCATCGGCACCTTCTGGGCCTGGCAGGAACGTCGCGCGGCCGGTCTGGAATAGGCCGAAATTCCTAGTTATGGTGTCGCCGAATCACAAAGGCGGAATCCATGCCCCTGTCCCATGCCAAAGTCTGGGCCGCGCTCGACGAGATCGCGAGCCGTGAAGGCCTCTCCGTTTCCGGTCTGGCGCGTCGCGCCGGTCTGGACGCCACCTCGTTCAACGTCTCCAAGCGGTTCGGGCCGGGCGAGGCGAAACGCCCCCGCTGGCCCTCGACCGAGAGCCTGACACGCGTTCTGGACATCGCCGGCCTGTCGCTGGCGGAGTTCGCGGCCCTGGCCGAGGACGACGACCAGCGCGCCCCGACCATTCCCCTCTTGGGCATGGCCCAGGCGGGCGCGGACGGCTTCTTCGACGACGCGGGCCTGCCGACCGGCGAAGGCTGGGACCAGACCGATCTGCCCCTGCCCGGCCCCAGCCTGTTCAGCCTGGAGATCACCGGCGATTCCATGGCCCCCCTGTACCGCCAGGGCGACCGCGTCCTGGTCGATCGCGACCGCACCGACGTCAGGAAGGGCGACCGCGTCGTCGTCCGCACCACCACCGGCGAGACCACAGCCAAGGAGATCGCCTCCCTGACCGCCAAGGCCGTGACCCTGAACTCGATCAACCCGGCCTACGAACCCCGCGTCATCCCCCGCAAGGACATCGACTGGATGGCGCGGATCCTGTGGGTGAGCCAGTAAGGCCTCCCCTTCCAACCTCCGCTCACCCCAGCGAAGGCTGGGGTCCAGATGGAAGACTCAAACGGTCAGAACAGCAGAGACGATGCGCCGTCCAGGTCGTCCGTATCCGTGATCTGGACCCCAGCCTTCGCTGGGGTGAACGGCTGAGTGTGTAACAACAAGAAAGGGCCGCCCCCTCTCGGGACGGCCCTGACTTCATCCGGCGCTGTCAGCCCTTAATAGGGCTGAACATAGTTCGCGTTCACCCAACCGCCGCCGGCGATCTGGACCCACTCACCCTGCGAGCCGATGGCCGTAAAGGGCTGGCCGGCCGACAGCGAACCGGCCTGACGGTAGCTGGTGCCCGGACCCGAGCGGATGCGCAGGTTCGACGCGGCGCGATACTGGGCGCCCGACGAGTTGGCCTGCGAGGCCGCGCGCGCGCGCTGCTGGTTGCAGCCGATGTAGGAACCGGCCGCGGCGCCGGCGCCCGCGCCGACGATGGTGCCGGCGGTCCGCTCGTTGCGGGCCAGGTTCGAACCGGCGACGGCGCCGAGCAGGCCGCCGATCACGGCGCCCGCCGTCTGGCGACCGCCCGGGGCGTCACAGTTGGTGATGCCGTTGGCCTGGGCCTGGGCGGCCATCGGGGCGGCGGAAACCAGGGCGGCCAGGGCGGCGGCCGTGGCCAGCGAGGTGGTGAAGATCTTCGACATGGCTCTCTCCATTCATCGAGGTTGGTCGATGGCGTGAGAATGCGCTGGCCCACATGAAGGCTCCCGGAGCGCTGCCGTTATTTTCGGTTCATGTACGCAAACCGACAGAACGTCGCTACTTGGCCAGCTTCCCGTTCGCGCCCGCCTCGATCAGCTCGATCGTCTGCGCCAGTCCGTAGATGGCCGCGAAGGAGCCGAAACGCGGCCCTTGCGATGCGCCCAGCAGCACCTCGTACAGCGCCCCGAACCAGGCCCGCAGCGGCTCGAACTCATGCGCCTTGCCGACCGCATAGACCTCGTTCTGGATCAGCTCGCTGTCGGTCGTGTCCGCCGGCAAGGCCTTCAGCCGCGCCGCCAGATCCAGCAGGGCCGCCTTCTCCTTCTCGTCCGGCAGACGATAGGACTTCGTCGGCTTCACGAAGTCCTCGTAGTAGTTCAGCGCATGGCCCATCAGCCGATCCAGCGTCGGCTCGGTCTGCGGCGTCGCCTCGGGCAGATACTTCGCAAAATAGGCCCACAGTTGTTCCTTGGACGAAGCGTTGGCCACGCCCACAAGGTTCAGCAGCAGGGCGAACGACACCGGCGATGCCACCTTCGGCGGAGCGCCCGCGTGAATCGACCAGACGGCGTTGTCGATCTGCTTGGCCGGCTCCTGCGTCTGGAACTGGTCGATGAAGCTCAGATAGTCGTCGATGGCGCGCGGGATGACGCCGAAATGCAGCGACTTGGCCGACTTCGGCGACTGGAACATGTACCAGCTCAGGCTCTCCGGCGTGCCGTAGCGCAGCCACTCGTCCATCGTCAGGCCGTTGCCCTTGGACTTGGAGATCTTCTTGCCTTCGATGTCGAGGAAGAGCTCGAAATTGAACCCGACCGGCGCCGTGCCGCCCAGGGCGCGACAGATCTTGCCGCTCTCGCGCACGCTCTCGATCAGGTCCTTGCCCGACATCTCGTAGTCGACGTCCAGCGCGGTCCAGCGCATGGCCCAGTCCGGCTTCCACTGCAGCTTCACATGACCGCCCGTGACCGGCAGTTCGGTGCGCCCGCCGGCAGGGTCGTCGAAGACGATGGTCCCCTTCTCGACGTTCCGCTCCAGCGTCGGCACCTGCAACACCTGGCCCGTGATCGGGCTGACCGGAAGGAAGGGCGAATAGGTCGCGCGGCGTTCCTCGCCCAGTGTCGGCAGCATGATCGCCATGATGGCGTCGAACCGCTCCAAGAGGGTCAGCAGGGTCTCGTCGAACCGGCCGGACTTGTAGGTCTCGGTCGAGGACATGAACTCGTAGTCGAAGCCGAACCCATCCAGGAACGCCCGCAGACGCGCGTTGTTGTGCGCCCCGAAGCTGTCGTGCGTCCCGAACGGATCGCGGACGCGCGTGAGGGACAGATGCAGGTCCTCGCGCAGCATCTCCGGGTTCGGCACGCCCTCCGGCACCTTCCGCAGACCGTCCATGTCGTCCGAGAACGCGATCAGCCGCGTGCGCCAGTGGTCGCCCGTCAGAGCGCGGAAGGCGTTCCGCACCATCGTCGTGCGCGCCACCTCGCCGAAGGTGCCCATGTGCGGCAGGCCGGACGGACCATAGCCCGTCTCCAGCACCACCGGCTTCCGCAGGGCCTCGAACGTCGCCAACGCCTCGTCCGCCTTGCCGGCGTCGATCAGCAGTTTCGCCGCCGCCCGATCCGCATCCGACAGACGCTTCTTCAGGACGTGGTCCAGCAGGATGCGGGCCTGTTCGAAGGGCCAGGACTTGGCGTCGCGCGCCAGGGTTTCGAGGTTCTGCAGCATGGGCGGGGGTTTGCAGCCTGAGGCCCCTTGGGTCAACCAAGCGGCTTGGCAAACACTCGCTCCAAGCCGTCCCAGTTACTCGGTCGCCTCGTCTCAAGCCTGGGATCGACCAGGCCAAGCTCATCAAGCGTCCAACTCATTCGACCGAAATTGCAGCCGGCGCAGGTGACGACAATATTCTCAAGTGAGTTGTCGCCTCCTCGACTGTGCGGAATGACATGGTCGAATTGCATCCACATGCACTGGAAAGCGGCATGCTGGCCGTAGGTCTCCGTTCCCCAAGAGACGGCGGTAGGGTACCACTTGGCGAACGCGCGTCTGACCTCCGGCCGGATCAGAGGTATTCCGCAGAAGACGCAATGCCTTCCCCAACGCTCTATGACCTGGGACTTTTCCGCCGAGGTTGGCATTCGCACCGCGACCCGGGCAGACTTGGGCAGGTACGCAGGTGAGCCCTCAACAACGCGATAGCGCTGAAAGTGCACCTGCTCAGGATGGTTCTTGCGACTTCCCCAAAGCGAGTCCGTCCAAGCGGTCAGAGTCTTGATGTCTGCGTCGCGCAACAGACGCTCCGCGTTGGCTGAGTTTCCCAACACATGAAAGTCCGCCGCTTCCGACAATAGCGAACAGGCCAGCACAACCTCGGCAGGAGGATCGCGCAAACACCGACGTGGCGAGAAATAGTCCGGAGCCGCGCTGTTGAGACTCATTGGGTCAACGCCGACCTACTGGCCCAGCCCGTTCCGCACCTGCTGCTCCCGACCGTTGGTGAACAGGTCGGCGGCCCTCAGCTTGGCCTGATAGGGGTCGGAGAAGCCCCAGGTCTCAGCCAGCGTCTGGGCGTCGGCGTAGGACAGGCCGGTGTCCTCCCACTCGCAGACGGCGCCCTGGACCCGGCTTTCGCGCAGCACGACCGGCACATTGTCGCCGATGCCGTTCAGGATCTTCTGGCCGATGATGACCTTGCCGCCCTCGACATCCTGACCGTAAAGCGCCCCCACCAGCTTGGCGTCGCAGTAGTTGTAGCGGGAGCCGAAGAAGGCCTGATACTCGCGCTGCTGCTCCATGGCCCGGGCGGGCTGGCCGAACATCACCAGGGCGATGGCGCTGGACATCAGAAGCCCGGCCGACAGGCGGCGGACGCACGTCTTGAAGCGGTTGGTCATCGATTGGTCTCCGTGAAGGTCACGGCCGCCCCCGGCCAAGCTGAAACTATACGACCTAATCGATCAGGCGAAAGCGGCGTTGTCGCGGCGCGCAAGGTCCAGCCAGCGCCCTCTTGCCGCCTCATCCATCGGCGCCCGGATCAGCAGTTCGACCAGCGAGCGGGGCGCCGCCTCGCCCGGTTGCCGGTCCCGGCACCAGCCCAAAACGCCCTCGAACAGGGCCGCCCCGTCCATCAAGGGCCCCACCTCCAGCGACGCCGGCAGCACCCGCACCTCGACCGTATGCTTGTCCGCCCGGCCGGTCAGCAGGTTCGCCAGATTGAGGTCGCAGTATTTCGTCAGCCCGACCCCGGCGAGCGCCGCCTTCGCCTCCGTCCAGTCCATCGCCTCGAAGCCCGGCCCCGTCGTCAGGTCCCGCAGCGCCGCCGGCCAGTGGCCCAGCCGCACGCAGTTTCGGTTCACCCCGACCAGCCGTTTCAGCGGCTCGCCATGCCGCGTCCAGACCTCGACCAGACCCGCGACGGCCCGCGCCGAACACAGGGCCTCGCCGTCGAAATGCACATGGGTCGCCGCCTCGACCGGCACGGTGAAGCCCAGCGCCCGCGCCTCGACCAGCAGCCTCTCCAGCACCGCCTCATGGTCCGCCTCGATCGGCGCCGTCACGATCTCGCAGGGCCGCTCCCGCTCTCCGGGCAGGGGCGCGTCGATGGCCACCGAGCGGCCGTTCGCATCGACCACCCGCACCATCCCGGCCTCATGCCGCTGCGCCTCCGTCCCGAACAGGGCCGCCAGAGGCTCCAGCGTCCGGTCCCCCTCCGCATCCGGATCGCAGTGCCGCTCCACCAGCCGCAACAGCCGCCCGTCGTCCGCCACGATCCGCCGCCAGCCCGGCAAGGCCGCCCGCTCCCGATCCAGATCGCGTTGCAGGGTCAGGTCGTCCACGAACGAGGCGACCCACGCCCCCTGCCCGTCCCGCACGCGAAAGCCGGGCGTCAGGTTCTCGAACACCGGCCGTCCCTCGACGGCGCTCGGCTCGGACTGCGGATGAAAGAACCGCTCGACCGTCCCGCCGATACGCGCGGCCACCGCCTCGGCCAGATCGCGCCGCGACCGCCCGGCCGGGGCCATCAGTTCGATCTCGAACCCGGTCTTCCAGTCCAGCGTCGCCATGGCGCCAGCCTAGCAGCAGCGACCGGCGCGTCAGCCCTCGGCTTTGGCTCCAGCCTCGGCGGCGGCCGGACGACCCACGCCCGGAATGGCCACGCACCGCTGCTGCGTCCCGCCGCCCGGCGCGGCCTCCACGCGCGGCGCGATGGAGGTCACCGTGGTCCCGTCCGGCCCGTAGGTGCCCAGGAACTGGCACCCGGTCTGCAGGTCGGTCAGCACATAGACCCCCGGCTGGTCCGTCGCCGTCTTCGAGAAGGTCGCGCCCACGGCGGCCAGAAGCGCGCCGCCCGGATTGTCGATGGCCTGCTGCACCTGGGCGGTGCGTGTGTTGACGGTCTCCAGCGTCGCCTCGGCCTGGGCGGCCGTTTCCTGCAGACCCTGCAGCGCGGTGACCCCGTCCTCGCAGGCGGCGAGCGACAGGGCGAGGGCGGAGACGGCGAGCGCGGCGATCAGTTTCATACGACACTCCTGCCCCAGACCGCCGCGCCTGTCAGTCGGACATAAGGTCTCACGCCTTGACCGCGACCCTTGACCTAGGAGGGGGCCCGTGGCCTTTGCCCCGCCTGATGAAGACCGCCGATTTCGACTTCGACCTGCCCGAGGACCGCATCGCGCTCCGCCCCGCCGAGCCACGCGACAGCGCCCGGCTGCTGGTCGTGAAGGACGGCGATCTGGCCGACCACGTCATCTCCGACCTGCCCGACTTCCTGCGCCCCGGCGACGCCCTGGTCTTCAACGACACCCGTGTCATTCCCGCCCGCCTGTCCGGCGTCCGCGAACGGATCGGGCCGGAGGGGGAAACCCTGACCGTCGAGGTCGAGGCCACCCTGCACCACCGCGACGCCCCCGACGTCTGGTCCGCCTTCATGAAGCCGGGCAAGCGCATCAAGGTCGGCGACCATATCCGCTTCGGCACGACCAGTGACGCCGCCTGCGACCTCGGCCGTCTCGACGCGACGGTCGCCGCCAAGCACGACGACGGCCTGATCACCCTGAAGTTCGACCTCGCCGGTCCCGTCCTGGACGACGCCATCCGCGACGTCGGCGTCATGCCCCTGCCGCCCTATATCGCCGCCAAACGACCCGAGGACGACCGCGACCGCTCGGACTACCAGACCGTCTTCGCCGAGCACGACGGCTCCGTCGCCGCCCCCACGGCGGGCCTCCACTTCACCCCCCGCCTGCTCGACGCCATCCGGGCCAGGGGCGTCACCACCCACGCCGTGACCCTGCACGTCGGCGCCGGCACCTTCCTGCCGGTCAAGGCCGACGACACCGCCGAGCACAAGATGCACTCCGAATGGGGCGAGGTGTCCGCCGAGACCGCCGCCGCCCTCAACGCCGTCCACGCGAACGGCGGCCGCATCGTCTGCGTCGGCACCACCTCCCTGCGTCTGCTGGAATCGGCCACGACGTCGGAGGGCGAAATCCGCCCCTTCCACGGCGACACGGCCATCTTCATCACGCCCGGCTACGCCTTCCGCGCGGTCGATGTCCTGATGACCAACTTCCACCTGCCGAAGTCGACACTGTTCATGCTGGTCAGCGCCTTCGCGGGCCTCGACACCATGAAGGCCGCCTACGCCCACGCCATCGCGGACGGCTATCGCTTCTATTCCTACGGCGACGGCTCCCTCCTGCATCGCCAGACCTTGACCTGACGGCGCCCCCGGCGTCCTCTGCGGCTCCCCCGCCGTCAGCCTTGGACCAGCCTATGTCGCGTCTCGCCGTCTCCGCCTGCCTCGCCGCCCTTCTGATCGCGAGCGCCTCGCCCTCGGCGGCCCAGACGACGCCGCGCGGCCCGACCACCCCCGACATCGGCGGCTTCCCCGACAGCCCCCAGATCCCGGCCCCGACGCAGGCGACCTATCCCGGCGTCATCAAGTACGAGGTGGACGCCACCGACCTGGACCACCGCGTCATCTCGGTGCGCCAGACCATCCCGGTCGCCTCGCGCAGCCTGACGCTGCTCTATCCGAAATACCTGCCGGGCAATCACGCCGATTCCGGCCCGATCCAGTTGTTCGCCGGCCTGACCATCACCGCGAACGGCCAGCGCGTCGAATGGCGCCGCGATGCGGTCGATCCCTACGCCTTCCACATCGACGTGCCAGCGGGCGCGACCGAGATCGTCGCCGAGTTCCAGTGGCTGACCCAGTCCGACAACGCCAACTGGCGCGTCGTCATGACCCCGTCGATCGTCAACATGGAGTGGGAAAAGGCCCTGCTCTACCCGGCCGGCTATCGCTCGACCGGCATCACCTTCGCCCCCTCGATCAAGCTGCCGGAGGGCTGGCAGTACGGCGTGGCGCTGGAAACCACGTCTTTTGAGAATGGCGTGGCGACCTTCGCCCCCGTCGATCTCTACACCCTGGTCGACAGCCCCATGTTCGCCGGCGCCCATTATCGCCGCATCGACATCGACGCGGCGGGCGATGACGTCCACCTGAACATCGTCGCCGACAATGCCGAGAACCTGGCTCCCACCGACGAACAGATCGGCCTCTACACCAATATGGTGACCCAGGCCGACCGCCTGTTCGGCTCGCGCCACTATGACAAGTACGAGTTCCTGCTGGCCCTGACCGACCAGCTGGGCGGCATCGGCCTGGAGCACCACCGCTCGTCCGAAAACACTGCGGGCCCCAACTTCTTCACCAGCTGGAACGCCTCGGCGGGCAACCGGGCGCTGCTGCCCCACGAATACACCCACTCCTGGAACGGCAAGTTCATGCGGCCGGCGGACGAGCTGACCGCCAACTACAATGTCCCGACCGAGAACAGCCTTCTGTGGGTCTATGAGGGCCAGACGGAATATTGGGGCGACGTCCTGTCCGCCCGCGCGGGCCTGCACACCAAGACCCAGGCCCTGATCGGTCTGGCCGACCGCGCCGCCTTCTACCAGAACCAGCCGGGCCGCCAGTGGCGGAACCTGCAGGACACCAACAACCACAACCTTCTGGGCTACCGCATCCCCGGCCAGTGGCCGTCCTGGATGCGCGGCACCGGCGACTACTATGACGAAGCCGCACTGATGTGGCTGGACGCCGACACCCTGATCCGCGAGCTCAGCCGCGACCGCAAGTCGCTGGACGACTTCGCCCGCAGTTTCTTCTCGCCGGAAGGCACGAACGGGTCGTGGACGCCGCAGGGCTACACCTTCGCCGACGTCGTCGCCGCCCTGAACGCGGTCCAGCCCTACGACTGGGCGACCTTCCTGCGCACGCGTCTGGACGCCGCCGGCCCCGACGCGGTCGCCCCGCTGGATGGCCTGGAACGCGGCGGCTACCGCCTGATCTATGTCGAGGAGCCGAACGCCGACGAAAAGGCGATGTCCTCCAACTGGGGCTCGGACTTCCGCTACTCCCTCGGCTTCAGCCTGACCGGCGCGACGCTGCGCATCGGCGCCATCCAGTGGGGCGGCCCGGCGTTCGAGGCGGGCATCGGCGCCGGCTGGGACCTGATCGCCGTCGGCGACCGCGTCGCCACCGCCGAGGTCCTCCGCAACGCCGTCACCGCCGCCAAGTCGGGCAACGCCCCCATCCGCCTGATCCTGCGTCAGGGCCAGCGCATCCGCACGGTCGAGCTGAACTACACCGGCGGCCTCCGCTACCCGCGCCTGGAGCGGATCCAGGGCACGCGCGACCGGATCGGCGAGATCATGACGGCGCGGTCGCGATAGGTTGCCGGCGCGCGGAATGACGCCGCTTGCGGGTTGCGTCATTCCGCCACGAGCGCGGAACGCCTCCCGCCTTCGGGCCGCTCCTTTCAGATAACCAACGAAAGGAACGCTCCATGACCGCCCAGACGACCGCCGCCGAAACGGCCACCCGCCATCTGGCCGAGGCCGTGCAGAGAAAGGCCGAGACCCCGCACTGGACCGGCCCGGAAGACCGCAGCCGCAACGACGGCCCGGCGGAGACCCCCAACGCCAAGATCGCCCCGTCCGGCGCCCTTCACGCCGAGGGCATGCGCGCGGCCATCGCCCGCTCGACCGGCGACCGCTAGAGCCGGACCCCGACTTTCGCCCAAACGAAAAGGGCCGGTGGTTTCCCACCGGCCCTTCCCAAAGAATAACCCGTGAGGGCTGTTCTTACTTGATCTGCACCTTGGCGCCGGCTTCCGTCAGCTTCTTGGCGATCTCGTCGGCGGTTTGCTTCGAGACGTTTTCGACGACGTTCTGCGGAGCGCCTTCGACCAGGTCCTTGGCTTCCTTCAGGCCCAGGTCCGAACGGACGCCACGGACTTCCTTGATGACGTTGATCTTCTTGTCGCCGCCGTCGACCAGGACAACGGTGAACTCGGTTTGCTCTTCAGCGGCTTCGGCCGGAGCGGCAGCGCCGCCACCGCCGGCCGGCATGGCCATGGCGACCGGAGCGGCGGCGGAAACGCCCCACTTTTCTTCCAGCAGCTTGGACAGTTCGGCGGCTTCGAGGACGGTCAGCGAGGACAGGTCTTCGACGATCTTGGACAGGTCAGCCATGTCAGTTTTCCTTCGGGGAATAGATAGGTTTCAGAGAGGGGTATGCGGAGATGGAAAGGCTTACGCGGCTTCCTTCGCGCCATAGGCGCTGAAGACGCGGGCCAGCTGGGCGGCGGGAGCCTGAACGACGCCGGCGATCTTGGTCGCGGGAGCGTTGATGAGGCCCAGCAGCGAGCTGCGGATTTCGTCGAGGGTCGGCAGCTTGGACAGGCTGTCCACGCCCTTCACGTCGACGACGGTCTCACCCATGAAGCCGCCGACGATGACGAAGCGGTCATTGCCCTTGGCGAATTCGGTGGTGACCTTGGCGGCCGTCGCGGGGTTCTCGGCATAGGCGATGCCCACGGGACCCTTGAACAGGCCGTGGTAGTCGCTGCCTTCTTCCGCTTCGAGCGCCTTCAGCGCCAGGCGGTTCTTGACCACCTTGAACGCTCCGCCCGCGGTGCGCAGACGGCCCCGCAGGTCTTCCATTTCCGCAACGGTCAGACCCAGGTTGTGGGTCACGACCACGCTGCCGGCCTCGGCGAAGACGCCTTTCAGCGACTCGATCGATTCGGCCTTTTGTGCGCGATCCATTGCGGTCTCCAATCTTGAGGTTCGACGCCGGGCTTATTCCCGACGGCGAGATGGCCAAGGCGCCGCGCATCGCTGCGAAGCGTTCAGGCCGGGTAGCAATGTCCGAAGGATGCTCTGACAGGTCCGTCCCGGAACCGGGCCGACCGTGTCGTCTGCGTCCCCATCTCCCCACGGCGCTGGAGGGCTCTCCAGCATTTACGGCGAAGGTGACCCCCTCGCCCCGAAGTTCTCGGACAGGACCGCCAGTGCCGAAGCCCTGACGGAGAGGCGCGCTCTATACAGGAAGACGGGCGTAAATCAACCGGCGTGCACGCCGATCCCGCAGAAGACCGCTCCCGACCCGCGCCGAACGCGAAACTCGCCCGTCCGGCGTCCGATTTTCGACCATGCGTCTCAAAGTGAAGGCGCACCTCCGTTTTGTGTGGACGGCCGCGACCGCACGGCTAGGCGTGAGGGTTCGAGGCCTCCAGGTCGGAGGTCGATCGCGGGGGCGATTGAATGTTCAGGTGGATTCTCGGCGGACTGTTCGCGGCGGTCCTGGCGCTGGCCGGGCTGATGGGCGCGTCTTCGGTTCAGGCCCAGGTCCCTCCCCGTCCCGTCGTCCACGGCATCATGAGCAGCGCCTGCCAGGCCAGCGCCGTCAACCGGTGTGGCGCGGGGTGCGGGGACGATGCCCAGTGCATTTTCGGATGCCAGATTGGGGCCTTCAACAACGTGGATGCCTGCACCTCCAGTTGCGTCGGTTTCGGCCCACAGTGCCTGAGCAACTGTCTGCGAGCCATGGATAACCTGCAGCTCTGCTTCTTCCCGACCGTCGGCGGCACGGTCAGCGGCCTGGGCAGCGGCCAGTCCGTGGTCCTGCGGAACAACGGCGGCGCCCCCCTGACGGTCAGCGCCAACGGCGCCTTCACCTTCCCCATGTGGGTCACGCTCAACGACGCCTATGCGGTGACGGTTTCGGGTCAGCCCACGGGACAGACCTGCACCGTCACGAACGGCTCGGGCGTCGCTCTCGACACTGTGGTGGTCCTTACCCCCTACGGCGTGACCGATGTCGCCGTGACCTGCGTCAGCAATGTCCCGACGATGTCGGAATGGGGCACCGTCCTGCTGGTCGGAATGCTGGCGATCGGCGGGCTGCTCCTGCTGAGCCCGATCATCGTCCGCGCCCCGCCGACGGCGTGACGCGCCGGGCCTAAACCGCGCTCGCCGGGAAACGCCGCCGCCGCTCCACGACCGCCAGACCGCACAAGGCCAGCAGCCCCGTCAGCCCGATCATCGCCCACTCCGTCAGGGTCGGGACCGCCGCAGGGGGCGCGGCCATGTAGCACAACGTCACCTCGCCGTTGCCGCTCCGCACCCCGTCCGTGGCGCTGGTCGGAGCCGCGCTGGTGTAGGAACCCCCGCCGCCGCCGGGCCAGGTACCGGATCCACCGCCCGTGCCGCCGCCGCCGTTGTAGCCGCCGCCTCCACCACCGGCCCCGCCGCCGCCGAAGCCTCCAAGGCCGGCTCCTCCCGGATTGATGTCCCCCCCTTCGGCGCCTTGGGTCAGCGCACGGCCGCCCCGGCCGTGAACGCCGTCGATGCCGTTCGTGAAGAGCCCGCCACCGCCTCCGCCGCCGCCCGCGACATCGGCGCTGCCGCCCGAGCCGTTCAGTCCTCCTCCGGCTGCGCCCGTCGCGGTCACCGCGCCGGAGATCCCGACGCCCAGACCAGTCGCGCGTCCGGGCAGGCCGGCGTTCCACTCATAGGCTCCGCCTCCGCCGGCCGCCGCCACCCTGAGACTGGCCAGGGTCGCATTGCTCAACACGCAGGGTGAAGAGCCCGATGAGAAGACGAATGACCCTCCGCCGCCGCCGGCCCCACGGTTCGGAGGCGCCGGGGCCCCTTTCACGCCGGCCACGATGCAGAGCCGCTCCCCCGGCGTCACGGAATAGGTCGCCAAGACCTCGGCGCCCAGTCCGCCGTCCTGGGTCGCGCTGAGGCCGCCCTCGGCGCCCCGAGCCCGGACGACGACGCTGGTCACCCCAGCAGGCGCGACCCACGAAAACGGTTGGGCCGGATCGGTCGTGCTGCCCGCCGGCAACGTGGAAGCAAAGGTCTGGCTCACGCCCGCGCACACCGCCTGCGTCAGCGCCGGTCCCGCCGACATTAGCACCACCCATGCCACGGCGCCCAGCGTCGCCGTCCGCTTCAAGGTCTTCGTCATTTCAGCTTCCCCAATTTCAATCGGGTTAGCCCCGTTTCGACGGGGCCTCGCAAGACCTGACGGCCCTCCAGCTTCACTTTGAGACGCCTTGTCGAATTGCCGCGCCGAACCGCGCTAAAGCTATTCTGGCCACAAGCTTGGCCATGAGGATCGCGACATGACCGACGACGCCCAACCGGATCGGCTACCGCATATCGCGGCCCACATCGGCGCCGACTACGCCGACAGTTTCGCCGCCTGTCGCGAGCTGATGGCGCCCATGTTCGACCTGACGGCGCCCTCGCCCGAGGTTGCGGCCGCCTACACCATGGACTTCGCCCTCTACGACTACGGTCCGATCAAGCTGGGCATGTCCCTGTCCTCGGCCTCGATCATGGTGCGCGATCCCGGCGTCATCGCCCGCACCGGCGCGGATCATTTCCACGTCCAATTCTACCGCACCCACGGCTTCGTCATGACAATCGACGGGGCCGAGCGAGAGGTCCGGCCGGGCGACGTCGGCTTCATGGACCTGTCCCGCCCGGTCGCCATCCGCACCGACGGGATCGACAATCTGGCGGCCATCATCGACCGCGACCTTCTGCTGCCCCTGCTGGCGGAACCGCTCGACTTCCACGGCGCGGTCCTGTCGCGCGAGAGCGAGGCCGGCATCGCGGTGCGCGAACATCTGGAGGAGATGTGGCGTCTGGGGGCGGACCTGACCGTCGCCGAGGGCCTGGACTGGAGCCGCACCGCGGCCGAGGTCATCGTCTCCGCCGTGCGAACCAGCGACCAGCCGCCCGCCACCCGCACCGAGATGCGCCAGGCCCAGTTCCGCGCCCTCTGTCGCCGCATCGACCGCACGCTCGACGATCCCGAGCTGGGACCCGAGATCCTCGCGCGCCAGTTCTTCATCACCCGCCCCACCCTCTACCGGATGTTCGAGCCGCACGGCGGCATCGGTCGCTACATCCTGCGCCGTCGCCTGACCGGGGTGTTCCGCGACCTCTCCGACCCGACCCGGGCGGAA
The DNA here is from genome assembly GCF_041893865.1 of Brevundimonas staleyi. GTDB lineage: Bacteria > Pseudomonadota > Alphaproteobacteria > Caulobacterales > Caulobacteraceae > Brevundimonas > Brevundimonas staleyi. The sequence continues at coordinate 3,209,990 of NZ_CP169082.1, forward strand.
CAGCCGATCGCCGCCGTCTTCAACCGCTGGGGTCTGGACAGCCACACCGCCGCCGGCCGCGCCTTCCGCGCCGCCTGGGGCATGACCCCGTCCCAGTGCCGCAGCCGCGCCCTGGAGCATCACCGCAACGGCGCCCTGTCCCCCTCGACCTTCACCATCCCGCCGGAGATGCCGGCCAGCGTCAAAGCCTACCGTTGAGCCGCGCCAAACCCCTTCCGCAACAGAGTGACCCCATGCGACTTTTGATCTTCGCCGCCGCGCTCGCCGGCGCCCTCATCGCCAGCCAGGCCATGGCCCAGGCCACCAACTACACCTTCACCAGCGGCCTCTATGACACGATCGGCAACTCCACGACGTGCACGATCGGCGAGTGCGCGACCTTCACATCAGCGCATCGTGCGACGGCGACCCTGACCTATGCGGCGCCGCTGGCCCCGAACCTGCCCCACGCCGAATACTCGGCGGGCGTCATCGCCTACACCTTCAGCGACGGCGTGCGGACGACGACGGGACCCAGCCCCATCACGGCCCTGTATCGGGTCGAGTTCGCGACCGATGGGGCAGGCGTTCCGATACAGCCGGTGATCACCTTCGAACGGACGCCGGGACCGCCCTACACCGTCAACGACGCCGGAGATCCCAACTCCCTGGTGAGCTTCATCAACTTTCTGCCCTTGAGGACCGTCGTCGGGGCGAACACGATCTGCAGTTCACGGGGCGTCGGCATGAACCCCAGCCCCGGCCCAGGCTCGTGCAACGCCGTCTTCGGCGGCCTCCAGTCCAGCGGTGCGGAAAGCAACGTCGCGCCCGTCGTCACGGTGGCGGCGGTCCACCCGGTCCCCACCCTGTCCGAATGGGCGCTGATCCTGCTGGGCCTGACGTTGGCGGGCGGGGCGGCGCTGGCGATCCAGCGCCGTCGCCTCACCGCCTGACGCTCACGCCCACCCGGCCGGTTCGCGCGCGTCGAAGGCGGCGCGGGCCGTCTCGACCTCGCCGATCTTCCCCTCGGACCAGGCGATCAAGGGCGTCAGCGCCCCGACCAGGGTCCGACCCAGCGGCGTCAGCGCATATTCCACCGTCACCGGCGTCGTCGGAAAGACGTGGCGCGACACCAGACCGTCCCGCTCCAGAGCCTTCAGCGTCTGGGCCAGCATCTTCTGCGACACCCCGCCGATGCGCCGCTTCAGGCCGTTGAACCGCATCGGCCCCTCGTCCAGCACCTGGACCACCAGCACCGTCCACTTGTCGCCGATCCGGTCCAGCATCTGGCGCGTCGGACAGTTGGGCGCGAACACGTCGGGCAGGTGCAAGGCGGCAGGCGGTATCTGTGGGGTGACCTGCTGAGGCTGAGGTGCGTTCTTGTGCATCCGGTATGAATATCACACCTGGTCACCATTGGATACCAACCCAAGGAGACCTCCCCATGAAGATCACCGTCCTCGGCGCCAGCGGTCGCGCCGGATCCGAAATCACCAGGGAACTGGCCGCGCGCGGTCACACCGTCACCGCCGTGGCGCGCAAGCCCGAAGCCATCCCCGCCGCCGACGGCGTGACCCCGGCCCAGGGCGACGCCTCGGACCTGACCGCCCTCGCCGCCCTCATCAAGGGTTCGGACGCGGTCATCAGCGCCCTTCATTTCGACGTCCCGGCCGCGACGATCCTGTCGGCCCTGAAGACCGCCGGGGTCCCCCGTCTTCTGGTCACCGGCGGCGCGGCCAGCCTTCAGGTCGCGCCGGGCGTCCGTCTGATCGACACGCCGGAGTTCCCCGAGGAGTGGAAGGTCTTCGCCCAGGGCGGCATCGCCTTCCTCGACGACCTGCGCGCCGAGACCGACATCGACTGGACCTTCTTCTCCCCCGCCGCCGTCATCGAGGAAACGCCGCGCCTGGGGACCTTCCGCACCGGCACGGACCAGCTGGTCGTCGATGACAGGGGCGAGAGCCGCATCGGCTTCTCCGACTACGCCATCGCCATGGTGGACGAGCTGGAAAACCCGCAGCACAGCCGCGCCCGCTTCACCGCCGCCTATTAGCGGTCTTGGTGGTCCGGCCGCCGTCGGATTGCTGGATCGGCGGTTCACGCCGCCGGAGTTTAGCTGTCGCCGGCCGCGCCTCCCCCACCGCAATGACCGCAAACGAAGACGGCCCCGGAGATCGCTCTCCGGGGCCGTCTTCGACCTGTCAGCCCTTCAGGGCAGGCTCGATATCCGTCTGTGCGAAGTCGTCGCCCTTGAACAAGAGCGGCGCGCTCATCGCCCTGGCGCAGGCGTAGGCGAAACAGTCGCCCATGTTCAGCCTGGCCGGATGCCGCCCCTTGCCGAACCGGTCGAAGGCCTCCAGCGCCAGAACCTGCTCCGCCTCGCCGATGGGCGCGATCTCGATCTGCGATCTGGCCAGATAGGCCGTGATCGCGGCCGAGGCCGTCGGGATATCGCGATCGTTCTCACGCGCGACGGCGCGCACGGTCTCCCATACCGCCACGGCGGAGGTCCACGAGCGCTCGGTCGACGCGATGCAACGCTCGAAGGCCAAGCCATCCTCCTCGTCAAGAAGGATGGCGCAGAGAGCCGAGGCGTCGATGAACATCAGTCGCCCGACATCTCGTCGAAGAAGGCCTTGTCCGCCTTCAGGCCCGTCTTCGGCCACGCGCGGATAGTGTCTGAGACCTCCCGCATGCGCGCCAGCTTCTCCTCGACCCGGTTCGCCTCGCGCTTCAGCTCCGCCTCGACCGCCAGTTTGATGGCTTCGGTCAGACCCAACCCGCGCTTCAGCGCCAGCTCGCGCACCAGGGCGTCGGTCGTCGCATCTCGAACGTGAAAGGCCATCTGGCGATCTCCAGCTAGTGGCTAGCCACATGATAGCCACTAGCTAGCCGAAACCTATCATCGGCTAGCCGAGCCGCCAAACGCGAACGAAAACGGCCCCGGAGATCGCTCTCCGGGGCCGTCTTCAGTTCAATCGCCTGGGCGACTTAGGCGGTCAGCGAGGCCGGATCGACCTTGAAGCCCGGGCCCATGGTCGAGGACAGGGTGATGCGCTTGACGTAGGTGCCCTTGGCGCCCGACGGCTTGGCGCGGTTCAGCGCGTCCACATAGGCCTTCACGTTGGCTTCGAGCGCTTCCTGGGTGAAGGAGGCCTTGCCGATGCCGCCGTGGGCGATACCGGCCTTCTCGACGCGGAACTCCACTGCGCCGCCCTTGGCGTCCTTGACGGCCTGGCCGACGTTCGGGGTCACGGTGCCGACCTTGGGGTTCGGCATCAGGCCGCGCGGGCCCAGCACCTTACCCAGACGACCCACCAGGGCCATCATGTCGGGCGAGGCGATGACGCGGTCGAAGTCCATCAGACCACCGTTGATCTGCTCGTACAGATCCTCGGCGCCGACGTACTCGGCCCCGGCGGCGCGGGCCTCATCGGCCTTGGCGTCCTTCGCGAACACAGCCACGCGAACGTCGCGGCCCGTGCCCGACGGCAGGTTGACGACGCCACGGACCTGCTGGTCGGCGTGACGCGGGTCGACGCCCAGGTTGACGGCGATTTCGATCGACTCGTCGAACTTGGCCTTGGCGTTGTCCTTGACCAGCTTGATGGCGTCGGCGAACGGCAGCAGCTCCAGCGTGACGCCGGTGCGGGCCTTTTGAGCCTTGGTTTGCTTGGCCATGTGCTTAGCCCTCCACGACGTTGAGGCCCATGGCGCGAGCCGAGCCTTCGATGATCTTGGTCGCGGCGTCCAGGTCGTTCGCGTTCAGATCCTTCATCTTCTTCTCGGCGATCTCACGCAGCTGGCTGCGCTTGATCTTGCCGGCGACTTCGCGGCCCGTCATCTTCGAGCCCGACGTGATGCCGGCGGCCTGCTTGATGTAGTGGGTCGCGGGCGGGGTCTTGGTGACGAAGGTGAACGACTTGTCCTGATAGACCGTGATCACGGTCGGCAGGGGGGTGCCCTTCACTTCCTTCTCGGTGCGCGCGTTGAACTCCTTGACGAAGCCCATGATGTTCACGCCGCGTTGACCCAGAGCCGGGCCGATCGGGGGCGAAGGCGTGGCGTTGCCGGCCGGCACCTGCAGTTTGATATAGCCCAGAATCTTCTTGGCCATTGGTCTCTCCTTACAGTGGACCTGAACTCAATCAGGCCCGGTGAGCCGTGGTCGGGGCATGGCTGCCTCCCACGGATTTATCCTTGGCCCAAGGGCTAAGGAGGCGCGCGTTTAGCAGAGGCGAGCGCGAGAAGCAACGCCTCTCCCTCCCCCTCGGGGGAGGGTGGCTGAGTGCAACGAAGCCGGGTGGGGGCGGCAAGGCGACCCGGACTCCACTTCAAAGAAAAAGGCGACTCGTTGCCGAGCCGCCCCCACCCGGTCGCTTGCGCGACCACCCTCCCCCGAGGGGGAGGGAGAATTCCAGATCAGGCCGCGACCTTCTCCACCTGGCTGTATTCCAGATCGACCGGGGTCGGGCGGCCGAAGATCGACACTGCGACGCGCAGACGGGCGGCGTCCTCGTCGACGCTCTCCACCTGGCCGTCGAACGAAGCGAACGGGCCGTCGATGACCTTGACGGTCTCGCCGATGTCGAAGCGGATCGTGGGCTTCGGACGTTCGACGCCCTCTTCCACGGCGCCGATGATGGCCTGGACCTCACGTTCCGAGACCGGCAGAGGCTTGGTGCCGCCCGCGGCGCCCAGGAAGCCGGTGACCTTCGGCGTGTCCTTGACCAGGTGATAGGCGTCGTCGGTCAGCTCCATCTTCACCAGGACGTAGCCCGGGAAGAATTTGCGTTCCGAGTTGACCTTGCGGCCGCGGCGGATCTCGACGACGTCCTCGGTCGGCACCAGGATCTCGGAGAAGAACTCTTCCAGATCGCGCTGCTTGGCCTGGTCGCGGATGTGCTGGGCGACCTTCTTCTCGAAGTTCGAATAGGCGTGGACGATGTACCACTTGTGGCGCGGGTTGGCGGCCTTGGTTTCGGGCGCTGCATCGGTCATGTGCGCGGCTCCTTGCTTATTGGCCGATGGCGAGGATGAAGCGCGAGGCGAAGCCCAGGCCGGCATCCACGATCCAGAAGAAGATCGACGCGATCAGCACCATGATGAAGACCATCACCGAGGTGATCCAGGTCTCCTTGCGGCTCGGCCAGACGATCTTGCGAGCCTCGGCGCGAACCTGACCGGCGAACTGGGCCGGCGAGGTACGGACCTTGGGCGTCGGCGCGTCGACGGCGACCGTCGAGGCCGAAGCGGCTGCGGCCATCTGCGGCTTCGCGCCGGCGGCGGGGTTGCCTGTGCGGCGTCCGCCGGGGGACTTGGACTTGGCCATGGGCTCTAGAGGTCTCTTCGAAAACGCTTGATCCTGTCCCCGCAGATAGGGAGGCCCAATCCGCGGGAACAGGGGGAAGTGGCAGGAGCTGGGGGATTCGAACCCACGACCCCCGGTTTTGGAGACCGGTGCTCTACCAGCTGAGCTAAGCTCCTAGACAATACAGAACCGCGCCGTGGGAGACCCCAACGGCGCGTCTGCTCGCCAGACCGGGGGCTATGCCTGAGAGGCTGGGTGATTTCAAGAACAAACCTCTCCCTCCCCCTCGGGGGAGGGTGGTCGCGCAGCGACCGGGCGGGGACGGCAAGGCAAGGCTCCACGGACTCGTCACTCGGTCGCCCGGCCGCCCCCACCCGGCCTCGCCTTCGGCTCAGCCCCCCTCCCCCGAGGGGGAGGGAGAATCATCACTGCTCCAGATGCGCCGCGACGGCCTCGGCCTCGTCTTCCGGCTTGATCAACTGCTTGAACAAGAGCTTGTCGATGCGGCGGTCGTCCATGTCGATGACCTCCACCTCGAATCGGCCCAGTTGCAGGATTTCGCCCTCGTCCGGCACGCGCGACAGCTGGTGCAGGACCAGGCCCGCCACGGTGTGGAAGCCTTCGGTCTCGCCGAAATCCTCGCCCAGCACGTCCGACAGCTCTTCCAGATCGGTCTGGCCGTCGACCATCCAGGTGCCATCCTCGCGTTCGCGGATCCAGGCGTCCTCCTCGTCATGGCCCTCGTCGAAGTCGCCGGCGATCATTTCCAGGAGGTCCGTCGCCGTCACCACGCCCTCGAAGGCGCCGAACTCGTCGACCAGGAAGGCCATGTGGACCTTGGACGTCTTCAGGATCTCCAGCGCCTTCAGCACAGAGGTCGACTGAGGGATGAAGGCCGGGGTCTGGACCAGGGCCTCGATGTCGAACTTGCCGGTCGTCAGCAGGCTGTCCAGCAGGTCCTTCTTGTGAACGACGCCCAGCGGATTATCGACGTCGCTCTCCTTGGCCACGACGATGCGCGAATAGGGGCAGTCGCGGATCTCCTCGCGCAGCACCTTGTCGGTGTCGTCCAGGGCGATCCAGTAGACCTCGTGGCGGGGCGTCATGGCGACGCGAATCGGACGGTCGCCCAGTGTCAGGATCTCCTCGATCATGACCTGTTCTTCCGGCTCGATCAGACCGGCCGAGGTGCCCTCGGCGATCATGGTCTCCACCTCTTCCTGGGTCACGTCCGAACCGTCGCGGTCCTTGACGCCCAGCACCTTCAGGATGGCCGAGGTCGAGGCCGTCAGCAGCAGGACGAACGGCTTCAGCACGATGGCCAGGGTCGAGATCGGCGCGGCCATCTTGGACGCCACCGCCTCCGGGAAGATCAGGGCGATCCGCTTGGGCACCAGTTCGCCGACGATCAGCGAGGTGTAGGTGATCAGGATGACGACGATGGCCGTCGATACGAACTCCGCATAGGCGACGGTCGCCGGAATGCTGGTTTCGAGCACATGGGTGAGTTCCCCCGCGATGGTCGCCTGACCGTAGGCGCCCGCCAGAATGCCGATCAGGGTGATGCCGACCTGGACCGCCGACAGGAAGTGGGTTGGATTCTCGGAGAGTTTCAGCGCCGCCCGTGCTCCCCGATCTCCCCGTTCCGCCCGGCTCTGCAGCTTCGACTTGCGTGAGGACACGACCGCCAATTCGGTCATGGCGAAAAGGCCGTTGAGCACCACGAGGAGCAGAACGACGACGACAGCGATGAGTAACATCTAGGGGGATTAGGGGACCAACGCGGCGCAACAGTCGGCGTCCGCCCCTGATCTGTTAGCGGAATGTGGCCGCTTTCGCCACGGTTTCCTTTGACCCGGCGCTTAGCGCGTCCGGCCGGCCTCGACCGAGCCGTAGGCGCCGCCCTGACCGTTGTCGATCGTGGCGCAGGCCGAAACCCCGATCAGGGTGCCGATGAACAGGCCGATCCGAAGCGCACGCCGCATGATGGTTACCAAATCCCTAACGTTCTGACACGAACGTAGGCCCCGGTTCGCGGTTGCATTCAAGCCCCCGCCCCTGCCGGTTGTGCGGAACGGTAAACGGACGTGCGGGTTGGCTAGAACCAGTCGCTTGAGAGTCGAGTCACATGGTTCGCCTGCCCCTCGTCGCCGCCCTCCTCGCCTCCGTGTCCCTGGCCGCCTGCGGCTCCGGCGACCGAGAACAGGCCCAGACCACCCCCGCGCAGCAGGCTCAGCCCGGCCCGGCGGGCCCGATCTCGGAACAGTCCATCGAATCGGCCGCTTGGCAGGTGCAGCCCGCGACGCCGGCGCCCGCCGACCCCGCGACCGCGAGCCCGACCCCGCCTCGCCCGGAGATCGTCCGCGCCCAGATCCTGCTCGACCGCGCCCGTTTCTCGCCCGGCTCCATCGACGGCCACGGCGGCGAGAACACGCGCCAGGCCATCGCCGCCTTCGCCCAGGCCAATGGTCTCCAGTCCGACGGCGAACTGACCGAAGAGGTCTTCGCCCGGCTGGTCCAGAACGCCACGCCCGTTCTGACCCGCTACACGATCACTCAGGCCGACGTCGCCGGCCCCTTCCGTCCCGTCCCGACCGATCTGGCGGATCAGGCCGCCCTGCCTGCTCTGAACTACGGCAGCGCCTTCGAAGGTCTGGCCGAGAAGTTCCACGTCACAGAAGAACTGCTGTCCCTCCTGAACCCCGGGGCCAATTTCGAGCGCGTCGGCGCGACCATTCTGGTTCCCGCCGTCTCGGCCGCGCCCCTGCCCGCGCCGGTCACCCGCATCGTCGTGGACAAGACCGAGAGTTCGCTCAGGGCCTACGGCGCCGACGGAACGCTTCTGGCCTTCTACCCGGCCACGGTCGGCTCCAGCGAACGCCCCGCTCCGTCCGGCCGCCTGACGGTCGTCGGCGTCGCCAACGAGCCGGACTACACCTACGACCCCCAGCGGGTCAGCTACGACCGGGGCGACCGCAAGCTCGTCGTCCCCGCCGGCCCCAACAATCCGGTCGGTTCGGTCTGGATCGAGCTGTCGCGCGACACCTACGGCATCCACGGCACGCCCGATCCCGACAAGATCGCCAAGACGGCCTCCAACGGCTGCGTCCGCCTGACCAACTGGAGCGCCGAACAGCTGGCGGCGGCGGTGAAACCGGGTGTGGAAGTGATCTTCAGCTAGACTCTTCTCCGTGCACCCCAGCGAAGGCTGGGGTCCAGATGGAAAACGTCGACGATCCGAGCAGAAATATCGGTGCGTCGTCCGTGCCGCCTGTGTCCGTGATCTGGACCCCAGCCTTCGCTGGGGTGCACGGATGAGACCTACTCCGGCTCCACCGCCCCCAGCGCCGTCCCGCCCCAGAACTCGCACTGATGCCGGTCGTGGAAGGTCGCATCGACCCGGTCGCCCGCCGGGTCGAACACCACGACCGGCCCGCCACCATGGCTGACACGAGGCCAGTCCGCCTCGAAGTCCGGATCATGCCCGAACCCGGCCCACAGCCGCATCATACGCTCCGACAACGCCCGCTGCCGATCCGTCCACCGGCCCGTATCCGCGAACAGCCAGGTCGTCCCGAACACATAGGCCAGCTCGCTGGCGTGGTAGGCCCCCATGTCCAGCCCCGTGATCCAGTCGGGCAGGATGAAGGGCGCCTCCGCATCGGCGAACTCATAGCCATGCACCGGCACATGCCGCGCCAGCAGCCGCCGCAACGCGTCCGCCGGGCATGAAAACCGGCTGTCGGTGAAGCTCTGGGCGATGGCCACCGCCGGACCTTCCGGCCCCACCGGATACCGCTCCAGCGCCCGCTCCCCGTGCGCGCCATACAGCCAGACCGTCTCCTTCGAATACCGGTCCATATCGCGCACTTCGACGGCGAACAGCCGCCCCTCGTCGGTATTGGTCCCTACGATGGTCGGGACCTGCACGAACCGGCCGGATGCAAAGGCCTCGGGCGGACTGACCGGCACGATGGCGTCGCCATAGACCGGCCCCCACGACCCCGGCCCATTGATCCCGGACCGCAAGGACGGCGCCCGCGCGATCCGCCAGGCCGGCAGCCCGCGCAGACAGGCCACCTGCCCCTGCTGGGTGCAGCCCAGGTCGTCGGCGAACGGCGGCCCGGCCGGGACCTGATCCTTGGCCGCATTCAGCGACTGCGGCTCCAGACACGGCCCGCTCTGCAGGATGACCCGGTGAAACAGCCCCTCCGACCCCGGCGACGCCATCAGGTAACAGGCGCTCCACGCCCCGGTGCTTTCCCCGAACAGGGTCACGTCCCCCGGATCGCCCCCGAACGCCCCGATGTTGCGCTTGATCCACTGCAGCGCCGCCTGCTGGTCCATCAGCCCCCAGTTGCCGCCGATACCCTCGCCCTCCGCCTCGAACCCCGGATGGGCCAGCCAGCCCAGCGCGCCCAGCCGGAAGTTGACCGTCACCACGACCCGGTCCTGCTCCGCCGCCAACCTTGAAGGATCGTAGTTGGCCCCCGACCCGATCGTGAAGGCCCCGCCGTGCAGATAGACCATGACCGGCCGCGCCCGGTCCGGCTCAGTCGCGGGGCCATATATGTTCACAAACAGACAGTCCTCGGACCCGACGACGATCCCGCCGCCCCCGCCCAGGATCGCCTTCCGCCCCAGGGCCTGAACGCAGTCCGACCCCAGCCGCGTCGCATCCCGAACGCCGTCCCAGGTCTCGACCGGCCGGGGTTCCCGCCAGCGCAGATCCCCGACCGGCGCCTCGGCATAGGGCACGCCCAGGAATGCGCGCACCCCGGCGCCCTCGACCCCGCGCACGACGCCGGCCTCCGTCCGCGCCTGCACGAACTCACGATCCGAGGCGAACCGCACATGCCCCACCCCGCCCGGATGGGTCGAGATACAGCCGCCGAGCAGCAACAGACAGGCGAGCACCAGCGGACGAAGGATCATCCGCCTACCTAGGCCTTAAATGCGGGATCACGCCACGCGGCAACGCCGACGCGGACCTCAGTAGTAGCCGTAGCCGCCCCGACGCGGCACCCGCTCATAGCCGTATCGCCCATCGCGATTGTAGCCCCCGAACCCGTAGCCGCAGGGATCGTCCCGCTCCGACAACTGGTTGCCCAGCAGGCCGCCCGCCAGAGCCCCGATCGCCGCGCCCCGCTCCCGGTCGTTCGGTCCCGCGATCGCCGCGCCCGCGATGGCTCCCAGAGCCGCCCCGCTGGCGGTGGCGTACTGCCGGTTCTCCGCATAGTCGCGCTCGCACCGCGACGCATAGCCGTCCGTCGTGGCGCAGGCGCCCAGCAACAGGGTGGCGCCGGTCACCGCCGACAGGGTCCAGATGGCTTTCATCGCGAGGCTCCGTGGAAACACTCGCTGGCGAACGCGGGGTAACCCACGGCGTTCCCTTCTCCCCTTGCGGGAGAAGGTGGCGGGCGAAGCCCGACGGATGAGGGGTACGAGGATGCAGGCGAGATCGGCTGAGCAGACGCTCATCGGTGAGATCTGCGGTCACCCCTCATCCGACCTCGCCTGCGGCTCGGCCACCTTCTCCCGCAAGGGGAGAAGGACAAAGAAAAAGGCCCCCCGGATCGCTCCAGCGGGCCTTTTCAGATCGATCCGAAGATCGGTCTTCTTTTACTCGACGATCTTGGCGACGACGCCGGCGCCGACGGTGCGGCCGCCTTCACGGATGGCGAAGCGGAGCTTCTCTTCCATGGCGATCGGCGTGATCAGTTCGACGTTCAGCTCGGCGTTGTCGCCCGGCATGATCATCTCGACGCCTTCCTTCAGCTGCACGATGCCCGTCACGTCGGTCGTGCGGAAGTAGAACTGCGGGCGGTAGTTGGTGAAGAACGGCGTGTGACGGCCGCCCTCTTCCTTGGTCAGGATGTAGGCTTCGGCCAGGAACTTGGTGTGCGGGGTGATCGAACCCGGCTTGCACAGAACCTGACCGCGCTCGACGTCTTCACGCTTGGTGCCGCGCAGCAGGACGCCGACGTTGTCACCGGCTTGACCTTGATCCAGCAGCTTGCGGAACATTTCGACGCCCGTGCAGGTCGTCTTCTGGACCGGACGGATGCCGACGATCTCGACTTCCTCACCGACCTTGACGATACCGCGCTCGACGCGACCGGTGACCACGGTGCCGCGGCCCGAGATCGAGAAGACGTCTTCCACCGGCATCAGGAACGGCATGTCGACCGGACGTTCCGGCTGCGGGATGTAGTCGTCGACGGTCTGCATCAGGGCCAGAACCTGCTGTTCGCCGATTTCCGGGTTCACGCCGTCGGTCGCGGCCTTGGCCGAGCCCATGGTGATCGGAATGTCGTCGCCCGGGAACTGGTAGGACGAAAGCAGCTCGCGCACTTCCATCTCGACGAGCTCCAGCAGCTCCTTGTCGTCGACCAGGTCGACCTTGTTCATGAAGACCACCAGGGCCGGCACGCCGACCTGACGGGCCAGCAGGATGTGCTCGCGGGTCTGCGGCATCGGGCCGTCGGCGGCCGACACCACCAGGATCGCGCCGTCCATCTGGGCGGCGCCGGTGATCATGTTCTTCACATAGTCGGCGTGGCCGGGGCAGTCGACGTGCGCGTAGTGACGGTTGGCCGTCTCATACTCGACGTGCGCCGTGTTGATCGTGATGCCGCGGGCCTTTTCTTCCGGCGCGGCGTCGATGTCGGCGTAGTTCATCGCCTTGGCGCCGCCGGCCTTCGCCAGCGTCATCGTGATCGCCGCCGTCAGCGTCGTCTTGCCGTGGTCAACGTGACCGATCGTGCCGATGTTGCAGTGCGGCTTGGTGCGTTCGAACTTTTCCTTGGCCATTCTCTTCTCTCCGTCCCCTGAAATGAGGGGGCTTAGTCCTTGGGGTTTTCAGGGAGCACCGGCAGGTCCGAAGACCTGCCGGGATTGGGTTGGTGCTTAGGCGCTGTACTTCTTGATGACTTCGTCGGCGACGTGCTGCGGCACCGGCTCGTAGTGGTCGTACTGCATGGTGAAGGCGGCGCGGCCCTGCGACATGCCGCGCAGCGTGTTCACATAGCCGAACATGTTGGCCAGCGGCACGAAGGCGTTCACGACGGTGGCGTTGCCGCGCATGTCCTGACCCTGGATCATGCCGCGACGGCCGTTCAGGTCGCCGATGACCGAACCGAGGTAGTCCTCGGGGGTCACGACCTCGACCGCCATGATCGGCTCGAGCAGCTTCGGCGAACCCTTTTCCTTCAGTTCGCGGAACGCGGCGCGCGACGCGATTTCGAAGGCCAGGACCGAGGAGTCGACGTCGTGGAACTTGCCGTCCGTCAGCGTCGCCTTGAAGTCGATCAGCGGGAAGCCGGCCAAGAGGCCGTTGTCCTTGGCCGAGGTCAGGCCCTTTTCGACGCCCGGGATGTATTCCTTGGGCACCGCGCCGCCGACGATCGAGTTTTCGAACACGAAGCCCGAACCGGGTTCACCAGGTTCAAACGTGATCATGACGCGGGCGAACTGGCCCGTACCACCGGTCTGCTTCTTGTGGGTGTAGTCGATGTCGACCTTGCGGCCCAGCGATTCACGATAGGCGACCTGCGGCGCGCCGATGTTGGCCTCGACCTTGTAGGTGCGCTTCAGGATGTCGATCTTGATGTCCAGGTGCAGCTCGCCCATGCCCTTCAGGATCGTCTGGCCCGACTCGTGGTCGGTCGAGACGGTGAAGGAGGGGTCTTCCGAGGCCAGCTTGGCCAGGGCGACGCCCAGCTTCTCCTGGTCGGCCTTCGACTTCGGCTCGACCGAGATCTCGATCACCGGCGCCGGGAACTCCATCTTCTCCAGGATGACGGGCGACTTCAGGGGATCGCACAGGGTGTCGCCCGTGCGGGTTTCCTTCAGGCCGGCCAGGGCGACGATGTCGCCGGCGTAGGCTTCCTTGACGTCTTCGCGGTTGTTCGAGTGCATCTGCAGCATGCGGCCGACGCGCTCTTTCTTGTCGCGCGACGAGTTCAGCAGCGACTGGCCGGTTTCCATCTTGCCCGAGTACAGGCGGCAGAAGGTCAGCGAGCCGACGAACGGGTCGTCCATGATCTTGAAGGCCAGGACCGACAGGGGCTCTTCGTCCGAAGCCTTGCGGACGACGGGCTCTTCCGTCTTGAAATCGATGCCCGGGGTCGGCGGGATGTCCAGCGGCGACGGCAGGTAGTCGACGACGGCGTCCAGCAGCGTCTGCACGCCCTTGTTCTTGAAGGCCGAGCCGCAGAGGATCGGGTAGAAGGCGCCGGTCAGAACGGCCTTACGGATGCACTTCTTGATGGTGGCTTCGTCGGGCTCGTTGCCCTCCAGGTAGGCTTCCATCGCCTCGTCGTCGAGTTCGACGGCGTTGTCGATCAGGTACTGGCGCGCTTCCTTGGCCTTCTCGACCAGGTCGTCCGGGATCGGCACGTCCTTGTAGGAAGCGCCCAGGCCGTCGTTGTCCCAGACCACGCCGGTCATGCGGACCAGGTCGACCAGGCCCGACAGCGAGGATTCGGCGCCGATCGGGAACTGGATCGGCACGGCCTTGGCGCCCAGACGGTCGCGGATCGACTCGACCGAGGCGTCGAAGTCGGCGCCGATCTTGTCCATCTTGTTGACGTAGACGATGCGCGGAACCTTGTACTTGTCGGCCTGGCGCCAGACGGTCTCGGTCTGCGGCTCGACGCCGGCGTTGCCGTCCAGCACGGTCACGGCGCCGTCCAGAACGCGCAGCGAACGCTCGACTTCAATGGTGAAGTCCACGTGTCCGGGGGTGTCGATGATGTTCAGGCGCTTGCCCTGCCAGAAGGCGGTCGTCGCGGCCGATGTGATGGTGATGCCGCGCTCTTGTTCCTGGTCCATCCAGTCCATGGTGGCGGCGCCGTCGTGGACTTCGCCGATCTTGTGGGACTTGCCGGTGTAATACAGGATCCGCTCGGTCGTCGTCGTCTTGCCGGCGTCGATGTGCGCCATGATGCCGAAGTTGCGGTAGTCCTCAAGCTTGTGAGTGCGGGCCATGAAAGCGTGCCTTGAATGGATGCGGGACGCTTGAGCCGCGTCCGGGGGAAGTTCGTCGATGTGGCGGATATGCGGGCGCGGGCGATTTAGCTGAAACCGCCCGCGCCGGATAGTCCTAGATAGTCAGCGCCCGCCCCATACGTAAGGGACATGACGCTTTGAAGGCGGTTACCAGCGGTAGTGGCTGAAGGCGCGGTTGGCTTCGGCCATCTTGTGGGTGTCTTCACGCTTCTTCACGGCGGTGCCGCGGTTGTTCGAAGCGTCCAGCAGCTCGGCCGCCAGCTTTTCCGTCATGGTGTTCTCACCACGCTTGCGCGCGGCGTTGACCAGCCAGCGGATGGCCAGGGCGCGGCGACGGTCGGGGCGAACCTCGACCGGAACCTGGTACGTGGCGCCGCCGACGCGACGCGAACGGACTTCAACGGCCGGCTGAACGTTTTCCAGGGCGGTGTGGAAGGTGACGACGGCTTCGACGTCCTTCTTCTTGTCGGCCAGGATGTCGAAGGCGCCGTAGACGATGTTCTCGGCGACGGCCTTTTTGCCCTCGTACATGACGTAGTTCATGAACTTGGTGACGGTCAGATCCTTGTACTTGGGATCCGGCAGGACTTCGCGTTTCTGGGCGCGGTGGCGACGTGACATGGGTTTGGCCTTCTAGTTCGGTATCGGACGGCCAGGCTGACCTGGCGAATGGAATGGAGCGGTCGCTTACTTCGGACGCTTGGCGCCGTAGTGCGAACGGCGCTGCTTGCGGTCCTTGACGCCTTGCGTGTCGAGCACGCCGCGCAGGATGTGGTAGCGAACGCCGGGCAAGTCCTTCACGCGGCCGCCGCGGATCAGAACAACCGAGTGTTCTTGCAGGTTGTGGCCTTCGCCGGGGATGTAGCACACGGCTTCGTAGCCCGACTTGGCCAGGCGGACCTTGGCGACCTTACGCAGAGCCGAGTTCGGCTTCTTCGGGGTCGTGGTGTAAACGCGGGTGCAGACGCCGCGACGCTGGGGCGAGCCTTCCAGAGCCGGCACCTTGTTGCGCACGGGCTTGGGCTTGCGGGGCTTGCGGATCAGCTGGTTGATAGTCGGCATTCGATTAAGTCTCGACGTTTGATGGAAGCGTGTGCCTGTCGGCCGGAGCGCCTCGGTTTCCTTCTTTTGAACGGCCCTTGATGAGCCGCCCGGGGTCGTTCGAGACCGGATCGTGGACACCCAAACAGCCGCCGGTTCGCTCCGGCGAACCGGAAAACACAAAAGCCCGGAACGCGCGCTTCGGGCGTTCCGGCGGGCACAGCCCGTCCGTCAGATTGTCACGATCAGGAAGGCCCGCCGGAACGGGCCGCCTCGAAAGTCCGGCGCGTTTACGCGTGGAGGCCCGTCAGGTCAAGGCCGGCCTCGACTTCGCCGGCCCGGTTCGACCAGCGCGCCATTCTCCATCTGGAACCGGACAGTGAACTCCACACGCCCTCCAGGTCTAACGCCGCCCAGAGAGCGGGGGCTAAGACGCGCTTCGGACGCCGCTTCGAGGGCGTAGGCGCCCAGGCCCATGCCTTCGGGGCGTTCAGACACCACCCGACAATCGGACATCCGACCTTCGGGCATAGGCGCGCAAGAAAGGGTCACCGCTCCATCATCGGCATCCGGCGTGAAACTATGAGGACTGGACGCGCACGCGCTCAAGGCGGCGCCCAGTGCGACCACCGCCATCGGACCCAGAGTTCCACGCTTCATCCTACGCCCTCCTCCCCAATGCCGCGAACAGCCCCAACCGGACTTGCAGATATCAGGTGCGGGGTTCCGAGACGTCCGTCTGGATCCTGCGGTAGCGCGTCATGGCCGCCGCATCGATGGCCATCCGCATGGTGAAATCCTGTCGGCCGGTGTTGGCTGGCCTCCGCCCGCCGCCCACCGGCTGCATGCTGGCCCGCCCCTCTCGCGCGGAGGCCAGGGCTTCTTCGGCCATGCCGTATCCGCCGGGCTTCTCCCGCGTAACGCGGCAGTCCTGCAGCCCGCCGTCCGACTGGACCCAGCAGTTCATCGTCACCTCGACGTCGGTGGGCGTGAGGGCGGCGTCATCGGTGGAGGCGCAGCCCGTCAGCCCGATCAGCACCGCTCCCGCCACCGCCATCCGCATGTTCGTCAGTCCTCGACCGGCTTCGTCAGATCGAACTCTACCCTGAAGTGACGGTTCGCGCGACGCAGCTCATAGGCGAACATCCGATCCGGATGGACCTCGATGGCCCAGACGTTGGTGGTCGAGACCTGGGCCCCGCCCGCGATGAACTGGTCGATCGATTCCTGATCGACCGGAAAGGCCTGGCGCTCCGCCGTCCCCGCGTCCGCCGTGTCGCCGCCGTACATGTGATAGCCGTGAATCACGCCCTCGGGGTCGCGGTGATCGTGCTTCAGGCGCAGACCCTCCTCCGTGCGGGTCACGATCCAGCGCCGCGAGCGATCCTCGCCCACCGCGAACGGAATGCCCACCTCGGTCGGCGAGCAGTCGCGCACGTGCATCAACAGGCGCTGGCTGGCGAAATCGGCGTCCGCCGCATCGGTCGTGACCACCCGCCCTTCGAATCTCTGACCGCACAGGGCGTTCAGTCGGGACAGAAAGACATCCTGCGGATCGGACGCGGCCGAGGGGGTGGCCGAGAAGGAAAGAAGGGCGCTAAACGCGGCGGTCAGGGCGATTTTCATACCGCCACGCTCACCCGTCGCGACGACATTCTCAATGCGCCATTACGCCCGTTGACTTCGCGACATCCCTGAGTATGTTCCGCGCCTCTCATTTTCACGGCTTTCACCGCCGTCGCAAAGGTAATTTCCGATGGCTAAGCCCGCCTCCATCAAGATCCGCCTGAACTCCACCGCCGACACCGGCTTCTTCTACGTCACCAAGAAGAACGCCCGTACGATGACCGAGAAGATGGTCGTCAAGAAGTACGACCCGGTCGCGCGCAAGCACGTCGAGTTCAAGGAAGGCAAGATCAAGTAAGGCTCACGCCTCGCTGGTTCTGAAGCGCCCGGTCGGCAACGACCGGGCGTTTTCTTTTGCCCGAAAGCCTCCCTCCCTTTCGTCATCCTCCGGCGGAGCGCAGCGAAGACCGGGGGACGCAGCGGCGCCGAAGGCGATCTGTTCAGGCAGGATGTTTGGAGGCAGACGTGTCCGCGACAGGTTCGCGCTCTCGCGCGCCGCTGTGTCCCCCGGTCTTCGCCGCTAAGCAGCGGCTTGCCGGAGGATGACGAAAGACAGGGGGGCTCTAAGCCGCCCGCGCGATCACCCGATCCCGCCCCGTCGCCTTGGCCTCATAGACCCCCTCGTCCGCCCGCTTCAGCAGGGCGTCCGGCGTGTCCCCGGCTCCGATCGTCGCGGCCACCCCGATCGAGATGGTCACCGTCAGATGCTCCTGACCGCCCATCACCCGGAACGGGGTCGAGCCCACGTCCCTGCGAATCCGTTCGGCGATCCGGTGCGCGTCCTCGATCTTCGTGCCCGGCATGACGACGACGAACTCCTCGCCCCCCATACGGCACGGCAGATCGACGGCCCGCACATTGGTGGCCAGACGCACGGCGAACTCGCGCAGCACCTCGTCGCCCGCGTCGTGGCCGAAGCCGTCGTTGACCTTCTTGAAGTGGTCGATGTCCAGGACCAGCACCGACACCGGCTCCCCGCCCTGCGCCGCCCGCGTCACGAAGGCCTGCAGCTGTCCGGCCATGTAGCGACGGTTATGCAAGCCCGTCAGCGCGTCGGTGACCGCCATCTCCAGGCTGTAGTCCAGCTTCTCCTTCAGGAAGTCGGTGTAGCGCTTCCGGCGAACCTGCGTCCGCGCCCGCGCCGCCAGCTCTTCCGGGTCCACCGGCTTCATCAGGATGTCGTTGACGCCCAGCTCCAGCGCCTTGACCAGACGCGGCCGGTCCGACGGATCGACCACCGCCAGGATCGGCAGATGCCGCGTCGGCTCGGCCGAGCGCACCTGGGCGATCAGGCGAAGGCCGTCGAACTCCGCCGCCGCCACATTGACGATCATCAGGTCGATGGAGCCCTTGGACGCCACCAGCCCGTCGCCGGCGTTGGTCTCGATGGTCGGCCGGTGCTCCCGCTCTAGCTCGGCGGCGATCTTCTCGGCCTGGCGCGGATTGTCGTCGACGATCAGGACCCGACCGCCCGAACCGCGCAGCCGCCCGGCCCCGTCGGTCGTGACGCCCAGACGCCGCCCGCTCTCTTCCCGCTCGCGCAGCTCGTCCATGACCAGCTTCAGCCGGGTCAGCGACCGCACCCGCGCGAACAGGACCACGTCGTCCAGCGGCTTGGTGACGAAGTCGTCGGCGCCCGCATCCAAGCCCCGGATCCGATCCTCGCGCCCGTCCAGCGCCGTCACCAGCACCACGGGGATATGGTTGGTCTTCGGATCGGCCTTCAGCCGCTTGCAGGTCTCGAACCCGTCCATACCGGGCATCATGACGTCCAGCAGGATGATGTCCGGCTGCTCCGCCGCCGCCAGCGTCAGGGCCGTCGCCCCGTCCTGACAGGTCAGGACGTCATAGTATTCCAGCGTCAGCTTCGCCTCGAGCAGGCGGACGTTGGCCTCGACATCGTCGACCACAAGGATACGCGCGGTCATATCCGGACTACCCCACTGCGACTGGCTGGCCGAGGTGCTTCTTCACCGTCTCAAGGAAATGCATCACCGAGATGGGCTTGGAGATATAGGCCTCGCAGCCGCCCTGCCGGATCCGCTCCTCGTCGCCCTTCATGGCGAAGGCGGTCACGGCGATGATCGGGATGTGGTTCAGCTCCTCGTCGTCCTTGAGCCATTTGGTGACTTCGAGGCCCGAGATCTCCGGCAGCTGGATGTCCATCAGAATCAGGTCGGGCATGTGCTGACGCGCCAGCGCCATCGCCTGCAGACCCTCGCGGGTCTGCAGGATCTGATAGCCCTGGGAGTCGAGCAGATCATGAAACAGCTTCATGTTCAGCTCGTTATCCTCGACGATGAGGACTTTCTTGGACATCTTCACCCGGTCTGATCGCCCCGACTGACGCGCACCCTGCGCAACGAGGCTTTCCGCTTCTTCGAGTGGGAATATGCCCCACGCAGTCTTAAGTTGGGGTGAAGTCGGAAATCCAAGCTGCACGGTTTCCGTGCACCCTCTCAACTCCTCCTCCGTGCACCCCAGCGAAGGCTGGGGTCCAGATCACGGATTCAGACGGCCTGGACGTCTCACCGTGTCTTTCGCCCGCGCGCCTGACTTGCCATCTGGACCCCAGCCTTCGCTGGGGTGCACGGTGAGATGATGTCCATGAAAGCCATCTGCCGCGAATGCCTCTGGACCGGGCCGGACGCCGTCGCGCGTTGCCCGGCCTGCGGCTCGCCGCGCGTCGTCTGCGATCCCGAGCTGGATCAGCTCTCCCTCGCCCACCTGGACTGCGACGCCTTCTATGCCTCGGTGGAGAAGCGCGACCGGCCGGAGTTGCGCGACAAACCCGTCATCGTCGGCGGCGGCGTTCGGGGCGTGGTCTCCACCTGCTGCTACATCGCCCGCCAGTACGGCGTGCATTCCGCCATGCCGATGTTCAAGGCGCTGAAGGCCTGTCCCGAGGCCGTGGTCGTCAAGCCGGACTTCTCCAAATACGTCCCCGAATCGCAGCGCATCTTCGGCTTCGTCGGCGAACTGACGCCGCTGGTTCAGACCCTGTCCCTCGACGAGGCCTGGATCGACCTGTCGGGCACCGAACGCCTGAACGGCGGCCCGCCCGCCTTCCAGCTGATCCGCCTGCAGAAACGCATCGAGGACGAGACCGGCCTCGGCGTCTCCATCGGCCTGGCCCCCAACCGCTTCCTCGCCAAGATCGCCTCCGAACTGGACAAGCCGCGCGGCTTCTCCGTCATCGGCATCCGCAATGCCCAAGCCCTGCTGGCGCCCAGGTCCGTCCGCATCCTGCCGGGCGTCGGCCCCGTCTTCGGCAAGACCCTGGTCTCGGACGGCTTCGCCACCGTCGGCGACCTGGCCAAGGCCGACGTCCGCGACCTGGTCAAACGCTACGGCGAGACGGGCCTTCGTCTCTACGACCTCGCCCACGCCCGCGACGCCCGCAGCGTGAACCCCGAGCACGACCGGCGCGGCATGAGCGCGGAAAACACCTTCAACACCGACCTGACCACGCTCGAAGACCTCGAGGCCGAGCTCTGGCCGCTGTGCGAAAAGGTCGCCTCCAAGGCTCGCCGCGACGGCGTCGCCAGCCGCGTCGTCGTCCTGAAACTGCGCCGCACGGACTTCAAGATCGTCACCCGCCGGCGGACGATGCCCGACCCGGTCCAGACCGCCCGCGCCCTTTTCGCCATCGGCCGCGAACTGCTGAAGCCCGAACTCGGCCGCCCCTATCGCCTGATCGGCATCGGCCTGGCCGACATCCAGGACGCCGAGGACCAGCCCGAGGGCCTTTTCGTCTCCCCCGAAAAACGCACCCTCAAGACCGAAACCACCATCGACGCCCTGCGCCAAAAGTTCGGCGCCTCCGCCGTGGTCGCCGGCCGGGCGCTGAGGCCGAAACGCCCCTGAACACCTTCCTTCCGGCCGAAGGCCTATCTTGAGCCGGGGTTCGTCACGGCGAACACGGCGGGATCACAGCGACCACAGCGGGAACGTCGATGCGGCCACACCCCGGCTCTCGTCGTGTCCGCCGTGTTCCGCCGTGCTCGCCGTGCTCGCCGTGATGAACCTTCTCGCCGCCCGCTTCAGCACAGGCCTTCGGCCGATCTCACGGAAGGGCGGAATTAACCCGCCCCCGATAACCTCCCCCCATGTCTGCCTTCATCGACAAGATGCGCCGTCGCGGCGGCCGCTACCTCGGCGTTCGCTCCGCCCCCGTCCGCCCCGAGCGCGGCACATTCAGCCTGTCCTTCGACGACATCCCCGTCAGCGCCTGGACCGAGGCCGGCCCGATCCTGAAGGAACACGGCGTCGCCGCCACCTATTATGTCGCCGGCGGCCTGTCGGACGGCCAGAACCTCGGCCTGCCCCAGTTCTCGACCGACCACCTGCAACAGTTGTTCGCCGCCGGCCACGAGGTCGGCTGCCACACCTTCGGCCACACCTCGGCGCTGTCAGTGTCGCCCGAGGCCTACGCCGCCGATCTCGACCGGAACGCCGTCTGGGTCGCCGAACGGCTGGACGGTCACGTCATGACCACCTTCGCTTATCCCTATGGAGACGTCTCCGTCGGCGCCAAGGCCGTGGTCGCCGACCGCTTCCGACTGGCCCGCGGCGTCCGCGACGGCGTCAACGCAAGGACCGCCGACCGCGCCAACATGCAGGCCATCGGCCTGGAGAGCCGCCGCCTCCCCGGCTACGACCTCGAAGCCCTGATGGCCGAGACCGCCGCGAAGAAGGGCTGGCTCATCGCCTACGGCCACGACGTCATGGACGCTCCCACCCCCTACGGCTGCACCCCCGCCGACCTCGACCGCGTCATCCGCCTGGCGAAAGCCGCCGGGCTGGACATCCAGCCGGTCGGGGCCGCCTGGGACAGGATGGCGGCATAACCCCCTCTCCCCTTGCGGGAGAGGGAGATCGCGCACGAGAGCGAAGCGATCGTCCTCGCGCGATCGGGTGAGGGGTGAAACTCACTCTGACCGAGCGAGCACCGGCCAGATCTCGTGTGCCTCCCCGTACCCCTCATCCGTCGGGCTTCGCCCGCCACCTTCTCCCGCAAGGGGAGAAGGAAGTCGGTGGAGTTGGCAAAGCATCCCCGGAATCCCCCAACGATTCCAACGCCCCGAACTTTTAAGAGCCCTTATCCCTGACACCCCTCCAGACCGTGCCACACTGCGCCCGGTCTTTGACATCGCCATCCCCGGCCCCGCACCGATCCCGAATCCCTCTCCCCATCCGAACGCTTCGGACTCTTCGGACGCTTCGGACGGTGTTTTGGAGTCCGCCCCCTTTGTCGCACCCCGGCCTCCCCGCCCGCTCCGCGAACCGGCCCGCCCCGACAGACGCGATAGATTTCAACACCTTACCCCCATTTCGCCGCGCCTTGACCTTCCGCCCCCTCGCCTATAGGTTCCGCGCCGAATTCAGACCCCTGTCGGGGCCCGCAAATCCATGCGTGGCCGGGCGGGATCAGAAGCGCAAAAGCCCATGTCCATGCCCCCGGAATCGCGCGAAGAGGCGATCAAACGCCTCAACGACAGCGCATCCGTTCTGGAGGCGAAGACCGCACCCCAGACGTCATCGGACGTCGCAGGCATGGCGGTGGCCAGCCAGGCCTGGAAGATCGTCGCCGACCTGTTCGGAGGCGTCTTCGTCGGTTTGGCCTTGGGTTTCGTGGCGGATCGGTTCCTCGGAACCACTCCGTGGGGGATCATCGGCGGTGTCCTTCTGGGCTTCGCCTTGTCGATTTACATGGCGCGTCGGACGGCTAACCGGCTGATGGCGCAGGCGAAGGCTGACGGTATCGAGCCGAAATCGATCCCGTTCGACGACGAAGAAGAAGACTGAACGTATGGCCGATCCGATTCAACAGTTCCAGGTCACGCCGATCGTCGATTTCGGCACGGTGACCCTGCCCGTCGTCGGCGAGCAGCAGATCGCCTTCACCAACTCGCACATGGCCATGACCATCGCCTTCGTCGTGGTCGTCCTGTTCCTGCAACTGGTCACCTCGGGCGCCAAGGTTGTTCCGGGCCGCCTGCAGGCCGCCGGCGAGCAGCTTTTCAGCATGATCGACGGCGTGACCAGCTCGATCATCGGCCACGAGAGCCGCAAGTATTTCCCGTTCGTCTTCACCCTCTTCTGCCTGATCCTCGGCATGAACCTGCTGGGCATGTTCCTGTCGTTCACGGCCACTTCGCAGTTGGCCGTGACGGGCACCTTCGCGCTCATGACCATCCTGCTGGTTGTCGGCATCGGCTTCGCCAAACACGGCCTGGGCTTCTTCAGCCTGTTCTGGCCGACCAGCGCTCCGTTAGCGATCCGCCCCGTGGTGGGCCTGATCGAGTTCCTGTCCTTCCTGCTTCGTCCGATCACCCTGGCGCTTCGTCTGTTCGGCAACATGCTGGGCGGTCACATCGCCCTGAAGATCTTCGCGGGCTTCGTCGTCTCGATGGGCGCTCTCGCCGCGACGGGTGGTCTTGGCCTCCTGGGTCTGCCGGTTGCGGCCCTGTCGATGGGCATGGTCGTCGGCCTGACCGCCCTGGAGTTCCTCGTGGCCTTCCTGCAGGCCTTCGTCTTCGCCGTTTTGGCCAGCATCTATCTCAACGATGTGGTCAACCTGGGTCATGGCCACTAGGCCCCGTCCCAACTCTTCCTTCCAACCAACCCTGACTGAATAGGAAACTCATCATGGAAGCCGAATCCTTCAAGTACTTCGGTATTGGCCTGGCCACCCTGGGCATGCTCGGCGCCGGCATCGGCGTGGGCAACATCTTCGGCCAGTTCCTGGCCGGCGCCCTGCGCAACCCGTCGGCTGCCGCCTCGCAAGTCGGCAACCTGTTCGTCGGCGCCGCCCTGGTCGAAGCCCTGGGCATCCTGGCCTTCGTTCTGGGCATCCTGGCCTGGCTGGGCTGATCCTGAACGCCTAACTCGCTTAGGCGTCACAGCGGCGACGCCTCCGGAAACGGGGGCGTCGCCTCTTTGCTTAATTCTCGCAGACGGACACCATGGTCGCTCCCGTACCCACAGACATCCACGCCGATACCCAAGCCTCGACCGAGGCCGCGGGTCACGGCGAAGCCTCGGGCGGCCTGCCCCAGTTCGACACCTCGGTCTGGGTCGGACAGATCGTCTATCTGCTGGTCCTGTTCTTCGTCCTCTACCTGCTGATCGCAAAGGTCTTCGCGCCGCGCATCCGCAAGGTCATGGACGAGCGCGAGACCTCCATCTCCACCGCGATCGCCACGGCTCGCTCGGTTCAGGCCGAAGCCGCCGAACAGGCCGCCGCCGCCAAGGCCGAGGTCGAGAAGGCCCGCGCCGACGCCCGCGCCGCCTCGGTCGCCGCCAAG
Source organism: Brevundimonas staleyi (assembly GCF_041893865.1). Classification (GTDB taxonomy): domain Bacteria; phylum Pseudomonadota; class Alphaproteobacteria; order Caulobacterales; family Caulobacteraceae; genus Brevundimonas; species Brevundimonas staleyi. The sequence continues at coordinate 3,234,269 of NZ_CP169082.1, forward strand.
ACCCGTATCACCGAAGAGACCGCCCGCCGCGCCGCCGAGGAAGAGGCCGCCGTCAACGCCCGCATCAGCGAGGCCGAGGCCGGCATCGCCAAGACCCGCGACGCCGCCATGGCCAACGTCTCCTCGATCGCCTCCGACACGGCCCGCGCCATCGTTGAGCGCCTGACGGGCGTCGCCCCGACCAAGGCCGAAGCCGACGCCGCTGTCGCTCAAGCCCGCACCGCCGGAGCCGCCTGATGGAATTCTTCAACTTCGAGCATTTCTACTCGTGGGATAACCCCGAAGTCTGGGTCGCCTTCGGCCTGGTCATCTTCATCGGCATCGTGGTCATGGCCGGCGTGCCCAAGCTGATCGCCGGCGCCCTGGACGCCAAGGCCGCCAAGATCCAGTCGGACCTGGACGAAGCCGCCCGCCTGCGCGCCGAGGCCGAGGCCCTGCTCGCCACCATCCGCAAGGAAAAGGCCGAGGCTGAAGCCCAGGCCAAGGCCCTGGTCGCCGCCGCCGAAGCCGACGCCCGCATCATGGAAACCGAGGCCAAGCAGCGTCTGGAAGAGTCGATGGCTCGCCGTCAGGCTCTGGCCGAGCGTCGCATCGCCTCCGCCGAAGCCCAGGCTTCCGCCGAAGTGAAGGCCGCCGCCGCCGATGTCGCCGCCCAGGCCGCCGAGGCCATCCTGGCCGCTCGCGCCGGCAAGGCCGACCCGCTGCTGGACGCCGCCATCGCCCAGATCGGCACGCGCCTGAACTAGGCTTCTCCGCCTCGCGGACACGAAAAGGGCGGCGCACCGGCTGGTGCGCCGCCCTTCTCTTTTGCGCCGGGACTTGATCCCCACGAAGATATTCCCAGATGCAAAGAGCGGCGCATCGTTTCCGGTGCGCCGCCCTCCTCTTCTTGTCATCCCGGACTTGATCCGGGACGGACTCAGTGAGCGGGTGCGACCCCGTCCATCAGCTTGGCGGCGCGTTTCTCACGTTCCACCAGACGGGCGTAGACATTGCCCAGCACGATGCCGAACACGGCGTGGCTGACCAGCATCCAGGCCACCATGCCGAACCCGCCCGAGCCGCGGAAGATGCGCGGATCGCCGAACAGGAACACCGTCACCATCAGCACCGCCCAGGCGCCCACGGCGAAGATGATGCCCTTGGTCTCCGGCGTCTGGCCCGGCATCTTGGGACACAGGATCCCGAACAGAGACCCCAGGACTACGGAGCCGGCGACGAAGTGGGCGATCCACCCCACGGCCAGATTTCCGGGCATTCCCAGCATCCCTGCGATAAACAGCGGGAAGGGCTCGACCCAGGGCCCAGCAAACAGATTTACGGCTTCCAGTATTGATACGGCGACCGTCGCGACAAGCCCGGCGATCACTCCCTTTTGTACGCGTGACATCATAACGACAGCGCCTCCCAACGCCTGTTTCCGTTCCGATAACGCAAGGAGGACTCTACGCCTGTTATGGCGAGACGCTATTCGGCCACATTCACAAAGCCGTGCTTCGCGGTTGCGAAAATCGCAGCCTGAACCGTTGCCGTCCCGACAACCCACGCTAGAGTTAAGACTTCACGGGGAGGCTGCGCGTGTTTCGGTCAAAGCTGTGTCAGGGACGCATGTCTCGCCTAGCGTACCTCATCTCGGTCCTGGGCCTGTGGCTGGTCCTGTTCGCGACCCAGCCCCTGATCCTGGGACTGCCGGACTTCGCCGAGAGCGGGCGAATCCTCTATCCCCTGTGGCGCGGGGAGTTTCAGACCTATGGGGCGGCGATCCACCAGCAGGATCAGTGGTCGACCCGCTACGCCGTCCTGGGAGCGCTGACCTTCGGCCTGTTGGCCGCCTTCCTGGTCCTCAGCGCCCGTCGGCTGCGCGACCTTGGGCGGCCCGGCTACTATGCGTGGATCGCCCTCGTCCCCTTCGTCGGCGCCCAGGCCCTGTTCGCGGTGCTGATCCTGCTTCCCGGCGACGTCGGAAAGAATGCCTACGGCCCGGCGCCTCAGGCCCGCGCAGACCACGAGATGCAGCGCGGATCCGCATCTCCGGCGCGCCGAGCCTGACATGACCAGTCTGCCCCGATTGTTCAGTTTTGAAGGCCGCGCCCGCCGGTTCGAATGGTGGCTGACCTGTATCGCTGTTTCGCTTCTGGCCGGCCTCATCGTGGCGGTGGCCGCCTTGGCGATATCGGGCGGCGACGCCTCGATTCTCGGGAGGGACGCTCCCAAGCCCGCAGCCGTGCTCGTGCTCAACCTGATCGCCGGCGCGGTCGTCATCTGGATTCAGGCCGCAGTCGGCGTTCGACGCGTTCATGATCGAGGCCAGTCCGGCGCTGGCCTTATCCTGTATCAGGTCATCGGTTACGCCATGAACGCCGCGCCCGTGGTCCTGCACCTCACCGGCGGGGCCAGCCCGTACATCCCCTTCGGCGGCTTCATGATGGGCGGCCTGATGGTCGTCTATGTGCTCTGGAGCCTCTATTTCCTCATCACGCTCGGCTTCCTCGAGGGGGAGCCGACGGCCAACGCCTATGGCCGGTCGCCCAAGACGGTTCAGACCAGCACCTACGCCGCCCCCGCTCTCGACTGAGAGCCAAAGAAAAGGCCCCGTCGGCGAACCGGCGGGGCCTCTCCAGACCGTTCCGGGTGGCGGCTATTCCGCGGCGATGTTCGTGCCTTCCGGCGCCGTCCAGCGCAGGACCGGCGAGCGGGCGGCGCGGGTCTCGTCCAGACGACGCAGGGGCGCATGGAAGGGCGCGCCCTTGAATCGCTCGACATCACCCGCCTTGGCGGCCTCGGCCAGCAGGCGCAGGGCGTTGATGAACCGGTCCAGCTCGGCCTTGGATTCCGTCTCGGTCGGCTCGATCAGCATGGCCCCGTGGACGACCAGCGGGAAATACATGGTCATCGGGTGGAAGCCCTCGTCGATCATCGCCTTGGCGAAGTCGAGCGTGGTGATGTCCGTGCCCTTCAGCCATTCGTCGTCGAACAGGGCCTCGTGCATGCAGGGGCCCTCGGGGAAGGCCGGGCTCATCAGGTCCTGCAGGCGGGCCTTGATGTAGTTGGCGTTCAGTACGGCGTCCTCGGCGACCTGACGCAGGCCGTCCGAGCCGTGGCTCATCATGTAGCTGAGGGCGCGGACATACATCCCCATCTGGCCCTGGAAGGCGCACAGACGGCCGAAGGCCTGGGCGGCCTCGCCCTCCTCCCGCTCGATCAGTTCATAGCCCTCCGCACCGTGTACGACCCACGGCGCCGGGGCGAAGGGGGCCAAGGCTTCCGACAGCACCACCGGACCCGCGCCCGGACCGCCGCCGCCGTGGGGCGTGGAGAAGGTCTTGTGCAGGTTGATGTGCATGGCGTCGACGCCGAGGTCGCCCGGACGCACCCGGCCGACGATGGCGTTGAAGTTGGCCCCGTCGCAGTAGAAATAGGCGCCCGCCTCGTGCGTCAGGCGGCTGATCTCCAGGATGTCGCGCTCGAACAGGCCGCAGGTGTTCGGGTTGGTCACCATGATGGCGGCGACGTCCGGACCCAGCTTCGAGGCCAGATCGGCCACGTCCACGCGGCCGTCCTCGGTCTGGGCGACTTCCACCACCGAATAGCCGACGAAGGCCGCCGTCGCCGGATTGGTGCCGTGGGCCGAGGTCGGCACCAGCACCTTGCGGCGCGCCTCATGCTGGCCACTGGCCTCGTGGGCCGCGCGGATGGCCATCAGGCCGCACAGCTCGCCGTGGGCGCCGGCTTTCGGGGAAAGCGCGACGGCCGGCATGCCGGTCAGGGTCTTCAGCCAGTGGGACAGCTGATCCATCAGCTCCAGCGCCCCCTGCACCGTCGAGATCGGCTGCAGCGGGTGGATGTCCGAGAAGCCCGGCAGGCGCGCCATCTTCTCGTTCAGGCGCGGATTGTGCTTCATGGTGCACGAGCCGAGCGGATACAGCGCCAGGTCGATGGCGTGGTTCTTCTGCGACAGGCGCACGTAGTGGCGCATGGCCTCCGGCTCCGACAGGCCCGGCAGGCCGATCGGATCCTTGCGGACCAGGTCGCCGAGGTCGGACGCGGCGCCCTTGGGCTCCGGCAGATCGACGCCGGTCTTGCCCCAGCCGTCGCTCTCGAAGATCAGCAGCTCGTCCTGCAACAGGCCGCGCCCGCCGGTCAGGGTCGGGTGCTTGTAGTCGTGATCGACAACGTTGGGGGCGGTCGGACGGCCGACGGTGTTCATCGTGCTCATGATCAGGCTCCCAGGACCTTGGTGAGGCTCTTGGCCAGGATCTGGATGTCGGCATCCAGGGTCGTTTCGGTCGCGGCGACCAGGAGGACGTCGTCCATGCCCGCCTCGGGCGCCAGACGGCTGTAAGGCACGCCGGCCAGCACGTGATGCGCCGCCAACTGGTCCACCACCTCGGCGGCGTTCTTCGGCAGCTTCACGGCGAACTCGTTGAAGAAGCGCGGCGTCAGGATCTCGACGCCCGGAATGGCCGCCAGCGCATCGCACGTCGCCACGGCCTTCTCGTGGTTCAACAGGGCCAGCTTCCGCAGCCCCGTCTCGCCCAGCAGGCTCATGTGGATGGTGAAGGCCAGGGTGCAGAGGCCCGAGTTGGTGCAGATGTTCGACGTCGCCTTGTCGCGACGGATGTGCTGCTCCCGCGTCGACAGGGTCAGGACGAAGCCCCGCTCGCCGTCGGCGTCGACCGTCTCGCCGGTCAGGCGGCCCGGCATCTGGCGGATCAGCTTCTCGCGCGCGGCGAACAGGCCGACATAGGGTCCGCCATAGTTCAGGGCGTTGCCGATCGACTGGCCCTCGGCCGCGACGATGTCGGCGCCCATCTCGCCGGGCGATTTCAACAGGCCCATCGACACGGCCTCGGTGACCACGACGATCAGCAGCGCCCCGGCGGCATGAGCCGCCTCGGCGATCTTCGTCACGTCGGTGGCGGTGCCGAACACGTTCGGGGTCTGGACGACGACGCAGGCCGTGTCCGGACCGATGGCGTCGATGACGGCGGCCTCGGCATCCACCGCCGGGGCAAGCGCCTCCGTCTCCACGCCCACGGCATGAACCACCGTCTCGGTCGCCCGGACATAGTGGGGATGCACCCCGCCCGAGATGACCGCCTTGTTCCGGCGCGTCACGCGGGTCGCCATCAAAACGCCCTCGGCCATGGCGGTCGAGCCGTCATAGAGCGAAGCGTTGGCCACCGGCATGCCGGTCAGGTTCGCGACCTGGGTCTGGAACTCGTACAGGTACTGGAGCGTGCCCTGCGCGATTTCCGGCTGGTAGGGGGTGTAGCTGGTCAGGAACTCGGACCGCTGGATGATGTGGTCCACCGTCGCCGGCACATGGTGCTTGTAGGCGCCGGCCCCGCAGAAGAAGGGCACGCTGCCCGCCGCCGCGTTCTTGGCCGCCATGGCCGAGAGCGCCCGGTCCACCTCCAGCTCGCCCATGAAGCCGGGCAGGTCGACGGCGCCGTCGCGACGCGCCGCCTGGGGCACGTCCACGAACAGGTCGTCGATGGAGTTGACGCCGATGGCGGCGAGCATCGCCGTCCGGTCGTCGGGGGTCAGGGGGAGGTAGCGCATCTATTCTGTTCCGCTCATCCCCGCGAAAGCGGGGACCCAGTGCTTTGGGCGAAGTCTGTCGCCGGGGAGGACGAACCGCTGATCCCAGTCACCCTGCCTCGCGACAGAACTGGGTCCCCGCTTTCGCGGGGATGAGCGGAGAGATTAAAGCGAGGCGAGGTAGGCGTCGTAGGCGGCCTGATCCATCAGGCCGTCGATCGCCGAGGCGTCCGACACCTTGATCTTGGCGAACCAGCCCTCGCCTTCCGGATCGGCGTTGACGGTCTCAGGGGCGCCGGCCAGGGCGTCGTTGCCCTCGATCACCTCGCCCGAGACGGGGGCGTAGACGTCCGAGGCCGCCTTGACGCTCTCGACGACGGCGAAGCCATCACCCTTGGAGACAACTTTCCCGGCTTCCGGGGTCTCGACGAACACCACGTCGCCCAGTTGGTCGGCGGCGTGCTTGGAGATGCCGACGGTGGCGACGTCGCCGTCCAGGCGAACCCACTCGTGATCCTTGGTGAAGTGCATGGTCGAGGTCCTTTTAGGCCTTGGGTTTGCGGTAATAGCGTTGGGCGACGAAAGGCATGTCGATCACCTCGGCGGCGGCGGCCTTGCCGCGCACGATGACCTTCAGTTCCGTGCCCAGGGCGGCGAAGGCCGGCGGCACATAGCCCATGGCGATGTTGCGACCCAGCGTCGGCGACGGCCCGCCCGAGGTCACCTTGCCGATGATGTTTCCGTCGGCGTCGGCGATCTCCGCGCCTTCACGGGCCGGGGCGCCTTCCTTGACCGACAGGCCGACGCGGACGCGGCTCGGCCCGTCCGCCAGTTCCTTCAGGATGCGTTCGGCGCCGTTGAAGTCGGCGGCTTCCTTCCTCGACTTCGACAGGGCGAAGGTCAGCGCCCCCTCGACCGGCGAGGTCGTCGGATCGATGTCATGCCCATGCAGCGGCAGGCCGGCCTCCAGGCGCAGGCTGTCCCGCGCGCCCAGGCCGATCGGCTTCACCCGCGCGTCCTGCAGCAGCAGGTTCCACACCCGCTCGGCATCGGCCGCCGGGACCGAAATCTCGTAGCCGTCCTCGCCCGTATAGCCCGAGCGCGAGACGTAGCAGTCGACCCCGAACAGCATCAGCCGGGCGCAATCCATGAAGCCGAACTCGGCCAGGACAGGCTCGTGGGCGATCATGACCTCGGCCGCTTCCGGCCCCTGGATGGCGATCAGGGCGCGGTCGTCCAGCACGGTCAGCTTGGCGTCGCCCGACAGGTGCTCGGACCAGAAGGCGAAGTCCTCGTCCTTGTTGCCGGCGTTGACGACGACGAACAGGCCGTCGTGGTCGGGCTTGCCCGCCATCAGGTCGTCGATGATGCCGCCGTCCGTGTTCAGCAGCAGGGAATACTTCTGCTTGCCGGCCTTCAGCACGTGATAGTCGCCGGGCACGAAGCGCTGGAACTGGTCGATGGCGTCCGCGCCGGTGATCTTGCACTGGCCCATGTGGGAGACGTCGAACAGGCCGGCGTGCTCCCGCGTCCAGCGGTGCTCGGCCAGGACGCCCTCGTACTGCACCGGCATGTCATAGCCGCCGAAGCCCACCATGCGGGCTCCGAGCGCGCGATGCGCGGCGTTGAGAACGGTCGTCTTCAGCGTTTCGTCGGTCATGCGGTCCAGACTTTCAGGGTCGCGTGTTGAAGCGGAAAGCTCCGCCGTCCTCGCGCCCCCGCTGTCCTGAAGCCTGAGAGATTCCGACGACCTCAATGAGGCGTCATTGCTCCGTCGGCGCGCTCAAACGAGCGACTTTCCAGCGTCCGAGTGTTCTCGCGGTCCTTTTGCCTGAGCGTTTCCGGGGCGGTTGCGCCTTCGGCCTCGGGTCGATTTTGCGCCGCCCGATCTCTCCCGCGAGAGCGAAAGGACCAAGGCCCCGACTCCGGCCGGGAGTCAAGCGGGGCGGAGGCTGGACGTCGAAAAGCCTTCGCATGAACCCGGACGTCGCTTTTTCGACGAGCGTCAGTTTCCGAAGGTTTCGCCTTACACGGAATTCACGGGTCATCTCCCCGACGATCGCCGACACTGGCGGCTCGGGATGGGGAAGCTCCGATGAGGCGGATGGGGATCGCGGCGCTCGTCGTCCTGGGCCTGGCCCTGCCCGACAGCCTTTGCGCACAATCCAGTCTGCCGCTGACGACGCGCGAGGTCGCGGGCCAGTGGCTTCTGCGCGTGACGTCCTCCCAACGCTCGGTCCCCGGCCTGACGGTCAATGACTGGAGCCAGGCCCGATCCGGTCTCGCGTTTCAGGTCCTCGAACGGAACGGCGTCCTCAGCTGCGCGGTCCATGCCAAACCGGCGCAATGCAAGATCGACGACGGCGAACTGGTCGTGACCACCCTCCAGTCCGGCGCGACGATGGTTTTCACCTTGTCGGATCGGGCGGGCCCCGCCTTCGCCGGCTCTGTTCGGCTCAGAAGCGGGCTTCTGTCCTTCCGCTCCATCCTCGTGGGAACGGTGCTGATGAGCCGGCGACGGCTGGATTGATGTTAAACAAATAATCCTGTTTGACGTCGAAAGCGGCATCGCCCACTGATTTCAAACGATTTTTCGGCTGCGAACAGGCCCAAGTCCGAAACGCGCGTATACTGCTGGTCACGGTTCGCGGAGAGTGCGAACGACGGCAAGTTTCGTCCGTTTCGTCCGTTTCGTCCGTTTCGTCACGGCAAACGCGGTCATGACGAAACGGACGAAACCCCTGCGCTCAAGCAGCGAGGCAGAGCCTGTCCTCCGGCCGATCGAAGATCGGACCGGGGGGCGCGTCGAGCGGTAGCGCCCAAAAAGGAGCTCTTAGGCAGCGTAGGCGTCCACCTCGGCCATGTATTTCAGCTTCTGGGCGTCCGGCAGGAAGGACCCCTCGAAACTGTTCTTGGCCATCTCGGTGACCTGTTCCTTGGACAGCCCCACCGCCTCGGCCAGCCGGATGTAGTTGGCGTTCACGTATCCGCCGAAATAGGCCGGGTCGTCCGAGTTCAGGGTCACATGCAGGCCCCGGCGCAGCATCTCGGGCACCGGGTGATCCTTCAGGTCCTTCACCACGCAGAGCTTCAGGTTCGACAGCGGGCAGACCGTCAGGGTCATCTGCTCGGCGGACAGCCGCTGGATCAGGCTCTCGTCCTCCATCGAACGGTTGCCGTGGTCCATCCGGTCGATGTGCAACAGGTCCAGCGCCTCGTGCACATAGGCGGGCGGCCCCTCCTCCCCTGCGTGGGCGCAGAGCTTCAGCCCCAGCTCGCGCGCGGCGGCGAAGACCCGGACGAACTTGGACGGCGGATGCCCGACCTCCGACGAATCCAGCCCGACCCCGATGAAGTGATGCAGATAGGGCTTGGCCATCTCCAGCGTCGCGAAGGCCTCCTCCTCCGTCAGATGCCGCAGGAAGCTCAGGATCAGGCCGGAGGTGACGCCCAGCTCCGTCTTCGCCCGGTCCATGCCCGCGATCAGCCCCTCGACCACCACCCCGAACGCGACGCCCCGGTCGGTATGGGTCTGGGGATCGAAGAAGATCTCGGCGTGGCGCACATTGTCGGCGGCGGCCCGCTGGAAATAGGCGAAGGCCAGATCCTCGAAGTCCTGCCGGGTCAGCAGGACGTTCGCCCCCGCGTAGTAGATGTCGAGGAAGTCCTGCAGGTTCGAGAAGTCATAGGCCGCCCTCACCGCCTCCACGCTGTCGAACGGAATCGAGACCCCGTTCCTCTGGGCCAGTTCGAACATCAGCTCGGGCTCGAGGCTCCCCTCGATGTGCAGGTGGAGTTCGGCCTTGGGCAGGCCGGCGATATAGGCGGTCAGATCGGTCATAAGGCCCTCGCTATCAGCGGGATCAGTTCGACACCACCAGCCGCAGATGTCCACGCTTGATCTCGGGCTTGGGCGGCTCGGGCGTGGGCGGCGGCGCCGGCCGGTCGGTGCTCCAGCTCCGGGGCCGTTCCACGAAGCCGGACCGGGTCAGGATGCGCTCCGGCAGGCTGGACCTTTCCAGCATCCCGACCTCGATCTCGGTCCTGAAATGCGCCCATTCCAGCAGCTGGCGATTATGCCCCCGGCCCGGCGGCGCGACGCTGACCACGGTCTTGTCAGGATAGCTCTCGTGCAGGAACCGCGTCGTCGCCGCGTGGTCCCCATCGGTGGTCAGGATATAGGCCGTATCGAACCGGTTCGCCGCCGCATCCGACGCTATGGCCAGAGCCAGATTGACGTCGCTCTGCTTCTCGGTCGCGTCCATCCACTGGTGCCCGCAGGCCGCGCAGTGGTCGCCGTGAATGACGAAATGCCCCATCAGGCAGCGCACGAACCGCGCCCTCAGCGCCTCCTCATAGGCCAGCAGCGCTTCCATCCGGTCCCGCCGCTGCGGCCGATGGGCGCTGACCCAGGTAACCCCCGCCAGCCGCTCGTTCGACGGCAACAGGGCCGCGCCCAGCTTGTTCAGGTCCAGCCACAGCAGCTCGCGCCGCTCCAGATCCAGGATCGCGTGATGCAGGTTGAAGCCGTCGACATACAGCCGGGCGCGCTTCCTGAAGATCGGCAAATGGAAACCGCCCCGGCGCACCGCCGGCGTCTGGCCCCCGCTGTAACCCGACTTCGCCATCCCAAGGCCCCCTGCCCCAGCGGGACAGTAAACCAGTGGTTAACGGCAAAGTCCGTGTCGTGGAGGCTACATACGGTCGGGCGATTCGATCCCGAGCAGGCGCAGCGCCGTCTCCAGCTGCTGCAGGGCCGCGCCCGACAGGGCCAGACGCGATCCCACCGTCTCCGGCTCCGACGCCGCCAGCACCGGGCAGGCCGCGTAGAATTTCGAGAAGGACTGAGCCAGCCGATAGGCATGCTCGGCGATCAGGTGCGGCGCCCGCTTGTCGTAGGCGTCGGACACCGCCTGGTCGAAGGCGTCCAGCGTCAGCACCAGATCCCGCTCGGCCGGCTCCTTGACGAAGATCGGCCCGGCCAGAACGCCTTGCGCCTCGGCCTTCCGCAGCAGGGATTTGATGCGGACGGTCTGGTACAGCAGATACGGCCCGGTCTTGCCCTCGAAGCTCATGAACCGGTCGAGGTCGAAGACGTAGCTGGTCGTGCGGCTGTTCGACAGATCGGCGAACTTCAGGGCGGCCACGGCCACTTTCGACGCGATATCCTCGAACTCGGCCTCCGGCAGATCGGCGCCCAGCTCGGCCTCCTTCAGCCGCTCGCGCGCCTTGTCCCGCGCCTGGGTGATCAGGTCGTGCAGCTTCAGGACCCCGCCCGCGCGGGTCTTGAAGGGCTTGCCGTCCGAGCCGTTCATCGTGCCGTTCGCGGCGTGCTCCAGCTGGTCCGGCGTGGCGTAGCCGGCCTTGTAGGCGGCGCGGAACACCTGTTCGAAGTGATCGCCCTGACGCGCATCGACGCAGTACAGGACCAGATCGAAGTCCTGATCCTGACGGCGTTGCAGGATGGTCGCCAGATCGGTCGTGCCGTACATGGCCGAGCCCTCGGACGACACCAGCAGAAGCGGCGGCAGCTCGCGCTTCTCGCCCTCTTCGTTGACGCGGATGATCCAGGCGCCCTGATCGAACTCGGCCAACCCCTTCTGCTTCAGCACCTCGACCATGCCGGGGATCAGGGGGTCGGCGTCCGATTCCCCGTTCCACAGGTCGAAGGTGACGCCCAGAGCGCCGAACTCACGCTCCAGCGCCGTGCGGCTGACCGCCACGAAATGTCGCCACAGGGCGCGATAGCCGGGACGGCCGCCTTGCAGCTCCGCCGTCGCCTTGCGGGCGCGGTCGCGATAGTCGGTGTCTTCCTTGGCCTTGGCCGCCGCCATCGGATAGAGGCGCTCGAGGTCTTCCAGCGTGACCGGGCTGTGATCCGGGAACGGACCTTCGCCCTCGGCCAGGAAGGCGTCCGCTTTGCCCTCGTCGCCCACGGCGACGATCAGCAGACCCATCTGGAAGCCCCAGTCGCCGAAATGGGCGTCGCCCCAGACCGTGTCGCCCCGGAAGCGGAACAGCCGCTTCAGGCTCTCGCCGATGATGGACGAGCGCAGGTGGCCGACGTGCATCGGCTTGGCCACGTTCGGCCCGGCGAAGTCGATGACGACCTTGCGCGCCTCGGCGACCTTGGAGGCCCCCGCCAGAGCGGCGTCATCGGCCACCCCCTGCGCCCGATGCGCCAGGGCGTCGTCGGAGACCTTCAGGTTGATGAAGCCCGGTCCGGCGACTTCGACGGCCGACAGGCGCGGATCGACGGCCAGGCGTTCGGCCACGCGGCCGGCCAGCTCGCGCGGATTGGCCTTCAGCGCCTTGGCGGCGGCCAGCGCCCCGTTGGACTGGAAATCGGCCAGGTCGGGCCGGTCGGAGGCGGTGACGCGCGCGACGGCTGCGTCCACGCCTTCGGCGGCGAAGGCGGCTGCGACCGCTTCGCCGAGGTCGGTTCTGAGGTCGGTCATCCTAGTCTTCTGCGGGGGTCGCCGCGGCCTGCCCCGCCGTCATGCGGAAACGGCTGCCGGTGCGGTTGAACTCGGCCATCTCGGGCGTGACCTCGAAGCCGATCAGGACCTCGAAGTTGCCGCCGCTGGTCGTCGTCTCGGCGCGCGGAATGATGACCGACTGCTCCTCGGTCGCCGAAGCGGTGGCCGAACCGGCGAAGTTCACGGGCAGGTCGAAATACTCCTTGGCCAGGACGGCCGAGTTCCGCTCCGTGACCGCGATCCAGTAGCGATAGGTGCGCTGGTCGCTCTGGGCCTGCGGGCCCCGGCCCAGGTGGAACAGGATGTTCATCTGGACCGTGATCGGCTCGTCGCCGCGGTACGAACAGCCGGCGGTCACGCCCTCGATCTCGCCGGTGTAGCCGACATTGGCCGAGGCGGGGCGGCCGCCCTCCAGCTCGACGTAGCGGGCCGCGTCGTAGAGGATCTTCACATAGGGGCATGGGCCGGCGTTCGGCACGGCCCGCAAGGGCGCGATGCGCGGCCCACGGCGGCTCTGGCGCTCCTCGCTCTGGCTGCTGCGGTCGCGCTCACGTTGGCTCTGGCTCTGGGCATGAGCGCTCGTGGAGACGAGGACCGCCAGGGCGGCGAGGGCGACGGTCGCAAGGCGCATTCGTAAATCCGGAAATCTGGGCGCTGACGGAACGCGGTCAGGCTTCCTGCCTGATAGCGGCTAAAGCGAGGCGTCGCAAACCTATCGCGCCCGACAAGGTGGCGATGCAAGCCCTGAACGACTAGGTTCGGACCATGGACGCGTTCGCCCCCTCCCCCGACACCGCGCTTCGGCCGCTGACCGTTCGCATGGCCACGCCGCGTGGTTTTTGCGCCGGGGTCGATCGGGCCATCCAGATCGTCGAGCGCGCCATCGAGAAGTTCGGCGCCCCCGTCTACGTCCGCCACGAGATCGTCCACAACAAGCATGTCGTCGACCGGCTGAAGAGCCTGGGCGCTGTCTTCGTCAAGGAGCTGGACGAGTGCCCCGACGACCGCCCGGTCGTCTTCTCCGCCCACGGTGTGCCCAAGTCGGTGCCCGCGACCGCGCGGTCGCGGGAAATGACCTTCCTCGACGCCACATGCCCCCTGGTCTCCAAGGTCCATGTCGAGGCCGAGCGCCACCATGCCAATGGCCGCCACATCATCCTGATCGGCCACGCCGGCCACCCGGAAGTCGTCGGCACCCTGGGCCAGCTGCCCGAGGGCGCGATCAGCCTGGTCGAGACGGTCGAGGACGCGGAGGCCTTCCAGCGTCCGGGCGACGCCCCCCTGGCCTATGCGACCCAGACGACTCTGTCGCTGGACGACACCTCCGAGATCCTGAAAGTGCTGAAGCGCCGCTTCCCGGAACTGCCCGACCCGCACAAGGAAGACATCTGTTACGCTACGACCAACCGTCAGGAAGCGGTGAAACGGCTGGCCGACGGCTCGGATCTGGTGCTGGTTGTGGGATCCAAGAACTCCTCCAACTCCATCCGTCTGGTCGAGGTCGCGCTCCGGGCCGGCGCCTCGAACGCCCAGCTGATCGACGACGCTTCCCACATCGACTGGGCCTGGCTGGACGGTATTTCGACCGTCGGCGTCACCGCCGGCGCCTCCGCCCCCGAGCCCCTGGTCCAGGCCGTGGTTCAGGCGCTGCAGGACCGTTTCGCCGTCACCCTGGCCGACGATCCGGGCGAGCGGGAAACCGTGACCTTCAAACTGCCTCGGGCCCTGACGGCCTGAAGATGGTGCGGGCGGCCGGGATCGAACCGGCATGACCGAAGTCGGCAGATTTTAAGTCTGCTGCGTCTACCAGTTTCGCCACGCCCGCGGCTTTGATCCCCTATTCCGCCGGACGCATGGCGCGGAAGTCGACGTCGCTGTCGGCCACCAGCCAGATCAGACCGGCCCAGGCGGCCACGTTCTGGCGCAGTTGCACCGGATCGATCTTGTCGAGGGTGTCGTCGGCCGTGTGGTGCAGGTCGAAATAGCGCAAGCCGTCCTGCTGCAGGCCGAACACCGGCACGCCCGCCCGCACGATCGGGCCGATATCGGCGCCGCCCGAGGTCTCCGGCGTGTTCGTGCGCAGGACGCCGATCGGATAGAGGACCCGGTTGGCGGCGTCGGCGAAGGCGCCGGTCTGGGCTCCCACGGGCAGTTGCAGGGCATAGACCCGGCCCGCGCCGAAATCGCTTTCACCGGCGAAGACATGGTTGGCCAGGTCCTCGGGCGACAGGCTGCGCAGATAGGCGCCGCCGCCGTTGCCGGTGTCGGTCGGCTGGGCCACCTCTTCCGATCCATACAGGATCACGCGGACGGTGCGGGCGGTGCGCCCCTGTTCGGCGATGGCCTTGGCCGCCGCGATGGTGATGGCGCCCCCTGCCCCGTCGTCGATGGCGCCCGTGCCCAGGTCCCAGCTGTCCATATGCGAGCCCAGGACGATGATCTCCTCCGGCCGCTCGTCGCCCGGCATGTCGCCGATGACGTTGTGGGAGGTCGTCTCATAGGTGTGGGCCGTGGACGACAGACGGACGCGCACCGGCTCGCCGTAGGAGACCAGACGGCTGAGTTGATCCGCATCCGGCGCGCTGAGCGCGAACCCCGGCAGGGGCACGACGCCGTCCACGTATCGGGTGGTTCCGGTGTGGGGCATGCGGTGCTCGTCCGATCCGGCCGAGCGCATAATGAAGGCCAGCGCCCCCTTCTGCGCCGCCACGGCCGGGCCCGCGCCGCGAATACGCGTCAGGGGACCGTAGCCGGCGCCCGACTGCATGGGCACCATCTGGCCGGCGTCGACATAGGCGATCTTGCCCGCCAGCGACCCGTCCGGCGCGGCCTGGAGGTCCTCCAGCGAAGCGAAGCGCACGACCTCGGCCTCGATGCCGCCGGCCGGGGTGCCCGGCGAGTGACCCAACGCCGCAACGACCAGAGGCTGGGGATTGGCGCCGACGATGGAGGCGCTCTCTTCGCCGCGCTCCCAACCGACGAGGGGGAAGGCCTGGATGTGGACGTTCTTGAAGCCGAGCTCACGCATGTAGCCGGCGGCCCACTGGGCGGCGGCGGTCTCGGAGGCCGAACCCGCCGGGCGCGGACCGAACCGCGTCGTCAGCTGGGTGACGTAGTCCATGGCCACGGTGTCGTTCAGGGCGGCGTCGCGGACCTGTTCGGCGGCGCGGATCGTCGCCGCGTCCTGGGCCAGGGCCGGTGCGGCGCAGAGGCTCAGCAGGGAGACGGCGGCCAGCGCCGAACGACGGACGGAAACGAACATGCCCAGAACTCCAGATCTCGGAAGAGCCGGACCCTAGGCTTGGAATCGGGGCTGTGGAAGCGGCTTAGCCGACGTTGGCCAGCTCGGGCTCCAGAACCACCTCGCGCCAGGCGTGCGGGGCGTTCAGCAGGGCGCGGACCAAGAGGTTGTTCACCGCATGACCGGCCTTGTAGCCTTCGTAGCGGCCCAGCAGCGGCGCGCCCAAGACGTAGAGATCGCCGATGGCGTCCAGCGCCTTGTGACGCACGAACTCACGTTCCATACGCAGGCCGCCGGGGTTCAGGATGTCGTCACCGTCGATGACGACCGCGTTCTCCAACGAACCGCCGCGGGCCAGACCGGCCTGACGCAGGGCCTCGACCTCATGGGCGAAGCCGAAGGTGCGGGCCGACATGATCTCGTCGCGGAAAGTCTGTTCGTCGACGACGAAGTCCACGACCTGATTGCCGATCACGGCGTTGTCGAAATCGATCTCGAACCGCATCTCGTAGCGGTCGCAGGGCAGCAGGGCCGCATGCTTGTCGCCGTCGGTGACGTGGATCGGCTCCAGGATCTCGACGTAGCGGACCGGGGCCTGCTGCCGACGGAAACCCGCGCGGTCCAACAGTTGAACGAACGGCAGGGCCGAACCGTCCAGGATCGGCAGTTCCGGTCCATCGACCTCGACGATCGCGTTCGAGACGCCGAGCGCACAGAAGGCGGCCATCAGGTGTTCGATGGTCGACAGGCGGACGCCCGCCGCGTTCTCGATCATGGTGTTCAGGCGCGCATCGACCACGGCGTCGCCAGAGACGACGATGCGGTTGTCGCGGTCGGTGATGTCGGTGCGAACGAAGACGATGCCCGTCCCGGTCGGGGCCGGACGGATGGCCAGACGCACGCGCTGGCCCGTATGCACACCCACGCCCGCGCAGATGGCGGGGGCGACCAGGGTCCGTTCGCGATGATCGTTGCGAGGCGGCAAGGGCGAGATCCACTGAACGCCCTGGGCGCGGGGAGGCGCGCATGAGCGGAAGATCGATCCCTAAACGGGGCGCCGCAACGCATAAACCAAAGTCGGGTTTCGAATTGTTTCGCGGTTTGTAACCACGACCGGGGGCTTGGGGCTTGGGGCTTAGGAGCAATCGACATTCAGCCGACCACCCCAGCGAAGGCTGGGGTCCAGATGGAAAACTCCGTTGGTCGGAGCAGCAGGATCGGTGCGCTGTCCCGACCGATTGAATGTGGATCTGGACCCAGCCTTCGCTGGGGTGCACGGGTGTGATGGCTGAGCTGACGATCCGGACTCCAAAACACCGTCCGAAGCGTCCGAAGAGTCCGAAGCGTTCGGATGGTCCATGGCCTGATGATGCGTCCCTCCTGTGGAACGGATCAGTATGGGGGCGTTTCGAGGGGCGTTAAGGAAAAGGGCTTTCAGAAGATCGGGGCGTTGGAATCGTTGGCGGATTCCGGCGATGCTTTGCCAGCTCCGCCCCCCGGCGTCATCCGTGCACTGCAGCGAAGGCCGGGCTGCACGGGAAAATCGTGAATGTCGATTGGACCCAGGGCTTGGGTTGGAGCGCCGAACGGTCCCACAAGCAAAAAGGGCGGCCCGACCGGGCCGCCCTTTCCGATTCATGACTTGAACCCAAGCCCCAAGACCTAAGCCCTACTCCCTAGCGTCTAGTTCGCGAGCCGGCGGAGAAAGGAGGGGATCTCCAGATCGTCCTCCGCACCTTGGGCATCGGCCTCCGGCAGGGGCTGGGCCGTCTGGCGCAGCTGCGGCTGGGCGCGCGACGGCGCGGGCGCCGGGGCGTAGGCGGTCTGGGCGCGCGGCTTCTTGCCGAACAGGCTCCAGCCCGACTTGCGGTGATCGCGGTCGTCGTAGGCGGGCTCGTCATACTCCGGCGCGGCGGCGGGAGCGCGGTCCATATAGAGGTCGCCCTGGTCGACGCGGGCGGCGGCGGCCGGCTTGGCCTCGAACTCCTCGACCCACGGATCGACGATGGGCTCCAGCGAGCGGGGCTCTTCGGCGACGTGGATGACCGGTTCGGGCGTACGGGCGACGACCGGCTCCGGAGCCTGGAAGGTCGGAACGACCGGGGCCGGCTCGGGCGCGCGATAGGCGGCTTCGGCGCGGACCGGCTGGCGGACGGGCTCGGGGGCGCGGGGAGCCTCAACGACCGGGGCGGCGCGGCGCGGGTCGTGGAAGGCGGTCTGGCGCGGGGCGACCGGCTCGATCTTGGAGGTGGCGACCTCGTCCATGCCGGTCGCGACGACGGAAACGCGGATCTTGCCGTCCAGGGCAGGGTCGAAGGCCGCGCCGAAGATGATGTTGGCGTCGCCGTCCACCTCCGCCGAGATGGCGTTGGCGGCTTCGTCGACTTCCAGCAGGGTCATGTCCAGACCGCCGGTGATGTTCACCAGCACGGCCTTGGCGCCCTTCAGCGAGGTCTCGTCCAGCAGCGGGTTGGCGATGGCGTTCTGGGCGGCCAGCAGGGCGCGATCGTCGCCCGAGGCCTCGCCCGTGCCCATCATCGCCTTGCCCATCTCGGACATGACGGCGCGAACGTCGGCGAAGTCCAGGTTGATCAGGCCCGGCAGGATCATCAGGTCGGTGATCGAGCGGACGCCCGAGTGCAGGACCTGGTCGGCCATGCCGAAGGCGTCGGCGAAGGTCGTGCGTTCGTTGGCGACGCGGAACAAGTTCTGGTTCGGAATGACGATCAGGGTGTCGACGTAGCGTTGCAGCTCGGCGATGCCCGCATCGGCCAGACGCATGCGGTGACGACCTTCGAAGGTGAAGGGCTTGGTCACGACGCCGACGGTCAGGATGCCGCGATCGCGGGCGCATTTGGCGATGATCGGTGCGGCGCCGGTGCCGGTGCCGCCGCCCATGCCGGCGGTGATGAAGACCATGTGCGCGCCTTCCAGGTGCGCATGAATTTCGTCGGCGGATTCCTCAGCGGCGTTCATGCCGACTTCGGGGTGGGCGCCGGCGCCGAGGCCTTGGGTGATCGTCTCGCCCAGCTGGATGCGCTGATCGGTCTTGGCGAACGACAGGTGTTGGGCGTCGGTGTTGGCGACGACGAACTCGACCCCTTCGAGGCCGGCGTCGATCATGTTGTTGACGGCGTTGCCGCCCGCCCCGCCGACGCCGAAGACGACGATGCGAGGCTTCAATTCGGTGGCCTGAGGCCGCACCAGCGAGAGAGACATATCCAAACCGACCTTTGTTCCGACCCTGCTCTCCGAACGCCCAGTACGAAATCCCCGCCGATTCGCATTGGTTATGAGCGCGTTAAGGATCGCGCGTCGTCGTTAAGAGAAGGTTACCGGATAGCGTGAGTCGGATCGCTGACGACCCCAATCCCCAAGCGTGGCCGCAAAAAGATGCATCTGTGGGCAAAAAGAAAGGGCGACCCGAGGGCCGCCCTTTCCGTCTTGGTTCTGAACGAACCCCTTACCAGGGGCGGTAGTTCAGGCTCACGTTGAAACGACGGCCGTAGGGGTCGTAGTTCGAGTAGAGCGTCGCACCCAGGATGTCACGCTGGCGAGCATCGAAGGCGTTGCTGAGACCGACACGCAGGGTCAGGTCGTCGCGGACGTTGAAGCGAGCTCCGAAGTCGTGACGCGTGAAGTTGCCGGTGTTGTAGTAATCCAGCGGACGGTTGTCGATGTTGGCGACCTGATCGCGGGCCTGGATGATGTCCTGAGCCGTTTGCCAGTCAACCACCCAGGTCAGATCCACCAGGTCGTTCGGGCTCCACACCAGGGTGTTGGAGAAGCGAACGCGCGGGAACGAACCACCGACCTGCAGCGTGCTGGCGAACTCGGTGAAGTCGTTCGGGTTGTCGATGTTGTTGAACTGCTTCTGTTCGATCAGCCACGAACCGTTCAGCGAGGTGCGGAACCTACCGAAGTTACGACCGAACATCTCTTCGGTGTCGAGCGAGTAGGTGGCGGTGAAGTCCATGCCACGCACGGTGCGCTTGGCGTAGTTGATCGAACCCTGGATGAAGCCGCCGAGCGGATCGCCGGCCGGAGCGCCGACCTTGAAGGCTTCCGAACGGTCAGCCGCCGACGTACCGGAGACCGGGGCGACACGACGGAAGATCGTGTTGCAGGCGCCGGTGTTCAGGCCCGGACCGCTGACGCAGTTGGTGGCTGCGGTCTGGGCGGTGACCGAGGCGATGACCTGGTCGATCTGGATCTCGTAGTAGTCGAGCACCAGGCTGAAGTTCGGCACGAAGCTCGGCGTCCACACCGTCGAGAAGGTGAAGGAGGTGGACTCTTCCGGGGTCAGGAACGGGTTGCCGCCGTTCACGCCGGCGACGCCGCTCGAATAGATCGGAGCGTAGTCGTCGTTCGGGTCGAGCGTGGTGCCGCCGAAGTCGTAGGTCAGGCCCTTAGCGGCCGCGAGCGCCGTACAGTTGGCGATGCGGTTGGCGCGGATGTCGGCGGCCAGGGTCGACGACGTGATCGCGGAGGTCGCGCAGGGGTCGGCGAAGCCGTTGGCGAACGTCTGGCTTTGCGGCGAGAAGTTCTCCGACAGGGTCGGGACGCGGACCGAGGTGTTGTAGCTGGACTTGATCGCGAAGTCCGAGACCGGACGGTAGACCAGGTTCACGCCGTACACGTCGGTTTCGCCGACCGTGGTGTAGTCCGAGTAGCGGTACGAACCGCTCAGCTCGGCGTACTGACCCAGCCAGGAGTCACGGAACAGCGGCAGCGAGAGCTCGGCGAAGACTTCCGTGGTCTCGTATTCGACGCGCGGCTGGTCCGGGCTGGTGTTCAGGAACAGCTGGCGGTCGCCCGTGTCACGGCTACGGCCGATGCCCTCGGTCGATTCACGACGGTATTCACCGCCGACGGCCACGCCGATCGCACCGGCGCCCCAGAAGTCCCACAGCTGACCCGAAACCGAACCGATCAGGTTTTCCTGCTCGTTGGTCTGGCGAACGGTGACCGCGGCGTAGGTCACGGCCAGAGCGGCCGGATCGGCGGCGCCTTGACCGAAGACGTTGATCGGACGGCACTGTTCGATCGCGGCGCGACCTTCGGCACGGGAGCGCAGGTCGCCGTAGGTGCCCGGGGTCTGGCCGGCTTTCGTCGACCAGTCGCGGATACCGCCCAGGCCCGTGGTGGCGTTCGTGAACGCAACGTTGGTCTTGGCGAGGATCTGAACGCGGCAGACGATTTCGCCCGGACGACCGTTCACGATACCGGCGGTATCGACGACGGCGTCAGCGCCGAGGACGTAGCGCTGGGTGTCGACCGCCATTTCCTTGTTGGCGTTTTCGAGCTTGCTGTAGGTGTAGGCCAGATCCCAGTTCAGGTTGCGGATCGGACCGACGTCGCCGTGCTGGCCGCTCAGGCCGGCCACGAAGCGTTGCAGTTCACGCACGTTGTCCTGCGAGCGGTCCTCGCCGAACGTCACGTGACGCGCCCAAGGGGCGACGGTCGAGGCGGCCAGCGGCGTGCCGGCCCCGGTCACGGTCGGGTTGTTGTAGTTGGTGACCGTGTTGCCGAGGATGGCGGCGCGCAGGGCGGCCGGCAGGAAGGCGTTGTCCGAGACGCGCAGCACCTGGTTCTGGTTGCTCGGCGTGATGCCCGTGCGGCCGTTGGTTTCGTTGGCGGCGTAGGCCGCGTCGTTCAGGTAGAAGTCGAAGAACGTCGGCTGAGCGACCGCGAAGGTCGACTCCTTGATGTACTTGGCTTCCAGGATACCCGAGATCGAGTCCGTCAGGCGGAAGTTGGCGCCGGTCTGATAGCGCTGGGCCTCAACAGAACCCGTACGGTCGGCCTGGTTGAAGAAGGCCGGGTTCTCACCGTCGCCGCCGATGTTCAGAGTACGGCTCGCGCCGACGTTGCCGATGCGCTGGCCGAAGTTGGCCAGACGGGCCGAGCCGCCTTGCGGGAAGACCCAGGTCTTGGCGGGATCGACGCTGTAGCAGGTCGACTGGGTGAACGTCGTACAGTTCGTGACGCCCACCAGCGGGTTGTTGAGCGCGCTCGGCTGTTGAGCGTTGGCGATCGTCGTCTGGCCGCCGCGCGGACGGGAAATGGTGTTCAGGCCGCAGAAGACCCGGTTGTCGATCGCATCGTCGACCGGCAGGCCGGCGGCGGCGGCGGTCGGGTCGGCGTCGACGCCGACCACGGCGCAGGCGTCAGCCAGGAAGCCCAGGTCGAGCGTTCCGACGGCGTCCAGACGCTCGTATTCACCGAAGCCGTACAGGTTCAGACGGTCGTCGAAGAAGTTCTTGCCGACCAGCAGCGAGGCGCGACGGCCGTAGTTGTCGCCGTAGCGCGACAGCTGGTTGCCGTACAGGTCGAGCTCGACGCCCTCGAAGTCCTTGCGGAGCGTGAAGTTGATCACGCCGGCGACGGCGTCAGCGCCGTAAACCGACGAGGCGCCGCCCGTGATGATTTCGATGTTCTCGATCAGCAGGCGCGGGATGGTGTTGACCGACACGGCCAGGCTGCCGCCGACCGAACCGACCTGACGACGGCCGTCGATCAGGGTCAGCGTGCGGTTGTTGCCGAGAGCGCGGAGGTTCGCGATGTTCAGGCCTTGGGCGTTCAGAACGCTGCCGACGTTGTCGGTCGGGATCTGCGAGTTCGACAGGGCCGGGATCTGGGCCAGGTAGTCGATCAGCGTGGCCTGACCGGCCGACAGCAGTTGCTCGCGATCGACCTGGATCAGCGGGGTCGGGGCGGTGGTCGGGTCACGGCGGATACGCGAGCCGGTGACGACGATCTCTTCGACCTGGGTCGACTGGTCGTCCTGAGCCGGAGCGGACGACTGAGCGAAGGCCGGAGCCGACAGAGTCAGCACGCCGGCGAGGACGGTGGTTCCGAAGAGATACTTGCGAGTTGATAGCATGGTGCTTGGCCCCAATGACTGAATGACGCACGGCAGACTTCTGCGAGTCTGGTCGTTCCGAGCGTTGCTAGTCAGAGATTGCGGCCGGGGCAACCATTGCGGCGCGACTGCGGCAACAGGAACTCGGATTTGTTACACTTCGGACACACCGAGGACACAGGATGGACCGGCGTTCAGCAACCTAAAGGTTGTCGCGCAGCCATCCCGCAGCCCGCGCCACGAGGTTGCCGCCCTGAATACGGGGCGCGTCAGCAGCGGTAATCTGCCGAGACATCAGCTTCCTAGCCGACACAGCCTCGCGGGGACCGTAGGCGGCGCGCAACAGGACTCCGGCCGCCGAGCAGAAGGCGGGACCGGCGGCCGAGTCGGCCAAATGCGGCGCCCTTTGTGGCCGTCCGAGACGAACCGGGCGGTCGAAGACACGGACGGCGAGTTCGCGCACACCGTTCAACTGGCTGGCGCCGCCGGCCAGGACGAGGCCCGCGCCGGGCTCCAGGCCCACGCCCGCATTTCTGAGTCGGTCGCGCAGCAGTTCCAGCGTCTCCTCGACGCGGGGCGCGATGACGGTCTTCAGCATGGCGCGGGGCACGATGACCGGACCGGCGCCGACGTCCTCGCCGCGCGGCGGGGCTTCCAGCATCTCGCGGTCCTCGTTGGCGCTGGCCATGGCCGAGCCGTGCAGGGTCTTCAGACGCTCGGCGCCCGCCTTCGACGTGGAAAGGCCACGGGCGATGTCGGAGGTGACATGGTCGCCGCCGACGTTCAGCGATTCGATGTGCAGCAGGGAGCGCCCGCCCCAGACGGCCGCGCTGGTCGAGCCTCCGCCCATGTCGATGCAGACGCAGCCCAGGTCCATCTCGTCCTCTTCCAGAGAGGCGAGCGATGAAACCACCGGCGCGGCGGCGACGCCTTGCAGGTCGAGGTGCGCCAGTTCCAGACAGTGGCTCAGGGAGGCGAAGGCGCCCTCGGCCATCGAGACCACGAGGAGGTCGAGACCCAGCGAATGGCCACGCATGGCGCGGGGATCGTGGACGCCGCGGGCGCCGTCGACGGACCAGCCGATAGGCAGGACGTGGATCGGACGGCGGTTGGGGAGGCGAATCTGGGCCAGGGCCATACCGATGGCGCGAGCCAGGTCGGCGTCGCCGATGGGATTGGCGCCCAGAGAGACGCGCGCCTGCACACGGTGGCTGGCCATCTGGCCGATGGCGGTCGTGACGATGACGCCCGAGACAGGGGCCCCGGCCGTGCGCTCGGCCCGCTCGACGGCGTGGCCGATGGCCTGCGCGGCCTCATCCATGTTGACGATGGCCCCGCCGCGCACGCCCTTGGACTGGACGTGGCTCGCGCCGGCGACGCGGATGGTGCGGTCGGCGTGACGCACGCCGTCCGGCTTCATGATGAAGCAGGCGACCTTGGACTGACCCAGATCCAGGGCGGCGACCACGGGGGCGCGATTGGCCGCCCTGCCCGCATCCACCGTCGAATCCGCCTTCTTGCCCGCCATCAGCCTACTCTTCTTTATCTCTCAAGCGCCGGCGCCCGGACGCACGGCCACCTGGCCCTCGGTCCGGAGGTCGATGCGGGCGAAGCCCAGTTCCAG
This sequence comes from Brevundimonas staleyi, assembly GCF_041893865.1. Classification (GTDB taxonomy): domain Bacteria; phylum Pseudomonadota; class Alphaproteobacteria; order Caulobacterales; family Caulobacteraceae; genus Brevundimonas; species Brevundimonas staleyi. Next base: position 3,258,022 of record NZ_CP169082.1, read on the forward strand.
CAGCCGCTCGCGCTGATCCAGCGCATCCAGCTGGATCAGGGCCGCTTCCTGTTTGACCGCCGGAAGCTGGATGATGCCGCCGTCGCGCAGCCTCAGGTCCCAGCGCCGCTCGTCGACGCGCACCAGGGCGTCGACCCGGCTCATCAGACGCGGCCGCTCGGCCAGCAGGGGCAGGATGTCCTTCGCCGCCGTATCGGCGCCCTTGCCCACCACCAGCGGCAGGTTCGGATAGCGGCCGGCGTCTGCGCCCGGAATGGCGCGACCCTCGCCGTCGATGACATAGGTCTGGCCGCGCGTCTGCCAGACCGCCAGACGGTCGTGTTCCTTGACCTCGACGATCAGGGTGTCGGGCAGGAGGCGGACGACACGGGCCTCCCTGACCCAGCCGACGGACTGGACGCTGGCCTGAAGCGCATCGAGATCCAAAGAGGTGATCGGCTGGCCGGACTGGACCTGCAGGGCGCGCTGGATCGACGGCGTCGCCTCGGCCGAGGCGCCGGTGATGTGGACGCGGCGAAGCTTCAACCCCATGCCGGTCGTGATCTGGTCGACGCCGTGGCTGACCGACTGACCGATGCGTTCGGCGCGGGCTCCGGTCGCCAAGACGAGAGCCAGAACGCCGACGCCGGCGCAGATCGACAAAACGACGGCGCGGGGCGTCAGGTCCAGCTTGCCGAGCGCGGCCATCTTGCCGGGCACGCCGCCCTGATTGCGCGGGGCGGCACGGCCGCGAGCGCCCTGCCCTTTCGGCGCGGCGCTTCGCTTGGGCGCTGACGCGACGTTCGCGCGCCGACCGCCGCGAACTACCGCGGGCATGAGGCGTCCTCCACCATCCAACGAACCAGATCTCGATAGGTCATGCCGAGATGGGCGGCCTGCTCGGGAACGAGCGAGGTCGGGGTCATGCCCGGCTGGGTATTGACCTCCAGAAGCACCAATTCGTCCTTAACATCGTCATAACGGAAATCGGACCGGCTCACCCCGCGACAGCCCAGTGCGGCGTGCGCCTGCTCGGATTCCCTCAGCGCCGCCTCGAAAACGTGGGCCGGGATTTCGGCCGGAAGTTTGTGGACAGATCCGCCCGGCGCGTATTTGGCCTCGTAGTCGTAGAAGCCCTTCACCGGCGTGATGTCGGTCACGGTCAGGGCGCGGGGGCCGGTCGTTTCGCCGATCACGGCGACGGCCAGTTCCTTGCCCGGGATGTAGGGCTCGACCATCACCTGTTCGCCATAGGTCCAGTCGGCGGCGCCGACCTGGGCGGGCGGGCTGTTGGCGCCGGCGGGCACCAGATAGACCCCGACCGAGGAGCCTTCGGCGTTCGGCTTGACGATATAGGGCGGCTCGATGACGTGGCGGCTGGCCACCTCGTGCCGGTCGAACAGGCCGCCGCCCGGCACCTTGATGCCCGCCGCGCCCAGCACGGCCTTGGTCTTGTCCTTGTCCATCGTCAGGGCCGAGGCCAGGACGCCGGAGTGGGTGTAGGGAATCTGCAGCGTCTCCAGGATGCCCTGGACGCAGCCGTCCTCGCCCCAGTCGCCGTGCAGGCAGTTCAGGACGACGTCGGGCTTCAGCCCCGCCAGCACCTGGGCCAGATCGCGGCCCGCATCGACGCGGCTGACCCTGGCCACCTGCCCTTCGAGGGCGTCGGCGCAACCCTTGCCGGACGACAGCGATACATCCCGTTCGGAGGACAATCCGCCCATCAGGACGGCGACGTGCAGCTCTGACAGGGGACGGGACATGGTGCGTTCTGCGGTTACAGGGGGCGGCCGATCCTCTTGATCTCCCATTCAAGGTTTACGCCGAGTTTACTTTGAACGTCGGCGCGGACGGTTTCCCCCAATCCTTCGATGTCGGCGGCGGTCGCCTCGCCCGGATTGATCATGAAGTTGGAGTGGAGTTCCGAGAACATGGCCCCGCCGCCGGTCACGGCGTGCAGCTTGCCGCGCCAGCCCGCCTCGTCGACCAGTTTCCAGGACGAATGACCGGGCGGGTTCTTGAAGGTGGAGCCGCCGGTCTTCTCGCGGATCGGCTGGGTGGTCTCGCGACGCGAGGTGATCTCGGAGATGCGGGCGGACACCGCCTCGGGTTCGTCCGCCGTGCCGCGATAGGTGGCCTCGATCCAGATGATGTCGGCGGGTGCCTCGGAGTGGCGATAGGTGTAGCCGAAGTCGGCTAGCGCATAGTCGACCCGCTCGCCGGACCGGGTAAGGCCCCAGGCGGAGACGAGGACGTCTTTGGTTTCGGAACCATAGCAGCCGGCGTTCATGGTCAGGGCGCCGCCGATCGTGCCGGGGATGCCGGCATAGAACTCCAGCCCCGCGATCCCCGCCTTGGCCGAGGCCTTGGCGACCATGGCGTCGAGAGCGCCTGCGCCGGCCGTGATCGTCTGTCCGTCGGTCGCGATGCCCGCGAAGGGACGGCCCGCCAGACGGATGACCACGCCCTCGACGCCGCCGTCGCGGACGATGACGTTGGAGCCGACGCCCAGCACCATGACGGGCACGGACGGGTCGATGGCCTTCAGGAAGTCGGCGAGATCGTCGGCGTCGGCCGGGATGAAGAGGGCCTCGGCGTTTCCGCCCACCCGGAACCAGGTGAAGGGGCCGAGCGGCTCGTCGCGGAGCAGCTTGCCGCGGACGGAAGGGAGGGTGTCACGCCAGGTCATACGCACACTCCCCTTTCGTCATCCTCCGGCGAAGCGCAGCGGAGACCGGGGGACGCAGCGGCGCCGAAGGCGATCTGTTCAGGCATGATGTTGGAAACGTCAGTGTGCGTGGCAGTTTCGCGCTCTCGCGCGCCGCTGCGTCCCCCGGTCGCTTCGCGCCGGAGGATGACGAAAGAAGACGAGGTCATTGGCTCAGCGCCTCGAGCTGCGCCGGCAACGCGTAGGCCCAGGCGGTTATGTCGCCGGCGCCCAGGAGGACGACGACGTCGCCGGGTTTGGCTTCCTCGGCGATGACGCGGGGCAGGACGGCGGCGTTCTCCAGCGCCGAGACGCGCAGGTGGCCGTAGCGGCGGACGCCGTCGACCAGGGCCTGTTTGTCCACGCCCTCGATGGGGCTTTCACCGGCGGCGTAGACGTCGGCGACGATGACGCTGTCGGCGTCCGAGAAGCTGGTCGAGAACTCGTCCATCAGGTCGCGCAGACGGGTGAAGCGGTGCGGCTGGACCACGGCGATGACGCGACCCTCGGCCACCTGACGCGCGGCCTTGAGGACGGCGGCGATCTCCACCGGGTGATGGCCGTAGTCGTCGACGATGCGAACGCCGTTCACGACGCCCGTGGTGGTGAAGCGGCGCTTGACCCCGGCGAAGCTGGCCAAACCCGCGCGGATGGCGTCGTCGGAGACGTCCAGTTCGCGGGCCACGGCGATGGCGGCCAGCGCATTGGCGACATTGTGCCAGCCGGCCATGGGCAGGTGGAGGTCGGTGATGCGGACCGGTTCGGCGCCGCCGCGCCCCTGAATGACCACGTCGAACCGGGCGCCGTCGGGGGCCATGTCGCAGTTGTCGGCGCGGACCATGGCCTGCGGGTTCGTGCCGTAGGTGACGATGCGACGGTTATCGATGGAGGCGACCAGCCGCTGGACCTCGGGGTGGTCGAGGCAGACGGCGGCGAAGCCGTAGAAGGGGATGTTCTCGACGAAGTCGCAGAAGGCTTTCCGCACCGCGTCGAAGTCGCCGTAGTGATCGAGGTGTTCCGGGTCGATGTTGGTGACGATGGCGACGGTGGACTTCAGGCGCAGGAAGCTGCCGTCCGACTCGTCCGCCTCGACCACGATCCAGTCGCCGTCGCCGACCTTGGCGTTGGTGCCGTAGGCGTTGATGATGCCGCCGTTGACCACCGTAGGGTCGAGACCGGCGGCGTCCAGCAGGGCGGCGACCATCGAGGTCGTGGTGGTCTTGCCGTGGGTGCCGCCCACCGCGATGGAGAATTGCAGCCGCATAAGCTCGGCCAGCATCTCGGCGCGGCGGACAAGCGGGATGCGGCGCTCGCGGGCGACCATCATCTCCGGGTTCGAAGCCTTCACCGCCGTCGAATAGACGACGGCTGAAACGCCTTCGCCGATGTGGGCGGCGTCGTGGCCGATGAAGATCCTGGCGCCCAGGGCCGCGAGGCGTTCGGTGTTGGCGGAAGCCTTGGCGTCCGAGCCCTGAACCGAATAGCCGATCTTCAGCATGATCTCGGCGATGCCGCTCATGCCGATCCCGCCTATGCCCACGAAATGAACCGGGCCAAGGTCGAAGGGTACGGGGCGAAGGCGTGCGATCATCGAAGCGTCATAGCGAGGGTGAAATCGGATTGCACCCTCCCGTCGGGTGTGAAGTCACCTCCCTGCGCGCGAAGGCGCGTGGGGAGGTGACGGGACCCAGTGCGCCGTCTCCCTCTCCCGCAAGGGGAGAGGGGCGATAAACGTCGCCTTAACCACAAGGATTCACGGTTGGCGCCTCACTCCCCGGGGCCGCGTTCGTGACCGATCTGAAGACTGACATCATTCATCTGGGCGACTGTCTGGAGGTCCTGCGCGGGCTGCCGTCGAAGTCGGTCGACATGGTGTTCGCCGATCCGCCCTATAATCTGCAGCTGGGCGGGGACCTGCTGAGGCCTGACAACAGCCGCGTCGATGCGGTCGACGACGACTGGGACAAGTTCGACAGCTTCGCCGCCTATGACGCCTTCTGCCGCGACTGGCTGAAGGAATGCCGGCGGGTGCTGAAGGACGAGGGCTCGATCTGGGTGATCGGCAGCTATCACAACGTCTTCCGCCTGGGCGCCGCGATCCAGGACCTGGGCTACTGGGTGCTGAACGACATCATCTGGCGCAAGTCCAACCCGATGCCGAACTTCAAGGGCACGCGGTTCACCAACGCCCACGAGACCCTGATCTGGGCCGCCAAGAGCCGCGAGCAGAAGCGCTATACCTTCAACTACGACGCGTTGAAGGCCTTCAACGAAGACACCCAGATGCGGTCCGACTGGACCCTGGCGCTGTGTACCGGCGAGGAGCGGATCAAGGGCGAGGACGGCAAGAAGGCGCATCCGACGCAGAAGCCCGAGGCGTTGCTGCACCGTGTGCTGCTGGCCGCGACCAAGCCGGGCGACGTGGTGCTGGATCCCTTCTTCGGCACGGGGACGACGGGGGCCGCGGCCAAGCGTCTGGGCCGTCACTACATCGGCATCGAGCGCGATCCCGAATACGCCAAGGTGGCCGAGACGCGGATCAAGGCGGTGATCCCGGCGCGGCCCGAGGATCTGGTCGTCACGGGCTCCAAGCGGGCCGAGCCCAAGGTGCCGTTCGGGGCGCTGGTGGAGGCGGGCCTCCTGGCGCCCGGCGATGTTCTGTATTGCCCCAAGGGCGAGCGCGAGGCGCGGGTGCGGGCGGACGGGTCGCTGGTGTCCGGCGCCCTGACCGGGTCGATCCACAAGCTGGGGGCCCTGCTGGAGAACGCGCCGGCCTGCAACGGCTGGACCTACTGGCGTTTCCGGACGGATGCGGGGCTGAAGTCGATCGACGCCCTGCGCTCGGAAATCCGGGCGGGGATGCAGTAGGCGATCACATCGCCAGGGCGCGTTCCAGCGCCTTTCGGAACACCGTCGGCAGGGACGCCAGGGCCACGGCCTCGGGCGTCCAGAGAAAGTCGCCCTGCCCCGTCGCGACCCGGACCGTCAGGGTCAGGGAGAAGTGGGTGAAGACGTGATCGACCGCGCCCGCTTCCGCCCAGTCGGCGGCGACGGGCGGTTGGGCGTCGGGCGGGGTTTCGGTCCAGTCGCTGGTGGGGAGGCCCGTCATGCCGCCCAGCAGCCCTTTGTCCGGACGGCGGACCAGGGCGACGCGGCCCCGACCGTCGCGCAGGACCCAGGCGATCCCCTGTCGGTGCGGACGGGCGGCCTTCTTCGTTTTCAGCGGATAGCGTTCGGGTTCGCCCGTGGCGCGGCCGGCGCACCACTGCGAGATCGGGCACATCAGACAGAGCGGGGACTTCGGGCGGCAGACGCCTGAGCCGAGGTCCATCAGGGCCTGGGCCCAGTCTCCGGGGCGGTCGTCGGCGACCAGGATCGCGGCGAGGCGCTTCAGCTCGGGTCGAGCGGCGGGGACGGGCGTCTCCACGGCGAAGAGGCGGGCGACGACGCGTTCGACATTGCCGTCCACGACATTGGCGGCGCGGTCGAAGGCGATGGCGGCGACGGCGGCGGCGGTATAGGCGCCGACCCCCGGCAGGGCCAGCAGCGCCGCCTCCGTGTCGGGAAAGACGCCGCCGTGGTCGTTTGCGACGGCGCGGGCGCAGGCCAGCAGGTTCCGGGCGCGGGCGTAGTAGCCGAGGCCGGCCCAGGCGGCCATCAGGTCGGCGTCCTCCACGGCGGCCAGGTCGGTGACGGTGGGCCAGCGGGTGGTGAACCGCTCGAAATAGGGCGCAGCGTGGGGGACGGTGGTCTGCTGCAGCATCACCTCGGACAGCCAGACGCGGTAGGGGTCGGTGCGGACCTCGGCGCCCGGAGGCGTGCGCCATGGCAGGGTGCGCGCATGGACGTCGTACCAGGCCAGGAGGGCGGCGCGCAGGTCGGCGACTTCGGAGGGGATCATTGGGACCGATATAGCTTCTCCATTCCCCTCGGGGGAGGGTCGTCGCGAAGCGACGGGGCGGGGAGGGCAAGGCGACGTGGCGACGACGTCTGCGGGCCTTGCCTTGCCGCCCCCACCCGGTCTCCGCTGCGCTTCGACCACCCTCCCCCGAGGGGGAGGGAGAAGTTCGTGCCGATCTGCGCTACTGTCTTCCCATGGCGCGCGATCTGCCCAGTGAAAGAGAAGCCCGCGAGATCCTGGCGCGGAAACGGACCCGGCCCGTGCCGCGTCCGGCGCCCAAGGCCGGGCGGTCGCTGGCGCCGTTCATCAAGGACCTGGACGAACGGTTCGGACGGGGCGCAGGCGCGCTGGAGCCGCGCTGGCGCGAGATCGTCGGCGACCAGCTGGCGCGGGTGACGCGGCCGCAGAAGCTGACCAAGGGGCGGGCCGGAAGCGGTGGGACGCTGGAGTTGCGGGTGGCGGGGCCGGCGGCCCTGCTGGTCCAGCATCAGTCGGCGGACATCCTGGCGCGGGTGAACCTGTTCCTGGGACCGGGCGCGGTGGACAGGCTGAGGATCGCGCAAGGGCCGGTGCAGCCCCTGCCCCAGATGGCGGCATCGAAAAAGGGCGCGCGGCGGCGGATCGACCCGCTGGACGCGGCGGCGGAGGCGGATCTGGTGAAGTCGGTCGAGGCCGCGCCGACGGGGCTGAAGGCGGCGCTGGCGAACCTGGGACGCGCCGTGCTGGCGGATCAGGCTAAAGGTCGCAGGCGGTAGGCGTTTTTCGTGGCGCCGAAACGTGAATTTCCGCGTTCGGTGAATGATGGAGCCGACACCCGGCGCCGCCTGAACGCTCGCGAGGCCGAATGTCCGAAAATCCAGTCTTCAAGTCCGGCGGGGTCAAGAAGGCCCTGGGGTGGTTCGTGTTTCTCGGCGGGGGCGTCGCCCTGGCCGCCCTGATCTATGCGACCGCCGTGAACATCGAAACGCAGAGCCAGGCCGATCTGTGGTCCGGGGTCGTGATCGGACTGTTCATCCTTCTGTTCATGCTGGGCGGGCTTTCGTTGCAGAGCCAGCGGTGGACGGTCGAGGGTGACGCGGTCGTGCTGCACCGGCTGTTCGGCAGGAAGGTCATCCCGCTGTCGGGCCTGGCCGGGTTCGGCGAGACGACCGTCATCGTCTCGATGTTTCCGATGGTTCAGATGGACCTCTACGATCGCGACCTGAAGCCCGTCGCCCGGTTGCCGGTTACGATCAGGGACGCCCCCGCCGCGGAGGCTCTGCTGGCGACGCGGCTGCGGTATGTCGTCAACGAGGGCAGCGCCGCACTCCCGAAGCGCCGGTTCGTGGACTAAAGGTCGCGGAGATTCCGACCGGCAGGGCTTGACCTTTTTCCGCCGCACCTGTTCTCGAGAACCATGGAATCCGCGCGTCCGTCGGGGAATCGCGCGATCATCCGGAACTCGAGTTCGCAAGGAAGACGCCATGCCGTTCAAATTCGCTTCGATGAGCCGTCGTGCGGCCGTGACCGGCGCGGCCCTGGCGGCCATGACGATGCTGGCGGCCTGTTCGGGCGGCGGCGGCGTGAGCGCTCCGGCCGAGGGCGACATGGCGCTGGGCGCGCCGGAAGGCGCCAAGGTCACCGTGGTGGAATACGCCTCGGTCACCTGCGGCCACTGCGCCACCTGGCAGGCGCAGGTCTATCCGGAGTTCAAGGCCAAATACGTGGACACCAATCAGGTCCGCTACGTCTTCCGCGAGATGCCGACTTCGCCGGAAGCGGTGGCCGTGGCCGGCTTCCTGGTCGCGCGCTGCGCCGGGCCGGACAAGTATTTCCCGGTGATCCACGAGATCATGGCCAGCCAGAACGAGCTGTTCGGCGGCGTGCCGCCTCGCACCATCCTGCTTCGCATCGCCAACGGAGCGGGCCTGTCGGAAGAGCAGTTCCAGACCTGCGTCACGGATCCGGCCGCGCTTCAGGCCATGGATGCCCGCATCAAGGCGGCGCAAGCCGCCGGCGTCAGCGGAACCCCCTACTTCCTGGTCAATGGCGAGCGTGTGCTCGACACCTCCATGGAAGGGCTGTCGACGGCGATCGACGCCGCCCTGGCCGCGAGCTGATCCGATGACCGCGTTCCGCACCCTGATCCTGGCCCTGACCGCCCTGACCCTGGCGTCGTGCGGCGGGGCGAAACCCGTGGTGGACGGGGACATGGCCCTGGGCGCCGCAGAAGGCGCCAAGGTCACCGTGGTGGAGTACGCCTCGCCCACCTGCCCCCACTGCGCCGCCTGGCAGGAAAACACCTGGCCGGCGTTCAAGGCGGCCTATGTGGACACCAACAAGGTCCGCTACGTCTTCCGCGAACTGCCGACCCCGCCGAACGCGGTGGCCGCGGCGGGCTTCCTGATGGCGCGCTGCGCCGGCGAGGACAAATATTTCGACGTGATCCACGCGATCATGCGGAGCCAGAAGGACTGGCAGAGCGAAGACGACATGCGCGCCAGCCTGGTTCGCATCGCCGGAGAGAACGGCATGGACCAGGCCGCCTTCCAGCGCTGCGTCACCAATCCGGAAGCCATCGCCGCCCTGGAGCGCCGGGTGAAGGCCGCCACCGACGCGGGCGTGACCGGCACCCCGACCTTCTTCGTCAACGGTCGTCATGTTTCGTCGATGGGCGGCGAGGGCGTCCTCATGTCAGACCTCGGCCCGGCCATCGACGCCGAACTAGCCAAGTGAGCTTATCCATGATCCGCACCCTGTTCCTGACTTTGGCCCTGATCGCCGCGCCGCTGACCGCGTCGGCCCAGACGGCGAGCGGTCTGCCGGCCGTCTCGGCCAGCGACCGTGTGCTGGGTCGCGCCGATGCGCCTGTGACGGTGATCGAATACGCGTCCTTCGTCTGTTCGCACTGCGCCCAGTGGCACATGACGGTGCTGCCGGAGTTCAAGGCGCGGTTCATCGACACGGGTCAGGTGAAGCTGGTGTTCCGCAACCTGCCGACCAATCCGACCCAGGTCGGCGCCCGTGCGGCCGGGATCGCCCGCTGCGCCGTGCCCGCCCGCTTCTTCGACGTCGCCTCGGCCTTCATGACCGGTCAGGCCGCGATCATCGACGGAGCGCCGCTGGCCGACTGGTACGCAGCCGGCGTCGCCGCGAGCGGCAAGACCGAAGCCCAGATCGACGCCTGCCTGGCCGATCCGGCGACGCTGAACGGCATTCGCGCCGAGGTGGCCGGGGCCAGTGCCGCCGGGGTCCAGGGCACGCCCAGCTTCTTCGTCAACGGCCGCGCCGTGGCGGACACCTCGCTGGACGGTCTGTCCGCGGCGATCCGGCCGCTGTTGCCCCGCAACTGACGACGGAATGCAGTTCCAGCGCCTCCGACTGGTCGGCTTCAAGTCGTTCGTCGACCCGTCCGAGGTGCAGATCGAGCCGGGCCTGACGGGCATCGTCGGGCCGAACGGCTGCGGCAAGTCGAACGTGCTGGAATCCATGCGCTGGGTCATGGGCGCCAACTCGGCCAAGGCCATGCGCGGCCAGGGCATGGACGACGTGATCTTCGCCGGGGCCTCGAGCCGGCCGCCGCGCAACCACGCCGAAGTTCAGCTGACCATCGACAACGCGCAACGCCGCGCGCCCCAGCCCTTCACCGACAGCGCCATCATCGAGGTGTCGCGCCGGATCGACCGGGGTCAAGGCTCGACCTATCGCATCAACGGCAAGGAGGTGCGGGCGCGGGATGTGCAGTTGCTGTTCGCCGACGCCTCGACGGGGGCGAACTCTCCGGCCCTGGTGCGTCAGGGGCAGATCAGTGAGCTGATCGCGGCCAAGCCGCAGAACCGGCGGCGCATTCTCGAAGAAGCCGGCGGGGTGGCGGGGCTGCATACGCGGCGGCATGAGGCGGAACTGCGCCTCAAGGCCGCCGAGGCCAATCTGGAGCGGTTGGACGACATCGGGCGGGAGCTGGATACGGCCCTGGTGCGGCTGAAGCGCGAGGCGCGGCAGGCGGAGAAATACAAGAAGATCTCGGCCGAGATCCGGGCCCTGCAGTCGGCATTGCTGTTCGTGCGCTGGAACGATGCGCGACTGGCGGCGGAGACGGCGGCGTCGGAGCTGGCGGCGGCGGACCGGGCGGTGGCCGAGGCGACCTCGAACGCGGCCAAGGCCCAGACGGCGGCCCTGTCGGCGCAGGAGGGGCTGAAGCCCGCGCGCGAAGAGGATGCGGTGGCGGCGGCCCTGCTGCACCGGGCGTCGCTGGAGCGGGACCGGCTGGACATGGCCGAGCAGCAGGCGCGGGCCGAGGTGGATCGGCTGACGGCCGAGACCCAGCGCATCGCCAACGACACCGAGCGCGAGATCGCCATGTCGGGCGACGCCGAGGCCGAACTGGCGCGGCTGTCGGCCGAGCTGGAGACCCTGACGGCCGAGATCGCGGCGGCGCCGCAGCGGGGGCCTGAGCTGGACCGGGCTCTGGAGGCGGCGGAAGAGGCGCGGCGTGCGGCCGACGCCGAGGTCGAGCGACTGGCCGGATCGCTGGCGGCGGTCGAGGCGCGGGCAAACGCCGAGACGGCGCGGAAACGCGACGCCGAGGCGCGGGTGGCGCGGGCCGTGGCGGCTCTGGACGGCGCGAAGCGAGAGCGCGAGGCCCTGGGGCCGCTGGAGACGCCGGAACTGGCGGCGGCGCGAGAGGCGCTGGAAACGGCGACGGCGGCCCTGACCGAGGCGCGGGCGGGTGTCGAGAAGGCCGAGGCCGAACGCGGCGACAAGGCGCGGGCCGAGCAGGAGGCGCGGACCAATGCGCGGGCGGCCGAGGATCGGCTGGGTCGGTTGCAGACCGAGGCGCGGGGGCTGGCGTCCCTGCTGGTCTCGGGCCGGCGGGACCATCCGCCGGCGCTGGATCAGGTGAGCGCGGACAAGGGATACGAGGCCGCTCTGGCGGCGGCGCTGGGCGACGATCTGGACGCGGCGCTGGATGCGAAGGCGGCGGCCTACTGGGGCGGGGCGGATGTCCCCTCCCCCGCCTGGCCCAAGGGGATCGAGCCGCTGGCGGACCATGTGACGGCGCCGGACGCCCTGGCGGCGCGACTGGCTCTGTGCGGCGTGGCGGGCAAGGGCGAGGCGGCAGGGCTGGCGAAGGCTCTGCCCGTGGGCGCGCGTCTGGTGACCAGGGAAGGCGACCTCTATCGCTGGGACGGGTTCGTCAGCCGGGCCGAGGCGCCGAGACCGGCGGCGGTGCGTCTGGCCCAGCGCACGCGACTGGCCGAACTGGAGGCCGAGATCGACGAGGGCAAGCCCGCGCTGGAGGGCGCGCAGGCGGCTCTCAAGGCGGCGACGGAGGCGTTCCGGGCGTCCGAGGAGGCGGTGAAGGCGGCCCGCCTGATGCCGTTCACGGCGGACAAGGCGGTGACGACGGCGCGCGATGCGGTGCAGCGTCTGGCCAACGAACAGGCGCGGCGCGAGGCGCGGGCGACGGCGCTGGACGAGACCCTTGCGCGGCTGACGACCGAGCATGAGGCGGCGGAGGCGGCCCTGGCCGAGGCCCTGACGACCGATGCGCCCTCGGAAACATTGGAGGGGCTGAAGGTCGAGCTGGCGACGGCGCGAACGGCGGCGGATGCGGCGCGGGCGGCGGCCTCCTCGGCGCGGGTGGATCGGGATTCCGAGGCGCGCGAACGGGCCGGGCGCGAGCAACGACTGGCGGGCGCGACGCGCGAGCGGGACGGCTGGGCCACGCGGGCGAAGGATTCCACGGCGCGGATCAAGGCGCTGGAGGGTGATGCGACGAAGGCGGCGGCGCAACTTCTACAGGCCGAGCGGGCGCCGGAGGCCTTGGCCTCGCAGCGGTCGAGCCTGATGGACATGCTGACCTCGGCCGAGACGCGGCGGAAACAGGCGGCGGATGCTCTGGCGGTCGCCGAGGGCGAGGCGGGCGACGCGGACCGGGCCAGCCGGGCGGCGGATGCGGCGGCCTCGAGCGCGCGTGAGGCGCGGGCCGGGCTCGCGGCGCGGTCGGAGGCGGCGGCCGAGCGGCTGCTGGACGCGCACAACAATGTCCGCGAGGCGGCCCAGATGTCGCCCGAGGAACTGGGCCAGCGGCTGATCGACGACGCCATCGCCCGCCCGCCGGATGCGGCCGGCGCCGAAAGCCTGTTGTTCGGGCTGGAGCGCGAGCGCGAGCAGCTGGGGGCGGTGAACCTGCTGGCCGAGGAAGAGGCGCGGGAATACGGCGAGCGGCTGCAGACCATGCGGCTGGAGCGGTCGGACCTGACCGGCGCCATCGCCAAGCTGCGCGACGGGATCGACGAGCTGAACGCCGAGGGTCGCGAGCGGCTGGTCGCGGCGTTCGACGTCATCAACGACAACTTCAAGAGCCTTTTCGAGGCCCTGTTCGGCGGCGGTCAGGCGGAGCTGAAGCTGGTCGAGAGCGACGATCCGCTGGAGGCGGGTCTGGAGATCTACGCCTGTCCGCCGGGCAAGCGGCTGGCGGTCATGTCGTTGATGTCGGGCGGCGAGCAGGCGTTGACGGCGGCGGCCCTGATCTTCGCGGTCTTCCTGGCCAATCCGGCGCCGGTCTGCGTGCTGGACGAGGTGGACGCGCCGCTGGACGACGCCAACGTCGACCGCTTCTGCCGGATGCTGAACGAGATGCGGAACCGCACGGACACCCGCTTCATCGTCATCACCCACAACCCGGTGACCATGAGCCGGATGGATCGGCTGTATGGGGTCACCATGCCCGAACGAGGCGTGTCGCAACTGGTCAGCGTGGACCTGACCCAGGCCGAGAAGCTGGTGGCGTGATCCAGGACGTTCCGGAAGCCCCACCGGCGGTTCATGCCCTCACTCTGACGGGCGTGGGTCGGTTCGCCGTGTTCGCCGATCTGGCGACGATCCAGCGCGAGGGCGGCGTGGCGCGGATGCGGTCGTTGCAGGTGGTGGAGGAGGATTTCACCGTCGGGACGACGCGGTACTGGGGCGGATGGTCCTGGTGGCGGTTCGACTGTGAAGCCGGAATGGCGGATCGGCTCGACTTCGCCTCGGTAGCGGTGGGCGGGGCCGAGGGTCCGGCGATGGCGGAGGGGCAACCCGCCTATGAGGCTTCGCCCGGCGGGGATGCGGCGGAACTGCTGGCCGTGGGGTGCGGCACGGTGGAGCCGGAAGTCGTGGCAGTCACGGTGGATGAGGCGGTGCGGATCGGACGGGAGGCGATGGGAGAGTGATTTCCCATAACAGGGATGTTGACGACATCATTGCCGCCTAAACGAACGCCTACATCTTTTAGGTTGGCTACATTAGCATCAAAAAGCATTGATGGCAGAATGTGGGGCTAAATTGACACCAAGGCAGTTTGACGGTTTATATTCGCATCAACCGAGCTTGCCGTCAGGATCACCATTAAAATGATAGCCAACCGCTACGATCTATCGGAAAGCGTCGCCTATCACACTGGAGCATTTCCTCCCGCAACGCTGAACTACGAAGCCCTGCTTGGCCCACTTGAGGAGGCTGCCGCATCGCTTGCGCGATACGACGCCAAGCTGGCAGGGATGGTGAATAGCGACTTGTTCCTCGCGCCTTTGCGTCGTCAGGACGCAGTCAGTTCGTCCCGAATGGAAGGGACGATCTCCACTATCGAGGAAGTCTATCGTCTCGAAGCTGATGAAGATGGGGGGGCTGTCGATCCCCATCGACAAGCGCGAAACGATGACGTCGAGACTTTCCTCTATTCCAGAGCTTTGCGGAACGCCCAGCAGTCGCTTGCAGAAGGCGCACCGCTAAGCGAGCACCTAATTCGAACAGCTCATCAACAACTCCTGTCGTTTGGACGCGGGGCCCATAAAAGGCCTGGCGCTTACAAGGTCGAACAAAACTACATCGGCGATGATCGCATCGGAAAAATCTACTACGTCCCCATTCCTCCTGAGCATCTCGCCCCTGCGATGGGGGAACTGGTTAGCTTCATAAACGATGGAGGAATGCGTCCGCTTATTCGCACCGCGTTAGCCCATGTCGAGTTTGAAGCCCTTCACCCCTTCGAGGACGGAAACGGCCGGATCGGGCGAATTCTGATCACCCTTATGCTCTGGAAACTCGGCATCATCAGCCAGCCCAACTTTTTCGTTTCCGGCTACTTCGAAACGCACAAGTCTGAGTATATCGAGCGGATGCGCGCGGTCTCCGCGATTGGTGACTGGACAGGATGGACGGTCTTTTTCCTTCGAGCCATGCACGAGCAGGCGAAATTCAATATCCAAACGGCTGACCGGATATTCGCCCTCTACGGCAGCATGAGAGAGCTTTTCAGAGTGGTTTTGAACTCTCAGTTCCACGATCAAGCTCTGGATTTTATATTCTCTAGCCCAGTGTTCAGGAATGATCGATTTGTAGATCGATCCGGGATTCCCACTTCCTCGGCACGTCTGATATCGCGTCGCCTGGTCGATGCGAACCTTCTGCGGACCATCGAACCATCGGCCGGACGACGCGCAGCACTCTACGCATTTGATCCGCTTTTAGACCTCCTGCGGGTTTAGCGGCGGTACAACCTTAGAGTCCAACGACACGCGATCCCTCGGCAGGGCCTCCGGGCACTGATCCCGCATGAAGGTCATCATCTTTTCGCGGATTTCGCAGCGGAGGTCGAAGGCGACGGGGGCCGAGCGGGCGCTGGCGAGGCAGCGGACCTGGAGGACGCGGTCGGTGATGTCGGTGACCTGAAGCACCTGCACATCGCCGTCCCAGAGCTTGGACGCCTTGACGATGCCCTCGAAGCCTTCGCGGAGGCGGTCGATGGGGGCCTCGTAGTCGACGTAGAAGAAGGCCGTGCCGATAAGCCGGGCGTTCTCGCGGGTCCAGTTCTGGAAGGGGTTGGAGATGAACCAGCTGAGCGGCAGGACCATGCGACGCCAGTCCCAGAGCTTCACGACCACATAGGTGGCGGTGATCTCCTCGATATTCCCCCACTCGTTCTCGACGATGACGGCGTCGTCGATGCGGATGGGCTGGGTCAGGGCGATCTGGATGCCGGCGATCATGTTGGTCAGGATCGGCTGGAGGGCCAGGCCGGCGATGATGCCGACGACGCCGGCCGAGGCCAGAAGCGACACCCCCCACTGACGGAAGCCGGCGATGGTCATGAGGGCAAGGCCGACCGTGACGATGGCGAGCACGACCTTGGCCACCCGCTGGAGGATGCGGGTCTGGGTCAGGTGCTTGCGGGCGAGAAGGTTGTCCTCGACGGCGATGTTGTAGCGCCGGAGGTGCATGACCGACCACATGTCGAGCACGCCCGAAACCAGCCAACCGACCGTCAGGATGAACAGGAAGAGCAGGACGGCGCGGATGTCGTTCGACGCCTCCAGCCCCAGGGGCGAGACCGACACACCGACGGCGACGCCGATCAGGATCATCATGACCCTGAGTTTCATGCGGGCGCGTTCGACGACGCCGCGCCAGAAGACGTCCTTGTCCCTAACCATGCGGCGGAGGACGGCGAAGGCCAGCTTGTGGGCCAGCCAGCCGATGGCGACGAAGGCGGCGACGATCAGGGCGATGACAGCCCATTCGGGCAGCCAGGCAACCTCCTGACGCAAGGTCGCGATCTGACGGATCAGGTCTGAGCGGGTGTCCTGCATGGGGGACCGACGCATTGCGCCGGGTTTTGTTCCCGCAGTGCAGCATAAGTTTTCTAGAGACCGGCGGTCGCCTCGGCGAGGTCGGCGAGGCGTTGGGCGGCGTCGGGGATGGCGACGGAACGGGCCGCCGCGCTCATGGCGGCGAGGCGCAGCGGATCGGCGAGGACGCCCGTGACGGATGCGGCCATGGCGTCGACGGTGACGTCGTCCTCGAGGATGACCTCGGCGGCGGAGACGTCGGTCAGGAGCTTGGCGTTCAGCCGCTGGTGGTCGTCGGTGGCGATCTTCAGAGGGATCAGGATGGACGGCATGGCGGCGACGGCCAGCTCAGCGCAGGTCGAGGCGCCGGCGCGGCCGATGACCAGATGGGCGGCGGACAGGCGGGTCGCCATGTCGCGGAAGAAGGGGGCGACCTCGGCGTCGATGCCGGCGTCCAGATAGATCTGGCGCGAGGTTTCCAGGGTCTCGGGCCGGGACTGCTGCTGGACCTTGAGGCGGCGGCGGATCGTGTCCGGCAGGGCGGCGAGGGCGCGGGGCGTGGTCTCGGACAGGAGACGCGCGCCCTGCGAGCCGCCGGTGACGAGGATGTTGATGGGGCCGTCGCCGGGAGGGGCGTAGGCGCGGTCGAACAGGGCGCGAATGTCGGCGCGGACGGGGGCGCCGACGACCTGGGCGCGGGCCTTCACATCGGCAGAGGCGCGTTCGAGCGTCGGGAAGGAGGAGGCGACGGCGCGGACGTGGGGGGCCAGGACACGGTTGGTGCGGCCGAGGACTGCGTTCTGTTCGTGGATCAGGGTCGGGCGCTTCTGCAGGATGGCGGCGACCAGGGCGGGGGCGGACGGGTAGCCGCCGAAGCCGACGACGACCTGGGCGTTCATGCGGTTGAAGGCGGCCTGGGCCTGACCCACGCCCTTGACGATGGCGACGCCGGCCTTCAGCAGGCCGATGGGGCCGGAGCCGGTGGCGGCGTCCAGCGCGAGGCGCTCCTCGGCCGGGAAGGCGTGGGCGTACTGTTCGCCGCGATGGTCGGTGGCGAGGACCACGCGCCAGCCGCGCGCGGCCATCTCGCGGGCCAATGCCTCGGCCGGGAACATGTGGCCGCCGGTTCCTCCGGCGGCGACGACGCAGAGTTTGGTCATGTATACGGCTTAGCCGAGCCCCTTCCGTTCGTCATCCTCCGACAAGGCGCGCAGCGCCGCAGATCGGGGGACGCAGCGGCGCCGAAGGCGATCTGTTCAGGCAGGATGTCGAACGCAGGCGTGTCCGCGACAGGTTCGCGCTCTCGCGCGCCGCTGCGTCCCCCGGTCTTCGCTTCGCTTCGCCGGAGGATGACGAAAGGAAAACTAGGGCATCAGGAGCCGGCGCGGGCGCGCTAGGCTGGCTCCTGGCTCGTAGGCGCCGGGGCGGCGGCGCGTCAACGCCAGGGCGAACCCCATCGTCAGGCCCATGGCCATCATGGAGGAGCCGCCGTAGCTGATGAAGGGAAGCGTCATGCCCTTGGTCGGGATCAGGTTCAGGTTCACCGCGACGTTGATCGAGGCCTGAAGGCCGATCAGCATGAAGAGGCCGGCCGCCGCCGTCTGTTCGAAGGGGTCGTTCAGCTTCATCGCCCGGCCCATGCCGCGGAAGACGATGAAGGCGTAGAGGCCGATCATGACGAGGCTGAGGACCAGGCCGAACTCTTCGGCGCCGACCGAATAGATGAAGTCGGTGTGCAGGTCGGGGACGGAGCGTTTCATGACCCCCTCGCCCACCCCGCGTCCGACCAGGCCGCCGGCGCGGATGGCCTCTGAGGCGCGGTCGATCTGGTGGGTGTCCTCGACGCCGGGGGCGACGAACTTGGCGACGCGGGCCTGGACGTGGGGGAACAGCAGATAGATGGCGGTCATGCCGGCGGCGAACAGGCCCGACAGGACCGCGACCCAGCGCAGCGGCACCCCGGCCATGAAGAAGACGGCCATGAAGGTGGTGGTGATCAGAAGGGTCTGGCCGATGTCGGGCTGGATCAGCAGGAGGGCCACGACGACGGCGTAGAAGCCGAACGCGATGGAGACGCCGGGGACACCCTGTCCCTTCTGGCCCTCGGCGAACATCCAGGCGGCGAAGACGATCAAGCTGGGTTTGGCGAACTCCGACGGTTGCAGGCTGAACGGGCCGAGGTTCACCCAGCGGGCCGCGCCCTTCACCGTGTCTCCGATGAAGGGCAGCATGGCCATGACGACGATGGCGCCGAGCAGGCCCAGCACCGCGATCCGGCGGACGCCGCGCGGCGACAGCAGGGACATGGTCATCATGATGCCGATGCCGCCGGTGGCCCAGACGATCATGCGCCAGGAATAGTGGAAGGGGTCGGTGATCGACTCGTCGGCCAGGATGGCGGCCGGGGACGAGGCGAAGGAGAGCATGACGCCCAGGCCCATGAGGGCCAGCGCCGCGCCGAGGAGGCCGCGATCCACCGTCCAGAACCACTGTGCGATCGGGCTCTGGTCGTTGCGCGAGAAGGGGTGGGAGTAGACGGCCTGGGTCATGGTTTCTCAACCATGAACGGAAGGGGTAGCTCCGAGGTTAAGAACGGCGGCCCGGAATGCTTCTCCGCGTGCTTCGAAGTCGGGAAACTGGTCGAAGCTGGCGCAGGCGGGGCTGAGGAGGACGATCGCGTCGCCTTCGGCCTTGGCGGCGTCCTCCGCGGCGAGGGCGACGGCCGCGGCCATGTCGCCTGCGATGACGTGGGGCGTGGCGCCGAGGGTGGCGGCGAAGGCCTCGGCCGCCTCTCCGATCAGATAGGCCTTGGCGATGCGGGGGAAGAGGTCGCGGAGGTCCTCGATGCCGCCGTCCTTGGCCTTGCCGCCGGCGATCCAGAAGCTGGTCGGGTAGGACATCAGGGCCTGACGCGCGGCGTCGGCGTTGGTGGCCTTGGAGTCGTTGACGAAGCGGACGGCGCCGAGGTGACCGACCGTCTCCATACGGTGGGCGAGGCCCGGGAAGGTCATCAGGCCTTCGACGGCCGCCTCGTGAGACACGCCGGTCGCGCGGGCGGCGGCGTAGGCGAAGGCGGCGTTCTGGGCGTTGTGACGGCCGGGGAGCGAGCGGGCCTGGGAGAAGTCGATGGTGGTTTCGCCGACGTGTAGCTGGCCGGGTGCGGCGACGATCCCTTCTCCCCTCGGGGGAGAAGGTGGGCCCGAAGGGCTCGGATGAGGGGGCTGGTTCGGCGAACTCGCTCCAACCGACAATGAAGCGGACAGAGCCCCCTCATCCGTCTCGCTGCGCGAGCCACCTTCTCCCCCGAGGGGAGAAGGGACGGTTTGGACAGTCGTCGCATTGGACATGCGCGCGGCGACGCCCCTGCCCCACTGCTCGTCGACGCCGATCAACGCCACGGCGTCATCCGACAGGTTGGCGAACAGCCGGGCCTTGGCCGCGACATAGCCCTCCATGCCGCCGTGGCGATCGAGGTGGTCGGGCGAGATGTTGGTCAGGATGGCGACGTCGGGCGCGAAGCTGGTGGTCAGGTCCAGCTGGTAGCTGGAAACCTCGATGACATAGGCCTCGACTTCCGTCGGAGCAGGCAAGGCAAGGACGCCGATGCCGATGTTGCCGCCGACGGCGACCTTGAGCCCCGCCTGTTTCAGGACCCAGCCGATCAGGGCCGTAGTGGTGGACTTGCCGTTGGTGCCGGTGATGGCGACGACCTTGGGGCGCAAGGAAACGGGCGTGGCGGCGATGGCGCGGGCGAACAGTTCGATGTCGCCGATGACGGGGACGTTGGCGGCGTGGGCCCTGTCCACCGTCCAGTGGGGCTTGGGATGGGTCAGGGGGGCGCCGGGCGAAAGGACAAGCGCGGCGAAGGACGACCAGTCGGCGGTGGTCAGGTCCTCGAGCTCGAAGCCTTCGGCCTCGGCCTGCATGCGGCCGGAGACGCCGTCGTCCCACAGGATCGGCTCGGCCCCGCCGGCCTTGAGGGCGCGGGCGGCCGTGATGCCCGACCGGCCGAGGCCGAAGACGGCGACGCGGCGGCCTTCGAAGCCGGGGACGGGGGTCATGGGGTCAGCGCAGCTTGAGGGTCGAGAGACCCACCAGGGCCAGCATGGCGGCGACGATCCAGAAGCGGATGACGACGGTCGATTCCGGCCAGCCCATCTTTTCGAAGTGGTGGTGGATCGGGGCCATCAGGAAGATGCGCTTGCCGGTCAGCTTGAAGTAGCCGACCTGGATCATGACCGAGGCGGCCTCGACGACGAACAGGCCGCCGATGATGCCCAGGACCAGCTCGTGCTTGGTGGCGACGGCGATGGCGCCGAGCGCGCCGCCCAGGGCCAGCGACCCGGTGTCGCCCATGAAGATCTTGGCCGGCGGGGCGTTGTACCAGAGGAAGCCCACGCCCCCGCCGATGATGGCGGCGCAGAAGATGGCCAGTTCACCCGAGCCCGGGACGTGGTGGACGCCCAGATACTCCGAGAAGATGAAGTTGCCGACGAGGTAGGAGATGATGCCGAAGGCCGCGGCCGACATCATGACCGGCACGATGGCCAGGCCGTCGAGGCCGTCGGTCAGGTTCACCGCGTTCGAGAAGCCCACGATCGTGAAGGCGACGAAGGCGACGTAGAACCAGCCGATGTTCAGCAGAACGTCCTTGAAGAAGGGGAAGGCGATGGAGGTCTCGAGCCCCGGCGAGGTGGGCGAGCGCCACATCCACAGGACGACGCAGACGCCGGCGATGATCGAGACGACCAACTGGGCCAGGAGCTTCTGTTTCGAGGTCAGGCCGGCCGAGGTCTGTTTCGTGACCTTGGCGTAGTCGTCGACGAAGCCGAGGACGCCGAAGGCGGCCGTCACGCCGGAGACGATCCAGATATAAGGGTTGGTCAGGTCACCCCAGAGAAGCACCGCGACCGCGATGCCCGCCAGGATCATGAAGCCGCCCATGGTGGGGGTGCCGACCTTGGACAGGTGGGAGACCGGGCCGTCGGCGCGGATCGGCTGACCCTTGCCCTGTTTGACCCGCATGTAGGAGATGAAGCGGCTGCCCATGGCGACCGCGACGATCATGGCCGTGGCCATGGCGAGCGCAACGCGGACCGTCTGGTACTGGACCAGGTTCAGCAGGGGGTAATCCTGCGCCACGTCGGCGTAGTAGAGATACAGAAGATAGAACATTCTTGTTTGCCCCTACCGCGTCGCGCGCGGCGCTCCCCTACTTGAGGGGCGAACCCCCCGGTCGTTCCTTAGCGCTGTAGCGCCGCCAGCGCGGCCGCGACAAGCGAAGCCTTGGACCCGTTGGAGCCCTTCACCATGACGATATCGTTGACGCCCACCAGATCGGCGACCTGAGCGGCCAGTTCGGCGGCGGTCGCGGCCCAGACGCCGCGACGGGCGGGCGGCAGGGCGTCGTAGAGATGGCGCATCTCGGGACCGGCGGCATGGACGATGTCGAGACCGGCCTCGGCGATGGGTTCGGCCAGACCGGCGTGCATGGCGGCGGACTGGTCGCCCAGTTCCAGCATGTCGGAGAGGACGACGACTCGGCGGCCGCCGGGCTGGATCGGCTTGGCGCCGAGCGAGCGGAAACCGGCCGTCATCGACAGCGGATTGGCGTTGTAGCTCTCGTCGATCAGGGTGAAGGCGCCACCGGGGATGGCGACGGTATGGGTCTCTCCCCTGCCCTTCAGCGGCTGGAACTGGCCGAGCGCCTGCAGCGCCGTGTCGGTCGAGACATCCAGCGCTTCCAGCATCAGCAGAACGGCCAGGCTGTTCAGGCCCCAGTGGAAGCCGGACTGTTTCAGGGTGAAGTCCAGCGCCCGGCCGCGCAGTTCGGCCTTCACGCGGGCGCCGCCTTCGAAGGGGGCGAAGTCGATCAGGCGGGCGTCGTGGCCGGCGGCTGAGCCGAAGACGGCGATGTCGGCATCCACGGCCAGGGCGGCGGACTTCAGCGTGTCGACCCAGCGGATGTCGCCGTTGATGACGGCCAGACCGCCGGGGGCGAGGCCCTCGAAGATGGAGGCCTTCTCTCGGGCGACGCCGGCCTCGCCGTCGACGAAGGCCTCGATGTGGACCGGGCCCACGGTGGTGACGCAGGCGGCGTGGGGCCGGACCTGTTTCGACAGGGGGGCGATCTCGCCCGGCGCGTTCATGCCGATCTCGAAGACCGCGCGTTCGGTCGCCTGGGGCATGCGGGCCAGGGTCAGGGGCACGCCGATGTGGTTGTTGTAGCTCTTGATCGAGGCGTGGGCGGGACCCGCGAGGTCGAGACCGGCCTTGATGGCCTGGGTCACCGAGGTCTTGCCGACGCTGCCCGTGACGGCGCCGCGCTTGGCGAGGGTGCGATCGCGGGCGAAGGCGCCCATGGCCTCCAGACCGTGCAATGTGTCGGGGACCACGACGCAGGGGCCGCCTACGGCGTGTTCGACCAGAGCGCCGGTCGCGCCGGCGGCGAAGGCCGAGTCCGCGAACTCGTGACCGTCGCGGGCGCCCTTCAGGGCCAGAAACAGTTCGCCCGGCGCGATCTCGCGGCTGTTGTAGGTCAGGCCCGAGGCGGTGAAGTCGCCGCCTTCGATCTTTCCGCCCGTGGCCGTTGCGATGTCTTTGGCCGTCCAGAGGGGCGGAGTGGTGTCAGGCATCTAGACGCAAAGCCTCGGCAAGTTCGGTGGCGTCGTCGAAGGGGTGGGTGACCCCGGCGACGATCTGACCCTGTTCATGCCCTTTTCCGGCGACGACGACCACATCTCCGTCGCGCATCATGGCCGTGGCCTCGCGAATGGCGGCGCGGCGGTCGCCGATCTCCAGCGCGTTGGGGCAGCCGGCGCGGACCTCGGCGCGGATGACGGCGGGGTCTTCGGAGCGGGGGTTGTCGTCGGTGACGATGGCGACATCGGCCAGACGACCCGCGATCTCGCCCATCAGGGGGCGCTTGCCCTTGTCGCGATCGCCGCCGGCGCCGAAGACGACGATCAGGCGGCCGGTGGCGTGGGGGCGCAGGGCCTTGAGGACGGTCTCCAGGCCGTCGGGGGTGTGGGCGTAGTCGACGTAGGCCTCGCCGCGACCGCCCGAGACGCGCTGCAGGCGGCCGGCGGCGCCGGTGATCTTTTCGAGGGCGTGGAGAACTTTGGCGGCGTCCTCGCCGGCGGCGATGCAAAGACCGGCCGCGACCAGGGCGTTGGAGGCCTGGAAGGCGCCGGCCAGCGGCAGGAGGACGTCGTGGCGGTCGCCGCGCACATCGAGGATCAGGCGCTGACCTTCCGGCACGGCGCGGCGTTCGATCAGGGACAGGTCCCGCCCCCGTTCGCCCACGCCCATGACGCCCAGGCCCGACATGATCGAGGCGGCGGCGAAGGCGTTGTAGGCGTCCGAGTCGGCGTTCAGCACGGCGGTGCGACCGCGCGGCAGGAGGGTCTCGAACAGGCGCAGCTTGGCCGCGCGATAGGCCTCCATGTCGCCGTGATAGTCGAGGTGGTCCTGGGTCAGGTTGGTGAAGGCGGCGGCCTTGAGCGTCACCCCGTCCAGACGGCGCTGGTCGATGCCGTGGGAGGAGGCTTCCAGCGCCAGATGGGTGACGCCGCCCTCGGCCAGGGCCGCCAGAAGGCGAGCGGCGTCGCCGGCGTCGGGGCTGGTGAGACCCGGCGGCGTCAGGGCTTCGGTGCGGGCGCCGGACTGGGCGACGACGCCGAGGGTGCCCATGGAGGCGGCCTTGATGCCGAGCGCCGCCCAGATCTGGCGGCAGAAGGCGGCGACCGAGGTCTTGCCGTTGGTGCCGGTGACGGCGACGCAGGTGGCGGGCTGGGCGCCGTAGAAGCTGCGGGCGGCCAAGGCATAGGCGCGGCGCACGTCGCCGGAGCGGACCAGCAGGGGGGCCAGCCCCTCAGGCGTGTCCTGGGGCGCGAGGACGGCGGCGGCGCCCTGCGACAGGGCCTGGGGGATGAAGGCGCGGCCGTCGGCGGCCGTGCCCGGCAGGGCGACGAACAGTGAGCCGGCGCCGACCTTGCGGCTGTCGGCGGTGACCCCGGTGATCATCGGGTCGGTCGAGACGTCCCGGCGCAGAAGGTCGGACAGGCGGACGGCGCTCATGGGCGCACCACCGGGGCGGCGGGCGGATCCTCGCGCCGCTGGACGTTCAGGAAGCCGGCGATGCGGTCGATGGTGCGGCCCACGACCGGCGCGGCCACGCCGCCGCCCTGACGCGAACCGTTCGACGGATCGTCGACCAGGACGAAGACGACGTAGCGCTGGGCGTCCGCCGGGCCGTCCGCGGGGAAGACGCTGGCGAAGGAGCCGACGCCGCGCGAGAAGTCGTAGCGGCCGTTGATCAGCTTGTTGGCCGAGCCGGTCTTGCCGCCGACGCGCAGGCCCGGGGCGTTCGCCGCCCGGCCCGAACCGCGCAGGACGTTGGCGCGCATCAGTTGGCGGATATCGGCCGAGGTTTCGGCGCTGACGACGCGATGGCCCTCGGCGCCCGTGCCGCCGCGCCGCAGGGACAGGGGACGATAGATGCCGCCGTTGACCAGGGCGACCGTGGCCGCCGTCATCTGCAGCGGGGTGATCATGATGCCGTAGCCAAAGGACATGGAGGCGCGGCTGGAGTCGTCCCAGCGACGGCCGCCGCTGGGCGAGGCGCTCTCGAGCAGTTCGATCGGGGCGGCGTCCAGAAGGCCCAGCTTGCGGAAATAGCTGCGCATCGTATCGGCGCCCATCTCCACCGCCATGCGCGAGGTGCCGATGTTGGAGGAGTGCAGATAGACCTCCTCCAGCGACAGGATCTTGTTGGTCGCGTGGAAGTCCTGGATGCGGCGGTTGCCGATCATATAGGCCTGGGACGCGTCGATCATGGTGTCGAGATCGGCCAGACCGCTGTCGATGGCGGCGGCGACGGTGAAGGTCTTGAACACCGACCCCATTTCGTAGTGGCCCGAGGTGACGCGGTTCAGGGCGGCATCGTCCGAAGCCCGGCCGCGCTGGTTGGCGTCGTAGGTGGGCCAGGAGGCCATGGCCAGGACCTCGCCGGTCCTGGTGTCGGCGATGACGCCGACGGCACCCTTGGGCTGGCTCTCGGCGGCCATGGCGGCCAGTTCGTTCTCGAGCACGCCCTGCACCCGCAGGTCGATGGAAAGGGCGAAGTCCTCGCCGCGCTGGCCGGCGGCGCGGATGGCGTCGTTGAAGGCCAGTTCGGCGCCGGAGGTCCCCTGCCCGCCCGTGTCGGACGCGCCGATCAGGTGGGCGGCGGAGGTGTTCAGCGGATAGACGCGGCGATCCTCGAGCTCGAAGGAGACGCCGCCCAGGGCCAGGGCGTGGACAGCCTGACGCTCGGCCGGGGTCAGGCCCGGCTGGGCGATCAGGCGACGGTCCCCGTTCAGCACGCGACGCAGGCGCTCGGCCGAGATACGCGGCAGGGCGCGGCGGATCTGGCGATAGGCGGCCTCCTTGTCCCAGACCTCGGCCGGATCGATGTAGAGGCCGTAGTGGGTGATGTTGGTGGCCAGGAGCGCGCCGTTGCGGTCGGTCAGGTCGGCGCGTTGCAGGGCGCCGGACACCGCCGCGGCGCCATGGCCGCCGCGCGGGGCCAGCAGGGCCGCGTTGGCGGCGCCGAAGGCCAGGCCCGAGAAGACCGCGATGAAGACCGCGCGGATCAGGAAGATGCGGACGCGGGTGTCTTCCTCCGGCCGGGCGTCGGCGCGGGCGCGTTCGAAGGCGTGTTCCACGAACCAGACGGCCTCGCCCAGCCAGCGCAGCCAGGGAGAGACGGCCGAGGTCAGCGGACGACCGGCGCCGGGGGCGGGACGATAGGCGCGGGGATCGTGAACGGTCATCGCGCAGCCTCCGCATCAGGTGCGGCGGCGTCGGACGGAGCCGTTTCGGCGGCGGGCGTGGGGGCGGACGCGGCGACGGGAGCCGGGACGTGGACCGGCTTCAGGTTCGGCAGGGCCTGTTCGTCCACCTGACGCTCGGCCTTGACGGGGGCGAGCTCGGCGCCGCGCGACAGGGCCTCCAGGCGGCCAGGCTGTTCCAGGCGGGCCGCCTCGGCGCGCAGCAGGCGGACGCGCTGGGCGTTCTCGGCGATCTGGCGCTCCAGCCGGCCGATCTCGGCGCTCTCGCGGGCGGCGGCGGCCTTGGCGACATAGACGGAGAAGACCATGGCGGCGACGCAGACCAGGCCAATGATCTCGATCCAGCGGATGCCGCGGATCTTCCAGTCGAACAGGCGTTGGACAGAGGCGGGGATCATGCGGCCGCCCTCCAGACAGGCGCGTCCGTGCGGACGGCGGCGCGCAGCTTGGCCGAGCGCGAACGGGGGTTGGCGGCCAGCTCGGCCTCGCCGGCCTCGCGCGCGCCCTTGAACTGCAGGGTGAAGCTGGGCTTGCGGGTCTCGACGGCGACCGGGGCGTGACGCGAACCGCCCGGCGCATTGCCGCTGCGCTCGGTCAGGAAGGCCTTCACGATCCGGTCTTCAAGCGAGTGGAAGGTGACGACGGCCAGACGGCCGCCGGGCGCCAGGGTGCGTTCGGCGGCTTCGAGGCCGGCGGTGAGCTCGCCCAGTTCGTCGTTCACGGCGATACGCAGAGCCTGGAAGGTGCGGGTGGCTGGATGGGTCGGGGCGCCGCGACGGCCGCCGAGCGCCTTTTCCACCACGTCGGCCAGGTCGAGGGTGCGGGTGAAGGGCTGTTCGGCGCGACGGCGCAGGATGGCCGTGGCGATGCGGCCCGACTGACGCTCTTCACCATAAAGCTTCAGAATGTGGGCGAGCGGACCGTGGTCCCAGGTGTTGACGATATCGGCCGCGCTTTCGCCCTCGCCGGCCATCCGCATGTCCAGCGGCCCGTCGCGCATGAAGGAGAAGCCGCGCTCGGCCTCATCCAGCTGCATGGAGGAGACGCCGATGTCGAAGACGGCGCCGTCCAGCTTCGCCGCGCCGGTTTCGGCGAAGGCGTCGGACAGGCCCGAGAAGGGCGTGCGGATCAGTTGGAACTGGCCGGGATAGTCGTTGGCGACGGCGTCGGCGTGCTTTTGGACCGTCGGGTCGCGGTCCAGGGCGATGACGTTCGCGCCCGTCGCCAGGATGGCGCGAGTGTAGCCGCCGGCGCCGAAGGTGGCGTCGATCACGACATCGCCGGTCTTCGGGGCCAGGGCCTCGATGACTTCATCCAGGAGGACGGGGGCGTGGGGACCGCTCATTGGTCATTCCCCGGCATGCGGCGGCGCGCGACGTCGCCGCGTTCGCGCATGGCCTTCTTCGCCAGTTCGCGACGCTCGTCCTTGCGGGCGTTCCAGCGGGCGCGATCCCAGATCTGGAAGCGTGGCCCCATGCCGACGATGACGACGTCTTCGCCGAGCCCGGCTTCCTGGCACAGGCTTTCCGGCAGGGTGATGCGGCCGCCGCCGTCGTAGGCGAGCTGTTTCTGGCCGCCGTAGACCGTCTCTTCCAGCGCCGTGCGCCAGTCGTCGCCGAAAGGCAGGGCTTCGATCATGGCGACGTATTCGGCCATCAGCTTGTCGCCGCCGGCCTCGAGGCAGTCGGACTCGACCGAGAAAAAGCAGAAGACGCCCAGATCGGCGCCGTTGTCGGCTGTGCGGAACTCCTGAGGGATCAGGAGACGGCGCTTGCCGTCCAGCTGCTTCTCACTGGTTCCGAGAAACACGCCCGTCCAACTCGGACCCCTCGGCCCGCCCCTAAGAGTTAATCCCCGCGCCCGACCAGCCGGCGCCGCCTAATCCCACAACAGCGAGTATGGGATAGCATGGGATCAAATGGGTCTCAATGGGATTGGTTGACGCGCTTTAACCAAAGTTATAGGTCGCACAGCTTTTCAACAGAACATACACAGAACATGTGCAGTATTGATGGACCGCAAACCAGTGCAGACGCGCGCTTCGACGTCGCACTGTGGCGAAAAAGCGTTATCGGGGGGGATAAAGCCAGACGGCCTGTAAGCCGGGTTCTGTCCGCCCGAAGGCGGCGACGATCATTCCTCTGGACCACCCATCGCTGAGCGGTTCTCGCGACCTACCCGGACGTCTCGGGCGGTGAACCCTGCGACCGAAATCGCGCGACGTCCCTATTCGGTCTTGCTCCAGGCGGGGCTTGCCATGCCGTCGCTGTTACCAGTGACGCGGTGGGCTCTTACCCCACCCTTTCACCCTTACCCGCACCGAGGTGCAGGAGGTTTGCTTTCTGTGGCGCTATCCCTCGGGTCACCCCGGGCGGGCGTTACCCGCCGCCTTTTCACCGTGGAGCCCGGACTTTCCTCGACGGGAGCAAGTCCCGCCGCGACCGCCCGGCCGTCTGGCGAGGGCGTGATGCGCCCTGAGCGGCGACGGGTCAACCGCGAGGTGAAAAATCACCTTTTTGGTGATAGACTGACGGCATGGCTGAACGCGCTGAGCAGCAGTACCCGATGATCTTCGAAAGCCACGAAGCGCGCCTTCAGTGGGAGCGCGAACGCCTTGCCGAAGCGGACGCCGACATCGCGGCTGGTCGCGTGATTTCCGGCCAAGAAGCAATAGATTGGCTGGATCGTTGGGCCGCCGGTGAGGAACTCGAAGAACCCACGTTCGACTAGATGGACGAACGCTATCGGCTTGAGTTCACCGCTAGAGCCCGCGCCGATCTACTTCAGGCGCGACGCTGGCTGACTCAGCCCGGCAGCGGACTGAGAGCTCAACTCAGGCTTGCCCGCATCAACAGAGCCATCATCGAACTTGAGTTCGCGCCGTTGCGCTGGGCGGTCGGTCGACATCCGAATGTCCGAGTCAGGCTCGTGGAGGGCCACTCGGTGCACTATAGCGTAGACAGGTTTGAGAAAGCGATTGTCGTGCGACGTGTCTTCAGCCCTTACCAGGATCAGTCGATCCTCTAGTTCAGGACGCCAGTGATGCTCTCGGCCGAGGCCAGCTGAAGCACCCCCATCAGCGTCGCACGGGTTTCCCCATCAGCGACGCCATCGACCTTCGACGGTCGCCAGTGGCGCTGGAAGGCCTGGACGGTGATGCGGGTCTCTTCGGTGTATTTGCCATCCGGCAGGGGTTCGTAGCCGAGGCGGTGCAGGCCGGCCTGGAGGACGTGAACGCCGAGGCCTTCGTCGCCGATGCCGAGCGGCGGGCCGAGGGCGGCGATCCGCTCCTGGGCCGGTTCGAACCACAAGCCCTGGCGGTGGGCGGCGAGCAGCTTCCAGGGGAAGCGTTCGCCGGGGTCCTCCTTGCGGGTCGGGGCGACGTCGGAGTGGCCCAAGATGCGGGCGTCCTCGATGGCCCAGCGCGTGCGGATCTCGTCGATCAGCGCGATGACCGAGGCGACCTGGGCGTCAGGGAAGTCGCGATAGCCCCACTCATGGCCCGGATTGACGATCTCGATGCCGATGGAGACGGCGTTGATGTCGGTCTCGCCCTTCCACCAGCTCTTGCCGGCGTGCCAGGCGCGGCGCTCCTCGGGCACCAGACGCAGAACCGAGCCGTCCTCGTCGATCACGTAATGGGCCGAGACCTTGGCCTCGGGGTCACGGAGGCGCGCGATGGCGGCCTCGGCCGTCTGCATGCCGGTGTAGTGAAGAAGGACCATGTCGGGCGGGCCGCGACGCTGGTCGAAATTGGGCGACGGGGCGTCGCCGATTGTCAGCATGACCGGCGCCCCCAGATCAGCGTTGGGGACGTTCCCAGCCGTAGGCGACCCAGGTGTCGCCGACCTTCTGGGCCTCGATCACGTCGTCGGAGCGGCGCGTGCGGACCGTGGCGCGGCGACGGGCGCGCATGGCCAGACCCGCGAAGAAGATCAGCACGCTGGCGAACAGGGCGATCACGGCGACGGCGGCGGCGGTGAAGACCGCGAGCACGGCGCCCAGGGCCAGGGCGGCCAGTGTGGCGATCACGCCGCCCAGCCACAGGATCGGCGCGAGCAGGCCTTGCGGCCGGCGGCGATTCTGAAAGCCCAGGGTGGCGAACGGATCCTGCGTCATCTGTATTCCTTGTCGAGCGCGCCCGAAGAGTCTTCGGCAACGCCTGAACCCCCAATGTCGGTCCACAGAGATGAACCGTCAATGACCGGCCGCTTCACAGGCGAGTGTTAATCGCCGCACCCTGATCGATTACAGCGACCGGTCGGCCAGGACCGAAGCCCCCTGCCCCCGCATCCGCTCGGTCTCGACGCGTTCCAGCATGGCCTGGGCGCGCGGATCGGCCATGACGCCGCCCAGGGTCACCAGAGCCTGGGCCGCCTCGGACTGGACGCCGAAGGCCGAGGACAGGGCCTCCCAGGCGCTTTTCGGTTCGGGGAAGCGTTTGAAGCGGACCGACTGGTTCTGGGGGATCTCGGCCAGTTCGCGGGCCTTGCCGATGGCCTCGGTCAGACCGCCCAGCTGGTCGACGAGGCCCAGGGACTTGGCCTGGGCGCCGGTCCAGACGCGGCCGCGCGCGATCTCGCGCACGCGGGCGACGGGGATGTCGCGGCCCTCGGAAACGCGTTGAACGAACTCCTCGTAGACCCGGTCCATCGAGGCGGAGAAGATCGCGCGCTGGGCCGGGGTCCAGGTCGACGAAGGGCTGAGGGCGTCGGCGTACTGGCCGCCGACCGAGATGCCGCGCATGTCGACGCCGAACCGGGCCAGGGCGTCGGCGACGACGAACTTGCCGCCGAAGACGCCGATGGAGCCCGTGATGGTCGAGGGCTGGGCCACGATCCAGTTCGCCTCGGAACTGATCCAGTAGCCGCCGGACGCGGCGTAGTCGCCCATGGAGACGACGACCGGCTTGCCCGCCGCCTTTGCCGCGCGGACGGCGGCCAGGATCTGTTCCGACGCTTCCGGAGAGCCGCCGGGCGAGGAGACGCGGAAGACGATGGCTTTCACCGAGCGATCCTCGATGGCGTCGTAGATGGCTTCGGCCGTGGCGTCAGAGGCGATGGAGGAGCCGCTGCCGAAACCGCGGCTGCGGCCCGCGCCCGTCACGATGGCGCCCTCGCCGCCCACGATGGCGATGGCGTCGCGGCCGGACCCGGTACGCTCGCCCTGGGACGAGGCGTAGCTGGAGAACTCGATGATGTCGGCGTTGGCACCCGCGCGACGCTTGGCCTCGGCCTCGGCCTCCTCGACCTGGCCGATCTTGTCGATGAGCTTCAGCTCCAGGGCCTGCTGGGCGGTATAGGGCCCGGCCTCGATCGTGGCCTTCAGCACGGTCGCCTCGACCTTGCGATCAAAGGCGGCGTTGGCGAGCGCCGAGTCGTAGATGGAGGTCATCCAGGCGGCCATCGCCTCGCGGTGGGGGCCGGTGTAGTCCGACTGCGTGAACTCGTTGACGGCGTTCTTGTATTCGTAGCGCTGCTCGAACTCCGGGCGCACGCCGTAGCGGTCGAAGGCGCGACCCAGGAACAGGCTGTTGGTCGACAGGCCCGTCGCCTGGAAGTTGGCGGTGTTCTGCATCCACAGCTCGGAGGCGGCCGAGCCGACCATATAGCTGGAGATGGTCGTGCCGACGGGCATGAAGCCCTGGGAGTGGGCGATGACCGGCTTGCCGGAGGCGCGGAAACGACGGACGGCCTGGCGGATCTCGTCGGCGGCGGCGGGGGCGAGACCGGCTTCCGGCAGGCGGACCAGCAGGACTTTGACGTGGGCGTCCTTCTCGGCCTGGGCCAGGGTGTCGACGATGCCGACGACCGACAGACCGGAGCCTCCGAAGGCGGCGAAGGGGTTCTGGGACGCCTGGTCGGTGAGGCCTTCGCGCAGATCCAGTTCCAGGACGGCGTTGGCAGGCGTTGCCGGTTCGCTGGACGAGGCCGCCGCCGCGATGATCAGAACGATCGGCAGGACGACGACGAACAGGATCAGGCCGGTGAAGACACCGAGCACCGTCAGGAAGAACTGTTTCATGGGCGGGGGAGCGTCCGGTCCAGCGGCCAGGATCGGCCTAGGTCCTTGAACATAAGGGCCAAGGCGTTGCGGTCAAATGAAGGTGGCGCAACGGGGGAATCTCCCTCCCCCTCGGGAGAGGGTCGTCGCGGAGCGACGGGGTGGGGAGGACAGGGCGACCGAGCGACGACCTGTCCGTGGGGCCTCGCCTTGCCGCCCCCACCCGGCTTCGCTGCGCTCAGCCACCCTCCCCCCAGGGGGAGGGAGATCGACTTCGCATTCGCAGCATTCCGATTGAAGACGGACGTGGAAATCCCTATATCCGCCATCTGCGAGCGGGGGCCTATCGCCCCGCGTCACGAGTGGACCGCACCTCCATGCTGGTCACCATGATGAAGGCCAAACTGCACCGCGCGACGGTGACCCAGGCCGATCTGGACTATGAAGGCTCGATCGCCATCGACGGCGATCTGCTGGACGCCGCCGGGATCTTCCCGAACGAGCAGGTCGATGTGCTGAACATCACCAACGGCGCCCGCTTCACGACCTATGCGATCGAGGCCCCCCGCGGGTCGAAGGTCATCGGCGTCAACGGCGCCGCCGCGCGTCTGGTGCAGAAGAACGACAAGGTCATCGTGGTGACCTATGGCCAGATGCCGCAGGAAGAAGCCCGTCAGTGGGCGCCGACCGTGGTGCTGCTGGACGACGGCAACGCGATCAAGGCGGCGGCTTAAAGTCCTTCTCCCCTTGCGGGAGAAGGTGGCAGCCGAAGGCTGACGGATGAGGGGTCACGCCGACCTCGCCGACCGGCCTTGCAACTCTGCTCAGAACTCTGGTGTGACCCCTCACCCGTTCGCGCGAGTACGACGGCTGCGCCGCCGTGCGCGAACGCCCTCTCCCGCAAGGGGAGAGGGATAGAGGGGCGGATCCTACTTCTTGCGGCCGTCCAGGCTCCAGGCGCCGGGGCCGGAGGTGACCAGGTAGAGGAAGATGAAGCAGTAGAGGATGGCCGCGTCGCCGCCGTTGATGACGGGGAACGGGCTCGAAGGGGCGTGGAACATCCAGTAGGCCACGGCCATCATGCCCGACAGGACGAAGGCTGTCGGACGGGTGAACAGGCCCAGGATGATGAGGACGCCGCCGACGGTTTCGAGCACGCTGCCGACGCCCAGCAGGGTCATGAGTTCCTGCTGACCGGGTTCGGCGCCGGCGGGGAAGCCGATCAGCTTGACCAGGCCGTGACCCAGTAAGGTCAGGCCGGTGACGATGCGGAGGATGGCGAGCGCCTGAGGCTGCCATTTGGAAGCGCCGTTGAAGGCATTCATGGATTTCGTCCCTGTCTAGGCGGGTCGTCGTAAAGGTGCGGCCCGTACAGCGACGCTACGCCGCACGGGCCGAAGTGCAAGTATGGTTAAGCCGCGTCGACCAGGACGATTTCGGCGTCGTTGACGGCGGTGACCGTAATGGTCGCCTCGTCACTGATGGCCGCGCCGTCGCGGGCGTTCAGGACCACGCCGTTGACCTCGACCTGACCCACCGCCGGGACCAGATAGCCGCGACGGGTGGCGCCCAGCGGATAGGTCGCGCTCTCACCGGCCTTCAGGGTCGCCGCGACCAGACGGGCGTCGGTGCGGATCGGCAGGGCGTCGGCATCGCTTTCGAAACCGGAGGCGAGGACCACGAACTGGCCGGACCGGTCACCCTTGGGGAAGGGCTTGGCGCCCCAGCTGGGTTTCTCGCCGCGCTTGGTCGGCTCGATCCAGATCTGGAACAGGGTCGTCGTGCCTGGCTCGGCGTTGTACTCGGCGTGGCGGATGCCGGTGCCGGCGCTCATCACCTGGACGTCGCCCGCCTCGGTGCGGCCCTTGTTGCCCAGGCTGTCCTCGTGGGTGATCGCCCCCTCGCGGACATAGGTGATGATCTCCATGTCCGCGTGCGGATGAGGCGGAAAGCCCGAACCGGCGGCGATCTCGTCATCGTTCCAGACGCGCAGGTTGCCCCAGCTCATCCGGCCGGGATCGTAGTAGTTGGCGAAGGAGAAATGGTGTTTGGCGTTCAGCCAGCCATGGTTGGCGCCGCCCAGGCTTTCGAACGGTCTGCGCTCGATCATCTTAGTCTCTCCGGCCGCGGGACGTCCCGCAGCGCTGTTGCTCGGACGGTAACATAGGGAGGCCGGAGAGAACTGCAACAGATGTGGTGACGAATAATGCGGACACCCTCTCCCCTTGCGGGAGAGGGTGGCGACGCATGAGCGCGCAGCGATCGTTCTGGCGCCGGCGGGTGAGGGGTTTAGAGGACCTGACTGGTTGAGCCGGTGCGACCCCTCACCCGATCGCGCCAGGACGGATGCTGGCGCATCCGTGCGCGATCTCTCTCTCCCACAAGGGGAGAGGGAGACTGAGCGACTACCGACCGATGTCGTAGGTCCCGGTGATGTCGATCCGGACCGTCATCTCGCCGGCCGAGACCGGGGTCGAGGCGCCGGCGTCGGCGGACATGCGGGCGAAGGCCATGACCGGCATCGGCGGCTGGGGCGTGTAGCCGCCGCCTTCGTTCAGCGAGCGGACCGACCCCAGTTCGACGCCCAGGGCCTGGGCGTAGAGACGCGCCTTGTCCTGAAGCGCGCGGACGGCCAGGACGCGGGCCTGATCCTCGGCGGCCTTGGGATCCTTCAGGCCGAAGGAGATGCCGTTGATCTGGTTGACCCCGGCGCCGACCACGGCGTCGGCCGTCGTGCCGACCTTGGTCAGGTCGTTGATGATGACCGTGACCTGGTTCGAGGCCTGGTAGCCGCGCAGGCGGGGCGGCTGGTCGTTCTGGTAGTCGTACTGGGCCGACAGGTTCAGGCCGGAGGTCTGGATGTCGCGTTCGGCGATGCCGGCGCGACGCAGGGCGGCGAAGACCTGGGTCATGCGCGTGGCGTTGTCGGCCATGGCGGCCTGGGCGGTCGGGGCCTCGGTCTGGACGCCGAAGGTGATTGTGGCCATGTCGGGCGCGACCTTGACCTCGCCATAGGCCGAGAGGTTGAGGGCGGGCTGGGCGGCCATGGCGTGCACCTGCATCGGGTTGGTGGGAGACGACTGGGCGAAGGCGGCGGGCGCGGCGACGAACGTCAGCGCGGTGGCCGTCATCAGGGCCTTGAAGGTGCGGGTCATGGGAAGGTCCTCATCGAGAAGCGAAACGGTGACGGCCAACGTTCTCTGCGCGAGCCGTGGCCGAACCTTGGCCCTGAACGCCTGAACGGCGGGGCGGATGCGGTTTGCAGAAACCGTTCATCGACGTGAAATCGCAGACAGGTCGGACGGACCTTTGACCTTTCGCCGCCGCCCCTGCTAGGCCGGGCGACTGCCGACGTTCGCGCGTTCCGGGGGCCCGTAGCTCAATGGTTAGAGCCGACCGCTCATAACGGTCTGGTTGGGGGTTCGAGTCCCTCCGGGCCTACCATCCTCCGACAAAGAGAAACGGCCCGGCTCCTGTGACAGGAACCGGGCCGTCGGGGCGCATCCGGGGGGAGTGCATGCGCCCGGTCGGGATGGCGTCAGAAGCGGAAGGCCGCCGTGACGCGGAAGGAATGCAGTTCGATCGAATCGCTGGACCTGATCTGGTTCGTACCCTGAGGATTGACGATCAGGAACGGGTTGGTCGCCGGCGCCGTGCCCGGGCCGGTGCGGACCACCAGGGCGTCGTTCACATCCAGGTCCGAATAGAGATACTCCACGCCCACGGTGAAGCGGTCGGTCAGTTTCTTCTCCAGGCCGCCGCCGATCTGGAAGCCGTCGGCGTCGGTGTCGCGGCTGGTCGGGGTGAAGCTGTTGGCGGTGTTGGACGTCGAATAGGTCTCGTCCACCTGGGCTCTTGCATAGCCGGCGGTAACGTAGGGCAGCCAGGTGTCCATGGCGTAGCCGAGACGGGCGCGGATGGCCGCGACGGAGGTCATTTCGCGCTGGAAGGTGTAGCTGGCCGGGGTGGTCGAGAAGCCGGTGACGGCGTCCTTGACGTTGGTCGAACTCCATTCACCCACGACGCCGAGAACCCAGCCGCCAGAGGCGTGCATGTCATAACCGGCGCGCACGCCCCACTCGCCCGCGCCGTCATCGTCGCCGGAGCAGCCGGCGCCGGCGTTGTTGCCGTTCGCCGTGCCGCCGCAGAAGCCCGGAGAGAAGGCGTCGACCCCGGCGCCGGTCCGGACCGTGTCGTTGTAGGTCCCGTCCAGATTGGTGTCGAACAGGATGCGTTCGCCGTCGTCCCCGGACGATTTCAGATAGCCGGCCTGGCCGCCGATATAGAAGCCGGACCAGTCCTGGGCGGCGGCCGGCATGGCGACGACGGAGAGTGCGGCGACGCTGGTCGCGGCGACTAAGGTCTTGATCATCCGGAGTTTCCTTCCCTGGCCGCGGATCGGCCTGTTGGAGGTAACTACGCATTAGTCCCGTTTTAGACGCATCACGGCCCAGCTTTTGTCGCAGGTGCGACAACCCGCCGCTATCGACGCCAGCGGTCGTCGCCCCGGCTGCTGCTGTCGTCGATGTAGCGGCCGTTGGAATCGTACCAGCCGTAGCCCTGCTGGAAGCGTCCGTAGTTGTCCGGCATGTAGGAATAGGGACTGTAGGGGTCGCCGTAGGCGCCGTCCATCTCGTCCCACCAGTCGCGCGGATAGGGGCTGAACTGGCAGTCGTAACCCTGATCCGGACGCTGATACCATTGCGGGGCGTAGCGGTCGCGGTAGCGCGGCTCCCAGCGCGGGCGGCACAGCTGGTCCGACCAGACGCGGTTGCC
Source organism: Brevundimonas staleyi (assembly GCF_041893865.1). Taxonomy (GTDB): domain Bacteria; phylum Pseudomonadota; class Alphaproteobacteria; order Caulobacterales; family Caulobacteraceae; genus Brevundimonas; species Brevundimonas staleyi. Next base: position 3,294,811 of record NZ_CP169082.1, read on the forward strand.
GGACGCATCCAGATTGGAGCGATAGTCGCGCTGGAAGACCTCACGCACGCCGACGAAGGTGTTGTTGCGGACGATGGCGCGGCCCGATACGGCGACGCCCACGGCCTGGGCCCGGATGCGGCTGTCGGTCAGGGTCAGTTCGCCGTTGTAGACGATGGCGCCCCGGTCGGCCCGGCAGATCTTGGAGTTGGAGACGTTGAGGGACGCGCCCTCGACCGCCACGCCTTCGGAGAAGCCGCAGATCTTGGTGTTGGTGACGTCCACCCGGCCGAGCTCGCGGCGCGAACGAACCAGAAGGCCGATGGAGCGCGGACCGAAGCCGTTGTTCACGTCGGCGCCGGTGATGGTGGTGGAATCGATGCGCGACGGCTGGCCCGAGCCGCCGGTCAGGATCTCGATGCCCGACTGGGAGCCCGTGATGACCGCCTCCCACGTCGTCAGGGTCGCACCGTCGGCGTGGATGGCGGGGGAGATGGTGCGGGCGTCGATGATGGTGTCGCGCAGATCGACCTCGCCGCCGTCGGCGTAGATGGCCGCCTCGTCGCCCGCGTGGCGAATGGCCAGGCGGTTGGCGACGACCGAGCCGCCGTAGCTGACGATACAGGCCGCGTCCCCGCCGTGCGGCGAGCTGAGGACGATGTCGCGCAGCTCAAGCCGCACGCCGGAGGAAACGGTGATGCAGGGCATGCCGTCCGGCGCCTGGAGCACGGCGGGCGTGGTCTCGTTCCAGCGGCGCGGATCGAAGCCGCCCTCGCCGATGATGGTCATGGGCTTGTCGACGTTCAGCCAGCCGACGCAGGCCCCGGCCCGCGCGCGGATGACCAGTGTGCCGCCGGGGCGGACGCGCATGACCGCGTTCTCGACCGCGCCCGTGCCCGGATTGCCGCCGCAGTCGACCAGGACGACCTCCTCGCCGCCCGGATGGATCGGACCGCCGTACGGGGGCTGATAGCCGGGGCGCCAGTCGGGGCGGTGGGTCCCGTAGTTCCAGCGGCGCGGCTGGCGCTGGGGCCGGGCGCGGCTGGCGGGCGGATCAAGCAGCAGGCCGAAGTTCGGACGGGTCTGGCTTTCGACCCGGGCGGCGGTCTGGGCCTCGGCCTCCGGCGCGGCGAACGTCAGGCCGGCCACGACCGCCAGGGCGGAGAGGGTCACGGTGAGCGTCTTCATCGGTCCAGCCCTCCTTAGCGGCGCTGCGAACGGGAAACCTGGGCGAGGACCGCCTGCAGGCGAGAGGCCGAGGGGCCGAAGCCGGCCAGGGCGGAATCGATCCGGGCCGCGACCGCCTGGGCCTTGTCCTGATCCGCCACCCCGGCGACGCCGAGGGCGAAGTATGTCGAGACGGCGAACTTGGCCTCGGGGCTGCCCTGCTTGTCGGCCTGGGAGTACCAGTGGAAGGCGCGGGCGTAGTCGGCGGGGACGCCGATGCCTTCGGAATACATGACGGCCAGGACCAGCTGGGCCTCGGACGAGCCGTTCACCGCCGCCAGCTGGATGGCGCGAACCATCTCCAGATACGACAGACGCGATTCCATGTTGTGGCCGAGCATGGCCTCCAGCGACTGGATCTGGCGGGCCGAGAGCTTGTTGGGGGCGTCGACCACCTCCTCCGTCACGCCGAGGTAGCGCAGGGCGCGGCCGACGTGGACGAAGGGCAGTTCGGTCATGCGGCCCAGCGCATATTCATAGGCGTCGCCGCGCGGACGGCTCTCGTCCGAGAAGGGCACACCCGAGGCCGGGGCCTCGTTGGGATAGAATTCGAACGGCGGGACCCACTGGCGGGCCTTGGCCTCGACGAAGGCGCCGTAGCGCGACCGGCCGGGCGAGGAGCGCTCGAAGTCCTTGAGCAGGACATAGGCCCCGACGTCGCCCGTCTGAACCGCCAGGTAGTTGTAGAGGTAGGCGTCGACGTCGTTGCGGGGGAAGAGGCTGACGGCGGCGTAGTAGCCGGCGCGACGGCGATCCGGCTGACCCGAGGGATTGCGGCCCCAGGCCTCGCGCGCCTGGGGGTTATCCTGGGGCTCGCCGAACGGGCCGTAGAGGGCGTCGTGCAGACGGGCCAGGGCGCGGAAGCCCTCGGCGTCCTGGGTCGACAGGACATAGATGATGCGGTTCCGGACCTCGGACTGCTCTTCCATCGTCATGCGCGAGAGCTGGTCGTCGAGGCGGCGATAGGCGACGTGGCGTTCCCAGGCCCGGCAGTCGTCGTAGCGCGAGACGTTACGCAGGCCGCCGAACAGGCCGCCGCGATCCGCCCGGTTGATCGGGGCGTAGCCTTCGTCATTGGCGAGGGCGAGGCCGGTCCAGACCGCGCTCTCGATCGGGTCCTCGATATTCTTGTCGGTGGCGCGCTGGGCGGCGTAGCGCGAGCCGAGCTCCAGCTGGGCGAAGAAGTCGCCGCGGAAGGCCGCGCGACGCAGCTGGCGCAGGCCCGCCTCCTGGGCGTTGAACTCCGACCCCGTCACGGACTGGGGACGCGGACAGGCGTTGGCGGCGGCGTTGTCGCTGCGCCGCCAGAAGGCGACGCCCGGATCGCTGCAGCTGGCCACGGCGCCGGCGGTGACGGCCAGGGCGACGATCACCGCGACGGCGGTTATGGGACCTCTGAGGCGAGCCCCGCGCGCGCGTTCGTCGTCGATGCCGTCGCGGTCGCGCATGCCCCTCACCCCGTTCCCCACTCAGCCCGACTGCGGCCTGGCGTTAACCATTTCCCAAACCGGCGGTTTGGTCCAGTGAACTTCCGAACATGGTTAACGCCGGTTTGCGACAAAGCGTTGCCGCAAGATGGCCGGAATCTGTCCCGGCCAAGCTTAATCCACAGAAAACAGCGGTTTATGCCTGTCGAGCGAAGCCTCCCTCGCGCTTCTGGGCCCTGCGGCCTATATGCCGCGCTCGCCCGCCAAAGTGTCTGGAGCCCCTGATGTCCTACGTCGCCCGCGACGACCGCCCCGCCGACAAGGCCGCCCGCTATGCCGAGGTCGAGGCCGAGATTCTGGCCGTGCTGGACGGCGAGACCAATGTGACGGCGCGGATGGCGACGGTGTCCTCCATGCTGGCGGACGCGTTCGAGGACTATTTCTGGACCGGCTTCTACGTGGTCGATCCGGCGAAGGAGCGGGAGCTGGTGGTCGGTCCCTATCAGGGGACGCTGGGCTGTCTGCGAATCGCCTTCGGGCGCGGGGTCTGCGGGACGGCGGCCGAGACTGGCCAGACCCAGATCGTCGAGGACGTGCACGCCTTCCCCGGCCACATCGCCTGCGACGGACGGTCCGAGAGCGAGATCGTGGTCCCGGTGGTGGACGGCGCGGGCCGGCTGATCGCGGTGTTCGACGTGGACGCGACGCGCAAGGCCGCCTTCGACGGCGTGGACGCCGAGGCGCTGGAAGGGTTGTTGGGGAAGGTATTCGGGTAGTCGACCCTCTCCCCTTGCGGGAGAGGGAGGCGGCGCACGAGCGCGAAGCGATCGTCCTTGCGCCGGCGGGCGAGGGGTTTGGCCGCCCTCACCTTTCAAGCCCGCGTCACCCCTCACCCGATCGCGCCAGAACGGATGCTGACGCATCCGTGCGCGATCTCCCTCTCCCGCAAGGGGAGAGGGGCGCTATAGAGACACCATGCGCATCGGGATCGATTTCGGCGGGACAAAGATCGAGGCCATCGGGCTGGACGCCGAGGGCGCGGTCCTGGCCCGGAAGCGGGTGCTCAATCCCGGCGCCTATGACGACGCCATCGGGGCGGTCGCGGACCTGGTCGCCTTCATCGAGGGCGAGACCGGGCGAACAGGCTCCATCGGCATGGGGACGCCGGGATCGCAGTCGCCGCGCACCGGGCTGATGCGGAACTCCAACTCCGTCTATTTGAACGGGCGGACGTTCGGGGCCGATCTGGAGGCGCGGCTGGGACGGCCGGTGCGTCTGGCCAATGACGCCAACTGTCTGGCCCTGTCGGAAGCGACGGACGGGGCGGCGGCGGGCGCCAAGGCGGCCTTCGCCATCATCATCGGCACGGGCTGCGGCGGCGGGCTGGTCGTGGATGGAAAGCTGGTCGAGGGCGTCGGCGGGGTGGCGGCCGAGATCGGCCACATCGGCCTGCCCTGGGCGACGGCGGAGGAAGCGCCGGGGCCGGAATGCTGGTGCGGGCTGCGCGGCTGTCTGGAGGAATGGGTCTCGGGCTCGGGCCTGCAACGCGATCACCGGGCGCGGACCGGACAGGCGCTGGATGCGCCGGCCATCGTCGCGGCGGCGCGGGCCGGCGAGGCGGCCTCGGTCGAGAGCCTGGACCGCTATGTCGACCGGCTGGGTCGAGCCATCGCCATGATCACCAACATGGTCGATCCGGACGTCGTCGTCCTGGGCGGCGGCATGTCGAACGTGGGCGAGCTGTACGAGCGGCTGCCCGCCGTGGTGGAGCGCCACGCCTTCTCGGATAGCTGGGAGGGGCGGATCGTGCCGGCGGTCTGGGGCGATGCGTCCGGCGTACGCGGCGCGGCGCGGCTGTGGCCGCTGGATGAAGTTCAAGGAGATCCGTCATGACCCACCGCACCCTCGTCGTCACCGGCGGCCACGGCATCCTAGGCAAGGCCGTCGTCGAGGCCGCCCTGGCCAGGGGGCTGAACGTCGCCCTGATTGACCATGCCAAGGGCGAGGCGGCGCCCGACGGGGCGCTGGAGATCGGCGGGGTGGACCTGACCGACGCCAAGGCTGCCGAGGCGGCCATCGCCCAGGTCGTGGCGGCGTTCGGCGGCGTCGATGCGCTTCTAAACATCGCGGGCGGCTTCGTCTGGCAGACGACGGACGACGAGACGCCCGCCTGGGACAAGATGTTCGCACTGAACCTGACCACGGCGCTCAACGCCAGCCGAGCCGCCCTGCCCCATCTGAAGGCTTCGGCCGAGGGGCGGATCGTCAATGTGGGGGCGAACGGCGCGCTGAAGGCGGCGGCGGGGATGGGCGCCTACGCCGCGTCCAAGTCGGCGGTGCATCGTCTGACCGAGGCCTTGGCGGAGGAGACCAAGGACACGTCCGTGACCGTCAACGCCGTCCTGCCCTCGATCCTGGACACCGAGCAGAACCGGAAGGACATGCCGGACGCCGATCCGTCCAAATGGGTTCAGCCGAGCGATCTGGCCGAGGTCATGCTGTTCCTGGCCTCGCCCGAGGCGCGGGCGATCACCGGGGCCCTGCTGCCCGTCACCGGTCGCGTCTGAGATGGAGGTTCCGCGCAGCCTTCTGTTCCTGCCCGCCTCCAATGCGCGCGCCATAGAGAAGGCGCGGACGCTAGGCTGCGATCTGGCGGTGCTGGACCTGGAGGACGCGGTCGCTCCGGAGATGAAGGCCGAGGCCCGGGCGGCGGCGGCGGCGGCGGTCAAGGCCGGCGGGTTCAGGGGCGCGGTCGCGGTGCGGGTCAATGCGCTGGGCACAGAATGGGGCGAAGCGGATCTGGCGGCGCTGGAGGGTTTGCCGGTCGACTGGATCGTCGCGCCCAAGGTCGAAGAGCCGGGCCTGATCGACGCCTATGACGCCCGGATGGACGAGGGCGTGCGGCTGTGCGCCATGATCGAGACGCCTCTGGCCCTGATGCATATGAACGCCATCGCCGGTGCGGGCGGGCCTCTGAGAGCGCTGATGCTGGGGGTCAACGATCTGGCGGCGTCGCTGGGGACCGGCCCGTCGAAGGACCGCGAGCCGCTGAAACCCTGGCTGGCGGCGACGGTCGTGGCGGCGCGGGCCCACGGACTGGCGGCCATCGACGGGGTGTTCAACGGGCTGAGCGATCCGGAAGGACTGGCGGCCGAGTGCGCGCAGGGCCGGCTGTACGGGTTCGACGGCAAGAGCCTGATCCATCCGAATCAGATCGAGGCGGCCCATGCGGCCTTTTCCCCGACGCCGGACGAGATCGCCGAGGCCCAAGCCATCGTGGACGCCTTCGCTGCTCCGGAGGCGGACGGATTGGGCGTGATCCGCGTCGCCGGCGCCATGGTCGAGCGACTTCATCTGCTGCGGGCCGAGGCCCTGCTGGCGCGCGCCCGTTGAAGCCGATAAGGCGATAGCCAAGCTCGGCGAAAGCGTAACGGTTGCAACACCCTGTCCCTCTCAGCACTGACGCGCGCGGCGAACAGCCCCGGCGGGCATGGGTGTGTTCTCCGGGCATTCTGGAAACCCCGTTCCTCAAGACCTTCCTGCCCGAGCTGGAGCTGAAGGCCAGCCCGTTCGCGACGGTGGATTCGGTCGTCGGCTGGGGGCTGAAGGACACGTCGCGGGTCGGACGGTCGCGGGCCAAGAGCCGGAACCTGCTCTATCTGGCGCTCGAGGACGGGTTCCTGCGCTCCATCGGCCTGGGCGAGACGGGTGCTGCCTCCCTGAGCCTGATCGTGGACGACATCGGGGTCTATTATGACGCGACGCGACCCTCGCGGCTGGAACGGCTGATCGAGACAGCCCCGGACTGGTGCGACGCGGCCTTTCACGCGCGGGCGGGCGCCCTGATCGACCGGATCGTGGCCTCCGGCCTGTCGAAGACGAACATGGGCGGGCCGCTGGACCGGTCGATCCTGAAGCCCGGCAAACGCATCCTTCTGGTCGACCAGACGGACGGCGACGCCTCCATCGGCAACGGGCTGGCGGGGCCGGAGAGCTTCGCCCGCATGGTGCGGACGGCCAAGGCCGAGCATCCCGACGCCCAGTTGATCGTCAAACGGCACCCGGCCGTGGCGGCGGGCAAGAAGAAGGGCTGTATCGCCGATGCGGACCTGTCGGGCGTCACCCTGCTGGACGCCGACGTGCGGCCGGCCGAACTGCTGGCCGAGGTGAGCGAGGTCTGGTGCGTGACCTCGGCGCTCGGGTTCGAGGCCCTGTTGCGCCGGTTGCCGGTCCGCTGTTTCGGAGCGCCCTTCTACTCCGGCTGGGGGCTGACGACGGACGAGGTCCAGACGGGTCGGCGCGGGGTCGCGCGCGATCTGGAGACCGTGGCCGCCGCCGCCCTGATCGCCTATCCGCGCTACGTCGATCCGGTCACGGGCCGGCGGTGCGAGGCCGAGACTGCGGTGGAGCGGCTGATCTCGCTGCGCGACCGGGCCGAACGGTTGGGCGGCTATTGGGCGGGGGTCGGCTTCTCGCCGGCCAAGCGTCCGCCGATCCGGCGGCTGCTGAACGGTCCGCGCACGACGATGAAGTATTTCGCCTCGGCCAGCCGGGCGGCGGCCAAGGCCGAGACCCTGAAGGGACGGCTGATCTACTGGGCCGGCAAGGAGACCCCGGAGATCGCGGGCGTCGCCGAAACCACCACCGCCCCGGTGGTGCGGATGGAAGACGGGTTCATCCGCTCGCGCGGACTGGGGTCGGACTTCTTCGGGGCGCTCAGCGTCGCCCTGGACGACCAGGGGGTCTATTACGACCCTACCCGGCCCTCGCGGCTGGAGAGTTTGATCGAGAGGGGCGCGCAGTCGGCGGAAATGCTGGCGCGGGCGGCGGCTCTGAGGACCCGCGTCGTCGAGGCGGGGCTTTCGAAATACAATCTGGCGGCCGGTCAGGCGCGGCCGGACTGGCCCGCCGATCGGCAAAAGGTGCTGGTCGTCGGTCAGGTCGAGAACGACAAGTCGATCCTGAAAGGCTGCGGCGACATCCGCACCAACTCCGGGCTGGTGAAGGCGGCGCGGGCGGACTTTCCGGATGCGTACCTGATCTATCGCAACCACCCCGACGTCATGAGCGGCAACCGGCCGGGCATGCTGGACGGGGCGGCGATGGCGGAGGTCGATGCGACGGCCGACGATTTCGACATCATCGACTGTCTGGAGGCCTGCGACGTGCTGGCGACCCTGACGTCGCTGTCGGGCTTCGAGGCCCTGCTGCGGGGCAAGACGGTCGCCGTCTATGGCCGGCCGTTCTACGGCGGGTGGGGGCTGACGCAGGATCGTATGACGTTCGAGCGCAGGACGCGGCGGGTGACGCTGGACGCCGTCGTGGCCGCCGCGCTGATCGAATATCCGATCTATGTCACGCCGGAAGGCTGGCCCTGCGAGGCCGAGGATCTGGTCGCCGCCCTAATCGCCGCCCGCGACGAACCGCCGCCCGCGGCGCCGTCCAACCAGGTCGCGCGTTGGTGGAAGGGCATCCGCGCCAGTCTCGACCAGCGCCCGCCACCGGCCTATTGAAGCCATAGACGAGTACCAAACGAGAGGACGCGAAACGTCCCTCAAGTAGCGAGGCGCCGCGCGCCAAGCGATAGGGACCAACGAAGTTGCCACACGCCGTCATCGCCGCCACCGGCCTGTTCACCCCGGAACAGTCGATTTCCAACGCCGAACTGGTTCAGGCCTACAACACCTGGGCCGAGCGCTGGAACGAGGCGCACGCCCAGCAGATCACCGAGGGGGACGTCGCCGCCCTGACGCCGTCGTCGGTCGAGTTCATCGAGAAGGCGTCCGGCATCAAGAGCCGGTTCGTGCTGGACAAGGCGGGCATCCTGAATCCGGACCGGATGGCGCCGAACCTCCCGGAACGGTCGAACGAGGAACTGTCGATCATGGCCGAGATGGCCGTGAAGGCGGCGCGTCAAGCGATCGAAGCCTGGGGCAAGCCGGTCTCGGAAATCGGCGCGGTCCTGTGCGCCGCGTCCAATATGCCCCGCCCCTACCCGGCCCTGGCGGTCGAGATCCAGCAGGCGCTGGGCATCGAGGGCTTCGGCTTCGACATGAACGTGGCCTGTTCCTCGGCCACCTTCGGCATCAAGACGGCGGCGGACTTCATCGCCTCGGGCTCGGTCAAGGCCGTCTTGATGGTGAACCCGGAGATCTGTTCGGCCCACCTGAACTTCACCGACCGGGACAGCCACTTCATCTTCGGCGACGTCTGCACGGCCGTGATCGTGGAGAGCTCCGAGACGGCGGGACCCGGCGGCTGGGACGTTCTGGGGACGCGGCTGAAGACGGTCTTCTCCAACAACATCCGCAACAATTTCGGCTTCCTGAACCGCTGGGCGCTGGAGACCGGCGAGGTAGCGAGCACGGAGCGCCTTGCCCCCGGCGAGCAGGACGACAAGCTGTTCATCCAGCAGGGCCGCAAGGTCTTCAAGGACGTGGTGCCGTTGGTGTCCGACATGATCGTGGATCACGCGGGCGACCTGGGTATCGAGCCCACCGGCCTGAAGCGGATGTGGCTGCACCAGGCCAACATCAACATGAACCAGATGATCGGCCGGAAGGTCCTGGGTCGCGACCCGGAGCCGCAAGAGAACGTCATCATCCTGGACGAATACGCCAACACCTCCTCGGCCGGTTCGGTCATCGCCTTCCACCTGCATCAGGACGGGTTCGAGGCGGGCGAGACGGGCCTGATCTGCAGCTTTGGCGCGGGCTATTCGGCGGGGACGGTCTTCGTTCGCAAACGGTGACGTTCACAAATAGATGACCCGTCGAACGTCGGCATAGCTTGCGCCTGTCACATCATTCTGAGAGGACTGTGGCATCCAAGACACCGATGCCACGGAGAGTCCGGATTGAGCCAGACGCCCGCAAAGCCCAGTTTCCTGGAGTCCATCGCCCGCGATGTGGCCATGGTGCTGAAATCGCTCGGCGGTTCAGCCCATCAGGATACGGTCATCGATTGCGTCGCGGCGCTGCATCGCACGCGCGGCGAGCCGGTCGCCCATGACCTGGGTCAGGCGATCGTCCAAGCCTTCGAAGAGTTTTCGGAGTGGTTCACCCGGCCGTTCGGCGACGGGTCGAAACGCTGGGCGCTGATCGCCGAGCCGACCTGAGGATTGCCCCGCCCGCGATGCGGACGGGGCTCCATCTCAAGCTTTCTTAGAAGCGACGGACGTAGCTGACGCCATAGGTGTCGGCTTCACCGCCATTGTCGCGGAAGTCGCGGCGGGTCCAGTCGGCGCGGATGCCGTTCTGGGCGTCGAGGTAGTAGTTGCCGCCCAGGCCGTAGTTGAAGCTTTCGCCATCACCCTCGGCCGAGACGCCGGCGCCGCTGGTCTTGATCTTGGTGGTGCCGTAGCCGAGGCGGCCGAACAGTTCGAAGTTCGGGCTGACCGGCAGGACGCCCACGCCGTAGACGGCGGCGTCGTATTGGTGCTCGACCTTCACGTTGGCGCCGGCGACGTTGAAGTCGTCATCGCGCACGCCGACCGAGCCTTCGCCTTCCACGGCGAAGTTGGGCGACAGGCGGGCGCCGACGCGGCCCGTGATCGCGCCCAGGTCCGTGCGACCGGCGTCGAGGTGGGTGTAGCCGCCCGTGCCGTACCACTGCGGGTTCGAAACGGTCTGAGCCATGGCGGGAACGGCCATCAGAGAAAGAGCGGCGGTCGCGAGAAGAATGTTACGCATAGTTTCTATTTAACTCCTAGATGCGAGGCAAAATGACCTCGGCCCCATCCAGCGAGTGCTCAACTATGTCGTCTGGCGATAGGTTCAATGACCGGATGATTACATAACACCAACTGTGCGTCGTAAAGCACAGACGTCGTTATAGAACCGCCAAGCTGCCACATTTACTCCACAACTGACAACAATGTGGCGGCCATTGCGTTCAGCGGCGCGGCGATGCCGTGCTGTTCGCCCAGGCGGGCGATGACGCCGTTGCGGGCGTCCCACTCCATCGGACGGCCCGCCAGACGGTCTCCGAGCAGGGAGTTGACCGAGTCCGGGGCCGAGGCGCGGGTGCGTTCGACGACCCAGTCGGGAACCTCGTCGCCCAGCTTCGCCCCGACGGCGCGACCGACCAGAACGCATTCGCGGACCATGGCCCGCATCAGGTCCTCCACGCCCTCCTCCCGCACCACGCCCGCAGGCAGGCGGGTCAGGGCGTTGACCGCGCCGACGCAGTTGAGGCTGAGCTTGGTCCAGGCGGCGGTGGTGAAGTCCTCGGTGGTGGAGGCGACCAGGGCCTCGTCCACGAACAGGGCGCAGAAGGCCTCGCCCGCCGGGCCGGCCGGGGCGGTGATCGTACCGTTGCGACGGTGGCGAATGCGGCCGGGCGCGTCGCGTTCGGCCGGGATGTCGACGATGACGGGGACGATGCGGTCGGCGTCGAGGAAGGGGCTGAACCGCTCGACGTGCTCCACGCCGTTCTGGAGGACGGCGACGCGGGTCTCTGGACCCAGGAGCGGCTTCAGCCAGGCTGAGGCGGCGGCGACGTCATAGGCCTTGGTGGCGACCAGGACCCAGTCGACGGGGGCGGCGATCTGCGCCGGGTCGGTGACGACGCGGGGGCTGGCCTGGATCAGGCGGCCGTCGGGGGCGACGACCTCCAGCCGATCAAGGGGGGTGCGGGCGCACAGGGTCACGGCGCCGACCGAGGGGCTGTGCGACAGCCAGGCGGCGACCGTGCCGCCGATGGCGCCGGGGCCGACGACGGCGATGGAGACGTTCGTCACTGTCCCTTCTCCCCTTGCGGGAGAAGGTGGCCGAGCGCAGCGAGGTCGGATGAGGGGTGAAACTCCGTGGAAGGGGTGAGGGTCTGCTCGACCGATAGCATTTGCATCTTCGTACCCCTCATCCGTCGGGCTTCGCCCGCCACCTTCTCCCGCAAGGGGAGAAGGGACGTTTTTACCGATCCTTCTCTCTCGCCTCGCCGCCCCGGCTCACCAGCGCGGCCTGGGCCGCCGCCAGACGGGCGATCGGCACGCGGTAGGGGGAGCAACTGACGTAGGCCAGGCCGACCTCTTCGCAGAAGGCGATCGAAGCGGGGTCGCCGCCGTGTTCGCCGCAGATGCCCATCTTGATGTCGGGACGGACCGCCCCGCCCCGCTCGGCGGCGATGCGGATCAGGTCGCCGACGCCGTCCTGGTCCAGGCGGACGAAGGGATCGGTCTCGAAGATGCCCTTGTCCATATAGGCCTGCAGGAAGCGGCCGGAGTCGTCGCGCGAGATGCCGAAAGTCGTCTGGGTCAGGTCGTTGGTGCCGAAGGAGAAGAACTCGGCGTGTTCGGCCAGGTCGCCCGCACGGAGCGCGGCGCGCGGCAGTTCGATCATGGTGCCGACCAGATAGTCGACGCTGTCGCCGGCCTTGGCGAAGACGTCCCTGGCCGTGCGGTCGGTCAGTTCGCGGAGGTATTTCATCTCCAGACCCAGGGCGACCAGGGGGTGCATGATCTCCGGGATCGGGGCGGTGCCGGTCGTCTTCTTGACGTCCAGGGCGGCTTCCAGAACGGCGCGGACCTGCATTTCGTAGATCTCGGGATAGGCGACGCCAAGGCGGCAGCCGCGGTGGCCGAGCATCGGATTGGTCTCGTGCAGTTCCTTGGCCCGGCGCTTCAGCTTGGCGGCGTCGATGCCCGACACGCTGGCCAGGGCGTCGATGTCCTCGTCCGTGTGCGGGATGAACTCGTGCAGGGGCGGGTCGAGCAGGCGCACCGTGACCGGCAGGCCGGCCATGATGGTGAACAGCTCGACGAAGTCCGACTTCTGGAACGGTTCGATCTTGGCGAGGGCCAGACGGCGGCCGGCCTCGTCGTCGGCCAGGATCATCTCGCGCACGGCCGCGATCCGGGTGTCGTCGAAGAACATGTGCTCGGTGCGGCAGAGGCCGATGCCCTCGGCGCCGAAGCCGCGCGCGGTCTTGGCGTCCAGCGGGGTCTCGGCGTTAGCGCGGACCTTCAGGCGGCGCACGCCGTCGGCCCAGCCCATCAGGGTCTGGAAATCGCCGGTCAGCTCCGGCTCGATCATCGGCACGGCGCCGTCGAGGACTTCGCCCTTCGACCCGTCGATGGTGATGACCTCGCCCGCCTTGAAGGTGCGACCGCGTGCGGTGAAGGTCTGGGCGTGCTCGTCGATGTGGATTTCGCCGGCGCCGGAGACGCAGGGACGGCCCATGCCGCGCGCCACGACGGCCGCGTGGCTGGTCATGCCGCCGCGCGCCGTGACGATGCCGCGCGCCGCGTGCATGCCGTGGATGTCCTCGGGCGAGGTCTCCTCGCGGACCAGGATGACGGCGTCGCCCAGCTGGTTCAGGCGCTCGGCCTCGTCGGCGTCGAAACAGATCTTGCCGGTGGCGGCGCCGGGGCTGGCCGGCAGACCGGCGGCCACGACGTTGCGGGTCGCGTTGGGGTCCAGGGTCGGGTGCAGCAGTTGGTCCAGCGCTGAGGGCTCGACGCGGCTGATGGCCTCTTCCTGGGAGATGACGCCCTCGGCGGCCAGGTCGACGGCGACCTTCAGCGCCGACTTGGCGGTGCGCTTGCCGTTACGGGTCTGGAGCATCCAGAGCCGGCCCTGTTCGACCGTGAACTCGATGTCCTGCATGTCGCGGTAGTGGCTCTCCAGCTTGCCGACGACGTCGACGAACTGGGCGAAGACCTCGGGCATCGCCTCTTCCATCGAGGGGGCGGTCTCGCCCATCTCCTCGCGGCCCTCTTTCGTCAGGGACTGGGGCGTGCGGATGCCGGCGACGACGTCCTCGCCCTGGGCGTTGATCAGGAACTCGCCGTAGAGCTTGGCCTCGCCGGTCGAGGGGTTGCGGGTGAAGGCCACGCCCGTGGCCGAGGTCTCGCCCATGTTGCCGAAGACCATCGACTGGATGTTCACGGCCGTACCCCAGCTCTCGGGGATGTCGTGCATACGGCGATAGAATTTGGCCCGGTCGTTCATCCAGCTGGCGAAGACGGCCGAGACGGCGCCCCACAGCTGTTCGTTGGGATCCTGGGGGAAGGGCCGGCCCAGTTCGCGCTCGACCACGGTCTTGTATTCGGCGACGACCTTTTCCCAGTCGGAGGCCGAGAGATCGGTGTCGACGGTGACGCCCAGACGATCCTTGTGGTCGTCCAGAACCTCTTCGAAGTCGTCGTGCGACAGGCCCAGCACCACGTTGGAATACATGGTGATGAAGCGGCGGTAGCTGTCGAAGGCGAAGCGGCGGTCGCCGGACAGTTTGGCCAGACCCTCGACCGTCTCGTCGTTGAGGCCGAGATTCAGGACCGTGTCCATCATGCCCGGCATGGAGGCGCGGGCGCCCGAGCGGACCGAGACCAGAAGCGGATTGGCCGAATCGCCGAAGGTCTTGCCGACGATGCCCTCGACCGTCTTCAGACCGGCGGCGACCTGTTCGGCGAGGTCCGCCGGATAGGTGTTGCCGTTCGAGAAATAGTGGACGCAGGCCTCGGTCGTGATGGTGAAGCCGGGCGGCACGGGCAGACCCAGCCGGGCCATCTCGGCCAGGTTCGCGCCCTTGCCGCCGAGAAGGTTCTTCATCGACGCCTCGCCGTCGGCGGACCCGCCGCCGAAGCCGTACACCCAGTTGGTCATCGGTAGTCCCCTGAAGCCGTGTCGTGATCGGCGGATTGGCCCCGCTCGCGTGCGGCCCTGACTACAATGCTGCGAACGCGAAGGCGACCCCGTGGTGAAACAATGGGTGATGGGTTGTTTCAGACCCGAACGACCGCATCCGGACTCCAAAACACCGTCCGAAGCGTCCGAAGAGTCCGAAGCGTTCGGCTTGGTCCGAGGGCGTGGAGACATCGGACGAGTATGGGGGCGTTCTGGGAGACGTTAAGAATAAAGCTGACTGGCGGGGTGGAAGCTTTGTTTTGGTTGAGGAAATCGGGCTGGACTTTGCCAACTTCGACCGCTTGGGGGTTTATAGATCGTCCCAAGTCTCCTCCCGGTCCGAAGGATGGGGAGGTGGCTCGGAGCGAAGCGGAGAGACGGAGGGGTTCTTTGCCGCAGCAAGGCGCGGTCAGCAGGGCGAGGGTTCAACGGTGCGCGCTGACGCCGCCCGAAGCGCGGCTGTGGGTCTATCTGCGCGGGCGCAGGATCGCGGGATTGAAGTTCTGTCGGCAGCACCCGGTCGGCCCCCATGTTCTCGACTTCTATTGCGCCGAGGCGAAGCTGGCGGTCGAGGTCGATGGTCGGCAGCACAGCGATGCGGACCGCGAAGGACATGACCGGCTGCGAAGCGATTGGCTGGCGGCGCAGGGGATCGCCGTACTGCGGATCCCGGCCGAGCATGTGCGCACAAGCCTGGACGGCGTTCTCGCCTGGATCGAGACGAAGGCCGAAGAGCGAGTGCGCGGCTAAGAGCCCCTCCACCGCTTCGCGGTCCCCCTCCCCATCGCCAAGTGGCGACGGGGAGGAGACGCGGATACATCGTCTCCTCCCTGCGCGAAGCGTGGGGAGGGGGATCCGGAGCGTAGCGGAGAGACGGAGGGGTTCTTTATCCCGCAACCAGTCCGAAGTCGGCGACCTGACCCATCACCGCCCGCACCTGACCCAGCAGTTTCAGCCGGTTCTCACGCTCCTCGGCCACGTCGGAGTTGACCAGGACGTCGGTGAAGAAGGCGTCCACCGGCGCGCGAAGGGCGGCAAGGGCCGTCATGGCGGCGGCGAAGTCCTCGGCCTCCAGCGCGGTCTCGACGGCGGTCGAGGCGGCGGCGGCGGCCATGGCGAGCGTCGTCTCGGCGGCGGGCTGGTTGGCGAGGCCGGTGGCCACGGCGCCGGTCGGGATCGGGCCCTTCTTCTCCTCGGCCTTGAGGATGTTGGAGGCGCGTTTGTAGCCGGCGAGCAGGTTGGCCCCGTCGTCGGTGGCCAGGAAGGCGTCCAGCGCCTCCACCCGCCGCACGATGCGGACGAGGTCGTCGTCGCCGAGTGCGAAGACGGCGTCCACGAGGTCGTGGCGCTTGCCCTGATCGCGCAGGAGGACCTTCAGGCGGTCGGCGAAGAAGGCGACGACTTCACCATCGACCGAGAGCTTGTCGACAGCGCGCTCGATCTTCGAGAGACCGGCGAGGGTCGCGCTGACAGCATCGCTGGACAGACCGATGCGCGCCTCGTTGTCCAAGATCAGACGAATGACCCCCAGCGCCGCCCGCCTCAGAGCGAACGGATCCTTCGAGCCGGTGGGCTTTTCGTCGATGGCGAAGAAGCCGACGAGGGTATCGAGCTTGTCGGCCAGGGCGACGGCGACCGTCAGGGGGGCGGTCGGGACGGTGTCGGCGGGACCTTGCGGCTTGTAGTGGTCGCGGATGGCGTCGGCGACGGCGTCGTCCAGCCCGAAGGCGCGGGCGTAGTAGCCGCCCATGACGCCCTGAAGCTCCGGGAACTCCCCGACCATGCCCGAGGCCAGGTCGGCCTTGGCGAGGCGGGCGGCCTTTTCGGCCTGATCGGCGTCGGCGCCGACCAGGGGGGCGATCTCGCGGGCCAGGGCGGCGATGCGGTCGACCCGCTCGGCCATCGTGCCCAGCTTGGCGTGGAAGGTGACGCCGCTGAGTTTCTCCAGCCAGGCGTCGAAGCCGACCTTCTGGTCCTCGTCCCAGAAGAAGCGGGCGTCGTTCAGGCGGGCGGAGAGGACGCGGCTGTTGCCGGCGGCCAGGGCCACGCCGCCGTCGGAGGCCTCGACATTGGCGACGACGATGAAGTTCGGGGCCAGCTTGCCGGTCTGCGGGTCGCGGACGGCGAAGTATTTCTGATGCACCTTCATCGACAGGCGCACCACCTCGGGCGGCAGGTCGAGGAACTGCGGGTCCATGTCGCCCAGGATCGGGGTGGGCCATTCGGCGAGGCCGGCGACCTCGTCCAGCAGACCGTCGTCATCGACCAGGGCCAGCCCCTTGGCGGAACAGGCGGCCTTGGCGGCCTCCAGGATCTTCAGCTTGCGGTCGGCGACGTCGAGGACGACGTAGTTCGCCTCGAGCTGCTTCCGGTAGTCGGCGAAGTCGCGGATCTTCAGCGGGCGCTTCGCGCCCATGAAGCGGTGCCCCTCGGTCGTGTCGCCGCTGACGATCTGGCCGTCAGGCGAGCCGTCGGCGATGGCGAAATCCACCACCTTGCCGTCGAACAGGCAGAGGATCCGCTTCAGCGGGCGCACCCAGCGGAGCGTCGCGTCGGCCCAGCGCATCGACTTGGGCCAGGGGAAGTCGCGGATGACGCCCTCGACCATGCCGGGGATGACCGAGGTGGTCTCGACGCCCTTCTGGTCGATCACGGCGAACAGGACGCCGTCGCGCTCGGTCAGTTGATCGCGGGTCAGGCCGGTCTTGCGCAGGAAGCCTTCCAGCGCCTGTTCCGGGGCGTTGGCGCGCGGGCCCTTCAGCTCTTCGGAGCGGTCCGGCGTCGCGGTCGGCAGGCCGTCGATGACCAGCGTCAGACGGCGCGGCCCGGCGTAGGTCGTCAGGGCGTCCCAGGTCAGGCCGGCGGCCTTCAGGCGCTCCGACGCCATGCGTTCCAGATCGCGCGCGGCGCCCGCCTGCATGCGGGCGGGGATCTCTTCGGAGAACAGTTCGAGGAGGAGTTGGGGCATCAGACTTCGCTAGAGTCCTTCCCCTCGAGGGGGAAGGGTTGGGATGGGGTGGAGGCAGAGGAGGCGCCGGGAGGCACGAAGACTCCGACAGCCTTGGAGATGTCGTCGATGACGGCGTCGAGGTCGATCTCGACGCGCTTCGAGGGGATGCGGATGACGCGATAGCCCTGAGCCATCAGCCAGTGGTCGCGCTTCAGATCACGCAGGGCGACGTCGGTGCGGTCGTGAACGCCACCGTCCACCTCGACGACCAGCTTGGCCGAGTGGCAGGCGAAATCGACGACGTAAGGACCGATGGGGGCCTCACGGCGGAAATGCGGGTCGAGGTCGCGGAGGCGGGTCCAGAGTTTGGCTTCGGTGTAGGTCGGGTCGGCCCGAAGCCTTCGCGCGCGAGCGACGCCGCCCGCCCTGATCTTGGGCGTGCGGGCGAAACGGTCCACCAATGGAAAGCCCTCCCCTGGAGGGGGAGGGTTGGGTGGGGTGGAGGCAGAGGCGCCGGGGGGACTCACGTTCATCCGGTCTTGAGACGGTGAAGTCAGACCTGAGTCTTCGGGGGAACCGGCGCCGTTCGTGCCTCCACCCCATCCCCGGCCCTTCCCCCTCGAGGGGAAGGGCGTAGTCACGCGGACTTCCTTTCCTGCTCCACGTAGGCGAGGGCGCAGGCTTTGCAGAGGTCGCGGATGCGGCCGATGTAGCTCTGGCGTTCGGCGACGGCGATGGCGCCGCGGGCGTCCATCAGGTTGAACAGGTGGCTCGCCTTCAGGACCTGGTCGTAGGCGGGCAGGACGAGCGGCTGGCCCTGGGGCCCGGTCATGGCGAGCAGACGGGCGCTCTCGCGCTCCATGTCCTCGAAGCGGCGCTTCAGGCCGTCGACGTCATAGCCGTGGAAGTTGGCTTCCGACTGCTGGCGTTCGTTCTCCAGGAAGACCTCGCCGTAGGTCAGGCCGTCGTTGTTGAACTTGAGGTCGTAGACGTTGTCGACGCCCTGGACGTACATGGCCAGGCGTTCCAGGCCGTAGGTCAGCTCGCCGGAGACGACGTCGCATTCGATGCCGCCGACGCCCTGGAAATAGGTGAACTGGGTCACCTCCATGCCGTCGCACCAGACCTCCCAGCCCAGACCCCAGGCGCCGACGGTGGGGTTTTCCCAGTCGTCCTCGACGAAGCGGATGTCGTGCAGCGCCGGGTCGATGCCGATGGCGCGCAGCGAGCCGAGATAGAGGTCCTGAAGGTCCGCCGGGTTCGGCTTCAGGATGACCTGAAACTGGTAGTAATGCTGGAGCCGGTTGGGGTTCTCGCCATAGCGGCCGTCGCCGGGGCGGCGGCTGGGCTGGACGTAGGCGGCCTTCCAAGGCTTGGTCCCGAGCGCGCGCAGCACGGTGGCGGGGTGCAGGGTGCCGGCGCCGACCTGTTCGTCATACGGCTGCAGCAGGGCGCAGCCCCGGTCGCCCCAGTATTTCTGAAGGGTCAGGATCAGGTCCTGGAAGGAGAGCACGCCGTCAGGCGCCTTGAACGGTGTGGCCACGGGGAGGTCTTCGGGCAGGAGGCAAAGAGAAAGGCGGCGGACCCTAGAACCCGCCGCCTCTCAACTCAACACGCGTAGGCCGGATTAGCCCTGCGGCGTCGGCGTCGGAGCCGGGGTTTCCGTCTCGTCGGCGTCCTCGTCATCGACCTGGCCGTCGGTCGGGTTGGGGACGGTCGGCGAGGCGACGGCCGTAGTGGTCGCGGCCGGCTGACCGTTCGGGGCGTTCAGGCCGGTCGGCGCAGGACGGGTCGTGGCCGTGGGCGCGGTCGGCGAGGCGGTCGTCGGCGAGGCGACGGCCGGGGCGGTCGGAGCCGGGGTCGCGGCCGGAGCGGCCGGGGTGGTCGGCGGCGGGGCGACGGCGCCCTCGTCGGTGGCGCTGTCGGCGTCCATGACGTCGTCGGTCGCCGCGGTGTCCGGGGTCATGGCGTCATCGGCCGGCGGGGGCGCCTCGACGGTGTTGTCGGCCGGAGGCGTGGCGGCCGGGGTCTCGGTCGCGGCCGGGGCGGCCTCCTCGGCGTCGCCCGAAGCGACCAGGGAGGTGGCGGGGTTCAGCACGCGGTCGATGATGAAGATGGAGCCGTTGCCGGCGTCCACATCGGCCGTGGTCACGGTGGCGTTGTCGACCTTGATGGCGTCGCCGGTGCCGTCCAGCTGGACCTCGGTGGTGGCGGCGGTCTGGACGCCGCCCTTGGCGCCTTCGATCTGGCTCGACTGAACGTCGGCGACGACGACGTGGTACAGCAGGACCTGACGCAGTTCATTGACGTTGGTGGGGTCCAGCAGGCGGGTGCGGTCGGCCTCGGACAAGGCGGCGAAGGCCGCGTCGGTCGGGGCGAAGATCGAGACGGCCGGCTGGGTGCTGAGCGTCTCGGTCAGCTGGGCGGCGTCGAGCGCGCCCAGCAGGGTCGTGAACTGGCCGTTGGCGCGCAGGACGTCGATGACGTTGCCCTGGGCGACGGCGGCGGCCGGAGCCGGGGTCGCGGCCTGGGCCGGAGCGGGCGTGGCGACGGGCGCCGGAGCCGGGCCCTGGATCGGCTCTTCGGTCGCGACCGGCGGGGTGGCGGGGGCGACCGGCGCGGCCGGGGTCGCGATCTGGGCGAAGGCGGAACCGGCGGCGAACAGGGCGACAGCGGCGGTCGCGGTCAGAAGACGGGTGCGAAGCATGACAGTATCCTTGTGAAATCGGGAGGGGCCGCCGGAGGCATCGGCTCGCGGCCCGTTACGCAGTGTTACGAAGCCAATGAAAAGCTTTCACACGGCACAGGTTCCACAAGGCGAGATTATTTGTCGCGCTCCGGCACAGCTCTGAGTGTTCTCAAGGACAAGCGTCGCCGTGCGGCGTTACTTGATTCTATTGCACCGCTTTGGCGCGATCTTCGCCGAACATCGTCTGTTCGACCCACCAATTGCTGTGACGTTCGCGCAGGTTGGCGGCGGCCGCCTGGGCCGAGGCCGCGTCGTCGAACAGGCCGAAGACGGTCGCGCCTGAGCCCGACATCCGGGTCAGACGGGCGCCGGTCGCCGCGACGGCCGACAGGGCCTCGCCGATGGCGGGCGCCAGAGAGACGGCCGGCGCCTGGAGATCGTTCCTCTGGCGGGCCAGCCAGTCGATGACCTGGGGGGCCGACCAGTAGGCGGGCGGGACGGGCCGGTCGGCCAGACGCTCCGTGCCATCGTCATAGGCGCGATAGACGGCGCCTGTCGGCGACGGGCGGCCCGGATTTGCGAGGACGGCGTGGAGCGGCGGCAGGGCCGGCTCGAACGACAGCCGGTCGCCGATCCCCTCGGCCCAGGCGGATCGCATGGCCAGGCACATGGGGCCGTCCGCCCCGACGGTGCGCGACAGGTCGGCGAGGCGGTCCTCGCCGAGGTCCAGCCCCAGGGCGGCGTCGGCCAGACGCAGGGCCGCCCCGGCGTCCGACGACCCGCCGCCGAGACCGGCGGCGATGGGCAAACGCTTGTCCAGGGTGACCGCCAGAGCCGGTTCGCCGATCCCGGCCGCGTCTCCCAGCGCACGAAGGGCCCTCAGGATCAGATTGTCCCCCTCCCCCGCCAGCGGCTTGCCGAAGGGGCCGGCGACGGTCAGGGACAGGCGGTCGGACGGGGCGACCGTGACGATGTCCCCGACGTCGGCGAAGGCCACGAGGCTGGCCAGCGGATGGTATCCGTCCGCGTCGAGCGGCCCGACGTGCAGGAACAGATTGACCTTGGCGCGGGCGACGGCGGTGAGCGTCGTCAGAGCGCCAGCCCCTCGGTCAGCTTGCGTTCGACCTCGGCGCGGCGTTCGTCGTCGGGGTCGAGGGTCAGGACGCGGTTCCACTGGAAGCCCGCCTCGCGGCGACGCCCGACCTGCCAGTAGGCGTCGCCCAGATGGTCGTTGATCTCGGCGTTGGCCGGCTCCTTTGCCACGGCCTGTTCCAGGGTCTCCACGGCGGTGTCGAACTGGCCCTGGCGGTACTGGGCCCAGCCGAGGCTGTCCTGGATGTTGCCGTTCGTGGGATCGGCGGCGTGGGCGCGGGCGATCATCTCGGCCCCCTCGGCGACGCGGGCGCCCGAGTCGACCCAGAGGTAGCCGAGGTAGTTGAGGTAGGTCGGATCGTTCGGCTCCGCCTGCAGGGCGGCCCAGAGCTGGGCCTCCGCCTCGGGAACACGGTTCAGCGACTCATAGGCCGCGCCGCGCATGAAGCGGACGTTGGCGGCCTGGTTCTCCGTGTCGAGCAGCGGGCCGTTCAGCAGGACAAGCGCGTCGTCGTAGCGATTCAGTTGCAGCAGATGGCCGGCGGTGATCAGGGCGATGCGCGGATCGGTGGGCGCGGCCTCGCGGGCGGCCTCGAAGGCGGTCAGGGCCTGATCCTGATCCCCGGCCTCGGCCAGGCTGAGGCCCACCATCACCTGGGCGCTGGCGTAGAGACGCGGATCGGTGCGCGGCACGGAGCCCAGGACGGCGCGCGAGGTGGCGTCCAGATTGGCCTGGGCCAGGGTCTGGCCCAGCAGGAAGATGGTCTCGGGGTCGCGCTGAAGGTTCAGGGACAGGCGCAGATAGACGACGGCGAACTCGTTGGCGCCTTCGCTTCCGACCTGGCGGGCGGCGACGATCAGAGCGCGGGCGGCGCCGTCGCGATAGTTGCTGAGGGCCGGCGGACGGGTGCGGCTCTCGACCCGGCTCTTGGCCGAGACGATGGCGGGGTCCTGCGAGCCCGCCGCCAGGGTCGAATCGTAGAAGGCCAGGGCCTCGTCCCGCTTGCCGCGACGCTCCAGGAACTCGCCGTAGGCGGCGCGGAACAGGGGGGCGGCGCGGGCGTCGAAGGCCAGGTCGTGAAGCTCAGCCTCGGCCTCGTCGAAGCGGCGGCGATGCTCCAGCAGCTGGGCGTGGTGATAGCGGCCGAACAGGACGGTGATCGGATCGCCGCTGGGATTGGGTTCGGCCAGGGCCGTATCCCAGTCCCCGGCGGCGGCGGCGATCCACGGCCCGATCAGGGCCGCGGCGCGGGCGTGGGGGGCCAGGACCGGGCGGGCCTTCAGCGCGTCGTTGGCCGCCTTCGCATCGCCGGAGACGAAGGTCTGGACCACCGAGACCAGGGCGCCGGCCTCGGCGATGACCGGGGCGGCGGTGGCGGCATCGGGGGCGATCCGGGCCGCGATGTCGAGGTCGCCGGCCAGCAGGGCGGAGGTGAAGGCCTGATCGCGGACGGTCGGCTGTTCGGGGGTCAGGCTCTCGACCGCGCTCAGGTAGGCGGCCCCCTGTTCGGCCTGGCCGCGCGCGAGGGCGGAACGACCGGTCAGGTAGAGGCCGTAGGCCGTGCGGCCCTGGCCGTCGCGGGGCGAGGGCGACCAGACGCGCGGGATGGGTTCGATGGTCGGGGCGGCGGTCTGGGCGCCCTCCCCCACCACGATCAGGGGCGGCGGCGCGACGGAGGGCGCCGAGACCGGTGGTTCCGGAATGATGTCCTGGATGCGCGGCGCGGGATCGACGACCGGCGGCGCCTCCTGGGCGAAGGCGGGCGCCGCCGTCAGGGCGGTGAAGGCGACGAGGATCGAACGGAGGGAGGCGTGACGCATGCGCCGACATTCACCGGCTTATGCGGCCGGGACAAGGCCCAAGATGGCGCGTCTCCTCCCCATCGCTGCGCGACGGGGAGGAGACGCGATTACATATTCGGATAGTTGGGGCCGCCGCCGCCCTCGGGCGTGGTCCAGACGATGTTCTGCGACGGGTCCTTGATGTCGCAGGTTTTGCAGTGGACGCAGTTCTGGGCGTTGATGACGAACTTCGGATCGGCCTTGTTGACCTCGTCCGCATAGACGACCTCGTAGACGCCGGCCGGGCAGTAGAGGCGCGCGGGCTCACCGTATTTCGGCAGGTTCACGCGGATCGGCACGGAGGGGTCGATCAGCTTCAGGTGGGCCGGCTGTTCCTCGGCGTGGTTGGTGTTGGAGATGAACACCGAGGAGAGCTTGTCGAACGACAGCTTGCCGTCCGGCTTCGGATAGACGCGCGGCTTGTGCTTCGAGGCCGGCTCGGTCGAGGCCGCGTCGGTCTTCGCGTGTTTCATCGTCCAGGGCATGGTGAGGCCGAAGGACGACAGCCACATCTCCGCGACCCCGAAGGCGCCGCCCAGCGTCGTGCCGAACTTCGACAGATAGGGCTTGGCGTTGCGGACGGCCTTCAGCTCCTTCGCGACCCAGCTGTTCTCGTAGGCGGTCTGATACTCCACCAGTTCGTCGCCCGAGCGGCCGGCCATGACGGCGTCGTAGGCGGCGTCGGCGGCCAGCATGCCGGTCTTCATGGCGTTGTGGCTGCCCTTGATGCGGGGGACGTTCACGAAGCCGGCCGAGCAGCCGATCAGAGCGCCGCCCGGGAAGGCCAGCTTCGGCACCGACTGGAAGCCGCCCTCGGTGATGGCGCGTGCGCCGTAGGAGATGCGGGTCCCGCCCTCCAGATGTTCGGCGATGGCGGGGTGGTGCTTGAACCGCTGGAACTCGTCGAACGGCGACAGGAACGGGTCCTTGTAGTTCAGGTGAACGACGTAGCCGATGGCCACGTAGTTGTCCCCGAAATGGTACATGAAGGAGCCGCCGCCGGTGAACTCATCCAGCGGCCAGCCGGTGGTGTGCTGGGCTAGGCCGGGACGGTGCTTCTCGGCCGGGATCTGCCACAGTTCCTTGAGGCCGATGCCGAACTTCTGGGGCTGTGAGTCCTTGGCCAGCTGGTGGCGGGCGATGATGGTCTTGGCCAGCGAACCGCGCACGCCCTCGGCGATGAAGACGTACTTGCCGTGCAGCTCGATGCCCGGCTGGAAGTCGCCCGTGGGCTGGCCGTGCTTGTCGATGCCGAAGACGCCGGCGACGACGCCCTTCACCCGGCCGGTGGGTTCGTCCCAGACGACGTGGCTGGCGGCCATGCCGGGATAGACCTCGACGCCCAGCGCTTCGGCCTGTTCGCCCAGCCAGCGGGTGACGTTGCCGAGCGAGGCGATGTAGCAGCCGTCGTTGTGCATCATCGGCGGCAGGAGGGGCATGGGCAGGCTGGCCTGACCCATCGGCCCCAGAATCATGAAGCGATCCTCGGTGACCGGGGTCTCCAGAGGGGCGCCGCGTTCCTTCCAGTCGGGGAAGAGCTCGTTCAGGGCCCTGGGGTCGATGACGGCGCCGGACAGGATGTGGCCGCCGACCTCGGCGGATTTCTCCAGCACGGCGACGTTGATCTCCTTGCCGTCCTTTTCCGCCCGCTGCTTCAGGCGGATGGCGGCGGCGAGGCCGGCGGGGCCGCCGCCGACGATCAGGACGTCGTATTCCATGACCTCGCGCTCGACGCCCTGCAAAGCCTCGAGCGGCGGCAGGTTGTCGAGGATGGCTTCCTGCGCGGGGGTCGTCGCGCCGCCTTCGATCGCTTCCTCGGCCATGTGGTTTCTTATTCCTCGTCCAACGTGTGGTTATCCGTATATCCAAAGGTGACGTGAGGGCGGTCAAGGATTATCCCTGCGAACCAAACTCATGAACGCAGAACCCCGAGACATCGCCGCGATCGAAAGCCTGCTCGCCTTCTGGGCGGACGCGGGCGTGGACGCCTGCTTCGAGGATGCGGCGGTCGATCGGACCATCGTGATCGCGCCGGCCCTGAAGGCCGTGGCCAAGGCGACCGAGTCGGTCACGCCGGCCGTGAACACGGCGGATCAGACGTCGGAGGCGCGGCGGCTGGCCAACGGCGCGGACACGATGGAGACGCTGGCCGAGGCGGCGGCGAGCTTCAAGGGCTGCGAACTGGTCGGGATGGGGGCGCGGCAATGTGTCTTCGGGCGCGGCGATCCGCAGGCGCCGGTCCTGATCGTCGGCGAGGCGCCGGGGGCGGACGAGGATGCGGCGGGGCAACCCTTCGTCGGCAAGGCGGGCAAGCTGTTGGACCGGATGCTCGATGCCGCGGGGCTGACGGGGAAGGTGTTCATCACCAACACGGTGTTCTGGCGACCGCCGGGCAACCGGACCCCGACCCCGCAGGAACAGGCCGTCTGCGCGCCCTTCGTGGAGCGGGCCTTCTATCTAATGAAGCCACGGGCGGTGCTGCTGCTGGGGGCCGCCTCGACCAAGTCGGTGCTGAAGACCGAGGACGGCATCATGCGGACGCGCGGGCAGTGGAAGGAGTGGCGGCTGGCCGAGGGAGACGTCTCGGCGCCCGTCATGCCGACGCTCCATCCCGCCTTCCTGCTGCGCCAGCCCCAGGCCAAGCGGCAGGTGTGGGCGGACCTTCTGGAGCTGGCGGCCAAGCTGGACGAACCGCCAAGCTCGTGAGGCCAAAGTTATAGTTTCGCCGTGATTTCCACGGATTGAGGCGGCCGTCGCCTTGCGGCATACTTCTTGTTTGACGACCGATCGCAGAGCACGCGCCTCCCCTCTCCGGGACGCGAAGCACGAGGGGGCCGCCGCCTTGTTCAGTTTCCGCCGCCACGCTCTCGGAGCGTCGACGCTTGTTTTGCTGCTCGCCACTGGTGCGAGCCCGGCCCTGGCCGCCCCGGAACCCTATCTGTCCGTCGCCGCCGCCGAGGCGGGCGCAGGCGCGCCCGAGGCCGAGGGCGAACAGGGCATCCGGATCAGCACCAACGCCCTCTCCAACGCCGACCGGCTGAGCTACACCAGCGCCTTCGACGCCCTGCGCCGGGGCGATCTGGACGCGGCCCGCGCCGCGGCCCGTCAGGCGGGCGACCGCGTCCTTCTGGGACAGGTCGAGTTCGAGCGGCTGTTCCACCCCGACTACACCGCCAGCTACGACGAGCTGGCGGCCTGGCTTCAGGACTATGCCGATCTGCCGAGCGCGCAGCGGGTCTATGGCCTGGCCATGCGGCGTCGTCCCGACGGAGCCGAAGAGCCGCGCCACCCGACCGGAACCTTCTTCAGCCGCGCCTGGGACCAGGTGGCGGCCGCCGGCGGCAACTCCGAGGCCGACCCGGCCAAGGCGGCCCGCGTCGCCCTGAACCGCGACGACCTGCAAGGCGCCATCGCCCAGGGCGAGGAGATCGGCGACTGGTGGGTCGTGGGCCTGGCGGCCTGGCGCACCGGCGACTATCCCCGGTCCTACACCGCCTTCGAGCGCGTCGCCGTGGATCCGACCGAGGACGGCTGGACCCGTTCGGGCGCCGCCTTCTGGGCCGCGCGCGCCGCCGGCCAGATCGGCCGCCAGGACCGGATTCAGGAGTTCCTGCGCCTGTCCGCCCGCTGGCCCGCCACCTTCTACGGCCAGATCGCCCTGCGTCAGCTGGGCGAAGAGCCGGTCATGCTGAACGGCGACGGCCCCGTCCCCTATGAGGCGGTGGCCCGCACCTCGACCAGCGACGGCCCCATCGGCGTCAACCAGCGCGAGATGGACGACTTCCTGAACAGCGACGCCCGCGCCCGGCGCACCGTCGCCTTCTACGAGATCGGCCGCTCGGGCGACGCCCGCGACGAGCTGAGGAACGGCATCCGCACCGCGACGGACCGGACGCGCCGTCTGTGGACCGGGCTGGCGCGCGTGCTGGGTCCGCGTCTGGGCGGCAACAGCAACGATGCGACCCGGATCGACGTCTCCAGCTACCCGATGCCGGACATCGTGCCCGAGGGCGGCTGGACTCTGGAACGATCGCTGGTCTACGCGATCGCGAGGAAGGAAAGCGGCTTCAACGCCTCGGCCCGGTCGCCGGTCGGGGCCTACGGCCTGATGCAGGTGATGCCCTCGACGGCGGCCGAGATGACGGGCGACCGGGGCTTCGTCTCCAGCCCGCAACGGCTGTTCACGCCCGCGACCAATGTCCGCCTGGGCCAGACCTATGTGAACCGGATGCTGGCGCGGCCGGAGTTCCAGGGCGACCTTCTGCGCGCCGTGGCCAGCTATAACGCCGGGCCGGGCCCGATGCTGGGCGCCCTGCGTCGTCTGGGGCCGGACGCCGATCCCCTGCTGCTGATCGAGACCATCGACGTGCCGCAGGCGCGGGAGTACGTCGAGAAGGTCGTGGCGGCCTACTGGATCTATCAGCGGATGACGGGCGGGCCGCTGCATACGCTGGACGCCGTGGTGGCCGGCCAGACCCTGATCCCCATAGGCCTGGACTATGTCGCCCCGCCGCCGACCCCGTTCCAGCCCATGGGCGAGGCGGTTCAGGTGGCCTCCATGAGCCCGGTCGGGACGCGCTAAGCCGGAGCGGATTGGACTCTGGAGGCCCCGAGTCCAAAGAGTCCAATTCCTAAAGCGACACGCGAAGATACGCCCGCAACGAACCAGTCTGGATCAGACTTTCTGCGGCGGCGGCGTACCGCCGACCTGACACCCTAGAGGATGCTGCCGACCAGGGAGGCGCAGAGGCAGCAGCCGACGAGGATGAAGACGCCATAGGTCATCAGCGTCGGGCGGCGTTGGGCCGTCGGCGGGGTGATGACAGGGGCGGTCGTCGTCTGGGCGGACATGGCGGTTTTGGTCTCGGTTCGATCAGGACCGTAACGCCGTTCCCTTAAAGGCCGGTTCGCAGGTCTGATTAATCGGTGGTGACCCGGACCTAAGGCCGAACGGTGACAGCCTGTTCCGCCCATTCGAGGAAGTCCGGCTGCTGTAGCAGTTCCGCCACATATTTTGCCGCCACGCCATCGGAGTCGCCGTGGGCGGCCAGATCGATCTGATAGTGGCGGAAGCGGGTAGCTAGCGGCGTGAAGAAGGCGTCCGGCATGGACCATTCGCCGAACAGATAAGGGCCGCCCGCACCGAAGCGAGCGCGCATCTCGGTGACGATGGCGACGAAGCGGCGGACGTCGGCGGCGACGCTCTCCGAGGTCGGGGTGGGGGCGCGGTCGGGACCGACCATGGTGTGGATGATTCCGGCGGCGTCGGGCCCCATGCCGCACTCGTTACGCAGCGCCCCGAAACCGGAGTGCATCTCGCAGGCCACCGACCGGGCCAGCCAGCGGGCATGGGCGTCGGCGGGCCAGAATTTGGCGTCGGGGAACCGCTCGGCCGCGAAGACGCAGATGGCCATGGAGTCCCAGATGGTCACCCCGTCGACGTTGAGCACCGGCACCTTGCCCGTCGGCGAGGCCTCGGCCAGGGCGGCGGGCGATTCCGGGCCGTAGAGCGGCACCTCGCGCACGGTGAACTCCGCCCCGCACCGCTTAAGCACCAGCCAGGGGCGCAGCGACCAGGTCGAGAAGGTCATGTTGCCGACGACGAGTTCCATGGTCGCTCCGTTGCGCCCATTTTGGGCGCATGATAGGGTCTGGATATGCGGATCATATCCCGACGCACCTTGCGCGAGTTCGCCGAGTCTCGCGAGGGACACAAGGATCATTCGGGATTGAAGTCCGCGCTGGACGCCTGGTTTGCGGAAGTGAGCCGGGCGGACTGGAAGACCACGGCGGACGTGAAGCGCCTGTACGCGACCGCCAGCATCGTGAGCGCCGACCGGATCGTCTTCAACATCAAGGGCAACGACTACCGGCTGATCGTGGCCGTGGACTTCGAGAAGGGGATCGTCTGGATCAAATGGATCGGGACGCACCGCGACTATGACCGCATCGACGCGAAGGACATCGACCATGGCTGAGTTGAAACCCATCCGAACCGAGGCCGACCACGAGGCGGCCATGGAAGAGGTCGCGGCCCTGTGGGGGGCGGTGTCGGACACGCCGGAGGGGGATCGTCTGGACGTGCTGGTGACCCTGATCGACGCCTGGGAGGCCGCCAACATTCCGATGGATCCGCCCGACCCCATCGACGCCATCCTGTTCCGCATGGAGCAGCAGGGGCTGACGCGGAAGGATCTGGAAGGGGTCATCGGCACCCGCACCCGGATCGCCGAGGTGCTGAACGGCAAGCGGGGCCTGTCGATCGAAATGATCCGCCGCCTGCACGAGCAGTTGGGCATCCCGGCGGAGGTTCTGATCCGTCAAACGCGCCGCGCGGCTTGACTCCTGGGGGTTCGGCGACGACACCCCCCGCCCATGATCACGCGCTATTCCCGCCCCGAAGCCGTCGCCATCTGGTCCAGCGAGACCAAGTACAAGATCTGGTTCGAGATCGAGGCCCATGCCGCCACCAAGATGGCCGAGCTGGGCGTCATCCCGACCGAGGCCGCCGAGGCGATTTGGGCCAAGGGCAAGGATGCCGCCTGGGACTCGGACCGCATCGACGAGATCGAGCGGACGACCAAGCATGACGTGATCGCCTTCCTGACCCACGTCTCCGAGACGGTGGGCGAGGAAGCCCGGTTCCTGCACCAGGGGATGACGTCGTCGGACGTGCTGGACACCTGTTTCGCGGTCCAGCTGGCGCGGTCGTCGGACCTGTTGATCGCGGGCGTCGACCGGGTGCTGGCGGCGCTGGAGGCGCGAGCGAAAGAGCACAAATTCACGCCGACCGTGGGCCGTTCGCACGGCATCCACGCCGAGCCTGTGACCTTCGGTCTGAAGCTGGCCGGCTATCACGCCGAGTTCCAGCGGGCGCGGCGTCGTCTGGTCACGGCCAAGGAAGAGATCGCGACCTGCGCCATCTCGGGCGCCGTCGGGACCTTCGCCAACGTCGATCCGGCG
Source organism: Brevundimonas staleyi (assembly GCF_041893865.1). Classification (GTDB taxonomy): domain Bacteria; phylum Pseudomonadota; class Alphaproteobacteria; order Caulobacterales; family Caulobacteraceae; genus Brevundimonas; species Brevundimonas staleyi. The sequence continues at coordinate 3,324,604 of NZ_CP169082.1, forward strand.
GTGGAAGAGTATGTCGCCCAGAAGATGGGTTTGCAGGTCGAGCCCGTCTCGACCCAGGTGATCCCGCGCGACCGCCATGCGGCCTTCTTCGCGGCTCTGGGCGTCGTCGCCTCGTCGATCGAGCGTCTGGCGGTGGAGATCCGCCACCTGCAGCGCACCGAGGTGCTGGAGGCCGAGGAGTTCTTCGACAAGGGGCAGAAGGGTTCGTCGGCCATGCCGCACAAGCGCAACCCCATCCTGACCGAGAACCTGACCGGTCTGGCCCGTCTGGTCCGGTCGTCGGTCGTCCCGGCGATGGAGAACGTCGCCCTGTGGCACGAGCGGGACATCAGCCACTCCTCGGTCGAGCGCGGCATCGGGCCGGATGCGACCATCCACCTGGACTTCGCCCTGAACCGTCTGGCCGGGGTGATGGAGCGGCTGCTGGTCTATCCGGAGAACATGCAGAAGAACCTGGATCGTCTGGGCGGCCTGGTCCATTCGCAGCGGGTGCTGCTGGCCCTGACGCAGCTGGGTCAGTCGCGCGAGGATTCGTATGCGGCCGTGCAGCGCAATGCGATGAAGGTGTGGCGCGGCGAAGGCAACTTCCTCGACTTCCTCAAGGAAGACCCCGAGGTCATCGTGCCGGACGCCGAGCTCGAGGCCCTGTTCGACCTCGGCTATCACACCAAGCATGTGGACACGGTGTTCCGGCGGGTGTTCGGCGCGGCCTGAGAGTTGAGTTGAAATATGGTGCGAAAAATCGTACCATATTTGGATGCAGCGTCTCGCCGCCCAGATCGCTGTCAGCGTCTCCGACCTGAAAAAGAGCCCGAGCGCCGTTCTTGAGGGCGCCAGCGGTGAAACCGTTGCGGTGCTGAACCACAACCGGGTCATGGCCTATATGGTCCCGGCGGCGACCTATGAGGCCATGCTGGATCGGCTGGACGATCTGGCCCTGGTCGAGACGATTCGCGCGCGCGCTGACGAACAGCCGGTTCGTGTTTCGCTCGATGAGCTTTGAGCTCCAATTCCTGCCCTCCGCACTGAGGGAGTGGAAGAAGCTGGGAGCCCCCATCCGGGAGCAGTTCAAGAAGAAGCTGGCCGAGCGGCTGGTCGTTCCGCGGGCGCCTAAGGACGCGCTGCATGGCCTGCGCGACCACTACAAGATCAAGCTGCGAAGCGCCGGCTATCGGCTCGTCTATCGGGTCGAGGACGAAATCGTGACGGTTACCGTGGTCGCCGTCGGCAAGCGTGATGGCGGCGAAGTCTACGAACTTGCCGAGAAACGCCGATGACATCGACGATCAAGAGGGCCTTCGCCCCCGTCGTGGACGAACGGACCCGGCTCTTGGTACTGGGTAGTCTGCCTGGCGACGCCTCGCTGAAGGCGGCGCAGTATTACGCCCATCCAAAGAACGGATTCTGGCGGCTGATCGGCGGGGTCGTCGAGCGCGACCTGGTCGCCCTGACCTATGAGGATCGGCTGGAGGCGTTGAAGGCGGCGGGCGTGGGGCTGTGGGACGTGATCGCCTCGGCGGAGCGGCCGGGCAGTCTGGACGCCGCCATCCGGTCGCCGGAGGCCGCCGATCTGAGGGGCCTGATCGCGGGCCTGCCCGAGCTGAGGGCCGTCGCCTTCAACGGCGCGACGGCCGCGCGAAATGGACGCAGGGCGCTGGCCGGGCTGGAGGGGCTGACCCTGGTCGACCTGCCCTCCTCCAGCCCGGCCCACACTCGACCTCTGGCCGAGAAGGCGGCGGCCTGGGCGACCCTGAAGCCGGTGCTGCGCGAGAGCGTCGAGCGGTAAAATGGGGTTCGGGACGCATCCTTTCGCGCCCCCGCCCGTCTCTTGATCAGATGTCGCCGATCACAGGCGACCCCTCAGGAGAAGACGCCATGACCACCCGCATCCTCATTCTGACCGTCGCCTCGGCCGCCCTCGTGGGCCTGGCCGCGTGCAACAACGCCGAGACCGAAAAGGCGCCCGCCGAGGCGACGCCGGCTCCGGCGACGGCCCCCGCGACGATGGACCCTGTCGTCGGCGGCGCGCCGATGAGCCCGAACGAGACCATCGTCGCCAACGCCGCCAAGGCCTCGAACCTGACCACCCTGGTCAGCGCGGTGCAGGCCGCCGGCCTGGCCGAGACCCTGTCGGGACCGGGGCCGTTCACGGTCTTCGCCCCGGACAACGGCGCCTTCGAGAAGGTGCCGGCCGCGACGCGCGAGGCCCTGATGGCGCCGGCGGGCAAGGCGGACCTGACGAAGCTTCTGACCTATCACGTCGTGCCGGGGCGCATGACCGCCGCCGATCTGGCCACCCAGGCCCAGGCGAACGGCGGCAAGGTGGAGCTGACCACCGTGCAGGGCGGGACGCTGACGGCCACGGTCAACCCGGACGGGTCGGTCACCCTGACCGACGCCAAGGGCGGAATGTCGCGCGTCACCCAGTCCGATGTTCTGCAGTCGAACGGGGTCGTACACGTCATCGACACCGTGGTGATGCCGAGCTGATTTTTTCGGTGAACCTTTTGCGGACTGCCGCATTTTCACAGTGCGCAAGACGCAAAGATGTCGGGTGAGGCTATCCCCCCAGCCCCCGATGAAGGAAGGGCCGCAGATCCCCCGCTGCGGCCCTTTTTCCTTGTCCGAAATCGTCTCCTCCCCGTTCGCCGCTTGGCGAATGGGGAGGTGGCGCGGCGCGTCTTCAGCGCCGTGACGGAGGGGGCGAGATGATGTGAGGAGTGAGGGTTGGCGGGTGCTCGCTCATCGATAGCGAGTCGCCCCCTCCGTCAGCTCGCGAAGAGCTCGCCGCCACCTCCCCATCGCTGCGCGACAGGGAGGAGACGCGTCATAGGGGTTACTCCCCGGCGCGAATCTGGTCGCGGGCGACGGAGCCCAGTTCGTCCATCTTGGAGCGGATCTCGCCCTCGGAGACGGTCAGGCCCGAGGCCTTGAAGTCGCCGGCGACCTTGCGGAAGACGTCTTCCTCGCCCGGCTGTTCGAAATCGGCGCGGACGACGGCCTTGGCGTACTCCTCGGCCGAATCGGGGCTGAGCTCCATCTTCTCGGCGGCCCACAGTCCCAAGAGCTTGTTGCGCCGGGCCATGGCCTTGAACTCTTGCTCCTGATCGAGCGCGAACTTGGACTCAAAGCCCTTTTCCCGATCATCGAAGGTCGTCATCAGTCGTCAGTCCATACGTCACGGGCCATGAGGAGGGCGGCCTCGCCGGGGTGGTCTATGACCCGGCGTCAACGAACGCAACGGATATCCGCGTCCGTTAACCGCCCCGCTCACGGACGATCCCCATGTGTGGCTTTCATCCGCCCGTCGCCGTCGTTTGTGTCGCAGGGCGCATTCCGCTATGAAGCGGCCGACCTATTTCCCGCTCAGCTCGAGACCGGATCGCGCCGCCCAGACGACACTCTGGCCGCGCGATTTTCGTTTTCGGGCCATGGCGCATCCCCGGCCGTGACCATGACGATGAATCCGAAGCGCAAGAAGATCTACGAAGGCAAGGCCAAGATCCTGTACGAGGGCCCCGAGCCCGGCACCCTGATCCAGTACTTCAAGGACGACGCCACGGCGTTCAACGCCCAGAAGAAGGCCACGCTGGAAGGCAAGGGCGTCATCAACAACCGTATCAGCGAGTTCGTGATGAGCCGCCTGAACGGCATCGGCGTCACCAACCACTTCATCAAGCGGCTGAACCTGCGCGAGCAGCTGATCCGCGAAGTCGAGATCATCCCGCTGGAAGTCGTGTGCCGCAACATCGTGGCCGGCTCGCTGGCCACGCGTCTGGGCCAGGAAGAGGGCACGCCCCTGCCCCGCTCGATCATCGAGTTCTACTACAAGAAGGACGAGCTCAACGACCCGATGGTCACCGAGGAGCACATCACGGCCTTCAACTGGGCCTCGACCCAGGAGATCGACGACATCCTGGCCATGACGCTGCGCGTGAACGACTATCTGTCGGGCATGTTCGGCGCGGTCGGCATCACCCTGGTGGACTTCAAGATCGAGTTCGGCCGGGTGTGGGAGAACGACTTCGCCCGCGTCATCCTGGCCGACGAGATCAGCCCGGATTCGTGCCGCCTGTGGGACTCGAACACCGGCGAGAAGCTCGACAAGGACCGCTTCCGTCGCGACCTGGGCGACGTGATCGAAAGCTACACCGAGGTGGCCCGCCGCCTCGGCATCATGAAGGACATGCCGACCGTGATCCAAGGGGGACTGCACTGATGGCCAAGGTCAAGGTTCACGTCTTCCTCAAGAACGGCGTGCTGGACGTTCAGGGCAAGGCCGTCGAAGGCGCCCTCAAGGGTCTGGGCTGGAACGTCGAGAACGCTCGCGTCGGCAAGCTGATCGAGTTCGATTTCGACGGCGCCGATCCGGCGGGTGAAGCGAAGAAGATGTGCGAGACCCTGCTGGCCAATACGGTCATCGAGAGCTACCGCATCGAGGTCGCCTGACGGCAACCGCTCCGGCGGGCGGTCGTTCAGACGCCGAACCGCAACAGGAGCGACCGATGGCCTTCACCCTCACCTCGACCGACTTCAAGGACGGCGACGTCCTGCCGGACGCCCATGTGAAGGCGCTGGGGAACACCTCGCCGCAGCTGGCCTGGTCGGGCGCGCCGGAGGGGACGAAGTCGTTCGCGATCACCTGTTATGATCCGGATGCGCCGACGGGGTCGGGCTTCTGGCACTGGACGGTGGCGAACATCCCGGCGGAGGTCAGCGAGATCCCGACCGGCGGCCCCGTGCCGTCCGGCGCGGTCGAGGGGCGGACCGACTATGGCGCGCCCGGCTTCGGCGGGGCCGCCCCGCCTCCGGGACACGGGCCGCACCGCTATATCTTCACGGTCTTCGCCGTGGGCGTGGAAAAGCTGGACGTCACGCCCGACAACTCCGGCGCCGTATTCGGCTTCAACCTGCATTTCCACACCCTGGCCAAGGCCTCGATCACGGCGATCTACGAGAACAAGGGCTGAGCCGTCGCAATGGTAAGTGATCGACGATAAGCTGAGCCTCGGTTGAAGCGGGGGCGTACGGACCTATGTTGCGGCGCAACAACCGTTCCCCTCGATGAATTGCATGACGCCTGTCGATTGCTCGTCCGCTGACACCCTCGCGGCGGCGCCGCCCCGTAGCGGGAGCGCCGTCGCCCTGGTGCTGATCGCCCTGGCCATGGGCGGCTTCTCCATCGGCATCACCGAGTTCGCGGCCATGAGCATCCTGCCGGACTTCGCGACCGGTCTGGGCGTGGACGAGCCGACGGCGGGCCATGCGATCAGCGCCTATGCGGCCGGGGTCGTGGTCGGGGCGCCGATCCTGGCGGCGTTCGGGGCGCGGTTGCCGCGCTGGCTTCTGCTGGTCGGGCTGATGGGGATGTTCGCCATCGCCAACACCCTCAGTGCGTTGTCGCTGAATTTCGGGACCATGCTGGTCTTCCGCTTTCTGGGCGGCCTGCCGCACGGGGCATATTTCGGCGTAGCCGCCCTGGTCGCCGCCTCGGTCGTGCCGCTGGAGTTCCGGACGCGCGCGGTCTCGACCGTGCTGATGGGGCTGACCGTGGCGACGGTGCTGGGCGTGCCGGTCGTCAACATCATCAGCCAGACCTGGGGCTGGCGCTGGACCTTCGGCATCGTCGGGGTCCTGGCGGTCCTGACCATGACCCTGGTCGCCCTGTTCGCCCCGCGCGATCCGGCCCACCCCGACGCCAGCCCCTTGCGGGAACTGTCGGCCCTGAAGAATCGGCAGGTCTGGTTGACGCTGGGCGTCAGCGCCATCGGCTTCGGCGGGATGTTCGCGGTCTATGCCTATCTGGCCTCGACCCTGCGCGAGGTGACCGGGGTCGGGCCGCACATCCTGCCCTGGGTCTTCGCCGTCTTCGGCGTGGGGATGTTCAGCGGCAACATCCTGGGCGCCTGGGCCGGAGACCGGTTCGGGTTCAAGGCGGCGGCGGGGGTTCTGATCTGGAGCGCCGTCGCCCTGGCCCTCTATCCGCTGGCGTCCCAGAACCTGATCTCGATGATGGTCGTGGTCCTGTGCATCGGCGCGGGCGGCGGCCTGGGGTCGATCCTGCAGACGCGGCTGATGGACGTGGCCGGCGAGGCCCAGACCCTGGCGGCGGCGCTGAACCACTCGGCCTTCAACACCGCCAATGCGCTGGGGCCGTTGCTGGCCGGGGCGGCGTTGACAGCCGGGTTCGGTTGGGGCGCGACGGCCTGGGTCGGGGTGGCCCTGACGCTGGGCGGACTGGCCGTCTGGGTCTGGGCGGCGCTGGATGGGCGGCGCGCTCAACCCTGACGTTTCCCTTTTGTTCGGATCATGCTAAGGTCACGCCATGGCTGAAGCGACCAACGACCTCATCTACGAAGTCCTGAAGTCGATTCAGGCTCGCCTCGACCGCATGGACATGACCATGGGAGAGGTGAAAGGCGAGCTGCAGGCTATCCGCCAGCATCAGTTGGCGACGTCTCAGGAGGTCGGGAACATCTACGTGAAACTCGGTCGTCACGACGATCAGTTGAACCGGATCGAAACGCGCCTGGGCCTTCTCGACCCCGCCCACTGACATTCCGTCCGAACCCTGCTACAGGCCCGCGCCATGAGCGCAGCCGTCATCGTCTTCCCCGGTTCCAACTGTGATCGGGACTGCAAGGTCGCCATCGAGCGGTCGACCAACGAACGGGTCGAGATGGTCTGGCACCAGGAGACCGAGCTGCCTTCGGGCCTCGACCTGATCGTCCTGCCGGGCGGATTTTCCTACGGCGACTACCTGCGCTGCGGGGCCATGGCGGCCCAGTCGCCGATCATGCAGGCCGTTAAGAAGGCGGCCGACGACGGCGTGGCCGTGGTCGGTATCTGCAACGGCTTCCAAATCCTGTGCGAGGCCGGGATGCTGCCGGGCGCCCTGCTGCGGAACGCGGGCCTGAAATACGTCTGCAAGCCGATCTCGCTGGAGGTCACCAACGGCCAGACCCGTTTCACCGCCGGCTATCAGGGCCAGCGCGAGGTGGTCATGACCCAGGGCAACGGCGACGGAAACTATTTCGCCGACACAGAAACCCTGGCCCGGATCGAGGGCGAGGGTCAGGTAGTCTTCCGCTATGTCGACAACCCGAACGGCTCGGTCGCCAACATCGCCGGCATCCAGAATGCGCGCGGAAACGTGCTGGGCATGATGCCCCACCCGGACCGCGCCTTCGAGGCCGAACTGGGCTCGGCCGACGGCGCGACCCTGTTCCGGTCGATCTACGCGGCGGCTTAAGCCTCGTCTTCATCCTCGTCGCGCTCGAGGGTGCCCTCGGCGCCGGATTCGCCGATCGAGGCCAGTTCGCGGGCGCCGACGCCCAGTCCCTGTTCGATGGCCAGGTTGGTTTCGACCTCTTCGGTGTTCAGGTCGTCGGGGGTCTTGGGATCGGCCATGATGGGCTCCTGTTCAGTTGCAGATGAAGCGAACGCCGGGCCGTGCGGTTCCGGCTGAACCTTGGCCGTCCGTGCGCGTAGTGTCGGGCATGAGCAGCACCACACACCCGACCCTCGTTCCCGCCGATCAGCCGCAGCAGACGCGGCGGCTGGCCGTCTTCGCCTGCGCCCTGTTCGCCGTGGTCATCGGCCAGTTGCAGCAGCTGGCGAACCTGGGCCAGACGCCGGCCGAGTTCGCGGCGGACAGCGATGCGACGCTGAAGGTCGTCGGCTGGGCCTTCGCCATCTGGGGGCCGATCTATCTGGGGCTGATCGTCTATGCGGTGCGGCAGCTGCTGCCCAAGACGCATGAGAGCGAGATGCTGAGGGCGTTCGGGTGGCCGTCGGTGCTGGCCCTGCTGGGCATCGGCTGGTGGATCCTGGCGGCGGCGTGGGACGCCGAGGTCGCGACCATCGTCCTGATCTTCGGCTCGCTGAGCGTGCTGTTGATCCCCTTGCTGCGGAAGGCCTCGGCGATCCGGGCGCTGTCGAAGGGCGACCGGGATCGGTGGATGACGGTCTATCCGCTGGCGGCCCTGGCCGGGTGGCTGACGGTGGCGGCGCCGGTCAATCTGCTGACGGTGGCGACGGGGAACGGCGACCTGCCCCCTGCCCTGCCGCCCACGGCCTGGGCTCTCATCGCGGTGGTGCTGGCGGCCGGGATGGGGCTGCTGGTGACGTGGCGGACGCGGGTGCTGGCCTATCCGGCTCCCATCGCCTGGGGCCTGATCGGGGTGTTCGCGGCCGAGCAGGAGAAGGGCAATGCGGTGTTGGCGTTTGGGGCCCTGGCCGCGGCCCTGGTGGTGCTGGGCGGGTCGCTGGCGATCGCCCTCGGTCTGCGGCCCCGGACCTGAAGCGTCAGTCGTCGTCCTCGACCGGGTCGAGCGGAAGGATGTGGTTCTCCGCCTAACGGCCGATGCGTTCAGCGAGGCTGGAGGCGCCGGCGTCGTCGGCGGAAATGATCGGGGTGTCCGGATCTTCCGGCGTGGCGGCGGGATCGATGGGCGCGTGGGTCATGGCGGACCTCCGGGTTGCCCTTGGACAATCCGTCGCAGGCCGCGACGTTCCCGAATCCGAGGAACGGCCGCTCGGATCACGCCCCGGCTTGGGTTCGCCGCAGAGTCCCGCTATGAGGCGCGGCCATGAGCGCTCCCAAAAAGACCATCGCCGAACTGGCCGCCGAATACGGCCTGAACCCCGCTGAATATCAGGTCGTCCTCGACCGGCTGGGGCGCGAGCCGAACCAGCTGGAGCTGGGGGTCTTCTCGGTGATGTGGTCCGAGCACTGCTCCTACAAGTCCTCCAAGATCCACCTGGGCAAGTTCCCGACCAAGGGGCCGCGCGTCATCTGCGGACCGGGCGAGAACGCCGGCGTGATCGACATCGACGACGGCGACGCCTGCATCTTCAAGATGGAGAGCCACAACCACCCCAGCTTCATCGAACCCTATCAGGGCGCGGCGACGGGCGTGGGCGGCATCATGCGCGACGTCTTCACCATGGGCGCGCGTCCGGTGGCCCTGCTGAACGCCCTGCGGTTCGGCGACGTGGGTCACGAGAAGACCAAGCGCCTGGTCAAGGGCGTCGTCTCGGGCATCGGCGGCTACGGCAATTGCGTCGGCGTGCCGACGGTGGCGGGCGAGACGAACTTCCACAAGGGCTACAACGGCAACATCCTGGTCAACGCCATGTGCGTGGGTCTGGCGAAGGCGGACGCCATCTTCTACTCGGCGGCGCCGGGCGCGGGGATGTCGGTCGTCTACTTCGGCTCCAAGACCGGCCGGGACGGCATCCACGGCGCGACCATGTCCTCGACCGAGTTCGACGACGAGTCGGAATCGAAGCGTCCCACGGTTCAGGTCGGCGATCCCTTCGCCGAGAAGCTGCTGATCGAGGCTACGCTGGAGCTGATGGCCTCGGGCGCGGTCGCCGCCATTCAGGACATGGGCGCGGCAGGCCTGACCTCGTCCTCGGTCGAGATGGCCGGCAAGGGCGGCGTGGGCATCGAACTGAACATGGACGACGTTCCCCAGCGGGAAACCGGCATGTCCGCCTATGAGATGATGCTGTCGGAATCGCAGGAGCGGATGCTGGCGGTGCTGAAGCCGGGCCGCGAAGCGGACGGCTATCGCATCTTCGAGAAGTGGGGTCTGGACGCCGCCGTCATCGGCAAGACGACCGACACCGGCCGTCTGATCCTGAACCACCACGGCGAGGTCGTCTGCGACGTGCCGCTGGCGCCCCTGTTCGACGATGCGCCCCTGTACGACCGTCCGTGGGTCCAGCCGGAGCTGCATCCGCGCCTGAACCCCGGCGAAGTGCCCGCCCCGACCGTCTGGGAAGACGCGGTGCTGAACGTGCTGACCTGCCCGGACATGGCGTCCAAGCGCTGGATCTGGGAGCAGTACGACCGCCACGTCATGGCCGACACGCTTCAGGACTCGGCCACCGGCGCCGATGCGGGCGTGGTGCGGGTGCACGGGACGGACAAGGGTCTGGCCGTCACCTCGGACTGCACCCCGCGCTATGTCCAGAACGACCCCTATGAGGGCGGCAAACAGGCGGTGGCCGAGGCGTGGCGCAACCTGACGGCCGTGGGGTCGCTGCCGATCGCCATCACCGACAACCTGAACTTCGGCAATCCGCAGCGGCCCGAGATCATGGGCCAGATCGTGCGCGCCATCGACGGTATGGCCGAGGCGTGCGGTGCCCTGGACTTCCCCGTCGTGAGCGGGAACGTGTCGCTCTACAACGAGACCAATGGCGTCGCCATTCCGCCGACCCCGACGGTGGGCGCGGTGGGCCTGCTCAAGAACTACGACGTGGTCACCGGCTTCTCGACCATGGCGGACGGGGACACGCTGATCCTGATCGGCGAGACGCACGGGGAACTGGGCGCATCCATCTATCTGCGCGAGGTTCTGGGCCGCGAGGACGGGGCGCCGCCGCCGGTGGATCTGGCGCTGGAACGCAAGACCGGCGACTTCGTGCGGGCCGAGATCGAGGCGGGTCGCCTGACCTGCGTTCACGACCTGTCGGATGGCGGTCTGGTCGGCGCGGCGGCGGATCTGGCCCTGGCGTCGGACTGCGGCGTGGTGCTGGATGCGACCAGCGCGGCCCACGCCCATGTCCTGCTCTTCGCCGAGGATCAGGCCCGCTATCTGGTGGCCGTGCCGAACCCTGACGAAGTGCTGGCCGCGGCGCGCGAGGCGGGGCTGCACGCCTCGGTCGTGGGTCACGCCAAGGGCGACGCCTTCGCCTCCGCCGACCTGTTCAGCATCCCGATGGCCCACCTGCGCGAGATGCACGAAAGCTGGATGCCGGCCTGGATCGAAGGCTGAGGCGATGCCGGAAGTCTTCCGTCACAAGGGCTTCCGGTTTCACTTCTATTCCAACGAAGGCAATCCGCGCGAGCCTGTTCACATCCATGTCGAGAGTGGGGACGGCACGGCCAAGTTCTGGCTGAGGCCTGAGGTTCAGATCGCATCGGAAAGCGGCTATAGTCGCAAGACGCTGGCCGAGCTGACGTGGATCATCCGCAAGGAGCGCGACCGGATCGAGCGGAGATGGAATGAGCACTTCAGCGGCTAAGAAGGTCTGGTTCGACGACTACACCATGTGGGTCGATCTGGACGACGGTCGCACGCTCGGCGTACCGCTGGCGTGGTTCCCGCGTCTGCTGGACGCAACACCGGCTCAGAGAGAGGCCGTCCGCATCGGCTACGGCGGCGAGGGCCTTCACTGGGAAGAGATCGACGAGGACATTTCCGTCGCGGGCTTGATCGCGGGGCGGGGCGACATGACGCGCCGTCCCGCCACCGCCGCCTGAAGGCCGACCGGTCAGTCCGACTCGGAGATCAACAGGGTCGAGGAGGCGCTGCGGCCGCCGACCGCGCCGATCCAGATGTCGTAGGAGCCGCTGCGTGGGCGACTCCAGGTCAGGATGGGATTCAGGCCCTGGGCGTCGTCATTGCAGTACCAGCGGCCGTCCGGACCGTTGATGACCAGGCTGGTGTCGGCGCTGGAGACCACGCCGAAGCTGAGCGGGAAGGAGCCGGCGGTGTAGGTGAACCGGTAGTCCGGGGCGCTGGCGATCATGCCGACGCAGGCACCGCCCAGACGCGAGGCGTCGATCGGACCGCCCGAATAGATGCTGACGCGGATCGGGTCCGGGGTGAAGCCGGCCCGTGCGCGGGTGGAGCCCGACGACGGCGCGGCGTTGGGGTTCTGGGCGGCGGCGGCCGTGGCGACGAGGCCGGAAACGGCGACGGCGATAGCGGACGCGAGAAGGACGGTGCGCATGGGCTTGGCTCCCCTGATGGATCGCACGGTGCGAAGCGCCGACCGTGCGAGACAGCCCCCGCTGCCTTCGCATAACATGGCTCGCCGAAGCCCGACCTTTCAACCCTCCTGTTCCTGACCGTGTCGGTTTGTGTGCGAGAGACATTGTCACATCAGAGGACTATCGAGGCTGCTTAGCCGGAGTTCGCCATGTCCCTGTTTCTGTCCCGCCGCCTGCTTCTGACCGGACTGGGCGCCGGATCGGCCGCGCTTACCCTGCCGAAGGAAGGCCTGGCCCAGGCGGTGTTCGACGTGAACCCGTTCCAGCTGGGGGTGGCGGCGGGCGATCCCCTGCCCGACGGCTTCGTGATCTGGACGCGGATCGCGCCCCGGCCGATGGAGCCCGGCTACGGCATGCCGCGCCAGGCGATGGCGGTGACCTGGGAGGTGTCCGCGGACGCCGGGTTCGGGACCATCGTGCGATCCGGCGAAGCCATCGCGCGGCCGGAACTGGGCCACTCCGTCCACGTCGAGGTCGAGGGGCTGGAGCCCGGTCGCCCGTATTTCTATCGCTTCCGCGTCGGGTCGGAGCGGTCCGGCGTCGGGCGGGCCAAGACGGCGCCGGTCGCGGGCGCGCCCCTGGCTCAGGTCAAGTTCGGCGTGGCGGGCTGTCAGGCCTTCGAGAGCGGCTACTACACCGCCCATCGCAAGATGGCCGGCGAGGATCTGGACTTCGTCTTCTTCTACGGGGACTACATCTACGAGGGGCGCGGCAACCGCATCTATGGCGGGACCTCGACCCAGGAGAACCTGCGCGTCCATGACGGGGGCGAGGTCTATTCGGTGGACGACTATCGCCGCCGCTACGCCCAGTACACGATGGACGCCGACCTGCAGACGGCGCGCCAGTCGGCGGCCTGGTTCGTGGTCTGGGACGACCACGAGGTCGACAATAACTGGGTCTCGGACATCGATCAGGACGGGTCGCCGGCCGAGGTCTTCCTGCTGCGCCGGGCGGCGGCGATGCAGGCCTTCTACGAGCATATGCCGATGCGGCGTTCGGCCTTCCCGCGCGGGTCGTCGATGCAGCTGTATCGCCGGGCCAGCTATGGCGACCTGCTGGACGTGCACCTGCTCGACACGCGACAGTATCGCTCGGACCAGCCGTGCGGCGACCGGTTCAATGCGAACTGCTCGGACATCGATGCGCGCGAGGCCGAGATCCTCGGCGAGGCGCAGCAGGCCTGGCTGTTCGACGGGTTGAACACCTCGAAGGCGAAGTGGAACACCCTGGCGCAGCAGATCATGGTCATGGACCTGGATCGGAACCCGGGCGCGGACTACGGCGTGAACCCCGACAGCTGGGCCGGATACCGCGTGCCCCGCGCGCGCGTGCTGAACCATATCAAGCAGCGCCGCATCGACAATGTCGTGGTCCTGACGGGCGACGAACATCAGAACTATGCGGGCGAGCTCTATATCGACGAGCGCAATCCGGAGGGCGAACCGATCGCGGCGGAGTTCGTGGCCACCTCGATCAGTTCGGGCGGCGACGGGGTGGATCAACGGCCCGACATGGCGGCGATCCAGTCGGCCAATCCGATGTTGAAGTTCAACAACTCGCAGCGCGGCTATGTCGTCTGCGAGGTGACGCCCGACCGCTGGAAGACCGACTTCAAGGTGCTGGACCAGATCCACGACCGGACTGGCGTGCTGTCGACCCGCAAGTCGATGGTGGTCGAGGCGGGCAGCGCTCGGTTGCAGGACGCCTGATTTCCGGCCCGCGACATCGTGCGACGGTGCGCGGACGCAGTAAAAGGCGTGGATGTCCGGGTCGACCGCAGAGAGACCGCCCATGACCGCCCGCCGCCTCGCCCTTCTGGCCGCCCTGCCCCTGATGCTCGCCGCGTGCGACGGCGGCGGCGATCCGGTGCAGCAGGCGATGCGGGAGGCCTCGGCCAAGAACCAGGCGGCGGCCGTGGTCGAGGGGACGGTGTCGGGGCCTGAAGATCACTCGGCGCACACGGCCCCGGCCGGACCGACCGCCGGGGATCAGGCCTTCGCGGCCTCGGAGGCCGAGATGCACCGGCTGATGGCGGCGGCGTCCGGCGAGACGGTGGACCAGGCCTATATCGCCAAGATGATCGCCCACCATCAGGGCGCGGTGGCCATGGCCGAAGTGGCCCTGCGCGACAGCCGCGATCCGGAGGTGCGGCGGATGGCTCAGGCCGTCATCGATACGCAGACGCGGGAGATCGCCGAGATGCGGGCCTGGGCGCCCGCAGCCGGCGAATAGAGTTCAGCGCGCGTCTGGTGTAGGGTTCTCGCTGGAGGAACGCCGGATGCAGTTGGAAGTCGAGCGCGAAGAAGACGGCCGCTGGATCGCGGAGGCCCCCACCCTGTCCGGCGTAATGGCCTATGGCGCGACGCGCGAGGAGGCCGTGGCGAAGGTCGAGGCGCTGGTGCTCAGGGTGCTGGCCGATCGGCTTGAGAATGGCGAACGCGCGCCGGAGGTTGAACGGCTGTTCGCGGCGTGAGCGTCTGGCCGTCGGTCAAGGCGCGCCGACTGCTCGCGGCGCTGAACGCCATCGGCTGGGTTGAGGCGCGTCGGGTCGGTTCCCACCGCGTGCTGAAGCGGTCCGGATGGGAAGACGTGGTCTTCGCCTTTCATGACGGCGACGAGGTCGGCCCGCGCATGCTGGCGCGTATGGCGAAGCACACGGGGCTGACGCCGGAGGATCTCTAGTCACGCCCCGTCGAGGAAAGCCCTGAGGGCCGCCCGGTCGCCGGCGAACAGGCGGTCGGTCAGAGCCTGGATCTCGCCGTCGACATAGGTCCGGCGGTCGATCGCGGGGTGATAGCGCTGGCGGCCGTCGTCGCGTTCGGAGCAGACGGCGCCCTTTCGCATCAGGCGGCCGAGCAAGGTCTTGATGGTGGCGTCGCCCCAGGCGTTGTCGGCCTTCACCGCCTCGATCAGGGAGGCGAAGGAGAGCGGGCCGTGACGCCACAGGGCGGCCAGGATGGCGCTCTCCGCCTCGGTGACGGCGATGCGCGTCACCCTCAGGCCCGGAGGACGGCGCGGTCGACGCGGGCCTCGACGATCCAGTGGCAGATGACGCCGACCACGCCGACGATCAGCCCCATGACGACGAGGAACATGGCCTCGGCCAGGCCGGGCGCGAGGACGTTGATCGGCTGATCGCCGAACTTCGCGAGCGCAACGAACATCATCAGGCCGTTGAAGGCCGCGCCGAGCAGACCGAGCAACGGGGCGCCGAGACGCAGGGCCGAGAGATAGGCCGAGCCGCCGGTCAGGTGGCTGCCCGAGGCGACCTTCTTCGCCGTCACGGCGACGGCGGCGAGTGCGGCGACGATCAGGGCGACGACGATGATCTGAACAGGCAGGGCGGCGTCGAGGAAGATGGTGGCGGGGGTCAGGGCAGGCATGAGCGGCTCCTTGGACTACGTTTGTAGACCAAGACGATTACACGCGTAATCTTATCCGTCAACAGCCCCGCTTCGAGCGGCCTCAGACCTGCGGGATATGCTGGCTGAGACGGCCGCCGACGCGGATGGGTTCGACGCGGACGGCGAGGCCGGTCTTGTCGTCGGTCTCGACATAGACGCCGCAGACGGTGGCGGGGCCGGATGCGGGATTGTAGCGGCCGCCCGAGACGCGGGTGGTGAAGCGGCGGAGCGGCTCCTCCTTCTCGTTGCCGATGACGCTGTCATAGTCGCAGCAGCCGCCGGCGTCGGTCTGGTAGGCCGTGCCGCCGGGCAGGATCTGGCAGTCGGCGGTCGGGACGTGGGTGTGGGTGCCGACCACGAGGGAGGCGCGACCGTCGCAGAAATGGCCCATGGCCATCTTCTCGGAGGTGGCCTCTGCGTGCATGTCGACGATGACGGCGTCGGCGACATGGCCCAGGGGGGCGGCGTTCAGCTCGCGGTCCACGGCGCCGAAGGGGTCGTCCTGGGGGTCCATGTGGACGCGGCCCAGCACGTTCATGACCAGAACGGTGCGGCCCGAATGGGTCTCGAACAGGTTGGCGCCGGCGCCGGGCGCGTCCATCAGCCGGGGATAGTTGGCCGGGCGGATGAGGCGCGGCTCGCGCACGATATAGGTCAGGGCCTCGCGCTGGTCCCAGGAGTGGTTGCCCAGCGTCAGGCAGTCGGCGCCGGCCATAAACAGCTCCTTGGCCGTGTTCTCGGTGATGCCGAAGCCGCCGGCGGCGTTCTCCGCGTTCACCACCACGAAGTCGAGGTTCAGCACCCGCTTGAGGCCGGGCAGATGATCGCTGAGGCCGTCGCGACCGGACTTGCCGATCACATCGCCGAAGAAGGCAAGACGCATGGGGAGTTAGACCTTTCGGGCGGCGGTATAGCCCGTCTCGGTCAACACGCCATGCATGTCTTCGTCATGATCCTCGACGGGCAGTCGTTCGACCTGCTGGCCGGCATAGGCGACGCCGATGAAGGCGACCCGTCCGTCCATGGCGTCCACGGTGCGATCGTAGTAGCCGCCGCCCAGCCCCAGTCGCCCTCCATGCGCGTCAAAAGCCAGCAGGGGGCAGAGGATCATGTTCGGCCTGACCTCGGCGGCGTCGGCCAGGGGCGCGGGCGATCCGACCAGATCGGGGCTCAGGACCTGCCCCGGCGTCCATGCGCGAAAGATCAGCGGCGCGTCCCGCTCGATCACCACCGGCAGGCAAAGGTCGCAGGACAGCGCGATCAACGCCCTCGCCAACGGCCCCGTGTCGATCTCCGCGCCGCGAGGTTGGTAAATCGCGACCTTCAGCCGGCGTCCCTTGGCCGTGTCCTCGGCCCATCGGCCGTCGGTCGCCCATTCCTTGTCCAGCAGGGCCTCGGTATGCGCTGCCAGTCGCATCGAGGCGTCGGGCGACAGCTCCGCAAGCCTGCGCCGAACAGCACGGGCCTCCGCGCGCAGGACTGTCTTGTCCGGGAGGGTCAGATCCAGGGCCGGGCGTTCTTGTCGTAGGTCAGGATGACCACGGCGAGGAAGAGGGCGACATTGGCCAGCATCACGGCCCAGACCCAGGCCACGTCCCGCAGGAGCGTGCCCGTCAGAAGCATGGCCAGGATGAAGACGCCGGTCGCGGCCCAGCCTTCCCAGCTGGCGGGCGATGCGCCCCAACCGATCCGCTTCGGTCCGAACCAGCCACGCTTGAGGATCATCAGGGCTCCAGACGAAAGCCGGCGCTCAAGTAGCGAGCCGCCGCGCGGCGAGCGATAGCGCCCAAAAAGAGAGAAGGTGGCGGCGCCGTGAAGAGCCGTGAAGGACGGTTTGAATCCTCTCGAGCCTGGGTAGCCAGGTGGGCTCCGCATACCCAACCCCACGAGGTCGGACAGGGGCAGATCCCTTCGAGTGAATTAAGGCCGCGAGGATATGTTGCCTTCGACGAGAGCCACAGCATGACCCGCCGTCGGACAAGATAGTCGTTCACCGGGGGCGGAACAATGGCCGGGGATCAAGTCTCCTCCCCGTCCGAAGGATGGGGAGGTGGCTCGGAGCGAAGCGGAGAGACGGAGGGGTTCTTTTCTGCGTGCGCGAAGAACCCCTCCGTCAGCTCGCGAAGAGGCTCGCTGCCACCTCCCCATCGCTACGCGACGGGGAGGAGACGTCGATCAAAGTGATTGAGCGATCTTCTCGATCCGGGCGGCGACGGCGTTGAGGGCTTCGGCGACGCCGGCGTCGGAGGCGGGGGCCGATCCGGCGGCGGGCGTGGGTCCGGCGTTCATGCGGACTTCGTGCAGTTCGTCGGCCAGGACCAGGGCGGCCATCAGGAACAGGCGGATGTCGCCGACGTGGCCGACGTCGCCGGCGACCTGGCGCACATGGACGTCGAACTGTTTGGCGAGGATGCGGACTCGCTCCTCCTGGCCGTCGGCGCAGCCCACGGCATAGGGGCGTCCGTTGATCTCGACAGTGACGGTGGCCATCAGTTGTCGTCCCTGGCGAGGATGTCGCGCACGGCCATGGCGGCGGCGGCCAGGGCGGCGGAGGCGTCGCGACCGGCGGCCTCCAGCTCGGCGATGCGGCGCTGGGCGTCGGCGTCGGACGGCGTCGGGGTGGCGAACAGGTCGTCGTCGGCGATGCCGGGGGCGGAGGCGGGGCGCGCCTTCAGGTCCAGCACCTTGCGTTCCAGCAGGGCCAGGGCCTTGTCGATCCGATCTCGCGCGGCTGTCGTGGCGTCGGCCATCGTTTCCTCCAGATTTCGTATAGAACCCGCCGTGACGCCGGGGTAAAGCGGCGCGCCTCCCTTTTCCGCCTCCAGACGAAAGGTCCGCCCGTGGCCAAAGCCTCCGACGCACCCGAAAAAGCGACCCCGCAGATGATGGCCGACGCCATCCGCGTTCTGGCGATGGACGGGGTCGAAAAGGCCGCCAGCGGCCACCCGGGCATGCCGATGGGCATGGCGGACGTGGCGACGGTGCTGTTCTCCAAATTCCTGAAGTTCGACGCGAGCCGCCCCGACTGGGCCGACCGCGACCGCTTCATCCTGTCGGCCGGCCACGGCTCGATGCTGATCTACGCCCTGCTGCACCTGACAGGCTACAAGGCCGCGACGTCGGAGCAGCTGTCGAACTTCCGCCAGTGGGGGTCGAAGACGGCGGGTCACCCCGAGTACGGCCATATGCCCGGCGTGGAGACGACGACGGGTCCGCTGGGTCAGGGCCTGGCCAACTCCATCGGCTTCGCCATGGCCGAGCGGCATCTGGCGGCCAAGTACGGTGCTGACCTCGTCGATCACCGGACCTGGGTCATCGCGGGCGACGGCTGCCTGATGGAGGGTGTCTCTCAGGAGGCCATCGCCCTGGCCGGCCGCTACAGGCTGAACAAGCTGACGGTCCTTTGGGACGACAATGACATCACCATCGACGGCAAGGTCAGCCTGTCGGATGCGGTCGATCAGAAGGCGCGCTTCAAGGCCTCGGGCTGGGCGGTGAAGGCCGTCGACGGCCACGACATGAAGGCGATCAAGTCGGCGCTGCAGTGGGCGACCCGTCAGGACAAGCCGACCCTGATCGCGTGCAAGACCAAGATCGGCAAGGGCGCCGCCACCATGGAAGGCAGCCACAAGACCCACGGCGCGGCCTTGGGCGCCGCCGAGGTCGCCGCCACCCGTCTGGGTCTGGCCTGGAACCACGAACCGTTCGTGGTGCCGGACAACATCGACAAGGCCTGGAAGAAGGTCGGCAAGCGCGGATCGAAGGACCGCAAGGCGTGGGAGGCCCGTCTGGCCGCATCGTCGCAAGGCCACGACTTCACCCGCGCCATGAAGGGCGACCTGCCGGAGAGCGCGTTCGACGCCCTGAACGCCGGGATCGCCCAGCTGGTCGAGGACAAGCCGGCCCAGGCGACGCGTCAGGCTTCGGGCGCCGCGCTGGAGACCCTGTTCGGCGCCGTGCCGGAGATGGTGGGCGGCTCGGCCGACCTGACCGGATCGAACAACACCTTCGTCAAGGGCACGCCGATCTTCGACGCGCCCACCTATGAGGGGCGCTACGTCAACTGGGGCATCCGCGAGTTCGGCATGGCGGCGGCCATGACGGGCATGGCGCTGCACGGCGGGATCATCCCCTACGGCGGCACCTTCATGGTGTTCTCGGACTACAGCCGCAACGCCATCCGCATGGCGGCCCTGATGGGCATTCGCGTGATCCACGTCCTGACCCACGACTCCATCGGTCTGGGCGAAGACGGCCCGACGCACCAGCCGGTCGAGCATCTGGCGTCCTTGCGCGCCATTCCGAACCTGATGGTGTTCCGCCCGGCCGATACGGTCGAGGCGTTCGAATGCTGGCAACTGGCCCTGCAGCACAAGGCGACGCCGTCGGCCATGGCCCTGTCGCGCCAGAAGACGGCGGCGGTGCGGGTGACCGCTTCGGACGAGAACCTGTCGGCCAGGGGCGCTTATGAGCTGCGCGCCGCTTCGGCTGAGGCCAAGGTCACCCTGTTCGCCACGGGCACCGAGGTGCCGCTGGCGCTGAAGGCGGCCGAGACGCTGGAGGCCGACGGGTCGCCGACGCGGGTCGTGTCGGTTCCGTGCTTCGAGCTGTTCGAGCAACAGGACGCCGCCTATCAGGCCAAGGTCATCGGCCGAGGCACGGTGCGCGTCGCCTGCGAGGCCGCGATCAAGCAGGGCTGGGAGCGGTTCATCGGCGAGGACGGCGCCTTCATCGGCATGACCGGCTTCGGCGCCTCGGCCCCGGCGGACGTGCTGTACCGCGAGTTCGGCATCACGGCGGACGCCATCGTGGCGGCGGCGAAAGCGCGCCTCTGATGCCTCGGCTGGGCGCGGTCAGTTTGCTGGTCCGCGACTATGACGAGGCCATCGCCTTCTATGTCGACAAGCTGGGGTTCGAGCTCAGCGAGGATACCGACATGGGCGGCGGCAAGCGATGGGTGCGGGTCACGCCGAAAGGCGGCGAGACCTCCATCCTGCTCGCCCGCGCGACGACGGAGGCGCAACGGGCGCAGGTCGGCAATCAGGCGGGCGGACGGATCTGGCTGTTTCTGGAGACCGACGACCTGTTGCGCGACCATGCCGCCTGGCTGGCGGCCGGGGTCAGGTTCCGCGAGCAGCCCCGGTCCGAATCCTATGGCAGGGTGGTCGTCTTCGAGGATCTGTACGGCAACGGCTGGGATCTGATCGAACCGACGCGCTGAGGGGGCGGCAGAGATGAAGACGATCACAAGCGTGGCCATCGCGGGCCTGATGCTGGGGCTGGCGGCCTGTAATCCGGTCACGGACCCGACCAAGGGCGACGCCGCGGAAGCCTCGGCCGTGACCTTCGCGGCCCAGCCCGATCTGGCGGACGGCGTCGGCGCCCTGCCCCGCCTGGTCGGCGAGGGCGCCGCCATCGAGAGGATCAACGCCGACCTCGCCCGGATCGACGGCGCGGTCATGGGCAACGCCTGCGAGACCGGCGGCGGCATCGAGCGCGGCGTGACCCAGCCGATGACCGGGCCGGGCTATGTCAGCTTCTGGATCGCCGAGAGCTGGTACTGCGAGGGCGCGGCCCACCCGAGCTTCGACCAGACCGGCCTGACCTATGATCTGGCGACCGGCGAGCGGGTGGACTGGGTCGCCGCGGCGCCGGGCCTGCAGCTGGTGCGCGGCGATGCCACCGACAGGCCGGCGACCTATGTCCCGTCCCTGTCGTCGAGCGTCCTGACCACCTGGTACAGCCGCAAGATGCTGGCCTCGACGGACGCGGAACATCTCGGCGACTGCGGCGACGTCTGGACGGCCGAGTCGATGGGCGACACCAGTTTCAAACTGCTGCTGGATGCCGAAGAGGGCGGCCTGTCCGTCCAGCCCGAGTTCGCCCACGTCGTCCAGGCCTGCGCCGACCGCGTGACCATGACGCCCGAAGAGATGCAGTCGAACGGCGTCTCGGCCGCCATGATAGAGGCGGTGACCGCCGCCCATGCGGCCGGGAACTGGGCGCCGAAGGACGGGGCGGAACCGGCGGCGTGATGATCGGACGGACGCTCGCAATCATCGTCGGCCTCTGCGTTCTGGGCGTCTCGCCTGTACGGGCGCAGGAGCCTGTGGCGGCGACGCCCATCGTGATCGGCCAGTCCTATGCCCTGCCCTCCTCCGTCATGGGCGGGACGCGGGAGATCAACGTCTGGCTGCCGCCCGGTTATGCCGAGGGGACGGCGACCTATCCGGTTCTCTATGTGCTGGACGGCGGGCAGGCGCAGGACTTCCACCATATCTCGGGTCTGGCCCAGCTGGGGACCATCGTCGGCACGACGCGGGACGTGATCGTGGTCGGCGTGGCCTCGGTGGATCGGCGGAACGAGCTGGCCCTGCCGACCGAAGACCCCGAGCTGATCGCCCGGTATCCGACCCAGGGGCAGTCCGAGCGATTCCGGCGTTTCCTGCTGGAGGAGGTCCAGCCCTTCGTGGAGGGGCGGTTCCGCACCAGCGGGGAGACGGTGTTGATGGGCGAGTCTCTGGCGGGTCTGTTTGTCGTGGAGACCTTCCTGAAGGAGCCCCAGATGTTCGACGCCTATGTGGCGGTCAGCCCCAGCCTGTGGTGGGACGGCGGGCGGCTGGCGCGACAGGCGGGGGCGCATCTGCGGGACCATTCCAACGACCCGCGCCGGCTGATCCTGACGCTGGGCGACGAAGGCCCGGAGATGCAGGCGCCGATGGATGTGCTGACCCAGAACCTGCGCGACTTCGCCATGCCGGGCGTGACCTGGGATTTCACGCCGAGGCCTGCGGAAAGCCACGCGACCATCTATCATGGGGCGGCGCTCGACGCGTTCCGCAGCCTCTACGCCCTCCCCTCGAACTGACTGGATCTCCCATGCGTCTCGGCACCCCTCTTTCGATGACCGCCACCCGCGTCATGCTCCTGGGCGGCGGGGAGTTGGGCAAGGAGGTGGCGATCGAGCTGCAGCGGCTGGGCGTCGAGGTGGTGGTCGTGGACCGCTACGCCAATGCGCCGGCCATGCAGGTGGCGCACCGCAGCCACGTCATCCCGATGACCGATCCGCAGATCCTGAACGGCGTCATCCTGGCCGAGGGGCCGGACATCATCGTGCCCGAGATCGAGGCCATCGCCACCGAGATCCTGGCCCAGATCGAGGCGGCGGGGATGGCGCGGGTCATTCCGACGGCGCGGGCGACCCAGCTGACCATGAACCGCGAGGGCATCCGCCGGTTGGCGGCCGAGGAGCTGGGTCTGCCGACCAGTCCCTACGCCTTCGCCGGATCGGCCGAGGAACTGGCGGCGGCGGCGCACGAGATCGGCCTGCCTGTGTTCGTGAAGCCGGTCATGTCGTCGTCGGGCAAGGGACAGTCCTTCATCGACGCCATCGAGGACGCCGCCAACGCCTGGGCCTATGCGCAGTCGTCGGGCCGGGTGGAGACGGCGCGGATCATCGTCGAGGGGCGGATCGACTTCGATTTCGAGATCACCCTGCTGACCGTGCGGTCGATGAAGGACGGGGCGGTCGTGACCGACTTCTGCGCCCCGATCGGCCATCGTCAGGTCAAGGGCGACTATGTCGAGAGCTGGCAACCGCAGGCGATGAGCGCGGCGGCCCTGGCCCGTTCGCAGGAGATCGCGGGCAAGGTGACGGAGGCCCTGGGGGGCCTCGGCGTCTTCGGCGTCGAGCTGTTCGTGAAGGGGGACGAGGTCTGGTTCTCGGAGGTGTCGCCGCGTCCACACGATACGGGTCTTGTGACCCTGGCGACCCAGACGCTGAGCGAGTTCGCCCTGCATGCGCGGGCGATTCTGGGCCTGCCGGTCGATGTCAGCCAGCGCGAGGTCGGGGCCAGCGCGGTGATCTATGGCGGGATGGACGCCGAGGGCATCGCCTTCGAGGGCGTGGACGAGGCGTTGTCCGTGCCTACGGCGGACCTGAGGCTGTTCGGGAAGCCGGAAGCGTTCGAGCGGCGACGGATGGGGGTGGCGCTGGCGCGGGGTGAGACGACGGACCTGGCGCGCGAGCGGGCCCGAGAAGCGGCGGGGCGCGTGAGGCCGGTGAAGGGCTGAATTCCCTTCTCCCCTTGCGGGAGAAGGTGGCCGAAGCGCAGCGGAGGTCGGATGAGGGGGACCGTAGATGTCACCGATAGGCGTCTGCTCGCCTCATCTCGTCTGCGTCTTCGTACCCCTCATCCGTCAGCCTTCGGCTGCCACCTTCTCCCGCAAGGGGAGAAGGGTTTTGGAGGACCGCTTCCACAGCCGCTTCGATCATGGCGTCGTGGCCTCGGCGGAGCTCGTCGGCGCGGAAGTGGACTTCGTGGTCGGGGACGACGCCGACGCCTTCCAGGGTGCGGCCGGCGCCGGAGCGGAAGCTGCGGACGCCGATGCTGAGTTCGCCGCCGTCCGGCAGGTTCAGCTGACGCGAGGCGACCACCGCCCCCATGGAGGTCGCGCCGAAGACGAGGCCCCGGCCGGTCTCCTGGAAGGTGGCGGCGAAGACCTCGGCGCCGCTGGCCGAGGCGTCGCCGATGACGACCGCGACCGGGCCGGTCCAGGGTCGGCGCGCGGGCTTGGCCCGGATCGGGAAGCGCGGCAGGAAGCCGTACTCGACATAGGCGTAGGGCTGGCGCTCCGTGTAGAAATGGCCGAGCGCGCGGCCGACGTCGGTGATCAGGCCGCCGCGATTGTCGCGGAAATCCAGCACGATGCCCTTGGGCGGATCGGCGACGGCCAGATCCATCTGCTCGTCGAACCAGCGCCGGGTCGCCTCGCCGAAATAGTCGAAGGACAGGATCAGGACGCCGTCCGGCCGGCGGATCGCGCGGCCGACATAGGGCGGCAGCGGCCCCTGACGGATGGCGAGTTCGTGGCGGACATCCTGACTGTCGACGAAGACGACGAGCTGGTCCTCCCGCTCCCGGTTCATCCGGCTTTCGCGCGTGGCCGGTTCGCCGTTCAGGCTTTCGACCACCCAACCGCGCTGGACGCCCGCCAGATCGGCGGGACCGCCCCCGCGGATCGAGGTGACGATGAGTTGGTCGTCGATCAGCCGCATGCCGAAGCCGAGGTTGATGGTGGGCTCGCGCCGGCCCCGCACCATCTCGGCGTGGCGGGTCGGCGTCACCGCATTGGTGTGGCGGTCGCCGAGCAGGTCCAAGGTCTCGTTGAGGGCGCGGTAGAAGCCCCGCTCGGTCGGCTGGGCCAGGGCCTCGTCGCGGCGCGCGGCGGTCTCGCCCGGCCAGTCCACCCCGCCGAAGTCGCGCTTGTAGAAACGGCGCGAGACCCAGTCGACGGCGGAATCGTAGACGCGGGTGTTGAGGGCCAGACGCTCGGGCGAGCCGTCCTCGACCTCGACGACGGTCGGCATGCGCCGCTCGTCGTCGCTGTAGGGCAGGAAGGTCTGGCAGCCGCCGAGGAACAGGGTCGCGGCCGCGATCAGTCCAAGGCGGCGGAGCGACGTCATCCGGTCAGCGGGCCTGAGCGGCGTCGCGGGTGCGGGCGACCTCGGCCAGGGCGGCGATGGCGGCGTCCAGCGCCGGGTCGAGGCCGGCGCGACGCTCCTCGGCCGTGCGGACGACGACGATGTCCGGCTCCACGCCGCGTTTCTCCAGCCGCACGCCGCCGGCGGTGATGTAGTCGGCGCGGCTGAGGGTCAGGCGGCCTCCGTCCGGCAGCGGGCTGTCCTGTGAGATCAGGACGGCGCCGGCGGTGTGTTCGCCGACGACCAGGGCGCGGCCGGATTCCTGAAGCGCGGCGGGGGTCAGTTCGGCGGCGCTGCGGCTCGATCCGTCGACCAGAAGGGCGACGTCATTGGGAACCGGGGCGCTGAGACTGCCGCAACCGGGCATGACCGACAGGGTCATGGGCCGGCCGTTCCGCGACACGCGGGTGGCCCACTGCTGGTGCGCCGGCAGGAAGCAGGACAGGGCCGCGTCGGCCTCCAGCAAGAGGCCGCCGGGATTGCCGCGCAGGTCCAGAATGACGTCGGTGTCGGGCGAGACCTCCGACAGGCGCTGGCCCAGCCAGCGGCCGAGACCGGCCTCGAAACCCTCGACCCGCAGGACGACCACGCCGGGACGGGAAGCGTCGACGCTGAAGGCGGGAACCGGGTCCATGACGCGAGGCACGACCGCGACGCGCTGCAGGGCGCCGGTCTCGTCGGTCAGGGCCAGATGGAGCGCCCGCCCCTCCTCCACATCGAAGTCGACGCCCCATTCGCGGCCGTCGACGCTCTGGAGCACCCAGCCGGGCTGGAGGCCGGCTTCGGCGGCCGGAGAGCCGGCGCGGACGGAATCGATCCGCCACTGGTCGCCGTCCTGACGTGCGAGGGAGACGCCCATGACGGCGCGACGGGTGCGAAGCTGGTCCTGACGCCGGGCGACGGCGGGCGAGATGGCGCCGGCATGGTCGTCGTCCAGCAGATCCAGCATGCCGCTGATCGCGCGATAAAGGGCGTGGTCGTCGGGGGCCGCGACGGCGCGGGGCCGCCAGGTGTCGCGCGCCGCGTTCCAGTCAAGGCCGCGCAGGCCGGGGTCGTAATACTGGCGGCGGACGGTGTTCCAGACGGTGTCGAAGACGCGGGCGTTCATCCGGGCCCGCTCGCGCGACTGCGCCTCCACGGCGACCTGTGCTTGGGCAAGGGCCGGCGGAGACGCGAACGCCGTCCCCGACAGGAGGACGGCGCCGGCGATCAGGGAAAAGAAGGCGCGGCGAGCGGGGAGGACCATCCCAATCAGCCTAGACCGGCTGTCCGCCACGCCTCAAGTCACGAAAATGAGGCTCAGTCGGCGGGCGGCGGCGTGGGACGGCCCTCGCCCTCATCCAGGAAGCCGTCGTTGTCGGCGTCCATGCGCTGGAAGGCTTCGATCATCGGGGCCAGGAACTCTTCCTGGGAAACCTTGCCGTCGCCGTTCTTGTCCATGTCGACCGAGCCGTTGGGGCCGAAGCGGCGGACGAAGATCTGATGCCCGCCCGGACCGCCGGAGGGCGGGCCGCCGTCCGGGCCGATGCGCGAGGTGAAGATTTGGACCGGGCCGCCCTCGCCGCCGCCGTGGAAGATCATCGGCATGCCGGGGCCGCCCGGTCCGCCGTCGCGGGTGATGATGCGGACGTCGTGCTCGCCCGGTCCGCCGGGGCCGCCTGGACCTCCGAACATCATCACGCGACGACCGGGACCGCCCGGGCCCGGACCAGCGGCCAGTTCCTCGGCCGACAGCTTTCCGTCGCCGTTCTTGTCGAGGCGATCGAAGGCGTTGTTCATCGGGGCCGTGAACTCCTCGCGCGTCACCTCGCCGTCGCCGTCGGCGTCGAGACGGCCGGGGCCTTCGCCATCGGCGGTGACGATGCGGATTTCCGAGCGGCTCTCGACGCGGGGGGCGGCCCGATCCTGCGGTGCGGCGCCGTTCAGGGCGGCCAGAAGGGCGACGGCGATGATGGACATGAAGACGGTTCCTCTGAACTTCGGATGCGCCCTTGGACCATCGTGGGCTTTCACGGGTATTTCAGGCGGCGGAGCAATTGTTTCAGCCGTGAAATGACGCGGCCGGGTTCTGGAGGCATGAAGTCGGGCATGAGCGATCCCTCCCCTCGCATCCTCGTCGTCGACGACGACCCCGGCATCCGCGAAGTCCTGTGCGACTATCTGGGCCAGCACGGCTATGTCGCGCGCGGCGCGGCCTCGGCGGCCGAGATGGACCGGGCCCTGTCCGAGGCGCCCACCGACCTGATCGTGCTGGACCTGATGATGCCGGGCGAGGACGGGCTGTCGGTCGTGCGACGGCTGTCGGGGACGCCGCCGGTCGTGATGCTGTCGGCCATGGGCGAGGACACCGACCGGATCGTGGGGCTGGAGCTGGGGGCCGACGACTATCTGGCCAAGCCGTGCAATCCGCGCGAACTGCTGGCCCGGATCCGGGCGGTGCTGCGTCGCCCGCGCGAGGATGAGGCGCCGTCGGGCGCCGCCCTGATGTTCGACGGCTGGCGGCTGGATCTGGTGCGCCGCGAACTGGCCCAGCCGGGCGGAGAGATCGTGACTCTGTCGGCCGGGGAGTTCGGCCTGTTGCGCGCCTTCGCCGAGCGGCCGGGCCGGGTCCTGACCCGCGACCAGCTGCTGGAGGCCGCGCGGGGCTCGGAGGCCGACGTCTTCGACCGCGCCATGGACGTGCAGATCAGCCGCCTGAGAAAGAAGCTGGACGACGGGTCGGGGCGTGAGTTGATCGCAACCATCCGGGGCGAGGGCTATCGCTTCGACGCCCGCGTGCGGCGCGCGGACCGGGTCGGCGCCCGCGCATGAGCCGTTCGCCGTTCGGCTCCATGTCGGTCCTGATGCAGGTCGCCCTGCTGGCCGTGTTCGCCGTCGTGGCGTCGCAGGCCGTGGTGTTCGCCATCGTCCTGACCGCGCCGCCGCCGCGCCCGGCGGGGTTCAGCATCGCCGCCGCCGCCGACGCCCTGAACGGCCGGCCCGCCGAGACGGCGGACGGGCGGGCGCTGAAACGTCGGCTGTCGAACGGGCCGCCGCAGACCGATCGCCCGGCCGGACCGGTCGAGCGCGCCATCGCCGGAGGCCTGGCCCAGCGTCTGGGACGGGCGCCGCAGGATGTGCGGGTCTGGTTGCCGCGCCGCGAGGCGGGCGGACCGGCTCTGGCGGGGTTCGAGGCGCGACGGGTCCCGGACGGCGGGCCGCCCGCCCCCTCGACCATCATCGCCGAGAGCAGCCAGAGCTTCGTCATCAGCCAGCGCAGCGCGGGCGATGTGCCCGATGCGGCGCGGGAAGCGGCGATGCGGCAGCTGGGGGAGATCCTGGCCCGGCGCGGCGTGGCGGCCGGCGCCGCCCCCGCCGAGGGCGACGACGTCCGCATCATCACGGCGGGCGGGAACGGCGATCGCCAACCCCGCTTCGCCATCACGGCCGACCGCCTGACCTTCGCCCCCTTCTCGGCCTCGGTGCGGATGGCCGACGGGCGCTGGGCGACGGTGGAGCCGCCGCGCGGGTGGATCGATCCGTGGCAGACGCGGCTCCTGATCGCGCTAGGGATCACCGGGCTTCTGCTGGCGCCCCTGGTCTGGTTCATGGCGCGGCGGCTCACCCGGCCGATCCGGCAGTTCGCCGAGGCCGCCGAGCGGCTGGGCGCCGATCCGGACGCCGAGCCGCTGACGCCGTCCGGCCCGACGGAGGTGCGGACCGCCATCGCCGCCTTCAACGACATGCAGGCCTCGATCCGGGGCCATATGCGCCAGCGGACCCAGACCATCGCCGCCATCGCCCACGACCTGAGGACGCCGCTGACGCGCCTCAGGTTCCGGGCGGAACAGGCGCCCCACGCCCTGCGGGACAAGATGGCGTCGGACGTGGAAGAGATGGACGGGCTGATCGGCCAGGCCATGGCCTTCGTGCGGGGCGAGGTGCAGGCCGAGCGGCGCGAGCGGCTGGACCTGTCTCGACTGGCCGCCGACTGCGCGGCCGGCTTCGCCGAGACCGGGGCGGCGGTGACCTTCGCCGGCGGCAAGTCCCTGCCGGTCGAGGGCGATCCGGCGGCCCTGCGCCGCGCCGTCGCCAACCTGATCGACAACGCCGTGAAGTACGGCGACGCGGCGCGGGTCGAGGCCGTCCGGTCCGGCGACCAGGCCGTGGTGACCGTGTCCGATGACGGCCCCGGCCTGCCGGAGGACGAGTTGGAGATCGCCTTCGAACCCTTCCAGCGCGGCGAACGCTCCCGCAACCGTCAGACCGGCGGGGCGGGTCTCGGTCTGGCCGTGGCGCGTCAGGCGGCGCGGGCGGCGGGCGGCGACGTGACCCTGACCAACCGACCGGACGGCGGACTGACCGCGACGCTGAGCCTGCCGCTGATCTAGGGCGGGGTCGGTCGGGAGGCGACGACTTGGCGCAATCTCAAAGACCCAGTTCGGCCCGCGCCTTTTTCGTCAGCTTTTCCGCGATGATCCGGTGGGCGATGGCGAAATGCTCCGCCAGCTCCTCGTCGTCCCAGGCGTCGGGATCGGGCAGATTGACCCACTTCGCCCGCGCCAGATAGGGCGCCGGCCGTGCCTTTCCGGTTTCGGTCAGGATCTCGTAGGCGATCTCGGACACCTTGAAGGACACGCTGCCTTCGCCCCCGACCATGACGAACATCTTGCCGCCGACCTTGTAGCAGTCGTGGTCGTCCCCGAACGGATGATCCAGAGTGGTCCCGGGCAGGGACAGGCAGACTTTTCCAATCCCCGCCCGGTCCATGGTTCAGGCGCCCACGCCGACGCCGATGGGGCAGATCACGCCCGTCCCGCCGATGCCGCAGTAGCCTTCGGGGTTCTTGGCCAGATAGCCCTGGTGATAGCCCTCGGCGAAATAGAAGGGTCCGGCCGGGGTGATCTCGGTGGTGATCTGGCCCATGCCCGCCTTGGACAGCGCGGCCTGATAGGCGTCACGCGACGCCTCGGCCTCGGCCTTCTGCTCGTCATTCAGATAGTAGATGGCAGACCGATAGGTGGAGCCGATGTCGTTGCCCTGACGCATCCCTTGCGTCGGGTCGTGACCCTCCCAGAAGGTCTTCAAGAGTTCGGCGTAGGAGATCTCAGCCGGATTGAACACGACCTGGACCACCTCGGTCTGGCCGGTCAGTCCGGTGCAGGTCTCTTCATAGGTGGGGTTCGGCGTGATGCCGCCGGAATAGCCCACGGCCGTCACCCAGACGCCCGGCAGCTGCCAGAATTTCCGCTCCACGCCCCAGAAGCAGCCCATGCCGAAGACGGCCGTCTGGAACCCTTCCGGATGCGGCCCTTTCAGCGGCCGGCCGTTGACGAAATGCACCTCGTCGGTCGGCAACGGCGTGTCGCGGCCCGGCAGGGCGGTGGCGGCGGTCGGCAGGGTGGTCTTCTGGCTCAGCATCGAAGCGATCCGTGAAAGAATGAACATGGCCGCTCATATGGGAAGCACGGACGGATTTGACCAGCGCGGCGCTTGCCCGAAGCGCCCGGCTGTTCTATCAGCCTCGCCTCCCCGGGCGACCTCCCGGGCGCTGGGCCTCGTGGTTCAACGGACAGGTGGCGGAGTGGTCGATCGCGCACGCTTGGAAAGCGTGTGTAGGTGAAAGCCTACCGAGGGTTCGAATCCCTCTCTGTCCGCCACCCACCCCCGACAATTTGTCTCCCGGCGCATTGCCTAGCCCACGAGCGAGCGGTGTGGGCGTCAGCGCCCCACAAACCCCTGCGAGCCGTCGTCCAAAGCGCCCTGGATGCCGGCCTCTCGCGGCCAAAGCCGCCGGCCGTCTCCGTTCGGTCTGAGCTCGGTGCAGTTTGCCTGATCTCCTGTTATTTCGACTTTTTGTGAGGCCGTCGGCGGAGGGCAAATCTCCCGGGAATGCCCACGGGGCGGGCATTCTAGCGCCGCAGTCTCGCGCCGAGCCGCAAACTTAACAGGGCTGTATCAGGCTTGTATTAGGCGACTAGCACGCCGGTAACAGGGCGGGAGTCAGGTCGAGAACAGGTCACTAGCAGCCATTATCAGGTGCCGCGTCAGAGGAAGGCGCGCCGTTGGTCGTCCCAGTCGGTCGGGATCGGCTCATGCAGAAGCCGGGCAAGTGTCACCCTCGGTGACTGGCTGCCGTTCAGAATGGCGCGCTGCACATCGGGAGCCAAGAAAGCCAACCGCACCAGCTTGCGCTCATACGCGCTGGTGCTTGGTACTTTGGCGGACGCGCATACTGACCCATCATGGGCAGACCAGCCCATGGCTTTAGCTAGACGATGCGATTGCTGAAGAGCGCGGATCAAAGTGGGGTCACGCCTCCCATCCACATGCCCTTCTTCTTCGACATGGCGATCTTATCCCGGATGCGCTCACCGGTGACCTCCCGCTCGAATTGCGCAAAGGACATGGTCGCAACCGGACCAACGTCTGGGACTACGCGTCTGTGAACACGGGCGGCTCTCGGGCGGCTGAGCTACACCTGCATCCGACGGTCAAACCTGTCGCAATGGTGGCGGACGCCATCAAAGACGTGACGCGGCGCAACGAGCTGGTGCTGGACGCCTTTCTCGGCTCCGGCACGACCCTGATCGCGGCGGAGCGGGTCGGTCGGCGCTGCCGTGGCGTCGAGATCGACCCGACCTACGTGGATGTAGCGATCCAGCGTTGGGAAGCCATGACAGGCCTGACAGCTGAACTTGAACTTTCGTCGAATGCAATTGAACAGGATGCCGCGGAATGAGCCGAAAGACTGGCAACGGGTCGACGTCCTCAACTGAGCGTAGCGAGAGCGTCGCCGGCAAACCTCTTGAGCCCGCAGAAGCGGCAATGATTGCGAGCCGTGCCGAACGCATTGCACGCACTCGGACCCCCGACGGCCGCTTCAGGGACGGGGTGTCGGGGAACCCCTCTGGTCGACCGCGATCCAAGCACCAGCGGGCGATCTCGAGCCGGCAGTATCGCCGGGATGTTCTCATGGTCACTGAAGAGCTCATCCCCGCGAAGACTGCAACGGGGGTCAAGCACCTGCCGTTCCACGTGGTGAATCTGCTCTCTATCCGGGCCAAAGCGAGCCAGGGTCACGCAGCCTCGCAGCGCTACCTCGATAAGCTTCACCGCGAAGCGGTCGAGGCTCACGAAGAGGCCAACCCGCGACTAACGAGAGTGCTCGAGAGCCGTGAAGCCGAAGTGGTCAATAAGAGCGCGGCTGGCTTGCAGGGTTGGGAATGGCGGGATCTAAACCTGTTCAGGAAATGGTCCTGGCGCGTCTGACGACCTTGAGAGCCCCCGATCAGCCCGCCAGGATCTTGGATTTCATTTCCTGAACTCGGCATCGCTGATCGCGCCGGCGTCGAACAGAGCCTTGGCCTGCTGGATGTCGTCCATCATGCGGTTGGAGGTCGGGGCCTGTGGTTGAGCGTGCACAGTCACGCCGCCCGCCGCAGCCCGGACCTCCTCCATGGCTCGAACGACCACGTCCTATACGACGCCAGGTTCGTTCACTCCCCTACAAAAGCGGCACACGCTCTATGACGATTTCCTCAGACCCTTGAGGATATCAGACCAGACCGCGGTGAACGCGACGCTGGCGCTCAGGCAGATGACATATGACGCCTCGGGTCGGGTTCGATGCGCCGCTACCCGCATGAACCCCTCTCAGTTTGGTGCCTTGCCGGCTTCGGCCTGTGATGCCTCGACGCAGGGCGATTTCGGGCCGGATCGGATCACGCGCTATGGCTATGATGGGGCAAATCGCCTGATCAGCACGACAACTGGCATCGGACGCCCGGTCTCCGAGCAGATCGTCGAGAGCCTCACGTACACCCTATCCGGCCAGATCGAGACGCTGACCGACGGAAATGGCAATCTCTCGACCTTAGAGTACGACGGCTTCGATCGCCTCAGCAGCCTCCGCTATCCCAACGCGTCCGGGGGCGGCAGCTCGACAACGGATCGGGAAAACTACTCCTACGACAACAACGGCAACGCCACTGGCTTCACCAGCCGGGCGGGCCAGACCTTCACGACGACCTACGACGCGCTCAACCGTCCTATTGCCCTCAGTGGCACGACGACGACGCCCGCCTATACTTACACCTACGATCAGCTCGGTCGTCAGCTGACCGCATCGAAACCCGGTGACGTGACCCCCGTTTCTCATCCAGCCATAACGAGAGTCCTTTGGTGATCTGAACTGGGGTTGGTGGGGTTGGCAAGAGGCCGGTCAGCGCAGCCTCCAACCAGCGCAGCGGACCGGCCGATCTTTCCGCTGAGCGCATCTGCGTAGGCCTGCGGCGTCAGCCAGCCGAGCTTCGAGTGCGGCCGGGTTTCGTTGTAGTCGCGCCGCCAGGTTTCGAGCACCGCACGGGCGTGCGGCAGGGATCGGAACAGCGTCTCGTTCAGCAGCTCGTCACGCAGACGGCCGTTGAAGCTCTCGTTGAAGCCGTTCTGCTGAGGCTTGCCCGGCGCGATGTAGTGCCAGCCCACACCGGCGTCGTCGGCCCAGGCCAGGATGGCGTTGGACGTGTATTCCGTGCCGTTGTCGCTGATGATCGTCTCGGGTCGCCCGCGTCGCAGGATGATGGCGTCCAACTCGCGCGCCACCCGTCGCCCTGACAGCGAGGTGTCGGCGACGAGCCCGAGGCACTCGCGGGTGCAGTTGTCGATCACCGTCAGGATGCGGAAGCGCCGCCCGTCCGTCATCTGGTCGGACACGAAGTCCAGCGACCAGCGCTGGTTTGCGACCAGAGGAATCTCCAGCGGCCGCCTTGTGCCCATCGCGCGTTTGCGCCCGCCGCGCCGACGCACCGTCAGCTTCTCCTCGCGGTAGATCCGCTGGACACGCTTCTTGTTGACCGCATGGCCCTCGCGCCGGAGCATCACGTGCAGACGTCGATAGCCGAACCGCCGACGCTCCTGGGCCAGGGCCTTCAGCCGATCGCGCAGGGCGCCGTCGTCCGGTCGCGTCGCCTGATAGCGCACGCTCGTCCGGTCCACGCCCAGCACCCGGCAGGCCCGCCGTTCGCTCATCCCGTAAGCCGACTGCAGGTGCGCCGCCGCCGCTCGATGCGCAGCGGGCGTCACCACTTTTTTCCCAGCAGATCCTTCAGCGCGACGTTGTCCAGCATCGAGTCCGCCAGCATCCGCTTCAGCTTGGCGTTCTCCTCTTCCAGCGCCTTCAGCCGCCGGGCCTCCGACACGTCCATGCCGCCATACTTGGCCTTCCATTTGTAGAAGGTCGGCGAGCTCAGCCCGTGCTTCCTGCACAGATCCGCCACCGGAACACCGGCCTCCTGCTCGCGCAGGATCCCGATGATCTGCTCTTCCGTAAACCGTGATCGCTTCATTCTGTCCGTCCTTTCGAGGGGCGGACTCTAGCTATTCGTGGAGGAGTTTCAGGGGGTCACGTCATCCGAACTTGATGGTCCAGCACCGGATCGTCTCGTAGCTGACCTCAATGCCGCGGGCGGCCATAAGCTCCTCAACATCGCGAAGGCTCAGACTGAAGCGGAAGTAGAGCCACACTGCATGCTGGATCAACGCCGCAGGAAAGCGGTGGCGCTTGAAGGACAGCGGCTTCATGAAAGCTATCTCCGATCAGACCCTTAGTCGGACTGAAGTGGAGATAAGTTGGCGTTAGACTGACAGCACCGCCACAGCCCGCTCTCCTATTTCCCACCCCTGCGGCATCGCCGGTAGATCGACGCCAGTCCCGTCGCCATCCGGGTCTGGTCCCAGGCGGACAGGTCGCGCGCCCGGGCGGCGGCGGCCATGCGGGCGGCCAGGGCGGGGTCGGTCAGCACCTGGACGATCGGATCGGCCATGTCGTCCAGCCGGTCGATGTCCGTCAGATAGCCGCCTTCGCCGTCCGCCAGCACCGCCTCGATGCCGGGCAGGCGGGTGGAGACGACCGGCCGTCCGCCCAGCACATACTGGATGACCGCGCGCGGCAGACCCTCCCGCTCCGAGGCGAAGACGCAGAGGTCCGCGCTGGCGATCCAGCGGGCCACTTCGTCCGTGAAGCCGATGAAGTGGACGGCCTGCCCGAGGCCCAGGGCCTCGACGCGGGCGCGCAGGCGCGGTTCGTCGCAGCCTTCGCCCAGCAGGGCCAGTCGCGCCTCCGGGACCCGTGTCCGGACGGCCGCCAGCACCTCCAGAAACGCGTACTGTCGTTTGCGGGGCTCCAGGGCAGCGGTCAGGATCATCAGGGGCGCGGAGGCGGGCGTCCCCGGCAGTCGCGCCCGGCGCTCGTCGGGCGAGAACGGTCTCGCCTCGCGGAACCGCTTCACGTCCATCCCGCTGGGCGCCACGAAATGCTGCTCCGGCCGGCCCACGCCGTGCCGGACGCCCAGTTCGCGCAGGGCCTCACTGACGTTGACGAAGGCATGGGTGATGGGGGCCAGCATCCGTTCCAGGCCCAGATAGACGGCGCGCTTCCACGCGGACACGTTGTGGTAGGGCAGGATGTGGACCCCGTGGATCACGGTCGGAGACCTGGCCGCCCATGCCGCCATCCTTCCGACGACACCCGCTTTGGATGTATGGGTGTGAACGACATCCGGCGCGAGCTTCCGCAAGATGACAACCATAGATAGTAGAGAGATCAGGTCGTCCAGAGGGCGGATGGTGCGCCCCATGGATGGAACGCAATGGACGATGACCCTGCGATCCAGCTGCATCAGCATGTCCGTGCTGAATTCTCCGCCGTGGATCAGATGAATATGGTCGCCTGAAACGGCTTGAGCATTACACGTAAAAAGTGTGTTCTCGTCCGCGCCGCCCCTGATGAAGCGCGTGATGACATGAACGATCTTCATGCGTGTCTCCAGCGAGTATTCTCGCTAGAGTTATGGTATGCAGTCGTGCCTAATGCAATCTGCAATGGAAGCCGACGAAGTCGAACAACGAATACGGGTCAAGCGGGGCGGCCAGTCGTCGTCGCCTCGGCGCAAGCGCGCGACAAAGTCCGACGTCGCCACGCCCCTGCCGACAGCCGAGGATACACCGCCCGCGCCCGAGGTCGAACCGCCCCCTTCCGCCCAGGGCGCGCCTCAGCCCGCACCAGCGCCGCGCCGTTCGCCCGTCCTGAGGCCTAGACCCGCGCCGCGCCCCGGAGCCCCGATGAACGGGCTTCTGGCGCTGACGGTCGCGTCCCTGTTCACCCCGTTCCAGTTCGCAACCGGGGTGGCGACCGTGCGCCCCTTCGACGCCCTGGCCGCCGTCCTGTTCATGGCGGCCCTGACGCATCTGAACCGCATGCGATCCGACCGGACCGCGATCGAGCTCTGGATTTTGCTCCCTTATTTCGGCTGGCACGCCCTCTCGGCCTTCACCGTCTCGGCCCAGAACGGCCTTCGGGAGACGATCCAGATCGCGGTCGTTCTCCTGTTCGCCATCAGTCTGCTGATCCTCAAGGACAGGCTGAATGTCCGCCAGGTCGGTCGCCATCTGCTGATCGGCCTGTTCGCCGTCATGCTCTTCAACGCCGCCTATCACATCGCCATCGGCCATACGGGCGGATGGAAGACGCTCGGCGACGCCAAGCTCAGCATGACCTTCCTGCCGGTGGTGCTGGGGCTGTTCCTGGTCTTCCGGCCCGGCTGGCGGCTGGGCCTGATCCTGTGGCTGACGACCGGGGCGGTCATCCTGTTGTCCGGCGAGCGCAAGGCCTTGCTGGTCTTCGGCGTCCTGAGCGCCCTCGTCTACGGGCGGGGTCGGCTCGTGACCATGACCGCCATGCTGGCCTTCGGCGCCCAGGCGCTGCAGCTTTTCGCCCTGGCCACCTCCAACGCCTACCTGACCCGCCAGATCGACACCCTGTTCAACCCGCCGACCACCGACCTGCCCCTGGAGGCCCTGGCCCGAGGCGGGACCGTCGAAAGCCTCAGCAACGCCCAGCGGATATTCTCCCTCAGGCTCTCGGAGGACCTGTTCAGCCAGCATCCGCTCTTCGGCATCGGCACCAACGTCTATGTCCACTACGTCCAGCAGATGTTCCCCTACGCCCCGGCCTACCTGCGCCTCGGCATCCACGGCGAGTTCCAGCGGGTGACGGTGGAGAACGGGCTTCTGGGCTTGGGCCTCTATCTGGCGATCTTCGCCGTCAGCTTCGGCCGCATCGCCGCCCTGATCCGCAGGCTCCCGCGCCCCGCCCGGCGCACCTACACCCTGGCGGCCCTGGTCCTGATCCTGCCCTGTCTGGTCTCCCTGTCGCTGGAGGCCGCCGCGACCCGCTCCTTCCTGGTGCTGATCGTCCTGTCCTTCGCCCCGGACCTGATGCGCCGAGCGGCCGAGATGCAGGGGCTTCTAACCTGGCGACCGAGACCCGTTCGAACATGGCGGGTTCCGCTGGACGACTCTCGCTCCTCCGTTCACTGAGTAACCGTCATTTCTGCATCACCGCGCCGTCGTACGGACGATGCCAAGCGTAGCTACGGGACATGACAGCAACAGGGGCTGTTTCATGTTCACACGCACTTCGACCAAGACGATCCTCATGGGCTGCGCCGCCGCGTGCGCCCTGGCCACCACCGCCAACGCCCAGGCCGCCGGCGAGCAGACGCAACTGGATGAGGTCGTCGTGACCGCCCAGCTGCGCGCCCAGGACCCGATCGAGGTTCCGTTCGCCCTGACGGCCTATAGCGGCCAGTTCCTGGAGAACCTGGGCGTTCAGGACTTCGAACAACTGTCGGCCTTCGTGCCCGGCCTGCTGGTTCAGAACCAGTCGCCGAACAACCCGGGCTTCCAGATCCGCGGCCTGACATCGGACTCGACCGGCGCCTCGGACGAGCCGCGCGTGTCGATCTATCAGGACGGCGTGTCGATCTCGCGGGCGCCCGGCGCCTTCGTCGAGCTGTTCGACGTCCAGCGCGTGGAAGTGGCCAAGGGTCCGCAGTCGACCCTGTACGGTCGCGGCGCCCTGATCGGCGCGATCAACGTGATCCAGAACAAGGCCGATATCGACGGCTTCGACGCCGAGGGCCGCGCCGCCATCGGCAACTACGACTACCGCATGGCCGAGCTGATGGTGAACATGCCGATCAGCGATGTCGCCGCCCTGCGCCTCGCCACCCGGCTGAAGAGCCGCGACGGCTATGTCGAGAACCTGTTGGGCGGCGCTGACTACAATGGCGTGGACACCCAGGCCTTCCGCCTCTCGGCCGCGTTCGAGCCGTCGGACGCCCTGCGCGTCGACGTGATCGCCAACTATCAGCAGGACACGCCGTCCGGCGTCAGCTTCCGCTCGATCTATTACAACCCGCAGGACCCGAACACGGGCGCGGTTCTGAGCACCGACCGTTCGCCACACTCGCCCGCCGCCCTGACGCCGGGATCGGGCCTGCCGGGCGGGTCGAAGCTGGGCATCGACCGCGAGGTCTGGGGCGTGACGGGTCTGGTCCGCTATGACCTGTCCGACAGCCTGACCCTGAACTCGGTCACCGCCTACCGCACCTTCGACACGGCCGAGAGCTTCGACCCGGACGGCATCTCCCTGCCGATCCTGACGGGCATCGGCATCTCGAACGGCGAGCAGTGGAGCCAGGAGCTGCGCCTGAACTTCGACAACGGCGGCGCCTGGTCCGGCTTCGTCGGCGGCAGCTATTTCCGCGAAGAGAACGACTCCTCCTCGCCGATCGAGATCGACGAGCGTCTGGCCCTGGCCCAGCTGGCCGGCGTGCTGGACGGGACGCCGACGGCCGTCCTGCCGACCTTCCTGCCGCGCCCGGTCCTGACGTCGCAGGCCTTCCTGCAGCCGCTGCTGGCCGGTCTGGGCGTCCCCGCCGCCGCCCGCGCCGGCATCGCCAACAATCTGAAGGCCAACCACCAGGAAACGGCGGCGACCCGCACCGAGCTGGAATCCTTCGACGTGTTCGGCGACCTGACGTGGAAGCCGACGGATCGCCTCGAGTTCGCGGCGGGCATTCGCTACACCTCGGACAGCAAGACGACCGAGTTCGGCTCGTCGGTGCTGAATGGACGTTCGATCGCCGGGGGTCTGCTGGCCGTCCAGCAGGTGCAGGGCCAGATCAACCAGCTGATCGCCGTGGGCACCCCGGCCGCCCTGGCCCAGGCCGCGGCGCTCGGCGCCTTCGCCACCGGTCTGGTGACCCAGCTGGCGACGCCGGGCGCGGCCACCGCCCCGGTCTCGGCCGCCTTCCCGCTGTTCGGCCTGACCTTCCAGCCGACGGCCGGCAACGGCGGCACGACCGCCCGCGACCTGAACGACGACGGCCTGACCTATCGTCTGACGGGCCGCTATGCCGTGTCGGACGACGCCAGCGTCTATGCGACCTATGCTCGCGGCCGCCGTCCGGCGGTCCTGGCCGTGACCGTGCCCGCGACCCCGTTCGGCGCGCCGGTCTTCACGGAAGTGCCTGCGGAGACCGTCAACAGCTATGAAGTCGGCTTCAAGTCGGCGCTGATGGATCGTCGCCTGCGCCTCGACGGCGCGGTCTACGCCTACCAGTACGACAACTTCCAGACGACCGAACAGGTCGGCACCCAGTTCATCACCACCAACGCGGGCGAGGCCGAGGCCTATGGCTTCGAGGGTCAGGTGAACTATATGGCCGCCGACTGGCTGGATGTCTTCGCGACCTACGGCT
This sequence comes from Brevundimonas staleyi, assembly GCF_041893865.1. Classification (GTDB taxonomy): domain Bacteria; phylum Pseudomonadota; class Alphaproteobacteria; order Caulobacterales; family Caulobacteraceae; genus Brevundimonas; species Brevundimonas staleyi. The sequence goes on from NZ_CP169082.1 coordinate 3,363,871, forward strand.
TCAACCGCGCGCGTTTCACGACCGGCGCCCGCGACGGCAACCGTTTCCGCCTGTCGCCCGACCACCGTGTTTCGGTCGGCGCCCTGGCCCGCTTCCCGGTCGCGGCCGGCGCCCTGGAAGTCCAGCCGACCTACAGCTGGCAGTCCAAGGTCTTCTTCGACGACAACAACGACCGTTCGGACCTGCAGCGCACCGCCTTCGTGCCGGACACCCTCGTCGACGAGTTCCAGAACAGCTACGGCCTGCTGAACCTGCGGATCCGCTATGTCCCGACCGACGCCAACTGGTCGGTCGAGGCGTTCGGCGACAACCTGACGGACGAGACCTTCATCAAGGACGCCGGCAACACGGGCGACAGCCTGGGTCTGCCGACCTTCATCGCCGGCCAACCGCGCACCTACGGTGCGATGCTGACCATCCGCTACTAGACCAGGCCTGACCTTCGACGGCGCCCCGATTCTCCGGGGCGCCGTTTCCTGTTTCCGACGGAGTTTCGCCATGACCATCGACCGCCGCGGCCTTCTGGGCCTGATCGGGGCCGGCTCCGTCGCCACGCCCGCCTTCGCCGCCCCGGCGCAGGGTGGAGCCGTCAGCTTCCAGCACGGCGTCGCCTCGGGCGATCCGGACATGTATTCGGCCGTGTTCTGGACGCGGGTCACACCGGCGGATGCGTCGGGCGGCGACATCGAGATCACGCTGGAAATCGCCAGCGGCGGCGACTTCGCCAACATCGTGCGGACATCGTCGGGCCTGCGCGCGCGGGCGTCGCGGGACTTCACGGTCAAGCACGACCTGGACGGTCAGGGTCTGGAGCCTGCTACCGAGTATTTCTATCGCTTCAAGGCGGGCGAGGTCGTCTCGCCGGTCGGACGGGTGAAGACCCTGCCGCAAGGCTCGACGGCCGATGTCGTCCTGGGCGTCGCCTCATGCCAGCTTTATCCCGGCGGTCTGTTCAACGCCTATGACGCCATGGCCAAGGAGCCGCGTCTGGACGCCGTCGTGCACCTGGGCGACTACATCTATGAATATGGGGCCGAGCCGGACGACTACGGCCTGTCGACCGGCGCCGCGCTGAGCCGCATTCCGCAGCCGCCGCACGAGATCCTGACGCTCGAGGACTATCGGCTGCGTCACGCCCAGTACAAGTCCGACCCCGACCTGCAGGCCGCCCACGCCCGCGCCGCCTTCATCTGCGTCTGGGACGACCACGAGGTGGCGAACGACGCCTGGTCCATGGGCGCCGAGAACCACACCGAGGCGACCGAGGGCGCCTATTCCGAACGCAAGGCCACGGCGCTTCGCGCCTATTACGAATGGATGCCGATCCGCGAGCCGAAGGCCGGGCTGTCGCTGGATCACATCAACCGCAGCTTCGAGTTCGGCGATCTGGCCACCCTGGCCATGGTCGAGACGCGGCTGCTGGCCCGCAACAAGCAACTCGACTACGCCACCGACATGCCGGTCGTGGACGGGGTTCCGGACCTGGCGGCCTTCAACGAGACGCTGAACGCCGAGGACCGCGACCTGCTGGGCGAGGCACAACGCGACTGGCTGAAGGGCGTGCTGGCGGCGTCGAAGGCGGCGAACAAGCCGTGGCAGGTGCTGGGCAACCAGGTCGTGATGGCCCGCGTCATGGGACCGGACGTGACCAAGATCGCCTCGAAGGAAGCGATCAACGACATGCTGGCCGGCCTGCCGGAAGAGGTGCGCGCAGGCGTGGGCCAGATGATCCAGCTGTTCAAGCTGGGCGTGCCGTTCGGTCTGGACAGCTGGGACGGCTATCCCGCTGGGCGCGAGCGTCTTTATGCGGCCTTCAAGGAGGCCGGGGTCCAGCCCATCGTCCTGGCCGGCGACAGCCACGCCTATTGGGTCAACGAGCTGAAGGACGCAGCCGGAGAGCGTCGCGCGGCGGAGTTCGGCACCAGCGCCATCTCCAGCCCGTCGCCCGGCGATGCGGTCGCACCGCTTCCCTTGGGACCGCTGCTGTCGGCCAAAAACGACGAGGTCGTCTTCTGCGACCAGACGGCCAAGGGCTACATCCTGCTGACCCTGACGCCCGAACGGGTGGAGGCGAAGCTGCAGAGCGTGTCCACCATCATGGCCAAGCCCTATGCGGCACGCACGCTGTCGACCTGGGTGGTGACGCGGGACGCGGACGGGATCACGGCGCCGACCAAACTCTGAACCGCACCACCGGAACGGTCGCGATCGCGCGACACACGCCCTGATGGAATATTGAAATTCCTCGGCAAACTGACGGTTTGCCGAGGTGTCGTTCATGCGTCTTCAAGGCTTGACGGTCAGGATCATGGAGGGGGATTTCCATGGCCGACGACACGATGACCGCACCGACCGGCCTGGACACACTGCAATTCTGTCTGGCGACCGAACACTCGCCCATCGGCACGGCCCTGGTCGGGCTGGACGGCAGCTGGTTGAACGTGAACGCGGCGCTGAGGAATTTTCTCGGCTATCGCGCCGAGGAGTTCGCCGGCCTCACCTTCCAGGATATCACCGACGCGGCCGATCTGGACGCCGATCTGGCGCTGCTGGAACAGTTGCTGGCCGGGGAGATCCCTTCCTACCAGATGGAGAAGCGTTACGTTCGCAAGGACGGTCAGCGGGTGTGGGCGCGGCTGACGGTGTCGCTGGTGCGGGACGAGGCGGGCGCGCCCCTGTTCTTCATCTCACACGTCCAGGACATCAGCGCCAAGAAGGCCGGCGAGGCGGAGCGGCAGCGGCTGACCGACCGGGCGACCCTGGCGGTGCAGGCCGCGCGGATCGGCATCTGGGAGTGGGAGCTGGAGACCAACGCCCTGTCCTGGTCGCCCGAGATGTTCGACCTGTTCCGGGTGTCCGATCCGGGGCGGCCCATCGATTTCGAGTTCTTCGGTCGCAACCTGCATGAGGACGACCGCGAACCGCTGAACGCGAGTATCGCAGCGGCGCTGGAGACCGGAGCGCTGGACACCGAGTTCCGCATCCGCTGCCTGGACGGCGACATCCGCATCATCAAGGTTCTGGCCAAGGTCTATCGGACGACGGACGGCAGGGCCAAGCGGCTGATCGGCGCCAATTGGGACATCACCGAGGCCCGCAATCTGGCGCTTCGAGCCGAGGCCGCCAGCCGGGCCAAGTCGCAGTTCCTGGCGGTCATGTCGCACGAGATCCGCACGCCGATGAACGGCATCCTGGGCATGACCCAGGCCATGCGGGCCGACGACCTGCCCGCCGTGCAGCGCGAGCGTCTGGACGTCATCGCCGAGTGCGGGGACAGCCTTCTGACCATCCTCAACGACATTCTGGACCTGTCCAAGGTCGAGGCCGGCAAGCTGGAGATCGAGGCGGTGCCGTTCGACTTGCGGCGCGTGCTGACCAGCGTCGTGGCGGGCTATGCGCCGTCGGCGGAGGATCGGGGTCTGGACCTGACGCTGGATCTGGATGCGGCGGACGGCCTCTATCTGGGCGACCCGACGCGGGTGCGGCAAATCCTGACCAACCTGGTGTCGAACGCGCTGAAGTTCACCGAACGGGGCGGCGTCTCCTTGAAGGCGCGGCGCACAGCCGAGGGTCTGCGGCTGGAGGTCGCCGACACCGGCAAGGGGATGGACGACGAGACCTTGGGGCGGATCTTCAAGCCCTTCGCCCAGGAGGACGCCTCGACGACGCGGCGCTTCGGCGGGACGGGTCTGGGCCTGTCCATCGTGCGCCAGCTGGCGGTCCTGATGGGCGGAGACGTGGCGGTGTCGAGCCGTCCGGGGTTCGGGTCTCGCTTCACCGTGGACCTGCCGGCCGAGTATCTGGGCGAGGTCGTCGAGGCGGCCGAGGAGATCGGCGGCGAGATCGAACAGGGGGCGGCGATCCGCATCCTGGCGGCCGAGGACAATCTGAACAATCAGCTCGTCCTGAAGACCCTGTTGGGTCAGATGGGGGTGGACGTGACCCTCGTCGCGGACGGCGAGCAGGCGGTCGAGGCCTGGCGTCGCGAGGCCTGGGACGTCGTTCTGATGGACGTGCAGATGCCGGTGCTAGACGGGTTCGGCGCGACGCAGCGCATTCGGGCGATGGAAGCCGCCGAGGGACGGGCGCGCACGCCGGTCATCGCCCTGACCGCCAATGCGATGGACCACCACCGGGCGGAATGTCTGGCGGTCGGCATGGACGGGCTGGTGGCCAAGCCGCTGGACATTCGTCTGTTGATCACCGCGATCGAGGCGGCCGTGTCGGGCGTTCGGACCGAACTCGCCGCCTGAGATCAGGCCGCCGGCTGTCGGCGGACGAAGGCGTCGTAGACGTGGGTGGTCTCGGCGAAGGTGACGCGCGCGGGCTGGCCGGCGAACGGCTGGTGCGAGAACCAGGGCTCGGTCAGGGCGGCGGCGATCGGGTCGCCGATCTTGTCGACGTTCCAGCCGAGCAGAAGACGCCCGCCGGGCCGGAGGATGCGCGACAGGGCCTGGAGGCATTTACGCTGTTGATCCGGGGCGTCGACGCCGAAACCCAGAACCCCGTTGCAGACGATGGCGTCGAACATCTGATCGCCGAAGAGGACATCGGCCTCGCAGATGTCGCCGGTGCGGTGGCGGCCCTCCACGCCCCAGCGGGCGGCGTCAGGGTCGATGTCGGTGGTCCAGACCTCGCCGCCCTGGGACGACAGGACCGGATAGTCGTCGGCGGTATAGGCGCGGCAACCGACCCACAGGATCTTGCCGGCCTCTTCGGCGAAGGCGGGGATATAGGCCTCGGCCAGGAGCTTGCGGTCCGGCAGTTCGCGGATCTTGCGCGCGCGGCGGCTCTTCATCGCCGTGACGCCCGCTTCGCCCTTGAAGAGCCTGGTCAGAAACGTGCCTGCGCCCACTGAATGATTCCTCGCCTCGAATACGACTTCGGGCCGGATGGACGCAAAGTCCAGCCGGCCCGTCGAAGATCGTCGCCGTGAGACAACGCCGATCTATCCAGAGGGCGTTCAGGAGACAGCCTCTGGAATGGTGTGACGCACTCAGGTCCCGGTCAGGGCTCCCTGAATGCGTGAGGTCGCCCAGGCCCAGCGTCGACCGGACGGCAGGGCCGCCGAGATCATCTGGAGCATGGAATTCTTGCGAGGCGGCGGCACCCGGCGGGTCACCAGATCCTCGCGCAGCTTGTCCAGCTGGGCCGCGCGAACGGCCGGCGTGTGGTTGGCCATGACGAAGGCCTGGCCGCCGCGGGCCAGTTCGAGGCGACGCGCGGGATCCCGGATCAGGTCAGTCAGGGCCTGGACCAGGGCGGGCGTCTGCGGATCCTCGACATAGACGGCATAGGGGCCGCTGGCTTCGCGCAGACCGCCGCGTCCCGACGAGATCAGGGCGGCGCCGGCGGCGTGGGCTTCAAGCGCCGACAGGCCCAGAGCCTCGGCAACGAAGGACGGGGTGACGGCGATGGCGGCGCGGCGGGTGACGGCCTTCACCGTGTCCAGCGAGGCGGACTTGTGGATGGCCACGCGGTCGCCGAAGCGGGCCAGCGGAACCAGACGCGGCTCGGCCCAGTCGGCATGGCGCTCGAAATCGCCCAGCATCAGGGCGGCCTTCCAGTCGGGGAAGCGATCCAGCACGACCTCCAGAGCCTGACACAGGGGCTCCAGCCCCTTCTCCTCCATGGCGCGGCCCGAGAAGACGATCAGGTTGTCGCGGTCGGTCGGATCGGCGGTCCAGCCCCGGACGTCGATCGGGTTGCAGATGGCCGAGGCGCGGTTGGCGAAGCGCGGATAATCGGCGGCGAACTCGGCACGGGCGGCCTCGCTGACGAAGACCAGACGGTCGAAGGCGGCCAGACGGGCGCCGTAGCGCATCCGGTTCACCAGGCCGCGCGCGGGCTTGATGCGGGTGTGGCGGTACAGGACGTGGACCCGGCCCGGCAGACGACGCGCCAGGGACGCCGAGGATTCCAGCTGCTGGTGATACTCGACGTAGTCGGGGTTCAGGCTTTCCAGGGTGCGGGCGACGGCGTCGGCGCGACGCGTCTTGCCCAGACCTTCCGGAACGGCGACGAGATCCGGCAGGGCCGGATCGGGAGCGCCGGCGTCGCAGATCACGTGGGTCAGGGTCTTCAGTCGGCTGGGAGCCAGAAGGGCGCCGGCGACCGTCTCCATCGAGTTCGGCTTGGCCCGGCTCATCTGGGACCCACGGGGCATGACGACGGCGACACGCATACTCAGGCTCTTTGTCCGGCGAACTGGGCGGGGGTCTGGGAGGTCGAGCGACGACGCGCGCGTGGGCCATTCAGGCCCAGCAGGCGGCGGACCTTGTACTGGGTGCGGACCCAGCCCTCGGCGGGCGAGCGCTTGATGCTCTTCACGTCGATGCACGTCAGGTCTCCCTGCCCGGACAGGGTGTGGAAACCGTCCACGTAGCCGTCCAGGAGATCGTAGGCGTCCCATCTCCTAACGACCGAGGCCTCGAAGGTTTCCGCAGTAAGCGCTTCGATCCGCGCACATTGATCGCCGCGCCGTAGGTTTCGGCACAGTCCTGGACCGGCAGATGCAGGACGCCGTCGACCTCGAACGCCGTGCCGCCGGGGCGCGAGGCGTGGAAGCCGGAACAGACCGGATTGCCGGAATGCGGGGTCCAGGGACCGGTCAGGGCGTCGGCGTATGCGACGTGCAGTTCGCGCATGGCGCGATCGGCCGGACCCGGCAGGGCGTAGAACATCCACCACCGGCCGCCGTGCTTCACGACGGTCGCGTCGATGGCGGGAACGTCGAGGATGCGGTGCGCCGGCTCCCACTGATCGGGGAAGCGGACGCAGCGATACAGGGTCAGGCCGCCGGACTTGTAGCCCTCGGGCAGCATGTAGAGTTCGCCGCCGTCCTCGATCAGCGAGGGGTAGGACAGGTGATAGGGCTCGGCCAGGGCGACGCCCTCGCCGACCAAGGCGTTCGAGGCGTCGTACTGGAAGTAACGGATCTCGCCGCGACGGCTGCGATAGTCGAAATGTTCGGCGAAGACGGTCAGGCGGCCGTCACGCTCGATCGCGAACGGATCGGCGACATAGGCGAAGGGACCCTGGTCCGGCAGCCAGGTCACATCGCGCGCGACCATGCCGCCGGCGTGAACGCCGGCGAGTGATCGTCTGACGAAACCCGAACGCCAAAGGTCGTACATCAAGCCCTCATCGACGGCCGCGATCGCGGCCTCAGAGAAAAGACGTCGCGACACGGCGACCGCCTCAAAGAAAAATGCTCTGAATCATCAAGGCCGCCGAAGGACCGAGGCGCTTGCCTCATCAATTCCGGCGCGGCATTACCTCTTCACGGTGAATCCTTGCGCGCTGGGGCGTTCGGAGGGACCGGAGACGAAAGGATTTCAGGGCTTTGACCGCGCCGCCAGCACCCGCGTTGCTGACGACCTATTTCGAGCAGCGAGAAGCGATGCGTCGCTTCTTCCAGGCGCGCCTGGGCCCCGCCGCCGACGTCGAGGACCTGTTGCAGGATCTCTATCTGAAGGTGGTCGGCATCGACGCCGACGCGGAGGTGCGCGAGCCCCGCGCCTATCTCTATCGACTGGCGTCCAACCTGATGATGGATCGCTGGCGGTCGGGGCGGCGGTCGTCAGCTCGCGACGCCGCCTGGCGCAACGTCGCCCACGTCGCCGGACCGACCGAGGACCTGGACGACGCCCCTTCGGCCGAAGCGGTCGTGCTGGGCCGGGAGAAGCTGGCGATCCTGTTGCAGGCGGTGGACGCCCTGCCCGACAAGACGCGCGCCATCTTCCGCCTGCACAAATTCTACGAGCTGAGCTACGCCGAGGTCGCCCGGAACCTGAGCGTCTCCAAGAGCACCGTTGAAAAGCACATGATGAGCGCGCTTAAGGTCCTTACCGCCAAGGTGGGACGATGAAAGCGGGTATCGGCGAAATTTATGCGACCTTTGGTGGAGGCGCCCCCATGGCGGCGCCGTCTAAGGGTCAGACGTCGGCGCGGCCGACGCGAACCCGGCTTCCGCACGCATGACCACCCAAGACATCCACGATCAGGCCTTGAACTGGTTCGTCCGGCTAAGCGACGCCGACGCGCCGGAAAGCGCCTGGCTGGATTTCCGGACCTGGCTGGAGGCGGACGCCGCCCACGGCAGGGCCTATGACCTGATCGAACAGGTCTGGGTGGCCCTTGAGGACCAGCCGACCGCCGAGGTCGTCGTGACCCCGATCGCGGCGAACGATTCCGCCCCCCTGCCGCGCGGCGCCCGCTCCGGCCGGGCCTGGCTGGCGCCCCTGATGGCGACGGCGGCGGCGGCGGCGGCCGTGATGGTGGTCGGCCTGTGGCCCGAAATCAGCGGCGAAGGCCGGTTCGCGACCTACAGCACCGCCGACGCTCCGCGCGAGGTCGTGCTGTCGGACGGGTCGCGTCTGTCGATGAACCGGCATTCCGACCTGCGCGTCCGCATCGGCAAGCACGACCGCGAGGTCGAGATGACCGGCGGCGAGGTCGCGTTCGACGTCACGCACGACGCCTCGCGCCCGTTCACCATCGCGGCCGACGAGCATGAAATCCGGGTCCTGGGGACCGCGTTCAACGTCCTGAGCCACGGCGGGCATTTCGCCGTGGGAGTCCAGCGTGGCCTGGTCGCCGTCTCGGGGGCCGCGATGGCCCAGCCGGTTCGACTGGGCGTCGGCGAACAGATGGTGCAGGACGGAACGACGGCCGTCGTCATGTCCAGCGTCGATCCTCTGCAGACCTCCACCTGGCGCGAGGGGGTTCTGGTCTATCGGGAAGCCGAACTGGGCAAGGTCGCCGACGACCTGTCGCGTTATCTCAACAAGCCGGTTAATGTGTCGGAGTCCGCCCGGGCGCTCCGTTTCACCGGCGCGCTTCGTATCGGCGACGAGGATACGATGTTGAGACAGTTGCAGGATTTCGTTCCGATCAGGGCAACCCGAGCGAACGACGGGATTCGCCTGACGGCGCGTGACGGCGGGTAGACCTGCGCGTCGCCGATCGGCGACTCCCTGGGCGATCCTGACCTTGCTGGCGGCCGGCGCGGCCCACACCCCTGCGCTGGCGCAAAGTCGTGCGCCCGAAGCCTACAATCTGAACATTCCGCGCCAGCGGGCCGACGAGGCCCTGCTGACCCTGGCCCTGCAGACCCGGCGCTCGCTGGGTGGCGATATCCGCGCCTGCCGGGGAACGGCCACGGCTTTGAGCGGCTCCATGTCGTTGAACGCCGCCTTGAACCGTCTGCTGGCCGGATCAAGCTGTTCCGGCGCCGTGCGGGCGGACGGCGCCATCCTGATCCGGGCCGGACGGACCGCCTTGGCGCCGCCACCGCCGCCCCTCCCCAGCGCCTGGCCAGCGGCGCTGGTCGAGGTTCTGGACGCGGCGACCGAAACGCGCCTCAGCGACATCGTCGTCACCATCGAACGCCGCTCCGAGACGCCGGAAGCGGTGGCCGCCGCCCTGACCGCCATCGCGGGCGTCCAGGTCGAGCGGGGCGGGGTCAGCGACATGATCGGCGTCGCCTCCCTGACGGCGGGCATGACGGTGACCAACTTGGGGTCGGGGCGGAACAAGATCCTGCTGCGCGGGATGTCGGACGGCGCCTTCACGGGCCTGACCCAGTCGACGGTGGCGCTGTATCTGAACCAGATCCCGATCACCTACAGCGCGCCGGACCCGGACCTGAAACTGGTCGACATCGACCGGGTCGAGGTGCTGCGCGGGCCGCAAGGAACGCTCTACGGCACCGGCCCCATCGGCGGAGTGATCCGCACCGTGACGCGTCAGCCCGATCCGGACGCCTTTTACGGCAACGTTTCGGCGACCCGGTCGCATACGCGCTCTGGCGGATGGAACAGCGACTATTCGGCCATGGTCAACCTGCCTTTGTTCGACGGCCAGGCTGCGATCCGGGCCGTGGCCTATGAAGAGGAATTCTCCGGCTATATCAACGACGTCGCCCTGAACCTGCCGCAGGTGAACGAGGGCGGACGTCGGGGCGGGCGGGTATCGTTCGCGGGGCGGCTCGGGCCGGAATGGAACCTGGACGCCGGGCTGGTCCATCAGTCGATCAACACCGAAGACACCCACTATGTGATCCGGGGCCTGGGGGCGTTCCGCCGGGCCAATCTGGTGCGCGAACCGTACGAGAACACCTTCGACGCCGCCTACGCCTCCATCGACGGACAAGCCGACTGGGGCCGGCTGGACGCCTCGCTTGGCTATGTCCGGCATCGGTTCCAGAGCCGGTTCGACGCCTCCCCTGCCCTGTTCCGGTTCGGATCGCGCCAGTTGATCGGCGCCATGGACGAAGACAAGGACATCGAGCTGCTGACCGGGGAAGTGACCCTGTCCTCGCCCCGCGACCGGCGGTTCCGCTGGCTGGCGGGCGTCTTCATGTCCGTCAACGACACCCGGACCGATACGACGGTGTCCGCCCTGCAACCTATCCCCGCTCTGGCCTACGCCGAGATGCGGAGCGACCACCTGCACGAACTGGCCGCCTTCGGAGAGATGACCTACGACCTGACCTCCCGGCTCAGCGTCACGGCCGGCGGACGGCTCTACGACACCGACTACAGCGTCGGCTCGATCATGCATCAGGGCGCGTTCGAGCGGCGGTTCAGCGGACAGGGCCGCGACGAGGGCTTCTCGCCCAAGCTGGCCCTCGCCTACCGGCTGAACGCGGACTGGAACCTCTACGCCCAGGTCAGTCAGGGACACCGGACCGGCGGCTTCAACACGGCCGGACCGGCGGGCCAGGCCTTCCTGAACACCGTCGGGTCGCCAGGACGCCGGTATCAGGCCGATACCCTCTGGAACTACGAAGGCGGGGCCAAGGGGTTCTTCCTGAACGGCACGCTCCGGACCCGGATCGCGGCCTTCGTGGCCCGCTGGGACAATATCCAGAGCGACCAGTATCTGCCCAGCGGACTGGCCTATGCGGTCAATGTCGGGGACGGCGCCAACAAGGGACTGGAGATCGAGACGACCTGGCAGCCGGTCGCCAGTCTTGAGATTCGCACCAACGCCCTTTTCGCCGATCCCGAGATCACCCGGCCGAGCGCGGTCTTCAACTCGCGCGGCGACGCCGGATTGCCTGGGGTGCCGGCCCTCTCCGCCAATGTGGCGGTCTCCTATCATCGCAGGCTGTGGCGGGACCTGGACCTGCGCGCGGACGGCCATGTGGCCTATGTCGGGGCCTCGCGGCTGACCTTCGACGCCCAGAGGCGTTCGCGCATGGGAGATTACATGACCGGCCGCGTTTCCGTGGGCGTCGAGGGTGCGTCATGGGCCGCGACGGCCTTCGTGGACAATCCGTTCGACACCGAGGCCAACACCTTCGCCTTCGGCGATCCTTTCCGACTGCCCGAAGGGCTGGCCATGACGCCGCTTCGCCCTCGCACCATCGGACTGACCCTCAGTTGGCAACCATAAGGCCAAGCTGTTGATCGCGCACGGCAAGTCGGCGCATCTCTAGATTGATCGGGCCGTCTAACCGGCCTTGGGCGCGCTCAGGGCGTGGGACAGATCGGTCGAGGAGAAGGGCTTCACCAGGGTCGCGTCGGCGCCCAGGCCGCCCGCCATGCTGAGCAGACTGCCGGCGCCCAGGCGTCCGCCACCGGAGATTGCGACGATCCGCAGGTCCGGCCGAATGCGCCGCACCTCCATGATGAAGGTCAGGCCATCGCGGTCGGGCATCAGGATATCGACGACGGCGGCATCCGAACCTTGCGATTCAACCAGTCTTAGTCCCGTATCCACATTGGTCGCGGTAACGACTTCGAATCCGAGCCCCATGACCATCTCGGCCACGTGTTCCAGCATCAACGGATCGTCGTCTATGACGCAGACCTTCATCCGAGCCGCCTCCCTTGGTTGTCCTGACGCCGGTCAGGATACGCGCTCGTGACAGGGCAGCGTCAAGCGTTACTGACCCGATCGAGGGCGCCGTCGATCATCGCGGCGATTCTGGTCCCCCTGCTGCTCGTCTTCGTCGGTCTGGAATTGGCGAACGAATTCCGCAGCAACCGCACCGTGCGCGCCGAGATGGATCGGTCGTATGAGACTCGCTCTCAAATTCAACGTGTCTTCTCCCTGCTGCAGGACGCGGAGACCGGCCAGCGCGGTTACGTGATCACGGGCGAGGAGCGATTCCTCGAACCCTATGACCGGGCCACCGAGCAACTAGACGACCAGATGCTGGCCCTGGCCCAGTTGTTCGACGAGGGCGACGCCCAGGCGGCGGACTTCGCGCAGTTGGAAGTCCTCGCCCGTCGCAAGACCGAAGAGATGCAGCGGGTCATCGACACGCGCGACAACGAGGGTGCGGCGGCCGGTATCGCGGTGGTCGCCTCGGGGCGCGGCAAGGCGATCATGGACGATGTGCGGACCATCGTGGCGCGCATGACAGAGACCGAGGCGGCGGAACTGGACGCCTACGCCAAGGCGGCCCAGGACCGGACCGCACGGACCGAGTTCATGGTCGGCGCCCTGTTCCTGGCCCTGCTGGGCGCGGTGGCCGCGACGGCCTTCCTGATGTGGCGCTATACGCTCACGCGTCAGCTCATGCTGAACGATCTGCAGGCGACGACGACGCGCCAGTCGGCGATCTTCGACGGGGCCATCGACGGCATCATCACCCTGAACCCCAGCGGCAGCGTGGAGACGATGAACGCCGCCGCGGAGCGGATGTTCGGCTATTCGGCCCAGGAACTGGGTCGTCGTGACATCTCGTTGATGCTCGACATCGCCCCCGACGGCGAGGGCGAATTCCTGAAACGGCTGGGCGCGTCCCAAGGCGCGCTGGAAGGCGGCCTGTTGCGCCAGATGGAGGCGACGCGAAAGAACGGCGACAGCTTCCCGGTCGATGTGGCCCTGGGCGCCATGCAGCTGCCGACCGGCACACACATTGTGGCCGTGGTCCGCGACATTTCCGAACGGCGCCGGATCGAGCAGTTGAAGGACGAGTTCGTCTCGACCGTCAGCCACGAACTGCGTACCCCCCTCACTTCCATCGCCGGATCCCTGGGTCTGCTGGCCGGTGGAGCGGCGGGGGCCCTGCCGGAGAAGGCCGGACGACTGATCCAGATCGCCCAGGCGAACAGCCAGCGACTGGTCCGGCTGATCAACGACATCCTCGACATCGAAAAGATCGAGTCCGGCAAATTGCGGCTGGAGATGGCGCCGCTGGACCTGCGCGAGGTGGCGGCGCGGGCCGTGGAAGGCGTTCGCGGCTATGCCGACGAACTGGGCGTCAGGCTCACGCTCGCCGAGGGCGAGGCCGCGCCGGTGCGGGGCGACGCCGACCGCCTGATCCAGGTGGTGACCAACCTTCTGTCCAACGCGTCGAAATTCTCGCCGCGCGGCGGTGAGGTGCGAGTGACGGTCGATCCGGAGCGGCGTCTGGCGCGGCTGAGCGTCGTCGACCAGGGGCCGGGCATTCCGGACAGTTTCCGCTCCCGCATCTTCTCGAAATTCGCCCAGGCCGACGGATCCGACACCCGCGCCAAGGGCGGGACGGGCCTGGGCCTCGCCATCGCGCGCGAGATCGCCGAACGCCATGGCGGACGGCTGTGGTTCGAATCCGCCGAGGGCGAGGGCGCGACCTTCTATCTGGACCTGCCCCTGGCCTCGGACAACGCCAACAGCATCGAGAGCGACGGGCCGCGCCTGTTGATCGTCGAGGACGACGCCGACGCCGCCGAAGTGCTGCGCACCATGCTGGAGAGCGACGGGTTCGCCGCCGATGTCGCGGCGACCAGCCGAGAAGGCCTGTCGGCGGCGCGGACGGGGGTCTACGACGCTGTGCTGGTCGATCTGCAACTGCCGGACGCCGACGGCATCAGCCTGATCCGCGCCCTGAGAGCCGGAGAGCAGACCCGCGACCTGCCCGTCGTGGTCGTCTCGGCCGATACGGCGCGGGGCAAGGCGCGGGGCCGGTCGCTGGAAGTGGTCGACTGGATGGAGAAGCCGTTCGACCAGACCCGGCTGCGCGAGGCGGTGGCCGCCATCTACGAGCGGGTGGCGGACCGGAAGCCGCTGATCCTGCACGTCGACGACGACCGGGACATTCTTGAAGTGACCGCAGCGGCCCTGAACGGCACGGCAGAGATGATCGGCATGGAAAGCCTGGCGGCCGCGCGGGCGGCCCTGGCGCGCAACAAGCCGGATCTGGTCATTCTGGACCTGGGCCTGCCGGACGGGTCGGGTCTGGAACTGCTGGGCGATCTCGGCGACGAACACGGGCGGACCGTTCCGGTCGTCATCTACTCGGCCCAGGAGATGGACGGCGCCCTGGCCAACCGGGTCGAGGCGGTCCTGACCAAGTCCCGCACCTCGCTGGCCGGCCTGACCCGCACGGTCCGCCGTCTGACCAGCCCCAAGGACGAAAAGTAGAAACGGAGGGAAACGCGGATGCTTAGAATTCTGCACGTCGACGACGAACCGGACATCCGCGAGGTGGCGGCCATGTCTCTCGGCATCGACCCGGAGATCGAGGTCCGGTCGGCGGCGTCCGGCGCGGAGGCCCTGACCGTGCTGGAAAGCGACTGGCGCCCCGACGTGATCCTGTTGGACGTCATGATGCCGGAACTGGACGGGCCGGGGACGCTGGAGCGCCTGCGCCAGCTGCCCCATCATGAAAAGACGCCGGTCATCTTCATGACCGCACGCGCCCAGGCCCAGGAAAAGAGCCGCTTTCTGGACCTGGGCGCCATCGCCGTGATCGTGAAACCGTTCGACCCCATGAGCCTGGCGGGTCAGGTTCGCGATCATCTGGACGCCTGGTGAACGACCCGCTCGCCCCGCTGCGCGAGCGCTTCCGAAAGCGCGCCGCTGACGATCTGGCGCGTCTGCGCGTCCTGATGACGGAAGACCTCGGCGCGGATGAGCTGAGACGGTTGGCGCACAATATCGCCGGAGCCGCCGGGACCTTCGGCTATCCGGCCCTCAGCGCGGCCGCCATGGCCGTGGACGACGAATATGTCGCCGGCCGGACGCCCAACGCCGAACACCTGGGCCTACTGGAACAACGACTGGCCGAGGCCGCGTCGGACTGAGTTCAGTCCTGGTCCATGTCGTTGAGATAGGGGCGGATGGCCAGGATGGCCTGGCTTCTGTTGTTGACGCCCAACTTCTTGAAGATGGTCGACAGGTGCTGTTTCACCGTGCCCTCGGTGATGTTCATGTCGCCGGCGATCTGTTTGTTCAGCCGCCCGTCCGCCAGCGCCGTCAGGACCTTGAGCTGGGTCGCCGACAGACTGGCCAGCTGTTTGGTGAAGGTCTCGGCCGCCGGAGAAGGCGGCTTGGTGTCTGCCGGGAACAGGCTTTCCCCCCGCAGGATCGCGCCGACGGCATTGACCAGTTCGGACACGGGCGCCGACTTCGACAGATAGGAGGCGACGCCGAAGGTGCGGGCCATGGCCACCGCATGGGCGTCCGCACGCGCCGAGACGATGGCGATCGGACGATCCGGCAAGAGCTGCTGCAGCCGGATCAGGGCGCTGAAGCCGGTGGCGTCGGGCAGCATCAGATCCAGCAGCACCAGCTGAATGCGCGAGGCGTTGGCGCGGACAAAGGTCTCGGCTTCCGCCGCCGAGGCGACCCGGCCCACGTCGATGTGGGGATAGGCGGCGCGGATCGACAGCTCGAACGCCTCACCCACCAGCGGGTGGTCGTCGACGATGAGAACTATCCAGCGCATGTCGGTTACTCGGATTATCGGAGCGAGTCAGGCCGACAGACCAACCCAGAGTGGCAGATTTCCGCGAACGAGGTTAACAAAAGGTATACATTACTTACCTATTTTTAAGCATGATGGCTGTATCAAAATAATACACTGCAATTTCAATGCGAATACTACTTTGTTGGAGTCGTATAACTTTGGTTCGATTTGAGCCTTATAGACCGGTCTCGAGATGGACCGCCCCACCCGCTGAGGAGCAACAAGCGATCACATTCATCGCAACCGCTCGTCGGAGACTTCAAATGAACAAGCTGATCGCCGCCGCCGCCGCTCTTGCCGCCGTCGCCGTCGCCGCCCCCGCCATGGCCCAGTCGAGCGCCTCGACGACGGGTACGGGCTCCATCACCATCATCCGCCCGCTGACCATCACCAAGAACGCCGATCTGAAGTTCGGCACCGTCGTCCGCCCCGGCACGGGTTCGGGCACGGCCGTCGTCAGCGCCGCGGGCGTCCGCAGCGTCACCGGCGGCGTGGTCGGTCTGGCCTCGGGCGACACGCCGCAGGCCTCGCAGTTCACCGTCGCCGGTGAAGGCGGTCAGTCGATCTCGGTCACCATCCCGGCCACCTTCACCATGGCCAACGGTTCGGACACCCTGACCGTCACGACGAACAACAACCTGACCGGCTCGGCCGGCAGCCAGACCCTGAGCAACGCCCTCGGCGCAGCCGGCACCCTGGTCTTCAACGTCGGCGGCACCGTGCCGGTCGCCTCGACCACCACCACCGGCGCCTACACCGGCACCTTCACCGTCTCGGCCGCCTACAACTGATCGGGCGAACCGCCGGCCCTCTCTCGGTTAACGAGTAGGAAAAGCCGGCGGCGGTAACATCGCCGCGACGCAGACCGAAGGCCCGTCCATGTTGAAGTCCATGATCGCCGCATCGCTCGCCCTGGCCCTCACGGCCTGGGCCGGCGCAGCTTCGGCGCAGGTCGGGGCGGATCTGAACATCTCGCCTCGCCGGGTGACCTTCAACGAAAGCGGACGGTCCGCCTCGGTCTATGTCTTCAACCAGGGCGACGCCCCGGCGACCTATGCGGTCGAGCTGGTGGACCGCGCCATGCAGGCGGACGGCCAGATCGTCCTGGCCTCAGACGTCACCGAGCCGATGCGCAGCCTGTCGGCGGCCGAGTTCATCCAGTACACGCCCCGCCGCGTGACACTGCAGCCGCGCGAGAGCCAGGTCATCCGCGTTCGGGTCCGCCCGCCGGCGACCGGCGAGGCGCACGAGTATCGCACCCACCTGACGGTCACGGCCCTGCCTCCCGAGGACAGCGGCTTCACCGTCGATCAGGCCGCCACCGCCGGCGCCGACGAGGTGTCGCTGCAGGTCGTGGCCCTGTTCAGCATCAGTATTCCCCTGATCATCCGCGAAGGCGCCGTAGACGCCCGCGCCGGCATCGACGGCGTGAAGCGACTGCCGGCCGTGGACGGCGCCCCGAACGGCGCGATCCAGCTGGATCTGGTCCGGCTGGGCGCCAATTCGGTCTATGGCGACGTGGAGATCTATGCGGGCGACGGTCCCGCCGAGCGTCTGGTCACCATGGTCCGCGGGGTCGCCGTCTATCCGGAGATCGAGCGCCGCACCGTGATCGCCCCCCTCGGCGAGGCCCTGCCCGAGGGGACTCCGCTGCGGATCGTCTACAAGGACGACGACACCAAGGCCGGCGCCCAGCTCGCGACGATGGTCATTCCCGGCTCATGATCCCGCCCCGCCCGTTCGCGGCCGCCGTGGTCGCCGGACTGGCCCTGTTCGGCGCGACCGAGCCTGCCCGATCCCAGACCCTGGTCGGCGAGCTGGCCCAGGCCGCCAGTCCCCAGCCCTTCAGCCCCGACGACCTTCTGTTCATGGAGGTGACGGCGGACGGCTATCAGCTGGCCGAGACGATGAACGTCTATGGCTCCCGCGCCGGCGTCTTCGTGCCGCTGGGCGAGTTTTCACGCGTCCTGGACTTCGCGGTCGGCGTGTTTCCGGCGACGGGGCGGGCCGAAGGCTGGTTCGGCTCGCGCGAGACGCCGATCAGCATCGACCTTCGGACCCGAGAGGCGACGGTCGGAACGACGGTGACCCGGTTCGAGCCGGGCTATGCGGCGATGTACGACGGCGACATCTACGTCCGCACCGACCTCCTGGAAAAGATCCTGCCGCTGAAGCTGCGGGCCGACATCAACGCCCAGACCCTGACGGTCATCCCGACCCAGCCCCTGCCCTTCCAGGAGAGGCTGGCGCGGGAGCAACGGGCGGCCGGCCTGAGCTTCGGCGCGGTCGAGGCGCCGCCCCAGCGGATCGAGACGCCCTATCGCGCCTTCACCCCCCCGGCCTTCGACGTCAATCTGGGCGGCCAGATCGCGCGGGACGGCAGCAATCAGGTGCGCAGCTACGACCTGCGGATGGCGGGCGACCTGCTCTACACGGGCTTCCAGGGCTTCGTCGGATCGAACCAGGACGGCGAGCTGAACACCGCGCGGGTCCAGTTTGAGCGCAAGGATCCGGACGGTCGGGCGCTGGGCTTCCTGGGCGCCACGCGGGCCGGGGTCGGCGACGTCTTCACCCCCTCCATGTCCATCGGGGCCGGCAGCGTCAGCGGTCGCGGGGTCTATTACACCTCCGCCCCCCTGGTGGCGCTGGACCTGTCCACGCCGCTGGATCTGCGGGGCGAACTGCCGCTGGGCGAAGACGTCGAGCTCTACGTCAACGAGGTGCTGCAGGCGACCCAGGCGACGGCGGCGCAGGGCCGGTACGAGTTCCTGGACGTGCCGCTGACCTTCGGTCTGAATACCATCCGCCTGGTCTTCTACGGGCCGCAGGGGCAGACGCGGGAAGAGGTTCGCCGCGTCAATTTCGGCACCGGCCAGGTCGCGGCCGGCGCCTTCGTCCTTCGCATGGGGGCGGTCGAACAGAACCGGCCGGTGTTCGAGATCGGTGAGAACACCGTGACCGACATGGCGGTCGGGCCGCTGAGGATGTCCGCCCTGTTCGACTACGGCCTGTCGCCGACCCTGACGCTGAGCGGCGGCGGCGCCCGCTATACGCCGCGCCGCCGGGAGACCCGCGACGTCGGGCTGCTGGGTCTGCGTTCCTCTCTGGGATCGGTGGCGGCCCAGATCGATTTCGCCCGCGACGACCTGGGCGGCGAAGCGACCAACGTCGGCCTGGCCGGACGGGCCTTCGGCGTCTCCGTGGTCGGGCGGCATTCGGAATACAGCGGCGACTTCATCGACGAGACGCGCCAGTTCGGCCTGACCGACACGGTCGCCCTGGTGCGGGCCTCCGACCTCAGGGCCGACGCCCAGGTCCACATCGGCTCGACCGCCCTGCCCGTGTCGCTGGACATGCGCCGGATCGAGCGCACCGACGGCACGGACCTGTTCACCGCCCAGGCGCGGACCTCGGCGCCGATCGACCGCTACTATGTGTCCAACAGCCTGGGCTACGAGAGTGAGACCCTGGCCGAGGGGCGTCGCTACCGCCTGATCGGGGCGCTGGACATCGCCACCCTGATCGCCGCCCGGGCGCAGCTGCGGGGCGGTCTCTCCTACGAACTGGGTCCCGACGCCGGGATCGACACCGCCTATGTCAACGTCGACTTCCCGATTCGCGAGATCGGCGCGGTCCGCGTCAGCGTGATCCAGGCCCTGCGGACCTTCAACGCGACGACGGTTCAGGCCTCGGCCCTCTATCGGGCGCCCCGCTTCGACGTCTCCCTGACCACCGCCTACGAGACGCTGAACGGCGAGTGGACCGTGGGTCTGCGGTTCGGCTTCGGCATCGGCTTCGATCCCTTCTCGCAGCGGTATCGCGTCACCCGGCCCGGCGTCTCGACCGGCGGATCGGTGGCGCTGGACGCCTATGTCGACGCCGACGGCGACGGGGTCAGGGACGCCGGCGAGCGGCCGGTCCGCAACGTAGTGCTGGAGGCCCCCTCCGGCGCGGCGGTGACCGGCATCGACGGTCAAGTCCTGGCCAGCGGTCTGGGCGATGGCGGCGGGGTGCGGATGCGGGTCAATCTGGAGGGGGTCGACGATCCCTTCCTGGTCGGACCGACCGGGGCGGTCGAGGTCGTGCCCCGGCCGGGTCAGACCGCCGTCGTGAACTATCCGATGCAGATCACCAGCGAGGTCGAGATCACGGTGCGTCTGCGTCGCGGCGGCGAGGCCCGCACCCTGGCGGCGGTGAACCTGAAGCTGGTTCCGGACGGCGGCGGCGAGGCCCTCTCGGTCCGCACCGATCACGGCGGGGTGGCCTTCATCGAAGGCGTCCGGCCGGGCCGGTATCGCATCGAACTGGACCCCGAACAGGCCCAGGCCCTGGGCCTTTCGCTGGAGGACGCGCCCGAGGTGGTCGCGCCTCCGTCCGGCGGCTTCGTCCGCGCCGGCGACATCTTCATTCGCATTCCCTCCACGGAGCCGCGGGCATGATCCGTCTCGTCACCCTGACCGTCGTCGCCCTCTGCGCCATGGCGGCCCCGGCCCTGGCCCAGCAGCGCCCGGCCACGGCCAGCATCACCATCGAACGCGCCCTGACCGTGACCGGCATCCGGCCGATGGGCTTCGAGGCGACGGGCGGCCAGGTCGACGCCGTCGGCGGCGGCACGACCGAGGCCATCATCGAGGTGACCGGCGATCCAGGCCGCATCTATCGGGTGCAGTTGCCCGGGTCGATCAAGGCCGACGGTCTGGGCTCGATGATCGACACCTTCACCCTGCGCAGCGACAACTCCGGCGACATTTCCGAGACCCTGACGGCGCGGATGGACGCCAACGGGTTCGACCGGCTGCACGTCGGCGGGAGGCTGCGCCGGGCGCCCGGTCTGGTCATCACCGAGGTGAGCGCGGCGATCCCGCTGAGCATCGACTACGAGTGAGCCTCCTCTAGCGAAGCGCCGTCGCGGCGCGGCCGAGGCGTTCGACGGCCTGATCGAGGACGGCGTCCGCCTTGGCGAAGCAGAGGCGGACGGTGGAGCCTTCCCCTCTCCCGGTGACGAAGGCCGAAAGAGGGATGGCCGCGACGCCGAACTCCGCGACCACGCGGCGGCAGAAGGTTTCGTCGTCGAGGGCGATGCCGGAGGCCTTGAGATCCACGCCGAGGAAATAGGCGCCTTCGCTGGGGGTCAGGACGAAGCCCTGCGCCTGAAGGCCTGACGCCAGTCGGTCGCGGGAGCCTTGCAGGCCCTGCTGCATCTCGGTGAAGGCGGAGGCGTCCCAGGCGAGACCGGCGGCGACGGCGCTTTGCAGGTTCGGCGGGGTGGCGAAGGTCAGGAACTGGTGCGCCTTGGCGACCGGATCGACCAGCGCCGGATCGCCGCAGACGAAGCCGATCTTCCAGCCCGTCATGCCGAACATCTTGCCCGCCGAGCCGATCTTGAGCGTGCGGGCCGCCATGCCGGGCTCGGCGATCAGGGAGCGGTGGCGGCGGGCGTCGAAGATCACATGCTCCCAAACCTCGTCGCTGATGGCGATCAGGTCGTGACGGACGCAAGACCGGGCGAGGGCGGCGACCTCCCCGGCGTCGAAGGCGCGGGCGGTGGGGTTGTGCGGATTGTTGAAGACGAGGGCGCGGGTGCGGGGCGTGATCGCGGCCTCGATCATGGCCTCGGTCAGACGCCAGGTCGGCGGGTCGAGACGGACCGCGACGGCGACGCCGCCGGCGCGCTCGATCAGGGGACGGTAGGCATCGTAAGCGGGCTCGAAGATGACGACCTCATCGCCCGGATTGACGTAGGCCGAGATGGAGGCGGCGATGGCCTCGGTGGCGCCGGAGGTGATCAGGACGCCGTCGAACTGGAGCGGGACGTCGTGCATACGGCCATAGTGTTCGACGACGGCGTGGCGCAGCTCCGGCAGGCCGCGCGAAGGGGCGTACTGGTTGGAGCCGGTCATCAGGGCGTCGGCGGCGAGGCGGCGCAGGCTTTCAGGGCCCTGATCGTCGGGGAATCCCTGACCGAGATTGATGGCGTCGTGCTGGCGAGCGAGGCCGGACATGATCTCGAAGATGGTCACCGGCATGTCGGCGAAGACGGGATGGGGGCGCATGGGATGATGGGAGCGGATGGGGGGCGTGGTGGCAAGGTGGAAAGGTTGAATGAGATCTTCTCCCTCCCCCTCGGGGAGGGTGGTCGGAGCCGAAGGCGGAGACCGGGTGGGGGGCGGCCAGGCGGGGCCCTTAAGCCCACGACGGGCGGAGGGTTTCAGGCCCCTCCGGGCTCCACGGTTTCACGCCCCGTGGACAGTCCTGCATCAGCGCCGGTTCGTGCCTCTACTGAGCCAGGTTCAACGCCGGATCAGGGTCCTCGGTCGGATCCACGATGCGGTTTCCCGCTCGATCGCGCCCCATCGCACGTCCGGGTCCTGGGCCCAGGACGCCTTCCCCATGCGGTGGGACGAGGAGAAGTGTACGCGCGTTTTCAGGGGCGCCAGTTCGGAGGGGTCTTAGAAGTTCGGGGCGTTGGAATCGTTGGCGAAATCGGACGATGCTTTGCCAACTTCAGCGTCTTCCTTCTCCCCTTGCGGGAGAAGGTGGCGGGCGAAGCCCGACGGATGAGGGGTACGAGGACGCAGCCGAGATGGGCCCGGTGCTCGCTCGGTCAGGGTGAGTTTCACCCCTCACCCGTCGGCGCAAGAACGACGGCTACGCCGCCGTGCGCCGCCTCCCTCTCCCGCAAGGGGAGAGGGCTCTGGTGCTCGCCTGTCGAGACCGTCTCGCCCCCTCCTGGCCGCTGCCCGCGGCCTGTCCTCCCCATCTTCGATGGAGAGGTGACGTAGGTACGGCGACTAGCGGTCGTTCCAGCAGCGGAGGGTGATGTCGGCGGAGATGACGGGCGCGGCGCCGGTGACCTGGATCGTGCGGCGGCTGCCGGCCGGCATGTCGAAATGGTTGTCGCTGAAGATCAGGTCGGCGCGGGCCGAGACGAAATGCACGAAGGCGACGTAGGCCGAGGCCTCCAGCTCGATGTGCAGCGAACCGTCCGAACACATGCGGATGACGATCCCGGGCCGGGTCTTCCGGTCCAGGGCGACGCGGGCGATGGGGCCCGGCAGCATGCGGTTGGGGGCGAAGACCGCGTCCGGGGCGTGGACGGTCAGGACCTGATCGCGGGCAGTCGGGGCGGAGCCGGTCCAGATGGGGCGGCTGGCGCCCGGCGGGATGTCGAAGGCGATCTCTTCGGAGCGGAGGACGACGCCGGACAGGCGGGCGGTCTCGATGACGGCGCGGCCGGCGGCGGATGTGCGCGTATCGTTGGTGATCCAGAGCTCGGCCTGGCCGTCCTCCAGCGCCTTGAACGAGGCGAGGACGGGGGCGAAGGCGCGGCGGACGGCGTGGAAGGCGGCCTTTTCCACCCCGTCGTAGTCGACCAGGCTCCAGCTGACGCAGGGCCAGCAGTCGTTGAACTGCCAGAGCAGGGCGCCCGAGCAGTGGGGGCGGCGACGGCGGAAATGCTCGATGCCGAACTTCAGGCCTTCGGCCTGCGTCCACTGGGTGAAGTCGATGTAGTCCTGAAGCGACGTCGCGGGGCCGGTCTCGGGGGCGATCATGGCCAGGGCCTTTTTCGACTCGTCCTTGATGCGCTGGTGGAAACCTTCGCTGTCGGGGTCGAGGTCGGCGGGGTCCATCCAGCGTTTCAGGGTGGCGAGCGCGGGGGCGGCCTGGATGCCGAACTCGGAGACGAAGCGGGCGGTGTCCTCGGCGTAGCGCTGGAAGACGATCTTCTCCGGGGCGTAGCCGAAGGGTTCGCTCATCACGTCGTCGGGGATGGGGGGGATGCCGTGCCAGACGGTCCAGTCGTGGACGTCGCCGGCCTTCATGCCGTTGGGGTTGGCGCCGCCCCACGGGCTGCCCGGCCAGTAGGGGACGGTCGGGTCGAGGTCGGCGAGGAGGCCGGGGATGAGGTCGTCATAGAGGATCGCGCCCCACAGGGGTGTGCCGACGCCGGAGACATCGACGTTGATGCGGTGGATCGCCTGGTTCTCGTTGTTGCCGCACCAGAGGGCCATCGAGGGGTGATGGCGCAGGCGGCGGACCTGATGCTCGACCTCGGCGCGGACCGAGGCGACGAAGGCGGCGTCGTCCGGATAGGGGGCGCAGGCGAACATGAAGTCCTGCCAGACCAGAAGGCCGTGCTGGTCGCAGAGGTCGTAGAAGGCGTCGGGCTCGTAGATGCCGCCGCCCCAGACGCGGATCATGTTCATGTTGGCGCGGGCGGCCTGGGCGATCAGGCGGTCGTAGGGCTCCGACTGGACGTCGCCGACGAAGGAGGTCGTGGGGACCCAGCAGGCGCCCTTGGCGAAGATCGGGACGCCGTTGAGCACGAAGGTGAAGAAGGTCGCGCCGGGCTCGTCGGGGTCGGGGGACTGGTCGAGCGCGATGGTGCGGAGGCCGACCGTGCGGCGGGTTTGGTCGAGAAGGCGGTCGCCGTCGAGGAGGCGGACGGTCAGGGCGTAGAGGGGCTGGTCGCCGAGGTCGTGGGTCCACCAGAGGCGGGGGTGGTCGAGGGTCAGGGCGATGGGGGCGCTGTCCAAGGCGTCGCGGTCGGTGCGGAAGACCTCGGCGCCGCCGGGGTCGGTCAGGACGATCTGGGCGTGGAGGCCAGCCGTCACGCCCGACAGGTCGAGGTCGATGCGGGCTTCTGCGCGGGCGTCGGTGGCGGTCAGGGTGGTGAAGGCGACGTCGGCGATGCGGGCCTTGGCGCGAACTTCAAGGCGGGCTTCCTTCCAGATGCCGACGGTGGGGAGGTCAGGACCCCAGTCCCAGCCCCAACCGAACTGGGCCTTTCGCATCAGGTTGCGCTTGGAGCGGCTGATCCGGTCGGTGAAGGCGGCCCAGGGCGGGGGCGGGGCGACGCCTTCCAGCGCGACGGCGGTGGGGTCGAAGCGGACGGCGAGGGTGTGGGTCTGGCCGGGCTGCACCGTCAGCGGGAAGGTCCAGGGGCGGAACATGTTGTCGGCGCGACCGATCTCGATGCCGTCGAGGAAGACCGTAGCGAAGGTGTCGAGGCCGTCGAAGACCAGATCGACCGTCTCGTCAGCGGCGACTTCGGGAGCGACGAAGGTGGTGCGTTGCCACCATTCGCGGTCGCGGACCCAGGCGGCGGCGGCCTCGTTGCGGTCGCGGTAGGGGTGGTCGAGGCGGCCTGAGGCGATCAGGGCCCGGTAGACGTCGCCGGGGGCGGAAATGGGCATCCAGCCCGAGCCCTCGGACGAACCCTGGCCGGGGTCGAAGTCGAGGAGTTCCCAGCGGTCGAGGATTATCGAAGATCCCTCGATCATCGGGCGGCTTCGACCTCCTGCATGAAGGCGTCGGCGGCGGCGTTGGCCTGTTCACCGGCGCCGATGAAGTAGTTGTGGCCGATGTCCTGGAAGGTGACGAGGCGGGCGTTCGGGATCATCTGCGACAGCTTCACCCCCTGTTCGTAGGGGACCAGCAGGTCCTGGGTGCCGTGCAGGACGAGGGACGGCGTCTTGATCGCGGCGACGTCGGCGGGATCGACGGAATAGCCGCTAATCGCGTGGCCTTGGGCCATCACGCCCTTGAGTTCGAACGGGTCCTTGGCCGCCATGGCCATGTCGCGGGCGATGCGATCGTCGGGGGCGGCGTCGCCGTAGCCGTGCTTGAACTTGTTGGGGGCCAGGGCCTTCAAGAGCGGCATCAGGCGGTAAGTCAGGGTGATCAACCAGCCGGGACGTTTCGGAATGTCCGCCGTCTTGGCCATGGTGCAGCCCAGCAGGAGAGAGCGGCAGCGTTCCGGGTACTGGATGCCGAACTCCAGGGCGATGCCGCCGCCCATGGAGACGCCGTAGATGTGAGCGGTATCGACCCCGGCGGCGTCCAGCACGCTCCGGGCGTCCGAGGCCATGTCGGCGACGGAGGTGCGGCGGCGCGCCTCGCTCTGGCCCGTGCCCTGATTGTCGAACCAGATCAGGCGGTAACGGTCGCCCAGCGCCTCCTTCAGCGGATACCACATGGCCGAGGAATAGCGGTGGCCCATGATGAGCAGGATGGGCGTCCCCTGCCCGCCCTGGTCCCAGTGGATGCGCGTGCCGTTGCTGGTGATGAAGGGCATTCCGGTCTTCCTTCCCCTCGCGCCGAGGCGCGCGTTTCCGTGGACGTTCTGCGACGCCTCGATGGGCGTCAATTCCATCGAAGGACCTTCGATGTCAACATTCACTCGTGTGTGAATGAGTGTTGACGGAAGCGATTTTCGGTGCTCATTCTCTCGGCCATGGCGACGCGAGATCGCCAGGAAACGCATTCAAGAGGGAGGCTACCCATGGCTGGAAAGCTCTGGCTCACCACATCCGCCGCTGTCCTGCTGTGGGCCGGCGCAGCCCAAGCTCAGGATCTGGCCGCGCCCGCCGCTGCCGACCCGCAGGCGAGCCAGCTGGACGAAGTCGTCGTCACCGCCGAGCGCCGTACGTCGAACCTGCAGACTACCGCCGTCGCGGCTTCGGTCCTGAGCGGCGAACAGCTGCAGGACAAGGGCGTCTCGAACATCGAGACCCTGCAGTTCTCGGTGCCGTCGCTGACGGTCCAGAACTCGGGCCAGGGCAACAGCTTCAACATCCGCGGCATCGGCAAGACCGAGAACAACTCCTCGGTCGGCGTGGGCGTGATCACCTATCGCGACGGCGTCGCGGTCTTCCCGGCCTACTTCCAGAACGAGCCCCTGTTCGACATCCAGAGCCTGGAAGTCCTGCGCGGTCCGCAGGGCACCTTCGCCGGTCAGAACGCTACCGGCGGCGCGGTCTTCATCACCCAGCGCAACCCCGATTTCGACGGCTTCGGCGGCTATGTCACGGCCCAGGCCGGCAACTACAGCGACTTCCGCGTCAACGGGGCGGTGAACCTGCCGCTGTCGGACACCCTGGCGGCGCGGATCGCCTTCAACAAGGAAACCCGCGACAGCTTCTATGACGTGATCGGCACGCCGAGCCGCGGCGAACCGGGCGTTCTGGACACCGCCAGCGTGCGCGGCAGCCTGCTGTGGACGCCGAACGACCAGGTGCGCGTGCTGCTGAAGAGCGACTACACGCACCACGACATGGGCGGCTATCCGACCAGCCCGATCGCCTCGCCGCTGCCGCTGCACACCATCGCCACGAACGGGCCCTACGCCTCCGTGGACGAGACGGCGCGCACGGTGCTGAACGCCAGCTACCAGTTCAACAACGGCATCACCCTGCGTTCGATCACGGGCGCCCAGTACGGCACGACCTATATCCGTTCGGACGCCGACGGCACCGCGACCCTGCCCTTCACCTTCTATGACGAGGTCGAGCAACGACTGCTGTCGCAGGAACTGACCCTGGTCTCGCCGGACGAAGGCCGCCTGACCTGGATCCTGGGCGCCTACTACCAGGACGACCTGATCACCTTCCCGCCCGGCCAGTTCGTGACGACTCAGTATGTCTCGGCCGCCCTGCCGATCCTCTATGACACCCTGCTGGAAGGCGAGAACCCCAAGACCACCTCCGCCGTGTTCGGCCAGGTGACCTATGACCTGACCGACGCGCTCGAGCTGCAGGTCGGGGCCCGCTACACCCGCTCGACGGTCGAGAACCGCGCCAGCCTGGCCGCGCCCCTGCTGGGTCTGCGCCTGACGCAGAACGACCGCAGTGAGGAAGACGCCGTCACCGGCAAGGTGGCCCTGAACTGGACGCTGGACGAGAACAACTTCCTGTACGGTTTCGTCGCCAAAGGTCACAAGGCCGGCGGTCTGAACGGCCCGAACCTGGCCTTCATCGCGCCCAAGCCGTTCGAGGGCGAAGACGTCATCGACTTCGAGGCCGGCTGGAAATCGACGATGTTCGACGGTCGTCTGCGCACCCAGCTGGGCGGCTACTACAACATCTACCAGAACTTCCAGATCAACATCGGCGACCCGACGACCCCGGCGATCACCTCGATCCTGAACGTCACCGACGACACGATCATCTACGGGGTGGAGGCTTCGGCCCAGGGCCGGTTCGGCAATCTGGGCTTCGACTTCGGCCTGTCGCTGTCGAGCTCGGAACTCGGCCGGTTCTTCGCCGCCGATCCGCGCCGCGCCCGCACCGGCGTCTGCGACCAGAACAACGGTCCGGCCAGCGGCAACTGCGTCAATCTGGAAGGCAACGCCCAGACCTATGCGCCGGAAATGACCCTGAGCGCCGGGATCGAGTACGACTTCGCGCTCGGCCAGGGCACCCTGACGCCGCGTATCGACTACAGCCACATCTCCGACAGCTGGGCGAGCATCTTCGCCAATGCGGCGCTGGGCGACCACCTGACGGAACGCGACATCGTCAACGCCCAGGTGACCTACAGCCAGGGCGACTGGAAGCTGCAGGCCTATTCCACCAACCTGACGGATCTCGAGTACATCGCCTCGGTGAAAGCCGGCCAACGCTATGCCGGCGCCCCGCGTCAGTACGGCGTGCGCCTGACCCGCAACTTCTAAGACGCGGGAAACAGTAGAGTGACAGCGTCCCCGTCTGGATCGATGCAGGCCTACGGTCTGACCGTCGACCGGTTCCTGGACCATGCCGCCAAATGGCATGGCGAGGCCTCGGTCGTG
The DNA here is from genome assembly GCF_041893865.1 of Brevundimonas staleyi. Taxonomy (GTDB): domain Bacteria; phylum Pseudomonadota; class Alphaproteobacteria; order Caulobacterales; family Caulobacteraceae; genus Brevundimonas; species Brevundimonas staleyi. Next base: position 3,392,133 of record NZ_CP169082.1, read on the forward strand.
ACCGCCGGCATCGAGGGCGGGGACGCCGTCATCGGCTATGCGCCGCTGAGGGAGCGGGCCAACCGCCTCTCGGGCGCCTTCCTGGATCAGGGTTTGCGACCGGGCGACCGGATCGCGACCCTGGCCTGGAACACCCAGCACCATGTCGAGGTCTGGTACGGGGCCATGGGGGTCGGCATCGTCTGCCACACCCTGAACCCCCGTCTGACCGTGGCCCAGTTGGCCGCGATGATCGTGGAGGCGGACGACCGCATCCTGATCGTCGGTCAGGGTCTGGGCGAGATGGGCCGGTCACTGATGGCCGCCTGCCCCGGTCTGCAAAAGCTGATCCTGATGGACGGCGACGTGGCGCAAGGGCCGCGCGAGATCGCGCTGGACGATTTTCTGAAGGCGAACGGACGGCCGGCGGACTGGGGCCTATTCGACGAACAGAGCCCGGCCGGTCTGTGCTTCACCTCGGGCACGACGGGGGCGCCCAAGGGGGTGCTCTATTCCCACCGCTCCAACTATCTGAACACCCTGCGCTGCCTGTCTGCGGACTCGCTGGCGCTGAGCACCTCGGACGCCGTCCTGGTAGCCGTGCCCATGTTCCATGCCAACGCCTGGGGCCTGCCGTTCGCGGCAGCGGCGGTCGGGGCGCGGATGGTCCTTCCCGGACGGGTGACCGGGGGCGAGGCCCTGACGCGGCTGATCAATACGCACGGCGTGACCCTGGCCATGGGGGTGCCGACCGTCTGGCTGGGTCTGGTCGATCATCTGGATGCGACCGGCGAGGACGTGTCGAGCCTGAAGCGGATCGTGGTCGGCGGATCGAGCATTCCGGAGGCCCTGCTGAAGCGGCTTGAGGAACGCCTCGGCGTCACGGTCCAGACCAGTTGGGGCATGACCGAGCTGTCGCCCATGGGGACGCTGTCGCCGCCCGCGACGACCCCGCGCGCGGCCGTGGCCTCGGGCCGAGCCTCCATGGGTCTGGACATGCAGCTGTTCGATGCGGAGGGCGTGGCCCTGCCCGAGCAGCGCAATGTCGAGGGCCGGCTGAAGGTGAAGGGGCCGAGCGTCGTCGAGCGCTATTACGGCCATGCCGAGACGGCGCTGGACGCCGGCGGCTGGTTCGACACGGGCGACCTGGCCATCATCGACGACCACGGCAACCTGACCATCTCGGGCCGGGCCAAGGACCTGATCAAGTCGGGCGGCGAGTGGATCAATCCGGCCGAGATGGAAGACATCGTCGGCGCCCTGCCCTCCGTCGGACTGGTGGCCGTGATCGGTCGGTCGGATCCGAAATGGGGCGAGCGTCCGGTCATGGTGATCGAGCCGCGTCAGGGTCATGCGGTCAACGACAACGAGGTGATCGCGGCGCTGAAGGGCCGGGTCGCCGACTGGTGGATCCCCGATCGGATCGTCTCGGTTCCGACCATGCCCCTGGCCGCCACGGGCAAGATCAACAAGATCGAGCTTCGCGCCGTCTACGGAGCGACCTAGGGTGGGCGCAGATTCCCTCACCCCACCCGAGCGACCGGCCCAGGCCCGCCCGAGGGTGCGTATCAAGGCCGCCTCCATGTCCGACACGACCGCTCCGAAGGCCGCCAAGCCTCCGCGTCGATCCAAAGCCGAGCAGCGGGCCGAGAGCCTGGAGCTGATGCTGGACGCGGCCGAGGAGCTGTTCTCGAAACACGGCATGTACGGCGTCACCTTGAAGGATGTGGCGCAGAAGATCGGGGTGCACACCTCGCTGATGCACTACTATTTCAAGGACAAGCAGGACCTGTTCCATCAGGTCGTGAAGCGCCGGGCGCCGATCACCATCGGCCGCCGTGTCGAGGCGATGAAACGCTACGCCGAGGAGACGGGCGACCACCCGACGGTCGAAGGCGCCCTGCGCGCGTTCCTGGACACCGACCTGAACCTCTACATCGAGGGCGGCGAGGGTTGGCGGAACTACGGGGCGCTGGGCGGCCAGCTGAACAACACCCCCGTCTGGGGCGCCGAAGTGATGTGGGAGAATTTCGATCCCGTCGTCCTGCAACTGATCGACCTGTTGAAGAGGGCCATGCCGGACGCGGAGCTGGAGGACATCTTCTGGGGCTATCACTTCGTGACCGGCGCCCTGACGCTGTCGCTCGCCCGAACCGGCCGGATCGACCACCTTTCGGGCGGCCTGTGTCAGTCCGAGGATTTCGAGGCGATCAAGGCGCGCATGGCCAAGTTCATGGCCGGCGGCTTCATGGCCATCTGCAAACAACGCGCTGAAGACAGAGCCTCCCAATGAGCAAGTTCGCCGGACTGCCCGTCGCCCATCGCCCGGAAGACCTGGGCTTCGACTCGGGGCGGCTGGCGCGACTGGATCGCTATATGGCCGAGATGGTCCGGACGGGCCGGGTCGCCGGGGTGTCCACCCTGATCCTGCGTCACGGCCAGGTGGCGGCGATGCAGACGCACGGGTCGCCGGTGCTGGGCGGCGACAAGCCCCTGACGACCGACGCGGTCTTCCGCATCTATTCCATGACCAAGCCGATCGCGGCGACGGCCATGATGATCCTGTTCGAGGAGGGCCACTGGACCCTCGAGGATCCGATCACGAAATTCATTCCCGAGTTCGCCGACCTGAAGGTCTGCACCGGCGTGGGTCCGGACGGGCAGATGACGGTCGAGGAGGCGCGGCGTCCGCCGAACCTGCGCGAGGTGATGAGCCACACCGCCGGCTTCGCCTACGGCCTGTTCCCTGACGCCCATCCGCTGGAGCGGGCCTATCTGGAGAACCGGATCGCACGGCCGGAAGGGGCCCAGGCCTTCGTCGACAGCGTCGCCGCCCAGCCCCTGCTGTTCCAGCCGGGGACGGAGTGGTTCTATTCGATCGCCTCGGGGATCCTGGGCGTCATCGTCAGCCGCATCTCGGGGCAGACCTTCGGCGACTTCCTGAAGGAACGGATCTTCGATCCGTTGGGCATGGTCGATACCGGGTTCGAGACCCGTCCGGACAATGTCGATCGCCTGGTGACCTTCTACCAGGACGACGGGCAGGACGGGCTGAAGGAAGTCACCGAGGTTCTGGCCGCCCCGATCAATCCGTTCACGGCGCCGCCCGAGTTCGAGGACGGCGGCGGCGGGCTGGTCTCGACGCTGGGCGACTACGCCCGCTTCGCCCAGATGATCCTGAACAAGGGCGAGTTGGACGGGGTGCGAATCCTGTCGCCGTCGACGGTCGAGTTGATGGCGACCAACGTCATTCCCGACGCCGTCCTGGCGGTGCGTAACCCGATGCGTCTCCTGGCCTTCAACCCGGCCTTCGGGTTCGGCCTGGGCTTCTCCGTCTTCAACGATCCGCGGAAGCTCGGTTCGACCGAGGGACGCGGCACCCTGGCCTGGGGCGGAATGGGCGGGACCTGGTTCTGGATCGATCCGGAGAACGACCTGGTCTTCGTGGGCCTGATCCAGCGGTTCGCCGACCCGATTTCCGGCGAGTTCCGCGCCAAGGCCCGGACCTTCACCTACGCGGCCCTGACCCGGCCCGAGCTCTAGCCTTCATCCAACGACAGACGGGCCCGAAGGTCCGCATTCGAGGAAACGATCATGACCACGGTAGACGTCGCCGACGACGCCGTTCCCCCGACCGCATTCCGCAAGACGAAGTGGAGCGTGGTCTGGCTTCTGACCCTGACCATCTTCTCGGCCCTGACGGTCGGCGGCCTGCTGGCGCCGATCCAGGAGGCGGTGAAGCTGGACCTGGGCCTCAGCGACTTCCAGCTGGCCATGATCGTCGGCAGCGCCACGGCCATTCCGGCGGCCATCCTGTCCCTGCCCATCGCCTGGATGGTGGATCACCACACACGGACACGCCTGCTGATCATCCTGGCCTCCTTCTGGGTGGTCGGCACGATCGGCACGGCTTTCGCCCAGGACTTCTACAGCCTGTTCGCCGCGCGCCTGATCGCCGGCGTCGGGGCGGCGACCGCCTTCCCGGTGCTGGTCTCCATCCTGGCCGACGTCTGCATGCCCGAGCGGCGCGGCCGGTCGATGCTGCTGATCTCCATCGGCGCCTGGGCCGGCGTGGCGGCCGCCTTCGCCATCGGCGGGACCCTGTTCGGCTGGCTGGAGGCCAATCCGACCGCCCTGGTCCCGGACATGCCGCCGTGGCGTGAAGTCCACCTTATCGTCGGCATCGGCGCGGCCCTCCTGGTGCTGCCGCTCTTCCTGATCCGCGAGCCGGCTCGTCACGAGGTGGAGCAGGCCAACCCGCCGATGAAGGTGGCGCTGAAATCCTTCTGGAAGCGTCGCGCCTTCCTCGGCTGGCTCTATGTCGGCAACTTCGCGGGCGGTTTCGCCGAGGGCGCCGCGGCGCTGTGGATCGGCTCGGTCCTGGTGCGCCAGTACGATCAGTCGCCCGGCGAGTTCGGCGGCTGGGTCGGTCTGGTGATCCTGGCCTCCGGCGTGGTCGGTTCGATCATCGGCGGCTTCACCGCCGACGCCAGCCAGAAGCTGAAGATGCGCGGCGCCATCCTGCTGCCCGCCCTGATCGCCACGGCCCTGAGCATTCCGGCCAGCGCCTATCCGATCATGCCGAACGTGACCCTGTTCGCCTGGGTCCTGTTCGCCCTTCTGCTGGGCGGGACGATCGTCAACCTGGTCAACTCCGCCGCGATCGCGGTGCTGCTGCCCAACGAGGAGCGGGCCACCAGCCTGGCGGCCCTGGCCATCATCGCCAAGATCGTCGGCGGGCCAGTCACGGCCGCCGTGGTCGCCTGGATGACCCTGCTGTTCAAGGGACCGATGGGGCTGGGCCTGACCCTGACCTGGCTGGGCGTCGTCACCGGGGTGATCTCCCTGATCGGCTATTTCCTGGCCATGCGCTACGCCCCGCCGCCGGCGGCCCAGGTCCTGCCCGACGCGGCGGTCGAGACCGCCTGAGGTGACGGACGGGCCCTTCACCCCGGCGGTCGGCATGGTCGATCGGCTGGACTCGAAAGGGTTCGGGCCGAGCCAGGAAGACTATGATTTCGCCGAGGCCTATCTGGCGCCCGGCGACCTCGACCCGGCCTGGGCGGCGCGACTGGCCGATCCGGAACGGAGGGCGCGGCGCGAGGCCCTGGCCGCCGAGCGGAAGGCCCGCGACTGGCCGGCCATCAGCCAGTATCGCGAGGCCAACGAGGCCCTGGCCGGACAGCCGACCGACGTGGTCTTCATCGGCGACAGCCTGACCGAGTTCTGGAGCGTGGCCCAGCCCGACCTGTTCACCGGCGGCATCGTCAACCGTGGCATCAGCGGCCAGACGAGCCCGCAGATCCTTCTGCGGTTCATGGCCGATGTCATCGCCCTGAGACCCTGGGCGGTCCACATCTGGTGCGGCGGCAACGACATGGCGGGCAATACCGGGCCGTCGATGGTGCAGGACTACAAGAACAACATCCTGGCCATGACGGTCCTGGCCCAGGCGCACGGCATCCGGGTCATCCTGGGCGCGCTGACCCCGTTCAACGTGGTCAGCTGGAAACCGGCGGTGGGCGACCTGAGCGCGCGAACGGCGGAGCTGAACGCTTGGCAGACGGCGTTGTGCGCGGAACGGGGCTTCGTGCGGGCCGACTATTTCAGCGTGCTGGCCGGCCCGGACGGTCTGATGAAGCCGGAGTTCCATCGCGACGGGGTGCATCCGACGCGGGCCGGTTACGCCGTGCTGCGTCCCGTGGCTGAAGCCTCCATCGCACGGGCGCTCGGCTAGGCCAGAGCGCCGCCGAGGAAGGACGTCTGGAAGGTCCGCATGGCGCGACGCAGCCCCGCGCCGGTCGAGAGGTCCCGAGGCACGCCCCAGCGGCGGTCGATATGCTGGGCCAGATCCGGGCCGCGCCGATAGCCGACCACGATGGGGCTTGAGCTGTCGTCGGGATTCAGGATGCGGCCGTCCTCGACCCGCATGCCGCAAGACGCGATGGCCGCACGCTGGAAGTTCGGACGGATGCGGCCGCCCGCGAGACCCAGATGGGCGACGACATGGCTGGCGGCCTGATCCAGCCCCGCGCCCGCGCGTGACCGGTCACACAAGAGAAGGACGGTGCGGCAGAAGCGGAGAACGGCCTCGGACGGACCGGCGACGACGTCGGCGATCCGACTGCGGCGGCCGAGGTCGCGGGCCAGGTCTTGACCCATCAGGGTTTCGAGAACCCGCATCTCCGAAGCCGAGGGCGTCGCCCCGCCCGCTCCGGTGAAGAACTCCAGACCGTCCATCGGCCGGCGGAAGGGATCGGCCTGGAAGACCACGGTGCGGATGTCGGCGACGAGCGCCTGGCGGATGTCGCGCCGTTCCTGAAGCAGCTGGGCGAAGACGGCGAACCGGGCGACGGCCGGGTGAGGTTTCCAGTGCAGCAGGCGGTCGGCGGCGACCACCGCCTCCACCCCGTGGGTGGACAGCCAGGCCAGAAGGGTCGGCTTCCGCTCCACGATCAAGATGATCCGGCCCGCGAAGACGGCGCGCAGCGAGCGGACGAAGGGGGCGATCTCGGCCAGGTCGCAGCCGGTCGCCGAGGCCAGAACCGCCTGTCCGGCGCGACCCTCGTCCGGGGCCGGGATCGGGAGCATGTCGCGATGCAGGAAGGTCATGCTCAGACCCCGTCGCAGACCGATCCGGGCTCGCAGCGGTCGCCTGACGACGGCCAGCCCTGAGACGCCACGGCGATGACGATCGCGGCCAGGGCCGCCAGCACCAGATGGGCGGTCTGGAGCGTTCGGGACCCGGCGTAGGGCGTGGGTTCGCGGGTGGTCATGGCGGGGTCTCTCCTGCGATCAGAGGGAAGACGCCGCCGGTTCGCGGAAGCCTTACGGTCGGCGACGCGACTCTATTCCGCCCTAGTTGCAAGGCGGCGCGAGGTGGCGCTAAGGGGCGCGCGAATGGAAGCGTCGTCAGGACATCCGCCCTCGGGCCTGGAAGCGATCTTCGCCGAGATGCGTCCGGCGCTGATCCGCCGCGCCGCCGTCATGGGCGCGGCCGGCGACGCCGAGGATGTGGTTCAGGACGTCTGGCTGAAACTGCGCGGCGTCGAGGCGCCGGTGGCCAGTCCGCACGCCTATCTGCTGAGGATGGTCTACACCGCCGTGCTGGACCGGCGACGGGGGCTGAGGCGGGCGGCGGCGCGGGATGCAGCGTGGCAGAGCCCGGCCAACCTGGCCGAGGACGCGATCGAGACGGCCGATGCGGAGCGGCGGCTGATCGCGGTGCAGACGTTGCAGAAGGTCGAGCAGCGGCTGATCGAACTGGGCGATCCGGCGGCGGCCATCTTCCGCCGTCACCGCATCGACGGGGTCACGCAGAAGAAGCTGGCCGAGGAGTTCGGCATGGGGCTGAGCACCATCGAGAAGCATCTGCGGCGGGCCTATGCCGTCCTTCTGGATCTTCAGGAGGACCGGGCGTGAGGCAAATCGCGAACCGCGGCGTCCTGGAGTCATGGGGATGAGCGGGCACATCGGAAACATCGATCGGGAGGCGCTGGACTGGCTGCTCCGCGTCAACGATCCGGCCTTCGAGGCGTGGGACCACTGGCAGGCCTGGATGGCCGCCGACGCCGCCCATGCGGAAGCCTACTGGCGGCTGGCCGAGAGCGAGGCCGAGGCGGTCGAGGCCCTGAAGGCCATGCCCGTCGTGTCGGTTCAGCGGGTCATGCCCCGCCGGGTGTCCGGCATCCCGCGTCGGTCGGCCATCGCGGCGGCGGTGGCGGTGTTGGCCATCGGCGGCGCCTGGATGGGCTGGAGTCAGAGGGCCCATACCTGGATCATCGAGACGGCCCCCGGCGAGACGCGGACCGTGACCCTGGACGACGGATCGTCGGTGTCGCTGGCCGGCGGGACGCGGCTGGTGCTGGACCGGAAGAATCCGCGCGACGTCGATCTGGAGGCCGGACGGGCCCTGTTCGAGGTCGTGCATGACGAGACGCGGCCCTTCGTGGTGCAGGTGGCGGAGGCGACCCTGACGGATCTCGGCACCACCTTCGACGTGACGCGTCTGGAAGGCGGGGCGCGGGTCTCGGTGTCGGAAGGCGTCGTGCGCGTGGACATGCAGGACGCGACCGAGACCCTGAACGCCGGCGACGGCGCCCTGGCCACCGCGCGTGGCATCGAACGGCGCGAGGTGGCGACCGAGGACGTGGCGGCCTGGCGCGAAGGGCGGCTGTCCTACACGGGCGAGACCCTGTCGGTCGTGGCCGAGGACCTGTCGCGGGCGTTGAACCGGCCGATCGCCGTCAGCCCGCAGGTGGCCGGCCGGCGGTTCAGCGGCAGCCTGACCACCACCCATGCGGCGGACCAGAGGGCGCGGCTGGCGCGGCTGCTGGGTGTCTCGGTCGTGGAGGACGGCGAAGGCTGGCGGCTGGAGCCGTGACGGCGGCGGCGCTCGCGGCCGCCGGGCTGATCGCGCTGCAAGCGGCGGCGCCCCAGACCTTCGACGTCCGCGCCGGCCCCGCCGCCCAGTCCGTGAACCGGCTGGCGGCCCAGGCCGGGATCGACATCGTCATCACCACCGATCTCGCAGGACGGCGGACGCCGGACCTGCGCGGACGCATGTCCGCCGAGGCGGCGCTGGACCGCATGCTGAGACCGCTGGGCGCGCGGGCGGTGCGGATCGGCGAGGGCCAGTATCGGGTCGAGGCGGCCCCCGCCCCCGTGCGACGCCCGACGCCCCGCCCTGCCCCATCGCCCGAGATCGCGCCGACCCTGCTGAGCGAGGTGGTGGTGACGGCCATGCCGCCGGTCGGGCTGAACGACGTCAGCGGCCGGGATGCGGTGGATTCAGGCGCGCTGGAGCGGATGGCGGGCGCGGGCGCCAGCGACGCGGTCGCGGACCTGTCGGCCACGGTGGAATCGACCCGTCAGGGCACGGGGCGGAACAAGCTGTTCGTCCGGGGCCTGGCGGACTCGGCCATGAACGGGCCGCTGCAGGCGACGGTGGGCCAGTATCTGGGCGATCTGCGACTGAACTACGGATCGCCGGACCCGGATCTGGCCCTGATCGACGTGCGCCGGATCGAGGTGTTCGAGGGACCGCAGGGGACGCGGTTCGGGGCGGGCTCCATCGGCGGGGTCCTGAGACTGGAGCCGGAAGCGCCGGCCTTCGGCGAGACCAACGGCCGGTTCGTGGTCGGGGCGGGCGTGACCTCGGGCGGGGCGGCCGGCGGCGAGGCGTCGCTGGTGGCCAACCGGTCGTTGGACGACCGGACGGCGGGGCGGATCGTCGCCTACTCCCGCAGCGAAGGCGGCTTCCTCGACAATCCGACGCAAGGGGTGCGCGAGGCCGATACGGTCGAGACCGTGGGGGGCCGTGCCTCCATCCGCTGGAACAGCGGCGACTGGACCGTCGATCTGGTCGGGCTGGGCCAGCGGGTCTCGGCCGACGACGCCCAGACCATTGCGGTGGGCGAGACCCGGTTCGCCAAGGCCGGGCGGGTGCTGGAGCCCTATCAGAGCACCATCGTCCTGGCCGGGCTGACGGCGCAGAGGCGGTTCGACTGGGGCGCCCTGACCTCGGCGACCAGCGTCTCGCGCCAGCAGTTGAACGAACGGTTCGACGCAAGCCAGCCGATGGACGCCCATCCGTCGCTGGTGGACCGGCGGCAGACGGCGACGACGGTGTCTTCGGAGCTGAGGATCGACACCGCGCCGATCAACGGCTGGACCTGGTCCGGCGGTGCGGCGCTGGCCGTAGGCGAGACTCTGGTGGAGCGTCGTCGGCGCGATCTGTCGCCGACTCCCCGGCCCGACTACGGCGCCGACCTGACCCGGACCTTCACCGAGGCGACGGCTTTCGGCGAAGCGTCGAACTCCCCCATGCCGAACCTGCGGATCGCGGTCGGAGCGCGGCTGTCGGCGGTGAGGATCGACAGCGACGTGGCTATCGTTGAGACGACGTTCTCGCGCGCGGGGCCGGAGATCAACGGCTTCACCCTCCGGCTGACGCCCAGCGTCACGGCACGGTGGGACGGCTTCACGGCCGCCACCCTGTTCGCCCGCGCGGAACAGGCGGTGCGGCCGGCGGGGGTGAACGAGGCGAACGGAGCCTTCCAGAGGTACAACGGCGACCGGGTGACCCTGGTCGAGATCGGGGCGCGGTCGCGGCGCTGGCGCGACGACCTGTCGGGCGAGGTCTCCATCGGCTGGGTCGATTGGCGGGACGTGCAGGCCGACGTGGTGACGCAGGGCGGCGATCTGGTCACCGACAACGTCGGCGACGGGGTGATCCATTTCGTCTCGCTGAAGGGATCGTGGGCGCCGACCGACGCCCTGTTCGTCAGCGGCGGCGCCTTCATCAACGACAGCAAGCTGACGCGGACACGGTTCAGCATCATCGGCGGCGGCACGACCGACATCCCCAATGTCGCGCCGTTCGGGGCGCAGCTGAGCCTCGACTACGACGCGGGGATGCTGGGTCAATTTCCGCTGAGGCTGGGCGCCGACCTTCGCTACATCGGCCAGTCGCGGATCGGGGTGGGCCCCAGTCTGGACGCCCCCCAGGGCGGCTATCTGAGGTCAGAGCTGACGGCGCGGCTGGGCGACGACCGGCGGGCGGCGGTGCTGCGCGTGTCCAATCCGTTGAACGAGGACGGCGTCCGCTACGGCATCGGCTCGCCCTATCAGCTGTCGACGCCCCAGGCCGTGCCGGTGCGGCCGCTGACCGTGCGGTTGTCGTTCGAGGCGGCGTTCTGACGCGGTTTTCCGGTCGGGCGTAAGGCGTTTCGATCCGGACGGCGTCCTTGGTTCATGGCGGCGATGCGGACCTCGCGGTCGCCAGAGAACCAAACCGGAGCCCCTCCCCCCATGACCAAGACCACCCTCACGGCCCTCGTGGCCGCTTGCGCCCTCGTGCCTGTCGCCGCCCATGCCCAGAGCGAATCCCGCACCTATGCGACGCTGGGCTACACCGCCGTCGAGACCGGCGAAGTCGACCTGGGCGCCGTGACCGGCCGCTTCGGCTACAAGGTCCTGCCCTGGGTCGGTGCAGAGCTGGAGGCCGGCGTCGGCGTCGAGGACGAGAGCTTCGACTTTTCGATCGGCGGCTCCAGCGGCACGTTCGAGCTGAAGCACGACGTGGCGGCCTACGCCGTCGCCTTCCTGCCCCTGGGCGAGCATTTCGAGGCCCATGCCCGCATCGGCTACGGCACGACCAAGATCGAATCCTCCGTCGTCGGCGTGAGCGTCCGCCAGGAGGGCGAGAGCTTCAACTACGGCGTCGGCGCCAGCGCCTTCCTGGACGGCTGGAACGGCGTCCGCGCCGACTGGACCCGCCGCGACTTCCAGGACGGCGGCGAGGCCGACACCTGGTCGGTGAGCTACGTGCGTCGGTTCTAGACCATGGCGCCGCCCGGCCCCTTTATCCGTGCACCCCAGCGAAGGCTGGGGTCCAGATCACGAATTCAGGCGGCCGGGTTGGCGCACCGGTTCTTCTGCTCGAACCGGCAGAGCCTTCCATCTGGACCCCAGCCTTCGCTGGGGTGCACGGGTGGAGAAGAGGTCAGAACTCTGGCGTCTGACCCGCCACGAAGGTTTCCCACGCCTCGCGCGTGGCGAAGTCCAGGCCGTGATCCCAGGCCGAGCCCATATAGTAGGTGAAGGGCACGCCCGGCGTGACGCGGACCAGGATCAGATAGTTCTCCGCATCCTGGGCGAAGCCCTCGACCATCGCCGGATCGACCAGGATGGCGATGCCGAGCGAGCCGTGATCCGGGCTGGTCGGCTCCCAGAACATCAGGCGGCCATGCTCCTGATCCCGCGTCACGAAGCCTGAGCCCGCGTCGTTGGTGCGCTTGGAGATGCCGATGCCGACGATCAGGGGCTCGGTGGTGTCCGACTGGATCGTCGAGGTCATGCGGGTGAAGTTCGAGCCCAGCGGCAGGGAGAACTCCCGCGTCTCCCAGACCCGGCGGTTCACATCGACCGGCCAGGGGCGGTAGTCGACGGTGAAGCGGGCCTCGTCGCCGCCCGTCTCCTCGATGCGGTGGGTCGAGAAGTTGCGGCTGGTCCAGAGCTTGTTGTCGAACCAGATGCCGAGACCGCCCGCGCCGCGACCGCGTCCGACGTCGTAGAAGTCCAGCCCCTCGCCCCGGTCGGTGTGATAGTTCGGGAAGCGCAGCTGGCGGTCCATGTAGGGGTAGCGGACACGCTTGGCCCAGACGTCGATGCCCGATCCGGACGGCGGCTCACGGCCCTCCAGCGTCGGGCCGTAGATGCGGTGGGCGACGCGGTCGTTCTCCCACAGGAGGTCGTCGAGGCGATCCGGCGCGAAGCGGGCGACGGCGCGCGGGACCTGTTCCTCTTCCGTCGGCGGGGCCAGGCGTTCGATGGTCGAGGGACGGCCGAGACCGGCGGGGTCGTAGGCCAGGGCGCGGGTGGCGCGCATCTCGGCGTCGCGGCGGGCCTGTTCCTCCGGACCGCGCACGGTGACCGGCGCGGGCGGGGTCGGGGTGGTGGCCGCGATGATATCGGCGCTGTCACGCGAAGGCTCGGCCAGAGGCAGGGACTTCACCGGACCGTTCAGGTCGGCGATCTCCAGACCCGCCAGAATGTAGGTCCCGGTGACATAGAGGCCGGTGTCGGTCGGGGCGGTGGAGACGGGCTGGTCGCCGGTCTTCTGGGCCGCGCCGATCAGGCCGTTCGGCAGGACGTGTCCGTTCAGCGCCGCCCAGCCCTTCTGGATCACCGGCAGATAGGTGGCCCGGTCCAGCAGGCCGTGGTTCACGCCCCAGGCCAGGGCGTAGACGTAGAAGACCGAGCCGGAGGTCTCGGCCTCCGGATAGGTCTCGGGGGCCAGAAGGCTGGCGCGCCACAGGCCGTCCGACTGCTGCAGCTCGGCGATGCGCGGGGCCATCTGCTGGAAGAGATCGACGTAGTACTGGCGGCCGGCGAAGTTCGCCGGGACGCTCTCCAGCCAGCGGGCCAGCCCCCCCATGACCCAGCCGTTGGCGCGCGACCAGTAGATGCGGTCGCCGTCCGCGTCGCGGTGGTTCTCGTCCTTGAAGCGTTCGTCGCGGAGGAAGAGACGTTCCTCGGGGACCCAGAGGCGCTCGGCCGTGCGACGCCATTCGCGGTCGGCGGCGACGAGGTATTTCGGGTCGCCGGTGATGGCCGACATCCGGGCCAGGACCGGCGGCGCCATGTAGAGGGCGTCGGCCCACCACCAGACCAGCGCCGGGGTCTCGGTCGAGCGGTTGAGGTGCGGCACCTGCCAGTCCAGACGCTGGCGCAGCGGCATCAGGGCGCCTTCCTGACCGCGCCGGGAATAGAGCTCCTCGTAGAGGTCGCCGATGGCGATGTCGTCGGCGTTCAGCATGGTCGGGCCCGACCGGGCGCCGCGGACGCTGTAGTTGTAGTGCTCGGCCACGGCGGTCAGGAACCGCAGGGTCTCCGGGTCCTCGGACACGCGGGCCAGACGCGCGGCGCCGACATAGAAGGTCGCCGCCACCCAGTTCGAGGACATCTGGGTCAGGTTGCTGCCGGTCGACAGGGCCAGCGGCTCGGACGCCATCGCCGCGATCTGGGACGATGCGACATATTCGACCGAGGCCAGGACCTCGTCCCGCGACGGCAGGCGCGACGGGTCGGTGTTGAGGGCCGGTCGGGGGCGGGCCGTCAGCCATTCCGCTTCGACGCCCGGAGACAGCGCAGCCGGGCTTTGCGCCTGAACCGACGTACCGAGGGCGGTCGTCGCCAAGAGGGCGGCGGCGAGGCTGAAAGCGGCGCGAGATGGGAATGACATCGGTTACCTCCGTGACGGCTGCGCGTCTTGTGTTCACCCTACCGTCCGCTATCGTGAGACGGAAGAACAGAATGTGGGAAACTCTGACGCAGAGCGTCGGGTGCTCCCGCCGCTCCGGAGGACCATCATGCACCGTCGCAACCTGCTTCGTCTCGGCCTGACCGGGGCCGTTCTGACGACGACGCCCGCCTTCGCGCAAGGCACCGGCCGGACCTTCGACGCCGCCGATTTCGGCGCGGTCGGCGACGGCGAGACGATCAACACCCGCCCGATCCAGGCCGCCATCGACGCGGCGGCGGGCGCGGGCGGCGGGACGGTGACCCTGAGCCCCGGCGTCTATCTGTCGGGCTCGCTGTTCGTGAAGTCGAACGTGACCCTGGCCATCGGGCGCGGGGTGACGATCAAGGGTCTGCGGGACCTGAACGCCTATCCGATGGTGCGGACCCGCGTCGCCGGGATCGAGATGGACTGGCCCGCCGGCCTCCTGAACGTCTACCAGCAGCAGGGGGCGAAGATCACCGGCGAGGGTCTGGTCGACGGCGACGGCAAGGTCTTCTGGGACAGCTACTGGGCCATGCGGCGCGACTACGATCCGCGCGACCTGCGCTGGGCCGCCGACTACGACTGCCGCCGCCCGCGCCTGATCCACATCTATGACTCGCAAGACGTCGAGGTGTCGGGGCTGAACCTGGCGCGGTCGGGCTTCTGGACCGTCCACGTCTGCTATTGTCGCGACGTGAAGGTCTCGGACCTGATCATCCGCAACAACCTGGGCGGACGCGGGCCTTCGACGGACGGGATCGACATCGACTCGTCCGAACGGGTGCTGGTCGAGCGGTGCGACCTGTCGGTCAACGACGACGCCATCTGCATCAAGGCCGGGCGCGACTGGGACGGCCTGCGCGTCGCGCGTCAGTGCCGCGAGGTGCGCGTGCGCGACTGCATCGTGCGCGATGCCCTGGCCGGCATGACCTTCGGGTCGGAGACCTCCGGCGGGTTCGAGGACATCGAGGTGTCGGGTCTGCGGATCGAATACCCCGTGCCACTGGGTATCTTCTTCAAGTCGGGCCATACGCGGGGCGGGGTGATCTCCAACATCCGCATCCGGGACGTCTTCATGCAGGACGTGGCGACCCTCTTCCGGGTGAACCTGAACTGGTACCCGAACTACAGCTACGCCCAGATCCCGGCGGGGATCACCGACGTGCCCGACTACTGGCGCGCCCTGGCGACGCCGGTGCCGCGCGAGCAGGGCATTCCGCGCATCCACAACGTCCGCCTGTCGGACATGAAGGTCGTCGGCGGCAAGGTCGGGTTCGAGGCCGCTGCCTATGCCGAGGCGCCCCTGACGGACTTCGCGTTCGAGCGGCTGGACTGGGATGTGCGCGACGCCGGGACCATCACCAATGCCCGCGACTGGCGGTTCACCGACTGCAATATCGATACGCTCGACGGCAAGGGGCCGCGCGTTACGGACTCCACCGGGGTGACGGGGTTGCGCGCCTAAGCAACTCCCCGTGCACCCCAGCGAAGGCTGGGGTCCAGATCACAGACCGGGTCGCGCGGACGGCGCACCCTGCTGTCTGCTTCTGACATCGAGTTCGCCATCTGGACCCCAGCCTTCGCTGGGGTGCACGGATGTGTTCCCGCCCCAAAAAGAAACGGCCCGGAGCTTTCGCTCCGAGCCGAGTTTTGCGCTCAAGATGATCCCTTGGGAGGAGGTCAGTATTTCCAGCGCAGGCCGATGGCGATCTCGCGACCCGTGCGACGGTAGTCGGAGACGCGATCCGTGACGTCGACGTAACGGTCGACGTATTCGTCCGTCAGATTGATGCCTTCCAGCGACAGGGTCATGCTGTCGGTGATGTCGTAGGACATCGAGGCGTCGATGTTGGTGGTGCCGTTCACGCCCTCTTCCGAGTTGCCGTTCGCGCCCGGGAAGGACAGCAGATACTGGCTGCGGTGAGCGGCCGAGATGCGCGCCTGGAACGGACCGTCTTCGTAATAGAGGGTGGCGTTGGCGGTGTTCTTGGACTGACCCGTCAGACGGTTCTTGCCGGCCGTGCCGTAGGTCACTTCGGAATCGACCCAGGTGACGTTGCCGGTGAATCCGAAGTTCGACCAGAAGCCCGGCAGGAAGGTGAAGGGCTGCTGGTACTGGATCTCGATGCCGTCCAGCGTGCCGCCGTCGCCGTTCAGCCTGCGGGTGACCTGGAAGATCGTGTCTGCGCCGAGGCCCTGGACGCCCTGGAGCAACTCCAGCGGCAGACCCAGATTCCCATAGCGGATCGGCACGGTTTCCGAGGTGATGAAGCTGTCGATCTCCTTGCGGAAGACAGCGACGGCCAGCAGGCCCTCATTCTGGAAATACCATTCGATCGAGGCGTCGTAGTTGGTGGCGCGGAACGGATTGAGCAGCGGGTTGCCGTAGGACACGGTGAGCGTCGTCGGAGCCACGGAGCCGCCGGGCGTCAGGTCGCCCAGCGTCGGACGCGACATGACCTTGGCGGCGCCCAGGCGGATGACCAGATCGTCGCGCGGCTCGATCGCCAGGTTGAACGACGGCAGGGTGTCGGAATACTCGTTCGTGGTCGTCACATAGTTGTAGGTGGTCACCGGCGGGGTACCCGAGGTCACCGTCTGCCAGCCCTTGGCCGTCACTTCGGTCGTGGCGTAGCGGATGCCGGCGTTGCCGCGAACGACCCAGCCGCCGACGGTTGT
This sequence comes from Brevundimonas staleyi, assembly GCF_041893865.1. GTDB lineage: Bacteria > Pseudomonadota > Alphaproteobacteria > Caulobacterales > Caulobacteraceae > Brevundimonas > Brevundimonas staleyi. The sequence goes on from NZ_CP169082.1 coordinate 3,408,580, forward strand.
GTTGAAGTCGGATTGCAGGAACAGGCCCTGATCCGTCTCATCCACTTCGCGCTCGCTGCGGTTCTGGACCAGCGGGTCGTTGTAGATGCTCAGCGTGTTGGCCAGGGCGTTGATGTCCGGCACGATGAAGCGAGTAGCCGTGCCGGCAGGCGCATTGACGGCGCGCGAGATATCGACAACCCGGCCGACGCGATCGACGCCCACGATCCGGTCCGCGCCGGTCGGGGTGGTGATGGCGCGCGCCAGGCCGAAGGTCTCGAAGGCGTAGGTGCGGTATTCCCCGCCGGCCTTGAAGCTGATCGAGTCGGTCCAGTCATAGGTCAGGGCGCCGGCCGCGACGTTGTTCTCGAAGTTTCCGCCGCCGTTCGAACGCGTGGCGTTGACCAGAGTGAAGCGCGAGCCCGAGGTGACGTCGAAGCCATAGTCCAGCAGCGGCTGGCGATTGTTGCCCCGTGCATCGTAGGTGAAGGTCGAGTTGGCGCCCGTCTCGAAGCGGTAGGCGACGTTCAGCGGCGTGCGGGCTTCCGAGCGGTTGACGCCCAGTTTCAGCGTGCCGCGCAGGCGATCGGTGAAGTCGTGACGGGCGTTCAGCGAAGCCTGGTAGAAGTTCGACTCGTTGCGCGTGAAGCCGTTCTCGGCCGCCACGATCATGTTGTTGAAGACGCCGTAGGAGAAGGCGTTGCGCGACTGATCGATTTCATAGGCGCTGACCACCACCTGGTTCACGGCGGCGCGGCTGAACGACCAGGCCTCCATGTTCGGGCTTTCGGTCTCGGAGTTGAAGCGCGACCACAGAAGGTCGAGGTCGACCTCGGTCCGCTCGCTCGGACGCCATTGCAGGGCGGCCGTCATGCCCAGACGATCCTCGAAGGTCTGGCCCATGGTGTAGCGCGGGATGCGCGGATAGTAGGCCGACAGGACCGCGTCGCGCTGGGCCGTGGTGGTGCAGGGAATGCAACCACCGAAATTCTGACCGACGCCATAGGGGAAGATGGCCGACGGATTGGTCGGGCGCGTCGGGTTCGCGTTACCCGACTGCCAACGCGTGGTGTTGAAGCTGCCCAGGATCGGGGCGCGTTCCGAATAGGCGACCGAGATCAGGGCGCCGAACGTCTGGTCCTCGTTCGACCAGCTCAGCAGGCCGGCGAGGCGCGGGATCGTCTTCTCGGAGAGGTCGTTGTAGGAGGCCTGGGCCGAGAGGGCCGAACGGATGCCCGGCTCGTTGAAGTCCAGCGGACGGCCGGTCTGCAGGTCGACCGTGGCGCCCAGCGAACCCTCTTCGATCTCGGCCGACTGGGTCTTGCGGACGCGGATGGAGTTGAACAACTCCGAGGCGAACATCGAGAAGTCGAACGAACGGTTGCGGTTGCCGCCGTTAGCCGCCTGGGCCTCCAGGCCGTTGATGCGGGTGCGGGTGAAGTCCGAACCCAGGCCGCGCACCGAGATGGTCGTGCCCTGACCGTTCACGCGATCAATGGTCACGCCGGGCAGACGCTGGATGGCCTCGGCCAGGTTCTGGTCGGGGAAGTCCGCCATGTCCTCGGCCAGGATGGCGTCCACCGCGCCGGCCTCGTTGCGCTTGATGTTCAGCGCGCGCTGAAGCGAGGAGCGGAAGCCGGTGACGACCACTTCGTCGACCTGGGTCTCGTCCTGCGCCGCCGGCGCGGCCGTCTGGGCCGTGGCGATCTGAGGCGTGAGGGCGCAGGCCAGCAAAGCGATGGCGGATGCGCTGGACGCAAGCGTGACGTGGCTGGACCGGCTCATGATGTCTTCTCCCCGCCCGGCGCTCATGGCACCGGTGTCATTTGTTGATATGGTGTTGCGATCTTTGGGACCACAGACCGTTCCACGTTGTGCGACAGCTTCTCGTTTTTTGCAACACGAGAATGAGACAGCGTCCCAAATCCGCCGCACCGTGTTCTTTCGGTCAGGCTTTCGCGACCTCGACCGCATAGACGTGGTTGCGGCCGTGCATGTTCGACACGAACACGATCCACTTCCCGTCGGGCGTGAAGGTCAGGTTCGGCTCCAGCCGGTAGTCATGGTTGCCCATGTCCACCAGACGGGTGGAGCGCAGATACTCCACCGAGATCAGGTCGGGCTGATCGCTCTCCGGATCCCCGTCGACGATCGGTTCGGGCGTCAGAAGGACGATCCATTTGCCGTCCGGCGCGTGGGCGACCATGTCCGCGTCCCCGCCGTCGCCTGCGAACAGGGTCCCGTCCTGCGAGGCGTTGAAGTGGACGGACCAGTCGTTCTGTTCGACGCGGCGATAGATGCGCTTGCCGGTCTCCAGATCCACCGAGGCGACCCAGAAGACCTGACCGCGCGGGGTCTGCAGATCGTAGTGGACCTGTTTGCCGTCGGGGCTGAACCACTCGTGGCCGAAGATTTCAAAGTTCATCGTGCGCTGGTGGGTCTTGCGAAGACCCGTGCCGTCGGCGCGAATGGCCCACATGCGGTCCACCCGGTGCCAGGGGCCCTCATGGCAGAAGATGATCTGCTGCGGATCGGTCGGCGAGAACTGGGTGTGGCCGATCCACTCGTTCGTCTCGTGGATCACCCGGCGCTCGCCCGTGGCGATGTCGATGACGAAGATCTCCATCGGATAGCGGGCGGCCCAGCGCTGCAGCATCCGCACGCCCTTGGCCCGGGCGAAGTTCAGCGGGCGGCCGTCGGGGCCGTTGGCGGCGTACTCCGCCTGATCGAAGCGGCGGTTGCGGGGGTCCGGCACGGTCGGCTGCAGCGGCTGGGAATCATAGGCGACGAAGCCCAGCAGCAGGGTCTCGTCACTGTTCACCGAGTTGACGTTGCCGTTCGGCAGGCGAGCGATCTGGCGCGACTGCCTGGTGTCCACGTCGATGACGAAGAAGCTCTTTCCCCGATCCATCAGCTGGGCGTCGCCCTGCTCGGTCACGGAGTAGTAGACGTTGCGCCCCGCGCGGCCGGTGAACATCAGGTCGGCGTGCTCGTCAGGCACCAGGACGCTGACGGCCCAGTTCGACAGGTCCACGGTCGAGATGCCTTCGGGCGTCGAGATGACCATCAGGTCCGGCAGGCCGGCCTTCTTCGGCACGAACATGTTCTTGTAGAAATAGGGTTTGCCGCCGCCCCCGTCCGGCGAGATGCGGCGGATGCGGTGGCCGGTCCTGGCGTCGGTCCATTCGGTCGGGACCGGCCCTTCCCAATGCGGCATCTGAGGCAGGGGCGTTTCCTGCACCGAGGGCGGGGCGGTGTTGGGCGCGGGCCAGACGGGGGTCTGGCCGGACGCCGTCGGGGCGACGGTTGGCGCAGTCTGGGCATGGGCGACGGAGGCGAAGGCGCCCGCGGCCGGGGCGGCCAGCAGGGCCTTGAGCGCGGAGCGGCGTGAGGTCGTCATCGGGGCGGTCCTCTTCAAACTGAAATCAGGGGGCGGGCGTCAGGCCTTCGACCCGGACGGTCCAGCCGTCCTTCGGGAAGCCCGGCGCATGTCCGGTGGAGCCGTCCCAGCCCGCCGCCATCAGGCCCACGGCCATCAAGAGCGATCCGTTCGACGGGAAGTAGGTCTCGGCCGCGCGGCGATAGCCGGGACCGTCGGGATTGACCGCCATGGCCACGCCCCCGGCCCCGGCCGAGACGGGCACCAGTTCGTCGGCGTGCTCGTCCAGATGGACGCGTGGCGTCATGCCGGTTGGACCCCACTGGTTGTTCTTCAGATCGGCGAACAGCCAGTCGACGGCCTTCTCGGGCTCGCCGACGCGGGCGGCCGTCATGGCCATCATCGGGAAGTCCCAGCCCCAGGTCTGGCGCACGTCCCAGTTGGCCTCGACCGCCTCGAAGGTGCGGCGCATGGCGGCCGGGTCGATGCGGGCGCCGGGGATGAAGCCGTAGGCCATCAGGAAGGACGGGTGGTCGCGGTTCTTGCACTGGGGCGCGGTCGCGTGTTCGCGACAGGCACCAGAGGCCGCCGTCTCCCAGAAGTCCGGCACGCTCTCGACCGGCAGATAGAGGCCATCGCGCATGGGAGGCGGCGCGATCTTCGCCAGCGCCTGATCCCAGTCGGCGCGACGGGCCTGACCTTTCCGAACCCGCCACTGTTGGGCCGTCTCCAGAGCCCAGCGGAAATACTCGACCTCGAAGGTCGGGTTGATCGTGGTCAGGGGGTCGTAGTTCTCCTGGGCCGGGATCAGGGGCGTGCCGAGGTTCAGGCGGTCGCCGTCTTCGATGGGCCAGGAGGCCAGCAGGTCGGCGGTGGACTCGACCAACTCGCCGTAGCGGTCGAGCACCGCCGGATCGTTCTCCGCGCGCCAGACCAGTTCGGCCAAGAGGATCGGGTGCGGCTGCTGCCACATGATGAAGGGGGAGACGAGGCTGGGGCTGTTGCGACCTTCCGGGCCCGTCATCTTGGGCCACCAGGCGCCGCGGACGCCGTGACGCGCGGCCTCGGCGCGGGCGTGATCGAGATTGCCCAGATACCAGGGCAGGCTGCGCTCCAGCATCTCGGGCCGGCCCCACATGGCCTGCCAGCCGGAATGCCAGGGGTGCATTTCCAGATGGAATTTGCCGAACCAGCTGTTGGAGAAGAGCCCCTCCTCCTGCGGCGGCAACTCCCCTGCCCCGTTCACGGCCGACAGGTATTGGGACAGGACGACGCGACGCTCCAGCTCGGCCGCGCGAGGGTCGGTGGAGCCGGAGAAGTCGACGGCGCCGCCCGAGGTCCAGAAGGTGCGCCAGTGACCGGCCGTGGTGCGGGCTCCGGCCTCGAACTCCGGCGTTGGGGTCGTCGGCTCGGCGGCGTCGAAGCGGACCATGGCGGTCAGGCGGTCGCGACCGGAGACGCCGACGCGGAACGCATTGGCGCCGGTCTGGACGACCTCTCCATTGCCGGAGATGGCGGAGGTGAAGCTGGTCTCGTCGATCGTTCGACGGAGGCGGATTTCGTGATCGTTCCGGGCGAGGATGGAGAGGGTCTGGGCCCCTTCGTTCTCCATGTTCGTTGGGTCCGGATTGATGGCCGGATCGACGGTGGGATAGCGGACCTGAACGCCCAGACCCGCGCTCCGGACCAGCGGCGAACTGATCTCGACCATCACCATGTCGAGGGTCGGATGGACCCGCGTGATGACCTCGACCGGCTGACCGTCATAGGTGAAGCGGCTGGACAGGGCGCCGGTCCAGAGGTCCAGCGTCTGGGTCGTCGCGGCGACCTTGGCGAAGTCCAGCGGCGCGCCGTCGGCCAGGGTCAGGCCGATCCGGCTCAGCGAAAAGCGGTGCGGATTGGCGCGCAGCCAGGTGTAGGCCGGGTTGGTCTCCGCATCGGCCCAGGACCGCATCCAGGCGTAGGGCTGATCGCCGCGACCGGGGACCGGAACGGGGGTCAGGCCGCTCTCTTCGGTATAGCCCTCGGGGTTCGGGAAGCTGTGCCAGGCCCACTGGGCCATGGTCAGGAGCGGAGCCAGTTCGGAGTATTGCTCTGGGAAGGTCTGAAGGCCGGTAATGTCGGCGGTGAAGCCCAGGTCGCCGTTGCCCAGCATGATGGGCGCATGCCGGTCGATGGCGGTCAGGGTCACATTGTGGCGGGTGACCAGGGCCTGACGGTCGATGGGGGCAGCGGGCGCGACGGCGGCGGTCGGCGCCACGGTCTGGGCGCAGGCGGCCGTGGGGGCGGCCATCAGGACGGCGAGACAGGCGGCGGCGATGACGCGCTGGGGTCGGGTCGGGCGGATCATGCGGTACTCCTGGGGTCCTCTAGGCCTGACCGTCTTGGCGCGGTCCGGGGCCTGAAAATCAGATGCGGTAGGCGGCCTCGGCGTTGGAGGCGAACAGGCGCTCGCGCTCGGTCGGGCTGAAGTCAGCCGTCACGAGATCGAAGGCGGAATAGACGGCGTCGAACGTCCCGTGGACGCGATCGACCGGGAAATCGGAGGCGAACATCGACCGCTTCGTCCCGAAGGCCTCGATACACTCCAGGATGATCGGGCGGACGCTGTCGACGGTCCAGTTCCGGTCGGTGATGCCGAGGCCGGAGATCTTGATCGACACCTGCGGCTGGGCGGCCAGAAGGCGCAGGCCCTCGCGCCAGGTCGCCATGCCCGCCTCGTCGCGATCCGTGGGCAGACCCGCATGATTGACGATCAGGGGGATGTCCGGATGGCGCGCGGCGATGGCGGCGGCCGTGGCCATCTGGGTCGGATAGAGCTGGAGATCGAAGGACAGGCCGTGCTTCGCCAGCTTGCCGAACCCCGCCTCCCAGGCCGGGTCCTGCAGGGGATCCGCAGCGTTGTAGGTCTTCAGCGGATCGGCGTGCCAGCAGACGATCTGGCGGATGCCGCGCACGTTCGTGCGGGCCGCATGGGCCTCCAGAAGCGCATCGAGATCGGGGTCCAGCATATTGGCCCCGGCGACGATCCCCTGGGGGTAGCCGTAGTCGTCGGCCATGGCTTGCAGCCAAACCGTCTCGCCGAGCTGGGCGCCGATCGGCATGCCCGCCTCGACGTGGACGATCTTGTCGATCCGCCAAGGCGCGGCGTCGGCGAGATAGTCCTTCAGCAGATAGTTCCGGTGGGCGATCGAGCTCATGTCGCCCCCCGGATTGTTCGGCAGCGGATCGTCCTGCAGCCAGCCGTAGCGGGCGCGCGACAGGTCCCACAGGTGGACGTGCGGATCGACGATGCGAAGGTCCGACGCCACCCGCCCGCTCCTAGTAGGTCGTCCGCCCACCCGACGTGTCGAACGTCGAGGCGGTGGTGAAGCTGCATTCTTCCGAGGCCATGAAGCAGACCATGGCGGCGCTTTCCTCGACTTCGCCGAGGCGGCCCATCGGGATCTTGGAACGCATATAGTCGACCTGGCTCTGGGGCAGTTGCTCCAGGATCGGGCTCTCGAAGGTGGCGGGGGTCAGGCTGTTGGCGATGACGCCCTTGCCGGCCAGTTCCTTGCCCAGCGACTTGGTGAAGCCGATCACGCCGGCCTTCGATGCGGAGTAGGCGCTGGCGTTCGGATTGCCTTCCTTGCCGGCGACCGAAGCCACGTTGACGATCCGGCCGTAGCCGTTCTCCAGCATGTAGGGAACCACCGCGCGAGAGCAGTAGAAGACCCCGTTCAGGTTGATGTCCACGACCCGTTTCCAGCTGTCGAGCGGGAACTCCTGCACCGGCACCGTGGCGCCGGTGATGCCGGCCGAGGCGATCAGGATGTCGACCTTGCCCAGCATCCGGTTGGCTTCGGCGGCGGCCGCGGCGACGGCGTCGGCGTCGGACACGTCCAGCGCGACGAAATGCTGGGCGCCGATCTCGGCGGCGACGGCGGCTAGGGCCTCGGCGTTCAGATCCCACAGGACCACCTTGCCGCCCTCGGCCACGATGCGGGCGGCGGAGCTCTTGCCCAGGCCCGAGGCGCCGCCGGTGACGATGGCCGTGCGGCCCGCGAAACGTCCTGCGTAGCTCATCGCGACCACGCCACGAAGGTCTGGCCCTGCTCGCCCAGCTTCTCGATGCCGAGACGGACGGTGTCGCCGGCCTTCAGATACCAGGGCTCCGGCTTCTGGCCGAGGCCGACGCCCGGAGGGGTGCCGGTCGTGATCAGATCGCCGGGCTCCAGCGTCATGAACTCCGACAGGTAGGAGACGATCTCGGCGACCGTGAAGATCATCGTCTTGGTGTTGCCGGTCTGGACGCGCTGGCCGTTGACGTCGAGCCACATGTCCAGGTTCTGGACGTCGCCAACCTCATCCGTGGTGACCAGCCAGGGGCCGACCGGACCGAAGGTGTCGCAGCCCTTGCCCTTGTCCCACGTCGGCCCGCGCTCGATCTGGAAGGCGCGTTCCGACACGTCGTTGATCAGGACGTAGCCGGCGACGTGGTCGAGGGCCTCTTCCTTGGTCACATACGAAGCGGCCTTGCCGATGACGATGCCCAGCTCGACTTCCCAGTCGGTCTTTTCGGAGCCGCGCGGAATGACGACGTCGTCGTTCGGGCCGTTCAGGCAACTGATCGCCTTCATGAAGACGACCGGTTCGGCCGGGATCGGCAGGTTCGATTCCGCCGCGTGGTCGGCGAAGTTCAGGCCGATGGCGATGAATTTCCGCGATCCGTTGACCGGCACGCCATAGCGTTGCTCGCCCTCGACGATCGGCAGGGAACCGGTGTCAACCGCCGCCAGCCTGGTGAGGCCTTCGGCGGACAGCAGATCGGGGGTGATGTCGGCGACGACGCCCGACAGGTCGCGGATGCGACCCTCGGCATCCAGCAGGCCGGGCTTCTCGGCGCCCTTGGGGCCGTAACGCAGCAGTTTCATTCGGGGAGGAGCCTTTGTCTTAGCGCGCGTAGGGGCGGTGCAGGGCGATGTCGCGGTTCAGCTCGACGCCGAAGCCGGGGGTGTCGGGGACCTTGAGCCGGCCGTTCACGGGCACGGGCTCGCCGATCAGTTGCGGATGGAACATCGGCACGACCTCGTCGGCGCCGGGGGCCATCATCAGGAACTCTGCGAACGGGCTGTTATGGCGCGTCACGACGAAGTGGTAGCTGTAGACCGACGAGCCGTGCGGGATCATCAAGACGCCCTTGGCGTCCGCCATGGCGGAGATCTTGATCAGTTCGGTCACACCGCCGCACCAGCCCACGTCCGGCTGGATGATGTCGCAGCACTCCATCTCCAAGAGCATGCGGAAGCCCCAGCGGGTGGCCTCGTGCTCGCCGGTGGTGACGAGCATGCCGTCGGGCGCATTCTTCTTCAGCGCCTGATAGCCCCAGTAGTCGTCGGGGCTGAGGCATTCCTCGATCCACTTCAGACCGTACTTGTGGGCGGCGTGGGCCAGTTTGGTGGCGTAGTTCAGGTCCAGCGCCATCCAGCAGTCGAACATCAGCCAGAAGTCGTCGCCGCAGGCGTTCCGCATGGCCTCGAGTTCGGCGAGGTTCTTCTTGAGGCCTTCCTCACCCTCGGCCGGGCCGTGGTGCAGCGGCATCTTGCCGCCGATGAAGCCGAGCTCCTTGGCTTTGTCCGGGCGCGCGCCGGTGGCGTAGAAGGTCAGTTCGTCGCGGACCGGACCGCCCAGCATGGCGAAGACCGGCTCCTGGCGCAGGCGGCCGAGCAGGTCCCACAGCGCCAGATCGACGCCGGAGATGGCGTTCACGACCAGACCCTTGCGGCCATAGTACTGCGTCGAGAAATACATCTGGTCCCAGATCTTCTCGACCTCGGACGGATCGCGGCCTTCCAGGAATCGGGCCAGGTGTTTCTCGACGATGTAGGCGGCCGGTTCGCCGCCGGTCGTGACCGCGAAGCCGGTGACGCCGTTCTCGGCCTCGATCTCCACGACCAGAGTGCCGAGCACATTGATGCCGAAGCTGCGGCGGCTTTGGCGGTACTCGGGATACTTCGCCATCGGGGTGGCGATGTGATCGTCGATCCAGTGGCCGTCGCCCTGATCGTGATAGTCGGCGCCGCCGCCGGTCCCGTCGTTCTTCACGACATAGGCGCGCACGGACTTGATGCGAGACAGACGGCTCATCGCGACATCGCTCCTTGGCGATTGCTTCCCATAATGCGGGATGACACTGGCGTTTCTCCGCGTGCCGCGTCAAACTGGAGGTCCAAACGACCGCCGACTTGCGCGTTTTGCTACATTCTGAAACAGGTGATTACGTGATGGGACAAACAGCGTCAATCGAGGTCGAAACCGAAGAGCCTTCCGCCGGCAAGGCGTCGGGCAGCCAGACCCTGATGCGGGGTCTGGATGTGATCGAGGCGTTGATCGACGGCCCCCTGCCCCTGGCCGAACTGTCGGAGCGGCTGGAGCTGACGCGCAGCACGACGCACCGTCTGGCCGCCGCCCTGGTGGACCGTCGCCTGCTCTCCTTCCGCCCGCGCGAGGGCTACACCCTGGGCCCGAAACTGCTGGAACTGGGCCACGCCGCCAGCCAGCAGATGCACCTGCCCCGCATCGCCCGACCCTGGCTGGAACATCTCTCGGCCCAGACCGAGGACACGGTGCATCTGGGCGTGCTGGACGGCCATGAGGCCCTCTATCTCGACAAGGTCGCCGGGCGTCGCCGCATCAACATCGGCTCCAAGCTGGGCGAGCGTCATCCGATCGCCTCGACGGGTCTGGGCAAGGCCCTGATCCTCGACAAGACCGAGCCGGAGTGGACCGAGTTCTACGCCCCCGAAGGCAAGCCATTCGATTCGACCGCCCGCGCCGTCTGGCTGGAGCGGATGCGCGGCTACGCGACCAAGGGCTACGCCTTCGACCTGGAAGAGAACGAGGACCAGATCCGCTGCGTCGCCGCCCCCGTGCGCGGGGTGGACGGCAAGGTCGTGGCCGCCGTCAGCGTCTCCAGCGCCGCCCAGTACATGTCGGACGCCCGCATGGCCGAACTGACCGTGACCGTCACCGACGCCGCCAACGCCATCAGCCGCGATCTCGGCTGGTCGCCCAAACCCTAGAAGAAAACATCCGGGAGCCCCCATGCTGCTTGAAAACAAGGTCGTCCTCGTCACCGGGGGTTCGAGGGGCATCGGGGCGGCGGTCGCCGTCGAAAGCGCGCGTCAGGGCGCCGACGTGGCCATCCACTCCAACCGGGGCGGCGAGGTCGCCGAAGAGGTCATCCGCGAGATCGAGGCCCTGGGCCGCCGCGCCATCCACGTCGAGGGCGACGTGGCCGCGTTCGAGAGCGCCCAGACCTTCGTAGATGCGGCGGTGGAAGCTTTCGGCCGGGTGGACGTCTTCGTCTCCAACGCCGGCATCTGCCCGTTCCACGCCTTCCTCGACATGCCGCCCGAGACGCTGAAGCGGACCATGGAGGTCAACCTGCACGGGGCCTATTTCATGACCCAGGCGGCGGCCAACCAGATGGTGAAGCAGGGGAACGGCGGGTCCATCGTCGCCGTCAGCTCGATCTCGGCCCTGGTCGGCGGCGAGTACCAGACCCACTACACCCCGACGAAGGCGGGAGTGCATAGCCTGATGCAGTCCTGCGCCATCGCGCTCGGCAAACACGGCATCCGCTGCAACTCGGTCCTGCCGGGCACCATCCTGACCGACATCAACAAGGACGATCTCGCCGATCCGAAGAAGCGGGAGTACATGGAAAACCGTATCCCGCTGGGCCGTCTGGGTCAGCCGGACGACCTCGGCGGACCCGTCGTCTTCCTGGCGTCCGACCTGGCGAAATACGTGACCGGCGCGGCCCTGCTGGTCGATGGCGGGATGTTCGTGAACCTGCAATAGGCGTGGCCATGATCATCTCGTCGCCCGGCGATTTCAGAGAGGCCGCGCGGCGGAAGCTGCCGTCCTTCCTGTTCCACTACATCGACGGCGGGGCCTATGCCGAACAGACGCTGCGCCGGAACGTCGAGGACTGGGGCGACGTCGCCCTGCGTCAGCGGGTGCTGGGCGGGGTGGGCGAGGTCGATCTGACGACCAAGCTGTTCGACGAGACCCTGAGCCTGCCCGTGGTCCTGGCGCCCGTCGGCCTGACCGGCATGTACGCCCGGCGCGGCGAGGTGCAGGCGGCGAAGGCGGCGGCGGCGCGCGGCGTGCCCTTTACCCTCAGCACCGTCTCGGTCTGCCCGATCGAGGAGGTGGCGCCCGCCATCGACCGGCCGATGTGGTTCCAGCTCTATGTCCTGCGCGACCGGGGCTTCATGAAGGACGCGCTGGAACGGGCCAAGGCGGCCGGGGTGAAGACGCTCGTATTCACCGTCGACATGCCGGTGCCGGGCGCACGCTATCGCGACGCCCATTCGGGCATGAGCGGGCCGAACGCCGAGGTGCGCCGGATGGTGCAGGCCATGACCCACCCGGCCTGGGCCTGGCATGTGGGTCTGCGCGGCACGCCGCACGATCTGGGCAATGTCTCCCGCTATCTGGGCAAGGCGACGGGGCTGGCGGATTACATCGGCTGGCTGGGCGCGAACTTCGATCCGTCGATCTCGTGGAAGGACCTGCAGTGGATCCGCGACTTCTGGGACGGGCCGATGATCATCAAGGGCATCCTCGATCCTGAAGACGCCAAGGACGCGGTCAGCTTCGGCGCAGACGGGATCGTGGTGTCGAACCACGGCGGGCGGCAACTGGACGGGGTTCTGTCCTCGGCCCGCGCCCTGCCCGCCATCGCCGAGGCGGTGAAGGGGAAGCTGACGATCCTGACGGACTCCGGCGTGCGGAACGGTCTGGACGTGGTGCGGGCCCTGGCGCTGGGCGCCGATGCGGTGATGCTGGGTCGCGCCTTCGTCTATGCGCTGGCAGCGGACGGACAGCGGGGCGTCGAGACCCTGCTGGAGCTGTTCGCGAAAGAGATGCGGGTCGCCATGACCCTGACCGGATCGTCGAAGATCGCGGACATCGGGCCGGGAAACATAGCCCGTCTCTGACATTTATCCGAGCACCCCGGCGAAGGCTGGGGTCCAGATCACAGACCGGGACGGCTCGGACGTCGCACCCGGTCTGCTACTCTTCTTACTGAGACTTCCATCTGGACCCCAGCCTTCGCTGGGGTGCTCAGTGATTGGGATCAACGGCCGATGTAGTTGCCGTAGCCGATGATGACGGTGGCGAAGACCAGAAGGCCGATGCCGCTGAACACCATCAGCCGGGCCTTGGTCGGGGCGCCCTTCCACTCCTTGAAGGCGAAGCCCCACAAGGCACCGAAGATGATGATGCTGGCCATGTGCAGGGTCCAGGACGAGAAGCCGAAGCGACCCATCTGGCTCTCGCCCATCGTGTAGAAGAAGAACTGGAAGTACCAGATCGTGCCCGCGACGGCCGAGAACAGGTAGTTCAGGGCGAGCGAGGTCTTGCCAGCGACGGGCATGGAGGGATCCTCCGGCGCCATCTTGCCGACGAACTGACCGGCGGACTTGTTGCGGGCGATCAGGATGCCGCACCAGACGGCGTTGGTGATCAGGCCGCCGAACATGACGATGCAGAGCACCGGCAGACCGACCCACAGCGGGCCAGTGCCGGCCGCGGCGCTGAGCTGGCGGATCGGCTCGCCAGCGGCCAGGCCGAAGGCGAAGCAGGACGACATGACGCCCGAGAAGATCGCGACACCGACGCCCTTCTTGAAGTCGAACTCGGCGATGGCCGCGTTGTCGACCGGCTCGCCCTTCTTGGCCCCCGCCATCGCCACGACGATGATGCCGAGCAGGGTGACCAGCAGGCCCAGCAGGACGACGTTGCCGGACGGATTGTCGATCAGGGTGGAGACGAAGGTCCCCTGGAAGATCGGCGGGATCAGGGTGCCGAACACGGTGCAGAGCCCCAGCACCACTGCCATGCCCAGCGACAGGCCGAGATACCGCATCGTCAGGCCGTAGGTCAGGCCGCCGAAGCCCCACAGGCACCCGAACAGGATGCAGTAGCCGATGGTGGAGGACGGCGTCGCCGACAGCACCCCCATCAGATCCTGGGTCTGGATCGAGGCGAAGAACCAGGGCGCGACGACCCAGGAGAAGACGCCGCCGGTGATCCAGTAGATCTCCCACGACCAGCGCTTCACGCTGCGATAGGGTACATAGAAGCTGGCGGCGGCCAGACCGCCCAGCCAGTGGAAGATGACGCCTAGGAACGGGTTGCCGGGCACGATGAGACCTCCAGTGTCGAACGCGATGGAGGTCGGAATGGGCCGACGGTCAGCGGAGGCTGGCCTGTGATGTTTCGTCCCGTTCCCACATTTGAGCCATGCGGTTCATTATTTGGACACACCCTAGAGGCGGCGAAGCGAGGCCGTCAAGCGACGCCTATTCGAGGTGGAACATCTCGACGAGCTCGGTCTGGACCGGGGCGCCGGTCGGATCGGTCTGCATGATGTCGGCCATGTGGTCCCACCATTTCCGCATGATCGGCAGGCTGGGCAGGTCGTCCATTCGATGATCGTCGGTCCGCCACAGGGTGGCGAACAGACGGCCGGTCTCGCGCTCCAGATGGATGGAGTAATCGCGCACCCCGGCCTGATGGAGGGCATCGCGCAGCTCGGGCCAAAGGGCGTCGTGGCGGGCCTTGTATTCCGCCTCCATGCCGGAGTTCAGCTGCATCAGGAAGGCGATCTTCTGCATCGCGGGCGCTCCGGCGTTCGGCGGCGTATTGACCACCTCGTCTCACCATATAACATGATGTGCAACATAATGAGAAAGCGGCGAGACCGTCGCTTCGATCCAGGGACGGCCTTCATGTCAGCGTATCGTACCCGGGCCGCGGCCCTGATCCCGCTCCTGCTGGGCCTGGCCCTCGCGCCGGTCGCCCAGGCCGAGGTCCTCCGCCAGAACGTCCCGGCCCAGTCCTTGAGCGCCGCCCGGATCGCCGCCCTGCCCGAGGGCGAACGCGCCGCCTGGGCCGCCTATCTGGATCGCTCGCACACCCAGGCCCTGGTGGACCGGGCGACCCTGGCCGGCGAACTGCCCGCCGGCGCGACCGTGCCGCCGGCGCCAATCGCCTTCGGCGGCGGGCTGCGCTTCATCCCGCTGGACCAGACGGCCGAGTGGTACGCCTCCGACGAGGCCAAGACCCTGGCCGACGCCGTCGTCAGCTTCCAGACCCCGGCCGGCGGCTGGAGCAAGAACCAGGATCGTCGCCTCGCCCGCCTGCCCGGCCAGCGTTACTCCAACGACGCCGAGACGATGGAGCTGAACCCCGAGAATTTCGACGCGCCGGTGGACCGCTTCTGGACCTTCGTCGGCACGCTGGACAATGACGCGACCTGGACCGAGATGCGCTTCCTGGCCAAGGTCGCGGCCGCCCATCCGGGCGCGGACGGCGACGCCTATCGCGCCAGCGTGACCAGGGGCGTCCACTATCTGCTGAACGCCCAGTATCCGAACGGCGGCTGGCCCCAGATCTGGCCGGTCGAGGGCGGCTTCCATGACGCCGTCACCTTCAACGACAACGCCGTGGCCCAGGCGGCCATGCTGCTGGAGGACGTGGTCGAGAACGAACACGGCTTCGACTTCCTGCCCGACGATCTGAAGACCCGCGCCGCCGCCGCCGTCGAGCACGGGGTCGCCGCGATCCTGGCGTCCCAGGTGCGGGTGAACGGCGAACTGACCGCCTGGCCGCAACAGGTCGATCCGCTGACGCTACAGCCGTCCAGCGCCCGCAACTATGAGCCCCAGTCGGTCGCCAGCGGCGAGACCACCGACATCCTGCTGTTCCTGATGCGCCTGCCCCATCCCTCGCCCGAGGTGAAGACGGCCGTCCGCGCCGCCGTGGCCTGGCTGGAGGAGAAGCGCCTCTACGACCACGTCTTCGAGATGACCGAGGACGATGGGCGCAAGCTCATGCCCCGCGAAGGCGCCGGGCCGCTGTGGTCGCGCAACTACGATCTGGTCACCGGCCTGCCGATCTTCGGCGACAAGAACCAGATGATCTATGACGACGTGAACGAGATCTCGATCGGCCGTCGCAACGGCTACTCGTGGTGGATTAACTCGCCGCAGAAGGCGTTGGACGCCTATGTCGCCTGGAACGCCGCCAACCCCGGTTAGACCGGGACGCCCGACACATAGCGCGCGTTCAGGATGGGCTTGCCGAGCCAGTAACAGAGCTCTGCCGGGCGGGTGACGTCCCAGACCGCGAGGTCGGCGGCCTTGCCGACTTCGAGCGTGCCGATCTCGTCGGACAGGCCAAGCGCCTTGGCCGCGTGACGGGTCGCGCCAGTCAGAGCCTCCTCCGGCGTCAGACGGAACTGGACGCAGGCCAGGGTCAGGGCCGCAGTCATCGAGGCGACCGGAGACGTACCCGGATTGCAGTCGGTCGCCACCGCCATCTCCACGCCGTGCCGGCGCAGAAGCGCGATCGGCGGCGGTGTGGTCTCGCGCAGCATCAGATAGGCGCCGGGCAGGAGGACGGCGACGACGTCGGCCTCCCCCATCGCGCGGACGCCCGCCTCGCTGGAGTGTTCGATGTGGTCGGCGGACAGGGCGCCGTAGCGGGCGGCCAGCGCCGCGCCGCCGCCGTCCGACAACTGGTCGGCGTGGAGCTTGACGGGCAGGCCCAGCGCCCTCGCCTTCTCGAACAGGCGCGACACCTCGGCGTCGGAGAAGGCGATGGGCTCGCAATAGGCGTCGACCGCATCGACCAGACCCTCGGCCTGGGCGGCGGGCAGGATGTCCTCGATGGCCAGATCGACATAGGCGGACCGCTCGGCGCGATGCTCCGGCGGCACGGCGTGGAGACCGAGGTAGGAGGTGCGGACGCGGACCCCGGCCTCGCGACCGATGCGGCGGGCGACGCGCAGCATCTTCAGCTCGGCGTCGCGGTCGAGGCCGTAGCCGGACTTGACCTCGACCGTCGTGACGCCGGTCGCCTTCAGCCCTTCGAGGCGGGCGACGGCGGAGGCGTAGAGCTCATCCTCCGAGGCCGCTCGCGTCGCTGTCATGGAGGAGACGATGCCGCCGCCGGCGCGGGCGATCTCCTCATAGGTCGCGCCGTTCAGACGCTGTTCGAACTCGCCCGACCGGTTGCCGCCGAAGACCAGATGGGTGTGGCAATCGACCAGACCCGGCGTGACCCAGCTGCCGTCGAGACGGTCGATCTGGGCGGCCTCATGCTCCGGCAGATCGGCGCGCGGACCGACCCAGATGATGCGGCCGTCTTGGATCAGGATCGCCCCGTCCTCGATCGCGCCATAGGCCGCGCCGCCCTCCGTCATCGTGGCGAGACGACATTCAGTGATCAGTCGGTCGGCCTTCATCTCGGGTCTCCTCGGCCCGGCGAGAACCGCGCGACCAGATCATAGCGATCCCCCGGGAAGGTCTGCCACACCTGGGTCACCCCCTGCCCGTCTCGCCAGGTCCGCCGCTCGACGCACAGGCAGGCGGCGCCGGCCTTCAGCCCCAAGAGGGTCGCCTGTCGCGGCGTCGCCGACACGGCCGAGATGCGATGCTCGGCCTCGGTCCAGGGTTCGAAATCCAGCAGCCAGCTGCCGGGCGGGACCTTGCGGAAATCAACGGTCATGGCTTCCGGCGCGGCGGTCAGGGCGATCAGGCGTCGCTCCAGGGCGAGGGCCGCGCCGTCGCCCAGATGCAGGCCGTCCAGTTCCAGCAAGAGGCCGCCGTTGGCCAGTTCCCGCTCCTCATCGGTCGGGGCGCGCTCCTTGCGGGCCAGCAGGCGGAATTCATAGGCCAGACCCCGCGCGGTCGCCTCGGCGCGCAGGTCGGGGATGGCCAGCATGGCGGAGTGGACGCGCGGCTGGGCGACGAAGGTGCCGGCCCGGCGACGGCGGGTCACGAGGCCCCGCGTGGCCAGTTCGGAGATGGCCTTGTTCACCGTCATCCGCGAACAGCCGTAACGTTCGGTCAGCTCGTGCTCGAACGGAATGCGCGATCCTGGCGCCCAGTCGCCGGACAGGATCCGGCTCTCCAGGTCGTCGTAGATGCGGCGATGAAGAGTGGCGGTTTCGCTCATCCGAGCACCACCGACAGGGCCTTGCGATAGCGGGCCTCGATGGCGTCGCGGGCGATGTGGCGGCCGTCGGCGACGACCTTCCTGCCTCGCCGCCAGACCGAGCGGATCGCCCGCTCGCCGCCGAAGATCCAGCTGTCCAGAACGGCGTCGCCCGACCGGCCCGCGAAGCCGATGCCGCTGGTGTTCAGCTCGACGATGTCGGCGGGCATGCCGACAGAGAGACCCGCCTTCGCGCCCGTCGCCTGCTGCCCCCCGGACAGAGCGCGGTCGAACAGGGCGCGGCCGGTGGAGCGGGCCGAATCAGCCATGACGCCCCGCGCGCGCAGGGCCAGACGCTGGGAGTACTCCAGCATCCTCAGTTCGTCGGCGACGCCGATCTGGATGTTGGAATCGGTGCCGATGCCGAACCGGCCGCCGTTCTCGACGAAGTCCCGCGCCGGGAAGATGCCGTCGCCCAGGTTGGCCTCGGTCAGAGGGCAGAGGCCGACGACGGCGCCCGCCTTGGCCACGCCGCGCCACTCGGTCTCGGTCACATGGGTCGAGTGGATCAGGCACCACCGCTGATCGACCGGGGCGTCGGCCAGCAGCCACTCGACCGGCCGCGCGCCGGACCAGGCGAGGCAGTCGTCGACCTCCTTGGTCTGTTCGGCGACGTGGATGTGGATCGGACCGTCGCCGGCCAGGCCGGGCATAGCGGCCAGTTCCTCGGGCGTCACGGCGCGCAGGCTGTGGGGCGCCACGCCGACGACGGCGTCCGGCAGGCCGGCGGTCAGGCGACGGCCGCGCGCGACCAGATCGGCGAAACCGTCCACGTCGGTGATGAAGCGACGCTGGCCATGGTTGGGTTCGGCGCCTCCGAACTGCGAATGGGCGTAGAAGACGGGCAGCAAGGTCAGGGCGATGCCCGTCGTCTCGGCCGCCAAGACGATCCGCGCCGTCAACTCGGCCGGATCGGCATAGGCCCGACCGGCCGGGTCGTTGTGCAGATAGTGGAACTCGGCGCAGCGGGTGAAGCCGCCCTCCAGCATGTCGCAGAAGGCCAGAGCCGTGATCGCCTCGATCTCCTCCGGCCCGCCCCGGTCGAGGAAGCGGTACATCAGTTGGCGCCAGGTCCAGAAATTGTCGCCCGCGTCTCCGCCGGGTCCGCGCGCCTCGGTCAGGCCCGCCATGGCGCGCTGGAAGGCGTGGCTGTGGACGTTGGGCATGCCCGGCAGGGCGACGCCGTGGGCCTCATCGTTCGGCGCCTGCGCGACCCCGGTCTCGACCGAGGCGATCACCCCGTCCGCCACGGTGACCCGCACGTCGCGCGCCCAGTCGCCGGGCGTCAGCGCCTGTTCGAACCACAGGCTGCGACCTTCGGACGGCGTCTGCGACACTGGACAATCCCGAGAGCTTGAGAACAATATGTCTAGACATACCACGCATCCGCGATTTGGCGAGGGAGGCCTTGAGATGAACCCGGACTGGCTGACCGTCGTCGAAGGCGATGCGCCCCTGATCGTCGCTTTCCCACACACGGGGACCGACATTCCCGCCGACATCGAGCCCCGGATGGTCTCGCCCTGGCTGGCCCGCAAGGACGCCGACTGGTGGGTGGACCGCCTCTACGACTTCATCGGAGAGATGGGCGTGACCACGGTCCGCACAGGCGTCAGCCGCAGCGTCATCGACGTGAACCGCGACCCGTCCGGCGCTTCCCTCTACCCCGGCATGGCGACGACGGGCCTCTGCCCCGTCGAGACCTTCGATGGCGAGCCCCTGTATCGGCCCGGTGAGGAGCCGGATCAGGCCGAGATCGACCGTCGTCGCGCGACCTGGTTCGACCCGTATCACGACGCCCTGACCGCCCAGATCGAGCGGCTCCGCGCCAATGGCCCGGTCGTCCTCTATGACGCCCATTCGATCCGATCGGTGGTGCCGCGCCTGTTCGACGGCGAGCTGCCGCAGTTCAACATCGGCGACAACGGCGGCGTCACCTGCGCCCCGGAACTCAGCCAGGCGGTCGAGGCGGCCTGCGCCGTCACCGGCTGGACCCACGTGCTGAACGGCCGGTTCAAGGGCGGGTGGACCACGCGCCACTATGGCCGTCCCGCCGAGGGCATCCATGCCATCCAGATGGAGCTGGCGGATCGCGGCTATATGCTCGATCCAGACGGCGAGGTGTCGGAGGCGAACTGGCCCTCGCCCTATGAGCCCGCCCGCGCCGAGACCATGCGGGGTCACCTCCGCGCCATCCTGACCGCCTGCGCCGACTTCGCCCGGAAAGCCTGACATGACCCAATCGAACGCCCGCGTCGTCCGCAGCCCCCGCGGCCCCGAGATGACGGCCCAGACCTGGGCCGCCGAGGCGGCGCTGCGAATGCTGATGAACAACCTCGATCCCGAGGTGGCCGAGCGGCCGGAGGACCTTGTCGTCTATGGCGGCATCGGCAAGGCGGCGCGCGACTGGGCCAGCTTCGACCGGATCGTGGAGAGCCTGCGGGCCCTCGCGCCGGACGAGACTCTGCTGGTCCAGTCGGGCAAGCCGGTCGGCGTCTTCCGCACCCATGCCGACGCCCCGCGCGTCCTGATCGCCAACTCCAACCTCGTGCCGAAGTGGGCGACCTGGGAGCATTTCAACGCGCTCGATCGCAAGGGTCTGATGATGTACGGCCAGATGACGGCCGGGTCTTGGATCTACATCGGCACCCAAGGGATCGTTCAGGGCACCTACGAGACCTTCATGGAGGCCGGACGCCAGCATCACGGCGGCGACTGGTCGGGCAAATGGATCCTCACAGCCGGCTTGGGCGGCATGGGCGGAGCCCAGACCCTGGCGGCGACCATGGCGGGGGCGTCGTGCCTGGCCGTCGAATGCCAGCGCAGCCGGATCGAGATGCGTCTGCGCACCCGCTACCTCGACGTCATGGCCGAGACGCTGGACGAGGCCCTGGCCCTGATCGAGGAGGCCGGGCGCACCGGCAAGCCGATCTCCGTGGGCCTGCTCGGCAACGCCGCCGAGGTCCTGCCCGAAATGGTGAAGCGCGGCGTTCGCCCCGACCTCGTCACCGACCAGACCAGCGCCCACGACCTGATCAACGGCTACCTGCCCATGGGCTGGACCGTCGCGGAATGGGAGGACAAGCGCGTGTCCGATCCCGCCGCCGTCGAGGCCGCGGCGCGGAAATCCTGTGCCGTCCATGTGCAGGCGATGCTCGACTTCCTCAACGCCGGCATCCCGGTCACCGACTATGGCAACAACATCCGTCAGGTCGCCTTCGACGAGGGGGTGGCGGACGCCTTCGACTTCCCGGGCTTCGTGCCGGCCTATATCCGCCCGCTGTTCTGTCGCGGGATCGGGCCGTTCCGCTGGGCGTCCCTGACGGGCGATCCGGAGGATATCCGGAAGACCGACGCGGCGATGAAAAAGCTGTTCCCGGACAACGCAGGCCTGCATCGCTGGCTCGACATGGCGAGCGAGCGGATCGCCTTCCAGGGCCTGCCGGCGCGAATCTGCTGGATCGGTCTGGGCGACCGTCACAGGGCGGGTCTGATGTTCAACGAGATGGTGGCCAAGGGCGAGTTGAGCGGCCCCATCGTCATCGGCCGAGACCATCTGGACAGCGGATCGGTGGCCAGTCCGAACCGCGAGACCGAGGCCATGATGGACGGCACGGACGCCGTGTCCGACTGGCCCCTGCTGAACGCGCTCCTGAACACGGCATCGGGCGCCAGCTGGGTGTCGCTGCACCACGGCGGCGGGGTCGGGATGGGCTATTCCCAGCACTCGGGCGTGGTCATCGTCGCCGACGGCACGCCGGAGGCGGCGGCCCGACTGGAGCGGGTCCTGTGGAACGATCCGGCCACCGGCGTCATGCGCCACGCCGACGCCGGCTATGAGATCGCGCGCCAAGCGGCACGCGAGCACGGCCTGAACCTGCCGTCGCTCAAATGACGACGCACGACTTCCCTTCTCCCCTCGGGGGAGAAGGTGGCAGGCGGAGCCTGACGGATGAGGGGGCAAGCGCCGCAGTCGCCGCTCTCTCCCGTCGGACATCCGGCCTGATGACGCATACCCCTCATCCGAGCCGCTCCGCGGCCCACCTTCTCCCCCAAGGGGAGAAGGAAGGAGTTTTCGCATGACCCAGATCACCCTCGGCTCCGAGCCGCTGACGCTCGCCCAGTTGCGCGCCGTCCTGGACGGCCCGGTCACGGTCGGCCTGACCGACGCCGCCTGGGCCGATTTGGAGAAGAGCGCCGCGACGGTGGCCGCCATCATCGCCGAGGGCCGGACGGTCTACGGCATCAACACCGGCTTCGGGCTTCTGGCCAACACCTCGATCGCGCCGGGCGATCTGGAGACGCTGCAGAAGAACCTGGTCCTCAGCCATGCCTGCGGGGTCGGGCCGCTGCTGGACGATGCGGTCGTGCGGCTGATCCTGGTGCTCAAGATCGCCAGCCTGTCCAAGGGCGCCTCGGGCGTCAGGCGGGAGACGCTGGAGGGGCTGATCGCCCTGGTGAACGCCGACGTCCTGCCCTGTATTCCGTCCAAGGGATCGGTCGGCGCCTCGGGCGATCTGGCGCCCCTGGCCCATATGTCCTGCGTCCTGATCGGCGTCGGCGAGGCGCGGCATCTGGGTCAGGCGCTGGACGCCGAGACGGCCATGGCGCGGGCGGGCGTTGAGGTCGTGACCCTGGGGCCCAAGGAGGGTCTGGCCCTGCTGAACGGGACCCAGTGTTCGACGGCCCTGGCGCTGGCGGGCCTGTTCGCGACCGAGGCCGCCTTCGCCGCCGGGATCGCGGCGGGGGCCCTGTCGGTGGATGCGCTGAAAGGGTCGGACGCGCCGTTCGATCATCGCATCCACGCGCTTCGCAACCAGCCCGGCCAGATCGCCGTGGCCGCGACCCTGCGCGAGCTGATGGCGGGCTCGGCCATCCGCGACAGCCACCGCGAGGGCGACACCAAGGTGCAGGACCCCTACTCCCTGCGCTGCCAGCCCCAGGTCATGGGGGCGGTGCTGGACGTCATCCGCAACGCCGCCGCCATGCTGGAGCGCGAGGCCAATGCGGTGACCGACAATCCGCTCGTTTTGATCGACGACGGGGACGTGATCTCGGGCGGAAACTTCCATGCCGAGCCGGTGGCCTTCGCGGCGGATCAGTTGGCCATGGCGCTGTGCGAGATCGGCAATATCTCCGAGCGTCGGACCTCCATCCTGGTCGATCCCAAGATGAGCGAGCTGCCGGCCTTCCTGGTCAAGGAGAGCGGGCTGAACTCCGGCTTCATGATCGCCCAGGTGACGGCCGCCGCCCTGGTCGCCGAGAACCGGATGCTGAGCCATCCCTGCAGCGTGGACACCGTCCCGACCAGCGCCAATCAGGAGGACCACGTCTCCATGGCCACCCACGGCGCGCGGCGTCTGCTGGAGATGGCCGAGAACACCGCGACCGTGGTCGGCATCGAGCTTCTGGCCGCCGCGCAGGGGATCGAGTTCCACCGGCCGCTGAAGAGCTCGACGGCGCTGGAACAGGTCTGGTCCATCGTGCGGGAGGCGGTCGCCGCCTATGACAGCGACCACTATTTCGCGCCGGACATCGCCCGGGCGACGGACGGGGTCAGGGCGGGCCGGTATCGGGGGTTCGCGGAGGCGTTGCTGCCCTCGGCATGAGGGCCGGATTGGACTCTGGAGGGACCGAGTCCAAAGAGTCCAAAACTTAAGACTGAGAATTAATTCACAGCCTTAAGGCCTTAGACCGTCGGGCTTTTGTTGTTGCGGTTTTCGAGCCTCGGGTCGGTCCGGGTTTGCACTCACGCCCGGATTTCTCAGCGAGGCGTGACCGTCAGCGACTCTGGGCGATCGACCTCAGCCCCGCCAGAAGGGCGTCGCTGGTCCGGCCGGTGCGGCAGCCGCCGGCGAGGATCAGGCGTAGCGCCTGGGCGTGGACCTGGATCGAGGGCCAGTGCCAGTTGTCCGCCTGGATCATGCGGTCGGCGATGTCGCAAAGGCTGTAGGCCGCCTCGAACAGGGGGCCGGTGTCGAAGAAGCCGGCCAGATCGACGATGGACGAGGCCAGTTCGTAGACGCGCGGACCCGCGCCGTCGGGCGCCTCGGCGCAGAGTTCTTCCAGCAGGATGAGCGTCCCGCCGACCATGGCCATGGCGTCGTCGCGGTGGGTTTCCAGGGCGGCGTCGGCCTGACGCTCCAGATCGCGGACCATGCGGCCGCCGGGTTCGTGGAGCTGTCGCGCCAGCGGGCTCTTGACCTTGAACAGACGGGCTTCGGTCACAGGGAGACCTTCATCGGCTTCATCAACATGTCGATATCGGACTGGTCCATATTGGCCTCGGTGGCGGCGCCGACGGTCTCGGACAGGTCGCCGTCGCGGCGGCCCGGCATGCCGATGGGCGGGCCGAAATTCCTCACGCGCCGGTCGGGTCCGACATAGGTCTCGCACTCCACGAACTGACGCTCGTCGGCGCCGAGCCAGAGGATGCGTTGCAACAGGACGGTCGGGGTCAGGGGCTTGGTGACGACGAAGCTGGCGCCGCAGTCGCGCCCCTTGTGAACCTTCGATTGGGCCGCGTGGCCGGTCAGCAGGATGACGGGGGTGTAGCGGACCGGCGGCGGGGTTTCGCGCCGGAGCCACTTGGTGAAGTCGTAGCCGTCCATCCCCGGCATCGAACAGTCGATCAGGACCAGGTCGACGTCGCGCGTCTGCATGATGCTGATGGCATCCTGCGTCGAGCCGCACTTCATCTGCTGCTTGACCCCGAAGCCGTGGAAGATCGAGCTCAGCATGTCGAGCGACTTCTGGTTATGGTCGACCAAGAGCACGGTGGAGCGCGCGAGGTTGACCCGTTCGGGGGTGGGGGGACGCGCCATCGGTCAGTCGAACAGGGTCAGCTCGCCGGAGCCGGGGGCGGACATCGAAGGACGACGAGCGACACTCTCGCCGCCGACCAGCCGCTCGTAGAGGTCGGACAGGGTCAGGGCGTGCAGGGCCGTGTCGACCGGCGCGCCGGCGCCGATGGCCGCGGCCATGCCGCTGAGCCCTTCCAGTCGCTGGATCAGGAGGTCGAACTGTTGGACCCCGGCCATGGCCTCGGCGCGGCGCTCGGCCGGACAGTCGGCGACCAGCTCCGTGGTCAGATCGGCCAGTTCCTCCAGCCGGGTGCGGATCTCGGCCAGTTCGTCGGAGACGGCGACCAGCAGGAGGCGGGAACGGGCTTTCAACATCAGAACAACTCCACGGCGCCGGTGGCGACCGGTTCGATGCGGGGCGGCGTCGGGGCCGGCACATGGCCGTCCGTCACCGCGCGTTGCAGGGCCCGGCCGGTGGCCGGCCAGTAGTGAAGACGACGCCCGCCCACGCCGCGCAGGCTGCCGCCGATGACGGGGATGCCTTCGTCGCGCAGGAAGCGTTCGGCGAAGTCGGCGTTCTGCTGGCCCACGTCGCGAAGGCTGTCGAACATGCGGCCGCCGCCGAACAGCTTGGCCTCCAGCCGGTCGCGCCGGGCGCCGGCCTTGAGCACGTCGTTGATCAGGAGCTCCATCGCATAGGCGCCGTAGCGACGGCCCGCGTCGGTCCCCGCCCCCGCCCCTTCGGGCAGGAGGAAGTGGTTCATGCCGCCGACGCCCGTGTCCGGATCGCGCAGGCACATGGCCACGCAGCTGCCCAGGATGGTGGTCAGCAGCACGTTCGGGTCGGCGGTCACATGGTGCTCGCCCTGGCCCACGTGGATCCGCTTTTCGGTGGCCAGGGCCTCGGGCGACATCATGTCAGAGGACCGAAGACGCCTTCCAGCTTCTCTTTCAGCTGGGCGACGGTGAAGGGTTTGACCAGGTAGTTGTTGACCCCGAACTGGACCGCGCGCTGGACCAGTTCGCGGTCGGCGCGGCCGGTCAGCATGATGAAGGCCGAGCCTTGCGTCGGCGGGTGGGCGCGGACGGCGCGGAGCAGGCCCAGGCCGTCGAGCTTGGGCATGTTGAAGTCCGAGATGATCAGGTGGGCGGGCTTGGCGATCATCTCGCGCAGCGCCGCCTCGCCGTCGGCGGCCTCGCGGAACTCGCGCATGCCGATCTGCTGCAGGCTGGTGCGGATCAGGCCACGCATCGACATCTGGTCGTCGACGATCAGGGTATGGATGGCGGAGGCGGCGGGCATCGGAAACCTCAGGCGGCTGACTGTGCGGAGGGGGAGGCGCACAGGTCGAGAATGGCGGAAGACAGACGGGCGAGCGGGAGCTGGCGCTCGACGGCGCCGATCTCATGGGCGACGCGGGGCATGCCGTAGACGACGCAGCTGGCCTCATCCTGACCCAGGGTGCGAGCGCCGGCGTTGCGCATCTCCAGCAGGCCCTGCGCGCCGTCGCGGCCCATGCCGGTCAGGATGACGCCGGTCATCGGGCGCTTCAGGCGGGCGACGGACTGGAACAGGACATCGACGGAGGGGCGGTGGCCGCTGACCGTGTCACCCTGGACCAGACGGCAACGCGGCGTGGTTCCGGAGACCTCCAGATGGGTCATGCCGCCGGGCGCCAGATAGACGTGGCCGGGCATCAGGAGGGCGCCGTCGGTCGCCTCGGTGACCGTGGCCGCCGAGGCCTTGTCCAGGCGGGCGGCGAAACTGGGGGTGAAGGTCGCCGGCATGTGCTGGGTGATGACCGTGGCCGGACAGTTGGCGGGGAAGGCCGAGACGATGGTCAGAAGCGCCTCCACGCCGCCGGTCGAGGCCCCGATGGCCAGGATGTGGTCGGCGTTCGCGCGGTAGTCGGCGCGTGGGCGGGGAGCCTCGGCCGCCTCGCGGCGGCGGACGCGCGAGCGGGCGGCGGTCTTCACCTTCAGGGTCAGTTCGGCGAAGGCTTCCTGGGCCGTGACGCCGGCGCCGGGTTTCCCGACCGCGTCCACCGCCCCCATCTCGAGCGCCTGAAGCGTGATCTCGGCGCCGGCCTGGGTCAGGGTCGAGACCATGACCACCGGCATGGGCCGCAGCCGCATGATCTTCTCGAGGAACTCCAGCCCGTTCATGTTGGGCATCTCGACGTCCAGGGTGATGACGTCGGGGTTCAGTTCCTTGATGAGGGCGCGCGCCTCCAAGGGGTCGGCGGCCGAGCCGATGACCTCGATCTCGGGATCGCGACGGAGGGCAGCCGTGATCAGGCCGCGCATGGTCGGCGAGTCATCGACGACGAGGACGCGCACGGTGCTCATGCCGCCAGCCTGTAGGTCGTCAGGCCCGAGGTGCGCAGCTGGTTCACGGCCGGGCCGCTGACCCGCTCGGAATGGCCAATGTAGAGGGTGGCGCCGGGGGTCATCAGCGGGGTGAACCGCTTCCAGACCTTCTCCTGGGTCGCGTCGTCGAAATAGATCACGACGTTGCGGCAGAAGATGACGTCGAACTTACCGCGCATCGGCCAGTCGCCGATCAGGTTCAGCTCGCGGAAGGAAATGAGGTCGCGGAGCGCCTGGTTGGCGCTGAGCATGTCGCGGCCCTGCATCGGAGCCTTCTCGAAGAAGCGGTGGCGCAGCATGGCCGGTGCGGCTTCCAGATGCTCGGCCGAATAGACCCCGGCGATGCCGTCGGCGACCATGTTGGGGTCGATGTCGGTGGCCAGGATCCTGACGTCCAGCTCGTTGGCCTCGGGCAGGCAGGCCAGGACCGTCATCGCCATCGAATAGGGCTCCTGCCCGTTCGAGCAGGCGGCGGACCACAGGCGGACCCGCTCGCCGCGACGGGCGCGCTCGGCCAGGACCGGCATCACCTGATCGCGCAGGTGTTCGAAATGGTGCGGCTCGCGGAAGAAGCGGGTGACGTTGGTGGTCAGGGCCGCCGTCATGGCCTGACGCTCGTCCACCCCGTCGGAGCCCTCGATCAGGGCGCAGTAGTCGCGGAAGCTGCGCAGGCCGAGCGAGCGCAGCCGCTTGGCCAGACGCGAATAGACAAGCGCCGCCTTGCCCTCGTTCAGGGCGATGCCGGCGTGGCTGTGCAGGATTTCTGCGATGTGGCGGAAGTCCTCGGCGGTGAAGACGAACTCGCCTTCGACCAAAGACGCCCGATCGGCGCGGGTGGTCATGCGGCCTCGGCTTCGGTCTCGGGGACGATCCGGTCCAGCTCGATCAGGCTGATCAGGCGGCCGTCCAGGGCGAACAGGCCCTTCACGAACGACTTCACCTGTTCGCTGGCGACGTCGGGCGTCGGCTGCATGGCTTCGTCGGTCAGCTGGATGATGTCGGAGACGGCGTCGACCAGAAGGCCCACCATCCGGCCGCCGACGTGGGCGACCATGATGACGTGACGGGCGGTCGGCTCGGACGTGCGCAGGCCGAAACGGGCGCCCAGGTCGATGATCGGCAGGACGGCGCCGCGCAGGTTGATGACGCCCTTCATGAAACCGGGCGCGCGCGGAAGCGGCGTCGCGGGCGTCCAGCCGCGGATCTCGCGCACGGCCATGATGTCCACGCAGAACTCCTGCTCGCCGATGCGGAAGGCGATCAGTTCGCGGGCGGCGGCGTTGGTGGCTTCGGTCATGATCTAGCTCGCGATCTTGAGTTCGTTACGGGCGGCGGTCTCGTGCCGCACGAAGCGGCGGCGCGAGGAGGCGACAATGGCGTCGACGTCCAGGATCAGGGCGACACGGCCGTCGCCCAGGATGGTCGCGGCGGCGACGCCGTCGACGGGCTGGTAGTTGGTCTCCAGGCTCTTGATGACGACCTGGCGCTGGCCCTGGATGGCGTCGAAAAGGAGGGCGGCGCGGGAGCCGGCCTCGGTCTCCACGACCACGGCGACGCCGGTCTCGGCCTGCATCGGGGCGTCACGGAAGCCCATGCCGAGCGCCACGTCGATCAAGGGCACGAACTGATCGCGGAAGCGGATCACCGGGTCGTGGCCGCCGACGTAGTGGATGTCCTCAAGACGCGGGGTCAGGCTTTCGACGATGGCCGTCAGGGGGGCGACCAGGGTCTGTTCGGCGCCGGTCACCACCATGCCGTCCAGCACGGCGAGCGTCAGCGGCAGGCTGAGAGTGAAGGTCGCCCCCTTGCCCGGCGTCGAGGAGATGGAGATGCGGCCGCCCAGCGCCTGGATCGAGCGCTTGACCACATCCATGCCCACGCCCCGGCCCGAGACGTCGGTGATGGTCTCTGCGGTCGAGAAGCCCGGCAGGAAGATCAGGTTGTCGATCTCGTCGTCGGTCAGGACGGCCTCCTCGGCGATCAGGCCGCGCGAGACGGCGATGCCCTTCACGCGCTCGCGGTTGATGCCCTTCCCGTCGTCGGAGATCTCGATGACGATCCGGCCCGAGCGATGCAGGGCGACCAGACGGACGGTGCCCTCGGCGGGCTTGCCGGCGGCCTCGCGCTCCTCGGGCTTCTCCAGCCCGTGGTCGATGGCGTTCCGCAGCATGTGGGTGATCGGCTCGGCCAAACGTTCGACCACGGTCTTGTCGACCTCGGTGTCCTCGCCGGCGGTGACCAGACGGACGCGCTTGCCCGTCATCTCGCCGACCTCGCGGACGAGACGCGGCATGCGCTGGAAGACCGACTTCACGGGCTGGGCCCGGATGGCCATGACGCTGTCCTGGATCTCGCGGGTCAGCAGCTCGAGGTCTTCCAGACCGACCGAGATGCCGGACGAACGGGCCAGGCCGCTCTCGATCACGCGCTGGGCCAGCATGGCCTGCTGGATGACCAGTTCGCCGACGACGTTGATCAGGCGATCGACGCGGTCGAGATCGACGCGAATGGTGACGGCGGCGGGCTGAGCCGGGGCGTTGGCGGCGGCGGCGGCCGGCGCAGGCGTCGAAGCGGGGGCCGCCGCGATTTGCGGGGTCTGCGGTTCCGGAACCGCGATTGGCGGCATCGGCGGGTCTTCGGCGAAGATTTTTGCGGTCGCGGTCGGGGCGACCGGCTCGGCAATGACCGCCATCTCCGGTGCGGCGGCGACCTCCGCCTGGGCCTTGGCCAGCAGGGCGGCGATGTCGAACTCGGGGGCGGCCGGTTCGACCTCTATAGTTTTGCTAAAGCTATCGACGGCCGAGACGGGGCGGATCGACAGGTCGCAGTCGGTCTCGACGAAGTCGAAGACGTCGCGGATCGCGGCCTCGTCGGCGTCCGTGGTCAGGTCGATGGCCCAGGAGAGATAGGACTCTTCGGCGTCCAGCGCATCGAGGTCCGGCAGGGCTGAAGCGTCGAGCGTCACGCTCAGTTCGCCCAGGCGCGACAGCTCGCGCAGCAGGATGCCGGTCTCGTTGGCGTTGGCGTACATCCGGCCGTGCGGATGGAAGACGATGCGCCAGGCGTCGGCGGCGGGCGCGGCGACCGGCTCGGCCGGGGCGTCCAGATCGGCCAGGTTGAAGGCGACCGGCTTGAAGCCGAACTCGTCGCCGTCGAGGTCCGACAGCGGGGCGACGGCGACCGGGGCGAAGACGGGCTCCGGCTCGACGACCTCTGCGGCGACCAGCGCGGCCTCGCCGTGGGTCAGGGCTTCCAGCTCGGCGACCAGACCGGCGGAGCGGGCCTCATCCACCGGCGCGCCCTGACCGCGCGCGGCGGCGATGTGGTCGGCCAGCACGTCGGAGGCGCGCAGCAGGGTCTTCACCGTGACGTCGTCGCACGGCTTCCGTCCCGAGCGGATCTCGTCCAGCAGGGTCTCGAAGACGTGGGCGAACCGGACCAGGGCGTCGAGGCCAAAGGCCCCTGCCCCGCCCTTGACCGAGTGGACCGCGCGGAAGACGGCGTTGACCGTCTCGTTGTCCGCACTGCCCTGCTCGATCGCCAGGAGGCCCGCTTCCAGGTCGGCGAGCAGCTCCTCGCACTCCTGGAAGAAGACGACCTTGATGGCCTCGAACGGATCGACCGCGTCAGACATGGGTCAGGCCGCCACGCGCCGAACGGCGTCGACCAGCTTGGCCGGGTCGAACGGCTTGACGATCCAGCCGGTGGCGCCGGCGTCGCGAGCGCGCTGCTTCTTGGCGGCGTCGCTCTCGGTCGTCAGGACCAGCACCGGCGTGGCGCGGTGGTTTGGGTCGGCGCGCACGCCCTCGATCACGCCGAAACCGTCCATGCGGGGCATGTTGATGTCGGTGATGATGACGTCGGCGCCCTCGGCCGCCAGGGTCTCCAGCCCGTCCACGCCGTCCACGGCCTGGATGACGCGATAGCCGGCGTCGACCAGGGCCATCATCAGCATGTCGCGCATGGTGCGGCTGTCGTCGATGGTCAGGACGGTCTTGGTCACGAGAGGTCTCCTTCAGGGGCGGCCTCGGCGGCCCCGAACGCGTTCCACTGATCGGCGAATTCGCGAGAGACGTCGTCGATCTTCAGGGTGTGTCCGTCCCTGGCCCAGGTCTGCTGGGCCGAGATCAGGACCTGCAGGCACAGCCCGCCCAGGCGCTCGACGCGCGAGGCGTCGATGACGACCGACTGGCCGCGCATGGGCAGGAGGGCCGCCTTGAGCGGCTCGGCCTGGGCCAGGTCCAGCACGGCAGGCAGGGACAGGGTGGCGGCCATCAGAACTCTTCCCAGCCGTCTTCGGCGGCGACCGGAGCCGGCTTCAGGGCCGCGCCGCCGCGACCGACGCTCCGCATCTGGGCCACCGGACGGGCGGCGGCCGGACGCGGGGCCGGAGCGGCGCGGGCGGGCGTGGAGACCGCGCCGATCTGGAAGCGGGCGACCGAACCGGCCAGGACCTCGGCCTCTTGCGAAAGCGAGTGGCTGGCGGCGGTCGACTGCTCGACCATGGCGGCGTTCTGTTGCGTGACCTGGTCCATCTGGTTGACGGCGGTGTTGACCTGCTGGAGGCCGGTCGCCTGTTCCTGGGCCGAGGCGGCGATCTCGGAGACCAGGCCGTCGATCTCGGCGACGCGGCCGACGATCCGTTGCAGGGCCTCGCCGGTCTGACCGACCAGCTGGACGCCGGCATTGACCTGGGTTGTCGAGGCCGAAATCAGGACCTTGATCTCCTTGGCGGCCTCGGCCGAACGCTGGGCCAGGGCGCGGACTTCGGAGGCCACGACCGCGAAGCCGCGACCGGCGTCGCCGGCACGGGCCGCCTCGACGCCGGCGTTCAGGGCCAGGAGGTTGGTCTGGAAGGCGATCTCGTCGATCACGCCGATGATCTGGCTGATCTCCTGGGCCGACTTCTCGATCGCGCCCATGGCGCCGACCGCGTCGCGGACCACGACGCCCGAGGTTTCGGCGTCGCCCTTGGCGGCCTGGACCGTCTCGGAGGCCTGACGGGCGCCCGAGGCGGTGCGGTTCACGGTCGCGGTGATCTCGTCCAGGGCGGCGGCGGTCTCCTCCAGCGAGGCGGCCTGTTGTTCGGTGCGGCGCGACAGGTCGTCGGCGGCCTGGCTGATCTCGCCCGAGCCCGAACGGATGGCCGAGACGTTGGTGACGACCACCGACATGGCGTCCTTCAGCTGGCCGATGGCCGCGTTGAAGTCGTCCTTCAGCTTCACATAGTCTTCCGGGAAGGCCTGGGTCAGGGTGTAGGTCAGGTCGCCGCGCGTCAGGTGATCCAGACCCTCGCCCAGGGCCGAGACGACGGCGGCCTGTTCGCGGGCGGCGGCCTCGGCGGCGCGCTGGTTGCGGGCGCGTTCCTCATCCGACTGACCGCGCAGGGCGGCGCCCTCGGCCTCCAGGCGGGTCTTCTCGATGGCGGCGTCGCGGAAGGCTTCGACGGCGCGGCCCATCTCGCCGAACTCGTCCTTGCGGGCGCTGCACGGGATGTCGAACTGGGTGTCGCCGCCCATCAGACGGCGCATGTAGCCGATCATGTTGTTGACCGGACCGACGATGCCGCGCGTCAGGGTGAAGGCGGCGCCGATCGAAATCAGCAGGGCGGCGACCAGGCCGATGACCAGGGCGATCAGGGCCGTGCCGGCCGCGCTGGCCTGGGCGTCGCGGGTGACCTCAAGAGCGGTCATGTTCAGGGTGTTGAGGGCGTCGATGCTCTCCTCGACGGCATTGGTGTAACGGTCCGCCGCGCCGTTGCGGCCGATCATCGCCACCGCCTGGGCGTGGGTCGCGGGGTTGGCCGCCAGGACCGCGCCCCTGGTCACCACGTTCTCGTACCAGGCGTCGGCGCTCTCCTCGATCGTCGCGGCCAGACGGATGGTCTCGGGACTGGCCTCAGCCCGCAGTTCGCGCAGCGCGGTCTTCATGTCGGCGCGGTGCGTGTCCAGCCGCTCCAGGTAGTAGCGGTCGCCGGACACCAGGAAGCCACGATAGGAGTTCTCCTGACGCGCCATCTTGAACTCGACCAGCGCCGTCTGACGCACGATGGCGTTGGCGACGCCGCGGGCCTCGCCCGCCTGGGTCAGGGCCTGAAGGTTGAAGAAGATGGTGGCGCCCATGGCGCCGATCGCCAGCAGTACGGCCGCGAAGGCGATGGTCAGCTTCTTGCCGATCGGGAGGTTGGTGAAGAACACAGGGAGTTTCCTTGGCGGTCCGGGAAAGAGGGGCGGCGGGAGGTTCAGAAGGCGAAGCTGAGGGCGCCGACCAGGCGGCCCTCGTAGGGCTCGCCCAGGGCGTGGCCGTCGGTGTCGTACCAACGCAGGTCCAGGGAGACGTCGTCGGTCAGCTTGCGCTTCACCCCGGCGTTCCAGGCGACGTATTCGGCGCCGCCGTCGGCGGAGCGATCGGCCAGGGCGATGCTGGCCTTGGTCTTGTTGTCCAGCGCCATCGAGCCCTGCAGTTCGATCCACCAGGCCTCGCGCGTCGCGGCGAAGCCGTCCGGCGTATAGTTGACGCGGAAGCGGGCCGTGACCGGGCCGAAGGCGTGGGTCGCGTCCGCCTGGTATTCGAAATAGTTGC
The DNA here is from genome assembly GCF_041893865.1 of Brevundimonas staleyi. Taxonomy (GTDB): domain Bacteria; phylum Pseudomonadota; class Alphaproteobacteria; order Caulobacterales; family Caulobacteraceae; genus Brevundimonas; species Brevundimonas staleyi. Next base: position 3,441,754 of record NZ_CP169082.1, read on the forward strand.
CGTCGACGCCGGCGCGGGTGCCCGGCAGGTCGCGGTTCAGGATGGCCAGGTCCAGCTTGACCGCGCCGACGGTGGGCCGCCAGCCGATCTGGACGATGGTCTCGGCGTCGGCGCCGGACGAGATCTCGGCGGTCGAGGCGAAGACGCTGGCGTAGGTCTGACCGAAGCCGACCTCGACCTGGCCGAAGGGGGCGATCTCTCCGTTCGACTTGCCGGCGCCCTTGCCCATGTATTCGCTGGCGACGCCGACGGTCCAGTTGACGTCCTGGGCGGAGGCGGCGGCCGGAACGAGGACGGCCAGAAGGCCGCCGACAGCGATCAAGGTCTTGGCGGAACGGGCGTTTTGCTCACGGTTCCGGGCAGTCGAGGTCATGAAAAGGCTTCCTTGGATGATGGTCCAAGGATCGAGAGCGCCACCGTATTATTGGTGAATCTTCACCTAGGTAGGATTACCTATCCGCGCATCCGTCCAGCCCTGACGGGTGTCCGCCACGCCGGGCCCGCAACCTGGATTATTCACGTTCGCATGAAATTTAACGGCGTATATTGACGCTGATTACATTCAGGGCGCGGCGCGAATCGACACATGAGCGTCTGACCGGGCCGGCCTTCGCCCGGAGTGGATTGAGGCGACGCGATGTCGCGAGAGAGCGCGATCGCGTTCATTCAGACGAGGACCGAGGGACTGAGCAAGCTCCCCCTGGCCGGCTATGTCGTGGCGGTCGTGGCCGTCGTGGCGGCGATGGGCGTCCGCGCCGCGCTGGAGGGCGTCGGCAGCTTCTACTACCTGCCCCTGCTGCCGGCGATCATGGCCACGGCCCTGCTGGCGGGGCGGCTCGAGACAGCCTTCGCCATACTGTTGTCCATCGCCGCCAACGTCGCCCTGGTGCATCGCGACAGCGTGGTCGACACCGTCGCCAACGCCGTCCTGTTCGCCGCCGTGGCCTGGCTGATCTCGGAGGGCTTTCGCAGCCTGCGCGCCTATCGGACGAGGGCCGGCGAACTGTCGCGCCGCCTGGCCCGGCGCGATCACATGCTGCAGACGATCCTGGCCTCTGTGCCGGTCGTGACCCTGGACCGGCAGGGCATCGTGCGGTCGCTGACCCCTTCGGCCTCGGCCATGCTCGCGGCGCCCGAGGCCCTGGCGGTGGGCGAGCCGTTCGACCTGTTCGTCGAGGGGTTCGACCTGGCGACCTTCCCGACCACGCCGCAGTACGGTCCCCTCGCCCACTGGGTCGCACGGACCGGCGACGGCCGGACGCTGCATCTCAACATCCAACTGGGTCTCAATGAGGATGCGGGCGACCCCGATCACGCCATCATCTCTCTGACCGACCTGACCGATTCCCACGCCGCGGAATCTCATGCGCGCGAGATGCACGCCCAGTTGAACCGGGTCTGGCGATTGAACTCCCTGGGGGAGATGGCGGCGACGCTGTCGCATGAACTCAACCAGCCCCTCAGCGCCTCGGTGACCTATCTGCACGCGGCCCAGACGGACATGAGGAACGCCGGGCCCGCGGCCGACAACGCCAGCCGCACGGTCGATCTGGCCAAGACCCAGCTGCTGCGAGCCGGAGAGATCATCCGCCGGATGCGCGAACTGCTGGCCCACGAAAGCCGCGGCCTCGACGTCGAGAGCACCCACTCCATGATCGCCGACATCCAGGGCGTGCTGGGCATGATCGGGCGCACGGCCGGGGTCTCGATCGAGCTCAGGATCGACGACGCCGACGACGCCGTCTGGGCCGAGCGCATCCAGTTCCAGCAGGCGATGGTCAATCTGGTGCGCAACGCCGTGGAGGCGCTGGACGGTGAAGCGAATCCCCTGGTGGTCGTCACCGGCAGGGCGATCTCGCCCGAGGCCTATGAGATCCGGGTCGAGGACAACGGCGTCGGCATTGCGACCGCCGACATGGAAACTATCTTCCGACCCCTGATGAGTACGAAGACCGGCGGAATGGGACTGGGGCTTTCGGTGACCCGCACCATCATCGACAGTCACGGCGGAACGTTGAAGGTCGAGGCCAGCCCGATGGGCGGGGCCGCCTTCTCCTTCTGCCTGATGCGCGAGCGGGAGCTTGTGGAGCCATGAACTCGATCACCGTCCTGATCGCCGAAGACGACGAGGCCGTCCGCGACGCCCTGCTGATGCTTCTGCGCAGCGAAGGCATCCGAGCGCGCGCCTTCGCCAGCGGGGCCGAGCTTCTGGCCAACCTGCCAGAGGCGGAGGCGGCCTGCGTCGTAACCGACGTGCGGATGCCCGATATGGACGGGACCGAAGTCGTCCGCCGACTGGCCGAGATCAAGGGATCGAGCTGGCCCGTCATCGTCATCACCGGCCACGCCGACGTGCCGATGGCCGTGCAGATGATGAAGGCCGGCGTGGTCGACTTCATCGAGAAGCCGTTCGATCCGAACCGCCTCCTGGAAGCCGTGCGCGGCTGTCTGGGCCATCTGTCGGAACGCAAGAGCGAGCGTCAGGGCCGGGCCGAGATCGCCGAACGCATCGCCCTGTTGAGCCAGAGGGAGACGCAGGTCTTCCGCGCCCTGGTCGAGGGACGCTCGAACAAGGAGATCGCCGCCGACCTGGCCATCAGCCCGCGTACGGTCGAGATCTTCCGCGCCAAGGTGATGAGCAAGATGCAGGCGACGAGCCTGTCGGCCCTGGTGCGGATGGGGCTGGCCTCGCCCGCCGAATAGGATGCCGCCGGCCAAGGGCCGACATTCATCCTAAATACATTCTATGCAACCTAAACGTGCGAACCCTTTGAAAGGCGCACCATGGCTGCATCGACCGTCTCCACCCCGCCCCGCACCGAACTGATCTCCATCCAGTATCTGCGCGCCGTCGCCGCGCTCGGCGTCGTCGTCTGGCACGCCCAGGGCCAGGTCGGCGTGCCGGAGACCCAGGTCCTGCAGGCCGGGATCGAGATCTTCTTCGTCATCTCGGGCTACGTCATGTGGCGGATCCTGAACAAGCGGCCGGTGTCGCCGGGCGTCTTCCTGCAGAAGCGACTAGCGCGGATCGTGCCCCTCTACTGGCTGCTGACGACCTTCATGGTGGTCCTGCTTCTGGTCGCGCCGCATCTGCTGCAGAGCACTCGGTTCGACCTGCCCCATGTGGTCGCCTCCTACCTGTTCGTGGCCTGGCCCAATCCGGTCGAGGCGGCGGGTCTGAAGCCGGTCATGATCCCCGGCTGGACCCTGAACTACGAGATGGCCTTCTATCTCATGCTGACGGCGGCCCTGTTCCTGAAGGCCCGCCTGCGCGGGGCGGTCGTGATCGGAGTTCTGCTTGTATTGACGGTGCTTTCCGTCCTGCCCCTGCCGCCCATCGCCGCCTTCTACGCCTCGCCCTTCATGGCCGAACTGGCGCTGGGCGTGGGTCTGGCCATGGTGCTGCCGCGCGTGCCGGAAGGCTGGCTCCGGCATGGCGGCCTCGTCTTCGTTACGGGTTGCGGGTTGTTGCTCGCGGGCGGGTCGGTGATCGGGCCGGAGGCGCATGGCCGGCTCGTGTTTCTAGCCCTGCCCGCGACCCTGATCGTGGCCGGTCTGGTGGCGGTGGAGCAGGCGGGACGCCTCCCCTCCATCCCGATCCTGAAGGCGATCGGCGACGCCTCCTATCCCCTCTACATGATCCATCCGGTCCTGCTCTCGGCCACGGCCCAGGGCCTGCGGCTGACGGGGGTGGAGATGGCGCCCTGGCTCTATGTGACCTTCGCGCTCGTGGTCACCTCGGTCGTCGGATGGTTCGCCCATCTGTGGCTGGAGCGCCCCCTGATCGCCGCCTTCAAACCGCGCCCTCGCCCCTCCGCGCCGGCCACCCGCGTCCTGACCGTCGTCGCCAACGACGCCCGTTCCTGACCACTTAAAGTTGCAAGCGAAAGCCCCGCCCGTGACGCTCCAGACCCTGTCCGATCCCTCCGGTTCGATCCCGGAGCGCCGACGCCGACCGCGTCGCCAGGCCGCGACCACCACCCCCTTCATCCGCGTCTCGATGGGGATGATGAACCGGATGGTCGGGGCGGCGGACGCCGTGGTGATCCTGAGCGCCGCCCTGATCTTCCACTATCTCGACATCGCAGGACCTCCGCCCCTGTCCTTCTGGCAGACCCTGATCGCGGGACTGGTCGGGGCGGTGGTCTTCGTGGCCTCGCTGGCGACCTGGGGCGGCTATCGCGTCGAACGCTATCGTCGGGTGCGGGGTCAGACGCTGGACGTGGTCGTCGGCGTCACGCTGGCGGCCCTGGCCAACCGCGCCGTCATATGGGCCTTCGAGCCCAACGTCCTGACCGCCCACCTGTGGCTGTCGCTGTGGCTGCTGGCGGTGGTGTGTGGACTGGCGATGGGGCGTCTCGCCTGTGCGGTCGTGGTCGATGCGCTGTGGACGCGAGGGTCCCTGCGTCGCCGCGTCGCCGTGGTGGGGGCGACCCTGATGGCGGGCGACCTTATCCGCCGCATCCGCCAGGAGGAATGGCATCGCGATCTGGAGCTGGTCGGCCTGTTCGACGACCGGGCGCCCAGCGTCGCGGGCACGGTCGAGGATCTGCGTCGTCTGGCCCAGACCCGACGCGTCGACCTGATCGTCCTGGCCGTGCCGTGGAACCGGTCAGAGGAAATCTTCGCCTTGGGCGACCGGCTGCAATGGATCTCGGCCGATGTGGTCACGCCGCTGGAACGGCCGGGCTTCCTGTCGCGCTCCAACGCCCTGACCCAGGTCGCGGGCGTTCCCGCCCTGCAACTGACCCGCCATCCGTTCCGGGGGACGCAAGGCCTGGTGAAACAGGCGCAGGACTATGTGGTCGCGGCCTGCGCCGTCGTCCTGACCGCGCCCATTCTCGCCGTGGCGGCGACGGCTCTGGCCCTGGGCGGCGGCGGACCGGTGCTGTTCCGTCAGGACCGGATCGGCTTCAACGGCCGGCCCTTCTCGATCTACAAGCTCCGGACCATGACGATCGACCCGACCGACGACGGAGCGGGCGGTCAGGTGCGGGGCAACCCCCGCGTGACCCGGCTGGGCGCCCTTCTGCGGCGCACCTCCATCGACGAACTGCCTCAGCTTCTGAACGTGCTGAAGGGCGAGATGTCGATCGTCGGACCGCGCCCCCACGTCGCCGGAATGCGGATCGGCGCCGACCCCTATGCGGAGGCGGTGCGAACCTATGCCGCCCGTCACCAGATAAAGCCCGGCATCACCGGCTGGGCCCAGATCAACGGCATGCGCGGCGGCATCGACACCCTGGAGAAGGCCCGGCGCGGGGTCGAGCTGGACCTCGACTACATGCGCAACTGGTCGCTGCAACTGGACCTGAGCATCATGGCGCAGACCCTGACGCGGCACCTGATGGGGCCGGAGGTGTTCTGACCAGCCACCACGACAGAGCCAGCACAGTGGCCAGCTCGCCCGGCGACAGGACGACCGACACGACCGGCGACACGACCAGAAGGAAGATCGCATAGTCGAGGACGGCCGCCCCGACGACCTGTCCGCGCTGCGCCGCCTCCCACGCCATACGGATAGCGAGGAGGTGAAGCGCCAGCATCAGACCGGCGCCGATGACGCCGTATTCGAACACCACCCCCAGCCAACCGAGATCCGACGGGAAGAAGAAGGGGGTGCCGACGATGTCGCCGAGCGTCACATCGCCGACCCGCGTCGCACTGCCCACGCCGACGATCCAGCGCCAGGGCTGATCGTTCAGGAAGGCCAGGGCGTGTTCGGCCTCGATCTGGCGCATCGACAGGGAGCCGCCCAGGCTGTCGACCGCATCCTGACCCAGCCACAGGACGACCGGAACCGCCGCCGCGATCACCACGGCTGCCGTCGCCATCATGGCCGGTCCCTGCCAGCGGCGCAGGCTGAGCATGGCGCCCAGGCCCAACCCCACGACCGTCCCGCCGATCTGGGCGCGCTGTTTGTACATGACGACCATGGCGACCAGACCGCCGAGGATCAGCAGGGCCTTCCACACCTTCGGTCGTTGCCAGAAGGATCGGTTGATGAGGAACAGCGTCAGAATGCCGAACATCATCGGCGCATTGATGCGACGGCCGCGCTCGACGTCGCTGAGGAAAACCTTCGTGTCCTCGATCCCCTGCTGAAACAGGGCGTCCGGCGCGAAGAGCCAGGCCCCGATCAGGAAGCCGAAGGTGATGGCCGCCAGCACGACGACGGCCCAGGTCAGGTCGCGCGGCGTCGGACGGATCAGCCAGAGCGAAGCCGCCGCGCCGAGCGCCCCGGTCAGGGACCAGATCTTGGCGGTCGAGGCCAGGGCACCGAACGCGTCGTTGCCGAGCTGGGTCACGCTGACGAAGGGCGTCACGCCCAGCAGCCAGGCGCAGGCGGCCAGCAGCAGCGGCTGCCAGGGCGGGTTCAGACGCCAGGCCGCGAACAGGGCCAGCGGCGCCGTCAGGACCGGCCAGGCCTTGGCCAGCAAATAGAGCGGCGGCGCATCGACCACATAGGCGAAGACCCCGCCGAACATCGGCAGGAGAAGGATCATCGCGAGCGTCGGCCACACGTTCGCTTGAGGTCGCGCGACGGCGACGGGCGGATGGAGGCGAAGGACCCGGCCCCTCCGCGCAAGCGTCATGCCGGCCGCCGCACCGTCCGCAGACGCTCGACCAGGGCGATCCACAGGATGGGGGCGGACTCGATGAAGACCCGCCGGAAATGACCCCTCGGGTTCAGAGCCAGCCGCCAGGCCCACTCCAGTCCCGCCTCCCGCATCCAGCGCGGTGCGCGACGGATGCGGCCGGTCAGGAAGTTGAGCGCGCTGCCGACGCAGAGGCCTGTTCCGGTCACGCCGGGGGTCTCCGTAAGGCGCTGGGCGAGGTCCTCCGACTGGGGCGCCCCGGCGATCAGGAAGACGTAGCGTGCCGGGTGGGCGCGGACGAAGGCCAGGCATTGCTCGACCTCGACCGGGTCGCGCCAGAAGCCGAACGAGGGAGTGAGCCGGGCGACCGTGCGGATGCCGAAGCGAAGGCGAAGCGCCTGTTCCACCTCGGCGTCGCCGCCGATCAGGGTCAGGGTCGCATCGGCCGGAACCCCGACCTCGAACAGCCGCGCGACGAGGTCGCTGCCCGCCGCCACGGGCAGGTCCCGCCCGAACAGGACCCGCGACAGCAGCCGGAGGATCCGGCTGTCGTTCAGCACCATCCAGGCCAGGCCCTGAGGTCCCGCGAACCGCAGATCGCCGGCGTTGGCGGCGACCACATGCTGGGCGTTGGGCGTGACGACGAAGGCGAAGGGTGCGGCCGGATCGCGGGCGATGATGCCGTGGACGGCCTCGTCCAGCGGCAGGGGGGTGAAGGTCACGCCGAGGAAACGGCGACGCGGAAACGGGCTCATCGAACCCCCTCGTAGGTGTTAGTCAGGGAGACGGATCGGCTGAATGGCAAGAGGCGGTTGAGGTACTGATCGACCCAAAGATCGGCCTCGGCGATGCGGCTGCGTGGCACGAAGACGATGTCTTCGGAGGCGAGGGCGACGCCGGTCTCGGCCTCGCCGCGCTCGACGAAACGACGCAGATCCACGGTCCTCAGCATGGCGTCGGCGCCCGGCCGCTGGCGGATGACGACAACCTGATCCATCCGGCTCTCCGGTGAGAAGCCGCCGGCCAGCATGATCGCTTCCAGCGTCGAGGCGCGGGCGGATAACGGATAGACGCCCGGCCTCTGCACCGCCCCGCCGACGATGACGCGGGCCGATCGCGCCTCGGTCACCGACAGGCTGACGATGGGTTGGCGCAGGCGGCGGGCGGAGGCGTCGCGCACCGCCGCCTCGAGTTCGGATGGCGTCAGGTTCTGGGCCGCCAGCCGTCCGACGACACGCAGGCTGACGAAGCCGTCCGGCTCTACAGAAACCTCCTGCGTCAGCTCGGGCGTCAACAAATAGTCGACCTTCAGCCGGTCGCCGACGCCGAGACGATAGGCGGGGGCCGCGTCGCTCCAAGGGGCGAAGCGGTGCGGCTCGCGCTCGCGCGGGCGGATCGACTGGGTCGTGCCGCAGCCGGCAGCGGTCACGGCCAGACCGGTCAGGAGCAGGCGGCGACTAAGGGTCAGAGCCATCGGTAGATCGCCTCCGGGACGTGGCGTCGGCGGCCGGTGAAGACGAAGCCGAGAAGGTCGCCGCCGGACACCAGAACGACCTCCCGCATCCGCCGTGCGGCCGGGGCTCGCGTCGCCTCGGCCTGGACGATCAGGATGTTGGCGTCGGCCAGACCATGCAGCCGACGCGCATCGGGCAGGTCGAAATCACGCGCGCCGACCAGAACGATCCGGCTGAAGGCGCCGCGCATCAGGTCGAGAAAGGCGCGCGCCTCTTCCGCCGTCGCGGCCGGGGCGCCGAGCGGGGTCTCGCTCGGGTTCACCGCGGCCCAGAGTCCCACGGAAGCTGAGCGCGCGACGTCGAGGTGGGTCGGACCGGCGGGCAGTCGCTGCACCGCCTCCCCGGCCTTCCTGCGATAGTGGTCGGCGGCGTCGAGGTCGATCAGCAGGACCGCTCCGCCCGCCCGTGCGGCCATGGCCTGGGCGACGCCGAGGGCGAGGCGGCCTTTGGCGCCCGCGTCGTCGCCGACGAACTGAAAGACCTGAAGCGGTCGATCGTCGATCTCGAGGTCGAGCAGAAGGCTCGCCAGCCGCGCCATGGCGGCCTGTCCGGCGTCGGAGCGCAGGTTGGAGGCCGTGGCGTCCAGCGACATCAGGGCGTCGAGGCCCAGCGAACTTTCCGCCTCGCCGGGCGCGATGAAGACCTGACGCAGGACGATGCCGACCGCCGTCGCGGCGATGGCCAGGGCGATACCCAGAGCGGCTCCGGCGAGGATCAGGGTGGGCCGCAGATCGCGGCCGGTCAGGGGGGCGGTCGGAGGCTGGACGACGCGGACGGTCGTGTTGCGGTCGTCGACGGCTTGGTCCTCCAGGGCGGCGCCGGCGCGGCCGATGAGGAGGCTGCGGTGGATGGTCTCCGAGGCCGAGCGGCTACGCTCCAGATCGTGCAGCCGCATCTCGGCGGTGCGCAGGTCGCCGACGCGGGCGCGAGCGGCGGCGAGCTGGGTCGCCAGTTCGGCCGATTGTCGTTGCAGGGACGCGAGTTCGATGCCGAGGGAGACGCGGCGCTGGACCAGCAGATCGGCGACGGGGTTCCGGACCGTGCGGTCGCTGGAACGGATGTCCTGGGCGTTCTCGACGATCTGGGCCTGGGCAGCGGCGATGCGGGCGTCAATCTCGGCCAGGCCCGGCCAGTCCTCGTTGTATTGCTCGACGACGTGAGCGCGGTCCTGACGCAGGCGCAGCAGGGTGTTTCGGGCCTCGTCGTTGGGCGTGGTGTTGGTGCGTTCCTGACTGTCCAGAACCCGCTCGGGCGCGGCGGCCAGTTGGCGGGAGACGGCGGCCAGTTCGGCGGCGACGGCGCCGCGTCGCTCCTGCGCCTGGTTGGCGCGCTGGATCAGGGCCTCGAGCCGGTCGGAGGCCAAGGCGACGTCCTTGTCGATATCGAGCACATCGTGGGTCTGACGGATCCGTTGGATCTCGCCTTCGGTCTGGCTCAGCGCCGTGTCGTAGCGGTCGATCTCACGATCCTGCCGGTCACGCGAGGCGTTGACGTAGAGCTCGGCGCGGCGGTCGATGTAGGCGTCAGTGACGGCCTGAACCGCCCTCAGCGCGTAGTCGCGATCCCGGCTGGTGAAGGCGATGCGCAGGACGTTGGAGCCATCCTCGATCTCGACCTTCAGGGCCTTGGCGAACTTGCCCAGAGCCGCTGGGTCGGCATCCGCCTCCGACAGTTTGGCCATGGCCGCCTGCAGCACCGGGTCGCTACGGATGATCTGAACCTCGGACTGGAGGGCGCGCAGGACGACCTCGCCGCCCTGATAGGTCTGGGGTCCGTTCAGCCCCTCCTGCGCCGCCTGGGTCGCGCCGATGCGGAGCAGGATCAGGCTGGCGGCGGTGAACTTCGGCGGGCTGAAGACAGCGGCGGCAACGCCCAGCATCAGGCCGATGGCGAGACACGCCAAAATCACCTTCTGATTGTAGAAAACATGGACCAGCAGGTCGCGCAGGGACAGCAGGCCCCGCGGCGTGGCGGGCGTTTCGGCGACTGTCTGGACGACTGGGGTCAAGACCCGCCCTCGATGCGTCGCCCGCGAGACGGCGACCGGAATACACGTTTGGGTAGCATGTGATTGGTAAACGAGATGCGACCGCCGCCGGAGTTCGCATGTCGCCCGAGACCCTTCTTGCCCGCCTGAGCCCATCGACGGCGGGCGCGCGGTTGAGCGCCCTGATCGCCCGCGCCCGGCCCGCCGTCCTGGTGTCGCTGGGGTCGCGTGCGCTGGAGGCGGCGGCGAAGTTCGCGCTCTATGCCCTGGCCGCCCGGGCGCTGGGCGGGCATGACGCGGGACGGTTCTTTCTGGCGCTCGGGGTGATCCAGATCGTCTCGACCGTCGCCCGGCTGGGGCTGGAGAAGCCGATCACCCGCCATGTCGCGGCGGAGCTGGCGGTGGGCGATGTCGCGGCGGCGCGGAGGGCGGCGGGGACGGCCGGCGGGTCGATCCTGACGGCCAGCATCGCGGCCGGGCTGTTGCTGGCGGGCGCCGCGCCGGTCATCGCCCAGCACTGGACCGGACAGGCGGACATGGCTCTGCCGCTGATGCTGGCGGCCCTGATCATCCCGGTCCAGAATCTGGCCTTCGCGGTGGCCTATGTGCTGATCGGGCTGGAGCGGGGCGCGGCCGGGCAGATGGTGATGAACGCCCTGCCTCCGGTCCTGTCCCTGATCGCGCTTGCCCTCGGCGCCGACAGTCTGGGGCGGCTGCTGGTCGCCTACGCCGGGTCGTTCGGGCTGTGTGCGTTGCTGGGTCTGACACTGGTGCTGGCCACCCGCTGGTCGCACCGGCATCCGCAGGTGGCGCCGGGCGCGGCCATGGCCGGGCTGTGGAGCGGAGCGCGGCGGCTGATGGTGGTCGACGTCTGTCAGGCGGCGCTGATCACGATTCCGGTCCTGATCCTGGGCGCCTTCTCCGCGCCGGATGCGGTGAGCACCTTCTCCCTCTGCAATCGGCTGGCCATGCTGGTGACCATCGTGGTGCTGAGCCTCGGCGCGATGTCGGCGCCCCATTTCGCACGGCATCACCGGCTGGAGGATTGGACGGCCTTGCGCGCCGCCGCGATCGACAACCGGCGCTTGACCCTGATGCTGTGCCTGCCCCTCATCGCCGCCTTGGCGCTGGGGTCCGTGCCGTTGCTGGGCCTGCTCAACGTGCCGGTCGCCGGGGGCGTGCCGGTGCTGTTGATCCTGCTGACGGGACAGTTGGCCTACTGCCTGTTCCCGTCGCGCGACCTCCTTCTGGCCATGGCGGGAGAAGAGCGGATCCTGCGACGGAATAGTCTGTGGCAACTGGCCTTCTGCGTCGCCCTGTCGTTCGTGCTGACGCCGACCTTCGGAGCCGTCGGCGCGGCCCTGGCCAGCGCGGCCATCTGGATCGGCGGGGCGCTGGCCGTGGCCTCGGCTGCGCGGCGGAAACTGCCGCAGCTAGGTCTCTAAGACAAAGGGCGGACGCCGGTCCTTGTGGACGGCGATGACGTTGCAGAAGTCCGACGGCGGAGACGTCAGGGCTGTGAAGGCGCCGTCCCTCAGACGATGGAATCCATAACCGGCGCGGGCCAGCATGGCCCAGGTCTCGGTCGCCGCCGCGTCGGTTTCGCCACCCGCGTTGAGGTGGGCGTTGCATTCGAAGATCACCGCCGGACGGAAGCGGGCCAGCATCTCTCGCGCCCCCGCGACGACCAAGGGTTCGGCGCCCTCGACATCGATCTTGATGAGGTCGACGCGGTCGAGGCCGCAGCGGTCGATCAGGCCGTCCAGAGTCACGGTCTCGACCGTCTCGCCGTCCTCCGCGCGGGCGTTGGCGATCAGGGAGAAGGCCTGGGGGTCGTTGCCGAGCGGGACATGGTGCAGAACCGCCTGCCCCGCCGCATTCGAGGCCGCGACTTTCATCGCCTCGGCCCAGCCGTAGTCATTGAGGGCGAGGTTGGACGTCAGATGGCCATAGGCCTCGGCCCCCGGCTCCAGCGCCAGGACCCGGCCGCTCGGCCCGACCAGACGCGCGGCCTTGAGCGCATAGAGGCCCACATTGGCGCCGACGTCGATGAAGACGTCGCCCGGCGACAGCAGCCGCTGAAGCTCGCGCAGTTCCGGCTCGACCCAGTCGCGCAGCAGGAAGGCCGTGATGGTGGTGTAGCGCAGATCCGCCGGCGCCCGCATTCGCTCGCGCCCGTCGCGGGTCAGGTGGAAGGTCGGATTGCCGCCCACGGCGCTGGCCGCCGTCAGCCAGGCGGCGCGGGTCAGGACGTTGAGCGGCTCGGCCCTGAAGGCGGGCTGGGCCGTCAGTTTACGGAGGCGTCGGATCAGGGTCATCGCGGGCTCGCGTCAAAAGAGGACGCCACCCTGACACAGGCCGATTAACTTTAGGTTGTATTTCGCAGCTCTTATTCCGAGAACCGGATCGTCCACGACAGGCTGGCTCGATCCGTCGCCTCGGCCCGGCAGCGGACCAGGGTGCGCAAGGCGCCGACCGGGCTGGCGTAGACGGCGGGGTCGAAGTCCGTGGTGGGGGCGCAGATCATGCCGGTCGCCTCGAACGACGCGACCTCGCCCTGGGCGAAGCGGATGACGGCGCCGTCCTGGGTCGCGCCGCGCGAGAAAGTCGGGAACTCCAGATCGATGACGGCCGCGCCGTCGAAGGCGATCTCGTCGGAGCGGGTCACGGCGCCGGGCTCCAGCACATAGCGGGTCTGGACCTGGGCGCGGTCGTCGGGAACGGGCGCCGTCTCGCCCATGCGGTCCCATTCGTCCTGGTGGAAGGCGACGGTCGTGCGGGCGCCGGCCTCTTCGATCCGGACGTCCTTGAAATACGAGAGGGGTTGCAGGATCGCGCCGTCGGCCAGGGTCAGGCGGGGGATCAACTGCGGGAAGGTCTCGTCCGCCGCGCCGGACAGGACTCCCGGCGCATAGGGGATCGGGAAATAGGGCGTGTTCATATGCTGGGTCGGCCCCCCGTTGATCAGGGGCAGGCCGATGACCCGGTCGCCGTCGCGGTAGGTGACCAGCACCCGGTCGTGGTCGCCCCGCGCGAACCAGGTCGTCATCGACGGCGGGCGTCGATCCAGCCAGGCCTCGAAGCCTTCGTCCGGCGCGGCGTTGGTCAGGCCCAGACGGTTCCAGATGGCGTTGGTGTAGATCAGCTGGTGCGACAGGCTGAGGTTCTCTCCCAGGATCCGGTGCTTGCCGCGATAGGCGTCGGTCTTGCGGCCGTGGTCCCACAGGTTGACCGAGCCTGTGCCGCTATCCAGCCAGAAGTCGACATAGCGGGCCGCGACCCGCGACGAGAAGGCATAGGCCATGGCCTGCTCCTCGCCGGTCAGGACGTCGAGGGCGGCGGCGGCGGTCAGGACCTCGATGAAGGCCGTCTCGCCATAGACGCCGATGCTGCGACCGTACTCGAAGCCTTCGCCGCGCATGTTGAGGCGGGGCAGCATCAGATCGACTGATTTGCGTAGCCATTCGCGCACCTCGGGCGGCGGTTCGACCCCGGTCTCGATGAAGCGCTGGGCGATCTCGCCGATCAGGAGGACCGAGTAGCGATCGAAGCGGCCCTCGCCCGAGGTCTCGTCGGCGAAGCCGTACTGGCCGGAGTAGTCGCGGAAATGCTGGAGGGTCTTGGCCAGCAAAGCCTCTGACGCCGAGGCGTCCTCCCAGCCCAGCAGGAAGCGCAGCCGGGCGATGCTGAAGGCCACGCCGTAGTAGTTGTTCGGCAGGTCGATCAGGGTCAGTTCGGGCTCGCGTACGAAGGCGCGCCAGTCGAGGCGTTCGCGCAGGCGGGCCAGGGTCGCGGGGCTGACCGCCTCGTCCAACAGTCCGGCGGTCTCCAGCTCGTGCAAGGCCGAGATGAAATAGTAGATGCCCCAGCTGTCGTTGACGTCCTCCAGCGTCAGGTCGGACAGGCGGCGGAAGGCGGCGAGGCGTTCGGCGAAGGCGGGGTCGTCGCGGTCGGTGGCGACCAGCAGATGCGACATGCCGATGGCGATCTTGCCGGGCAGGAATTTGTCCTCCGCCTCGAACACCTCGACGCCGTCCAGACGGTAGTCGCGGCCCTCGGCGACCAGGGCTTCCAGCAGGGTCTCGATCTGCGGCCGGACGCGGTCCTCGACCGTGCGGTTCATCGGCGGCGGGTTGCGGTAGATGACGCCTCGTTCCTGGGCCGTAGCGACGGCCGGGATCGCCGCGACGCTGAGCATGAGCGCGGCCAGAAGGCCGGCCTGGGCGGGAACACGACGCATGGGGAACTCTCGGAATGAAAAAGGGGAGCGACCGGCGGGTCGCTCCCCAGAGGCGTCTGCCTTAGGAGAGCAGAGGTTCACGGTATGGCGGCCTGACCGGGCCGTCAACTGGCCTTACCAATCCTGACGCTGCGACACTTGCGACGCCGCCATCAGCAGCGCGCCGACACCGTACAGCTGGGTGTCGGTGGCGACGACGCGGTCCGGCGCATAGCCGACCTGCTGCACCCAACCCAGGCGACCGTCCGGCTGAATGGCGCGCTCCAGCGCGTCCCAGCCCCTGGCGACGGTCGGGCCATAGGTGGCCTGATCCAGCACCCCGTGGTTCACGCCCCAGGCCAGGCCGTAGACGAAGAAGGCCGTGCCGCTGGTCTCCGGCGGGCCGCCGGCATCGAGCAAGGAGATCGGCCAATAGCCCTCCGCGCCTTGCAGACCGGCGATGCGCTCCGACATCTGGCGGAACAGTTCGACATAGCGCGGGCGCGATGGATCGTCGGCCGGTAGGGCTTCGAGGATCTTCGCCAGACCGGCGTAGGACCAGCCATTGCCCCGGCTCCAGAAGACCTTTTTGCCGGACTCTCCGGTGCGGCCGATGAAGCGGCTGTCGCGATAGAAGAGGTGATCCTCGGCGTCATAGAGCTGGGCGACGGCGGCCTGCAGTTCGCTGTCGGCGTGACGCCAGTAGGTCGGATCGCCCGTGACCTTCGACACGGCGGCCCAGACCGGCGGGGCCATGAAGATGGCGTCGGACCAGCACCAGCGGACCTGACAGGCGCGCTCGCCCCGCTCCTCGCCGAAGATCAGGGGGACGTCGCTGGGCGCGGCGGCGACCGGATCGAAGCGGGCGCGGGTCGGGGCCAGGCGCCGCGTGCGCTCCTCGCCTTCGGCATGGGCGGCGGCCCAGACCCAGGCGTGGCCGATGGCGTCGTCGTCCGCATGCCTCGGCCGATCGCCATAGCCCCAGCCGTTGGCCTGACCATGGGCGACCACTGCGTCAGAATACCGCGCGTCGCCGGTCGCGTCGGCGAAATCGCCCAGCCCCGCCCAGAAGGTCGCCTGGATCCAGTCGGTCGGGTCCTCGGTGTGATCCTGGAAGGTCGAGACATAGTCGAACCGATCCATGTGGTTCAGCTGCCAGTCCGCCACCCGGCGCGCCTGTTGCAACGCCTCGGCCTCCACGGTCGGCGCGGCATGGGCGCAGCCCGCGATGACGAGGGCCACAGCCGCCTGTGCGACCACGAGGGTCCGCCTGAATCCGAACATCCTTACCTCCCTGAGCCCTACGCGGTTGCTCCGCGATCTTTTGGCCAGACCAATATTGCCACCGGTGTCATATCTGGTCTAGCCTGTTCGCAACAGTCGCCCGAGCAACGGGTGCGTGGAAACGCTTCTAAAGGGGAAATCGCCATGACCACAGCCTCATTCCGTGTGGGCCGCACCGTACTTCTGTCATCGGTCGCCACCCTGGTCCTGCACACCGCCGCCTTCGCCCAGACCGCCCCCGCCCAGCCCGCGCCGCAGGACGAGGAATCCTCGGTCGACGAGGTCGTGGTCACCGGCCTGCGCGCCACCCAGCGCAACTCCATCGCCGTGAAGCGCGAGACGGCGACCATCGTGGACGCCATCGTCAACGACGAGATCGGCTCCCTGCCCGACAACTCCGTCGGCGACACGCTGGAGCGGATCACGGGCGTCACCGCAGACCGGTTCAAGGGCAACGCCAACGAACTGTCGGTGCGGGGTCTGGGCCCTACCCTCTCGTTCTCGACCTTCAATGGTCGCGAGGTCTCGACCGCCGGTCCGGACCGCTCCGTCGCCTTCCAGCAGTTCCCGTCCGAGCTCGTGAACGGCGTCCTCGTCTACAAGTCGCAACAGGCGGACTTCGCCGAGGGCGGCATCGCCGGCGTCATCGACCTGCGCTCCATCCGCCCGCTGGAGGCGACCCCGCGTCTGCAGGCCGAGTACCGCGCCGTCTATCAGCCGAAGGACGACGCCATTCGCGGCCGCGACGGTCTGGGCTACCGCGCCAATATCTCCTGGACCAACCGCTGGCTGGACACGGCCATCGGCGACCTGGGCCTGAGCATCGGATACCAGCATCAGAATCAGGCGGTTCCCGAGGACTATTACACCACCAACTCCGCCTTCATTCCCTGCGACACCTCGGCCAACAATCCGAACCTGATCACGGGGACGGCGGCCCAGCAGACGGCGGCGGGGACCAGCTTCAACTGCGCCCTTCGCCCGACGCTCAGCGCCGCCAACCAGGCCGGCACGACACAGGGGCCGCTCTACTTCGGCACCACCTCGCGCACCTTCCGCCAGATCAGCACGAGCGAGGAACGTGACGGCCTGCTGGGCGCGATCCAGTGGCGTCCGACCGACCGGCTCGATTTCACCCTGGACGCCCAATATTCGAACCGCTCCAGCCTGGAGAACCGCAACCAGCTGGCCATCACCGAGGCGGCGCGAGGCATCCAGCCCACGCTGATCGGCAACGGTTCCAACGGCTACAGCGACGGCGCCCTGATCAGCTACACGGGCAACTCCAACCTGGAGGTCCAGTTCGAGGATCGCCTGCGCGAGGAGGAATACATCGGCGGCGGTCTGTTCGGCCGCTGGCAGGGCGACCGGCTGCGCGTCACCGGCGACCTGTCCTACTCCCAGTCGCACCGCACCGAGCTGCAGAAGGCCACCAACATGCGGTCGAACCGCCGGGTGGTCTATTCGCTGGACGGCACGAACGACGTGGTGCCGAGCGTCAACTTCGTCGGCTTCGACGTGACCGATCCGTCGAACTTCCTGATCGCCACGCCGGCGTCCAACACCAACTACGCCCGCTATCGTCTGGTCACGGATCGCGAGGACGCCATCGCCGCCGCGCGGGTCGATGCGGTCTACGACCTCAACGAGGACGGCTTCTTCCGCTCCATCGGCTTCGGCGCGCGGGTGTCGGAGCATACGCGCGAAACCGACCTGAACAACAACGGCGACGTGGCCATTCCGATCGCCCGCGACGGCCTGACCGTCGCCCAGATCACGGCCCAGGCCAACGCCCAGTGCCGCGTTCCCTTCGCCACCGACCAGTTCATGCGCGGGTCGCGGACCAACATCTCGTCCTGGGCCCAGTTCGACAACGACTGCCTGTTCCGCGCCTATACCGGCCGCGACACCAATCCCCTGCTGGCCGACTCGCGCGGGCCGGAAGACATCGACGTCACCGAAACGATCAGCGCGCTGTACGCCATGACCACCTTCGGGACCGACTGGGGCAACATTCCGGTCAGCGGCAACATCGGCGTGCGTTACGTCTCGACCCAGGTGGAGGCCCGCGGCTACCGTTCGGCCGTGACGGTCACGCCGTCCGTCGCCGGTTCGGCCGCGACCATCGTCGTCGTTCCAGGCACCCTGAGCCAGATCACGGGCGAGGGCGACTACGACTACTGGCTGCCCAGCGCCAACCTGAACCTCGATCTGAGCGACCGGATGCGTCTGCGCTTCGGCGTGTCGCGTTCCATCGCCCGCGTCGGGATCGAGGAGTTCAACGTCGGCATCAACCCGATCGTCGATGCGACCGCGACCACCGTGGCCGGCGTCCTGGCCAACTCCCAGACCGGCAACCCGAACCTGAAGCCGCTGGAGGCGTGGAATTTCGACTCCTCGCTGGAGTTCTACCTGAACGAGGACACCAGCTTCTCCATCGCCCCCTACTACAAGCTGGTGAAGGGCGCGGCCTTCGACGCGGTCCAGCCGTTCACGACCTCGATCATCGCCAACGGCCAGGACGTGACCTTCAACGCCGTGGCCCCGGCCAACGACACCGAACAGCGCCACCTGTACGGCATCGAACTGTCAGGCAGCCATGTCTTCACCTGGCTACCGGGTCTGTGGAGCGGGCTGGGCGTGTCGGCGGGCTATAACTATGCCGAGGCCGACTTCGAGTTCCCCGATCCCTCCAGCGTCGCCCCCTATGTCGAGCCGGCCAACCTGCGCGGCCTGTCGCGCCACAGCGCCAACGCCTCGATCTTCTGGGAAGGCGCGGGCTTCCAGCTGCGAGCGGCCTATCGCTACCGGTCGGAGTATTCCAAGCCGAACAGCTCGACCAACCGGGGCGTCCAGGGGGCGGGTTATCTGAACCTCTCGGCCAGCTATCGCCTGAACCGCAACGTCCAGTTCAAGGCCCAGGCCCTGAACGTGCTGAACGAGCGGGACATCCTCTACAAGGCCGGCGAGGACTCGATCACCGAGGTGAGCGAGAGCACGCCGCAGATCTACGCCGGCATCGTGCTGCGCTACTGATCGCCGCCCGATGATCCGCTCCCTGCTCGCCGTGGCCGTGGCTGTCATGACGACGGCCACGCCCGTTCTCGCCCAGACCGCCGCCCCCGTCTGCGAAGGGTCGATGGGCTACGCCTCGGCCTTCGACGGTCGCCGCACCTTCCTGTGGCGGCCGTACCGGCTGGAGACGATCAAGGCGCGGATCGCGACCGACGCCAGCCTGCAACCGGCGCGGACGGCGATGCTGGCCCGGGCCGACGCCGCCCTGACGCGCGGGCCCTACACCGTCGTCGACAAGACCCAGACGCCGGCCAGCGGCGACAAACACGACTATATGAGCATGGGGCCCTACTGGTGGCCCGATCCGGCCCGGCCGAACGGCCTGCCCTATGTCCGGCGCGACGGTCAGTTCAATCCGGAGCGAGCGACCAACGCCTTCGACCTGAGCGATCTGGAAGACATGAGCCAGGACGTTCAGGCCTTGGCGCTGGCGTATTACTTCACCGGCGACGAGCGCTACGCGACCCAGGCCGCCAGCTTCATCAAGGTCTGGTTTCTAGCGCCCGAGACGCGGATGAACCCCAACTTCAACCACGGACAGGCCGTGCCCGGCCGCGTGTCCGGTCGCGCCGAGGGGGTGATCGACGCGACCCGTCTGGTACGGGTGGTCGAGTCGCTGGGGCTGCTGGATACGTCCTCCGCCCTGACTGACGAGGAGCGCGCCTCTCTGCGCGACTGGTTCGCCGAGCTGGTCCAGTGGATGGCGACCAGCGAGATCGGTCGGGCCGAAAAGGCCGCGACCAACAATCACGGCGTCTACTACGACATGCTGATCTCGGAGTTCGCCCTCTACGCCGGAATGGACGAGGTGGCCCAGACGGTGGCCGAGCGGTTCAAGACGACGCGGATCATTCCCCAGTTCGCCACGGATGGCAGCCTGCCGCAGGAGCTGACCCGCACCCGCTCGCTGCACTATTCGACCTGGACCCTGACGGCGTCGTTCGACCTGGCCCAGATCGGCGCTTGCGTCGGCGTGGACCTGTGGAACTGGTCGAGCGAGGACGGACGCTCGCTTCGGAACGCGACCGACTTCATGGCGGGCTGGGCTGGGCGCGAGACGGAGTGGCCCTATCCCGAACTCGACAAGACCGAGACCCAAGGCCTCTACGAGGTCCTCCTGCGCGGGGCCTGGGCGTGGAACGATGCGGAGCTCGGCGCCGACGCGGCCCTCTATGCCGAGCGGAACGCCGACCTCGACCTGAACCTTAGACTGCCGCCCTATGCGCCGTGAACGGTCAGATGGCCGAACGGCGGGCCAGCTCCTGACGACGCGCCTCGACGTCCGAACGGGTGCGCGCCAGGGCGTCCATCTCCGTCGCCGTCAGAAGGCCGTCGATCACCCGGCCCAGATGGCTGTGCATGGCCGCCCGCGCCGCCTTGGAATCCCGCTGGATCAGGGCGTCCAGGATCTCGCGGTGATCCTCGATCAGGGGACGCACCCCGACCTGCCGGGCCTTGGCCAGCATGGCGGCGCACAGCGGCGAGCGGTAGCGCAGGTCCCACAGGTTCTCGACCACCATGACGATGGCGGAGTTGCGCGTCGCCTGGGCGATCAGGGTGTGGAAGCGCCGGTCGGCCTGTTCGCCGATTGGGGTCGCAAGCGTGTTCTCCCCGACCATCTGGTTCAGCACGACCTCCAGCTCGGAGATCTCCTCGTCGGTGATGGCGCTGGCGGCGAGCGCGCAGGCCTCGCCCTCGAACAACCGCCGCGCCTCGGTCAGTTCGAAGGCGCCGATGTCCAGTTCCGGCGCCGGGCCCGTCGCGGGGGCCTCCGTCACATAGATGCCCGAGCCAGGACGGGCCTCGACCAGACCCCGGATCTCCAGAGCGATCATGGCCTCGCGCACCGTCGGACGACTGACGCCGAACTCCTCGGCCAGGTCGCGTTCGGACGGCAGGCGCTGGCCAACGACATAGCGCCCGGCGGCGATCCCGGCGGCGACCGAGGTCGCGACCTGCTGGTAGAGTTTGCGGGTGTCTGCGGTCGAGGTGGTCATGCCGCCTTCGTTGTAATGTCCTTGTTCGGGTCAGGCCAGTGGGCTGATCCGTCGTCCCGAGGTTTGCCTGGAGGTTTGCCATGACCCGTCGATCCCTCGCCGCGAGCGCCGCCGTCCTGGCCCTCCTCGCCAGCCCCGCCGTCGCGCAGGAGGCGACGGCCCATCCCGATCGCTGGCCCACATCGCACAGCCCCGCCGCCCTGACCGGCCCGATCACCGAGGCCCGCGTCCGCGAGCTTCTGGCCGCCATGACGATCGAGGAGAAGGTCGGCCAGCTGATCCAGGCGGACATCGGTTCGATCAAGCCGGAAGACCTGGCGACCTACCCCATCGGCTCCATCCTCGCGGGCGGCAGTTCCTCTCCGAACGGCGACGAGCGGTCGGGACCCGGCGCCTGGCTCGACCTGTCGCGGGCCTTCCGTGAAGCCGCCGCCGCCCGGCCGGGCGCGCGCGTCCCCCTGCTGTTCGGGGTCGACGCCGTCCACGGCCACTCCAACATCGTCGGGGCGACCATCTTTCCGCACAACATAGGCCTGGGCGCCGCGCGGGACCCGGACCTGATCGAGGCCATCGCCCAGGCGACGGCGGCGGAGGTCGCGGCGACCGGCGTCGACTGGACCTTCGCCCCGACCCTGGCCGTGCCGCGCGACGACCGCTGGGGCCGCACCTATGAAGGCTTCTCCGAAGAGCCCGGCATCGCCCGCGACTATGCCGCCGTCCTGGTGCGCGGGCTTCAGGGCGAACTGCGCGACGGCCAGGGTCTGGCGTCCGGCCGCGTCATGGGCTCGGCCAAGCACTTCCTCGCCGACGGCGGCACCACCGACGGCCGCGACCGGGGCGATGCGGCCGTGTCGGAGCAAGAGCTGATCGACATCCACCTGTCCGGCTATCGCGAGGCCATCGACGCGGGCGTCCTGTCGGTCATGGTCTCCTTCTCGAGCTGGAACGGAGAGAAACACACGGGCAACCGTTCGCTGCTGACCGACGTCCTGCGCGGGCCGCTGGGCTTCGAGGGCCTGTTGATCGGCGACTGGGACGCCCACGCCGCCCTGCCCGGCTGTCGGTCCGACAGTTGCCCCAGCGCGATCAACGCCGGGCTCGACATGTTCATGGCCCCGAACGCCTGGAAGGCGCTGTACGACAACACCCTGGCCCAGGCCCGGTCGGGCGAGATCAGCGCGGAACGGCTGGGTGAGGCTGTCGCCCGCATCCTGCGCGCCAAGATCGCGGCCGGCGTCTTCGATGCCGCCGATCCGATCGAAGGCCGGTTCGAGGTCGTCGGTTCGGCCGAGCACCGCGACCTGGCCCGCCGGGCCGTGCGCCAATCGCTGGTCCTGCTGAAGAACGAGAGTGCGACCCTGCCCATTCGTCCTGGCGCACGGGTTCTGGTCGCGGGCGCGTTCGCCGACGACATCGGCATGGCGGCGGGCGGCTGGACCATCGGCTGGCAGGGCGTCGGCAACACCAACGCCGACTTCCCCTGCGCGACCTCGATCTGGGCGGGCCTGCGCGACGCCGTGGCCGAGACCGGCGGGACGGCGACACTGTCCCCCGACGGCGCCTATACGGACAAGCCCGACGTCGCCGTGGTCGTCTTCGGCGAGACGCCCTATGCCGAATACTACGGCGATCAGGAGACGCTGGACTTCGCCCCCACAGGTCCGTTGGAAACCCTGCGTCGCCTGAAGGCCGAAGGCGTGCCGACCGTGGCCGTCTTCCTGTCCGGCCGCCCGCTCTGGACCAATCCGGAGATCAACGCCGCCGACGCCTTCGTCGCCGCCTGGCTGCCGGGCAGCGAGGGACAGGGCGTGGCCGACGTCCTGGTCGCGGGAGCCGACGGGTCGCCGCGTCACGACTTCACCGGGACCCTGAGCTTCTCCTGGCCCCGCAGCGCCGGTCAGCCGCCCCAGAATGTCGGCGCGCCCGGCTACGACCCGCAGTTCGCCTTCGGTTACGGCCTGACCTACGCGCGGCCTGCCGCCGTGCCCACGCTGAGTGAAGACCCCGGCCTGCCCGATGACGCCACGCCCCTGCCCCGCTTCTTTGCGGGCGGCCGGTTCATCGCCCCCTGGTCGGTGACCCTGCGCGACGCCTCGGGCAACCACCGGGTCGAAAGCCCCGGCGCGGCCGCCAGCCCTGCGGGCGGCGTGACCCTGACGCCCATCGACGGCCTGGCCCAGGAGTCCGCACGCCGGTTCCGCTTCGCGACCGAGGATGCGGTCGTCATCGTGGGCGGGCCGCCGACCCCCGCGGGTTCCGAGCTGGCCATGTCGATCCGCTACCGCGCCGATGCCCCCGTCAGGCTGGGCGTCGGGCGAAGCTCGGTCGCGCTTCCGGCCTCCGACTGGACGACGACGGTCACGCCGCTCGGATGTTTCCCGGAGTTGGACCCGACCACCGTGTCCCAGATCCAAATCGACGCCCCCGCCGGCGCCGAGGTGGCCGTCGAGGACCTGCGTCTGGTCGAGTTCGGCGTGCAGGCCTGTCCGCCCGCGCCTTAGACCGCGTCAGGGCTTGGCGTCGGCTACGCATGTGTCATGGTCGCGTCATGGCCCAGACGATCACCCTGCCCTGCCGCCCCGAGCCGCTAGAGATCGACCCGACGAAGACGGCCGTCATCGTCATCGACATGCAGAACGCCTACGCCTCTCCGGGCGGCTATCTGGATCTGGCGGGCTTCGACATCTCGGGCGCCAAGGCGGTGATCCAGAACATCAAGGGCGTGCTGGAAACGGCGCGCGGGGCAGATGTTCAGGTCGTCTATTTCCAGAACGGCTGGGACCCCGACTATGTCGAGGCGGGCGGCCCCGGCTCGCCCAACTGGCACAAGTCCAACGCCCTGAAGACCATGCGCGCCCGGCCCGAGCTGGAGGGAACGCTGCTGGCGCGCGGGACCTGGGACTATGAGCTGGTCGACGAACTGAAGCCCCAGCCCGGCGACATCCAACTGCACAAGACCCGCTATTCCGGCTTCTTCAACTCTCAGCTCGACAGCGTCCTGCGCTCGCGCGGCATCCGCAATCTGGTCTTCGTCGGCATCGCGACGAACGTCTGCGTGGAGTCGACACTCCGGGACGGTTTCTTCCTCGAGTATTTCGGCGTCGTTCTGGAAGACGCCACCCACCAGGCAGGGCCGGAGTTCGTCCAGCAGGCGGCGCTTTACAACATCGAGAAATTCTTCGGCTGGGTCTCCAGCGTCGCCGACTTCAAGGGCGTCGTGGGTCAGATCGCGCCAGACACACAGGAGGCCTGAACATGCCCAAGACCGTCATCACCCCGCCCGGAACCCAGACGCCGATCGCCCCCTTCTCGCCCGGCACCCTGGCCGACGGCGTCGTCTATGTCTCGGGGACGCTCGCCTTCGACAAGGACAACAACGTCGCCTGCGTCGGCGACGCCGAGGGCCAGACCCGCATCGTTCTGGAGACCATCAAGTCGGTGATCGAGACCGCCGGCGGGACCATGGACGACGTGACCATGAACCACATCTTCCTCAAGGACTGGGCCGACTACGCCGCCCTGAACAAGGTCTATGCGGAGTATTTCCCCGGCGACAAACCGGCGCGGTTCTGCATCCAGTGCGGTCTGGTCCGTCCCGACTTCCTGGTCGAGATCGCCACCGTCGCCCACATCGGCAAGTGACCCCACTCGCCACACTGCTGATCAAGGCGATCGTCTCCGCGGTCCTTATCGTGGCGGCCTCCGAGGTCGCGCGTCGCCAGCCGGGCATCGGCGCCCTGATCGCCTCCCTGCCGCTGGTGTCGGTGCTGGGCATGATCTGGCTGTGGCAGGCGAAGCCCGATGTGCAGAACATGGCTCATCACGCCGAGGCGACCTTCTGGTACGTCCTGCCGTCGCTGCCGATGTTCCTGCTAATCCCGGCGCTGCTTCGGCGAGGCATTCCTTTCTGGCCTGCGTTGGGCCTCGGCTGCGCCCTGACCATCGGCCTCTATCTGGCGATGACGACGGTCGGTCCGCGCTTCGGATTGAAGCTGTGACGACGGGTGTCGCCGACGGCCTCTGGTTCGAGGTCATCGACGGGCCTGACGGCGCCGACAGCGTCATCCTGTCCGCCGGCCTCGGCGGTTCGGCCGCCTTCTGGTCGCCCCAGATGGAGGCCCTGACCGGCCGCTTCCGCGTCATCCTCTACGACCATCGCGGCACGGGGCGCAGCGACCGGTCGCTGAAGCCGGACCATTCCGTCGCCTCGATGGCCGAGGACATCCGCTCGGTGCTCGACGCGACCGGCACGGCGACGGCCCACCTCGTCGGCCATGCGGCGGGCGGCAACGCCGGGCTGCAACTGGCGCTCGATCATCCAGATCGCCTCGACCGGCTCGTCGTCGTCAACGGCTGGTCGCGGCCGGACCCGCATGTCGCCCGCTGCTTCACGGCCCGCACCCGGCTGCTCGAGGCCTATGGCCCGCGCGCCTATGTCGAGGCCCAGAGCCTGTTCCTCTATCCGCCCGACTGGATCAGCGAGCACGATGCCCTGCTGAAGGCGCAGGACGATCATCACGAGGCGGGCTTCCCGAGGGTCGACGTCATGCTGGCCCGGATCGGGGCGCTGCTGGCCTTCGACATCGACGACCGGCTGAAGGACATTCCGCATCCGGTGCTGGTCGCCGCCTCGGCCGACGACATGCTGGTCCCCCCTCTGCTGTCGCGGCGTCTGGCCGAGGGCCTGCCGAATGCGACACTGGATGTCGTCCCCTGGGGCGGACACGCCTTTACGGCGACGGTTTCCGGTGCGTTCAATGCACGATTGGTCGCCTTCCTGAACGGCGACATTTGAGGGGGCTCAACATGGAAGTCGGCGTCTTCGTTCCCATCAACAACAACGGCTGGCTGATCTCCGAGACGGCGCCGCAGTACATGCCCTCGTTCGACCTGAACAAGCGCATCGCCCAGAGGGCTGAGCACTACGGCCTCGATTTCCTGCTCTCGATGATCAAGCTGCGCGGCTTCGGCGGCAAGACGGAGTTCTGGGAGTACGGTCTGGAGAGCTTCACCCTGATGGCGGGCCTCGCCGCCGTCACCGAGAAGATCAAGATCTATGCGACCTGTCCGACCCTGATCATCCCGCCCGCCTTCGCCGCGCGGATGTGCAACACGATCGACTCGATCAGCCACGGCCGCTTCGGCCTGAACCTGATCACCGGCTGGCAGAAGCCGGAGTACTCCCAGATGGGCCTGTGGCCCGGCGAGGAGCATTTCAAGAACCGCTACCAGATGCTGGACGAATACGCCCGCATTCTGCGCGAGGTGTGGGAGACCGGCCGCTCGGACTTCAAGGGCGACTACTACACGATGGACGACTGTCTGGTCCGGCCCCAGCCCTCCACCGACATGAAGATTATCTGCGCCGGGTCGTCCGACGAAGGCCTGGCCTTCTCGGCTCAATGGGCGGACTACGCCTTCTGCCTCGGCAAGGGGGTGAATACGCCGAAGGCCTTCGCCTTCAACAACGAGCGTCTGGCCGAGGCCACGGCCAGGACCGGCCGCGACGTGAAGATGTTCGTCCTCGTCATGGTCATCGCCGCCGACACCGATGAAGAGGCCATGGCGAAGTGGAAGCTCTACAACGACGGCGTCGACGTGGATGCGATCAGCTGGCTGAAGGATCAGGGCGCGGCCGACAAGGTCAACGCCACCACCAACGTCCGTCAGCTCGCGGCGCCCGAGGGGGCGGTGAACATCAACATGGGGACGCTGGTCGGGTCCTATGCGTCCGTCGCGCGGATGCTGGACGAGATGTCGGAAGTGCCCGGCACCGGCGGGGTGCTCCTGACCTTCGACGACTTCGAGAAAGGCATCGAGGACTTCGGCCAGAAGATCCAGCCGCTCATGACCTGCCGTTCCAACATGAAAGCCGCCTGAGCCTTGCCGAGCTTCGAGATCACCCGCGACGGTCCGGTCGCCCATCTGCGTCTGACCCGGCCCGAGGCGTCCAACGCCATGGACATGGACTTCTGGCGTCGCTTCGGCCCCGAGTTGAAGGCGCTGGATGCGTCCGGTGAGGTCCGCGCCCTGGTCGTGTCCGGCGAGGGCAAGAACTTCTGCGCCGGCATGGACATCTCCATCTTCTCCGGCGGCGCCATCCTGAACGCCGATACGGCCTCGGATCGTCAGGCCTTCCACCAGACCGTCCGCGAACTGCAGGAGACGCTGTCGACCCTGGAGAAGGTGCGCTTCCCGGTCATCGCCGCCATCCAGGGCGCCTGCGTCGGCGGGGGGCTGGACCTGATCTCGGCCTGCGACATTCGGCTGGCGACGCAGGACGCCTATTTCCGGATCGAGGAGATCAACATCGGCATGGTCGCCGACATCGGCAGCCTGCAACGCCTGCCGACCGTCCTGCCGCAGGGGGTGGTGCGGGAGCTGGCCTATCTGGGCAACACCCTGACCGCCGACCGGGCCGAGCGGCTGGGTTTCGTCAACGCCCTCCTGCCCGACGTGGACGCCCTGATCGCGGCCGCGCTCGATATGGCCAGGCGCATCGCCTCCAAGGCGCCCCTGGCCGTCGCCGGCTCCAAGGCCGCCCTGAACCACGCCCGCGATCACACCGTCTCCGAGAGTCTGGAGTGGATGGCGGTCATGCAGGGCTCGCTGTGGAGCCCTGCTGACGTGATGGCCGCGATTCAGGCCCGCATGGCGCGAACCGAGGGCGAATTCGCGCCCCTCGCGCCGTTGAAGCCGTTCGATCCCAAGGTCTGAACCCCGCCAAACCGGACCCCGGCGTTAAAGGTTCGTAATGATCGGCCTTATCGTCGCCCACCTGTTTGACCTCCGTCATCCGCCTGTCAAAGATGCCGGCCGCGTGACGAGGGGGCTCAGACGTAGGACGCCCGCTCACACCGCCTGACGCCCCCGCGACAGGCCATTCGGTGGAGAGAAGCCTTGGATAGACGTTCATTCCTCGCCGCTTGCGGCATCGGCGCGGGGGGACTTCTCCTGCCGAGTTTCGCGGGTCGCGCCATCGCCGCGTCCCAGTTGGTCGAGACCATCGACGTGGCGGTCAAGAAGCGCCTGGCCGACGCGGCCCTGAGCGCCGCCGCCGCCGCCGGCTCGACCTACTGCGACGTCCGCGTCGGCCGCTACATGCGCCAGTTCGTGATCACCCGCGAAGCCAACGTCCAGAACATCGTCAACACCGAATCGACCGGCACGGGCGTGCGCGTCATCGCCGACGGCGCCTGGGGCTTCGCCGCCACCAACACCATGACCGCCGAGGCCGTGGCCGACGCGGCCCGCCTGGCCGTCGCCATCGCCAAGGCCAACGCCAAGCACCAGACCCAGCCGGTCCAGCTGGCCCCGACGCGCGGCGTCGGCGAGGTCACGTGGAAGACGCCGATCCGCCGCAACGCCATGGAAGTACCGATCCAGGAGAAGGTCGAGCTGCTGCTGGGCGTGAACGCCGCGGCCACCAACGCCGGCGCCAACTTCGTCAACTCCCAGCTCTTCCTGGTGAACGAGCAGAAGTACTTCGCCAGCTCGGATGGCTCCTACATCGACCAGGACGTCCACCGCATCTGGGCGCCCTTCACCGTCACCGCCATCGACCAGACGACCGGCAAGTTCCGCACCCGCGACGGCCTCTCGGCCCCGATGGGTCTGGGCTACGAATATCTGGACGGCAATCCGGCGGACCAGATCACGGCCTCCAACGGCGTGGTCAGCTACGGCATGTCCTATGACATGACCAAGGACGCCATCGCCGCCGCCCAGCAGGCGCGCGAGAAGCTGACGGCGACCTCGGTCCGCCCCGGCTCCTACGACCTGGTTCTGGACCCCAACCACCTCGGCCTGACCATCCACGAATCCGTCGGTCACCCGCTCGAGCTGGACCGCGTCCTGGGCTACGAGGCCAACTACGCCGGCACCTCCTTCGCCACGCTCGACAAGCGCGAGAGCCGCTTCCAGTACGGCTCGGACATCGTCAACATCGTCGCCGACAAGACCCAGGTCGGCTCGCTGGGCGCCGTCGGCTATGACGACGAAGGCATCCAGTGCAAGTCGTGGGACCTGATCAAGGACGGCAAGCTGGTCGACTATCAGGCCACGCGCGACCAGGTTCACATCCTGGGCAAGAACGCCTCGGACGGCTGCTCCTACGCCGACAGCTGGTCCACGGTTCAGTTCCAGCGGATGGCCAACGTCTCGCTGAAGCCGGGCACGACGCCGATGAAGGTCGACGACATGATCTCGAACGTCGAGAACGGCATCTACATCCTGGGCCGCGGCTCCTTCTCGATCGACCAGCAGCGCTACAACGCCCAGTTCGGCGGCACCCTGTTCTACGAGATCAAGAACGGCGCCATCACCAAGCCGCTGGAAGACGTCGCCTACCAGATGCGGACGCCCGAGTTCTGGAACGCCTGCTCGGCGATCTGCGACGAGAGCGACTACCGCATGTTCGGCTCGTTCTTCGACGGCAAGGGCCAGCCGAGCCAGGTCTCGGCCGTGAGCCACGGCTCGTCGACGACCCGCTTCGACGGCATCAACGTCATCAACACCGCGCGCTCGCTCGGTTGATCGGACTTCGGAGAACCATCCCATGACCATCATGACCGAAGCCGAGGCCAAGACCATCCTCGACAAGGTGATCGCCCTGTCGACCGCCGACGAATGCACCGCCACCCTGTCGGGCGGCCGGGACGGAAACATCCGCTTCGCCCTGAACAACGTGTCCACCTCGGGCGTCGTCTCCGACGTCGATCTGGGCGTGCAGGTCGCGTTCGGCAAACGCGTCGGCACCGCCTCGATCAACGAGTTCTCGGACGAGGCCCTGGCCCGCGTGGTTCGCCGCGCCGAGGACCTGGCCCGACTGGCCCCGGAGAACCCCGAGTTCATGCCGGCCGTCCAGAAACAGGAGTATCGCGCCAGCGACACCTGGAACCCAGCCACCGCCGCCATCACGCCGGAGAACCGGGCCGAGATCGCCCGCGCCTCCATCGACCCCTGCAAGGCCCAGAACCTGATCGCCGCCGGCTTCCTGAACGACGGCGCGGGCTTCGTCGCCTTCGCCAACTCGAACGGCAACTTCGGCTATCAGCGCGCGACCAGCCTCAACTACACCTGCACCGTTCGCACCGAGGACGGCCGGGGCTCCGGCTGGGTCGGTCGCAGCCTGAAGGACGCGGGCCAGTTCAACGTCGACAGCGACATCCAGATCGCCATGCGCAAGGCCTCCGCCTCGGTGGAAGCCCAGGCCCTGGAGCCCGGCAAGTATACGGTCATCCTGGAGCCCGTCGCGGCCGCCGGCCTGATCTCCTTCATGTTCAACTTCTTCGGCGCGCGTCAGGCCGATGAAGGCCGCAGCTTCCTGTCCAAGGCGGGCGGCGGCAACAAGCTGGGCGAACAGGTCTTCGACCCGCGCGTCACCTTCACGGCCGATCCCTGGCATGCCGAGTGCCCGGTCCTGCCGTGGGACGGCGAAGGCCTGCCGCGTCAGCGCATGAACTTCGTCGAGGACGGCAAGGTCACCAACCTGAACTACGGCCGCTACTGGGCCGACAAACAGGGCAAGACCGCCAACGCCACGCCGGGCAACCTGATCATGTCGGGCGGCACCAAGTCGATTTCGGATCTGGTCCGCGAGACCGAGCGCGGCATCCTGGTGACCCGCACCTGGTACATCCGGATGGTGGATCCGCAGACGGTTCTGCTGACCGGCCTGACCCGCGACGGCACCTTCTATATCGAGAACGGCGAGCTGAAGTACCCGCTGAAGAACTTCCGCTTCAACGAGTCGCCCGTGATCATGCTGAACAACATCGACGAGCTGGGCCGTCCGGTCCGGGTCGCCGGCGACGAATCCAGCCTGGCCATGATGATCCCGCCGATGCGTCTGAGGGACTTCACCTTCACCTCCCTGTCCGACGCCGTCTGATCAGCTTTTTTCCGCTCATCCCCGCGAAAGCGGGGACCCAGTTCTTTCGTGAGGCTCGGCGCTTTGGATGATCATCATGACGCACGCTCGGCGTCTGATCGCCCAAAGCACTGGGTCCCCGCTTTCGCGGGGATGAGCGGATGAAGGAAACCGGACTCAATCGGGCGGAATGTCTGAGACTGCTGACCGGCGGCGCGCTGGGGGCCCTGCTTGCAGGCCTCCCTCGCGCCGCCGGCGCGCAGGCGACCTACGATTTCTGGTTCACCCGGCTGCGCTACGATTCCGGCGACTGGGACGTGGACCAGAGGATGCCCGCCAACATCCTGACCTCGCTGGTGGACTACACCAATCTGAGGGTCGATCCCGACGAGCGGGTCGTGGCCCTGGCCGATCCGGCCATGCTGACCGCCCCCTTCTGTTATCTCGCCGGCCACAAGCTGGTGGAGTTCAACGACGCCGAGCGGCGGAATTTCGAACGCTATGTGCGAAACGGCGGCTTCGTCTTCGTGGACGACTGCAACCACGACATCGATGGCCTGTTCGCCACCTCGTTCGAGCGCCAGATGGCCGCGATCTTCGGCGCCGACGCGCTGAAGAAACTGCCGAACGACCACGCCATCTATTCCAGCTTCTTCGAGTTCGACGACGGTCCTCCCGCGACCAGTTTCGAGCTGAACGGCTGGGGCGACGACCTCATCCACGACTACCTCAAGGGCATCGAGATCGATGGCCGGCTGGGCGTGCTCTACTCGAACAAGGATTACGGCTGCGAGTGGGACTACGACTGGCGCAACAAACGCTTCCTGGCCGAGGACAACACCAAGTTCGCGGTCAACATCATCCTCTACGCCCTGACCGCCTGACCCTCCCCCGGATCGCCCCATGACCACGCCCACCCAGTCCGAAATCGACGCGCG
Organism: Brevundimonas staleyi; assembly: GCF_041893865.1. GTDB lineage: Bacteria > Pseudomonadota > Alphaproteobacteria > Caulobacterales > Caulobacteraceae > Brevundimonas > Brevundimonas staleyi. The sequence continues at coordinate 3,473,238 of NZ_CP169082.1, forward strand.
CCTGTCGCAGCTCGGCAAGCTGAAGTCCGCCATCGGCCAGGCCATCGTCGGCCAGAACGAGGTGGTCGAACAGTTGCTGATCGGCCTCTTGGCCTGCGGCCACTGTCTGATCGAGGGCGTGCCGGGCCTCGGCAAGACCCTGCTGGTCCGCACCCTCGGACAGGCGCTGCATCTGGAGTTCCGCCGCGTCCAGTTCACCCCCGACCTGATGCCTTCGGACATCCTCGGCACCGAGGTGCTGGAGGAGGATCACGGCACCGGCCATCGCAGCTTCCGCTTCCAGCCCGGCCCGGTCTTCACCAACCTGTTCCTCGCCGACGAACTGAACCGCACCCCGCCCAAGACCCAGGCCGCCCTGCTGGAAGCCATGCAGGAGCACACGGTCAGCTACGCCGGCGTCACCCACAAACTGAACGAGCCCTTCTTCGTCCTGGCGACCCAGAACCCGCTGGAACAGGCCGGCACCTATCCTCTGCCCGAGGCCCAGTTGGACCGCTTCCTGCTCAACATCCGCGTCGGCTATCCGACGGCGGAAGAAGAGCGCGCCATCCTGGTCGCCACCACCGGCTCCGGCATCGGCGCCGTGCCCCAGGTCATGGTCGGCGAGGACATCGTGGCGCTTCAGAAATGGGTCCGCGACGTCCATGTCGGCGACGCCATCCTGACCTGGATCACCGATATGGTCCGCGCCACCCGCCCCTCGGCCGAGGCCCCCAAGGCCGTGCAGGACTACGTCCGCTGGGGCGCTGGCCCCCGCGCCGGTCAGGCGCTTGTGCTGGCCGCCAAGGCCCGCGCCCTGCTGAACGGCCGCCTCGCCGCCACGCGCGAAGATGTCGTGGCCCTGGCCGCCCCGGTCCTGCGTCACCGCATCCTGCTGTCCTTCGCCGCCGAGGCGGAGCGCAAGACGGCTGATAACGTGGTCGCCGCCCTGATCGCCGCCCTGCCCGCGCCGCGCGCCGACTGACCACGCGCATGTCGCCGCTCGACCTGCCCCCGGAGTTGCGCAGCCGGCTCCGCCGCCTGTCCATCGTCCCGCGTCGCGCGGCGGTGCTGTCGGCGGCCGGGATGCACGACAGCCGCAACAAGGGCGGCGGGCTCGAGTTCGCCCAATACCGGGCCTATGAGCGCGGCGACGACCTGCGCGCCATCGACTGGAAACTCTACGCCCGGTCGGACAAGTTCTTCGTGCGCGACGCCGAGCGCGAAAGCCCCGTGGCCATCTGGATCGTCGTCGACGCCAGCGCCTCCATGGCCCAGGCCGATCTCGCCCGCCCCGACTGGAGCCGTTTCGACGCCGCGCGCCGCATCGCCGCCAGCCTGATGGAGATCGCGCTGTACCAGGGCGACCGCTTCGGCCTCGTGGTTGAGGGCGCCGCCGGCCCCATGGTCCTGTCGCCCGGCTCCGGCGGCCGTCACCGCGACCGGGTCCTGATGAGCCTCGCCCCGCTGAAGGCTTCGGGCGCCGCCGACTGGACCCGAGACGTTGGCGTCTTCGGCGAACAGATGGGTCCGCGCGACATCCTCATCCTCCTGACCGACGGGTTCGACGAGGGCTGTATCGCCACGGCCGAACGCCTTGCCGCCTCGGGCCGCGACGTCTGCATCATCCAGATCCTGACTGGCGACGAACGCGACTTCCCCTTCGATCAGGGCTACCGGTTCCATGACCCGGAAACGGGCGCCGAGCTGATCGGCGACGGCCGGACGCTGCGCGCCGACTTCATCGCCCGCTTCGCCGCGGCCCGCGTGGCCCTGTCGGCCAGGCTGGAAGCGCGCGGCATCCGCCACGTCGAACACTTCATCGACGAGGGCGCCGACGTTCCCATACGCTCCCTGTTCCGCTCGACGGGTCGTTGATGAGCCCGGCCCTTCTCCTCCCCGCCGGCCTCGCGGCACTTCTGGCCCTGGCGATCCCGGTCGTCATCCATATCGCGCGCCGGACCGAGGCCCGCACCGTGGACTTCGCCGCCCTGCGCTGGCTCGACGCCGCGCCGAAGCCGCACCGCAGCCTGACCATCGACGAGCGCCTGTTGCTCGCCGCGCGCCTGATCCTGCTGACCCTGATCGCCCTCTGGCTCGCTGCCCCGGTGCTGTGGAACGCCACCGACGACAGGCCCATGGTCGCCGTCCTGCCGGGCGCCGATGCCGCCACCGTCAGCGCCGCCATAGAGCGCGGCGACCGTGTCGTCTGGCTGGCCCCCGACTTCCCCGAGCACGGCGCCCTCGCCCCCGAAACGTCCGAAGACCCCATCAGCCTGATCCGCCAGCTCGACGCCGAACTGCCCGCCGACACGCCCGTCGAACTGGTCGTCCCCGCCACCCTCGACGGCGTGGATGCAGAACGCCCCCGCCTGTCCCGCCGCGTCGAATGGACCGTCGGCGCCGAAGGCCCCGCTCGTCGCGTCGCCGCTCCGCGCGCCCTCGCCCTTACCGTCCGCCATGCCCCCGGGGCCGAGAGCGCCGTCCGCTATTTCCGCGCCGCCGCCGCCTCCTGGACGCCCGCCGACGCCGAACCCGCGTTCGACGTCGCCGCCACGGATCGTGGCGTCCCCGGCAATGCCCGCCACCTGATCTGGCTCGCCTCCGGCCCCGTCCCGGCGCCCGTCGAACGCTGGGTCCGCGACGGCGGCGTCATCCTGACCAGCCTGGAGGCTCGCATCCCGGTCGAGGGCGAGACCGTCCCCGTCTGGCGCGGTACGGCGGGCGAGCCCCTCGCCGTCGCCGGTCGTCTGGGGCGCGGGCGGGTCATCCGCCTGACCCGCGATCTGGAGCCCGCCACTATCCCGCAGCTGGTTGAGCCGACCTTCCCCGACGCCTTGGCCGCCATGCTCGATCCTCCCGCCGCGCCCGCCCGCGTCGCCGCCGCCGACCATGCCCCCCTGACCGGCGCCGCCCCCTACGACCAGCCCCCGCTCGACCTACGGCCTTGGCTGGCCCTGCTGATCGCGCTCGTCTTCGCCGCTGAGCGGTATCTGGCCACCCGTCGCCAGAGAGCGGTCGCGCCATGACCGCCGTCCCCGCCCTGACCGGCCACCAGACCGCAGCCCGCCTCCGCGCCAACCTCGACACGGTCGCTCTGGGCCTGCCCGCCGTGCTGGTCGCCGCCGCCCTTGGCTGGCGGCTGCTGGGAACAACCGGCGCGGTCGTCGCCGCCGTCCTCGGCCTCGCCGCCCTCGCCGCCGTCTCGGTCTGGCGCGCCCGCCGGTACGACCGTCGCTGGCTGATCGGCGCCCTGGACGCCCGCATCCCGCGCTTCGAGGATTCCACCGCCCTCCTGTTCCGCGACCGCGCCTCCGTCTCGGGCCTGACCGCCCTGCAACGCGACCGCCTCGAAAGCCGGGTGCATGAGGCCGCCGCCATGGATCTGCGTCCCGGCTGGTCGGGACGACCCATCGCCATCGCCTGGGGCGCCGCCGTGGTCCTGATCGCCGCTATCCTGCTCTGGCCCACATCGAACGGCGCCGACAGCCAGACGGCCGCCGCCGCTCGCCCCGCCACCGCCGCCCATCCCCCGGTCCTGACCGGCGCACGCCTTCGCATCATTCCGCCCGCCTACACCGGCCTGCCCGTCCGCGAGCAGACGGCGCTCGACGCCCGCGTGCCTGAGGGGTCGCGCGTCGAATGGATGATCGATTTCGCACCCCAGCCCTCCACCGCCGGTCTGGAATTTCCGGAAAACAGCCCCGTCTCCCTGGTCCGCGACGGGACCCGCTGGACCGGCGCCCGGATCGTGGACCGGCCCATGCTCTATCGCATCGAGGCGGCGGGTCTGGCCCAGCAGCGGCTCAACCGCCTCGACGCCGTCGCCGACGCCGAGCCGGTCGTCCGCCTGGTCGATCCCGAGAGTCAGCTCGTCCAACTGACGCCCGGCCAGACGACCTGGACCCCGGTGTTCGAGGCCAGCGACGACTACGGCGTCATCGAGACCGCGACCCTGAAGATCACGGTCACCAAGGGCGACGGCGAGAACATCACCTTCGAGCAGCGCACCATGCCCCTGCGCGGCCAGGGCTCCTCGAAGCGGATGCGGTTCTCCACCACCCTGAACCTGGCCCGCGAAGGCATGGCGGCGGGCAGCGACCTGATCGTCCAGCTGGTCGTGACAGACAACCGCAATCCCGAACGCCACACGGTCGAGGGGCCCAGCGTCATTCTGCGCTGGCCCGCCAATCTGGAGATGGCCGAGGGGCTGGACGGCATGGCCATGCGCGTCTTGCCCGCCTATTTCGCCAGCCAGCGCCAGATCATCATCAACGCCGAGGCCCTGATCGCGCGCCGCCGCACCCTGACCGGCGATCCCTTCATCGACGCCTCCAACGTCATCGGCGAGGAGCAGGCGGCGCTGCGTCTCCGCTACGGCCAGTTCATGGGCGAGGAGGCCGAGGGCGGCGGCTCGGGCGGCGGGAGCATCGCCCTGCCCACCGCCGACGAACCGGCACGGCCCGCCCTCCCGACCGCCGACGCGCCGGCGCCCGCGCGACCCGCCGCCCACGAAGGCGAGGCCCATGCCGACACGCCCGGCGGGGCCATGGGGTCCGAGGTCGACGTCCTGCATGAGTTCGGCCACGCCCACGACGACCGCGACGTGGCCACCCTGTTCGAGCCCCGCACGCGCGGCGCGCTTGCCCGGGCGCTGGACGCCATGTGGGCCTCGGAGCGCGAGCTGCGTCAGGGCCGCCCCGAACAGGCCCTGCCCCACGCCCACGAGGCGCTGGAACTGCTGAAGGAGGCCCAGCAGGCGACGCGCATCTTCCTTCGCCGCGTCGGCTCGGACCTGCCGCCCGTGGACTTCGCCCGTCGCCTGACCGGGGAGCGAGAGGGCATCGTCGCCCGTGATCCCGAGCGGCCGGAACGCCCTGCGGCCGACGCCGTCGCCGCCGACGCCTGGCGCGCGCTGGAGGAACGGCCGGGAGCCTCGTCCACGCCGCTGGCGCTGGGTGCGCTTGACGCCTGGGTGCGTCAGAACGGCGGCCGTATCCCCGATCCTCTGGCCCTGCGCGCCGCCATCGACACGGTGCGGAACGAGCCGGCCTGCCTCGACTGCCGCCGTCGCCTGCGGGCGCTTCTGTGGACCGCGCTCCAGCGTCCCGCCCCCGCGCCCGGCCGTCGCGACGCGCCCGGCCAACGCGGCCAGCGCTATCTGGACGCCCTGCGATGAGCCTCTCCAGCCCGACCTTCTGGACGGCCCTCGTCATCGTCCTTGCGGTGATCGCGGGCGTCGTCCGCCTCGTCCTCTGGCGCCGCAAGGCGGAGCCGCAGGGGCCCCGTTGGCGCACCGCGACCCTGATGGGACTGACCGTTCTGGCGGGTCTGCTGCTGTGGCTGACCCTCAATCCGCCCGCCTCCGTCATCCGCACCGGGCCCCTGATCGTCGCCACGGCGGGCAGCCCCGGGACGATCCCGACAGCGCCCGGAGACATCCTGATCGCCCTGCCCGAAGCCGGTCCGGTAGCAGAGGCGCACCGCGTCCCCGACCTGGCCACGGCGCTGCGTCGCTATCCCACGCCCGCTCACGTTCGCATCCTGGGTCAGGGCCTGACGCCGCGCGATCAGTCGCCCCTGCCCGTACCGGTGGAGTTCGCCGCCCCGCCCCTGCCGCGCGGCCTGACCGACCTCGCCCTGCCTGAACCCGGCGCGCCCGGCGCGACCTTCGTCGTCGGTGGACAGATCGGGTCGCTTCCCGCCGGGACCGTCGAACTGGTCGATCCGGCCGACGAGATCGTGGACACGGCCCGCGTCACGACCGGAGAGCGGTTCGCCCTGATGGCCGCCGCCCGCACGCCCGGTCTGGCCTTGTTCACCTTGCGTCTGCGCGACCCGTCGAACGCCGTGGTCGAACAGATCGCCGTACCGGTCGAGAGCCTGGTCCAGACCCCGCCGCGCGTTCTGGTCCTGGCCGGAGCGCCCGGCGCCGAGACCAAGTATCTGAAGCGCTGGGCCGAGGATTCCGGCATCGAACTGACCGTCGATATCGACGTCGGCGGCGGCGTCCGGCTCGGCGATCCGCCCCTGCCCCTGACGGCCCAGACCTTCAACGCCCTCGACCTCGTCGTTCTCGACGACCGGCGCTGGGAGGCTCTAGGCGGCGGCCAGCGCGCGGCCCTGACGGCAGCGGTCCACGGTGGCATGGGCCTTCTGCTCCGCCCGACCGGCCCGCTCTCGGCCGGGACGCGGCGCGACTGGGCCAACCTGGGGGCCAGCCTGACCGGCGGCGACGAGGCCGTGCCCTTCCGTCTCGATCCGCCCGAAGACGCCATGCCCGAAGCCGAGGCCGAACCGGCCGACAATGCCGATCCCCTGCCCGAACTGGCTCGCCGCGACCTGACCGACGAGGGGTCCGGCGCCGTCACCCTGTTGCGCGACGCAGACGGCGCGGCCTTGGCCAGCTGGCGCGCTCTGGGTCGCGGCCGCGTCGGGGTCTGGACCGTGACCGACAGCTACGCCCTGGTCCTGACCGGCCGTCCGGATCGCTATGGCGAGATGTGGAGCGCCCTCTTTTCCGAGATCGGCCGCCCCGGCGACCACAGCCGCGCCGAAGTCCTGGGCATCGCCCGCGCCGGCCAGCGCGTCGCCCTGTGTCGCCTGACTGGACAGCCGAATGTTCTGGGCCAGGACGGCCGTCCCCACGCCCTGCGCATCGACGCCGCGATCGGCGACCGCGCCTGCGCCGCCTTCTGGCCCGAGCAGCCCGGCTGGCACGTCATCCGCGACGGCGAGGACCGCCAGACGCCCTTCTACGTCCAGCCCGCCGACGCCGCGCCGTCGCTGGTGATCGCGGCCAACCGTTCGGCCACGCTCGCCCTGGCGGGCACGGCCCCGACCCGCGCGGCGTCCACCTCGACCTCCCACGCGCCCGGCTCGCCCTGGCCGTGGTTCACCGGGCTGCTGGTCGTGTTGTCGGGCCTGTGGTGGTTCGAGCGGAACCGGGACGTCGGCGGGCTCGTCGCGTCGCTACGAGCCCGCCTTCGGTCCTAGTTGGAACCGGCCGCCGGGGCCGCGGGGTTCTTGATCGTCTGATCCAGCCAGCGGGTCATTTCCCACAGGGTGTGGCCGACCGATTCCCGCGCGCGATAGCCGTGCGCCTCCAGCGGCAGGACGACGTAGCGGACGGTCGCCCCATTGCCCTTCAGCGCGGCGTAGAACCGCTCCGACTGGATCGGGAAGGTGCCCTGGTTGTCGTCGGCCTCGCCGTGGATCAGCAGGATCGGCTCGTTGATCTTGTCGGCGAAGGCGAAGGGCGACATCTCGTTGTAGGTCTCCGGCGCCTGCCAGTAGGTGCGCTGCTCGGCCTGGAAGCCGAACGGCGTCAGGGTCCGGTTGTAGGCGCCCGACCGCGCGATGCCGGTGGCGAACAGATCGGTGTGGGCCAAGAGGTTCGCGGTCATGAAGGCGCCGTAGCTGTGCCCACCGACGGCGATCCGGCCACGCTCGGCCACGCCCATCTCGACCACCGCATCGACCGCCGCCTTCGCCGAGGCGCTGAGCTGTTCGATATAGGTGTCGTTCGGCTCGGCCCCGTCGCGGCCCACGATCGGCATCGAGGGGTCGTCCAGCACGGCATAGCCCTGGGTCAGCAGGAACAGGTGGCTGGAGCCGCCCGGCCGCACGAAGCGGTTTGCCGTATCGACCACCTGACCGGCCACGGCGGCGTCGGTGAACTCCGCCGGATAGGCCCACATGACCAGAGGCAGGGGACCGTCGCGATCCTTGTCGTAGCCGGCGGGCAGATAGAGCGTCCCCGACAGCTGAACCCCGTCGTCGCGGGTGTAGGTAATCAGCTGCTGCGTCACCCCGGCCAGCTGCGGCGCCGGATCGGGGAAGTTGGTCAGCGGCGTCACATCGCCGTCCAGATCGCGGATGCGCAGGTTGGCGGGCTCGGTCCGGCTCTCGCGCACGGTCACCATGCGGCGGCCGTCCTCGTCCAGCAGACCGACCACGGCCTCGTATTCCCCTTGCGCCGACTGCCAGATCCGCTCGGTCTGGCCGGTGGCCAGATCCATCGTGGCCAGGAACGGATACTCGCCTTCGCGGGTGGCGCCGTCGCCCTCGACGAAGACGCGCGAGCCGTCCGGCGTGAACTGAATCACCTGACGCCCGGCGGCGTTGGCCTCCGTCGCGATGGAGCCCGGGTCGTTGTAGCGGTCCTGATAGTTGCGATCGACGATGACGCGGCCGGCGCCCGGGTTCGACGGATCGACGACCGAGCGGGTCTCGTGCCGGGTGTTGAACCAGCGGCTGTTCACCACCGCCACGTCCGACCGGCCCCAGGTCACGCCCGCATAGCGTTCCGGCAGGTCGATCAGGGTCGTCGGCTGGGCGCTGAACGGCGCCTCCAGCATCAGGACGCGGTCGCGCATCTCGGCGGTGTTGCGCGGATCGCCGCCGTCCAGAGCCTGGGCCCAGACCAGGGTCGAGGGGGCGTCGGCGCGCCACTGAGCCGCGCGCGGGCCGGCCTCCACCGCATCGAACGGCGGCGGGATGTTGTCGCGCAGCGGCAGGTCGGCGACCGTGTGAACGAGCCGGCCGTTCATGTCCGTGACGGTCACATCGGCCGGGAACAGGCCGGCCGGCACGACATAGGAATAGGGCTTCTTGGCCACCGTCTGAAGCAGGTAACGGCCGTCCGGCGAGACCGACGCGCCCAGGATCACGCCCGGCCGGCCGATGGTCCGCGCCGCGCCGCTCAGCGGCACGACGGTCAGTTGCGAGGTGAAATAGTGGTCGAACAGGGCTTCGTCGCCCGGGTCGCTCAGCAGGTCCTGATAGGTCCGCACGGCCGCCGCGCGACCGCCGCTTTCCTGGATGGCCGGGCCGGTCGGCGCGGTCGTCACGTCCGGGGCGGCGCCGCGACCCTCCGGCACCGCGCGGATCAGGAGACCCGATGAGTCCGGCAACCAGCTGACGACGGCGCCCGCCGCCGCGTTCACGCGCGGTCCGAACACCTGACGCGCCGTCGCTGTGCGGCTGTCGGCGACCCACAGCGCCAGACCTTCCGGCTGATCCAGCAGGAAGGCGATGGACTTGCCGTCCGGCGACCAGGAGGCGCCGGTGAAGCGCGCACCGGCGGGCAGTTCGACGACCCGCGCCTGACCGCCCTCGACCGCCTGGAAGCTGAGGCCCGTCAGCCAGGACACGCGGCTGTTCGCCGGGCCGTTGTTCCTCGGATTGATGCGATAGCCGCCCAGACGAAGCATGGGCTCGGCCAGTTCGGCGATGCTGGGCAGGTTGGAGCGCTGATACAGGGCCAGGGTCGTCTGGTCGGGGCTGACGCTGGCGCTCGGCGTGGGTTTGGCGTCCAGGATGTCGGCGATGGGCGCCGGCGGCTGCTGATAGGTTTGGGCCAGGGCCGGCGTGGCCAGCAGCATCAGGGCGGCGGCCGCCACATGGCGCATCAATCGCAGTTTCATCGGGAACTCCCCCAGGACTTGAACAGGATGGACCGGACACTAGCCGCGCCCGACGCCCCGGTCATCAAGGCAAAGCTCCCTTCCCGTCCGATCAAAGAGTTTCTAAAAGCGGCGCAGTTCTTCTGGAGCGCCTCCTCGTGCCCATCGCGTCCGATGTCCTTTCCCTGATCGGCTCCACGCCGATGATCCGTCTGCGCGCCGCGTCGGAGGCGACGGGCTGCGAGATCCTGGGCAAGGCAGAGTTTCTGAACCCCGGCGGCTCGGTGAAGGACCGCACCGCGCGCGGTATGATCCTGGACGCCCGGGCCTCCGGCGCCCTGCGGCCCGGCGGCGCCATCGTGGAGGGTACGGCGGGCAACACGGGCATCGGCCTGGCCCTGGTCGGCGCCGCGCTCGGCCACCCCGTCGTCATCGTCATGCCGCGCAGCCAGACCGAGGAGAAGAAACAGGCCGTCCGTCTGCACGGCGCCCGCCTGATCGAGGTCGATCCCGCCCCCTTCGCCAGCCCCAACCATTTCGTCCATTTCTCTCGCCGCCTGGCCGAGGAGCTGAACGAGACCGAGCCGAACGGCGCCTGGTACGCCGACCAATTCGACAACACAGCCAACCGCCGCGCCCACATCGAGACCACCGGCCCGGAAATCTGGGAGCAGACGGGCGGACGCATCGACGGCTTCGCCTCGGCGGCGGGATCGGGCGGCACCCTGGCCGGCGTCTCCCAGTTCCTGAAATCGAAGAACCCCGACCTCCGCGTCGCCCTGGCCGATCCGCCCGGCGCCGCCCTCTACAGCTGGTTCACCGAAGGCGTTCTGAAGGGCGAAGGCTCCTCCGTGACCGAGGGCATCGGCGTCAACCGCATCACGGGCAACCTCGAAGGCCTCGCGGTCGATCACGCCTTCCGCATCGAGGACGCCGAGACCCTGTCGGTCATCTTCGATCTGGCCAAACACGAGGGTCTGACGCTCGGCCCATCCAGCGGCGTCAACGTCGCCGGCGCCATCCGGCTGGCGCGCGAACTCGGCCCCGGCCACACCATCGCGACCCTGCTCTGCGATCACGGCCAGCGTTACGCGGGCAAGATCTACAACCCCGCCTTCCTGCGCTCGAAGGGCTTCGACGTCCCGGCCTGGCTGGAGGGCGCATGAGCACCGACGACGCCCGCCGTCTGCCGCCGCTCAACTCGCTGAAGGCGTTCGAGGCCGCCGCCCGCAAGCTCAGCATCTCCCTGGCGGCCAAGGAGCTGGGCGTCACCCCCGGCGCCGTCAGCCAGCAGATCAAGGTGCTGGAGGATCACGCCGGCGCCCCCCTGTTCCGCCGTGACGGCGGGGCCATCGCCCTGACCGAGCTGGGCGCCCGGCTCCAGCCCGTCCTGCGCGACGCCTTCGAACAGCTGAAGCGCGCGGCCGACATCGTCTATGGCCCGGCCGGTCGCCACTCCCTGACCGTCAGCGTGCCGCCGTCGTTCGCCGCCCGCTGGCTGGCGCCCCGGATGGTGCGGTTCTCGGCCGAGCATCCGGAGATCGAGGTCTGGATCTCGGCCGACATGCAGCTGGCCGACGTGGCCGGCGGCCGGGTCGATGTCGCCGTCCGCTACGGCACGGGCGGCTACCCCGGCGTCCGCTCCGAGCTCCTGCTGGAAGCCGGCGTCATTCCCGTTTGCAGCCCCGCTCTTCTGACCGGCAAGACCCCGCTGAGAAAGCCCGCCGATCTCGCCGGGCACACCCTGATCCACGTCGCCGTCGGTCGGGTGGAGGAGCCGCGTCCCGACTGGAAGGCCTGGCTGAAGGCGCGCGGCGTGACCGGCGTCGACGCCGCCGCCGGCCCCCGCTACGACCAGACCGCCTTCGCCATCGAGGACGCCGCCAACGGCCGGGGCGTGGCCCTGGCGCCCCGCGCCTTCGTCGCCTCGGACATCGCCTCGGGCCGTCTCATCGCGCCCTTCGCCGACGGCTATCTGGCGACCAGCATGGCCTATCACGTCCTGACCCGGCGCAACGGCGGCCGCGAGGAGGCCCGGACCTTCGTCGCCTGGCTGCGGCGCGAGGCCGAGGCCGAAGACGGCCCGGTCGATGAGTTGTAAGAGACCCGCATGACTGTTCCGGATCGAGGCGTCGTCATCATCGGCGCGGGCCACGCGGGCGGCACGGCCGCCGCCTTCCTGCGCCAGTACGGCTATGAGGCCCCCATCGCCCTGGTCGGGGACGAACCCCTGATCCCCTATCAGCGCCCGCCCCTGTCCAAGGCCTGGCTGAAGGGCGAGGCGGATGGCGACAGCCTGGCCCTGCGGCCTCAGGATTTCTACGACGAACAGGGCATCGAACTGCGCCTGAGCGTCTCGGCGACCGCCATCGACCGGACGAACCACGCCGTCCTCCTCTCGGACGGATCGAGCCTGCCCTATGAGCATCTGATCCTCGCCACCGGCGCCCGCGCGCGGATGCTGGAGGTTCCCGGCGCAGATCTGGTCGGGGTCCATGTGCTGAGGACCGCCGCCGACGCCGAGGCGATCAAGGCCCAGCTCGGCGAAGGCCGCACCCTGGCCGTGGTCGGCGGCGGCTATGTCGGGCTGGAGGTCGCGGCGTCCGCGCGCGCCCTGGGCTCCGAGGTCGTCGTGCTGGAGCGGGAGCCGCGTCTTCTGGCCCGCGTCGCCTGCGACGTCCTATCGACCTTCTTCCAGACCTATCACGAGGATCGCGGCGTCCGCTTCGAACTGGCCGCCGACGTCGTGGGCTTCGCCGGGAACGGGCCACAGGTCTCCGGCGTGATCCTGGCAGACGGCCGCACCATCCCCTGCGACGCCGCCGTCGTCGGGGTCGGCGCCATTCCGAACGACGACCTCGCCGTCGAGGCCGGACTGGAGGTCCAGGGCGGCGTCCTGGTCGATCTGGAGGCCCGCACCTCCGACCCCGCCATCTTCGCTATCGGCGACGTGACCCGCCGCCCCATGCCCATCTACGACCGTCTGTTCCGCATGGAGAGCGTGCCCAACGCCCTGGAACAGGCCAAACAGGCCGCCAGCGCCATCACCGGCCGCCCCGCCCCCACAGGCGAAACGCCCTGGCAGTGGTCGGACCAGTACGACCTGAAGCTCCAGATCGCCGGCTACCCCTTCGACGCCGACCGCATCGTGGTGCGCGGCGACCCCGCCGACGCCAGCTTCGCCGTCTTCCACCTGTCCGGCGACAAGGTCCAGGCCGTCGAGGCCATCAACGCCCCGCCCGAGTTCATGATGGGCAAGAAGCTGATCGGCGAGCGGCGGGCGGTGGATGTGGCGAAGCTGGCGGACAAGGCGGTGTCGATGAAGGAGGTGGGGGTCTAGCCGATCCCGGCTAAGGGCATGCGTCAAGTGCGCGCGCGATGGTTGAACAACCCAAGAACGTGCTAGATTTCACGGCATGGAACAGCTGATATCCATCATCGGTTTTAGGCGAACTGGAGCGTATCGCGCCCATCTTTCGTTCAGCGATGGCATGGCCGGCGAATGGGATTTCTCTCCACTTAGCTCCCCGACAACCGAGATGCTTCGGCCGTTCCGGAAGCCCGAATACTTTGATCGGGTGATGTTCTCGCCCCGATTTCTGGCTTGGCCCAACGGGTATGATTGGTGCGCAGACGCCCTCTACGCAGACATGCACCGCGCCGGGGTGCTGGCGCGAAGCGAAGGGACTGCCGCTTCCGATATTGTTGGGCGTCTCGTCCCGTTGCCCCGAGAGGTCGAGGCGATCTATCAGGCAGTCGCTACGCTTGAACGCAACTATCCCGGCCGCAAATTCACGCCCGACGGTCACCTTGTCGGGTCGATCGGAGAGGTTATCGCCCGCGAAGCATTGGGTCTAACTCTCTACCCGGCGTCGCATCCTGGACATGACGCCCATGATGCCGAGGGCCGTCAGGTTCAGGTCAAACTGACAGGCGGTTCATCCGTAGCCCTCCGCGCAACCTGCGAGCAATTGCTGGTCATGCGAGTATTCGACCTCAGCTACGCGGAGATCGTCTACTACGGCGATGGTGAAGCCGTTTGGCAGGCGTGCGGCAAACCACAAGCTTCGAACGGCCAACGGACGATCAGCTTGTCAAAGCTAAGGGCCATCGCAAAAAGCGCAGCGGCCTAAAGCCCCTTCACGATCCCCTCGACCATCTTCTTGGCGTCGGCGAACAGCATCATGGTGTTGTCGCGGAAGAAGAGTTCGTTCTCGACGCCGGCATAGCCCGCCGCCATGCCGCGCTTGATGAACAGCACCGTTCCGGCCTTCTCCACGTCCAGGATCGGCATGCCGTAGATCGGCGACTGCGGATCGGTCTTGGCGGCCGGGTTGGTCACGTCGTTGGCGCCGATGACGAAGGCGACGTCGGCGGTGGCGAACTCGGCGTTGATGTCCTCGAGCTCGAACACCTCGTCATAGGGCACGTTGGCCTCGGCCAGCAGGACGTTCATGTGGCCCGGCATCCGGCCGGCGACGGGGTGGATGGCGTATTTCACCTCGACGCCTTCTTCCTTCAGCTTGTCGGCCATCTCCCGCAGGGCGTGCTGGGCCTGGGCCACGGCCATGCCGTAACCCGGGACGATGATGACCTTGGAGGCGTTTTTCATGATGAAGGCGGCGTCGTCGGCAGAGCCCTGCTTCACCGGACGCGTCTCGACCTTGCCGCCGCCGCCCGCGGCCGCGTCGCCGCCGCCGAACCCGCCCAGGATGACGGAGATGAAGCTGCGGTTCATGCCCTTGCACATGATGTAGCTGAGGATCGCGCCCGACGAGCCGACCAGGGCGCCGGTGATGATCAGGGCGATATTCTCAAGCGTGAAGCCCAGCGCCGCCGCGGCCCAGCCGGAGTAGGAGTTCAGCATCGACACAACGACGGGCATGTCCGCCCCGCCGATGGGGATGATCAGGGTGGCGCCGAGCACCAGCGAGATGGCGAACACGCCCCAGAAGGCCCAGATCGCCGTCCCGCCCGTCCCGATCAGAATGCCGATCAGGAAGACCAGGGCCAGGGCCAGGCCGATGTTGATCAGGTGCCGCGCGGGCAGGATGATCGGAGCGCCCGACATGTTGCCATTCAGCTTGGCGAAGGCGATCACCGAGCCGGTGAAGGTGATGGCGCCGATGGCGACGCCCAGGCTCAGTTCGATGATCGAGATCAGCTTGATCCCGCCGTCGGGCGTGGCGATGCCGAAGGCCTCGGGCGCATAAACGGCCCCGACCGCGACCAGACAGGCGGCCATGCCGACGAGGCTGTGGAAGGCGGCGACCAGTTGGGGCATGTCGGTCATGGCGACCCGCTTGGCGATCAACGCCCCGCCGCCGCCGCCCACGACCACGCCGCCGGCCAAAAGCGCCAGGGTCAGGGGATCCAGCGCCCCGGTCGTCCCGAGCGTCAGCAGGGTGATGCCCACCGCCAGCGCCATGCCGACCATGCCGAAGGTATTGCCCTGACGGCTGGTCTCCGGGCTCGACAGGCCGCGCAACGAGAGAATGAACAGGACGCCCGAGACCAGATAGGCCAGCGCCGCGATGGATGCGTTCATCTCATGTCCCCCGAGATCGTCTTGTTCGTTCTTGTCATCACAGTCTGTCCGCCCCGGCGCCCTTGGCCGTCCGCGCCAGTCGCCACAGGGCGGCGGCGATGAACAGGGGCCCCAGGAAGACCATGGCCCAGTCCACGGCCATCATCGGCCGCTCCTGGATCACCACCCGCGTCAGGATGCCCGAGAACAGCAGCACCACGCCGCAGTCTCTCAGGCGCAGTTTCTGGACGGCGTTCTTCTCGCCGAACCAGCTCCACATCCACATGCCCAGGCCGATGCCCGTGGCGATCCAGGAGCCCGTCCAGGCGATGCTGGCGGGGGAGAGATTGAGAGCCTCGAAAGACATCAGGCCGTCGTATCATCGCGTTGGCGCAGCTTGCGGACGATCGACAGGCCCTGCAGCCCGATCATGACGGCGAACGCGGCCGTGATCGCAGCCATCATCCACGACAGTCGCGATGTGGGGTCCCAGGACTGCCAAGCCACCCAAGCGAAGAAAAGAATGGTTGCCGGGTAAAACACCGTGGCTAGACCCAGCTCGACCTTGAGCCGTGTCTGCGGGCTCAGACGCCCGCTGATCAACACGATCGCGAGGACGCCCAGCAACGCCAGCGGGATGGCAAGCATGACGAGGATGTTGAGAGGCGTCATCACGACTCGGCTGCCTCAGCCTTGGGCCGTTCCTTCTTCTTGTACATGGCCAGCATGCGTCGCGTGACCATGAAGCCGCCGAAGATGTTGACGCTGGCCAGGGTCACGGCCGCGACGCCCGCGCCCTTGGCGACCCAGCCGCCGGTGCCGTCCGCCGTCGCCGCCGCCGCGATCAGGCCGCCGACGATGATGACGCTGGAGATGGCGTTGGTCACGGCCATCAGGGGCGTGTGCAGGGCCGGGGTCACCGACCAGACGACATAGTAGCCGACGAAGATCGCCAGCACGAAGATGGCCAGGCGAAAGACGGTGGGATCGACGTGTTCCATGGTCAGCCTCGTCCACTCATGAAAAGTCTTTTGGATTCTTCGTCGTCGTCAGCTTCGCTGACCAAATAGTCGGCGGCCACGCCGGGTCTCTGACGGCGAACAGCGTCATTCGTTTGGGGTACCACGCCAGGCTTGCCCACCGAGCCCAGTTCCAGCCGCTCATCGATCGATGCGAGCAGTTGGAGCACAAAGCCGGTAGGCGCGCCGCCCAGGATGGCTCCGATAGCGAACGCAATGTACCAAATGCGATTGTCGTCTCCGCTGCTGACCAAGGCCACAATCGCGTAGAGGCACGCGGCCGCCACCGAGAGCGCTACGATCAGCTTACCTAGCAGACGCGCCCAATCCCTCATCCCCGCACCCCTTCATGCACCACGGCCCCGCCGTGGGTGACGACCGCCGCCTTGAGGATTTCATCCTCCAGATCGACCGACAGGGCCCCATCCTTGATCAGCAGGCCCGCGAACGCGACGAGGTTCTTGGCGTAGAGGGCCGAGGCGTCCGCCGCGATCCGGCCCGGCAGGTTTGTGTAGCCGACGATGGAGACGCCGTTCGCCGTCGTCACGACCTCGCCCGCCTTGGCGCCCGCGACATTGCCGCCGGCCTCGACCGCCAGATCGATCAGCACGCTGCCGGGCTTCATCGAGGCGACGTGGTCGGCCGTGACCAGCACCGGCGCCGCACGGCCGGGGATCAGGGCGGTGGTGATGACGATGTCCTGTTTGGTGATGTGGGTCGCCGTGAGGGCCGCCTGCTTGGCCTGGTATTCCTCGGACATGGCCTTGGCGTAGCCGCCGGCCGTCTGGGCGTTCTGGAACTCCTCGTCCTCGACCGCCACGAACTTGGCGCCGAGCGATTCCACCTGTTCCTTGGTGGCCGGACGGACGTCGGTCGCGGTCACCACCGCCCCCAGACGCCGGGCCGTCGCGATGGCCTGCAGCCCCGCCACGCCGACGCCCATGATGAAGACCTTGGCCGCGGCGACCGTGCCCGCCGCCGTCATCATCATCGGGAAACCCTTGCCGTAGGCGTAGGCGCCCTCGATCACGGCGCGATAGCCGGCCAGGTTCGCCTGGGACGACAGGGCGTCCATCACCTGGGCCCGCGTGATCCGGGGCACGAACTCCATGGCGAAGCCGGTGACGTTGGCGGAGGCCAGGGCCTGGACCGTGTCCTTCTCGCGGTACGCATCCAGCAGGGCGACGACGAGGGCGCCGGGCTTCAGCGCCGCGATCTCCTGCGCCGTAGGTCCTCGCACCTTCAGCACCAGATCGGCGCCGTCCAGCACCGCGCGCGTGTCCGGCTTCACCGCCGCGCCCGCGTCGACATATTGGCTGTCGGGAATGGAGGAGCCGAGGCCGGTCCCCGCCTCGACCACGACGGTCGCGCCCAGTCCGACGAATTTCTGCACGGTCTCGGGCGTGACGGCGCAGCGGGTCTCCCCCTCGCGGCGCTCACGGGTCACGGCGATCGTCAGGCCCACGCGAATCTCCCCATCCGTCGTTGTTGGGAAGACGTTAGGCGTAGCGATATGGATGCGTCAAAGTGCAAACCTGCATTTCGCCATCACATTCGGCGACATGCGCGCAAAATCTCGCCTGTCATCGCCTTTCGCGCGCAAACAGAAAGCGCGAAAGGCCAGCTTTAAGCGCCGTCCTTAGTGGCTTTTGCCGCTCTTCAGGAACACGGCGCCGGCCACCATCAGGACCACGCCGCCGATCACGCCGACGAAGAAGTTTCCAGCCGGCATGAACCACAGCACCAGGAACAGCAGCAGCGCGGCGATGGCCAGCGAGCCCCACTTGGCCATGTTCATGAACAGCGAATAGGTCGCCGTCTGCTCCTCGATCGTCATCGTGCCGTGGACATAGGCGTCCGCGTCATGATCGGCGTGTTCGGTCGGGGAGTGGTGGTCGGCCATGAAGGTGCGTCCGGTCGAAAGAGCGTTTGGGCGGTCTTATAGCGATGCGGGGGTTCGGCTCAAGTGCTGCCTGAAGGCCTCACCCCAACGCCTCGAACTGATCGATCAGCCGTTCCAGCCGCTTGGTGCCGATGGTCCAGAAGGCCGGGTCGCGCGGATTGAGACCGAAGGGCTCCAGCGCCTCGACGTAGGTCTTGGTGCCGCCGGCCGCCAACAAGCCGCGATAGAGCGGCGCGAACCCGTCCGGATCGGCCCGGCGCGTCTCCATCAGGGCCGCCACCAAGAGGTCCCCGAACGCATAGGCGTACACATAGAAGGGCGAGTGGACGAAGTGGCTGACATAGCTCCACCACGCCTCGTAGCCGGGGTTCAGCGTCACCGCCGGACCCAGCGACGCCCCCATCTCCTCCAGCCACAGCTCGCCCAGACGGTCGGCCGACACCTCCCCCTTCGCCCGTTCGTCGTGGAAGCGGGTCTCGAAGCGGTGGAAGGCGATCTGACGGACCACGGTGTTCAGCCCGTCCTCGATGCGCCCGGCCAAGAGGCCCTTCTGCTCGGCCTTGGGCGCCGTCGCCAGCAGCCGGTCGAAGGTCAGACCCTCGGCGAAGATCGACGCGGTCTCGGCGAGCGTCAGCGGCGTATCGGCCAGCAGCGTCCCCTTCTCGGCCGCGAGCGTCTGGTGAACCCCGTGGCCCAGCTCGTGCGCCAGGGTCAGGACGTCGCGTCGCTCGCCCATCCAGTTCAGGAAGACATAGGGGTGGCGATCCGCCGTGACCGGGTGGGCATAGGCGCCCGACTGTTTCCCGGCCCGCGCCCGTCCGTCGATCCACGGCTTGTCGAAGAACCGGCCGGCCCGTTCGGCGAACTCCCCGCCCAGATCGCCGAAGCTTTCCAGCACAAGTTCGCGCCCCTGGTTCCAGTCGAACCCGCGCGGCGCGGTCGTCTCCAGCGGCGCGTTGCGATCCCACTGATCCAGCTTCGCCTTGCCCAGGGCCTTCGCCTTCAGCGCATAGTAGCGGTGCGAGAGCTGCGGATAGGCGGCGGCGACGGCCTCGGCCATCGCATCGACCGCATCGCCGTCGACCTCATTGGCCAGGTGGCGGCTGTCGGCGGGGCGTTTGAAGCCGCGCCAGCGGTCCTCCATCGCCTTGTCCGCCGCGACCGTGTTCATCACCAGGGCCAGGGTCGAGGCCCGCGCCGCCAGCGCCGCGTCCAGCCCCTGCGCCGCCGCCTTGCGTTTCGCCTCCTTCGGGTCCGACAGCTGGTTCAGCGCCTCGGCCAGGGTCAGGCTGTCCTTGCCGCTCTCGACCCGCAGCGCGGCCAGGGTCTCGTCGAACAGCCGGGGCCACTGGGCCGAGATCGGCATCCGCTCGGCGATGAAGGTCTCCAGCTCTTCGGACAGCTCATGCGGCTTCATCGCCCGCACCCGACGCAGCCACGGACGCCAGACCGCCGCCTTCTTATCGGCCGCCAAAGCCGCCTCGATCTCGGCCTCCTCCAGCTGGTTGATCTCCAGCGTCAGCCAGACGGTCGGCGTCGCGATGGCCGTGATCTTCTCGCGCAGATCCGCCTCGAACCCCTGCGCCCCCGCGTCCGCCCGGTTGGTCGAGGCCGCCAGAAAGGCATAGGCGCCCAGCGCCCCCAGCTTCTCCGACGCCTGTTCGTACAGGGTGATCGCCCGATCCAGCGTCGCGCCCAGCGCGGCCGCATCGGCCCGCTCGGCGGCGAACCGGCCCTGCAAGCCGTTCAACTCGGCGACCGCCGTCCGCGCTGCCTCCAGATCGGCGTTGATGGCCGCGTCCTCGCGCGACGCATAGAGATCGGACAGGTCCCACAGGGGCGGCTCGGCGGGGCTTTTGAAGGGCGCGTTCATGCCCTCCGTTGTGGGGTCGCCAGGCGCCCGGCGCAACGGCCGAAACCCGCCAGACGCCCCGCGCGCTTCGTCGCATCTCCCGGCCCGAACACGGAGACACCCCATGACCTGGCGCATCGAAGCCCTGCCGCTCGACCCCTTCACCCGCTATTTCGCCATGACCGACGCAGAGCTGGCCGAGGTCGGCGCCCGCCGCATGATCGCCGATGCGCCCAACAGCGCACCCTGCCGGGTCAGCCTGCGGGACGCAGACGTCGGCGACGCCCTGATCCTGGTCAACCACGCCCATCTGACCGCCCCCTCGTCGCCCTACCGACAGGCGGGCCCGATCTTCGTGCGCGAGATCGCGGAACAGTCCCCCGCCTTCGTCGACGCCGTGCCGGACATGGTTTCGACCCGCCTCGTCTCGGCCCGCGCCTTCGACAGGGACGCGATGATGCTGGACGCCGACGTGGTTCCGGGCGCCGACCTCGCGCCTCGCCTCGACCAGTGGTTCGCCGACCCGGCCGTCGATCAGGTCCAGATCCATACCGCCCGGCGCGGTTGCTATCTGGCCCGCGCCGTTCGTCAGGAAATGTCGCTTCCCTGAAGCCCCCTTGCGGGTCCAAGGTCGCCCCGACCTGGGGAGGCGACGATCATGACCACCGACAGCCACAGCGCCGGCCGCGCCGATCTGAGAGGCAACGACGACCGTGTCGTCGGCCTGACCCGGCTGGTCATCGGCCTGGTTCAGGGCGTCGCCCTCTACCTCCTGTTCCGCACGACCCAGGGGGAGAGGGGCGCGACCTGGTCGTCGCTCCATCCCGAGGCCTTCACGCCGATGGTGCTGGTCGCCCTCTTCCTGCCGCCGGTGCTGCTGGCCGGGGTCGGGCGGCTGCGCTGGCTGACGCTCGGCGTCTGGGGCGTCGTTGCTGCGGCCGCCCTGGCCTTTCTCGGCTGGCACGACATCGCCCGTCAGGCCGGAGAAGCCGGGCGCGAGGCCACCTCGCCGCTGTTCGCCTTCTCGGCCGCCGCCCTCTTCATCGCCCATCACCTGATCGTCCCCGCCGATCGTGAGCGGAAGCTGATCGCGTCCTATCCCGCCTATTTCGACGCCGCCTGGATGGCGGGGGTGCAACTGGCCCTGTCGATCGCCTTCGCCGGGGCCTTCTGGCTTCTGTTGTTCCTGGGCGCCGCCCTGTTCAAGGTCATCGGCCTGACCTTCCTCGGGGACCTGATCAACCAGACATGGTTCTCCTTCCCCCTGACCGGTCTCGCCTTCGCCACGGCCGTGCACCTGACCGACGTCCGCGACGGCCTGATCCGGGGTGTCCGCACCATCGCCCTGATGTTGCTGTCCTGGCTGCTGCTGGTCCTGACGGTGCTCGTGGCGGGCTTCCTTCTCGCCCTGCCTTTCACCGGCTTGGACGGCCTGTGGGAGACCGGCAACGCCACGGCCCTGGTCCTGGCCGCCGCCGGAGGCATGATCATCCTGATCAACGCCGCCTATCAGGACGGCCGCCCCGACAACCTGCCGCCCGCCGTCCTGCGCGTCGCCGTCCGGGTCGCCGCCGTCCTGGTCACGCCCCTGATCGGCATCGCCGTCTGGGGCTTGAGCCTGCGGATCGGCCAGCACGGCCTGACGCCCGACCGGATCATCGCCTCGGCCTGCGCCCTCGTCGGCGCCGCCTATGCCTTGGGCTACGGACTGGGCGCGCTCGTCCCCTTCTTCCGCAAGGGCTCGCCCTGGATGAAGGCGCTGGAGACCACCAACATCGCCGCCGCCGTGCTCGTCGTCGGGGTCATCCTGGCCCTCTTCACCCCCATCGCAGACCCCGCCCGCCTGTCGGTCAACGATCAGATGGCCCGACTGGAGAACGGCAAGGTCGCGCCGGATCGGTTCGACTACCGCTTCCTCAAGTTCGGCAGCGGCAAGCTGGGGCAAGCCGCCCTTGCTCGTCTCGTCGCATCCGACGATCCCGAGACCGCCCGCCGCGCCCGCGAGGCGTCCAAGGCTGAGTATCCCTACGAGATCGATCCGGTGGAGCCCGCCTTCACCCCCGTGGTCGAAGCCTGGCCCGCCGACCGCCCCCTGCCGCCCACCTTCACGGCTCCGTTCACGGGCCCCGGCGTGCTCAAGGGCTGCGAGAAGCGCGGCGACTGTCTGGCGACCCTGCGGGACCTGAACGGGGACGGCGCACCGGAAATCCTTCTGGCCTCCTCGGCCGGCCTCTTCCTGTTCGCGGCGGACGTGAACGGCGGCTGGACCGAGGAAGGCAGCTACATGGTTCTGCGCTGCCCAGGCGAGGACACCGAGCCGGATGCGCGCCAACTGATGCGATCCGGCAGTCTGGAGCCGCGAACTGCCGCATGGCCCGACCTGGACACCGGCGGCCGCTTCACCTCGTCGCTGACGAACACCGCACCCTGCCGACGCGCGGAGGCGGCCCCCGCCCGTTAACCCCCCGCACACCACGCCCTCTCACCCGATCTTCACCGCACCCGGCCTAAAACCGTCCCGAAACGAGCCAGTCCCGCTTGAACGAGGGCCGGCCGATCTGGTGATGACAAAGGGCGCCCTCACATGGCCAAGACCGTTCTCGTGGTCGATGACGATCCGACCCAGCGCCGCCTCGTTCAGGCGGTTCTGGATCGTGAAGGCTATATCGTCGCCCACGCCGAGTCGGGCGGCGAGGCCATCGACCGTCTGACCAAGGGCGGCGGCGCCGACGTGGTCCTCTTGGACCTCGTCATGCCGGGCATGAGCGGCATGGAGGCCCTGGCCGAGATCCGCACCGCCGGGGTCACCACGCCCGTCATCGTCCTGACCGCCAACGGCGGCATCGAGACCGTGGTCAAGGCCATGCAGGCCGGCGCCCAAGACTTCTTCATCAAGCCCGCCAGCCCGGAACGCATCCTGGTCGGCATCCGGAACGCCCTGCAGCTGACCCAGCTGACCGCCGAGGTCGGCAGGCTGAAGAAGCACGTCGCCGGTCGCGTCACCTTCGCCGACCTGGTCGGCGACAGCCGTCCGATGCAGATGGTCAAACAGCTCGGCGCCCGCGCCGCCAAGTCCTCCATCCCGGTCCTGATCACCGGCGAGAGCGGCGTGGGTAAGGAAGTCATCGCCCGCGCCCTTCACGGCGCCTCGGACCGCGCCGGAAAGCCGTTCGTGGCGGTTAACTGCGGCGCCCTGCCCGCCAATCTCGTCGAATCCATCCTGTTCGGCCACGAGAAGGGCAGCTTCACCGGCGCCACCGACAAGCATGCCGGCAAGTTCATGGAGGCCAACGGCGGCACCCTGTTCCTGGACGAGATCGGCGAACTGCCGCTGGACATGCAGGTCAAGCTGCTGCGCGCCCTGCAAGAAGGCGAGATCGACCCCGTCGGCTCCAAGCGCGCGGTCAAGGTCGATGTCCGTATCGTCTCGGCCACCAACCGCGACCTTTCCACGGCCGTGGCCGAGGGTCGGTTCCGCGAGGACCTGTTCTATCGCCTGAACGTCTTCCCGATCGAGGCCCCGTCCCTGCGCGACC
This sequence comes from Brevundimonas staleyi, assembly GCF_041893865.1. Classification (GTDB taxonomy): domain Bacteria; phylum Pseudomonadota; class Alphaproteobacteria; order Caulobacterales; family Caulobacteraceae; genus Brevundimonas; species Brevundimonas staleyi. Next base: position 3,496,461 of record NZ_CP169082.1, read on the forward strand.
GCCGCGAGGACATCCCGGCCCTGATCGACCACTTCATCGGCCGCTTCAATGTCGAGGAAGGCAAGCGGATCGCCGGCGCCTCGCCCGAGACCCTGGCCCTGCTCACCGCCTTCGACTGGCCCGGCAACGTGCGCCAGCTGGAGAACACCATCTATCGCGCCATCGTCCTGGCCGACGCGCCCTTCCTTCAGCCGCACGACTTCCCGGCCATCTCGGGCGTCGCCATGCCGCTGGACGAGGCCCCGGCCCAGCCGTCGGCGGCGATCATGAACTACGCCGACCTGCCGCCCCTGCCGGACCAGCCGATCAAGATCCTGGACGACCGCGGCCACCTGCGGACGCTGGAAGACATCGAACGCGACCTGATCCAGCACGCCATCGAGGTCTACGCCGGCCACATGTCCGAGATCGCCCGCCGCCTCGGCATCGGTCGTTCGACCCTCTATCGCAAGGTCCGCGAACAGGGTCTGGAAGGCGCGCTGAAGGAAGCGGGCTGACCTCTCATCTACGTCATCCTCGGGCTCGTCCCGAGGATCCATGCACCAGCCGCACCCGGTCATTCCGTGGCGCGGCGAGGGTGGTTTTTTCTTTCAAAGTCCGAGTGTGATGCCCCATGGGTCCTCGGGACACGCCCGAGGATGACGGGCGGATTGACCCGAAAACCACAGTTTTCGATTGTTACGTGCGGTTGCAACAAACCGCCTCATTCAGGCCGCGACGGATCGTGAAGACAGCGCCGTATAAATAGGCCGTCGGGTCGATCGCGTCGTCGCGCGTTCGGGAACCGACGGGCGTCTCCCCGCGCCTTCTTCCGGATTGCTGAATGACCATCGCCGCCGCCCTCCTCTACGCCCTCGCCTCCGGCTCGATCCAGACCGCGCCCGCGCCCCAGACGACGGCCCCGGCCGCCCAGCCGACGCCGCAGGTCACCCCGCCGACGGCCCAGAACGACGCGCAAGACGACGCTCTGCCCTCGGGCGCGTCCGTCGATGCGAACGCCGACGTGGTCGAAGACGTCGTCGTCGACGGCCAGCGGCTGCGCGGCGCGGTCCAGGGCGACATTCCGCCCGACCTGACGCTGGACGCCGACCAGCTGCGCGCCTACGGCGCCTCCAACATCGCCGAACTGCTGACCGCGCTCGAGCCCCTGACCCGCTCCTCGCGCAGCTCGAACGGCCCGATCCTCCTGCTGAACGGCCGTCGCACCTCCGGCTTCCAGGAAATCCGCAACATCCCGTTCGAGGCCATCGAACGCACCGAGATCCTGCCCGAACAGGTCGCCCTGACCTACGGCTACACGGCCGATCAGCGCGTCGTGAACTTCGTCCTGAAGGCCACCTTCCGTCAGGCCACCGCCGAGATCTCCAACCGCGCCCCGACCCAGGGCGGTCGCAATTCCAGCGAAGTCGAGACCGGCTATTTCAGCATCATCGACGGCACGCGCATCAACGCCAGCCTGGAACGCAGCCGCGACAGCGCCCTGTTCGAAAGCGAGCGCGACATCACCCGCGAGCCGGGCTCCCAGCCCTTCGACCTGATCGGCAACATCTCGGGCAGTCCCTACGGGACCCAGATCGACCCGGCCCTGGGCGCCGCCGTCGTCGCCGCCAACCCGGGCGTCAACAACCCGACCCTGGCCCAGTTCGCCGCCGGCGCGGGCGCGCCGCGCACCGGCAACCTCAGCGACTATCGCACCCTGCTGCCGGCCGGCGACACCACGACGCTGAACGCCTCGATCTCGCGCGATCTGAACTCGACCACCAAGGGCACGCTGAGCCTGAACCTGGTGGACGCCTCGACCTTCGCCTACGGCGGTCTGCCGGGCGTGACACTGACCGCGCCGGCCGGTCGCAACGGCTCGCCCTTCAGCCGCGATGTCGCCGTCCATCGCTTCATCGACGACGCCGGCGCCCTGACGCGCGACACGGACACGACCACCGCCAACATCGGCCTCCTGCTGGACGGCTTCCTCAACGACACCTGGCGCTGGACCCTGTCGGGCGCCTACGACCGGGTGGAGACCGACACGGTCACCGGTCGCGGCCTCTCGGCCACGGCCGCCCAGGCCGCCGTCACCGCCGGAACCCTGAACCCCTTCGGCGCCCTGTCGCCCTCCAGCTTCACCCGCCTGGTCGACACCGCCAACTCGGTGGCCAGCGGCGGCAATCTGGAAGCGGTCTTCATGGGCAACCTGCTCGAAGCCCCCGCCGGCGGCCTCTATTCGACCTGGAAGATCGGCGCCGACACCCGCGACCTGTCGTCGGAAAGCACCCTGTCGGGCGCCTATTCCCAGCGCGACATCGGCCGCGACCGGACCTATGCCTCGGTGAACTTCTCCCTGCCGATCGCCAGCCGCCGCAACGAAGTCCTGACCGCGCTGGGCGACCTGTCGATCACCGCCAACGCCGGCTATGACGAGGCGTCCGACATCGGCGGCCTGGTCACCCTGGGCGCCGGCGCCAACTGGACCCCGATCGAGCCCCTGTCCCTGAGCTTCAGCTACAAGAACGAGGACGGCGCCCCGACCATCCAGCAGCTGAACGACCCGACCATCTCGACGCCCAACAGCTCGGTCTTCGACTTCCGCACCGGCACGACGGTCCAGGTGACCCGCGTCACCGGCGGCAACCCCAACCTGAACCCCTCGAACAGCCAGGTCCTGACCTTCGGCGTCAACTTCCAGCCCTGGTCCGAGCGCGACCTCCGCTTCTCGTCCAACTACACCCGCACGGTCGTGGACGACGCCGTCATCGCCTTCCCGACCATCACGGCCGATCTGGAAGCCGCCCTGCCCGAGCGCTTCACCCGCGACGCGGCCGGCAACCTCCTGGCCATCGACGCCCGTCCGCTCAACTTCGCCCGCACCGAGCGGGCCGAGCTTCGCACCGGCTTCAACTTCTCGCGGGCGTTCGGCGCCCCCAACCCGGCGGCGGCCCAGGGCGGTCCCGGCGGTCCGGGCGGCGGCGGTCCCCGCATGATGGTGATGGGCGGCCCGCCCCACGGCGGCGGCGCGGGCGGTCCTCCTCCCGGAGGCGGCGGCGGCCATTTCCGCATGGGCGGAGGCGGCGGTGGACGCGGCGGCGGCATGCAGCCCGGCCAGGGTCGTTTCAACCTGTCGATCTACCACACGGTCCGCTTCACCGACACGGTCAGCATCCGGCCGGGCCTGGAAGAGCTGGACCTGCTGGACGGCGCCGCCACCGGCGCGCGCGGCGGCACGGCCCGTAACGAGGTCCAGCTTCAGGCCGGCGTCTTCCGCAACGGCTTCGGCTCCTTCCTGAACGCAAACTGGAGCCAGGGCACCCGCGTCGACGGCGGCCTGGGCGGTTCGGACCTGGAGTTCAGCGACCTGACCACGGTCAACCTGAACGTCTTCGCCGACCTGTCCCAGCGCACCAGCTGGGTCGAGCGCTATCCGATCCTGAAGGGCGCGCGCATTCAGTTCGGCATCCAGAACCTGTTCGACAGCCGCGTCGAGGTCACCTCCTCCACCGGCACGGTCCCGCTGAACTACCAGCCCGATTTCCTGGACCCGCAAGGCCGCGTCTACCGCATCAGCCTGCGCAAGATCCTGTTCTGACGCCTCCCCGCCCGCCTCGATGACCGTCGAGGCGGGCGATCGCGATCAATCGTCCACGGCCGAGCTTTCCTCCAGAAACCGCTCGTTCTAGGGTCGCGCCCAGACAACTGGGATTGGACGATGCCGACCTTCACCGGGACCACGGGCGCGGATCAGATCAACGGCAGTGAGGACGCCGACGTCATCAACGGCCTGGCCGGGGACGATTACATCAACGGCAGGGGCGGCAACGACGTCATCGACGGCGGCGGCGACAACGACACCCTGTTCGGCGGATCCGGCGACGACACCATCTACGTCTACCGCGCGTCCCAGACCCAGGCGACGCGGACAACCGCCGACGGGGGAACCGGCTACGACATCCTCATGGTCGGCGCGCCCCAGGGGACCGCGACCCTGCAAGTCGTGGTCTCGCCGACCGACAGCCAGGGGCTGCGCGTCCTGAACAACGGATCCGCGACGGACATCGTGGCGGATGCGGTCGATTTCGAACGGATCGTCCTCAACGGCCCTGGCGGCGTCGATCTGACCGGCCGAACGACCCCGATGGACATCTATCTAAGGTACGCCGACGGGAACACCGCCGTCGGCGGATCCGGCGCGGACAACATCTCAGGCGGTCCGGGCGCGGACCGTATCACGGTCGGCGTGAGCGACACCGTCACCGGCGGCGACGGCGACGACATCTTCACCATGGATATTTCGAACGGGGTCTTCTCTCAGTACACCCGCGTCTTCGGAGACGCCGGAAACGATGAGGTCCGTCTGTTGGCGGGAGCGGGCACCGGCCCCCTGAACTTCGTCCTCGGCGTCGGCATTCCGAAGATCGGCGAAGCCCTCTTCTTCAACATCGAGAGCTTCGTGCTGACCGGACTGGTCGCCAATACGAACATCACCGGCGACCGCTATGATAACACTCTCAGCCTGTCCGCCGCTGCCGACAGCCCGGCGGTGCTGACCCTGGACGGCGGAGTGGGGGCGGATCGGCTCAGCGTCACCGGCGGCCGGTCATCGACGATTCTGGGCGGCGTCGGCGACGACGTCATCTATTCCTTCACCACGACGCAGACGCAAATTCCAGGCGCCCCAGGGTTCTTCTCTTACACTGGCGTGGGGCGGGTGGACGGCGGCGCCGGGAACGACACGATTTCGGGGCTCGGCGTCTTCGCGGGCGGGGCCGGCGACGACCGGTTCATCGCCTTCAGCGGCGGCAACCGCTACGAAAACACCAGCTATGGCGAACTGGACGGCGGGGACGGTTTGGACACCATCATCCTGGAGTTGACCTCCCCCTCCTTGAACGGCAGCGGCTGGAACTTCTCGCTCGAGACCGGTCTCGCCACCAATCTCTCCGGCCTCCGTCCGGCCTCGACGCAATACGCGCTGCGGTCGATCGAGAACATCGTGGGGTCGCTCGGCAACGACATCCTGACCGGTGACGGCGCCAACAACCGGATCGAAGCGGGCCTGGGCGCCGACACCGTTCGCGGCGGCGGCGGCGACGATGTGATCTACGGCGACCTGGCGGCGGGTGGAGCGGGCGGCGACGACATCCTCTACGGCGATGCGGGTCGCGACGTCCTTTACGGCGGCGCCGGTTCCGATCGACTGGATGGCGGGGACGGCGACGACTTCCTGTACGGCGGCGCGGGCGATGACACCCTCGTGGGAGGGGCCGGCGTGGACTCGGCGGTCTTCGGCTACGCTTACAGCCTGGCTTCGCTGAGCTACCAGAACGGAACGATCATCGTGGGCGGGCCCGAGGGGCGCGACGTCCTGACCGGCATCGAGCGGCTGGTGTTTTCCGACCGCGTGCTGATGGTCGGCGCGGACGGGCGCGTGGTGGAGCCGAACGCGGCGGTTTCCGGCACGGCGGCGGCCGACCGGCTGACCGGAACGGATGGCGACGACGTCCTGCTGGGTCTCGGCGGCAACGACGTGCTTCGCGGCGGCGCGGGCAATGACAGCCTTTCGGGCGGGGACGGCGACGACGTCCTGATCGGCGGCGCCGGGTCGGACGTGCTCAACGGCGGGGCCGGTCTCGACATGGCCACCTACTCCGGCACCCTGCGAAGCTACACCGAGGTCGGTCCGACCCGTGTCGTAGGCGGGGCGGAGGGCGGCGCTGATTTTCTGACCGACGTGGAGGTGATCCGGTTCCTGGACGGCAACCTGTCCTTCAATACCGACGACGCCTACGCCTTCGTCTATCGCCTGTATGACGCGGTTCTGGACCGGGAGCCCGACGTCTACGGTCTGGGCGACTATTCCCGCGCCCTGGCGAGCGGAAACCTGACGGCCGAACGGTTGGTCAGCTACCTTATCGCCTCGCCGGAGTATCAGGCCCGCACCGGAGGGCTCAACAACGAGCAATTCGTGCGAGAGATGTACCGCCTGTCCTTGGGTCGCGAAGGCGACGGGGCGGGAGTGACGGCCTACACCACCGCTCTGAACAACGGCACCTTGACCCCGATACAGCTGGTGCTGATCTTCTCGGAGTCGGCCGAACATCGCGCCTCCACGGGCGCGACCATCACCTCGCGCGGCATCTTCATCCAGGACGAACAGACGGCGGCGCTCGCACGGCTGTACGATTCCGTCTTCAACCGCCTGCCCGACCTCGGCGGCTTGCAGGCCTACCGCGACGCCCTGGACAACGGTTACACCCTGAAGGACATCGCCGGCTTCATGGTCGGCTCGCCGGAGTTCCAGACCCGGTTCGGCTCCCTGACCAACCAGCAGTTCGTCGAGCAGATCTATCGCTTCGTGCTGGATCGCGAGGGCGACGCGGCGGGGGTCCAGTCCTACGTCAACGCCCTGAACACCGGGACCAGCCGCACGGACGTCGTCCTCATCTTCTCGGAGTCGCAGGAGCACCGGTTCAGCTACCAGCCGACCTTCGACAACCAGATCCGCCAGCTGGGCGTGAACGGCTACGATCCCGACGGCACGGGCGGGGGACGCGCCATCGCGGAGGACATCGGCAAGCCGCGCGATCCCTTCGTCATCCCGGCCGTCGACGACCGGGCCCCGGCGGACGCGGCGCCTTCGGCCTCGGTGGCGGAGACCTGGTCGGACCTCTGGCGCGACGACCGACTCGTGGTCGTTCTCGACGAGGCGACGGCGGACGCCACGCCGACCTTCTGGCCGGAAGACATCCGTAGCGACCCGTCGGGCGGACATCACCCCGACTGGATGTAGCGCCGCCGCGATACCCAATCTCGGAGGGGACCATCGGCGACCTCGACCGCCTGAGGTCGTCGATGATTTTTTTCCTGCGACCCTCTTGCGATCGACGCCGATCGCCCCATCTGATGAGCGGGTCTTTGAAAGGTGCAGGGTCGGGCCGGCGTCTCAGTCGTCCGGATTTCCGATAATCCCGCCGGGCGGACGAAAGTCGCCTCTGACGGCGCTTTGAAATTCAACGACAATCCGGACCGTTCGTCCGTTTCGTCCGTTTCGTCACCCCACGCTGCGTCATGACGAGCGGACGAAACTGGGTCAGTCGCCGTCCGGGGGCGGCGTCCTTCGCCCCCACCGCCGCTTCGGCTCTTCGCCGTTCGCCTTGGCGGTGATCTCTTTCAGCTTGCGCCCTTGCATGGCCGACAGGGCTTGGCCGGGTGCGCCCTTCTCCGGGTCGCCGAAGGCGCGGCCATAGGTCTTGATGCGGTCGGAGACGCCGTCGATGAACTCACCCTCCCAGTCGGAGAGGGTGACGCCCGCCTTGTCGGCGGCGCGCTTGGCGCGTTTCAGGGCGTTCAACGCCTTGCGGCGCGCGGCCTCCCGCTCGGCCTCGAACGGGCTGGCGGGGGTCTCGCTTTTCTTCTTCTGGAACCCCGAGCCGGGCTTGAGCCCGGTCGAGCGTTTCATCGAGCCGGACTGGCTCTTCGGACCGCCCTTGATGGGCGTCCGCTTCAGGGTCAGATCTCGCCGAGGGCCGAGAGGTAGAGGTCCAGAATGGCTTCCTCTTCCTGGCGCTTGGCCTTGTCCTGCTTCCGCAGGCGGATGACCTTTCTCAGGATCTTGACGTCATAGCCCTCGCCCTTGGCCTCGGCGAAGACCTCCTTCTGGTCGGCCATGATCGCGGCCTTGTCTTCTTCCAGGCGCTCGATCCGCTCGATGATCGTGCGCAGACGGCCCTGGGCCGCCGAGGTCAGGACGTCCGAGCTGGCGTCGAAGTTGGCGTCGTCGGCCATGGGGGAGGCTCCGTGAATCAGACTGGACCGCGCCTGCGGCGCGACCGCCCTCAAGTAGCCCGAAGGGCGGTAGGGCAACAAAAGAAGAGGCGGACGCTAACCATGCTCGGAGCGATGGCTCAACGCCGGACACGAAAAAGGTCGCGGACAAAGCCCGCGACCTGTGGGTAGTTCTGCGTCGATCAGGCCGCGACCACGTCGCGACCGTCAGGCGCGAATCCCTTAGCCCTGCTTCGCCTTGAAGCGCGGGTCCGTCTTGTTGATGACGAAGACGACGCCCTTGCGACGCACGACCTTGCAGTCGCGGTGGCGGGTCTTGAGGGACTTGAGCGAGCTGCGGACCTTCATGGTCGGTGTCCTAAAGGCAAAGCGAAAATAGAAAAGCCGCGCGGATGCCCGGCGGCGGAGGCGTGCGTATAGCCAGACACCCCCATAAGGTCAACCCGAGTCGCGTCGTTTGCTCAGTCGCCGCTGACGAAGTCCTGGGCGAACTCCGGCGTGTCGTCGTCGCCGACCGGGTCTTCCTCCTCTTCCGGCCCCGAGCGGGACGGATCCGGCACCTCGAACCCGACAGGCAGGGACAGGTCCAGGAGGCCCGCCGCCTTCATCTCCTGCGCGCCCGGCAGGTCGTACAGGCTCGCCAGGCCGAAATGCTCCAGGAACCGATCCGCCGTCGCATAGGTGACCGGCCGCCCCGGCGTGCGCCTGCGTCCCCGGAGGCGCACGAACCCCATCTCCAGCAACAGGTCCAGCGTGCCCTTGGAGATCGAGACCCCCCGCACGCTCTCGATCTCGGCGCGTGTGACGGGCTGGTGGTAAGCGATGATGGCCAGGGTCTCCAGCGCGGCCTTGGACAGGCGACGCGGTTCCTCCCGCTCCTCGGTCATCAGGAAGCCGAGGTCGCCCGCCGTGCGGAAGCTCCAGCGGTCGGCCACGCAGACCAGCTCCACCCCCCGCCCTTCATAGCGGGCGCGCAGCCCCGCGATGGCCCGCCCGACTTCGGCCCCCTCGGGCAGTCGCCGGGCGATGTCGGCGGCCGACAGCGGACCCGCCGCCGCGAACAGCAGGGCCTCGACCCGGCGTTCGATCTCCCCGTCGTCGGGTGCAAATCGCAGGTCGCTCATGGCGTCAGCTCCAGCGGCAGACCCTGCCCGCGCCGCTTCAGCCAGACCTCGTCGAAGGCCTGATCCTGACGCACGTCCATCGCCCCTTCCTTGACCAGTTCCAGACTGGCCGAGAGTGTCGAGGCGGTGAAGCTGGCCTGCGACGGCCCCTCCCCGTCCCTGACGGGCGCGACCTTCTCCAGCGGGGTCCACTCGGCCATGCGCGGCAGGACCTCCCGCAGCCAGTCGCGTGCGGCCTCAAGCGCAAAGGCCTCGACGCGCTGGCCGGGGCTGTAGTGGCGGGCCTGTTCGCGCCGCCTCTGGGTCACATAGGCCTGCATCAGTTCATACAGGCTGGCGTCGATCCGGTCGGACGGCACGATGACCGTCGCCTGGGGATCGCCCCGCGTGAACACGTCCCGCTTCAGCTGTGGCCGGGCCAACAGGGCTTCAGACGCCTTCCGCATCGCCTCAAGCTTCTGCAGCCGGAAGGCCAGGGCCGCGGCCATCTCCTCCGCCGGCGGCTCGTCGCCCTTGCCCTTGTCGGTGCGCGGCAACAGCAGCCGCGACTTCAGATAGGCCAGCCAGGACGCCATCACGAGGTAGTCGGCCGCCAGAGAGAAGTTCCGCCGCCGCGCCTCATGCACGAAGGCCAGATACTGTTCCGCCAGCTTGGTGATCGACAGCTTCAGCAGATCGACCTTCTGCGTCCGGGCCAGGGCCAGGAGGACGTGCAGCGGCCCCTCATAGCCCTCCAGATCGACCATCAGGACGTCGCGCGCATCGACCTCCTGCGCGGCCGTGAAGTCCAGGTTTGGCTGGAAGGCTTCCGACATGGCCTAGGCCTGCGCCTCACCCACGTCATGCCCGCGCTTGACGTCGAACCAGCCGGCCAGGACAGCGTCGAAGCGGTCCCGCGCCTCGCGGACGTCCAGAGGCTCCGGCGTATGGACCATACGGGCCAGCGCCTGTTCGGCCCGCCGTTTGGCGCCGCCCTTCAACTTGCCGACGCCTGCGGCGACCTGCTTCATCTCGGCCATGTCGCCGGTCCAGTGGATGACCAGATCGCAGCCGGCCTTCAGCGATTTCTCCGCCCGCTCGGTCAGCGTGCCCTTCAGGGCGTTCATGCAGAGGTCGTCGGACAGCAGCAGGCCGCCGAAGCCCAGGGTCTCGCGAATGACCTTGATGCCCTTCTTCGACTGGGTCGCCGGGTGTTTCTTGTCGATGGCGGGGAAGACGATGTGGGCCGTCATGCCGATGGGCATGTCGGAGAGGGCCTTGAAGGGAGCGAAGTCCCAGGCCTCCAGCGCGTCCAGCTCGGCATGGACCGTCGGCAGCTCCTTGTGGCTGTCGGCGAAGGCCCGGCCGTGCCCTGGCATGTGCTTGATCACCGGCAGGACGCCGCCGGCCAGCAACCCCTCAGCCACCGCCCGACCCAGCTGGGCGACCGTGGCCGGTTCCTTGGCGTAGGCGCGGTCGCCGATGATGTCGTGGGCGCCCGGCGTCGGCACGTCCAGCACCGGGGCGCAGTCGATATTGATGCCGACAGCCTTCAGGTCGTGGGCCATCAGCCGTCCGCCCAGACGGGCCAGCTCACGCGCCGCCAACGGGTCGTTGGTGGCCTTCAGGAAGGCCTCGCCCGGCGGGTATTTGGACCAGTGCGGCGGGCCCAGACGCTGGACCCGGCCGCCCTCCTGATCGACCAGCACCGGGGCGTCCCAGCCCACGGCCTCGCGCAGATCGGAGGTCAGCTTCAACACCTGTTCCGGGCTCTCCACGTTCCGGCGGAACAGGATGAAGCCCCAGGGGCGGACGTCGGCGAAGAAGGCGCGCTCCTCCGCCGTCAGGACGGTCCCGGCACAGCCGTAGATGGCGGCGCTGTTGCTCAACCCTAGCGCACCAGGCAGTCGCCGCCGCCGCCCTGGATGGCGGAGCAGAAGGCGCGGGCGTCCTCGCGGCTGAGGCCCGTGAAGGTGGTACGGTAGACGGTGGAGCCGTTGGACGCGGTCACTTCCTGCACCCGCTTGGTGGCGTTGCGGGCGAACTGGGGGAAGCGGGCGGCGACGGCGGCGTATTCGCGGTCGGCGATGGCCGTGGAGGAGAAGGCGCCGATCTGGACCGCCGACGAACCGCCGGCGCCGTTGGCGGCGGGAGCGGGGGTCGTGGCGGCCGGAGCCGCCGGACGCGGCGCGGCGGGGGCCGGGGTCGCGGGACGCACGGGCGGCGGGGCCTCGGCGGTCTCGATGGGGCGCGGGGCCGGACGCGGCAGGGGCGTTTCGGGCGGAGCTGTGAACTCGGGCGCGGCGGCCGTGGCCTCGGCCTGGTCGTAGAGGCCGACGCCGGCTTCCGGATCGACGGGCTGGGCCTCCAGCGGGGCCTCGACCTTCATCTGGGCGATGGGGGTGCCGACGGCGGGCGGGGCGTCGGTCGAGGAGCGCAGGCCCGAGCGGTAGATGAAGACGACGGCGAGGATCAGGACCAGCAGCAGACTCGCGCTGACGATCAGGGTGACCGGCGGCGCCTTGGCGGGCGGGCCGCGACGGGCGTCGAAGCCGCCGCGATTGAACGGCAGGTCGTCGTCGGTCGGCGGCGTGTAGGCCCCGCGGTCGCGGGGACGGTTGTCGTCGTCGTAGGACATGGTCGCTTCAGCCTTCTCGTGACCGAACGCGAATCGACGCGCCGGTCCATCATTCTAGCCCCTCAAGCGGCTCTTTCGAATCACAGATCGAGGGCGAGGTCGAGGTTGAACAGCTTCCTGTGCTCCTCGATCGCATAGCGGTCGGTCATGCCGGCGATGTAGTCGCAGACCGCGCGGGCGCGCTTGTGCGGGTCCGAGGTGGCGGCCAGGACGCCCCATTCGGTCGGCATGACCTCGGGCTCGGCCATGAAGAGCTGGAACATCTCGGCCAGGATGCGCCGCGCCTGGCTGCGGGTCCGGTTGACGCGGTAGTGGCGATACATCCGCTCGAAGAGGAATTTCCTGAGGATCCCCAGGTCGGCCATCATCGGATCGGAGAACTGGATCAGGGTGCGACGCGCCCTGCGGACGTCCTCGACCGACTGGATCCCGTCGTCGGCCAGGCGACGTTCCGTTTCGGACAAGACGTCCTCGATCATGGCCCCGATCATGCGGCGCACGGCCTCCAGCCGGATCATCCGCTCGTTCAGGTCGGGCCAGTCCTTGCGGGTCTGGTGCAGGATCGGGCCGATCATGGGCACGTCGGCGAGATCGGCCAGGGTGAAGAGGCCGGCCTGGACCCCGTCGTCCACGTCGTGGTTGTTGTAGGCGATGTCGTCGGCGATGGCGGCGGCCTGGGCCTCCAGCGAGGCGAAGCTGTCGAGACGCAAGTCCCAGTCCTTGGCGTAGTCGGCGATGGCCCGCCAGGACGGACGATCCAGCATGTGGCCGACCGGCCCGTTGTGCTTGACCACCCCCTCGACGGTTTCCCAGCTGAGGTTCAGGCCGTCGAACTCCGGATAGCGGGCCTCCAGCTTGGTGACGACGCGGAAGGTCTGGACGTTGTGGTCGAAGCCGCCCCAGGGCTCCATCTGCAGCTGAAGCTCGTCCTCCCCGGCGTGGCCGAAGGGCGGATGACCCAGGTCGTGCGCCAGGGCGACGGTCTCGGCGAGGTCCTGATCCAGCCGAAGGGCGTGGGCCAGGGAGCGGGCGATCTGGCTGACCTCCAGCGAGTGGGTCAGGCGGGTGCGGTAGTGGTCGCCCTCATGCGCCACGAAGACCTGGGTCTTTTCCTTCAGGCGGCGGAAGGCGGTCGAGTGGATGATCCGGTCGCGGTCGCGGGCGAAGGCGTTTCGCGTGCGGCTGGGCGGCTCCGGGAACAAGCGTCCGCGCGAGTTGGCGGCCAGTTCGGCGTAGGGGGCGCGGGCGTCGGTCTGGCTCAAGCGCAACTTCTCTCGGGACGGCCTTTGCGAACGGGCCAGTGCAGCCTCATATAGTCAGCCATGACCGCCGTCCAACCAACGATACCGGAACTGAAGATCGCCAGGCGCGCGCCGGAGGGCATCACCCTGTCCGAGAGCGCGGCCAGGCGGCTGGCTCGACTGGGCGAGGCCGAGGGGCATCCCGTCCTGCTGCGCGTGGCGGTGGAGGGCGGCGGCTGTTCCGGCTTCCAGTACCAGATGGATCTGGTCGAGGCGGGCGAGGACGACGATCTGCGGATCGAGACCGACGGTCAGGTGGCCCTGGTGGACCCGGTCTCGGTTTCGTTCCTGAAGGGGTCGGAGATCGCCTGGATCGACGAACTGGCGGGCGCCCAGTTCGTGATCCGCAACCCGAACGCGGCGACCAGCTGCGGCTGCGGCGTCAGCTTCTCGATCCTCTAGAATCTCCAGCGGCCCAGACGGGCGGCGAGATGTGGCACTGTTCGCGAATTTCGAGTGCCAAAGTGCCAACGTGCCACTGAAAGTGTTTGAAATCAGCCGCTTGGCAATTTCGAATTCTCTGGGCGTGCCAGATTATCGGAAATTGGCGACCGCGACCGCGTGGGGCTGGGCGATGTGAACGTGTCAAAGACCAGGCGTCAGATGGCGACGCCTGGCGAGTGACGCAAGACCGAAGGAGGAATTAATTCTTTCGACGTTGAGGACCGCCTCACCGGGTCGGATCAGTCCCGCACCAGACCGCCATCGACGACCAGGTTCTGGCCCGTCACGGCCCGGCTCCAGGGCGAGGCGAAGAAGAGAACGGCGTCGGCGAACTCTTCCGGCGTCGTGACCGAGCGCAGCGGCGTCATCCCGGCGATCAGATCGAAGACGGCGTCGGGCGTCGCGGCCGAGGCGTCCGTGGTCCGGAGCAGACCACCCGAGACCATGTTCACCGTGATCCCCATGGGGCCCAAGTCGCCCGCCGCCGTGCGGGTCAGGGACAGGAGGGCGGCCTTGGCGGCGGTGTAGTCGTGGTAGGGCACGACCGGGTTCTGGAACAGGTTGGTGCCGATATTGACCACCCGGCCGCCGCCCGCGCGCACCATTCCAGGCACGCAGGCCTGGGTGACGTTCAGGGCGCCGCGTACGACGGTGGAGAACTGGCTCTCCATCTCGGCCCAGCCGATGTCGGTCAGGATCGAACGGGCGTCGCCGTTGAAGCTGTAGTCCAGCGCATTGTTGACCACCGTGGTGACGGGGGCGCCGAAAGCCGCCTCGGCCTCCGCGATCATGGCCTCGACGGCGGAACGGTCGGAGACATCGGCCTGGATCGCGACGACGCGATCGCCGAGCTCGGCGGCGATCGCCTCGGCCTTGTCGCCGCTGGCCCGCCAGTTGACGATCACGCGCGCGCCCTGGGCGGCGAAGGCGCGGACGACGGCGGCGCCGACGCCCCGTGCTCCGCCGGTGACGAGGACGATCTGGTCGCTGATGTTCAAGGTCTGGAATCCTGGACGGTGACGTCCCTGAGAGCGGTGGTGACCCGCCGAACCAGCTGGGCCGGCTCGAAGGGTTTGAGGATGTAGCCGTTGCCGCCGCTGTTCATCACGTCGCGAACCGTCTCGGCGCTGCGGTCGCCGGTCAGCATCAGGATGGGCATGCGATAGCCCTCCTTGCGGATGGCGCGCAGCGTATCGACGCCGCTCATCCGGGGCAGTTTGACGTCCAGAAGCACCAGATGGGGATAGACCCGGCCGATCTGGGCGACGGCCAGTTCGCCGGTGCCGACGGCGGTGATCTGATGCCCGATCTGGCTCAGGATCACGTCCACGGCGTCGCGGATCAGGACGTCGTCCTCGACCACCAGGATGCGGGCGTTCCGCATCAGACGGCGCGCTCCAGGGTCTCCTGGAAGCGAACCGGGCGGCCATGCGCCGAGCCGATCAGCTCGCCGTCGGACATGACGACCCGGCCGCGCACGATGGTCTTCATCGGCCAGCCCCTGGCCTCGAACCCGTCGAAGGGGGTCCAGCCGCAGCGGCTGGCCTGATCCTCGTGGCGGATGGTGCGCGTGGCCTTGAGATCGATCAGGGTCAGGTCGGCGTCCCAGCCCTCGGCCATCCGGCCCTTGTTGGCGATGTTGAAGATGCGCTGGGCGCCGGCGGAGGTCAGGTCGATGAACCGCTCCAGCGACAGACGGCCCTCGGCGACGTGGGTCAGCATGACGGCCGGCAGGGTCTGGACGCCGGGCATGCCGGACGGCGAGGCCGGATAGGGCTTGGCCTTTTCCTCTTTCGTGTGCGGGGCGTGGTCGGAGCCCAGGACGTCGACGACGCCTTGCTGGATGCCGCGCCACAGGCCGTCGATGTGGTGGCGATTGCGGATCGGCGGGTTCATCTGGGCATAACCCTTCAGCCGCTCATAGGCTTCGTCGCCGTCCAGGGTCAGGTGCTGGGGCGTGGTCTCGACCGAGGCGATGTCGCGGTGGTCGGCCAGGAATTCGATCTCCTCCGCCGTCGAGACGTGCAGGACGTGGATCCGCTTGCCGACCTCGCGCGCCAGACGGACGAGGCGGCGGGTCGACATGATCGCGCTCTCGGCGTCGCGGACGTCGGTGTGGCTGGTCCAGTCGCCGGTGCGGGCCAGACCCCGGCGCTCGGCCAGACGGTATTCGTCCTCGGAGTGGAAGGTGGCGCGGCGGCTGACGGCGTTCAGCACCTCGCGCACCCCGTCGTCGTCGGCGATCAGCAGGTCTCCGGTCGAGGCGCCCATGAAGACCTTGACCCCGCAGCAGCCGGGCAACCGCTCCAGTTCGCCCAGATGGGCCGCATTGCCGTGGGTGCCGCCGATGTAGAAGGCATGGTCGGTCCACATGCGATCCCTCGCACGGGCCAGCTTGTCCTCCAGCGTCGCCGGGTCGGTGGTGTTGGGATTGGTGTTCGGCATCTCGAACACGGCGACGACGCCGCCGAGCGCCGCAGCGCGAGACCCGGTTTCGAGATCTTCCTTCCACTCAAGACCCGGTTCGCGGAAATGGACCTGGGTGTCGATGATGCCGGGGATGACGGTCAGGCCGGACGCATCCACGACCTCGGCTGCCGAGGCCTGGCCCAGGTCGCCGATGACCGCGATCTTGCCGTCCCTGACCCCGACATCGGCCATGCCGCGTCCGGAGTGGTTCACGACTTCGCCGCCACGGACGATCAGGTCAAAGGTCTGGGTCATGCCCGACTTCTATTCCGCGTCGCGATGTTTCGCCAGCAGGCCGCGCGCGGCGCGCAGCACCCGGTCGGCGGGCAGGCCGAGCATGTGGTGGATGGCCTGGTTCAGGCGGGGGTCGATGGCCTTGAACTCCTCCAGCGAGCGTTCGCCCCGGATGGAGACGCCCTGCCAGGGGCCGACGAGGCCGTCGTCCGACGGGCCGAAGACGCCGACGGAAGGAACACCCGCCGCGACCGCCAGATGGGTCCAGATCGAGTCGTTGCCGACATAGAGGGCGGCGCGCGACAGGGCGGCGGCGGTCTGGAGGCGGGTCAGCTTGCCCTGAAGCTCGATGACGCGATTGCGCGGCACGGCCAGGCGGATGGTGTGGGCGGCGTCGCGATCCGCCTCCTCCCCCACGATCATCAGCCGCCCGCCGGCCAGCGGACCGTCGTCGGCCAGAAGCGGGGCGGCGACCTTGGCGAACCGCTCGGCGGGCCAGCGTTTCCCGATCCAGTCCGCGCCGGGACCGACCGCCAGCAGGGGCGCGGAATCGTCGCCGATCAGGGCGTCGGCGACGGCGTGGGTCTCTTCGCCGAAATAGAGTCTGGGCGCCGGGATGTCGTCGAGCTGGAGGATGCGGGCGGCCTGTTCGACGCAGTGCAGGCCCGGCAGGTCGGCGCCGCGCACGGCCCGCTTCTGGCGCCGCAGCCGCTCCGAGAATTTGGTGCCGCGCATGTCGACGACGAGACCCCACTTCGTCTCGCGCACCTGGTTCCAAAGGGCGATCCAGTCCCAACGGCCGGTCTTGTCCAGAACGATCAGGCGACGCAGGCGCGGCGTGTCGGCGAACAGGGGGGCGGAGGCGGCCGATCCGACGACGGTGAACTCGGCCTGGGGGATGGCCTCGACCAGGCTGGCGAGCGCCCCCGACGACAGGATGGCGGCTTCTGCGTCCGCCTCGGCGATGTACAGAATGGGAAAGCGGGCAGTCATAGGCGCACCGTATACGGATTCTCTCGTGGCGGGTGTGAGGCGAACACGGCGTCTCCTCCCTGTCGCGGAGCGATGGGGAGGTGGCAGCGAGCCCTTTCGCGAGCTGACGGAGGGGGCGACCGGGTTTCACCGAGCGAGCATCCGCCAGCCCTCACTCGGACCATCGTCTCGCCCCCTCCGTCACGGCGCTGAAGCGCCGCGCCACCTCCCCATGCTGCGCACGGCGAGGAGACAGTTTTGGGCAGGCCTCCCCTTTTCGCAGCCCGCGCCCTATTTGCCTGTGCATGACCGATCGCATCGCCCGCCTCGACAGTCGCGCCCTGATCCGGGTGAGCGGACCGGATGCGGAACCGTTCCTGCACAACCTCCTGACCCAGGACGTGGAGACGCTGGGCGCGGGCGAGCTTCGGTTCGGGGCGTTGCTGTCGCCGCCGGGGCGGTTGCTGTTCGACCTCTTCCTGTGGGGCGAAGGCGAGGCGGTGGTGCTGGATGTGGCGTCGGAGAAGCGCGACGCCCTGATGCAGCGGCTATCGATGTACAGGCTGCGCGCCAAGGTCGAGGTGGCGGCGGACGACCGGCCGGTCTTCGTCAGCTGGCCGGGCGTGGCGGAGGGTTTCGTCGCCGATCCGCGCGTGGCGGCATTGGGCGGCCGGGCGCTTGGTCAGTTCACGGCCACCGCCAACGAGGAAGACTGGAACGCCCACCGGCTGTCGGTCGGGGCGCCCGATCCGACGCGCGACGCCGACGAAGGCACCTATCCGATCGAGGCCAATTTCGACCTGCTGAACGGCATCGACTTCCAGAAGGGGTGTTTCGTCGGTCAGGAGACGACCTCGCGCATGAAACGACGGGGCGAGGTGAAGAAGCGGATGCTGCCCCTCACCTTCGACGGCCCGCCGCCCGCGCCGGGGGCCGAGGTGCTGAACGGCGAGCTTCGGGCCGGTGAGGTGCTGACCGGACGGGACGGCGCCGTGATGGCCCTGATGCGGCTCGACCGCATGGACGGCGCCCTGACCGTCGACGGACGGGCGGTGACGGCTGTGAAGCCGAGGTGGATGAAGACGTAGCACTACCTTTCGTCATCCTCCGGCGAAGCGCAGCGGAGACCGGGGGACGCAGCGGCGCGCGAGAGCGCGAAACTGCCGCGAAGTACGGCACCTCCTAAATCATGCCTGAGCAGATCGCCTTCGGCGCCGCTGCGTCCCCAGGTCTGCGCCGCAAGAGCGGCTTGCCGGAGGATGACGAAAGAGGGAGGCGTCGATAGCTTGCGTCCCATGACCGAATCCACCGGACGCTGCGCCTGGTGCGGGACCGACCCGCTGTATGTGGCCTATCACGACACCGAATGGGGCGTGCCGGAGTATGACGCGCGCGCCCTGTGGGAGAAGCTGGTGCTGGACGGGTTCCAGGCCGGGCTGGCGTGGATCACGATCTTACGGAAGCGAGAGACGTTGCGAGCGGCGTTCGCGAACTTCGATCCGGATGTGGTGGCCCGGTTCGACGACGCGGATCGCGAACGGCTGCTGAACGACCCCGGCATCATCCGCTCGCGGGCCAAGATCGAGGCGACGATCAAGGGGGCGCGGATCTTCGTCGAGATGCGCGAGAACGGAGAGGACTTCTCCGCCTGGCTCTGGTCGTTCGTGGGCGGATCGCCGATCCAGGAGGCGCCGGCGACCATGGGCGACGTGCCGACCCAGACGCCGGAATCGGTCGCCATGGCCAAGGCCCTGAAGAAGCGGGGCTTCAACTTCTGCGGCCCGGTGATCGTCTATGCCTTCATGCAGGCGACCGGGATGGTCAACGACCATGTCCAGGGCTGCTTCCGCTGCGAAGAGGTCCGGGCTATGGGCGCGTCGTGACCGGCAAGACGAAGAGCATCCCCACCCTGACGCTGGAGACCCTGCTGGCCGCGCGCGTCGGCGGGCTGGTGTGCGGGGTGGACGAGGCCGGACGCGGGCCGTGGGCCGGGCCGGTGTCGGCGGGGGCGGTGATCCTGTCGGCCGACGACATCCCCGAAGGCATCGACGACTCCAAGGCCCTGACCGAGAAACGGCGCGCGGCCCTGGCTGTCGAGATCAAGGCCCGCGCCGTCGCCTGGGGCGTCGGCTTCGCCTCGCCGGAAGAGATCGAGGACCTGAACATCCTGCAGGCCACGGGACTGGCCATGTGCCGTGCGATCGAGGCCATGGCTGTGCAGCCGAAGGCTGCGCTGGTCGACGGCAACTACCGGTTCAAACTGCCCTGCGACGTGGAGACGGCGGTGGGCGGCGACGGGCTCAGCCTGTCCATCGCGGCGGCCTCGATCCTGGCCAAGACGGCGCGGGACGAGATCATGATCACGGCGGACGCCGAGTATCCCGGCTACGGCTTCGCCTCGCACAAGGGCTATAACGCGCCGATCCATCAGGCGGCGCTGAAGGCCATGGGCCCCTGCCCCATCCACCGCAGAAGCTGGGCGCCGATCCGGGCTTTGTTGTCTCGATAACCCCGCTCATCCCCGCGAAAGCGGGGACCCAGTGCTCTTGTGAGGCACAGGTGCGCGGGATGATTTTCGGAACACGACAGGTTCTATCCATCGCCCACAGAACCGGGTCCCCGCTTTCGCGGGGATGAGCGGATTTACAAAGACATCATCCCGCCGAGCAGGGCGCCCATCAGGGCGGCGAACACCGCGCCGATGGCGACGATGATCCAGCGCGGCATCTCCTCCACCACCGGCGGCTCGACCGAGTAGGTCGTCGGGGCGATCACCTCTGCGCGCGACAGGAAGTCGTTGGCCGGGCGGCTGTCGAACCGGGTCTGGCCGGGCGCGCGCCAGGCGGCGGTCTGATAGGCGCTCAGGGCGTCCTGAACGGCGCCGGGGCGCGTGCGATAGCCGGGGCCTTGGGTCACGATCAGCTCTTCCATGCCGCCTTAACGAAGCATTGAGACCCTCGTTCCCCGAATGGTCAAGCCGCCAGCGAAACCGCCCGGTCGGTGACCACGAACAGGTATTCGACGTTCCTGAGCCGCCCGACGGCCCCGACCTTCTCGCCCTTGCGGTTATGGATGCCGATGCGGGCGCCGACGTAGCGGGGGCGCGGGATCTCCACCACCTGGACATGGCCGCGCGCCGACAGCATCTCGACCAGCTGATCGCGGCTCAGATAGCCCTCGTCGTTGAAGGAGACGATCAGGTTGGGCGCGCGGATCGCCTCGATCACGGCCTGGAGCGCCGGACCGATGCCGGGGCGGGAGTTGAAGGCGCTCTTGCGCGTCTTCACGTCGATCCGCTTGTTGGCGACCCCATAGGTCTCGGGCCGATCCCAGAGCGTCAGGCTTTCCCAGACATGGTAGTTCCCGAGGTAGGAATGCTGGTTGTAGGGCGGGTCCAGATAGACGAGGTCGCCGTCGAAGGCCGCCGCCGTCTCCAGAGCATCGGCCTGTGTCGCGCGACAGGGGCCGGAGGCGACGGCGGGTTGCAGCGCCGGCATCCGCAGCTCCAGCGGCTTCAGCGCGCGGGGGGCCCAGGACTTCATATAGGCCATCTGCAGACCGGCCGTGGAATCGACCCGGTCCGCCGCCTCCATCAGGGCGACCAGGGCGACGGCCTTCAGTTCGGGGGCCAGACCCATCGCCTCGATCCGGTTCCGCATGGCCTCGATGCGCGCGCCGTTCTCTGGCGTGAAGTAGCGGGCGTCCTCGCAGAAGGCCTGGGTGAACCAGCCGGGCGACGGGGCGACGGCGGCGAGATCGGCCAGCACCTTTTCCGTCTCGGCCTGCCAGCGGTCACGGTCGGCGGCGACATAGGCGGTGGCGAGCGCATGGGCGTAGGCGTTGTGATCGTTCGACCAGACCCGGAAGCCCGAGCCCTTCAGCGCATGGCCCACCCGCGCCGAGCCGGAGAACAGATCGCAGACATGGCCGCCGTCGGTCAGCACCCCGCGCACGGCGGCCGTGATCGGGTCGAGCAGAGCGCGTTTCGAGCCGATGTATTTGATCATCGCAAAAGGGCCTTCTCCCCTCGGGGGAGGAGGTGGCTCGCGGAGCGAGACGGATGAGGGGGCTGCTGAAATCCGCAACCCGTCTGACCCGAGATCACGCCGGCTGAACCAGCCCCCTCATCCGAGCGGCTCCGCCGCCCACCTTCTCCCCCGAGGGGAGAAGGATCACCGCTTCGCCTTCTTGGCCGGAGCATGCGCCAGTCGGAGCAGATTCGCAGCCCCCGGCGCGCCGAAGGGGGTGCCGGCCAGGATCAGGATGCGCTGGCCGGCGTCGGCGAGATCGTATTTCATGGCCGAAGCGACGGCGTCCTCGGTGACGTCCTCCAGGCTGGCGGGCTCCTTGCCGAGACGGGGTTCGAGACCCCAGACCAAGGCGAGGCGGCGCGCGGTCTCGGGCTTGGGCGTCAGGGCCAGGATGGGCTGAAGCGGGCGTTCGCGCGACATGCGGCGCGCGGTGCCGCCGAGCGTCGTGAAGACGACGATACAGGCCGTGGACTGCGCCTCGCCGGCCTTGCGGGCGGCGGCGACCAGGGCGTCGGCGTCGAAATCGTCGTCCATGCCGGCATGTTCGGCGTCCATCAGGCCGGGCCAGAGGGGATCGCTTTCGACCCGCTCCATGATCCGGTTCATGATGCCGACGGCCTCCAGCGGATAGTCGCCCGACGCCGTCTCGGCCGACAGCATCAGGGCGTCGGCGCCCTCATAGACCGCATTGGCGACGTCGGAGGCCTCGGCGCGGGTTGGGGCGGGGGCGCTGGTCATGGACTCCAGCATCTGGGTCGCGACGATGACCGGGACGCCGCGCTGGCGGGCGGCGCGGATGATGGTCTTCTGGGCGACCGGCACCTCTTCGGTCGGCATTTCGACGCCCAGGTCGCCGCGCGCGACCATGACGCCGTCGCAGTAGTCGAGGATGCTTTCGAGGGCGTCGAGCGCCTGGGGCTTTTCGATCTTGGCCAGGCAGGCGGCGCGGCCCTTCACGATCTGCTTCAGCTCGGCCATGTCCTCGGGCTTCTGCACGAAGCTGAGGGCGACCCAGTCGACGCCGATGCGCAGGGCGAAGTTCAGGTCCTCGCGGTCCTTGGGCGTCAAGGCCGAGACCGGGATGATGGCCTCGGGCACGGCCACGCCCTTGCGATCCGACAGCTTCGTCCCGCTCTCGACCGTGACGTCGGCCCATTCGTCGGTGCGCTTGCCGACACGCAGCCGCACCCGGCCGTCGTCGAGCAGCAGCAGCATGCCCTCGCGCAGGGCCTTGAAGATTTCCGGATGCGGCATCTGCACCCGCGTCTCGTCGCCCGGCGTGGGGTCGAGGTCGAACCGCATCTTGTGGCCCGGCTTCACCGCGATCTCGACATTGGCGAAGCGGCCGAGGCGGAGCTTGGGCCCCTGCAGATCGGCGAGCACGCCCAAAGGACGCTGCAGCGCCATCTCGGCCCCACGCACGGCCTTCAGATTGGCGGCGTGATCCTCATGCGAGCCATGAGAGAAGTTCAGGCGGAAGACGTCGACCCCCGCCTCGGCCAGGGCCTTGATCGTGCCGGGGGCGCGGCTGGCGGGCCCCAGCGTCGCGACGATGCGCGCGCGGCGTTGTCTGTTCATTGTTGTCCCGTTGGCCGGTCGCGTTTCCTGACGGCGACTGTGCCATGAAACGCGCCGGGGGAAAGGACGGCTCCCCTATGGGAAACCCAAAGTGTTGCTCTGTTACCGAACGGTGGCCGGGTCCGGGCAGGTCGGGGCGGCGAAGACGCCCAGGTCCATGCAGCGGCCCTCGACCGTGTCCGGCGTCTTCACCCCGATCAGATTGGCCAGGGTCGGGGCGATGTCGATGGTGCGGATCGGGAAGAACCGCTCCTGACCGGCCGGCAACTCGGGCGACCAGAAGACGATCGGTACGCCGCGATCGTAGTCCCAGGCTGTGCCGTGGGTGGACAGGGTGCCGGTGACGTTGCCGCGCACCGTCGTGGTGTTCGGCCATTGCGAGACGACGATGTCGGGCGAGCGGCCTTCGACCGCGCTGAGGCGGTTGCGTTCCAGAAGGGTCAGTTCCTGCGGGCTCTGGGTCGGGCGCGGCAGGGGGGAGGCCAGAACCTCCTCGATGGTCCAGGCGCCGGCGACGTTGGGCTCGGCACGCAGCATCTCGACGGCGGCGGCGGCGATCTCGTCGCGGCGCGGATCGACCAGCTCCTTGTTGCCCTCGCCCACGACCATCAGGCCGGAGCTGCCGTAGGACAGCGGGGCGACGGTCAGGTTGAAGCGGGTTTTCAGCGTGTCGTTCAGACGACCCAGCAGGGCCGGGTCGCCGCGCACGGCGTCGTGGTAGCCGCGATCGTGCATCCGCTCCGGGAAGTCGGAACCGCCGTGGTCGGCGGTCAGGACGACGACCACGCCCGGCTGTTGCGCCAGGCGGTCGAGGAAGGCGCCCAAGGCCACGTCCAGGCGGTACATCTGCTCGCACATCTCCGGCCCCTGGGTGCCGAAGGCGTGGCCGATGCGGTCGGTGGCCGAGAGGCTGACGCCCAGCATGTCCACCACGCCGCGACGGCCCAGGGCCTGGCTGTTCAAGAGCTCGGTCGCCGCCTCCAGCGTCAGTTCGTCCAGCAGCGGAGAGTTGTCGACCGCGAAGCCGCGCACCGGCGGCAGGGTGGCGCGGAAGGTCTGGCCGCCGACGGTCCACTCGCCTTCCAGGGCGCGGCACTCGGGGCGGGTGTAGGTCCAGTTCGGGGCAGAGGCGGCGAAGCGGGCGTTGATGCGGCGGTTCAGGTCGGCGACGGGGCGCAGCTTCTCCTCGGCCGACTTGCCCGGCTCGACATAGGTGGTGAAGCCGAAGTCGTCCGTCAGCCAGAAGACGCCGTCGCCGTGGTGGCCGGCCAGGTTGATGGCGCCCCGGTCCTTGCCCGAGACGGCGAAGACGCGGCTGGTCGGGCTCTCGGCCTTGACCCAGTCGGCCAGGGTCGTGGCGCGCAGCTGGCCGGGACCGACCGGGCCGTTGTCGGTGTTGCGGCCGTGGGCCAGCGTGTTCTCCGGCGCGGCGAGGCAATAGACCTCTTCGCCCGTCGCGCGGTCGATCCAGTCGTTGGCCGGGATGCCCGAGCTGGTCGGATTGACACCGGTCAGGACCGTGGAGTGACCCGGGCAGGTCTCGGTCATGGCGTGCTGCTGGAAGCCGTTCGCATAGACCAGGCCGTGGTCCGTCAGGGTGTGCAGGCCGCCCGAGAACCGGTCGCGATACTGGTTGTAGAGGTTGGAGCTGAACTGATCGACGACGATGGTCACGATCAGGGTCGGCTTGGTCGACGCAGCGGGCTGAGCCGTCTGGGCCGAGGCCTGGGCGCCGAAACCGGTGGCGAGGGCGCAGGACGCGAGAAGGGCGGCGAGGCGGGCGGTCGTTCTGGGCATCGTTACACCGTATCGTTGGACGGCCCCGCTTAGCCCCGCTTCGTTACGTTACCAAGACGCCCTTCGGTCGCGTTGACAGAGGATGCGACCGGGCCTAGCTCGCGGCTCGATCATGAGGACGCCGATGACCGCCCTGAAAGTCCTGACGCCGGCCCTGGCCGTGCTGGTTCTGGCCGCCTGTTCCGGCGAGCCGCCGCGACCGGACAAGCCCGAGGCGCCGGTCGTCGAAGTCGCGGACGTCAGCCAGCTGACCGGCGACGCCGAGGCGGGCCGGCTCGTCTTCAATCAGTGCCGCAGCTGTCACACGGTCGAGGCCGGGGTGAACCGGGTCGGACCCAGCCTGCACGGGATCGTCGGACGGCCGGTCGGGCACGAAGCGGACTATCGCTACTCCACCGCGATGGCCGCGGCGGGCGGCGTCTGGGACGAGCAGCACCTGTACGACTTCCTGATGAAGCCGCGCGAGGTCATCCCCGGCACCAAGATGACCTTCGTCGGCATCAAGGACGGCCAGCGCCGCGCCGATCTGATCGCCTATCTGAGGACCCAGGCGAACTGAGAGACCTCCCAATCTCCGAGCACCCCAGCGAAGGCTGGGGTCCAGATGGAGAACTCAGCAAGTGAGGGCAGAACAGACGGTGCGCCATCCCGGCCGCCTCAGTTCGTAATCTGGACCCCAGCCTTCGCTGGGGTGCACGGATGAACTTACATCGTCGCGCCGAGGCGCCAGGGCTGGATCTCGTCCTCGCCGAAACCGAGGGCTTCCGAGGCCGTGACCTTGCCCGAGGCGGTGGCCAGGATGGTCTCGAATATCTCGGCGCCGAGGGCGTCCAGCGACATGCCTTCGTCCAGCACCCGGCCGCAGTCGATGTCGATGTCGTCGGGCATGCGGCGCGCGAGCGCGGAGTTGGTGGCCAGCTTCAGGCTGGGGGCCGGCTTGGCGCCGAAGACGGAACCCCGGCCCGTGGTGAAACAGATCATCGTCGCCCCGCCCGCGATCTGGCCCGTGGCCGAGACGGGGTCGTAGCCGGGCGTGTCCATGAAGACGAGCCCGTGAGCCGTGACCGGCTCGGCATACTCGTAGACGGCCGACAGGGGCGCGGAACCCGCCTTGGCCACGGCGCCCAGGGACTTCTCCAGAATGGTCGTCAGGCCGCCGGCCTTGTTCCCGGCCGAGGGGTTGTTGTCGAGCGAGCCGCCGGTGGTCTCGACGTGACGCTCCCACCACGCGATGCGGTCCATCAGCTTGGCGGAAACCTCGGGCGAGGCGCGGCCGGTCAGCAGGTGTTCGGCGCCGTAGATCTCGGGCGTTTCGCTGAGGATGGCCGTGCCGCCCTGGGCGACCAGGAGGTCGACCGCGCGGCCCAGCGCCGGGTTGGCGGTCATGCCGGAATAGCCGTCCGAGCCGCCGCACTGCAGGCCCACGATCAGCTTCGACACCGGCTGGGGCGTGCGGGTCAGGGCGGCGGCGCGGTCGGCCATCTCCATCATCCGCTCGATGCCTTGCTGGATGGTGGAGGCGGCGCCGCCGCTTTCCTGAATGGCCATGACGCCGAGGTCGGCGGACCCGGCCATGCCCTCGGCCTCCATCAGGCTGGAGATCTGGTTGGTCTCGCAGCCGAGGCCCAGCATCAGGACGCCCGCGACATTGGGATGGCGCGCATAGCCCGACAGGGTCCGGCGCAGCATGTCCATGGCCTCGCCCTCCGACGCCATGCCGCAGCCCGAGCCGTGGGTGATGGCGACGACGCCGTCGATGGTCGGATGGCTGTCGCCCAGACGGGCCTCGACCTCGCGGGCGATGCGGCGGGCGACCATGGCCGAGCAGTTCACCGAGGTGACCACCGCCAGATAGTTGCGGGTCCCGACCCGGCCGTCCGAGCGCAGATAGCCGTCGAAGGTGCGGGGTTCGGCGGTGCGGGCGACGCCTTCGACGACACCGGTGTCAACGCGTGCCGAAATATCGCCGACGCCGAGGTTCTGGACATGGACCCAGTCGCCCGGCGCGATGGCGGCCGTGGCGGCGCCGATGACCTGGCCGTATTTCCTGACCTGGCCGCCGACGGCGACGGGCTTTAGCGCGATCTTGTGGCCGGCCGGGACGTCGGTCGTGGCGGTGATCCCCTCCACGGTCTCGCCGGCGCTGAGGGGGCGGACGGCGACCGCGACGTCGTCATCGGGATGGAGGCGGAGAATGGACGGGGAAGACATGACTTCCCCGCCTAGCATGTCGCGATCGAAACGTCAGGACTTGAAACGTCAGGCCGTCGCGGCTTCGGCCGCCAGCTTCTTCTTCGCCCGCCCGCGCCCCAGACGGTAGACGCCGAAAGCGATGGCCCCGCCGACGGCCAGGATGATGATCGTCGTGATCGGACGGAAGGCCAGCCAGGCCAGGGCGATGGTCACCGTGCCTACGATCAGGCCCAGCACGAAGCCGATCAGCCCCGTCCCCATGCGGACGATGGTCCCGGCCAGGGGCAGGACATCGGCCAGCACCCCGAACGGCGCCAGGATCAGGCCGAACCCGACCATCAGCAGGATCATGCCGACGACGCGGATCATCCAGGCGATCAGATTGTTGGCGTCCTGGGCGTCCTGGAACATGTCGGCGGCGGGCATGTCGCCGTCGGCGACCAGCAGGAACTCCGAGCCGTTGCGGGCGCGGTAGTCGAGGAAGTTGTCGCCGTTCTGACGGGCGACGACGCTGATCTCCTGGGCCGGGGTGACCTCGTAGGAGATGCGCATGTCGCCGACCACCGGGGTCCGTGCGTTCTCGCCGATGAAGATGGTCCCGCCCGAAACCTCGTGGGCCGGCGTCGCACCGACGGCCGCGGCAATGGCTTCGGACTGGGCCGACAGGTTCAGGGCCTGCGCGCCTCCGACCTGACCCAGGACATTCTCCTCCAGCCGATAGGCGCCGAGCGTGGCGTCGGTCGCGAAGACCTCGGCGCCCTCGAAGGCCGGGGTCGGGTTCTCGTGGCCCTGGGGCGTGTTGAACTTGGTGGAATCGATAGCGCCGGCGGCCCAGACCTTGGTGTAGGTGTAGGTGGTAACCGTCTCCTCGCCGCCGCCCAGCTTGGTGCGGCTCTCGGACTTCGATTCCTCCTGCCACTGGTACATCTCGGCGGTGCGCGACAGCTTCACGCCCGTGGCGGTGACGCCGAAGTCATTGTCCTCCAGCGGCGCGGTCACGGCGATGTCGCCGACCACATGGACCAGCTTCTGGTCGTTCGAGGGGTCGATCGGCGTGGCGGGCGCCTCGATCACATTGCCCGCGCCCTCGGTCAGGCCGCGCGCGACCTTCACCGCATTGCCCTCGTTCCAGGCCAGACCCCAGACGCAGGCGAAGATCAGGACGATGCCGACCAGAACGCCCGCGAAGGCCGAACCGACGCGGCTGAACCAGGACGTGCTGGTGGTCTTGGTGACTTGATCCGGCATGGCGCTCCCCCGAGCCTCTGGGTCGAAATCCGACCTTCAGCGCGCAGATATAGCACCGCTTGATCCGTGCGACAGGCCGTCGCGGCTTACGGAAGCTGACACTTACCCAATTCCGCTCATCCCCGCGAAAGCGGGGACCCAGTGCTTTCGTGAGGCAAATGGTGCGCGGGATTGAAGGCCGTGGCGAACCAGATCGGCCCGAACGCCCACAGAACTGGGTCCCCGCTTTCGCGGGGATGAGCGGGATATTTAAAGGCCGCGCCAGTCTCGCCACCAGGTGACGAACCGGCCCAGCCCCTCGGCCAGGGCGACCCTGGGGGCATAGCCGGTCAGGGCGTTCAGCTTGGAGACGTCGGCATAGGTGGCGGTGACGTCGCCGGCCTGCATGGGCTTCATGATCTTCACGGCCTCGCGGCCCAGCGCCGTTTCCAGCGTCGAGATCATCTCCATCAGGCCGACCGGGCTGGAATCGCCGATGTTGTAGACCTCGTGCCCGCCACGCGCCGGCGGGTGGTCCAGAACGCCGACCACCCCGTCGACGATGTCGTCGATATAGGTGAAGTCCCGCGCCATCCTGCCTTCGCCATAGACCTCGATCGGGTCGCCCCGCATGATCTTTTCGGTGAAACTGAAATAGGCCATGTCCGGCCGGCCCATCGGCCCGTAGACGGTGAAGAAGCGCAGGCCCGACTGGGGGAAGCCGTAGAGCGAGGCGTAGCTCTGGCTCAGCAGTTCGCAGGAGCGTTTGGTGGCGGCGTAGAGGGAGACGGGCGACACGGTGGGATCGTCCTCGCGGAACCCCTCCCCCGCCAGCGGCCGGTTGCCGTAGACCGAGCTGGACGAGGCATAGACCAGATGCTCCACCCCGTTGTGGCGGCAGGCCTCCAGGATCGACAGGTGACCCTGAAGGTTGGAGCGCTGATAGGCGAAGGGGTTGTCGATCGAGTAGCGAACGCCCGCCTGGGCCGCGAGATGGACGACCCGCTTCGCACCCGACGAGCGCACCAGTTCGTGCATCGCCTCGGCGTCGGCGATGTCGGCGCGGACCATGCGGAAGGCGGTGTGTTTCGCCAGCCGTTCGGCGCGCAGGTCCTTCAGGGCGACGTCGTAGTAGGCGTTGAACTCATCGACGCCGATCACCGTCTCGCCCCGCTGCAACAGGCGTTCGGCGACGTGCATGCCGACGAACCCCGCGGCTCCGGTGACGATGACGGTCATGGCGCTCAGCCCCGGCCGATGGAGGTGTAGGAAAAGCCGCGCGCGCGCATCTCGGCCGGGCGGTAGACGTTCCGGAGGTCGACCATGACCGGGGCGCGGGCCAGAAGCTTGATGCGGTCCAGATCCAGCGCGCGGAACTGGTCCCACTCGGTCAGGATGACGACGGCGTCGGCGTCCTGGATGGCGCTATAGGCGTCCTGGCGATAGTCGATGTCGGGCAGGAGCTTCCCGGCCTCGTGCATGCTCTCCGGGTCATAGGCCTGGACCTTGGCCCCGGCGGCGATCAGGGCGGGGACGATATCGAGGCTGGGCGCATCGCGCATGTCGTCGGTGTTGGGCTTGAAGGCCAGGCCGAGGATGCCGACGGTCTTGCCCTTCGCATCGCCGCCCAGCGCCGCCACGACCCGGTCGGCCATGGCCTTCTTGCGCGCGTCGTTGACGTCGACCGTGGTCTCCACCAGCCGAACCGGCGTGCCGTACTGCTGGGCCGTGCGGACCAGGGCGACCGTGTCCTTGGGGAAGCAGGAGCCGCCGTAGCCCGGCCCGGCGTTGAGGAATTTCGAGCCGATCCGGCCGTCCAGACCGATGCCCTTGGCCACCTGCTGCACGTCCGCCCCCACCTGTTCGCACAGGTCGGCGATCTCGTTGATGAAGGTGATCTTCAGGGCCAGGAAGGCGTTGCCGGCGTATTTGATCAGCTCGGACGTGCGGCGCGCGGTGTAGACCACCGGGAAGTCGTTCAGGCTGAGCGGGCGATAGACCTGGGCCATCACCTCGCGGGCGCGCTCGTCTTCCGTGCCGATGACGACGCGGTCGGGACGTTTGAAGTCCTCGATGGCCGCGCCCTCGCGCAGGAACTCCGGGTTCGACACCACGGCGAACTCGGCGTCGGGGCGGACGCGGCGGATGATGGCCTCGACCTCGTCGCCGGTGCCGACGGGGACGGTGGACTTGTTGACCACGACCGTGAACCCGTCGATCAGGCCGGCGATCTCCTCCGCCGCCGCATAGACGTAGGAGAGGTCCGCATGGCCGTCGCCACGACGGGTCGGGGTGCCCACGGCGATGAAGACGACATCGGCCGACCGGATCGCCTCGGCGCCGTCCAGGGTGAAGCTGAGACGGCCCGCCTTGACGTTGTCGGCGACCAGGGCGTCCAGCCCCGGCTCGAAGATCGGGATCTCACCGGCATTCAGACGCTCGATCTTGGACGGGTCCTTGTCGACGCAGACCACCGTGTGGCCGAAGTCGGCGAAACAGGCTCCGGACACCAGGCCCACATAGCCCGTCCCAATCATCGTAACGCGCATCGAAATCTCCCCGGCGACAGCCCGCCAGCTCTACCCCAGCCGATGGTGCGGCGCAAAACGTCACACATCCATATCCTGTTAAGCGTGTCCTCTTACCCGATCTTGAGTGTCGTCGCCGCAAGATCGGACGATGACCGACACCTCGCCTTACGCATTGCCGGAAGCCGCGCTGGTCGAGCGCCGCCAGCGCGCACGCGCACCCTTCCGCAAGGCGCGGCGCGAGCGGGAGCGGGTCCGCCTGCTGGGCCAGACCGTCGATCTGGTCCGCCCCGAAGAGGTGCTGCACCACGTCGAGACCTGGGTGAAGGCCCGTCGCAAGGTCGTCATCGCCAACCACAATCTGAACAGCCTGGCCCTGTTGCAGAAGGCGCCGAGGCTTCAGCAGTTCTACGACCGGGCCGATCTGGTGGAGGTCGATTCCACCCCCCTGATCCATTTCGCCAAGCTTCTGGGTCTGCACGGCAAGGCGTTTCACCGCTGCACCTATCTGGACTGGCGCGACCATTTCTGGAGCCTGGTCGACCGGAACGGCTGGCGCGTCATGTATGTCGGCGGCGAACCCGCCGTGGTGGAGCGCGCGCGCGGACGTCTGGCCTATGAGTACCCGAACGCCGACATCAAGGTGCGCGACGGCTTCTTCGTCGCCACGCCGGGGTCGCGGGACAACACGGTGGTCGTCAACGAGGTGAACGCCTTCCAGCCGCACATCCTGTTCGTCGGTATGGGCATGCCGCGCCAGGAGCTGTGGATCCTGGACAATCTGGACGCCCTGCCCGACTGCGCCGTCTTCTCGGTCGGCGCCGCCTTCGATTACGAGGCCGGCGAACAGAAGGCCGCGCCGCGCTGGATGGGACGGATGGGCGTCGAGTGGCTGTTCCGCCTGCTGCACGATCCGAAACGGCTGGCGCGTCGCTATCTGGTCGAGCCGTGGAGCCTGAGCCACCTGATCGCCGCCGATCTGTGGACCGCCTTCAAGGCGCGTCGCGCGCGGGCCTAGACTGTCGCTAGGGCGCCGGTCGTGATCGAGACCCGCCCGGCCCGACCCGTCGCCTGAAGCAGAATGCGGGTCTCGCCCTCCAGACGCACGGCCGACAGCACGTTCGTGGCGTAGGCGCCGGTGTCGACACCGATGCGTCGGGCGTCGGAATGGACCGCCTCGGTCGGGGTATGGCCATGCACGACCACCTGCTCGAACAGGGCGGAATGGTCGAGGAAGGGCTGGCGGATCCACATCAGGTCTTCGGGCGCCTGGACCGGCAGGGCGATGCCCGGTCGGGCGCCGGCGTGAGCGAAGAAATAGTCGCCGATGGAGACCGACAGCTCCTGCGAGGCCAGCAGGTCCTGATGGGATTCCGGCAGGGCCTCCGCGAGGCCGCGCGAGGCCTCGGCCCAGGCCTGGGCGTCGCCGCGCATCGGCGGCGGATTGACGCCGTAGGAGACCAGGGTGTCGCGCCCGCCGTAGTCGCACCACGACGGCCCCACCATCGGATCGTGCAGGAAGGCCTCCATCCGCTCCTCGTGGTTGCCCTTGATGAAGTGGACTTCCAGAGCGGGGTCGGCGGCGAGGTTGCAGAGCTGGTTCAGCACGCCCCTGGAATCGAGGCCGCGATCGACGTAGTCGCCCAGGAAGACGACGACCTTGCGCTTGGCCTCGGCCGCATGAAGGTCGGCGCGGATGGCCTGGATCAGCCGGTCGGCCAGGTCCGAGCGGCCGTGAATGTCGCCCACCGCCCAGACGACGCAGTCGGCGGGCGTGCGCGACACCCTCCGGGCCGGTCGATTGGGGAAGAGGCGGGACAGCATGTCATCCACATGCCTCCTCCCCGTCGGGGGTTCAAGCCGTTCGCGGTCCCAGCGTCAGGAGCGCGGACTGGCCCGCCTGGGCCGAGGAGGTCAGCCAGATGTCGAAGACGCCCGGCTGGACCGTCGGACGCGCGTCGGCGCCGATATATTCCAGTTGCTCGCGACGCAGGGTGAAGGCGACCGTCTTCGTCTCCCCTGCGGCCAGTTCGACCTTGCGGAAGTCGCGCAGGCGGCGGCCCGGCTGGGTCAGGTCGGCGACGCGGTCGCGGATGTAGAGCTGGACCGTTTCGACCACCTCGCGCTCGCCCGCGTTCGTGACCTCGACCGAGACCTCGACCTCGCCGGTCCAGTCCAGGGTCGGCTCCGAAAGGGTCACGTCGCCGTAGGAGACCGTGCCGTAGGTCAGGCCGTGGCCGAACGGATAGAGGGCGGTGTTGGTCGTCTCGCGATAGCGGGCGACATACTCCTGCGTCGCCAGGGCGTTGTTGGCCGGGCGGCCGGTGACCTTGTGGTCGTAGCTGTAGGGCTGCTGGCCCGAGCGATGCGGGAAGCTGACCGGCAGGCGGCCGGAGGGCGAGGCCTTGCCGAAGACGATGTCGGCGACGCCGTTGCCCATCTCGCCGCCCAGGAACCAGGTGACGACGATGGCCGGGGCGTCCTTGACGGCGCCGGACAGCTCCATCGCCCGGCCGTTTCGCAGCAGGACGACGATGGGC
This sequence comes from Brevundimonas staleyi, assembly GCF_041893865.1. Taxonomy (GTDB): domain Bacteria; phylum Pseudomonadota; class Alphaproteobacteria; order Caulobacterales; family Caulobacteraceae; genus Brevundimonas; species Brevundimonas staleyi. The sequence continues at coordinate 3,529,292 of NZ_CP169082.1, forward strand.
TTGCCGGTGGCGGCGACCGCCTCGGCCAGGGCGCGCTGGGGCGCCGGAATGTCGATCTCGGTGCGGGACTGGGCCTCGCCCGACATGCGCGAGCTTTCGCCCAGAGCCAGAACGACGACGTCGGCCGCGAGCGCCGCCTGCACCGCGTCGTCGATGCCGCCGGCCAGCGCTTCCTCGACGTCGGACCCGCGCGCCACGCTGAGGTCCTGCGGATTGGTCATGGCGGCGCGGAAGCCGGTTTCCAGCGAGACGCGGCTGTTGTCGTCGCCCCAGATGGTCCAGGGACCGAAGACGTTCTCGACGTCGTCGGCGAAGGGGCCGATCAGGGCGATCTTCTGGCCCTCGGTCTTCAGCGGAAGCAGGTCGCCTTCGTTCTTCAGAAGGACGATCGACTTCACGGCGGCCTCGCGGGCCAGGTCGCGGTGCTCGCGCGACCCGACCACCAGACGCTCCCGCTCCGGATCGCAGCCACGGTAGGGGTCGTCGAACAGGCCCAGAGCCGCCTTGGTCATCAGGACGCGACGCACCGCCTGGTCGACGCGGGCCATGGGGACGTCGCCCTTCTCGACCAGGTCGGGGATGTGTTCGAGGAACAGACCCGAGACCATCGACATGTCCATGCCGGCCATCAGGGCGATGCGCGCCGCGTCACGACCATCGACGGCGAAGCCGTGGGCGATCAGCTCCTGCTCGGCCGTGTAGTCGGAGACGACGAAGCCGGTGAAGTTCCACTCGTCGCGCAGTATCTCGGTCAGCAGGTACGGATTGCCGGACGCCGGCACGCCGTTCAGGTCGTTGAACGCGGTCATGACCGACAGGGCGCCGGCCTCGAAAGCCGCCTGGAACGGCGGCAGGAAGGTGCCGCGCAGGGTCGCCTCCGACATGTCGGTGGAGTTATACTCCATGCCCGCCAGACCAGCGGAATAGGCGGCGAAATGCTTGGGCGTGGCCAGAAGGGCGTCGCGGTCGGCCAGACCCCGCTCGCCCTGGAAGCCCTGCACGCGGGCGACGGCCAGGATCTCGTTCAGAAGCACGTCCTCGCCCGCGCCCTCGACGCCGCGACCCCAGCGCTGGTCGCGCGCGACGTCGACCATGGGGGCGTAGGTCTGGTGGATGCCGGAGGCCGCGCCTTCCAGAGCCGCGGCCCGCGCCGTGCGGCGGGCCAGGTCGGCATCGAACGCGGCGGCCTCGGCGAGCGGCACAGGGAAGACGGTCTTCAGTCCGTGGATGATGTCGGCGGCGAACAGCAGCGGAATGCCCAGACGGCTTTCCTCCACCGCGATCCTCTGGATGCGACGACCGGCCTCGGCGCCCACGCCGTTGAACAGGTTTCCGACCGTGCCTTCGCGAATCATCCGGGTGACGCGCGCGGGGTCGCCCTGACCGTCCAACGGGTTCACGTTCATCGGACGGAAGCGGAAGGGGTCGCCCAGCAGGTTCAGCTGGCCCGCCTTCTCCTGGATCGTCATGCGGGCGATCAGGGCGTCGACGCGGTCCAGATCGGCGGCCTGTTTCGCCTCGGCGCCGCGCGGGGCCACGACCATGGCCGCGCCGAACGTCGCCAGACCGGCGGCCACGGCCAGGATGGAGCGGCGGTCGGTGGCGCGGACGTCGATCATGCTTTGCTCTTCACTCATGGCCCACGTTCATACGGGGTGATGGGGACGAAGTCAGGTCGCGGTCTACGCTGGATCGCACATCGTCCGCCCCCTCGATGGGCCGCCTTGTAACCGGTTACTTCGCTGAACGCATCCTCAATCGCGGATGAAATGCGGCACGAAGCGGGAGGTGTCGCGGGTGATCCGGCCGACGTCCTCGCGGATCGACATGCCCGCCGGCTCCTCGCCCACGATCCACGAGCCGATGATCGCATGCCGACCGTCGAAGACGGGCGGTGCATGGACGGCCTGCAGGATGGCGCGACCGTCGTAGCCCTGATCCTGCCCTCGCTCGGTCCCGTCGGCGTCGACGATCTCGATATTGGCGCCCTCGCGCGAGAACAGGGGCTTTCGCACATGGGCGGCCGACAGGGCCGAGGCCTTCGGGTCGTCCTCGAAGTAGGCTTCCAGCAGGTTCGGGTGACCGGCGTGGCGTTCCCACAGCAGCGGCAGGATCCCCTTGTTCGACAGCAGCGACTTCCAGGCCGGTTCCAGCACCGTGATCTCCACGCGCGGCAGGGGCTCTGCGTAGTCGTCGCGCAGCATCTGCTCCCACGGATAGAGTTTGAACATGGCCTGGATCAGCCAGTTCTCCTCGTCCACGAAGCGCCCGTCGGCGTTCAGGCCGATGTCGCCGATGGCTACGAACTTCGGATCGAGCCCGGCCTGTTTGGCCAAATCCTCGAGATAGAGAACCGTCTGGCGATCCTCGACGAAGTCGGGATCCGACGAGAAATGCACGAAGCCGCCATCCGGGAAGATCTGGCGGAACCGGTCGACCAGCTTCTCGTGCAGACTGTTGAACTGATCCGCATCGACGGGCAGCGAGCCGTCCTTGATCCGGTCCTCCAGCCACAGCCACTGAAACGCGCCGCTCTCGTAGATCGAGGTCGGGGTGTCGGCGTTGTATTCGTAGAGCTTGGCCGGACCCGCGCCGTCATAGGCGAAGTCGAACCGGCCGTAGAGGGAGGGATCGCCCCGCTTCCAGCTGTCGGCGACATAGTCCCGCAGCGTTTCCGGGATATCGAGCCGGGTCATCAGCCGTTCGGACTTCACCGCCTCGTCGACGAGGTCGAGGCACATCTGGTGCAGTTCGGCCGTCGGGTTTTCGATCCCCTCCTCAACCTGTTCCAGGGTGAAGGCGTAGGCGACCTCGTCGGTCCAGTAGGGCTCGCCCGAGATGTGGTGCCAGGTGAAGCCGAGACGCTCGGCCTCGGCCTGCCAGTTCGGACGTTCGGGGAGGATGAGGCGCTGCATGGGGTTTCCTGTCTCCTCCCCGTTCGCCGCTTGGCGAATGGGGAGGTGGCGCGACGCGACTTCGCGTCGTGACGGAGGGGGCGAGACGGTGGCTTGAGTGAGGGCTGGGGGGCGCAGACCCGACGAGACCGGGTCGCCCCCTCCGTCAGCTCGCGAAGAGCTCGCTGCCACCTCCCCATCGCTGCGCGACGGGGAGGAGACGTTTGGATCAGCCCGGATCCTTGTCCGGCGTCGCCTGACCGATGCGCGGCGTCACCACCGTCACGTCCGGTTGGGACAGGCGCGCCAGGATGTCGTCGGCCGAGGAATGGCCCGGCAGGATGCCCGCCTCCTTCAGCTTGGCGTCGAGGTCGGCGCCGGTGCGCTTGTCCTCCAGCTCCTGACCGACGCGCAGACGCTCTTCCTGCACGGCCTGACGCTGCTTGATGCGTTGCAGGCTGTCGGCAGCCGAGCCGATGCGCGAATGGGCGCCGGCCGATTGCAGGGCGACCGAGGTCTGGGCGCGCTGCACGCTCTCGTTGACCTTCACGATGTCGATCTCGCGACGCAGGGTCTCGATCTTGGTGTCGGTCGAGGCGATGGCGGTGCGCAGGCGCGTCTCCGCCTCCTTCATGCCGTCGATCATCGGGCCGCGCTGGCCGATCTCGGTTTCCAGCTCGGCGATACGGACGGCGACCTCGCGCGCCAGATCCGTCTTGCCCTGACCCAGAGCCGAGCGGGCCGAAGACTCATACTTGGCGATCTGGTCGCGGAACGAGGTCATTTCGTTCTCGGCCATGCGACGGCGGGCGACGAGGCCGGCGAGGTCGTCACGGGCCTTGCCCTGCGCCGTGTCGGCGTCGCGGATTTCCTGATCGAGGATTTTCAGGGCGTTCTGATCGACCACCGACTGGGCCGCGTCATGGGCCGTGCCGCGGAACAGGGCGGAGAGTTTGGACAGCATGGACATAAGCGTGGTCTCCGGTTCAGGCGGCGAAGGTATCGCGAAGCGCGGTCGCGTCGATGGCGTTTTCGGCCAGGGTGCGCAGTTCGATCAGGATGGTGTGCAGGGTCGTCTTCGACGACAGCTCGCCCATCAGCTCATAGACGTCCTGATCCCCCACCGTGGTGATGGCGAAGTTCGACAGGGGCACCACGCGCTGGGCCTTCAGCAGGAACTCGTTGAAGCGGGCGGTGTCCGACTGTTCCGCCACGGGCCACAGCAGGACCGAACAGACGATCTGGGCGCCGCCGACCGACAGATAGATCGGCAGGTCGCCGTACTCGTGCATGGTCGCCAGAAGGACCGGCTCGGCCCCCTCCAGCACCCGCAGGGTCATTTCGCCCTCGCGGACCAGAGCGCTCTCGTCCAGCGCCGTCTTCACGGCGGGAACGGTCCAGGCGGTTTCGATGACGGCGTCCATTTGGGGGTCGGCTCCGGTTGAAGGCGAGGAAGAGGTGGGACGAGAACGGCGCGGCGCAAGCTGGGGCGCCCGGGTCGATTCCGCGACAATCGCGCGCACGGCGGCCTTGATGTCGTCGCGGCAGGCTTCGGGCGCCCAGAACTCCAGCTTGATCATGCCGGCGTCGCGACGCGCCTTTCGCCAGGCCCGGATGCGATCCGTGCCGGAGGCGGGGGCTGAACTGTCGGCGGCGTCTGTCATGTTGCATGTAACGCGTAACATGAACACTTGACCTGCGACAAGCGGGATGCGAATTTCATTCGTGACCGCCAGCGTGGCGGGGTAAAGACCGGACCATGTTCAAGCGTCTCTTCGGCGGACAGCCTGCTGCGGAACCCGTCAATCGACTGGCGGTGGTGAGGAACATCACCCTGGGCCGGACCGTGTCGCTGGATCCCCTGGCCTGGCGTCGGCTGCAGCCCGAGACCGTGTTCAATCTCGACACCGACGCGCTGGAGATCACGGCGCAGGGGACCATCACCCTGGACGGCGGCCAGACGGTCCACCGCTTCTACACCGACGACCACGTCATGCTTCAGGCCATGAGCGACGATGCGACCGGCGCCGAGGCCTATGACTTCTCCCTCTTCATTCCCTGGACCAGCGCCTATCCGCCCGGCGAACGCGAGCGCCGCGTCTGGCGCGACCGCCTGTCGGAGCCGGTGTTCGACGGTACGCCGGAAGAGGTCGGCGTCTGGCCGCGCTTCTGGTTCGCCGAGAGCGATGCGCGCCAACCGCCGGTGACGATGTGGGAATCCATCTGGGACGACCGCACGGCGACCGTCCCCTATGGCAAGATCTTCCAGACCTGCATGCTCTATGCGCGCGAGCTGTCGGGCGGGCGCGAACTGATGCTGGCGCTGGAGATGGAGCCCGAAAAGGCCCCCGGAAAATCCGCCGACATCTCGCACGAGATCATGGTCGGCATCCCCCTTGAAGTCGGCGAGTTCACGGCGTGAGCCGCACCGCCCATTTGGAGCACTGAGACGATGGATTGGTTCGCATTCCAGACGGGGGCCACGGCCTTCGTCATCGCCTTCGCCCTGGCGGGCGTCTTCACCGTGGCCTTCAAGCTGATCTACCAGTGGGTTACGCCCTATCATGAGCGGACCCTGATCCGGGACGGCAATCCGGCGGCGGCCATTGCTCTTGGAGGCGCCCTGATCGGCTATGTCCTGCCCCTGGCCTCGGCCCTGTCGCACACCGTCAGCCTGATGGAGTTCGCGGCCTGGGCGACCCTGGCCGGCGTGATCCAGATCGTGGTCTTCGTCATCGTTTCGAAACTGGCCTTCAAGAACCTGGCCGAGCGGATCGAGAAGGGCGAGGTCGCCTCCTCCATCTATCTGGCCTCGATTTCCATCTGCGTCGGCTTGCTGAACGCCGCCTGCATGACGACGTGAGGGAGACCATGAGCGACACCCCCTCCCCCGCCGCGCCGGAAACCAAGACCATGCGCCGGATGAAGCGGTCGAAGACGCTTCAGATCACCAGCCTGATGGCCACGGCCTCCTTCTCGCTCGCCGCCTGCGGCGCGCCCCAGGTCGCCGTGCCCGAGCCGGAACCGGCCTTGGCCTATACCTCGCTGGACGAATGCAAGGCCGCCAACGACGTCTCGCCCGCAGAGTGCGAAGCCGCCGAGGCCAATGCGCGGACCCAGGCCGAACAGACCGCGCCCCGCTATGCGACCCAGTCGGAATGCGAAGGCGCATGGGGGCCGGATCAGTGCCGGCCCAACAACTCGGGCGGCGGGTCCTTCTTCACCCCGCTCCTGACCGGCTTCCTCATCGGCCAGATGATGAACGGCGGCGGCTATCGCGGGGGCGGCGCCCTCTATCGCGACCGCGACGGCAACTATCAGAACGGCTACGGCGGCGGGTATCTGAGCCGCGACTATCGGACCGGCCGTCAGGTCGCCAACAGCCGCGACTATGGAACCGATGTGGCGCGTCAGGCGCCCTCGCGCGTCCAGAGCCGCACCACCGTCGTCTCGCGCGGCGGCTTCGGCGGCGGCGGTCGCGGCTACGGCGGCTAAGCCCCTCTCCCCTTGCGGGAGAGGGAGATCGCGCACGGCGGCGTAGCCGTCGTTCTGGCGCGATCAGGTGAGGGGTGACACCGGCTCTCGCCGATCAGGCAGCGAGACCCCTCACCCTTTCGGCCAAGTCGCATCGCTGCGCTCTGCGGGCCTCAAGCCCTCTCCCGCAAGGGGAGAGGGTTCTTTGCTTCAGTGCCCGCCCGTCTTCTGCGCTGCGCCGATCGCATGCACCGGCGCGCGCGAGGCGGCGACGGCGAACACCACCAGCAGCACATAACCCACCAACGGCACGAAGAAAGCCGGGTTGATCGTGCCCGCCATGTCCGCCACGCGACCGGCGACCAGCGGCAGGATCGCCCCGCCGATGATGCCGAACACCAAAAGGCCCGAGGTCGCCGAGGCCGGGGCCGTCGACCGCTCCAGCGTCAGGGTGAAGATGGCCGGGAACATGATGGAGTTGAACAGGCCGATGGCGAGGGCGGCGAAGGCGGCGGTGGCGCCGCCCGTCTGGGTCACCACAGCGCAGAGCACAGCGGCCAGGGTGGTGAAGACGATCAGAAGGGTCGCGGCCGGGATGCGGGTCAGGAGCGCGCTGCCCGCGAACCGGCCCATCAGGGCGCCGGCCCAGTAGAGCGCGACCAGACGACCGGCGTCGGCGGGCGACAGGCTGAGGATGTTCCGGGCTTCCAGGAAGTTGGTCATCAGGCTGCCGATGGCGACCTCTGAGCCGACATAGATGAAGATGCCGACGGCGCCGAAGATGGCCCATTTCGACTTCAGGGCCTCGAACGGAGACGCGCTCGTTTCGGTCGAGACGGTCGCGGCCGAGAGCTTGGAGCGGATCAGCCAGATGAAGCCGCCGAGCAGGGCGAAGAAGACGGCCAGGCCGATGAAGACGGCGTCGATATTGGCCAGGGTCTGGGCGCGGAGCGCCGGGTCCAGCACCACCGGCGCGGCGGGCTCTGCCGGGGCGGCAGGCGTGAAGGACGGCGCCATGCCGCCGATGTAGTTGTGCAGGAAGATCATCCAGCCGACCGCCAGACCGATGGCGGCGCCGAGCGGGATCCAGGCCTTCAGGTCACGACGCAGGCCGCCCAGAAGCGCGCCGGCCACGATGCCGAAGACGACGCCGAGCCCCAGCAGGATCAGGGCGGTCGGCGACCCCAGCGCCGTCACCCCGCCCGCGGCGAAGATGCCGCCCGACAGCATGACCGTGGCGCCCAGCAGCGGCCCGACGACCGTGCCCAGCGAGTTGAAAGCCTGCGACAGGACCAGACGGAAGTGCGAACCCTTCTCGGACCCCAGGGCGGCGGCCAGGGGATTGGCGGCCACCTGCAACAGGGTCACCCCGCCGCCGATCACGAACAGGGCGGCCAGAACGCCGGGGTAGAAGTCGAGAATGGTCGACAGCGGCACGATCAGGGCGCCCAGCACCATGACGCCGAGCGCGCCGACGATGGACCTGGCATAGCCGAGGCGAGACAGGATGAAGGCCGCCGGCAGGGCGAAGACGCCGTAGGCCGTGAACCAGGCGAACTGGGTCAGCAACGCCTCGGTGAAGCTCAGCTCGAACACGCCGCGCACCGCCGCGACCAGGGGGTCGATCAGCGAGGTCGCGAAGCCCCAGGCGAAGAACAGGGTGGTGACATAGGCGAAGGCGAGATGCGTCCCCTTCGTCGGCGTGGTCGTGGCGGTCTCGGTCATCCTGGCCCTCGTTTCCTGTCGGACGTGAACCGCCCGTAGCCCCTTTATGGCCCATGGGTCACGCGGATAGACGACGGCGTCCAGTCCCAACTTTGTCCGCGTAACGAAAAGTGGCCTGACCGACGACGACAGGCGGGTGTGGACGCGGGCGCCGTCCGGTGGTCTGGTCCGGGTCATGAACATGCCCTTCCCCGCCTCCGACCCGCTCGCATCCGGCCGCGAATGGTGGCGGGGCGCGGTCATCTATCAGGTCTATCCACGCAGTTTCGCCGATACCAACAACGACGGGATCGGCGACCTGCCGGGCGTCACGGCGCATCTGGAGCACATCGCCTCGCTGGGCGTCGATGCGATCTGGCTGTCGCCCTTCTTCACCTCGCCGATGAAGGATTTCGGCTACGACGTCTCGGACTATGTCGGCATCGACCCGATCTTCGGCACGATGGCGGACTTCGACCGGATGGTGGAGAAGGCGCACGCGCTCGGTCTGAAGATCATCGTCGATCAGGTCTATGCGCATACCTCCGACGAACACGCCTGGTTTCGGGAGAGCCGTCACGACCGGACTGGTCCCAAGGCGGACTGGTACGTCTGGGCCGACGCCAAGCCGGAAGGGTCGCCGCCGTCCAACTGGCAATCGGTCTTCGGCGGCCCAGCCTGGACCTGGGACGCGCGGCGCGGCCAGTACTATATGCACAACTTCCTGCGCGAGCAGCCGCAGCTGAACGTGAGGAACCCGGAAGTGCAGGAGGCGCTCCTGGCCGTCGCCCGCTTCTGGCTGGATCGGGGCGTGGACGGCTTCCGTTGCGACGCCCTGAACTTCTCGATGCACGACCCGGCCCTGACCGACAATCCGCCGGACCCGCGCCCCGGCAAGCGGACCAGGCCGTTCGATTTCCAGCTGCATGACCACAATCAGTCGCACCCGGACATTCTCAAATTCCTGACCCGGCTGCGGCAGACGGTCGACGCCTATCCGGGCGATCGCTTCCTGGTCGCCGAAGTGGCGGGCGACCGAGCGAACGAGGAAATGCACCTCTATACGGAGGGGACCGATCGGCTGCAGTCGGCCTATGGCTTCCTCTATCTCTATGCACCGAAGCTGACCCCGGAGCTGGTGCGCGAGGGACCGGCGATGTGGCCGGGCACGCCGGGCGAGGGCTGGCCGTCCTGGGCCTTTTCCAATCACGACGCGCCACGCGCGGTGTCGCGCTGGGCCGAGGGACGCGATCCCAAGGCCTATGCCGAGATGGCCCTTCTGCTGCTGATCTGTCTGCGCGGAAACGTCTTCGTCTATCAGGGCGAGGAGTTGGGATTGCCGCAAGGACAGGTGCCGTTCGAGCGGCTGGTCGATCCGGAGGCCATCGCCAACTGGCCCGAGACCCTGGGCCGCGACGGCGCCCGCACCCCCATGCCGTGGCGGACCGACAACGGCTTCGCCGGCTTCTCCGAGCACGAGCCCTGGCTGCCCGTCGATCCGCGCCATGTCGCCCTGGCGGTCGAGGCGCAGGAGCGGGATGCGGACGCGACCCTGCATCTGGCGCGACGGGTCATCGGTCTGCGCCGCACCCACCCGGCCCTGCGGCTCGGGTCGATGACCGTATTGGAAGCGGGGGAAGACCTGCTGACGTTCGAGCGAGAGACCGAGGGCGAGGTTCTGATCTGCGTCTTCAACCTCGGGCACTATCCGGTGGTCTGGGCGCCGCCGTCGGGCTGGTCGGTCGTCCAGTCGGTGAACCAGCCGGACGGCGTTTCGGGGGCTCTGCAACCCATGGCCGGGTTGATCCTGTCCCGGACCGCCTGAGCTCAGAAACGAAAACGCCGCCCCGGACGGCTCCGGGGCGGCGTCGATCGTGGAGTGATCTACAGGACTAGAAGGCGGCCTTGAGCGTGGCGGCGACGCGGCCGTCATAGAGGGGGGCGTTGTCCACATCGGTGTCGTGGTAACGCACGTCGACCGAAAGATTGTCGGTGAGGGCATAGCCCACGCCGACGTTCCAGGTGACGTAGTCGTCGCTGAAGTCGAGGAACTGTTTGCCCAGGGCGGCCGAGACAGACCACTTGTCCGCCGGGGTGAAGGCGACGTTGCCTTCGACATAGGTGGCTTCATCGTCGACGCCGAAGAAGTCAGGCGAGTAGTAGACGGCGGCGCCGGCCGTCACCGGACCGATAGCGCGCGAGGCGGCGGCCTTGAACTCCACGAAGCCGTAACCGGCGTTCGGGATCGAAGGCGCATCGACGTAGGTGTAGCCCACCACGCCGAAATCGAGAGCGAAGCCGGCGGCTTCGGTACGATAGCCGCCATAGAGGTCGATCTCCGCGTCGGTCGAATCTCCGAAATCGACACTGGACGCCCAGGCGCCCGCGTAGAAGGAGCCGACGCTCATGTCGACGCCGCCCTGAAGAGCCAGGCCTTCATCCGACTGGCTGGCGCCCCGGAAGACGTAGTCGCTGGTGACGGAGGCGTTGAAGGCGAACTGCGTATCCTGGGCCGAAGCCGCGCCGGCGAAGGTCAGGGTCGCGAGCGCGGCGGCGAGCGCCGCGCAGGAGGCTTGAAGTTTCATCTCGGTATCCCCGTGAGTTTTCTGTTTGGTTCTAGGGCAGTCCGCCGGGCGCGAGGGAGGAAACGCGCCCGGCGTCGTTTGGGTCAGTGTTCCAGGGCTTCGCCGTGGAGGGTGGTGTCCAGGCCTTCGGCTTCCTGGGCATCCGTCACGCGCAGACCGGTCGTGAACTTGCAGATGATCAGGATGATGAAGGTGCCGACGGCCGAGTAGGCGATCGTCCAGGCCAGGCCCAGGGCCTGAACCGGGATGTTGGCCCCTTCGCCCAGGCTGTTGATCGCGGTGGAGGCGAACACGCCGGTCAGAAGCGCGCCGATCAGACCGCCCGCGCCGTGAATGCCGAAGGCGTCCAGCGAGTCGTCATAACGAAGCAGCTTCTTGATCCACACCGAAGAGATGTAGCAGACCGGACCGGCGATCAGGCCGATGATGACCGCGCCCTTCGGATCGACGAAGCCGGCGGCCGGGGTGATGGCGACCAGACCGGCGACCACGCCCGACAGCATGCCGATCAGCGAGACCTTCTTCTTCTCGATGACCTCGATCAGCTTCCAGGTCAGGGCGCCGGCGGCGGCGGCCAGGATGGTGTTCAGCAGAGCCACGCCCATCAGGTCGCTGGCGGCGCCCGCCGAACCGGCGTTGAAGCCGATCCAGCCCACGAGCAGCAGGGAGGCGCCGATCATGGTCAGGACAGGGTTGTGCGGGTTGATCGGCTCGGTGCCGTAGCCCTTGCGACGACCCAGGAAGATGGCGCAGACCAGACCGGCCACACCCGAGTTGACGTGAACGACCGCGCCGCCGGCGAAGTCCAGCACGCCGGCGCCGCCCAGGAAGCCGCCGCCCCAGACCCAGTGGCAGATCGGCGCATAGACCAGCAGCGACCACAGGGCGGTGAAGAGCAGCAGGGCCGAATACTTGAAGCGTTCGGCGAAGGCTCCGGTGATCAGGGCCGGGGTGATGATGGCGAAGGTCATCTGGAAGGAGATGAACAGGAACTCCGGAATGCCCGGCAGCAGGGCGTTGGCCGTCTGCAGAGAGACGCCGTCCAGGAACAGGGCCCCGAAGCCGCCCACATAAGGCTGAAGCGCCTCGTTCGGGTTGGCGCTGAAGGCGATCGAATAGCCGGCGACGAACCACACCAGGCTGACGACGGCGAAGACGCCGACCGACTGGGTGATGGTGGCCACCACGTTCTTGCGGCGCACCATGCCGCCGTAGAACAGGGCCAGACCCGGCATGGTCATGAGCAGGACCAGGGCGGTCGAGGTGCCCAGCCAGCCGGTGCCGGCGGCGTCCAGTTCGAGCGCGACCTGGTGGGGCAGAAGTGAAGAAGCCGCCGCTTCCTCTTCGGGAGCGACGGCTTCGGGAACGGCGTCAGCGGCGGGCGCGGCGGCCTCGGCTACGGGAGCCGTGGGAGCGGCCTCCTGCGCGAAGGCTCCGCCCGCGTAGAACAGGCCGATGGTTAGACAAAGAAGGGCCAGGAGGCCCGGTAGACGATTGAGCAACTGCGACATGAAGCATCCCCTCTGTGATCTCGCAGTTGCGAAGCTGTCATTGCACCGCCACATAAAGCAAGAGGGATATCCGGGTTCGTCGCAATTTTCATTCCTATGTTACCGGTGACACACCCGGCATCGGCAAAATATAACCTTGGCTTTGATTGCGACGCACAATCATTTCGCGCGCCGCAATCGTGACCAAAAGATTAACCCCAGTGCATCTGAACGCGATGGGTGGCGGCCCAGTGGATCGCCTTGATCGCGTCGATGATGGCCTCAGCCGCCGCGCGAGTGCCCAGCTCGCCACCCAGATCGGCGGTTGTGGCGCCGGCGGCCAGGACCGCCGCGACCGCGGCCTCGATCGACGTCGCCTCGTCCTCCAGCTCCAGGCTGTGACGCAGCATCATGGCGGCCGACAGAATCGTCCCGACCGGGTTGGCCAGGTCCTGTCCGGCGATGTCCGGCGCCGAGCCGTGGATCGGCTCGAACAGGCCCGGCCCCGCCTCGCCCAGCGACGCCGACGGCAGCAGGCCGATCGAGCCGCCCAGCACCGAGATCTCGTCCGACAGGATGTCGCCGAACATGTTCTCGGTCAGGATGACGTCGTATTCGCGCGGCTTGCGGATCAGGTGCATGGCCATGGAGTCGACCAGGGCGTGCTCCAGCTGAACCTGCGGGAACTCCTCGGCGTGGATGCGGGTCACGACCTCGCGCCACAGGCGGCTGGTCTCCATGACGTTGGCCTTGTCGACCGAGGTCACCTTGCCGCGACGTTGCAGGGCGGTCTTGAAGGCGGCGCGGGTCACGCGCTCGATCTCTTCCACCGAATAGATGCACAGGTCCGACGCCATCGAATCGGTGCGGGTCTTTTCGCCGAAATAAACGCCGCCGGTCAGCTCGCGGAAGACGATCAGATCGACGCCCTCGACGATCTCCTTCTTCAGCGGCGAGCGGTGCGCCAGGACCGGCGAGACCTGCAGCGGGCGCAGGTTGGCGAACAGGCCCATGGCCTTGCGGATGCCCAGCAGGCCTTCTTCCGGACGACGCTTCTGCCCATCCCATTTCGGTCCGCCGACCGCGCCCAAGAGGACGCCGTCCGCCGCCAGACAGGCGGCGGTGGTCTCGGGCGGCAGGGGATCGCCCGTCGCATCGATGCCCGCCCCGCCGATCAAATGCTCGGAGAACTCGAACCGGTGACCATAGAAGTCGGCGATGACGCCCAGCACGGCCTTGGCCGCCGCCGTCACTTCCGGGCCCACGCCGTCGCCGGGCAGCAGGACGATGTTGTAGGTCTTGGGGGCGGTGTTCGGCATCACGCGGGCTCCGGAGAGTGGGCTTGTTCGTACTGTTCGATGGCGGGCATGGACTTCATCAGCCAGCCCAGGGTGTCGACGCCGTCCAGCAGGCACTGGCGCGCGAACGGCTCGACCGAGAAGGACACGGGCGCATGGTTGCCGCGACGGACCTCTCCGGCCTCCAGATCGATGGTCACGACCTGTTCGGGATTGGCGACCAGATCGTCCCAGGTCGCCTGATCGACGACCACGGGCAGGAAGCCGTTCTTGAGGGCGTTGGAGGTGAAGATGTCGGCGATTGACGTCGAGATCACCGCCCGGAAGCCGTAGTCGTACAGCGCCCACGGCGCATGCTCGCGCGACGACCCGCAACCGAAATTGTCACCGGCCACCAGGATGCGATGCTCGCTCGGATCGATCCGGTTCAGCACCGCCTCCGGCCTCGCCGAGCCGTCCGCCTCATAGCGCCAGTCGTAGAAAGCCTTCTGTCCCAGACCCTTGGACTCGGTCGTGGTCAGGAAGCGGGCCGGAATGATCTGGTCGGTGTCGATATTGGCCTGGGTCAGGACCAGGGTCCGCGACTGCAAGACCTTCAGGGGCTTAGGCATTGTAGCTCCCTACCGTCTCGCGCGCGGCGCTCGACTGCTTGAGGGAGGCGGCCTCCTCCAGATAGACGCGCGGATCGGTCAGCACCCCGGCCACGGCCGAGGCCGCCGCCGTCGCCGGACTGGCCAGGATGGTGCGGGCGCCCTTGCCCTGACGGCCTTCGAAATTGCGGTTCGACGTCGAGACGGCCAGTTGCCCTGGCGCGACGAAGTCCCCGTTCATGGCGATGCACATCGAGCACCCCGGGATGCGCCATTCGGCCCCCGCCTCGGTGAAGACGTGATGCAGACCTTCGGCCTCGGCGTCGCGACGCACGGCCTCCGAACCCGGCACGACCAGCATGCGGACGCCGGCCTTCACCTTCCGCCCCCGCAGCACCTCGGCCGCCGCGCGCAGGTCGGGCAGACGCCCGTTGGTGCAGGAGCCGATGAAGACGACATCGACGGCCTGGGTCGTCGTCGTCTCGCCGGCCTCGAAGCCCATATAGGCCAAGGCCTTGCGGTCGCTGTCCGACTTGGGTTCCGGCACCTTGGACCCGATGGGAGATCCGGCGTCCGGCGTCGTGCCCCAGGTCGCCATCGGGCGGATGGCGGCGCCGTCGATCACGACCTCCTTGTCGAAGACCGCGCCCGCATCGGTGGCCAGGGCCAGCCATTCGGCCGCCGCCGCCTCATAGTCGGCCGGCACATGTTTCCGTCCCCGCAGCCAGTCGATGGCCGTGGCGTCCGGCGCGATCATGCCCGCGCGTGCGCCCGCTTCGATCGACATGTTGCACAGGGTCATCCGCCCTTCCATGTCGAGCGACCGCACGGCCTCGCCGGCGTATTCGATGACGAAGCCCGTGCCGCCGCCGAAGCCCAGTTCGGCGATGACGGCCAAGGCGACATCCTTGCCCGACACGCCCGGCGTCAGCTGGCCGGTCACGGTCACCCGCATGGCCTTCGACTTCCGCTGCAACAGGCATTGGGTCGCCAGCACATGCCCGACCTCGGAGGTGCCGATGCCGAAGGCCAGGGCCCCGAAGGCGCCGTGGGTCGCCGTGTGGCTGTCACCGCAGACCACCGTCATGCCCGGCTGGGTCAGGCCCAGCTCCGGCCCCATGACATGGACCACGCCCCGGTCGCCCGAGCCCCAGCCCGCCAGCTCGATGCCATGAGCGGCGCAGTTGGCCTCCAGCCGATGCACCTGGGCCTCGGCCTCGGCGGTGACATAGGGTTTCCGCCCATCCGGACCGGCCGGCAGGGTCGGGGTCGAATGGTCGAGCGTCGCAAAGGTCCGATCCGGGCGACGGACCTTCAGCCCCCTCGCCTCGATCTCGGTGAAGGCCTGAGGGCTGGTGACCTCGTGGACCAGATGCAGGTCGATATACAGGACGCCCGGCGTCGCCTCGGTCTCCGGCGTGACGACGTGGCGGTCCCAGACCTTGTCGAACAGGGTCCTAGGCTGCGACATGGTCCGCCCGTTCGGTCGTGGCCGTGCAGATGGCGATCAGCTCGGCGTCGTCGATCTCGCCGATCTCGTCTGCCCGCGCCTTGAAGGCGGCGAAGGCCTCGTTCAGCCGTTCGCCCGCCAGCGGATAGCCCAGAACCTCGGCCCGCTTCTGCACCGCCGTCCGGCCCGAGTGTTTGCCCAGGACGAAGAAGCTGCCCGAGAAGCCGACGTCCTCGGGGCGCATGATCTCATAGGTGCGGGCGTCGGCGTACATGCCGTGCTGGTGGATGCCGGCCTCGTGGGCGAAGGCGTTGATGCCGACGATGGCCTTGTTGCGCACGATCGGCGAGTGGGTGACCTCGCTCAGCATGCGGCTGGTCTCCAGCAGTTTGGTCGTGTCGATGCCGGTCGTGACTCCATAGCGTTCGCCCCGCACCCGCAGGGCCATCACCACCTCTTCCAGGGCGGCGTTGCCGGCGCGTTCGCCGATGCCGTTGATGGTCGATTCCACCTGCCGCACGCCCGCCTCGACCGCCGACAGGCTGTTGGCGACGGCCAGACCCAGGTCGTTGTGGCAGTGGGCCGAGAAGATCACATTCGGGAAGCGAGGGCGGATCTTCGAGATCAGGAACCGGTACAGGTTGGCGATCTCGTCCGGCGTCGCATAGCCGACCGTGTCCGGCACGTTCAGGGTCGAGGCCCCGGCGCCGGCGGCGGCCTCCAGCACCTCGGCCAGGAACTCCGGCTCGGTGCGGATGGCGTCCTCGGCCGAGAACTCCACATCATGGAAATGGGTGCGGGCGTATTCGACCGAACGCACGGCCTGGGCCAGGACCTGATCCGGCGTCATCCGCAGCTTGGCGGCGCGGTGGATCGGGCTGGTGCCGATGAAGACGTGGCAACGCCGACGCTGGGTCCCGCGCAGGGCGCGATACGACGCGTCGATATCCGCCTCGTTGGAGCGCGACAGGGAGCAGAAGACCGGCCCCGAGTCGTCCTCGGCCAGTTCACCGACGACCGCACGGATGCAGTCCTCGTCGCCCGGAGAGGCGGCGGCGAACCCGGCCTCCATGACGTCGACGCCCAGGGCCTTCAGGGAGCGGCCCATGCGAACCTTGTCGGCGGGCGTCATGGAGAAGCCCGGCGCTTGCTCGCCGTCGCGCATGGTGGTGTCGAAGACGATGACCCTGTTCGGGTCGGTGGCTACTCGCTCGATAATGCTCACGCCGCCGCGCCGTAGCTCTGGGTCGAGGCGGTGTAGCCCACGCGGGTCGCGCCGATCAGCTTGTCGATCTGGCGGCCCAGGTTCTCGGTGCAGCGACCGTCGTCACGGCCGCGAACCTGCATCTGGACGCGGCGCATGGCGCCCTCGTCCGACAGGCTCATGCCGTCGATGTGGAAGCCGCGACGCTCCACGAGACCGATCAGGCGCTGAAGCGAGCCATCGGCCCGGTCGATCTGGATATGGATGGTGTCGCTCATCACATGTCTCCTTCAAAGCGCGTGTCGTGCAGCATTTCGGCGTTGTTCTTGCCCGGCGGGACCAGAGGCCAGACGTTCTCTTTGGGGTCGATCAGGACGTGCATCAGGCACGGTCCCGGCGCGGCCAGCAGACGGGCGATGCCGCCCGAGACCTGATCCCGCTGGTTGATCATGAAGGCCTCGACGCCGAAGGCCTGGGCCACGGCGACGAAGTCCGGATTGTCCGACAGATCGACCTCGGAATAGTTCTCGGCGAAGAACAGCTCCTGCCACTGGCGCACCAGGCCCAGGGAGGAGTTGTCCAGCAGAACGATCTTCAGGGCGACGCCGTAGCGGCGCAGGGTCGCCAGCTCCTGGATGTTCATCATGAAGCTGCCGTCGCCCGAGACGGTGACGACGTGGGCGTCGGGGCGGGCCAGCTTGGCGCCCAGGCCGGCGGGCAGACCGTAGCCCATCGCGCCCAGACCACCCGATGTCAGGTGGGCTTCGGGACGGGCGAACTCGCAATGCTGGGCGACCCACATCTGATGCTGGCCGACGTCGCAGGCGGCGACGAAGCTGTCTCCGGCGGCCTTGGACAGTTCGTTCAGCAGGGCCGGGGCATAGACCCCTTCGCCCGGCGCGTCGTAACGGAAGGCGTTCCGCTTGGCGTTCGAGGTCGAACGGATGATCCACGGGTCGATGGCCAGGGAGGCGGTGGCGACGCGCCGGGTCAGCTCCTCGATGCCCGCCTTCAGGTCGCCGACGACCGGGACATGGGCGTTCCGCAGCTTGTTGATCTCGGCCGGGTCGATGTCGAAATGGACGACCTTCGCATGAGGGGCGAACTCGGCCAGCTTGCCGGTCGCGCGGTCGTCGAAACGGGCGCCGAAGACGATCAGCAGATCGCTCTCCTGCACCGCCTCGTTGGCCGCCTTGGTCCCGTGCATGCCCAGCATGCCCAGGAAGCCGGGCGCGTCCGTACGGATCGAACCCAGGGCGTTCAGGGTCGAGACCGAGGGGATGCCGGTGCGCTCGGCGAAGTCGCGCAGGGCCTCCACGGCGCCGGCGATCTTCACCCCGCCGCCGACATAGATCAGCGGACGCTCTGCGGCGCGGATCAGCTGTTCCGCCTCGGCGATCGCGGCGTGATCGACCGGGGCGATCTCGTTCGGAATATGGAAGCCGAAGTCCTCCGACGTCGTCCCGACCTGAATGTCCTTGGGCAGGTCGACCAGGACAGGACCGGGGCGACCCGAGCGGGCGACGTGGAAGGCTTCCTCGATGACCGCCGGAACATCGGCCGGGTCGCGAACGACCCAGCTGTGTTTCACCAGCGGCAGGGTGACGCCCAGGATGTCGATCTCCTGGAAGGCGTCGGTGCCCATCAGGTGGGTGGCGACGTTCCCGGTGATGCAGACCATCGGGATCGAATCCATCATCGCATTGGCGATGCCGGTGATCAGGTTGGTCGCGCCCGGACCCGAGGTCGCCATGCAGACCCCGACCTTCCCGGTCGCCCGGGCATAGGCGTCGGCGGCGAAGGCCGCGCCCTGCTCGTGGCGAACCAGGATGTGCTTCACGCCGCCACCGGTCAGGGCGTCATAGACCGGCATGATCGCGCCGCCCGGATAGCCGAACACCACATCAACGCCCAGCCGATCCAGGGTCTGGACGAGCAGCTGCGCACCGCTCCGGGGAGCGGCGGCGGCATTGGCGCTGATGGCGGTGGCGACGGCTGACATTGCGATTCTTGGGCTGACTTTTTTGCGGTTCGGGATCAGGCGGCTTCGGCCGCCTTGGGGGCGTTCAACCAGGCCATCCGCTCGCGCAGGGAGGCGCCGACCGACTCGATCAATTGCTCGCTGTCGGCCTTGACCAGGTCGTCATAGGCGCCCTTGCCGGCCTCGTTCTCGGCGATCCATTCGCGGGCGAAGGTGCCGTCCTGGATCTCGGTCAGGATCTCCTTCATGCGCGCGCGGGTCTCGGCGTTGATGACGCGCGGGCCGGACGAGACGGAGCCCCACTTGGCCGTCTCCGAGATGAACTCGTTCATCTTGGTGATGCCGCCTTCGTAGAACAGGTCCACGATCAGCTTCAGCTCGTGCAGGCATTCGAAATAGGCGATCTCGGGCTGGTAGCCGGCCTCGACCAGGGTGTTGAACCCGCCGATGACCAGCTCCTTGGCCCCGCCGCACAGGACGGCCTGTTCGCCGAACAGATCCGTCTCGGTCTCTTCGCGGAAGGTGGTTTCCAGCAGGCCGCCGGTCGCGCCGCCGTTGCCCTTGGCGTAGCCCATGGCCCGGTCGCGGGCCTTGCCGGTGACGTCCTTCTCGATCGCGAACAGCGAGGGCACGCCGCGACCGCGCTGGAACTCGCGACGGACCAGATCGCCCGGCCCCTTGGGCGCCACCAGGATGACGTCCATGTCGTCGCGCGGGATCACGCGGCCGTAGATGATCGAGAAGCCGTGGGCGAACAGCAGGGCCGAACCCTTCTTGGCGTTCGGCTCGATGATGGTCTTGTAGACCTCGGCCTGGGCCATGTCGGGCGTCAGGATGGCGATGATGTCCGCGCCCTTGACCGCCTCCGACGGTTCGGCCGTGGCCAGGCCGTCGGCCTTGGCGTTCTTCCAGCCCTTGCCGCCCTCGCGGACGCCGACGATCACGTCGTGGCCCGAGTCCTTCAGGTTCTGGGCATGGGCGCGACCCTGCGAGCCATAGCCGATGATGGCGATGCGCTGGCCGGCGATGACGCCGGGACGGATGTCGTCGTTGGTGTAGATTTCCATGGCTCAGGCTTCCTGCGTCTGACGATGTTCCGCACGGCTTTGCGACTCTTTGGTCTGTGCGGGGGGAGGGTTGGGAATGGTGACGGCGCCCTGCGAGGCCGAAGCCACCGAGGCGCGGTATTTGGCGAAGACGCCGGTGGCGGCGTTCAGCGGCGGCTGAGTGTGACCCTCGCGGCGCGAGGCCAGGTCGGCGGCGACATCGATGCGGCGCGCGGTGACGTCGATGGTGATGCGGTCGCCGTCGCGGATCAGGGCGATCGGCCCGCCCGCCGCCGCTTCCGGCGAGACGTGACCGGCGACGAAGCCGTAGCTGGCGCCCGAGAAACGACCGTCGGTGATCAGGGCCACGTCGTGGATGCCGCGCCCCTTCAGGGCGGCGGTGACCTGCAGCATCTCGCGCATGCCCGGACCGCCCTGCGGGCCTTCGTAGCGGATGACGATGACGTCGCCCTCGCCCACCGAGCCGTCCTGGACGGCGTGGAAAGCGTCCTCTTCCGAATCGAAGACGCAGGCCGGGCCTTCGAAGCGATCGACCTTGTGGCCGGTCAGCTTGATCACCGCGCCGTCCGGGGCGACGTCGCCGTAGATCACGGCATAGGAACCGCGCGGGCTGAACGGGGCCTCGACGGTCGAGACGACCTGCTGGCCCGGCGTCTCCTCGGCCTCGGCGGCCTCGGTGAACAGGCTGCGGCCCGAAACGGTCGGAGCGTTCACCAGCTTGCCGGCCTCGGCCAGACGTTGGGTCACCAGACGGGTGCCGCCCGACGCATACAGGTGCGAGGCCAGGAAACGGCCGCCCGGCTTCAGGTCGCAGATGACCGGCGTCTCTTCGCAGGCCGTGTTGCAGTCCTCGACCCCGAACTCGATCCCCGCCTCGTTGGCGATGGCGGTCAGGTGCAGCACGGCGTTGGTCGACCCGCCCGAGGCGGAGACGGCGGCGGCCGCATTCTTCAAGGAGGCGCGGGTGATGTATTTGCGGGCCGTGTCGCCGGCGAAGACGCGCTCGACGATCAGCTCGCCGCAGCGGTGACCTTGCGCGCCCTTCATCGGATCGACGGCGGGCACGTCGTTGGCGCCCATGGGCGACAGACCCATGACCGCCAGGGCCATGGCCATGGTGTTGGCCGTGAACTGACCGCCGCAGGCGCCGGCGCCGGGGCAGGCCGCGCTCTCGACCATCTTCAACTGGTCGTCGTCGATCGTGCCGGCGCCGCGCGCGCCGATGGCCTCGAACACCTCCTGGATGGAGATCTCCTTGCCGCCGATGACGCCCGGCATGATGGTCCCGCCGTAGTAGACCAGACCTGGGATATCCATCCGGGCCAGGGCCATGGCGGCGGCCGGGATGGTCTTGTCGCAGCCGACGATGCAGACGACGCCGTCCAGCTGGTGCCCCTGCACCGCCAGCTCGATCGAGTCGGCGACGACTTCGCGCGAGATCAGCGAGGCCTTCATGCCCGGCGTGCCCATCGAGATGCCGTCGGTGACGACGATGGTGTTGAAGTCGATCGGATAGCCGCCGGCCGCGACGATGCCGGCGCGGACGTCCTTGGCCAGACGATCCAGGTGCATGTTGCACGGCGTCACCGACGACCAGGTGTTGACCACTGCGATCATCGGCTTGTCGAAGTCTTCGTCCTGCATGCCGGCGGCGCGCAGATAGCTGCGCGCCGCCGCGCGGTTGGCTCCGGCGGTCACGACGGCGCTGCGTCGCTGAGGCGAGGGAGCCGTGTCTTCCGGGGTGAAATCTTGCGTCATTGTCTTAAGGCGTTCCGAGAAGGTCTTCGGATCGGCGCAACAAAAAACCCGCTTCCTGTCGGGAGCGGGTGGCTGCGGTCGATCCTGATGTTCGTTGGGTTCAGGTCAGTTGCATCCACGCCGCTCCGGAGAGCAGGCCAAGGAGTACCGTTACGATAAGGGTGAGCAGGGCGATCGGGCTCACGACGGGGCGCGTGGCGGCGACGGCGCGGGCCGTGCGGCGGATCGGGGTGTGACGGTACGACTGGCTCACGGCCAACTCCTGTTTACCAGCGCATAAAGCCAGAACTCGCTGCGTCGCACAAGACGCTTTGGAAGAAATTTCCAAAATTCGGCTCTCAGCGTCGATCCATAGCAAATCTTCCCGCTCGAGAGGCGTCAAGCGGTGAGCCTTGTCGGCAAGCGCGTGTTTTCAGGCGAACTCGACCAGTCAGTCAGGCCCGATGCGCGCAACAATCTTCCAAGGTTGGACTGGGACGCCTCGGCGACCGGACGGATCAGCCGTCGATGAAGCCTTGGAGGAGGACGGCGATGCGGTCTTTCAGCATCTCGCACTCCTCGGGACTAAGCTCGAGACCGTGGGCCAGATCCTTGGAGATCGACAGACCCATCATCAGCCCGGCCGCCAGGCGTACTCGTACCGCGGCGTGTTCGCCGACGACCCATTCGACGAACGGCTGATAGAAGCCTTCGCGCGACGCCCTCTGGATGACTTCCAGCGCCTTGGGCGAGGTGGACGACCGCATCATGATGAGCAGCCAGGCCAGCTTGCCCTCCTTGCGGGGGCCGTAGACCAGGTCGTGGGCGATCCGCTCGCCGAAGGTCGCGCGGTCGCCGGACATCAGGTCCTGGCCGCTGCCGCAGTCGTCGATGACCTGGCGGAACAGGTCTTCCTTGGAGCCGAAATAGCGGGAGATCAGGGCCGGATCGACGCCGACGTCCTTGGCGATGTCGCGCATCCCGACCTGGTCGTAGCTCTCCGCCGTGAATCGCTTCGTGGCCGCATCGAGAATCGCGCCGCGGGTGGCGGCGGCGTTCCTGGGACGGCTGCAAACGGCGAAACTCAACGTGATCTCCGATAACCTTAGGAAACGTATGGCCATGTCATCGGCTGTTGACAAGCCTCGCCGATGGACACAAGTAAGTCATCAGGCGATGACCGGGTCTCCTCCCCCGTGTATCCGCGTTTCGCCAGACAGGGAATTCGCCCCACTCAGGGAGATTGCGCTGATGCGCAGGCTGAAGATTGTTGCCGTGTCCGTCCTCGTGACGGGCGCGCTTTATGGCTGTTCGCAACGTTCGGAGGCTCAGGGTCCACCCCCTGCCGCGCCCGTCACCGTGGCCGTTCCGCTGGCTGAACGCGTCGTCGACTGGGACGACTTCACGGGCCGATTCGAGGCCATCTCGTCGGTCGAGGTCCGCGCCCGCGTCGGCGGCTTCATCCAGGCGGTCCACTTCCGTGACGGCGACTATGTCCAGCGCGGCCAGCTCCTGTTCACCCTGGACCCGCGTCCGGCCCAGGCCCAGCTGGCTTCGGCCCGCGCCGCCCTGACCCAGGCCCAGGCCCAGCTGACCCTGGCCCGCACCAACCTGACCCGTTCGGAAGCGCTTCTGACGTCGCAAGCCGTCAGCCAGGCCGAGGTCGACACCAACAAGGGCGCCGTCGAAACGGCCGAGGCCAACGTCGCCGCCGCCCAGGCCGCCGTGCGCGCTCGCCAGCTGGATGTCGAGTTCACCCGCGTCACCGCCCCGGCCTCGGGCCGCGTGTCGGACCGCCGGGTCGATCCGGGCAATGTCGTCGCCGGCGGTTCGTCGGCCGCCGACGTCCTGACCACCATCGTCTCGTCCTCGCCGATCTACTTCGTCTTCGAAGGCTCGGAGGCCCTGCTGCTGAAGTACCAGCGCGACGCCCGCGCCGGACGTTCGGCCCCGGTCCGCATCCGCCTGCAGGACGAAAGCGAGTTCACCCGCACGGGCACGCTCGACTTCACCGACAACGCGGTGGACGCCTCGTCCGGCACCATCCGCCTGCGCGCGGTCATCCCGAACGGCGACAACTTCCTGAAGCCGGGCATGTTCGCCCAGGCCCGCGTCGCCGGCGCCGGCGCCTATGACGCCCTGCTGGTTCCCGATTCGGCCATCGGCACGGATCAGGCCCGCCGCGTCGTCTCGGTCGTCAACGCCGACGGTTCGGTCACCCCGACCCCGGTCCAGTTGGGGCCGCTCGTCGATGGTCTGCGCGTCATTCGTTCGGGCATCCGTCCGACCGATCGCGTCATCATCGACGGCCTGCAACGCGCCATGCCGGGCATGAAGGTGGCCCCCACCAACGGCCGAATTCAGCGCCAGGCTCGCCCGGAATCCGTCCCGACCACCTATGCCCCGCCCGCCGCGACGGCCACGTCCGCCTCGGCCCTGACTCAATCCGTCACCGTCGGCGACTGAGACCCAGAGCATGAACATCTCACGCTTCTTCATCGACAGGCCGATCTTCGCGGCCGTCCTGTCGGTGTTCATCACCCTGGTCGGGATCTTCGCCTTCCCGCTGCTGCCGCTCGCGCAGTATCCGGACATCGCGCCGCCGACCATCACCATCAACACCGCCTACGCCGGTGCCTCGTCCGAGACGCTCGCCGAGACCGTCGCCGCCCCCATCGAGCAGGAGGTGAACGGCGTTCAGGGGATGCTCTATCTCTCCTCCTCCTCGACCTCGGACGGCGCGGTGGCCATCACCGTGACCTTCCAGCCGGGCACCGATCTGGATGCCGCCCAGGTGCTGGTCCAGAACCGTGTGGCGCTGGCCGAACCCCGCCTTCCGGCGGCGGTGCGTCAGGTCGGCGTGGTCGTGAACAAGCAGGAGTCGGGCTTCCTGATGATCCTCGGGCTCACCTCGCCCGGGAACGTCCTGGATAACGACTACGTCGGCAACTACGCCAACTCCACG
Source organism: Brevundimonas staleyi (assembly GCF_041893865.1). GTDB lineage: Bacteria > Pseudomonadota > Alphaproteobacteria > Caulobacterales > Caulobacteraceae > Brevundimonas > Brevundimonas staleyi. Next base: position 3,553,731 of record NZ_CP169082.1, read on the forward strand.
ATCCGCGACCGCCTGTTGCGCGTCGAGGGCGTCGGCAACGTCACCATCTTCGGCGGCGGCAACTATTCGATGCGCGTCTGGATCGACCCGGCCAAGGCCGCGGCTCGCGGTCTGAACGCCTCGGACATCACCACCGCCCTGCAAGGCCAGAACATCCAGGCCGCGGCCGGCTCCATCGGCCAGCCGCCCTTCGCCACCAACGCCTCCGCCTTCCAGCAGCCGATCCAGGTTCAGGGCCGCCTTTCCAGCCCTGACGAGTTCGCCAACATCGTCATCAAGACCGACGCCGAAGGCCGCGTGACCCGCATCCGCGACGTCGCCCGCGTCGAACTCGGCGCCCAGGACTACGGCATCGAGGGCTATTTCGACGGCCAGCGCGGCGTCGGCATCGCCATCGTTCAGCAACCGGGCGCCAACGCCCTGGGCACCGCCGAACGGGTCCTGGCCGAGGTCGAGACCATGAAGGCCTCCATGCCCCAGGGCATGGACGTCCAGGTCGCCTATAACCCGACCGAGTTCGTCGAGGCCTCCGTGTCCTCGGTCGAGCACACCCTGATCGAGGCGATCATTCTGGTCGTGCTCGTGGTGCTGATCTTCCTGCAGTCGTGGCGCGCGGCGATCATCCCGATCGTGGCCATCCCGATCGCCCTGGTCGCCACCTTCGCGGTCCAGCTGGCGCTCGGCTATTCGATCAACTCCCTGTCCCTGCTGGCCCTCGTGCTCGCGGTCGGCATCGTGGTCGATGACGCCATCGTCGTGGTCGAGAACGTGGAGCGCTACATCCGCGAGGGGCTATCGCCCAAGGAAGCCGCCTACCGGTCCATGCAGGAGGTGTCGGGCGCCCTGATCGCCATCGGCCTGGTGCTGGTCTCGGTGTTCATCCCGACCATGTTCGTGCCGGGCATCCCGGGCATCTTCTATCGCCAGTTCGCCGTGACCATCGCGGCGGCCTCGGTCACCTCGCTGTTCGTGTCGCTGACGCTGTCGCCGGCCATGGCCGCCATGCTGCTGAAGCCGCATGTCCACCACGACGAGGCCGCCAGGCGTCCGACCAGCCTGTTCGGCCGCGCCAAATACTATGGCGGCTGGGCCGGTCGTAAGTTCAACGAGGGCTTCGACTGGCTGTCGGACAAGTACGGCCGCCTGACGGCCCGCCTGGTCCGCACCGTGGCCATCATGCTGGTGATCTACGCCGGTCTGCTGGGCCTCACGACCTGGCGCCTCATCGACACCCCGTCGGGCTTCATTCCCGAACAGGATCAGGGCTTCCTGATCGGCGTCGTCCAGCTTCCGGCCGGTTCGTCGCTGGAGCGCACCAACGCCGTGATGCAGCAGGCGCGCGAGATCATGGAAGGCACCGACGGCGTGGAGGGCACCGTGGCCTTCGCGGGTCTGGACGGAACCAGCTTCTCGTTCGGTTCCAACGCCGCGACCCTGTTCGTGCGTCTGAACGACTACAAGGACCGCACGACGCGCGAGACCACCGCCAACGCCCTGGCCGGCGCCATCACCGGCGCCGCCGCGGGCATCCAGAACGCCAACATCTTCGTCATCGCGCCTCCGGCCATTCAGGGCCTGGGCACCGGCAACGGCTTCGCCATGATGATCCAGGATACGGGCGGCGCGGGCTATCAGGCCCTGGAAGGCGCGACCTTCGCCATGATGGGCGCCGCGGCCCAGGCGCCGACCGAGGTGCAGCAGGTCTTCTCGACCTACAACACCGCCTCGCCGCGCGTGGAAGCCGACGTCGACCGCGACAAGGCCCTGATGATGGGGGTCCAGCCCTCCGACGTGTTCAACACGATGGGGATCTATCTGGGCTCGTCCTACGTCAACGACTTCAACATGCTGGGCCGCACCTTCCGGGTGACGGCGCAGGCGGAGCCGGCCTATCGCGACGACATGGCCGACATCGGCAACCTGAAAGTCCGTTCGGCCTCAGGCGCCATGGTGCCCCTGGGTTCGGTGGCCACCCTGCGTGAGACGTCCGGTCCGTCGCGGATCGTCCGTTACAACCTGTTCCCGGCGGCCGAGCTGCAGGGTCAGGGCGCGCCGGGCGTATCCTCCGGTTCGGCCCTGGGCATCATGGAGAACATGGCCGCCCAGACCCTGCCGCAGGGCTTCACCTACGAGTGGACCGGCCTGGCCTATCAGGAGAAGCAGGCTTCCGGCGGCGCGACCCTGATCTTCGTGGTCGCGGTGCTTCTGGTCTTCCTGGTTCTGGCGGCCCAGTACGAGGCGTTCACGCTTCCGCTGGCGGTCATCCTGATCGTGCCCATGTGTCTGCTCGCCGCCATGCTGGGGGTGAACGCCATGGGTCTGGACAACAACATCCTGGTCCAGGTCGGACTGGTGGTCCTGATCGCGCTCGCGGCCAAGAACGCCATCCTGATCGTGGAGTTCGCCAAGCAGAACGAGGACGAACACGGCATGGATCGCTGGGACGCCGCCGTCCACGCGGCCCAGACCCGTCTGCGTCCGATCCTGATGACGTCCTTCGCCTTCATCCTGGGCGTGCTGCCCCTGATCCTGGCCGAGGGCGCCGGCGCCGAAATGCGCCGCTCGCTCGGCGCCGCCGTCTTCTTCGGCATGATCGGGGTGACCGTCTTCGGTCTGATCTTCACGCCGGTGTTCTACGTGATCTGCCGCGGCCTGGCCTCGCGCCTGCCCAAGCGTCCCGAGAGCCCCAGCGTGACCCCGACGACCGGCACGCCTTCGGACAACGACCTCCACTCGCAGCCCACGCCGGCCCTCAACGCGCCGCGCTCGGGAGACGCCGCATGACCCTGAAGCTCACCCCCCTCCTGACCGCGTGCGCAGCCTCCGCCCTGCTGGCCGCCTGCGCGGTCGGGCCGAGGGCGCCCGACGCCTCTCTCCCCCCCCTCGCGTCGGGCGCCTTCGTAAGTTCGCCGCTCGGGTCCGCCAACGGCGCGACCTCGACGGCGGAGGCGCGCAGCGACTGGTGGCGGCTCTATGCCGACCCCACCCTGGACGGCCTGATCGAACAGGCCTTCGCGCAGAACAACCAGCTGGAAGCCGCCGTCGCCAATCTGCGCGCCGTGCGGGCCAGCCTGTCGGAAGCGCGGTCCGGCCTGCTGCCCACGACCAACACCACGGCCTCGGCGACCCGCAGCCGGGCCTCGGCGGCGGTGACGCCCGGCTTGGCGCCGGGTCAGGACGCGCCCGAGATCGACACCTACTCCGCCGGTCTGGACGCCTCCTATGAGATCGACCTGTTCGGCCGGGTCGCCTCGACCATCCGCGCCGCCCGCGCCGATGCGGACGCCCAGGCGGCCGCCCTCGACGTGGTCCGCGTCACGGTCGCGGCCGAGACGGCCCGCGCCTATGCCGACGCCTGTTCCGCCAACGCCCAGATCGCGGTCGCCGAACGCACCATCGGTCTGCAGCAGAACACCGCCGACCTGACCCAGCGTCTGCTGGAAGGCGGCGCCGGGACGGGCCTCGACACCGCCCGCGCCCAGTCCGCCCTGGCTTCCACTCGGGCTCAGTTGCCGACCCTGCGGGCCCAGCGTGACGGCGCCCTCTATCGTCTCGCCACACTGACCGGCGTCACCCCGGCCGAGGCGTCGCAAGCCGCCCGGTCGTGTCAGCGTCCGCCGCAGCTGTCGCAACCGATCCCGGTCGGCGACGGCGCGGCGCTGCTGGCCCGCCGTCCCGACATCCGTCAGGCGGAACGCGCCCTGGCCGGCGCCGCCGCGCGGGTCAATGTCGCCACCGCCTCGCTCTTCCCGACCATCTCGCTGGGCGGGTCGATCGGTTCGACGGCGCTGGACGCCTCGGATCTGGGCGACGACACCTCGTACCGGTTCTCGTTCGGCCCGCTGATCAGTTGGAGCTTCCCGAACATCCTGGCCACCCGCGCCCGGATCGAGGCCGCCGACGCCCGCACCGACGCGGCCCTGGCGACCTTCGACCAGACGGTTCTGCTGGCCCTGCAGGAGACCGAAACGGCGCTGACCAACTACGCCAACGAACTGGACCGCCGCGCGGCCCTGACCGAGGCGCGGGATCAGGCCGCCAACGCCGCCCGTCTGGCTCGCCTGCGGTTCGAAGCGGGCGCCGACAGCTTCCTGTCGGTGCTTGACGCCGAACGCACCCAGGCCGCGGCCGACGCGGCCCTGGCTCAGTCGGACGCCCTGGTCACCACCTACCAGATCGCCCTGTTCAAGGCGCTGGCGGGGGGCTGGGACCAAGGCTGATCGCGCAATAAATCGCGATCCATTCTCAGATCAGGGTCATTTCATGCTCATGACGCATGATCTGACCCCGGAATGGGGAAATCATTTGCGCTGACGCCCGGTCGCAGCTTTATATGTTGCCATGCAACAGAAAGGCCCATCCGGACCGCAAGGGTTCGTCGTCCAACCGCGCCGCCTGCCCAAGGCGGAAGCGTCCGTGCGCGTGCAGGATTTCGGCGAGATCATCGTCAAACCGACCACCGAGAACGTCGAGGTCCAGGCCGGCCGCTGCACCGACTGCGGCGTGCCCTTCTGCCAGAACGCCTGCCCGCTTCAGAACAACATCCCCGACTGGCTGGGCCTGTCGGCGGAGGACGAGATGCGCGAGGCCTGGCGCATCGCCTCGGCCACCTCGACCATGCCCGAGATCTGCGGCCGCATCTGTCCGCAGGACCGTCTGTGCGAGGGCTCCTGCACCCTGAACCAGTCCGGCTGGGAAGCCGTGACCATCGGCTCGGTCGAGGCCTTCATCGGCGACACCGCCTTCGACAACGGCTGGGTCGAACCCATCCGCCCCCTGCATGAACGCGCCCAGTCCGTCGGCATCGTCGGCGCCGGTCCCGCCGGCATGGCCGCCGCCGACCGTCTGCGCGAGCAGGGCTATCAGGTCACGATCTACGACCGCCACGACCGCCCCGGCGGCCTCCTGATCTACGGCATCCCCGGCTTCAAGCTGGAGAAGCGCGTCGTCCAGCGGCGCACCGATCGCCTTGCCGAAGGCGGGGTGGAGTTCGTGCTGAACTGCGAGGTCGGCAAGGACGTCACCCTGGACCAGCTGCGCGACAAGCATGACGCGGTCCTCCTGGCGATGGGCGTCTATCAGGCCCGCGCGCTCCAGGCGCCGGGCGCCGGCCCCGGCTCGACCGTCGCCGCCCTCGACTATCTGATCCATCAGAACCGTCGCGACCTGGGCGAACAGGACGGCGGCTGGCATCACGCCGAGGGCCGCGACGTCGTCGTCATCGGCGGCGGCGACACGGCCATGGACTGCGTCCGCACCGCCGTGCGCCAGGGCGCGAAGTCCGTCACCTGCCTCTATCGCCGCGACCGCGACAACATGCCGGGCTCGGCCCGCGAGGTCGCCAACGCCGAGGAGGAAGGCGTCGTCTTCGAATGGCTGGGCGCGCCCAAGGCCTTGATGTCGAAGGGCGGCTCGACCTCCGCCGTCCGCGCCGCGCGCATGGCCCTGTCGGAACCCGAGTTCGGCAAGCGCCGCGACATCGTCCCGGTCCCCGACGGCGACTTCGACCTGCCCGCCGACATGGTCATCGAGGCCCTGGGCTTCGAGCCCGAGGCCTTCGCCGCCCACAGCCCCGAACTGTCGCTGAGCCAGTGGAACACGGTCGCCGTCGCGCGCGGCGGCTTCGCCACCTCCCTGCCCGGCGTCTATGCGGCGGGCGACGCCGTGCGCGGCGCCTCCCTCGTCGTCTGGGCCGTCCGCGACGGCCAGGACGCCGCCGCCGAGATCGACCGTTACCTCAAGGCCCAGGCCGAAGGGGTGGCGGCATGACCCTCCACACATTTCCGCTCATCCCCGCGAAAGCGGGGACCCAGTGCTTTGGGCGCTCCGGCCTTTCCATCAATCCCCGAAAATCCAGTCCCGAGCTTTGTGCCTCGCGAAAGAACTGGGTCCCCGCTTTCGCGGGGATGAGCGGATTGGGAAGAGACTGAAATGACTTGGCTGCAGCAATATCAAACAGACCGCCAACGCCTGATCGACGCCGGCGCCTATGAGCCTTCGTCGGAGAAGGACGCCTGCGGCGTCGGCCTCGTCGCCGCCATCGACGGCAAGCCGCGCCGCGAGGTGGTCGTCCACGCCATCCAGTCGCTGAAGAACGTCGCCCACCGGGGCGCGGTCGATCCCGACGGCCTGTCGGGCGACGGCGCCGGCCTGATGGTCGAGGCGCCCCAGGCCTTCTTCGCCGAACAGGTGCGGATGATCGGCCAGACGCTTCGTCCCGGCCCCATCGCCATCGGCCAGATCTTCCTGCCGCGCACCGATCTGGGCGCCCAGGACCGCGCCCGCGCCATCGTCGAGACCGAGGTGCTGCGCGCCGGCTTCTACATCTACGGCTGGCGCCAGACCCCGATCGACCTCAGCGTCGTCGGCTCAAAAGCCGACGCCACCCGGCCCGAGATCGAACAGATCATGCTCGCTGTCCCAGCCGACCTGATCGACGATTCCGAGGCGCTGGAGCGCGAACTCTATCTGGTCCGTCGCCGCATCGAGGGCGCCGTGGCCGCCGAGGCCGTGCCCGGTTTCTACATCTGCTCCCTGTCGGCGCGGTCGCTGATCTACAAGGGCATGGTCCGCGCCGAACTGCTGGACCAGCTCTATCCCGACCTCTTGGATCCGACCTTCCAGTCGGCCTACGCCATCTTCCACCAGCGCTATTCGACCAACACCTTCCCCGAATGGCGGCTGGCCCAGCCGTTCCGCATGCTGGCCCACAACGGCGAGATCAACACGCTGAAGGGCAACCTCAACTGGATGAAGAGCCATGAGATCCGCATGGCCGCCACGGCCTTCGGAGATCACGGCGAGGATGTGAAGCCGGTCGTCCAGGCGGGCGGGTCCGACAGCGCCGCCCTCGACAACGTCTTCGAGGTCCTGGTCCGCGCCGGCCGTCCGGCGCCGATGGCCAAGGCCCTGCTGATCCCCGAGGCCTGGGCCCGCGACGAGGGCCTGATGAAGGCCGAGCACCGCGCGCTCTACGCCTACTGCAACGCGGTGATGGAGCCCTGGGACGGCCCGGCCGCCATCTGCGCCACCGACGGCCGCTGGATCGTCTGCGGCAAGGATCGCAACGGCCTGCGTCCGCTCCGCGCCATGGAGACCCACGACGGCCTCCTGCTGGCCGGCTCCGAAGCCGGTCTGGCCGGCCTGCCCGAAAGCCGTATCAAGCGCCGCCTGCCCATCGGCCCCGGCCGGATGATCGTCGCCGATCTCCAGAACGGCGTCCTCTTGGACGAGGCCCAGGCCATCGACGCCCTGGCCGCCGACCACCCCTATACGGAGTGGCTGGAGAACATGGTCGATCTGGAGCCGATCATCGGCCCCGGACCCGAGCCGCGCGCCGCCACCGGCGAGGCCCTGACCCGTCGCCAGATCGCCGCCGGCTACAGCCGCGAAGACCTGGACATGCTGCTGGATCCGATGATCAAGGACGGCAAGGAGGCGGTCGGCTCCATGGGCGACGACACGCCCCCGGCGGTCCTGTCGGACCTGCCGCGCCCCCTGGCCCACTATTTCCGCCAGAACTTCAGTCAGGTCACCAACCCGCCCATCGACCCCCTGCGCGAGGCCGGGGCCATGAGCCTGAAGACCCGGTTCAAGAACCTCGGCAACATCCTGGCCGAGGAAGAGGCCCAGACGAACGTCTTCGTCCTCGACAGCCCCGTCCTGACCACCGGCATGTACGAGCGGATGCTGGACGTCGTCGGCGCCGGCTCGACCGTCACCATCGACTGTTCCTATCCGCTGCCGGACCACACCGATGGCGCTCAAGCAGCGAGCGACCGCGTCGCGAGCGGTAGCGCCCCCGGCCAGCGGCCGGGCGCCGCCCTCCGGGCGGCACTGGACAGGATCAAGGACCAGGTCGAGCATGCCGTCGCCGGAGGCTCCAGCCTGGTCGTCCTGACCGACGAACGCGCCTCGGAAAGCCGTCTGGCCGTTCCCATGATCCTGGCCACGGCCGGCGCTCACGGCCGCCTGACCGACAAGGGTCTGCGCAGCTTCGTGTCCATCGTCGTCCGCTCGTCCGAGGTTCTGGACCCGCACGGCTTCGCGGTCCTCGTCGGCGTCGGCGCCACGGCGGTCAATCCGTGGCTGGCGCAGGAGATGTTCCAGGAGCGTCTGGATCGCGGCGCCTATCCGGGCATGTCGCTGAACCGCGCCTGCCTGAACTACAAGGGCGCGCTGGAAGCCGGCCTGATGAAGACCCTGGCCCGCAAGGGCATCAGCGTCATCTCCGCCTATCGCGGCGGCTGCGAGTTCGAGGTCCTGGGCCTGTCGCGCGCCGTCACGGCCGAGTTCTTCCCCGGCGCCCCGTCGCGCATCTCGGGCATCGGTCTGGCGGGTCTGGAGCGGGCCGCCCTGCAGCGCCACGCTCAGGCCTGGACCGAGGCGACGCCGTCGCCCGCCGTCGGCGGCTTCTTCCGCATCCGCGCGGGCCAGGAGAGCCACGCCCACGACGCGAAGACGATCCACCTCCTGCAGGACGCCTGCAACCGCGGCGACTACAAGCGCTTCAAGGCCTATACCGAGGCCGTCGGCGAACAGCCGGACAACGCCCCGCGCGACCTGCTCGACTGGCGCGAAGGCCTCACGCCCGTGCCGATCCATGAGGTCGAGAGCGTCTCGGATATCCGCAAGCGCTTCCTGACCCCCGGCATGTCGCTGGGCGCCCTGTCGCCCGAGGCGCACGGCGTCCTGAACGTCGCCATGAACCGCATCGGCGCCCGCTCGGTCTCGGGCGAGGGCGGCGAGGATCCGGAGCGCTACGCCACGCGCCCTGACGGCGACAACATGAACTCGGCGGTCAAGCAGATCGCGTCCGGCCGGTTCGGCGTCACCGCCGAATATCTGAACCAGTGCCGCGAGATCGAGATCAAGGTGGCGCAAGGAGCGAAGCCCGGCGAGGGCGGCCAGCTGCCCGGCTTCAAGGTCACCGAATTCATCGCCCGGATGCGCCACTCCACGCCCGGCCAGACCCTGATCTCGCCGCCGCCGCACCACGACATCTACTCGATCGAGGACCTGGCCCAGCTCATCTACGACCTGAAGTCGATCAACCCCGACTGCCGCGTCACGGTGAAACTGGTCTCCGCCTCGGGCATCGGCGCCATCGCGTCCGGCGTCGCGAAAGCAAAAGCCGACGCCATCCTGATCGCCGGCCACAACGGCGGCACGGGCGCCTCGCCCCAGTCGTCGATCAAGCACGCCGGCCTGCCGTGGGAAATCGGCCTGGCCGAGACCCATCAGGTCCTCAGCCTCAACAACCTGCGCTCCCACGTCGTCGTCCGCGCCGACGGCGGCATGCGCACGGGCCGCGACATCGTCATCGCCGCCATCCTGGGCGCCGAGGAGTTCAACATCGGCACGGCCAGCCTGATCGCCATGGGCTGTCTGATGGTGCGCCAGTGCCATTCCAACACCTGCCCCGTCGGCGTCTGCTCCCAGGACGAACGGCTGCGCGAGAAGTTCACCGGCACGGCCGACAAGGTCGTGAACCTGTTCTCCTTCATCGCCGAGGAAGTCCGCGAATACCTGGCCATGCTGGGCGCCCGCAGCCTCGACGAGATCGTCGGCAAGACCGACCTGCTGCGTCAGGTCCGTCGCGGCGGTTCGCATCTGGACGACCTCGACCTCAACCCCCTCCTGGTCCGTGTCGAGGCCGCCGAGAGGAAGCTGTGGGCCGAGAAGGGTCGCGCCGAGGTGCCCGCCACGCTGGACGCCCGCGTCCTCAACGACGCCTGGGCCTTCCTGGATCGCGGCCAGACCTCGGAGCTGACCTATCCGATCTCCAACGTCATGCGCACCATCGGCGCTGGGGTGTCATCGGCCATCGTGCGCCGTTGGGGCCCGACCGGCCCGACCGGCGTCCTGACGCTGAAGCTGAACGGATCGGCCGGCCAGTCCTTCGGCGCCTTCGGGGCCAAAGGCCTGAAGCTGGAACTGACCGGCGAGGGCAACGACTATGTCGGCAAGGGCCTGTCCGGCGCCGACATCGTGGTGAAGCCCGTCGAGTGGCGCGAGCACCAGCCCGCCATCGGCAACACCACCCTGTACGGCGCCACCTCCGGTCGCCTGTTCGTCGCCGGTTCGGCGGGCGAGCGGTTCGCGGTGCGGAACTCCGGCGCCCAGGCCGTGGTCGAGGGCGCCGGCGCCCACGCCTGCGAATACATGACCGGCGGTCGCGTCGCGATCCTGGGTCCGGTCGGCTGGAACCTGGCCGCCGGCATGTCGGGGGGCGAGCTGTTCGTGCTGGACGACGCGGGCCGGACCGGCCTGGCCCTGAACGGCGACCTCGCCTCCTTCGCCCCGGTCAACGCGGCGGCGGGCGAGCGTCTGAAGGCCCTGATCGAGGCCCATCTGGCCGCGACCGGATCGCCTCTCGCGCGCCGCCTGCTGGGCGCCTGGTCCGACAGCCTGAAGCGGTTCGTCCGCATCGTCCCGACCCCCGTGGCCGAGGCCGAGCGCAAGATCGACGCCGGAGAGGCGGTCCCCGCCTGATGACCGGCGCGCCGCCGCTCCTCGCCCACCAGGCGCCGCTCGTCATCGACGGGGCGGCGACCGGCTGGATCCTGGTGTCGACGGCTCTGGTCCTGATGATGACCCTGCCGGGCCTGGCGCTGTTCTACGGCGGCATGGTGCGGAAGAAGAACATCATCTCCACCATCGCGGCCTCGACGGCGGCCCTGATGGTGGTGACGGTGCTCTGGTTCATCGCCGGCTACAGCCTGTCGTTCGGCGCGTCAGGCCCGGCGACCAACGGCGTCATCGGCGGTCTTCAGGCGGTCTTCCTCGACGGGGTGCGGATCAACACGGCGCACAGCCTGTCGCCCGCCCTTCCCGAATATCTCTGGATCGCCTACCAGCTGACCTTCGCCATCATCACCCCGGCCCTGATCGCCGGGGCCTTCGCCGAGCGGATGAAGTTCTCGGCCAGCCTTCTGTTCTTCGCCCTGTGGCACCTGATCGTCTATGCGCCGATCTGCCATCAGGTCTGGGGCGGCGGCTACCTCGGCTCCTGGGGCGTGCTGGACTTCGCGGGCGGGGCGGTCGTCCACGTCAATGCGGGTGTCGCCGGCCTCGTCTGCGCCCTCGTGCTCGGCCCTCGCCACGGCTTCGGACGGGACAACATGGCCCCCGCCAACCTCGCCTACACCGCCATCGGCACGGGCCTCTTGTTCGTCGGCTGGCTCGGCTTCAACGCGGGCAGCGCCTGGGCCGCCGACGGCATCGCCGCCGTCGCCGCCCTGAACACGATCATCGCCCCGGCCGCCGCCGCGCTCGGCTGGATGGTCATCGAGTGGATCGAGAAGAAGCGCCCCACCCTGCTGGGCCTTCTGTCCGGCATCGTCGGCGGTCTGGTCGCCATCACCCCGGCGGCCGGCTTCGTCGATCCAAAGGGCGCCTTCCTCATCGGCCTGATCGGCGGCCCGGCCTGCTACGCCGGCGCGGTCTGGCTGAAGCACGCCCTGAAGTACGACGACAGCCTGGACGCCTTCGGCATCCACGGGGTCGGCGGCATCGTCGGCGCCGTCCTGACCGGCGTCTTCGCCACCACCGCCATCAACGGCGCGGCCGAGGGCGCGGACGTGGTGAAGCAGATCGTGGGCCTTCTCGCCGTCATGGCCTGGAGCGCGGTCGGCACCTTCGTGGTCCTGATGATCTGCAAATTCACCACCGGCCTGCGCGTCGCCAGGGACGGCGAGGTCGAGGGGCTCGACTACTCCCAGCACGGCGAGAGCATTCACTAGAACCGTTCTTGAATTTATTCCTCGACAGGTCTTGCGCCGGCGCCGGACCCGCCCCAACTAAGGCCTGATCTTTGACACGTCAGCCTGTCGGGCACGCGCACTCCAGCGGCCGGCATTTCCGATAATCCTGCACTGTCTTGCACTCGAAAATCGCGAAACAGTGCAAGATCCCCGAGGTGGCACTTTGGCACGTTGGCACGCCAAATTCCGAAACAGTGCCACCTCCACCCTCTCCCCTTGCGGGAGAGGGAGACCGCGCACGGCGGCGTAGCCGTCGTTCTCGTGCGATCGGGTGAGGGGTGAAACTCGCTCTTGCCGGGTGAGCACCGGACGCATCATCAGGTCGGCGTCTTCGTACCCCTCATCCGACCTCGCTGCGCTCGGCCACCTTCTCCCGCAAGGGGAGAAGGAAACCGCTTCAATCCACCGCCCGCACGTTGTCGTCCGAGTTCCGGTCGATCCACTTGTTGTACGGGTCCGCCCCGGCGAACGCCGGCTTCGCCGCCGTGGTGAACCGGAACGTCTGCGTCCCGCTCCGCAGCGGCCGCCGCTCGAACAGAAGCACGTTCGAGGCATCGAACGCCCCCTTGCCCGGCATGGCCGAGAACAGGCCGATGTCGAAGGTCTCGTTCAGCGGCGCCTCGGTCTCCTCGCCCTTGCCGTCGGCGTAGAGCTTCCTCGCCTCCACCGTGACCGTGACGTCCCAGCGTCCGTCGCGGCGGCGGGTCGCCGTGGCCGCCGTGGTCTTGACGTCATACAGGGTGATCCGTTCGAACAGGTCGGTGATCAGGTGCTGCTTGTTCGCCGGTGCGTTGGCGCGGAACAGGGCGATCAGGTCCGTCGAGCGCGGATAGGGCGCCGGCTTGAAGGCGTGGGTTTGGAGGAACTGGGCCAGAGCCCGGTTCACGTTCGCCTCGCCGATCTGGTCGGCCAGCAGGTACATGACCACCGCGCCCTTACGGTAATGGATGTACTGCTGGTTCTCCATCCGGTTCAGCGGCAGTTCCTCGATCAGCTCCGTGCCGCGCGAACGCAGGTAGTTGTCGAGCTCGAACTTCAGGAACCGGCGGATCTTGTCCGGCCCGTACATCTCCCGCATCACCATCAGGGCCGAGTATTGGGCCAGGGTTTCCGACATCAGGGTCGCCCCCTGCATGTTCGCCCCCACGACCTGATGCGCCCACCATTGGTGCGCGAACTCGTGCGCGCCGATGTAGGTCACATAGTCGATCTTGGTCTCGTCGCGCAGGTCGGCGATGAAGCCGAGGCCTTCGGACCAGGCGAAGGTGTTGGGGAAGGACTGTGCGTAGCTGGCGTAGTCCGGGAACTCGCTGATCCGCGCCTGACGGAACTGGTAGGGCGAGAAGTTCGCCTGGAAATAATCCAGCGAGGTCTCCAGCGCCGTCATCATGCGCGGCACGTTCGTGGCGTGCTGCGGGTCGTGGAAGACCACCATCTCCACCCCGTTGTGGGTCTGGCGCGCGATCTCGTAGCGGGCCGACTGCACCGACAGGAAGTAGAGCACGGGGCTTTCGGTCACGAACCGCATGGTCCGCCTGCCGTTCGCCGTCGTGTCGCTGCGGACCATGCCGGGGGCCAGGGGGGTCTGGTCGGCGTCGGTCGTGACGGTGACGTCGGCCGTGACCCAGTCGGCGCCGATGTAGTTGCGGCCGGTGGCGGTCATATCCTCCAGCTTGGCCGGACGCAGCTCCGCCGGCAGGCCGTATTTGCGGCGCTTGGAACGGTCCTGAAGCAGGCTGGACCGGTTCATCCCGATCATCGGCGCGAACTCGCCGTTGGTGACGAAGGTCCCGTTGTCGACGATGCGGGTGGTGTTTCCCCGCACCTTGAAGCCGCGCTGCTGCAGCACCGTATCGAAGCTGACCGTCCGACGCTCGCCCGGCGCCATCGGCGTGTCGAAACGATAGATGCGGTAGTCGAACTCCGGCCATTCGCGGACCATGCGCGCGCCCTGGACGGTCAGGGTCTTCATCTCAAGATCGTCGTTCCAGCGCAGGTGCATTTCCGACAGGGGCGCGCCCGTGCGGTTCTCGACCGTGTAGGTCCCCTTCGTCTCAAGGCGCGGCGCGTGCGGATGCAGGTCGAGATCCAGCTTCACGTCCACCAGGGTCGGCTGGGGCGTGGTCTCGAAGCGCAGCAGGGTCCGTTCGTACTCGGCCTGAAGCTTCTCCTCCGCCGACTGGTTGCGGTACTCGTTCCAGACGTTGGTGTTGACGTAGATGAAGCTGCCCAGGCCGATGAAGGCGACCAAGGCCAGGCCGCCGACGACGCCCGCCGGTCCCATCAGACGGTGCGGTAGACGCTTCAGCCGCGGCGTCAGCCGGGTCTCCGTTCCGCGCCGCCACAGGGCGTAGCCGAGGGTCAGAAGGATCACGGCCGCCATCGACCAGTAGGCGTCCAGCCAGGCCGCGAAGCCCGCATAGTCGCCCCGCCCGTTCATGTCCGACAGGGGCACGGGAATGCCCGAACCATAGCGATAGAGGACGTGGTCGAAGCCCATGTTCCGGGCCACGATCGTGGAGATCATGTAGACGACCATGATCGCCCAGCCGACGAACTTGTTGGGCGCCAGCGACTGCACGAAGATGGCCAGAACCGCCAGCAGGGCGAAGTTCACCGTCCCCGGCACGACGTACCACATCAGGTATTTGCCGAACTCGAAGTCCGTGTAGCCCTTGAAGAGCTGGACCGCGACGCCGGCCACGACGCCCGCGATCAGGATGGAGGCCAGGACCAGGATCAGGGCCAGGGTCTTGGGGATCAGGAAGGTCCAGTCGGGCGTGGACGAGGCGTCGATGATCTCGTGGACCTTGCGCTCACGATCGCGCCATACGAGCTCGCCCGAGTAGTAGATGGCCACGATCATGGCGATCAGGGCGAAGGCGCCCGTCAGGCCGGTGATGACCACACGGGTGACCAGCAGCAGGGGCGCGCCGTAGATCTCGCCGGTGAAAAGCAGGGTCGAGACGGCGAAAGCCAAGCCCAGCAGCATCAGGATGACATAGGCCGGGCTCTTGAACACCAGGCTCATCTCGAAGGCGGTGCGCGACGTCAGCCGAGCCCAGCCGGCGGCGAAGCCTTCCCTGGGCGACGGCAGCGGACCGATCGTCGCGGGAGCGGCGGGGGCGGCCTCGGCCAGCTTCCGCAGCTTGTCGGTCTTGCCTTCCTTGGCTCCGCGAATGGAGGGGCGATAGAGGACGTAGGCCGCGCCGAGAATGGCGACGCTGATCCCCGTCCACAGCAGGCGGTTCCAGAGGAAGACGCCCTCCAGCGGCACGTTCAGCGTGTTCCGTTCGGCCGCCGTCCAGTATTTCGTGACGAGGCCGAAGGCGCCCATGCCGAAGGGCTCGCCCCAGGCCATGGCGACCTCGAACTCGGGCTTGCTGCCCAGCACGCTGGTTGCGGTCAGATAGGCGATGAACACCCCGACGACGCCGACATAGGTGGCCATCATCGACCGGGTCACGGTCGCCAGCGCGAAGAACAGGGCCGAGGTCAGGAAGACGCCCGGCAGGCCCACGATCAGGTAGTTGTAGAGGTAGTCCCAGGGCTGGAACGGCCCCACCGTCTCACGGTCGATCCAGGGCGCGAGCGTGCCCGCCATGACCCCCAGGGTGATGACGAGGAAGCAGAGCGCGGTCGCGAGGAAGGCCCCGGTGAAGCGGCCGTAGAGGTAGTCGAACTTCGTAAGCGGCGTGGCCTGGACCATGGGGCCGAAGCCGGTCTGGACGTCCCTCACGACGACGTTGGCGACGATGGCCGTGGTCGCGAGCATGAAGAACATGCCCATGACGGCGTTGATGGTCGCCAGGGCGTAGGGCGCGTTCTTGTGGACGTTGCCGCCCGAGCCGATGGAGATGTTGTCCGAGGCCGCGACCGACCCGAAGGCGAGCAGACCGAACACGATGGCGATGACCCAGAAGGCCGGCTGGCGCAGCTGGTAGCGGAATTCGAAGGCGGCGATCTTCCCGAACATGGCTTAGGCCGCGACCTTGCGCGAGGCGCTGAGCGTCGAGAAATAGACGTCTTCCAGCCCGCCCGGCACCGGCTCGAAACCCTCGCCCGGACGACGGTCCGACAGGACGTGGATGACGGTGCGGCCGGCGAACAGCCGGGTCGAGATGACTTCGTACCTGGCGCGGTGATCCTCCAGCGCCTCCTTGTCGATGGTCTTCTTCCAGACCCGGCCGTTCAGCTGGTCCATCAGCTGGGCGGGAGCGCCCTCCAGCTGGATCTTGCCGCCGGCCAGCACCGCCATGCGGGGGCACAGATCTGCGACGTCCTCGACGATGTGGGTCGACAGGATGATGACCACGTTGTCCGCGATCTCGGCCAACAGGTTCAGGAAGCGGTTGCGTTCCTCGGGGTCCAGACCGGCCGTGGGCTCATCCACGATGATCAGTTTCGGATTGCCGATCAGGGCCTGGGCGATGCCGAACCGCTGGCGCATGCCGCCCGAGAAGCCGGCGATGGCCTTGTTGCGGACGCTCCAGAGGTTGGTCTGTTGCAGCAGGGTCTGGACGGTCTCTTTGCGGTCCTTGCCCGACGAAATGCCCTTCAGCACCGCCATGTGATCCAGCATGTCGTAGGCCGAGACGCGCGGATAGACGCCGAAATCCTGGGGCAGGTAGCCGAGGGTGCGGCGCAGTTTCTCGGGGTCCTTGATGACGTCGATGCCGTCGAAATCGATGGAGCCGGAGGTGGGGGTCTGCAGCGTCGCGATCGACCGCATCAGGGTCGATTTGCCCGCACCGTTGGGGCCCAAGAGGCCGAACATGCCGGTCGGCACGGTCAGCGAAACGTCGTCCAGCGCCCGCGTTCCGTTGCCGTAGACGTGGACGAGATTCTTGATCGTGAGCATGACGCCCTCCCCTGACAGTCAAGTGACCTTGTCACGTCGGGAGGGGAGTCCGCAAGTTACGATCGTGTCACGCTTGGCGGCGATTGCGGCGTCTATCGCCCACCGGTGAGTTCGCGGTGATTTCGGCTATGCGAAAACCGCCGTCGATCGGTGAGCCTGGATAGGTTGGCCATGCAGATTTCCGCCGTTCGCGCGGACACTGCAATTCTACATCGGGGCGCGGGTCAGGGTGTAGCCGCCGGTCGTGCCGACGAAGGCGTCCTCGCCGGTGCGGCGGAAGGCCATGACCACCGAACCGTCGGCGGCCAGCATCTCGAAGCCGTTCGCCGTGGCGCGCCAACTCTTCGCCTTGGCCGCATCCGGGACGGCGCAGTTCTCGGCCAGGACCGGGCGGACGCCGTCGATCACAAGGTTGGCCAGCGACACCTGGCAGCGGGAGCCGTCGGGAGCGCGCAGGGCCCAGAAGCCGGCGACCTGTTCGACCGCCAGCACGCGGCCCTGGGGCTCGGAGGACGCGGGCGCGGCGGCGCTGCCGGTCATCAGGATCGCTCCGACGGCGGCGAGGATGTGCAGGGGGTCACGGGCGGGGCTCCTCATGCGGGGAGCTTCCGCCGGGATCGGGGCGGAGGCAAGGCCACTCTCTCCTCCTTCGTCATTCTCCGGCGCAGCGAAGCGGAGACCGGGGGACCCAGCGGCGCGCGGGAGCGCGAAACTGTCGCGCAGTGTGATGCTTCCGACATCCTGCCTGAACAGATCGCCTTCGGCGCCGCTGCGTCCCCCGGTCTGCACCGCGAAGGCGCGGCTTGCCGGAGGATGACGAAGGTCCGTGATCAGCCCCCCGCCTTCACCCTCAGCCGGAACGCATGCAGCAAGGGCTCGGTGTAGCCGTTCGGCTGTTCCACCCCCTCGAACACCAGGGCGCGCGCCGCTTGATAGGCCAGCGACCCGTCCGGATCCGTCGCCATCGGTCGGTACAGCGGATCGCCCGCGTTCTGGCCGTCGACCTTGGCGGCCATGCGGAGGAAGGCGGCGTCCACCTGTTCCGCCGTACACACCCCGTGCAGCAGCCAGTTGGCGATGTGCTGGGACGAAATCCGCAGTGTCGCTCGGTCCTCCATCAGGCCCACGTCGTGGATGTCGGGCACCTTGGAGCAGCCGACGCCCTGGTCGATCCAGCGGACGACATAGCCAAGGATGCCTTGCGCATTGTTGTCCAGTTCGTCGCGCACCTCCTGCTCGGACCAGTTGGCTCCGTTGGCCAAGGGCGGCGTCAGGAGGTCGGTCAGGCCGGGCGTCGGGCGACCGGCGACCTCCTTCTGGACCGCGAAGACATCGACGGCGTGATAGTGCAGCGCGTGCAAGGTCGCGGCCGTTGGCGACGGGGTCCAGGCGGTGTTGGCGCCGGTGCGCGGATGGCCGATCTTCTGCTCCAGCATGTCGGCCATGCGGTCCGGCGCGGCCCACATCCCCTTGCCGATCTGGGCCCGCCTCGACAGACCGCAAGACAGGCCGATGGCGACGTTCCGCGCCTCATAGGCGGCGATCCATTTGGCGCTCTTGATGTCGGCCTTGCGGACGACGGGACCGGCCTGCATGGCCGTGTGGATCTCGTCGCCGGTGCGGTCCAGGAAGCCCGTGTTGATGAAGACGATCCGGTCCTTCACCGCCTGGATGCAGGCCGCGAGGTTGGCCGAGGTGCGACGCTCCTCGTCCATCACCCCGACCTTGATCGTGTGGCGTTGGAGGCCCAGCAGGTCCTCGACCGCGTCGAACAGGCGGTTGGTGAAGGCGGCTTCGTCCGGGCCGTGCATCTTGGGTTTGACGATGTAGACCGACCCGGCGCCGGAGTTGGTGAAGCCGCCGATGCCCTTCAGGTCGTACATCGCGATCAGGGAGGTCACGATGGCGTCGAGGATGCCCTCGGGCGCCTCCAACCCGTCCGGCAGGTGGATGGCCGGGTTGGTCATCAGGTGGCCGACGTTCCGGACGAAAAGCAGGCTACGGCCCTTCAGGGTGACGGCCCCGCCCTCCGGCGCGGTGAAGGTGCGGTCGGCTTCGAGCGTGCGGTTCAGGGTCTGGCCGCCCTTCTGGAAGCTGGCGGCGAGGTCGCCCTTCATCAGGCCCAGCCAGTTGCGGTAGGCGGCGACCTTGTCCTCCGCGTCCACGGCGGCGACGGAATCCTCCAGGTCGCAGATGGTCGAGAGGGCGCTTTCCAGCACGACGTCGGACAGGCCCGCCGGGTCGCTTGCGCCGATGGCGCTGGAGCGGTCGATGACCAGCTCGATGTGGAGGCCGTTGTTGGCGAACAGGATGGCGGACGGCGCCGAGGGCTCGCCGCGATAGCCGACGAACTGGCCGGGGTCCTTCAGGCCCGGCGTCAGCTGACCGGCTTCGACCGACCAGCCCGCGACCTGGGAGTGGGAGCCGGTCTCCAGCGGCACGGCCTCGTCGAGAAAGGCCTTGGCGCGCGACACGACGCGGGCGCCCCGCGCGGCGTCATAGGGACCGGCGGGCGGCAGGTCGCCCAGGGCATCCGTGCCATAGAAGGCGTCGTAGAGACTGCCCCAGCGAGCGTTGGCCGCGTTCAGCAGGAAGCGGGCGTTCAGGATCGGCACGACCAGCTGCGGCCCCGCGAGCGTCGCCAGCTCGGCGTCGACGTTCTGGGTCGTCACCTGGAAGGGGGCGGGCTCGGCGACCAGATAGCCGATCTCGCGCAGGAAGGTCTCGGTCGCCGCGGCGTCGTGAGGCTGGCCCTTGCGGTCGCGATACCAGGCGTCGATGCGGGCCTGCAGTTCGTCGCGGCGGGCGAGGAGCTTGCGGTTCTCAGGCGCGAACCGGGCGAAGACATCGGCCGTCCCGGTCCAGAAGGGGTCGGTGCCGAGACCAAGGCCGGGGAGCACCTCATCCTCAATGAAGCTGGCCAGTTCGGCGGCCACGGACAGGCCGGCGCGGTCGGAATGGGTCATGCGAAATCTCCCCGTACAGGCTCTTGGGAGGCGGCCTGTAACAATGCGTGATCGCACTCAATACGAGGCTTTGCTGCGCTGCAAGAGCGGTTTGAGATGACACCGGTGACAACGATGCGCAGGCGGGCCTAGTCTCGCCGAAAACAAGAGGAACGCGCCGTGGCTGAGCAGTTTTCGATAAACCGTCGCGGCGTGCTGGCCGGCGGTCTGGCCCTTTCGGCCGCGCCGTCCCTCGCCTGGCCGCAAGGGCAGCACCCGGTCGTCGCCACCACAAACGGCCCGGTGCGCGGCCTGACGGACGGCGGCGTCGCCGTGTTCAAGGGGATGCGCTACGGCGCCGACACCGGCCCGCGCCGGTTCCAGCCACCCGTCCGACCGACGCCCTGGACCACGCCCGCGGAGGCCTTCGCCTATGGCGCCGCCAGCCCGCAGGGGTCGGATGAGGCGAACCAGTCCGAGGACTGTCTGTTCCTGAACGTCTGGTCGCCGGGGCTGGACGGAGAGCGGCGGCCGGTGATGGTCTACATCCATGGCGGGGCCTATTCGAACGGCTCGGGGTCCAGTCCGCTCTATGACGGAACGCGGCTGGCGCGGCGGAACGACGTGGTGGTGGTGACGGTGAACCACCGGCTGAACCTGTTCGGCTACGCCTATCTGCAACGGATCGCGGGGGCGCCCTTCCTCGACAGCGGCAACGCGGGGCAGATGGATCTGCACCTCGCCCTGGAATGGGTGCGGGACAATATCGCGAACTTCGGCGGCGATCCGGGGCGGGTCATGGTCTTCGGCCAGTCGGGCGGCGGGGCCAAGATCGCGACCATGATGGCCAGCCCGGCCGCCTCCGGCCTGTTCCACCGCGCCGCGACCATGAGCGGA
Organism: Brevundimonas staleyi; assembly: GCF_041893865.1. Classification (GTDB taxonomy): domain Bacteria; phylum Pseudomonadota; class Alphaproteobacteria; order Caulobacterales; family Caulobacteraceae; genus Brevundimonas; species Brevundimonas staleyi. The sequence goes on from NZ_CP169082.1 coordinate 3,574,199, forward strand.
CAGCAGGTGACGGCCTCGGGTCCGTGGAGTGCGACGCGACGGGCCGAGGCCTGGCTGGATGCGCTGGGCCTGCCGAAAGAGCGAGCGGCGGAGGCGGCGGCGATGCCGGTCGAGACCCTGCTGAAGGCGGCCGAGGCGACCGATCCGGTGCTGGGCTTCGGCGGTCTCTACTGGGGACCGGTGCTGGATAACCGCACCCTGATGCGCCACCCCTTCTATCCCGACGCGCCCGCCCAGTCAGCGGCCATCCCCATGATCATCGGCAACACCCATGACGAGACCCGCGCCTTCCTGGGCAATGATCCGGCCAACTATGCGCTGACCTGGGATGACCTGCCCGGCAAGCTGACGGGACGGGAGTTCCGCATCGACGTGGCGCCAGAGCCGGTCATCGCCGCCTATCGCCAGATGTATCCCGACTACTCTCCCAGCGACGTCTTCTTCGCGGCGACGACGGCGGCGCGGAGCTGGCGCGGGGCGGTGATCGAGGCGGAGGAGCGGGCGAGGTCGGGATCTCCGGCCTGGGTCTATCAGCTGGACTGGACCTCTCCGATCGACGGCGGAAGGCGCGGGGCCATGCACACCGACGACATCCCCCTGGCCTTCGACAATGTGGACGCGACCGGCAGCCGGGCGCAGGGACCGACGGCCCAGCCGATGGCCGAGCGGCTGTCGAAGGCCTTCGTGGCGCTCGCCCGCGACGGCGATCCGAACCATGCGGGCCTGCCGAGCTGGGAGCGCTACGGGCTGGAGCGGCGTCAGACGATGATCATGGACGTGGCGTGCCGGATGGAGGACGATCCGCGCGGCGGCGAGCGTCGCCTGTTCGCCGCCATACCCTACGTCCAGCCCGGAACCTGATGGCCCAGCCGCCCGCCCCTCGCCCGCCGTTCCGGATGCTGCGTCTGCATGGGGCGCTGCTGGCCGGGCTGGCGCTGGCGGCGGTCATCGCCCTGGCCTCGCCGGTGGAGTGGCGCTGGACCGTGCGGCTGGCGGCGGGGTGGGACGCGGGCGTGGGCCTGTTCCTGATCCTGACCTTCCTGAAGCTGGCGCGAACGGAATCGGTCGAGACGATCCGCGCCCGCGCCGCAGAGCTGGACGAGGGCGGGGCGCTGGTCCTGCCGCTCAGTTTGATGGCGGCGGCGGCCAGCGTCGTGGTGGTCATCTCCGAGGCCGCATCGGGATCGTCCGGTGCGAATCGTGCTGTCGAGGCCGCCCTGACGCTCGGCACCGTCGCGGCGTCCTGGCTGTTCGTGCATGTGCTGTTCGGCCTGCACTACGCCCACCGCTTCTATGCGCCGGGGGACGAGGGTGGGGATCGGGGCGGGTTGCTGTTCCCGGGCGAGGATCAGCCGGACTACTGGGACTTCCTCCACTTCTCCCTGATCATAGGCGTGGCGTCGCAGACGGCGGATGTGCAGATCGCGGATCGGGGACTGAGGCGGCTGTCGAGCGTCCACAGCGTCACGGCCTTCGTGTTCAACACGGTTCTGGTGGCGCTGGCGGTGAACTTGGCGGTGAGTCTCATTTGATCCCCTCTCCCCTTGCGGGAGAGGGTGATCGCGCACGGCGGCGCAGCCGTCGTTCTGGCGCGATCGGGTGAGGGGTGACACTCGCCCTCACCGATAAGCCGTCTGTCCGCTGCATCCGATCCGCGTCTCCGTACCCCTCATCCGTCCGCTTCGCGGCCACCTTCTCCCGCAAGGGGAGAAGGGCTCTGAACGCCCCTCCGCCTTGACTTCGCCGCACTCCTCCCCCATCTGCCCCCGCATCGCACAATCGCGATCCCCGGCGTCTCCAGCGCGTGTGGGTCTTCACCTCCCCACGAAGACCTGACTGTAGCAGCCGCCGGTTCGTCACCCTCCGACTTGATCGGAGGGCTCAAGTTTCATTCGCTGCCCGGACACGCGGGGCGGCGCCCGATCCACCCCGACGGCCCATTCAGGGCTCCATCGGGACTGGCGGCGCGCGGCCCTATCGGCGTTTCACGCCCGGCTGATGCGCGTCGCCGCATACGCGAAAGAACACCGACGCCATGAGCGCCTCCTTTGAATCCTTCGGCCTGAACAAGGCCATCCTCCAGGCCCTGACGACCGAGGGCTATGTCACCCCGACCCCGATCCAGACCCAGGCCATCCCCTCGGTCATGACCGGCAAGGACCTCCTGGGCATCGCCCAGACCGGCACCGGCAAGACCGCGGCCTTCGCCCTGCCGATCCTGCATCGCCTGGCCGAGAACCGCACCGCCCCCCTGCCGCGCACGACCCGCGCCCTGGTCCTGTCGCCGACGCGCGAACTGGCCACCCAGATCGCCGAGAGTTTCAAGGCCTATGGCCGTCACCTCGGCTTCAAGGTCGCGGTCGTCTTCGGCGGCGTGAAATACGGCCCGCAGGAGCGCGCCCTGCAGGGCGGTCTGGACGTCCTGGTCGCCACGCCCGGCCGCCTGCTGGACCACATGCAGCAGAAGACCCTGGATCTGTCCTCGACCGAGATCTTCGTCCTGGACGAAGCGGACCAGATGCTGGACCTCGGCTTCGTCAAGCCGATCCGTCAGATCGTCGCCCGCATCCCGGCCAAGCGCCAGAACCTGTTCTTCTCGGCCACCATGCCGTCGGAGATCGGCAAGCTGGCCGGCGAGCTCCTGAAGGAGCCGGTCAAGGTCCAGGTCACGCCGCAGTCGACCACGGTCGAACGCATCAACCAGTCGGTCATCCACATCGAACAGGGCAGGAAGCGCGCCCTGCTGACCGAGATGTTCGCCGATCCGAACTACTCGCGCTGCCTGGTCTTCACCAAGACCAAGCACGGCGCCGACAAGGTCGCGGCCTATCTGGAAGCCGGCGGCGTCCTGGCCGGCGCCATCCACGGCAACAAGTCCCAGCCCCAGCGTGAGCGCACCCTGGCCGCCTTCAAGGCCGGCAAGCTGCGCGTTCTGGTCGCCACCGACATCGCCGCGCGCGGCATCGACGTGGACGGCGTCTCGCACGTCGTGAACTTCGAACTGCCCTTCGTGCCGGAAGCCTATGTCCACCGCATCGGCCGGACGGCCCGCGCGGGCAAGGACGGCTCGGCGGTCAGCTTCGTGGCCGGCGACGAGATGAAGCTGCTGCGCGACATCGAGAAGGTCACGCGCCAGAAGATTCCGGCCTCCGACCGTCGCAACGACCGTTCGCTGCAGCTGCTGGATCAGTCGATCATGGCCTCGGGCGTGGCGTCGAAGGCTTCCATGCCCGACGACGGCCGCGGCGATCGCCAGCAGAAGCGCGGCCCGCGCAACCCGCACCGCGACGGCGTGAAGAAGGAACACGGCGGCCAGCCGCACCGCGTCCGCAAGGGCGGCGGCCAGCGCGACCGCACGCATCACGGCGAGCGTGGAGATCGTCCGGTCGCCTCGACCGCGCCGTTCGATCCGATGGCCGCCGACCGCGCCCGCGCCGCGGCCTCCGCCAACCGTCCTCAGGCCGAGGCCAAGCCCGACGGTGAGATCCGTCGCCGCCCGCGCGGCCGTCGCCCGTCGAACGGCGGCAAGGGCTACGCGGCCAAGGGCTGATCCCCACCGACGGCGGGTCTCGACCGAGGCCCGCCGTTTTCCCTGTTCACGGCATGATGTTGAAGTCTGTGCTAGTCTTCGCCATCTGAGCCGATCCCGCCGATCCGAGACCTGCGATGTACGAGACGCCCGAGCTGGAAGCCGAGACCTTCACCCGGACCAGCGCCATCCGCCTTTATCAGCCCGAGGATTTCGAGGGCATGCGGGTCGCCGGCCGTCTGGTGGCCGAGGCGCTGGACATGATCACCCCCTATGTCGTGCCCGGCGTGACGACCCAGGAGATCGACGACCGCATCCGCCAGTTCACCCTGGACCGCGGCGGCCTGCCCGCTTGCCTCGGCTACAAGGGCTACATGAAGACGGTCTGCACCTCGATCAATCACGTGGTCTGCCACGGGATTCCGGGTGACCGGGTGCTGAAGGACGGCGACATCGTCAACATCGACCACACCGTCATCGTCGACGGCTGGCACGGCGATTCCAGCCGCATGTATGCGGTCGGGAACATCAACGCCCGCGCCAAGAAGCTGGTCGACGTCACCTATGAGAGCCTGATGCTGGGGCTGGAGCAGGTGAAGCCGGGCAATACCTTCGGCGACATCGGCTTCGTCATCCAGCGCCACGTCGAGGCCGCCCGCATGTCGGTCGTGCGCGACTTCTGCGGCCACGGCATCGGCCGCCTGTTCCACGACAGCCCGAACGTCCTGCACTATGGGCGCAAGGGCGAGGGCGCGGTGCTGAAGCCCGGCATGTTCTTCACCATCGAGCCGATGGTGAACCTGGGCAAGCCGCATGTGAAGGTCCTCTCGGACGGCTGGACCGCCGTGACCCGCGACAAGTCCCTGTCCGCCCAGTGCGAGCACACGGTCGGCGTGACCGAGGACGGGGTGGAGATCTTCACCGCCAGCCCGGCCGGACTGTTCCGCCCGAACTGACGCCGGGCGCATCAAGGCGCTTGATCGGACCGCGTGCGCCGTTACCGTCAGGGTTGTGAGCGACGCCGCCGACAACCCTCAGAAGCCCCTGCCCCATCACGCGGGCCATCGCGAGCGTCTGCGTCACCGGGCGCGTTCCGCCGGCCTGACCCATCTGCCCGACTATGAACTGCTGGAGCTGTTCCTGTTCCGCAGCCAGCCGCAGGGGGATGTGAAGCCGATCGCCAAGGCGTTGTTGTCGCGGTTCGGATCGCTGGCGGCGGTGCTGGCCGCCTCGGTCGAGGACCTGATGACCGTCCGCACCGAGGACACCAAAGGCCGCACCAAGGCTATCGGGCCGGAGACGGCGCTGGATCTGGCCGCCCTGCACGAGGTGGCGCAGCGGGTAACGAAGGAAGAGGCGACCAAGCGTCAGGTCATCTCGTCGTGGTCGGCGCTCTTGGCCTATGTCCGCGTCGCCCTGCAGCACGAGCCGCGCGAGCAGTTCCGCGTCCTCTATCTCGACAAGAAGAACCAGCTGATCCTGGACGAAATCCAGAATCGCGGCACGGTCGATCATGCTCCGGTCTATCCGCGCGAGGTCGTGCGGCGGGGTCTCGAGGTCAGCGCCGCCGCCATGATCCTGGTCCACAACCACCCGTCCGGCGATCCCACGCCCAGCCGCGCCGACATCGACATGACGAAGCAGATCGTCCGCGCGGCCCAGTCGCTGGGCGTCGAGGTCCACGACCATCTGATCGTCGGCCGCGAAGGCGTGACCAGCTTCAAGCAACTGGGGCTGATGTGATGGCGTCGCGTCGGGACCTTCTGATCGGCGCCGGTTTGACGGCGGCGGCCCCTGCCCTTCCCTCTCCAGTATCGGCCGCCCGCGCCGAGGACGGCGGATCCGTGGCCGTGGTCTCGACCTGGGACTTCGGCGCGGCGGCCAACGCGGCGGCCTGGGACGCGCGGCGCGCGGGCGGCACGGCCGTGGACATGGTCGAGGCGGGGGCCAAGGTGGCCGAAGCCGATCCGACCAACCACTCCGTCGGATACGGCGGCTATCCCGACCGCGACGGCCACGTCACCCTGGACGCCGTCATCATGGATCAGGCGGGCAATGTCGGCGCCGTCTGCGCGCTGGAGGACGTGGTCCACGCCGTCTCGGTCGCCCGCGCCGTCATGGAGAAGACGCCCCACGTCATGCTGGTCGGCGAAGGCGCCCGGTCCTTCGCCGTCGATCAGGGTTTCGAGACGACAAACCTCCTGACGCCCGAGGCCGAGGCCGCCTGGCGCGAATGGCTGGTCACCGCCGACTATGCGCCCCGCGCCAACAGCGAGAACACCGACTGGCGCTCCACGCCCGGCAGCGCGGGCAACCACGACACCATCGGCATCCTGGCGGTGGACGCCGCCGGGCGGCTGGGCGGCGCCTGCACCACCTCGGGCATGGCCTTCAAGATGCGCGGCCGGGTCGGCGACAGCCCTCTGGCCGGGGCCGGCTTGTGGGTCGAGCCGGGCGTGGGTTCGGCCACCGCCACGGGGGTCGGCGAGGACGTGGTGCGGGTCGCCGGATCCCATTCGGTCGTAGAGGCCATGCGGGCGGGCGCGGCGCCGGTCGACGCCTGTCGTCAGGTGCTGGAGCGTCTGGTGCGCCTGCGCGGAACCGCCTTGGCGGGACATCAGGTGGCGTTTCTGGCCATGGACGTGCGCGGACAGGTCGGGGGCTACGCCCTGTTGCCCGGCTTCACCTATGCGGTGACGAATACGCTGGGACAGACACGGATCGAGCGCGCCGCCGCGATCTTCCCGGATCCGGCGTGAGCGGCCCCGTCCTGACGACCCCGCGCCTGACCCTGACGCCGGTCGGCCTGTCGGACTACGGCGACCTCTGCGCCCTGTGGCGGGACGAGGCCTTCACCCGGCACATCAGCGGACGGTCGCTGACCACGGAGGAGGTGTGGTTCCGGGTTCTGCGCGACATCGGCCACTGGGCGGCGATGGGGCGCGGCAACTGGTCGATGCGGCTGACGGAGACCGGCGCCTATGTCGGGTCGGTCGGGGTGCTGGACTATCACCGCGACGTCACCCCGCCGATGGACGCGCCGGAGCTCGGCTGGGGCATCGGCGGGGCCTTCCACGGCCAGGGTCTGGCCGGCGAGGGCGTGGCGGCGGCGCTGGACTGGGCGGATACGGTCCTGAAGGCGTCGCGCACCGTCTGCATGATCGGCCCGGGGAACCTGGCCTCGCTGAAGCTGGCGGGACGGCTGGGATACGTGCGCTACGCCGACGGGACCTACCACGGCGAGCCGACAATTCTGCACGAGCGAGTGGTCTAGCCCCTCTCCCCTTGCGGGAGAGGGAGCCGGCGCACGAGAGCGTAGCGATCGTCCTTGCGGCGGCGGGTGAGGGGTGAAACTCACTTCAGCCGGGCAAGCACCGGACGCATCTCGCCTGCTTCCTCGTACCCCTCATCCGTCGGGCTTCGCCCGCCACCTTCTCCCGCAAGGGGAGAAGGAAGTGTGGGGCATGCGCTAGCCTCACATTAAGCTTTACGCGGCATTCTCCACGCCATGCCCATGCCCGTCGAAACCCTGCACGCCTATCTGACCGAGGCCTTTCCGGACGCGGAGATCGCGATCGAGGACCTGGCGGGCGACGGCGATCACTACAAGGCGCGCATCGTCTCGACCGCCTTCGCCGGTATCCCGCGCGTCAAACAGCACCAACTCGTCTACGCCGCGCTGAAGGGTCATATGGGCGGCGCCCTGCACGCCCTGGCCCTCGAAACCTCCGCCCCTTCCACGACAGGCTGATCGCATGCGCTATCGCCCCTTCGGCGCGTCGGGCGCCGCCATCTCGACCCTGACGCTCAGCCTGGGCGTGAACAGCCTGGCGCGCGGCGTCGCGGCGGCCAACGACCTGATCTATTCGGCGCTGGAAGCAGGCATCAACTCGTACCGGCTGGAGACCGCCGACCCTGTGCTGGCCGAGGTCGTGGGCCAGGCCCTGTCGAACGTGGACAGGAAGCTTCTGAACGTCAGCCTGGAACTGGGCGCCGGCGACGGTCGCAAGGGCTCGGCTCGCGACTTCTCGGCCGAGGGCATGACCGGCGCCATCGACCGCTGCCTGCACGTCTCCGGCCTCGGCTGGATCGACGTCGCCCTGCTGGAAGAGCCCGGCGAGGATGAGCTGCCGCAATCCTCCCTGAACGCGCTCAAGGCCCTGCGCGCCACCCAGCGCGTCCGTTTCCTCGGCGTCTCGGGCGAGGGCGAGGTGATGGACGCCTATGTCTCGACCGGCGCTTTCGATGTTCTAGGCACGCCGTTCCACGTCAATGTCGACTGGAAGATCCGCTCGCGGGTCCGCGCCGCGCGCGAAAAGGACATGGCCATCCTGGCCTACGACTACTTCCCGGCCGAGCTCGACACCGAGAAGAAGACGATGGAGCTGAACCAGCCCAAGAAGGGCTTGTTCGGCTTCGGCAAGCCCAAGGCCGCGCCGGTCGCCCAGGCCAGCACCTTCGCCTTCCTGCACCGCACCCCCTACTGGAACGCCGAGGAGATCTGTCTGGCCCACGCCATGACCGACCCGGCCATCTCCAGCGTGCTGATCACCGCGCGCGACGCCGAGCGGCTGAACGCCCTGGCCTCGGTGCCCGAGCGCGACATGCCGCCAGGGCTGGCGGCCCAGATCGAGATGGCGCGCGTCGCGGCCTGATCGCCGCCTGAGCCTGCGACCGGACCGCGCGTCGCCCTTGACCCGCCGGGCCGCCGTCCCTAGCTGACGCCCTGAAACGAAAGGCGTCTCCCCGTGTCCGACCAAGTCATCGAAACCCCGGCCGATCCCGTCCACGCCTTCATCGCCCAGACGGTGGCCGATCACGACGTCGTCCTGTTCATGAAGGGCACGCCGGATGCGCCCCGCTGCGGCTTCTCCTCGCTCGCCGTCCAGATTCTGGACCATGTCGGCGCCCCGTTCGTCGGCGTGGACGTGCTGCAGGACGAGGCCCTGCGCGACGGCATCAAGTCCTTCACCGACTGGCCGACCATCCCCCAGCTCTATGTGAAGGGCGAGTTCGTGGGCGGTTCGGACATCGTGCGCGAGATGTTCCAGGCCGGCGAACTGACCGCCCTGATGGTCGAAAAAGGCGTTCCCCTCGGCGAGGAATAGGTCTTGGCCCGCCAGACCCTGACGCCGCGCGAGGACCGCGAGACCTTCGAGGTCCCGCTGGAAATCCGGCCCGAACACATCGACGCCAACGGCCACGTCAACAATGTGGTCTATGTCGGCTGGCTGCAGGACGCCGGCACCGCTCACTGGAACGCCCGCTTCGACGAGGCGACGCGCGCGAAATGGTCCTGGGTCGCCCTGCGCCACGAGATCGACTACCTGCGCGCCCTGATGCCCGACGACACGGCCGTGGCCCGGACCTGGGTGGGAGACCCTCAAGGACCGCGCTTCGCCCGCTATGTCCGCATCGAGGACGGTCAGGGCCGCCTGTGCGCCCAGGGCGTCTCGGAATGGTGCCTGGTCGACGCCCAGACCATGCGGCCGACCCGCATCCCCGCCGACATGCTGCCGACGTTCGAGCGGCGGTAGGGTTCCTCCGCACCGTCATCCTCGGACTTGATCCGAGGATCGGATTTTCCGTTGGCGAGATGATGAAGCGGCGCACCGCCGCCAGTGCGCCGCGTTGATTCAGAACCGGCTCTACGTCCGATCCTCGGATCAGGTCCGAGGATGACGGAGGGTGTGGTCAGGTCGTCGGGATGGTCGAGGGCAGCTGGTAGGGGTTGTTCACCGACACGCGCGAGCCGGGCGTCAGGCCCAGTTCCTCGAACGACCAGATGACCTCGACGCCGTCGGCGATCGGGGTCTCGCACACGTCCTGTTCGATGCGACGCAGGGTGATGGTCGAGGCGGCGCCCTCATGCGCCACGATGGGGAAGAGGTCCGACTTGTCGGTGCAGCCGTTGGACGAGACCCAGAAGACCGCCAGATCGCGCGTGATGGCGGCGGCGTGGATCGGCTCCACCTGACCCGGCATGGCGACCGCGCGCAGATCGGCGCTCTGCGGCAGCAGAGCACAGCCGGACGTCGCCAGAGCGACGGCCCCGATCAGAGCGAGCGTGCGGATGGCCCCCATGTCCCTAAATCCTGTTCAGCCGAGTCATGATCGCTCAAATCAGGCTTTTTCGCACCTGAATTTCGCGAAAGGCGCGATCACGAAACAGAAAAGGCCCCGGATGTCTCCGGGGCCTCTCCAGATATTCGTCGCGCTCAAGCAGTGAGCCAGAGCCTGTCCGCCGGCCGATCGAAGATCGGACCAGGGGGCGCGGCGAACGTTAGCGCCCTTACGAGCTGTAGTATTCGACGACCAGGTTCGGCTCCATCTTCACCGCGAACGGCACGTCGGCCAGTTCGGGGAAGCGGACGAAGCGGACCGAGAACCCACGGTCGCCCAGTTCCAGGTAGTCGGGGATGTCGCGTTCCGACGACTGCTGGGCTTCGAGCACCAGAGCCATGTTGCGGGACTTTTCCTTGACCTCGACGACGTCGCCGACGCGCAGGCGGTAGGAGGCGATGTTCACCTTCTTGCCGTTGACGGTGACGTGGCCGTGGTTGACGAACTGACGGGCGGCCCAGGGGGTCGGCACGAATTTGGCGCGGTAGACGGTGGCGTCCAGGCGGGCTTCCAGCAGACCGATCAGGATTTCCGAGGTGTTGCCCTTGCGGCGAGCGGCCTCGTCATAGGTCTTGCGGAACTGCTTCTCGGTCAGGTTGGCGTAGTAGCCCTTGAGCTTCTGCTTGGCCTTCAGCTGCAGGCCGAAGTCGGAAACCTTGGACTTGCGGCGCTGGCCGTGCTGGCCCGGACCGTAGGAACGCTTGTTGACCGGCGACTTCGAGCGACCCCACAGGTTTTCACCCATGGCCCGATCGATTTTGTACTTGGCGCTATGGCGCTTCGACATTCTGTTCTCTTCAAAAATGATGCGGCCCGGCCCCTCCGCGAATGGAGGGACGATCTCAACGGCGGTCCACGCATCGTCCGTAGTATCTTCGCGCCGCCGACAGGGTCGGTGACGTGAAGGCGGGGCTTATGCTTGCCCCGCCCGTCAGAGTCAACCGTCAGGCGGCCTGGGCCCGGCTGTCGGACAGGCCGACGTCGCGCGCCGGGCGACCCAGCAGATAGCCCTGGACCTCGTCGCAGCCCTGTTCGCGCAGGAAGGCCAGCTGTTCCTGGGTCTCCACACCCTCGGCGAGGATGGGGATCTCCAGGCTTTCGCCCAGGGCGAGGACGGCGCGGATGATGGCCTTGGACTGCGGCCCGCCGTCCAGCTCGGACATGAAGGTGCGGTCCAGCTTGATCTTGTCGAACGGGAAGGCGCGCAGCGTCGACAGGGACGAATAGCCCGTGCCGAAGTCGTCCATGGCCACCGACACGCCCAGAAGCTTCAACTGGCGCAGGATGTGGGTGGTCCGCTCCATGTCCGAGATCATGGCCGTTTCGGTGATCTCCAGCTCCAGACGATGCGGCGACAGGCCGGTCTCGATCAGAATCTGATGCACCATGCGCGGCAGATCGACGTGCGACAGCTGGATCGGCGACAGGTTGACCGCGATCCGATGCGGCTCGGGCCAGGAGGCGGCTTCGGCGCAGGCGCGGCGCAGGACCCATTCGCCGATGGGCAGGATCATGCCCGTCTCCTCGGCGATGGGGATGAAGTCCATCGGCGAGATGTAGGAGCCATCCGGCTGGCGCCAGCGCAATAGGGCCTCGTAACCCGTGACCTCGCCGGTCTCGACCGAGGCCTGGAGCTGGTAGTGCAGTTCGAAGCGATCGTTATCCAGGGCCTCGCGCAGCCCCAGGGTCACGCGACGGCGCTGGCGCACGGCCTCGTCCATCGCCTCTTCGTAGAAGCAGATGTCGGTCACTAGCGAGGCCTTGGCCCGGTACATGGCCAGGTCGGCGTTGTTGATCAGAACAGAGGGCTCGGACGCATCGTCGGGCCACAGGGCGATGCCGATGGCGGCGCCGCATTGCAGATCGGCGTGTTCGGCGGCCAGCGGCCGGACCATGGCCGCCCACAGGCGTTCGGCGGCGGCATGGGCCGCGTCGCGGTCGGCGGCCGGCACGATGGCCATGAACTCGTCGCCGCCCAGACGGGCCACGAACTCGGTCTCCAGGGCGGCGTCCTTCAGATTGCCCGCGACATGGACCAACAACTGGTCGCCCACGGCGTGGCCGTAGAGGTCGTTGACCTCCTTGAAGCGGTTCAGGTCGATGGCCAAGAGCGCGAAACCGCCCTCCCCCGTCGTGGCGGCGGTGCGATCCAGCTTCTCCAGGAAGGAGGCGCGGTTGGGCAGGCCGGTCAGGCTGTCGTTTCGCGCCAGATGGGCGATGCGACGTTCCTGGGCGATGCGCGAGCGCAGGTCCCGCACGGCGAAGATGCGGAAGGTCTGATCCGGTGTGGTTTCGATGCGGATGGCGACCTCGACCGGGATCGAGCCGTCGGCGGCGTTCAGCCGGCTCTGGACCAGGGCGCCGGACGGCATGGTCTCGACGTCCTCCATCCAGTCGGCGACGGGACGACCGACCAGGGCCGCGTCGGTCAGGCCGCACAGTTCGGCGAAGGCGCGGTTGGCCATGACGATCTTGCCGTCGGCCTCGACCAGCATGCCGTCGACGCTGCCCTCGATCAGGCCGGACAGGCTCTTTCTCGACTGGCGCTCGGACTGCTCCTCCAGCGCATAGCTGGCGACCGCCGTGCCCAGGATCAGGAAGCCGACCACCGACACGCCCAGCGCCATCAGGGTCTCGGCCTCGGTCAGGGTCCAGGCGCTGTCGGACGGGACCAGCGGCAGGACGGTCATCGCCCCCATGCCGGTGAAGTGCAGGCTGACGATGGTCAGGACCAGCAGCAGCGGCGTCAGGATGGGGCGAGGGCGCAGGGTGTTGGTCGCGCCGACGCTGAAGGCCACCGCCCCGCCGGCCACGGCCGCGATGACGGAGGCGGCCACATAGGTGGTGTCCCAGTAGACGAAGGCCTCGGCCGTGAAGGCCGCCATGCCGACGTAGTGCATCGCCGCGACGCCCAGGCCGAAGGTCGCGCCGCCCAGGGCCGGCGCCCAGGTCTTGCGCATCGCGCCCAGCGTCATGGCCAGGCCGCAACCGACCATGGCTACGATCAGGGAGACGCCGGTCAGCAGCGGCGCATAGGCGATCTCGACGCCCGGCGTGTAGGCCAGCATGGCGACGAAGTGCGTGCACCAGATGGTCGCGCCCCCGGCCACGGCGCCCAGGAAGATCCAGGGCAGGCGATCGCTCGCGGCGCCCTTGCGCATCCGCGCGAACAGCCGGCTCATGACGACGGACCCGGCCACGCAGATCAGCGCGGCCAGGCCGACGAGCCATAGATTATGGTCCTGCGTGAGGCAGTCGAGAACGCGCATGGAGAGGCGAGGCCCTGGGGGAGAGGGGTTCAGCCCGCCGCCTCTAAGCCGTCTCGGTTAACCCCTCCGTCAACGGAGACGGTGAACGCCGCGTCAACCTTTCAGGGCGCGGTCGCGGCGACCTCCGGAACCCAGACGAAGCCGTCCGCCTGACGCCGGAAGGTCCCCAGCCCCGGGAAGGGAAAGTGGACGCCGTAGGTCCGCAGGGACTGGGTCGCCCCACGGCCCAGAAGGGCGAACCGGGTCGCGATGGCCGCGTCGGAATCGTTGTCCCAGGCATTCACGAAGTCCGGCCGCTCCACCGAGATGACCGAACTGTGCAGGGCGTCGCCGAAATAGAGCAGCCGATCCTGGCCGGACACGATCTCATAGCCGGTGTGGCCCGGCGTGTGGCCTTGCAGGGCGACGGCGGTGATCGAGGGCGTGATCTGGGCGCCCGGTTCGAAGGTCTGGACCTTGGGCGCGATGACGGGGACCAGGGTCGCCAGTTCGCCGTTGGCCTGAACCGCCGCCCATTCGGCCGTGCTCATGCGGATCGCGGCGTTGGGGAAGGCCAGGGCCTCGTTCTGGACCAGACCGCCCAGATGGTCGCCGTGACCGTGCGAGATCAGGATGTCGGTGACCTGGGCCGGCTGGACGCCCGCCGCCGCCAGCGAGGCCGGCAGCTTGTTGGCCGTGCCCATGGCGCCGCCCGCGCCGGTGTCGATCAGCACGACCTTATTGTCGCCCCGGATCAGCAGGGGCTGGACAGACAGGTGGATCTTGGGATCGCCGGTCTTGCGCAGCACCTCGGCCACGCCGGCGGTGTCGGCCCAGGGGCTTTGACCCGCGACGTTCTCCAGAACGATATCGCCGTCCTTCAGGGCGGCCGCGTGCAGGGCGCCGATGGTGAAGGGATGGACGTCGGCGCTGGCGGCCGTGGGCGAGGTCGCGGCGGCGGCCGGAGCCTCGGTCTTTTCGGCGGGCCTCTGGCATCCGGCGACGATCATGCCGGACAGGATCAGGGCGGCGGCGAGCTTGAACTGGGTCGTCATGGAATCCCCGGGGAGAGAGAACAGCACAGCTCAGATAGGTCGGCGCGTCGAGAACGCCAGTCCGGGCCGTCGTCCGACCCGAACGAAAAAGGCCCCGGATCGCTCCGGGGCCTTCATCATCGTCTGATCGTCGATCAGGCCGTGGCGGCGGCGAACAGTGCGTTGGCCTTGTTCCAGTTCACCACGGTCCAGAAGGCCTTCAGGTATTCCGGACGGCGGTTCTGGTATTTCAGGTAGTAGGCGTGTTCCCAGACGTCGGCGCCCAGGACGACGGCGCCCTTCTGTTCGGCGACGTCCATCAGGGGGTTGTCCTGGTTGGGGGTCGAGGTGACCTTCAGCTTGCCGTCCTGGACGATCAGCCAGGCCCAGCCCGAGCCGAACTGGCCGGCGCCGGCGGCGTTGAAGTCTTCCTTGAACTTGTCGAGACCGCCCAGGTCGCGGTCGATCGCGGCGGCCAGTTCGGCCGAGGGCTCGCCGCCCTGACCGGCCGGGGCCAGCAGTTCCCAGAACAGGGCGTGGTTCCAGTGACCGCCGCCGTTGTTGCGGACGGCCTTGGGCGCCGTCGAGATCGCGGCGAACAGGTCTTCCAGCGACTTGCCCTGCAGCGAGGCGTCGGCGTCGACGGCCTTGTTCAGATTGTCGACATAGGCCTGGTGGTGCTTGTCGTGGTGGAAGGTCATCGTCTCCTGATCGATGGCGGGCTCCAGCGCGTCATAGGCGTAGGGCAGCGGCGGCAGGGTGAAGGCCATGGATGAGGCTCCTTGTGGTCGATGAAAGTCCGTAACGCGCATGTAGGCGTTTCGGGCGCGGACGCCAAAGGCCACGCTTGAAGGTTTGCGACTTTTTCAGCCGTTCACCTTCCCTTAAGCATCTTTTCCGGGAACGCGATCTTTCCACAACCCTTGATGGTCTCAAGGAAGGGAGAGACGCCCATGGGCCAACTGTTGAACTACACGCCGCCGAAGCTGAGCCAGCACGCGATCGACGCCCTGTGCCAGGAGTTGATCGACGCCGCCGAATTCATGGCCGACGAACAGATTCTGTGCGTCGCCGACGCCCTGCACGACACCCTGCGCCATCGGAAACAGTTGCGCTCCAAAATCCATCAGCGGGTCGAGGAACGGCTGTGCTCCGGCGGAGGCCCGGCCTTCCCCTTCTAGGCGGGCAGGTTCGCCTTCAGACAGTCGCGCACCGCCCGCTTGTGGCTTCCCGGCGTGTTGAGGAAGTCCGCGCCGTCCGATTCCAGCACCACCTTCACCGCAGCGTCGAGCCCCGACGGCAGGGCCGCGATCACCCTCTTCTGCGCCTTGTCGTGCAGGCAGTGACCCAGCTCGGAGCACAGGGCCGCGAACAGGTCGTCATAGACGTCGTCGGTCATCGCTTTAGTCTTTCGGCATGGAAGGCGACATGGTCGGCGATGAAACTGGCCATGAAGAAGTAGGAGTGGTCGTAGCCCGGCTGCATCCGCAGGGTCACTTTCTGCCCCGCCGTCTCGCCCGCCGCCGTCAGCAGTTCGGGCTTCAGCTGTTCGACGAGGAACCCATCCGCGTCGCCCTGGTCGATCAGGATGTCGTCGAAATGCCCCTTCGCCGCGCCGCCTTCGATCAGCAGGGCGGCGTCATGCTTCGCCCATTCCGCGCGGTCGGCGCCGAGATAGGCGGTGAAGGCCTTCTCGCCCCAGGGGCAGCGGGTCGGCGAGGCGATCGGCGCGAAGGCCGAGACCGAGCGGAACAGCTCCGGATGACGCAGGGCCAGGGTCAGGGCGCCATGGCCGCCCATCGAGTGGCCGCTGATGGAGCGCGCACCGGTCGTCGGGAACTCGGCGTCGATCAGGGCGATCAACTCCTCGACGACATAGGTCTCCATGCGGAAGTGCGGCGCCCAGGGCCCTTGCGTCGCATCGACGTAGAAGCCCGCGCCCTGCCCCAGATCATAGGCCGGATCGTCGGCCACGCCTTCGCCGCGCGGAGAGGTGTCGGGCGCGACGATGATGACGCCATGCTCGGCCGCCGCCCGGTAGGCCCCGGCCTTGGTGGTGAAATTGTCCTCGGTGCAGGTCAGGCCCGACAGCCAGATCAGCACCGGAAACGGCCCCTCCCCCGCCGGCGTGAACACCGACAGGGTCATGGACGTGCCGGTCGAGACGCTGTCGTGCCGGAGGTACTTCAGCGTCCCGCCGTGAACCTGGTGCTGCTTCAAAACGTCCATCTCAAACTCCGCTCATCCCCGCGAAAGCGGGGACCCAGTTCTGTGGGCGCTCGGATCCAACCTCTTCGCCACGACAATTGATCCCGCGCGCCTGTGCCTCATGAAAGCACTGGGTCCCCGCTTTCGCGGGGATGAGCGGAAGATGGGATCACCCCACCCGGTGCAGGGCGCAGATCTTGTTGCCGTCGGGATCGCGCAGATAGGCCAGGTTCAGGACGCCGAACGGGCCCTGGCGCTCGCCGGGCGGGTCCTCGATGGAACGACCGCCGGCGGCGACGCCCGCGTCGTGGAAGGCCTTCACCGCGTCCGCGTCCTTGGCGAAGAAGCCGATGGTGCCGCCGTTGGCGTGGCAGGCAGGCTCACCGTCGATGGGCTTGCCGATCGCGAAGGCGCCGCGATCGGTCCGCCACCAGTAGCGGCCCTTGGGATCCGGTCCGCTGGACGCCGGAATGCCGAGCGCGCCCAGCGCCGCGTCATAGAATTTCCGCGACGCCTCGACGTCGTTGGCCCCCACGGTCAGGTGCGTGAACATGTGTTTCCTCCATTTCTGCGTCCTGTGTCGGACCTATTTGGCGTCAATCAACGTAGCGAGGTCGACAGATAGCCCCGTCTCGGCATCGGTCCAGGCCAGATTTTCCAGACCATCTTCTTGGAAATAGCGCAGCGCATCTTCGAGCGTCGCTTCCCAATAGTCCTTGCTGGAAAAAACAGCGCCGTCCTCATCGAGAGTTTCGATCAGCACACTCCAATCTCCAGCTTCCCCACAGATGGTGAAGCGTTGACGAGAGGGCTCGGACCTCTCGGCGATGAAATGATGCTTGGGATCCTTCGGCTCCGCCCACGTCACCGCGGCACCAAGTTCAGCTTCGCTGAGTTCGGGGAAGCGCTCACGGATTTGGGCTGCGTATATGCCCGGCTGGCTCCAATAGGCTTGCACCTCGGCTATCGTCAGATCGGTTCCCTCGACATGAGGCGCACCGCCAAATTTCTCCGGAATACTCACGATTGATCGGGCCATGCGTCGATCGCCGGCTAGAACACCACCACCGAGCGGATGCTCTTGCCTTCGTGCATCAGGTCGAAGGCCTCGTTGATGCGTTCCAGCGGCAGGGTGTGGGTGATCATCGGGTCGATCTCGATCTTGCCGTCCATGTACCAGTCGACGATCTTGGGTGTATCGGTCCGGCCGCGCGCGCCGCCGAAGGCCGAGCCGCGCCAGACGCGGCCGGTGACCAGCTGGAACGGGCGGGTGGCGATCTCCTTGCCGGCCTCGGCCACGCCGATGACGATGCTCTCGCCCCAGCCGCGATGGCAGGCCTCCAGAGCCTGACGCATGACCACGGTGTTGCCGGTGCAGTCGAAGGTGTAGTCCGCCCCGCCGCCGGTCAGCTCGACCAGATGGGCCACGACGTCACTGACGGTCTTCGGATTGACGAAGTGGGTCATGCCGAAGCGAAGGCCCCACTCTTCCTTGTCGTCGTTGATGTCCACGCCGACGATCATGTCGGCCCCGACCATCTTCAGCCCCTGGATGACGTTCAGACCGATGCCGCCCAGGCCGAAAACGACGCAGTTGGCGCCCGGCTCGACCTTGGCCGTGTTGACCACCGCGCCCACGCCCGTCGTGACGCCGCAGCCGACGTAGCAGGCCTTGTCGAAGGGGGCGTCCTTGCGGATCTTCGCCACCGCGATCTCGGGCAGGACGGTGTAGTTCGAGAAGGTCGAGCAGCCCATGTAGTGGGCGATGGCCTGACCCTTGTAGCTGAAGCGCGATGTGCCGTCGGGCATCAACCCCTTGCCCTGCGTCGCGCGGATCGAGGTGCAGAGGTTGGTCTTGCGGCTGAGGCACGACTTACACTGGCGGCATTCCGGCGTGTACAGCGGGATGACGTGATCGCCGACCTCGACCGAGGTCACGCCCGGTCCGACCTCGACCACGACGCCCGCGCCCTCGTGGCCCAGGATCGAGGGGAAGATGCCCTCGCTATCCAGACCGTCCAGCGTATAGGCGTCGGTGTGACAGATGCCGGTCGCCTTGATCTCGATCAGCACCTCTCCGGCGCGCGGCCCTTCCAGATCGACCTCGACGATCTCCAGCGGACGTTTGGCCTCGAAGGCGACGGCGGCGCGGGTTTTCATGGGGGAGGATCCTTTCGCTTGAGTCGAAAGGGTTCTAGCGGGCATCCCCTGGCTTCGCCATTGCCACGCGCACCTGGATCGCACACCTTCGCCCCGATGAGCCGGTTCGACAGGGACAGCACCTATCTGATCGTCCGCAGATGGATCGACCACGACATCGCTCATCGTTATCGGGCGCCCTCGGTTCAGGTCAGCGGCTTGTTGACCGGGTTGCTGGTCATGATCCTTCTGCTCGCCGAAGGGTGGCTGTTGCGGCTGGCCATATTTCCGTTGCTGCTGGTCAGTTCGGCCTGGACCGGCTTCGTTTTCTGGCGGGTCTCGCGGATCACACGCGCTTTAACGATCAAGGGTGACCGCCAATACGATCAGAAGGGCAAGTTCATGCTGCCGCCGGAGTACGCGAACAGCGAAAGCACCACGGCCGCGGAGCGTCGCAAACGCCGACGTTCCAGACGCTAGAAACCGTCACGCTTGAAGGCGATGACAGGGACATGATCCATCGCAACCTCGTCGTCCTGACCGGCGCCGGCATCTCGGCCGAGAGCGGCGTGCCGACCTTCCGCGGCGCAGACGGTCTGTGGGAGGGGCATCGGTTCGAGGACGTGGCGACGCCCGAGGCCTTCGCCCGCGACCCGGCCCTGGTCCAGCGCTTCTACAATCTGCGTCGCGCTGCCCTCTCGACCGTCCAGCCCAACGCCGCCCACCATGCCCTGGCCCAGCTGGCGGCGGAGTGGGAGGGCGACTTCCTGCTGGTGACCCAGAACGTCGACGACCTGCACGACCGGGCCTTGGCCGAGGTCCAGCCCGGCTTCGGATTCGAGCTGATCCACATGCACGGCGAACTGCTGAAGGGGCGCTGCACGGCGTCGGGCGTCGTCTCCGACTGGCCCGGCGACATGGCGGTGGACGAACCCTCCCCCGATCATCCGGAGGGCCGGATGCGCCCGCACATCGTCTGGTTCGGCGAGATGCCCTTGGCCATGCACCGGATCGAGAAGGCGCTGTCGAAATGCGACCTGTTCGTCTCCATCGGCACCTCCGGCGCCGTCTACCCGGCGGCGGGCTTCGTGCGCGAGGCGCGGCTCTACGGGGCGCGGACGGTGGAGATCAATCTGGAGCCCAGCCTTGGCGCCACCTCGTTCGAGGAGCATATCCACGGCCCGGCGACCGAGACCGTCCCGACCTTCGTCGAGCGGCTGCTGAACGGCTTGGCTTGAGAACTCCGTTCGGCCACGATCGCCGCATGACGGTCAACGAAATCCTCGCCCACCTGAAGACCCGCCCCTTGGCCGTGGCCGGCGTCGTGGCCGCCAATCTGATCCCGGTCTTCGGCGTGATCTTCCTGGGCTGGGACGCGGTGCAGATCCTGATCCTCTACTGGGCCGAGAACGTCCTGCTGGGGCTCCTGACGATCCCGCGACTGCTGGTGGCGAGCCGGGACAAACCGGGCGCCGCCCTGTTCCTGGCAGGCTTCTTCACCGTTCACTATGGCCTGTTCTGTCTGGCGCACCTGTTCTTCGCGATGCTGCTGATCAGCGACGTCGTGGATCAGGGCGGGACCATGATCGGCGCCTTCCTGGCCATCGTCCGACAAGCCAGCTTCCAGTGGGCGGTCGTCGCCCTCGCCGTGCTGAACCTGGCGACCCAGATCCGCGAATGGTGGTGGCCCGGCAAGTGGCGCGGAGCCGACCCGAAGACGGAGATGTTCAAACCCTATGGTCGGATCTTCGTCCTTCACCTGACCGTGCTGATCGGCGCGGGCCTGGTCCTGAGCCTCGGCGGACCGGCGGGCGCGGTGCTGATCCTCTGCCTGATGAAGGCGGCGCTGGAGCTGGGCCTCGTGGCGTTCGGCTCGGTCCCGCGCACGGACGCCGAGCCGGCCTAGGGTCCAGACTCATAACCACCAGACGATGATGGCCGCGAGGGCGACGGCGGCTGCGTATGTGCAGGCGAGCTTGTCGTATCGAGTGGCGACGCGGCGGAAGTCCTTGATACGGCAGAAGGCGCGCTCGACGAGGTTCCTTCGCTTGTAAGGCTCGGGGTCGAAGGGGTGCAGTCGCTTGCGATAAGGCGCGTTGGGGATGACCGGGGTCGTGCCTCGCGCCCGCAGCAGGCGTCTCAGGACGTCGCTGTCGTAGGCCCGGTCGGCGGCGAGGGTCGCTGACGCGGGCGCGGCCTGGATCAGGTCGGCCGCGACCGGTGCGTCGCCGCGCTGGCCGGGCGTGATCATGAAGGCGACGAGCCGCCCCAATCCATCGACCAGGGCGTGCAGCTTGGTGGTCGGCCCGCCGCGCGAGCGACCTATGCCGTTGGCCGAAGCCCCCCCTTTCCGCCCGTCGCCGAGCGGTGAGCCTTGGCCCAACGGACCCAGCGATTGTAGAGCGTCTTGCGAGGGCCGTAGATCGGCGGCGCATCGATCCAGCGCCCGCCGCTGATCAGCACATGAACGATTCCCGAGATCACCCGTCGATCATCGACCCGGGGCACGCCACGAGGCTTGCTCGGCAGAAACGGCCGAAGCCGCTCGAACTGAGCATCCGTCAACCAGAACTCTGAAGCCATGTTCGTCCTCCTGCCTCAAAGCAGGGAATCACGCTTCGCCCGATCTGGGAATCCCGCTTATGGGTCTGGACCCTAGTCCTTCTTCGCCTGTTCGCGCGCCAATCGTTCCAGCACCCGACCGCGCCCCTTCGACAGGGCGGTGATCACGCCCCGGAAGGTGGCGACCTCCTGCTCGGTGAAGCCCGACCGCCCCAGCATGACCCGCAGGTTCTGGCTCATCGAGCGGAACTTCTCCGGCGGATGGAAGAAGCCCGCCGCGTCCAGTTCGCGCTCCAGATGCTCGTACATGCCGAGCTGGAGGTCGCCGGACGCCGGCGCCTCGGCCTCGCGGAAGTTCGGCGGCGGGGCGTCCAGGACCAGGGTCCGCCACTCATAGGCGTTGATCGCCACCGCCTGGGCCAGGTTCAGGCTCTGGTGGCGCGGGTCGATGGGGATGGTGGTGATGCCGTGGCAGAGCGCGATGTCGGTCGTCTCCAGCCCGGCCCGCTCGGCCCCGAACAGCAGGCCGACCCTCAGGCCCGAGGCCGTGTCGTCATAGAGAACCCGCGCCGACTCGCGCGGGGTCCGGACCGGCTGGCGCGTCTCGCGCGGCCGGGCCGTGGTGGCGAAGACGGTGTTCAGGTCGGCGATGGCGGCGGCCACCGTGTCGAACACTTCGACCCCGTCCAGCACCCAGTCGGCGCCCGACGCCGTGGCCCAGGCCCGCTCCTGCGGCCAGCCGTCGCGCGGCGCGACGAGCCTCAGCTTGTCGAGGCCGAAGTTCGCCATCACCCGCGCCACCGCGCCGATGTTCTCGGCCATCTGCGACCGGTCGAGGATGACGACGGGGGGAACGGGAGCTGTCATCGCGGCTCTGTATCCCTTCTCCCCTCGGGGGAGAAGGTGGCCGCGAAGCGGACGGATGAGGGGTACGAGGATGCAGACGAGATAGGCGGACCAGACGGCTCATTGGCGAGACCGTCTTTCACCCCTCATCCGACCTCGCTGCGTTCGGCCACCTTCTCCCGCAAGGGGAGAAGGAAAGCAGCTCAGTCCTCGCCGACCATCGACGCCCAAGGATCGGCCGTGCCGGCCTCGACCTCGGCGACCTTCACCGCCGGCCAGCCGATCGACGCCGCGCCCGCCTCGCGCCAGGCCATCGTGATCCAGTCGCGCAGCTCGGCCGCGCCGGCCGCCAGACGGGCCGTGGCGAACTCGGCGCCCGAGGTCAGGACCGCGCCTTCCGCGTTCGCGGCGAAGGCTCCGGTCTTCTCCAGACGATAGAAGGGCACGACCTGGGCCAGGGTGCCGTTCAGATAGGAGGCCATGCGGGCGCGCATCTCGAACCCGTCCAGGTTCGTGGCGGGCATGGCGGCCTCGACGGCGTCCAGACGCATGTTGCGGCGGATGAAGGCCCCTTCGAAGGCGCCGTGCGTCTGGCGCGAGTTGGTGAAGCCTTCCGGGTTCGGATAGTCGCCCCAGCCGTTGTAGTGGATCGACATGTGGTGCGGCTGCGAGCCGTCGCCGATGTAGTGCGACAGATAGCCGATATCGCGCAGGATCAGGGCCTCGCGGCGCAGGCGGTCCTCGCGATACCAGGCGCGCTTGCCCGCATCGGTCTCGCGGGCCTCGGCCGCGTTCAACACGCGCCAGGTGGCGAAGTCGCGGGCCAGATGCTGATAGGCGTCCATGATCGCATAGGGCAGGTAGCCGGCGTCATTGACCTCGATGCCCGCGGCCAGAAGCTGGGCGTCGTATTCGCTCTTCAGCGTGGGCAAGTTGGACAGGGTCGGGCCGTTGGAGTTCATGACATGGCCCTCGTCGTCCAGATCAACGAAGTGGGCGGTGTCGCGCTCGCGGTCGTGCGGCTGGCCGGCGCCCTTGGTGCGGTCGGGCTCGCGCGACAGTTCTCCGACCTCGGCGGCCGCGCCCGGATCGCGCAGGAAGGCGGGCAGTTCGTCCGGCAGGGCGCGCATGGCGGCGACGCCGACGAAGCGGTGGCCGGTCGATCCCCAGGCGTCGACCTGGGTGGCGGTGAAGATCCCGCCCGCTCCGACGATCAGGGCGGCGGCGGCGACGAGTGCGATACGCTTCATGGCGGGGGCTCCGGCTGCGGTTCCGTCCGCCTAGATCGGGGCGGGCGCGGCGTCCAGCGGCAACTGTGCGTCGAACCGGCTTGACCGTGGCGGCGCGCGCCCCCTACGCCTGCATATCCGTCTCGCTGGAGTTCGTCATGACGCGCCTCGCCTCCAAAAATCTGGCGCTCGCCGCCGTCTCCCTGATCGCCCTGCTGGCCGCCCCGGTCGCGGCCCAGACGATCGAACAGAACGCGGTCGCCGCCCACATCGGCTTCCTGGCGGGCGAGGAGCTTCAGGGACGCGGCAGCGCCACGCGGGACGAGGCCATCGCCGCCGCCTATGTCGCCGCCCAGTTCCGCCTGGCGGGCCTGACCTCGGCCCCGACCATGGACGGCTATCTGCAGCGCGCGCCCGTGACCATCACCACCCCGTCCGGCGCGGCCGCCCTGTCGGCGGGCCAGACGCGTCTGGCCCAGGGCGACGACTTCGCCATCCTGACCGGCGGACTGACGGCGGCCTCGGGCGTAGTGACGGTCGCCACCGACCCCGCCGCTCCGCCCGCCGGGGCCGAGGTCCTGATGATCGCCCCGCCGGAGGGGCCCTCCATTCGCGCCGTCTACGGGGCCGCCATGCGCAGCGGCGCCAAGGTCGTCATCCTGCGTCGCACCGCGGCCCTGGCCGAGGCCACGGCCCACAGCGCCCCCCGCGCCCCCTCCATCCGCCTGTCCGAGACCCCGGCGCGCGGCGGCCCGGCCGTGCTGGTCCTGTCGCCCGAGGCCTATGACGCCTTGGCCGCCGCCGGTGGAACCGTCGCCTACGACCCCGGCCAGGTGAAGATCGAGGAAGGCGTCACCACCAACGCCATCGGCTGGCTGCAGGGGTCGGACCCGTCCTCAGGCGTCCTGATGATCTCGGCCCACCTGGACCATATCGGCGTCCGCTCCGACGGCGTCGTCATGTACGGCGCCAACGACGACGCCTCCGGCACGGTCGCGGTGATCGAACTGGCCAAGGCCCTCGCCGCCAACGGCCCGCATGAGCGCAGCATCATGTTCGTCGCCTATGGATCGGAGGAGGCGGGCCTGTTGGGCTCCCGTTACTTCGTCGACCACCCGCCCATCCCGCTGGAGGAAATCGCCGCCAATCTGGAGATCGAGATGATCGGCGACCAGGATCCGCAGCTTCCGGCCGGCGTCATGATGATGACCGGCTTCGAGCGCTCGAACTTCGGCCAGGCGTTGAAGGATCGCGGCGCCCTGGTCGGACCCGACCCCTATCCGGAACAGAATTTCTTCCAGCGCTCGGACAACTACGCCCTCGCCCTGAAGGGCATCGTCGCCCACACCATCTCCGGCTGGGCCACCATCCCGACCTATCACACGCCCGAAGACACGATCGAGAACCTCAACATCCCCTTCATGACCAACGCCATCCAGTCGCTGGTCGAACCCCTGAAGGCGATGGCCGACGGGGCCTTCACCCCCGAGTGGGCCGAAGGCGGACGGCCGGAAGCAAGGTAAGTTCCTTCTCCCCTTGCGGGAGAAGGTGGCCGAGCCCCCCGGTCCGATCTCTGATCGGCCGGAGGACAGGCTATGCGAGGTCGGATGAGGGGTGACCGCAGATGTCACCGATAGGCGTCTGCTCGCCTCATCTCGTCTGCGTCCTCGTACCCCTCATCCGTCGGGCTCCGCCCGCCACCTTCTCCCGCAAGGGGAGAAGGGTCATTGAATGCCGAACGCGTTCTCCACCCGCCCGATCCAGTCCCTGATGTTCGGATAGGCCGCCAGATCGAACCCGCCCTCATGCGCCACGCGCGTGTAGGCGACCAGCGCCAGGTCGGCGAGCGTCGCTCCCTGTCCGCCCGCCAGCCAGCCGACACCCGCCAACCCCGCCTCCATCCGCGCCAACGCGGCGTAGCCCCGCTCCATCAGGCGCGGCTCGACCTCGTCCGCCGACTTGCCCGCGTAGACGCGCTGGAACCGGGCCACGGCGACATAGGGTTCGTGGCTGTATTGCTCCCAGAACAGCCATTCCAGCATCTTCGCCCGCTCCCAGGCGTCGGACGGGATCCACGGCGTCTCCTCGGCCAGATGCAACAGAATGGCGTTCGACTGGGCCAGGGCCCGGCCGTCCTCGAAGACCACGGTCGGCACCTGACCGAACGGATTCAACAGGAGAAATTCCGGCGTCCGGCTTTCGCCCGACATGATATCGACCGCGACCCATTGATAATCACACCCGAGCGCGTCGAGCATCCACTTGACCTTCAAGCAGTTGCCCGAACGAATATCTCCATGAATAGTAAGCATCGCGCCCCAGCAAAGGATTTCCGATCCGTCTATACTGCTATCGCGATTTCATACGTTGCCCAACCCCGGTTCCGCTTATCTCAGGCAACGGTTGACTGATCCATCCGCAGGTGGGGATGAACCGTCCCAGCGGAGCCATTGGACACATTTCTGCCGCAGGCGCGAACGACAAGCCCGCCGCCGGTACAGTTCTGGGGACCGGTGTCACTATGAGTTCGATCTGTGTTCGACACCCTCGCGGCGTTCGCCATGCTTTGGGCTGCAGCCTTCTCGGCTGGAGATCCGGTGCCCTACGAAACGGCCGTCGCGGCCGATCCCGTGGTGGCCGTGAGCCCTGATAACGCGAACGACAGCGAGGCGGTTGCACCCGAACTGACGGCCGAACAGGCCGCCCTGATGGCCGAGGATCCGGACTGGAGCGCCAAGGCCAGCCTCTATCACGCCGGCGGCGGTGGAGCGACGGGCAACGATTCGCTCGGCTGCCGTCCCGTCCCGATGCGGACCCTGGCCACCGACCCGCGCGTCATTCCCCGTCGCACCAAGGTCTTTATCCGCGAGACCGTGGGCATGCGGATGCCGAACGGCGCCGTCCACGACGGCTACTGGTACGCCTCGGACACCGGTGGCGCGATCCGCGGCGAGCGCGTCGACCTCTACACGGGCCACGGTCGCAACTCGATGCAACCGGTCCTGCGCTTCAACCAGCGCAACCTGACCCTCACCGACGCCGGCCGCTTCGACGGCTGCCCGCCGGCCTGGAACACCGCCTCGAACTAAGGCCTCAAACCTCGATCGCCATCAGAGGCGTGAAGCCCGTCGCTGTTTCGAGACGCAGTCGATATCGCCCCGGCCTGAGGAACAGCGTCGCAGGCCCGCCCGCATCCGCCACCAGAAACTGGTCCGCAGGGATCGCCGGATCGGGCTCAGCCGCGGGAATGGCCTGAAGCAGTCGCGGCCCCGCGCCCGCCGGAACCTCAGCCGCCACGCGGCGCCGCGCCGGATCCGTCGCCAACCAACCCGGTCGCCCCTCCACATCAGGCAGCGCCGGGTGCAGCACCATCAGGTCAGCGCCCTCCCCGGTCAGCTCGGCGTCCGTGGCTGCGCTGACGGGTCTCGTCCCCGCCGGGACCAGGACGACCGGCATCGTGGGCCGGAACCGCTCCAGCAGAGCCACGACCGGAGGCGCGTCCTCGGTATGCGGACCCCACGCGCCGGTCTGGGCCTGACCGATCGTCAACGGATCGATGCCGGTGTCGTGCTTCAGCCTTCCAGCGAAGGGCGGCCCCCTCTCGCGCAGATGACCATAGCCGACGAAGACCAGAACCCGCATCGCCGGATCGGCCTCCAGCGCGGCCCGCAGATTGTCGGCCTGGGCCTGTTCCCGCACGACGGTCGCCACGTTCGAGAGGCTCGGCGAGTCGGACAGCTGATCGTCGCGTTGCTCATAGGCCACCAGGCCATATCCAAGCTCGCGCGCCTGCCGCACCGCTTCGGCGAAGACCGGGTCGCGGGTGTACCACCCGTGCTGGAAACGCAGCGGCTCCTCGGGCCCCAGCCGATTGACGCCGTCATCGAAGGCCTCGGCCGCCAGGTGGGTGAACCCTTCGGCCCTCAGCCGGGGCAGGAGCCGCCCCAGCAAGGCCCGATGCCGCGAGGCCACATGGGCTTCGTTCAGCATCACCACGCGATGGCCGCGCGAGGCCTCGACAATGGCGTCGATCGCGTCGATGGCGTCCAGATCGGCGGTCGGATCCGGTGTGATCACGGACAGCCCGGCTCCCTCCAGGGCGACGCGTTCCTCGCTGAGGAAGGAAGCGTACTGGGATTTCCCGTCCCGCATCACCATCTCGACATGCTCGGCCTGTTGCGGACCCAGCACGACGATGGCGCGGGCCCGTTCGCCCACATCGTCGAGAAGCTCGATCCAGCGCGGGAGGTAGCGCCCTTCCCGGACCATCAGGCCTTCCGCCGTCACGGGCGGCTCATCGACCCGGATGAAACCCGGCGCCATGGCCGCGACGGCCCCCGCCGCCATGAACTCTCTGCGTGTCGATCTCATGCGCCCTCCGTTCCGGGAGGACATCTGCGCTTCAAGGTTGAATTGAGGCGGCGCCCTTCAGAACCGGCGTTTGCCGCTGACCGTCTCGAAGAACATCCGCCAGTCGCCCATCAGGCTCCACAGCGGGTATTTGAAGGTGGCCGGGCGGTTCTTCTCGAAGAAGAAATGGCCGACCCAGGCGAAGCCGTAACCGATCACCGGCATGGCGGCGAACCACCAGGCGTTGACGAAGACGCCCAACGCCAACGCCACCAGCACCAGGGCCGATCCGACGATATGGATGCGTCGGCAGATCTGGTTCGAGTGCTCGTGGATGTAGAACGGATAGAAGGCTTCGAACGAGGCGAAGCGTTCTCCACTGGCGGGCGTCTGGCTCATGGGGTCAGCTTGCGCCCGAAAACCGGCGGCTGACAAGTCGGGCGATCAGCCTCCGACGCCGGCCCAGAGCAGGGCCAGACCCAGGGTCCCCACCGCGATCCGCCAGTAGGCGAAGGGCGCGAACCCGTGCTTGGACACGAAGTTCAACAGGAACCGCACCACGAACAGGGCCGTCACGAAGGCGGTGACGAAGCCCACGGCGATCAGGCCGACGTCCGTGAAATCCAGATCGTTGCGGCTCTTGAACAGGTCATAGGCCACCGCCCCGCCCATGGTCGGCAGGGCCAGGAAGAAGGTGAACTCCGCCGCCGACCGCTTGTCCGTGCCCAGCAGAAGCCCGCCCGCCACCGTCGCGCCCGAGCGCGACACGCCGGGCAACAGGGCCAGACACTGGAACAGGCCGATGATGCCGTAGACCCGGAACGGATAGGTGTTCACGTCCAGATATTTCGGGACCTTCTTCATCCGGTCGAGCAGCAGCAGCAGCACCCCGCCGACGATCAGGGCGATGCAGATCACCACCGGGGTCTCGAAGAAGATCTTCTTGATGATGTCGTACATGAAGACGCCGGCGAAGGCGGCCGGCAGGAAGGCGATCACCACCCCGATGATGAAATGCCGCGCCTGTTTGTCGTGCGGCCAGCGGGTCGCCAAGGCCCACAGGCGTTGGAAATAGACGCTGATGATGGCCAGGATCGCGCCCAGCTGGATCACGATCTCGAAGGTCTTGCCCTCGCTGTGGAAGCCGATGAAGTGGCCCAGCAGCAGAAGATGGCCCGTGGAGGAGACCGGAATGAACTCCGTCAGCCCCTCGACCAGCCCCAGGATGATCGCCGCGATCCAGTCCGACATTGTGTCCCCGCCTCAGGCTCGCGCTCAGTCGCCAGCCGGTCTGGCGCCCACATAGCGCAGACGCGCCCGGATAGGCGAGCCGTCGATGATCTGATCCAGGGCATGGGCCATCAGACCTGTGAGCCGTCCGATGAGCAGGACGTCGGACGCCCCGTCGCGCGGCAGATCCAGCCGTCGCGCGATGACGGCCAGCGCCGCCGTGAAGCCCGCGCGCTGACCGCTGGCCGCCTCGGCCTCGCGGATCACGGCGGTCAGGTCCTGCGGCAGTTCGGCCAACGCAAGAAGCGCATCGGCGCGGGGATCGCCGTGCGGGAAACCTTCATTGCCGAAGCCGGGGATGGCGCCGTCCGCCGCCATCCGCCGCTGCGCCGCGCCGGCCGGATCGCGTCGCGCCTCGGCGACATAGGCGATGGCCTGGGTCAGGGTGCGGGCCGTCGGGGAGCCCGCCGCCGTCACCAAACCGGCGAAGGCCGCCCCCGCCGGGGACGCCCCGCCGGACGCCGCCGCCCGCGTCGCCAGCACCGCCGGGTCCAGATCCAGATCGGCCGCCAGCACCAGCGCTCGCCTCAGATGCACGCTGTCGCGCTCCAGCATTTTCCAGCCGCGCGCCAGACGCTGATGGAAGAACAGGCGCGGACCGGGTCCGGACACCGCATCCACCACCTCGTTCATCGCCGAGGCCGCCTCGGCCTTCAGCGCCTCGGGCGAACGGCCGGTCGAGGAGCGATCCTCCTCCGCCCGCCGGGCCAGGGCGGCGAACAGTCGCGCCCGGTGCGAGGCCCCGCCCGCGGAGTCCACGCGCACGCCCAGCCCCGCGAACGGATTGACGTCCTCGGCGCCCCACAACAGCCGCGCCGTCTCCTCGACGGTGGCGTTCTGGGCCCACTGGGCCACGTCGCGCCCGCGATAGTAGAGCCGGCCTTCGGTGATCTGGCTGACCGTCGACTGGATCAGGCTTTCGCCCTTCACCGCCGGCGGTTCGAAAGACACGACGACGCCGGGCGCCTCGCCCGAGCTCGCGCCTTTCAGCCGGGCCACGTCGGCGGCGGCGTACAGGCTGCGGCGCGGATCGGCGGGATCGGGGCGGGCGGTGATCCGGCCTCGGCTGACATAGGCGTAGAGGGTCTGGGTCTTCACCCCCAGCAGCGACAGGACCTCGGCGCGCGGAATCCACCGATCCCCCGCCTCACCGTCCCGCTCGCTCACGCCCAACGTCATCGGCCCCATCCCCGCCGTCACGGTTAATCGACGTGCACCATGAGGCGCTTTCGTGACCGCAAGCCTAACGCGGGTCTGTGTTTCGTCCTTCCTTGGCAACCGACAGGCGATCGGCGAAAAGAGGCTTAATGACCTCCCCCGTCACGCCGCCGCCCGAGCCCACTCCGAAGTCCGGTCCCAAAGGCGGGCCCAAGGACGGGCCATGGGGGTCTGCCGTGACCCTGTCGACGAACCAGATCACCCGGCTGTCGGTCGGGGTCGCCATCCTCTTGATCGCCTTGAAGGCCTTCGCTCTGGGCGCCTCCGGGTCGGTGTCGATCCTGGCGTCGCTGGCGGATTCCTCGCTGGACCTGATCGCGTCCCTGGCCACCTTCTTCGCCGTGCGCTGGGCCGCCGCCCCCGCCGACGCCGACCATCGCTACGGCCACGGCAAGGGTGAGTCCATGGCCGCCCTGGTCCATGCCGGTCTGGTCTTCGCCTCGGCCGTCTTCATCGGCTGGGAGGCGCTGCATCGGATGTTCGACCCGCGCCCCGTCACCGGCGGCCCCTGGGCCGTGGGCGTGGTGGTCATCTCCATCGTCGTGACCGCCCTTCTGGTCTGGCTCCAGACCCGGTCGGTCAAGGCTTCGGGCTCCATCGCCGTGGCGGCCGACCGGGCCCACTACACCGCCGACCTGGCGTCCAACGCCGTGGTCCTGATCGGCGTGGTCTCGGGCGCCTTCCTGGCCGCGCCGGGCCTGGACGCCGCCGCGGGCCTGGTCGTCGCCGTCTGGCTGTTCTGGGGCGCGTTCGGCGTGCTGAAAGGCGCGGGCGACCAGTTGCTGGACCGCGAGGCGTCGGACGCCGACCGCATCGCCCTGACCAACGCCGTCCTGTCCGATCCCCGCGTCGGCGGGGTGCATCAGCTTCGCACCCGCATGTCCGGCAGCCGCATCATCGCCCAGATGCACATCGACCTGGACCGCACCCTGTCGTTCGAGGCGTCGCACGACATCGTCGTCGCCGCCGAGGACCGGGTGAAGGCCGCCTTCCCCGGCGCGGACGTCCTGATCCACGCCGACCCACGCGGACCCGCGACCCCGGCCGTCCCGGTTTCGCCCTTAGCGTAAACGAGCCTTTAACGCCGGTTGGCGCAGGAGGGGGCGATGTCCGCGAACGTCCTGTTCCATTTCCCCTTCGATCCCGGCAGCCGCGCCGCGCGTCTGGCGCTCGGTGAAGCGCGCATCGAGTGGACCGAGGTGCTGGTCCGTCCGTGGGAAGACGACTGCCCCGTCGGCGACCTGAACCCGTCCGGCATGCCGCCCGTGCTTCAGGTCGAGGGCCGGCCCTCCCTGACCCTGTGCGAAGTCGGCGCCATCCTGGGCTGGATCGAGGACGCGCAGAAGGGGCCGCTCCTGATGCCCGCCGACGCCGCCGAGCGCGCCGAGGTCCGCCGCCTGACCGCCTGGTTCGACCGCCGCTTCACCGACGAGGTCAACGCCGTCCTGCTGCACGAGCGGATGGAGAAACCCCTTCTCCGCCTCGGCCCGCCCGAGGCCCGGATGCTGCGCGAAGGCCGCGAGGCGCTGAAGCATCATCTGGCCGTTTTCGAGGACCTGCTGGCGAAACGCGACTGGCTGGCGGGGCGTCGCCTGTCCCAGGCCGACATTGTCGCCGCCGCCCACCTGTCGACCCTGGACTATTTCGGCGAGATCTCCTGGGCCAACTGGCCGGGGCTGAAGACCTGGTACATGAAGATCAAGTCGCGCCCCTGCTTCCGCCCGTTGCTGGCCGACCGCTTCCAGGGTCTGGCCCCGGCGCCGCATTACGCGGATCTGGATTTCTAGCGCCCCTCTCCCCTTGCGGGAGAGGGAGATCGCGCACGAGAGCGAAGCGATCGTCCTGGCGCGATCGGGTGAGGGGTGACACTCCCTCCCGTCAGGCGAGCACCGGACATATCGCATCCGCATCCCCGTACCCCTCATCCGTCGGGCTTCGCCCGCCACCTTCTCCCGCAAGGGGAGAAGGACTGATAGATCGCTCCCATGTCCGACCTCCGCGACATCCTCCGCCAGAAGGCCGCCGAACTCGGGTTCGACGCCTGCCGGTTCGCGTCCGCCGCCGAGCCCTGGACCGCCGGCGAGCGCCTCGCCCATTTCGTCGAGGCCGGTCGGCACGGCGAGATGGGCTGGATGGAGACCACGCTGGAGCGCCGCAGCCACCCCACCGCCATGTGGGACGGGGCGAAGACGGCCATCGTTCTGGGCATGAACTACGGCCCCGAGGCCGATCCTCTGCCGGAAATGGCCGACCGCTCCGCCGGCTACATCTCCGTCTATGCGCGCGGCGACGACTACCACGAGGTCATCAAGGGCCGGCTGAAGACCCTGGCCGGGCAGCTCGCATCGCGTCTGAACGCCGAAGTGAAGGTCTTCGTCGATACCGCCCCCCTGATGGAAAAGCCGCTCGCCCAGCGCGCCGGGCTGGGCTGGCAGGGCAAACACACCAATGTCCTCAGCCGCGACCACGGCAACTGGCTGTTCCTGGGCGTCATCCTGACCGCCGCCGAGATCGAGCCCGACCCGGCGGAAAAGGAGCACTGCGGCTCCTGCACCGCCTGTCTGGACGCCTGTCCGACCAACGCCTTCCCCGCGCCCTTCCAGCTCGACGCACGGCGGTGCCTGTCCTACCTGACCATCGAATACGCAGGCCCCTGGCCGGTCGAGTTCCGCCCCCTGACCGGGTCCCGCATCTACGGCTGCGACGACTGTCTGGGTGTCTGTCCGTGGAACAAGTTCGCCGCCGCCTCGCGCGAGAGCCGACTGACGGCCCGCGCGGCCTCGGTCAGTCCGAGGCTGGCGGACCTGGCGGCGCTGGACGACCCGTCGTTCCGGGCCCTGTTCTCCAAGAGCCCGATCAAGCGGATCGGGCGGGACCGGTTCGTGCGGAACGTTCTCTATGCGGTGGGGAACAGCGGGGATCTGGCGCTGGTGGAGAGCGCGGAACGGCGGCTGGACGACGCATCGCCCGTCGTGCGTGGGGCGGCCGTGTGGGCGTTGTCGCGGCTGGTGAGCGCGGAGGCCTTCGCCGAAAAATGTGATGCGAGGCTGTCCGGTGAAGAGGACGAAAGCGTCCGCGCCGAGTGGTCCCTTCTCCCCTTGCGGGAGAAGGTGGCCGAGCGCAGCGAGGTCGGATGAGGGGTGACCGTAGATGTCACCGGTGAGCTGTCTGCTCAGCCGATCTCGTCTGCGTCCTCGTACCCCTCATCCGTCAGCCTTCGGCTGCCACCTTCTCCCGCAAGGGGAGAAGGACGCTCCTACCCCTGCGCGATCCCCACACCCCTGCCGCCGCCCGGCACCGGCGCCACGTCCAGCAGCTTGATCCGGAACACCAGCACCGAGTTGGGCGGAATGTCCGCCCCCTGCCCGCGCTCGCCGTAGCCCAGCTCCGGCGGCAGATAGAGCATCCACTCGTCGCCGACCTTCATCCGCTGGAGCGCCTCGGTCCAGCCGGGGACGACCTGCTCGGCCGTGGTCACATAGGGCTGGCCGCGCGAGAAGGAGCTGTCGAACACCGTCCCGTCGGTCAGGGCGCCCTCGTAGTCCACGCGGACCAGATCGTTCCGGTCCGGCGAGGGCGCGCCCGACGGCCCCGACTGCACCACCTTGTATTGCAGGCCCGAGGGCAGGGTCTGGACCCCGTCCGCCTTGGCGTTCGATTCCATGAAGAAGGCCGCCGCCCGCGCATTGGCTTCCAGATCGGCCGCCCCGCCCGCATCGCCCCGGTTGCAGCCCGCCAGGGCCAGGACCGAAATCACCGCGGCGGTCGTCGCCGCCCTAGCCCATACGGAGTTCATAGCCGCGTTCCTTCAAAGCCTCGCCGATCTCGTCGGCGTGGGCGCTATCGCGCGTTTCGACCATGATGTCGAAC
The DNA here is from genome assembly GCF_041893865.1 of Brevundimonas staleyi. Taxonomy (GTDB): domain Bacteria; phylum Pseudomonadota; class Alphaproteobacteria; order Caulobacterales; family Caulobacteraceae; genus Brevundimonas; species Brevundimonas staleyi. The sequence goes on from NZ_CP169082.1 coordinate 3,607,845, forward strand.
TCGGCGCCCTTGGCCGGGACGTCGAGCGCCAGACGGTTGTGGACCACGTCGATGATGTTGCCGCCCAGCCCCCCGATCACCGCCGCCATGGCCGACAGCATCCCCGGCCGGTCGTCGCCGAGGATCCGGTAGACGATCAATCTCCGTTCACGGACCAGTTCGCGGTTCAGCACCACGGCCAGCATCCGCGCGTCGATGTTCCCGCCGGTCAGCTCGATCCCGACCTTCATCCCCCTGAACCGCTCAGGGTAGGCCAGGAGCGCGGCCAGGCCTCCGGCGCCCGCGCCCTCGCACACCGTCTTCTCCAGCGTCGCCATGAAGGAGACGCCGCGTTCGAAATCGGCCTCGTCCACCACGAAGACCTCGTCGATCAGGTCGTTGGCCAGGCCGAAGGGGATGTCGCCCACCGCCTTGATGGCGATGCCCTCGGCGATGGTCTGGCCGGTGCAGACCGGCGGCCGGCCCGCCCGCTTGGCGGTGAAGGACGGGTATCGGGCCGCCTCGACGCCATAGACCTTGATGCCCGGCTTGATGGCCTTGGCCGCGATGGCGCAGCCGGCGATCAGACCGCCGCCGCCGATCGGCACGATCATGGCCTCGATGTCCGGCGCATCCTCCAGGAACTCGATGGCGCAGACCCCCTGCCCCGCCACGATCCCCTCGTCGTCGAAGGCCGAGACGAAGACATAGCCGCGCTCGGCCTCCAGCCGCTTGGCCTCCTCGGTCGAGCCGGAGAAGTCCAGGCCGTGAATCACCACCTCGGCCCCGTGCTGGCGCGTGCCGTTGATCTTGGCGAAGGGGGTGCCCTCCGGCATCACGATGGTCACGGGCACGCCCAGACGACCGCCGTGATAGGCCAAAGCCTGGGCGTGGTTGCCGGCCGAGGCCGCCACGACGCCGCGCCGCCGTTCCTCGGGGCTCAGCAGCAGCAGGCGGTTCAGCGCGCCGCGCTCCTTGAAGCTGCCGGTGAAATGCAGGTTGTCGTACTTCACCCAGACCTCGGCCCCGGTCAGTTCCGACAGGCGACGGGAGTAACGCACCGGCGTGCGGTCCACCTGTCCGGCGATGCGGCCCTGGGCCGCCTGGATGTCTGCGAATACGACTGTCATGGGGCCCCTGTAGACCAGCTTGGCGGGGGCTTCGAAACGGTCCGCCGCTCTGTTATCCGGGTCTTGTGGCGCCCGCCGTCAGGTCCCGCAACCTTGACCTTACGCCTGCGTTAGGCGTCATGTGGCCTCGCCCTTCGGGCGATTCCGCGTGTCCGTTCGTGAGAGATTCGATGTCCATGCGCCTTGCTCCCGCCTTCGCCGCCGTCGCGACCGTCGCCGTTCTGGCCGCCTGCGCCCCCGTTCCGGGTCCCGGCGGCTATGGCCCCGCGCCGTCAGCCGCCTTCAACGCCGCGGACTTCGGCTGGTCGACGCGCGCCGGAACGGCCGGGATCAACGGCACGGTGGCCTTCGGTCGCGACGGCCAGAGCTTCGCCTGCACCGGCTCGGTCGCCCTGACGCCGGACACGCCCTACACCCGCGCCCGCTTCCAGGCCCTGTACGGCTCGATCGAACAGGCGGCGGTGCCCGAGCCCGTGGTCCGCGCCCGCACCGTGGCCGACCCCAACGCCGACTACCGCTCCTATGTCCGCTCCGCGACCTGCGAGAACGGCCGGTTCCGCTTCAGCGGCCTGCCCGACGGCGGCTGGTTCCTGATCACCCCTGTCAGCGCCGGCGGCGACCGCATCGTCCTGATGCGCCACGTCGTCACCCGCGCGGGCACGAGCGCCAACGTCACCCTGTAAAGCGTCCGACCCCAACCGGCGGGCCGGTCCCGCCTAGCCCGAGGCGTTAACCATGAAGGCCCTTGCCGTCGCCGCCGTCCTCCTGACCGCCTCCGCCGCCCCGGCTCTGGCGCAGAACTGGAGCTATCCGGATCAGGCCCGCTCGTATTCGAGCTACGGCCGCTACGGCAACGACTACAACGGCCAGCAGGACCGCCCCGGCGACTATCGCTGCGACGCCTATTGGGACCGGGCCCGCGACGACTGCGACGCCCGCTGGCGCGACCAGCGGCCGTTCCGCTCCTACAGTTCCTACGGCTCGGGCCATCGCCCCAACCGCTACGGCCACGAACGCGACGGCGGCGGCTACGTCTACCAGCCCTACAACCAGGGGACCCAGTATTACGGCGCCTATGGCCGCCCGGATCAGGTCTATCCCGGCTCGGGCTACGGCGGTCAGGTCGGCGGCGGTTCCTACGGCGGCGGATACTCCAACGGCCGCGACGTGAACCGTTCGGCCTGGTGCGCCTCGCGCTACCGCTCCTACGATCCGGTCAGCGGCTACTACCGCGCCTATTCGGGACGACTGGTCTTCTGCGGATAACCGCGATCGTCCGATCACGGATTCGCGCCTGAACGCCGTTCGCCATTTTTCGGACGCACCGCCCCCGCTTTCCTCGGCCTCAACCAGTCGGGGAGTGCTCTCGTGTCCCAGCACAACATCATCGGGTCGGAAGCGTTCGACCGTTCGCCGTTCGTCATCATCCGTTCGGTCCGCACGGGCGGCATGCGCCGTCGTCAGGCCCGCACGGCCACGGCCTTCATCGCCGGCGCCGGCGTGACCATCGTCGGCGGCATCGTGGCGGCCGTGATCGCCTTCGGCCCGGGCCTGGCCGGGGGCTGACCTCCCCGCTTTTCCCTCCCCCTGCGGGGGAGGGTGGCTGAGCGAAGCGAAGCCGGGTGGGGGCGGCAAGGCAAGGCCCCACAGAACCCCATCCTCGCCGTCCGTCGCCACGTCACGCGGCCGCCCCCACCCGGTCGCTACGCGACCACCTTCCCCCGAGGGGGAGGGAGATTCAGGCTTCTAAGCCAACCACACCATCATGCGCGTATCGATGTCCGCCTGACGCGCGCGGCTGAAGGCCTTGCGAGTCTCGCCGGTGTAGAGGAACCCCGCCTTTTCCAGCACGCGTCCCGACGCCGGGTTGTCGGCGAAATGACCGGCCACCAGGGCGCGCCGCTTCCACCGCTTGGAGGCCCACACCAGGGCCCCTTCCAGGGCCTCGGTCGCCAGACCCCGACCCCAGAACTCGCGACCGATCCAGTAGCCCGTCTCGGGCACCCGATCCTCGTCCTCGAACAGGCCCAGGACGCCGACGACGCCGTGGTCCTCGTGCTCGATGACGAAGGTGTTGGCCTTGGCCGGGTTCTGGGCGGCGACGGCGATGACGAAGTCCTCCGCATCGCCCTGTCCGAAGGGGTGCGGCATTCGCTTGGTCATGCGGGCGATGTCATGGTCGTTGGCCAGGCGGGCGATGGCCGGGATGTCCTGGGCGCCTGGAGCGCGCAGGACCAGGCGCCGGGTCTCGACGACCGGAGAGGTTTCGATGATGCACATGGCGTTGGCCTCGATGACGGTCCGCCTCCTTGGAGGGCTCGGGCGGACTTCGAAGCGGGGAAACGCAAAAGGGAGCCTGGTGATCCAGACTCCCCGCGGATTATTTCCCTTGGTCCGGATCGGCTGCTTTTTTGAAGCAACGCGATCCGAAATCCGTATCGCGTTACTCGGCGGCGAGGGCCTGTTGGTCGTCATTCGCCGGAATGATCGACACGTAACAACGGCCGTTGGCTTTGGTCGTGAATTTCACGGCGCCGTGCTCGGTGGCGAACAGGGTGTGGTCGCGGCCGAGGCCGACGTTGTCACCCGGGTGGAACTGGGTGCCGCGCTGACGCACGATGATGTTGCCGGCCACGACTTTCTCGCCGCCGAACTTCTTCACGCCGAGGCGCTTGGACTGGGAGTCGCGACCGTTGCGCGACGAACCACCGGATTTCTTGTGAGCCATCTGAACTCTCTCTTCGCTGCGCTGCCGGCTCTAGGGCTGGACCAGCGCGGTCTCGTCGGTTCGCGCCGTGGGGCGCGGTTGAATCTTACGCTTCGTCGGTCTCGGCGGGCTTGGCGGCCTTCTTCGCCGGAGCCTTCGCAGGCTTGGCCGAACCCTCGACCACGGCGGCTTCGACCTTGGCCGAGGACTTGGAGCCCTTGGCGACGACCGTTTCCGTCGAACCCAGGTCCGAGGTCGCGGTGCGCGACGCCAGGTTACGGGCGCGCAGGTTGATCTCGGCCTTGGTCATCAGGTTGACCTTGCCGTCCCACTTGGCGGTCTCGCCGGCGCCTTCGATGCCGGTGATGCGCAGGACCGATTCCAGCTGGCGGTGGCCGTTCGTACGGCGGTAGCCCTGGCGGCGGGTCTTCTTGAAGATCTTGATCTTCTCGCCCTTGCGGGTCTCGATCAGGGTCGCGCCGACGAAGGCGCCCGACACCAGCGGCGCGCCGACGGTGACGCCCTTGTCGCCGCCCAGCATCAGGACGCTGTCGAACTTCAGTTCCTGACCGGCGTCGCCGTCCAGCTTCTCGACCACGATCGTGTCGCCCGGTTGAACCCGGTATTGCTTGCCGCCGGTCTTGATCACCGCGTACATGTTGGAGCCTCAGCGTAACGCAAAAAAGGATGCGCCCGCCGGGTAGACCCCGCGGGCGAAGAGCGGCGACATATACGGACCGGCCCCTCGGAGTCAACGCGAAAGGCGGGTTTTTGGGCCTAAAACGGCCTCCGCCCCTCCTCCGTCATCCTCGGACTTGATCCGAGGATCGGATGTTCCGCACGCATGACGAAGATGTAGGGCGCGGACCGATGCCGATCTTCCGCATCTGCTTCGCCCTGCGTCCGATCCTCGGATCAAGTCCGAGGATGACGATGGCGGGATGGTCGTGTCATGACGCCTACGCGCCACGAGGGGAAGACGCCATGACCCAGACTGCCGACCGCCGGGTCATCGCCGCCCGCCGCATCGTCCATCATATCGCCGAACACCTGCAGGGCGACCTGTCGCTCCAGCTCTGGACCGGCGAGCTGATTCCCCTGGGCCCGAACGCCCGCGACGACATCCGCATCGTCCTGGCCGATCCGTCCGCCGTGCGCCGCCTGATCCTCAAGCCCGGTCTGATGACCCTGTTCGAGCTCTATGCGACCGGAGACGTCCGCATCGAGGGCGGATCGCCGCTGGAGGCCGCCGATCGCTGGGACCACGGCCGCGCCGTCCACCTGCCCCGCCGCGTGAACAAGGGGCTGATCGCGCGCGAACTGATTCCCTTCCTTCTGGACGGCTCGAAACGCAGCGTCGGCGACGCCGCCTACGACCCCACCGGCGAGGCCGGCCAGCGCAAGGACAAGTCCGCCCGCAAGGACAAGGACTTCATCTCCTTCCACTATGATGTCGGCAACGACTTCTACGGCCTCTTCCTGGACCCGGAGATGGTCTATTCCAGCGCCTATTACGCCGACGCCGACCAGTCGCTGGAGGACGCCCAGACCCGCAAGCTGGACTTCATCTGTCGGAAGCTCCGCCTGAAGCCCGGCCAGAAGCTGCTCGATGTCGGCTGCGGTTGGGGCGGTCTCAGCTGCTGGGCGGCGCAACATTATGGCGTGACCGTCCACGGCGTGACCCTGTCGGAGGAACAGCTCGCCTTCGCCCAGGCCAAGATCGCCCGCCTCGGCCTCCAGGACAAAATCACCCTCGAGCTCAAGGACTACCGCGACCTCGACATGACCGAGCATTTCGACGCCATCAGCCAGGTGGAGATGTTCGAACACGTCGGCTTCGCCAACCACGACCGTCACTTCCTGGAGATGCACCGCCTGCTGAAGCCCGGCGGCCTCTATTTCCATCAGGCCTCGACCCGGCGCGGCGGTCGTCACCTCGGCAACATCACGCCCCAGACCACAGCCACCCGCACCATCGGCCGCTTCATCTTCCCGGGCGGAGAGCTGGACACCATCGGCATGACGGTGACCAACCTCGGCCGTCTCGGCTTCGAGGTTCTGGACGTCGAGGACCTTCGCGAGCATTTCCAGGCCACCACCGCCGAATGGTCCCGCCGCCTGATGGCCCGCCGCGAGGAAGCCATCGCCATGATCGGCGAGGAGCGCACCCGCCTCTGGCTCATCTTCTTCGCCATGTGCGCCAAGGGCTTCGAGCGTGGCTCCATCCTCGTCTACCAGACCGTCGCCCAACGCCGCCGCGCGGGCCCCAGCGGCGTCCCGCTGGATCGGGGCAGTCTCTATCGGTGAGGCCTTGAAATCGCCGTTTCCGGTCGGACAGTCTCACGAACCGTAAAGCTTGCCGGGGTTGTTCCATGCTGAAGCCGCTCGCCGTCGCCCTGGGCCTGTCCCTGGCGTGTCTCGCCGTCGATGCGGCGGCTCAGGAGCCGGCCTCGGTCGTCGCCACCCGCACGCCGGACGGCATGGTCGTCCGCTACGCCCTGCCCGCCCCCACCACCCGCGTCGTCTTCGCCGACAAGGACATCATCCGCGACCGCTGGAGCGTCGCCACCCCCGGTCTGACCCTGGCCGAAGGCGCCATCACCTCCGACCAGCCGTTCGATGCGTTCGAGCTCCGGATCCTGCCCGACGCCGCAGAGGTCGATCGCATCTATATGGGCCTGACCCGCGCGGGCGACGGCCGGGTCGTCTACGGCCCCGGCCTGAAGCTGGAAGGCATGGAGACCACCCTGGGCTTCGACCTCGCCGAGGGCGAGACCACCCTGCCGGAGACCGGCGGGATCGAGGGCTATGCCTGGGTCGGGCCGGCGAGCGACGTGACGGCCGAGGGCGACGCCGCACTGGTTCTGGGGACCAATGTCGATCCCGAACTGAAGACCGCGCTCGGCGAGACCTTCTCCAGCGCCCTCGCCTTCTATCACGCCCGGCTCGGCGCGGACCTGCCGACGCGCGCCACCCTGGTCGGCAGCGTCGACAGCCCCGGCCCGGCCCTGTTCCGCGGCGACGTCACCGACACCGGCGTCATCTCCGTCCGCTTCCACGGCGAGGCCTGGCGTCAGGAAATGCCCCTGGTCACCCCCTTCGTCTGGCATGAGGCCTTCCACCTCTGGAACGGTCACGGCGTGGAGCTTCGTGACGGCGACAGCGCGCCCTGGCTGCACGAGGGCGGGGCCGACTACGCCGCCGTCGTCGGCGCGGTCACCGCCGACGCCATGAGCGAGACCACCGGCCGCGCCCGCATCGCCCAGGGCCTGAACGGTTGTCGCCGCAGCCTGGCGGACGCCGATCTGGACCCCGCCAAACTGCGATCGGGCAGCGGCCCCTACAGCTGCGGCATCCTGATCCAGTGGATCGCCGACCTGGAGGCCCGCAAGGCTGGAACCGGCGACGTCTTCACCCTGTGGAAGACGATGCTCGACGCCGCCCGCGTCAGCCCGACCGGCTACGGCGCCAGCGACTTCCGCACCCTGATCGGCCCCGACAGCGCCGTCGCCGTCCTGCTGGATGGTCCGGGTGCCACCCGCTGGGCGACGATCCGGTCGCGCCTGTCCGACCTCGGCGTCACCCTGGAGAACCGTCCCGACGACCGGACCCTGCGCGGAACCGCCCTGATGCATGTGGCCGAACAGAACTGCCCCACCGGCTCCTACGGCTTCTACGACAATCCCGGCGAGCTGAAGCTGGACGGCGCGAACTGCGGCGCCCTGTCGGGCGAACCGATCATCGACACGATCGAGGGCTTCGATCCGCAACGAGCCAGCCGCGCCATGTTCGACGCCGTCCAGGCCCGCTGCGCCGCCGGTCTACCCGTCCGCTACGGCGCCCGCGACGGCCGCACCCTGGAGGCGACCTGCGACAAGCCCCTGGCCGAACCCGAGGTCTGGGCCATCGCCGAGGCCCCGCCGCTGTCGGTCAAAGCGCCCTGACCGAAATATCGGCCAAAAGTCCGCGACGCCCCTCGACCGTTATAAAGTAACACGCTATAGGGCGATCAATGTCGCCGCCCGATCTCGAACAGCCGGTCCTGATGCCCCTCCTCGGGGGCGGGTTCGTCGCGGCCTTTCTCCATGCCGCCCTGCCGACCCACTGGCTGCCGTTCGTGCTGGTCGGACGCGCCCAGCGCTGGAGCCTGACGAAGAACCTTCTGGCCGTCGCCGCCGCCGGTCTGGCCCATATCGCATCCACCGCCGTCGTCGGCTCCCTGATCGTGGCCGCCGGCATGGCGCTGGACGAGATCGTCGCCGGCCTCCTGCCGCACCTGTCCGCCATCCTCCTGTTCGGCTTCGGCGGCTTCTATCTGATCAAGTCGGCGATCCGCCGCCCCGTCATGGCAGGCGGCCCCGCGCTGGACCTCGCCGAGCCCAGCGTCAGCCACGCGACCGCCTTCTGGGGTCTGGTCGCCGTCATGGCCCTGTCGCCGGGCGAGGTGCTGCTGCCCATCTATATGTCCTCGGCCCAGGAAGGCGTCGCCGCCCTGATCCTGCTGACCGGCGTCTTCGCCGTCGGCACCATCCTCGGCATGACCGTCTTCACCACCCTGGCCCGCGCCGGCGCCTCGGTGCTCAAGCTGGAACGCTGGGCCCGGTACGAGGGCGCCGTGCTCGGCCTCGCCCTGATCGCGATCGGCCTTCTCGTCGTGCTCCACCAGCACTAATAGAGTCGCGGCATGGGCCACGACCACGCGCACGACCATCACGACCACGACCATCACCACGGTCACTCGCACGGGCACGGCCATTCTCACGGTCACCACGGCCACGCCCACGGCCCCGTGGACACCGGCGACTGGCGTTACGGCGTAGGCCTCGTCGTCAACCTCGCCTTCGTCGCCGTGGAGTTCGGCGCCGGCTTTCTGAGCGGCTCGACCGTCCTGATGGCCGATGCGGGCCACAACCTCTCCGACGTGCTGGGCCTCGCCATGGCCGGCGGCGCCGCCTGGCTGGCGCGCCGCACGGCGGTCAAGGCCAAGACCTACGGCTACGGCAAGGCCACGGTCCTGGCCGCCCTGGCCAATGCGCTGCTCCTGATCTTCGCCTGCGGCGCCATCGCCTTCGAGGCGATCCGCCGCCTGAACGAGCCCGCCCACGTCGGCTCGACCACCATCATGATCGTCGCCGGCATCGGCTTCGTCATTAACCTGGGCACGGCCCTGTTGTTCCTGAAGGACCAGCACAAGGACCTGAACGTGCGCGGGGCCTATCTGCACATGATGGCCGATGCGGGCGTCTCCATCGGCGTCGTCATCGCCGGCGCCGCCATCCTCCTGACCGGCTGGACCCTGATCGACCCGATCGTCAGCCTGCTGATCGTGGTCGTCATCATGATCGGCACCTGGGGCCTTCTGAAGGATTCGGTGAACCTGGCGCTCGACGCCGCCCCGCGCGGCATGGACGTGGACAAGATCCGCGCCGCCTTCCTCGCCCTGCCCGGCGTCTCGGCGGTCCACGACCTGCACGTCTGGGGCCTCTCCACCACCGACACAGCCCTGACCGCCCACCTGGTCCACGACCGCACCGACGGCGACGCCCTGTTGGCCGAGGCCCAGACCCTCGCCCGCACCCGCTTCGAGATCGGCCACACGACCTTGCAGCTTGAACGCGGCGTCCTGCCGGATTGCCCGGACTGCTGATCCATACCTTCGTCATCCTCCGGCGAGCGTAGCGAGACCGGGGGACGCAGCGGCGCGCGAGAGCGCGAACCTGTCGCGGACACAGCTTGCCTGAACAGATCGCCTTCGGCGCCGCTGCGTCCCCCGGTCTGCGCCGCGAAGGCGCGGCTTGCCGGAGGATGACGAAAGAGGGTGGGGGCGTCTTTCAGATCACCGCCGCCACACCTAAATGGCCACCATGACCGACACCGCCTCCTCGAAGATCCCCGTCACCGTCCTCACCGGCTATCTCGGCGCGGGCAAGACCACCCTCTTGAACCGCATCCTGACCGAGGATCACGGCAAGCGTTACGCCGTCATCGTCAACGAGTTCGGCGAGATCGGCATCGACAACGACCTGGTGGTCGGCGCCGACGAGGACGTGTTCGAGATGAACAACGGCTGCGTCTGCTGCACGGTGCGCGGCGACCTGATCCGCGTCGTCTCCGGCCTGATGAAGCGCCAGAAGCCGGGCGCCCCGGCCTTCGACGCCATCATCGTGGAGACCACCGGCCTCGCCGACCCCGGCCCGGTGGCCCAGACCTTCTTCGTCGATGAAGATGTGAAGGCCAAGACCACGCTGGACAGCGTCACCGCCCTGGTCGACGCCCACCACGTCATGGCCCGCCTGGACGACTCCAAGGAGGCCCGCGAACAGGTCGCCTTCGCCGACCGCATCATCCTCAACAAGACCGACCTCGCCTCCCCCGCGGAGCTTTCCGCCGTCGAGGCCCGTCTTCGCAAGCTCAACCCCATCGCCCCCATCACCCGCGCCGAGCGGGCCAATGTGCCGCTGGATCAGGTCCTGGGCCTGCACGGTTTCGACCTGGAGCGGATCCTCGAGATCCAGCCGGAGTTCGTGAACCCGCCGCACGGCGAGGAAGGCCACGTCCACGACGAACACTGCGGTCACGACCATCATCACCACGCGCACGATCATGACCACGATCACCACCATCATGGGCACGACCATGCACACGGTCCGAACGCATCGGACTCTTCGGACGGTGTTTCAGAGTCTGTTTCGGGCGCGCGCGGGCACAATCATGCCGACGACATCAAGGGCGTCTCCCTGTCGCTCGACCGCCCGATGAACGGCGTCAAATTCACCCAGTGGCTGGACAAGCTGCTCGGCGAAAAGGGCCAGGACATCCTGCGCGCCAAGGGCATCATCAATGTCGAGGGCGAGGACAAGCGTCTGGTCTTCCAGGCCGTCCACATGATCCTGGAGGGCGACCTGCAGCGTGAATGGGGCGCCAACGAACGCCGCTGGAGCCGCGCCGTCTTCATCGGCCGCGATCTGAACGAGGCGGAACTGAAGGCCGGCTTCGAAAGCTGCGCGGCTTGAAGGTAAGGCAGTTTTGCCTTACCTTTGCGTCAGGAGCTTTTCATGACCGTTCTGACCGTCACCACCAAAGGCCAGGTCACCCTGAAGAAGGATGTCTTGCGTCATCTCGGGATCGAGCCGGGCCAGAAGGTGGACATCGATCTGCTGCCGGGCGGCCGGGTCGAGGTGAAGGCCGCGCGGGCGACGGGCAGCATCTCGGACGTCTTCGGTCGCTTGCGGCGCGAGGGGCAGCCCGTGCTAACCGTTGACGACATCAACGCCATCGCGGCCAAGGGCTGGGCCGGGGAGCTTTGAAGATCACCGCCGACACCAACGTCCTGATCCGGGCGGTGCTGGATGATGATCCGAAGCAAAGCGAGATGGCCCGGTCCATTCTGGCCGAGGCCGAGGCCATCTACGTGCCCCTTCCGGTCCTGTGTGAGTTCGCATGGGTGTTGCGACAGGGTCGTCAACTGGCTTCCAGCGAAGTGGCGGCCGAAATCCGCGCCCTCATGAACGCTTCGACGGTGATCGCCGATCGTCTCGCCGTCGAAGCGGGTCTTGCCGTCGCCGATGCGGGCGGCGATTTCGCCGATGGCGTGATCGCTCACGAGGGCCGGGGCATGGGCTCCGAGACTTTCGTTTCCTTTGACAAGAAGGCCGTCCGCCTCCTCTCGGACGCCGGCCTCTCAGCAAGATTGCTTTCGTGACTCAGTTTTCCTTCGACGCCCAGGTCACCTCGGCCCATTTCGACAGTTCCGGCGCGGTCTTCGCCCTGGGCGACGGTTCCGTGCGGTTCGAGGATCGGACCTTCGACGCCGTTCATGACGGGGCGATCCTGTGCGCCGTCGTCCATCCGTCCGGCGACGGCCTGGTCACCGGCGGCGACGATGGCCGGGTCATCTGGTCCCGCAAGGGCGAGGCGGGCGTTCTGGCCACCGCGAAAGGGCAATGGATCGACGCCATCGACGCCTCGCCCGAGAGCAACCTGATCGCCTTCTCGGCCGGCAAGACCCTGTCGGTCATCGACGCCACCGACGCCGGCTTCCGCCGCGACTTCGCGCACGAGCGCACCGTCTCCGGCGTCGCCTTCGATCCCAAGGGGCGCAAGATCGCCACCTCGACCTATGGCGGGGCCTGCCTTTGGTTCGCGCGGATCGCCGACCAGAAGCCGACCAAACTGGTCTGGGCCGGGTCGCACACGGGCGTCGCCTTCTCGCCCGACGGCGCCTTCGTGGTGACCATGATGCAGGACGCCCAGCTTCACGGCTGGCGGCTGAAGGACGCCAAGAACATGCGGATGGGCGGCTATCCGTCCAAGATCCGCTCGGTCGGCTTCCTCAACAAGGGCCGGCTCCTGGCCACCTCGGGCGCGCAGGGTGCCGTGCTCTGGCCCTTCGAAAGCTCCAATGGTCCGATGGGCCGCGAGGCGTCGGAGATCGGCTATGACGACACGACCCTGCTCAACCTGGTCGCCACCGCCAATCCGCACGGGGCCCTCGCCGCCGGTCTGGCCGACGGCCGCGTCTGGGTCGCCGATCCGGCCGCCCACGGGCTGAACTTCATCAAGGCTGAGAAGGGCGCCCCCATCGTCGCCCTGGCCGTCAGCCCCGATGCGACCCGCATCGCCTGGGCCGACGAGGACGGCCAGGCGGGCGTCGCCGACATCTGAGCCTCGACACCGTCCCGCGACACGCCCTATCGTCCCGGCGGGGACGGGGGTTCTGGATGAAAAATCGACGGGGAGACGGCACGCCGCGCATGGCCTTCGGCTGCATGGCTGTGGGCATTCTGGCCCTGGTCGTGGCCGGGGCCTTCGCCGTCATCTTCCTGTGGGACGTGAACCTGCCCTGACCCGCGCCCCAGCCTCGCCATTGCAACGCCACGCTTCCGGGCCAAAGCCCGGTATCGGGAGGGATCATGACTGACGAAGCGCCGCCGCCGCCTCGCAAGAAGCGCCGCCCGATCCTGACCGCCCTCCTGATCCTGGCCCTGCTGCCGATCGGCGGGGTGGTGGTCCACACCCTGGCCCCGCCGCCCCTCACCCTTCTGATGGTGCGCGAGTTCATCGCCGGAAACGGGCTGGACTACCGCTGGCGGTCGCTCGACCAGATCTCGCCCAACCTGGTCGCCTCGGCCATCGCGGCGGAGGACGCCCGCTTCTGCTCGCACGGCGGCTTCGACATGGAGGCCATCGAAAAGGCGCTCCAGAACAACGAGCGCGGCCGGAAGGTGCGCGGCGGCTCCACCATCAGTCAGCAGACGGCCAAGAACGTCTTCCTGTGGCCCAGCCGCGACTGGATCCGCAAGGGTTTCGAGGCCGGTTATACCCTGATGATCGAGACCGTCTGGTCCAAGCGCCGAATCATGGAGGTCTATCTGAACGTCGCCGAGATGGGGCCGGGCGTCTACGGCGCCGAGGCCGCGGCCCGGCACTGGTTCGGCAAATCCGCCGCCGACCTGACGCCCCGCGAGGCCGCCCGCATCGCCGCCATCCTGCCCTCGCCCCGCCGCTACGACGCCGCCGAGCCCGGCCCCTACGTCCGGCGTCGTGCGTCCCGCGTCCAGGCCAGCGCCCGCGTGGTCCGCAACGAAGGCCTGGCCGCCTGCGTGCTGGGAAATCGTTAACCCTACGGCTGGACCGATCCCTTAACCGTCTCGCGCTAGATCAGGTCGATTGCGGCCCGCCGACCGGGCCGCCGCCAGCGCGGGTGGACCATGAGGATCGTGAACCGGATGATGCAGCGAGCGCGCGATGTCGTGCGCGGCTTCGCGTCCGATCGGCGCGGCAACGTGGCCATGATCTCGGCCTTCGTGATCCCGCTGCTGCTCCTGATCACCTTCGGCGGCATCGACATCCACCGCGCCTCGACGGTGAAGGCCAACCTTCAGGATGCGCTCGACGCCGCGACCCTGGCCGCCGCCCGCTCCCAGTATATCGACGACGCCGGCATCACCCAGGTCGGCCTCGCCTCGCTCCAGGCGAACCTCGCCCCCTACAAGGACATCAGCCTTGTCACGAGCGCGACCACCTTCCGGCTGGACAGCAACGGCACGGTGATCGGCGACGCCACGGTCAATGTCTCGGCCCTGGTCGCCAGCATCATCCTGCCTCGGACCGGCGCCGCGACCGGCAGCATCATCCCCGTCGGCGCCCACTCCGAGGTGACCCGCTCGTCCCAGAACGTCGAGGTCGCCCTGGTGCTCGACACCACCGGGTCGATGCTGGGCAGCAAGATCTCGGACCTGAAACTGGCCGCCAAGGACCTGGTCGACATCGTGGTTCAGGATGTCCAGACGCCCTGGTACTCCAAGGTCTCGATCGTCCCCTATTCGATGGCGGTGAACGTCGGCACGGCGGCCGCGACCGCGCGCGGCACGCCGATCGGCTCGACCAACATCTCGGCCATCACCTGGTACACCGGCACGCCGAAACTGGTGACCGCCGCGACGCGGGCCAACCCCGCCGTCATCACCGCCGCAGCCCACGGCTTCGCCAACGGCGACAAGGTCGTCATCTGGGGTCAGGGCAATATGAGCCAGATGAACGGCCGGATCTTCACCGTTGCCAACCGCGCAACCAACACCTTCCAGCTGTCGGGTGTCAGCAGCTCCAGCTGGTCCAGTTTCTCGAACAACAACCTGACCTATGTCGCCAAATGCGCCCGCACGGACTGCAATCCGACGGTGACCGCGAACGGCCACGGCATCCCGAACACCAGCGACGCCTCGGTCTATCTGACCGATATCGGCGGCATGGATCAGCTGAACGACACGGGCTACAGCGCGACCTACGTCAACGCCAACCAGTATACGATCGACACGGTCGGCTACGGCGTCTTCAGCGCGGGCGGCAAGTCGTGGTGCGGCCAGTACGGCTGCACCTGGCGGGTCTTCACCAATGCCGAGGGCAATCTGAGGTCCTATTCCGCCTCGACCTGCGTCACCGAGCGCACGGGCAGCAACGCCTATCGCGACGTCTCCCCGTCCACCACGCGGGTCAGCTTCAACTACCCCGCCCCGTCGAACCCCTGCCTGTCGAACCTGGTCCGCCCGCTCTCCAGCAACATCACGACGATCAAGAGCCAGATCGACGGCCTGACGGCGTCCGGATCGACCGGCGGTCACGTCGGCGTGGCCTGGGGTTGGTACACGGTCTCGCCGAACTTCAACTCCATGTGGTCGTCCTCGGGCGCGGCCGGCGCCTACGCCAGGGAGACGTTGAAGGCCGTGGTCCTCATGACCGACGGCGAATACAACTCGGCCTACTGCTCGGGGGTCATCAGCCAGGACTCGACCACGGGCTCCGACGCCAACGCGACCCACATCAACTGCGATGCACCGAACGGCTCGGCCTTCGACCAGTCCATGGCCCTGTGTACGGCGATGAAACAGGCCGGCGTCATCGTCTACACCGTCGGCTTCCAGGTCGTGAACGACCAGCGGGCCCGCAATCTGGTCAACGGCTGCGCCAGCAGCCCCGACTACGTCTATCTGCCCACCAGCGGTTCGGACCTGCGCCAGTCGTTCCAGGCCATCGGCCGCGACATCACCAACCTCAGGATCTCGCGATGAACGCCTCCTCCATCGCCGCCTCCGGCGTCACCGCCGCCATGGCCCGGTTCGAACAGAGCGCCGTGCGAATGTCCCAGGGCGGCTCGCTCGACAACATCGCCGGAGAACTGGTCGAACAGACCCAGGCCAAGGTGGCTGTCGCCGCCAACATCGCCGTCCTGAAGAGCGTCAACGAGACGACCGGCCGCCTGCTGGACCTGTTCGCCTAACCCGCTTTCTCGGGCAGGTCGAAGAAGGTCTGGAACCGCTCGGCCAGGGCGCGGTCGCCCGTGACCGTCATCCGCCCCTCGGCCTCGATCTCGACCAGCGACCGCTTGCCGTAGACATATTCCGGCACCACAGCCGGCGCACAGGCGAACACCACGTCGCAGTCGTCGACGCCGGTCTGTTCGTCGGTCAGCTCGTCGCCGGCCAGCGTCGCCACGAAGCTGCGATCCCCGAACACGAAACCGATCCGCGCCTCCAGTCCGTCCGCCGTGTCGGCATCGAACATGGTCCGCAGGCTCATCATCACCGACACCGCGCTGATCGGCAGGGTCGGGTCGTGGCGCGGCGAACGCGCCGCCCATTTTCCCAGAACCTCGAACACCGGCCGGGCCTCGTAACCCCAGTCCGTCAGCTCATAGACCTGCACCGAGGCCGGCGGCGGGAGCTTCCGCTTCCGCACGATGCCCGCCTCCTCCAGCCCTTCCAGCCGCTGCGTCAGGACATTGGCCGACAGACCGCAAAGGTCCGCCTTCAGATCCCCGAACCGACGCGGCCCCAGCATCAGCTCGCGCATGACCAGAAGGGCCCAGCGCTCGCCCACCAGGCCCAGCCCATGCGCCGCCCCGCAGGCGTCGTGATAGCGCCGCCCGGCGGCCTTCGCAGACTCATTAGTTATTTTTTCTAACTTCATTGTTGACTAAGATAATCTCATAGACCTAGTTTCGCAACGTCAGATCACCGGGCCTCAAGCCGCGAGCGATAGGCCACAACCATGCGCTCAAGCAGCGAGGCTCCGCGAGCCGAGCGGTAGCGCCCAACAAGGATGAAGCCGTGCCCCAGATGCTCTTCGTCAATCTGCCCGTCACCGACCTGCAGCGGTCCGTCGCCTTCTATGAGGCGGTCGGCGGGGTGAAGAACCCGATGTTTTCGGACGACACCGCCGCCTGCATGGTCCTGTCGGACACCATCTATGTGATGCTGCTGACCCACGCGAAATGGGCGACCTTCGGCGACATTCCGATCATCGACGCGCACAAGGGCGCCCAGGTCTTCCTGTGCCTGACCCGCGAGGACAAGAACGACGTCGACAGCATCGTCGAGAAGGCGACGAAGGCCGGCGGCAGCCCCGACCCGACCCCGGCCCAGGACTTCGGCTTCATGTACGGCCGTAGCTATCGCGACCCCGACGGCCACATCTGGGAGAACGTCTGGATGGACCCCCAGGCCGCCGCCGACGGCCCGCCGGACATGCAGGCGGCCTGATCCGCAACCGCCCCGACAGCGGAGCGGGCGCGAACGCCCCGCGTTCCTTTCGGAGCGTCACGCCTCAAACCCCGCGCCTCAAGTAGCGAGCTTCGTCATTCCCGCGCAGGCGGGAACGCGTCGCGAGCGTTGGGCGCCAACAACCGCCCTCAAGCCGGGAGGCTCCGCGAGCCGACCATAGGGCCACCAAAAAGGAGCGAAGCGACCCCCATGCCCGACAAGATCACCCCCTGCATCTGGTACGACCTCGGCCAAGCGCGCGCCGCCGCTGACTTCTACGTCTCGCTCGGCCTGCCCGACAGCCATGTCGACTCGACCTTCTCCAGCCCGACGGACAATCCCTCGACCAAGGCGGGCGAGGAGCTGGTCGTGGAGTTCACCCTGGCGGGCAAGACCTTCCTCGGCCTCAACGGCGGACCCCAGTTCCCGCAGTCGGAAGCCGTCTCCTTCCAGATCTACACCGACGACCAGGCCGAGACCGACCGTCTGTGGAACGCCATCGTCGGCAACGGCGGCGAGGAGAGCATGTGCGGCTGGTGCAAGGACCGCTGGGGCGTCAACTGGCAGATCACGCCCAAACGCCTGATGGCCTTCTACAAGGAGAGCCCCGCCCGCGCGAAGGCCGCCTTCGGCGCCATGATGACGATGCGAAAGATCGACATCGCCGCCCTGGAAGCCGCCGCCGACGCCGCCGGCTGACGGCTTCGTACAAGACCCTCCCCGACGTCTGCCCCACGGTCACCTCAAGACCACACGAGCCACCACGACTACCCCAACCAACCGGCGCTCAAGCAGCGAGGCTCCGCGAGCCGAGCGGTAGCGCCCTCCGAAGGAGAACCAAGATGCCCTACGTTTCCGGCTTCCTCACCCCCGTCAAAGCGGCCGACAAGGATCGCTACATCGCCTCGGCCGCCAAGAGCTGGCCCCTGTTCAAGAAGTACGGCGCCATCGAACAGGTCGAGACCTGGGGCGTCGACGTCCCGCCCGGCAAGGTCACCGGCTTCGACCTGGCCGTGAAGCTGGAAGAGGGCGAGGTCGTCGTCTTCTCCTGGCTGAAATGGCCCGACCGCGCGACCGCCGACGCCTGTTTCGCCACGATGGAAACCGACCCGGCCTGGCAGGACATGGACATGCCCTTCGACGGCAAGCGCATGATGTGGGGCGGCTTCGAACCCATTTTCGAAGAGCGCTAGAGCCCGCGCGCGCTAGCCCCCTCCTAAGGTCGCGCTTTACTTGGGGCCGGTTCGGGCCTTTGCTGAACTCCTGATCACAGGCCACGGAGCACAACGTGGACGCCAGGGCGGACGCAGAGCACCCGGACCGGATCCGGCGCGCGATCGACGACGAGGCGGGGCCGGCGCGCTCCGCCATCGCCGCCTCGTGGCGCCGCTCCATGACCCTGCACGGTCTGGCGCCCGAGGATGGGGGCCGCGCCCGCACCGTCACCGCCGAACGTCTCCGCGAGGCCCGTCAGGCGATGGAGCCCCTGACCCTCGCCGCCCAGCCCGTGCTGGACCGCCTGTTCCAGGCGGTGGGCGACACCGGCTGCTGTGTGATCCTGACCGACGCGCAGGGCATCGCGGTGGACCGCCGCGGTTCCCCCGTCGACGACGACACCTTCCACCAGTGGGGCCTCTGGCCCGGCGCCGACTGGTCCGAGGCCGCCGAGGGCACCAACGGCATCGGCACGGCCCTGGCCGAGCACCGCCCCGTCACCATCCACCGCGACCAGCATTTCCACACCCGCAACACCGGCCTCAGCTGCACCACCCACCCGATCCACGACCATCTGGGTCGGCTGGCGGGCGCTCTGGACGTCTCCTCCGCCCGCGCCGACGCCACCGCCATCATGCTGGGCCTGATCTCCAACGCCGTCGGAGACGCCGCCCGCGCCATCGAGACGCAAGCCTTCCGCCAGGCCTTCGCCGACGCCCGCATCGTTCTGGCCGGAAACGACGCCGACCGTTCCGCCGCCCTGCTGGCCGTGGACCGCGACGACCTCGTCATCGGCGCCACCCGCGCCGCCCGTCTGGCGCTCAAGATCACCGACGCCCGCATCGCCGCCCAACTCCCCGCCGCCGACCTGCTGGGCCGGGCGTCGGACGCCGACCTTCTCGAAGCGGAACGCGGCGCCGTCCGCCGCGCCCTCGCCCGCTCCGGCGGCAACGTCTCCGCCGCCGCCCGCGCCCTCGGCGTCAGCCGCGCGACCATGCACCGCAAGATGAACCGGCTGGGTCTCTGACCCTCTCCCCTTGCGGGAGAGGGAGATCGCGCACGAGAGCGTAGCGATCGTCCTCGCGCGATCGGGTGAGGGGTGAAACTCACTTCAGCCGGGTGAGCACCGGACGCATCGCGCCCGCGTCCCCGTACCCCTCATCCGACCTCGCTTCGCTCGGCCACCTTCTCCCGCAAGGGGAGAAGGAAACCTGTCTCACCCCTGCGACAGGTGTGCGCCGCACCATCCTTCGCACCCCTAGCCTCGCCGCACCCCAGGCCCCCTTCTGTCTCCAACGACGACGCCACCAACCGGCGCGCCTGGAAACAACGGAGACCTCAGATGACCAAGCCCGACTTCATCCGCGCCGTGACGCCCAAGTTCAAACCCCGCTACGAGAACTTCATCGGCGGCGAGTGGGTCGCCCCCGTCGCCGGTCGCTATTTCGAGAACACCTCCCCGGTGAACGGCCGCGTCCTGTGCGAAGTCGCGCAATCGGACGCGGCCGACATCGAACTGGCGCTCGACGCCGCCCATGCCGCGAAGGATGCCTGGGGCAGAACGTCTGTCGCCGAGCGGGCTGTCCTGCTCAACAAGATCGCCGACCGCATGGAGCAGAACCTCCAGGCCATCGCCGAGGCCGAGACCTGGGAGAACGGCAAGCCGGTCCGCGAGACCCTGGCCGCCGACATCCCGCTGGCCATCGACCATTTCCGCTATTTCGCCGGCTGCATCCGCGCCCAGGAAGGCGGCATCTCCCAGCTGGATAACGACACCGTCGCCTATCATTTCCACGAGCCGCTGGGCGTGGTGGGCCAGATCATCCCGTGGAACTTCCCCATCCTGATGGCCGCCTGGAAGCTGGCCCCCGCGCTCGCCGCCGGCAACTGCGTGGTGATGAAGCCGGCCGAACAGACGCCCGCCTCCATCCTTCTGGTCATCGAACTGATCCAGGATCTCATCCCGGCGGGCGTGGTCAACATCGTCTCGGGCACGGGCAAGGAGGCCGGCGAACCGTTGGCCACCAACCCGCGCATCGCCAAGATCGCCTTCACCGGCTCCACCGCCGTGGGCCAGAAGATCATGGAATACGCGACCCAGAACATCATCCCGGTCACGCTGGAGCTGGGCGGCAAATCGCCGAACATCTTCTTCAAGGACGTGATGGATCACGACGACGCCTTCCTCGACAAGGCGCTGGAAGGCTTCGCCATGTTCGCCCTGAACCAGGGCGAGGTCTGCACCTGCCCCTCGCGCGCCCTGGTCCACGAGGACATCTATGAGGCCTTCATGGAGAAGGCGATCGCCCGCGTCGAAGCCATCGTCGCCGGCGACCCGCTCGATCCGAACACCATGGTCGGCGCCCAGGCCTCGGACGCCCAGCTCAAGAAGATTCTCGGCTATCTCGACATCGGCCGTGCCGAGGGCGCCGAGGTCCTGACCGGCGGCGACCAGCCCGAACTCTCCGGCGACCTGGCCGGCGGCTATTACGTCAAGCCGACCATCTTCAAGGGCGCCAATCACATGCGGGTCTTCCAGGAGGAGATCTTCGGGCCGGTCCTGTCGGTCACCACCTTCAAGACCCTGGACGAGGCCATCGCCATCGCCAACGACACCGAATACGGCCTGGGCGCCGGCGTCTGGACCCGCGACATGAATACCGCCTACCGCGCCGGTCGCGGCATCGAGGCCGGTCGCGTCTGGACCAACTGCTACCACGCCTACCCCGCCCACGCGGCCTTCGGCGGCTACAAGAAGTCCGGCATCGGCCGCGAGAACCACCGCATGATGCTGGACCACTACCAGCAGGCCAAGAACCTCCTGGTCAGCTACAGCCCCGACAAACTCGGCTTCTTCTAGGGGGCGCGAGGCCGCGCCGGGCGGTTGACCCGAGGCGTGGCGAGATACGGTTCCTCCCCCACTGAGGGCGGCGTCTTCCCCCCGGCGCCGCCCTTTCTTTTGTCTCAGTGGCGGCGGGGGGCCGTGATTGAACGAGTGACCGCGTTCGGCGGGGATCAGGACATTGACGGTCATAATCTCTCCCATTTCAGGAAGCGGCGGACGGCCCGCCGGTCTGTTGCGGCGAACCCGCCGAAAAATTGCGGTCAGCCCGCGTCGGCTGCTCCCCAAATCTCAAGCCGTGAGACGCGGATCAGCGCTTTTGGCCGGGTCTGGACACATGCCGGAACGCCGTTGCTATCGGCTCAGACCACTGCCAGAACTACGAGTCAGTAAGGGGGATTTCCATGAAATGTCTTGCCGCTATCGTCGCCTCGGCGGCGATCCTGACCATGATCGCTGCGGTTCCGGCTCCGGCTTGGGCTCAGACCACCACGGACTTTTCCACTGGCACGCCCGACGGCGCCCAGCCCATGGACGGCGGCATAGGCACAGGTCAGGTCTTCACCGTTCCCGCCGGCGTGACCCATCTGACATCCGCCGCGTTGGGCGTAGCCTACATATCCACGCCTGACGCCTACTCGCTGCGGCTCTATCGATACAGCAGCGGCGCGGTCGGCGCCCTCGTCGATTCCTCGGCGGAAACGATCGGCGCCGGCTCTGCCTACCCC
This sequence comes from Brevundimonas staleyi, assembly GCF_041893865.1. Lineage (GTDB taxonomy): Bacteria > Pseudomonadota > Alphaproteobacteria > Caulobacterales > Caulobacteraceae > Brevundimonas > Brevundimonas staleyi. Next base: position 3,629,483 of record NZ_CP169082.1, read on the forward strand.
GCCTATGAGATGGATACCCTGACCCTGTCAGGGGCCGGGCTTCCGGTCACGCCGGGCGAGCAGTTCGTGATCGTCGGCTATAGTGCGGTCCCCCTCAACGCTGCCGCTGTCCTCCGAGGTGGCAACTTCTACCTCGACGGTGGCTTCTTCGATGGCTTCGGCGAGAGCTCGGGCAACGAAGGGTTTTTCCGCGCCACCTATACGGATGCGGCTCCGGCCCCCGTTCCAACCCTGTCGGAATGGGCGATGATTCTGTTTGGCACGGTCCTGGCGGGCGGAGCGGCCCTATACATCCAGCGTCGTCGTATGGTGGCTTAATCGACTCCGCTTTCTGAATTAGGAAACGGCCCCACTGGCGACAGGCGGGGCCGTTTTCATGTCAGCGTCCCACCCTTCTCCGACATTCCTGACGACCGCTCTCGCGGCAACCCCACACGGCGAACCGCCACAAAAGCGCCGCTTGTTCGCACTCGCACAAACATATATGCGACCAGTTCTCATTTTCAGGTCACTCCCATGTTCCGCACCCTCGCCCTCTCCACCACCGCCCTCTTCGTCCTCGCCGGCGCCGCCCAGGCCCAGACGACGCAACAGACGGACCAGCTGGAAGAGGTCATCGTCACGGGCTCGCAGGTCCGCATCTCGGCCCCCTATGCCGGCGGTCAGGTCGCGCGCGGCGCACGCGTCGGCATGTTCGGCACGCTCGGCCAGCTCGATACCCCCTTCGCCGTCACCGCCTACACCGAGGAACTGGCCCGCAACCAGCAGGCCCGCAGCGTCGCCGACGTGCTGCAGAACGACCCCGCCGTCCGCGTCTCCAAGGGCTTCGGCAACTTCCAGGAGCTCTACATCCTGCGCGGCTTCCCGATCTATTCGGACGACATGACCTACAACGGTCTCTACGGCATCCTGCCGCGCCAGTTCGTGGCCTCGGAGTTCCTGGAGCGGGTCGAGGTCTTCCACGGCGCCACCGCCTTCCTGAACGGCGCGGCCCCCGGCGGTTCGGCCATCGGCGGCAGCATCAACCTGACGCCGAAGCGCGCCGGGAACGATCCCCTGACCCGCGCCACCGTCGGTCTGGAAGGCGGCGGCGAAGTCTACGTCGCCGGCGACGTGGCCCGTCGCTTCGGCGCCGATCAGGAATACGGCCTGCGCCTCAACGTCGCCCGTCGCGACGGCGAGGGCGCGGTGGACGATCAGGAGCGCACCCTGAACGTCATCGGCCTGGGCCTGGACCGTCGCGGCGACCGCGCCCGCTTCTCGGCCGACCTGGGCTGGCAGGACCAGCGGATCGACGCCCCGCGTCCGACCGTGACCCCGACCGGCGCCGTCCCGGCCGCCCCGGACGCGTCGAAGAATTTCGCCCAGCCCTGGACCTACACCGACGAGACCCAGCTGTTCGGCGTCGCCCGCGGCGAGTTCGACCTGACCGACAGCGTCACCGCCTGGGCCGCCCTGGGCGGTCGTGAAGGCGAGGAGCGGAACAGCCTGGCCAACCCGACGGCCCAGCCGAACGGCGTCACCTCGGCCTACCGCTTCGACAACCACCGCAAGGACAGCGTCTGGTCCGGCGACATCGGCGTCCGCGCCGAGCTGGACACCGGCCCGGTGAACCACCGCATCGTCGCCTCGGCCTCGATGGTCCAGTCGCGCGAGAAGAACGCCTACGCCTTCTCGAACTTCGCGGGCTTCGCCTCGAACCTCTACAACCCGGTCGCCGTCGCCCCGCCGGTCGCCGACTTCTTCGTCGGCGGCAACCTGTCTTCGCCGCGCGAAGTCGGCGCCGTCGACTACGGCAGCCTGGCGCTCGCCGACATGCTGGGCTTCATGGACGGCCGCCTCCTGGTCACCCTCGGCGCCCGCTATCAGGAGATCGAGACCAAGGCCTTCGACTACAACACCGGCGCCCTCCTCAGCCAGTACAGCAGCGACGCCATCACCCCGGCCGTGGCCGTGGTCTACAAGCCGATCGAACAGATCTCGCTGTACGCCAACTACGCCGAGGCCCTGATCCCCGGCCAGACGGCGCCGCTCAACACCCCCGGCGGAACCCAGATCGCCAACCCGGGTGAAGTGCTGGAGCCCTTCGTCGGCGAGCAGTTCGAGGTCGGCATGAAGTATGACGTGGGTCGCTTCGGCGGCTCGGTCAGCCTGTTCCGCACGACGCAGCAGAGCGCCTTCATCCAGAACAACCGCTTCGGCGCCAATGGCGAGCAACGCAACCAGGGCCTCGAGATCGCCTTCTTCGGCGAGCCGCGCGACGGCCTGCGCATCCTGGGCGGCTGGACCTTCCTCGACGCCGAGCTGACGAAGACGGCCACAGCCGCCCTCGCCGGCAAGACCCCGATCGGCGCCCCCGAGGTCCAGGGCAACGTCAACGTCGAGTGGGACGTGCCGCAACTCGCCGGCCTGACCCTCGAAGGCCGCGCGGTCTACACGGGCGAACAGGAAGTCGACGCCCTGAACACCGTCCAGCTGGACAGCTGGACCCGCTTCGACGCCGGCGTCCGCTACGCCTTCACGGCCGGCGGTCGCGACCTGACCGCCCGCGCCCGCATCCAGAACATCGCGGACAAGGACCAGTGGGTCGCCGTCGGCGGCTATCCGGGCGCCAACTATCTGTCGCTGGGCGCCCCGCGCACCCTTTCCCTCTCGGTCTCCGCCGAGTTCTAAGGGCGTATGAAGCCGTCAACGATCCGCGCCTGGTCCTGGACGCACAAATGGTCGAGCCTGGTCTCCACGCTCTTCCTCCTGATGCTGTGCGTCACGGGCCTGCCGCTGGTCTTCTCCCATGAGCTCAACGAGGTCCTCCTCCATGAGCCGTGGGAGGCGGCGAACCCGGAAGGGCCCAAACTCGACCTCGATCAGGTCCTGAACACGGCCCTCGCCCGCCACCCGGGCGACGTCCCCGCCTTCATGAGCTTCGACGAGGACCGGCCGGTGGTGAACGTCACCTCCGCCCCGCCCGGCTCGACCGCCTACCATTTCCAGCCCATCGACCAGACCAGTGGCGACGCGGCTCCCCTGGTCGCCGGCCACCCGGTGATGGAGTTCATCCTCCAGCTTCACACCGACATGTTCCTGGGCCTGCCCGGAATGCTGTTCCTCGGCTTCATGGGCCTTCTGCTCGTCGTCGCCGTGGTGTCGGGCGTCGTCCTCTACGCCCCCTTCATGCGCCGCCTGCCGTTCGGGACCCTGCGTCTGGAGAAGGCCGCCCGCACCCGCTGGCTCGACTGGCACAACCTCCTGGGCGCGGTCACCGTGGCCTGGGTCCTGGTCGTCGGGGTGACCGGCATCGTCAACACCCTGGCCACGCCCATCCTCGCGGTGTGGAAGGAAGACGCCCTGGCCGAGCTCGCCGCCGCCCACGCATCCCCCGCGCCCCTGTCGGAACGCTCCTCCCTCGCCGCCGCCGTCGAACGCGCGCAGAAAGCCCTGCCCGGCATGCAGCTCCAGTTCGTCGCCTTCCCCGGCACGGAGTACACGACCGACCACCACTATGCGGTCTTCTTCCACGGCGACACGCCGCTGACGACGCACATGATCACGCCCGCCCTGATCGACATCCGCACCGGCGAACTGGCCGCCGTCGCCCCCATGCCCTGGTATGTGAAGACCCTGTCGCTGTCCCAGCCGCTCCACTTCGGCGACTACGGCGGACTGGCCCTGAAGATCCTCTGGGCCCTTCTGGACCTCGCCACCATCGTCATCCTGGGATCCGGCCTCTACCTCTGGCTCACCAAGAAGAAGCGCGCATGAGCCGGAAGAACCTCAAGGACCAGAGCTTTTGGCGGATCTTCCAGTGGCCACTGGCACTGGGCGTCCTCAGTCTGACCGGCCTCGTCGGCGCCCTGCTGACGGACGGCGTCTGGGACTGGATCTTCGCCGCCCTGATCGCGACCTGTGTCGCCGCGATCGTCTGGGCCAGGGCCCGCGTTCACCGGGCCTGACGCCCCTCCCGCGTGCTTCTTAGCGATCGACCTGGAAGAAGAGGTCGAAATGGGTCCAGCCGGCCGGCAGATGGCCGGTCGCCGCGATCGCCGCATCGCGGTGTCGCCACAGATCCATCAGTGCCGCCGCGCTGTCGACCTCGCCCAAAAACTCGTCGCCGTGGATCACCGTGACGCGCCCGGTCATGGAGAAGATCAGATCGGCCAGCACCTCGGGCTCGACCCCGCCGTGCGGGCGCAGGCACACGGGATTGAACTCGCACAGCACCTTGGGCCGGTGCCTGGCCAGCGTCGCCGTCAACCCGCGCAGGGCCTGAACCTCGAAACCCTCGATGTCCAGCTTGACCAGATCGATCCGGTCCAGATGGACCAGCAGATCGTCGGGGACCATGGCCTGGCTGGCGTTCTCGGCCTGCAGCACGTCGGTCGCCGCCACCACCTTGCCGTTGGAATTCTTCAGCGTGAACACCGGCCCGGTCCGGTCGGACGCGGCCACCGGGAACAGGGTCACGTTGGTCAGGGCGTTGGCGATCACGCCCCGCAGGAAACGGTCGACGTTCAGGGGGTTGGGCTCGAAGGCGAACACCCGGCCGCCAGGCCCCACCTTGCGCGCGGCCCGGAAGGACATGACCCCCACGTTACCGCCCACGTCGATGAAGACCCCGCCGACCGGAAGGGAGTCTTCGATCAGTTGCCCGATCGTCGGCTCCCAGGTGCCGTGATGGGCGATGGTGGCGCCGAAATCGGGCTCGTTCGGATCGACCACGACATGGACCCCGTCGCTTTCGACCACCGTCAGCGACGGCCCGCTCTGAAACTCGTCGCAGTCCAGGAACAGCCGACGCAGCCTGGCCGCGTCCAGCTGGCCGCGCTCCACCGCCCCGACGTAGAAGGCGCGTCCGTCCGGGTCCGCCTCGCGCCCCAGGATCCAGCGATAGGCCTGATCGACGATTTCGCCTGCGTTCGAACTCATGGACCTACTCACCTGACGCTGCGACCACCTTGACTGGAGCTCTTGGCTAGAGGGCGACGCGCGGCTTTGCAACAATCTCTGGGTGCACCGCGTCACGCGACGGATCGCCGCTCGCCTGATCCTCAGCGAACGGTCGCGATCCGCACGTCGCCGGTCTTGCCGCGCGGCATCAGGACGGTGCCCTCGCCGATCCGCTCGAAGATCAGATCGACACGCGAGTCTCCGACGCCCAGGTTCGACACCGTCAGCCGGTCCACCCCGGTCGGCAGGGTCGGGTTGTTGACCAACACCACCCCCTCCAGCGCATCGACATCCACGCCCAGCGCCGCCTGCAGCATCAGGAAGGCCGAGCCCGCCGCCCAGGCCTGGGGCAGGCAGGCCACCGGATAGGCGATCGGCCCCTCGCCCGGTTCGCGCTCGAAGCCGCAGAACAGCTCGGGCAGCCGCATGTGGAAGTGGCTGGCGGCGGTATAGATCTCGCCCAGGATCATCGACACCGCGTCCCGCTCGCCATAGCGCGCCATGCCGGCGACGCCCAGCGAGGTGTCGTGCGGCCAGACCGAGCCGTTGTGATAGCTCATCGGGTTGAACCGGGCCTGACCCTTGGCGAGCGTCCGCAAACCCCAGCCGCTTCTGAACTCGCTGGACAGCAGCCGCTGCGTCACCTTCGCCGCCCGCTCCGGCGACGGCAGGCCGCTGAACAACAGATGGCCCGCGTTCGACCCTATCGACCGGCACTGTTCCCCGTCGCCGTCCAGGGCGATGGCGTAGAAGCCCTCGTCCTCCATCCAGAATTTGTTCTCGACCAGGAAGCGCACCTCGTGGGCGTGATCCTCCCAGGCCTGGGCCCGTGCATCCCCGAGCCGGACGCCCAGATCCGCCATCGCCAGCCAGGCCGCATAGGCATAGCCCTGCACTTCCAGGAGCGCGATCGGCCCCTTCGGGAACCGTCCGTCGCTGTGGAAGATCGAATCCTCACTGTCCTTCCAGCCCTGGTTCGACAGACCTGTCTCGGCCGCGCGGGCATAGTCGATCAGCCCGTCGCCGTTACTGTCGCCATAGTCCCGCATCCACTCGGTCGCCGCGACCAGATTGGGCCACAGCCTGCGGATCAGCTCCAGATCGCCGGTCCGCTTCGCATAGGCGCCGGCCAGGGCGACGAACAGACAGGTGGTGTCGACCCCGCCGTAGTAGAGGCCGAACGGCACCTCGTGCAGGGCGCTCATCTCGCCGCCGCGCGTCTCGTGCATGATCTTGCCGGGCTGCGAGTCCCTGAACGCCGAAACCTCCGTCGCCTGTCGGGACGCCAGATAGGTCAGGACGCCCCGCGCCAGCGACGGATCGAGCCACAGCATCTGCCATGCGCTGAGGATCCCGTCGCGCCCGAACGGCGTCGAGAACCACGGCGTCCCCGCATACGGATACGGTCCCGTCGGCAGGTCGGTGGTCAACAGCGCCATGTCCGCCCGCGACTGGTCCAGCCAGGCGTTGAACAGCGGACTGCGCGGCCCCCGCAACGACGCCCCGCGCCGACGCCGACGCCGCATCGACAGCCGGGCCAGCAGGGCGTTCTCCCGCCACCGCGCCGCGTCCGGCGCGATACAGGCCTCGGCCCCGCACTCGATGTAGAGATCGACGCTCTTGCCGGTCGGCAGGCTGAACATGAACTCGGCGCGCGTCCCGTTCAGCCGCGCCGGCGGCTCCGAGAAGGACAGGCAGCTGGTCCGATCCACTCCGTCCAGACCGGTGTAGCGGAACACCACCCGCCGTCCATCGTGCGTCGGCGTGTGAAGCGTCCCGTGCTTCTCCCTCAGCGTCCCGCGCACCTGGAAGATGTCGGCGAAGTCCGCGCCGAAATCGAAGGCCAGCGGCAAGAGCACGTCCTCGATGCCGTGGTTCGACATCCTGACCCGCTCGAACATCCGCTGGTCCCAAAGGAACCGACGCCGCTCGATATGCAGCACCCCCGCCGGCGCCGACCGCCCGCCCATGGGCGGCAGGGGCCGGTTGGTCGAATGGGCGGTGAAGAAGACGTTGTCCCGCGACACGCCGGAACTCAGCCGCGACGGCCGCGCCAGCCCCGCCGTCATCACGAACCGCGACAACAGCCGGGTGTCCTTGTCGAACAGGCCGTCCGCCCCGCCCTTCAGATCGCCCCAGCCGTCGGCCACCAGAAAGGTGTCGCCGTCCTTCAGCGCCTGCAACGTCTCCAGCGTGCCGGTGTCGCTGACCTCGGCGGCCGTGGTCTGGACCGAATAGGTATCGTCCATGTGATCTCCGCGATGCGGCTGAAGGTTGACCTGACCGTCCACCCGGAATGCGGCGCTGACAGGCCGCTCGCCGGTCTAATGTTCGACACCGGCCAAGGGTTCAGCGCGGATCACCCGACGGCGAACGACCGGTCTTCCTCCAGCGGCCTCAGAGGCGTCACCACATCGTCCAGAATGACCTCGGCGTAGGGTTTCCGCGCCAGCAGGTCGCCGTAGACATCCAGATACCGCCGCGCCATCGCGGTCGCTGAGAACCTCAGTTCGAACCGCGCCCGGATCGCCTCGCGGTCCAGCATCGTCGCCCGGTCCGCCGCGGCCACCGCCTGTTCCAGCGTATCGACCAGGAAGCCCGTCGCCCCGTCCTCGATGATCTCGGTCGTCGAGCCGCAGCGGAAGGCCACCACCGGCGTCCCGCAGGCCATGGCTTCGATCATCACCAGCCCAAACGGCTCGGGCCAGTCGATGGGGAACAGCAGCGCATCGGCCCCGCCCAGGAACTCCGACTTCTGATGGTCGCCGATCTCGCCGATGAACTCGATCAGCGGATTGCCGTCGATCATCGGTTTGATCTTCGTCTCGAAATAGACCTTGTCGGCGGCGTCCACCTTGGCCGCCATCCTCAGCCGCCGGCCCAGCTTGGTGGCGATCTCGATGGCCCGGTCCGGTCGCTTCTCCGGCGAGATCCGACCGAGGAAGGCCAGATACCCCTCCGACCTGGCTGAGAACTCATATTGCTCCGCCGGCATCCCGTGATGCACCGTCGCCTTCCAGTTGGCGAAGGCCAGGGGCCGTCTCTGATCGTCCGAGATCGAGACCAGACCGAACTCCGGCCACCGCTCATAGACCTCCGGCAGGTCCTTCATGTCCAGCCGCCCGTGCAGGGTCGTCAGCGTCTTGTTGGCGATCCGCTGGAAGAAGGGGAAGTGGATCATGTCGGTGTGGAAATGGATCAGGTCGAACTCGTCGGCCCGTTTCATCACCTCCGACAGCATGGTCATGTGCGCCGCCAGATCCGACTTCAGCGGCGCCGGATCCAGCCGGATCGCCTGGTCCCTGACCGGCGCCAGCCGCGCCCGCGTCTGCGCATCCGCCGAGGCGAACAGCGTCACCTCATGCCCCAGATCGACCAGGGCGTCGGTCAGATGGGCGACCACCCGCTCGGTCCCCCCATACAGCTTCGGCGGCACGGCCTCATACAGCGGCGTGACCTGGGCGATCTTCATGCTCGGCTTGCTCCGACCCGTTCACTCGGGCCGTAGCCATCAATGTTGTCGCAGGTGCGAAGTTCCTAAGTCGGGTGGCGAGCACAGGGTGGGCCGCCCCGTGATTTCGACAGGCTTCAGAAACGGATCTGCCCGCAACGCCGTTGTGACTCCGGCAAAGCGCGGAGAAGCCCCATGGTCGCCCGTCCCACCTGGCACGGACATCTGAAACTGTCGCTGGTGACCTGTCCGGTCGGCCTCTATCCGGCCACGGCGTCGAACGCGCGGGTCAGCTTCCACCTGATCAATCCGGAGACCAACAACCGCATCCGCATGATCCCGACCGACCCCGACGCCGGGCCGGTCGAGCGGTCCGATCTGGTCAAGGGATACGAGGTGTCCAAGGACGAATACGTCCTGTTCGACGACAAGGATTTCGACAAGGTCAAGCTGGAGACCACCCACACCATCTCCATCGACCGGTTCGTGGACGAGCACGACATCGACCGCCTCTACTGGTCCGATCCCTTCTTCGTGGTGCCGGAAAAGGGGGTGGGGGCCGAGGCCTTCGCCGTCATCCGCGACGCCATGAAGGCGGCGGGCAAGGTGGCGATCGGCAGCCTGGTCCTGCGCGGTCGCGAGCGTCAGCTGGCGCTGGAGGTGCGGGGCAAGGGGCTGGTCGCCTTCACCCTCCGCGCCCACGACGAGGTCCGCGACGCCGACGACTATTTCGACGACATCCCGACGGTGAAGGCCGACAAGGACATGGTCGAGATCGCCACCCGCATCATCGGCCAGAAGGAGGCGGCCTTCGACCCGACCACCTTCAAGGACCGCTACGACGACGCGCTGCGGGCCATGATCAAGGCCAAGCAGAAGGGCGGCAAGGGCGTGGTCGAGGTGGAGGAGCCCGACGACACCAATGTGGTCGACCTCATGGAGGCCTTGCGGAACAGCCTGAAGGGCTCGGCGGCGGGTCGGAAACCGGCGGCGAAAAAGGCTCCGGCCAAGAAAGCGACTGCCAAAAAGAAGGCCGCCTGAATTTCTCTACCGCTCATCCCCGCGAAAGCGGGGACCCAGTGCTTTAGGCGATCAGTCAGAAGAGAAACTCGCGAACCGACATCCCGGGTGCCGTGCCTCGCGACAGAACTGGGTCCCCGCTTTCGCGGGGATGAGCGGAGAGTTTTAGACCCCCATCTTTTTCAGCCCCGGTTTCAGACTCACCGCCGCGTCCCTGAACCCCGCCCACGGATCGGCCTTCTTCAAAAGGGCCGGGGCCGTGCGGATCGTGAAGGCCTTCGGATCCAGCCCCGCCCTCACCTGACCCCAGGACAGCGGAAACGCGATCCCCGCGCCGGGCCGGGCGCGCGGCGACCAGGGCGCAACCGCCGTCGCCATCCGCCCGTTCCTCAGATAGTCGATGAAGATCTTCCCGCCTCGCGCCTTCTTGGCGAGCGTCGTGGTGAAGCGGTCGGGACCGTCGGCGCGGATCGCCTCCGACACGGCTTTCGCGAAGGCCTTGTTTTGCTCCCAGCTCACGGCCGAGCGCGCGTCCGCCTTGATCGGAACCACGACATGCAGCCCCTTACCGCCCGTCGTCTTGACGAAGGGCGGCAGGCCCAGGCTCTCCAGCTTCGCCTTCACCACCCTGGACGCCGCGATCACATCGGCGAAGTCCAGCCCCTCGTCGGGATCGAGGTCGAAGGTGATTTGGTCCGGCGTCTCCGGATCGCCCGGCTTGCAGCCCCACGGATGCAGCTCCAGCCCGCCCGCCTGACCGATGGCGACCAGCCCGCCGACGTCGACGATGGAGACATAGGGTTTGCGCTCCTTCACATCGACCAGCTTCAGCCGGGGGTTCGACCCCGGCATGGCGTGGCGCTGGAAGAACTGTTCGCCGCCGATCCCCTCCGGCGCGCGGATGATCGAGATCGGCCGGTCGGCGACATGGGGCAGTATCCGCTCGGCCGCCGCCTCGTAATAGCGGACCAGATCGGCCTTGGTGATCGGGTCCTCGCCGTCATGGGCGGGCCACAGCACCTTGTCGGGGTTGGAGATCGTCACCCCCGCCACGACCAGCTTGCCCGACTTCACCACCGAACTCGGCGCCTGGGGTGCGGCGTCCACCTCCTTCGCCGCCTTGTCCTCGCGCAGGCCCTTGAAGGCGGCCTGACGCAACGACCCGCCGTCGGTGTATCCGCCGTGCTCGACCTCGGCGACCAGCACCGGCTTGACCCAGTGGACCGTCTGTCCGGCCGCGCTCGTCCTTTTCGGGGCCTCCTTGCCGACGAAGGGGCTGCGATCCGTCTCGACCGCCTTCAGCGCGGGCAGAAGCGTCTTCAGCATCGACTGGCCGAACCCGGTCCCGACCCGGCCCAGATGCCTCAGGCCGCCCTTGTCCTTGATCCCCACGATCAGGGACCGGAACCGCGCCCCCTCCGAGGTCCAGCCGCCGATCACCACCTCGTCCCGCCCCCGGCATTTCGACTTTACCCAGGTCGTCGACCGGCCCGCCCGGTACGGGGCGTCCAGCCGTTTGGAGATCACCCCTTCAAGGTCCATGCGACAGGCGCTTTCCAGCACCGCCTTGCCGCTGGAGGCGAAATGATCGACGAACCGCACCCGTTTCGCCGCCGCCTTCGGCAGCCGATCCAGCACCGCCTGCAACCGCGCCTTCCGGTGCGAGAGCGGCAAGTCCCTCAGGTCCTCGCCCCCCTCGAACAAAAGGTCGAAAGCGAAATAGACCAGGTCGCCCGTCTCCCCGTCCGACAGGGCCGCCTGCAGCGCCGAAAAGTCCGGACTGGCGTCCTCGGCCAGGGCGCATACCTCGCCGTCCAGCACGACGTCCGGCCATTTGCCCGCATCCGCCATCAGTTCCGGAAACCGCTCGCTCCAGTCCAGACCCTTGCGCGTTCGCAAGGTCGCCCGCCCGCCGCCGGTGGCGATCTGGATACGATAGCCATCGAACTTGATCTCGTGCGCCCAGCCCGCCCCGCCCGGCGGGTGATCGACCGCCTGACACAGCTGAATCGGCACGAAGGCGTGGGGCCGTTTGGCGTGCGAGGCCTGGGCCTTCGTCGCCTTCGGTTTCGGCGGCGCCTTTCGCCCCGTGGGCTTCGACGACGTCCACTGTTTCCGCCCGTCCGCGATCTCGGCCATCGTCCGGCCCGAGGCGACCGAGGCGTCGATCTCCATATTGGCGTCGCCCTCGCCGTCGACGGCGAACGCGTCCTTCTCCTTGATCAGCAGCCAGTTGTTGCGCTGCTTTCCAGTTCTCTGGGGCTTGCCGCGATCGGACTTCAACCGGATCAGGGCCCATTTCCCCTTCAGCCGTTCGCCCTCCAGCACCATCTTGATCTGACCGCGCTTGAAGGCGGCGGCCAGGTCCGGCTCCTGCGGGCTCCAGCTGCCGACATCCCACATCTGCACCGTCCCCGCGCCATAGTTGCCGCCGGGAATGGTCCCCTCGAAGCCGCCGTAGTCGAGCGGATGATCCTCGACCTCGACCGCCAGCCGTTTCACATGCGGATCGCGCGACGGCGCCTTGGTCACCGCCCAGGACTTCAGCACCCCGTCCGCCTCGATGCGGAAATCGTAGTGCAGCCGCGTCGACGCATGCCGCTGGATCAGATAGCGCCCGCCCAACGCCTTCGACGCGGCCTTCCGCCCCTTGGGCTCAGGCGTGTCGTCGAACCGCCGCTTCTTCCGATAGGTCTCGAGCTCGCCGCGCATCGTTCGTCCCGGTGAAGGCCTGACTCAACGCCGTTCCGTCGCGGACGATCCTGTGCACGGACAGGGCGAGAGGCCGGCCAGTCATCCCACCGCCTTCAGCCGCCCCTCCTCGTCCCAATAGGTCTTCCACCAGCCGCCATACTGCCCGCGCTGGAAATCCGCCTCGGCCACCTCGGGGCCCAGGACCCGCGCGCGCCAGTGGTAGGCGGCCAGGCTGAGGGGACCGGCGAGGGCGACGGGGCGGTCCTTCAGCATCTCCTCGGCCAGACGCTGGGCCTCGCTCCAGGCGCGGGCCTCCAACCGCTTGGTCTCGGCGCGGCGCCACGCCTCCTGCACCTCGCGGCTGGGCTCCAGTGGCGGTAGAGGCGGGCCGTGGCGGACGGATTGCGACAGGCGCCAGGCCGTGTCGACCAAGGGGCCGACGTCCTCCATCCGTCCCTCCTGAACCGCCCGGCCCACGCGGGCCAGAAGGGTGCTCCCTTCGCAGGCCACCCGCTCCGGAGAGCGAAGCTCATCCGGAGCGATTGTCGTCGCCCCAGCTCTATCCCGGTTCAGCCCTTCGGGCCGCCCGGGATCAGGACGATATCAGCACATCACGTCCCGGCTCTCCGCTTCGCTGCGGCCGGGATGACAAGGCGCATTCCAATCAAAGGAAAGGGCCGCCCTGTTTCCAGAGCGGCCCTATTGCCTATTGCCTAATGCCTACTGCCTGACATCAGCTATCCAGGAAGCTCCGCAGCTTCCGCGACCGGCTCGGGTGCTTCAGCTTCCGCAGCGCCTTGGCCTCGATCTGGCGGATCCGTTCGCGCGTCACCGAGAACTGCTGGCCGACCTCTTCCAGGGTGTGGTCGGTGTTCATGCCGATGCCGAAGCGCATGCGCAGGACCCGCTCCTCGCGCGGCGTCAGGGACGCCAGCACGCGGGTGGTGGTCTCGCGCAGGTTCGACTGGATGGCCGCATCGATGGGCAGGATGGCGTTCTTGTCCTCGATGAAGTCACCCAGGTGCGAATCTTCCTCGTCGCCGATCGGCGTCTCCAGCGAGATCGGCTCCTTGGCGATCTTCAGGACCTTGCGGACCTTCTCCAGCGGCATGGCCAGCTTTTCGGCCAGCTCTTCCGGGGTCGGTTCGCGACCGATCTCGTGCAGCATCTGACGGCTGGTGCGGACGATCTTGTTGATCGTCTCGATCATGTGCACCGGGATGCGGATGGTCCGCGCCTGGTCGGCGATCGAGCGGGTGATCGCCTGACGGATCCACCAGGTGGCGTAGGTCGAGAACTTGTAGCCGCGGCGGTACTCGAACTTGTCGACCGCCTTCATCAGGCCGATGTTGCCCTCCTGGATCAGGTCCAGGAACTGCAGGCCGCGGTTGGTGTATTTCTTGGCGATGGAGATCACGAGGCGCAGGTTCGCCTCAACCATTTCCTTCTTGGCCTGACGGGCCTCGCGCTCGCCCTTCTGAACCGTCTGGACGATGCGGCGATAGTCGTCGATGGGCAGGCCGGCCTCGGTCGCGACGGCCGCGACGTCGGCGCGGATCGTCGCGATCTGGGTCGACTGGTCGTCGCTGAACTTGGTCCAGCGGACGCCCATGTCCTTCACCTGCTCGGCCCAGTTGGGGTCCAGCTCCTTGGTGAAATAGGCCTTCAGGAACTCGGGACGCGAGATGCCGTAGCTGTCGGCCATCCGCAGCAGGCGGCCTTCCAGACCGATCAGCCGCTTGTTGATGGCGTACAGCTGCTCGACCAGGGCCTCGATACGGTTGTTGTTCAGCTTCAGCGTCTTCAGCCGGCCCGAGATGGCCGCCGACAGGGTCTCGTAGGCCTTGCGGTCCTTGGCGTTCAGATCCTCGCCCTTCAGCCGCGTCTCGACCAGCTTCTCCTGCAGCTTCCTGAAGGCGTCGAAGTCGGCGGCGATGGCGTCCAGGGTCTCCATGACCCCGTCGCGCAGCTCGGCTTCCAGCGCCGAGATCGACATCCCGCCGCCGTCGTCGAAATCTTCGTCCTCCTCGTCGCCTTCCGGCTTTTCGCCTTCGGAATCGGCACCTTCGTCTTCCGCCTTGGGCGGAACCGGCTGGCCGGGGATGGGCGGCTGGGGCTGGTTGTGCGGCAGGGACGAGGGGTTCAGCACGCCATAGGTGGCGTCCAGGTCGATGACCTCGCGCAGCAGGATGCGGTTGTTCGCCAGCTCGTCGCGCCACACCATGATGGCCTCGAACGTCAGGGCGCTCTCGCACAGACCCGAGATCATCGCGTCGCGACCGGCCTCGATCCGCTTGGCGATGGCGATTTCACCCTCGCGGGAGAGCAATTCGACGCTCCCCATCTCCCTCAAGTACATGCGCACCGGGTCGTCGGTGCGGTCATAGGTCGGCTTGGCGTCGCCCTCGGTGACCGAGGTCTCGGCGCGCTCGGCGACTTCGCCACCCGTGGTCTCGGCCGCGTCTTCTTCGGCCTCCACGACGTTGACGCCCATTTCGGACAGCATCGCCAGGGTGTCTTCGATGGCGTCCGGCGTGACTTCTTCCGACGGCAGGACCTTGTTCAGCTCCTCCATCGTGACATAGCCGCGGGCCTTGGCCTGCTTGATGAATTTCTTGACCCCGGCATCGGTCAGGTCGAGCAGCGGCCCGTCAGCGGTCGTCGTCTCGGGCTGTTCCTGCGTATCGGTCATTCAGTCAGTGTCTCCGCGTCGAGGTCGCCGCCGCCGGCCCCTCGGCAAATTTGCAACAGTCAGTCCGAAAGAGAACGCGCCGGCGCTGAGTTCGTTACGAACCCGCTCCATCGTCCCAAATCGTCCCGGTCTTGATGGCTCGTCGCAACGCGTCTCGCTCGGCCTTCAGACGACTGAAGGCCGAGGCGTCGAAGGCGTGTTCGGCCCCCGACTTCGCTGACGCCAGCGCCGCGTCCAGTCCCGCCACGCGGGTCAGGGCGTCGAAGCCTTGCGACCACCGGACCCTTGCTTCGGCGAGGGGCGCACTTGCGGCCAGGAAAGGCGCGCCGGACTTTGCCGCCGCCTTCTCGACCTCGCGCACTAAAGCATCGTGTCCGGAGCTCGCGAGATGGCGACGCAGGGCCGCAGAGTCAAGCGTCTGCCCCCCGAAACGCAGGCGGACCAGCTCCTGCGCCAGCCCGTCCAGCGACGGATCGCCGAACCCATGGCTGGCGATGGCCTCCAGATGGTCGTCCATCCGCTCCGGATCCTCGATGGCGCCGTGGGCCAGGGCGGCGGCCATCGGCTCGATGGCGCGCGACAGGGCCTGCATGGCCGAGGCGCCCTCGGCGGTCTGCCCCAGCTTCGGCGGCGGGCCGGGCCGCCAGCGCCCGCCCGGCTGCTGGGACGCGCGTTGCTGGGGCGCCGACCGACCGGGGAACAGGGCGTCGAACCGGTCGAACAGGTCGCGCCGATACTGTTCGGCCAGGTCCTTGTCCTGAATGGCGTTGGCGGCCTCGCGCAGCCGCCCTTTCAGCCCGGCCCGGCGTTCGGGCGTATCCAGCGGTTCGGCCTCGGCCTCGCGGCGGAACAGGACCTCGGCGAAGACGCGCGTCTCCTGCATGGCCTGACGCAGAGCCGGGGCGCCCTTGTCCCTCAGGATGTCGTCGGGGTCCTGCCCGCCTTCCAGCAGGGCGAAACGGAACGACCGCCCCGACTTCAACAGCGGCAGGGCCCGCTCGATGGCGCGATAGGCCGCCCGCTGCCCCGCCCCGTCCCCGTCGAAACACAGCACCGGCTCGGACGACACCCGCCACAGCAGCGCCATCTGCTCCTCGGTCAGAGCCGTACCCATCGGCGCTACGGCCGGCAGGCCCGCGCGCTGGCAGGCGATGACGTCCATGTATCCCTCGACCACGATGATGGCCTGGGTCGACTTGGATTCCGCCCCCAGGATGCGCCGCGCCTCGGGTAGACCGTAGAGGGTCGCCCCCTTGTGGAAGAGCGGGCTCTCCGGCCCGTTCAGGTACTTGGCCCGGTCGTCCGGGTTCATGGCCCGGCCGCCGAAGCTGACGATCCGCCCCCGCGCATCCAGGATCGGGAACATCAGCCGGTCGCGGAACCGGTCGTAGGGACTGCCCCCGCCCTCGGGCGAGATCAGCATCCCCATCTCGACCAGGTCGCCGGGCTTGGCCCCGCGCTGGACCAGGGCCGCCTTCAGCCCCTCGCGGTCGTTCGGCGCATAGCCCAGGCCGAACCGCTCCCACTGGTCTTCCGGCAGACCGCGCCGGTCCAGATACTCGCGCGCCGCCTTGCCGACCGACCGACGCAGATTGGCCGCGAACCATTTCTGGGCCAGGTCCATCCAGTCGGCGAGACCCTGTTTCTTGGCCTCGCGCTCGGCGGCCTGCGGGTCTTCGGCCGGCATCTGCATCCCGGCCTCGGCCGCCAGACGCGCCACCGCCTCGGGGAAACTCAGCCGCTCCGTCTCCTGCAGGAAGGAGATGACGTCTCCATGTTTGCCGGACGAGAAGTCGTGGAAGAAACCCTTGTCGTCGTTGACGAAGAAGGACGGCGACTTCTCCTTCGAGAAGGGGCTCAACCCCACCCACTCGCGTCCCTGTTTCTTGAGCTTCACCGACCGGCCGATCACGTCGGACGGGCGAAGGCGAGCCTTCAGTTCATCGAGGAAACGGTCATCGAAACGCACCGGCGATGATTAACGCCGCATGCGGCGACAAGCGACTCCTGCCCGGCATCCTCCACAAGAACCCTTGACTCGACAACTTTGCAATTGAAAGTAGTCGTGATGAAACCGGAGCCGCCACATGCCTGACGCCTTTACCTCGCCCTCGGACGAGAGCGACCTGGCCTATCTGAAACGCCTCGCCCGCGCCGGTCGAGGCGAGCCCGCGCCCTTCCTTCTGCTGATGGCCGTGTTCGGAGGGGGTTACGGGTTTGCGATGCTGGCTGTGATGGTCGGTCTTGCCGTCGACGGACTTCCGGTCCCCGGAGAGGCCTATCAGCCAAGTCCTCTGATCCAGTTTCTGAACCTTGGAATCTTCGCCGCCCATCTGGCGTTCCTGGGAACCTTCATCTGGACGGTGTGGCGAACCCTTGGGCCGAACCGGATCCGCCTCAGCCGCGCGGCCACCGCGACCTGGAGTGCGGCTTTCATCGCCATGGTGACCACGGCGGTCAGCTTCAGCACCTTCACCCGCGACCAGCTTCCGACCGACAATGTCTACGCCATCTACATGATGGGACCGGTCCTTCTCGTTCTCTGGGGTTCCGCCTGGTGGGTCACGGCGATCCTGAACGACCGACGTTGGCTGTTGCTGGTCGCCATCAGCAGTTTCGGCGCGGCCGTCGCCATGGCGGTCATCGGCAACACCCCGCCCATTCTCCCTGCGACCTGCGCCTGCCTTCTGCTGCTCGCCTTCCTGCCGGCCGTCATCCTGATGCGCGAGCGTCGTGGATGAGCGAGGCCGACGGCCTGTTCGCAAACCGTGTTCGGGCGGGCGTCCTCGCCTGGCTTTCCGACAGGGGAGCAGGCGACTTCACCGAACTGGCGGCGGCGCTGAGCCTGGCCAACAACACCCTGTCGAGCCATCTGCGCCGGCTCGAGGAGGCAGGCTTCATCGACCTCCAGCGCGGCTTCTTCGGCCGCAGGCCGCGCACCCGCGTCGTGATGACCGCGAGCGGCCGCCAAGCCTGGCTGGACTATCTCGATACGCTCTAGGCGGGCAGCGACCTTCGCCGTTAAGACTTCCTTAACCAGTCGGGCAAAATCGCGACCTTAAGCTCATGTTTTCGTGAGACATTTTTTGGTCCGAATGCGGAACTATCCACAGGATGACAGGGTTAACCCACTGTTACTCAGGCGCAGAAGAGCCGCACCCCTCCCCTCCGGACCTGTACCAGAGTCGTTCCCATGTTCATCGCCATCACCCAGCCGGCGGTCGAGCCCATCGGACCCGATCCCGTCGCCACCCCCTATGCCCCGGTCGTCCACGACCTGACGCCGCGCGCGCTCCACGCTCGATTGCTGCTGAACGCCGCCCAGCGCCGTCTGCGCGGCCTGGAGCGAAAACGGGCCGACCGACCGGAAGACGCCGACTATTGGCTACACGCTGCCCCGGTGGCGGTGAAGAAGGCCTGCGCCCTTCGGGAAAATCGCAGCTTCATCCCCCTGCCCTGAGGGCTCAAGCAAGCCGGATTCCTTTTCTAGGATTTTATTCGCGCAAAGCCCTTGCGCGTGGCCAACGGGCGCCCATCTGTCGTCTTCGGGTCTTTGACAAGCGAAGCCGACAACGGTGCGAGATGCGCCGCCCTCAGCACACGGCCCGGGCCGGTTTCGTCCGTTTCGTCCGTTTTGTCCGCTTGATTTCGTCCGGACGAACCGGACGAAACTCCCGGATCAGCGCAACTCGGGCAGCCGACGCTTCACGGACTCGCGCAACTTCCGCCACCGCTGGCCCGCCTTCTTCGGCCGGACCCGCTCACGCACCTCAAGCCCCTGCCCCCAGCGCTCGTGCATGGCGGCGGCCAAGTGCGGGTGGCGGTCGTGCTGATGAACGACGGCGCTGATCGAACCGTCAGGATTGATCACCTGGCCATCCTTCAGCCCCAGCTGATCGCCCGGCGTCAGGCCGATGGTCGCGACCCGGCCGTAGTTCTCCCTCACCTCGGCCTGCAACAGGCCCATGTGGACCGCGATGTTGCAGGCGGCCTGATCGGCCCCGAAGGCGCCGCCGAACTCCGAGCGCGGCACGGCGGCCAGCATCAGCACCATCCGGCAGAAGCGAACGATCTCGGCCCTGGGCCCCATCACCGTGCCGACGCAGACCGAGGCCGCCGGCGCCAAGGCCTGGGCCATCTCTTCCCCGATCAGAGCGCGCAGATACTTCATGTTGAAGGCGTGATCGCCCAGTCGATCCCCCTCGACGAAGACCTCCAGCCCTGCCGGCTGCGGCGCGAAGGGCGGCTTCTGGAACAGGACGTCGCGCACGTCGGTGATCAGGACGCCGCGAATGTCGCCCCGCCCCGCCAGATAGCGGTCGAAGGCCGCGAACCGGGCCATGACCGGATGGGGTTCCCACCCCTCCACCGCCGCCGGGGTCAGGAGCCGGACCTGATGCTGCTCGAACAGGGCGCGAATGTCTTCCCGGTCGTCCACGACCAGGGCGATCTCACCTTCGAACACCGACCGCAGCGACCGCACGAACGGCGCGATGTCGTGGGCGTCGTAGCCGGTCGCATAGCCCAAAACGGCGTCGACGGACCCAGCCCCCTCGCCGACCCGTTCGTTCCGCACCGCGACGGCTCCGGCCAGCCAGCCCAGATAGGCCGATTTCGCCGCCGGAGCGCCCATCCTCAGGCCTTCATCAGGTCGCTGAACCGGTCGAACAGATACAGGCTGTCGGTCGGTCCGGGCGAGGCTTCGGGGTGGTGCTGGACGCTGAACACCGGGCGGTCCTTCAACTGGATGCCGCAGTTGGTGCCGTCGAACAGGCTGACGTGGGTCTCTTCCACCGCGTCGGGCAGGCTGTCGCGATCGACGGTGAAGCCGTGGTTCATGGAGACGATCTCGACCTTGCCGGTCGTCAGATCCTTGACCGGATGGTTGGCGCCGTGGTGGCCCTGCTCCATCTTTACTGTCTTGGCGCCCAGCGCCAGGGCCAGCATCTGGTGACCCAGGCAGATGCCGAAGACCGGCTTGCCGCTCTCAACCAGCTTCCGGATCTCGGGCACCGCATACTCGCCCGTCGCCGCCGGATCGCCCGGGCCGTTGGACAGGACCACGCCGTCGGGCGCCCGCGCCAGGATCTCTTCGGCCGTCGTCGTCGCCGGCACCACGGTGATCTTGGCTCCCGTCGAGGCCAGGGCCCGCAGGATGTTCCGCTTCACGCCGTAGTCGATGACCACGACGGTCTTGCGGCCCTCGGTCTTCGGGTGGCCCTCCGGCCATTCCCACAGACCCTCGTCCCACTCGAACGCCTGCAGCGTCGAGGCGGGCTTGGCGAGGTCGAGACCGACCAGACCGGTCCACTCGCGCGCCTGGGCGACCAGGGCCTCCAGGTCGAACTTGCTTTCCGGATCGTGGGCGATCACCGCATGGGGCGCGCCGTGGTCGCGGATGCGCTGGGTCAGGGCCCGGGTGTCGATCCCCGCCAGACCCACCACGCCCCGCCGCTTCATCCAGGCGTCGAAGCTGGCGTCGGAGCGATAGTTGGCCGGATCGGTCGGCAGGTCGCGGAAGATCGCGCCCCGCGCCGAGGTGTCGGACCCGCCGCCCATCTGTTCGATGTCTTCCACGTTCGTGCCGACATTGCCGACGTGCGGGAAGGTGAAGGCCAGGATCTGGCTCATGTACGACGGGTCGGTCAGGATCTCCTGATACCCGGTCATGGCGGTGTTGAAGACCACCTCGCCGAGCGCCGAACCGGTCGCCCCGACGCCCACGCCCTGGAAGATGGTGCCGTCGGCGAGGGCCAGGACGCCGGTCGCGCCGGGAAGAAGCTGTGCGGTCATGGCCGTCCCCTTACACCGAATCCCGGCGAACAAACGGCGGCGTGACTAAAGGGATGCCGGGGCGGGGTCAACGCGGCGTCGGTTGACCGCATCGAAAGCCTGAGCGAGACGGGCCGCCCAACCGGAAGACAGCCATGCCCATCACCACCGTAGGCCTCGATGCCGACGACACCCTCTGGCACAACGAGACCATCTTCCGCCTGACCCATGCGCGGTTCGTCGATCTGCTCGCCGACCACGGCGACGAAGCGACCATCGAGGCGCGGATGGCCGATACGGAGCGGCGGAACCTGCGCCTCTACGGCTACGGCGTGAAGGGTTTCACCCTGTCGATGATCGAGACGGCGATGGAGCTGTGCGACGGCGGCGCCCCGCCCGAGGTGGTGCGCGAGATCCTGGCCGCCGGGCGCGAGATGCTGGCCCACCCGGTCGAGACCCTGCCCGGCGTGGACGAGGCCCTGGCCGCCCTGTCGGAGAAATACCGGCTGGTCCTGATCACCAAGGGCGACCTGATGGATCAGGAGCGCAAGGTCGCCGCCTCCGGCCTCGGCGATCTGTTCGCGGCGGTCGAGATCGTCTCGGAGAAGGATCGCGGCGCCTACGACCGCGTCTTCGCCCGCCACGGCACGGGAGCGGATGAGGCCGTCATGGCCGGCAACTCGGTCAAGTCGGACATCCTCCCGGCCATCGAGGCCGGCGCCTTCGCCGTCCACATCCCCTATCACGTCACCTGGGCCCACGAGATCGCGGAGCCGCCGGTGGATCACCCGCGCTTCGGTCTGCTGACCTCTATCTCCGACCTGCCCGCCTGGATCGCCGAACGGGCCACATAGAGGGTTGCCCCACGGGGTCGCCGCCTTTAGACGGGCCGCTTAGCCGACAACCTGAACCGACCCCGCCGCGCGAGCCTTCGCCGACGGGCGTTCGCGCGCGAAAGACGACGACCCTGGACTACGCCGCCGACAGCCATGAGGACCGGGACGCCGCCATCCGCGCGGCCCTGTTGACCCATGGCGATACGGGGATCACGCCGCGCCATACTTTGTTCTTTTTCTACGGCGAGGGGGACCACGACGACCTCAACGAGGTCGCGCGGCGGGCGGGGTTCGTGACCCGAGGTCAGGACGACGCCACCATTCTTGAAACGACCATGGCGGTCGACGAGGCGTCCTTCGCCCCCGTCAGCGCCATGATGCAATCCTGGGCCGCGGCCTTCCAGCTCGACTACGACGGCTGGGAGTGCGCGGTCGTGACGAACTAGAGGAGGCTGAGATGCCGAAACGTACGGACATCAAATCCATCCTCATCATCGGGGCGGGGCCGATCGTGATCGGTCAGGCTTGCGAGTTCGACTACTCCGGAGTTCAGGCGTGCAAGGCGCTGAAGGCCGAGGGATATAGGGTCATCCTGGTCAACTCCAACCCCGCCACGATCATGACCGATCCGGGTCTGGCGGACGCGACCTATATCGAGCCGATCACGCCGGAGATGGTCGAGAAGATCATCGAGAAGGAACGGCCGGACGCCCTGCTGCCCACCATGGGCGGGCAGACGGCGCTGAACACGGCGCTGGCGCTGGATGCGTCTGGGGCCCTGAAGAAGTACGGCGTGGAGATGATCGGGGCCAAGGCCGAGGTCATCGACAAGGCCGAGGATCGTCAGAAATTCCGCGACGCCATGGACAAGCTGGGTCTGGAAAGCCCCCGCTCCAAGGCCGCCCATTCGATGGAAGAGGCGCTGGACGGGCTGGAGTTCGTGGGCCTGCCCGCCGTGATCCGTCCCTCTTTCACCCTGGCCGGCACCGGCGGCGGCATCGCCTACAACCGCGAGGAGTTCGAGGAGATCGTGCTTCGCGGCCTCGATCTGTCGCCGACCACCGAAGTGCTGATCGAGGAGTCGGTGCTGGGCTGGAAGGAGTATGAGATGGAGGTGGTCCGCGACACGGCGGACAACTGCATCATCATCTGCTCCATCGAGAACGTGGACCCGATGGGCGTCCACACGGGCGATAGCATCACCGTCGCCCCCGCCCTGACCCTGACCGACAAAGAGTACCAGCGCATGCGCACGGGCTCGATCAACGTCCTGCGCGAGATCGGCGTCGAGACCGGCGGATCGAACGTGCAGTGGGCGATCAACCCGGCCGACGGCCGGATGGTCGTGATCGAGATGAACCCGCGCGTGTCGCGCTCCTCGGCCTTGGCGTCCAAGGCCACCGGCTTCCCCATCGCCAAGGTCGCCGCCCGTCTGGCCGTCGGCTACACCCTGGACGAACTGCAGAACGACATCACCCAGGTCACCCCGGCCAGCTTCGAGCCGTCGATCGACTATGTCGTCACCAAGATCCCGCGCTTCGCCTTCGAGAAATATCCGGGCTCCGAACCCCTGCTCGGCACCTCGATGAAGTCGGTGGGCGAGGTCATGGCCATCGGCCGGACCTTCCAGGAATCGATGCAGAAGGCCCTGCGCGGCCTTGAAACCGGGCTCGCCGGTTTCGACGAGATCGAGATCGAGGGCACGGTGGATGTCGAGGACGACGCGAGCGCCCGCGCCGCCGTCATCCGGGCGCTCGGCCAGCCAACGCCGGACCGCATCCGCGTCATCGCCCAGGCCTTCCGCCACGGCCTGTCGGTCGAGGAGGTCAACGCCGCCTGTTCCTATGAGCCGTGGTTCCTGCGTCAGATCGCCGACATCGTGCGGACCGAAGGTCACATCCGGGTCCAGGGCCTGCCGACCGATGCGACCGCCTTCCGCCAACTGAAGGCCAAGGGCTTCTCCGACGCGCGTCTGGCCCAGCTGACCGGCTCGACCGAGAAGGCCGTCCGCGCGGCGCGCCGCGGCCTGGCCGTCCGTCCCGTCTTCAAGCGGATCGACACCTGCGCCGCCGAGTTCGCCTCGGCCACCGCCTATATGTATTCGACCTACGAGACCGGCGCTCTGGGCCAGATTCCGCAGTGCGAATCCGTGCCTACAGGATTGAAAAAGGCCGTGATTCTGGGCGGCGGGCCGAACCGGATCGGGCAAGGGATCGAGTTCGATTACTGCTGCTGCCACGCGGCGTTCGCCTTCGCGGACATCGGCGTCGAAAGCATCATGGTCAACTGCAACCCCGAGACCGTGTCGACCGACTACGACACCTCGGACCGGCTGTATTTCGAACCGCTGACGGCCGAGGACGTGCTGGAGCTGATCGAGGTCGAACGCTCCAAGGGCGAGCTGATCGGCGTCGTGGTGCAGTTCGGCGGCCAGACGCCGCTGAAGCTGGCCCATGCCCTGCACGAGGACGGCATTCCGATCCTGGGCACCTCGCTGGACTCCATCGACCTGGCCGAGGACCGCGAGCGGTTCCAGCAGATGCTGAACGACATCGGCCTGATGCAGCCGCCGAACGGCCTGGCCCGCTCGGCCGAGGAAGCCGCCAAGGAAGCCGACCGCGTCGGCTATCCGGTCGTGCTGCGCCCCTCCTATGTTCTGGGCGGACGCGGCATGATGATCGTCCACGACCGCGAGGGTCTGGACCGCTACGTCGGCGAGGCGATGAAGGTGTCGGGCGATGATCCGGTCCTGATCGACCACTATCTGAACCGCGCCACCGAGGTGGACGTCGATGCCCTGTGCGACGACGAGACGGTCTTCGTGGCCGGGGTGCTGGAGCATATCGAGGAAGCCGGGGTCCACTCGGGCGACAGTGCGTGCTCCATGCCGCCGTGGTCGCTGAAACCCGAGACGGTGGCCGAGCTGAAGCGCCAGACCGAGGCCATGGCGCGTGCGCTCAAGGTGCGCGGCCTGATGAACGTGCAGTTCGCCATCGAGGAGCCGCACGGCGAGAACCCGCGTATCTTCGTGCTGGAAGTCAACCCGCGCGCCTCGCGCACGGCGCCCTTCGTCGCCAAGACCATCGGCCAGCCGGTCGCCGCCATCGCCGCCAAGGTCATGGCCGGCGTGCCGCTGAAATCCTTCGGCCTGACCGACAAGCCCTACGACCATATCGCGGTGAAGGAGGCGGTCTTCCCGTTCGCCCGTTTCGCCGGGGTCGACACAATCCTGGGCCCGGAAATGCGCTCGACCGGCGAGGTCATGGGCCTGGACTTCAAGCGTCCCGGCGAGACCGACATGGCCCCCGCCTTCGCCCGCGCCTTCGCCAAGTCCCAGATCGGCGGCGGCACCACCCTGCCCGCGTCCGGCTGCGCCTTCGTGTCGGTCAAGGACGACGACAAGCCCTTCATCGTCGAGGCGGTGAAACTGCTGCTGCAGGAAGGCTTCGAGGTCATCGCCACCGGCGGCACCCACGCCTATCTGGAGGCCCAAGGCCTGAAGGTCGGCTATGTGAAGAAGGTGCTGGAAGGCCGTCCGAACATCGTCGACGCCATCAAGAACGGCGACGTCCAACTGGTCATCAACACCACCGAGGGCAAGCAGTCGCTGCAGGACAGCTTCAGCCTGCGCCGCTCGGCCCTGATGACCAAGGTGCCCTATTACACGACCGCTGCGGGGGCTCTGGCCGCCGCCCAGGCCATCGGGGCGATCCAGGCGGACACGCTCGAGGTCCGGCCGATCCAGGCGTTCGCGCACTAAAACCCCAACAGGGGGTGCTACTGGGGGGGGTTATATGGGGTTATTGACATAACCCCCGGCCAGGTATCTGATGCCTTCAGATTGGAGGCACACCATGGCTGCGCACACCGAAGTTCGTGACTACGTGATTTGGAGCAAGCATCTGCACGGCGACCCTGACTTGCAGACCCGTATCGACGCCCTGGCCCCGGCGGAGGTTTTGGACCTCGAGGTCGATGGGGTCAGAGGGTCGTGGCGCAAGATGGACCAGGGGCGCGATGGCCGTCCCACACCCGGCATCCGGCCGCTGGGGTCGGCGCAGGACTTCTGGCGCGATCTCTATCGGTCGCGGCGTGGGGACGTGGTGTCTGTCGCCCTGGTCTCGGATGTTCCTACGGCCCGACAGCGCGCCGCCGTCATCCTGCCCGCGCTGGGCAAGACCCCCGAGGAGCGTCGGGCCTCGCTCGACGCCCTGCTGGCCTTCGCCGGTCAGGGGTGGATGTCGGACGGCGCCCCGTTCGACCGCGACGAAGCGCACGAGCGATGATCACGCTCGACACCAACATCTTCATCTACGCCTTGGACGACCGGTTTCCGGCCAAGCAGGCGGTGGCTGCGGAGGTCGTGAGGCATGCCGCGCGGCTGGACGCGCCGATCTGTCTTCAGGTCGTGGGCGAGGCGCAGAATGTCGCGAGACGGAAGCTGAAGATGCCGGGGTTCGTCGCGGCGCAGATCGGGCGCAACATCCTGGGCCAGTTCGCGACCTTCTCTCCCTCCGTCGAGGACGCCGAGATCGCGCTGGGCCAACTGGCGGCCGGGCGGCTTAGCTACTGGGATGCGATCCTGCTGGCCTGTGCGCAGCGCGCGGGGTGCACGGCCCTGCTGAGCGAAGACCTTCAGGACGGGGCCAGGATCCTGGGCATCGAGATCGTCAATCCCTTCGACGGGGACGAGATGTCCGAACGGGCGCGGGCGCTGCTGAGCTGACGATACGTCGGATTTGCAGTCTCTGCCGTTTCCGACGAGTCGCCGGTGATTTCGACTACGCATTGAGCGCGAAATCCGGTGCGTTCGGTCAGGTCGGTTACGGCCGACACGGCACAATCCTGCAGATCATGCCGTGGTGCGTGCGACCGATTCCGGCGTAGCGGCGCCCTAGCGTCGTCGCATGGAACATCATCGCCTGCGGAAGTATCGGGGGCCGGAGACCTGGGCGCGGGTCAGGCAGGCCTATGTCGCGGGAGAGTCCGCGCCGTCGGTGGCGCGGCGGTTCGACGTCGGACTGGCCAATCTGAGGCGACGAGCCATGGCCGAGGGATGGACGCGCAAGAGCCATGCGGCCCTGATCGACCTGAAGCCGATCCGGGGTGGATGGGAGGAGACGGGCTCCGGCCTCTCGGCCCTGGTCGAAAGGGGCGAGACGCCGCCGATCGATGCGCACGAGGC
The DNA here is from genome assembly GCF_041893865.1 of Brevundimonas staleyi. Lineage (GTDB taxonomy): Bacteria > Pseudomonadota > Alphaproteobacteria > Caulobacterales > Caulobacteraceae > Brevundimonas > Brevundimonas staleyi. The sequence goes on from NZ_CP169082.1 coordinate 3,656,077, forward strand.
CCTGGCCGAAACGGTGCGACGCGCGGCCTGGCTTCTGACGCAGGGGCAGACGGCGGAGGCGACCGCCCTGCTGCGCGCCGCGACCGTGCTGGAGAAGCTGCGGTGGCGGACGGGCTGAGATCGCTTCAACCTGTCCGTCCAGCCGGAGGAGTTCGCCCGGCCAGTCGGTCAGGCGGACGGCCCTAGGGTCCGGACTCATTTGGCCCAATAGGCGACGGTGGCGGCGATGAGGACGCTGGAGAGGAAGTTCGCGGCGAGTTTGTCGTAGCGTGTCGCGATACGCCTGAAGTCCTTGAGCCTGGCCCATAGGCGTTCGACGGTGTTCCTCTGTCGGTAGGCGACGACGTCGTAGGGGATGGGCCGCTTGCGCGAGGTCGTGGTCGGGATGACGGCCTCGGCGCGTCGTTCGGCCAGTCGCCTTCGGAGGTGATCGGCGTCGTAGCCGCGGTCCGCCAGCAGCCTTGCGAACGGTCCGGCCGCCTCGATCAGGGCGTGGGCCATGGTGATGTCGTTGGTGTTGCCGGCGCTGAGCAACAGCACACGGGGTCGCCCTCGATCGTCCACGAGGCCGTGGATCTTGGTCGTGCGACCGCCTCTGGAGCGGCCTATGCCCTGGACGAAGCCCCCCCTTTTGCGCCCGCCGCCGAGCGATGGGCCTTGACCGAGGTGCTGTCGATGGCGGCCGAGGAGTAGATGCCGCTGTGGCCGGTCAGGGCCTTGAAGATGTCGTGCCAAACGCCCTGCCGGCTCCAGCGATTGAAGCGGTTGTAGACCGTCGTGTATGGCCCGTACTCCGGCGGGCAGTCCCGCCAGCGCGCGCCTGACTGCAGCATGTGCACGATGCCCGACAACACGCGGCGATCATCGACCCTGCGCGCCCCTCGCCGTCCCGTCGGAAGGTGCGGCTCGATCCGCGCCCAAGCTTCGTCGTCCAGCCAGTAAAGCTTCCGCATCCAAGGCTCCCTTCCAGAAGCCTTGAATCAGAACGCCAAACTCACCGCCAGACCTTATTGAGTACGGACCCTAGTCTTTGGGATCCGGTTCGACGCCGATCCGCATCTGACGCAGGGTCTCGTAGTGGGCGGCGTAGCATTCGCAGGAGGCGCGCTCGAGGGCGTCGCGGTCCAGCACCTTGATGCTGCCGCGCATGTAGCGGATGGCGCCGCTCTTCTGCAGGTGCTGGGCCGCCTCGTTCACCGTGGTGCGCTGGGCGCCCAGCATGTTGGCGAGGAACTCCTGGGTCAGGCCCAGGGTGTCGCCGTCGGCGCGGTCGTGACAGCGCAGCAGCCATTTGGCGAAGCGCTGCTCGGCCTTGTGCAGGGCGTTGCAGGCCGTCGACTGTTCCAGTTCGCCCAGCAGGCGGGCGGCGTAACCGACCAGGGCGTCGCGGATGGCGGGGCGCTCGATCGCCAGGGCGCGCAGCTTGGTCATGTCCACCCGCTGACCGGCGCCGGCGAGCTGGCCCACCAGACGGGCGGAGCAGACGCCCGGGACCTCGAACGCCATCGGATGGGTCGCGCCCTCGCGGCCGACCATATAGGCCTCCACCCCCCGACCGTCCTGCATGGAGAAGACGGCGGAGATGACGCCGCGCTCCAGGAACTCGACCGAGCTGATGCCGTCACCGTGCTCGCAGAAGACGTGGCCCACGGCGAACTCGAACGGGCGGGCGATCTCCAGCAGGGCCGCGCGATCCTCGGGCGGCAAGCTGTCGATCAGGAAGTTGCCGTCGTGAAGAGGCATCTTTGCGGGAAAGGCCGAAGCCGGTTTCCTTCGCCGTCCATTATCCTCTCCGCCATCCGGGCGGTCCAGACCCCTCTTCGTCATACAGGGACGACGGTGTCCGAGGGGCGCTGGATGCGGGCCACCAGCCGGGCGTCGCGGAGAAGCTCCACGGCCGAGAAGCTGGCGTGCGCCTCCAGCTCAGAGCTCGCCTGAACGGTCGCGGCGCCGTCGTCATCGGCGGCGAAGAACAGGGTCAGGCCCAGCTCTCCGTCGGGACGGGCGAAATGCATCTGGTATTCTTGCGACATGGCCCTTCCACTCCGAACACGGAGCTAGGCGAGGTCGGGGGGTTCGTCTGTCCAACGGACGACGTTGGCGCGTGTGTGAGGCGGATTCCGCAACGCTTGGCCGAAAAGGCGTTGAGGCGCACCCGTCGCGGCGACGTCATCCCGGTGTCGGTCCTGGGGCGATTGGGATCGACGGACGGCCCGTTCCGCGCCTTCTGAAGCTGCGGGACGGGCCGGCTAGGCCCCGGCTCAGATGCCGGCCGCGGCCTCCGGATCGGCCGCCGCGTCCCGACCCTCCACGATCCGCGCCGCCGCCAGATCGGCCGTGACATTGCCCACGGTGCGGAAGATGTCGGGCACGACCTCCACCGCCAACAACAGGGGCAGGACCTCCAGAGGCACGCCCATGGCCAGGCAGATCGGGGCGATGGAGGCGAAGAACGAAACCTGTCCCGGCAGACCCACGGTGCCGACGCTGACGGCCAGAGCGGCGAAGCCTCCGGCCAGGATGGAGGCGGTGGTGATCTCCGTGCCCGTCAGCTTGGCGACGTAGATGACGACGGCCAGGTTGGCGACCGGCGAGGTGATGCGGAAGACCGCGACGGCCAGCGGCAGGACCAGACCGGCGGTGGCGGACGAGACGCCGAGGCGGCCCACGGCCCGCTCCACCATGATGGGCAGGCAGGCGAGCGAGGACTGGGTCGAGAAGGCGACGACCTGGGCCGGGGCGATGCCCTGCGCGAACCGGGCGAGGCCGATCCGACCGGCGAGCGTCGCCACCACATAGGTCAGGAGGATGAGGCCGATCAGGCTGAGGCAGACCAGGGCGATATAGTGGCCCAGCACGCCCGCCGCCCCGAGACCGGCGCGCAGGCCCACGCCGAAGGCCAGGGTGAAGACCCCGACCGGGGCCACGGCCAGCACCCACTGGACGATGACGATCATGGTGTTGGACACCGCCTCGAAGAAGGTGGCGATGGGCTGACGCAGCCGCGCCTCCAGCCGGGTCGTGGCGAAGCCGAAGGCGATGGCGAAGACCACGATGGCCAGGATGGCGTCGTCGGCGGCGGCGCGGATCGGATTGGCGGGGGCCAGGCTGGTCAGGAAGGCGCCGAACCCGCCGCCCCCGACGTTGGCGGCCACCTCGCGGCCCGCCTCGGCCGAGGTCCCGGCCAGAAGGGCGGCGGAGCCCTCGGCGCTGATGGGCCAGAGCGCATGGAGGCCCAGCGACGAGGCGAAGGCGTAGACGGTCGCCCCGACCAGCAGGATCGCGAAGACGATCACCGCCTTCAGCGCCAGACGGCCCGTCGCGGCCGCGTCGGCGATGGAGGCGATGCCGGTGACCAGAAGGCTGAAGACCAGGGGGATGATCGTCATCCGAAGCGCGTTCAGCCAGAGCTGGCCCGTGGCGTCGATGACGGCGACCGTCCCGACCCCGCCGGGGATCCCCTCGACCTGAGCCGCCGCGCCCGCCGCGAGGCCTCCGACCAGGGCGATCATCACCCAAAGGCTGAGCGAGGAAAAGATGGCGCGGGTGCGGGATCGGGTCATGACGGGAGGCTAGCACCGGGCGTGGCGGACGCCAGCATCATCCGTCATCAAGGCGTGATAAGCTGGGCCATGTCGCCCCGCATCGTCCTCTGCACCGCCGGCTCGCTGGGCGACCTGCATCCCTTCATCGCCCTGGGTCTGGCGCTGAAGGCGCGGGGCATTCAGGCCGAGATCGCGACCTCGGTCGAGTATGGGCCGAAGGTCGAGGCCGAGGGGTTGGTCTTTCACCGCGTCGGGCCGGGGGTGGAGCGGCTGAGCGCCGATCTCGGCATGGACCTGGCCGGACTGACCGAGGCCATCGCGAAGTCGGATCGCTTCCTGTTCGAAAAGGTCATGCTGCCCTACCTCGAAGACTGGACGCGCGAGGTCGAGGTCGTGGCGCGAGGCTCCGCCGCCGTGGTCGGGGCCACCTTCGCGGCTGGGGCGGCGATGGCGGCGGAACTGGCGGGGGTTCCGTATGTGTCGGCGGCGTTGCAGCCGACCGTCGTCTTCTCGGCGTTTGACCCGCCCTATCTGCCGCGCGCGCCCTGGCTGAAGCCGGCGTCGGGCGGGGCGCAGCTGTGGCTCAACAAGGCGACGATCCGGCTGGCGCGGGCCTCGACGGCGCATTGGACGAAGCCGATCAACCGGGTGCGGCGGGCGCTCGGCCTGCCGGACAGCGACGCCAATCTGTTGTTCGACGGCGCGGCGCGGGCGGACCTCGCCCTGGCCCTCTACTCCCCGCTGTTGAGCCCGCCCCAGCCGGATGCGCCGCCGGGGTTCGCGGTGACGGGGTATGCCGCCTATGACTCCGAGGCGGGCGGGGCCTCGGTGATGCCGCGCGAGCTGGAGCGGTTCCTGAAGGACGGGCCGGCGCCGGTCGTCTTCACCCTGGGGAGCGCGGCGGTTCACATTCCGGGCGACTTCTATGTCGAGAGCCTGAAGGCCGCACGGCGGATCGGGCGGCGGGCGGTGCTGCTGGTCGGGCCGGAGGGGGATCTGGGCGTCGCCGACGGGCGGGATGCGATCGCGGTTCCCTATGCGCCGTTCTCGAGCCTGTTCCCGAGGGCGGCGGCGGTCGTGCATCAGGGCGGGGTCGGGACGACGCAGCAGGCGCTCCGGGCCGGGCGGCCGCAGGTGGTGGTGCCGCATCTGGGGGACCAGTTCGACAACGGGGCGCGGGTGGCGCGGCTGGGGGCCGGGGCGGTGCTGGGGCGCGGACGGTATCGGGCGGAGCGGGTCGCGGAGGTGCTGGGCCGGGTGCTGGAGGATGCGGGGGTGGTGGAGACCGCGCGGCGGCTGGGCGTCGTGGCGATGCAGGAGGATGGGGCGGGCGTGGGGGCGGAGAAGATCATCGCCCTAATCGACTAACGCCGCACCTGGATCTTTCGTCATCCTCCGGCGCGAAGCGACCGGAGGACGCAGCGGCGCGCGAGAGCGCGAAACTGCCGCACAAACCGACGCTTCCGACATCATGCCTGAACAGATCGCCTTCGGCGCCGCTGTGTCCCCCGGTCTGCGGCGCTGCGCGCCTTGCCGGAGGATGACGAAAGAGAAGCGTCAGGGTTCGATCCGAGGCAGGAGACCCAAAACCACCGTCGCCGCCTTTTCCAGTTCCACCTCCGACACCTCGGTCATCGCGACCCGTCCGATGACCGGACGGTCCCTCCGCGCCGACATCCGGCGATAGGCGGGGTCGTAGTGTTCCGTGATCAAGGCGGCGGCGAGGTCGAGCGTGCGGCCGGCTTGCGCCATGGCCTTCCACTCCGCGACGGTCGCCTTGGAGTGATGCGGCGGGAGCTTGCCCAGCGCCGTTTCCAAAGCCTCCGCGTCGGCCGCGATATCGGCATAGACGCGGGCGGACCAGGCGGCGCGGGCGGCGACCGGGGCGTCCAGTTCGATGACCGAAGCCTGTCCCATGGCGGACCAGAGGGCGGGCGGGATCGTGCGGGATCCGACGCGGCTGGACTCGGCCTCGACGACGACGGGGCGGGCCGGATCGAGGGCTTCGAGGGCGGCGTAGAGGCGGCTTTCGAACAGCTTCTGGGGCGGCTGGCGACGGCCGGTCGCGCCGAACAGCGAGCCGCGATGGTCGGCGAGGGCTTCGAGGTCCAGGGTCTGGACGCCGCGTTCGGAGAGGCGGGACAGGAGCGCCGTCTTGCCCGAACCCGTCCCGCCGTCCAGCAGGACGACCGACCACGCGGGCTCGCCGTAGAGGGCGGTCTGGACCCTGCGCCGCCAGGTCATGTAGCCGCCGTCCAGCACCGTAACGGGCCAGCCGATCTGGTCCATCACCGCCGCCATGGCGCCCGACCGCTGCCCCCCGCGCCAGCAGTGGACCAGGGGGCGGAAGCTTCCGTCGCGATCCTTCAACGTCCCGTCCAGATGGGCGGCGATGTTGCGGGCGACCTTGGCGGCGCCCAGGCGGCGGGCGAGGAATTTGGATTGCTGGACATAGATGGTCCCGATCTCGGCCCGTTCGGCGTCGTCCAGCACCGGCAGGTTGATGGCGCCGGGGATGTGATCCTCCGCGAACTCCGAGGGGCTGCGGACGTCGATGATCGCGTCGAACCCCGCGCGGACGGCGGGTGACAGGTCGGTGGTGCGGCGGATCAAACGACCCGGACCCCGGAGCCCTGGATCACCCGACCGACGACGGCGGCGCGGTCGAATCCGGCCGCGCGGATGGTGGCGAGGACGGCGTCGGCGGCCTCGGCCGAGACGGCGACCAGGAGACCGCCCGAGGTCTGGGGGTCGGTCAGGAGATCGCGGCGCCAATCCTCGAACCCGGCGGGCAGGACGACGCCCTCGCCATAGCTCGACCAGTTGCGGCCGGAGGCGCCGGTGCGGACGCCGTCGCGGGCGAGTGTCCCGACGCCCTCCAGCAGGGGAGCGGCGGCGGCGTCCAGCTCGACGCCCAGACCGGAACCGCGCGCCATCTCCAGCGCATGCCCCAGAAGGCCGAAGCCGGTCACGTCGGTCATGGCGTGGACGCCCTCGGTTTCGGCAAGGTCGGCGCCGATGGCGTTCAAACGGGTCGTCGAGGCGATCAGGGTCGCATAGCCCGCGCTGTCCAGCCGTTCCTGCTTCAGGGCCGCCGACAGGACGCCGACGCCGAGGCCCTTGGTCAGGATCAGGACGTCGCCCGCGTGGGCGCCGCGGTTGGTCAGGACCCGGTCGGGGTGGACGAGACCCAGGGCCACGAGGCCGTAGATCGGCTCCACGCTGTCGATCGAATGGCCGCCGGCGACGGGGATGCCGGCCTCCGCGCAGACGCTGGCCCCGCCCGCCAGGATGCGGCCGATGGTCTCGGTCGACAGGACGTTCACCGGCATCCCGACCAGGGCCAGGGCGAAGATCGGCCGCCCGCCCATGGCGTAGACGTCGGACAGGGCGTTGGTCGCGGCGATCCGGCCGAAGTCGAACGGGTCGTCCACCACGGGCATGAAGAAGTCGGTCGTCGCGACAAGGGCCTGCTGGTCGTTCAGCCGCCAGACGGCCGCGTCGTCGCTGGTTTCCGTGCCGACCATCAGATTGGCGAAGGCGGCGGCCTGCGGCGTCTTCGACAGGATGTCGCGCAGCACGCCCGGCGACAGTTTGCAGCCGCACCCGCCGCCGTGGGCGAGGGAGGTCAGACGGGGTTCGGGCGCGGTCATGCCCCGGTGTGGGCGAAAGCGCGCACCGTTTCAACGGGGGTGAACCGGGGCCGTATTCAGCCGTTCCTGTCGGGTATCCGAAGGAGTGAGACCCATGGCCCTGTCCCGTATCGTCACCGTCATCGGCGGCCTGTTGCTGTCCAAGGGCGGACGCGGGTTCGCGGGGCGGCATGCCGGAAAGCTGGCGCTGGCGACCCTGGCCTATGAGCTGTGGCAGAGCCGGCGCGGCGGAGTGACGCCGAACCTCAACCGGGGCCGCCCGTCGCAGCGGCAGGGACAGACGGGCGCCCATCCCCGCCAGCGCTGGAGCGGCCGGTCCCACTGACCGCGCACTAAATCGCCGCAGCCGGACGGAAACACGCGACCGCCCGCAAGCGAGGCTGTAGCGTGCCCCTCAGAAAGAGGGGTTTCTGCATGATCAGGTTTTCGGTTCTCGCCATGGCCGCTGCGGCCGTGCTAGGCGTCGCGTCGCCCGCCCTGGCGCAGATGCCGACGCCCCTGCCGGCCGAGGCCCTGGTCGATGAAGTCGATGCCGCCAAGGTGGACTGGCTGAAGGGCCATGTGGTCGCAGACGGGCCGGTTGCCGGCGGGCTGAGCTTCACCTTCCCGAGCGACTTCTATGGCGCAAAGCTGATCCTGCTGGGCGAAAGCCACGGGGTGGCCGCGCCGCAGATCGTCGATCTGGAACTGCTGACCCATCTGAACGCCCGCATCGGTCTGCGCGATTATCTGGCCGAGGTCGATCCGGTGCAGGGCGCGATGCTGAACCGCTATCTGGAAACCGGGGACGAGGCCGTTCTGGACCGCGTCTTCGACTTCTGGACCGAGAGCGGCGCCCAGTGGGGCAACACCGCCTTCGAGACCAAGGTGCGGGGCATCCGGGCGCTGAACGAGAGCCTGCCGGAGGCGCAGCGCGTGCGGTTCCTGGGCGTCGACGCCATTCAGGACTGGCCCCTGTTCGGCGAGTGGATCGCCGCTGAGGGTGGGACCATCGACGCCGCCGCCCTCGCGACCGCCGCCGGGAACCGGGCCGACCGGGCGGCGCTGGCCGATCTGGCCCTCGCCGCCGTCGCGACTCTTCCCGAACAGACGCCGGAAACCGCGCGTCTGACCAAGGTGCTTCAGGACCTGAAGGCCGGCGCCGGGCGCGAGGCGACCATCTTCAACGCCTATTCGGGCGCGGTGACCTCGGGCGAGCTGGGCGACCGGCCCGCCTATGGCCTGTGGGGCTTCTTCCATGTGCTGCAGTCGGGGGCCAATGGGGCGACGCCGTTCGCGGCCATGGTCAAGGCGTCCGACCTGCCCGCCGCGAACCGCATGGTCAGCATTGTCCTGCATTCGCTGGACAGCGCGGTTCAAATCCCCGCGCCCCTGCCGACCGGGCTGCAACGCCTGCGCCTGACCCAGTTCAACATCGACGGCCCGTTCGTGAAGGTTCAGGGCTCGGCCACCCTGCGCGCTGCGACCGAACCCGGCCGCATCACCATCTTCGATCCGCGCGGCGAGGACAGCCCGGTCGAGGGCGGCGATTTCGTCGGCCTGAACACCTCGGTCCAGCGGTTCACCCTGGATGAGCCGACCGCCCCGGTGGACGCCTATGTCCAGTATGTCGGCGTGTTCCGCGATTCCGACTGGGCGGCGCCGCGCGAATAGCCCCCTCTTGCGCTCCCCGGCGTCAACCTCGCTAATCTGGCGGAAAATCGGGGAGCGCCGCCATGATCATTGTCCACCACCTGAACAACTCCCGCTCGCAGCGCGTGCTGTGGCTGCTGGAAGAGATGGGGCTGGAGTATGAGGTGAAGCGGTACGAGCGGAACGCCGACACCATGCTGGCGCCGCCCGAGCTAAAGGCCATCCACCCCTTGGGCAAGTCGCCGGTCATCCAGGACGGGGACATCATCGTCGCCGAGACGGGGGCCATCGTCGAATATCTGCTGGCCGCCTATCCTGGGCACGGGTTGAAACCCACGACCGGGACGGCGGCGGGGCGTCGCTTCACCTATTGGCTGCACTATGCGGAGGGCTCGGCCATGACGCCGCTGTTGCTGAAGCTGGTGTTCAGCGCCCTGCCCGCCCGGTCGCCCGGTCTGGTGCGGCCGCTGGTCAAGGCCATCGCCGGCAAGGCCCAGTCCAGCTTCATCGACCCCCAGATCGCGGCCCACACCGCCTATTGGCAGGAGGAGCTGTCGAAGTCGGAGTGGTTCGCCGGGGACGCCTTCTCGGCCGCCGACATCATGATGAGCTTCCCGCTGGAGGCCGGGGCCAGCCGCGCCCCCTACGGCCCCGACAAGCCGAAGCTGAAGGCCTTTCTGAAGGCCATCCACGCCCGTCCGGCCTATCAGCGGGCGCTGGAACGCGGCGGGCCCTACGCCTACGCGTGATCGTCGAACGGAGTCGCAACCCGGGGCGGGGGAACGCGTTAACCCGTCCATGCAGTTGAAAACGCTCCAGATCGCGGCCGGGCTCGGTGCGGCCATCGCCTTCGTCTTCGCCTTCATGGCGGCGGGCGCGATGATCGCGTCCCTGTTCTTCGCCCTGATCGGCGCGGGCCTGATCGCCTGGATCGCTTACGGCGTGGCGAAATCCCTGCTGGATCGCCGCGTGTCGCACGATCGTCACCGCGCCCTGCCACCCTCCGCGGGCTGATCCGGGGAGGCTCTCCCGGCTGGACCTTGAGTTTTGGCGCCGGGCGCCCTAGCTTCTTCGGCCGGTCGCGCGCGCCCTGCGACCAGCGTATCCGCCAGAGTATCTCTTCAAGTCCCTCTCGGTTTACCGGGCGACAGTCAGAAAAATTACTACGACATGGAAAAAGTGCCGATGACGGCCGAGGGTTACCGTTCCCTCGACGATCAGCTTAAGCAATTGAAGTCGGTTGAGCGCCCGAGCGTGATCGCCGCCATTTCCGAGGCCCGCGAACACGGCGACCTGTCGGAGAACGCCGAGTATCACGCCGCCAAGGAACGCCAGGGCTGGATCGAGGGCTCGATCGCCGAGATCGAGGACAAGCTGTCCCGCGCCCAGGTCATCGACGTGTCCAAACTGTCGGGCGACCAGGTCAAGTTCGGCGCCACCGTGACGGTCGTCGACGAGGACACCGAGGACGAGGGCCGCTACCAGATCGTCGGCGAGCACGAAGCCGATGTGAAGGCGGGCAAGATCTCGATCTCGTCCCCCATCGCCCGCGCCATGATCTCCAAGGTGGTCGGCGACACCGTCGAGGTGAACACCCCCGGCGGCGTGAAGGCCTACGAAATCCTCAAGGTCGAGTGGAAGTAGGGCCTCAGCCCCTTCGTATCGCGGTCGTCTCGGACGGCCGCATCGGCATGGAAAATCAGGCGCTCGGACTGGCGGAAGCCGTCGGGCGCCTGACGCCTGTCGAGATCGCCGTGAAGCGGGTGCGCTGGCGCCCCGTCTTCGACTGGCTGCCTGTCTCGATGAAATCGACGTGGATGCTGGCCTCCGGCTCGCCGTTTCCGGCGGGGGGCGAGGCCTGGCCCGACCTGTGGATCGCCACGGGCCGCGCGACCCTGCCCCTGTCCATCGCCGCGCGACGGCTGAGCGGGGGAAAGACCTTCGTGGTCCAGACCCAGGATCCCCGGCTGGATCCGGCCCTGTTCGACCTCGTCGTCGCCCCGGCGCATGACGCACTGGAGGGGGGCAATGTCGTCTCCATCACCGGATCGCCGCACCGGGTGACGGCGGAACGGCTGGCCGAGGCGGCGCCGGCCTTCGCGGGGCGGATCGATCCCCTGCCCCGGCCGCGCGTGGCGGCGCTGATCGGCGGGAAGTCGAAGGCGTTCGACCTGACGCCGGACCATGCGGCGAGGCTGGCGGACCGGATCGCGGGGGCGATGTCGGCAGTGGGGGGATCGTTGATGCTGACCTTCTCGCGCCGGACGCCCGAGGCGGCGAAGGCGGCGATGACCGAGCGACTGAAAGCCCTGCCCGGCTGGATCTGGGACGGCGAGGGACCGAACCCGATGTTCGCCTTCCTGAACGCGGCGGACCAGATTCTGGTCACCGAGGACAGCGCCAACATGGCCGCCGAGGCCGCCTCGACCGGCAGGCCGGTGCATGTCCTGCCGATGGTGGCGCTGAAGCCGCCGGGCAAGTTCGCGCGGCTGCATGCGGACCTGGAAGAGCGGGGCGCGACGCGGCCGTTCGACGGGTTGCTGGAAGGCTGGACCTATGAACCGTTGGCCGAGACGGACCGGGCGGCGCGGGCGGTGCTGAAGGCGATGGGGCGCTGAACCCGTCTCCTCCCCACATCGTGGGGAGGAGACGGCGAGCTCTTCGCGAGCTGACGGAGGGGGCGACCGGGTCTCGCCGGATCAGCGCCCGCCAGCTCTCACTCAAGCCACCGTCTCGCCCCCTCCGTCACGGCGCTGAAGGAGCGCCGCGCCACCTCCCCATGCTGCGCACGGGGAGGAGACGGAAGGTCATTCGCCGTCGCCATCCTTCTTGCGTTTCTTCTTGTCGGCGGCGTCCAGACCCGCGCCGATCGCGACGCCCACGGCGATGCCGATGCCGATGCCGATGGCCAGATTGCCCATGGCGACGCCCAGGCCCGAGCCGATGGCGACGCCGAGCGCGAGGCCCACGCCGAGGAAGCTGCGTTGCGGTTGGGTGGCCATCTGTCGTCCTTCCACGGTTTTCCGTCGCCCGTGACATCGCACACGGCGGAATCAGCGACTAGATAGCATCCATGAGCACTCCCAGAACGCTTCGTGTCGCCATCATCGGTTCCGGCCCGGCCGGCTGGACCGCCGCCATCTATGCGGCCCGCGCCAATCTGAACCCGGCGGTGATCGCCGGCATCCAGCCCGGCGGCCAGCTGACCATCACCACGGACGTGGAGAACTATCCGGGCTTCGCCGAGACCATCCAGGGTCCCTGGCTGATGGAGCAGATGAAGGACCAGGCCCTGCACGTCGGGACCGAGGTCATCGAGGACATCGTGGTCGAGTGCGACCTGTCGCAACGGCCGTTCCGGCTGAAGCTGGACTCGGGCACGGAACTGCTGGCCGAGACGGTCATCATCTCCACCGGCGCCCAGGCCAAATGGCTGGGGCTGGAGTCGGAGGCCAAATACCAGGGCTTCGGCGTCTCGGCCTGCGCCACCTGCGACGGCTTCTTCTATCGCGGCAAGAACGTCATCGTCGTCGGCGGCGGCAACACGGCCGTGGAAGAGGCGCTGTTCCTGACGAACTTCGCCGCCAAGGTCACCGTCGTCCACCGGAAGGACGAGTTCCGGGCCGAGCGGATCCTGCAGGACCGCCTGTTCGCCAATCCCAAGATCGAGGTCATCTGGAACCACGCGGTCGACGAGGTTCTGGGTCAGACCGACGGGGTGGCGTCGAACGTCACCGGCGTCCGGTTGAAGCACGCCCAGACCGGCGCGACGCAGGAGGTCCAGGCGGACGGCGTCTTCATCGCCATCGGCCACGCCCCGTCGTCGGAACTGTTCAAGGGCCAGCTTGAGACCAAACAGGGCGGCTATCTGGTCGTGAAGCCGGGCACGGCCTCGACCAATGTCGAGGGCTGCTACGCCGCCGGGGACGTGACGGACGACGTCTATCGCCAGGCCGTCACGGCGGCGGGCATGGGCTGTATGGCGGCGCTGGAAGCTGTGCGTTTCCTCGCCGAAGAGGACCACGCCAAGGCGCATCACCCGATCAGCCACCACGAGGCGGAGAAGATCGGGGTCTGGTAGGAAGATTCCTTCTCCCCTTGCGGGAGAAGGTGGCCGAGCGCAGCGAGGTCGGATGAGGGGTGACTCCCGGTTTCACCGGTGAACCGTCTGCTCGTCCGACCTCTTTTGCATCTTCGTACCCCTCATCCGTCGGGCTTCGCCCGCCACCTTCTCCCGCAAGGGGAGAAGGGACTAGGCGTCTGACGCCTTCGTCAGATCCTTCACATCCTGTTCCGACAGAACCAGCGTCGCGGCCTTCAACGTGTCGTTCAGCTGGTCGATCGAGGTCGCGCTGACGATGGGCGCCGTGACGCCCGGACGGGTCAGGAGCCAGGCCAGGGCGACCTGGGCGGGGGTGGCCTCGTTGCGCTTCGCCACCGCGTCGAGGACGGCGAGGATGCGGACGCCGCGCGCGTCGAAATGGTCCTTCAGGATGCCGATGCCACGCTTGGACGACTCGGCCTCGGCCATCGACTTGTATTTGCCGGTCAGGAAACCGGCCTCGAGGCTGAAATAGGTGATGACGCCGATCCCCTCTGCGACCGCCAGGTCCTGAAGCGGGCCTTCGAAGGTCGAGCGGCTGTAGAGATTGTAGTGGGGCTGGATCGTCTCGTAGCGGGGCAGGCCCGTCTTCGAGAGGTCGAGCGCCGCCTTCAGGTTCGAGGCGTCGAAATTGGAGGCGCCGATGGCGCGGACCTTGCCGGCCTTGATCAGGCGATCGTAGGCCTCCAGCGTGGCCTCGTGCGGGGTGGCCGGGTCCATCCAGTGGGACTGGTAGAGGTCGATCACGTCGGTCTGGAGCCGACGCAGGCTGTCCTCGACGGCGCGCTCGATCCAGACGGGGGACAGGTCGTTACGGGCGTCGTCGCCGTTCTGGCCCATCGAGGAGCCGACCTTGGTCAGGATCAGGACGTCGTCGCGACGGCCCCGCGCTTTCAGCCACTCGCCGATGATGGTCTCTGACTCGCCGCCCGCATTGCCGGGGACCCAGCGCGAATAGACGTCGGCGGTGTCGATGGCGTTGAAGCCGGCGTCGACGAAGGCGTCCAGGATTTCGAACGACCGCTCCCGGTCGATGGTCCAGCCGAACACATTGCCGCCGAACACCAGGGGCGCGGTTTCGAGGCCGCTCTTGCCGAGGGCGCGTTTCTTCAGGTCGGACATGGAAAAGGGCTCCGTTTCGGGGAGCCCTTCAGGTGGTCAGAGAGACCGGATACCGCAACCGTTCAGGTGGCGAAAACCTGAAGCTCGGGCGGGGCATAGTCGACCGGACGGCCGGCCCGACGCTTCAGCGCATAGTCCACCGCCGTCTGCACGCCGCGTTCGTCGGTGGGCTTGGAGAGGACGCCGAGCGCGCCTTGGACGCCCTCGCGGACCATGCCGGGGTTGGCGGTCATGAAGACCACGGTGACGCCGTGCTCGGCCAGGTCGCGACCCAGGTCGATGCCGGTCGGGCCGTCGGACAGGTGGATGTCGACGAGGGCCAGGTCGATCTCGTTCTCGGCCGCGATCCAGCGCGCCGACTTGGCGTCCGCAGCGGTGGCGACGACGTCGTGACCCAGATCCTCGAGGACGAAGCGGAGCTCCATCGCCACGAGGGCTTCGTCTTCGATGATGAGGATACGCGCAGTCATGGTCTCTATGTCGTCTTTCCGACACTCAAAACGCGGAACGTCGGTCTGGGTTTCAGCTTTGCTTCAAGGCTGCGCGGCGGCGGGACAAGGCCGTGGCCGGCAAGTCGGCTTCCAGCACCAAACCCCCGCTCTCCCATCTTCGTTCCAGCCGCCCGCCCAACTGTCCCTCAACGGACAGAGCCGACAAAGCCGAGCCGAATCCTTGCCTTGAGGGCTTTCCGGCGATCGAAGGACCGCCGGTTTCCGTCCAGGTCAGGATGAATCGGCCGCCTTCGTTGCGGGTCTGCAACAGCACAGAACCGCCCGCAACGGACAGGGCGCCGTATTTGGCGGCATTGGTCGCCAGCTCGTGGAAGAGCAGAGCCACCGAGGTCGCGGCCTGGTCGTCGAAGGTGGCGTCGTCGCCCTGGATAGCGACGCGAGGAGCGCCCGTCTGATCGACATAGGGGCGGAACAGGGCGGCCAGGAAGGTGTGCAGGGTGGTGTCGCCGATCAGCGGCTGGGACACCTCCGAATGGGGGCGGACGAACTCATGCGCGCGGGCCAGGGCGTTGATGCGGTCGCGCGCGGAGGCGGCGAAGGCCTTGGCCTCCGGATGTTCGCGCGCCGACAGGGCGATCAGTGACGAGACCACGGCGAAGATGTTCTTGATCCGGTGGCTCAGTTCCTGGCCGAGCAGGTCCTTGCCTTCCTCGGAGCGCTTCAGCTCCTCGATGTCGGTGCAGGTGCCGAACCAGCGGGTGATCTCGCCCGCCTCGTTGCGGATCGGGGTGGCCCGGCCCAGGGTCCAGCGATAGACGCCGTCGTGGCGACGCAAACGGTACTCGATCTCGTAGAGGTCGCCGGTCTCCAGCGAATGGCCCCAGGCCTTGCGGGCGCGGGCCTGATCGGCCGGATGGAAGACGCCGTTCCAGGCGTCGCCGTCGGTGGAGCCGTCCGGCACGCCGGTGAACTCGTACCAACGGGCGTTATAGTAGTCGTGGAAGCCGTCCGGCCGGGTGGACCAGACCATCTGGGGCATGGAATCGGCGATGGCGCGGAACCGGGCCTCACTCTCGGCCAGGACCACGGCGATGGCGGCCAGTTCGCGGTCGTGGACGTCGCGCTGGGCGTCATGGACGTCGCGGGCCAGATCGCGGGCGTCGCGGTCGGCGTCCTTGGCGTCGCGCGCCTCGTCGGAAACCAGACGGGCCGCGTCCTGACGCAGGCGAAGCGCATCGACCACACGGCGGGCGGCCTCGGCGTCCACGCCGGCGGCGATGCGGCGGCGCTGGACCAGATGCTGCATGACGCGGCGGCCCAGACGACGCAGGGCGTCGGCCTGAAACTCGGTCAGGCCCTCCGGGCGGGCGATAGGGCTGATGACGCACAGGGCGCCGATGTGGTGGTCGTCGGGATCGATCAGCGGCGCGCCGGCATAGAAGCGGATGCCGTCGGGCGCCGTGACCAGGGGGTTGCCGACGAAGCGCGCGTCCTGCGTCGCGTCCGGCACGATCATCAAGTCGTCGCCGCGAATGGTGTGATCGCAGAAGGCGATGTCGCGCGGGGTGCCACAGGCGTCGAAGCCGGTCTTGGCGGGAAAGGTCTGTTCGGTCGCCCCGACGAAACTGACCAGAGCGGTCGGGACCTGGCAGACGCCGGCGGCCAGGGCCACGAAGTCGTCGAGGGCGGAATCCTGCTGGGAGCCGAAACCGGCGTAGCTCCGGACCGCCGCCTGGCGAGCCTGTTCGTCTGTCGTTTCGAGGCTCAAGAGAGGTCCAAGCGGAGCGGTATGTTCAACCGCTGACTCAATGCCTTACGGGGGCGATCGTTGCACCCGAAAACCGGCGTGACCTCAGTTGGCGGGGCGTCCGACCTCTTCCACGTCCATGACCGTCACCCCTGTCGGAGCCGGCGCGGCGGGCGTAGGAGCCACGACCGGCGGGGCCTCGAACGCCTGCAGGCGGGCGTTGATGGCGGCGATGTCGGCGGCGGTCGCCTGGCGACGGCCGCCCAGGCTGGCGACGCCGACGACGCGGGTCTGGCCGTTGATCTCGACGGTCCGCATGTTCATTCCGCCCTCGGCCAGGACGGCGGCGTCGTCAGGCCCGACCTCGGTCGCGCCAGCGTCGTTCGAGGCGACGATCAGGCGCGGGCGGGCGAAGCGGGCTTCGTCGATGATCGGCTCGCGCCCGGCATAGAGCTGTTTGAACGAGGCCGTCTCACCGGCCAGCCCCTTCCAGCGATAGAAGATGTGCGCCCCGATCTGGGTGATCTTGCTCAGGGTCGGAGCCCACCAGGGGTGGACGTAGTCGGCGTGATAGTGGGTCGCGGTGCCGACCTTGGTCGCGACATAGCCGCTCAGCGCGCGCTCGGCGACGACGCGGGCGCGGTTCCAGGCCCAGGCGACCGGGGCTTGCGACAGGGCGCCGTCGCAGGTGAAGGAGAACTGGCAGCCGGTGTTCCGCTCCGCGCCCTCGAAGACCACGCCGCAGACGGAGTTCGGATAGTTGGGGTCGCGCACCCGGTTCAGGATGACCTGGGCCACGGCCTCCTGACCCTCGGTGCTCTCCAGGGCCGCCTCGTAATAGACGCCCTGCGTCAGGCAGCGGAGCGCCCGGGCACGGTCGGCGGGGGTCGCGGTATTGAAGACGAAGGGGACGGCCGGGCGAAGGGCGCCGATGGCGGCGGGCATGGCGGCGTTGCGTTTCTGGGCGTCCAGTCCGCTGACGCCCAGTTCCAGCGTCGGACGACCGGCCAGGGTCAGGCTTTCCCAGCCGGGCGTCAGGCCCAACAGGGCCGCGCGGGTCTCATTGGGGTCGAAGCGGGCGGCCAGGGCCAGCTGGGCCGGGTCCATCCGGGCGCTGAGGGCCGCCAGACCCGCCGCCGACAGGTCGCCTTGGGTGATCCGCGCCACGGCCTCGGCCGTCCGGTCTCCATCGGGCCGCACGGTGGAGGAGGCCGCCATCGCCACGCCCAGCGCCGCCACCGCCGCGGGCGCCGCCGCGCCATAGCGACGCGCCAGGGTCTTCACCCGGGTCCAATCGAGGAGTTTGGCGAACGAAAGCGGCATCAGTCTTTGTGCTGGCGGCGCCTGAACGCCGGGAGGCGGGCTCTATCGTCCCGCATCACGGCGCTTTTCAGGCCACGGATCAAGGCGGCGTCAGCGACCGCCCAGGGTCGAGCGCAGCATCCAGGCGGACTTTTCATGCGCCGCCAGACGTTGGGTCAGGAGGTCGACCGAGACGTCGTCGCCCTCGTCGTCCGCCACGGCCAGGGCCGCGCGGCAGGTGGCGATGACCGTCTCATGATCCTTCATCAGCTCTTTCAGCATGGTCGGGGCGTCGTTCTCCGGGTCGCCGTCCTTGATGGAGGTCAGGTTGGCGAAGGCCGAATGGGCCTGGGGCGCGAACTCGCCGAGCGCCCGGATGCGTTCGGCGATGTCATCCAAGGCGGCCCAGACCTCGCGATACTGCTCTTCCAAGAGGGTGTGATAGCTGAAGAACTCCGGACCCCGGACGTTCCAGTGATAGCCGTGCGTCTTCAGATACAGGGCGAAGCTGTCGGCCAGAACTTTCGACAGCTCCTGCACCACGTCGTTGCGCTCGGCCTTGGTCAGGCCCGTGTCGATCGTTGCGGTCATGCTTGCTCCTTTGGCGACAGTGTCTAATCGTTGGTCGAGGTAGGCGTTCCTACCCGCCTCGCAAGGCCTGAAACCCCGACGGGACGGGCCTTCGCGGCGCATGGAACGCAAGACATCGGAAAGCGTTGCCGTTTTTCGCGCACGCGCGCGAACCGGGGGTTATTGATTGAGCGCAGGGGCGTTCTCGAACGGCATCAGGGGTACGGATGCGCTGTTGGCGCGTCTCGCGGCCGTGCGCCCGCAGCCCCTGTGGCGGACGATCGTGATCGGCCTGGCCTGGGCCTCGGCGTCGCTGCTGCTGCGCGCGGCCCTGTCGGGCCTCTATTCCAGCAGCGGCATCGCGGGCTCGACCATCCTGTTCCCCGGCGTGATCCTGGCGGCCCTGACCGCCGGGCGGACGGCCGGCTTCGTCGCCATCGCGGCCTCGCTTCTGGGCACCTGGGTGATCGCGGGGCCGAGCGCGCTGGGGGTCGGCATCATGACCCAGACCGGCCGGGTGGCGACCTTCAACTTCCTGGCGGTGGGGATATTCGTCACCATCGTCGCCGCCTCCCTGAGAAAGAGCTTCGCCCAGCAGGTCGAGACCATCGCCGCCCTGGAAGCCGCCCAGGACGCCCAGCGCCGCAACGAGGCGGAACTGTCGGCCATGGTGGATCAGGCCTCCGCCGGGATCGCGCGGGTCGGGCTGGACGGGGCGGTGCTGAGCGCCAACGCCCGGTTCGCCGAACTGCTGGGCTATTCCCAGTCCGACGTCATCGGCATCACCACCCGCGACGTCAGCCACCCCGACGACATACAGGCGACCATCGACCTCCTGTCCGGCGTCCGGGCCGGGGACAACGAGGGCGGCCAGCTGGAGAAGCGCTATATCCGACCGGACGGGACGGTCGTCTGGGCCCTGACCAGCCTTAGGGCCCTGCGCGACGAGGACGGCAACCAGTCCGGCTATATCGCCGTGACCGTCGACATCACCGATGCGAAGGCGGCCGAGAGCGCCCTTCGCGAAAGCGAGACCCGGTTCCGCCTGATGGCCGATACGGCCCCCTCCCCCGTCTGGCTGACCAATGCGGATGGAGAGGTGGAGTTCGTCAACGCGGCCCTGGTCGAGTTCTACGGCAAGCCCGCCGAGAGCTTCATGGGCCATGCGTGGAAGGCGTCGATCCATCCGGACGACGTGGCCGACGTCAACGCCACCCAGGCCGAGGCGCGGACGCGGTTCCTGCCCTATGGCTTCGAGTGCCGCTTCCTGAGGCACGACGGCGTCTGGCGCTGGATGCGGGTGTCGGTGAACCCCCGGTTCGACGGCGACGGCCTGTTCCAGGGTTATGTCGGCCTGTCTTTCGACGTGACGCCCCAGAGGGAGGCGCTGGACGCCCTGGCCCAGCAGGAGCGGCGTCAGAGGTTCCTGCTGGAACTATCCGACGGGGTGCGGGACCTCAGCGATCCCGACGACGTCATCGACCACGCGCAGAGCGTGCTCGGCCGGGTGCTGAACGTGAACCGCGTCGGCTACGGCGCGCTGGACGCCGAGGCCGGGGTCTATCACCTGCGTCGCGACTGGACCGAGGGCGTGCCCTCGATCATCGGCACCACCCAGATCTCGGACTTCGGCGAGGCGATCGGCGAGGGGATGCTGGCGGGCCAGACCGTGGTCGTCTCCGACGTCGCCGCCGACCCGCGCACATCGTCGAACCTCGCAGGCTACGAAGCCATCCAGATCGCCGCCTTCGTGGTCGTGCCCCTGTTCCGGGGCGGACAGTTGCGCGCCTTCATCAACATCCAGAGCCGGACGCCCCGCGCCTGGACGCCCGGCGAGATCAAGCTGGTCGAGGAGGTCGCCGACCGCGCCTGGTCCGAGGTCGAACGCACGCGCGCCCAGGCCGAGGTGCTGGAATCCGAGGCCCGGTTCCGCGACATCGCCGACACCGCCCCGGTCCTGATCTGGGTGACGAAACAGGATCGCAGCCGCGCCTTCGTCAACCAGGCCTATGTCGAATATTACGGCGGCGCCTATGAAGAGACGCGCCTGGCCGATTGGCGCACCATCATCCATCCGGACGATCAGGCCCGCATCCTGGCGGAGTCCCTCGCGGGCGAGGCGACGCGCCAGCCCTTCTCGCTGGAGGCTCGCTATCTGCACAACAGCGGGGAGTATCGCTGGCTGAAATCCTTCTCCCGCCCCCGCTTCGGGCCGGGCGAGGAGATCGTCGGCTTCGTCGGCGTGGCCTTCGACGTCACCGATGCGCGCCGGGTCGAGCAGGATCTGAAGCGGATCAACGAACTGCTGGAAGACCGCGTCGGCGACGCCCTGGCGGAAAAGGCCAAGGCCGAGGCGGACCTGATGCACGCCCAGCGGATGGAGGCGGTGGGCCGCCTGACCGGAGGCGTGGCGCACGACTTCAACAACCTCCTGACCGTCGTGATCGGGGCGCTGGACCTGATCCTGAAGTCGCCGGAGGACGCCGCGCGGCGCCAGAAGTTCGGCGAGGCGGCCCTGGCGGCGGCGCGACGCGGAGAGCGGCTGACGCACCAGCTTCTGGCCTTCTCGCGGCGGCAGGCGCTCCGACCCGAGACGTTGGACATCAACGCCCTGATCCGCGAGAGCGACCCCCTGATGCGGCGGGCCGTGGGCGAGGCCGTGGGCTACAAGCTGAAACTGAAGCGCGGCGGGGCGCGGGTCATCGTCGACCCGGCCCAGTTCGAGGCGGCCCTGCTGAACCTGATCGTCAACGCACGGGACGCCGTGGCCGAGCGCGGCCAGACCGAGGGCGCCCAGATCACCGTCCAGACCCAGGCTTGCAAGGTGGCGCCGGGCGAGGTGCTGGACCTCCTGCCCGGCGACTATGTCTGCGTCACCGTGTCGGACACGGGCGCGGGCATGAACGCCGAGACCATGCGGCGGGTCTTCGAACCCTTCTTCACCACCAAGGCGGTCGGCAAGGGCACGGGTCTGGGCCTCAGCCAGGTCTACGGCTTCGCGCGCCAGTCGGGCGGCGGGATCGGGATCGTCTCCACCGTCGGCGAAGGGACGGAGATCCGGGTCTATCTGCCCCCCGCCCCGGTCGAACAGGACGCGCCCGAGGCGCCGCGTCGCCAGCTCGGCTCCATGAAGGTTGGCCAGACCATCCTGCTGGTCGAGGACGACACCGGCGTCGCCGCCATCGCCACGGACCTGCTGCGCGGCATGGGGATGGCGGTCGAGACGGCCGAGACGGCCGGCGAGGCCTTGGCCCTGCTGGAGAAAAAGAGCTTCGACGTCATGCTGTCGGACATCGTCATGCCTGGCGGGATGACGGGGGTGGAACTGGCCCGCGTCTGCGCCGGGCGCTGGCCGGCGATGTCGATCCTGCTGACGTCGGGCTATGCGGGCGACGACGTCGACCTGGCCCTGACCGACGCGCCCTGGCCCTTCCTCAGGAAGCCCTATTCGGCCGAACAGCTGCGCGAGGCGCTGGGCGACCTGTTGGTCACGGCGGCGCCCAAGCGATAGGCCGGACAAGCAAAAGCCCGCCGTGGCGACACGGCGGGCCTTGAACGTTCGGACCGGGCGTTAGCGCTGACGCGCCTTGCGAGCGGCGTATTTGGCGTCGCGGGCCGCCTTTTGCTCTTCCTTGGTCAGCTGCTTGCGTTCCTTGCGGTTCGCACGCTTCTCTGCGTCGATGGCTTCCTGAGCAGCCATCTCGGCGGCCAGACGGGCGGCTTCCTTCTCGGCCTTCTCGCGGCGCACCTCAGCCTTGGCCAGTTCGTGCTGCTGCTTGATCGCCTCTTTTTCAGCGGCGCGCTTTTCGGCCAGCTTTTCGAACTCGGGGTCCGGAGCGGCGGCCTTGGGCTTGAACTTGGCGAGCAGGGCCTTCTTGGCGTCCTGCTGGGCGCTGATGCGGTCGTTGAAGCCGGTTTGTTTCAGATCTCTCATGCGTTCGGTCGGTCGTCCTTCGATGGATGGGCCCGTCGCGTCGAGCGCGAGGGCGGGGATCGCCACGGCGTCCGGGCGTGGGCAAAGCCGAAACCCGGGCGAAAATCAAGCGGAGAGGGTCTGTATTCGGCGAACACGGCCATTCTTCGGCCGACCGTCGTCCACGGGCCGCACTCCCACGCAGCGATCCCGAGATAGGCGCCGGCCCCGCCGACGCCAACCCCCGAGCCTCTTATCAGTGCGGACGCGCGGCGCCGGCGGCCCCGCCCACGGCGGCGCCGACCGGCCCGGCAACGACCGCGCCGGCGATCGCGCCGGTGGCGGCGCGCTGTTCGGGGTTGTGGCCGCAGGCGGCCAGCGACAGGGCCAGGGCGGAGAAGGCGGCGGCGGAGACGATGAAGCGGCGCATGGGTCAAATCCTGAACAGCGGTAAGGTCACGCTTCAACGCCGTGCCGACCCCGTCGTTCCCGCCTGAACCGCACCCCCAGCTGAATCCGCACGTCGGGATCGTCCGAATACAATAACGACGGCGTGAAAGAGCAGGCGCCGCGACAGCGGGTCGCGCCCGAAGACTGGCCAAGGCAAATCGATACGGCATTCGTCGCGAAGACGCGCGCGAACAACCGAATTCAGGCGCTCGATTTCTTGCGGAAACCAGAGCGCCCGCCGCAATTGCTGCACCGCAGCGATATCTTGCGAATCAAACACATTGAGGCCATAAACCGGTGGCTTAAGGCCCACCCTTCGGCTGTCGGGCGTTCACCGACCTCCGATTCGCAAACCGGAACGCGACCTCCCATATCGCCCGGTTCTGCAGACGACCCGAGGGCAGCATCCCGCCCTGCTGAATAGGACGACGCCTTTGTTCCATCCCTCGCAACAGCGTGCGACTTCGCATGCCGATCGCGTGGCCAGGATTCGGCCCGTGCAGGCGGCGGCGGCGTTCGGAGCGCTCGTGGGGTTGGGAATCGGCTGCGCCTATCTGGGAGGCGCCGTCGCCAAGGCGACGACTGTCCGCGCCCAGGCGGAACGTCTGGAAGGCGCCACCGCCGCCGGCTTCACCGAAGAGGCGCTGTCGGCCGCCGCCGGGGGTCTGGACGCCAGCGCCCTGGCCATCGCCCGTCGTCACGACCCCTATACCGTCGCTGGCGGCGCCCAACGCGACCGTCAGGCCGAGCTTCTGACCGCCCGTCTGGAACAGCTCCGTCCCGACACTGCGCGCAGCGATCTGCGTCGCGCCAGTCTGACCGAACTCGGCGACGCCGCCCGCCCCTTCCGCATCGCCAACGCTCTGGACGCCTCGCGCGATCTGGAATGCCTGACCCAGGCCGCCTATTATGAGGCCCGTGGCGAGGGCGCCGACGGAATGCGCGCCGTGGTCCAGGTCGTCCTGAACCGCGCCCGCCACCCCGCCTTCCCGCGCAGCGTCTGCGGCGTGGTCTTCCAGGGCTCGGGCCGCAAGGTCGGGTGCCAGTTCAGCTTCACCTGCGACGGCTCCATGCGCGGCGCCGTCAACCGCGCCGCCTGGAACCGGGCCCGCACCATCGCCTCGGCTGCCCTGTCGGGCGCGGTCTATTCGGGCGTCGGCAACGCCACCTTCTTCCACACGACCGCCGTCTCGCCGGGCTGGCGCAACAGCTTCCTGCGCGTGGCCCAGGTCGGCAACCACGTCTTCTATCGCTTCGGCGGTCGCGCCGGCTCTTCGAACGCCTTCAGCTATGCGGCCCAGGGTTCGACCGGCGCTGACATCCAGCGCACCGTCTATGCCGGCATCGACCCGGCCGAGACCGTGCGTCAGGCCGGTCAGGCCATCGCCTATACCGCCGTCCTGGCCCAGGAAGCCGCCGCGCGCGAAGAGCATCCCGCCTCGCCCACGGAAGCCGCCGTGCCCGCCCCGGCCGTCACGCCCGCACCTCTGGCGACGCCCGTCTCGGCCCCGGCCAAGTCGGCTCCGGCGGACAGCGCCGCCGTCACGACGCCCCAGGTCTGATCCAGCGCTAGCGTTCCTGCACCTTCCAGTGGGTGGTCAGGTTCTGCTTCAGGTTCCCATAGCGACCCTGTTCGCTCAGGTTCACGTCGGCGTCGCCCGGCTGGCTGGACTGCACGCCCGTGTCGCGGTCGCGACGATCCGACAGGGCGGCCTCATCGACCGAGGCGGCGCCGTGGTCGGCGAAGCTGCGTTGCTCCTTCGGGATTTTCGGCATCGAGCTCATGGGGCTCTCCTCTTCGTCTCGAGAAGAAAACCCCTGCGCGTCCGGCCCGTTCCGTAGCGCCGTTCCTCAGAAAGCGTCGAGACCGATGTCCAGCACCGGCGCCGAATGGGTCAGGGCGCCCACGGAAATCACGTCCACGCCCGTCTCCGCAATGCCCCGCACGGTCGTCAGATTGACCCCGCCGGACGCCTCCAGAACCACCCGCTGATCACCCCGACGGCGCACCGCCTCGGCCAGATCCGCATTGTTGAAATTGTCGAGCATGATGACGTCGGGCCCTCGCCCCTCCGCGACCATCGTCAGCGCCTGATCGAACTGGTCCAAGCCGTCGACCTCCAGCTCGATCTTCATCAGGTGCCCGACGTGGGCGCGGGCGGCAGTGACGGCCTCCACCACCCCGCCGCAGACGACGACATGGTTGTCCTTGATCAGGATGGCGTCATCCAGACCGAAGCGGTGATTGACCCCGCCGCCGCAGCGGACGGCGTGCTTCTCCAGAGCGCGCAGCCCCGGCGTGGTCTTCCTCGTATCGGCGATCCGCGCGCCTGTTCCGGCGACGGCCTCGACATAGGAGCGGGTCAGGGTGGCGACGCCGCACAGGCGGCCCAGCAGGTTCAGCGCCGTCCGTTCCGCCGACAGGAAGGCCCGCGCGTCGGCCTCGACCTCGGCCAGCACCGCCCCCGCCTCGAAGGCGTCGCCGTCCTTCAGCTTCAGCGCGATGGAGGCCTTCGGATCCAGTTCCAGCACCGCCAGAGGGACACAGGCGATGCCGGCCAGCACACCGGGCTTTCGGGCCGCGAACCGCGCCCGCATGCGCGCGCTCTCGGGGATGCAGGCGGCGGCCGTGACGTCTCCGGCGCGACCGAGGTCTTCGGCCAGGGCGGCGCGGATGACGGGCAGGATCAGGGCGTCGGGCAGCATGGCGATCCTCAGGTCGAGGCGATGACGGCGGCGATGACCGCCGTGGTGGCGGCCGTCGTGGCCAGCATGGCCGCCACGGCCGGATCGGTGCGGACCAGACGGGTGTGGACGGCCTTCTTGGCCGTCTCCGGATAGTCGGAACGATAGTGACCGCCCCGGCTCTCATGCCGCTTCAGGGCCGCCTCGGCGATCAGGCGACAGGCGACCAGAGGCAGGGCCGCTTCTTGCGCCGCCTCGATGTCGCCGATCAGGACCAGCAGACGCTTCAGCCCCACCGCATCGCGGATCACGCCGCAGTCGGCGCTCATGCCGTTGCGCAGTCGCTGGAGAGCGCCGTCGCTCAGGATCGCGCCCTCGACGATGCGGGCGACCTTGCGGTCCTTCGCCTTCTCGCGCGCGGCCGCCTCGCCCGTGCGACGGCCGAAGGCGGCGGCTTCGAGCAGGGAGTTCGACGCCAGGCGGTTGGCGCCGTGAACCCCCGTCGCAGCGCACTCGCCCACGGCATAGAGGCCCTTCAGCGTGGTCTTGCCGTCCGTCCCGGCAGCGATCCCGCCCATGTGATAGTGGGCCGCCGGCGCGACCGGGATGGGCTGGATGCGGGGATCGAGCCCGGCCTTCATGCAGCTGGCGAAGACCGCCGGGAAGGCTTCGGGGAAGTGGACGCCGATGGCGGTGCGGGCGTCGAGGAAGGCGCCCCGGCCCTCCGCTCTGGCGCGATGCACGGCGCGGGCGACGATGTCGCGCGGCTTCAGGTCGGCGTCGGGTTCCGGCCCAAGGATGAAAGCGCCGTCCTTGTCGATCAGCCGGGCGCCGTCGCCGCGCAGGGCCTCGGTCGCCAGTGGCATGGGATCCAGACCGACGTCGATGGCGGTCGGGTGGAACTGGACGAACTCGGGGTCGAGGATCTCGGCTCCCGCCATCCAGGCCAGGGCCATGCCCTCGCCCAGCAGGGCGCGCGGGGTGGTGGTCTCGCCATAGAGGCCGCCCGCGCCGCCGGTGGCCAGGACGACGGCGGGAGCCAGAACCTCGATGCGCTGACCCGCGCGGTCGATGACGGCGCCGATGACGCGGCCGTCGGCGGCCTGGATCAGGCCGGTCAGGCGGCCGTCCTCCCAGACCTCGACATGGTCCGCCGCGCGGACGGAGGTCGCCAAGGCCGACAGGATGGCCCTGCCCGCCCCGTCGCCGCCGACGCGGGCGACGCGGGCCATGGAGTGGGCCGCCTCGCGCGAGACGGCGAACCCGCCCTCCCCGTCCCGATCGAACGGGGCGCCCAGCGAGGCCAGCCATTCGACCGTGGCCCGACCGTCGTCGGTCAGGACCTCGGCCGCATGATGATCGACCAGACCGGCGCCGGCGGCCTCGGTGTCCTTGAGATGCAGGGCCGGGGCGTCGTCGGCCGAGAGGGCCGCGGCCACCCCGCCCTGCGCCCACGCTGACGAGGCGGCTTCGAGCAGGTGCGCGGGGCTGACGACCAGCACGCGCGCGGGCGCGGCGGACAGGGCCGTCGACAGACCGGCCAGGCCTCCGCCGATGATCAGCGGACCGTCGTGGTGGATGCGGCTCATCCTTCGATCCCGATGAAGCGGGCGGCGATGTGCAAACCGCCCCAGAAGCGTTCGACCAGCGTCCCCTCCGACAGGGGCAGCAGCACGCCGATGGCGGCGGCGAGACACAGGGCGGCGGTCAAGAGGAACAAGGCCAGCGATTTGCCCGCCTCGGGCCAGGTCAGCACCCGCTCGCCGGGCCGCCAGGCGCCCTGACGCAGCGAACCCAGAACGGCGATGGCCAGGAAGACGGCCAGGATGTAGCGGCCCGTCGTGACGCCCCACCAGACGGCCAGACCGCCCATGGCGATCAGGGCGGCCTTCTCGACCATGGGGTCGATCTTGGCCAGCACAGGGCCCAGCGCCTTCGACCCATCCAGCGGCGGGGCGGGGGCGAGGTTCACCAGATTGATCATGGCGATGAAGAAGCCGCCCAGCATCCAGGCGGCGTCCCCCGTGGCGTACCAGACGCCGACCACCGGGATCAGAGCCAGCAGACCGAAGGCCGGACCGGCCAGCGAAACCAGCACCCCGTCCCACTCGGTCTTGGGGTTCCGCTGCCCGCGCGCGAGGCCGCCGAGGAAGGGGATGATGTAGATCTTGGCCGGCCCCATGCCGACGCGGTTCATGGCCAGGACGTGGCCGTACTCATGCACGAACAGACCGAAGATGGCGCAGACCGCGACGATCCAGCTGCCCGTCACGAACCACAGGAAACCGCCCAGCAGCAGGGTCGAGGCGATGGCCCAGGGCAGGCTCTGCCCCTTGTCCACGCGCGGTGCGCCGGGCGTCCGGGTCTCGGGCACGGCGTTCTGGGCGGGAGTGGACGCAGGCGGCGGAGCGCCGTCGCGTGAACCCCAGGGGCCGTCGGTCAATGTCCCTTCTCCCCTTGCGGGAGAAGGTGGCCCGAAGGGCCGGATGAGGGGTGACTCCCGGTCTTGCCGATGAGCTTCCTGAACCATCCGTCCTGCGTCTTCGTACCCCTCATCCGTCCGGCTTCGCCGGCCACCTTCTCCCGCAAGGGGAGAAGGACGACCGCGCCGACCTCGAGATCGCGACGCCCCGCGCGGTAGTGCATCAGATCAGCTCCACCGCCACATGGTGCTTGGCCTTCACCAGATCGTACCGCGCCGGAACGGCCGGCGGCGGCAGGTCGATCATGCGCTGAACGGCCAAGGCCGCCTTGACGATCATGTCTTCCGGCACGGTGACCTCGAAGGTCATGTCGCGCAGGCAGTCGCGGATGTTCTCCAGCGTGATCCGCTTCATGTAGGGGCACATGTTGCACGGGCCGATGAAGTTCACCTCGGGCACGTCGCCCTTGATGTTCGACGCCATCGAGCATTCGGTGATCAGCACCACCTGTTTCGGCTTCTTGGCCACGACGTAATCGGTCATCGCCGCGGTCGATCCGGCGAAGTCGGCGGCGGCCAGGATCTCTTCCGGGCATTCCGGGTGGGCCAGGATCTCGGCGCCCGGATAGGCCTCGCGCATGTCGGCGATGTCGTCGGCGGTGAACCGCTCGTGGACG
This sequence comes from Brevundimonas staleyi, assembly GCF_041893865.1. Lineage (GTDB taxonomy): Bacteria > Pseudomonadota > Alphaproteobacteria > Caulobacterales > Caulobacteraceae > Brevundimonas > Brevundimonas staleyi. The sequence continues at coordinate 3,684,349 of NZ_CP169082.1, forward strand.
ATGCAGCGGCCCTTCCAGGCGATGATGCCGATGTTGGTCTGGGCCGCGACGTTGCGGGCCAGGAACTCGTCGGGGATCAGGATGACGCGATCGACGCCCCATTCCCTGGCCGCCCATTCCACCACCTGGACCGCATTGGCCGAGGTGCAGCAGATGTCGGTCTCGGCCTTCACGTCGGCCGTCGTGTTCACATAGGTGACCACCGGCAGGCCCGGATATTTCTGCTTGATCAGACGCACGTCCGCGCCCGTGATCGCCTCGGCGAGGCTGCAGCCGGCCTTCAGATCGGGGATCAGAACGGTCTTGTCAGGCGACAGGATCTTGGACGTCTCGGCCATGAAGTGGACGCCCGCCTGAACGATCACCTTGGCCTTCGACTTCGCCGCCTCTTTCGCGAGGCCCAGGCTGTCGCCGACATAGTCGCCCACGCCGTGGAAGATGTCCGGCGTCATGTAGTTGTGCGCCAGGATGACGGCGTCCCGCTCCTTCTTCAGGGCGTTGATCTCATGGATCAGCTGCGCCTGGGCGGGCCACTCCAGCGGCGTGGTGAATTCCTTGACCTTCTCCCAGACGGAGGCGGTCTCGCGGGCCAGTTCCGGCGACAGGGCGGCGTGCGCCATCGACAGTCTCCTCGGGCGATCTCTTGTCGCCTCACCCTTATGCTCAACATTAGCATAAGTGGCTACAAGATAGGCCTGTGACGGCCGGATGCAAGAGGCGGCGTGGGGAAAGGCCGCAGGATCGGGGAAGAAGCCCCGCCATGACGACGACGTTCCCGTCAGGCGATATTTTTCTCGACCAAGGCGGTTCACGCCCCTATTCGACAACATCCGACCTTCCAGACCTGCGTTTTCGAGACTTTCGTGCAAGACACCCTCCGCCGCATCATGACCGCGCGCGTCTATGACGTGGCCGAGGAAACCCCGCTGGACCCGCTGCGTCGCCTGTCGGAGCGGCTGGGACGCCCCTGCTGGCTGAAGCGCGAGGACCTGCAGCCGGTCTTCAGCTTCAAGATCCGGGGCGCCTACAACCGGATCGCCCAGCTGTCCGAGGCCGAACTGGCGCGCGGCGTCATCTGCGCCTCGGCCGGCAACCATGCGCAAGGGGTGGCGCTGGCGGCGGCGCGGCGGGGCGCGAAGGCGACCATCGTCATGCCGACCACCACGCCGGGCATCAAGGTCGCGGCGGTCAGGGCGCGCGGCGGCCACGTCGTCCTGCATGGCGACGACTTCGATCAGGCCGCCGCCCATGCGCGGGCGCTGGAGGCCGAGACCGGCGCCGTCTTCATCCACCCCTTCGACGACCCCGACGTCATCGCGGGTCAGGGCACGGTCGGGCTGGAGATCCTGCGTCAGCATCCCGATCCGATCGAGGCCGTCTTCGTGCCCATCGGCGGCGGCGGTCTGGCGGCGGGGGTCGCAGCCATCGTCCGCTTCCTCAGGCCCGAGGCGAAGATCATCGGGGTCGAGCCCGCCGACGCCCCGACCATGAAGACGGCCATCGCCAACGGCCAGGTCACGACCCTGAACGAGGTCGGGCTGTTCGCCGATGGGGTGGCGGTCAGGCGCGCCGGAGACCTGACCTTCGCCCTGTGCCGCGAGCTTCTGGACGACATCGTGCTGGTGGATACCGACGCGATCTGTGCCGGCGTGAAGGACGTGTTCGACGATGTCCGCGCCGTGGCCGAGCCTGCGGGAGCCCTGGCTCTGGCGGGCATGAAGGCGTGGGCGGCGGAGAACCCGGGGACCGGGTCGCTGGTCGCCATCAACTCCGGCGCCAACGTCAATTTCGACCGGCTGCGCCACATCGCCGAACGCACCGAGATCGGCGAGGGGACCGAGGCGCTTCTGGCCGTGGCCATGGACGACGACCGCGCCGTCTACAGCCGCTTCCTGAAGGCGCTCGACGGCCGCTCGGTGACCGAGTTCAACTATCGCTGGTCGGGCGAAGGCCGCGCCCACATCTTCGTCGGCGTCGCCATCAAGCAGGGCCCGCACGAGAAGGACGATCTCATCGCCCGTCTGCGTGCCGGCGGCTACGCGGTCGAGGACATGAGCGATAACGAGACGGCCAAGCTGCACGTCCGCTACATGGTCGGCGGCCGGGCGCGCGACCTGCCCCACGAGCGGATCCTGCGCTTCGAGTTCCCCGAACGGCCGGGCGCCTTCCTGCGCTTCCTGAACAGTCTGAAGCCCGCCTGGGCCCTGACCCTGTTCCACTATCGCAACCACGGCGACGACGTCGGGCGGGTGCTGGCCGGCATCTCCGTGCCCCCCGCCGAGCAGGCGGCGCTGAACGCGGCGCTCGCCGAACTCGGCTACCCCTATGTCGACGAGACCGACAATCCGGCCAGTCGCCTTTTCCTCGACGGGACCTGAATTCCGCCGCGACGCTAAAGCTTGGGAAACACCTCGGCGCCACAAAGGGGCGTGTCCTCCAGTCGCGTTCCGTCCCTTTTCAGAGCCTTGCTGCTCGGCCTGGCCGTGCTGACGGCCGCGCCGTCCCCGACGTCCGCCAAGGATACGGCCCACCGCGACCCGATGACCCTGGCCGCCGCCGTGGAGCGCCGGGCCGCCGCGACGCCCTTCGCCCGTCTTGAATCCTTCGGTCAGGCGGCGATGGCGATGCCCGGCCGAGAGGGTCTGAACCGCCTCTATCACGTCGTCTGGACCCATCTGAACCAGGGCGACTTCGAGAGGGCGACTGAGTGGAACCTGCGCCTCGCCGCCGCCGCCGGCCTGCAGGGCGACGCCCGCTACACCCGGATCGCCCATCTGAACGCCCTGACCGTCCGCTATGACGAGGGCGAGACCGCCGCCGCCGAGGAGATGGGCCGGATCGCCCACGACGAGGCCGACTGGTTCGTGCGCGCCCACGCCACCCGCATCTACGCCCTGGCCCTGATGGACGAGGGGCGGATCGGCGAAGGCCTGAACCTGCTCAACGAGGCCATGGCCCTGATCCCCGAACAGGACCCCTTCGCCGACACGGCGCGGGCGGGCCTGTGGGAGATGACCGGCATCGGCCTGATGAAGCTGAACGACATCCGGGGCGCGACGGACGCCTTCGGCCGCTTCGAGCTGGACTACTCGAACCCCGCCTATCCCCGCCCCGACTTCGACGCCGTCTACAATCTGACCCGGCTGGCGGTTCAGGTGGGCGACCAGCGCCTGGCCGACCGCCTGTTCGCCGTTCACCACCGACTGGCGACGCGATCGCGGGTGCAGAGCCTGGCCGTCTACGACGCCAACCTGTGCGCCATGGTGGCCCAGTCCGCCGGCAGTCCGTCGCGGGTCCTGTCCTGCATCGCCCCCTATGGCGAGGACCTGGGCGCCGCCGACTTCCTGGCGCCCCACATCCTGCCCATCCGCGCCATGGCCCGCGCCCGCACCGGGGACGTCGCCGGCGCCCGTCGCGACCTGGCCGAGATCCGCCGGCGTCAGGCGGCCGACGACTTCCGCGAGGAGGGCCCGTCCCAGTTCCTGCATGCGGAGGCCGAACTGCTGCACGCCCAGGGACGCTCGCGCGAGGCCTTCGACCTGTTGCGCCGACACACGGCGGAAGAACAGTTGGCCGCCTCGCGCACCTTCAGCGACGGCATCGGTCAGGTCACGTCCGAGATGCGCAACCAGTTGAGCGAGCGCCGCCGACAGCTGGAAACCGCCCGCGCCAACACCGTGCTCCAGGCCGAGATGATCCAGGCCCAGCGCTGGATCGTCGGCGTCGGCATCCTGGGCTTCCTGTTCGTCGCCGCCCTCCTGTTCCGTCAATGGCGGATGACCGGCCACCTGCGTCTGGCGCGCGGCCGGGCCGAGGGCGCCAACCGCGCCAAGTCCGAGTTCCTGGCCAATATGAGCCATGAGATCCGCACGCCCCTGAACGGCGTCGTGGCCATGGCCGACGCCCTGTCGCGCCGACAGATGCAGCCCGCAGAACAGGAGATGGTGGAGATCATCCGCTCCTCCGGCGTGACCCTGGAACGCCTCCTCTCCGACATCCTCGACAGCGCCAAGATCGAGGCCGGTCAGGTGACGGTGGAGGCCCAGCCCTTCGCCCTGTCCCACGCGGTCAAGGACGTCGCCGCCCTGTGGAGCTCCAAGGTCGAGGGCGGGCCCGTCGCCCTGGTGGTCGAGCTGGACCCGGCGCTGGAGCGGATGGTCGTCGGCGACGTCGTGCGCCTGCGCCAGATCCTGGGCAACCTCGTCTCCAACGCCCTGAAATTCACCAGCGCCGGATCGGTTACGGTCACCGTGGCCCGGACCGTCGGGGACCGCGTGCGCTTCACCGTCGCGGATACCGGCGTCGGCTTCGACGCGGAACAGAAGGCGCGCATCTTCACCCGCTTCCAGCAGGCGGACGGCTCCATCACCCGACGCTTCGGCGGCACGGGTCTGGGCCTGAACATTTCGCGCGAACTGGCCCAGCTGATGGGCGGCGAACTGGATTGCGACAGCGTGCCGGGCGAAGGCTCGCGCTTCTGGTTCGAGATCCCCCTGCCCCCCGCCGCCGTGGCCGAAGAGGTCCAGAACCAGAACTCGGACTGCGCGCCGGACGGTCTGTGCATCCTTCTCGCCGACGACCACCCGGCCAACCGCAAGGTCATCGAGGTGCTGCTGGCCCCGACCGGCGCGACTTTGGTCTCGGTCGAGAACGGACAGGAGGCGGTGGACGCCTGTGCCACGGAGCGGTTCGACCTGATCCTGATGGACATGCAGATGCCGGTCATGGACGGCCTGACCGCCACCGCCGCCATCCGCGCCCTGGAGGTCGAGCGGGGCCTCGCCCGCACGCCGCTCCTGATGCTGACCGCCAACGCCATGGCCGAACACGTCGAGGCCGGCCGCATCGCCGGCGCCGACGGCCACCTGGCCAAGCCCGTCACCACCGCCACCCTCTTCGCCGCCATCGGCGCGGCGCTGGACACGGCGGCGCCGGAGGATGCGGTCGAGGACGTCCGCGCGGCCTGACATCCTCTTTATCCGTTCACCCCAGCAAAGGCTGGGGTCCAGATCACGGATTCACGCGGCTCGGACAGCGCACCGGTCCTTCTGATCGGACCAGCGGCGTTTTCCATCTGGACCCCAGCCTTCGCTGGGGTGAACGGAGAAGGACGGTAAGAATTTTTTCTTACTTACCTCTTGCGCTCGCCAGACACCTTCCCCACCTCCCGATCAGGTCTTTGACATCCTCATCGGCAATCCCGGCGTTTCGTCCGCCCGGACAATCGCCTCATCGGTAAGTCACTGATTTTTCATCATCGACTATCCATTTCGTCCGTTTTGTCCGCTGGCTTTCGTCCAGACGAAGCGGACGAAACCGCCTCCGTCAGAGCGCGGCCGCCTCATGCGCCAGGAGCCATTTCTTGCGCTCCAGTCCACCGGCATAGCCGGTCAGCGCCCCGTTCGCCCCAATCACCCGGTGGCAGGGCACGATGACCGCGATCGGGTTCTGGCCGTTCGCCAGACCCGCCGCCCTGACCGCCTTCGGCGATCCCACCGCCGCAGCCAGCTGGCCGTAGCTCCGGGTCTCCCCCGCCGGAATGTCTCGCAACGCGGCCCAGACCGAACGCTGGAACGCCGTGCCTCCGGTCTTCACGGTCAGCCCGTCCAGCGCCCTGGCGTCGCCCGTGAAATAGGCTTCGACAGCCTTCCGCACCACTTCGGGCGACCGGCCGGGGACGAGTTCGGCGTCGGGCGCATGACGGCCGAGCAGCCGCATCATCCGCGCCTCGTAGTCCGAGAAGTCGAGCGCCCGCACGGCGCCCTCGGCATCTGTGACCAGCAACACTTCCCCCACCGGGGTCGCGATCCGGTCCAGGGTCAGGGTCTCAGGCTGCACGTTTTTCATCGTCGTTCTCCATCAGATCGGCCGCCGTCAGCCCCGCCATCCGCAGGTGCAGCGCGCCGTAGGCCCGCCAGGGCCGCCACCGCTCCGCCCGACTCTCGAGCGTCGCATCGTTCAGTCGGTCGCTGGGCGCATCCTCGCCTGCATCCATCCATTGACCGGGAAGTCGCAGCCCCGGCCGCGCCTCCACCAGAGGCATCAGCACCGGGTCCATCGACAGATCCCGCCCGATCGCCTCTGGATCGGCCGACAGGTCGAACACCCGCCGCACCCGCGCCAGCACGCCGGGCAGGGCCTTCAGATCGCTGGCCTCGACGCAGACCTCCAGCCGCCCCGGCTTGCCCGGCGTGGCGGTGACGAAGCCCTCTGCGCCGTCGATCTCCTTCGACAGGTCCCGCGACCAGGTCTGCCCCTCGACCCGATCCCCGCGCGCGGTCAGGGCGGCGAACATCGCCTCCCGGTCATAGGGCGGGCGGTAGGACAGGCTCAGCTTCACCCCGCTGCTCGCGGGCCGCTCGGTGCGTCGACGCAGCTCGGAGGGCGGACGGCCATACAGGGCCTGGAAGGTCTCGTTGAACCGCCTGACCGAACCGAAGCCCGAGGCATGGGCCACCTGGGCCATCGACAGGTCGGTCTCGTGGATCAGGGCCTTGGCCAGCAGCACCCGCCGGGTCTGGGCCACGCTGACCGGGGCGGCGCCCAGATGCTGTTTGAACAGCCGCCGCAGTTGCCGCTCCCCCACCCCCAGCCGCCCGGCCAGGGTGTCGACGTCGCCCTCATCCAGCGCCCCCGCCTCGATCAGGGTCAGGGCCCGGCTGACGGTGTTGGAGGTGCCGCGCCACGCCCCCATGTCGGGCGCCGTCTCGGGCCGGCAACGCAGACAGGCGCGAAAGCCCGCCTCCTCCGCCGCCGCCGCCGTGACCACGAAGACCATGTTCTCGCGCCGGGGCGTGCGCGCCGGACAGACCGGCCGGCAGTAGATGCCCGTCGTCTTCACGCAGCCGAAGAACCGCCCGTCAAACCGGGCGTCGCGCGTCAGAACGGCCCGGTAGCAGGCCTCCTGATCCAGGGTGTCGGTGCGCGTTTCCATGCCGCGAAGATGGGCCTTCCCAGCCGGGAAGTCTCGCGGTTTTCGGACATGTCGTTTCTAGCGGGGCGAGCCGCCCAGGATCGAGGCCTCGGTGCCGGAGGTGACGACCTGCATCTGGGCGGCGTAGTCCTGGGCGTTCGAGCGCGCCGCGTCGTCCTGGGCCCGTGTGCGGCAGCGGCGCTGGTTGATCCGACGCCCGGTCACCGGCCGGTTCTCGCAGACCATTGCGCGCCGATTGGCCGCCGGCGGCGGAGCGGGCGCGGTCGTCGCGGCCGGCGCGTTCTGGGCTGGCGTCGTCGCCTGGGGTGCGGCGCCCACGATCGCGGCGGCCATGATCAGTCCGGTAACCAGCATCCGAGCCTCCAGCTTCTGTGGACCCGGAACCCTCTCATTACCGCGTTACGGATGCAACGCCCGGCTGCACGGCCCGCCAGGCGTTGGCGACGACCGTGAAGGCCATGCTGAGACCACAGATCGTCAGGAACCAGGTCCCGATCAGCGACAGGGTGGAAGCCACCCCGACCAGATCGCGCTCGCCTTCGCCCAGCCCTCTCAGCCGGTCGAGATCCAGCATCACCCAGTCGCCCGCCACGCGCGCCTGATCCGCGCCGACGCTCAGGGTGAACCAGTGACCGGCCTGGAAGACCATATAGGTCAGCCACAGACCGACGCAGCCGATCAGCATCGCCAGGATCGCCTTCATCCGCCGGGCCTCGGGCCGCAGCAGGACGAACAGGTCGACCGCCATCTGGGCCAGGGCGTAGGCCAGGATCGGGGTGAACAGGGTCGCCCAGATCGGCGCCGGCGTCATCGCGACCCGCGCGCCGTCGATGCGGAAGTCGCCCAGGCCCGGGAAGTGAACCAGCCCGATCCACCACAGGCAGAAGATGGCCAGCGCCAGGAAGGAGAAGCCCGCCTCGACCATCGGATTCGATCCGCGCCGAACCTGCGGCGCCTTGAAGCCGGTCGTCTTGCCCGCCGCGTTCGCTGCGGCGCTCCACTGACTGGGGTCGGTCAACTGGAAGGCCGACAGATCCTTCACCCGCCACTCGGTCAGCCACTTCGGCTTGATGTCGTAGTGCTCCATCAGGGCGCCCGCCAGGGTCAGGGCGCCGATCAGGGTCAGGCCCGCGCCGAAATAGGAGTGGAAGGCCTGGGCGATGGCCTGCCCCACGTCGCGCGGTCCGCCGACCAGGCTCATCAACAGCGAGATGCCGTGAACGACCAGCAGGATCACCAGACCCGCCTTCACCCCATAGAGCCAGTAGGGAAACAGCTCCGGCCCGATCAGACTGTCCGGCCCCTTGCGATAGCGGGCGGCGACGACCAGCGGATGGCCGATCTCCTTCAGGATCGCCTCCTTCTCGTCGTCGGTCAGGGCGCGGCCCAGCGCCTCTTCCTTCGCCTCGATCCGGCTCAGGATCAGGTCGCGCAGCTCGGCGACGATGTCCTCGCGCTCGTCCGCCGACAGCTGGGCCGCGACGGCCTCCAGATAGCGTTCCACCATATCCATGGTCATGTCCCCCCGGGTTGTCAGAGAATCTTGTCGAGCGAGGCGTTGATGCCCCGCCATTCGTCGGCGAGCCGTTCCAGCATCGCCACGCCCATCGGCGACAGGACGTAGAAACGCTTCTTGCGCTTCTCCTCCTCACGCCATTCGCTCAGCAGAAGGCCCTGCGACTCCAGCCGGCGCAACAGCGGATAGAGGGTCGATTCCTCCATCTCCAGCCCGTCGGCGGCCAGGGCCTGACGCAGGGTGTAGCCGTAGCGTTCGGTCCGGAGACAGGCGAGCACCGCCAGCACCAGAGACCCCCGCCGCAGCTCCAGCCGCATGGTTTCGAACAGTTCGGCGTCGACCGTCACAGGCTTCGTCCCTCACGCCACATAGTGTGTGACACACAGTGTATGCGACATACTGTGTGAGGGAGTCAAGCGAACGCCCGCCCCGCCATGGCGCGGGACGGGCGCCGCCGTCGCGGCGGCGGGCCTAGAACCGGGTGGAGAGCCCCAGTCCCAGCCGCCAGCGCGCGTCCTGGCCCGGCAGGGGTTCGTCGAGGGTCCGGGCCCCCTCGATCTCGACGACGGTCTTGCCGCCCATCAGGGCGACCCGCGTCCCGACCCCGGCCGAAGCCAGTCCGATGGTCCCGCCGAGCAGACCCGGCCGGGCGTTGACCTCCACCTCGCCGCCGTCTGCGAAGGCGTAGACTTCGCTGCCCGCGACCGGGGCGGGCAGCGCCTGCGGCCGCCAGGCCGCCTCCACCTTGGCGCCCCATCCGGCGTCGCCGCTGATCAGGGCGGAGGTGAAGCCCCGCCCGAAATCGGCCCCGCCCAGGGTGAACTGCTCGGTCACCGGCAGCCGGTCGTCGCTGAGCTGAAGGGTCGCCCCGCCGCCCAGGCGGAACTGACGACCGATGGCCTGGGTCAGGTCGGCCCGCAGATTGGCCTTGGTGAAGTCGGCGTCGTTCAGGGCCGTGGAGCGCGCCCCGAGACCGTCCAGCCCCCGGCTGAGGGTGGCGCTGAGGCTGGCCACCCGACGCGGCGTCGCCCGGCTCCAGGCGGCCGAAGCGCGCAGGGTGCGGGTCCGGTCGCTGGCGAACTGCTCGCCGAAGACGGCGTTGGAACTGTCGATCCCGTCCAGCCCGGCGCTGACGACCAGATTGGTCTGATAGGACCGGATCCAGGGCCAGCTGACCGTGATCCCCGCCGTCGTCGCGTCGCCGGTCACGGGCGAGTTGTCGGGACGGGTCCGGAGGTGGGCGACGCTGCCGGTGACAGACAGGCCGTCCGAGCCGATGGCCGCGCGATGACTGAGGCTCAGATACTGGAAGCGGTCGACCTGGGTCGGAAGCAGCAGGCTCAGCCGCGTCTGGTCGCCCATGCGGAACAGGCCATTGACCGTGGCCGAGGCCTGCATCTGCACCCGGCCGAGCGTCTCCGATCCGCGCGTGTTCAGGCCGAAGTCGTAGGTCCAGCGTTCGCGCTTCAGTTCCAGCCCCAGGTCGATGGCGCCGGGCGTGGCCGAGGGCACCGTCTGCAGCGTGGTCGTCACACCGGGAATGTCGGCGATCAGCGAGAAATAGCGCTCGGCCGTCCGTCGGCTCAGCGGCGCCTCGGCCGCCAGCCGCGCCGCATAGAAGCGCATCAGGTCCACGTCGCCCTCGGCGTCGCCATAGATGGCGACCCGGCCGATGCGGGCTTCGATGGCGGTCAGGCGGACGACGCCTTGCCTGAAGTCGCCATCGGTGAAGACCACGAACGGCAGGGCGGACCGGCCCCGGCTGACGGCCGCCGAGACCGTTTGCTGCAGTCGGGCGAGGCCCTGAACGTCCAGGGTCTGGCCGACGAAGGGGCGGGTCGCCTCTTCGATCTGGGCCCGGGTCAGGGACGATCCCTCGACCACCACGGCCGTGACCACGAAGGGTTCAACGGTCGGGACGGCGGCAGCGGGCGCGGGGGCCTCGGCCACCGTGGGCGGCGCCCGGTCGGCGCGGTTGCGGTCGACGATCAGTCCATCCTGGGCGACGGCGCCTGTGGCGACCATCAGCCCGGCCAGCCCGAAGGCGGCGTATCGAATTCTCATGTTGCATCCCCTCTCCAAAGGACGCTCCGGGGCGACGACGGATCGCCGCCCCGGAGTTCTTCTGACAGCCGTAAGTCTCAGCGGCCTCCAGTCCGGCCGCCGCCCAGCAGGCCGCCGGTGAGGCCGCCGACCAGGCCGCCGCCGGCGGTCACGCCGCCGGATCCGGCGCCGACACCGACACCGCCGGCCAAACCGCCCGTCACACCCCCGGTGAGGGAGCCGGTCAGGCCGCCGACCACGCCGGTGACCGGGGCGATCACCGTGGTGACCACCGGAGCGACCGGGGCGATGACAGCCGTGACCACGGGGGCGACGGGCGCGATGACGGGGGCGACGGGTGCGATGACTGGCGCGATCGGCGCCGTCACCGTCGTGACGACGGGCGCGACGGTCGGTCCGACCACCGGCAGGCCGGCGACCACGGTGGTGATCGGGCCGGTGACCGGATTGGTCGCGGGCGGAGCCGGGGGCTCGGTGCCGCCCGTCAGGCCGCCGATCACGCCGGTGACGGTGGCGACCACGGGGGTCACGACGGGCGCCAGAGGACCGGAGGTGACCGGGGTCAGGGCGCCGCTGAGAAGGCCGGTCGCACCGCCGGTTCCCAGGTTCACGCCGACCGGCTGGCCGTTGGACAACAGGTTGACGCTGCCCGCCGTACCCTGAGCCGCGCCGGTGCTGAGGATGCCGACGTCGATGGCCGGATCGCCCGAACCGGAGCCCAGGACGGGGATACCCGCCACGGTCAGGCCCAGCAGGCCGGTCGGGGTTCCGCCGGTCGGGGTCGAGGACGCATTGCCCTGGCCAATGTTGGCGTTCAGCACCTGACCGCCGCTCAGCACGCCGACCGTGGCGATGGCGCCGGCCGCCTGGGTCGGCGACAGAACGCTGACGCCCAAGGGGCTGGTCGCTGCGCCCGAGCCGGAGCCTGAACCGGAGCCCGAGCCCAGCACCGTCTTGTCACCCACCGTCACCCGGCCGAGCGAGTTCAGCACATCCAGCAGGCCGGCGTTGCCGAGGGGCGCGCCGGAGCCGCCTCCACCACCACCGCCGCCGCCGCCCGAACCTCCGCCGCCGGAACCACCGCCGCCGCCCGAGCCGTCGGAGCCGCCCCCCGTGCCTCCAGTACCGCCCGTTCCGCCACCGCCCGTGCCGCCGGTTCCACCACCGGTTCCGCCCGTGCCGCCGCCACCCGTGTCGCCGGGATCACCACCGGGGTCGTCGCCCGGATCGCTCGGCTCGCCGATGGATCCCAGGCCCAGACCGCCGTTGCCGAGGCTGAAGCTTCGATTGCCGCCGCACCCCGCCAGCATGACCGCCGCCAATCCGAGGCAGGCCGCCTTCCTGGCCACTCCGTACATCGTCCCTGACATCTCGTTCTCCCTTTCCAAGAGATGATGTCGGCACTACGCAACCAAGGGTCGTTTCGTTGCGTCGAACAAAGGCAAAATCACGGCGTCGTGATGTATTCGACGTAGATATTAAAGTTATCAGAAGATTAACAGCACAACCATCGATCCTTCATATCGGCAATATTGCGACTTTTGACGCATCTTCGGTTGCGGAATGATGGTTAACAACTTTTTTGTCCATCATCGCCGGAATTCAGCTTCAATGTTCGCGTGAACGAGTTCTGCTTAATATCGACCACACGACTCAAATCGTCCGTTCGACATTGCTTCGCTCGCGATAGAAACGCTGATTACTCGACCAGATAGAACAACCCCTCGACCGTCGTCCCCAGCGCTTTCGCCAAAGACAGGGCCAGAAGGGTCGAGGGGATGAAGACCCCGTTCTCCACCGTGTTGATGGTCTTGCGCGACACGCCGGCGCGCTCGGCGAGTTCCGCCTGGGTCAGGCCGGCCGCCGTGCGCACCTCCTTCAGACGCGACCCCAGACGCGGGTCAGCCATCCTTGCCGAACTCCCGGTCCAGCCAGGCGAAGCGGATCCCCGCCGTCGCGCCGGCCCCGGCCAGCACGAAGGGCACGGCCGCGATGCCGATCTCGGGTCGCCATAGCCCCAGACCGAAAACCGCCGTCGCACCGGCCATCAGCACCACGAAGGCCGCCCCGATCGCCCGCGCCCGGAGCACGACCGTCAGTTCGTCCTCCATGAAACGCCTGTTGGAGCGCGACTGGTGATCCCAACCCAGGGTGATCGAGGCCACGAGCCAGGCATAGATCACCGGCAGGGCGGCGCTGACGTAGTGGCCGAGATTGCCCTCCCCCGCCAGAATGTGCTGCGTCGCCATGGTCGACTGGGCCAGAAAGGCGATCGTCACGAACGGGAAGATCCAGAGCTGACGCGCCCGCTGAGCCTGAAGCCGATCCCGTCTGGTCGGCTGCGTCTCGGCGCTCCAGCCCGTCTCGCCGGGACGCAGAACCCAGCACATGATCGCGCCGCCCACGATCAGACCGACACCAACCCCCGCCAGAACGCCCCATCCGGTGGCCGCGTCGCCCGTGCGCTGCATCCCGATCGCGAAGCCGATCCCGGCCATCAGGACGCCCAGCACGATCGCCAGCTGGGCGCCGTGAAGCTTCCGCCGCCGCGCCCGCACTTCCTTCCGCAGTTCCCTGTCGTCCATGGCCGTCATCTCCGCCTCCGGTTCATGTCACCTTGGGGTTACATATCACCTATAGGTTACACGACGTCAAGCGATCAGATCAGCAGCGCCCCTTCGTGCCTGAGAAGCCAGGTCTTCCGCTCCAGCCCGCCGCCGAACCCGACCATGGCCCCGTCGGCGCCCACGACCCGGTGACAGGCCAGCACCAGGGCGATGGGGTTTCGGTTCAGCGCCACCCCCGCCGCCTGGGCCGCGCCGGGCTCCCCGGCTCGCTTCGCCATCTCGCCATAGGAGATCGTCTGGCCCGCCGGGATGCCCCACAGCGCCCGCCAGACCCGCGCCTGAAACCCATCGCCCGCGACCGCCCCTTCCAGGGACCATTCGATCCGCATCAGAGCCTCGCGGTCGCCGGCGAAATAGTCGTCCAGCGCGGCCGCAAGCGGCGCCGGCGTCTGGCCCGCTTCCAGCGCCACGCCCGGATACTCCCGCGCCATCGCTCGCTTCAGCCCGTCGCCGAACGAGACCCCGCGCAGGCGTCCGGCCTCGTCCGTGGCCAGGGCCAGTGGACCGACCGGCGACGGGACTTCGGACGCGAACAGTCTCACGGCTTCATCAGACCGTTCAGCGCGCCATAGTCGAAGGCCTCGGCCGCCTGCGGTCCGGAGGCGCCGTCCGTCAGGAAGCCGCGCGTCAGACGGTCGGCCGTCGCATAGGCCGCCGCCGCGATGTTCGACCCGGCGCTCAGCCGTCGCACGCCCAGGGCCTCCAGACCCTTCGCGTCAGGCAGAGCCGGACGGGCCAGGAGGTTCAGCGGCATTCCCATCCCGACCAGGGCCGTGATCGTCTCCGCCTCCACGACGCCCGGCATGAACAGGCCGTCCGCGCCCGCCGCCTTGTAGAGGGCCGCCCGCCGGGCCGCCTCCTCCAGCCGTCCCTCCACCGGTCCGATCCCGCGCAGCCATAGATCGCAGCGGGCGTTGATGAACAGATCGCCGCCGACCACGGCGCGCACAGCCGCGATCTTGTCCGCCAGCCCCTCGGCCGGATCGGCGCCGTCCTCGATATTGATGCCGACCGCGCCGGTCTCCCAGGTCCGTTTGACGAAGGCCGCCGCCTGGCCCGGATCGTCCGAGAAGCCGCCCTCGATATCGGCGCTGACCGGAACGTCGCCCGCGACCCGCACCATGCGCGACACCGCGCCCAGCAGTTCCGCTTCCGGCGGCGTCGCCCCGTCGGGCCACCCCAGAGCCCAGGCCACGCCCGCGCTGGTCGTCGCCACCGCCTTGGCCCCGGCCGCGATCGACAGGGCCGTCGAGGCCGCGTCCCAGGCGTTCGGAAGGATCAGCAGGCCGGAGGCGTGCAGGGTGCGGAAGGTCTGGGAAGCCGACATCGACGATCTCCTTTTGTTCACGCGAACATGGCGCGCTTCGGACATGGAGTCTCGCGGGAATCGGACAGCGTCACCGCCGGGCGCGGGACCCTATTTGTGCGTCCAGGGCCGATTGGCGCCGGCCGCGATCCCGGCCGCCTGTTCACGCTGGAACCGTCCGCCGCGCGGGGGCTTCGGCCGGGCGTCCAGCTTGGCGTTCTTCATCCGCAGGGCCTTCTGCACCGGGGTTTCGCCGACGGGAGCTTCGGCGTTCGGCGTTTCGGCGGGTGTGTCGTCGCGATCGGTCATACCCCGCTCTTAGCACGGCGCGACGTGCGCCGCCCGTCGTATCCGACGTTGGGAAAGGCTAGGCTGGGTTCATGCCGACCTCGCCCCGCACGATCCGTCTTGCCCCCGAGTTCGGCTGCTGGCCGTTGTGGGACGACGAAAGCGGCGACTATCTTGATCCCGCCGCCCTGCCCCTTCCGCCCGCGCTCGCCGAACGGATCGCCCGCTGGGATGACGCCTATCAGGCCACCCTGGATCCTGACTATCCCCCCGACAGCCGCTTCCCCGACGCCGCCGCCGAGGCCGTCTGGCGAGCCGAGGGCGAGGCCATCTTCGAGGCCCTGACCGACCTCCTCGGCGCCGACCGCGTGCGACGTAGGCCGGGCTTCTGAGGGCAACCATCCCCGCCGCACCCCGTTCTCCTGATCCAGACAGGGCGAACAACGCCGGAGAGCATCCCATGAAACCGACCAAGACCTTCACGGCCCTCGCGGCCGGCGCCGTCGTCCTTTCGATGGCCCCCCTGGCCCACGCCCAGAGCAGCTACGGCCAGCAGCCGACCGGCCAGGAAGTCTTCGGCCAGATCCTGCAGAACCTGTTCGGCGGCCAGACCATGGGCTCGCTGGACAGCGAATGGACGCGCGGCCGTCGCGCCCTCGGCGCCCAGCAGGCCACCTTCAACACCCGTCTGGACGCCCAGGTCCGCTCCGGCGCCCTGACCCAATATTCGGCCGACCGCATCCGCACCGACTATGACGCCCTGGTCCAGCTGGAGGCCCGCTACGCCCAGGACGGCCGCTTCACCACCCAGGAACGCCAGGACCTGACCAGCCGCTACAACGCCCTGACCACCGCCCTGAACAGCGGCGGATACGGCGACGACCTCGGCGGCTATCAGTCCGCCGCCGACGGCCGCGCGGCCTTCGAGGCCCGCGTCACCGCCGCTGTCAACGCCCGCACCCTGACCCGCACCGACGCCACGCGCCTGCGCTCCGACTACGCCGCCATCGTCGCGACGGAGGCGGACTATATGCGCGACGGCCTCAGCGCCCGCGAGCGTCAGGACATCGAAGCCCGCCTCGACGCCATCGACGCCCGCGTTCCGGGCGGAAACACCGGCAACACCGGCGGCTGGCAGCAACAGACCCCGCGCGACCGCCTGACCGCCATCGACCGTGCCCTCTACAACCTGCCCCGCGCCGACCAGGACCGTCTGCGTCCCCAGATCGACGACCTGACGCGCCTGGAAGCCGCCTATTCGCGCAACCGCCCGTCCAGCGACGACACCGCCTATCTGGAACGCCGTCTGGGCGAGCTGGAAACCCAGGCCCGCGTCCGCCGCTAGGCCTGACTGATCGACCGATGAAGCCCGTCCGGCGCGCGCCGGGCGGGGCTTCGTTGCATTCGGACCTATCGACAGAACCGCGCGCTCTCCGCCTCCAGATGCAGGTGGTCCTGATGCTGGACGTTGTAGTCGGGGCTCAGAACCGTCCCGAAGATCCGGCAGCCGTCATCGCGGATCCGCTTCAGGAAGGCCGCCTCCGGCCCGCCGTCGTTCCAGTCGCCCGCCACCGTGATCCTGCGCCCGTCCCTCAGCCGCACGCCCGAGAAGTCCAGAGCCGCCGCCCGCGAATGGGCGCTGGGCCGCGTGTTGGGTCGCCCGTTGTTCACCGACCGACAGGCATAGACCCCCATGTGGTCGATCTGGACCACGTCGGAGCCCAGGATCTCTCGCGCCGCCGGCTCCACCGACTGCCGCCGCCAGACGCTGACCGCCGCGGCCAGCGCGCAGGTCATGGTCACGTCGCCGGGCGCCATCCGCGCCACGGTCCCCATGTCTGGCCCCAGCACTCCGGCCGCCGTCAGGCCGCAGGTCTCGGAGTTCACCCGGTCCGGCGTCGGCGAGAACGTCACCCGCGCCGCGGCCAGTTCCGCCTCGCACTGCGCCAGCGTCCGCGTGGCGCGCTCCACCTGCCCGAACGTGCCCGACCCGATCGGCTGATCGATCACGCCCATCCCCGGCGCGACATAGGCCGATGGTCCGGGCGGCTGAGGCCGTGGCGCGGGCGTCGGATAGTAGGGCGTGTAGCCGGGCGGCGGCGCGGTGGCGGGGATCAGACGGCCGCAGGCGGCGACCGCGACCAGGGCCGCCGTCACGATCATCACGAACTGTGTGCGCCTGAGGCTCATAGCCGAATCGCCGGGTTGCTTCGCACGACCCTAGCCGACCCCTCCTGCGCCTGCACCGCGACCAGGCCGAAGCCGTGCCGACACTCGGGTTGGCAACATCTTTAAGTTGTGTTTGAATTCCAATAACGCATCTTTACGGGGAATCTGATGACCGACTTCGTAGGTGAGTGGGGCGCTCGAATGGGTGTGACCGAGCAGAGCCATGCGCATTCGTATCTGAACGAGTTGATGGCTTTCCTCGGCGTTACCGCACCGCGCCCGCCCAGGCGCGGGGTCCAAGCCGAAGACTATCGGTTCGAGCAGGGCGTTCGTTCGGAGTTCAATGGTCAGGGCCAGCCCAAGCGCGTCGATCTCTACAAGCGCGATTGTTTCGTCCTGGAGATGAAGGCGACGGGAGACAGACCGAGGGCCCTCGGCTTGATCAAGCGACGGCCGGAAACGTCCACCGGACCTGACATGGTCATCCGTCGCGGTTGGGAGGCCGAAGTGCTGAAGGCGCGAAGGAAGGCGCAGCAGTATGTCTTCCATTTGCCGCCTGAGCACGCGACCCCGCCCTTCCTCCTGATCTGCGACCTCGCCCATGGCTTCGAGGTCTGGGCGGACTTCTCGGGCACCGGCCGAGGTTACGCCCCGTTCCCGAACCGCGATGAGTATCGGTTCGCTCACGAGGAGTTGGCCTACCCCGAGATCCAGGCGCGGCTCCAGGCCATCTGGGACGATCCCCGGTCGCTGGATCCTGGCCGAAACGCCGCGCGGGTCACCCGCGCGATCGCCGGAGATCTGTCGAAGATCTCACGACGCCTGGAGAGTGACGGTCATGCGCCTGAAGAGGTGGCGCAGTTCATCCTTCACTGCGTTTTCACGATGTTCGCCGCCGATGTGGGCCTGCTGTCCAAGAACGACCTGATCGAACTGATCGGCGACAGCATCCATTCGCCGAGGCGCTTTCCGTCCGTGATGACAGACCTCTGGAAACGGTTCGACATGAGTGAGGCGTCGCAGCGATATGCAGGCTCCTTCACCCATCCCTTCCCCCGCATCGACGGCGGCCCTCTCAATGACCGGGAGGCCTTGCCTCTGGAGCCGGGCGAACTGAGGCTCCTCCTCGATGCGGCATCGGCCAGATGGGGCGAGGTCGAGCCGGCGATCTTCGGGTCCCTTCTGGAACAGGCCCTCAGTCCCGACGAGCGCCGGCGACTGGGCGCCCACTATACGCCCCGACGGTACGTCGAGACCGTGGTCGAGAAGACGGTCATGGAGCCGCTCTGGTCAGCGTGGGACGCGGTCAGAACCAAGGTCGACGCCGTGGCCGGCCTCGACCGCGACAGGGCCATCCGCCTGGCCAGAACCTTTCACTTGAAGCTCTGCCGGGTCCGGGTCCTGGACCCCGCCTGTGGAACGGGCAACTTCCTCTATGTCAGCCTCGAACGGATGAAGCGGCTGGAGGCCGAGGTCGTCGAGACCCTCGAACGACTGGGCGCGCCCGTCGCGGACACTGCGATCTCGGTCGAACCCCGGCAGTTCTTCGGCCTGGACAAGAATCCGCAGGTCGTCGGCATCGCGAAGCTGATGCTTTGGATCGGCTGGTTGCAAGAACACTACCGCTCACGTGACGACCCTCCCAATGACCGAGCGCTGGCGGCGCGGGCCAACATCCTTCACCAGGACGCCATTCTGGGCTGGGACGGCGCGCCCATTGCCCGGTTCGGACACAATGCGAACGGCGCTGATTTCCATTGGCCCGATCCCCACCGCCCGGACTGGCCCGAAGCGGACTTCATCGTCGGCAACCCGCCGTTCGCGGGCGGCAAGGACCTTCGCTCCCGACTCGATCCCGGATACGCCGAAGCCCTCCGGTCGCTGAACCCGCACATCGACCGAAGCGCCGATCTCGTCATGTATTGGTGGGACCGCGCCGCGGAAATCCTGGCCCGGCCCGGGACCCGCCTGAAGCGGTTCGGCTTCGTCACCACCAACTCCATCAGCCAGATCCTTCAGCGGCGGACGGTGGAACGGCGGTTGAACGCCGATCGCCCGATCAGCCTCGTGCACGCCATACCGGATCATCCCTGGACCCGTGCGACCCGGAACAGCGCGGCCGTGCGCATCGCCGTCACGGTCGCCGAGGCGGGCCGCAAGCATGGCGTGCTGACGACCGTATTGAGCGAAGCCGATCTCGAAACCGATGCGCCCGTCGTGACCACCGTTTCGGCGCGGGGGCGGATCGCCGCCGATCTGACCCTGAACGAGGGTTGCGCCGGAGCGTTCGCCCTTCGCGTGAACGAAAGACGCTGTTTCCCGGGCATGAAGTTGCACGGCTCGGGCTTCGTCATCGCGGAAGCGCGGAAGGAGGCTTTGGGTCACGGAAGCCGACCGGGTCTCGCCGGCCATCTGCGTCGCTATCGCAGCGGTCGAGACGTGAATGGTCGTTCCCGTGACGCCTGGGTCATCGACATGCACGGCCTTGAACTCGACGAGGTGGCTGAGCGGTTCCCGGAGATCTACGACCATCTCGCCAGAACGGTTCTGGAAGGGCGTCTCGCACAGCGCGACGCTTCGTCGACGGCAGATGCCCGCGGCTATGCGGACCGCTGGTGGCTTTTCGGAAAGTCCCGTCCCGAACTGCGGGCAGCGCTCACGGGCCTGTCACGCTACATCGTCACGGCGGAGACGGCCAAGCATCGGACGTTCCGGTTCCTGGAGGCCGACATCGTCCCGGACAACACGCTCATCTGCGTAGCCGACGACGATGCGGCGACTCTCTCCATTCTCTCCAGCAGAGCGCACGCCGTCTGGTGCGCGGCGCGGGGCGGCCGGCTGGAAGACCGCCCTCGCTACACCAAGACCGCCTGCTTCGACCCCTTCCCGTTCCCCCCGCCTGACGAGCCGACGCGCGCGGCTCTCCGAGACGCTGGAGAGAAGTTGGAGGCCCACCGCCAGCGCGTCCTGGCAGAGAATCCGGACCTGACGCTGACCGGGCTTTACAACCTTCTGGCGGCGCAGCGGAGCGGCAAGGGGTTCACCGCAGAGCAAAACGAAACGGCGCGGCGCGCCCAGTTGCTGCGGCTGGGCCATCTCCACGAGACGATCGACGGGCTAACAGCCCAGGCCTATGGCTGGCCCACGGTCCAGACCGACGCGGAAACCCTGGCCGCCCTGATCGCGCTCAATCGGATCCAGGCGGAGCGGGAGCAGACCGCGCCTTCTCACTCTGTGAAGAAGGCCGCCTGAGGACCTGCCATGCCGCCACTCCGTCATCCTCCGACTTGATCGGTGGATGTCAGCATCCGCATCGCCCGGCCGCGCGTTGATCTGGCGTCATCCACGCCCGCGACCTATCTTCCGTTCATGAACCGTTCCTCGACGCCGAAAGGCTCCGCGCCCGTCACCAAGAAGCCGGTGCACGTTCCGAACCGGGGCGTGTCCGAGGCGCCGTCGGCCTTCCTGCGAGACGACAGTATCTCGTCATCCTCCGGCTCGACCGCAGGACGGGCCATGGCGAACATGCCGATGTTCGCCCCCGTCTCCGGCCCACGCCTGGTGCCCGAGGAGGCGCCGGGCAAGCCGGACGACTGGGTCCCGCACCGCCCCTCGCACGACGGCAAGAAGAAGGGCGGCAAGTTCCGGCTGGAGACGTCCTACACCCCCGCCGGCGACCAGCCCTCCGCCATCGCCGAACTGGTCGCCCAGGCCGAGGCCGGCGATCGGGATCAGGTGCTGCTGGGCGTCACCGGCTCGGGCAAGACCTTCACCATGGCCAAGGTCATCGAACAGACCCAGCGCCCCGCCCTGATCCTGGCTCACAACAAGACCCTCGCGGCGCAGCTTTACTCGGAGTTCAAAGCATTCTTTCCGGATAATGCGGTCGAATACTTCGTAAGTTACTACGACTACTACCAGCCCGAAGCATATGTACCCAGAACGGATACATACATCGAGAAAGACTCCAGTATCAACGAGCAGATCGACCGGATGCGGCACTCGGCGACGCGGTCGATTCTGGAGCGGGACGATGTGATCGTGGTGGCGTCGGTCAGCTGCATCTACGGCATCGGGTCGGTGGAGACCTACACCGCCATGACCTTCGACCTGAAGGTCGGGGACACGATCGACGAGGCGAAGCTGAGGGCCGATCTGATCGCGCTGCAGTACAAGCGCAACGACGTGCATTTCGAGCGGGGCATGTTCCGCAAGCGCGGCGACACGGTCGAGATCTTCCCGGTCCACCAGGAGGATCGGGCCTGGCGCATCAGCCTGTTCGGGGACGAGATCGAGGCCATTCAGGAGTTCGACCCCCTGACTGGCAAGAAGACCAACGACCTGAAGGAGGTCACCGTCTACGCCGCCTCCCACTACGTCACGCCGCGCCCGACCCTGAACCAGGCGCTGGGCGGCATCCGGGCCGAGCTGAAGGAGACGCTCGACTGGATGGTCGAGAACGGCAAGCTGCTGGAGGCGCAGCGCCTCGAACAACGCGTCCGCTTCGACCTGGAGATGATGGAGGCGACCGGCTCCTGCGCCGGGATCGAGAACTATTCCCGTTGGCTGACCGGCCGCGCGCCGGGCGAGCCGCCACCGACCTTCTTCGAATACATCCCCGACAACGCCCTGCTGTTCGTGGACGAGAGCCACGTCACCATCGGCCAGATCAACGGCATGTTCCGGGGCGACTACCGCCGCAAGTCGACCCTGGCGGAATACGGCTTCCGCCTGCCGTCGTGCATCGACAACCGCCCGCTGAAGTTCGACGAATGGGAGGCGATGCGGCCCCAGACCATCCACGTCTCGGCCACCCCGGCGGCGTGGGAGATGGAACAGGCGGGCGGCGTCTTCGTCGAACAGGTCATCCGCCCGACCGGCCTGATCGACCCGCCGGTGGACATCCGCCCGGTCTCCGGCGCCACCCGCAACCAGGTCGACGACGTCATCGACGAGGTCAAGCAGACGGCGCGCCAGGGCTATCGCAGCCTGGTCACCGTCCTGACCAAGAAGATGGCCGAGGACCTGACCGAATACATGCACGAGCAGGGCGTCCGCGTCCGCTACATGCACTCCGACGTCGACACGATGGAGCGGATCGAGATCATCCGCGACCTGCGCCTGGGCAGTTTCGACGTCCTGATCGGCATCAACCTGCTGCGCGAGGGTCTGGACATCCCCGAGTGCGGCCTGGTCGCCATCCTGGACGCGGACAAGGAGGGCTTCCTGCGCTCCGAGACCTCCCTGATCCAGACCATCGGCCGCGCGGCCCGCAACGTCGACGGCCGCGTCATCCTGTACGCCGACCGCATGACAGGCTCGATGGAGCGCGCCATCGCCGAGACGAACCGCAGGCGGGATCGGCAACAGGCCTACAACCTCGAACACGGCATCACGCCCGAGAGCGTGAAGCGCGACATCAAGGAGATTCTGGACAGCCCCTACGAGAAGGACCGCGTCCTGATCCCGACCAGCGGGGTCAAGGAGGACGCCAAACCCTTCATCGGCAACAATTTCCAGGCCACGCTTCGCGACATGGAGGCCAGGATGCGCGAGGCCGCCTCCAACCTGGAGTTCGAGGAAGCCGGCCGCCTGCGCGACGAGATCAAGCGCCTGAAACTGCTCGACCTGGAGTTCGCCAACGAGATCCTGACCGGCGACGGCCAGGACGTGGACGCTTCAGCGCCGAAGCGGTGGCGCAAGGAGGCCCAGGCGGAGGCGGCGGAGCGGTTCAGGAAGGGGCGGTTGTAGGGAAAGTTCGCCCGACGCGGGTATACCGTGCGGCCGCAGCCTTATTGAACCGCTTGTTTAGCTGCGGCGATCATGCGTGTAGTCCAAAACCGATAGAGGAATTGACCGGTGTTAGGCTCAATCCAGAAAATCGCGTCACCGGGCATTTTTATAGCCGTCACCTGATAGAAAGTCGCAAGCGAACGGACGCCTGCGATGTTATCGGGATCAGCGTGGGCAGACGCGTTACGGATCATCTGCATATGAGTAGATATGCGTCCTGCAATGGACAATCCCGAGAGGATGGTCTGCTCATTAGCTAGCCCGTAGGCCTGAACGATTTTGGGATACTTGCTTGCATCACCCCAGGTCGGCTCGGACTTACGCGACTTAATTGCCTTGATGCCTACTATCGACTCGTTATTGGCAGCTCGCATCCCGATCCATGCCAGCTCGTCAAGCGGCCGAGCAGAGTGAGGGCATCCGGTCGGCTGATTGGAGGCGGTAGGAATGCCTTGAGCTGACGCAATAATCACTTCGCGGCAGAAATGGCCCCACGCCTGCCAGGCTTGGGAAACAAATCCTTCCTGCATAGCCCACCGCTCCAGTTTTCCTGGCGCAGCGGGCGCGACCAAGGAGCGATCAATCGCTCCTTGAATCGCCGTTAACCGACGTTCGAGTTGGCGAGACAATACATCAAGCGCCATTGCCGGCTAGGTTTGAAGCGCGGTCATAACCGCATCAAATCGTTGCGTGCGCTGCGTCAATCGGTTGGTGCCACCTGAACACCCTGCAACATAATCTCGATATGGGCCTTGGGTCTCTTTTGCCTCGTGAGCATTTGCGAGAGCAAGAAGGCGCTGCTCAGCCCGCTGCGCATCTGCCGCAAAGCGGCCTGTTGTCGCATAAGGCACAGTATCAGGGCCCGTTCCGTATCTATTAAATATCAGTGCGCACAGGAGGGTATAGAATGCATACGGCTTCATCATAAATGACTTGCGTAGATTGGGAAATTTTTCCGCAATAAACTGAATAGATTCGATTACATGATTTGAAAAATCATCCGACTCGGGGAAATCAAATTCGCCCGCTTTATAATACTTATTTGTTAGCGCAGGACTGCTGCTATAAAGGCCCTCTTTCGTGAATATAAATGTCTCGGCTAGAAGTTCTTGATCAGCCATTCTAACCATCTGTCGATTGGTAAAAACGCCGAACTGTGAGAAGAACTCACCCGCATCTCCCGATAGACGAAGCATGGTCCATTTGAATGGGCCCTGATACGCTGCATGCCGCTTTTCAGCTTCGTTCAGAGGCAACGTGTAGGCATTCATTCTCCGAAACATTTCAACAATTTCAGCTTGGGTCGCATCTCGAATAACATCTACAGCAACGACGTACTGCAAGAAAGCACGCTTGGCTTCGTCATCCAAATCAGAAAACTTATGCCCGCCAAAAGCATGGTCATCGGCGAGCGCAAACTCATCCTTACTGAAGGCCTCAATAGCACTAACTCGTTGCTGACCATCAACGATCTCCCGGCGAGTACGACCGGACACATCGTCGAAATCCTCATAGAAGTATATTTTTGGGAACGGGTAAGCTGCAAATATTGTATCTATAAAATAACTTCTAGGACCAGACGGCCACAACTCCGTTCCGCGCTGGTAAGAAGTGTTCACAGTCAGATCGCGACGCTTGAGCATGTCAAGTATTTCTGCGATGCTGTAGTTGTTCGACGAAATTTTCATTTATAAATCTTCCCAGAACAACGAGATTTTTAATCGGTCAGCACTTCGAGCAGCCAGAAGACGGTGGTCTAGACATCTGATCGTAGCGACGACGCTCGCAGTCGAAAATACCCGTACACTCACACCAACTCCACCTTCAACGACCGCCCCAGCACCCGCGCCGCGCGGCTGAGGGTGTCCAGCGTCACGTTCGACGCCTCTGGGTCGAGCACCCGGTTCAGTTGGGCCCGGCTGGTTTCCATCTCGGCGGCCATGGCCGCGCGGGTGATGCCTTGGGCCTTCATGGCCTGCTGGAGCTGGAGGGCGATCACGCTCTTGACCGCGCGGAGGGTGACCTCCTCGCGGATGCCTTCCTCGTCGAGGAAATCGTCGAGTGTAGAAAAGCCCGACATGTCGCGGAATTTGGTTTCCGTCATGAGCACACCTTCTAGAGGCTGCACTCCTTCATCCGCCTTGATGCGATCTCGATCTCGGCCTTGGGGGTCCTCTGCGTCTTCTTGAGGAAGCCGTGGACCACGACCAGCATCTTCTGCCGAGGATCGTGGAAGAAGATCATCCGCACCTCGCGGTTTCCTTCGAGCGACGAACGAACCTCCCAGAGACCGCCGCCTAGGGAGCGGCAGAGCGGAAGGCCCATCGGAAACCCGATCTGGATTCGTTTGAGATCGTAGCCGAGACGTTCGCGATCCGGCTTATCGAAGGATCGCAGCCACTCCCTGATGACCGGACGGCCGACAGGCGTTTCGTAGAAGCGGACCGTGTGCATGCGCAGCTCCAGCGAGCACCATGATACAACTATGCATAGCGGGTCTATCCCTGCCTAACCTCTCGACCCATTGCCGAGAGCCGCGAGAGAAATGTATCATTTATGATCCGGTATGCAATCCGCATACTTGTGGACCGCTTCCGGACCTCCAACGCACGGCTGTTGTGCGGGCGCATCTGACAACAAGCGCATAGCCCACGTCCGCCCCTGACGCACCCCCGCCCTAGCCTGCGCGTCATGACCGACACCACCCCCACTCGCCGCAAGATCCGTCCCGAGGCTGTCTGGGCCGAGGCGCGGAAGGCGTGGGAGGGCGGGGAGACGGCGCGGTCGGTGGCGCGGCGGTATGATGTCGGGGTGCCGGCGCTGTGGAAGCGGCGCGAGGCGGAGGGGTGGAAGCGGCCGGACCTGCGCTATGGGCCGATCGAGCCGGCCGAGGGCTGGAGCGCGTTCGCCGCGCGGGCCTGGGACGGGTTCGAGGCGAGGCTGCGCGAGGAGCGGGACCTGGCCAAGGCTCTGGCGGCGGGGATGGTTGGGGAGCGGATGGGGGACATCCCGCTGTGGCACCTGCCCTTCGTGCTGCACTGGCGGGCCGAGCATCTGGGGGCCGATGTGGCGGCAGGGGATCGGGAACGGAACCGGGAGCAGAACTGGGCCGGGGCGATCTGGGACGCCGAGGGGAAGATGGGATCGGTGGAGAGGATGACCCTGGAGATCGCGCGGCTGAACCGGGCCGTGTGGCGGGAGCAGCACAAGCTGCCGGAGGGGGCGGCGGAGGGGTGGCCGTGACCCGCCTCCTTCTCCCCTGCCCCGGCCTTCCTTCTCCCCTTGTGGGTCGACGAAGGACCGCATGAGCGCTGGTGGGCTCCCTCTCCCACAAGGGGAGACAGAAACGCCCGTTCCTCAATCTGGATGATGCATGGGGCCGCAACCTCTGCGATCACGGTGGTGAACGGGGGCGACGATGAAGAGCATGCAGAGGAAGATCGCGGCGCGGCCGACGGCCAGCGCGGATCGGTCGGGGGCGACGCGCGATCCCGCGCGGGACGAGGCGCGGACCTATGGAACGCCGCCGGGGCCGGTGAACGCGCGCGAGGGGCTGTTCACCGGCGGGGCGACCCTGCACTGAGGCCTTAGACGGCGACGGAGGTCTCGGCGGCGATCTTGCGGAGCGCCTCTTCGAAGACGGCGGCGGGCTGGCCGCCACTGATCAGGTATTTGCCTTCGACCACGACGGCGGGGACGGAGTTGATGCCCCGGCTGCGCCACAGGGCCTGTTCGTCGCGGACGGCCTGGGCGTGGAGGCCGGAGGCCAGGACCTCGCCCGCCTCGGCCCGGTCCAGGCCCGCCGCCTCGGCCGCGCGGGTCAAGACGCCGGCGTCGGTCAGGTTGGCGCCGTCGGTGAAGTTGGCGCGGAACAGGGCCTCCTTCAGCGCCTTCTGACGCTCCGGCCCGGCCGTCTCGCCGGCCCAGTAGAGCAGGCGGTGGGCGTCGAAGGTGTTCCAGATGCGGCTGTTCTCATCCATCCGCATGTCGAAGGCCTTGCCCTCGATCCCGGCCCAGGCCTCGGCCGCGCGGGTCTTGATCATGGCGCGGTTGGCGGCCGACTGCTCGGGCGTGGAGCCGTATTTGGCGGCGATATGTTCGGCGACGTTCTCGCCCTCCCTGGCCATGCCGGGGTTCAGCTCGAACGGCTGGAAGGCGATCTCGGCGGTGATGCCCTCGGGCTTCAGCTTGTCGAGCGCGGTCTCCAGGCCGCCGAGACCGACGACGCACCAGGGGCAGACGACGTCGGAGACGAAGTCGATGTGGAGGGGCTTGAACATGAGGGGCGCTCCGTAACGGCTTTTGTTGCATATGGGGGTTTGGACGACCTGCGCTAGGGTGGCGGCCATGCCTCACTACGCCCGCATCCTGTCCGCCCTGATCCTGGTCGCCTTCGCCGCCGGAGGCGCGATCTGGCGCTGGTGGAAGCCGAAGCCCGAGCCGCTGTACGAAGAGCGGGTCATGCTGGACGAAGCCTTGCGGGCGCGGCTGCAGGCGCTGCGGGACGAGGACAAGTTCCACGCGGGCGAGGGCTATGCCGGGCCGAAGGGGCCAAAGAACCGGGCGACCCTGTCGGGCTGGGTGAACGGGGTCATCGACGACATCCTGGCCGAGGACGACGGGCCGCTGGAGGCGTCGGACGTGGCCGGGCGGATCGGCCTGGCCATCGGGGCGGCGTCGAAACGACCGCACGCGGATCAGGAGCGGCTGCACGGATACCTGATCGAGATCTGGTGGATCCTGGGCTACCGGTCGGCGACGGGCTACTTCCCGACCGACGATGCGCCCGAGGGATGGGGCGAGCGGTTGCCGCCGGGATGGGCCTCTCCGGAACGGCCACGCTCGCTGACGGGGCGTTAACCGGACGGGCGCAGGCTCCGCTTTCAGGGAGAAACGGCCGAGGAGCCGCCATGTCCAGTATCATGACGAACAGCGTCCGTCGCAGCCGGGACCATTTCGAGCCCAGCGACATCGACCCGCAGGAGCAGCGCAGGCTGCGCGGTCACCTGGAACAGATCGACTACGCCGCCTTCGTGTCGAACCGGGAGGTGATCCCGCAGGTTCTGTCCGGAAGCCAGACGGAGCCCGCGGCCTTCCAGAGGCTGGCGGTGGCGACGGCGACGGCGCGGGCGCGCTGGATCGCCGAGGCGCTGAGGCTATCCGAAGCGGGCTATTCGGTCGGGCCGGCGGAGGCGCAGAAGCTCTCGGGCCTGCGTCTGGCCTATGAGGAGCTGTACGAGGCCTATGAGGGTCTGCGCCGCATGGTCGAGCGGGGCTACCTGCCCTACCGCGCGCCGGAGCCGAAGCCCTAGTCGAGAGGCTTTCTAGTCCAGAGGCTGGGGCCGGGTCGCCATCGGGGCGTCCGGGTTCGACGGCGGCGGCGTGGCCGGGGTCGGCGGATCGACCACCAGGGGCGCGGTCTCGATATAGGGACGCGGGGCGGCCTCGGCGGGCGGCGTCACCACGATGGGCGCGGCGCGGCTGGGAGCCGGGCGCGGGGTCGCCGCTGCGGCGGGCGGCCTCGTCACGGGAGCAGCGGCCGCAGGCGCGGGCGTGGCGCGGACCGGGGCGACCGGCGCGACGGCCGGGGCCGCTTCTTCGACCGGAGGCGTTTCCTCGATCAGCGGCGCTTCGACGGCCAGGGGCGTCGGGGTCTGATCGACCGGCGCGGGGGCCGGCAGGGTGGCCAGCCAGATGAAGCCGCCGGTCACGACGACGGCGGCGATGCCGGCGACGATGATCCAGCGATCCTTCTTGGTCACCTTCTCGATGGCGGCGCCGACGGTGGCGTAGATGGCCGGCGTCACGACCACCGAGGGCAGCTTCCTGGGCTCGGCGGCGCGTTTGGCCTCGGTCGAGAGCGGCGGCGGCACGGTGACGGCGGGCTCGGGCGCTTCCGGCTCGACCACGATCTCGGGGGCGGCGGCGACGGGCTCGGGCTCGGGCTCGGGCGCCGCTTCGACGACCACGGGCTCCGGCTCCGGTTCAGGCGGAGGGGCGACGGGTTCGGGCTCGGCCACCGGCTCGAATTCGACCGCCTCGATCTCGACCTCCGGGACCGGCTCGGGGGCCTTGGGCGGGGGGACCATGGAGCCGCTGAGGATGCCGGCGCCGCTCGCGGACGCGGGCCGCGGCGTCGCGGCGCGCGGCAGGGGGCCGACCTGGAACACCGCCTGGGGCGGACGGCCCCAGGTGATCTTGCCGCGCGCGAACGGCGCGTTCGGACGATCTTCGGGCGTGTCTTCAGGGGGCTCGGACGACATGCGACGGGTCTTAGCGGCGAACGAGGAAGTCGTCCAATGACAGACGGGTCAGGTCTTCAGCCGATAGCCCGTCTTGAACATCCACCCGACCACCGCGAGGCAGGCGATCAGGAAGCCGAAGGTGGCCAGAAGACTCCACACGATGGGCACGTCGCCCGACCCGTAGAAGCTCCAGCGGAAGCCGGAGATCAGATAGACCACCGGGTTGAAGTGGGTGATCGTCCGCCACGGCTCGGGCAGCATGTGGATCGAATAGAAGGAGCCGCCCAGGAAGGTCAGGGGCGTCACCACCAGCATCGGGATGAAGTTCAGCTGCTCGAAGCTCTGGGCCCAGATGCCGATGATGAAACCGAACAGGCTGAAGGTCGTGGCGATCAGGATCAGAATGGCCAGCATCCACACCGGGTGCAGGATCTGCAGCGGCACGAACAGGGACGCCGTGGCCAGGATGATCAGGCCCAGCACCGCCGACTTGGTGGCGGCCGCCCCGACATAGGCCAGGACGATCTCGAACGGCGACACGGGCGCCGACAACAGCTCGTAGATGGTCCCCGTGAACTTCGGGAAGTAGATGCCGAAGGAGGCGTTGAAGATCGACTGGGTGAACAGGCTCAGCATGATCAGCCCCGGCACGATGAAGGCGCCGTAGGGCACGCCATCGATCTCGGTCATGCGGCTGCCGATGGCCGAGCCGAAGACGACGAAATACAGGGCCGTCGTGATCACCGGAGTGACGATCGACTGCCAGATGGTGCGCAGGGCCCGCGCCATCTCGAACTTGTAGATGGCCCAGACGCCATAGCCGTTGAAGGTCATCAGTTGGCTCCCGCCCGAATGTCCTGGGCCGGTTCGCGGTGAACCAGGCTGACGAAGATGTCCTCCAGAGAACTCTGGCGGGTGTTCAGATCCTTGAAGGCGATGCCGAGGTCCGACAGGCGGCGCAGCAGGGACGGCACCCCGGTCTTCTCGGCGTTGGAATCGAAGACGAACTCCAGCTCGTTGCCGTCGGCCTTGAGCTGCAGATCCCAGTCGGCGAGCCCGACCGGAATGGCCTCCAGCGGGTCCTGAAGATTGAGGGTCAGGGTCTTCTTGCCGAGCTTCTTCATCAGCTCGGTCTTGTCCTCGACCAGGATCAGCTCGCCCTTGAGGATGACGCCCACCCGGTCGGCCATCTCCTCGGCCTCCTCGATATAGTGGGTGGTCAGGATGATGGTGACGCCGCTCTCGCGCAGGCGGCGGACCAGATTCCACATGTCGCGGCGCAACTCGACGTCGACGCCGGCGGTCGGTTCGTCGAGGAACAGGATGTCGGGTTCGTGGCTGAGCGCCTTGGCGATCATGACCCGGCGCTTCATGCCGCCGGACAGGGTCATGATCTTGGAGTCCTTCTTGTCCCACAGGCTGAGGTCGCGAAGGATCTGTTCGATATAGGCGTCGTTCGGCGCCTTGCCGAACAGGCCCCGGCTGAGGCGGACCGTGGCCAGCACCGTCTCGAAGGCGTCGGTCGTCAGCTCCTGCGGCACCAGGCCGATCTTCTGGCGGGCCTGACGATAGTTCTTCCGGATGTCGTGACCGTCGGCGACGACCGTGCCGGTCGAGGGGGTGACGATGCCGCAGACGATGGAGATCATCGTCGTCTTGCCGGCGCCGTTCGGGCCCAGCAGGGCGAAGATCTCGCCCTTGCCGATCTGGAGGTCGATGGGCTTAAGCGCCTGCAGCCCGGAGGCGTAGGTCTTTGAAAGCCCCTGAATGTCGATGACCGGCATGCGGCGTCCCTGACGGCCGAAACGCCGTGGCGGCAATATGGCGTCGTTCGGTCGCGGCTCAAGGCGCCGGAGGCAGGGAAGTCGCCAACTGCTGACATTTCGCTGCCCGGCACTCACGTCAACGCCGGCCGTAAGGCTGAACAGCAGGTCTTTCGGTGCTAGGCTCCATCCATGTGTAGAACAGTTCAATTCTTGATCCTGAGCGCCGTGTGCACGGCGAGCTGCGCAGCAAGTCCGCTTCGTCCGGACTTCCCGATCGCCTATGAGTTGATCGCCGGACGATCAAAGGCTGCGTATCCGGATGAGACGCTGATGACCTTCTTCGATCCGGCCAGCAGCATGACGATCAGCGCACGGAGAAATCGGACGTCTCTGTCACCTTGGGGGTCCGATCAAACAGAGGCCTGCAACGTCGGGGACTACTGCATGAGGATCTGGGAGTTGCCTGGGCCGATCATACTTTTCTCAACGCCGCAGACGCACTTCGAGCACGACGGTTGGAGGTATGAGGTCAGCAACGCCGATCTATCGGAGACATCATGCGACCAGTACACCGTGCACCAGATCAATGGTCTCGGACGGTTTCGATACCTCCACTGTGGAGGCGGCGTCGTTTACATGGAGGCTGGCGGAGACGGACAAGACGTCTATGAACTTCGTAGTTGGAAGGGTCTTGGTAGCGACGTTGACGTCCCATACCGTCGCTGATCGGCATACCGATCTTGCCTCACCCGCTCGTCGCGCCGTCGTCCGCGCCCCCCGTCAGACGCCGGGGAAGACGTCCGCGAGCGGCAGGCGCTCGGGCAGGATGTAGACGATCCCCACCGTGCCTCTGAAGGTCGTCGCGATGACCTGTTGGTAGAAGGGCACCGGGACGTTCACGCACCCGTAGGAGATCCGGTTGTCCTCGGAGGTCGGCGTGGTCAGGCGCTCCAGACGACGGTCGGACGGCCGGCCCGTGACGACGGGATGCAGCGAGAGCGCGCCGGCGTAGTCGATCCAGAGCACGCTGCCCTCGGTCAGGTTCCGGCCGAGCGAGGCCACATACCGTCCAGACGGCGTGATGCGTTCATCCGGCGTGATGGTGGACAGGGGGCGATCGCCGATCCCGGGCGGGGCGATGTCGCCGCGCGCCAGACCCAGAAGGACCGGCGTGTCCCCCAGCAGCCGCCCGTCGTGGCCGTAGACGAAGACATGGGCGTTGACCTTGTCGATCAGGACGAAGGGCAGGCCCTGATTGTCGTCGGTCCCGAGAACCCAGGACTTCAGCTGTTGGACGGCGGGCGAGGCCCCCTGTTCGACGGCGTCCGCCGGGCCCGGCGCAGGGTACGGTCGCGCCTCCGCCGTGGAGGACACGGCGAACATGAGCCCGAGAGCCAGTCCGGCGGCGCCGGCCCCGCGCCGGAGCCCGCGGCCCCAGGCGGTGGGGCTAGTCGTCGGCGCGTTCGTCGATACGCAGGCCTCGGCCGTCACTGTCAGTTGCGATCCTGTTTGGGCGGATAGAACGGAACGGGCGGCGGCACTCGCGAGCCCGACGAAGGCGCGACGGGTTCCAGCACCGGCGGCGGGGTCGTCTCATAGACCGGCATGTGCTCGTCACTGTGGTCGACGACGGCCGTATGGACCGGAGCGGGCGGCGGCGGCGGGGGCGACACCCTCGACGACAGCACGGCGGATCCGCCCGCGGGCGCCGCACCGGCCCCATAGGAACCGCTGACGCCGTCGACGGGCGTGCAGACCGTACCGTCGGCGCAGTCCGAGAAGTGGACCTGCGGCGGCTCGACCAGGACTTCCGACGGGCGGACGACGACGTCCGGACGCTGGACGTAGATCTGGGCCGGGGCGATGCGGATCGGCGGGGCGTCCACATAGACCGGAGGTCCGTCGATGTAGATCACCGGGCCGGCGACGTTGACCGGGCGGGCGATCACGCGAACGCCGGGCGCCGCGACATGGATGGCCGGTCCGGCCGGAACGTTGATGGGCGGCGGCCAGCCGCCGGGCGGGGTGTATCCGCCGCCGGTCCAGGGGCCGTAGAAGTCGACGACGCGCGTACAGGCGCAGGGGACGTCGCCGTAGTGCGGCGCCTCGGCGCATCCATGACCGTCCGCCGGCGCAGCAGCGCCCGAGATCAGCATGGAGGCCACGATTGAAGTGATCGGATCCATTCAGCCACCTACCCTCTCAAATCCCCGCGAGTCTCCACTTCTCCCCTGACAGGCGAACCTGGGAGGGAGGTCGGGCGACACGCCTGATCACGGTTATATTAACCATTTTCCACTGTCTACCGCCTAAGCTTGCGCCCACACATCCCGGCACCCAGGCGGCGGACGCCGATCTTGCCTCATGCCTTTGGCCTCGCGACCCGCTACAAGGCCGCCGATGTTGCGCCTCTCCGAAATAAAGCTGCCCCTCGACCATCCGCCGGAGGTCCTGCCCGCCGCGATCATCGAGCGCCTCGGCATCCCTCCGCACGACCTGAAATCCTGGTCGGTGTGGAAGCGGGCGCATGATGCGCGGAAGAAGTCGGCGATCCTCAAGGTCTATATCCTCGACGTCGAGGTGGCGGACGAGGCGGCGGTGCTGGCCCGCTTCAACGACGACCCTCATGTGAAGCCGACGCCGGACGTCGCCTATCGGCATGTCGCCACGGCGCCCAAGGATCAGACGCTGAGGCCCGTCGTGATCGGGGCCGGGCCGTGCGGTCTGTTCGCCGGCCTGATCCTGGCCGAGATGGGGTTCAAGCCGATCATCCTGGACCGGGGCAAGGTGGTGCGGGAGCGGACCAAGGACACCTGGGAACTGTGGCGCAAGAGCAAGCTGCACCCCGAATCCAACGTCCAGTTCGGCGAGGGCGGGGCCGGCACCTTCTCCGACGGCAAGCTCTACAGCCAGATCAAGGACCCGCGCTTCCTGGCCCGCAAGGTGCTGACCGAGTTCGTCGCGGCGGGCGCTCCGGAAGAGATCCTGACCGAGGCCCATCCGCACATCGGCACCTTCCGCCTGGTGACCATGGTCGAGGCCATGCGCGAGAAGATCGAGGCCCTGGGCGGCGAATACCGGTTCGAGCATCGGGTCGTGGACATCGAGCTGGATCAAGGGAGGCTGCGGGGTCTGCGCCTGCACACCGGCGAGGTGCTGGAGGCGGACCATGTGGTCTTCGCCATCGGCCATTCGTCGCGCGACACCTTCCAGACCCTGTACGACCGGGGCGTCCATATCGAGGCCAAGCCCTTCTCGATCGGCTTCCGCATCGAGCATCCGCAATCGTGGATCGACCGGGCCCTGTTCGGACCCTGCGCGGGGCATCCCGATCTGGGGGCGGCGGCCTATTCCCTGTCGCACCACTGTTCCAACGGACGGACGGTCTACAGCTTCTGCATGTGCCCGGGCGGGACCGTAGTGGCGGCGACCAGCGAGCCGGGCCGCGTCGTCACCAATGGCATGAGCCAGTATTCGAGGAACGAGCGGAACGCCAACTCCGGCTTCGTCGTCGGCATCTCGCCCGAGGACTATCCCAGCGACCACCCGCTGGCGGGGATCGAGCTGCAACGCGATCTGGAGACGCGAGCCTATCAGGCCGGGGGCGGCGACTATTTCGCGCCGGGCCAGCTGGTCGGCGACTTCCTGGCGGGACGGCCGTCGACGGCGCTCGGCGAGGTCGTGCCCAGCTACAAGCCCGGCGTGACCCCGACCGACCTGGCGCCCCTGATGCCGGAGTATGTGATCGCCGCCATGCGCGAGGCCCTGCCCGTCTTCGGCCGCAAGATCCCCCGCTACGACGACGCCCAGGCCGTGCTGACGGGGGTGGAGACGCGCAGCTCGTCGCCCATCCGCATGACGCGCGGCGCCGACTTCCAGAGCCTGAACGTGCGCGGCCTGTTCCCCGCCGGCGAAGGCGCCGGCTACGCGGGCGGCATCCTCTCGGCCGCCGTGGACGGGATCAAGGTGGCGGAGGCGGTGGCGCGGTCGATGGTGGGGGACTTGGTCGCCTGAGAGCAGACCTGCTGGATGTCCGGAGCGGGTGGAAAGCGGTCATGGAAACGGCCCCCGCCTGTCACCGGCGAGGCCGCTTCTGAAATCCGGCGGGCGGACCGATCAGGCCGTCATGCGCCGACGCTGGATCACCACCGCCGCCGCGCCCGCCAGCGTCAGCCCCAGCAGGATCATCGCCCATTCGGACAGGGTGGGAACTGGCGGGGCCGGCGCGAGCACGAAGGTCACCACCCCGCCGATGTTCTGGCTGACGACCGTGTCGGCCCCGAAGTTGACCGAGGAGCAGGTGTCGGTCTCGCCGCTGGAGGTCGATGTGGAAGGGGCTCCCATACACTGCATGTTCGCAAGGGCGCTGACGGCGGCGGGGCGCGCCTCGAAATAGCCGAGGCGGCCGGTCACATCCCCGGTCCCGGGGGCGACGTTCCACCGATTAAACCTGATGTCGAAATTCGTGACAGCCCCTGCCCCGTCCGTCGACATCTTGACCACGAAGATCCGGGATCGGGGGTCGGACTTGTCGTAGGTCGTGACGCCGTCCTCGAAATGATAGGCCACGATCTGAGAGGCCGGGATGTCGGCCACTGAAAGGTTCGGCGCCAGCGGGGCCGCGAAGGTGATGGAGCCCTGGATCTTCATGCTGGTGGTGAAGCTCGGACAGGGGGCGAGTTCGCAGGGCGTCGCCATGCTATTGTCCACGCCGTTATAGGTTTGCGACGTGACGACATACCGCGTGGTCTGGGCGACGGCCTGACCGACGGACAGGTTCACCAGCAG
This sequence comes from Brevundimonas staleyi, assembly GCF_041893865.1. Lineage (GTDB taxonomy): Bacteria > Pseudomonadota > Alphaproteobacteria > Caulobacterales > Caulobacteraceae > Brevundimonas > Brevundimonas staleyi. The sequence continues at coordinate 3,719,845 of NZ_CP169082.1, forward strand.
CAGGGCGAACAGGAACGCCGCCGCGCGCATCATCTTCGGGGTCGTCGTCATCGAGGCGGTCCGTGGAGAGGGGTGGAAAGGTCTGGTGGTTTCGGAAAGGCTGTCTGTCGGGTGATGCCCCGGATCAGACCGTCATGCGCCGACGCTGGATCGCTAATGCAGCCCCGCCCGCCAGCATCAGGCCCAGCAGGATCATCGCCCATTCGGACAGGGTGGGAACCGTGGACGGCGTCGTCAGGCTGATGTTGTCGGCGGCGATCTCGTCGCCAACGGAAGGAGTCAGACGGACCGACAGGAGTTGTCCGACGAAAGGGCTGCCGGGTGGAACCGTCCAGACGAAGGTTCCAGGCGTGAATTGCCCTGCGACGACATCGACTCCGGTTCCGCCGATAAATGTTCCCCCGGGGATTGCTCCATTCATCGCGGTTCCACCCGCCCACAACTCAAGCGACGCGGGCTGGGGTAAAGCCGGGAACGGCCTGTCCGTCCGAACGCCGAAGTCGCCCGTTAGGGTGTAGGTCTGGCCCGCCTCGATGATCGTCGTGGTCTGCTGAGATATCTCTCTTCTGAAGAACAGCCATTGATTGCCGGACGAGGTCGTCAATTCGGGGATGTTGTAGGCGATGCCGCTCGGACGGGATGAATTGACGGTCCACCCCGGAACCGAGGTCGTCGTCTGGCCCGCCGTCAGGGTCGGGGTCTCGAAACTGGGGTTGGCGATCAGGTTCTGGGCTGCCGCCGCCTGGGCGAAGCCGAGCATGATCAGGGCCGCGAGACCCGCCGCGCACAGCCGATTAAGGAGACGCATTCCGTTCACCGCCCCGAGAGTTTGAAAAGGTTTCATGGCGATCAGGCCGCCATGCGCCGACGCTGGATCACCACCGCCCCGCCCGCCAGCATCAGGCCCAGCAGGATCATCGCCCATTCCGACAGCGTCGGGACCGGTGCGGGCGAAACGAACCGCGCGGCGAACAGGGCGTCTTCGTTGGGTTTGTCGACGCCGCCGACCGATAAGACGCCCTGGTTGTAGACGTCAGCCTGTGCCGCGACACACACGTATCCGCCGGGCTCGGTCAAAGCGAGGATCGCATAGGTCTGCCCGCCCGACACGGCCATGCCGCCCCCCGGAAAGGTCAGCGTTTCCAGAACGAAATTCGGGTAATCGGTGGTCGTCGTGAAATTTGCCGTCCCGAGCACGGATGGCGATATCGTCCCGCCGGAAACGGGGTGGAGCGTGAGCGTTCCACTCGAGAAGCCCCCGTCCGCCGAGAGACCCAGGCTGACGCTTTTCAGGAGCGTCTCCCCCGCAGGAATGGTGAATATCTGTCCCGTGGCGTTGCTATCGTCTGCGCTCTCGCAGTTGACGACGACACCGGTGGTGTAGTCGATGTCCGCCGCCAGCACCGGCGACCCCATGGCCAGCAAGACAGCCGCCGCGATCGCACCCGTCCGCGCCCTGAACGCCATGCCGCTCCCCTTTCCGATCGAATGAAATCCGTTCATGGCGCTCACCCCGCCATGCGCCGCCGCTGGATCATCACGACCGCCCCGCCCGCCAGCGTCAGCCCCATCAGGATCATCGCCCATTCCGACAGGGTGGGAACCGGGGCCGGGGCCGGGCTGGAGTTCAGCACCACATTGTCGATCCGCTGGTTGTAGAGGTCGATGATGTGCGCCGCCTCGAAATAGATCCGGATCGTCTGGCCGGCATAGGCATCGAGATTGTAGGGGCCGCGCGAGACGATGGGGTCCGGTCTGCTGATCGACCCGTTGTGGGTGTACAGGGTTTCCAGGACGACGTTGGAGGTGTCGCGGATCTGCAGCCGCCCGACATCCTGCGCGCTGGTGAAGTTGGACGTCGTGCCGAGGGTGACCGTCAAGGTGTTGGTCGTACCTGCCGGGAGGGTCACATCCTGGTAGAAGCCGCAGGTGTCGCTGATGAGGCCGGACGCCGCCGCCACATAGCCGCCGGTCAGCCCAGGTTCGGGGGTGTCGAGCCAGGCATAGCCGCAGTCGATGGTGTTGACGGCGGTCCAGCCCGCGATGTCCGTATCGAACGATCCGTTGACGATCAGGTCCGAGGCGGCGGCGCGCGCGGGCAGAACCGCGAGGGCCAGGGCAAAGGCCGACAGGGCGGCGATCTTGTGACGCATGGAATGGTTTCCTTTTGAGCGGTTCAGCCGGCCACGCGCCGACGCTGGATCACCACCGCCGCGCCGCCCGCCAGCATCAGGCCCAGCAGGATCATCGCCCATTCGGACAGGGTGGGGACCGTGGACGGCGTCGTCAGGCTGATGTTGTCGGCGGCGATCTCGTCGCCAAAGGCGGAAGCCAGACGGACCGACAGGCGTTGTCCGACCAGGGGGCTGCCGGGCGGAACCGTCCAGACGAAGGTCCCGGGCCTGAACTGCCCCGCAACGACCCCGACTAGGGTTCCGCCGATAAATGTTCCCCCAGGGACGTAGCCATCCATCGCAGTTCCGCCCGCCCACAACTCAAGCGATGCAGGCTCGGAGAAAGTCGGGAACGGCCTGTCCGTCCGAACGCCAAAATCGCCTTTCAGGGTGTAGGTCTGGCCCGCCTCGATGATCGTCGTGGTCTGTTGAGATATCTCGCTGTTGAAGAACAGCCATTGATTGCCGGACGAAGTCGTCAACTCCGGGGTGTTGTAGGAGATGCCGCCGAGATTGAAGGCGCTGACAGTCCAACTCGGAATGGAGGTCGTCGTCTGGCCTGCCGTCAGGGTCGGGGTCTCGAAACTGGGGTTGGCGACCCGGTTCTGGGCCGCCGCCGCCTGGGCGAAGCCGAGCATGATCAGGGCCGCGAGACCCGCCGCGCATATCGCCTGCACGATGAATCCAGTCTGGCGGCTGCGGCTGGCGCGCTTAGTCGACATGCTTCGATTTCCAGGGTCGCGACGGTGCTTGACCAGAGCAGGATGGAAGCGTCACCTAACGTCGGTTGTTGCTACCTGTCGTCTCACGGCGCGCAAAGACGCATATCATTCCACGCAATCGGCTTCTTAAGGCGCGAGATCGTTCCATGGCGAAACCTCACCCAGGTCTGGGTCGGCTGTCACACCCGTGAGCACCACGACGTGGACCACCGAGGGCGTCGCCCCCGGCCAGCGCTTCGAGTTTTGGCGCGAGGAGCGGGCCAAGGCGGTGTTCGGCGTTCAGATCGAGGTCGACCGAGACCGGCGCGACGCGTTCGAGGGACATTTCACCGCGCGCCAGGTGGGAGAGGCGACGATCGTGGATCTGCGGGCCTCGGCCTATCACCTGCGCCGCGACGACCGTGATATCGCGGACGCCCCGGCCGACGCCTTCTGCATCCTGCAACAGATGCGCGGCGGCGGGCTGTTCGGCGCCGGGGGACGCGAATATGTCGGCGGGCCGGGCGCCATGGCGGTCGGCTATTCCGACCGCCCCTACTACAACGTGCCGGGCGACCAACCGGCGTTCCATTCGCGTGCGATCAAGCTTCCCTTCGCCCGGGCCGCGCCGTTGTTGAACGCCGATCGCGACCTGTCGATGCGGCTGATGATCCCCAACGTCGGCGCCCCCGCCCTCCTGGCCGCCTATGCCACCGCCTTCGTGGATCAGGCGCCGGGCCTCAGCGCGGACGGCGCCGAGATCGCGGTCGACACCCTGGTGCGCCTGGCGCTGCTGGCCTGGACCGAAACCGACGAACGCGAGCCTGAGAACGTCGCCGCCATCCAGCGCGGCCGCCTCAGCCAGGCGCACACCCTGATCGAGCATCGCATCGCCGATCCCGCCTTGTCGCCGACCCTGGTCGCCTCTGCGCTCTCCATCTCGCTGCGCCAGTTGAACCTGCTGTTCGAGGCCAGCGGGACGTCGTTCACCGCCCACGTGCGCCGCCGCCGCCTGAACCGCGCGCACCAGATGCTCCTGACCTCGCCCTGGCTGACCATCACCGAGATCGCTTACGCCACGGGCTTCGACAGCATGGCGACCTTCTATCGCGGCTTTCGCGCCGAATATGACTGCACCCCCGCCGAGGTTCGCCAGGAGCGGCGATAGCCCGCGCGGCATACGGCGTGTCTAATGTCTGGCGGCTTGATGCTGCGGCCGCTGTGGGTCGAAACCGGTCATCACGACCAGCCGAAAACCGGTTGTCGCAGTCTTGGCCCAAGAGCGGACGTAGGGAAAGTCCGCGAAGGGTGGGACGCGGACATGAAAACGGCTGCGTTTATCGTCAGGGGGAGCCGCTTCGAAAACCGTGAGGTGAGCCGATCAAGCCGCCATGCGACGACGCTGGATCATCACCGCTGCGCCACCCGCCAGCATCAGACCCATCAGGATCATCGCCCATTCGGTCATCGTCGGGACGGCTACGGGATCCGTGGGCCCGACAACCGTCAGAGAATAGCTTTCGGTGCCGGCTCCGGCGACCTGGCTAACGACCAGAGTGAGGGTCTGACCCGCTGGAACGTCTATGCCAAAAGATGACGGCGCCGAACTTCCCAGATCGCCCCGGTAGTTTGTCGATATGTTCGCTGGATCAAACGCGCCCAGGTAAGCAGCAACGAAGGTGTTGGCCCCCAACGAGGTCACATTGATTGCGTAACACTGGCTTGCGCCGGTGAAATTCGTGACTGTATAGGCATCATAATTTCTGGCGGCCGTAGAAACACTTCCCGGATAACTTTTTACGCTTCCGCATGTAGAGGGGACGCCGTCTCGCGAGATTCGATTTGTCTGCGTCGTCGCATTGTCGAGCGTTCCGGAGAAGGTGACATCGGCGAGAGCCGGCGAAGTCGAGCAGACGGCGATTGCCGCCGCCGTACCGAGTGCAGCTAGGATTTTTGGCGCGGCCGTTTTCCGAAGCATTTCATTCCCCCACGTCTCGTCTTGATGGCGAGCATATACAATGAAGCCTAGAGTAGCGGAACGCCGTTGTCTCGTGGTCGTACTGGGGACGCTTTTGGCTTCAGGGGGACATTGAAAGTTCGGCCTTGAAAGTTCGGTCTTGGGTCGAAAGCTGACCCCGGCCGCCTGCTGGGATGAAGACATTTGCTGAGTGACTTCAGCCTCAATTCGCGCCTCGGGACCAATCCCCACCTCCGGCGTTCCAGAGCTCCGCTCGTTCGAGAGCTGATGCCCGCCGCCCTGCCCGCTTTCGCCGAAAGACTGATCGATCGGGTCCGCCGTCGCCGGACCTGGCGCGACCGGCTTCCGCGTCTGCATGAGGACGGTCGGCGTTCGATCGGATTGGAATTTATTCTTCCTTCGGTCTTGCACGTGCATACGACCTCGCCCATGTCACGAGAGGTCTTTGACACGTCCGGTAAACCGCCCCGCGCCTCCCAGCGGTCGGACTTTCCGATGATCCTTGCGCTGTCGATCGGAGCCGGAATGCCAAGCGACTGATTTCACGGGCATTCGTTTGCACTGCTTGCACTCGAAATTTCCAGGACAGTGCCAGACTCCCAGTGGCACGTTGGCACGTTGGCACTTTGGCACTTTGGCACTCCATTTTTCGAAACAGTGCCACCCCGACGGCGCATCGCCCGATCTTCAGCGTGCTGCCCTTCTTTGGCCAGCCATGAGCGGGAGCCATCCCGACCCTCCGGCGTTCCACGGCTCCGCTTGTACGAGAGCCGATGTCCGCCGCCCTGCCCGCCTTCGCCGAGAAACTGATCGACCGCGTCCGCCGGCGGCGGACCTGGCGCGACCGGTTTCTGCGTCTGCATCAGGCGCTGGAGGCGTCGTCGCGGTTCGGGTTCGCGGCGAACGGCTTCGTCTATCTGTCGGTCGGCATCCTGCTCCTGGCCTCGGCCATCGGCATGCGGGGTCAGGCGGTCGATCCGCAAGGCGTCCTCTATGTGCTGGCCCAGCAGCCGTTCGGGCGGCTGTGGCTGGTGCTGATCGGGGCTGGCCTGTGGGCCTTCGTCGGCTGGCGGGTGTTGCAGGCCGTCTTCGACGTCGACCACGAGGGCTCGGACCTGAAGGGCTGGGTGGTGCGGGTGACGCAAGGGGCCGGCGGTCTGGCCTATGGGGTGCTGGCGTCCGGGGTGTTCGAACTGCTGGACGAGGTCGGGCCGAACATGGGCGCCGAACAACTGGCGGAAAATCAGGAAAAGGCCTCCATCCTGCTGGGCCTGCCGTTCGGCGGGGCGGCGTTGATCGTCATCGGCCTGATCATCGCGGGCGTCGGGATCGGCAATGTCGTCATGGGGATCGTCAACGATTTCGGCGCGACCCTGATCTGTTCCAGGGCCGTATGCAGGTGGGTCCTGCCGCTGGCGCGGGTCGGCTATGTGGCGCGCGGGCTGGCCTATCTGCCCCTGGCCCTGTTCGTGACCCTCGCCGGGTATCGGGCGCGATCGTCGGAGGTCCAGACCTTCGCCACGGCGCTGGACGCGCTGGAGCGACAACCGGGCGGGGCGATCATGCTGGGGCTGACGGCGGGCGGGCTGATCGCCTTCGGGGCCTATGCCCTGGTCGAGGCGCGGTTCCGGCGGATCCGGGTGCCGAAGGATCTGTCGCCGGGGTGAAGCGGAACCGTTCGGGTCGTCGTATCTTTCGCTGAAAACAACGATCCCTTGGAAACGCCGATGCGCCGTTCTGTCCTTCTCGCCGTGTCGATGACGGCGCTGGTTCTGGCGGGGTGCGGCAGCGGGCCCCTGGCGCCCGAGGGTGCGACCTACGGCGCCGATCCGACCCTCGTGGAGCCGCATCGCAACGCCTTCCTGCCGACGGTGAACATCGCTCCGGCGGTGGGCTGGCCCGAAGGCGCCATGCCCACGGCGCCGCAGGGGTTCCGGGTCCAGGCCTTCGCCTCCGGGCTGGATCATCCGCGCTGGCTCTATCGCCTGCCCAACGGCGACATTCTGGTCGCCGAGACCAATGCGCCGCCCAAGCCCGAGGGGCAGTCCGGCGGCATTCGCGGCTGGGTCATGGGTCTGGTGATGAAGCGGGCGGGCGCCGCGCCGCCGAGCCCGAACCGCATCGTCCTGCTGCGCGACGCGGACGGAGACGGGGTCGCCGAGACGAAGACGGTCTTCCTCGAAAATCTGATGTCGCCGTTCGGGATGGCCCTGGTCGGAGACCGGCTGTTCGTGGCCAATGCCGATGCGGTCGTGGCCTTCCCCTATCGGACGGGCGAGACGCGGATCACGGCGCCGCCTGTGAAGATCGCCGACCTGCCCGCCGGTCGGAACCACCACTGGACCAAATCGCTGGTCGCCTCCGCCGACGGGACGAAACTCTACGTCGGGGTCGGGTCCAACTCGAACATCGGCGAGAACGGCATGGATGAGGAGGAAGGCCGCGCCGCCATCCACGAGATCGACGTCGCCACGGGCGCCCAGCGCATCTTCGCCTCGGGCCTGAGAAACCCCGTCGGTCTGGCGTGGCAGCCGGACAGCAAGGCCCTGTGGGTCGCGGTCAACGAGCGGGACGAACTCGGCAACGACCTGGTGCCCGACTACATGACCTCGGTGCGGGATGGCGGCTTCTATGGCTGGCCCTACAGCTATTACGGCCAGACGGTGGATGCGCGGGTCCAGCCGCAGGACCCGGCCAAGGTCGCCTCGGCCCTCGCGCCCGACTATGCCCTGGGCGCGCATACGGCGTCCCTGGGCCTGACCTTCTACGAGGGGACCGCCTTCCCGGCCGCCTACAGCCACGGCGCCTTCGTGGGTCAGCACGGGTCGTGGAACCGGGAGCCACGCGCCGGCTACAAGGTGATCTTCGTGCCCTTCGCCAACGGGGTTCCGAACGGACCGCCCCAGGACTTCCTGACCGGCTTCCTCAATGACGGCGGCGAGGCGATGGGCAGGCCCGTGGGGGTCCAGGTCGACCGGTTGGGCGCGCTCTTGGTCGCCGACGACGTGGGCAATGTCATCTGGCGGGTCGCCCCCGCGCGCTGAGGCAGGACAGCAAAAAGCCCCCGGCGCGAACCGGGGGCTTCTGTATCAGCCGCTCTCTTAGTTGAGCGGGGCCGGCTGGATGGCCGGGGCCGGCGGGGTCACGACGACCGGGGCGAGCGTGACGGCCGGGGCCGGGGGCGCGCTGTTCAGCGTGCTGGTGGTCGCGCCGGTCGAGGGCGAGACCGTATAGGGGCGCGGGCCGGTCGGCTCGGGAGCGACCTCCTCACGCGGGGTCGCGGCGGGGGCCGGTTCGGCGCGGCGTTCGACCGGGGCGGCGCGACGCTGGACAGCCGGGGCCGGAGCGGGTGTGGCCTCACGAGCCACCGGAGCCGGAGCGGTCGGCGTCAGGGCGGCCGGGGCGACGGAGCTTTCAAGCGGGGCCGGCGCAGCCTCCATCGGCTGGACCACCGGGGCGACGGGCGCCGGTTCGGACAGGGGCTGGGTCTCGGTTCCGCCGCCCCAGATCATGGCGGCGCCCGTACCCAACAGGGCCACGGCGCCGATGGGGGCCAGGATCATCCAGGTCTTCGGACCTTTCTTGGCGCGCTTGGACTGGGCGTAGCGCGGGACGAAGGCGTCGGCGTTCACCGAAGTGTTGCGAACGGTGTCGTCGGTATAGGTCACAGTCATCTGTGTTCCTCCAGAAGTTAGGCCGAAAGAACAACCTTCAGCTACCGGGGTTCCGAAATATCGTCTTCGCCCTCAAGAAACACCGTGAACGACACAAACATGCCGTGGTCCGCGCGGAACGCGACCAAACCTTGACCATACGACTTGGCGATGGCCGTTAATCTCAATCGCCGGACGACCGCCGGCGCCGTGCCCGATCGCACCCCTCGCCCCAGGTTTCCCCTGCGGCGCCGACGCAACGGCGCCACGTCCGGCCGGAAACCGCGTATACCGGCGTTCGGGATTCTCCTGCCGGTTGACCCCGTCCCCCCGGTTGTTCATCACCGAGTCTGACTTACGCCTGCATACGGAGCGACTGCGACCATGGGTTTGGCGGCCAATATCCGACGCGATCTGAAGTTCGCGGCTGGTCTCCGTCGGCTGCTGCAACGCATCAAGCCGATCGCCCTGGATAGCAATGTGCTGGTCTGCGACGACTTCGAGGAAGCCGTCGACAAGTTCGGCGACAACATCGCCATCGAGGACGAGCATCGGTCCCTGACCTATCGCGACCTGGACGGGATGGCGAACCGCTATGCCCACTGGGCGCGCAGCCGCAATCTGAGGCGCACCGACGTCATCGGCCTGGTGATGACCAACCGGGTCGAATACCTCGCGGCCTGGATGGGCTTCTGCAAGGCGGGCATTCCAACCGCCCTGATCAACACCAACCTGACCGGCCAGGCCCTGGCCCACTGCCTGAACATCGCCGGCGTGGCCGTGGTGGTGGCGGACGAAGAGACCTGGACCAAGTGCGAGGAGGCCCGCCCCTTCGTCACCCGCACCATGATGCTGTGGGTCCTGGGCCTGAAGGACGCCGATGAGGTGTCCGAGCGGCGCGGGCTGGACAACGCAGTCCGCAGCGGATCGTCGGTGCGGCCGAACCGCAGCATCCGCGACGGCATCACCAACCGCGACACGGCCCTCTATATCTACACCTCGGGCACGACGGGCCTGCCGAAGGCCGCACGCATCCACCATGCGCGCGCCCGGACCTATATGCGGGCCTTCGCCGGTTGCACGGAATCGACGCCGACGGACCGGATCTTCAACGTCCTGCCGCTGTATCACTCGACCGGCGGTCTGGTCGGCGTGGGCCCGGCCTTCCTGAACGGCGGTCGTCTGGTGCTGCGGCGGAAATTCTCGGCCTCCAGCTTCTGGAACGACGTGAATGCGTCGGGCGCCACCATGTTCGTCTATATCGGCGAGTTGTGCCGCTATCTGGTCAACTGCCCCGAGCAGGAGGGCGAGCGCGGGCACAAGATCCGGCTGGCCTTCGGCAACGGCCTGCGGCCCGACGTCTGGCCCGAGTTCCAGCAACGGTTCGCCATCCCCCAGATTCTGGAGTTCTACGGCTCGACCGAGGGCAACGTCTCCCTGTTCAACTTCGACGGCAAACAGGGCGCCATCGGCCGGGTGCCGAAATTCCTGAAGAAGCAGATCAACATCCGTCTGGTCGCCTTCGACGTCGACACCGAACAGCCCATCCGCAATCCCAACGGCTTGGTCGCGGAGGCCTCGGTCGGCGAGATCGGCGAGGCCATCGGCCAGATCGGCGACGACATCCGCCACGACTTCTCCGGCTATGCCGACAAGGCCGCCTCCGAGAAGAAGATCCTGACCGACGTCTTCCAGCGCGGCGACCGCTGGTTCCGCACCGGCGACCTGATGCGCCAGGACTCGGAAGGCTATTTCTATTTCGTCGACCGGATCGGCGACACCTTCCGCTGGAAGGGCGAGAACGTCTCCACCGCCGAGGTGGAGCAGCGGCTGGTCGACGCACCGGGCGTCAAGGAAGTCATCGCCTACGGCGTCCCCGTTCCGGGCGCCGAGGGCAAGGCGGGCATGGTGACCCTGGTGGTCGAGGGTCGGTTCTCGGCCAAGGAGTTCGCGGCCTATGCCGACGAACAACTGCCCCACTACGCCCGGCCGGTGTTCGTGCGTCTGGCCAAGACGCTGGAGACGACCGGCACCTTCAAATACCGCAAGGTCGACCTGGTCGCCGACGGTTTCGACCCCGCCAAGATCGACGGACAGGTCTACGTCCGGGGCGGAAAGTCGGGCTACACCAAGCTGACCGCCGAAGGCTTCGCGGCCATCCAGAACGGCCAGAACCGGCTGTAACGCCTCTCCCTCCCCCTCGGGGGAGGGAGAGAACGGGGCATTAACCAACGTCGTTCATCCTGCCGGCCTCTCTCGGGGACGTCGGACGCTTCATGTTTCAGATCATCGGCATCGTCGTGCTGTTCGCCATGGTGTTCGGCGGATACACGATCGCAGGCGGCAAGATGGGGGTCATCCTCCACTCCCTGCCCTATGAGATGATGATGATCGGCGGGGCCGCCGTGGCGGCGCTGCTGATTTCGAACGCCCCCTCGACGCTGAAGGGCGTAGCCGGCGGATTCGGCCGCGTGTTCGCCGGTCCCAAATGGAAGAAGCAGGACTACAAGGACCTGCTGAGCCTGCTGTTCGCCCTGACCAAGACGATGAAGTCCAAGGGCGTGATCGCCCTGGAAAGCCACATCGAAAAGCCGGGCGAGTCCTCGATCTTCCAGAAATATCCGAAGGTCATGAAGGACCACTTCGCCATCGACTTCATCTGCGACACCCTGCGGATGATGACGATGAACCTGGAGGATCCTCACCAGATCGAGGACGCTATGGAGAAGCAGCTGGAAAAGCACCACCATGAGGCGCTGGAGCCCGCCCACGCGCTACAGAACATGGCCGACGCCCTGCCGGCCCTTGGCATCGTGGCCGCCGTTCTGGGGGTCATCAAGACCATGGCCGCGATCACCGAGCCGCCGGAAGTCCTGGGCGGCATGATCGGCGGCGCCTTGGTCGGCACCTTCCTGGGCGTGTTTCTCGCCTACGGTCTGGTCGGCCCCCTGGCCGCGCGCCTGACCGGAATCATCGACGGCGACGCCGCCTTCTACAAGATCATCCGGTCGGTTCTGGTCGCCCACCTGCACGGCAACGCCGCCCAGATCTCGGTCGAGATCGGCCGGGGCGACATTCCGTCCGTTTCGCAGCCCTCCTTCGCCGAGATGGAAGAGCATCTGGCGGCCAACCCCGCCGAGGCCTGACGACTAGAACTTTTGATTTCACGGGGTTTTGTCGTCGATCGCAGCAAAGCTTGCGCTCATTTCGCAGGTGCAAACGCATTTGTGTTCGCCGAACACGGACGATCACGAACCCGTGAGAAATCGCTTGCGCATGGATTCGCGATCCCGTTATCTCTCCGATGGAGAGGATTCCATGTCTCTCTCAAAAACCATCCTAGGAGGATAACCCATGCGCATCGTTGCCCTGATCGCCGCTTCGGCCGCCGCTCTGGCCCTGGCCGCCTGCCAACCCGCCGCTGAAGACAAGGCCGCCGACGCTTCGGCCGACGCCGCTGCCGCCGCCGACACCGCCACGGACGCTGCTGCGACCGCTGACGCCGCCGCGACCGACGCCGCCGCCGCCGCTGGCGAAGCCGCCGCTGCCGCCGCCGCTGCTCCGGCCGATGGCGCCATGGCTCCGGCCCCGGCTGCCGCTCCGGCCGCTCCGGCCGCCGCTCCGGCCGCCGCTCCGGCTGCTCCGGCCCACTAAGTCCTCACGGACCTGGTATCGAGCGGAGTTCGCTTCGCTTGACGGAAAGGGATCGCCTTCGGGCGGTCCCTTTTTTCGTGCCCGCGGCCGGGCGGCTGAGGCTAAACACGCCCCGATGACCGAACCCGACGACCGCAATCCGCAACTGGTCTGGACCGAGGCCGGAGAGCCGCGCTCCGGTCGATACGGCGACGTCTATTTCTCCGCGGAGGACGGGCTGGCGGAAACGCGCGCGGTCTTCCTGAACGGGTGCGGCCTGCCCGAGGCCTGGACGGGTCGGAAGACCTTCACCGTGGCGGAACTGGGCTTCGGCAGCGGGCTGAACATCGCGGCGCTTCTGGACCTGTGGCGCCGGCATCGCCCCGAAGGCGGACGACTGCATGTCTTCTCCATCGAAGGCTATCCGCTGAGCCGCGACGAGGCCCGCCGCGCCCTGTCGGCCTGGCCCGAGATCGCGGAGGCGACGGCCGCACTGGTGGGTCGCTGGCCGGCCGAGACGCCGGGCTTTCACCGCATCGACCTGCCGGAGTTTCACGCCACGCTGGATCTTGCGGTCGGCGAGGCGGAGCGGGCGCTGAGCCAATGGAGTGGGCGGGCGGACGCCTGGTTCCTGGACGGCTTCGCCCCGTCGGTGAACCCGGACATGTGGTCCGACACCGTCTTCGATCACATCGCCGCCCGGTCGGCGCCGGACGCGCGCGTCGCCACCTTCACGGTCGCGGGCGTGGTGCGGCGGGGTCTGGCCGAGCGAGGCTTCGCGGTGGAGAAACGCCCCGGGCACGGTCGCAAGCGGGAACGGCTGGAGGCGCGGCGCACCGCCGATCCGGTCGTTAAGCCCCATCCCTCGGTCGTCGTTATCGGCGCCGGGATCGCGGGCGCGGCCACGGCGCGCGCCCTGTCGGCGGCGGGCCTGGAGCCCATCGTCATCGAGGCCGCCGGTCAGGGTGCGGGCGCCTCCGGATTTCCCGCCGCCCTCGTGACCCCGCGCTTCGACCTGGGCGACGCCGCCGTGGCCGCCCTGTTCGCCCAGGCGCTGGAGCGGTCCGACGCGCTCTACGCCCCCCTGCCCGATGCGGTGATCCAGCGCGGCGTCCTGCAACTGGCCGCCACCGACCGGGACGCTGCACGGTTCGAGCGCATCGCCGCCCAGCCGATCTGGAAGGAGGGCGAGATCGCCCTGACCGACGGCGCCGAGGTCTCTCACATCGTCGGCGAGCCGATCGAAGGACCGGGCTTGACCATGGCTCCCGCCTTCGTGGTGTCTCCCAAAGCCGTCCTGTCCGCCTGGCTGGCGCCGGGCATGCTCCACCCCGGCGAGGCTTCGCGTCTGGAACAGGATGAAGGCGGTTGGCGCGTGCTGGACGCCTCCGGCGCCGTGCTGGCCAAGGCGGACGCCGTCGTCCTGTGCGCCGGGTCGGGGAACGCCGACCTCGCCCCGGAGCTCGCCCTGTCGCCTGTGCGAGGCCAGGCAGACTGGATCGAAAGCGACGCCGATCCCGCCGCCGTGGCCTGGGGCGGCTATGTCGCGCCGACCGGCGAGGGCTTTCTGTTCGGCGCCACCCATGACCGGGGCGAGACGACCACGGAGGTCCGGCCCGGCGACACGGAGCGGAACCGGACCGCCCTCGCCGCGCGACTGCCGGAACTGGCCGGGACCATCTCGCCCGAGTTCATCCGGTCGCGGGCCGCGATCCGGGCGACGACCCGCGACCGCCTGCCCATCGCCGGCGCCCTGCCCGGCCGCCCCGGCCTGTTCGTGGTGGGCGGGCTGGGGTCGCGGGGCTTCTGTCTGGCGCCGCTGCTGGGCGAGCATGTCGCCGCCCTGATCGCGGACGCGCCCTCGCCCCTGCCCGCCGACGTGGTCGCGCGCATCACGCCCTCGCGAGCGGCCTTGCGCCCGGCGTAAGGCGGGAGGACGGTCGCGGCGTCTGACTGGAAAGAGGAACCGCCGCCATGCGCCGATCGATCGCCCTTCTTGCCGCCCTCGCCACCACGGCCGTCGCCGGCTGCGCCCCGACCGAAGGAACCGCGCCGGGCGCCCGGATCGGCACGCCGGGCGGCGGCGCGCGCCAATGCTTCCAGCCCGACCGGATCGTCAACTTCACGCGCGGCGAGACCGAACAGGTCAATGTCCGCCTCCTGGGCGGCGGGGTCTTCTCGATCCGGACCGGCGGCTGTCCGGACGTGGCCACGGCCAACGCCCTGGCCGTCACGCCCGCAACGGGCATCGGCAGTCAGGTCTGCGTCGGAGACAGCGTCCGCGTCGCCCTGCCCGGCGCGCGTTTCGGTCCGAATCAGTGCCTGGCCCGCATCGAACGCTCGCTGACCGAGGCCGAGGTCGGGGCCCTGCCGAGCCGCCAGCGGCCCTAGGGTCAATCGACATTCAGCCGCCTTTCAGGCGACATTTTCATCCGTCCACCCCAGCAAAGGCTGGGGTGCATGGGTGTGATGGCTGAGCTGAGTATCCGGACTCCAAAACACCGTCCGAAGCGTCCGAAGAGTCCGAAGCGTTCGGATCGTCCATGGCTTCATGACTTAACCCCTCCTGTGAAACGGATCAGTATGGGGCCGTTTCGAGGGGCGTTAAGGAAAAGGGCTTTCGGAAGGTCGGGGCGTTGGAATCGTTGGCGAATTCCGGGGATGCTTTGCCAACTCCACCCCCGGCTTCGCCCGTGCACTTCAGCGAAGGCTGGCGTGCACGGGGAAATCGTAAATGTCGATTGGACCTAACCCTTCTGGGCGTAGCCGAGGCGCTGGTTCAGCTTTTCGACCAGATCGATGGCCGTGTCGGCGATGACGGAGCCGGGCGGGTAGACGGCGGCCGCGCCCATATCGATCAGGGTCTGGACGTCGTCCGGCGGAATGACGCCGCCGACGGTGATCATGATGTCCGGACGGCCCAGCTTCTCCAGCTCGGCCTTGAGGGCGGGCACCAGCGTCAGGTGGCCCGCCGCCAGGGAAGAGGCCCCGACGACGTGGACATTGTTGGCGACGGCATCGCGCGCGGCTTCTTCCGGCGTCTGGAACAGGGGGCCGGCGGTGGCCTCAAGGCCCAGATCGCCATAGGCGGTGGCGACGACCTTCTGGCCGCGGTCGTGGCCGTCCTGACCGAGCTTGGCGATCAGGATGCGGGGCGGGCCCCCGTCGTTCTCGACGAAGGCGGCGACCATGTCGCGAGCGCGGGAGATCTTCGCATCCTTGCCGGCCTCGCGGCCGTAGACGCCGGAGACGGTCTTCACCGAGGCGACGTGGCGGCCGAAGGCGGCCTCCAGCGCGTCGGACATCTCGCCGACCGTGGCGTGGGCGCGGGCGGCGCGGACGCAGAGTTCCAGCAGGTTCTCGTTGCCCTTCGCCCCCTCGGTCAGGGCGTCGAGGGCAGCTTGCGTCTTCGCCTCATCGCGTTCGGCGCGCAGCTTTTGCAGCTTGGCGATCTGGGCCTCGCGGACGGCGGCGTTGTCGACCTTCAGCACCGGAATGTCGTCCGGCGTGTCGTTCAGATAGCGGTTCACGCCGACCACGGTCTGCTGGCCCGTGTCGATCCGGGCCTGGGTGCGGGCGGCGGATTCCTCGATGCGGAGCTTGGGGACCCCGGCCTCGATGGCCTTGGCCATGCCGCCCAGCTCGCGGACCTCGGCCATGTGGGCGCGGGCGCGTTCGGCCAATTCGTGGGTCAGGCGCTCGACGTAGAAGCTGCCGCCCCAGGGGTCGATGACCTTGGTCAGGCCCGTCTCCATCTGGAGAAGCAGCTGGGTGTTGCGCGCGATCCGGGCCGAGAAGTCGGTCGGCAGGGCCAAGGCCTCGTCCAGCGAGTTGGTGTGCAGGGACTGGGTCTGGCCGCCGGCCGCCGCCATCGCCTCGACCATGGTCCGGGGCACGTTGTTGAACACGTCCTGGGCCGCCAGCGACCAGCCGGAGGTCTGGCAGTGGGCGCGGAGAGACAGGCTGCGTTGATCCTTGGGCGCGAACTCGGCCTGGACCGCCTCGGCCCACAGGAGGCGTCCGGCGCGGAGCTTCGCCACCTCCATGAAATAGTCCATGCCGATGGCCCAGAAGAAGCTGAGGCGCGGCGCGAACCGGTCCACGTCCATGCCCGCCGCGACGCCCGCGCGGATGTATTCCAGACCGTCCGACAGGGTGTAGGCCAGCTCCAGATCGGCCGAGGCTCCGGCTTCCTGCATGTGGTAGCCGGAGATGGAGATGGAGTTGAACTTCGGCGTCTCCTCGGCCGTCCAGGCGAAGATGTCGGCGATGATCCGCATCGAGGGGCCCGGCGGATAGATGTAGGTGTTCCGGACCATGAACTCCTTGAGGATGTCGTTCTGGATGGTCCCGGTCAGGGCCTTGTGCTCGACCCCCTGTTCCTCTGCCGCGACGACGTAGAGGGCCAGGATCGGCAGGACGGCGCCGTTCATGGTCATCGAGACCGACATCTGATCCAGCGGGATGCCGTCGAACAGGGTCCGCATGTCGAGGATGCTGTCGATGGCCACCCCCGCCATGCCGACGTCACCGGCCACACGCGGATGGTCGGAATCGTAGCCCCGGTGGGTGGCCAGGTCGAAGGCGATGGAAAGCCCCTTCTGACCCGCCGCGAGGTTGCGGCGATAGAAGGCGTTCGACGCCTCGGCGGTGGAGAAGCCGGCGTACTGGCGGACGGTCCACGGGTTGCCCGCATACATGGTCGGATAGGGGCCGCGCACGAAGGGCGCGAAGCCCGGCAGGCCGTCGGTGAAGTCCAGCGCGGCGATGGCGGCGGCGTCGTAGGACGCGGAGATCTCGATGCCCTCGGGCGTGCGGACGGGGGCGCGGTCGAGGACGCCGTCGAGCGGCGACAGGTCCAGGGCGGCCTTGGTGAAATCGGGCCGGGTCATGCCGCGTCTCCCTCGAAGGCTTCGGACCAGCGGAGCGGGGTCAGGGGCGGGCAGCGGTCGCCGTTTGCGGCCAGGGCGGAGGCGGGAGCCGCCTCGACCGACACGGAGCGGACGTCGGCATCGACGAACTTGGTGACCCCGACCAGATGGACAGCGCCGTCGGCGAGTTTCTGTTTGCCGGTCGTGCGCGCGGCGAGGATGCGCTGTTGGAGGGCGCCGCCGCGCAGGGAGGCGACGAGACCACCCTCGCGTTCGATGCGCCGGAACTCAGCCCAGCCGGCTTCGGCCAGGTCGCGGGTGCGGTGATCGAGGAACCAGGAGCCGGCGGCCGGATCGGCGACGCGGCCCAGGTGCGCCTCTTCCATCAGGATAAGCTGGGTGTTGCGGGCCTGACGACGGGCGAAGGCGTCGGGCCTCCCTTGCGCGCGGCTGAAGCCGTCCAGCACCACGGCGTCGGCGCCGCCCACGGCCCCGGCGAACCCGGCGGCGGTCAGGCGCAACAGGTTGGGCCAGGGGTCCTTGGCCGCCAGCATCCGGCGCGAGGACCGGGCCTCGATGACCGCAGGCACGTCGTGGCCATGGGCGGCGCAGATCGAACGCCAGATGAGACGCAGCGCGCGGACCTTGGCCAGGCTGTCGAAATATTCGGCGTCGACGCTGACGCCCAGAACGGTTCCGGCCAGCGCCCGCTCGATGGGCAGGCCGGCCTCGACGGCGGCGTTCAGGAGCGCGACGGCCGAGGCGACGGCGAAGCCCAGTTCCTGACCGGCGGAGGCTCCGGCCTCGTGCGCGGCGCGGCCGGTGGCGAGGAAGAAGGTCGCGTCGGGATAGGCGCCGGCGTGGCGCGCAGCGGTATTGGCGGCGAGGCTGAGGTGTTCCTCGATGGTGCGGGGCGATCCGCCCGTGGCGGCGAAGGCCGTCAGCGGGTCCATGTGGAAGCGCAGCTTGGCGCGCGGCGAACCCTTGGCGACGACAGCCAGGGCGTTGGCGGCGTCGGGACCGTCGAGACCGGCGTCCAGCGCGACCGGCGCCAGTTCGAGAGCCACGCCTTCGAGCGCACGGCCCAGCGGTTCGGAATCGGCCAGCACGGCGCCCGACAGGATCACCGAGGCGGCGCCGCCTTCCAGGTCGGCCATCACGGCGGCGTTGACGGCTTCGGGATCGTCGCCCTCGACCTGGGTCCGCAGGTCCCAGGCCCGGCCGTCGGCGTCGGAGGCGCGCGGGGCGAACACGGCCTCCGTCGCATTGGCGCGAGCGTAGAGCGGCCGGATGGTCAGGTGGTCGGCGTCCAGATGGACGAGGCCTTCCAGAGGCTTGCCCTTCAGCGCCTTCTCCGCCTCGGCGCGCCAGTCGGCGGGCGACGGGATGGGGAAGGCCTTGGACATGGGGACTCCAAAAAAGGGCGGGAGTCGCTTAATGCGACTCCCGCCCCCGTCCGTCCAGCGTCTCGATGGATCGTCAGACCTTGGCCGGCGCGTACTTCGGCGACAGCAGGTGAACGACCAAGAGGGCGATCAGATAGACCGAGCCCGCCACCACGAAGATCGGGGTGTAGGAGCCGATCTGCTCCAGCACCTGGCCGGTGTATTTCGAGAACACCATGCCGCCGATGCCGCCCAGCATGCCGCCGATGCCGACGACCGACCCCACCGCGGAGCGCGGGAAGACGTCGCCAGGCAGGGCGTAGAGGTTGGCCGAGAAGCCCTGGTGCGCCGCCGTGGCGATGCCGATGATCAGGACCGCGATCCACAGGTTCGAGGCGAAGGCGGCGAACATGACCGGCACGGCCAGAAGGGCGCAGATCAGCATGGTCAGCTTCCGCGCCATGTTCAGGCTGACGCCCCGGTGCATCATCCGCGACGACAGCCAGCCGCCACCGACCGAACCGACGTCCGACAGAAGGTAGATGGCCACGATCGGCGGTCCGAAGGTCTTCAGGTCCAGGCCGTACTGCTTGCCCAGGAAGTCGGGCAGCCAGAACAGGAACATCCACCAGATCGGGTCGATCAGGAATTTGCCCAGGGCGAAGGCCCAGGTCTCCTTGACCGTCAGCAGCTTCAGCCAGCCCACCTTCTCGACGGTGTCGGCCGGGTCCTGCTCGATATAGGCCAGTTCGGTGGCCGACAGCTTCTTGGTCTCGCGCGGCTTGCGGTACAGGATCAGCCAGATCGGCAGCCAGATCAGGCCGAGCAGACCGGTGATGACGAAGGCCATCTGCCAGCCGAAGGCCAGGACCAGGACCGGCACGATCAGGGGCGTCACGATGGCGCCGATGTTGGTGCCGGCGTTGAACAGGCCGGTGGCGAGCGCACGTTCCTTCTTGGGGAACCACTCGGTGACCGCCTTGATGCCGCCCGGGAAGCCGCCGGCCTCGCCGACGCCCAGAACCATGCGGGCCATGATGAATTGGTTCAGGTCGCGCGCGCCGGCGTGCAGGATGTGACCGACCTGCCAGATGGCGAAGGCGATGCCCAGGCCGAAGCGGGCGCCGATCTTGTCCATGATCCGGCCCCAGATCGCGTAGAACAGGGCGTAGGAGGCCTGGAACCAGAAGACGATGTCGGCATAGTCGGTCTCGGACCAGCCGAACTCGTCCGACAGCAGCGGCTTCAGGAAGCCGATCATCTGACGGTCGACGTAGTTGATGACCATGGCCGCGAACAGCAGCCACATCACCAGCCAGCGATATTTACCGGGCGACGGGGCCTTGATGCTGATGGGCCCCTGCCCCTGAGTGGCGTCTGTCATGACCCCATTCCCTCCTTCTGCGGTCCTGTTCCGACTTGTCACCTGAAGCGGCGCGACGGATTCCCGACCTTGTTGATGCTACGCCTCGGCCCTCACGACCGAGCAATGGATTTCGCCGACGCCCGAGAAGGCGCAGACGGAGCTGGATCCCGCGTGGACGCGGTGAACGCCGGTGACGGCGCCGGTCGAAACCAGCGTTCCCTCCGTCGCCGGCCGTCCGCGACGGGCCAGATTCTCGAGCAGGAACCGGACCGATTCCAGAATGCCGCGCGGGATGGAGTTGGCCGTCCCCGTGCCGATGACCTGGCCGTCGACGCGGGTCTCCACCTCGATGCCGTCCAGACGCGCGGCCCAGTCCTCGATCTCCTCGCCCAGGATCAGGCCGCCGTTGTTGCCGAAGTCCGAGGCGACGACGGCCGAACCCAGGTCGTTGATGGTGGTCAGCGGACTGCCGGCCAGTTCGATGCCGATGTGCAGGCCGGCGATGGCGGCGGTCGCCTCTTCCAGCGTCCAGTCCAGTTTTTCGGGATCGACGGGGCCCATGCGGGCGACGAACTCGGCCTCGACGGCGGCGAACCCGCCCTCGATCTCCGGCAGCGGCGTCGGCTCGGCCGACGGGGTCCAGAGGTTGCGACGGAAGATGGGGCCGGCCAGGCGGTGAATGCCCAGCGTCGGTTGCTGCGCCGGGGGCACCATGCCGACCTTCCAGCCGACGATCTCGTCGGGGAACAGGCTGATGGCGACTTCCTGCGTCGCATAGGCCGTGGCCATGTCGAGCGGGATCTGGCCGGGATATTCGGCCATGCCGGTCTTCGACAGGCGCGCCTCGACGAAGCGCGCGGCGATGTCCGACACGCCGTCCGTCAGGCTGTGGGCGTCCGCCGCGCTCATGCCACGACCGCCGAATGATGTTGAATGCCCGTCACGCGCCGTCCCGATAGGTATGCCAGAAGCCGATCTTCTCGTCGGTCAGGGATGATTGAAGGGGAAGGAAACCGGTGTCAACGCTATTACCGACATCGGTGTCATCACGAACCGTAGCCATGGCGTCGCAGACGGAGCGGTTGTAAGGCTGGTCGGACCACCAGAGCATGATCGTTTCAGGTGGACCCGCTACGCGGGTCTGACATGAAGCGTGAATCATGCTCTCGCTTTGAATTTTGGAGCCTGATTCACGGCATCAGCGGAATCGCGTAGCGATTCCACTGATGCCGTGAATCAGGCTCCGGGAGAGGTCGAGCTTGACCGACGACGATACGACATCCGCGCGCGGCGGGCTGAAGCCCGGAAAGCGGCCTACGATCAACGACGTGGCGCGCATCGCCGCGGTCTCCAAGAAGACGGTGTCGCGGGTCATCAACCAGTCGCCCTTCGTGCGCGAGGAAACCCGCGTCCGGGTCAATCAGGTCATCGAGGAACTGGGCTTCACACCCGACGCCCAGGCGCGGGGTCTGGCCTTCCGTCGGTCCTTCCTGGTCGGGCTGATCTACGACAACCCCAGCCCGAACTATGTCGTGAACATGCAGCAGGGGGTGCTGGACGCCCTGCGCGGCTCTGGCCTGGAGCTGGTCGTCCACCCCTGCGTCCGATCCTCCGAGACCCTGGTCGCCGACATCCGCGCCTTCGTGGAGCGCCAGAAGCTGTTCGGCGTCATCCTGCCGCCGTCGATGTCCGAGGACGAGCGGGTGATCGAGGTCTTGCGCGAACTCGACTGCCCCTATGTGCGGATCGCCTCGGTGTCGCTGGACGAGGCCGGGTCGATGCTGGTGACGAACGACCATCTGGGCGCGGCCGAGGCCGGACGCCATCTGGCCGATCTGGGCCACAGCCGGATCGGCTTCATCTCGGGCCCTGCCCTGTTCCGCTCCAGCGCGGTGCGCGGCGGCGGCTTCCGCGAGGGTCTGGCCGAGAAGGGCATCACGCTGGACGACCGCTATGTCGCCGTGGGCGCCTATACGTTCGAATCGGGGGTGGAGGCGGCCAAGACCCTGCTCGCGCTCGACCCGCCGCCGACGGCCATCTTCACCGGCAACGATGAAATGGCGCTGGGCGTGTTCAAGGTCGCCCGTGACATGGGGCTGGAGATCCCGAGGGATCTGTCGGTCGTGGGTTACGACGACCTGCCGATGGCGTCGCGGGTCTGGCCGAACCTGACCTCGGTCCGCCTGCCGATCCGCGACATGGGGCGGATGGCGGCCGAGAAGCTTCTGGCGCCGATGCGCGGGCTGGACCCGGCGAAGCTTAACCAGCCGGAGGTGCGCCCCTCGCTGGTGGTCCGGGATTCGGCGACGACTCTCTGAGATAGACCTTCTCCCTCCCCCTGCGGGGGAGGGTGGTCGGAGCCGAAGGCGGAGACCGGGTGGGGGCGGCAAGGCAAGGCCCCACAGACCTGTGTCCGCGTCGCTCTGCCCTCCCCACCCGGCCGCTACGCGGCCACCCTCCCCCGAGGGGGAGGGAGAACTCTACGCCTTAAGCCGGTTCCGCCACCTTCGCGCCGACCAGACCCTTGATGTAGTCGCGGATGCCGGCGTCCGTGGCGTTGGCGAAGAAGTATTCCTGGAACTTCTCGCCGGCGATGGTCGCCTTCAGCAGGTCCTGATCGACGGTCTTCAGAACCGTCAGCATGTCGTGGCAGGTGACGGCCTTGAGGTTCTTCAGAATGCCGCGGTTCTTGGCCATGATCTCGGCGCGCTCCTTGGGATAGCCCAGGCCACGCTCGCCCTCGAACAGCTTGCGATAGACGTCCTGCAGGTTCAGCTCGGCGGCCCAGCCGAAGCCCTTGGCGTAGGGCATGGAGATGGCGTTGCCGTCGTTGATCTGGCCGAACAGGAAGGCGTCGGTCGGGTCGATGACCAGGCCGCAGAAGACGCCCGGCATCGCGTTGGAGGCCAGCATCGAGCCCATGCCCGTGCCGCAGCCGGTGACCACGAAGTCGGCGGCGCCCGAGTTCAGCAGGATGCCGGTCAGCAGACCGTTCATGACGTAGGTCAGCGAGGCCTTATCCTCGGGCGCGTACATGCCGTAGTGGAAGACCTCGTGGCCCAGCGGCGTGGCGACGGCGTTCAGGGCGTCATGGATGACGGCGCTCTTGGCGGCCTGGCTATTCTCGATGATCAGGGCGATTTTCATGGGGCTTCCTCTCGGCGTGTCTCGTGGGATTGCGCGGGCCTTACACCCTCGCGGCAGCATTTGCATCTGGTTTTGACACCGGTTACCAAGCACCGCAAACGCCGGTGGGAGGATCGCCGCATGTATCGCAAGACCTATCACGCCACCCATCCGGATTCGATGGTCGGGGCGAGCAATGACGATCTGCGGGATCGCTATCTGATCACCGACCTGTTCGCGCCGGGCGAGGTGCGGCTGAACTACACCCACTATGAGCGGATGGTGATCGGCGGGGCCGAGCCGGGCGCGGGATCCGTCAGCCTGCCGAAACAGACCGAGCCGGCCTCGGCCGCAGGCCAGCCCTATCTGGAGCGGCGCGAACTCGGCGCCATCAACGTGGGCGCGGTCGACGGCGTCGTCACCGTGGACGGCCAGAGCTTCACCCTGAAGCCCAAGGACGGCCTCTACATCCCCATGGGATCGGCCGAGGTCAGCTTCTCGGGCGCGACCCGCTTCTATCTGGTCTCCACCCCGGCCCATGCGGCCCATCCGATCCAGCACATCGCCATGGACCAGGCCCCGTCGATGGAGCGCGGCGCGCTGGAGACCTCCAACGAGCGGACCATCCGGCAATACATCGTCGCGGGCGCCGTGAAGTCCTGCCAGCTGGCCATGGGTCTGACGGTGCTGAAGCCCGGCAGCGTGTGGAACACCATGCCGCCCCACACCCACGACCGCCGCTCCGAAGCCTATTTCTATTTCGAGCTGGGCGAGGCCAACCGCCTGTTCCATTTCATGGGCGAGCCGGACAAGGTGCGCCACATCCTGATGAACGACGGCGACGCCGTGGTCAGCCCGCCATGGTCGATCCACATGGGCGCCGGCACTTCGAACTACGCCTTCATCTGGGCGATGGGCGGCGAGAACATCGACTACACCGACATGGACGTCCTGGACGTCAGCGAACTGAAGTAGGGACATCATGGCCAATCCGTTCAGCCTGCAAGGCAAGGTCGCCGTCGTCACGGGCGGCAACACTGGCATCGGTCAGGGCATCGCCCTGGCCCTCGCGGACGCCGGCGCCTCCATCGCCTCGGTCGCGCGCCGTCCGTCGGACGAGACGGTCGGCCAGTGTCTGGCCAAGGGCGTCAAGGCGATCTCGATCCAGGCCGACCTCGGCTCCATGGAGCCGATCGAGCGCATCGTCTCGGAAGCGACCGCAGGCCTCGGCCCCATCGACATCCTGGTCAACAACGCCGGCATCATCCGCCGCGCCGACGCCGTCGACTTCACCGAAGAAGACTGGGACGACGTCATGAACGTCAACCTGAAGTCGGTCTTCTTCCTCTCGCAGGCCGTGGTGCGCGACATGATCGCCGGCGGCCGTCGCGGCAAGATCATCAACACCGCCTCGATGCTGTCTTACCAGGGCGGGATCCGGGTGCCGTCCTACACCGCGTCCAAGTCGGGCGTGGCGGGCCTGACCAAGCTGATGGCCAACGAGTGGGCCAAGCACGGCGTCAACGCCAACGCCATCGCGCCCGGCTATTTCGCCACCGACAACACCCAGGCGCTGCAGGACGACCCGGTGCGGTCGAAGGAGATCCTGGGCCGTATCCCGGCCGGGCGCTGGGGCCAGCCGTCGGACATCGGCGGGGCGGCGGTCTTCCTGTCCTCGGCGGCGTCGGACTACGTCCAGGGCATCACCCTGCCCGTCGACGGCGGCTGGCTGGCCCGCTGAAGCACATTGTGAGGAGCGGCCTCGGCGGAAAACCGCTGACATTCCTCGTCCTCACCGCGTAAGCGTTACGGCATGACCATTCTATGCTTCGGCGAGATGCTGCTGCGTCTCACGCCCAACAACGACGAACTGCTGATGCAGTCGCCCGGCCTGACCGTGCGTCCGGGCGGCGCCGAGGCCAATGTGGCCGTGTCCCTGGCCCGGTTCGGGGCCGAGGCGAAGATGGCGACCGTCCTGCCGGACAATACGCTCGGCCACGCCGCCCGCGACGAGGTGAGGAAGCACGGCGTCGATACGCGCGGCATCGCCTTCCGCCCCGGTCGGATGGGCCTCTATTTCCTGACGCCAGGCGCCGTGCGGCGTCCGTCCGAAGTCCTCTACGATCGCGCCGGTTCGGCCTTCGTCGAACATGTGGACGGCGCCCTGGACTGGTCCACGCTGCTGGACGGCGTGGAGTGGCTGCACCTGTCGGGCGTGACCCCGGCGACGGGGCCGAACGGCTCGGCGGCGGCCGTGAAGGTCGTCGAGGCGGCCGTGGCGGCGGGCGTGAAGGTCAGCTTCGACGGCAATTTCCGCGGCAAGCTGTGGTCCGAATGGGCCGGCGATCCTCCGGGGACGCTCGGCAAGATGCTGGCGGGCGCCAGCCTGGCCTTCGCTGACGACCGCGACTTCGCCCTGGTCCTGGGGACGAAGTTCGACCACGCCGATCCGGCCGAGCGTCGTCGTCTGGCCGCGAAAGCCGCCTTCGCCAAATGGCCGACGCTGGAGCGGATCTGCTGCACCCTGCGGGTCAACGACAGCGTGGACGACCAGACCCTGTCGGCCGTCATGATCACCCGCGACGGCGAGCATCACGCGGCGCCTATCGCCCTGACCGGGGTGGTGGACCGGGTCGGCGGCGGCGACGCCTTTGCCTCGGGCGTCCTGTTCGGCGTCTACAAGGGCTGGTCGAACGATGAGGCCCTGGCCTTCGGTCTGGCGGCGGCGGGCTTGAAACACTCGGTGCCCGGCGATTTCAACCTGTTTGACGAGGCTCAGGTCCGCGCGGCCATGGCCGCCGACGGCTTCGACATCAAGCGATAGCCCCAGACGCCGTCATCCTCGGACTTGATCCGAGGATCGGCAGTTCCGGGTCTGAAACGACGAAGAGGCGCACCGCCGTGGTGTGCCCTTGTTCATGCCCGCGTGGACAGCGTCCGATCCTCGGATCAAGTCCGAGGATGACGACAGGGAACGACTAGGAAACCGGTGTCAGAAGTGCTTTGATCGCACGCGACCGGGCGAAAGATCCGGCGTGTCTGTCTTGGGAAACACCGGAGTTCTTCATGTCGCCGACCCTGTCGCGCCGCGCCGTTCTGGCCGGAGGCGCCGCACTGACCGCGCTGGCCGCCACCCCTGTCTTCGCGCAAGGCGCAGCCGACCGCGCCGCCATCATCGCCACCATGAAGCGGGCGACCGCCTTCATGACCGACGAGGTCGCGGTGGGCGGCGGGTATGTGTGGAACGTCCTGCCCGACTTCTCGCGCCGCTGGGGCGAGCTGGAAGCCAACCCGACGATGATCTGGGTCCAGCCTCCGGGCACGGCGACGATGGGCCACGCCTTCCTTGACGCCTATCACGCCACCGGCGACGAACAGTTCTACGACGCCGCCAAGTCCGCCGCCGACGCCCTGATCGCCGGCCAACATCCGCGCGGCGGCTGGAACTACGTCATCGACACGGCGGGCGAGGCGTCGCTCCGCAAATGGTATGACGAGGTCGGCGGCAACGCCTGGCGGCTGGAGGAATTCCAGCACTACTACGGCAACGCCACCTTCGACGACGCGGGCACGGCCGAGGCGTCGCAACTGCTGCTGCGCGTCTATCTGGAGAAGCGCGAGCGGAAGTATCGGGCGCCGCTCGACAAGGCGATCCAGTTCGTCCTGGACGCCCAATACCCGAACGGCGGCTGGCCCCAGCGCTTCCCGTTCGTGGAAGGCAACGGCGGCCTGCACGGCAACCCCGACTACACTCCCTACATCACCTTCAACGACGACGTGGCGGGCGAGAACATCGAGTTCCTGCTCTACGCCCATCAGGCGCTGGGCTCGAACGACCGCCGTCTGGTCGACGCCATCCAGCGCGGCATGGACATCTTCATCGCCACCCAGCAACCGATGCCCCAGCCGGCCTGGGGCCTGCAGCATTTCCCCGACACCCTGAAGCCGGCCCCCGCGCGCACCATCGAGCCCCAGGCCTTCGCCACCCACACGACGGCGACCAACATCCGTTCGATGATCGGCTTCTACAAACTGACCGGCGACCGCAAATATCTGGCCCGCCTACCGGAAGCCCTGGACTGGCTGGATCAGGTTCGGACGCCCCAGAACCTGATCGCGCCGGGCCGGACCCATCCGACCTTCATCCTCGAGGGCTCGAACACCCCGGTCTATATCCACCGGCGCGGGTCCAACATTCGCAACGGCCACTACTACGCCGACGACAACCCGACGAACCTGATCGTCCACTACGGCTCGTTCCGGAACCTGGACACCGCCGCAATCCGTCGCGAATACGAGGAGGCCGCCGCCCTGGACCCGGCCGCCCTGATCGCCGCCTCGCCGCTGAAGGCGCGGGCCGGGACGTTCAAACTGCCCAAATACTTCACCCTGAAGGACGTCGGGGTCTGGGACATGTCGACCGACGGACGGCGTCCGCGCCCCGTCGCGGCGGGCCGGGCGGCGGAACTGGCGGCCGGGCTCAATGCGCGCGGCTACTGGCCCTCTCCGCTGACGACGACCTCCAACCCCTATCGCGGCCCGTCGCCCGAGGCGGTCACGGGCGGGGAGTACCAGACGACCCGCGTCGGCGACCTGTGGGACACCTCGCCCTACAACACCGACTTCCCGGTGGAGTGCGTCTCGACCGAGGTCTTCGTCCGCAACCTCGGCGACCTGATCGAGGCCCTGGCCGCGCCGGCCGCCTGATGCGCCTGGACCGCCGCACCCTTCTGACCGGACTGGCGGCGACGCCTCTGGGGGGGTGCGGCGGCCTGCCCCGCATGGCGATGCCGTCCCTCCCCTTCATGGGGACCGAGCCGGTGGAGCAGAAGCCGTGGGGCACGCTGCCGGACGGGCAGACGGTGACGATGTTCACCCTTACCAATGCGAAGGGCTCCCAGGCGCGGGTCATGACCTGGGGCGGCATCCTGCAGTCGCTGAAGGTCCCCGACCGCGACGGACACATGGCCGAGGTGGTGCTGGGGCTGGACGCCCTCGCCGACTACATCGAGCGCAGTCGCAACTTCGGCTCGACCGTGGGGCGCTACGCCGGACGGATCGAAGGCGGCCGGTTCGAACTGGACGGGCGCGAGGTCCAGCTTGATGTCGGTTCAGGCCCACACTCGACCCACGGCGGGCCTGTCGGGTTCGCCAAGCGAAATTGGCTCGGCCGTCCGGATCTGACCGACGAGGGGCCGGGCGTGGTCCTGACCCTGGTCAGCGCGGACGGGGATCAGGGCTTTCCGGGACAGCTGACGATCTCGGTCACCTACCGGCTGACCCACGACGACCGGCTGATCCTCGACTACCTGGCCCTGACCGACCGGGCGACGGTGCTTAACCCCACCAACCATTCCTACTTCAACCTGTCGGGCGATCCCGAGCGGCTGATCCTCGACCACGACCTCCAGATCGAGGCCGACGCCTTCGCCGCCTATGCGCCCGACAAGATCGTCACCGGAGCGCTGACGCCGGTCGCCGGCACGCCCTTCGATTTCCGCACCGCCAAGCCCATCGGCCGGGACCTGTTCGAGGCGAACGAGCAACTGCGGATCGGCGGCGGCTACGACCACTCCTTCGCGGTGCGGGGCCAGGGTCTGCGCCGAGCCGGGCGGCTGTCGGACGGCTTCAGCGGGCGGTCGCTGGAGGTCTGGACCACCGAGCCGGCCCTGCACGTCTACACGGCCAATCCGGTGGAGATGATCGGGCGCGGCGGGGTCCCCTATCACCCTCACTGCGGGGTCGCGCTGGAGACCCAGCACTATCAGAACAGCCCCAACCGCCCGCAGTTTCCGACGACGATTCTGAGGCCGGGAGAGACCTTCACGTCGCGGACCGAGTTCCGGTTTTCGGCCTCATAGCCCCTCTCCCCTTGCGGGAGAGGGAGATCGCGCACGAGAGCGCAGCGATCGTCCTGGCGCGATCGGGTGAGGGGTGAAACTCCCTGTCGCCGGTGGGCCGTCCATCCGCAGCACCGTGCTCGCGTCTTCGTACCCCTCATCCGACTTCGCTTCGCTCAGCCACCCCTCCTCGGATCGCATGCGATCCTTCGTCGACCCGCAAGGGGAGAAGGGAAGAATGAAAAAAGGCGCGACCATCGCTGGCCGCGCCCTCTTCAAATCACTCTGCGAGTAAGGCTTACGCCTCGTCGCCGGCCTTCTCGGCCGAGCCGGTGACCGGAACCTGGGCGCCCTTGGCGGGGCGGACGGTCTGGCGTTCGGCGATACGGGCCGACTTACCGCGGCGGTCGCGCAGGTAGTACAGCTTGGCGCGGCGCACGATGCCGCGGCGCTTCACTTCGATCGACTCGATGTTCGGCGACAGAATGGGGAATTTGCGCTCGACGCCTTCGCCGAACGAGATCTTGCGGACGGTGAAGGTCTCGTTGACGCTGCCGCCGTCACGGGCGATGCAGACGCCTTCGAAGGCCTGGACGCGCTCGCGCTCGCCTTCCTTGATCTTCACCATGACGCGCAGGGTGTCGCCCGGCTGGAAGTCGGGGATCGCGCGGGTCTCGATCAGGCGGGCTTTTTCTTCGGCTTCGAGCGTCTGAAGGATGTTGGCCATAGTCTTATTCTCCTCGGGCTTTTGCGCCCTTTAGCTGTGATTTGGCGGTGTGCTGCGCCCAGAGGTCCGGCCGCCGCTCCCGCGTGGTGATTTCCCGCTGCGCCTCACGCCACTGAGCGATCTTCTTGTGATCGCCCGACAGAAGCACCTCGGGAATGTCGATCCCCTCGAACGTCCGCGGTCGCGTGAACTGCGGATGCTCCAGAAGACCGTCCTCGAAACTCTCGGACGACAGGCTTTCCGCCGCACCGAGCACTCCGGGGATCAGTCGTACGCACGCCTCGATCGCCACCATCGCCGCCGCCTCGCCACCGGCCAGGACCGCGTCTCCGACGGAGACCTCCTCGAACCCGCGGGCGTCGAGCACCCGCTGGTCCACCCCCTCGAACCGACCGCAGAGAACGACGATGCCGTCCGCCCTGGCCCATTCCTTCACTCGCGCCTGCGTCAGGGGTCGACCGCGTGCGCTCATGTACAAAAGCGGCCGGGGCGGGCCTTCCAGGCTGTCTAAGGCCCTGGCCACCACGTCCGCTTTCAGCACCTGTCCCGGGCCGCCACCCGCAGGGGTGTCGTCGAGGAAGCCGCGCCTATCCTCGCTGAAGGCCCGAATGTCAAGGGTTTCAAGCTTCCAGAGGCCCTTCTCGGACTGCGCCGTCCCGATCAGCGAAACGCCGAGCGGGCCCGGAAAGGCCTCGGGGAACATGGTCAGGACGGTGGCGGTGAAGGGCATGGCGGCGGCTCATACCCGATACGGACAATAAAATCCCGCTCATCCGCGACCCGAAGGGCGGCGCGTAGCAGCCAAAGCGGGGATCCAGTGCTTTGGGCGATGATCCTCAAACGAAAAGGCAGGCCGCGATCCAGCGCAGCCTGCCTTACGAAAGAACCGGGGCCCCGCTTTCGCGGGGATGAGCGGAAAGAGCTTAGGCCTTCGCCGAAATCCCCGTCTCGGCCAGCCATTCCAGGATCTTGCCCTTGGGCATGGCGCCGACCTTCAGCGAGGCCATCTGGCCGTCCTTGAACAGCATCAGGGTCGGAATGCCCTTCACGCCCAGCTTGGACGGGGTCATGGGGCTGTCGTCGATATTGACCTTGGCGATGGTGACCTGGCCGCCGAGCTCGTCGGAGATCTGCTCCAGGGCCGGGCCGATCTGCTTGCAGGGGCCGCACCACTCCGCCCAGAAATCCACCAGAACCGGGGTGGACGACTTCAGGACGTCGGCGTCGAAGCTCTCGTCGGTGACCTTGACCGTGGCCATTGGGGTATCTCCTGGGGCGGCGACAGGCGCGCCCATGTCTCTTGTTCAGGTGAGATGTGGGGCGATTCTGGGGGAAATCAACGACCCTGCTTCCGTCCACCCCAGCGAAGGCTGGGGTCCAGATGGAAGACCCAGTCGATCCGATCAGCGGAACCGGTGCGTCGTCCTGGCCGCCGGAGTCCGTGATCTGGACCCCAGCCTTCGCTGGGGTGCTCGGTGAAGGATGCCTACTCCGCGTAGATCATCTTCCGCGTCATGCCGCCGTCCACCGTCAGGACCTGGCCGGTGACGAAGCCGGCTCCGGCCAGGTAGAGGACCGCGCCCGAGATGTCGTCGGGGCGCCCCACCCGGCCCACCGGATGCTGTTCATGATCGACGGGACGCAGGTCCTCGCCGTCCGAGATCCAGCCCGGCGCGATGGCGTTGACCCGCACCCTGGGCCCCAGGCTGATGGCCATGGCGTGGGTCAGGGCCACCATCGCGCCCTTGGAGGCGGCGTAGGCCTCGGTGTTCGGCTCGGACATGAAGGCCCGCGTCGAGACCATGTGGATGATGGCGGCGCCCTCGCCCAGCAGCGGAATGGCCGCCCGGCTCATCAGAAAGGCGCCGGTCAGGTGGCTGTCGGTGACCTTCCGCCAGTCCGCAAGCGACAGGTCCGCCATCGGCCCGCGATCCGGCCCGGCGATGCCCGCGTTGTTGACTAGCAACTCCAGCCCATCCCACCCCAGTTCGGCGAAGGCGGCCTGGACCGAGGCCTCGTCGCCGACATCGCAGATCACAGACCGCGCGCCCTCGGGCCCCGGCTTCAGATCGAACGCCGCGACGGTCCAGCCGTCGTCGATCAGGGCCTGGCAGACGCCCCGGCCGATCAGGCCCGCAGCGCCGGTGACGATGGCTCTCTTCATGCGGACCTCAAGGGGTGACGGGCGGTCGGGTTCCCTCGACTATCTGCATGACCATCCACGAGTTAAGAAGGATCATGAAGGCAGTCACTCCGATGTTTGTGGTGTCTGGGCTGCTGCTCTGGGGAGCAGCCTTCGCGCTTCCTCACTCACAAGGCGCGGCGATCGCGTTGGGGGTTGGCGCACTGGTCTGCTTCGCCATCTACGCACGACGGCAGAAGCGTTAGGCAAGGCTTCACCGCAACCCCGCCAACGCCTCATCCATCAGCCCCTGCGGCACCGGCATCAGCTTCGGCCCATCGGTCCAGACCAGGGCCGCCTCGACCGGGCGGTCGGGATAGAGCCGCTTCAGCACCGCGACATAGGTGGCCATCTGGGCGACATAGGCGGGGTCGGCGTCCTCGATGCGGTCGGGGGCGGGGCGGTTGGTCTTGTAGTCGACGACCAGCACCCGCTCGGACGTCACCACCAACCGGTCGATGCGGCCGTTGATGACCACGCCGGGACGCAGCGCCTCGGCCCCGCCGGTCAGGGCGATCTCGGCGCGGGAGCCCGGCCCGAACACGGCGTTGAAGCGGTCATCCTCCAGCACCCCGAAGGCGGCGGCGATCATCTCAGACCGTTGGGCATCCGACAGGTCGCGCTCCTTGTCGAGCAGGCGGGCGGCAGCCGCGCGGCGGTCGCCGACAGGCATCTCGGGCAGGCGTTCGAGCAGGAGGTGGATCAGGTCGCCGCGCCGGAAACGACCGAGCGCCGCCCCCTGCCCGTCCGACGCCACGGCCAGGGGCGACGGCGCGGCGATGCGCTTGGCGCCCTCCATCTGGGACGGAGAGACATAGCGGGCGGACGGATCGGCCGGCGGCAGGCTGCGGGCCCAAGCGGGAATGGCGACCGTCTCGACCGGCGCGGCATCGCTCAGACCGACCCGTTCGTCGTCCACGCCGTAGCGGCGGATTTCCCCCTCGATCTCCCGCGCGCCGACGCGGTCGAAGGTCTCGGCGATCACGTCCCACCAGCTGCCCTCGTCGAAGCCGGTCGCCGGGCGCTTCAGCCGCCGCCCCATGACGATCAGCCGGTCCCGCGCCCGCGTCAGGGCGACGTAGAGCAGACGCAGTTGTTCGGCGTCGGCGCGGTCGGCGCGGGTCTGTTTGGCGCGGGCCGAGGCGGGGCAGTCGTCGACCGCCTTGCCCGGACACATCAACCAGCCCTCCCCCGCCGATGGATCGAGCGGATCGATCGGTAGCGGCATCAGGCCCGGCCCCATGGGCTTCGCCTTGGACGTCGTGTCCGGCAGGATCACCACCGGCGCCTCCAGCCCCTTGGAGCCGTGGACGGTCATGACGCGGACCTCGTCGCGCGCCCCCTCCATCTCGCGCTTCACCTCGACGTCTGCGGCCTCCAGCATGGAGAGACAGGTCTCCAGATCGCGACCGCCGCGCTCCTCGGCCGCCAGGACCTGGGCCAGGGTCTCGTCCAGCGCCTCCTCCGCCTCCCGCCCCAGCCGGGCCAGGATGCGGGCGCGGCCGGTGCGGCCGGTCTCGTCGATCCGGTTCAGGGCGGCGGCGAAGAAGGCGAAGGGATCGCGATTCCGGTCGGCGATGGCCGTGGTCAAGAGGTCGCGCGCACGGCGCCATTGCGGATGCTCGTCCGCCCGCGCCTTCAGCACCGACCACAGGGATCGGCCCTTGCGCTGCTCGGCGCCGGCCAGTTCGTAGAGGCTGGCGGCGTCGCCGAAATCGGACACGTCGCACAGCGGGCTCCGCAGCACCTCGGCCAGGCTGAGGTCGTCGTCGGGATAGAGGGCGAACCGGGCCAGGGCCTTCAGGTCGTCGAAGGCGATATGGTCCGACAGCCGCATCCGGTCGGCGCCCGCCACCGGCACGCCCAGCGACTTCAGCGCCCGGATGACCTCCTCGAAGGTGGCGTCGCGACGGCGGACCAGCACCAGGAAGTCGCCGTATCGGGCGGGGCGCAGGATAGGCTTTCCGTCCTTGTCGCGTGTGTGGATGGCGACGCCCTCGGCCACCTGACGTTTGATCTCGCCGGCCAGGGCGCGGGCCAGTTTCTTCCTCCCGCTGAAGGCGCCTTCGCCGTCGACCGGGGCGTTCCAGGCGGTGCGATCCTCGACCACCGGATCCTCGAACAGGGGCCACAGATCGACCGAGCCGTGCTGGCCCGCGCGGGCGGCCAGGTGGGGGTGGCGGTCGCCGATGTCGCCGACCAGGGCGCGGGTCCGCTCCGGGCTTTCGAAGGTCGCGTCGACGAAGCCCAGCACCTCCTCCGTCGAGCGGAAGGAGGTCGTCAGGTCCGGCCCGGCGAACCGCGCGCCCGAGGCCGCGACCATGTTCTCGTAGTCGCGTCGCTCCTCGCGCAGCCTTTCGGGTCGGGCGCCTTGGAAGGAATAGATCGACTGCTTCTCGTCCCCCACGGCGAAGACCGTGCGCGGGATGGGCCGGGGCCGGTCGCGACGCCGCTCGGTCCCGTCGCCGGAGAAGAACTCCTCGGTCAGGGCGCGGAAGATGCGCCACTGATCCGGCGCCGTGTCCTGGGCCTCGTCGATCAGGACGTGTTCGATTCCACCGTCCAGCTTGAACAGCACCCAGGCGGCGCTGGCCTGTTCGGTCAGGAGGCGCACCGTGCGGCTGACCAGATCGGTGAAGTCCAGCGCCCCGGTCTCGTGCTTGGCGGCTTCGTAGAGGGCGGCGTGAGCGCGGGCCAGGGTCAGGACCTTGACCGTCTCGTCGGCGATCCGGGCGGCCTTCAGCGCGTCCAGCATGGACAGGTATTTGAGCTGCAGATCGACCAGCCAGGCCACGGCGGCGGGCGGCGCGGACTTGGTTCCCATCTTCTTGCGCGCCTCACCCTTGTCCGTGAGGAAGACCGGCGCCATCGCCTCGACCGTCCAGGCGCCGGGCGTCACGGCATCCATGCGCTGCGCCGCTTTCACGTCGTCGGCGCTGCCGGTCGCCATGCCCTGCGCCGTCTCCTCCCACGCCGAGCCATCGATCCAGTCGAGGAAGTCCTCCTCGATCGTCTCCGGCGTCTTCGTCGGATCGGCCAGGGTCAGGCCGTGGCTGTCCGGCGCGGCGCCGTTGTCGACCGCCTCGACATAGGCGGCCAGGTCCTCGCGCTTGGTTTCCAGCAGACCCAGCAGGTCGTTGAACGCCCCCCAGTCCAGGGCCACGGCGAAATGGGCGTAGGCCCGGCCGATGGCGCCGTCCGGCGATTTCAGGGCCAGCCGGGCCAGCTCCTGCCGCGCCGACCGCGACAGGGCGACGGCCGCCTCGTTCTCCAGCACGCGGAAGCTGGGCGAGACGCCCGCCTCCATCGGAAATCGTTTCAGCAGCTTCTCGCAGAAGGCGTGGATGGTCTGGATCTTCAGACCGCCCGGCGTCTCCAGAGCGCGGGCGAACAGGCGGCGCGCGGAGGACAGGTCGGCATGGCTGAAGGCCTTCGGATCGCCCCCATCCAGCTTGGCCAGTTCGTCCCCGAGTTTGGCGTCGTCGGCGACCGCCCAGAGACCCAGCTTCTCGAACAACCGCGCCTGCATCTCGGCGGCGGCGGCCTTGGTGTAGGTGACGCAGAGGATCTCGCTGGGCTCGACTTCCTTGAGCAGCAGGCGCGCCACGCGGTCGACCAGGGTCGTGGTCTTGCCCGACCCGGCGTTGGCGGTGACGAAGACGGAAACGTCGGGGTCGGCGGCGCGGCGCTGCTGGACGCGCGCCTCTTCCAGCGGGGACAGGCTCATTCCTCCACCCCCTCGTCGCCGCCGACGACATGCCATTCCCAGACGCGCGCCAGATGGTCGTAATTGCCGCCGAAGGTTCCCATGAACTGGGGCGCCAGCCAGGCGGCGTAGGGGGTCGCCTCGTCGTCGAACCGCTCCACCCAGGCGATCAGATTCTCCATCTCCTGCTCGGCCAGACCGGCGGCGTCGAGCGGCTGGGTCCGCGTCGGCTTGGACACGTCCAAGGCCTTGCCGGGCGATTTGCGGCCGGTCAGCTGGACATAGATCAGCTCCGTCGCCGTGGTGGCCGGGGCGTCGGGCGCGAAGCCGCCGTCATGCAGGATGGCGGCGGTCAGGGTCAGCTGGGGCGCGAACCCCTTGGCGACCTGGGGCGCCGACGGCGGGGCGCCGGTCTTGAAGTCGATGATGGCCGCGCCCTGGGCATGCAGCTCGATCCGGTCGGCGCGGGCCGTCACGGTGAAGGGCGCAAACGGGGCGTCGAAGGTCGAACGCCCCGACTGTTCGATCAGCAGGGTTGCGCCCCGCGCACGCCGGGCCCGCTCCCACTCCGCCAGCCAGCGGGCGCAGTTGCGGGCCAGAGGTGCCTCGCGCGCCATGGAGTGATCCTCGAACCCGGCCGCGCCCAGTTCCTCCAGCAGGAAGGTCTCGATCTGGCCGGCGCAATCGTCCGGCAGGACGTCGGGCCAGGCCACGGTCGCCCGCTCCACCGCCTTGTGGATCGCCTGCCCACGCGCCAGGGCCTCGGCGTCCGCGCCGGGTCGATCCAGCCGCCGCAGACCCAGGATCCGCTCGGCATAGACGGCATAGGGATCGCGTACCCAGCGTTCGACGCTGGTCACCGGCAGCTCGCGCGGACGGCGGGCGACGGGCGGCGTCGGGGCCGGGCGTTTGGCGTAGTCGGCGGGACCAGCGGGCGCATCGAGGCCCCTCGCGATCCCGGCCGCCTCGGTCGGACGCGCGATCTCGACCCCCGCGCCGCGTGTCAGCATCTCCAGCCGCCACAACCAGCGCGACCGCACGGCCGGCTGGCCGCCGCGACGTTCGGAGTGGATCAGGATGGCCTCGGGCGCGGACGCCGCCTGAACGAAATCCTGGGCCGTCTGGCCGACGCGCCGCTCGGGCGGGGGCAGGCCCAAAGCATTTCGCATCGGCCGCGACAGGAAGGGATCGACCGGCGCCCCCTGCGGCCAGACGCCCTCCTCCAGCCCGGCCAGGATCATGCGATCGGCGCGCACCAGACGCGCCTCGATGGCGCCGAGGATGCGAAGGGACGGATGGGTCGCGCCGCCGATGCGGACGGTCTGGTCGTGCAGGAGGGAGGCGACCAGTTCGGCGAACTCTTGCGGCAGGACAGGCCCCAGCGAGGCGCCGCCCTCGATCAGTTGCGACAGCAGAGACGCCGCCGCCTCCCCATCCGGCCCGGCCCAGACGTCGATCCCGGCCAGGGCCTCGACAAGGGCGGTCAGGGCGCGGGCGGCGAGGTCGAGCGACGCGGCCGGCACGAAGGCGGCGCAGGCGGTCTCGCTCAGGACTTGCAGTCGCCCGCCCAGCGCCTTGGCGGCGGCGAGGCGCTGTTGCGTCCGATCCGACGGCGGTTCGCCATCGAGGCGCGGCTCGCCCGCCTTGGTCAACCGCGTCTCGATCCGGCTCCAGTCGCGTGTGCGAGGCCCCCGGAAGCCGACCTTCTCCAGCTCGCCCACGGCGTCCGGCGTGGCTTCGTCCAGCATCGTCAGGTCGTTCTTGATCAGGGCCAGCACCGTCTGGGGCTTCAGCGGATCGGCCATGAAGCGGGCGGCCAGATCGACGAGAACGCCGACCGGCATCTGGTCCAGGGTCGCGCCGGACGAACTGTCCGCGACCACGCCCCACCGCTCCAGCCGCGCCGACACCCGGCGGCCCAGGGCGAGATCGGGGGTGACCAGAGCACAGGTCCGGGCTTTCCCGTCAGGATGGGGCGTCTCCAGCGTCTCGCGCATCATCAGGGCGATGGTCGCGGCGGCGTCTTCCTCGGTGCGGGTCGATACGACTGACAGACCCTCGAGACCGAGCGCAATCGGGTCGGCGGCGACGCCGGCGTGCGCGGATTCCGAGCGCAGGCGGGAGATCTCCGTGCGCCAGTCGGCCGTGGCGTCGGCGGGTCGCAGGGCCTCGTTGATCAGCCGCTGACGGGCGAGGCCGCGCGCCTCCACGGCCGGAGCGGCCGGGCGACGGAACCACGGGCGGACGGCGGCCCGGTCGATGTCGGCGCGTTCGAGCAGCCGCTTCAATGCGCTCTGAGGATGCTGTTCCTCGATGGCGTTCCAGGCGTCCTCGCCGAGATCGGCGTCCAGTCCCGGCAGGACGACGCAACCCAGCGGCGCCTTCGCCACGGCGATCAGGACGTCGGCGGCGGCCTTGACCGTGCCGGTCGAACCGGCGGCGATGACCGGCCCCTGCGGGGGGTAGCCGTCCCAGCGCTCGGCCAGCAGACGCAGCAGCTTCGTCCGGCGTTCCGAGGCGTCGATCAGGCCGAGTTCGGCCAGACGCTCGGGCCAGGCCTTGACCACCAGACCGAGAAAGTCCGCCGACTTCTGCCAGTGCTCGGCGAAGTCGGCCTCGGCCAGGGTGGCGATCTTCTCGCGGTCCCGGACCTCCTCGATGTGACAGGAATCGAGGAAGGCGCCGAGGCTGTCGGCCAGCTCCAGCGCCCGCATCGGCGACAGGGCGGCGTCGTGCTTCTCCACGATCAGTCGCGCCATCTCGAACCGGCGCGTCAGGGGGGCGATGGAGGGCGGCAGGTCGAGACCCAGTTCGCCCGGCGTAAAGGGCGGCTCGTCCTCCTCCAGATCGCCGAGCGGCCGGACCTGGGGCATGAGGATCGGCCGGTCGCCGCCGAGGCTCGACAGGGCCGAGGTAAAGGCTCGCGCCGCCCGTCGGTTGGGCAGGAGGATGGTGGCGTCCGACAGGGTCTCCGGCTGCTGGTCGCCCAGCCAGTTCAGCACCCCGGCGGCCAGATCCTCGAGGAAGGGCCGATGCGCGGGGATGGCGAACCAGCGCGGATCGTCCTCGCCGCCGACGCCGGGGAATGGATCGAAGACGCTCAACCGCCCGCCAGTCTGATTTCGGCCTCGTCCCGCGCCTGCGGGTCGCCGACATGCATCCAGTCGCCGTCCAGCACGCAGCCGTACAGCCGCCCGGCCGCCGCCGAGGCGCGCCACAGGGGGCTCAGCGAGAACGGTCCGTCCGGCCCGCCGTCGGCATAGTCGGGTCGCGTGATGTGGACGCCCATATAGGCGAAAGGGGCGGACGGCGCCTCGCCCCGGAAGGTCAGCTTGCCGTCGTCGCCGAGGAAGAAGTCGCCGTCGCCCTCGAAGCCGATCGAGCCCTCGCGCTTCGCCAGAAGCAGGCAGGCGTCCATCTTCGTCGGATCCCACAGACGGATCAGTTCGGCGGCCCAGTCGGCGGTCTCGCCGCCGGTCCAGACGCTGTCGATATTGACCACGAAGACCGGCTCATCGCCGAGCAGGGGGTGGGCCTTCTTGAGCCCGCCGCCAGTCTCCAGCAGTTCGGCGCGTTCGTCCGAAATTTCAATCTGGGGACCCCGCCCACGCGCGGCCAGATGCGCCTCCAACCGGTCGGCGAACCAGTGGACATTGACCACCGCCCGCTCGACGCCCGCATCGCTCAGCCGGTCCAGCACATGGTCGATCAGGGCCCGTCCGCCGACCTCGACCAGGGCCTTGGGCCGGTCGTCGGTCAGGGGGCGCATCCGGGTGCCGAGACCGGCGGCGAGGACCATCGCAACGCGTGGTCCTTCTCCCCTCGGGGGAGAAGGTGCCCGAAGGGCGGATGAGGGGGACGTTTCAGCGGACTCGATGCTCACCGATGAGACTCCTGTCTGGCGCTGATAGCCCCCTCATCCGTCCGCTTCGCGGCCACCTTCTCCCCCGAGGGGAGAAGGGTCATGAAAGCCGTCATGCGCGCACCTCTGCCGGAACGTATTTGTCGAACCACCGGGCGACGCCCTCGAGGCCGGGCTTCGTCAGATTGGCGTTCAGGTGCGCCCACATGCGCGGCATGAAGGCGGCGTAGCGCGGCTTGCCGTCGCGCACGATCAGGCGGGCGAAGATGCCGAGGATGCGCGCCTCGTTCAGGGCCGCGAGACCAGCGTAGGAGCGCAGGAAGGCGGCGCGGTCTTCGACACGGGCGACTTCGAAATAGCGGTCCAGCGCCTCGGCCTCGAGCGCCGGCGAGACGTCGCGGCGCGCGTCCTGAAGCAGGGAATGCAGGTCCCACGAGGGATGCGCCCGCACCGCGTCCTGGAAGTCGATCATGCCGACGCGGGCCGGGCCGGATCGCTCCGGCAGCCAGATCAGGTTCTCGGCGTGATAGTCGCGGTGAGCGACGACGGAGGCCCCGGCCTCCCCTTGCGCCACTATGGGCGCCCAGGCGGCGTGCCAGTCGGCGACGGCCGCTTCGTCGAAGCGCAGTTCGGGCTTCAGCTTCGGCAGCCATTCGACGAACAGATCGGCCCCGCCCTGAAGCGCGGTCTGGTCATAGACTTGCAGCGGCCATTTCCCCGCCGCGCCCGTCAGCATCGGCGGCGTCGGAGCGGCGTGGAGTTCGGCCAGCGCGTCGATGGCGGCGAGATACAGCGGCGTCTCGTCTTGCCCCTGTTCGATCACGCGGGCGAACAGATCGTCGCCGAAATCCTCCAGCACGGCCAGACCCGCCGGCGCATCGAGCGCCACAATGGCGGGCGCCGACAGACCCACGGACCGCAGGTGCGACGCCACGGCGGCGAAGGCCTCGATCCGGCCGGCGGACAGGCGGGCGACGGCGTTCCAGCCCTCGGCCTTGCGCCGCTCGGGCGACCAGGACGGATCGGCCGGCGGGCTCTCGGCGGCGGCGACCTGATCCATCAGCATCAGGCCGGGGCCGTTGACGGGGGTCAGCCGCTCGTACCGGCGCGTGGAGGCGTCGCCCGGCAGGGGCGCGCGGGCGGCGTCGGCAAGGCCCGCCTCCGTCAGGAAGGCGACCCTCTGGGCTTCGCGATCGGTCACGTCAGACATTCAGGCCTTCGAGTTCGGTGATCTTCTTTGCCCACGCCCCTGCGCCGGAAACGGTCGCAGACCGTCCCTCGCCGCGTTCCTCCAGGGTGATGGTCAGGATGTCGGGCCCCAGGGCGCGGGCGGGATCGTCGCCCAGCCGTTCGGGCCATTCGATCAGGGCCGCGCCGACGTTCAGCGCCTCGTCCAGCCCGATCTCGAACGCCTCCTCCGGGCGGCTCAGGCGATAGAGGTCGAAATGGGCAATCGGGGGGGCTGTCTCATAGAACTGCACCAGGGTGAAGGTCGGCGACGGCACATCCTCATGCTCCCCCGCCAGGGCCCGGATCAGGCCGCGCGCGAGCGTCGATTTGCCCATGCCCAGCGGGCCGTAGAGCAGCACCGCCTCGCCGGGCGCCAGACGCGGCGCCACCGCCCGGCCGAGCGCCGTGGTCGCCTCCGCATCGGCCAGATCGATCGTCACGGTCATGCGAAATCCGCGTCGGGCTGTGACGGCAGGACCCGCTCGGTGAAGGCCTTCAGCGCATAGGTGGCGCGGGTCGCGTCGATGTCGAGACGGGTCGGCGGGATGGGCTTGCCGACGCTGAGGCGGAACGGCTTCTTCCGCTTGTTCAACAGCTCGTGGAACAGGGTGACGTCCCTCAGTTCCTGCGAGAATTTGTCGAACAGGTGGAACAGGGTCGAGGTCGGGCCGGTCACGTGAATCGGGATGATCGGGGCCTCATACTTCCGCGCCAGAGACGCCGCCGTCGCCGCCCACTCCGGATCGGTCAGCTGGCCGTCCTTGCCGACGCGGGCCAGCCGCCCGGCGGGGAACAGGACCACACAGCGTTCGGCCTCGAAGGCGGCCCTGGCGGCGTCGAGCGTTTCGCGGGTCTTCTGACGCGTGCGTTTCTCGACGACCCATTCCACCGGAATGACGACCTCCCCGAGCCGGGGCGAGACGCGCAGCGCATCGGCGTTGGCGAAATAGATGGCGTCCTTCCGCCGCTTCCGGATCGCATCATAGACGGCGATCCCGTCGGCGATCCCGGTCGGATGGTTGCAGACCACGACGCAACGCCCTGTCGCCGGCAGCCGGTCGAGGTTCAGGCTGGAGACCTTCAAATCCAGGAGGTTCGACACATGGTCCAGCGCGGCCTGACCCGACAGAGGGGCGATGGCGTCGGCCATCTCCCGCGCCCGGCCGTAGCCCAGAATGGCGTAGAGCACCGGCCGCACGGCGAACCACAGGGGCGAGGCCGTCAGGCGCGGCGCCCGCTCGGCGATCAGCACGTCCACGACATGCGCCGACCGTCCCACAGGGACGGCGGCAGGCTCGGTCGGGGCGGGCGGCGAAGCGGTCATCCGCGCCCCTTGTCGCCTCTGCGTGGAAGACAGGCAACAGCACAATCCGTGCACCCCAGCCCCCAGGTCTGGCGAAGCCAGCCCGAGGATGAACTACGGCTGGGGTCCAGATCTCAGACACCGCTCACTTGGGCGGGGCGACAATCCGTCTGACCTGGAGATCGTCTTTTCCATCTGGACCCCAGCCTTCGCTGGGGTGCACGGTGAAGGGATATCGAGGGGGCTCCCATGAAGTTCAGCATCTCCATCGCCGCGTTGGCGCTCGCACTGGCGACCGCGCCTATGGCCGCCTCGGCCCAGCAGGCCTCCCCGCCCGGAGCCGACGTCGCCGCCCTGCCCGGCGGCCTGTCGATGCGGGCGCTCACGATGATGGACCGGGTGTCGGACCCGCGCGTGTCACCGGACGGACGCCGCGTCCTCTATTCGGTCCGCTCGACCGACTGGGAGGGCAATCGCGGGACCAGCGCGTTGTGGACCGTGCCCGCTGCGGGCGGCGAACCGGTCAAGCTGGCCATCTCGACGGGCGGCGCCTCGAGCGGACGCTGGGCCGTCGACGGCCAGGCCATCTATTTCCTGTCGTCGCGGGGCGGGTCGAACCAGGTCTGGCGCGCGGACGCGGCCGGCAATGCGGCGGTGCAGGTCACGACCTATCCGGTCGATGTCGTCGCCTTCAAGGTCTCGCCGGACGGGAAGAATCTTATCGTCGCCCTGCCGGTCTTCATCGACTGCGAGACGCTTCAGTGCACGAAGGACCGGATCGACGCCGACAACCGCTCGCCCTCGACGGTTTCGGGCTACGACCGCATGCCGCTCCGCCAATTCGACCACTGGAACGACGGTCGGCGTCAGCATCTGTTCGTCCAGCCCCTGAACGGCTCAGGCCTGGCGGACGGCCAGCCGCGCGACCTGATGGCCGGGCTGGACGCCGACACGCCGTCCCAACCGCAGGGCGACGAAAACGAGTTCGCCATCTCACCCGATGGCCGCACACTCGTCTATTCGACCCAGACCCAAGGCGCGGGCGAGGCCTTCACCAACAACTCCGATCTGTTCCGCGTCTCGATCGACGGAGGAGCCGCGACCAATCTAACTGAGGCCAATCACGGCGCGGATGGTTCGCCCGCCTTCTCGCCCGACGGTCGGCGTCTGGCCTGGCTGGCCGGGGAGCGCGAGAACGTCGGCGGCGATCAGGCCCTGGTCATGGTCGCCGATGCGGACGGCTCGAACGCCCGCGCCCTGACGCCCAACTGGGATCGCGGCCCCGGCTCGCTGACCTGGTCGTCGGATGGCCGCAGCCTTCTGGCCACCGCCTCGGACGACGGCCAGAACCGGCTGTTCCAGATCGACGCCCGCACCGGCGCCGTCACGCCCCTGACTGGACGCGGCGCCATCTCGGGCGTCCAGAGCCAGGGCGACGTCCTCGTCTACGCCCGCGACGGCTTCGACGCCCCGACCCAGATCATGAGCGGGACCGGCGACGCCGCCCGCGCCCTGACCAACCACAACGCCGAGGCCATGGCCGCCCTCGACCTGCCCCAGGCCGAAGCCTTCACCTTCGCCGGCTGGAACGGCGAGGACGTGCGCGGCTGGGTGTTCAAGCCGGTGGGCTATGTCGAGGGCCGGACCTATCCGGCCGTCTATCTGATCCACGGCGGGCCCAAGTCGCCCTGGACCGAGAGCTGGTCCTATCGCTGGAACCCTCAGATCTACACCTCGGCCGGATACGCCGTGGTCATGGTGAACTTCCACGGCTCTCCCGGCTACGGCCAGGCCTTCACCGACGCCATCAACGACCACTGGGGCGACCGGCCGCTGGAGGACCTGCAGAAGGGCTGGGCCGCCGCCCTGGCATCCAACCGCTTCATCGACGGCGACCGCGCCTGCGCGCTCGGCGCCTCCTACGGCGGCTATATGGTTAATCTGATCGCCGGAAAGTGGAACGGCCCTTGGGCCTGTCTGGTCAATCACGCGGGCGTCTTCGACGTGCCCCAGCTGATGAACGCCATGGACATCGGCAACTTCATCCACGAGTTCGGCGGCCCCTCGTGGGAGCGGATGGACCTCTATCGCCGTTTCAGCCCCGGCGACTTCGCCGGTGAGTGGACCAAGCCCATGCTGGTCCTGCACGGCGAACGGGACTTCCGCGTGCCGATCGACCAGGGCCTGGCCACCTTCTCGGCCCTGCAACGCCAAGAGATCCCCAGTCGCTTCGTCCGCATCCCGGACGAGAACCACTGGGT
Source organism: Brevundimonas staleyi (assembly GCF_041893865.1). Lineage (GTDB taxonomy): Bacteria > Pseudomonadota > Alphaproteobacteria > Caulobacterales > Caulobacteraceae > Brevundimonas > Brevundimonas staleyi. Next base: position 3,763,843 of record NZ_CP169082.1, read on the forward strand.
GCTGAAGCCGCGCAACTATGTCGATTGGCAGAGGGAAATCCTGGACTGGACCGCCCGCTGGACGGCACCGAGGCAGTGATCGCTACCAGAGGCGTTTGACGCCGAAGTCGTCGAACAGACGCTCGTTGGAGATCAGTATCAGATCGTTCCGGAGCGCCTGCGCGATCAGCATGCGATCGAACGGATCCTTGTGAGCGCCGAGCATTCGCCCCGCCAGAACGGCCTCATCGACGGTGAGCGGAAGTTCGAGAAACCCCAATCGCGCGACCGTAGCCTGAAACTCGGTGGCCAGCATCACCGCGCCGGGCAGTTTGCCAATGCGGTGCTTGGTCGTGATTTCCATGGCCGAAACCGCGCTCACATGGATCACGCTCTCCGGGTCGCCGATACGAGGGCGAAGACTCTCGGGAAAACGCTCATCTCCAAAGACCCACCAAATGAGCGCGTGGGTATCCAGAAGGAACTTCACTCTCCTTCGCCGTTCCAGAGCCGGAGTTCGTCTTCCGGCAGCGGGTCGAAGAAGGTTTCGTCAAAGGAGCCCTTGCCTTTCAGCATTCCGAACTGACGATGGGGCTTGGACGGAGGATTGACCGCGACCAGACGAACCGCCGCCTTGCTGCCGCGCGAGATGACGACCTCCTCCCCCCGCTCGGCCGCCGCGATCAGGCGCGAGAGGTGGGTCTTGGCTTCATGGACAGTGACGGTGGTCATCGCGGACTCCAGTGGGTCCCACCTACTTAGCTAATTTCACCCCAATCGGCAACTTTCGCACCGCCCCGCCTGGTGCTACGCCAGCGCAATCGAAGTCCCTGGAGCTGTCCGATGCGCTGCCGTTCCCTGCTTTCCGCCACCGCCGCCCTCGCGGTCCTGACGGCCCTGCCCGCTCTCGCCGAAGCGCCCGCCGCCCCGGAGGCCACTGCCGCGCAAGCCGCCAGGCAAGCCTTCACCTACACCGACATGCTGAACGCCAACCGGCTGTCGGATCCGCGCGTGTCGCCGGACGGGACCAAGGTCGTCTATTCGGTGCGCGCCACGGACATGGCGGCCAATCGCGGCGTCTCCAGCCTGTTCATCCAGGACCTGAACGGTCAGGGCGAGCCGCGCCGCCTGGCCATCTCGGACGGCGGCGCCAACACCGCCCGCTGGGGCTCCGACGGCGCCCTGTATTTCCTCTCGGGCCGTTCGGGCTCGAGCCAGGTCTGGAAGACGGATGCGACCGGCGCCGCGGCGACCCAGGTCACCAATCTGCCGCTGGACGTGAACGCCTATCGCCTCAGCCCCGATGCGTCGAAGATTGCGGTGTCCCTGGCCGTCTATCCGGACTGCGACGACCTGGCCTGCTCGGTCGCGCGCGGCGAGGCCGAAGAGGCCCGCAAATCGACCGGCCAGGTCTATGACCGCATGTTCGTGCGCCACTGGGACACCTGGGCGGACGGCACGCAAAACCACCTGTTCGTCGTCAACGCCGACGGTTCGGGCGATCCGGTCTGGGTCACCCACGGCTTCGACGGCGACACCCCGTCCAAGCCCTTCGGCGACGAAGGCGAGTTCACTTTCACGCCCCAGGGCGACGCCATCGTCTTCTCGGCGCGCGAGGCCGGCAAGTCGGAACCCTGGAGCACGAACTTCGACCTCTACCGGACCAACGGTCTGACGGGCGAAGGCTTCACCAACCTGACCGACGACAACGACGCCTGGGACACCGGCCCGGTCTTCTCGCCGGACGGCCGCACCCTGGCTTATCGCGCCATGGCACGCCCGGGCTTCGAGGCCGACCGCTGGCAGATCGTGCTGATGGACGTGGCCACCGGCTCGAAGCGCGAGGTCGCCGCCAACTGGGATCGCTCGGCCGACAGCCTGCAATGGTCGCGTGACGGCCGCAGCCTGTTCGTCGTGGCCGGCGACGTCGGCCAGACGAAGTTGTTCCAGATCGACGCCGCCAACGGCGCGGTCATCCCGATCACGGGCGAGGGCCACGTCTCCGCCGTCGAACAGACCCCGTCCGGCTTCGTCTTCGCCCAGGACACCCTGACCCGTCCGACCGAGCTGTTCGTGAAGACCTTCCGCGGTCGCGAGATGCCGCGCCGGATCACCGACGTGAACCCGCAATTGGATGCGCGCGCCTTCGGCGAGGCCGAGCAGTTCTCCTTCCCCGGCTGGAACGACGAGACGGTCCACGGCTACGTCATCAAGCCGGCCAACTATGTCGAGGGCCGGAAGTATCCGGTCGCCTTCCTGATCCACGGCGGGCCCCAGGGGTCGTTCGGCAACTCCTGGTCCTATCGCTGGAACCCGGAGACCTATGCCGGCGCCGGCTATGCGGTCGTCATGATCGATTTCCACGGCTCGACCGGCTACGGCCAGGGCTTCACCGACGCGATCAGCCAGCACTGGGGCGACCGCCCGCTGGAAGACCTGCAGAAGGGCTGGGCCGCCGCCCAGGAGCGCTACGGCTTCCTCGACGGCGACAACGCCTGCGCGCTGGGCGCCTCCTACGGCGGCTATATGATCAACTGGATCGCCGGGAACTGGCCGGGCGAGTTCAAATGCCTGGTCAACCACGACGGCGTCTTCGACGTTCGCGGCATGGGCTACGGCACCGAGGAGCTGTGGTTCACCGAGTGGGAATACGGCGGCACGCCCTACGACAATCCGGAAGGCTACGAGCGCTTCAACCCGGTCCACCACGTCGCCAAATGGGAAGACCCCATGCTGGTGATCCAGGGCGACCTCGATTTCCGCATTCCGACCTCGCAAGGCCTGTCGACCTTCACGGCGCTGCAGCGTCGCGGCATCGAGAGCCGCCTGATCGTCTTCCCGGACGAGAACCATTGGGTCCTGAAGCCCCAGAACAGCCTGCAATGGCATAACGAGGTGTTCGGCTGGCTGAACCAGCACCTGAACAAAGCCGACTGATCGTGACCCATCCCTCCCCGGAAACGCCCGACGGCCAGCTCGTCGGGCGGGTCATCGCCATGCCGGCCGACACCAACCCCGAAGGCGACATCTTCGGGGGCTGGTTGCTGGCCCAGATGGACCTCGCCGGTTCCACCCCCGCCTTCGACCTGGCCCAGGGCCGGTGCGCCACCATCGCGGTCGACGCCATGGTGTTTCACCAGCCGGTCTCGGTCGGGGACGAGGTCTCCCTCTACGCCCAGATCATCAAGTCCGGCCGCACCTCGATCCGCGTCAAGGTCGAGGCCTGGAAACGCCCGCGTTCGACCCACGAGGTGTCGCGCGTGACCGAAGGCGTCTTCACCTATGTCGCCATCGACCAGGACCGGAAGCCGAGACCGTTGCCGGGGCAGGTGTAAGTCCCCTCTCCCCTTGCGGGAGAGGGAGATCGCGCACGGCGGCGCAGCCGTCGTTCTGGCGCGATCGGGTGAGGGGTGAAACTCTATCTGGCCGATGAGGGATCGTCAGACGCATCGCATGCGCGTCCTCGTACCCCTCATCCGTCGGGCTGCGCCCGCCACCTTCTCCCGCAAGGGGAGAAGGAAGCCCGAAACTTGACCCCCCGCCGCCCCAAGCCTACCTGACGCGAATGGCCATTCGTCGCATCCTCACCATCGACAACCCCGCCGACCTGGCGATCCTGAAACAGGTGTCAAAGCCGGTGGAGGGCGTCGACGCGTCCCTGCTGTCGCTGATGGATGACATGCTGGAGACCATGTACGACGCCCCGGGCATCGGCCTGGCCGCCGTGCAGATCGGCGAGCTGAAGCGGGTCGTGGTCATGGACCTGGGCGACGGCCCCGCGCCGGAGGGCGAGGAGCCGACCGAGGAAGGCCGCGTCCCCAATCCCCGCTTCTTCATCAACCCCGAGGTCCTGTGGGCCTCGGACGAGATGTTCTGCTACGAAGAAGGCTGCCTCTCGATCCCGGAGTATTTCGACAGCGTCGAACGCCCGGCTCGCGTCCGCGTCGCCTATCTGAACCGCGAGGGCGAACGGATCGAGGAGGAGATCGAGGGTCTCTACGCCGTCTGCTACCAGCACGAACTGGATCACCTGAACGGCGTTCTGTTCATCGATCACCTGTCGCGCCTGCGCCGCGACCGGGCGATGACCAAGGTCAAGAAGACCATGCGTATGAGGGAAGACGCCTGATGCCCCGTTTCCGCGACCGTATCGTCGACCGCTCCGGCCGTCGCCGCCTGACCCGTTCGGAGAAGATCGGCATCGGCTCGGTCGCCACCCTGGTCGGCGTCGCCGCCATCGGCGTGATCGCGGGCGTCCTTCTGGACCGTCTGCTGGTCTTTGATGACGCTCTGGACGCAGGCGGCGAATGGGACGAGGGCGGCGGCGTCTCGACCCGCTGGCAGTAACGCTCGCCACCGTCTAAAGGCGGCCCCATGCGCCTCGCCTTCATGGGTACCCCCGAATTCGCCGTGCCGTCGCTCGCGGAGTTGATCGCTTCCGGGCACGAGATCGTCGCCGTCTATTCCCAGCCGCCCCGGCCCAAGGGACGCGGCCAGAAGCTGACGCCCTCGCCCGTCCACGCCTTCGCCGAGGCCATGGGCCTGCCGGTCTTCACGCCCGAGTCGATGAAGAGCCAGGACGCCATAGATACATTCGCCAGCCTGGACCTCGATGCCGCCTGCGTCGTCGCCTACGGCCAGATCCTGAAGCCTGCGGTGCTGGAAGCGCCGCGTCTGGGCTGCTTCAACCTGCATGGCTCCCTCCTGCCCCGCTGGCGCGGTGCCGCCCCGATCCAGCGCGCCATCATGGCCGGCGACAGACAGACCGGCGTCCAGATCATGCGGATGTCGGAAGGCCTCGACGAAGGCGACATCCTGCTCAGCGAGATCCTGCCCATCCAGCGCGACGACACGGCCGCCAGCCTGTCCGAGCGCATGTCCACGGTCGGCGCCACCCTGTGGACCCGGGCCCTGGCCGCCATCGAACGCGGCGGCGTCACCGAGACCCCCCAGGTCGGCGAACCGACCTATGCCAGGAAGATCACCCCCGCCGAGGCCCGCATCGACTGGACCCGCCCGGCCGCCGAGATCGACGCCCACATCCGCGGCCTCTCGCCCTTCCCCGGCGCCTGGTTCGAGGCCCCCGGCCCCGACGGCCCCGTCCGCGTGAAAGCCCTACTGTCCTGCCTCTCCAGCGAGGGTTCGGGCGCCCCCGGCGAACTGCTGGGCGGCGACCTGCTGATCGCGTGCGGCGAGGGCGCGGTTTGCCTGCTCCGCGTCCAGCGCGAGGGCAAGGCCCAACAATCCCCCGCCGACTTCCTCAACGGTTTCGCCCTGCCCGTAGGGACGATCCTGGGCTGATGCCCCGCTACCGGCTCGACATCGAATACGACGGCGGCCCCTACAACGGCTTCCAGGCCCAGGAGGGTCAGCCCACGGTTCAGGGCGCGATCGAGACGGCTATCCACGCCTTCTCCGGCCAGACCGTCCGCATCGCCGCCGCTGGCCGCACCGACACCGGGGTCCACGCCACCGGCCAGGTGGCCCATGTCGATCTCGACAAGGACTGGCCCGCCGCCACGGTGATGAACGCCATGAACGCCCACCTGGTGCGCGAGGCCGTCGCCGTCCTCGACTGCGTTCAGGTCACCGACGACTTCCACGCCCGCTTCTCGGCCGTGGGCCGCAAATACCTCTACCGCATCCTCAACCGCCCCGGCCGCCCGGCGCTGGACCAGGGCCGCGTCTGGCATGTGAAGCGCCCGCTGAACGTCGAGGCCATGCAGGCGGGCGCGAACCACCTGATCGGCCTCAACGACTTCACCACCTTCCGGGACGTGAACTGCCAGTCGAAATCCCCGGTGAAGACCCTCGACGTCGCCCGCGTCACCCGCGTCGGCGAAGAGGTCCATCTGGCCTTCGAGGCCCGCTCCTTCCTGCACCGCCAGGTCCGCTCCATGGCAGGAACCCTGGTCGAGACCGGCCTCGGACGCTGGACGCCCGACGACGTCAAGGCCGCGCTCGACGCCCGCGACCGCACCGCCTGCGCCCAGGTTGCCCCGTCCGACGGCCTCTACCTGACCGGCGTCGTCTACGAAGATTGACAAGGTTTGCCATCAAGCGGATCATCCGCCCATGGCCACGATGAACATCTCCCTGCCGGCCCAGATGAAGGCCTGGGTCGAGGCCCAGACCACCGATGGTCGCTATTCGAACTCCAGCGACTACGTCCGCGATCTGATCCGCCGCGAACAGATCAAGGCCGAGAAGATCGCGCATTGGCAACGGCTGATCGACGAAGGGCGGGCAAGCGGCATCAGCGACCAGACACCCGAAGAAATCATCGCCGAAGTGCGAGCAGAACTGCTTGCCAAGGCGAGCGTGCGCGCGGCCTGAGTGTCGCGTTGCCGATTGTCATTGGCCGCCCGCGCCGATCTGCGCGCCATCTACACGCAGAGCGCCGAACTGTTCGGCTTCGCTCAGGCAGACGCGTATGCGGCATCCTTTGCTCAATCGTTCGCGCGCATAGCCGCCTTCCCGCAAATAGGGAGGCATCGTGACGACATCAGTCCGCCCGCTCGTGTTCTCTCCCACAAATCGCATGTGATCATCTACGATCTGGAAGACGACGGCGCGGTTGTCATCCGCATCAGGCATGCACACGAGGACTGGACAGTCCATTCGTCTGGAGACGACCCATGACCCATCCCATCCGTGTCGGCATCGGCGGCTGGACCTTCGAGCCGTGGCGCGGCGTCTTCTATCCGGAGAAGCTGAGCCAGAAGAAGGAGCTGGAGTACGCCTCCTCCAAACTGACCTCGATCGAGATCAACGGCACCTACTATTCCGGCTTCAAGATCGACACCTGGATGAAGTGGCGGAACGAGACGCCCGACGACTTCGTCTTCGCGGTCAAGGCCAGCCGCTTCTGCACCAACCGCAAGGTCCTGTCTGAGGGCAACGAGAGCCTGGAGCGGTTTCTGGATCAGGGGCTGACGGCGCTGGGCCCCAAGCTCGGCCCCATCAACTGGCAGTTCATGGCCACCAAGAAGTTCGATCCGGTCGACTTCGAGGGCTTCCTGAAGCTGTTGCCCAAGGAGAAGGACGGCGTGCCCCTGCGTCACGCGCTGGAGGTCCGCAGCCCGACCTTCGACACCCAGCAGTTCTATGATTTGGCCGCCCAATACGGCGCCGCCATCGTCTATGCCGTCGACGACGAAAGTCCCACCTGGCCCCGGATCGATCAGCCGACCGCCGACTTCACCTACGCCCGACTGATGTCCAGCCGCGAGGACGAACCGACCGGCATGAACGCGGCCGAACTGGACGCCATCGCCAAGCAGACCAAGGGTTGGGCCAAGCGCGGCGACGTCTTCGCCTATTTCATCGCCGGGGCGAAGGTGCGGAACCCGGCGGCGGCTCAGGCCCTGATCGAGACGCTGAAATAGCCCGACGCCCCTCCCGGTCATCAGCAACTTTATTTGATACAGAAACCCTTGAACCCCGAGGTCGCTCGACCTTTATAGAAATCGCTGCTGATGCAGTTTTAGATTTCAGGGGTTTCCCAATGGCTTTCGACTCTGTTCCCGCCCGCGACCTGCCGCTGAACGACGCGGCCCTGGCCCAGGTCTTCACCGAGGCCCGCACCCGCAACGGCTGGACCGATCGTCCCGTGCCGACCGAGTTGCTGCACAAGCTCTATGACCTGACCAAATTCGGCCCGACGGCGGTGAACAACACCCCGGCCCGCTTCGTCTTCGTGACCTCGCCCGAGGCCAAGGAAAAGCTGATCCCACTGATGAGCGAGGGCAATCAGGCGAAGACCGCCCAGGCGCCGGTCACGGTCATCATCGGCTACGACATGAATTTCCACGACCACCTGGCCCACTTGTTCCCGCATGCGCCGGGCGCGCGCGACTGGTTCGGCGACGAGGCCGCGCGTCGCGAGAGCGCCTTCCGCAACTCCTCGCTCCAGGGCGGCTATCTGATCGCGGCGGCCCGCGCGCTCGGCCTGGACATCGGTCCGATGTCGGGCTTCGACCCGGCGGGCATCAAGGCCGCCTTCTTCCCCGAGGGCGACATCGAGCCGAACTTCATCGTCAACCTGGGCTACGGCTCGGACGAGAACCTCTTCCCGCGCAGCCCGCGCCTGACCTTCGACGAGGCCGCCCGCATCGTCTGACCGCGACGGATCAACCCAGGTTACGCGGCTTTCCGCGCAACCCGTCGCAGGTTAATGATTTCCCTGACAAAGGTCCGGCGCCAGATCGGGCCGTCAGGGAAAACAGGAAGAAACATGGCTCGAGTGGCTCTCGTCACGGGTGGAACCCGCGGTATCGGCAAGGCGATCGTTCAGCGATTGAAGGAAGACGGCATGGCCGTCGCCGCCGGCTATTCCGGCAATACCGAAGCGGCGGAGGCCACGGCTCGCGAGCTGGGCGTCATGGTGGTCAAGGGCAATGTCGGCTCCTATGACGACTGCGCCCGCGCCGTGGCCGAGGTCGAGGCCGAACTGGGGCCGATCGACGTCCTGATCAACAACGCCGGCATCACCCGCGATGGCTTCTTCCACAAGATGGGGCCGGACCAGTGGTCCGACGTCATCCGGGTCAACATGGACAGCGTCTTCAACATGACGCGCCAGGTCATCAACGGCATGCGCGACCGGGGCTTCGGCCGGATCGTCAACATCTCCTCGATCAACGGCCAGAAGGGCCAGATCGGCCAGACCAACTATTCCGCCGCCAAGGCCGGCATGATCGGCTTCACCAAGGCCCTGGCCCTGGAAAACGCCCGCAAGGGCGTGACCGTGAACTGCATCGCGCCCGGCTATATCGACACCGAAATGGTCGGCGCCATGGACGAGAAGGTCCTGGCCGGCATCGTCGCCCAGATCCCCGTCGGGCGTCTGGGCAAGGGCGAGGAGATCGCCGACATGGTGTCCTGGCTGTCCGGCGAGCGTGCCGGATATGTCACAGGCTGCACCCTGTCGTTGAACGGCGGTCAATACCTCGTCGGCTGACAAAGAGCCGCCCAAAATCCGCCGCGCGCCCCGCGCAACGCTTTCCGCCATGAGTTCAAGGGTCAAGCACGAGACGGCGCCATGGCCGGTCCGGGCGACAATGGCGTTCGCCATGGTCGTTCTGGCCGCGCTGTCCGCCCCGACCCTTTCTCTGGCCCAGACGCGGGGCAACGCCCAGGCGGACCAGACCTATGAGGACAGCGGTCAGCGCGGCCTGCCGGCCAACGGCCTCTACGCCTCGGAAACGGGCGAACGGTTCATCTTCGACGGTCGTGGAATCCGGCCCCTGTTCCGCTTCGAGCGGCGGGAAGAGACCTGGGTCCTGCGCTCGACCCCCGCCCCGCGCGGTGACGTCATCTATCGAAACGACGCGGGGGCCCAGATCCTGCGCGTCACGCCCGACGGCGGCCTGACCCTCTATACCAGCCGGGCGCCGAACGGCTCGCCGGCCTCGCGCGTGGGTCAGGGGCCGGCGCTGGAACTGCCGACGCTCGGACCGATTCGCCTCTTCACCCTGATGAACCAGCGCGGAAGCCTGGTCAGTCAGGCGCTGGGCCGTCTGATCGTCATCAACCTGTCGGGCGAAGAGTCCGAGGCCCTGATGGTGGACGCCCTGATCGTGACCACCGAGGCGGTCATCCGCATGTCCCGCACCCCGACCTTCCGCGAGAGCATCTCGGGCCTGCGCAGCATCACCCTGGTCGAGGGCACGCGCAGTTCGGCCACCTTCTCGCGCGGCGACCTGCGGATCGTGGTCGATCCGCGTCAGGGCCAGGCCGGGCGGCCGTCGTCGTCCAGCATCATCCGCGCCGTCGCCCCGCGCGAATAGGCTCGGCCTCTAGAAACTGTCCTTCGCCGCCCGGCGTCGCGCGAACTCTTCCGCGCTACCCGCCGTCAGGAAGGGGTTCAGCGCTCGTTCGATCTTCATCGTCGTCGGCACGGTCGGTTCGCCCCGCTCGCGGGCCGCGAAGATCGCCTCGGCATGGGCCCGGACCTCGGGTCGGTCGTCGACGCTCAGGGTGAAGCGGGCGTTGGCCGCCGTGTATTCGTGCGCGCCGTACAGCACCGTCTCGTCCGGCCAGGTCAGCAGCCGGCTGAGGCTGTCCCACATCTGCTCCGGCGTGCCCTCGAACAGCCGCCCGCAGCCCAGCGGGAACAGGGTGTCGCCGGTGAAGGCGATGGCGTCCTTGGGCGAGCGGAACACCACATGCCCCAGCGTATGGCCGGGCGTCGCCGTCACATGCAGGGCCGTCTGGCCGAGCATGACGATGTCGCCCTCCTCGACCACCCGGTCCAGCGGCGCGACCTTCCGCACCTCTTCCGGCCCCCAGATGTCGCAACCGGTCTCGGCCTTAAGCCGGGCGTTCCCCTCGGTGTGGTCGGGGTGCCAATGAGTGTTGATGATCCGGTCCAGCCTGCCCCAGCCCAGGGACTGCACCGCATCCAGGATCACCTGGGCGTCCGGCGTGTCGATTGCCGCGACCGTACCTGTCGCCTCGTCTCGCGCCAGAAAGGCGTAGTTGTCGGTCCGCGCCGGAAACAGATGAACGGTCAGGGGCATTTCGTCGTCCTTGGTGGGCGGGGCCTGATCGCCATATAGTCAGGACCATGCGTCGCGCCATCGAAGACCTGCGATCCTTCTACGGCGAGCCGACCGGCGCCCTGGTGCGTCGGCTCCTGGCCAAACGTCTGGAGGACGCATGGGGCGAGGCCCCCGGCTGTGACGTCCTCGGGATCGGCTACCCAACGCCCTGGCTGGACGCCTTCGTCGGCGCACGCCGCGTCATCGCCGCCATGCCCTCCGGACAGGGGGTCGAGACCTGGCCCACGGTCGGTCGCAACCGCACCCTTCTGGTGGACGACAAACGCCTGCCCTTCCCGGCCGGCTCGTTCGACCGCGTCCTTCTGGTCCATGCGCTGGAGGAGGCGGACGATCCCACCCTGTTGCTGACCGAGGCCGTGCGGGCCCTGGCCCCCGCCGGCCGCATCATCCTGGCCGCCGCCGCCCGGGGCGGGATGTGGGCGCGGTCCGAAAACACCCCCTTCGGCCACGGCCGCCCCTTCACCCGAGGCCAACTGGAGCGGCTGGTCCGGGCGGCGGGTCTCGAGCCCACGGCCTGGTCCCAGACCCTCTATGTCCCGCCGTGGACGCCGCTTCTGGCCATGGCCGACGGCTTCGAACAGATCGGCCGCCGCGTCATGCCGGGCGCCGCCGGGGTCATCCTTCTGGAGGCCACGCGTCAGGCCTATGCCCGCATCCGCCCGTCCGGCGCGACCCAGCGCGTCCGTGCCGAAAATCCCGGCCTCCAGCCCCAGCCGGTCACGCGCACACTGGATAGAGACGCCGAACCCGGCTAAGCGGCGGCCATGCACCGCCTGATCCTGATGCGCCACGCCAAGACCGAGCGGACGGCCGAAAGCGGCCTCGACCGCGACCGCGCCCTGACGCAGCGGGGATACGACGACTCCATCATCATGGGCCGTGTCCTGGCCGAGAAGGGGCTGCGCCCCGACCTCGCCCTCGTCTCCTCCGCGACCCGTACGCACCAGACCTGGGAGACGATGCACGAGGCCTTCGGCGACGTCGAAGTCCGTATCGAGCCGAAGCTTTACGACGCCTCCACCGACACCATCCGCCGGCTGGTGGAGGATCTGGAAGACTCCACCGGCTGCCTGCTGGTCGTAGCCCACAATCCGGGCGTCCAACTACTTGCGATGGAATACCTGACCGAGAGCGCCGCCTCGCCGTCCATTCTCGACCGGATGGCCGGCGGCTTCCCGACCGGCGCGGCCGCCATCTTCGAGGTCGATGTGGCCGGCCGCTGCGCCTACGACGGCTTCTTCACGCCCAAGGCCTTCGGCGGCGGAGCCGAGGACTGATGACCGACACCACCGCCTTCAAGATCATCGACGCCGCCGAGTGGCGTCAGGCCGTGGCCGAGGGCGCCTATGCCGGATCGGCCGTCGATCTGGCCGACGGCTACATCCACCTCTCGACCGCCGCCCAGTTGGATGAGACCGCCCGCAAACACTACGCCGGGCGCGAGAACCTGATGCTGCTCACCGTCGACCTGACGGCGCTGGAAGACACCATCGTCTGGGAGCCCTCGCGCGGCGGCGCCCTGTTCCCGCACATCTACGGCGACCTGCCGGTTCGGGCGGTAACCGAGGCCAGACCGTTCACGGTTCCCGCCTGATGCCCCTCCCCGATCTCGGCGCCGCGATCCTTCGCAACCTCGACCCGGAGACGGCCCACGGCCTGGCCATCACGGCCCTGAAGACCGCGCCCCTGCCGGGCGCCCCCGCCGACGATCCGATCCTGCGGACCCAGGTCGCGGCTCTCGACCTGCCCAACCCGGTCGGTCTCGCCGCCGGTCTCGACAAGAACGGCGAGGCCCTGCACGGCCTTTCCCGCCTCGGCTTCGGCTTCGTCGAATGCGGCTCGGTCACGCCGAAGCCCCAGCCCGGCAACCCGAAACCCCGCCTGTTCCGCCTGTCCGAAGACCGCGCCATCATCAACCGGATGGGCTTCAACAATGCGGGGCTCGAAGCCTTCGCCGACAACCTGTCCCGCCGCCCGAACGCCGTCGTCGGCGCCAACCTCGGCGCCAACAAGGATACCGAGGACAAGGCCGCAGACTACGTGGCTGGTCTCAAACGCCTCGCCGGGCTCAGCGACTATTTCACCATCAACATCTCCTCGCCCAACACCCCAGGCCTCCGTGCCCTGCAGGGCCGCGAGCAACTGGACGACCTGCTGGGTCGTATCAATGAGGCCCGCACCACCCCGGCTCCCGTCTTCCTCAAGATCGCGCCGGACCTGACCTCGGCCGAGATCGCCATGATCGTCGAGGCGGCCCTGGCCCACCGCATCGACGCCCTGATCGTCTCCAACACCACGCTGGACCGTCCCGACAGCCTGACGTCCCGCGATCGCGCCGAGACCGGCGGCCTCAGCGGCGCTCCGCTCACCGGCAAGGCCCTGGCCGCCCTGAAGGACGCGGCGGCTGCGTCAGAAGGTCGCTTGCCCCTGATCGGCGTCGGCGGCATCGGCTCGGGCCAGGACGCCTGGGACCGCATCCGGGCGGGCGCAAACGCCGTCCAGGTCTATTCCGCCCTGATCTACGAGGGGCCGGGCCTGGTCGGCCGCATCAAGCGCGACCTCGCCGCCCGCCTTCGCGCCGAGGGCTTCACCAGCATAAGCGAAGCCGTTTCCGCCTCGCGTTGACGGAGCGTTAGGGCGCGTCTGCCATGGTTCCCCGATGCGTGGCGAAGACCGCGCGCTTTGTCGGGGGCAGAATGTCGGAGGCCAGTACGATCACGCCGCCGACCTGGGCCGCGGCGGTCCGCCGTCGCCGTAAAGCCCTGTTGCAGCGCCTGGCCATGGGCGCCGCCACCGCCATGGTCTTCAGCCCCCTGTTCGGCTGGACCTTCAGCGCCGGCTGGATGGCCTGCTATTTCGTGGTCCAGCTCGTCGATCTCTGGGTCTTCGCCCCGATCAACAGCGGCAAGACCGAGCGGATGGGGCCGATGCGGTCCGTCGCCGGCATGGCCATGCTGTTCCTGAACGCCGCCGCCTTCGGCAGCCTGTCGATCCCGCTGTGGCTGACCGGCGGCCCCATGGGCGGGGTCTGCGCCGCCATCCTGGCCGCATCCGGCGCCATCTACGGCGTCATCAACTCGCCCCGTTCGCGCCAGGTGCTGGCGATCACCATCGCGCCCCACTTCCTCTATATGGCGGCGACCCCCGTCTGGATGCTATGGTACGGCGCCTCGCCCTCCTTCGTGACCGCCGTGGCCGTCTCCTTCGTGGTCTTCGGCATCTACTGCCTGTCCACCTGGCAGCGCATGAACCAGGCCGCCGACGCCGAAAGCGCCGCCCGTCTGGAGGCCGACCGTCGCCGCGCCCAGGTCGAGCGCGCCATGGCCGGCCAGCAGACCTTCCTGGCCACGGTCGGCCACGACCTGCGCACCCCGATCAGCGCCATCCTGACCGGCGCGGCCGAGCTGGAACGCGGCGCGACCGACGGCGCCGCCCGCGCCCAGGCCGCCCTGATCACCGACGCCGGGATCATGATGAAGGCCCTGCTGGACGATCTGCTGGATCACTCCAAGCTCGAGGCCGGCCGCATGCAGGTCGAGACCGTCGACTTCAACCTGCGCGGTCTGATCGCCCAGACCCTGATGTTCTGGCAGGGCGAGGCCCGCGCCAAGGGTCTGAGCCTGCGCGTCGAGGGCGCGTCCAGCATCCCGAGCGCGGTCAAGGGCGACCCGATGCGCCTGCGTCAGGTGCTGAACAATCTCGTCTCCAACGCGATGAAGTTCACGACCGAGGGATCGGTCACCCTGCGCCTCTCGGCCTGGGTCGAGGAGCCGTCGAACTACGCCCTCCTGATCGAGGTCGTCGACACCGGCCCCGGCATGACGCCCGAGCAGTTGGCCCGCCTCTTCACCCCCTTCGACCAGACAGCAGAGGGCGTCAGCGCTCGCCACGGCGGCACGGGTCTGGGCCTCAGCATCTCGCGCGACCTGGTCGAGCTGATGGGCGGCCGCCTGACCGCCCGCAGCCATCCGGGCGAGGGCGCGGCCTTCACCGTCTCCCTGATGCTGCCGCGCGGCGAGACCGTGGTCGCCGCCCCCGCCGGCTTCAACGACGAAAGCCGGGGCGACATCGTCCGCAGCCTGGCGCCCCGCGCCCTGGCCCAGCGCGCCGCCCCGACGCCGCCGGTCATCGAGGCCGAGCCGGTCGTCGTCGCCGAGCCCGAACCCGAAATCGTCGAGACGCCGATCGAAGACACCGCCGAGATCGAGGAGGACGGCGACCGTCCCCTGCGTGTCCTCGTCGTCGACGACCACGACATCAATCGCCGCGCGGTGGAGCTGATCCTGGCCCCCTTGGGCTGCGATATCTCGACCGCCGCCGACGGCCTCCTGGCCCTGGCCCAGTGCGAGACCAAGGCCTTCGACGTCATCTTCATGGACGTGCGGATGCCGGAGCTGGACGGCCGTGAGACCACGCGTCGCCTGCGGGCCGGCGGAGGCCCCAACGCCGGGATCCCGGTCATTGCCGTCACCGCCGACACGTCGCCCGACGACATCGCCGCCTGCATGGCCGCCGGCATGACCTATTTCGTGTCCAAGCCCCTGACGCCCGCCGCCCTTCTTGGCGCGCTCAATCACGTCCTGGCCGGTGAGGCCTCCGAGGAAGACGAAGCCGAGACCGTCGCCGCCTGAAACTCGGCGACCAGTCTGTCCGCCACATCCGGCGATTTCAGATCGCATTCCCAGACCGTGACGACGCGCCAGCCGTCATTGGTCAGCTTGGCGACCGTTTGACGATCTCTGGCGACATTCCTGGTCAGTTTGGCGGTCCAGTAGTCGGCGTTGGCCTTGGGCTTTCTGGAGCCCCGCGCACAGTCGTGCCCGTGCCAGAAACAGCCGTGGACGAAGATGACGGTCCGCCGTCCCTTCATCACAATATCGGGTCGGCCAGGCAGGCCTGAGCCGCCCAGCCGATAACCGATCCCCGCCGCGCGCAGGATCCTGCGCACGGCGATCTCGGGCGAGGTGTCCCGCCCCTTCACCCGACGCATGACGGCGCTGCGCTTCTCGGGCGTGAAGATGTCTGTGCTCATCAACACCTCGCGCTCAAGCAGCGAGCCGCCGCGCGGCGAGCGGTAGCGCTCTTAGAGTTGAGCCAGCAGATGCTCGGCCGAGGACACCTTGAACTCGCCGCCCTGTTCGATGTTCAGCTCCTTCACGACGCCGTCCACGACCAGCATCGAATAACGCTGCGAACGCTCGCCCAGGCCGAAGCCCTTGCCGTCCAGCACCAGACCCACGGTCCGGGTGAAGTCGCCGTTGCCATCGGCCAGCATGACCACATCATCGGCCGTCAGGCCCTGGCTCTCGGCCCAGGCGTTCATCACGAAGGCGTCGTTGACCGAAACGCAGGCGATGACGTCCACGCCCTTGGCCTTCAGCTCGGCCTTGTTGTCGACATAGCCCGGCAGGTGGCGCGCCGAGCAGGTCGGGGTGAAGGCGCCGGGCACGGCGAACAGGGCGACGGTCTTGCCCGCGAAGAACTCATCGGTGTTGACGGGCTTGGGGCCTTCCGGCGTGCCCTGCGACAGGGTTGCCGAGGGAATGCGGTCGCCGATCTGGATCGTCATGGAAGGCTCCGAAGAGGTCTGGGTTGGGCGCGCTGCGCCGACCTCGGTCAGATAGGCGCACCCAGGGCCGCCGCCAAGCGTGATCGTGATCGGCAGCGCCTTGCGGAAAGGCCCCGTCGCACCGATCATTCAGCCATGGACGACTTCCAATCCCTCACGGGTCGGCTGCTGGTGGCCATGCCCGGCATCGACGACCCGCGTTTCGAACACGCCGTCATCCTGGTCTGCGCGCACGAGCCGGACCACGCTATGGGCGTCCGCATCGACCGCCCCGCGCCCGGCGTCGATCTGAAGGCTGTCCTGACCAAGCTCTCGCTCGACGCTCCCGAACAGGCCAGCGGTCGCCCCGTCATGGTCGGCGGCCCGGTCGAGAAGGAACGCGGCTTCGTGCTCCACACCGACGACTGGATGATCGACGCTGCCTCCACGCCCTTCGGTGCCGGCCTCGCCCTGACCGGCACGCGCGAGGCCCTGACCGCCATGACCGATCCGGCCACGGGGCCGCGCCGGTCGACGCTCATGCTCGGCTACGCCGGCTGGGGCGACGGTCAGCTGGAAGAAGAGTTGGGCGACAACGTCTGGCTGACGGCCGAGGCGGACATCGAGCTTCTGTTCGACACCGATTTCGACACCAAATGGACGCGGGCGCTCGCCGGTCTCGGCGTCGATGCGGCCATGCTATCGGGGCAGTCGGGCCGGGCCTGACACACCCATGAGTTGAGAAATCAGCTCAGACCTGATCTTCTTCGGGCATGAAGCCCATCGTCTTCGCCCCGCAAGCGCCCTTCAAGATCGCGCAGCGTCGGCTCTGGTCGACCTGGGTCGAACGATGTGTCCGCCAACCCGACTGGATCGAGAACGACCCGACCGATCCCACGGTCGAGCGGCGGTTCGCCGTCATCCCCGAACATGACGCCAGGGTGCTGCGCGTCGCCGTCCGAGAGACGGAACGGGAGTTCTTTGTTATAAGCGCCTTCTTCGACCGTGGAGCACGCAAACGCCATGCGGCCAAACACCTATGATCCGGACGCCGACGCCGCCTACATGGTGCTGGGCGAGGCGGTGATCGTCGAAAGCGAAGAAGTGGCCCCGAACATGGTGCTGGACTACGACGCGGACGACCGCGTGGTCGGCATCGAAATCCTCAATGCGTCGAAAACGCTGGCTCCCGGCGACTGGAAGAACTGGCCCCTTCCCGGCGCCGACGACCAGGCCCACGCCGCCGAGTAGGTCTCAGCCCGACCGCGCCTTCAGCGGCGCGACGCCGTCCGACAGGCTTTCGTTCAGATAGACCTCGGCCTTCTGCGCGGGCAGTGCGGGCGCATAGCCGAAGCCCTGGCCGTAGTGGCAGCTGGCGTCGAGCAGGAGGGCGGCCAGGCTGGCGTTCTCCACCCCCTCGGCCACCACCTCCAGGTTCAGGTCGCGCCCCAGGTTGACGACCGACTTCACGATCTTCGCCGAGCCCTCGTCCTTGTCCATCGTCAGAACGAAATAGCGGTCGATCTTCAGCGTATCGAACGGCAGGCGCGCCAGATACGACAGCGACGAGAAGCCCGTGCCGAAATCGTCCAGCGCCAGCGACGCCCCCACATCCTTCAGCTTCTGCAGGATCACGGCGGCCGACGCCGTGTCGCGCATGATGTCGCCCTCGGTGACCTCCAGCTTCAGCGCGCCGCGCGGCAGGCCGGTCTCCTGGATCACCCGCGCCACGTCCTCGATCAGGTTCGGCCGCTCGATCTCGCCGACCGACAGGTTGACGCTGCAGAACAGCTTGCCGGCCGAAGGGTGGCGCTGCAGCCACTCCGCCAGCTGACGCGCCGACTGGGTCATCATCATCAGGCCCAGATCGTTCATCAGGCCCATCTCGTCGGTCAGGCCCAGGAACTCGTCCGGCGGCACCAGACCGCGCTTGGGGTGACGCCAGCGGGCCAGGGCCTCGAACCCGGCCACGGCGCCGGTGTTCAGGTTCACGATCGGCTGGAAGAAGGGTTCGATCTCGCCGCGCACGAAGGCGTTCCTCAGATCCGCCTCCAGCGCCAGTCGGCTCAGGCTGTCGGACTCCATCGCCCGGCCGTAGGCGGCGGTCCCCCCGCGCCCGACCTTCTTGGCGGCGCAGACGGCCAGTTCGACCCGGCGCAGCAGTTCGGCCGAATCCGGCGCGTCCGGCCCGCCCTCGAAGGTCACAGAGCCGATCGAGACGGTCGGATAGATGTCGAAGCCCGCGACCCGCAGAGGCTGCTCCAGCGCGTCCCTCAGCCGGTCGGCGGCGTTGCCCGCCCCGCGCGGCACAACGACCGCGAACTCGTCCTCGCCGATCCGGGCCGGGTTGGCGTCGAAGGAGAAGGCGGCGGCCATGCGCGAACCCAGCGCCGAGATCACCATATCGGTGCGCTCGTGGCCCAGGGCCTCGTTCAGGCGGCGCAGACGGTCCACGTCGGCCACGACCATGTCGTATTCGCCGGGCGTGGTCAGGGTCTCGGCGGCGCGGCCGAGGAAGCTCTTGCGATCCAGCAGGCCCGTCAGGGGGTCCTTGTCCGAACCCGCGATCTTGATCTCCAGCGCCACCATGCCGGCGGCGCGCAGCCCATCCTCCAGCCACACCCCGCGCCACAGGCAGGTCTCGGATCCGCGCATGCGCAGACGCACCGCAACCTCGGTCCCCTCGGCGGCGGGTTTCAGGATGCGTTCGGCCAGCGACCGGTCCTGCGGCAGGGCAAGCGCGATGAAGGCGGCCCCCGAACATTCCGGCGCCAGCGGCCCCAGGCCCAGCGACCGGGTGGCCCCGGTGAAGCGGATGGTGTCCTCGCCCGGCGTCCAGATCCACAGGGCGGAATCGGCGGCGGCCAACGCCTCGATGGCCGTGGTCGCGTCCCAGGTCATGGTGCGGGGTCGCGGGGTCACGGGTGCAGGCGTTCCTTCAGGACACGGCGACGTCGTCCGACACGAGGCCGAACAGCAGATGATCTGCCCACACGCCGTTAATTTTAAGATAAGCCCGCGCCTCGCCCTCCTTCACGAAGCCGGATTTCTCCAGCACGCGACGCGATGCGGCGTTGGTCGGCAGGCAGGACGCCTCCAGCCGATGCAGACGGGCGGATCGGAAGGCGAAGCCCGCCATGGCCTTCACCGCCGCCGTCGCCACCCCGCGCCCCGCGAACGGCTGCCCGACCCAGTATCCCAGCGTCCCCGTCTCCGCGACGCCGCGACGCACGTTCGACAGGGTGATGGCGCCCATCAGGGTCTTTCCCCGCGCGTCGAAGACGAAGAACGGCCAGGCGTGACCCAGCTCCATCTCCCGCGCATAGACGCCCAGACGCCGCCGATAGGCCGCCTTGGTCAGGTCGTCGTCGGGCCAGGACGGCTCCCACGGCTGCAGATAGTCGCGCGACAGCTCCCGCAGCTCGGCCCAGGCGGCGTAATCACCCGTGCGCGGCGGCCGCAACAGCACCCCCTGCCCCTCGACCACGGGCCCGGTCGCATCCGTCATCCAGTCGAGGAGGGCCATGGGATGACTCTAACCTTCCGCTCATCCCCGCGAAAGCGGGGACCCAGTTCTTTGGGCGAGCGAATCGGACCGGAAAAGACAGACCCTCATCCCGCGCACGGCTGCCTCCCGAAAGCACTGGGTCCCCGCTTTCGCGGGGATGAGCGGATTTATTGGGAGACCCGCTCCACGAACGCCCGCCCCGCCGGCGCGGCCGCCTTGGGGCCCAGCACGGCCGTCGAGGCCTTGCCGGAGGCCAGCACCCGCTCGCCGACCGCCTTCAGGTCCGCCGCCGTCGCCGCCTCCATCCGCGCCGCCGTGTCGTCCGACGGCACGGGCGCGCCGAACATCAGGGTCTGGGCCGCGATCCGGCCCGCGCGGCTGGCCGGGCTCTCGTCCGACATCCAGAGCGAGCCCTTCAGCACCGCCTTGGCACGCGACAGTTCGGCGTCCGTCGGTCCCTTCAGCGTCAGATCGCGGACCTCGTCGGCGCAGACCTGGGCCAGTTCCACCGACCGGTCCGCCGCCGCTCCGGCGTAGATCCCCAGCACCCCGCCGTCGTCATAGGGCTCCTGATAGGCGTCGATGGCGTAGGCCAGGCCCCGCTCCTCGCGCGCGCTCTGGAACAGCCGCGACGCCATCCCTCCACCCAGGATTTCGGTGAACAGACGCAGCGCGGGAATGGCCGGATCGCCGGCCGCCAAGGACGGCAGCTGGAACACCAGATTGGCCTGTTCGATCTTGCGCGTCAGGGCTGCCGTTCCGCCGATGAAGGTCGCGGGCTCCGGCGCATCGGCGGGGGCCGCCACGGCCGATCCGAACCAGCGCTCGGCCAGGGCCAGAAGCTCGGTCTCGTCCACCGCGCCGGACACCGCCACCACCATCCGGTCGGGCGAATAGAGGCGCGCGCGCCAGTCGCCCATGGTCGCCCTGTCGGCGGGCTTCAGGCTGGCGATCGAACCCAGGATCGGCCGCCCCAGCGGTTGGCCGGCGAAAGCCTGGGTCTGGGCCATTTCGAAGACGTGGTCGTCGGGCGTGTCGAAGGCCTCGGCGATCTCCTGGGCCACCACGTCCTTTTCCCGCTCGATCTCGGCGGCGTCCAGCGTGGGGCGGAAGACCAGATCGGACACGATCTGCATGGCCAGCGGCAGGGACCCGTCCAGCGCCCGGATCTCGAAACTGGTGCGCTCGTATCCGGTGGCGGCGTTGATCGACCCGCCCTCGGCCTCGATCCGCTCGACGATGTCGCGCGCCCCCATCTCGCCCGCGCCCTTGAACACCAGATGTTCGAGCAGATGCGACCAGCCGGAGCGGCTTTCGCTTTCCCACCTCGCCCCGCCCTTCACCGCGACGGTCAGGGCCAGGGTGCGCAGGCCAGGCATGGGATCGCAGACGACGCGAACGCCATTCGAAAGCGTATGGAGGGTGGCGGTCAGGGGGTGGTCTTTCTGTACCTGCGGACAAGGACGGCCACATAGAAACCCAGAAGGGCCAGCGCCAGTCCGTACCAGGTCAGGGCATAGCCCAGATGGTTGTTCGAGAACGCCGCCGGCGGGGCCGAGGCGACCAGGGCGCCGATCTCCGGATTGGGCGAGGTCAGGGCGAACAGGGTGAACTCAGACGGCGCCCCCGCCCCCAGCTGGGCGGCCATGGCGACGCTGTCCCGGCCATAGAAGCGACCCTCCGACGGCGGCGGCGTCATAGCCCCCGGCGGAGGCGAACGGCGCAGCTCCACCGCCATGGCCAGGGGCAGGGTCGTGGCCATGACGCGCGGCCGGGCAGAGACGCTGTCGGGCACGAAGCCGCGATCCACGAGGAAGGTCTGATCCATGCCCTCAGGGACGCAGGCCGAGATCAACCGGCTGCCCGGCTGGCCGTCATGGATCGACTGCAACTCGACATAGGCGGCGGTCGGCAGGCCGCGACAGACGACCAGGGCCTTGCGGAACTCCGGATCGGCGGCGGTCAGAACCTCGGGCAGGGGCGCGGGCGGCAGGTCGGCGGTCGCCTCGGCCTGGGCGATCAGCCCCTCCTTCCACGCCAGCCGCTGCATCTGCCAGGTCCCGAGGCCGCACAGCACGACCAGACAGGCCGCGATGAAGACGGTCAGCAGGATGGGGCAACGGGCCCTGGTCTCACTCATCGCGCGGGGCTCCGTTCTTCATCTGCAGGGCGATCATCACCCCCTTGCCCGGCCGCATCAGCCCCATGGACAGCCCGACCACCAGAGGCAGGGCCACGGCCAGCATGGCCCAGATCGGCGGGTCATAGGCGATCTGGACGAACAGGGCCGAGAAGACCACCAGCCCGCCCGCGATCTGCATGATGAAGATGGCCGCTCCGTCGCCGGTGTTCAGCCGGGTGAAGTCGAAGCCGCAGACGGCGCAGGCGTCGACGACCTTCAGGAAGCCCTCGAACAGCCGGCCCTTGCCGCAGTTGGGGCACCGACAAAGGAAACCGGCGCGGACCTGATCGATCCGCGCCGGCGTGTTGGTTTCAGTCTGGGATGGACGGTTGTCCAACGCCGTCCTTAGCCGAAGACGACGTAGACGAAGGCGAACAGGAACAGCCAGACCACGTCCACGAAATGCCAGTACCAGGCGGCGGCCTCGAAGCCGAAATGTTTCTCCG
The DNA here is from genome assembly GCF_041893865.1 of Brevundimonas staleyi. Classification (GTDB taxonomy): domain Bacteria; phylum Pseudomonadota; class Alphaproteobacteria; order Caulobacterales; family Caulobacteraceae; genus Brevundimonas; species Brevundimonas staleyi. Next base: position 3,786,071 of record NZ_CP169082.1, read on the forward strand.
GCGTGAACTGGCCGGCCAGCAGACGACCCAGGCAGACGGCCAGGAAGATGGTGCCCAGCAGGACGTGGAAGCCGTGGAAGCCCGTCGCCATGAAGAAGATCGAACCGTACAGGCCCGAGTTGATGGCTTCCTCGTTGAAGAACAGGTTCTCATGCAGGATGTGTTGGTACTCGTAGGCCTGAACGCCGGTGAACAGCACGCCAAGCAGGACCGTGATGATCAGGCCCATCTTGGCGCCCTTGCGATCACCGATCTGCAGCGCATGGTGCGCCCAGGTGACCGTCGTGCCGGACAGCAGCAGGATGACGGTGTTCAGCAGCGGCAGCGACCAGGGGTCCAGAACCTCGATGCCCTTCGGCGGCCAGGTCGACCAGGCGGCGGCGGTGTCGGCCCAGTTGCCGATCTCCGGAATGTGCTCACGCGCGCCGTGGAACAGCGACATCTCGAAGAACATCCAGAAGAAGCCCACGAAGAACATCACTTCCGAGGCGATGAACAGGACCACGCCGTAACGCAGGCCGATCGACACGACCGGGGTGTGGTCGCCGCGACGGCTCTCCTTGATCACGTCCGACCACCAGCCGAAGGCGGAGTAGAGGACGCCGGCCAGACCGGCGAAGAACAGCCACGACGTGCCTTCCGGCAGGCCGAAGACGCCCTTCATCCAGGCCACGGCGCCGACCATCATGACCGTCGTCGCGATGGACGCCGTCAGCGGATAGGGGCTCGGGTCGACCAGGTGATAGTCGTGATGCGGTGCGGCGTGGGCCATGCGTCGGATCTCTGAATCGGCGAGAGAAGAAGATTTGGAACGGGCTATAGCGTCGCCGCTCAGCCTGCGCCAGTGCCGGAACGGACGGCGTTCTGATTAGCGGCCCCGTTATCGTCCGACACGGGGTAGAAGGTGTAGCTCAGGGTGATCTCGTTGACGCCCCGGGTCTCCGCGTCGTCAACCATTTCGGGCGCGATGAAATACTGCATCGGGAACTGCATCGTCTCGCCGGCGCCGATCGTCTGATCATCGAAGCAGAAGCACTGCAGCTTCTGGAAATAGGCCCCGGTCTGTTCGGGCACGACGTTGTAGCTGGCCCGCGCCAGGATCGGCTTGTCCGAGGTGTTGGTCACGTCGAAATAGGCGATGCCCGTCTCGCCGATACGGACCCGCTGGGTCACCTGCTCGGCCTTGAACACCATCGGCAGGCCCCGGACGTTGGTGTCGAAGCGGATGTTGACGGTGCGGTCCAGAACCACGTCCGACGGCTTGTCCGCCTTCATCGTCGTGCCGTTGAAGCCGGTGACCTGGCAGAACATCCGGTACAGCGGCACCGCCGCGAAGGCCGCGCCGGTCATGGTCAGGACGACCCCGGCGCAGACCAGGGCGATGAATTTGGCCGAACGGGGCGCGGCCATCAGTTCGACGCTTCCGTCGCCGGGGCGGCATGGCGCTCGGAGGCGGCCACGACGGCATGCTCCTGGGCCGTGCGGGCCGCCAGGTTCGCCTGCATCCGCGTGAAGGTGGTCAGGAAGATCAGGACGATGAAGGCCACCAGACCCAGGGCGATCCACAGGCTGCGCTTGTTGCGGGCGGCGAGTTGTTCAGGCGTCAGATAGTTGGACATCGGCATCAGTCTCCAGGCCTTTAGAGTCCGGGAAGGGTGAAGCTCTCGACCAGCAGGGACGCGAACAGCGCCACCAGATACAGGATCGAGAAGGCGAACAGGTTGCGCGCCGGTTTGGCTTCGGCGCGGACGTCATACAATGCGGCCTCTCGCCCCACGGCCTCGGCCTTGTCGGGCGCATCGCCCGCGCGCGACCGCCATAGACGCAAGGCCAGAGCCAGGAAGAACAGACCGCCGGCGATCGAGACGATCTGGTAGATCAGCCCGCCCATGCCCACGAAACCCGGCGCGACGGCCGAGGCCACGAAGATCAGGCTGTAGAGCCAGATCTGAAGCCGGGTCGATTTCGCGCCCCGCGCCACCGGCATCATGGGAATGCCCGCCTTGGCGTAGTCGCCGGCCGAATAGAGGGCCAGGGCCCAGCTGTGCGGCGGGGTCCACAGGAAGATGATGAGGAACAGGAGCCACGCCTGCCAGGGCGCCGAACCCGTCGCGGCGGCCCAGCCGATCACGGGCGGGAAGGCCCCGGCCGCGCCGCCGATGACGATGTTCTGGGGCGTCCGGCGCTTCAGCATCATCGTGTAGAAGACGGCGTAATAGACGATGGTCATGGCCAGCATCCCGGCCGCGAACCAGTTGGTGTTCATGCCCAGCAGCATGACCGAGAAGACCGACAGGACGATGCCGAAGGCGATGGCGTCGTTGCGCTTCAGGCGACCGGCCGCGACCGGACGGCCGCGCGTGCGGCGCATCAGGGCGTCGGTCTCGCCTTCGATGGCCATGTTCAGGGCGCCCGCCGCCCCCGCCCCGATGGCGATGCACAGGATGGCGATGGCGGCCACGATCGGGTTGATCGAGCCCGGCGCGATGATCAGGCCCGTCGCGGCGGTGAACACCACCACCGACATGACGCGCGGCTTCAGGAGCTGGAAGAAGTCTTCCGGCTGGGTCGTCGACGGGGCGTGTGCGGAAGCCTCGGTCATCTACTCACATCGTCATCCTCGGGCTTGTCCCGAGGATCCATTCGTCCACCTCAAAGGCGGAGCCCCGGACGCGTTAACGTCCGGGGCCATTGTATCGGTCGTACCGGCCCCGCCATGGATCCTCGGCACAGGGCCGAGGATGACGGGGGCGAGGCCTAGTGGTCGTCGCCCTTCACCACCGGCAGTTCGTTGAACTGGTGGTGCGGCGGCGGCGAGGACAGGGTCCACTCCAGGGTCGTCGCGCCTTCACCCCAGGGGTTGGCGACGCCCTTGCGGCGACGGATCGCGGCCTCGGCCAGCATGATCAGGAAGACGCCAACGCCGACGACGGTGATCACGTAACCGATGGACGAGACGTGGTTCCACAGGGTGTAGGCTTCCGGATAGTCGATGTAGCGACGCGGCATGCCCTGCAGACCCAGGAAGTGCTGCGGGAAGAAGACGACGTTGACGCCGACGAACATGATCCAGAAGTGCAGCGCACCCAGGAACTCGTTGTACTTCACGCCGAACATCTTCTCGAACCAGTAGTAGAAGCCGGCGAAGATCGCGAACACGGCGCCCAGCGACAGCACGTAGTGGAAGTGGGCGACCACGTAGTAGGTGTCGTGCAGGCTGTAGTCGATGCCGGCGTTCGACAGGACCACGCCGGTCACGCCGCCGACGGTGAACAGGAAGATGAAGCCGATGGCCCACAGCATGGGGGTCTTGAAGCTGATCGAGCCGCCCCACATCGTGGCGATCCACGAGAAGATCTTAACGCCCGTCGGCACCGCGATGATCATGGTGGCGGCGATGAAGTAGGCGCGCAGGTTCACGCTCATGCCGACCGTGTACATGTGGTGCGCCCACACGATGAAGCCGACGAAGCCGATGGCGACCATGGCGTAGGCCATCGCGAGGTAGCCGAAGACCGGCTTCTTCGAGAAGGTCGAGACGATGTGCGAGATGATGCCGAACCCTGGCAGGATCAGGATGTAGACCTCGGGGTGACCGAAGAACCAGAACAGGTGCTGGAACATGACCGGGTCGCCGCCGCCGGCGGGATCGAAGAAGTGGGTGCCGAAGTTGCGGTCCGTCAGCAGCATGGTGATGGCGCCGGCCAGGACGGGCAGCGACAGCAAGAGCAGGAAGGCGGTGATCAGCACCGACCAGGCGAACAGCGGCATGCGGTGCAGGGTCATGCCCGGCGCGCGCATGTTGAAGATGGTCGTGATGAAGTTGATCGCGCCCAGGATCGACGAGGCGCCCGCGACGTGCAGCGAGAAGATCGCCAGGTCCATGGCCGGACCGGTGTGACCGTTGGTCGAGAGCGGCGGATAGATGGTCCAGCCGCCGCCGAAGCCCTTGCCCGGGCCGCCGTCGACGAACATCGACAGGCACAGCAGCACCCAGGCCGCGACCAGCAGCCAGAAGGAGATGTTGTTCATGCGCGGGAAGGCCATGTCCGGCGCGCCGATCATGATCGGAACGAACCAGTTGCCGAAGCCGCCGATCATGGCGGGCATGACCATGAAGAAGATCATGATCAGGGCGTGGGCCGTGACGGTGACGTTGTAGCCGTGCTTGGACGCCTCGACGATGCCGAGTTGCTCGATCAGGCCGCCCTGGACGAAATACTGAATGCCCGGCTCGGCCAGTTCCAGACGGATCAGGCCCGACAGGAAGCCGCCCACGATCCCCGCCATGATGGCGAAGATCAGGTACAGGGTGCCGATGTCCTTGTGGTTGGTGGACAGGAACCAGCGGGTGAAGAAGCCCGGCTTGTGGTCATGCTCCTCGTGGGCGTCGTGCCCAGGATTTGCGTGGGTGTCTGCGGTGATGTCGGTGGCCATGTCGGTCTCTGGCTCGCGGTTACTGGGCGGCCGGAGCGGCGGCCGGAGCCGTCGCAGCAGGAGCGGTCGGGGCGGCGGTCGGGGCCGTCGCGGCGGTTGCGGTTTCGGCGGTCGCGGCCGGAGCGGCGGCCGGGGCCGCGGCGTCGGCGGCGCCGACGGCGACCTGGGCGGCCGTGCCGCCCGGAGCGGCTTCCGGCGAGGCCGGGGTCATGGAGCCGCCCTTGGAGGCGACCCAGGCGGCGAACTCGGCCTCGGTCACGACATTGATCTGGATCGGCATGAAGGCGTGGTCGACGCCGCACAGTTCCGAGCACTGGCCGTAGAAGACGCCCGTGCGCTCGGCGCGGAACCAGGTCTCGTTGACGCGGCCCGGAACGGCGTCGGTCTTCAGACCGAAGGCCGGCAGGGCGAAGGCGTGGATCACGTCCGAAGCCGTCACCAGCACGCGGACGGTCTTGCCGACCGGCACCACGATCGGCTCGTCGGCGGCCAGGCGGAACGGCACGTTCTGGGCGCGGGCCTCGTCTTCCGGCAGCATGTTGGAGATGTATTCGGCGATGCCCTGGTCCGGATACTCGTAGGCCCAGTTCCACTGGTTGCCCGTGGCCTTCACCGTCAGGTCCGGCGTCGGCATGTCGTGGTAGGCGAAGAGCAGGCGGAACGAGAACAGCGAGATGCCCACCAGGATCATCACCGGCACCACGGTCCAGATGATCTCGATCAGGGTGTTGTGGCTCCACTTGGCCGGGACCGGATTGGCCTTGGCGTTGTAGCGGATCACGATCCAGATCAGCAGGCCCAGCACCAGCACGCAGATGGCGGTGATGATCGGCAGGAGGATCGCGTCATGGAAGATGTGCGCCTCGTGCTTCAGCGGCGAGGCGGCCGGCTGCAGGGCGATGCCGCCCGGCGTCGGCTGGCCCATCAGGTCCTGCGCCCACGTCGGCGTGGCGAAGAAGACGGCGAGCGATGCGGAGGCCAGAACGCCGCCCATCTTGCTCAGGGCTCGGGTGCCCAGTCCCATGCGAGAAATCCTCATCAAAGTCATCTGCATCAAGTAGTTGCGATCCACTCGCAAATACTTGGCCGGGCTCTCGGAAGAGGCGGCGTTTCTGAGGCGGTCCATATCGCCCCCTCTCGCGGTTGCCAAGCGATCCGGGCGCCGCATGTGCGATTTCATGGCGGAGCTAAGGCGACCCCCGTTCCTTAAATCGCTGTCATGTTTGGCCAGCTACCTTGCGAGGCAAGATACCTTGCGATAGCCTCCAACCATCAAAGGAGGTGCTCGGACATGCCCGAAACCATAGAGATTCAGTTGAAGAAGGGGGTGCTGGGGCTTTGCGTCCTGGCCCTGTTGGCCCGCGCCGACAGCTACGCCTACGAGATCGCCAGCCGGCTGTCGGACGCGATCGACATGGGCGAGGGCACCATCTACCCCCTGATGCGCCGGATGCAGTCCGACGGCCTGGTGGAGACCTATCTGGTCGAATCATCGTCCGGCCCGTCGCGCAAATACTACCGGCTCAGCCCGGCCGGCCGCGACGCCCTGGCCGCCCAGTCCGCCGAATGGACCCATTTCACCCGCGCCGTGGACGCCATCGTGTCCGCCGACGCCCCCTTATCCGCCGTCACCGAGCCTGGAGAGCCCGCATGACCCGCACAGAGTTCATCTCTCGCCTGAGGCAGGGCCTCGTCGGCCTGCCGATGTCGGTCGCCGCCGAAATCGTCTCCGACTACGAGACCCATTTCGAGGACGGCGTCGCCGCGGGCCGTTCGGAGGCCGAGGTGGCCGCCGCGCTCGGCGATCCCGCCCGTCTGGCCCGTGAACTGCGCGCCGAGGCCGGCGCCCAGCGCTGGCATCAGGAAAAGAACCCGTCCGCCGCCGCCGCCGCCGTCTTCGCGGTCCTGGGTCTGGGCGCCATCGACATCCTGATCCTCCTGCCCATCCTGATGGGGGTGATCGGGGCCCTGTTCGGCATCGGCATCGCCGTCATCGCCGTCTTCATCACCGGCGGCGGCATCATGGTCGGCGGTCCCTTCCTGGACGTGCCCGGCGGCGCCGGCGCCTCGATCCTGGCGGGTCTCGGCCTGATGGCCGGCGCGACCTCGGCCGGAGCCCTCCTGGCCGTGGTCACCATCGGCCTGGTCAACGCCATCGTCTGGTTCGCCCGCCTGCACTACCGCCTGCTCAAGCCCGCGCTCGAGCCTCAAGCCAACACCGTCGCCACGGGAGACGTCGCATGATCCGCACCCTTCTCATCATCGCCGCGGCCGGCCTGGTGCTGGCCACGGCCTCCCTGGCCGGCGCCTTCGCCCTGGGTGGCCGCGACATGGCCCGCCACGGCTGGGAGTGGACCTTCACCGACCGGGACGGCGACACCGTCCGCTTCGAACGCGACGACGGGACGCGCAGCCCCGACACCACCCGCATGATCGAGTGGACCGGCGGCCAGAGCCTGACCGTCGATCTGTCCGCCGACGTCGACTACGTCCAGGGCGACACGCCCGGCGTCACCGTCACCGGCCCGGCCGATCTGGTCGAACGGGTCCAGTTGATCGACGGCCGCCTGACCTGGCAGGAGCGCGAAGGTCCGAACCACGAGACCGTCGTCTTCGGCCGCAACACCCACGGCCGCGGCGTCTGGGTCCATTCGGAACAGGTGAAGATCGTGGTCACCGCCCCGAACATCAACAGCTTCAACGTGGAGGGCTCCTCCAACCTGATGCTGCGGAACTACGACCAGGACACGCTGCAGATCGACATCTCCGGCTCCGGCGAGGTCACCGCGATCGGCCGCACCCGGTCTCTGGAAGTCGACATCTCCGGCTCCGGCGACGCGGACCTGGGCGCCTTGGCCACCACCGACGCCAATGTCGCCATCGCCGGCTCGGGGGACGCCACCGTCTCCCCGACCGGCCGGGCCGACATCACCATCAACGGCTCGGGCGACGTCGACCTGACCACCCGCCCCGCGACCGTGAACCAGAACATCTCGGGTTCGGGCGAGGTCGATTTCGTCTCGAGCCGCACCACGGTCACGACCTCTCGCGAAGTCGCGAGCGCGCCCGGCGTGAGGGTCACCACCTCGACCGAACGACCGGCGAACTGAAAAAGCGGCTCTCCCTCCCCCTCGGGGGAGGGTCGTCGCGTAGCGACGGGGTGGGGAGGGCAAGGCGACCGAGCGACGACTTGTCCGTGGGGCCTCGCCTTGCCGCCCCCACCCGGTCTCCGCTTCGCTTCGACCACCCTCCCCGAACGGGGAGGGAGAAGACATTCGCGCTTCGCCTCCCTATCTTCTCTCCATGACCGTCCACATCCCCCCGCCGCCGCTCCTCGAAACCGCCGGTGTCGACCCCGACGAAGCCCTGTCGATCCTCCAGGGCGCCCTGCACGGCGCGGACGACGGCGAACTCTTCCTCGAACGCTCCGAATCGGAATCGCTCGTCTTCGACGACGGTCGCCTGAAGTCCGCCGCCTATGACGCCACCGAGGGCTTCGGCCTGCGCGTCGTCGCCGGAGAGACCGCGGGCTACGCCCACGCCAACGAGATCAGCGCAGCCGCCCTCCGTCGCGCCGCCGAATCGGCCGCCCTGGCCAAGTCCGGCCATGCGGGCGCTGCCGCCGAAGGCCCCCGCGCGACGAACCAGAAGCTCTACGACGCGGTCGATCCCCTCGCCTTCCCCGCCTTCTCCGACAAGATCGCCCTGCTGCAGGAGATCGACGCCTGGGCCCGCGCCCGCGACCCGCGCGTGGTTCAGGTCTCGGCCTCCATCGTCGGCGAGCGCCGCGCCATCGAGATCCTGCGCGCCGATGCGCTCAAGGTTCAGGACGTCCGCCCCCTGGTTCGCCTCAACGTCTCCATCACCGTGGAGAAGGATGGCCGTCGCGAGACCATGTCCAACGGCGCCGGCGGCCGCGCCGGCTTCGAAACCTGGGTCGCGCCCGAGCGCTGGCAGGCCCAGGTGGACGAGGCCCTGCGCGGCGCACTGGTGAACCTGGAGGCCGTCGATTGCCCGGCCGGAGAGATGGACGTGGTCCTCGCCGCCGGCTGGCCCGGCGTCCTGCTGCACGAAGCCATCGGCCACGGGTTCGAGGGCGACTTCCACCGCAAGGGCTCCTCGGTCTTCACCGGCATGATGGGCAAGCGGGTCGCCGCGCCGGGCGTCACCATCGTCGACGACGGCTCCATCGCCGGACGTCGCGGCTCGCTGTCGGTCGATGACGAAGGCACCCCGACCTCGCGCACCGTCCTGATCGAGGACGGCATCATGGTCGGCCTGATGAACGACCGTCTGTCGGCGCGTCAGCTGGGCCAGCGCGCCACAGGCAACGGCCGTCGCCAGTCCTTCGCCCACCAGCCCATGCCGCGCATGACCAACACCTTCATGGAAGGCGGCAAGGACAAGCAGGCGGACATGATCGCCTCCACCAGGCGCGGCCTCTATGCCGCCAATTTCGGCGGCGGCCAGGTGGACATCACCAACGGCAAATTCGTCTTCCAGTGCACCGAGGCCTATCTGATCGAGGACGGCAAGATCACCGCTCCGGTGCGCGGCGCGACCCTGATCGGCGACGGCGCCACGGCCCTGACCAATGTCACCATGATCGGCGACGACTTCGCCTTCGACCCCGGCGTCGGCGTCTGCGGCAAGGCGGGCCAGGGCGTCCCGGTCGGCATCGGCCAGCCGTCGCTCAAGATCGGCGGCCTGACGGTGGGCGGCACGGCGGTCTAGGCTCCGTCTTCACGGTCCAGCCCCCCTTGCCCATGCACCCCGGCGAAGGCTGGGGTGCAGCGCCCGACTCGGTTCTGAGAAAATATTCTTCCCCGGCCCTTGCGCCGCCTGCCCATCCTCCCCACGTCCGCGTCAGGTCTTTGACACGTCCATAGACATCGAACGCGCTGCACGCTCGCGGCCGCCAAATTTCACATAATCTGGCACGACCTGACCACCGCCGACCGACAACGCATTGATTCTAAAGAACTGGCACGTGGCACGTGGCACTCCGTTTTCGCGATCAGTGCCACAGACGTTCCGACCCTTTGCACTGTTGCACTCCGAATTCCGGAAACAGTGCAAGCGCCTGGAACGCGCCTCGCTCAGTCTTCAGCCTTCCAGTCCGGTCCGCGCACGTCCAGCCCCTCGGCCTCCAGCTGGTCGAGCACGCCGCCGGGCTCGGCCAACAGGCGCAGGGCCGCGACGCCCACCGTCACGCCCGGCTGGGACAGCGCATTCTGCGTCGCCGCGCGCCATTGCTCGCGCTGGGCCGGCGCCACCTCGGGATCGCCCGATGGCCAGCACAGGTCGTAGGCCTGATCCAGCGGCGCGGCCAAAACCTCCGTGACCCTCAGGGAACGCCAGGCCTCCAGCCGCGCCTGCGCGCCGGCGGGTCCGGCTTCCGCCGCCGCGATCGAGGCCCCGATACAGGGGGTGTATTGGGCGGGAGGCCCGGAGATCAGCCCCTCCACCAGCTCATCGCCCCGCACGATGCCGACGGGTTCGCCCGAGAGCCTTGCGCGCCGCGCCGCATCACGCACCGCCGCGACCGCGCCGGACGTCCGCCGTTCTCGCCCGGCCTTTTCGAGAAGATCGAAGCTCAGGGCGACGAAGCTCTTGGTGCGCCAGCCGTCGCCCTCCCCGGCCATCAGCGTCTCCAGTCGGGCCTGCAGGTCCGGCGGCAGATAGTCGGCCGTGGTCGTCCCTTGCGGCAGACGCGAGATGGTCCGGATGCGCCACAGAATGCGAAACACGTCGCTCATGGAGCCGCGCGCCTCGGTCGGATAGAGAATCCGCTGCGAACGCCGCGTCGCCTCCTCCAGCGCCTCGGGTCGCCAGACGAAGTCGCGCGGCACCCCGCTGATGGCGCCGACCAGGATGACGGTCGAATCGCCCCGCTCCACCGTCCACATCGGCGCCCCTGCCCGGCGGGCGGTGACGACGATGTCCTCGACCCTGTCCTCGTCCGCGTCCTGGGCCCAGACCGGCGTCGTCGCCGCCAGCGCCAGAACCAGACCCAACCCCGCCATCGCGCGTCGCATGCGCCACTCCTTCACAGCCGTTTCACTGGACCATCGAAGGCGGTTGTGGCTCAAGCGTGGCCGTGCGGAACCGTCGCCCTTTCGCGGTGTTCCGCTGACGCCCGCCGACCAGAGGTCCCGTCGCCATGACCCACCCCCTGTCCCGCACCGACGTCCGCCTGGGCCTCGCCGCCCTGGCCGTGGTCGTCGGGGTCGTCGGCGTCGGCGCCTTCATCATGGGCGGATCGGAAGCGGCCCGCCCCCTGGGACCAGGCATCAGCATCGCCGTCGTCGCACCCGTGGAACCCGAGGTCCTGCCCGGAGAGACGATGGAGGTCGGCGCCCTCAACGACGGCTTCGACCGCGCCGCCCTGGAACGAGCCGCCGCGCCTCCGGTCGACGACACCTATACGCCCGAACCCGCCTGGCTGGGCCCGCCCCTGCCCGCGCGGGAGGACACGCCCCGCATGCCCATGCCGACCCCGGTGCGCGAAGTCCGCGTGATCGAATCGGCCCCGCGTCCCGCCGACCCTCTGGCTGACGGATCCCGGTCCTTCGGCTTCGACAAGCCACGCCCCGACTACGCCGAGGAGCGTCGCGTGCGCTGGGAACGGATCGAGGCCGGCACGCCAAGTGCAACCGCCACGACTGGAAATGAAGCGCCCGGTCCGGTTCAGTATTCGTCTGAATAAGACACGAAGATTGCCGCCCTGTAATGCTGTCCAAGATGTAATCCACCTGTCCAGCTTGTAACTGGAGTGAAACGCGGCGGGTCGTCACACCTCTCCTCACAAAACGAGGGGAACCCCAGGCGATGACCAAGACCATTCTTCTGGCCACGACGGCCATTCTGTTCACGGCGACCGGCGCCCTGGCCCAGACGACGGCCCCTGCCCCCGCGCCCCAGGCCGAAGCCGGCCAGCAGGGCGTCCTGGTCTTCACCCCGGACTTCTTCGCCGCCCAGCGCCCCAACACCGCGCTGGACATGGTCAACCGGATCCCCGGCTTCTCGGTCCAGGACGGCGCCGGCTCGCGCGGCTTCGAAGGCGCGGTCGGCAACATCCTGATCAACGGCGCCCGCCCGGCCTCGAAGAACGACACCGGCTCCTCGGTCCTCGGCCGCACCCTGGTCGCCCAGGTCGACCGCATCGAACTGGTCCGCGGCGGCGCCCCCGGCATCGACATGCAGGGCTATTCCGTCGTCGTGAACGTCATCACCAAGAGCCAGTCCAGCATCGAACAGATCCTGACCGGCAGCTACTTCCTGTTCGAGGGCGGCACCGACGCGGCCAACGGCAGCTACCAGTTCACCGCCCGCGACGGCGACCGCGTCATGGGCTTCACCCTGTCGGACGGCGTTTCGATCAGCGACGCCAACGGCGTGGGCCGCGTCATCCGCCGCTCGGCCGACGGGACCCTGCTGCGCGACGAAGGCTATCGCAACGACCAGCAGGGCGGCGGCCAGAGCGTTCGCGGCAACTACGCCAACACCTTCCTGGGCGGCAAGATCGACCTGACCGCCCGGATCGGCCAGAACGACTACAGCCAGTGGAGCGTCCAGGACGCCCCCAACGTGCTTCGCCGCAACAGCTACGACGAGGACGGCGCCAGCGGCGAGGTCGGCGCGGTCTACACCCGCCCGGTCCGCAACGGCCTGACCTCGGAAACCCGCTTCATCCGCGAATGGAGCGACTTCGAGAGCGCCTCGGTCTCCTCCACCCGCCTCGGCGCCGTCGACAGCCCGGAGCAGCGCTTCGCCTCGACCGGCGAGTCCTCCGAGACCATCCTGCGCTCGCTGCTGCGCTGGGAGCGGTCGCCCTCGATGACCCTCGAAGGCGGCGGCGAGGTCGCCTACAACATGCTGTCGGTCGATCAGGCCTTCAGCGTCGGCGGCGTCGGCGTGCCCCTGCCCTCCGCCTCGGTCACGGTCGAGGAAACGCGGGGGGAGGCCTTCGGCAAGGCGACCTGGCGCGTCCGTCCCAACCTGACCGTCGAGGGCGGCCTGCGTCTGGAGGCCTCGACCATCAGCCAGTCCGGCGACGCCGATCTGGAGAAGAGCTTCTTCTTCGCCAAGCCGCGCGTCCAGGTCACCTGGACCCCCATGCCCCAGAACCAGCTCCGCTTCCGCTTCGAGCGTGAACTGGGCCAGCTGGACTTCGGCGACTTCGCCGCCTCGGCCGAGCTCAGCAACGAGAACGTCTTCGGCGGCAACGTCGATCTGGAGCCGGAACAGCGCTGGATCTCGGAGCTGATCTACGAGCGCCGCTTCCTGGGTGACGGCATCGTTTCCATCGGCTACCGCCACGACGAGATCATCGACGTGATCGACCGCCTGCCCCTGCCCGGCAACCTGTCGGCGACCGGCAACATCGGCGACGGGACGCTGGATCAGCTGGCGGTCAATGTGATCGTGCCGCTGAACTGGACCGGCTTCTCGGGCGGCCGGTTCCAGTTCCGCAACACCTGGAACCACACCGAGGTCACCGACCCGACCACGGGCCAGATCCGCCCCATCTCGCGCGTCCGCCCGTCCCAGCCCGGCTTCACCCTGTCGCAGGACATCACGAGCTGGAAGGTGAACTGGTCGGTCACCTACCTGGATCGCCTGCAGCAGATTTCCTACGACCCGGACCAGACCTCGGGCTTCCGCGGCAGCGACTATCTGGAGGCTTTCGCCGAATACAAGCCGACCCCGACGCTCTCGATCTTCGTCAAGGTCAACGTCTGGAACGACTTCCAGGTGGAACGGACGGTCTTCGCCAACCGCAGCCAGGCGCGGCCCATCGACTATGTCGAACTGCGCCCTGTCGATCCGCGCACCTTCTGGCAGATCCGGGTCCGCAAGACCTTCTGATGAAGGCCGAAAGGCGTCGCCGACGATGTCAAAGACCGGCTCTCCAGATGGGGCCGGCGTCGGCGAGGCAAGGACGGATTATGAATTAATTCCACATCCGGTTCACAAAAAAGGCGACGTCCGCGAGGACGCCGCCTTTCTCTTTGTCCGACGAACCGATCAGCCCGTCGTGGTGGCGTTCGGACGCGCGACGTTGCCGTCCTCGCGACCGCCATCGGTCAGATCCGGTCCCGGATGGTTGCCCGGCTCGTTCACGCCGTTCGACCATTTCGAGATGAAGAAGCTGATGATGATGAAGCCGATACCGATGCCGACGCCCCACAGACCGATCAGGTTGAAGGTCTGGAGCGACGTCTGAAGCGCGGCCTCGGGGTCGGCGACGTGGCCGCCCACCGTGTCCGTGCCCGCCAGCTTGGCGATCTCGCCGCCCAGGAAGTGGGCGATGGCGGAGGCCATGAACCAGACGGCCATCATGAAGCTGACGATCGAGGCGACCGACAGCTTGGTGATTTCCGACAGGCCCACCGGCGACAGGAAGAGCTCGCCCGTCGTGTGCAGCATGTAGAGGAAGCCCAGCAGCACCAGAGGCGTGCGGAACGACTCGTCGACCATGCCGGAGTTGGCGCCCCACACCACGACCAGGAAGCCGAGGCCGACCTGGATGATGCCCAGGCCGAACTTCACGACCGGGTTCGGGTCCATCTTGCGCTGACCCAGGAAGGCCCAGAGAGCCGCGAACACGGGGGCGAAGATCAGGATGAAGCCGGCGTTGAACGACTGGGTCTGCGAGGCCGTGATCGAGGTGTCGATCCACAGGCCTGTGGTCTGCAGGCCGGCGGCCGCCATCTGGGCCGGAGTGCCGTAGGGGATGCCGAGGAAGGTGCCGGCGGCGCCCGTCAGCGACAGGTCGACGTTACGGTCGGCGAACAGGTTCAGCGAGGAACCGGCCTGTTCGAACAGGGTGAAGAAGACCGCCGAGCCGAAGATCAGCACCATGGCCAGCATCATCCGCTCGCGCGCGATCTTGTCGCCCTTGAGCTTGAAGACGATGAACCAGGCGATGAAGCCCAGGGCCGCGATGGTCGAGAGCAGCAGCCCCTGACCGACCAGGGCGTGGTTCGGCACGATGAAGAACAGGGCGCCGACGCCGACGAAGGCCAGCAGATAGATGATGGTCTCGCGGTTCAGGAAACCGGCGACCGGCTTCTTGATCAGCTCGGGGAAGGGGCTTTCGCCCTTGCCCTGCAGCAGGGGTTTGCCCAGCCAGAAGACGATCAGACCCACGAACATGCCGATGCCGGCCAGACCGAAGCCCCAGCCCCAGCCGAAATTCTGGCCGAGGTAGCCGCACAGCACCGCCGCCCAGAAGGCGCCGAGGTTGATGCCGTAGTAGTAGAGGGTGAAGCCGGAATCCCGACGCGGATCGCCCTGCGGATAGAGCTGACCCACCAGGGTGGAGATGTTCGGCTTCAGGAAGCCCACGCCCATGATGATGAGCGACAGGGCCAGGAAGAACCAGGGCTCGCCCGTCGACTTGATCACGTCGGGCTGAAGGGTCGCGGTCGCCAGGGGCGAACCGGCCGGCAGGCCCTGGACGGCGATCGCGCCGTTGGTGGTCGTGTAGTCGTAGGCCGTGCCGTCGACGACGACCTGGGCGACGTTCAGATCGCCACGCTCGACCGACTGGACGACATAGGTCTGGTCGCCGTTGCGCAGGACCTGCTGGGCCGGGCTGCCTTCGACCGCCATCAGGCCGTGGCCCATGACCAGGAGGATGGCGCCGAACATGATGGCCTTGCGCGTGCCGATGTAGCGGTCGGCGACGATGCCGCCGATCAGGGGCAGGAGGTACACCAGGGAGCCGTAGGTGCCGTACTGGCCGGAGGCCTGGCTGTCAGGGAAGAGGAAATGCTGGGTCAGATAGAAGATCAGAAGACCGCGCATGCCGTAGAAGGAGAAACGCTCCCACATCTCGGCGAAGAAACAGATCAACAGGCCCTTGGGGTGCTGTTTCAGGATCTGCATCAGGACCGGAAGGCCGGTCACCAGGGTGATGACGATACCCAGGATGATGACGATGTTCATGCGCGGCCTCCCGCGCGGATGGTAAGTCGTTGTTGGCGAAGCCCGATACGGGCTCCTTCTTCGGTCTGGATCAACCGCCCACTCCCTAACGCCGCGCCGAACAGGGCGCGCTCAAGCCGGCATAAGCACCACACCGGGGATGACCCGACAAGCCTTATGGATAACCGAAGCGTCACAAGGCGGCGATGAAGGGCCGTTTTGACGCTCTGCCTCCCCCTCGGGGGAGGGGCGTCGCGAAGCGACGGGGTGGGGGCGGCAGGCGACGCCGGCATTGTCGTCACCTCTCCGGCGCCTCCGGCGCGTGGGGAGGACAGGTCGCGGGCAGCGATCAGGAGGGGGCGACTCCGAAGGTCTGAGTGAGGGCTGGCGGGTGCTCGCTCGGTGAGACCCCGTCGCCCCCTCCTGGTCGCTGCCCGCGACCTGTCCTCCCCATCTTCGATGGGGAGGTGACGATTGGGCTCACTCGAACCGCCGGTGTGACCCCTCACCCGCCGGCGCAAGAACGATCGCTAAGCTCTCGTGCGCCGTCTCCCTCTCCCGCAAGGGGAGAGGGAGGTTAATGAAAATCCCGCGAGCCCGGCAGGATGCGGACATCCCTCGGATGCCGACCCCGCGTCGGGGCATGGCCTGAGCCCGGTGTCGGATCGGTCGAGAGATGGCCCAGCATCGGGGTCCAGTCGATCAGGTCCTCGACCACCAGATGGGTCACGCCCTCCTCTGAGCGCTGGATCCTGCCGACCGCCAGCACCATCCGCGCGCCCATGGCCACGGGACGCAGCCGTTCGAACACGTCGGGCCAGACGACCAGATTGGCCACCCCCGTCTCGTCCTCCAGGGTCAGGAAGACCACCCCCTTGGCCGAACCGGGACGCTGGCGCACCAGAACGACCCCGCCGACGCGGACGCGCCGGTTCTCCTTCGTCGTCCTGTAGGCCTCCGCCGTCATGGCCCCGGCCTTCGTCAGCCGATCACGCAGGAAGGCGACGGGGTGGCCCTTCAGCGACAGTCGGATGGTCTGATAGTCGCCGACCACCTCCTCGGCGTCGGTCAGGCGCGGCAGGGCCGCCGGCGGCGACCCGTCCGCCTCGTCCAGCCCCATGGCAGCGAACAGGGGCGCCGAAGACGCCGGCACCGCCCCCTTGGCCACCCACATCCCCTGACGGCGGGAGAGATCGAGGGAGCCGTAGGCATCGGCCTCGGCCAGACGGTCGAGGGCGGACATGGGCAGGTCGGCGCGAAGGCGCAGATCCTCCAGATCGCGGAAGGGCGCGATCTTGCGCTCCTCCATGATGTTCAGCGCCCAGTCCTTCTTGAACCCGTCGATGGCGCGGAAGCCGAGGCGCATCGCCCGACGCTCCGGGGTTCTCCCCTCTTCCAGCGTCGCGTCCCAGTCGCTGGCGTTCACGTCGGGATGGCGGATTTCGACCCCGTGCTCCTGAGCGTCCCTGACGATCTGGGCGGGGGCGTAGAAGCCCATCGGCTGGCTGTTCAACAGACAGGCGGCGAAGGCGTCCGGATAGACGCATTTCATCCAGGCCGAGACATAGACGAGGAAGGCGAAGGAACAGGCGTGGCTTTCTGGAAAGCCGTACTCGCCGAACCCCTTGATCTGGTTGAAGCATTTATAAGCGAACGTGGGATCGTAGCCGCGCTCCACCAGCTTGGTGATGAACATCTCCTCGTAGTCGCCGATGGTGCCCATGTGGCGGAAGGTGGCCATGGCGCGGCGCAGGCCGTTGGCTTCCTTCGACGTGAATTTGGCCGCGTCGAGGGCGATCTTCATCGCCTGCTCCTGAAACAGGGGGACGCCCAGAGTCTTGTCGAGGACCCGTTGCAACTCGTCCTTCGGGCCGTGTTCCGGCGCCGGATGCGGGTAGTCGATGACGAAGGGAACACCGGCCGCCTGCGCCGCCCGGCGCTCGGCGCGGCGCTTCAGATAGGGGTGGACCATGTCGCCCTGGATCGGGCCGGGCCGGACGATGGCGACCTCGACGACGAGGTCGTAGAAGGTCCGGGGCTGCAATCGCGGCAACATGGCCATTTGGGCCCGGCTCTCGACCTGGAAGACGCCGAGGGAATCCCCGAGGCACAGCATGTCGTAGACGGGCTTTTGTCCGGTCGGGACGGTGTCGAGTTCCAGCCGCTCGCCATAGTTTTCGGCGATCAGGTCGAAGGCGCGGCGCATGGCCGTCAGCATGCCCAGGGCCAGCACGTCGACCTTCATCAGCTTCAGATAGTCGATGTCGTCCTTGTCCCACTCGATGAAGGTCCGGTCCGGCATGGCGGCGTTGCCGATGGGGACGATCTCCACCAGAGGCCCCTGGCTGAGCACATAACCGCCGACGTGCTGGGAGAGGTGCCGGGGGAATTTGATCAGCTCCTTCGTCAGGTCGAAGACCAGATCCATGCGGGCGTCGTCGCGGCTGATCCCGGTGCGGTCGACGTGGTCGTCCTTCACCTCCGAGCCCCAGGAGCCCCAGACGGTGTCGGCGAGGCGGGCGGTGACGTCGTCGGTCAGACCGAGCGCCTTACCGACATCCCGGATCGCCGAGCGGGGGCGATAATGGATGATGGTGGCGACGATCCCGGCGCGGTCGCGGCCATAGCGGTGGTAGACATACTGCATCACCTCCTCGCGCCGCTCGTGCTCGAAATCGACGTCGATGTCGGGTGGTTCGGACCGGTCGGCGGAGATGAACCGCTCGATCAGCACGTCCTGTTCAGCCGGGTTCACATTGGTGACGCCGAGGCAGAAACAGATCGAGGAGTTGGCCGCCGACCCCCGCCCCTGACAGAGAATCTTCTGGCCGCGCGCGTACTGGACGATGTCGTGGACAGTCAGGAAATAGTTCGGATAGCCGAGCTGTTTGACCAGTTTCAGCTCGGCGACGATGCCGTCCAGCACCTTGGTCGGCACGCCTTTGGGCCAGTGTTTGCGCGCGCCCTTGAAGGTCAGGCGGATCAGCCATCGCTGGGCGGTCCAGCCGGGAGGGATCGGCTCGTCGGGATAGTGGTAGGCCAGTTCCTTGAGCGAGAAGTCGCACCCCCGCACCACCTCCATCGTCCGGGCCAGCGCCGCTTCGTAGCCGCGAAACAGACGGGCCATTTCCGTCGCCGGTTTGAGGTAGCGCTCGCCGTTCGCCTGAAGCCGGTGGCCGGCCTTGTCGATGGTCGTGCCTTCGCGGATGCAGGTGAGGACATCCTGCATCGGGCGCCGGTCGGGGCGGTGGTACATGACCGCGTTGGTGGCGATCAGGGGGGCGCCCGTGCGGGTCGCCATGCCCGCCAGCCGGTTCAGCCGGGCGCGGTCGTCGCCGCGCCAGAGGGGGGCAACGGCGAGATACAGGGTGTCGGGCCAGGCGCGACGCCAGGCGAGGAGGCGGGCCTCGAAGGCGGCGTCGGGGGCCTCGGGCGCGACGGCGAGGGCGATCATGCCTTCGCCGTGGGCGAGGGCCTGGTCGAAGGTCAGGCGGGTTTCGCCCTTGGGGGTGCGGTCGGGGGCGGGGTCTTCGTCGACGGGTTCGACCAGGCGAAGGTGGGGATGGGGCGAAGGCGTCGGGGGCGGCGCGTCGTCGAGGATCTCGCTCTTGCCGAGGGTCAGGAGGCGGCACAGGCGGCCGTAGGCGGCGCGGTCTCGGGGGAAGACGATCAGTTCGGTCCCGTCGAGGAAGCCCAGGCGGCAACCGACGACGAGGGGGATGTCGTAGTCCTCGGCGCCCATCAGGGCCCGGACCATGCCGGAAAGCGTATTGCGGTCGGCGACGCCGACGGCGGCGAGGCCGAGCGCCTTGGCCTGCATCATGACTTCCCAAGGATGGGACGCGCCCTCGAGAAAGCTGAAATTGGTGATGGCGCCGAGCTCGGCGTATTCGCCGTTCCACTCGATCACGCAAACATTCCGTGCATCCACCAGGACGGCGGCCGTTCGTCCTTCGCGCCGGTGTAGTCGGCGCCGTAGAGGCCCTCGCGGAACAGCCAGTAGCGGAGGCCCTGATCGTCCTCGATGTGGTAGTAGTCGCGGGTGCGGGTCAGGCGATCGTCCGGACGCGGCCGCCACCATTCCGGGGACAGACGTTCGGGGCCGTCGGCGCGGGCGACGCTGCGTCGGACCCGTCGCCAGGTGAAGAAGGCGGGGGCGCCGTCGGGCATCTCGGCGATGGTGTCCACGGGCTCGGGCGGGTCGAGGATGAGGAGAGGACGGGCGCGCGCCGTGTCGCGAAGGCCTTCCTCCGGCGGCGAGGCCTTCGACAGGGCCGGTCGCCAGCGTTCGGCGCGCTCGGGCAACCAGGAGCCGAAGGGATCGGCGACACGCACCGCCCCCTCCCCCAGCCGGGCCGAGAGGCGGTCGATCAGGGCGGCCAGACCCTCGGCATGGCAGGCCTGCTCCTCGTCGCCCATGACGACCTGGAGGGCGACGACGGGTTCGGTGACGTCGGCGGTCAGCATGAGGGCGTCGATGCCGAAGCCGGGGTCGATCTTCTCGACGCCGGTCTCGCGGAACAGCCGCATCCAGATGGAGGCGTCGCGGAGCGCCCGGCCCATGCGAACCGACAGGGCGCGGGTCTGGCCGTCGACGCGGAAGGCGGTCAGGGTCAGGACGCGGGCCCCCTGTCCATCCGACTCCATCGACCGCGCCAGTTGATCCATCAGTCCGGGCAGGCGGCTCTCGATCCCGGCGGTGTCGCCCAAGGGATCGGCATAGGCCTCCCACCCGCGATAGCGGGGCGGGGCGCGTGTGGGGATCAGGGCCTCGTTGGTGGCGCCCGTCGCCTGATCCAGCCGCCGGACCAGACCGACGCCGGCGCCGTCGCGGAAACGGCGGGCGAGCCCTGAGCGGGGCATGGGATAGAGGTCGCCGATCCGTTTCAGCCCGAACCGCTTCGTCTGTTTCAGGGCGGCGTCGGTGACGCGCAGGGATTCGACCGGCAGGGGGGCCAGGACCTCGCGCACATCGGCGTCCGTGGCGATTCGCTTGGCCCCGCCATAGCGGGCCAGGGCCCAGGCGGCGCCGTGGGTGGGGGCCATGGCGGCGCGGGCGCGGATGCCGGCTTCCTTCAACCGGGTCTGGATGAGGATCAGGGCCTCGGCCTCTCCGCCGAACAGATGGGTTGCGCCGGTCAGGTCGAGGAACAGCCCCTCAAGCCCGCCCTCGGACGGATCGACGGTGACGGAGGGCGACCATCGCTCGCCCCAGACGGCCAGAGCCTCCAGCGCGCGCTGGTCGGCGGCGAGGTCGGCGGGGTGGCAGGCCAGATGGGGGATCATGGCCCGGGCGTCGGCCTGGGTCTGTTCCCGCGCCAGATTGAGGGCGCGAGCCGCGGGGTTCAGGGCATGGAGGATCTGTCCCCGAGCCGTGCGCTGGACGATGGCCAAGGGGCCGGCGTCGGGCGCGAAGGGGTCAGGCGTATTGGGTCCGGCCGACCGCGCCCAGACCGTCACCGGCCAGTCGATCAGCCAGACGGAGACGATCCGTCTCATCATCCTGCTCCAGCATCCAGACGCCCGGCCGCTCCATCCGGCTGCGGGTCATTTCGGCACGGATGGTCATCCGTCCCGGCGCGCGACGATCGAAACGACCGCCATTGCTCGCCAAAGTTGTGATGCGCCAGCGGCGGCGCGCGGCGCTGAGGTCGCCGGAGCGGGAGCGCAGAAGGACGCCGGAACAGGCCCCGTCGCGGGCCGCGAATTCCAGCCGTCGGGTCTGGGCCAGTTCCGCCCCGTCGACCGTGCCGATGACCAGGGCCGCGCCGCCGGATCGCAGAGCCTGTTCCATGACCCAGAGGGCTTGGCCTTCCGTCTTCGTCTCGACCAGAAGAAAGCCCTCACGGGCGCGAAACCCCGCCAGGCCGGGCCCATAGGGGCGGCCGTTCTCGCCCAGCCAGGCGCGGGTCGCGCTGAGCACGACGCCCCGTCCGGCGCCGACGTCGGCACGACCGAGGGTGAAGGCCAGCGCCGAGGCCACGTCCCGCGCCCCGCCCGCGCAGACCTCTTCCAGCCCCTCGGACAGGGTGGAGAGGGGCGGCGGGGCCGGATCGGGCGCGGATGAGGACGGAAGTGACATGGCGGATGAAGACTCCATGTTCATTATTTGTTCCGTTCCAGACGGAGTCAAACCCGGAATCGCGACGCTTCAGGGATTCATCACGAATTCTACTTAAGCGTGTTTTCGATTGGCCCGCCTCCTGCATAGGCGGGCTCAGGGGGATCACCTGTACCGCTTTGGAGCCCGAGAATGACGATCACGGTTCGACCCATCGATGAGACCGACCACGGCGCGATCAACGCCCTGCATCGCTTCGTGGGCTGGCCCGAACGATCCGAGGCCGGCTGGGCGTGGCTGGAGAACAATCCGGCGCGGCTGGAGCTCGGCGCTCCGGCCGGCTGGCTGCTTGAAGACGCGGACGGAGACCCGGCCGGCTTCACCGGCAATTTCGTCCAGCGGTTCCACCACGAGGGCCGCACGCTTTATGGAGCCACAGGCTTCTCGATCATCGTGACGCCCAAGGCCCGGGGCGCGAGCCGAAAGCTGATCACCACATTCAACAGCCAGCCCGGCCTGTTCGCCCACTACACCTTCAACGCCAACGCCGTGTCGGCGCCGCTCTACAAACGCTACGGCATGGTCGCCTGGCCGAACGAGACCCATGCGCTGAAACTGTCCTGGCGGATCGACGCCCTGGCCTGTGTCGAGGGGCGGGTGTGGCGCGAGATCGATCGTCGGGCGCCGCGCCTGACCGAGGCGAGGCACGAGCGCCTCTTGAACCCCCGCCTGCATGAGCCGGACGCCCTGACCCTGCCGCACGGGGTGTCGGTGCTGACCGATCTGGAGGACGACAGCCGTTTCGCCGGCTTCTGGGACGCGTTGAAGGCCGAGGGGAAGATCGTGGCGGACCGCAGCCCGGAGGCCCTGCGCTGGCGGCTGGCCGATCCCGATCTGACGCTGCGGCCGCTGTTGCTGGCCTACAGCCGCGACGCGACGATCCGGGGCTATGCCATGGCCATGATGTCCAAGGGCAATCCGATCGAGCCGCCGATGCTGGAGATCATCGACCTGATCGCCCTGGAGGACGAGGCGAAGGCCGTGCCGGCCCTGATGCAGGCGCTTCTGATGAACGCCCGGTCGATGGGGGCGGCGAAGCTCCGCATACAGATGGTCAGCCCGGACCTCTTGCGCCGTCTGGGGCCGCTGGCCGACAGCGCCCGTCGCGAGGGCGGCTGGGGCCATTGCCATGTGAAGTTCGGATCGACCGCGCCGGGCGCGGCGGTCTGGTCGCCCACGCCGTTCGATGCGGACTACGGGATCTGTCTGAGGCCGGTGCCGGTGGGGGCGGTGGAGCGGCAGGCGGCGTGAGGCAGTAGGCAGTAGGCAGTAGGCAGTAGGCAGTAGGCAGTAGGGGGAGAGCACACTCGCCGGAGTGCGCAACAGACTCTGTGATGTCGCGGAGCCGGCAGCGGAGGCGAAGAAACCCTACTGCCTACTGCCTACTGCCTAACCCCTAGTTCCTTGCTTTCAGCTCGTCGCGGATCTCGGCCAGCAGGGCTTCGGTCGGCGTCGGGGCGGGCGGGGCGGCAGGGGTGGGGTCGGCGGCCTGTTCGCGACGCAGCTTGTTGATGCCCTTGACCATCAGGAAGACCACGAAGGCCACGATCAGGAACTGGATCACGGTGTTGATGAAGGCGCCGTACTGGATGGCGACCTTCTCGATCTCTTCGGTGGCCGGGTTCTCGGGAACCAGGACCCATTCCAGATTCGAGAAATCGACGCGGCCCAGCAGAAGGCCGATGGGCGGCATGACGACCTGTTCGACCAGGCTGGTGACGATCTTGCCGAACGAGGCGCCGATGATGACGCCGACCGCGAGGTCGACCACGTTGCCGCGGGCGGCGAACTCCTTGAACTCGGTCAGCAGGCTCACGGCGTATCCCTTCAGGCGTTGAATCTCGCCTGAAAGCCTATCAGGCGTCGCCGGACGCGTTCAACCGCTCGCGCAGTTCCTTGCCGCTCTTGAAGAAGGGCACCGACTTGGCCGGCACATCCACGGTCTCGCCCGTGCGCGGGTTGCGGCCGGCGCGGGCCGGGCGGGCGCGCACCGAGAAGGCGCCGAAACCGCGCAGTTCCACGCGGCCGCCCTCGGCCATGGCCTCGGTCATGCGGCCCAGCACGACATTGACCACACGCTCGACCTCGGCGTGCGTCAGGTGCGTGTTCTCCGCCGCCAGTTTTTCGATCAGCTCGGACTTGATCATGATCAGGCCCCCGCCCTTTCCTGCTCAGCTTTGGAGCAAATACGGGTGCAACTTCAATCCGGTTGCGGGGAGCACCTTAGCCTTCGCCCGGCGAGCGAAAAAGACCTGAAAGTCAGTTTCCGTCAGGGAAGTGGGTTAAATGTCGGTAACCGTACACGGATCGTCGAACAACGGCCGGGTTGTAACCGTTTGCAGAACAGCATTTTTATTTGTGCGACGCGAAGAAAAAGGCGGCTGGATCGCTCCAGCCGCCCTCATTCTTGTTCGCGCCTAACGCTCACCCCGCGGGGGTTCGCTGCTTGAGGCGCGGTCTGGTCGTCGGAGCCTCAAGCAGCGAGGCTCCGCGAGCCGAGCGCTAGGCTCGACAAAGGAGTGATTACTCCTTGCCGGCCTTCTCGCGCAGGGCGGCGCCCAGGATGTCGCCGAGCGAAGCGCCCGAGTCCGACGAACCGAACTGTTCGATGGCTTCCTTCTCGTCGGCCATTTCCAGAGCCTTGATCGAGACCGAGACGCGGCGCGTGGCCTTGTCGACGGCGGTGATCTGGGCGTCGACGCGGTCACCCACGGCGAACTTCTCGGGACGTTGCTCGTTGCGGTCGCGGCTGAGGTCCGACTTGCGGACGAAGGCCGAGACCGGCGCGTCGTCTTCGCCGAACTTGACCTCGATGCCGCCCGACTCGATCGCCGTGACGGTCACGGTGACGGTCTGGCCCTTCTTGTAGGTGTCGCCTTCGCCGATCGGATCGCCGCCCAGCTGCTTGATGCCGAGCGAGACGCGTTCCTTCTCGACGTCGACGTCCAGGACCTTGGCCTTGACCATCTCGCCCTTGCGATAGCGCTGGATGGCCTCCTCACCCGAGACCGACCAGTCGAGGTCGGACAGGTGCACCATGCCGTCGATGTCGTTGTCCAGGCCGATGAACAGGCCGAACTCGGTGGCGTTCTTGACCTCGCCCTCGACGGTCGAGCCGATCGGGTGGTTGGCGACGAAGGCGTCCCACGGGTTGTCCTGGGCCTGCTTCAGGCCCAGCGAGATGCGGCGCTTGGAGGCGTCGACGTCCAGGACGACCACGTCGACTTCCTGCGAGGTCGAGACGATCTTGCCGGGGTGGACGTTCTTCTTGGTCCAGGACATTTCCGAGACGTGCACCAGGCCCTCGACGCCGGCTTCCAGCTCCACGAAGGCGCCGTAGTCGGTGATGTTGGTGATGCGGCCCGTGTATTTGGCGCCCGGCGGGTATTTGGCTTCGACGCCGTCCCACGGGTCCGACTGCAGCTGCTTCATGCCCAGCGAGATGCGCTGGGTGTCCGGGTTGATCTTGACGATCTGCACCTGGACGGTGTCGCCGACGGCGAGCACCTGCGACGGGTGGGAAACGCGCTTCCACGACATGTCGGTGACGTGCAGCAGGCCGTCGATGCCGCCCAGGTCCACGAACGCGCCGTAGTCGGTGATGTTCTTGACGACGCCGTCGCGGACTTCACCCTCTTGCAGCTGGCCGACCAGCTCGGTGCGCTGTTCGGCGCGGGCTTCTTCCAGGATCGCACGACGCGAGACGACGATGTTGCCGCGCGGGCGGTCCATCTTCAGGATCTGGAACGGCTGTTCCTTGCCCATCAGCGGGCCGACGTCGCGGACCGGACGGATATCGACCTGCGAGCCCGGCAGGAAGGCCGAGGCGCCGCCCAGGTCGACGGTGAAGCCGCCCTTGACGCGACCGACGATGGCGCCGTTGACCGGGTGACCTTCGGCGAACACGACTTCCAGACGGGTCCAGGCTTCTTCGCGGCGAGCCTTGTCGCGGCTGATGACGGCCTCGCCCAGGGCGTTCTCGACGCGCTCCAGGTAGACTTCGACGTCATCGCCGACCTTCGGGATCACGGCGCCTTCGCCCTGACCGAACTCGCGGGCCGGGATGCGGCCTTCGGTCTTCAGACCGACGTCGATGATGATGATGTCTTTTTCGATGCCGACGACGCGGCCGTGAACGACTTGGCCTTCGCCGAGGTCGCGGCCTTGCAGCTGCTCGTCGAGCAGGGCGGAGAAGTCGTCGCGGGTGGGGTTGAGGGTATCAGCCATGAAGCTCTGATGGTTCCGATAGGGTTGTGGCGCGTGACCGGACGGCCCCGCGCGAGGTTGAACGAAGTTTTGAATAGTCGGTCGTGGACGCGAGGTTCAGGTGAACCAGAACGCCCGCGGAAGCCGAGGTGGGGCGCGTTGGATTGGCTCTTATCGAGCTCGCGCCGCCTCGACGATACGGCGGGCCGCATCGAAGGCGGCTTCTATATCCATATCGGTCGTGTCCAGCAAGACGGCGTCGTCCGCCTGGACCATGGGGGCCGCGCCCCGGCCGGCGTCGCGTTCGTCGCGGCGCTGGATATCGGCCAACATGGCCTCGTAGGTGATGGGATCGCCCCGGCCGGTCAGCTGCAGCCAGCGGCGGCGGGCGCGAGTCTCGGGCGTGGCGGTGACGAACAGCTTGGCCTGGGCGTTCGGGGCGATGACGGTGCCGATGTCGCGCCCGTCCAGAACCGCCCCCCCCGCCTGGGCCGCGAAGGCCTGTTGCAGGTCCAGCAGCGCGGCGCGCACGCCGGGATAGCCGGCGACCCGGCTGGCCGCCTCGCCCGCGTCGCCGGAGGTCAGGGCCGCATCGTTCGACAGCCGACCGCTGTCAAGCGCCCGCGCCGCGGCCTCCGCCGCACGAGCGTCGCCCAGGTCGCCGCCGGTCGTCAGCACGTCCAGACCCACGGCGCGGTACAGCAGCCCCGTGTCGAGGAACGGCAAGCCGTAGTGGGCGGCCAGGCGCGAGGCGATCGTCCCCTTGCCGGAAGCGGCGGGTCCATCGACGGCGATGACGAAGGGCTGGGTCAGGAGGCGGTCTTTCGGGAGCGGCTTGGCGTGTTCGTTTACGAAACTCCGTAGAAGCCGCTCCGGCTCCGGAACACAAGCACCCTGTTAATCCTCGTACAGACGACGGGAGCAGGCGAACCAGATCGCCAGGGCGCCGAGCGCCACCCAGATCAGGGCCGCCATGACGTTCAGCCCCACGGTGATGTCGAACATGATCGGCCGGTCCTCCCGCAGGGTCCAGCCGTACTTGCCCCGGATGCGGCCGGTCGTCAGGCCCATCCAGACCTGACGGCTGACGATCCAGAGGCCGCCCATGCACACCAGGGCCGCCAGCGCCGAGCCCCCGCGCCAGATCCATTCGCCGCGTCGGGCGGGCGCGGTCACATCCAGTCCTTCCAGCGGATCAGAACGACCACGGAGAGCACCGCCAGGCCGAGCCAGAAGACGCTGCCGACGCCGAAGACGGCAACGGTGAAATAGTAGAAGGGATCACCCTCGGCCCGATAATAACGCGCGCCGTATTTCCCGGCCGCGACGCCGGTGCGGACGCAGTCGACCCCCAACACGGCGGTGAAGCCGAAGCTCGTCAGACAGATCAAGAGGCCGATCAGGACCGGTAGGCGTCGCCAGAGTTCCCGCAGGACCCTCACCCGACCTCGCCGCCCAGCCCGTTCATCATCTCGACGAAACCGGGGAAGGAGGTGGCGATCATCTCGGGCTCATCGACGGTCACCGGCTGTTCGGCGGCGAGACCGAGGACCAGATGGCTCATGGCAATGCGGTGATCGTGGGCCGTGTGGACCGTGGCGCCGCCCGGCACGGGGCCGCCGGTGACGATGAAGCCGTCCGGCTCCTCCTCCACGGCGACGCCGCAGACGCGCAGGCCATCGACCATCAGGCGGATGCGGTCGCTCTCCTTGACCCGCATCTCGCCGACGCCGCGCATGACCGTCTCGCCAGAAGCGAAGGCGGCCGTGGCGGCCAGGATCGGATATTCGTCGATCATGGAGGCGGCGCGGCTTTCCGGCACGACGACGCCCTTGAGCGCCGAATGACGGGCGGTGATGTCGCCGACATCCTCTCCGCCCGAGACGCGGCGGTTGGCGATGGTCAGGTCGGCGCCCATCTCGATCCAGGTGTCGAACAGGCCGGTCCGCAGAGGGTTCAGCATCACCCCTTCGACCGTGACTTCCGAGCCCGGAACGATCAGGCCGGCCGCAAGCGGGAAGGCCGCCGAGGACGGATCGCCCGGCACGGAGACGGCGGTTCCGGTCAGGGGCTGGCCGCCCTTGAGACGAATGATCCAGCCCTCGCCGTCTTCCTGAACGTCCACAGCCGCGCCGAAGGCCCGCAGCATCCGCTCGGTGTGGTCGCGGCTCTTTTCCGGCTCGGTGACGGAAGTGGTCCCTTCCGCGTTCAGCCCTGCCAGCAGAATGGCGGATTTCACCTGGGCCGAGGCGACGGTCTGGACGTGGTCGATGGCGCTGAGCATCCCGCCGGTCAGGGTGGCGGGCAACAGGCCCGGCTTGCCCGACCAGTCGAAGCTCGCTCCCATCCGGGTCAGGTGATCGGTGACACGCCCCATCGGCCGCGAACGCAGGGACGCATCCCCGTCGAAGGTCGCCGATATCGGATAACCGGCCGCGGCGCCCATCAACAGACGCACGCCGGTGCCCGCGTTGCCGCAGTCGATGACGCCGGTCGGGGTCTGGAAGCCGCCCCGCCCGGTCACGCGCCAGCGGCCGCCGCCCAGTTTCTCGACCGTCGCGCCGAAGGCCTCGGCCGCGCGGGCGGTGGCCAGGACGTCGTCGCCTTCCAGAAGGCCCTCGACCTCGGTCACGCCGGAGGCCATGGCGCCCAGTATCATGGAGCGGTGGGAGATGGATTTGTCGCCCGGCGCCCTCACGGTTCCCTTCAGGGGATGGCCGGGGCGCGCGGTCAGATGGGGGGCGTTGGAGGCCACGGAGGCTCCGTCAGGCAGATGTGGGAGGGAGCGGGAGAGAGCCACGCCAAAGACGGCTTTTGACAGCGGCCCCCCATGGTGGCAAGGGACGCGGCCGAAATCCCCTCCTCCATTCAAAGGTCTCCATATCCGTGGCTGATCCCAAACTTGGCGCCAAGCAGGTCTGTCCGAACTGCCAGGCCAAATTCTACGACCTGGGCCGTCGCCCGGCCCATTGCCCGAAGTGCGACACCGAGTTCGATCCCGAAGAAGCCATCAAGCTGCGCAGCCGTCGCGGCCGTCCGGGCGGCTACGCCTCTGACGAGGCCGAAGATCAGGTCGACGACAGGAAGGTCGACGGCGACGAGGACGAGGAAGACGACACCGCGGCGACCCCGGAAATCGACGAGGAAGGCCACGAGCCGATCCTGACGCCGGACGACGAGGACGAAGACGCGCCGGGCGGCCCCGAGGACGAGTCCGGCATGGGCACGACCGACGGCGACGACGACGACGTCCTGGGCGACGACGATGACGACGACTCGGTGCCCTTCATCGAGGACGAAGACGACGACGCCTTCGACGAAGACATCGCCAAGGGCTCCAAGGACGACGACTGATCGCGTCTAATTATTTGATTTCCCGACAGGTTTCGACCTGTCGGGGAGCGAACGAAAAAATGCGAAATAAATGGCGGAACCGGGTTGATCTCCAAATCGACCCGACATAGTTTCCGCCGCCTTGGACGGGCCCACACGGACCCGCCAGACCAGACCGAAGGACGGCAAGTCCGGAAGGTTCGGGGCTTTAGCTCAGCTGGTAGAGCGCTTGCATGGCATGCAAGAGGTCAGCGGTTCGACTCCGCTAAGCTCCACCAAATTCCTGGGGGCCGGTTGCATCGCAGCCGGCCCCCTTTGCTTTTCTCATCGTCTGCATCGCCTTTGTCGTCCGGGCGTTAGGGCCTATAGCTGAGCTCGGCCCGCGCCGTCGCAGCGGCAGGCCCAGGAGCTCGATCGCCCCCGTGTTGGACGCCTTCCTCGGAAAGACCCCTGGATCGGAGCCGCTGTTCGCGGCCCTGAGGCAGTGCCGCACCCATCTGATCGGGGCGGCGGTGTTCAGCGCCCTGGTCAATCTGCTGTATCTGACCCCGACCCTCTACATGATGCAGGTCTACGACCGGGTCGTGCCGACCGCCGGCCTGACGACCCTGGTGCTGGTCAGCGTCGTGGCCCTGCTGGCGCTCGCCTCCCTGGCGGCGCTGGACTGGCTTCGCACCCGAATTCTGATCCGGGCCGGCATCCAGCTGGATCGCGACCTGGCCGGAACCATCCTGACGCGGGTCACGGAGGCGGGCGGCCGGACGCAGGGGGTTCAGGCCCTGCGCGATTTCGACGGATTGCGCGGCGCCGTCTCGGGTCAGGGGGCGCTGGCCCTGTTCGACGCGCCCTGGACGCCGATCTATCTGGCCTGCTGCTTCCTGCTGCATCCCCTGATCGGGGTGCTGACCCTGGTCGGCGGCATCGTGCTGGCGACCCTGGCCTGGCTGAACGAGCGCGACACCCGTCCGCGCCTGGGCCGCGCCACCAAGGCCGGGACCGCCGCCTATGCGGCCCAGGAGGCGCTTTCTGGCCATTCCGAGGTCGTTCAGGCCCTGGGGATGCGAAAGGCCATCATCGGTCGCCAGCTGGAGGGCCGCCGCACCGCCACGGACGCCCAGGCCCAGGCCCAGCTGGCGGGCGGGCGGTATTCGGGCGCGATCAAATTCTTCCGTCTGGCGCTACAGTCGGCGGCTCTGGGCGTCGCCGCCTTCCTGGTGGTCAAAGGCGAGATGTCGCCGGGCTCCATCATCGCCTCCTCGGTCCTCTTGAGCCGCGCCGTCATGCCGATCGAACAGTTGGTCGGCGCCTGGCCCGCCCTGGTGCAGGCCCGCACGAGCTGGAAGAGCCTGATCGAACTGTTCGGAAAGACCGCCGGCCACGGGCAGCCGCGCACCGCCCTGCCCGATCCGGTGGGCCGCGTCTCGGTCGAGGCCGTCGGGGTGCGCCTGCCGGGCACGGAGAAGCCCCAGTTGCGCGCCGTCTCCCTGATCCTGGAACCCGGACAGGTGCTGGGCGTCATCGGGGCCAGCGGGTCCGGCAAGACGACCCTGGCCCGCGTCCTGGCCGGCGCCCTGTCGCCCGACACCGGGGCGGTGCGTCTGGACGGAGCGGAGTATGGCGCAAGAGACTCCGACAGCCTGGCGCGCCACATCGGCTATCTGCCGCAGAGCCCGACCCTGTTCGCCGGCACGATCAAGGAGAACATCTCCCGCTTCGCCGACGCCGCGCCCGAGGTGGACGCCGCCGCCGTCCGCGCGGCCCGGACGGCGGGCGTCCACGACCTGATCCAGCGCCTGCCGAACGGATACGACACCCTGCTCGGCCCGCAAGGGATGGGGTTGTCGGCGGGGCAGGCGCAGCGCATCGGCCTGGCCCGCGCCCTGTATGGCGATCCGGTCCTGCTGGTGCTGGACGAGCCGAACGCCAGCGTGGACCAGGACGGGGAGACCGCCCTGATCGCCGCCGTGGAGGCCGCCGCCGCGCGCGGGGCCGCCGTGGTCATCGTGGCCCACCGGGCGGGCGTCCTGGCCAAGGCCGACCGTCTGCTGGCCCTGCGCGACGGGGTGATCCAGGCCGAGGGGCCGAGGGAGGACGTCCTGGCTCGCCTGCGCGGCCCGCGCCCTGCCGGTCTGCATGAGGTCAAGGCCGGATGAGCGCCGAAGCCCCCGTCTCCGCCTCGCCGACCGCCGCCGGAGCCTCCGGCGCGGTCGAGCCCCAGACCCCGTCCCCGCGCCGCGAGCTGATCGTCGGCGGGGTCATCATCGCCCTGTTCTTCGGCCTGTTCCTGGGCTGGGCGGCCATCGCCCCGCTCGATTCCGGGGCCTATGCGCCCGGCCAGGTCTCGGTCACCGGCAACCGCCAGGCGGTCCAGCATCGCGAGGGCGGTACGGTCACCGCCCTGCGCGTCGCCGAGGGCGATCAGGTGCGGGAGGGCCAGGTCCTGGTCGAACTGTCGACCGGCGAACTGACCGCCGCCGAGCGCGGCCTGGCCGGTCAGGTCTACGCCCTGATGGCCCAGCGGGCGCGCTTGATCGCCGAGCGGGACAAGCTGGCGGCCATCCCCGTCCCGGCCGAGTTCGCCGGCCTGTCGCCCGAGGACCGCGCCCTGGCCGACGAGGCCATGCGGCTGCAACGGCTACAATACGGCGCCCGCAGCGCCGGCCGCTCGACCGAGGTCGGGGTGCTGCGCCAGCGCATCGGCCAGTTGCAGGAGCGCATCCAGGGCTATGAGCGGCAGATCGCCTCCAACGTCGAGCAAAGCCGGCTGATCGGGGAGGAGCTGGACGGCATGCGCTCCCTCGCCGCCCAAGGCTATGCGCCGCAGAACCGGGTGCGGGCGCTGGAGCGGAACGCGGCGGCCATCGACGGCGAGCTGGGATCGCTGCGGGCCCAGGTGGCCGGCACCCAGCAGCAGATCGGCGAGACCCGGCTGCAGATGCTGTCCATCAACACCGGCATGAACGAGGACGTCTCCGACCAGCTACGCCAGATCGAGGTGCAGTTGAACGAGACCGAACCGCGCCTGGCCGCCCTGCGCGACCAGATCGCCCGCAGCCGCATCCGCAGCCCGGCGACCGGCCAGGTCGTGGGTCTGGCCGTCTTCACCGAGGGCGGGGTCATCCAGCCCGGCCAGGTGCTGATGGAAGTGGTGCCCGACGCGGCGTCGCAGATCATCGTGGCCGAGATCATCCCCGCCGACATCGACAACGTCCATGTGGGTCTGGAGACCGAGGTGAAATTCCCCGGCCTGCGCGAACGCGATCCGCCGATCATCCACGGCCGGGTCACCCGCCTGTCGCCCGACACCTTCACCAACGAACAGACCGGCCGCAGCCACTATCGCGCCGAGATATCCGTCCCGCCCGAGGAAATGGCCCGCCTGGGCCGCGCCGCCCGCGAAATCCGCCCCGGCTTCCCGGTCGAGGTGGTGGTCCTGCTGCGCAAACGCACCGCCCTGAGCTATCTGATCGAGCCCCTGACCCGGAACCTCTGGCGCTCCGGGACGGAACAGTAGGCTCGAACGAGGCAGACATGAGAGACACCGACGCGGACTGGCGCCTGTGGGGCGAGGCGGACCCCTATTTCGGCGTCCTCGCGCACGACCGGTATCGCCGGGCCAATCTGACCGACGACGCCCTGTCGGAGTTCTGGGCCTCCGGCGTGAAGGACGCGGCCGAGTTCGCGGGCGTGCTGGAACGGTTTTTCGGCGACTTCCCGAAGGCCTCGGCCCTGGATTTCGGTTGCGGGGTGGGCCGCCTTAGCCGGGGCATGGCCCGACTGTGCGATCAGGTCACGGGCCTGGACGTTTCGCCCGGCATGCTGGCGGAGGCGGCGGTCGGGGCGCCCGCGAACACGACCTTCGTCCACGCCCTGGACGAAGGCCAGACGTTCGACTGGATCAACTCCATCATCGTCTTCCAGCACATCCCGCCCGAGCGCGGCTATGAGATCCTCGACGGCCTCCTGCAACGGGTGAATTTCGGGGGCGCGATCAGTCTGCACTTCACCGTCGCCGGCCCCGAAGGCAGCGCGGACGGGCCGGTCGGCGCCATGATGATGTTCGCCTACGACCTGTCGCGCATCGCCCGGATGCTGGCCGCGCGCGACATCCGTCTGACGCTGATGCAGCACACGGACCACGGCGGGTACGAGGGTGTGATCGTCTATGGCCGCCGCCGTCGGCTGACGGCGGCCTGAGCCGACCGCTTCTGCGCTACATCCAGTCGGGGTGATGTCCGCCCGACGGGTCGCTACGGATGTCCTCCGGCCAGAAGGTCGGCGTGGCGTCCGCCGTCGCCTCGTCGAGAACGACCACGAGTCGGTCGCCGTGCCAGAGGTCCGACCAGGTCTCCGCCACCGAGGCCGAAGGCGCCGCGTCCGCCGGGGCCAGGTCGTCGATGGCCGGGATGACGAAGGGATCGTGCGACTTGCCGATGTCCTCCGCGATGGCGCGTCCCCCGCCCGTGCCGTCGGGATCGTAGCCGTTCACGCCCAGCTTGCGGATCTGGTTGTCGAAGGTCGGCTGGTAGCTGAACCGGTGCTCCTGCGACTCCGAGAAGATGAGGACGACGTCCGTGCGGCTGGTCCCGGTGTTCAGGGCGTTGACGTAGGACTGGACCCCCGCCGCGTCGCCCTCGCGATCCAGCACGAAGCGATAGATCTGCTCGACGAACTGCTGGTTCGTCAGGGAGCCGAACCGGCTCTGGAACTCGGGCGAGCCGACCATGAAGCCGGCGATGTCCTTCAGGGTGTAACCGTTGTCCAGGGCGTCGCGGTAGGCCTGCAAGCCGCCGAGGTCGGGCAGGCGGTTGAAGACGGAATCGTACAGCCGTGCGAGCGCCGCCGTCTGCTCGTCCTGGATGAAGATGCCGCGCGAGGTGATGACGGTGTTGATCAGGGCCTGATGCTCGGCCGACTCCGAGAAGATGCCCAGGATCTGGGCGCGCGTTGCCGTGCCGGCGTTCAGGGCGGCGACATAGGAGGCCACCCCGGCCGCGTCGCCCTCGCGGTTCAGGGAGAAGCGGTACATCTCGCGCACGAACTGCTCGTTGTTCAGCGCGCCGTAACGCGCCTGGAACTCCGCCGAGCCCTCGAAGATGTCCAGGATGCCCTGGACGGTCGCCCGGCCTTCCTGGATGGCGCGGCTGTAGTCGGCCAGGCCGAACACGTCCGGCGCCCGGTCGAAGGCGGCGTCGTACAGGCGGTAGACCACCGTGGTCGCGTCGCCGGTGTCGAAGGACAGGCGACCGTCCAGAAAGCGCAGGACCTCGATGTTCGAGAGCTGGTCGAACCCGCCCTCCTGCCCGCCGCCGACGAGGCTCAAGGAGACGGTCGAATAGCTGCGCAGCGTGCCGGCGTAGACGGCGGTGTCGATGCCGGCGCCGCCGTCGATCAGGTCCGACCCCGCGCCGCCGCGCAGAATGTCGTTGCCCGCTCCGCCGTTCAGAATATCGGCCGCCGCCGTGCCGATCAGTCGGTCGTTTCCGGCCGTCCCGGCGATGATCCGTCCCTGGGCGACGAGCCGGCCGTTGACCACGTCATAGACGCCGTCGGTGAAGCGGACGGCCTCGATGTTCCTCAAGGTGTCGGCCGCCCCGGTCAGCCCCTCGATGCGGATCGCGCCGTCGACATAGGTGATGCTGGCCGAGGACCGAGCATAGCCGATCACCGCCAGGTCGTAACCGTCGCCGCCGTCCAGGGTGTTGCTGCCGCCCCCGCCCACCAGGACGTCCGACCCGGCCCCGCCCGACAGGGTGTCGTTGCCGCCCATGCCGAAGATCAGGTCGTCGCCCTCGTCGCCGAACAACTGGTCCGCCCCGTCGGTCGAGGTCTCCACCAGGTCGTCACCATAGATGATGTCGTTGCCCGCGCCGCCGCGCACGATGTCCGCGCCGCCGCCGGCCTGCACATAGTCGTGCGACCCCGACATGGTGATGGTGTCGGTCGAGCCGCCCGTGATCACCCGCTCGAAGCCCGTGATGGAGCCTTGGGCCGTTCGGTTCGGATCGCTGAAGGTTATGGTCCCCGCCGGCAGGGAGATGTTGAACGTCGCGCCGGCGTGTCCCACCCCGATAAAGGTGTCGATCCCGGCGCCTCCGTCGTAGCGATTGCCATCGTTTACCGCGCCGACCCGGACGATATCGTCGCCGTCGCCGCCGAACATCGACCCGGCCCCGTACAGAACATCATCGCCCTCCTCGCCGTAGATCGCCCCGATGGTACCGGTCAGAATGTCGTCGCCCGTCCCGCCATAAATGACTTGGGCGCCGTCGGTCTGGACGACGTCATTGCCCGCTCCGGCGCGGATTTCGCCGGTGTAGTAAGCCGACAGCCGCGGCGACAGTTGGGAAATCTGGATCACATTGGCATCGGCCGTACCGGTGACGTTGATGGTCAGGGGGTTGCCGGATTGCCCTCCGGAAACAGTCATCGTCAGGTTCTCGATCGACCGGTGGGTCGCGCCGCCAAAAACGCCGTCGCCGAGAACCAGATTGCG
Source organism: Brevundimonas staleyi (assembly GCF_041893865.1). GTDB lineage: Bacteria > Pseudomonadota > Alphaproteobacteria > Caulobacterales > Caulobacteraceae > Brevundimonas > Brevundimonas staleyi. The sequence goes on from NZ_CP169082.1 coordinate 3,821,599, forward strand.
GGACACGTCGTTGCCGGACACCAAGAGGGTGTCGGAACCTTCGCCGCCATCCATCAGTGTGCCGGCCGCCAGCGTCACGGCCCCATCAGCGCCGTTCACCGAGAAGGTGTCGTCGCCAGCCTCGCCGAACAGCTGGGACCCTGAGCTCACGCCGAAGATGTCATTGCCCGCACCACCGCGAATATTGGCGACCGTGGTCGAGCCCAGGGCGAAGCTGTCGTTGCCGGACCCGCCCACGATGGTCCACGACTGGTTCGCACCTCTCAGGCTCCATTCGGTGGCGAGGTTCGGGCCGACGATCCGCTCGAACCCGTCGATGCGGGAGACGATCCAGAGCGCGCCGGCGCCCCGGCTCTCCGACAGGCTGGCGCGCAGGCTGTTGGGAAAGCCCTGGGCGGCCTCGACCGTCAGAACCGCATTCGGGGTCACGCCGGTGGAATCGAACACCAGGGTGTCGTAGCCGTCGCCCCCGTCGATCAACCCGGTGGTGGGCGTCGTGCCCACCGTCGGGCGGACTCCATCGATGTATCCGACCGTGACCGTATCGTCCCCGGCCCCGCCGTAGACCTCGACCGCGCCGAGCACGCCGCGGATCTGGTCGGCGCCGCCCCGGCCATAGATGCGATCCGCGCCACCGCGACCGTCGATGACGTCGTCGCCTTCGGAACCGATGATTTCGTCGGCGCCCGTGGTTCCGGTGAAAGTCGGCATCGCATGCTCCCGAGACTTGTGAAGGCTCACGCTATCAGTGTGCAGGACCCCGACCAACCTTGGCTTTATGAAGAGGTGGGGCGTTTCTCATTCCGTCTCCGCCGTCCCGGTCTTGACGAGGCGAGGCCGTCGCGGCGACGACGTGCGGGCTTGCTCCGACCGGCGGGTCTGCCCATATCGGAAGACGGCCGAGGCCTCGCCGATCCCGGGGGGCTTTCAGGCCGCAGTCGCTTGTCGAGGACTGAACCATGACGACCCGAACCGTGCTGTTCGACAGCCCCTTCCTGTTGGGCTTCGACCAGACCCGAGCCCTGATCGACCGCGCCGCCAAGGCCGCGGCCGAGAGCTATCCGCCCTATAATGTCGAGCAACTGGGCGATAACGCCGTCCGCATCTCGCTGGCCGTCGCCGGTTTCTCGCCCGACGATCTGGCCATCACCATCGAGGGGCGACAGCTGACCATCGCCGGCAAGCGGGAGGCCGCGTCTCCGGATCAGGCCTTCCTGCACCGGGGCATCGCGGCGCGCGGCTTCGTCCGCAGCTTCGTCCTGGCCGATGGGCTGGAGGTCGAGGGCGCCCGGCTGGAGCACGGTCTGTTGCACGTCGAACTGGTGCGGCCCGAGAACCTGGAGCCGATCCGGCGCATCCCGATCAGCGTCGGCTGAACACCCATCTAACGCTGCTATGACGCAGCCGCGAACTCGCGGCGCGCCGGGGCGTTGTCACTCTTGAGTAAGGAGGCGGTCGCTATGACGCCGATCATGACCAACAAAGACTTTGCCGGACTGGGCGCGCCCAACCTGGTTTACGTGCGGGAAATCACCGCCGCCGACGTGATGGCGGACGCCCTGACCGACGCCCCGCTGGAAGACGCCAAGGGTCTGGTCATCGACCCGGAACAGACGCTTTATGCCGTGCATGGCGCGGACGGCGAACGTCTGGCCGTCATGATGGACCGCGAGACCGCCTTCGCCGCCGCCGTGGCGCACGAACTGGCGCCGGTGTCGGTGCACTGACCATTTCCGCCGTGCACCCCAGCGAAGGCTGGGGTTCAGATTACGGACAGATACGGCAGGGATGGCGCACCGGCCTGGCTGCTCAAATCAACTGAGTTTCCATCTGGACGCCAGCCTTCGCTGGGGTGAACGGATGGGTGTGGCTTCAGGCCGCCGTCGGCACGTCCGCGTCGCTGACGAACAGGGCGTGAATGGCGTCGGCCGTGTGGGCCTGACGCAGTTGTTCGCGCAGCTCTGCCGAGCGCATGGCCCGCGACACGGCGGCCAAGGCCCGCAGATGCTCGGCGCCGGCCTTGGGCGGGGCGAACAGGGCGAACATCAGATCGACCGGCCGGTCGTCCACGGCGTCATAGGCCACGGGCGTATCCAGGCGCACGAAGACCGCCTTCACGCTCTCCAGACCGGCCAGACGCGCATGCGGCACCGCCACGCCCGAACCGAGACCGGTCGAGCCCAGAGCCTCACGCTCCATCAGTGCGTCGAAGACGCGAATCTCATCCAGACCCATGGCCTGGGCCGCGGCGGATGCAACGACGTGCAAGGCCTGCCGCTTGGATGACGCGCCGGACTTCAGGACGATCCCGTCCCGAACCAGCAGTTCCCCGATATCCATTACCGTCCCGACTCATACTCGAGGTTGTAGGCATGCCCGTTGGGCGCGCGCCGTCTATACGGTTCGCGCGCCCGTGGGAAGTCTTATGCGCCAGAACCGTTTACAGAACCGTGTCCATTCAACGACGCGGTGCGTTCAGGGTCGATCCACCCGACATTGCCATCCGGTCGGCGATAGACCACCGACAGACCGCCGTGAGCGGCGTTCTTGAAGAAGACGACCGGGTAGCCGGTCATGTCGAGCTCCAGCACGGCGCGACCGACCGTGATGGTGCGGATCTCCGAAACGCTCTCGGCGATGACCATGCCCACGGGGGGCGGGCCGTCGTCGGCGCCGGCGTTGTCGAACAGGGAATCCTCGACGTCATCGTCGGGGTTGCGCAGCACGATGCTGCGGGCCACCGAGGCGGCGGCCATCTCGGTCTTCTCAGGCGACAGTCCCTTGGGTCCGATGTGGTGATCTTTGAGCCGGCGCTTGTAGCGTCGGACCCGCTTCTCGAGCTTGTCGAGACTGTCAGCAAACGCGGCGTGGGCATCGCCGCCGAGACCGGTGGTCACAAGGGACTGCCCCGACGCGAGGCGGACCCAACAGTCCACCTTGAAGCCGTGACCGTCCTTGGACACCACGACCTCGGCGTCCTGACCGCCGCGTTCGAAGTATTTTCCAACTCCGTCTTCGAGTTCCTGGGAGATGCGCGAGCCTAACGCTTCGCCGACATCCACTTGCTTGCCGCTGACTTGGACTTGCATACGGATAGAACGCGACCGACCGCGAAAGGTGTCAACGGAGAACACCAAATTTACGGTCACGCTTTGTTGTTCGGCTAGGCGCTTTTCAGCATGCGCCGGCGCTCGACCGACGACGGAATCCTCAAGGCTTCCCGATACTTGGCGACCGTGCGCCGCGCGATGTCGATGCCGGCTTCCTTAAGGATCTCGACGATCCGGTCGTCGGACAAAACGTCGCCATCGCGTCCTTCGTGGTCGATCATGGACTTGATCCGGTGGCGGACGGCTTCGGCGGAGTGGCTGGCGCCGCCGTCGACGCTCTGGATCGCGGCGGTAAAGAAGAATTTCAGCTCGAAGACGCCGCGTGGGGTCGAGACATATTTGTTCGAGGTGACCCGGCTGACGGTCGACTCGTGCATGCCGATCGCATCGGCCACGGTCTTCAGGTTCAGGGGGCGCAGGAACTCCACGCCGAAGGCCAGGAAGGCGTCCTGCTGGCGCACGATCTCGGACGCGACCTTCAGGATGGTCTTGGCCCGCTGGTCCAGCGACTTGACCAGCCAGTTGGCCTGGGCGGCGCAGTCGGCGACGAAGGCCTTCTCGGTCTCCGTCCGCGCGCCCGCTGAAATCGAGGCGTGATACCGCTTGTCGACCAGGAGGCGCGGCAGGGTGTCGGAGTTCAGCTCCACCCGCCAGCCGCCGGCCGGATCGGGCCGGACGTGGACGTCGGGGATGACGGTCTGGGCGATCTCGCCGGCGAAGCCCGCGCCCGGCCGGGGCGTCAGGGCCTTCAACTCCGAGATCATCTCGGCCAGGTCTTCGGCGTCGACGCCGCAGACCGACCGCAGGCCGGACAGGTCGCGTTTGGCCAGCAGATCCAGATTGTCGAGCAGGGCCCCCATGGCCGGATCGAAGCGGTTTCGCTCGATCAGTTGCAGCTTCAGGCATTCCGGCACCGAGCGGGCCATGACGCCGGTGGGCTCGAAGCCGTGACAGACGGCCAGCACCGCCTCGACGCGCTCCAGGCCGCAGCCCAGACGGTCGGCGATCTCGGCCAGTTCGCCGCGCAGGTATCCGCCCTCATCCACCCCGTCGATCAGCGACAGGGCGATGGCGTGGTCGGTGGTCGAGAAGCCGGCGGACGACGCCTGCTCCTGAAGGTGTTCCCAGAGGGTCGGGTCGTGGCGCTCGGGCCGTTCGCCGTCCTCTGAATCGTTGAACGACCCGCCCTTGCCGGCCGAGGACCAGTCGGACAAGCCCGGCTGGGCTGTGTCATCGGCCATGCGGTCGGACATCCGTTCGCCGGGCGTGGCGTCGCCATAGACGTCGTCCTCGCGCGCATCGACGCTGGAGGAGCGGTCCGAGGCCTCGGCCTCGTTGAAACTCAGTTCGGTGGTGTCGGCGGGGGTTTCGCGCTGGGCCTCGGCGGGGGCTTCCGGCTCCTCGCGCTGAAGCAACGGGTTCTTTTCCAGCTCGGACTCGACGTATTCGTCCAGCTCCTGGTTGGACAGTTGCAGCAGCTTGATCGCCTGCTGCAGCTGGGGCGTGATGACCAGCCCCTGCCCCTGCCGAACCTCAAGCCTCTGACCGATCACCCGCGTCGCCCCCACTGGGCGGAATGGCCCGGAACTTGCTGTCAGCATGCCCCGCATCGGTTAACGCCGGCTTTCACCCATTCGCCGCCCGACGATATGCCGACTTAACCACGCGCCTTTGCGCTGCGTTCACGCCGATGATGCAACCGTGCGGACCTCGACAGATGCGGGGGGCCGCGCATGATCCTGTTTCGACCACTGATCCGCTATGCCGACTTCAAGGGTCGCGCGAGCCGCAGCGAATACTGGCTCTTCGCCGTGCTTCAGGGCTTTTGGTACGCCCTTTTGATCGGGCTTGCGACGATGGCGATGGGGCAGGACGCCCATCCGGCCGAGGTGTCGAAGAGCGTGGTGGTGGTGTTCGGCCTCATGGTGCTGAGCATGGTCGCCCTGATCGTTCCCAACTATGCGGTCCTGGTGCGTCGCCTGCACGACAGCGGGAAGGGCGCGATCTGGCTGGGCTTGATGGTTCCGTCAATTCTCAGCGCCGTGATGGCCGTCGGGACCATCGCCACCGCCATCGGATCGGTCGGCTTGGGGGCGAGTCGCGAGGCCTTCCTCGGCACGGTCATGGCGGGTCTGGGCGCGGCCGGTCTGCTGGGCGTGCTCGGCTACGTCGGTCAGTTGATCCTGTTCGTCCTGACCCTGCTGCCCGGCACGAAGGGGGAGAATGCCTTCGGTCCCGATCCGCGCGATCCCGGCCAGCGCTACGGCGACTTCGGCGGCGGTTCGGCCCTAGACGAAGATCGTCTGGACGCCCTGTTCGCCGAGGCCAAGCGGGCCAACGGGATGTCGGACGAACCCTATAAGCCGATCTTCGACTTCGGCCCGGGACCGAGCCAGCCCGCGCCGGTCCAGCGCGCTTCGACCTGGCCCGAGGCCGAGTGGAACCGTCCGGCGGCGGCCAACGGCCTGACCCCGGCGCCGGTCTTCGGCAAGCGCCGCTCCTAGCGGACGCGGACCTGCTGGATCGAGCCCGCAGGCACCTGGATTCGCTGCTTGCCGTCACCGTAGCCGATGGTGCCGGCCATGACGTCCCAGCAGCCGGCCGAAACCGTGAAGCTGTAGGCGCCGCCCGGCCGGATCGACGTCCCGCGCGGCAGGCGGTTCAGCCCGTAGGTCGAGGCGGAACAGTCCGACAGCAAGACCGCGTCCAGCGGATCGACCGAGGTGTTGACCACCTGGATCTGGCCCAGCGGTTCGCCGGGTCGGATCAGCGGTCCGCCGGTGATGAGGTCGCTGCCGCAGGCGGACAGGGCCACAAGGCTGGTCAGCGCCAGAGCGCCGCGAAGAATGGTCTTCATGGTTCGGTCTCTCCCTCCGACGATCCCGTGAGCGCCGCCCGCACGTTCGCGCCGGGCCGCCCCTCCGTCGTCATCCGGATGGATGATGTCGAACAATGTTCTTTGTAGTTAATCCGGCCGTCAGTTGGGACCGATCGCCAGACCGGCCAGCATGGAGGCGACCTCGGCCTGACGCGCGCAGCCTGTCTTCTCCAGCACGCGCCGGATCTGGGAACGGACGGTGGTCAGGGCCACGTCGCCCTCGGCCGCGATCTCCTCGGCCGTCTTGCCGATGGCCAGCCCCCGCGCCACCCGCGATTCCGACCGGGTCAGATCGAACAGGGAGCGCATCAGATCGGCGGACGGCGACTTGTCGGTTCCGATGGGCGTCAGGACCAGAAGCGCATAGCCGCGCCCGAAGATGTCGTGGGCCCCGCGCCGCACCGGCACGACGTGCAGCACCCCGACCGCTTCGCCCAGATCATCCTTCAGAGGCAGGCTGCAGGACAGATCGCCGCCGTGCGAACCCAAAGCCGCCAGCCGTTCGGCCAGAGCCTCGTTGGCGGACCGGTCCGGCAGGGTCAGCCTGTTTCCGGCGGCGAAACCGATCCGGTCGCTCATCTGCTGGATCATCTCGTTCGCCTCGACCACCCGGCCCGCGTCGTCGAGCAGAAGGGCCGGCAGGCGCATGGCCGTAAGGGCCTCGGTCGCCCCCTCGGCGCGTTGCAGACCCAGACGCGCGCTGATCAGGGCGCTGCGGGCCAGGTGTGGGCGAAGCGCGTCCAGTCGTTCCAGATGCTCCGGCTGCACGGGTCCCTGATCCAGGGACCGTTCGATGCTGAAGACGATGTTGTCGCCGCTGGGCACGCGCAGCCCGGTCCCGGCGGACCATCCCAGGCCGCGCGGGCGGAAGAAGTCGCGATAGATGGGGTCGGCCTCCATCTGCTCCTCCGTCCAGAAATCCTGTTCGGTGAAGAAGCCCGGCTCGGCCGCGTTCATGATGCAGACTCGCCGGCTGCACCGGGTGAACCAGCCGTCGTTGACGTACTCGGCGAACACCTCGCGCACCGTGTCCGAGGCGGTCCAGTGCAGGGTCTTGCGCGCCGAGAACAGGAGGCCGCCCCGGGCCTCGATCATGGCCGCGATCTCGTCCAGCACGCCGGGCCAGAGCTCGGGCGCGACGGAGCTTTCATAGATGCGGTCGATCAGTTCGGCGTCGGTCTGCACGGCATTCTCCCGAACGCCATCTGACGGTGTTCTGCGTCAGCCGTAAAGGTCGCCCAGATAGACGCGGCGCACCTCGGGGTCGTGAATGACCTCGTCGGCGGTGCCTTCGAACAGCACGCTGCCGTTCGAGATGATAGAAGCGCGGTCGATGATGTCCAGGGTCTCGCGGACATTGTGGTCGGTGATCAGCACCCCGATCCCCTCGCCCGCCAGATAGCGGATGACCTGGCGGATGTCGGCGATGGCCAGGGGGTCGATGCCGGCGAAGGGTTCGTCCAGCAGCATGAAACTGGGCTTGCCGGCCAGGGACCGGGCGATCTCGACGCGCCGCCGCTCACCGCCCGACAGAGCCGTGGCGGGCGCGTGACGCAGGTGGTCGATGTGCAGTTCTTCCAGCAGGCGGGTGGTCTCGACCTCGATGGCCTTGCCGGTTTCGTTCAGTTCCACGACCGACATGATGTTCTGCTCGACCGTCATGCCGCGGAAGATCGAAGCTTCCTGCGCCAGATAGCCCAGGCCCATGCGCGCGCGCTGGTACATGGGCTGGGCGGTGATCTCCTCGCCGTCCAGCCAGATGGAGCCGCTGTCCGCCGGGATCAGGCCGGTGATCATGTAGAAGCAGGTGGTCTTGCCGGCGCCGTTCGGCCCCAGAAGGCCGGCGACCTCGCCGCGCTGGACGGTCAGGGAGACGTCGGCCACCACCTGACGCGCGCCGAAGGCGCGGGCGATGTTGCGAACCCTCAGACCCTTTTCGCCCACGGGCTCGGGCGCGACGACCGTCTCGGCGTCACGCTCGTCCAGATTGAGGGCGGAGAGTTCCTTGCGGGCCATTCCGGCTCAGTTGGTCCCGTTCGGATAGAAGACGCCGCGCACCCTGCCGCTGTTCTGTCCGCCGCCGCCCTCGATCCGGGCCTGTCCGCTATCGACGTTGTAGGTCAGGCTGCCGCCCGTGAGGACGTTCTGGCCCTGGGTCAGGATGACGTCGCCGGTCACGACCACGGTCGCGTTCGACACGGTGTAGACGGCGCGGTTGCCCCGGATCGTCTCGTTGGGGGTGACGTAATAGACCTCGCCGGTCGCCTCGATCCGCGTCAGTGCGCCCGAGGCGTCGCGCGCCCCCTCGATGGCGTTGGCCCGCAGACGGGTGTCGCCCTGGGTGATCTCGGCACGGCCGCGCAGGGAGACCGCCGTATTGGTCAACTCGCCCGTGTCGGCGCCGTAGCCGATCGGCTGGTTGCTGACGCTCGAGCGGGTCTGCGCGATGGCGGCGCCGCCGAGGCCCAGGGCCAGGACGGCCGCGCCGGTCAGGATGAGGTGGCTGGTCTTCATGTCATTCACCGGAAGCGGGGTTGATGGTCCCCTGCACCTTGTTGTCGCCAGAACCGCTGAACACGACCCGTTGGCCATGGTCATGGATGGCATAGGACGTTGCCGAGATGGTTCCAAGAGGGCCGCTGCCCTGGACGCCCTTGTCGCCCGTCACCACGCCCGCCGCCGTGTCGACCACGGCCTCCGGCGTCGTCAGGGTGAAGCCCGATCCGCCGTCTGAAATCCGCACGTTCGGGCCGATGGTCACGGTACGTTCGGCCTCGTTGTAGGTGCCGGCGTCGGCGGTCATCTCGGTCACCTTGGTGCCGCCGAGATTGAGCCTCAGCACCGGGCCGTTCAGCCGGAACCGCCCCGTCGCCGGATCGCGCACCGCGCCCTGGGCGCCGATGATGAAGGAGCGCCCCTGGGCGTCCTGGCCGTGGAACATGGGGTTGTCGAGACGGATTTCCCGCGCCTGGCTGGCCTCGCGCTCGACGCCCGACATGACGGTGCGGAACACCGTCCAGGTCAGGGCCCCGCCCGCCAGCACCAGGATCAGGATGGGCAGCAGACGGCGATACAGCTGGACCCGACGCGACCGCGAGCGCCAGCGACCGGCCTGCTGGGCCAATCTCGTCTCGTCGGCGCGCTTGCGATCCTCTGTCGGGTCGAGGTGGGTCATCGGGCCCAGGTGTGGGCGAAGACGTCGTCCTCGAACCCGATCAGGTCCAGACGCGCCCGCACGGGCAGGAAGTCGAAACAGGCCTGGGCGATCTCCATCCGGCCCTCGCGGACCAGCATCTCGTTCAGCCGGTTCATGATGACATGCAGGTGGAGCACGTCCGACGCCGCATATTCCAGCTGGGCCTGCGACAGCTCCGGCGCGCCCCAGTCGGAGGACTGCTGCGCCTTCGACAGATCGATGCCGGCCAGCTCGCGCGCCACGTCCTTCAGTCCGTGACGGTCGGTATAGGTCCGCGCCAGCTTGGAGGCGATCTTGGTGCAATAGACCGGCCCGGTCTCCACTCCGAGATGCAGCTCGACCATGGCGATGTCGAAGCGGCCGAAGTGGAAGATCTTGAGCACGTCCTGATCGGCCATCAGGGCCTTCAGGTTCGGGCAGTCGTAGTCGGGGCGGTTCAGGCGCACGACATGGGCGTCGCCGTTCCCGGCCGACAGCTGGACCACGCACAGCGGATCGCGGCGGAACCGCAGGCCCATGGTCTCGGAATCGACGGCGACCTGACGGCCCAGGTCCAGGCCGTCGGGAAGGTCGCCTTCGTGCAGATAAACGGTCATGCGTGCGGTCTAACCCAAGTGCGCGGTGGCGTCTCCTCCCTGTCGCGCAGCGATGGAGAGGTGGCTCGTAGCTAAGCGAAGAGACGGAGGGGTTCTTGCGGCGCGAAGAACCCCTCCGTCAGCTCGCAAGGGCTCGCTGCCACCTCCCCATTCGCCAAGCGGCGAACGGGGAGGAGCCCCCGAAACAACAACGGCGCCGTGTCTTGCGACACGGCGCCGTTTGGAAACTGGTGCCCAGGAGAGGACTCGAACCTCCACGACCTTTCGATCACTGGCACCTGAAGCCAGCGCGTCTACCAATTCCGCCACCTGGGCCCCGGAAGGCGTTGCGCCGAAACGCTTGCCTCACCGGAAGGCGCGGACCCTTAAGGCAGTGTTTGGGGCCGGTCAACACGGTTTTCGACGGTTTCTTGTCGTTCTGCACAAACCCCCGCGTTGCGAGGGCCCGGCCCATCGGTTATCCCCCCGCTACAAGGGCTTTCGGGCCCGAACGACGCCGCCTGAAGGAACGCCGATGTCCGATCTCACTCCTGGCCTGGTCACCGTCTTTGGCGGCTCCGGCTTCGTCGGAACCCAGGCCGTCCGCGCCCTGGCGCGTAAGGGCTGGCGCATCCGCGTCGCCGTCCGCACCCCGGCCTCGGCCCTGGACCTGAAGGTCATGGGCGACGTGGGCCAGATCCAGCCCGTCCGCTGTGACATCACCAACCCGGACGATGTGGCCAAGGCCCTGCGCGGCGCCGACGCCGCCGTGAACCTGGTCGGCATCCTGTTCGAGACGCCCGGTCGCGGCTTCGACAAGACCCACGTCGAGGGCAGCCGCAACATCGCCGAGGCCTGCGTGGCCCAGGGCGTCGGCCGGCTGGTCCAGATGTCCGCCATCGGCGCCGACCCGAAATCCGAAGGCGACTACGGCCGCTCCAAGGGCGAGGCCGAGGCCGCGGTCCGCAAGATCAAGCCGGACGCCGTCATCCTGCGTCCCTCCATCGTCTTTGGAACCGGCGACGGCTTCCTGAACCGCTTCGCCTCCATGGCGACGATGTCGCCCGCCCTGCCCCTGATCGGGTTCGGTTCGACGAAATTCCAGCCGGTCTGGGTTGGCGACGTGGCCGAGGCCGTCGCCCGCTCCGTCACGCGAGCCGACGCGGCCGGCCGCACCTTCGAACTGGGCGGCCCCGAGGTCTGGTCGTTCAAGGACATCCTGCAATACATCCTGCGCGAGACCGGCCGCCGTCGCCTTCTGGCGCCCCTGCCCTTCTTCGCCGCCGGGATGATCGGTTCGCTGGCCGAGCTGACCGCCATCGTCGGCATTCCGCCGGTGCTGACGCGCGATCAGGTCCTGATGCTGAAGTCGGACAATGTCGCGGCCCCGGGCGCGGAAGGCCTCTCGGCCTTCGGCATCGAGGCGACGGGTCTGGAAGCCATCGCCCCGTCCTACCTGTGGCGCTACCGCCGCGGCGGCCAGTTCGCCGAGGGCCCGGGCGCGGTGCAGCCGGAAGCGGAACCGGCGTAAGCCTACCCTCTCCCAGAGGGAGAGGGCTTGAGCGCCTGAGAGCCCGCAAGGGCGATCAGACTTGCGTGAAAGGGTGAGGGGTTACGGTGCGTCCGACCCAAACACCGTAACCCCTCACCCTTTCGGCTGGCGCATCGCTGCGCTCTGCGAGCCTCAAGCCCTCTCCCTCTGGGAGAGGGAAGACTTACAGCAACCGGATTTCCTTCAGCCGCTCGGTCAGGAAGTCCTCGGCCATGATCGACTTGCCGGCATAGCGGTCCGGGTTCTCCTCCGAGATCGTCGACGGCAGGGTCTCGATCACAAAGTCCGGGTTGAAGTGGAGGAAGAAGGGCGTCGAATAGCGGGCGAAGCTGGCCCGGTCCGGCTCCGGGTTGACCACCCGGTGGCTGGTCGACGGCAGGACGTGGTTGGTCAGACGCTGCAGCATGTCGCCGATATTGACGACCAGCGCCCCCGGCGGCGGCGCGACCTCCAGCCATTCGCCGTCGGCGTCCTTCAGCTGCAGACCCCGCTCCTCGGCGCCCAGCAGCAGGGTGATGACGTTGATGTCCTCATGCGCCCCGGCCCGCACGCCCGCGGCGCCCGCGGCCACCGGCGGATAGTGGAGCATGCGCAGGATCGAGTTCCCCAGCTGGACCTTGTCCTCGAAATAGTCGTCGCCGAGTTCGAGGTAATGGGCGATGGCCTTCAAGATCTTTGCGCCCAACTCATCCAGGGCCTCGAACATCCCGTAGAAATGCGGCTTGAAGCCCGGAACCTCGGTCGGCCACAGGTTGTCGCGCATGTATTTGCGATAGGGGTGGCCCTCCGGCAGCTCGCGGCCGACGTGCCAGAACTCCTTCAGGTCCACGGCCGCCGCGCCCTTGGCCGCCTCGACCCCGAACGGCGTCAGGCCGCGCGCCCCGCCCGTGCCCGGCTGGTGATACTGGCGCTTCACCTCCTCCGGCAGGGCGAAGAAGGCCTTGGCGTCGTCGATGGCCGCCTGGATCACGTCCTCGTCCAGCCCGTGATCGGCGATGACCGCGAACCCATAGCGTTTGAACGAGGCGCCCAGGTCGTCGCTGAAGCCCTGGAAGTCGGTGTCGTAGCGCGACATCGAGACCGGCTTGATGCCCTTGGTCTGGCCGGGAGCGGCGGCGGAGGCGGCGTCGAGGGTGGAGGTCACGGGGCGGGCCTTTCGAGTGCGGACACGACGATCACGGATCGCCGGGGGAGACGTTCATACGCCCTGCCGTCGCAAATTGGCAGTTTCACGACGGATGAAAGCCCACGCCCGGTTCGTTCATCCTGGGGTCAGACAGGAACCTTCACCGTAAGGCCACGTTTCCGGTCGAGACGGGAACGAACACTCAGGAGCACCACCATGCGTATGAACCTCATCGTCACGAGCCTCGGCGTCGCCGCCATGCTGGGCGCCGGCGCCTGCACCACGATGGATCCCTATTCGTCGACGCCGCAGCGGAACAACACCGGCACGGGCGTTCTGGCCGGCGCTCTGGGCGGCGCGGTCCTCGGCTATCTGACCAACACCTCCGACGGCGATCAGGGCCGTCGCAACGCCCTGATCGGCGCGGGCGTGGGCGCCCTGGCCGGCGGCGCGGTCGGCAACTACATGGACCGCCAGCAGCGGGCCATGGAGGCCGAGCTGTCGGGCACCGGCGTCGGCGTGGCGCGTCAGGGCGACAACCTGGTCCTGCGCATGCCGTCGGACGTCACCTTCGCCACCAACCAGTCGAACATCGACCCGCGCTTCGATTCCGTCCTGCGCGACGTCGCCGGCGTCCTGGCCGAATACGACCGTTCGCTGGTCGACATCGTGGGCCACACCGATTCCTCGGGCGGCGACGCGATCAACCAGCCCCTGTCGGAGCGCCGCGCCCTGTCGGTCGCCGACGCCCTGATCCGCAACGGCGTGCAGCGCGAGCGCATGTATGTCGCCGGCGTCTCCTCGCGCGCCCCGGTCGCCGACAACGGCACGCCGCAGGGCCGCGCCCAGAACCGTCGCGTCGAAATCCTGATCCGTCCGTTCACGGGCTGATCCCGACCGATCCCCACGGCGCGTCCGGCTCCGGTCGGGCGCGCTGTGGACATTTCTTTTTATCGCACACGGTTCAGTGACTTGCGTCCTGAACGCGTCCGTGTTTCCTGAGCGCGTTGACGACTCGGGGGAGCGGCATGGATCAGGACGTGTGGAATCGCGACGACGGCCATCTGGCGCAGGGCGTCAAGATGATCGCGGCCGGCCTCGTCTCCGCCATCCTGACCGCCACCGTCGTGATCGCCGTGGGCCAGACCATGGTGGAGCGCTACACGCCCGCCGCCGAACGCCCCGCCTCCGACGCCGTCCTGATCCGCACCAGCCACTGAGGCTTGCGAAAAGCGGCGACGCGGCCTCTCCTGCCCCGGTGACCGGACCCGCCCGCATTTCCCTCTCCGCGCCCGACATGGGTCCTGCCGAGCGCGCGCGCCTGCTCCAGACCTTCGACGACGGCTGGGTGTCGTCCGCCGGGCCGGTGGTGGAGGCCTTCGAACGCGCCTTCGCAGAGGCGACCGGCTTCGGCCACGCCACGGCCCTGTCCTCGGGCACGGCGGCCCTCCAGGTCGCCCTGACGATGCTGGACCTGAAGCCCGGCGACGCCGTCATCTGCCCGACTCTGACCTTCATCGGCGGCGTCAGCCCCGTCGTCCACGCGGGCGCGAGGCCGATCTTCGTCGACTGCTCGGCCGCCGACTGGAACCTGGACCCCGCCCTGCTCGAACAGGCGTTCGACCGCGCGAAGGTCCAAGGCCTGACCGTCCGCGCCATCTGCCCCGCCGATCTCTATGGCCAGTGCTGCGACATCGATGCGATCCGCGCCGTCGCCGACGCCCATGGCGTCCCTGTCATCCTCGATTCCGCCGAGGCGGTCGGCGCGACCCTGAACGGCCGTCACGCGGGCCACGGGGCGCAGGCCGCCGCCTTCTCCTTCAACGGCAACAAGATCATCACCACGGGCGGGGGCGGCATGCTGGCCTCCGACGACGCGGCGCTCATCGCCCGTGCCCGCAATCTGGCCGCCGCCGCCCGCCTGCCGGCCATCCACTACGAACACGCCGAGGTCGGCTTCAACTACCGGATGCTCAGCCTCGCCGCCGCCCTGGGCCTGGCCCAGCTGGAGACGCTGGAGGCCCGCGTCGCCCGTCGGCGCGCCATCTTCGACCGCTATGTCGCCCGGCTCGGCGACCGCCCCGGCCTCGCCTTCGCGCCCGAGGCGCCGGGCCGCCGCCACACCCGCTGGCTCAGCGTCATGGTGATGGACCCCGAGATCACGGGCGCTGGCCCCGACCACCTCCGCCTTGCGCTGGATGCGGCGAACATCGAGGCCCGCCCCGTCTGGAAGCCCATGCACCTCCAGCCCGTCTTCCGGGACGCCCTCGTCGTCAACGACGGCGTGGCCGAGGCCCTGTTCGCCAACGGCCTCTGCCTGCCCTCCGGCAGCAGCCTGACCGACGCCGACATCGACCGCGTCTGCGACGTCATCGAGACCACGCTGGACGCCTGAATGCGGCATCGGCCGTCTGTGCGGTCACCGATGGCGGTATCGGCGGGTCTGGTCGCCGACTTTTTGCGGTTCCGGGCCGCAGCCTTTGCGGTCTTCGCGCGCCTCGCCCCCCCCCACCCTCGCGCGACAGGGGCGCCGGTTCGCCCGCGACGCGCGCTCATTGGCCGGGCGGTTTGGATACGCTAAACCTCGGCGCATGGAATTGGGTACTGAAACCGCGTCCGAAACCCGGGACCTCTATCGCAGCGACAATGTGGTTGTGCGCCAGGTAGCCGCCGGCGACCGCGACCGCTGGGTGGTGACCTTCGACAACTATGGCATCGGGCACGGCTTCTCTCGCCCCGGCTTCGGTGAGTCCTGGCTTCGCAGCCAGAAGATCTCGGCCATCCACGTCATGGGCCGCGCCGAGGACTGGTACCAGTACGAGGATCTGGACGCGGCGCTGGCGATCGTTCGCGCGACCCTGGAGGGAGCGTCGCGGGTCATCACCTATGGGTCGAGCATGGGCGGTTACGCCGCCGTCCGGTTCGCCGACGCGGTCGGTGCCCACGCCGCCCTGGCCCTGTCGCCTCAATATACTCTCGACCCGGAGGTGGCGGCCCATGACCGGCGCTGGTCCCAGGACGCCAATCGTATCGCCTGGATCAAGGCCCTGAACGGTCCGCTCGAGGTCAAGGCGCGGGTCATCCTGGCCTTCGATCCCTGGGGGCTGGACGGCTGGCATGGCCGACGGATCGTCGAAGAGGCCGCCCCGAACTGTATCCGCCTGCCCTACACCGCCCACCCGGTGACCACCTTCCTCAGCGAGATCGGCCTTCTCGGGGACCTGGTCCTGCGCGCGCTGCACGACGTGCTGGACGTCGACGCCTTCGAGCGCGAAGCGCGCAGCCGCAAGGCCCAGAGCGGCGTCTATCTGGGAGAAATGGCTTCCCTGCAGCCGGAGCATCGGCGCGGCCTCGCCCTCGCCCTGGCGCGCCGTGCGGTCGAGGCCAGCCCGGCCAATCACCATGCCCGTCTCAACCTTGCCCGGCTCCTGCTGCGCAACGGCGCCCACGACGAGGCCCTGGCCCTGTTCGAGGGTCTGGTCGCCGACAGCGGCCGGGCCCTGACCTATCTGGTCGATCACGGCCAGGCCCTGGCGGTGGCGGGCCGTCCCGGAGAGGCTCGCGCCATCGCCGCCGAGGTCATCGGCCAGGCGGACAATGTGGCGCACCTGCACGGCTGGGCGGCCCATATGTGCTGGCTGAACGGCGACACGGCCGACGCCCGGACCCACATCCTGAGGGCGGTCGAACTGGATCCCAGCAACTCGGCCTATATGAAGGCCGCCGTGGACTATCACCTGGGAAGGCGCGCGGCGGGCGCGACCTCTTCGGTTCGGCAGACGCCGCTTCTGTCCTTCGCGCGCTGGCTGGGCCGTCGCGCCTTCGTGCGCAACGCGGCCAAGGCCCTGATGCGCCGTACCCCGGCCCAGGCGGCGACGGCTGCTCCCTGACCCCTAGTTGGGGCCGCGCTGGATGATGAGCCCCACCGAGGTCACCGAATACCCCCACAGAGCCAGTTTCAGGTGCGGCTCGACCCTGTAGGGCGGGATGTCGATATAGGCGTCCAGCGGATCGACGCCGGGATCGAAGTCGAACGGCGCGACGGTGTGGCCGAGCGCTTCCAGCCGGGCCTTCAGCTCTTCCAGATCGCGACGACGGAACAGGACGGTGTCCATGTTGTCGACCGTGTCCTCGTTGGAGCTCAGGTTCAGCTCCGTGGTGTGGATGGCCCATCCGCCCGGCTTCAGGCACTCGACCGACCGGACGATGAACTCCAGCCCCTTCTCGATCGAGCCGAGGTGCTCCAGCGCGCAGGCCGACCAGCAGAAGTCATAGTCGCGCAGGTCGTCGGGGATGTCGTTCATGTCGCATTCGCGGAAGGCCACGTTGCGATCGAACAGATGATCGGGACAGACCCAGGGACGGCGCAGGGCCTCCTTGCCGTGGGCGTGTTCGTTGGTGTCGACCCAGCCGGCTTCCTGGGCGACTTCCGGGCTCATGTCCGTGCCGGTGACCTGACAATCCTGGGAGGCGAAGAAGGCGGCCAGGGGCTCCAGACCCACGCCGAAGCCGAGCCCTCGCGCGCCGCTGACCACCGCGCCACGCTCCCACAGAACCTGGCTGATGAAGACGAATTCCCAGAGCTTGCGGTGATACCGCAGCCCCTCGCCCAGACGGGCCGCCCAGTAGGCGAAATAGGGTTCGTCGAAGCTGGCCTGGCGGCAGACGGTGGCCATGGGGAAGGCGTTGGCGGCCGGTTCCCCCGAGACCATCGCCGGGAGATTTCGCCAGATCGCCGGATTGGGAAGGCTCATTCCCGCCAGGACGGACCGCATCTCCCGCCTGTGTTCGACGAGGAGACAGCCCACCTCATGGGTCTGACGGGCCAGGGCCTCGATCCGGGCCTCCAGCCGGTTGACGCCGCCGAACAGGGGCAGTCTGGAAAGGTAGTGGCGGAAGGACTTGATATGGCGACTCATCAGGGTTTCCGCATTGCACTCACGCCCGTCGAAGGCGCGCCCTGTCGGGCTGCTGTTCGTTCCGTCGACGCCCCGCCGACCGATCCGGGCCTTCGCCCTCTTACCCCGGCGGTTTGATGTCTGACGACGTCGCGGTCAACACATTGGCCGGCTTCCGCAACGATCCGGGTCGCCGAAAGCAGAAAACCCGGCGATCTCGGGTGAGACCGCCGGGCTCAATGTCAGTCTGAATTCGACGCTCGGGCCTTGGGCCCGCGCTCGGCATCTTCTGTTTCGTTGGCTCGTGTCCCGATCTCCTTTTGGGGAGATCGGGACCGTTTTCCAGACGTCTTAGAAGTTGATGCCGATGGTGGCGCGACGGTTCAGAGGCTCGCGAACGCCGTCGGCGGTCGGGCGGGCCAGGGCGGTTTCACCCTTGCCGTCCAGGGCGATGACGCCGCCGGCGACGCCTTGAGCGACCAGGGCGTCAGCCACGGTGCGCGCACGGCGGTTCGACAGGCCCACGTTGTAGGCGGCCGAGCCGGAGGTGTCGGCGTGACCGACGACCAGGACGCGGGTCGGACGACCCGTCTTGGCGTAGTTGGCCGCCTGGGTCACCACCGAGCGGGCTTCGGCCGTCAGGTCCGAGCGATCCCAGTCGAAGTAGACCACGAACTCACGCGCGACCGGAGCCGGCGGAGGCGGCGGCGGGGGCGGAGGAGGCGGCGGGGGCGGAGGAGGCGGCGGCGGCGGGGGCGGGGGCGGCGGCGGGGGCGGGGCGGTTTCGCCGCCGAACGCGTAGCGCAGACCCAGGGTCACCGTGTGGCTCTGGTCGTAGTCGCCGCCGAACGTGCCGTAGTTGTTCACCGGCAGGGCCGAGTTCGTGAAGGTCGCGAACTCCATGTCGCCCGTCAGGTAGCGGTACGTCAGGTCGATGTTCGTACGATCGCCGACGGCGTAGCTCAGACCGGCCAGGGCCTGGGCGGCGAACTTGGTCGAGGTGTCGTCAGCCGCGATCGCGACGGTGCGCTGGCCGCGGATGGTGCCCACGAAGTCGGTGTTGACGCGATTGACGCCGACGCCCAGGCCGACGAACGGACGAATGCCCCAGTACTCGCCGCCGATGTCATAGATGACATTGGCCATGAGGGTGGTGGATTCGATGTCGCCTTCCGGCGAGTGGCAGGGGCCGACGGCCGGCGAGACGTTGCAGACGCCCGACGGAACCGAGCCCGTCGAGTGACGGATGCGGCCGATGTCGCCCGAGCGGTAGCCGCCCTCGAGCTCGACGCGCCAGTTCGGGTTGAAGCGATAGCCCAGACGCGCGAACGCGGCCCAGCCGTCGTTCATCTCCGCCTTCCAGTTCACGCCGTTGCCCGACGCTTCCAGATTGATGTCGTCGATAACGTGATAGCCGGCGTCGATCGCGCCGTACCAGCCGTCCGGCTCAGCCGAAGCAGCGCCAGCCGACAGGGCGAGAGCCGCCGCCGCGCTGGAAGCCAGGAACAAGGTCTTGAAACGCATGGGTGTGAGCCCTCCGCAGCCATAATTGATTATTGCGGCGGTCTCACCGCCTTCCGGGGTCATAACAGCGTTGCTGCAGGAGGTCGATAGCGGCCCATGCCGATTTGACCGCTGGAACCTTGAGCGTGACGTTGAAGCTACAGGGGAAATCGGCAAGCTGGGCCATAAGGTGGCGCCGCACGCGGCGTCATCTGGGCCGGGCGGGCGCCCGCTATCTCGACGGCGCGAACCCCGCTATGCCGTCGTGGTCTGACGGGAGCTGCCAGCGGATGATCCGGGCGAACAGGAACATCGGAGTGTTTACGGCGACCCGGGCGGAATACGGGCTGTTGCGTCCCGTCCTCACCGCCTTTGACAAATCGGAGACGATTCGTCCGCTCCTGATCGTTTCGGGGGCGCATCTGTCGCAGCGGCACGGCGCCACCCTGAAGGAGATCGAGGCGGACGGCCGGACGCCGGCCGCGCGCGTTCCCTCCCCCATGGCGGGCGACGAAGGACTGTCGGCGGCGCTGGACATGGCCGAGACCCTGGCGGGGTGCGCCCGAGCCTATGCCGAGCTGGATCTGGACGCCATCATGATCCTGGGCGACCGGACCGAGGCGCTGGCGGCGGCGGCGGCGGCCGTACCCCTGGGCCTGCCGATCCTGCATCTGGAAGGCGGCCATCGGACGGAAGGGGCCGTGGACGACGCCGTCCGCCATGCGATCACCAAGCTGGCCGCCCTGCATTTCACCGCCGCCGAACCCTATCGCCGCCGCCTGTTGCAGATGGGAGAGGCGCCCGAACGCGTCTTCACCGTCGGATCGACCGGGATCGACAATCTGACGGCCTTCGGTCGCAGCACGCCGGCGGAGGCGTCGGCCATCACCGGGCTGGACCTGCCGCCCGGCTTTCTTCTGGTCACCTTCCATCCGGAGACCCTGGGATCGCTGTCGCCCCGCGCGCAGATCGAGGCCTTTCTCGGCGGACTGGCGCACGTCGAGGATCGCGTCGTCCTCATCACCCTGCCCAACGCCGACGCCGGAGCCGATGAGATCCGGAAAGCCATCTTCGACTTCGCCGCCGCCCGTCCGGACCAGATTCGGGTCGCCGAATCGCTGGGCGCACGAGGCTATGCCGCCGCCCTCACCGCCTGCGCCGCCGTCGTTGGCAACTCTTCCAGCGGCCTGATCGAGGCGCCGGCGGTGGGCGCGCCGGTCGTCAATGTCGGGGACCGTCAGGCCGGACGCCTGCGAAGCCCCGGCGTGATCGACTGCGCTCTAGAGCCCGGCGCGGTGGCCGAGGCCATCGCCCGCGCCCTGACGCCGGAGTTCCAGACTCAGGCGCGCATTCAGCCCGCTACATTCGGTGACGGACAGGCCGGGACGCGGATCGCCGCGATCCTTGAGACGACCGACTTCACGGGGCTGGCCCGCAAACCCTTCATCGATCTCGATTTCAGCTAGCGGCGCACGCTGTCCAGCGGCCCGGCCCGGTCGCCGCGCACATGGGGCCAGAGCGCCTCGCAGACGGCGAAGTCGAAGGCGGTATCGACGTCCCATCCTCGCTCGGGCGGCATCACATGCGCCAAGGTATCCGGCCCCAGGAAGGTGCGACGCTCCAGCACGATTTCCGGCCGTCCCACATAGACGGCGCCGTTGATGATGACCGGCTCTTCGGGCCGGGTTTCGTCCTGCCGGAACCGTCCCTCGTGACCGACGCGTCCATAGAAGGTCTGAGGCTTCAGCACCGGCGACACCCCGATCACCGAAGAGACGCCGCTGGCGTGGCAGAGCGTGATCGCCGCATCGATGTCGATGCCGAGCCTGAGCGGCGAGGTCGGCTGCAGCAGAACGACATAGTCCCAGCGGCCGCCGAGGGTCTCGAGCGCATGTTCGACCGCGTCGATCACCGAAGCCTGCGGACCGGACAGATGATCGGGGCGACGGAAGGGCGGCGGGAAGCCCATTTCGGTCGCCACGGCGGCGACGGCCTCGTCGTCGGTCGAGACCACGACCTGATCCAGCAGGCGGGATTCGCGACAGGCCTCCAAAGTCCAGGCCGCCATCGGCCGCCCGGCCAGAGGGCGCACGTTCTTGCCCGGCAGGCCCTGCGACCCGGCGCGCGCGGGGACCAGACCCAGAACCCGTCCGGCGGATGCGCCCTCGCCGATCATGTCCGCCTCCGTGACGCGCCAGTAGCGCTCCTTTAGACTCTGATTCGGACGGTCCGGGCGCAATCACGCCGCCGGACGCCGGGCAGGTCGGTCGTGGACATCGAGGCGGTCAGCAAGGCCCTGAACGGCCGACGGGTTCTGGTCACCGGCGCGGGCGGCTTCATCGGCAGCCGGCTGTGCGAACGGCTGGTCGGGGTCGGGGCCGAGGTCCGGACCCTGGTCCGCTACACCTCCGATGGGGACGCCGGCTGGCTGGATCGTTCGCCGATCCGGGGCGAGATCGACGTGCGGCGCGGCGACCTAGCCGACCGGGACAGCGTGTATGACGCCGTGACGGACCGGGAGATCGTCTTCCACCTCGGCGCCCTGATCGCCATCCCCTATTCGTACCTGGCGCCCGAGAGCTACGTCCGCACCAACATCCTGGGCACGATGAATGTGCTTCAGGCCGTGCGCGAGCTGGGCGTCCAGCGGCTGGTCCACACCTCGACCAGCGAGGTCTACGGCTCGGCCCAGTTCGTACCGATGACGGAGGCTCATCCGCTGGTCGGCCAGTCCCCCTACTCCGCCTCCAAGATCGCGGCGGACAAGCTGGCCGAGAGCTACCACCGGTCGTTCGAGACACCGGTCGTGACGCTCCGCCCCTTCAACACCTTCGGTCCGCGCCAGAGCGCCCGCGCCGTCATCCCCGCGATCACGGTCCAGTTGCTGGCCGGGCGACCGATCAAGCTGGGCGACACCCGCCCCACCCGCGACTTCGTCTTCGTCGACGACACGGCCGACGCCTTCCTGCGGGCCGCGACGGTTCCGGGCATCGAGGGGCTGACCGTCCACACGGGCGGCGGACGCGAGATCGCGATCGGCGACCTGCCCGCCATGATCGGCGCAGCGGCCGGCCTGCCGGTGGAGGTCGAACCCGATCCCCAGCGGATCCGTCCCGCCGCCAGCGAGGTCGAGCGTCTGCACGCCGACGCGTCTCTGGCCAAGAAACGCCTCGGCTGGACGCCGTCGATCTCCGTCGAGGAGGGGCTGGCCCGGACCGTGGCCTTCATCCGCGACAATCCGGGCCTCTATCGCCCGGCGGAGTATGCGGTGTGAGCCAGGCGGGGGGCATAGCCGAGAACCTGCTGGGGCCCGACGCGCCCCTGCTGGACGCCATCGCCCGGCTGGATGCGATCCGCAGGAAGCTCATCGTCGTCATCGACGAAAACCGCCGCCTGATCGGCAGCGTGACCGACGGCGACATCCGGCGCGGCCTCCTGCGTCGTCTGCCGATGGATGCGCCCATACGCGAGGTGATGAACCCCGCGCCGGTCTCCCTGCCCGTCGAGGGGTCCGACATCGTCGCCCTGCAACGACTGGAGGAGCGGGGCGTCACCCTGGCTCCCCTGGTCGATCGCTCGGGCCGGGTGGTCGGCCTCTATCCCGACACGGTCGGCGCCGCCCGCGCACGAGACAATCTGGTGGTCATCATGGCCGGCGGGCGCGGGGTGCGTCTGGCCCCCCTGACCCAGACCTGCCCCAAGCCGATGCTGAAGGTGGCGGGCCGCCCGCTTCTGGAGACCATCATCGAACGTCTGCGGGCCCAGGGGTTCAGCCGCTTCCGCCTGGCCGTGAACTATCTGGCCGAGATGATCGTCGACCATTTCGGCGACGGATCCGCTATGGGGATCGAGATCGAATACCTGCGAGAGGATCACCCGCGCGGCACGGCCGGCGCCCTGTCGCTGGTGCGCGGTCCGATCACCAGCCCGATGCTGGTCATGAACGGCGACGTCCTGACGCGGATGGCCTTCGGCGGCCTGATCGATTTCCACGAGGAACATGGCGCCAAGGCCACGCTCTGTCTGCGCGAGCACCAGTTCCAGGCGCCCCACGGCGTGGCCGAGGTGGATGGCGTCCGCATGACGGCTCTGCGCGAAAAGCCGACCTTCCGCTGGCTGGCCAACGCCGGGGTCTATTGTCTGGACGGGTCGGTCCTGTCGCGTATTCCCGACAGCGGCCCCTACGACATGCCCGAACTGCTGGCGGGCCTCGCCTCGGACGGAGAGGTGGTCGGCGCCTACCCCATCCACGAATACTGGCTGGACATCGGCCGGCCCCCCGATTTCGAGAGCGCCCAGACCGATTTCGGCGCGGTGTTCGATCCCCACTGACCTAGAGCCGCGAAACCACAGATCATCGCGGTCAGGCGGGCGGGACGGCTCCACCATATTGACCTGACTGCGCACCGGGCCCATGGAGCTTGGCCCGGCGCGACATCGCCCCCGGGGGTTTCGTTTTCAGTGTGGCCGGAATGATAATGGGCGCAGTCGAGCGTCAATCGCGCATCCTCGGCGCTCTCATCATGAGAGAGCTGACGACGCGCTACGGGCGCCAGGGGCTGGGCTTCGCCTGGCTCATCGCCGAACCCCTGATGTTCTGCTTCGGCGTGCTTCTGCTGTGGACCGCGACCAAGCCGTCCTACGAGCACGGCATCCGCCTCGCCCCCTTCGTGATGACCGGATACATGTCGCTCATTCTGACGCGACACATGATCGGGCTTCTGGCCACGGCGCTCCAGGCCAACCTCGGCCTGATGTATCACCGCCAGATCGCACCGATGCACATCTTCATGGCGCGCATCCTTCTGGAGCTGGGCGGGGCGACCGCCGCCTTCTTCATCGTCTATGTCGTGCTTCTGGCCTTGGGACAGGTCGACCTGCCGCACGACTATCTGCTCCTCTATTCCGGGTGGTTCCTGCTGGCCTGGGTGTCGGTCGGTTTCTCCCTGATCCTGACGGGCCTGGCCATGCGCTACGAGCTGATGGAGCGCCTGATCGGCCTGATCAGCTATTCGCTGATCCCGATCTCGGGGGTCTTCTTCATGGTGGCCTGGCTGCCGGCCGCCTACCGAGACATCTACCTCCTCATTCCCTTCGTGCACGGGGTCGAGATGATCCGGTCGGCGACGTTTGGCGAGTTCGTGACGACCTACTACGATCCGCCGTACGCCTTCTTCGTCGGCACGGTCTTCAACATTCTGGGGCTGCTCATCATCTCGGCGTCGCGCGATCGCATCGACGTCGAGTAAACACTGACCAACGGAGACCGGGTCTCCGCACGGACTGAACATGGCTGAATCGCAAATCAACTACCTCGGACCGATCCCCGAGGCCCTGACGTTCCGGCAGGAGCCGAAGCCATGGTGGCGCCGGTTGCCCGTGGGCTTCCTCATGGTCGTCGCACTGCCGACCATGCTGGCGATGATCTACTTCCTGCTGATCGCCACGCCTCGCTACGTCTCCGAAGCGCGCTTCATCGTGCGTCAGGCCAACCAGAGCACCCCCTCCGCCCTCGGCGTCGCCCTTCAAGGCGTGGGTCTCTCCTCGGCCCAGTCAGAGGCCTTCGCCGTCCATGAATACATCACCTCGCGTGACGCCCTGGAGCAGCTCGGTCGTCGGTACGACATCGCCGCCATGTTGAACCCGCCGGGCGCCGACGCCTTCTCGCGGTATCCGCGCTTCTGGGATTCGCGCAGCCAGGAGGGCCTCTACAAGGGCTTCCAGCGCTTCGTGACGGTGGGCTTCGATTCCACCACCGGCATCAGCACCCTGCGGGTCGAAGGCTTCCGGGCTCAGGACGCCCGCAGCCTCAACGAGGCCCTGCTGGCCGGCGGAGAGCAACTGGTCAACCGGCTGAACGACCGGGCGCGCGCCGATGCGGTCGCCGAGGCCACGATCGCGCGCGACGAGGCCCAGACCAAGCTGACGGACATCCAGAACCAGCTGACCGCCTTCCGGAACCGGGAACAGTTCCTCGACCCCGAACTGGCCGCGCGTGAGAGTTCCACCCTGATCGGCGGCCTTCTGGCCACGGTCGCCCAGTTGCGCGCCGACCGCGACCAGCTGGCCGCCGAGGCCCCGCAGAGTCCGCAACTGCCCGTCATCGAGGGCCGGATCGCCGCCTACGAACGTCAGATCGCCGCGGAACGCGCCAAGGTCGCCGGCACCTCGACCTCCCTGGCCCCGCGCCTCGGCGTCTACGAGACCCTGTCGCTGCAGCGCGAACTGGCCGACCGCGAACTGGCCCAGGCCACCGCCTCGCTGGTCTCGGCCCAGCACGACGCGCGCCGTCAGAAGCTGTACCTGGACCGCATCGTCAGCCCGAACCTGCCGGACAAGCCGGTGGAGCCGCGCCGCTGGATCGCCATCCTGACGATCTTCGCCAGTAGCCTTCTGATCTACGCCGTGGGCTGGCTGGTCTGGGCGGGCGTTCGCGAGCACCGGCAAGACTGATGCAGGACCTCGTAGAGGACCCTGGCCTGCGCGTGGTCGGCGTCGGCAAGACGTTCCACGGCCAGATCAAGCCGGTCTTCAGCAACCTCGACTTCAACCTCGGGCGAAGCGGCAGGCTGGCGATCCTGGGGCGGAACGGCCAGGGCAAGTCCACCCTGATCAAGATGCTGGGCGGCGTCCTGCCGCCGACGATGGGCGAGATCGACTGGCGCATGTCGGCGTCCTGGCCCATCGGCTTCGGCGGCGGCTTCCAGGGCAGTCTGTCCGGCCTCGACAACGTGCGCTTTCTCTCGCGCCTCTACGCCAAGGACTACAAGGAGACGCTCGAGCGGGTGGATGACTTCGCCGAACTGGGCCCCTCCCTGCGCCTTCCGGTGAAACACTATTCCTCCGGCATGCGCGCCCGCCTGGCCTTCGGCCTGTCCCTGGCCATCGAGTTCGATTGCTATCTGATCGACGAACTGGTCGCCGTCGGCGACGCCCGCTTCCAGCAGAAATGCCAGGACGAACTGTTCCAGCGTCGCGGCGACCGCGCCTTCATGATGGCGTCGCACGACACCCATCTGGTGGCCCACTACTGCGACCGCGCCCTCATCATCGAGAGCGGACGAGGCAAGATGTTCCACGATGTCGCCGAGGCGGTCGACGTCTACAGTTGGCTGCGCGCCGCCTGATGGACAGTCTGACCGTAATGATCACGCCCACCTCCGCGGGCGTGCTGTGGCGGGACGCCCTGATCCACAAGGCCGCCTCCATGGGGTGGTCGTTCGCGGACGTGCACGCCGACGGTCCGCCGCCGGGCGCGACCGGTTTGTTCTTCGCTCATCACGCCTCGGCGATGCGGCCGGAACTGACCCGCTGCATCGTGTCCGACCCGTCTGCCGTCGGCACGAGCGATCCCTCGGTCCCCGCCGGCGGCGAAGACCTCATCATCCGCTCCCACGCCCTGGCCGAAACGGAGATCGCCGCGCGCCTCGGCGCCCCGGTCCTGGCCGCCGCCCGCTATCAGCTCGAATTCCCCTTCCTGGGCCTGGTCGAGCGCCGCGAGGGCGAGCGCTACCACATTCACCCGCTGGCCGCGGAATCGCCCCTGGCGCTCTATGACGAGATGCCGGTGAAGGCGGGCGCCACCGCCAACTGGGCGCCGCACTGGTTCGCCTATCCCGAGGGTCTCCGCCGCGTCGGCGAAACCACCTGGATCGACGTCACGGGCCGGATGCGCCCGCTTGTGTTCGGTCCCTACATCCATCTGCCCCAGGGCCGGTGGCGCGTGGACGTCCGCTTCGCGGTCGATCCCGAACGCGGTCACGTCCCCCTGCTGTTCGAATGGGGCACGGGGAACGAATACTGCCGCGTGATGAGCGACATCCAGCATCGGGGCGCCTACGGCATCAATCTGGACCGGATCTGGGACGCGCATGCCCCCGCCCAGCTCCGCATCTGGACCGCCCACCCGGTGTTCGAAGGCCTGCTGGATTTCCAGAGCTGCCGCGTGACCCGCGTCGCCGACGACGACCCGTCGCCGCCCACCCCGACCGACCGGATCGTGGAAGTGCGGCCGATCTAGAGCGAGGTCGGGTCGAGGCCTCAGACATAAGGCGCGAGGAGATCCGTCACTTCGGATGGTGGGCGTCGACCCCGGGTTTACGGCTGCCCGCCCGTCGTCGCCGGACGCGCCGGCGCCGCGGCCTGGGCGCCGGCGTTTCGGAACGCGTCGTAGGCCCGGTCCAGGCCTTCGTTGCGGACGAAGACGAGACCGCCCTCCACCGCCCCGGCGACGGCGGCGACCGTGGTGGCGGCTCCGGGCGGAACTCCGCCGCCCAGGGCGGCGCCGTAGAAGATATGGGTGCCGATCTGGCGCACCCGCTCCAGCCGGCGTCCCCACGAGGGCGAGACGTAGCTGGCGTGATAGTTGACGGAGTTGGCCGGCAGGATGGCCTGCGAGCGCCCCGAATGAACGTCGCGCGCGATCCGTTCGGCCCTGGCCCATTTCTCCATGTCCACCGCGCCGCGCCCGATGGCGCCGTCGCAGGTGAAGGTGAACTGACAGGTGCGGGTGTTGCGCTGATAGACGACCTCGCAGACCGACTGCGGATAGAGGCCGCTGCGCGTGCGGTTGATGACCACCTCGGCCACGGCCGCCTGGCCCTCTTCGCTCTCGTTGCGCGCCTCGTAGTAGATCGCCTGGGTCAGGCATTCGACCGGGTCGGTCGGCACGCGCGGCGCGGTGACCAGATCCAGGCGGGGCGGGGTGTAATAGGCCCCGCCGGAACGCCGGACCGGCGCGCTGGTGACGGGCGGGGGCGCGAAGCTGGAGGTCGCCGCGGCCTCGCCGCCCAGGACCCAGCTATTGCCCGACGACGCGGGCGGCGCGACGTTCATCGCCAGGGCCGTGGCGGGCGCCGGCGTGGAGGCGGGTCGGGCCGGAGGGGGCGCGGCGCGAGCCGGGGCGCTGTGGCGTTGTGCGCGCCGCGCGGGACGCTGCGCCTCGGGCTGGGTCAGGCGCGCGCCGTCGCCTGAGCGCAACATCTCGGCCATCCGTGCGTTCAGTCGTTCGCGGCGCTGGGCGTCGGTTTCCGTCTCCTCGGACACGGCCGAGACGGACGGAGCGACCGAGGCGAAGACGTGCGTCGGCGCGTGGATCGCGATGACGCCAATCACGCCGGCCAGAACGCCCAGTCTGATCTTCTGTGTGTTCACACGCATCCCCGAGACGCCGCCTCATTACCAGCGATGGTCCTGACGGCCAAGCGGAGCGGCATGGACGCTCGATTCCGCCGCTCCGGATCGCTAGAACCGGGGGATGCGACGCAGCAGAACCGGATTTTCCCTGATCGAGGCCCTGGTCGTCCTGGCCATCGGCGGAATGGCGCTGGCCATCGTCTTTTCGATCGGCACGAAGGCCGGCGACAGCGGCTTCGCCCTGGGCCGACGCGCCATGGCGGCGGCGGACGCCGACATCTCGGTGTCGGATCTGCGGACCGTGATCCAGAGCTTCGCCCTTCGTCCGCCCGCCATGGCCCAGACGGGCCTGGACACGCCCGTGACGGGCGAGCCCGACCGCTTGGAGGGGCCCGTGGTCATGAAACGGGCCACCCCTTGCGCGCCCCAGGGCTGGGCCGGTCAGCTGTCTCTGGTTCTGGAAGACCGCGACGGGGGACAGGCCCTTGTCTGTCGGGCGGGGGCCCGCACCGTGACCCTGATGGCCGTCCCCGCCGGACGCGCGGGCTTCACCTTCTCCTCCGACGGCCGGGAGTGGGACTCCCGCTACAGCTCCGATCCCACGGCCTTCGCCGACCCGAGCCAGCTGCGCTACTTGCGCCTGTTCGTGCGGCTCGACGCGCCGGGCCAGATCGATGTTCTGGACGGCGTCACCTCCGGCCCGATGCAGCGCTGGACGCGAGAAAGCGAGTTCGGAGGTTGACCCGCCGCGGCTTCGCCCTGCCCGCCGTCCTCGCCGTGACCGGCGTGGTGACCATCGTCTTCCTGGTCGCCATCACGGCCCTGTCCAGCCTGACGGCCGAGGCGCAGAGCGCGCGGTCGCGGATCCGTTTCATGGAACGCGCCCTGACGGCCGAGGCGGCGGTGACCATGATGGCCGCCACCGAACCCTTCTCGCCCACCGGCGTCGAGGTCGGCGGCCTGCGCCGCGTCAGCGAGTTTCTGGGTATGACGCCCAGCTTCACCACAGGCGTGCGATCGGGAGACCTCCGGATGGATGGCCGCCCCTATCAGGCTTCCATCGACGGCGTGCCGACCCTGATCGGGGTGCAGGACCAGGCCGGTCTCATCAACGTCTCGACCCTGGACCAGGCCGGGCTGGATCGGCTCGCGACCGCCTCGGGCCTGTCGATCACCCGGCGCCGCGACCTCTATCCGCGTCTTCAGGACTATGTCGATTCCGACGACTTGAGGACGCTCAACGGGGCCGAGGCGGACGACTATGACGAGGGCGGGCCTGCCAACCGTCGCCTCCTGCTGGGCGCCGAATGGCTGTCGGTGCTCGGGGTGCGGGAAGCCGTGGACGCCCGTCGATGGCGGGCGCTGCGCGACAATGTCGTCGCCGACAGCACCGAGGCGACCGGCAACGTCAACACCGCCCCCCCCGCCGCGCTCCGGATCCGCTTCGGCCTGACCGAGACCGAGACCCAGAGGGCGATCGCGGCGCGGGACCGGGGTGCGATCCTGTCCATGGCCGATCTGGGCGCGATCATCGGCCGGGACCTGAATATCGACCCCCTGGCCATCTACACATATCCTTCGGGGCGGATGATCTTTACGATCCGCGACACGCAATCGCCCTGGGTCTATCGCGGTCGGCTTTCGCTGACCCCGGGCGATCCGGATCAACCCTTCTGGATCGACCAGACCGAAACCTTCGAAGGTCCCCAGCGGACCAGAGCCGATCCCACAGATGCACCTGCCTTTCCTTATCCCACGCGTTGATTTCCTCGGCTCCGACGGGACGCTGGAGGCGCTGCATCCCGGCGGCGCGCTCGGCCGCCTGCGCCGGCCCGTGCTTCTACTGGCCCGCGATCTCTGCGCCTTCCAGATCTTCGACAGCGCCGCCCTGCCCCGGTCGCGCCGGCGTCAGGCCGCGCGCCTGCACGCCAAGCTGGCCTCGCCCTATCTGGTCGGCGGCGCGGCCCTGGTGAAGGCCGGCGGCGACTTCGGCATCTGGTGGTGGGATATCGACCGCCTGCCCCAGGCCGTGTCCGATCGCTTCGGCGGCGTCCTGCCCGCGATCCGGCCCGAGACCCTGGCTCAGCCCGCCGCCAACGGCTGGCGCGTGGTTCGCCTGCGCTTCGGCTACGAGGCCCAGCTGTGGAGCCAGGGCGCCCTTGTGGCCTCCGCCTGGCGCCGGGATCGGTTCGACGGTCCGGCGTGGCGGGCCTTCACCAGCCTGCAGCGCGGCGTCGACGCGCCCGACGAACCGCCGACCTCGCAATCTCTGCCCGTGGACTATGACGGCGAGGCCTTCTCCCTGGCCCGCGCCGAGATCTCGCGGAACCAGGCCATCGGGGCCGCGGCCGGCGGCTTCGCCGTCGCCGCCTGCGCCGCTGCAATGTTCCTGCTGGGCCAGGGAATTCAGCTTCGCGACGACGCCGGCCGGATCGGCGTCGAGGCGGCCAAGATGCGGGCCGATACGCCCCGCGCCGGCGTCCTTCAGGCGCTGGAGATCGACCGTCGCCGTCTGGCCGACTATCAGCGGTTGGAAGAGGCCACCAACCCCATCAGCGCCGCCGGCGCCGCCATCGGCATCGTCGCCTATCACGACATCACCCCGACGGCGGTGGAGGCCGGTCAGGACGCCATCACCCTGACCCTGCCCTATGCGGCGGTGGCCATCGCCGACCAGCTGATCGAGGAGTTCGAGGGCTCGGGCTATTTCTACGACGTGCGCCCGCGCACCGAGCCGACCTCGCAGTCGCTCATTGTGGAGATGAAGGTTCGCGAGGCGGCGCCGCCGTTGTCTGCAGCCGGCTGAACCGACAGGTCCCGTCGTCGGTCCTCAGGGTCATGACGACCCGGTCGCCGTTCAACAGATTGGCCGTCGTCGTCCCGCACGCGCCGCCTTCGTCGATCTCCAGCGTCGGAGCCATGGTGTAGCGCCACGGCTCCCTCAGCCGCACTCGCCGCTCGCCCAGCGCCGGATCGGGCTGGACCTGCGGGTCGATCAGACGGATCGGCGTCTCGGTGCGATTAGCCTCGCGACGGAGGTCGGACACCTCGCGCTGGAACTCGAAGAAGACCGCGTGGGCCGTCGCCTGGTCCAGCATCTTTGCCGACGACGGCATGATGACCGCCGTCCCCATGGCGAAGATCGCCAGCACGACCAGGATTTCCAGGAGGGACATGCCCTCCCGGCAACGCCTAGCGGGCCTGATCGGAGGTGACATCGGCGTTGACGCCCTGGCCGCCCTCGGTCCCGTCGGCGCCGTAGCTGAGCACCTGGGGGCTGGGGTCGGGCGCGCCCGGCGCACCGGTCGCATCCGCCGCCGGCGGGCGATAGATGTAGGGACGACCCCAGGGGTCCGACGGAAGATCGCGGTCCAGATAGGGGCCGTACCAGCCCGACACCGTCTGCGGATCGGCCCGGATCAGGAGGGCCAGACCCTCCTGCTCGGTCGGCAGGCGACCGATATCCAGACGCATGGTCTCCAGCGCGGCTTCCAGCGAGCGGATCTGCAACCGGGCCGTCTGGGTCTTGGACCGATCCAGCTGGGCGAACAGGCGCGGCCCCACGACCGCCGCGATCAGGGCGATGATCGCCAGAACGACCAGAATTTCGAGCAGGCTGTAACCCGGACGACGCTGGAGACGCCGACGTGAGGCGGCCAGCTTTTCGAACGCTTTGGAGAATCGATTCATGAGCACCGGCGTGAGGGACCGTACTGAAAGTGGAAGGCTATTATGCTCCCCGGTCGGCTGCTATACCCCAGCCTCAGGGGACGGTCGATGCGAATTGCGGGCGACCGGCGCGCAGCGAAGCATGACGGATCGCCATTGAAGGGCTTGCCAGCCGATATCGCCGCATGGGTCAGGGTCAGGAGCGCGCTCCTGACCGAGCGGCTTGCCCGGACCACGGTTCGCGAGCGGGTGCTGCTGGGCGGACTGGTGCTGGGCGCCCTCGCCTATGCCCCCATCGCCGCCCTGGACTGGCGCACCGCCCAGGAAGAAGCCTATGTCGACGCCTTGACCGAGCGCTCGGCCGCACGCCTGGAACGCGCCGCCGCCCGTCGTGTCTCGGCCGCGGCCGCCGACGTGACGGCGGTCGAGGACATGAAGGACTGGGGCTTTGACGCCACCAACCCCGCCGTCGCCGGCGTCCTGATCGAGCGTCGCATCAAACAGGCCGCCGATACGGCGGAACTGACCCGGCTGAAGATCACCGTCGACAGCGGGATCGAGGACGAGGGTTCCACCACCTGGCTCGGCGCCGAGGTGGAGGCCGATCTGGTGTGGCGGGGCGTGTTCCGCTTCCTCGACATCCTCTCCAGCTGGCCGGAAGGCTTCCGGGTCACCCGCTTCAACTACGAAGTCCGGCCCGTCCCTCCCGGAATGGAAGGGATCGCCGGCCAGCTGTCGCCCGGCACCGTCCGCATCGGCCTGGCCTTCCCCGTGACGGTCGAGACCCGCGACGAGGAGGCTCCGGCCGTATCGGCGGCCCAGTCGCAGCCCGCGCGGGCCGCGGCCACGAACGGCATGTTCGACACGGGGCCGCAACGATGAAGTGGGCTGCGATCTTCGTTCCTCTGGTGCTCGCCCTGGCCCTGGTGCTGGGCTGGGCCTTCCCCGGCCGCCCGGAAGAGCCGCCCGGCGTCACGCGCGGCGTCGGCGGTCCTCAGGATCGCGGCCTGACCCTGCGTCCCGGCGAAAGCACGGCCGCAGCGGTGCGCTTCCTTTCGACCCTGCGGTCGGATCCGCCCCCGCCTCCACCGCCGCCGCCCCCTCCACCGCCGCCTCCACCGCCCCCTCCTCCGCCGCCGCCGGACGTCGCCGTCACCTTCAAGGCGGCGCTTCTGGGCATCAATCGCGATCCCCAGACCGATCGACTGGGCGCGCTTGTCCGCAATCCTGCCGCGTCGGGGCCGCAAATCGTCGTCATGAGTGTGGGCGACCGCTTCGGGGATTGGCGGATAAGTGAAATTTCAGCAGATGCCGTCACCCTGCGAAAGGATCGGGAGATCCGGGTGATTCGGTTGTTCGGCTGAGACTTGGGAGAAGCGCCATTGGCGACCGTGATGTCTGACCACGCAAGATCGTTGAAACTGGCGGTCTGCCTGCTGCCGCTGGTTCTGGTGGCCGGCTGCGCCGCGACCTTCCCCACCCTGACGACCTCGGTGTCGCAAGCCGATCCGACCGGCATTCCAGCGGAGGCCGATCAGGAGACGGCCTCCACGGACAACGCCCCGACCCAGGGACGTCGCGACACCCTGCGCATTCCGTCGAACGTCGGCGCCCGGCCCGAGGGTCGCCCTCCGGTCACCGACGCCCAGATCGACGCCCTCGTTTCCGACGAGATGGTCGACACCACCCTGGCGCCCCAGCCGATGGGCCAGTTCATCGCCACGGTCTTCGGCGGCGTCCTGCAACTGCCCTACACCGTCAGCCCCGACGTCGCCTCGCGCCAGGAAGTCATCGCCGGCGGAACCGGCGGCACGGTGTCGAAACGCACTCTGTTCCGCCTGACGCAGCGCGCCCTGGCCCAGTACGGCATTCAGGTCTACGCGGACGGCAACTACATCACCATCGGCTCGCCCGACGCTGCGCCGGGCGGCGGCCAGGTGATCCGCGGCCGGGATCCCCAACCGAACGCCAGCCGCGTGGTGCAGTTCTTCACCGTCCAATCCATCGACATCAGCGCGCTGCAGCCCCTGCTGGCCGACCTCTATCCGCAGCTGTCCGGCGTTCGCGTCACGCCGGATTCGGCTTCCAACAGCCTGATCCTGTCCGGCTCCGGCCGTGACGTCGCCGCCCTTGCCCGCGCCCTGCGCGAGATCGACCAACCCCGCTTCGCGGGCGCCGACGTCCTGCGTGTCGAACCGGTCTTCCTGAATGCCGAAGCTCTGAGCCAGGCCCTGAACCAGGCGCTGTCGACCGAAGGCTATGTGGTCAGCACCCAGATCGGCATCACGCGTGCGATCACGATCCTGACCTTCCCTGCGGCCAATCAGATCCTGGTCTTCTCGGAGAACCCGGACCTTCTGGATCGCGCCCGCTTCTGGGTCGACACCCTGGACCAACCGGCCGCCCTGGGCGCCCAGCAGACGACCTTCGTCTATCAGGTGCGCAACACCGACGCCCAATCGCTGGGACAGTTGGCCATGGGCCAAGCCCCGACGACCTCGGCCATCCAACCGCCGGTCGGCGTGCCGGGCGGGGTCGCCCAGCAATCCAATCCTCTCGCCGGGATGACGGGCGGCGCGGCCTCCTCCACGACGGCCGCCGCAACCTCGCAGAACAACAGGGGCGTCGGGAGCACCTCGGGCCAGTTCCTCGGCGGAAGGCTGATCACGGACCCGACCGGCAACCGTATCCTGTTCACCGGCACGGCCAGCGATTACGCCCAGCTTCGCACCCTTTTGCAGACGCTCGATGTGCCCGCCCCTCAGGTCGTGATCGAGGTCATGATCGCCGAAGTCACCCTGACTGACGGTACGGACATCGGGGTGGAGCTGTTCGGGCGTGCGACGCGCGGCGACGGCGTCTGGTCGGGCGGCACCGAAGGCCTCAACATCGGCGGCGACGGCCTGCTGGCCACCTTCGTCGGCCCGGATTTCCGCGCCGCCATCAACGCCTCGGCCTCCAACAACAAGGTCAATATCCTGCAGCGCCCGCAGCTGGTGACCCGATCAGGCGGGTCGGCCCGCTTCCAGGTCGGCACCGACGTGCCGATCCTGGCCTCCCAGCGAGCGACCAACACCGCCATCGGCGGCGGCGGCACCGACGTTCTTCAGAATATCCAATACCGTCAGACCGGCGTCATCCTGGACCTCAAACCAACCGTCTACGGCGACCGGGTCGATATCCAGATCAGCCAGGAAATCTCCTCTGCCGGCGCAGCCCCGGCGGGCATCGCCAGCCCGACCATCTTGAATCGCAGCCTGACGACCCAGATTTCCATCGCCGACGGCTTGACCGGCGTCCTGGGCGGTCTGGTGTCGAACAACTACAGCAAGTCCAATGTCGGCATCCCCTTCCTGAAAGACATCCCGCTGCTGGGGTCCGCGTTCCAGACCAATTCCGTGGACGGCGACCGCACCGAACTGTTGATCCTGATCACGCCTCGAATCATCCGCAACGATGACGACATGGCGGACTTGGCGAACAGCTATTCGCGCGACATGAACGCGGCTTTCCGCACCGGTCGGGGTTGGTCCTATACCCTGACCCCGTTCTCGGCGGGTCCCGGCGTGCGCGGAATCGGCTTCGACCTTCCGTCTGCGGAACGCGCCTCGGAACGACCGCCCTTTCTGCCGCGCCTGGGCCCACGCGCGGGCCAGACGGACGTTGACACGGCCTTGCCGGTAGCGACCGAGCCGGCTCCGGTCGTCGTGGTGGGAGACGCTCCGGCCCCGCCCGTCGTGGTCGTGACCCCGCCCCAGCCCTGAGGCGTCAGCCGCGCCAGCCGACCCGGTCGAAGACCAGGGGACCGGGCGACCGGCCCGAGGGTCGCTCGATCTGCACGGTCACGGTGAACCGCTGCACCTCATAGCCGGCGTCGCCGGTCGGGAACGCTGCGGCCCTCACCGGCTGGCCCTGGGCCACGGAGGTCCAGCGGATCGTGTCGCCGTTCGGGATGCGGATATCGCCCGACGGCTGCTCCATCGGGTTCAGACTGGACAGCATCGCCAGGGCGTTTTCCTGCGCCGCGACCTGATCCAGCGCTTCAGCCGCGCGACGCTGGCCCCGCGCCATCTGGATCTGCAGCTCGAAGATGGCGGTCAGGGTCATGGCCGCGATGGCCAGGGCGACCAGCGCCTCGATCAGGCTGAACCCCTCGCGCCCGCGCCGGATCACACCACGCCTTCGTAGACGCTAGACAAGGCCAGAACGAGCGACAGGGCCACGAAGCCGACGATGATGGAGATAAAGGCGATGGCTGCGGGCTCCAGAAGCGCGGTCATCCGCTTCATCCGGTCGCGCAAACGCCCCTCGTAGTTGTCGGCCATGAAGCCGAACATCGCCCCGACCGCGCCCGACTTCTGGCCCGCGCGCAGCAGGCTGAGGTCCATGGCTTCCAGCGAGGTATGGGCGCCCAGGGACTGATCCAGGGTCTGGCCGGCCCGCAGGTCGCCTTCCAGCAGATCCAGCCCTTGCCGGAACGGCCCGATCGGCACGGTCGCCTTGGCCAGTTGCACGGCCGACAGGATCGGCACCCCGCTGTTCAGCGCGAAGGCCGTCAGCCGCGCCCAGGACGCGATCTCGCGCGCCTGCAACACCCCGCCGACCACGGGCGCGCCGTGGGCCAGGGTATAGGCCCGCGCCCGGAAGGCCGGATTGGCGACGATGACCACGATCAGGGCGACCAGGGCGGCGATGCCGATGCCGACGACGCCGAGATTGGCGTTGGCGAACTCGCCCGCCGACAGCACCCAGCGCGACATGGCCGGCACATTGGAGCGATCCTCGCCCACCATGGTGGCGAAGCGCGGCACGACCTGGGTGAAGATGAACCCGACGGCCGAAAGCCCCGCCAGACCCAGGAAGGCCGGATAGGTCATGGCGTTGGAGAAGTCGCGCCTCAGACGGTCGTCATAGGCCATCTGCTCGCCCGCCTCCTTCAGCACCTCCGCCACCTTGCCGGACGCCTCGCCGACGCGGGCCATGGCGTAGACGTAGAAGGGGAAGCCAGTGACGTGGGTCTCCAGCGCCGTGCCCAGGGAATCGCCGCGGCGCAGCGCCGCGATTGCGGCCAGGAACTCGGCTCGCCCCTTCTGCGCCTGCATGCCCTGGGCGACCGTCTCCAGCGCCTCCAGCAGGGACACCCCGGCCTCCAGCATCAGGGCCAGCTGGCGCAGGACCAGAACCCGCTCACCCGGCTGCAGATGGCGGTTCTTGCCCGCCGCCTTCGTCGCCACGGCCGGCTTGATCCGCACGACCGTCAGCCCGTCGCCGTTCAACCGCCTCAGCGCCGCCGCCTCGTCGCGCGCCGTCAGCACACCCTTGGAGACCTGGCCGTCGCGACCGACCGCCTCGTAGGCGAACGAAGGCAGGGTGTCGGTCATGTCCGGACGTAGACGCAGATCTGCTGGCCGCGCGGGTGGTTCCAGTCCCCGATCGGCTGATAGCGCCAGGGCGCCCGGTCGACCGCACGCTCCAGATCCGACATCCGGTAGTGATAGGGGTCCTGATAGTCGTGGGTCACGACGCCCGCAGGCTCCTGCCGGCGCGGAAGGTAGAGATCCGCGTCCTCCGGGCAGTCGAAATAGGTCACGAAGAACCGACCGCCGACCGCCATATGGGGCGCCAGCCTGGCCAGGCATCGGCGCAGATGGTTGAACGGCAGGTGGGTGAAGACCGACTGGGCGATGGCCACATCGACCGGCTCGGGCAGGAAGCCGAAATCGAAATCGTCGTTGACGGCGAAATGGTCTCGCGGCGCCCTGGCGCGCAGAGCGTCGTCCAGCTCCTGTGCGCGGCCGGCGTCGATCAGGGTCTCGGAGATGTCGGTGCCGAAATAGCGGCCGGCGTCGAGATAGGCGATGGCGCGGGCGCCCAGGCGCAGAGACCCGCACCCGACGTCCAGCAGCCGGTCGTTCGGCGTCAGCCCCTGGGCCTTCAGGAAGGCCATCTGGTGATCGCCGATCTCGTCCCACAGGCCGCCGATGATTTGACGGTGGGCGCCGTCGCGAACGCCCTCGGCCACCGCCTCCAGGTCGTAGTAGCCGCTATGCATCGTCCAGATCCTCGACCGCACCGGCCACGCGGTAGACCTCGCTGAGGGTGGTCTCGCCGCGGCGCGCCTTCAAGAGCCCGTCGTCGCCGAAGCTGAGGAAGCCGTCGGCGCGCGCCATCTCGGTCAGGCGATCCTCCTCCGCGCCGGAGCGAAGGCCGGCGAGTATCCCCGGCGTCGCGGGTGCGACTTCGTAAAGGCCCACACGGCCCCGGAAGCCGCTCTGACCGCACTTCGAACAGCCCACGGGCTCGTGCCAGTTGGCCGCCACCCCGGCGACCACGACCTTCAGATAGTCGGGCAGGGCCGCTTCATGGAGCTCGGCCTCCTCCGGCGTCGACGGCCGCGAGCAGTCGGTGCAGAGGCGACGGACCAGACGCTGGCCCGCCACGCCGCGCAGGACGTCGGCCAGAAGATAGTTCTCGACCCCCAGGTCCAGCAGACGCGGTACGGCCGCGAGGGCGGAGTTGGTGTGGACGGTCGAGATGACGAGGTGGCCGGTCAGTGCGGCCTGGACCGCGATCCGCGCGGTTTCCGGGTCGCGGATTTCGCCGACCATGATGACGTCCGGGTCCTGACGCAGGATGGAGCGAAGGCCGGCGGCGAAGGTCAGGCCGATGTCGGACCGGACCCGCACCTGGATCACGCCCGGCAGGTCCAGCTCCACCGGATCCTCGACCGTGATGATCTTGCGCTCGCCGTCGTTCAGGTGGGTCAGCAGGCGATAGATGGTCGTCGTCTTGCCGGAGCCGGTCGGACCGGTGATCAGAAAGACCCCGTTCGGCTGTTCGGCCAGACCGATCAGGGTCCGCTCCTGTTCCGCGCCGACGCCGAGTTCGCGCAGTTCGGGCAGGCGGCTGGTCTTGCCCAGCAGACGCAGGACGATCGATTCGCCCCACGAACAGGGCAGGGTCGAAACGCGCAGATCGACTTCCTGGCCGGAGACCCGGATGGACTGACGTCCGTCCTGCGGCAGGCGGCGCTCGCCGATGTCCATGCCGCTCAGAAGTTTGATGCGCGAGCAGACGGCGTCGAAATTGGCGCGGGGCGCCGCGCGGGCCGTGGACAGGACCCCGTCGATCCGCATCCGGACCAGGAAGCGGTCCTCGAACGGCTCGACGTGGACGTCGGACGCGCGCCGGGTCAGGGCCTCGGCGAAGACGGCGTTGACGAAGTCGATGGTCGGGGCTTCCTGGGCCAGTTCGCGCAGGCGGGCGGCATCGGCCCCCGCCCCGCCCAGACCCAGATCGACCGTCGCGGCGTGATCGGCGTCGACGTCCTGGGTCAGGCCCTCGATCAGGGCGCGCTGGGCCAGAAGGAAGGTGACGGGTTCGTTCAGGCTCTGGCCCAGACGCTCGGCCAGCAGCGGATCGAGCGGCTGGACGGCGGCGCAGAGAATGCGGCCGGGCGCGGCGTCCGGCGCATCTTCCGGCGCAGCCTCCCGCCAGGCGACGGCCTCGCGCTCGGCCCACCAAGACAGAGGCGACCGGATCTCGGCCAGCAGGGCCGAAACCTGATCCGGCATGGGGCTGTCTTCAGGCGCGAGAATGGCCAGGCCGAGTTGTTCGGACAAAACCTCCAGCAGCTGGGCCTCGGACAGGGCGCCGAGACGCACGAGGTTCAGGCCGAACAGGCCGCCGTTCTGGGCCTGAAGCGTCAGGGCGTTGGCGACATCGGCCGGCCTGACCATGCCCCGATCGACCAGGATCTCGCCCAGACGCCGATGCGCGGAGGCGAAACGGATCGTCACCGCCTCGCCCGGCTCCTCGACGGACGGGCCGGTCGGGCTGATACGGGGATCGACGCCGGGCAGTCCGGCTTCGGGAGATCTCTGTCGGATCGTCGCCATGCGTTCGCGTCAGTCGTTGGCCGGAGCGGCGACGGCGGACTGGCCCGTCAGTTCGGGAATCAGGGACAGGACGACGGCGCGGAACTCGGGCCCCGCAGCGGCGAGCGCGCGCAGGTATTGGAGCGTGCTGTCGGCGGGACCTTCGAACACCAGACGCGATCCCTCGAAGCCGCAGCGGACATAGGCCGGCGGCGTGCCGCCCGTATAGACGACCTCGGCGTTCTTGAACTGGCAGTCGGTGAAGGTCTGGTCATCGACGATGACGCGGCCGGACAGGGTCTGGTTTTCGATCTGATCCAAATGGAGAGCCCTCTAGGTAGGCCGCAGTGATAGCGGAAAAACGCGCCTGAAACAGCCTGGCGACGCCCCGCGACCATTCGATGGCCTGGACGGCGCGGCGTTGGGCTTCGCGCAAAAGAAAAGGGAGGGCCGAAGCCCTCCCTTCCCCACGATACGGCGTGAGCCGTTTCGTTCTTAGTAGTTGACGCCTTGGTTGACCGGCAGGTTCGTGGCCGACGAAGCGTCGCCAGCAACGATCTCGACTTCCGTCAGGCCGCCGTTCGAGGTCTGGATCAGACGCTTGACGACGATCGTCGAGGCGCCGACCGGAGCTGC
Organism: Brevundimonas staleyi; assembly: GCF_041893865.1. Taxonomy (GTDB): domain Bacteria; phylum Pseudomonadota; class Alphaproteobacteria; order Caulobacterales; family Caulobacteraceae; genus Brevundimonas; species Brevundimonas staleyi. Next base: position 3,861,754 of record NZ_CP169082.1, read on the forward strand.
GCCCGGCAGGGCGTTGCCGGTGGTGGCGGTCGTGGCGATCGTCAGACGCAGGTCGGCGCGGCCGAAGTTGCCCAGAGCGGCTTCCAGCGACTGGCTGGTGATGACCAGCTCGCCCGAGGTGCCCAGGGTGCCGATGAAGGTCGAACGACCAGCCGACAGACCGGCGTTGCCGGTCGACGGGTTGTAGACCTGGACGTAGACGCGGCCACCGGCGGTCGAGGCGTCAGCACGGATGTTCGAGACGCGGATGACCGACTGGTTGCCCGAAGCGCCCGACTGGGTCTGCGAGGCGACCCACGGGATGATGTACGAGAAGCCGTCCGTCTGGATGGTTTCGAACGTGCCCGTGAAGGCGGCCGGGGCGGCGAAGCCCGAGGCCAGAGCCAGCTGAACCGAAACGTCGTAGTCCGACGGTTGCAGTTGCGGAGCGCCGGCGCCGCCGGTCGGGTTGACCAGGAAGGTCGTGGTGCCGATGTTGGCGCCGCCCGGAGCGACGACCTGACGCGACGTGGCGGTCGGCGACGTGATCGCCGAGGCGGCGATCGGGCCGCCGGCCGAGTCGTTGGCCGTGGAGGTCAGGCCGGTGAAGATGCCGGTGACGTTGATCGTGGCCGAGGTCACGTCCGCCAGGGTCACGGCCGAACCGTTCAGGTCGCGGTAGACGGCCGTCGAAGCGGCGGCCGGCTGAACGATCGTGTCGAAGGCGACGGTGCCGGCGACGGCGACGTCAACTTGACCGATCTGACCCGGGTTGGTCAGGGTCGTGAAGACCGGAGCAGCGCCTTCGGCAATGCGGGTGTCCAGACCAGCGCCGCCGTTGAAGGCGTTGCTGTCAGCAGCCGTGATCGCACGGTTGGTGCGAGCGGCGAAGGCTTGGTTGTTCGTCGTGATCAGCGGCTGGATGACAGCCGGATCGACCACGGCGCCCGTGACCTGGTTGGTGACGGCGGCGGTGACCGACATCGGGCCGGTGACCAGGATGGCCGGCGAGGCGTAGATCGAGGTCACGGTGTTGCCGGCCGGGATCTGCAGAGCGAAGGTGATCTGCGTCGAGGTCTGGCTGGTGACGGTCAGTTGCGAAGGACCGTTGCCGCCGGCAGCCGAGGCGACTTCAAAGCCCAGAGCGTTGGTCGTGTCGACGCCGCCGACGTTGCCGGCGCCAGCCGAGTTCACCGTGGTGGTCGGCAGAGCGGTCGTGATCGTGGCGCCCGAGTAGGCCAGGGTCACGGTGTACGAACCGGCGGCCAGAGCGTTGTTGAAGGTGAAGATGGTGTCGAACTGACCGACCGAACCCTGCACGCCCGAACCGAAGTTCAGTTCGCGGGCCAGCTTGTACGGGTTGTTCGGAGCAACGGCGATCGGAGCCGTGCCGGCGCGGGCCGACAGCGAGCCGGCTTGGGCCGAACCGGCGGCGACCAGGGCGGTCACAGCGGCGGCGGTGAGCAGAAGAGTCTTAGTCATTTGGTCCCCCAAAAGGTCCATGAAAGGGCGAGAGTCGAATGCCATGACAGGAACCAGGCCAGACCGAACTGGTCTCTCCCGCCCTCTGGCAGTGGCCGTTTTGGACGATGGAGGGAAGGACGTCAACCTCATTTCCGCCCTATCGGGGGCCCTCTAACGTGGTTCGATCCTTTCGACTCGAAAAAAACGACGAATGTGATGCTTTTGCGTAACTCGTTCGGTTGTCAGGGGAAATCACCGATGCCGGACATAGACGAACGGGCGACCGGCGGCCATTACGCCCGCACGCCGCCATGTTATGGGCAGCGTCGCTGCAACTGTGAGAGGAATAAGGCGTGACGGACATCCGATCCCTTTCGGTCGAGGAGGCCGCCGGTCTGCACGCCGGGGCCGACCACTACCGGGCCTTCGTTGGGCCGCCCGGCCGTTTCGACCTGATGTCCTCGGCCCAGTTCGCCCTGCTGCACATGCTGGGCCTGAGGGACAGTCACCGTGTGCTGGACCTGGGTTGCGGCTCGCTGCGCCTGGGACGGCTGCTGATTCCCTATCTGAAGGCTGGCGGCTATTTCGGCATCGAGCCCGAGGCCTGGCTGGTGGAGGAGGGCTTCGCGCGCGAGCTGGGCGAGGACGCCCGTCGCCTGAAGTCGCCCCGCTTCGATCACAACGCCGACTACGACTGCTCGGTCTTCGGCGAGCAGTTCGACTTCATCATCGCCCAGTCGATCTTTTCTCACACGGGTGTGGCCGCCGGGCGTCAGGCCCTGAACGCCTTCCGGCCCGCCCTGGCCGAGGGCGGACTGGTGCTGGCCAACTGGCTGGTCGGGACCGAGGGGGGCTTCGATCCGGAAACCGCCAGCTGGGTCTATCCGGAATGCGTCATCCATTCGCCGGAGCGGGTCGAGACCCTGATCCGGGAGGCGGGCCTGCACGGCCGCCGCTGCGGCTGGCATCACCACGGCGGCCTGAGCTGGTACGTGCTGGCCCGGGACTCCTGGGCCCTGCCGGGTCAGGCCTTCCTGGATTCGCTGGCGATCACGCCCCTGGAGCGCTGACGGACTTTCGGATCATGGACAGGAGCCGGGCCGCCCACGAGGGGTCCGGCTCGGCCGGGATGGGCTCGGGCGGGGCAACCACAGGCTCCGGCCAGCCGATCGTCGGCGACCTGAGGCGGGCGAAGGGCCGCGCTTCACGGTCGAAATGCGGGTTGTAGTCGCCGACGCCGAAGCCCCGCTCCATCCACCGATCCCAGACGATCCGACCGGCGGCGATCGACGCCTGCCGGGCCGCGCCGTCGCGCGAGAAGCCCCGGCTCTTCGATTCCAGATGATAAAGAGTCGCGTGCGGATTGTAGAGCACGGCCAACCCCGCCGCCTGAGCCCGCAGGCAGAGATCGACGTCGTTGCCCTCGACCGCCAGCCGGGCCGCGTCGAACCCGCCCAGGGTCTCGAACACCTCGCGACGGACGGCCATGCAGGCCCCCGTCACCGCGACACTACGCCTTAGGAAGGCATATCGGTCCAGATAGCCGGCGTCCGATCCCGGCAGCCCGACCCCGTCGTGGCTCAGATAGTGCTCCACCCGATCGCGAGCGACGAAGCCGCCGTGCTGCAGCGTCCCGTCCTCATAGAGAAGGCGGGCGCCGACCACCCCGACCTCGGGCCGCATCGCCTGGGCGACCAGTTCGTCCAGCCAGTCGCGGCTCAGGACCATGGTGTCGTTGTTCAGGAAGACCAGAACGTCGGCGGTCGAGGTCGCGGCCGCCAGATTGTTGATCAACGCCCAGTTGAAGGGGCCCTGATGGCCCCCGACCCGCACGTCGGGACGCTCCCGGATGGCCTCCAGCCAGGAGACCGTCTCCGGATCGCTGCTCTCGTGATCGACGATCATCAGATCCATGGCCGTCCGGTTCATCGGCCGCGCCGCCTCGAGGCTGTCGATACAGGGCGCCAGCAGATCCAGGCGGTCGCGCGTCGGAATGATCACGGTGGCCGTGATGCCTTCCGGGACGGCGCGTCGGATCCGGGCGGCGCCGGTCGGAGCGCAGCCCAGGTCGTCGCTGTAGGGCTCGACGACGATCCCCTCCACCTGGCTGAGGATGCCGGCCACGATCTCGGGCCAGGTCGGTGCGTCCAGGGCCTCGGCGTCGCAACCACTCCACAGCACACGCGGGACGTGGGCGATCTTCTGACCCTGTCGCGCGAGCCGGAGCACCGCCTGGGCCGGCCCCAGGGCGGAGGCGAAGTGGTCCAGACCGATCAGGGGCCGCAGGGCGTCCGTCCGGAACGCGACACAGTCGCCGACAAAAGGCGTCTGGCTCAGCCAATCGATATCGAAGTCCGTCTTGAACCGGGGATGGACATGGGCGGCCAGATCGGCCGGCTCGTCGCCCTCCAGCCGATCGTCGTCGGCATAGGCGGCGCCGGCGTCGTCCTGCGTCAGGGCCTCGGCCAGACGATGCACGGCGTCAGGGGCGAGGACGCCGGGAGCGCCCGCCAGGATCGTGACCTCGCCTGAAGCCTTGTCCAGCGCCGAGATGCGGGTCGCGTGAAGGCTCAACCAGTCGGCGGCCGGCACGGCCAACGTCCCTGACCAGTCGATCCGCGTCTGAAGATCCCGCAGCAGCGCCTCGTCATAGTCCGCCGCCCCATGAAGATGCAGGCCGGTGACCGGCGCGATCTGGCGGACGGCGCTCCAGACCAGATCCTCGACCTGTCCCGCCGAGGCGCCCGTGACATCGGCGACGATAGCGGCGACCGCCGTCTCTCCCGGCGCGATGGCCAGGTCGTCCGGGCGTGTCGGTCGATAGAAGGCCTCGTGGTAGTCTGGATAGTCCGACAGCGAGAACCCCTGTCGGCTGGCCAGGGCCGGCAGGGCCGCCTCCAGCCGCTCCAGCACGGACCGGACCTGGACCAGTTCGGACCGGACGGATTCATGCGGCTCGAGCGGCGGCGTATAGTCCGGCAGATCCGCCGCCACGAGGATGCGACGGCTTTCCGCATCGCGGATCTCCAGCCGCCCGCCAGAAGTCCTCTGCCCCCGGATCGACAGGTCGCAGCTGAACCCCGCGATGCCGGATCCGCCGTAGGCGTCCTGAACGTCCCGCCGGAAGGCGTTGGCGGTCGTCGCCGCGACGAAGGCGTCGTCCAGCCAGAACTCGACCGCGACCGGCGTCCCGGGGTCGGCGGCGTCCACGACCCAGCCCCGGACCCGTCCGCGATGGATCTCTTCGATCTCGGCCTTGCGCGCGCTCCCGTCCGGAGTGGAGGCCATGGCCTTCAGCGCGCGGCGCTGATGCGGCGTCCAGGGCCGTTCGCCCAGCCCGGTGGATTCTATGAAGAGTGGATCGTCGAACAGACGGTCGTAGATCTGGGCCCAGCTGGCGGCGGCGAGCACGGCCTCGCGCCCCTCCGGCGTCAGCGACAGGGTCTCGACCACCCAGGCGCGAACCCCCTCGCTTGGCGGAGCGTCATAGAAGCCGCCCCGCGGCGGCGTCAGCCGTCCGACCTCGCGTCGGACGACGTCGGCGAACTCCGGACCGTCGAAGAAGACCGTCAGGGCGAACTCGACCGTACAGTCCCTGAAGGTGTCGTAGACATGCTCCGCTTCCGGCGTGCGCCCGAGCACCAGTTCGTAGAGGCGCTGGATGGCCTCGCGATCAAGCTGAGGGGAAGTGGCGGTCACGCGGAACTCCGGCACAGGGTGAGGGCTCGGTTCGCCGTTTGCGCCGACGCGTCGCCGGTAAAGCCATGCAGTCGCGAGTCTGGCCGTTCAACCGGCAGGTCGTCAACCGTAGCGCTTGTGGCCGGCCCGTCTGGGTTGGAGCGGTTGACTTGCAGGCTTGGGTCACACTAGGCGTCTGTCCGGGGCAGACGCGTCGATCCGGCGCTCGCCTGGATATGCCCGTCGGAGATACGCCTTGCATCCCCTGTTGAATTTCAAGTCGCGCAAGGCCGAACAGGCCAAGGAAATCGCGCGACTGTCGGTCGAAGCGGACACGGCGCGCGACAGGCGCGACTGGGCCACGGCGGCCGAGGCCTACCGCAAGGTTCTGAAAGCCAAACCCGAACGCGCCGACCTCTGGGTCCAGCTGGGCCACGCCGAGAAGGAACGTGGCAATCATGGCGGCGCGGGCGAGGCCTATAACCAGTCGCTCCGCCTCGATCCGACCAACGCCGACACTCTTCTGCAGATCGGCCACCTCAGGAAGCTTCAGGGCGCCATCGACGAGGCCGGGGCCTACTATCTGCAGGCGGCGGAACTGGATCCCTCGCTGCGTTACGCCCTGGACGAGCTTCGCAGCCTGTCGCTGCGCGGCGTCGAGATCGACCAGAACCGCCTCGGCGAAGTCGTGCAGGCGGCCAGCAAGGCCCGCCGTCGCCCGGTCTCGCGTCGCAAGAAGGAGGCTGACGCTCCGGTCGACGTGACCAACCTTCTGTCGACGATCGCGCAGATCGACGGCGACCAGGAGCGCCTGGCCCAGCTGGAAAACGCGATCCGCGCCGGCGCCGAGGCCCAGGACGAACTTCGCGCGATGATCGAAAGCCAGAAGGCCGAGGTCCATCTGGTCTTCGATATTTCCGACCTGGTCGGCTACTTCAAGAACGCCCGCCTTCCGACCGGCATCCAGCGGGTCCAGATCGAGGTGGTGTCCGGCTTGCTGCGTGAACCGGACCTGCGGTTCGACGTGTCGGTCTGCTCCTTCTCCAGCGCCCGCGACCACTGGGTTGAGGTGCCCACCGATCTCTTCCTGCGCCTCAGCGATCTGGCGCGCTCCAACGGCGACATGGCCGAGCCGGAGTGGCTGGACGCGCTGGAGGAGCTCACGGTCGAGATCGACCTGGGCGAGGCGTTCGACTTCGCTCGCGGCGCCTATCTGATCAACCTGGGCACTTCCTGGTGGCTCCAGAACTATTTCCTGCACGTCCGCGAGGCCAAGGAGCGGTTCGGCATCCACTACATTCCGTTCGTCCACGACATGATCCCGATCATGACGCCCGAACACTGCACCCGGCCGCTGACCCAGGACTTCATCAGCTGGGCCATGGGGGTCTTCTCCCACGCGGACTATTTCTTCACCAACTCCGAGGCGTCCAAGCGCGACCTTATCTCGGTCGCCCAGACCCTGGGCTACACGCTCGACACGGACCAGGTTCACGTCGTCCGGCTGGACGCCGACTTCCGCAAGGCGACCATCGCCACCCCCATCCCCTCGACGCTCAAGCGGTACGGCCTGACCGAGGGCGGCTATGTGCTGTTCGTGTCGACGATCGAGTCGCGCAAGAACCACCTCAACGCCTTCAAGGCCTGGCTGCAGCTGCTCAAGGATCACCCGGCCAAGGACGTCCTGCCCCTGGTCTGCGTGGGCAACCGCGGCTGGTTGAACGACACGGTCTTCGCCCAGCTCGACGGCAACCCCGAGCTGCGCTCCAAGGTGAAGATGGTCTCGAAGGTCGCCGACGAGGACCTCGCCAACCTCTACCGCGCCTGCGCCTTCACCATCTATCCGTCCAGCTACGAGGGCTGGGGTCTGCCGGTGACGGAATCCCTCAGCTACGGCAAGGCGGCGCTTCTGTCGGACGCCTCGTCCCTGCCGGAAGCCGGAGGCGACTTCGCCGACTTCTTCCCCCTGGGCGACCAGGGCGCCTTCATGTTCTCGCTCGAACGCCTGATGTTCGACCGCGAGTATCGCCGCTCGCGGGAAGTACGGATCGAGACGGGCTTCCAGCCCCGCCCCTGGGCCGACCTCGGCCGCGAGATCAGCGATCAGATCGGCGAATGGTTCGGACAGCATGCCGACCGTCCGATGGTCCATCCCCGTCCGGACCTGGGCCACTATCACTGGATGCGCCGCAACGAGGCGACCTCCATCGCCCCCGGGATGGTTTCGCCAGAGGTCTTCCGCACCGGGACCGGTTGGTCCCAGCCGGACGCCTGGGGCACCTGGACCAAGCCGGGCGGCGGGACGCTGACCTTCAACCTGGACCAGGTCGAGGGCCCGCTGCGTCTCTACGTGGGCCTTCTGGGCCTCGGCACGGAAGACACCGACTACATCGTCAGCTTCAACGGCGTGCCGGCCCGCACGGGCGCGCTGGGGCGCGGCACGACCCAGTGGATTCCGATGACGGTCCCGCCGCAGGACTACGCGTCCGGCTCGCTCCATGTCGGCATCTGGGGCTCGGCCAAGGAGGACTTCTCGGTCACGACCGGCGGCGTGGACACCCGCGTGGTCTCGGTCGGACTGATCGGTTTCATGATCTGTCGCGAGGACGACTACGCCTCCCGCGTCGCCTTCACCGAGGCCCTGACGTTCGAGGACCTGCCCAATCTCGCGGAGGCCCGCCGCCTGAACCTCTAGTGTCGCGAGGGCGTGCGAAACAACCTCCGCTCTGGGCTTCGGCCCCGGATTGGCCGATAACCGGAACAGGCGCCGCCAGACGCGCCAGACAGAAGGCAGGAACCCAGTGGATCGCGAAATCCTGATGCTGCAATCGGCCGACCCGGTGGCCTATGCGGAGATGATCCACGTCAGCGGCGTGGCCAACCGGGCCTACGCCGCCCGTCACGGCATGGGCTATTCGCTCTACCTCGGCATCCGCCGGGGCTATTTCCCCTGGCATGCCTGCTTCAACCGGATCCTGATCCTCAAGGAGATGATCCTGGCCGGCTACAAGGGGTGGGTCTTCTACCTCGACGCCGACGCCTACGTTTACGACCAGGCCTTCGACATTCGCGCCTATCTCGACAGCCTGGGCGAGGTGTCGATGGTCGTGCGGCCCGGCGGCGTGGACGGCCACGGCTGGGACATCAACGACGGCGCCTTCCTGATCGATCTGGCCAATCCGATGGCGATCGAGATCATCGACCGCTGGTACGAAGACTTCATGGCCACGCCGGAAGCCGAGCTCGCCGCGGCCGAGGAATGGGAGGCGGTGCCCAGCGACCAGCCTCGCCTGCAACGCATCCTGCGCGAGAACGACTATCTGGCGAAGAGTCTCAGGATCGTCGATCCGGCCTTCTTCAACGACTACAGCTCGACCTTCCTGCGCCAAGCCTTCCGGGGCGAGAATTTCACGATCCAGCAGCGGGTCGACATGATCAAGAAAGACCTTGCCGACCTCGACGTCCCAGACTGGGCCTGGTGATCGCCGCCTCGGGTCTTTGACGACCGCAGGGCGCTATTCAGGACCGATCACTCGCGCTCGAATACGTAGGCCGTGGCGTAGTGCAGGCCCGGCAGGACATGCTTGGTCGCCTTGAAGCCGAACTGCTTGAAGGTGCTGTAGAGGAAGCCTTCCTCAAACCCGAGCTCCATCCAGCCGCGCCTGTGCATGACGGTGACGTTCTCGCCGTCCATCCGCAGACCCCACGGATAGGGCAACAACGCCGCGGGCTTCGCCATCACCGGCTCTCCGGCCATGATGATCTTGCCGCCCGGTTTGAGGAGTTCGTCCAGCTTGGGGATGACCTCCTTGAACTCCAGACAGTGGTGGAAGCTCTCGTAGAAATAAACGAGGTCGTAGGCGTCCGGGCGGCCTGCCGGGTTGAAGCCGAACGACTGCACATGTGACGCCAGATCCACGCGGTAGCGCGGCGCCAGGCTGGCCACGGCGGTACAGAACCGGGGATTGATGTCGACCGTATCGACCTTGACCCCCAGCCGGGCGAAGGCCAGGGCGATCTGGCCGAAGCCGGCGCCGTATTCCAGCGCCCGCGCGCCGCTCTTCAGACCGCTGAGCTTCAGGATATGGCCCAGGGCGATCAGGTGCTCGCCCGCCAGGTCCGCGTCGCCCAGGGCATAGAAGGCCGGGCGGTGAATGGCGTCCAGGTCCGAGATCTCGGGGGTGTCCTCGTCCTTCGCCGCGTCATAGCCGCCGCGCAGGGTGATCGCGCGCCACAGGGCCAACTGCTGTTCGTGATAGGCGGGCGAATCCGGGTCCAGCGTCTTGTCGAACCCCTCGGGCAGTCTGAACGTCCCTCCCTGGATCTGTTCGCGGAAGCCCTCGACGTGCAGGCCTGCGGCCACCGTCTCCACGTCCGCCAGAGAGAAGACCATGGGTCTGCCCTTGCCCAGCGGTTTCAGGGCCGCGAACTTTTCCTTGGGCGTGCGGGCGTGAAACTCGGGGCTGCCGACGAAATGGCTGCGCATCTCGTCCAGCGAAATGCCCTTGTCGACGCGCGCCAGCCACGACTCCCGGCCGCCGCCGTCAGGCTCGCGACCGAGATAGTGCCGGTAGCACCGGTCGATATCCTCGGCCGTCGCCTGCGGGGAGGCGTCGGCGACGAGCTTGGGCACGGCGTCAGGCAATCGGGAACCTCTACTCGGCAATGCGATGCAATCTTACATAATCAACCAATGGCTAGGCTTCCATAGCGGTCGGCCGAAAACCCGCGCCCTCAGCCCGCGCCCCGGGAAGAGGACTGGAACTCGCCGCTGTCGATCAGGTAGCCGGCGACCAGTTCGACACCGTCCCGCAGGCCGGAATCGAGAATGGTCCTCACATAAGGATTGTCGATCCCCTGATCGGCGGGGCGGTTCAGGATCCCGAGATAGAGCCCCTCCACCGTCTGCATCGCGCGCGCCAGGTCGTCGGTTCCGTGAACCGTATGGCTGCTCAGCACGGCGTTGACGGCCTCGCGGATCCGCCCGAGGCGGATGGCGAAGGTCGCGGACAGGGAACGCAGATGCTGGCGAATGAACCGGGCGTCGGGCGTGTTCATCACCCGACCGTCGTCCAGCCGCACATGCGCCCTGTAGTCGCCCTCGGCCAGGAGAATGTGCAGCAAAGACTGGTCGTCCGGTCCGCCGGGCGGAAAGTTGCTGTGGTGCGCGATCTGCGGCCAGGCCTGCAGCGTCGCCGCCTTCCAGTCGGCGATCAGCCGCCGTGCCGCCGGGCTGTCGAGATTGATCAGGAAGACCCCGTCGTTGACGTCCCACCACTCATCGGACGAACCCGAAGGCGTGAACACGGCCGCCGCGTCCTGCTTGTCGGCCAGGAAGCCGGCCAGGTCGAACGACAGATCGTTGATCCAGGCGTCGGCGTCCATGTGACAGACCCAGCCGGTCACGCCGCGCTCCACCATCTCGGCCAGCATGAAGATGCGGTTGAAGCAGGCGTGCCAGGGGTGGACCCCATACTTCGTCCCCTGGAACTGCTCGTAGGCGTAGCCGCGCGCCTCGGCGTAGGTACGCACGGTCCGGGCGGTCGCGGCCAGCATCTCGGCGTAGCGGAAGGCGTCCGCCGATTGCATCAGGGTGATGGCCGGAGCCTTGGGCGTGGGGGCGTCGGACGTCATCAGACCTTCGGATTCAACCAGACCTGCTCGCCGTCGACGACGAAATGCAGACCGCCGTCGGGGCGTTGGAGCACCTTGGCCGGATTTTCATATTCCAGATGCCAGCCATGGCTGGAGAACAGGTCCAGCAGGGCGCCGTCGATATTGCGCGAATGGGTGCCGATAATGGCGCGGTGGACGTGCCGGTCCACCCTGTCCATCGACGCTTCCAGCACGGCCTGTTCGTGGCCCTGGATGTCCATGTGCATCAGATCGACGCGGCCCGCCTTTTCCAGCAGGCCGGCCAACGACAGGCAGCGCACCTCTTCCAGCATCCCGCGCTCGGCGGCCGCGCCCTGTTCGCCGTCCTCGAACGCGGCGAAGGCGCCGTAGTCCAGGGTGGGGTCGGCCAGTTTGGGGAAGTAGGCGACGCCGTCTTCGGCCCCGACGACGGCGTGATGAAGTTCGTAGGCGTCGGGGTTAAGGCCGTTGTCCAGGAAGTGCTGGCGCATGAACCCGTGGTGTTCCGCCGAGCCCTCGACCCCAATCAGGGTCAGGTCGTCGATGCCGCGACGTTTCGCCGCCAGCGCGCACGACACCAGCCACGGCGCCCACCCGGCGCCCAGTTCCATGACGACCAGACGATCCTTGGCGTCCAGCACGGACCTCAGGGAGCCGATCCATTCCGCCAGGCCATGCAGGCCGGGCTGTGAAGGGCGGGTGATGCCTTCGACCTGACCGGCCTTCCAGGCCAGGGAGGGATCGAGGAAGGACAGGCGCGTCTCGGCGCCGACGAAGTTCCGGAACGAGTCCGCGCCGACCGGCGCGCTGGCGAACGGCGCGAACTGCCGGGCGACATCCAGATCGGCCAGGATCAGGGCGTCTGCCGATACGGATTCGAACTCCCGGCTCGTGAAGACCCGACGCAGATCGGCCATTCGGCTGACGTGTGGAGCGTGCATGGCGACATCGTCGTCGGAGGCCTCGCGCCTCAGGGCCAGACGATAGGTCCAGCGCAGCCCGTCTTCCCAGTCCAGTTGGGGCTCAGGCTGGGGATCCGCCTGGAACGCACCGACAAGCTCGAGCCCCCGCGCGATCTCGTCGCTCGCCAGCAGACGCGAGCGCAGCATTTCCGCGCTCACGCATCCCTCCGCCAGTCTGGCATCCGCGGGCCGCGGCTCGCGACCCATGAAGAGGCGAACGCCCCAATCGGCGCCTTTGGCGAAGTCCATGAAGCCCCCTCACAACGATCACGCCCTTATAGAGCATCGCTTCGATTTCAACATGGTGTTCAAGCGAAGCGGCGGCGAAACACGACTTTCGCGCGACCTGTCGCCTTCAGGACCCGGCCGCGTCCCAGGCGTCGCTGGTCATGATCGCGTTCGCCTCCTCGATCGCCGCCTCAAGGCTCTCGACCACCGGCCGCGCCGGCGCCTCGCCCTTGCAGGCGTAGGCCTCGTCCAGAACCCAGCCGTCCTGGACGGGGGTGTCTTCCATCTCGATCGGCACGTCGAAGGCGGGCGCTCCGTCGACCATGCCGACGCCGCGGGTGAACCGGGCCGTCTGGCCGGCGCAGTCGATCCTCATCCGCGACCAGTGCATTGTAGCGGCCACCGGCGCGTAGTCCGGCCGGTAGGGATCCTTGAAGAGGTTCAGCGACCAGCCCTCGACCACGTCGCCCGTCCGCTCGAGCGAAGCCAGATCCATGAACCCCACCTCGGTCGGCGAGGTGAAGGTGTAGGCCAGCCGGTAAGGGCCGGACGGCGGCTGCGCCAGATGCGGCGCCTGGGCCGCCTGACCCGCCTGCACGGGCGATCCGGCGAACGCCAGAACGGCTGCGAGAACCAGGCCGGAGGCGCCCGCCTCCCGGCCGCGTGATCGGCTCAGTACAGTCTTCGGCATCGCCATCCCCGCTCTAGACCGCCCAATAGTCGATGTGCGCGTTGGTTTGAGGATCGGTCGTCGACTGGCCCAGGTCCACCAGGTTGAACACCTCGTCCTGCGTCAACGGAACGACGGCGATGTCCACGCCGATGTCGTTCGCCAGCGGATGGTCGATCGGCAAGGCATGATCGAGCGCCGAAGGATGATCGCTCGTGGACGGATTGTCGTTCGCGGACGGCCCATCGCGATCCACGGCCGGCAGGACGAAGGCGTCGTGCCATGGCTGCTTGCCCCCATCGGCCGTGCCCGCCTCGGGGGACGCCTGACCGACACCCAGGTTCCGGACCTGGTTGTCGAAGGTGGCCTGATAGCTGAACCGGTGCTCCTGCGACTCCGAGAAGATCAGCACGATGTCGGCGCGTGAGACCCCGCTGTTCAGCGCCTGAACATAGGAGGCCACACCGGGCGCATCGCCCTCCCGATCCAGGACGAAGCGATAGATCTGCTCGACGAACTGCTGGTTGTTCAGGCTGCCGAAGCGGGACTGGAACTCCGGCGAGCCGACCATGGCCGCTCCGATGTCCTTCAGGGTGTAACCCTGGTCGATGCCGTCGCGGTATCCCTGCAGTCCGCCCAGATCGGGCAGGCGGTTGAACACCGAGTCGTAGAGCCGCGCGATGGCGATGGTGGCCTCGTCCTGAACGAACAGACCCCGCGTCGCGATGATGTTGTTGACGAAGGCCTGATGCTCGCTCGACTCCGAGAAGATGCCCAGCACCTGGGTCCGCGTCAGGGCGCCGCTGTTCAGGGCGCTGACGTAGGAGGCGACACCGGCCGCGTCGCCTTCGCGCTTCAGCGAGAAGCGGTACATCTCGCGCACGAACTGTTCGTTGTTCAGGTTGTCGTACCGCGCCCGGAACTCCGCCGAGCCGGCGAAGATGTCCAGGATCTGCTGCACCGTCACCTGACCCGACCCGATGGCGCGCGAATAGTCGGCCAGGCCGAACACGTCCGGCGCCCGGTTGAAGGCGGCGTCGTACAGGCGATAGACCACCGTGGTCACGTCCGTGACGTCGTAGGACATGCGACCGTCGAGGAAGCGCAGGATCTCGATGTTGGACAGGGTGTCGGTCCCGCTCTGCGATCCGCCGACCACGCGCGTGGCGGTGACGGTCGAATAGCCGCGGATGTTGCCGACATAGAGGGCGGTATCCACCCCGGCGCCGCCGTCCAGAATGTCGTTGCCGGCCCCGCCCATGATCAGGTCGTTGCCCGAGCCGCCGGTGATCGTGTCGTTACCGTCGTCGCCGTACAGGAACGAGCCGACCGTCACGGGCGCGACCGGGTGGTTGGCGACCGAGACGTGCAGCGTGTAGGCGCCCCCGGCGGCCGGGGCCTTGCTGGTGAAGGTGGAGCCGGAGTTGGCCGCCCACTCCCCGACCACGACGTAGTAGATCCCGGTCGTCGTGGCGGTGAAGGTCAGCATCGAATCCGTGCTGTTGCCGCCGTCGGTGTTGGAATCGTCGTTGCTGGCCAGTTCCGCGCCGTTGGCGCCCAGCAGCCTCAGCGTCGTGTCGAACGACCCGTTGTCGATGTCCAGGGTGATGGTCGACCCGGCGGTGACCGAGAAGGCGTAGTACTCTTGGCCGCCGTGCGTGGTGGCCACGACCGTGGCATGCGGAATGGTCGTCGGCGTCACCACGTCGAAGCGCGAGACGAGGCTGAACGAGGCGTCCAGCGAGATCGCCGTCCCCTGCGAACCGTTTGAGGTCAGGTTGCCCTTGATGATGTCGGGCGCGCCGGTCGGGGTGGCCGCGCCTGCGGTGATGATGTCGTCCCCGGCGCCGCCACGGATCGTATCGTTGCCGCCGCCGCCGTCCAGCCGGTCGTTGCCCGCGCTGCCGATCAGGGTGTCGGCGAAGGCGCTGCCGACCACCCATTCGATGCTGATCAGAGTGTCGGCGCCAGCTGCCCCGTTCGCGACCCCGGTCGTCAGGTTGACGCTCACCCCGCCGGTCGCGCCGGCGTAGCTGGCCTGGTCGAACCCATTGCCGCCGTCCAGCCGGTCGTTGCCCAGCCCCCCGATCAGGATGTCGTTGCCGTCGCCGCCGTTCAGGATGTCGTCGCCCGTCCCGCCGTCCAGGATGTCGTTGCCGGCCAGACCCGAGAGGACGTCGTTGCCGCCCAGGCCGTTGATGACGTCGGCGAAGGCCGTACCTTCGACCGTATTGGCCAGGATGTCCCCGCTGACGTTCAGCCCGCCGGTGGGGGTCGCCGCGATCCTCTGATCGGCGAACTGCAGAAACTCGACATTGCTGATGGTGTCGGTGCCGTCCGGCCCGACGACGGTGCCCAGATAGCCGTTCCAGGTGATGGTGTAGGCCGAGCGGTTGCCGCTGAACACGACGGTATCGGCCCCCAGGCCGCCGTCGATCCGGTCGTTGCCGGCCCCTCCGGTCAGGATGTTGTCCGCCGAGTTGCCGTAGATGGTGTCGTTGCCCGAGCCGCCGATGGCGTTCTCGATCACCACCCCCAAGGCGATGGAGACGTTGCCGATCAGCGCGCCGACATTGGAGAAGGCGCCCTGGCGCAGGTCGATGACCTGGTTGTTGCCGTAGCCTGAGAAGTCGAAGATATCGACGCCGCCCGCATCCCAGACCGCGAAGATCAGGGCGGTGGTGTTGGACGTGGCGCTGAACCAGGCCTGGCCGGCGTTGGAGTTGAAGCCGTAGGTCGTATTGCCCGTGCGCGTCGTCGTGTTCGCGCCGTAGAGCCGCTGGGCCGCCGCGATGTCGTCCAGCAGCGGGGCCGAGGCGTACCGGCCGGAGCCGAAGCTGCCGCCCGTATTGCTCTCGTTGAAGTAGCTCATGACCGTGTACTGCCGGCTATCCTCGTAATAGCTGGCGTTGGCCGAATAAGTCAGGGTGACGTTCTCGCCCGCATTGTAGGCGGAGGGGTGGGACAGGCCGATGGCGTGGCCGATCTCATGCGTCAGCACCTGCTGGCCGTATCCCAGCAACACCGGGGTGGCGTTGTAGGACAGGCTGGAGTTGATCCAGACGTCGCCGCTGTTGGAGCTGGTCGTCCGATTGGCGGGGTTATAGGCGAAGGCCGCCGAGCCCGAAGCGCCCGACGAATAGTTGCCGAACAACATGGTCGCGTTGTCGGAATAGCCGTCGATGTCGCTGACGCGGGTGAAGGTGATGTTGGCCACCTCCGACCAGGCGGCCAGCGCCAGCAGGGTGGCGGCGATCTGGGTTTCGGTGAAGCGGGTGAAGCCGCTGGTCTCGCTCGGCATCGTTCCCGGCGCCGTGGAGCGGAAGGCATAGGTGACGGTCCCCGCCTGACCCAGAGTGGTCGTCCAGGCCAGGCCGGTGCGGGAAATCTGCAGGCCCGCCCCGGTGGTGCTCAACGACGTCTTGCCGTTCGTGCCCAGCCCGCCCCGGTCGTCGGCGTTGAGGAAGCTCAGCGGCCCCGTGACCTCTTCGAAGACCGCGTGAAACCCGCCGCAGCAGCCGCAGGGCGTATAGCCGCCGACATCGCCGAAACTTGCGGTTCCCGTCGTTCCGAACGGGCGAGATTGTCCCGAAAAGGCGTCCAGGTCTTGGAAGGCCAGGGCAGCGGTCATGTTGGTCGCACTCAGCTAACGGAAGTCGGCACACTAGCGGAAGGCGGCCGGGTCACAAGCGGAGCCGCAGACCTCGATGGAACAACTCGTGGTGAATCGCGTTGTGGCGGGCCTTTCTTGGGAAATATCGCGTTAAAATAGAGGCTTCACAGTCCGGGACGAAGGCGCTCCGCGACGGGCGCGTCCCATGAAGCGGTCGTGCTCCGCCCGGAACCGCCCCTCCAGAACTCGCGAATTCCAACATTCGACGACCGGCGTTGTCTTGTGCAGCTCCCGCGTTACAGCCATGCTTTGCAGTAACAATTCGAATGCGCCGCGTCGCCGCGGACGGGGGAGGAAAAGGCCATGCCGACATTCACCGGAACCACCGGGGCCGACGACATCAACGGCTCGGACCAGGACGATCTCATCGACGGTCGCGGCGGCCAGGACCGCATCTTCGGACGGGGCGGGGCGGACGTCATTCGCGGCGTCGTGGGCGCCCTGGAGGTCTCCGGCGGCGCGGGCGACGACACGATCATCGTCGAGTGGAACGGCCAGACCAGTTCCACCATCACATTGCTGGACGGCGGCGAAGGGATCGACACCCTCGACCTGCGCGGCGCGGTCTCGCGCCTCGGCTCGACCGTACAGATCGGCCTCGATCCGGTTCTGAGCGTCTTCCGGGGCTCCTTGGTCGACGCCGGGACCCTGACCCTGTCGGAGTTCCGCGGCTTCGAACGCATTTTGGGACCGAACGCCAATGTCGATTGGAGCCTGCCCATTCCGCGCGAGGTGAGCTTCATCCAGGCCGGCGCGGGCGTGGATCGGTTCAATGTCGGCGGCATCGTCATCCTTCGCGGCGGCGGGGGCTCCGACGTCTTCACCCTCCAGTCCGGCAACACCGCCTTCGGCGAGACCGGCGACGACCACTTCATCCTCGGCGCCGATATTTCCGTCACCTTCGACGGCGGCGAGGGTCGCGACACCCTGTCGGCCACCATGGCGGTGACCGCCGCCCCGTCCCTGATCGACCTGGCTTCCGGGACCGGCTTCGCCAACGCCCGCTTCTCCTCGATCGAGAACCTGAACCTCACGGCGATCGACGGAACCACGGGCAACGGCTACCTGGTGAACATTCTCGGCTCGGACGGCGCCAACGAGATTCGCGTCTTCCGCAGCGCGGGCGCGGGCGTCCTGGCGGGCGCCATCTACGCCTATGGCGGCAACGACGTCGTCGAGACGTCGAGCGGCGACTACACCGTCTACGGCGGCATGGGCGACGACTACATCAACAGCGTCACCGCCTTCGGCGAGGAGGGCGACGACTACCTGATCGGCGCGCGCCTGGACGGGGGATCGGGCGACGACATTCTGGTGCTGGAGGTCGGGGGCACATCGGCTCACGGCGGGTCGGGCGACGACCAGCTCAGCTTCGGCTCCGGCGTCACCTCGGTGAACGTCAGTCTGGAGGCTCGCTCCTTCTCCGCCACCTCCGCCCTGGGCGTCACGCTCGGCAACCTGTCCGGCATCGAGCGCATCATCGCCACCACGGGCGCGGACACGATCATCCTGGACGCCGGCTCAGAGTACGCAGAGGGCGGAGCCGGAACCGACGTCATTCGCGGCGGCGGCGGCGATGACGTCATCTATGGCGACAGCCTCCTCGCCGGCGCCGGAGACGGCGACGATCAACTCTTCGGCGACGAGGGGTCCGACCTGCTGATCGGCGGGGGCGGCAACGATTCCCTGTTCGGCGGAACCGGAGACGACCGTCTCGACGGCGGCACGGGGTCCAACGCCCTAGACGGCGGCGGCGGCATCGACACGGCCGTCTACGCCTTCGCCCGTTCGGCCGCGACGGCGGTCACGACCGACGGCGTCATCAGCCTGACCCACGCCACGGGCACGGACACCCTGCGCTCCATCGAACTGGTCCAGTTCTCTGACGGCCTCTACCGCGTCGTGAACGGCCGCATCAGCGACCAGCCCAATGCGGTGATCAGCGGCACGGCGAACGCCGACACCCTTGTGGGGTCCGACGCGGCCGACGTCATACTCGGCGGCGCAGGCAACGACGTCATTCGGGGCGGCGCGGGCTCCGACCTGATCGACGGCGGCTCAGGCATCGACACGGCGGTCTACGGCGGCATGGTGCGCTCCTATTCCAGCGTCAGCCAGACCCGCGTCTCCGGCGGCCAGGAAGGCGGCGCCGACACCCTGACCTCGATCGAGGTCCTGCGCTTCCTCGACGGCCGCATCACCTTCGACACCAATGACGCCTATGCCGTGATCTATCGGCTGTACGATGCCGCCTTCGACCGGGCGCCCGATCCGTTCGGTCTGGCCGACTACGGCCGCGCCCTGGCCGCCGGCCAGATCACGGTGCAGCAGATCCTCAACGTCTTCGCCGCCTCCGCCGAGTTCCAGGCCCGCTACGGCGCCCTGTCCAACGAGGGTTACGTCCGCGAGATGTACCGCTTCTCGCTGAACCGCGAAGGCGATGCGGGGGGCGTTGCCGCCTATGTCGCGGCCCTGGACGCCGGAACGGTCACCCGCGCCCAGCTGCTCGGCATCTTCTCGGAATCGCTGGAGCACCGACAGGTCATCGACCAGAAGATCCTGGCCGACGGCCTGTTCGTCCAAGACGAGACCACGGTGTCCATCGCCCGCCTCTATGACTCCGTCCTCGGCCGGCTTCCCGATCTCGCCGGCCTGCAGAGCTACCGCACGGCGATGGATCAGGGCGCCAGTCTGAAGGACATCGCCCTGATCCTGATGGGGTCGGCGGAGTTCCATCAGCAGTTCGGAGCTCTGACCAATCAGCAGTTCGTGGAACAGCTCTATCGCTTCGTTCTGGATCGCGAAGGGGACCCGGCGGGCGTCACCGCCTATGTCCGGGCGCTCGACCAAGGTCTCAGCCGCGCGGATCTGGTTCTGACCCTGTCGGAATCGCTGGAACACCGGCTGGGCTATCAGGCCACCTTCGACAATCAGGTCCGCAACCTCGCGACCCCGGCCGTCGCCTCGCCCCTGATCGATGAGGGCCGCAAGGGCGGCCTCGGCGACGCCTTCGTCCTGCCGGCCGTGCCTGACGGCCATGCCGTGGACGACGCCTTCGACGGCCTCGCCTTCGCGGGCCTGTCACGCGGCGACGTGGCGGCCTCGCTGATCTCGATCGGCGACCGTGAGATCGTCCTGGACGGCGCGGCGGTCGGCTGGCCTGGCCTGGATCACGATCCGCTGGCCAACCGCTACGACCACTTCATCCACTGAGGCGTCGTCCGACCTGAAACCGGCTTGGGCTGACGTCAGTCAGCTCAGGCCGATGTTCGACATGCCGCGAATGCCCTCGGCCCGCCCCGTCTCGACCAGCTGACCGAAGGCGGCGGCGATATGGTAGAAGGAGCTGGCGGGCGCAGGCTCGTCCAGGAACCCGCCCTGGGGCAGGTGCTTGTCGCGCCACAGGCCGTCCGGCGTCAGATAGAGCCACAGGGCCCGAAGCGCGGTCGCCGCATCGTCCATCAGCCGCTGACGCTCGCCGTCCGTCGCCGTCTCGGCCAGCAGCAGCGACGCCTTCAGCCACTCCGTCTGGGGCCACAGACGCGCGCGGCGGCTCCGCACCGTGCCGTCGTCGTTCAGCGCGTCCATGGCGATCATCGGACGCTCAGCGATCCCGCGACGGCCGTAGGCGTAGAGCCGCTGCGCCGCCGCCGTCACCTCGGCGCGGCCCCGCAGCCGCCCGACCCGCGCCAGCAGCCAGGCCCACTCGAACTGATGGCCCGGCTCGACCAGCCGGCCGTCCCCACCCGCAGCCGGAGACCAGTCGGGCCCGAAGAACTCGCGCAGGAACCCGCCCTCGGCATCGATGAATTTCGTCAGGGCCAGGTCCACGACCCGGTCGGCCAGGGCGGTCCAGCCCGCGTCTCCGCCCGCCGCCTCCCAGCCGAGGCAGGCCTCCAGCAAATGCATGTGAGCGTTGGACTGATAGGGATGGTCGCCCGCCTCGATCAGGCCGCCGGTCTCGGGCGCCTGGGCCAGAAGGGCGTCGCGCAGCTTGACCGCCCGCGCCTCCAGCGTCGGATCCTGGATCCCCGCGCTTCTGGCCGCCGACAGGGCGAACAGGACGAAGGCCTGGTCGTAGAGATAGGCCGTCTCGTCCAGCGGGACGCCCTCGGGCGTCAGCGTGGTGCGGCACAGGCCGTCCGGCCTCAGATAGTCGGCATAGAGCCGGTCCAGCCCGCGCTGGACGATGCACCGCCACGGCCCCTGCCATCCGTTCATCCCGGCGTTGGCGTAGACATAGATCTGGCGCGCCTGCACCCGCGCCCGGCGCGGCAGGCTCAGCGCCCGCCCGTCCAACGACAGCACCTCGGAAAAGGCGCCGCTGGTCGACTGGCCCAGCGACGACCAGATCGGCAGGGCCTTCAACCGCATCCAGTCGGCGAAGCGCACCGCCCCCTCGGCCAGCCCCTCGCGCGGCGCGGCGGCGAAATCCAGATGGCGCGGCGAGGTCGCCTTGATCCGCTCCACGATCTTCTTGACCCCCTGCGACTGCGACAGGTCGCAGACCAGGACCGCGTCGTCCTCGACCACGATGGCCAGGTTGCGAACCCCCAGGGCCGCGACCAGCACCCCGTCCGGCGCCCGCACCAGACAGCCGTCTGAGTCTTCAAAGATATGCTGGCCGGTGTCGCCCTCGCCCGAGGCGGCGATGGAGTCCCACGCCCCCAGGTCCGACCAGGCGAAGTCCACCTCCAGCACCGAGGCGCGCGAGGTCTTCTCCATCACCGCATAGTCGATGGATATCCTGGGCGACCCGGCGAAACCCGCGCCCAGGGTCTGCACCGCGCCCGATCCCTCGTCGGGCAGGGCCGAGCGGACCGCGTCCAGCACGCCCGGCGCATGTCTGGCCAGTTCGTCGATCAGGGCCTGGGCCGAGACGATGAAGTTGCCGCTGTTCCACAGATAGCCGGCGTCGATATAGGCCTGGGCCTGCACCCGGTCGGGCTTTTCGACGAAGGCGTCCACCGCCGTCAGACCCCGCCCGGACGGCTTGATGTAGCCGTAGGCCTGGGACGGTTCGGTCGGGGTGACCCCCAGGGTCACGACCCGGCCTTCGGCCGCGGGGCCCGCCGCCGCGATCACGGCCTTGCGAAACGCCTCGTGGTCCGGAATGTGGTGGTCGGAGGCGACGAAGGCGGTGACGGCCTTCGGGTCGTGGCGCTGGGCCCAGGCGGCGGCGGCGGCCATGGCGGCGGCGGAATCCCGCGCTTCCGGCTCCAGCAGGACCTGGGCGGCGATCTCCAGCTCGCCCAGCTGTTCCACGATCCAGTCCCGGTGGCGCAGGCCGCCGACCACGATCAGCCGGCCGTCCTTGCCCGCCAGGGGGGCCACCCGGGCCACCGTCTCCTGGAACAGGGACCGGTTCCCGGCCAGCGGAATGAACTGCTTGGGCCGCGACGGCCGCGAGGCCGGCCACAGGCGCGTACCGGCGCCGCCGCACATGATCACAGGATAGAGTGCCATAACCCGAGGTTTAGCGGGATTGCGCGGTTTCGCCAACGGCTCCGCTCGGTTGTATGGGCCGTCGGACTGGGGCAAACAGCGCCCTTGAGGATCAGGGACAGGCGAACCATGAAGACGGCCCTGGTCGTACTCGGAATGCATCGATCGGGCACATCGTCCGTGGCCGGAGCGTTGACGCTGCTGGGCGCCGCCGCCCCGCGCACCCTGATGGCCCCCGCCGACGACAATCCGCGCGGCTTCTGGGAAAGCCACGTCGTCATGCTGCTGGACGACACCCTTCTGGAGGAGGCGGGATCGAACTGGAGCGACTGGCGTCGCCTGCCGCGCGCGCCCGACCCGGCCGCCGCCCGCGACCGCATCGTCGAGACCCTGTCGGGAGAGTTCGGCGAGGCGGACACCATCGTCCTGAAGGACCCGCGCATGTGCCGCCTCTTCCCGCTGTGGCGCTCGGCCCTGGAGCAGGCGGACTATCGCCCCCTGATCGTCACCCCCCTGCGTCATCCGTCCGAGGTCGCCGCCTCGCTTCAGGCGCGCAATCCGATCGCCCGCGAACAGGGTCTGCGTCTGTGGCTGCGTCACGTCCTGGACGCCGAGGTCGCCAGCCGGGGCCTGCCGCGCCACTTCATGCGCTGGTCGTCCTTCATGGGCGACTGGCGCGCCGAGGTCGCCCTGATCAACGCCCGTCTGGGCATCGCCCTGGCCCCGGCCGGCGACGCCGCCGAGATCGACGCCTTCCTGACCCCCGACCTGCACCGCCAGAAGGGCGAGGCCCCGGTCCCGAGCCTGATCGCCAGAGCCTGGTCCGTGTTCGGCGACCTGGCCCGTCATGGCGAGCATCCGGACCTGCACGCCGACCTCGACGCCCTGCGCCGCGCCTTCGACCAGGCTTCGGATCTGTTCGCCGACGCGCCCTGACGGCTTATCCCGCGTGACATGACGGGGACGCGGCCTTATCAGCCCGCCCATGGACGAGATCGAACGCCAATCCGAGGAACGCGGCTGGGCCACGGCGAAGACCCTGGCCGAGGCCCTGCCCTATATCCAGATCTATGACCGCGAGACCGTGGTCATCAAATACGGCGGTCACGCCATGGGCGAGACGGCGGTCGCGAAACAGTTCGCCGCCGACGTCGTCCTCCTGCGCCTGATGGGCGTCCTGCCCGTCGTCGTCCACGGCGGCGGCCCCCAGATCAGCGCCATGCTGGACAAGGCCGGTGTGAAATCCAGCTTCGTCGACGGCCTGCGCGTCACCGACAAGGACACGATGTCGGTCGCCGAGATGGTCCTGTCCGGCGCGGTCAATAAAGAGATCGCCCACTGGATCACCGTCGCCGGCAAGGAGGCGGACGTGCGCGGCATCGGCCTGTCCGGCAAGGACGCGGGCCTCCTGACCGTCGAAAAGACCAAACGCACCAAGCGGGACCCCGACAGCCTGATCGAGCACGAGGTCGATCTGGGCTTCGTCGGCGAACCGACCAAGGTCGATCCCAAGCTCATCAAGGGCCTGATCCGCTCCGAGACCGAGGACTGGGTCCCCGTCATCGCCCCCATCGGCGTCGCCGAGGACGGCCAGACCTACAACGTCAACGCCGACACCGTCGCCGGCGCCGTCGCCGGTTCGCTGAACGCCAAACGCATGCTGTTGCTCACTGACGTGAAGGGCGTGCTCGACAAGAACGGCAACATCATCCGCCAGATGACGGTGGCAGAGGCGCAGAGCCTGATCGACGACGGCACCGCCTCCGGCGGCATGATCCCCAAGCTGGAGACCGCCATGGCCGCCGTCCGCGCGGGCGTCGAGGCCGTGGTCATCCTGGACGGCCGCCGCCCCCACGCCATGCTGGTGGAGCTGTTCACCGAATACGGCGCGGGCACGCTGGTGAAGGCGTGAGCCTCGATCTGTCCCACATCGACGCCTGGGTCTTCGACCTGGACGACACCCTCTATCCGCCGGAGCAGGGGGTGCTGGGTCTGATCCAGAAGCGGATCAACGCCTTCATGGTCGCCGCCGTGGGCCTGCCCGAAGAGGAGGCGAAGGTGCTTCAGCGCCAGTTCCTCAACGAACACGGCACGACCCTGGCCGGCCTCATGGCCAACTACGCCGTCGACGCAGACAAATTCCTGCGCGAGGTCCACGACGTGCCGCTGGATTCGCTGGAGCCCAACCCCCGCCTGGTCGAGATCGTCGCCGCCCTGCCCGGCAAGAAATACGTCCTGACCAACGGCGCCCGCTTCCATGCGACCCGGGTGCTGGAGAAGATCGGCCTCACCCCCGTCATGGACGGCGTCTTCGCCATCGAGGACATGGACCTGACGCCCAAGCCCGCGCCCGCAACCTTCCGCCGCTTCATCGAGCGGTTCGACATCGACCCCAAGCGCGCCGTCTTCTTCGAGGACACCCCGCGCAACCTCCAGCCGGCCAAGGCCATGGGCATGACCACCGTCCTGATCGGCACGCCGGAGCAGTTCGCCCTGCACGGCGGCCCCGTCGGCGACTGGGTCGACGCCATCGCCACCGACCTTCTCGACTTCCTCACCCCCTACGCTCTGAAAGACGCCGCATGACCGACCTCGCCCAGCTCGAAGCCGTCATCGAAACCGCCTGGGAGGCCCGCGCCGACCTGTCGCCCGCCACCCACGGCGAGACCCGCAAGGCCGTCGAAACCGCCATCGACCTGCTCGACTCGGGCCGGGCCCGCGTCGCCTCGCGCGGCGACGACGGCGTCTGGACCACGCATCAGTGGCTGAAGAAGGCGGTGTTGCTGTCCTTCCGCCTCAACGACAACGAGATCATGCGCCCCGAGCGCGGTCTGTCCGCCCCGACCTCCAGCGGCGGCGCCCCGGCCGTCGGCCCCTGGTACGACAAGGTGCCCAACAAGTTCGCCGACTGGACCGCCAACGAGTTCAAGGAAGCCGGCTTCCGCGCCGTCCCCGGCTCGATCGTCAGGAAGGGCGCCTTCGTGGACAAGAACGTCATCCTGATGCCGTCCTTCGTGAACATCGGCGCCTATGTCGGCGAGGGTTCGATGGTCGACGGCTGGGCCACGGTCGGCTCCTGCGCCCAGATCGGCAAGAACGTCCACCTGTCGGGCGGCGTCGGCATCGGCGGCGTGCTGGAGCCGCTGCAGGCCAACCCCACCATCATCGAGGACGGCTGCTTCATCGGCGCCCGCGCCGAGGTCGCCGAGGGCGTCATCGTCCGCGAGGGCGCCGTCCTGTCCATGGGCGTCTACCTGTCCGCCTCGACCAAGATCGTCGACCGCGCCACCGGCGAGATCACCCGCGGCGAAGTGCCCGCCTACTCCGTCGTCGTCCCCGGCGCCCTGCCCGACCCCAACGGCGGCCCGTCGCTCTACTGCTGCGTCATCGTCAAGCGGGTGGACGCCCAGACCCGCGCCAAGACCGGGGTCAACGAGCTGCTGCGGGACTAAAGAGCCCTCTCCCCTTGCGGGAGAGGGAGATCGCACACGGCGGCATGGCCGTCGTTCTCGTGCGATCGGGTGAGGGGTGAAACTCGCCCTCGCCGATGAGGCCTATGTCCGCCTCATCGTATTTGTGTCCTCGTACCCCTCATCCGGCCTCGCTGCGCTCAACCACCTTCTCCCGCAAGGGGAGAAGGGCCCCATCAACGGATGACACCCCGCCCGTCCTCGGGCACAAGCCGCCGATGCTCTCCGACTCGCAGACACCTCCGCCCGGCCTCGACGCCGCGCGCGCGACGCTGGAGCGGGTCTGGGGTCATGCCGATTTTCGGGGGCTTCAGGCCAAGGTCGTTGCCGAAATCCTCGCCGAGCGCGACGTCCTCGCCGTCCTGCCGACCGGCGGCGGCAAGTCGGTCTGCTATCAGATCCCGGCCATCCTGCGTCCGGGTCTCGGCCTCGTCATCTCGCCCCTGATCGCCCTGATGACCGATCAGGTGGAGGCGCTGAGGCAACAGGGCGTCGCCGCCGCCCGGCTCGATTCCGGCCTGTCGCTGGACGAGCGCACCAACGTCCTTCGCGCCGCCCGCTCCGGCGAACTGGACCTGCTGTACGTCTCCCCCGAAGGTCTGGCCTCCGGCGCCCTGACCGACCGGCTACGCGATCTGCCGCTCTCCCTGATCGCCATCGACGAGGCCCACTGCGTCTCCCAGTGGGGTCACGATTTCCGTCCCGACTACCGGACGCTCGGCCGGCTCGGCGAGCTCTTCCCCGGCGTGCCGCGTATCGCCGTCACCGCCACGGCCGACGCCCGCACGCGCGACGACATCCTGGCGTCCCTGCACCTCGAACACGCCGCCGTCTTCGTCGACAGCTTCGCCCGTCCGAACCTGCAGCTCTCGGCCATCCGGAAGGAAAGCGCCTCGCGGGCCAAGACCGACGCCCACGTCATCGAGTTGGTCCGCGCCCGGCGGGGCCAATCGGGCGTCGTCTATTGCGGATCGCGCGACGGCTGCGAGCGGGTCGCCGAGGCCCTGAAGTCCGCCGGGACCAACGGCATCGCCTATCACGCCGGCATGTCGGGGCCGGAGCGCGACCGCCGCCTGGAACGCTTCCTGGCCGAGGACGGCGCCGTCATGGTCGCGACCATCGCCTTCGGCATGGGGGTGGACAAGGCCGACGTCCGCTTCGTCATCCACGCCGATCCGCCGGGCTCGCTGGAGGCCTACTGGCAGGAGATCGGCCGCGCCGGGCGCGACGGCGAACCGGCCGAGGGCATCACCCTGTACGGCCCCTCCGACATCGCCTGGACCCTGAAGCGGCTGGACGGCCGCCCGATGGCCGAGGAGGTCAAGTCAGTCCAGACCCGCAAGGCCCGCCAGCTGTTCGCCATGCTGGACGGCGCGATCTGTCGCCCCCAGGCCGTGCGTCGCTATTTCGGAGAGACCGACGCCGGCCCCTGCGGCGTCTGCGACATCTGTTCGGACCCGCCCGCCCTCTATGACGCCACCGTCCCGGCCCAGAAGGCGCTCGCCGCCGTCCAGCGTCTGGGCGGCCGTTTCGGCAAGGGCCGGATCGTCGATCACCTGCTCGGCAAGACCAAGGACGTCCAGCCGTGGGAGTCAGACCTCTCCACCTGGGGCATCGGCAAGGAGATCGCCCCCACCGGCTGGCGCGACATCCTCGACCATCTGATGTTCGAGGGCCTGCTGCTGGAAGACCCCAATGACGGCAAGCCGCTGGTCGGTCTCGGCGATCCCGAACGCGTCCGCGCCGTCTATCGCGGCGAGATCGCGGTCGAAGTCCGCCGCACCCCGCCGGGCATGGCGACCGGCCGCGCTGCGCCACGCCGCGCGAAAAACGACCGCAACGCCGCCGTCGAGGCCCTGGACGCCGACGTCCGCGCCCGCTTCGAGACCCTGCGCGCCTGGCGCCGCGACCGCGCCTCGGAACAGCACGTCCCGCCCTACGTCATCTTCCAGGACAAGACCCTCCTGGAGATCGCCCAACGGGAGCCGGGCACGCTCGATGCGCTGGCCGCCATTTCCGGCGTCGGCCAGTCCAAAATCGACCGCTACGGCAAGGGCGTACTGGAGGCCTTGGGGGCGCTGTGAACCCTCTCCCCTTGCGGGAGAGGGAGACGGCGCACGAGCGCGTAGCGATCGTCCTTGCGCCGTCGGGTGAGGGGTGAAGCTCACTCTTGCCGGGTAGGCACCGGACGCATCTCTGCCGCGTCTCCGTACCCCTCATCCGTCCGCTTCGCGGCCACCTTCTCCCGCAAGGGGAGAAGGAAAGCCGCGTAGTTGGCAAAGCACGACCGAAATCCGCCAACGATTTCAACTACCGGCCCTAATTTACAGCTTTATCCCTGACGCTCCTGAAAACCGTGAGACACTGTCCCCCGGTCTTTGACATCGCAGGCTGCGCCATCCGAACGCATCGGACTCTTCGGACGCTTCGGACGGTGTTTTGGAGTCCGGCCGCTCCGCTCGCGGCCTTCAATCCAGCGCGCAGATATCCGGCAGGCCGCGCAACGCCCCCGCATGGTCCAGCCCGTATCCGACCAGGAACCGGTTCGGCGCCTCCCAGCCGACGAAGTCCGGCTCCGGCGCACGCGGCTTCGGCCAGGGCTTACGGGCGAAGACGCAGGTGACGACCTCCGCGGCCCCGGCTTCCTTCGCATGGCGCACGGCCTCGGCCAGCGACAGGCCGGTGTCGAAGACGTCGTCCAGGATCAGCACCTTGCGGCCCTCCAGCGAGCGTTGGAACGGCGCATGGACGTCGATCCGGCCCCGGCTCGACTGTTCGTCGCCGTAAGAAGCCAGCCACAGGGCGTCGAAGCGGACATGCCGCCCGGTCCGCGACAGGGCGCGGGTCAGGTCGGCGGCGAACCACAGGCCCCCGGTCAACAGGACGGCCGCGACCGTCTCGTCGTCGATGACGGGCGCGATCCGGGTCGCGAGATCGGCGACGATGCGCGCGACCTCGGCTTCGGGGAGAAGGACGGTGGGCGTCGGGGGAGCTTCAGCCATGCGAGGCGGATACCGCCCCGGACCGGTGGCTGTCGATAGGCTAGTGCCCCGCCGCCGGCGCGCGAGCCGGTTCGGCATGGACAGGAGCCGCATCGACAGGCGCCGCATGACTGGTCGGCGCCTGGTCGATCAGGGCCGGACGCAGGCCGTGGTCGTCGGCTTCCGGCAGGGGACGCGCGTGGGCGGCCGGCGCGGCGTGGTCTTCGCCGTCAGCCGCCGGAGCCTTGTCGCCCTTGGCGAAATCGACGCCGACATCCACGCCGTGGGCGCCCGGATCGCGGATCATGACGGCGAAACCCTTGACCCCGCCCGGCAGGACGGGCGCGCCTTCCAGCTCGACCAGGGCGTGACCGACCTCGGCCCCGTGGGCGTCCAGGAGGGCGACACGCACCGGCGGGGCGACGATCTCGCGGTCGCGCACGTTCCGAAGAGCGCCGGACACCATCACCATGTCGGGACGGTCGGTCACAGCCTTGGCGCTGACCGCCTCGAACTCCAGCCCGACCGCGTTCACCGGCGAACCGACCATGGCGTAGGCGGCGGCGGCGCGGGGATAGAGCTCCACCACCTCGACCCGGAACAGCCACCCGGCGGCCAGAAGCCCCACGAACATGCTGGCCAGACCCGCCCAGACGGCCCCGTGGGTCGCGGCGCGGCGCAGGCGACGCTGCTGCTCGGCCCGAGCGCGGAAGGCCTTGGGCAGTTCCGGCGCGGGGGTTTCGGGCGAGACCTGCGGGGCCTCCTCGAAGGATTTCGGCTCCGGCGCGGGCGTCGGGGCGCTCTCGGCGGTCAGCTCCAGAGGCTCGTCCGTCGGCATCCCGTGCCAGACGTGCGAGCAGGACTGGCAGCGGACCTTGCGCCCGGCGGGCGGAATCGCGCCGTCGGGGGCGAAATAGCTGGTGGCGCAGGACGGGCAGGTCAGTATCATGGGCGGCTGACTGCGAGGCCGCTCGCCGGCCCCCTCCTGTCGGAACGCGACGCGCTCCGGTCCATACGAAAAAACTCGATGCCTCAGTCGCCCCGTCGCGCCGCCGAATCCGCGCCTTCGCCCGAAACCGTCCGCCTGTCGGCGGTCGGGTTCGGCTATGCCGAATCGCCCGGCGTGCTGCGGGACGTTAACCTCATCCTGCCGCGCGGCTCTTTCCACTTCCTTACCGGGGCGTCCGGAGCGGGAAAGTCTTCGCTCCTGCGGCTCCTGACCCTGTCCAGTCGCCCCGACGAAGGCCGCATCAGCCTGTTCGGTCAGGACGTGACCCAGGTCACCGCCCGCGAGCGTCCGGAGTGGCGTCGGCGGATGGGCGTGGTCTTCCAGGACTTCCGCCTGCTGGACCACCTCAGCGTCTTCGACAACGCCGCCCTGTCGCTGCGGGTGCGGGGCGGCAAGCGCGCCGACTACGCCGCCGACGTCGAGGAAATGCTGGCCTGGGTCGGGCTGGCCCACCGCGCCGACGCCCTGCCCACCACCCTGTCGGGCGGCGAGAAACAGCGCCTCGCCATCGCCCGCGCCGTCATGTCCAAGCCCGAGCTGATCCTGGCCGACGAACCGACCGGCAGCGTCGATCCGGCCATGGCGGACAGGCTGCTCAAGCTGTTTCAGGCGCTGAACAAGCTGGGCGCCACCGTCCTGATCGCCAGCCATGACGAGGACCTGGCCAAGCGCTCCGGCGCCCGACGGCTTGTGCTGAAGGACGGTCGCATCTCGGGGGCCGCCTCGTGATCCGCTGGTCCACCCTGTTTGGTCCCGGTCCCGCGAGGGTCCGCAAGGCCGCCCGGCCCGAGAGCGGCCTCCTGCCCCGCGACGCGGCCGGAGAGCGCTGGCTGGCCGCCGTCATCGCCGTCCTCTGCTTCCTTGCCTCCCTCGCCGCCGTCGGGGCCCTGGCCGCCGACCGGGCCGCCAGCGGCTGGGCGCGCGAGCTCCGGGGCGAGGCGACGGTTCAGGTCCGCCCCCGCGTCGGTGAAAGCGGAGACACCGCCGCCGCCCGCGCCGCCGAGACCCTGGCCGGGGTCAACGGCGTGTCGGAGGCCGCCGCCATGGACCGGGCTACGGCCGAGAAACTGCTGCGGCCCTGGATGGGCGAGGCCGTTCTGGACGAACTGCCCCTGCCCTTCCTCGTCACGGTCCGCCTCGACCCAGACGCCCCCGCCAGCGCCCTAACCCTGGGCCGGGCCCTGGCCGAAGCGGGTCTGGACGCCACCGTCGACGACCACAGCCTGTGGCGCGGGGAGGTGGAGCGGTCCGCAATGCTGATCACCATCCTGGCCCTGGCCGCCTTCCTGACCACGGCCTTCGCGGCGGGCGCGGCCATCATCTACGCCGTGCGCGCGGGCATTCAGGCACGCCGGTCGGTGATCGAGACCCTCAGCCTGTCCGGCGCCACCGACGCCGCCATCGGCTGGCTGTTCCAGCGCCGCTATGCCTTGCTCGCCCTTGCCGCAGGCGCCGCCGGATCGGCTGCCGCGATCGCCCTCCTGACCCTCCTCCGGGCGCTCGGCGGATCGCAGGGTCTGACCCCTGCCCTGCCCGTCGCCTGGACCGACATTCTGATGCTCTCGCCATGTCCGCTGGTCGCGGCTACGGTAGCGCTTGCTGCGGCGCACCTGAGCGCGCGCAGGGAGTTGGCGAGGCTTGGCGCGTCCCAGGTCGGCGGCTAGAGATTAAGCATGAAGTTTCTGGCGCTTGTCGGGATTGTCGTCCTGATCTGGCTGGTGGGGCTGTTCGCCTTCGCCGACCGGGTGCGCAACTTCACGCCTGCGCCCGAGCCGGAGCGCGCCGACGGCATCGTCGCCCTGACCGGCCCCTCGGCCGAGCGGGTGAACGCCGCCATCCGCCTTCTGGAACAGGACAAGGGCGAGCGGGTCCTGATCTCGGGCGTGAACCGCGAGGTCCGCCGTCAGGAACTGCGCGAGCTGACCCCCGGCTCCAACCGCCTGTTCAACTGCTGCGTCGATCTGGGTTTCGAGGCCGAGACCACCAACGGCAACGCCCAGGAGATCGCCGCCTGGGCCCGCGCCAAGGGCTATGAGCATCTGATCGTCGTCACCTCCGACTACCATATGCCCCGGTCCCTTTTGGAAATCCGCAGCGCCGCCCCGGATCTGGAGCTGACCCCCTACGCCGTTTCCACCCCGTCGCTGGACAACTCGCGCTGGTGGCGGGCGGCGGTGACGGCCCGGCGGATGACGCTGGAATACGTCAAATACCTCGCCGTCCTCGGCCGCGAGACCCTGCACAAGATCACCGGCCGCGACGAAGCCGTCGCAACGCCCACCACCGAAGAAGCCGCCCCCGCGTGAAGTCACTCCGCACCTTCCTGTTCGTCGTCTGGTTCTATCTGTCGATGGCCGTCATCGCCGTGGGCCTGTCGCCGGCGCTCGTCATGGGTCACCGCCAGGCCATGGGCGTCGTCCGCCTGTGGGCCAAGGTCGCGCTGTGGGGTTACCGCTGGATCGCGGGCGTGAAGGTTCAGACCCTGGGCGCCGAGCACGTCCCGACCGGCCCGGCTCTCGTCGCCTCCAAGCATCAGGGGCTTCTGGATTTCGTCGCCCTGATCGCCGTCCTGCCCGACCCCTGTTTCGTGCTGAAGAAGGAGCTGACCCGCATGCCCTTCCTCGGCTGGTTCGGCGTGAAGACCAGGATGATCGCCGTGGACCGCGACGGCCACGCCAAGGCGCTGAAGGACATGGTTCGCTCGGCCCGCGACCGCCTCGCCGAGGGCCGCCAGATCATCATCTTCCCTGAAGGCACCCGCGCCGAGGTCGGCGCCGTCCCCGACTACAAGCCCGGCATCGCGGCCCTGTATCGCGAGCTGGAGGTCCCATGCGTCCCCGTCGCCACCGATTCCGGCGTCTGGTGGCCGGCCAAGGGAAGCATCCCCCAGGGCGTCGCCACCTTCGAGTTCCTGGAGCCCATCCCGGCCGGACTGAAGCGCGCGCCCTTCATGGTGGACCTGGAACTGCGCATCGAGACGGCGTCGAACGCGCTTCTGGAGCAAAACGGCCAGCCCGCGCGTTTGGACCGCGCCTGAGCCTCCCCGCCGGGCGCTTTTCGACGCCCGAGGATTCATGTCGCTTCGCCTTCTGCTGCTCTCCGCCGCCTTCACCGCCGTGGCGGGCTCCGCCTTCGCCCAGTCCCAGCCCTATGAGCAGGTTGAGGCGCCCAGGACCTGGCGGGTCGATGTCGGCGGCGGGATCACCCACGGCTTCAGCGCCACGGGCAATACGGGCGAGGACATCAACTACACGGCCTGGGGCTCGGCCAACTATCGCGACATCGTCTACGCCAACGGTCTGGACGGCCTGGGCTGGAACGCCCTGATGACCGACGACTTCCGGGCCGGCGTCCAGTTGCGGCCCCGGTTCGCGGCGGGCGATATCGAGGGCTCGACCCTGGACCGGCCGGACCTCGGCGCCGATGCGGCCGTCTATGCCTACAAGCGGCTGCCGGGAAACATCGTGGTCGGCGGGCGGGTCCAGCATGACGTGACCGGCGACGACGCGGGCCTCAGCTACTTCGCCTCCATCGGCCATCGGCGGGTGACGCCGGTGGGTCTGTTGAGCGTCAGCTCCTACGTCACCGGCGGCAGTGACGAGCGGCTGCAACGCTACTACGGCGTCACCCCTGCCGAGGCTCCCGGCAGCGGCTATACGGCCTTCGAGCCTCAGGGTGGGCTGTCGGGCGTGGGCGCCGTGGCCTTCCTGGCCGTGCCGGTCGGCGACCGCTTCGGCCTGGGTGGCTTCGTCAACTACGAACAGCGTCTGGGCGACGTCCGGAACAGCCCGCTCATCGAGGACGAGGGCGTCTGGCGCGCGGGACTGATCGGCGTGGTCCGGTTCTCCAGCCCCGACTAAGCCGCACGCGCTCTGCGGCGGCTGAGATCGGTGACTTGCACTGTTCTGCGAATTTCGAGTGCAAGACAGTGCAAGCCAAGCGTCCCGGCCACGGAGAGCCGGTCGTCATCGGACAGTAGGCATCAGCTCACTTTTCAAAGACCCGTTTTGATCTGGGTCTGGAGAGGAGCGACCGCAAGGCTCAGCAAGAATAAATTCTTTCCGCCGCGCCTGACCTCGGCCCGAGATGAAAAGTCAGCTTGCGGCGAACTCGCTCAGGGCGTCGATGACGGCGCGGTTCTGATCTTCCGTGCCGACCGTGATCCGCAGGCCGTCGTGGATGCCGTAGCCGCCGACCGGACGGACGATGATCCCCTTGGAGTTCAGGTATTCGCTCGCGGCGGCCGCATTGCGCTTTTCGTCCTTGAACAGGACCAGGACGAAGTTGCCCGCCGACGGCAGGACCTCGAAGCCGAAGCCACGGATGGCCTGGGTCAGGCGCGGACGCCAGGTCTGGACCAGGTCGCGCGAGGCCTTCTGGTGCGCCTCGTCGCCGATGGCGGCGGTGGCGGCGTCCAGCCCCGGGACCGAGACGTTGAACGGCAGGCGGATGCGGTCGACGGCCTCGGCCACGGCGACGGGGGCATAGCCGAAGCCGATGCGCAGGCCGCCCAGACCGTGGATCTTGGAGAAGGTGCGGGTGACGACGACGTTCGACGCCTCCTTGGCCAGCGGGAAAGCGGTCTCCCAGTCGGCCTCAGCCACGAACTCGGCATAGGCCTCGTCGATGACCAGCAGGATGTGTTTGGGCAGGGCCTCGTGCAGGCGGCGGATCTCTTCGCCGGTGTTGTAGCTGCCGGTCGGGTTCGACGGGTTGGACACGTAGACGATCTTCGTCCGCTCATCGACTTCGGCCAGCAGCGCGTCCACCTCGGCCTTGTAGCCGGGCTCGGGCGCCAGCTTGACCTGGGCCTCGCAGGCCTTGGCCGAGATCCGGTAGGCGAGGAAGCCGTACTGGCCCGTGACGATGTTGTCGCCCGGCTGCAGATAGGTCTGGTTCAGAAGGGCGAAGACCTCGTCCGACCCATTGCCGAAGATCAGCCGTTCGGGCTCCAGACCGTGGTGTTCGGCGACGGCGGTCCGCAGCTTGGTCGCGCGACCATCCGGATAGATGTGGATGTTCTTGAGAGCGGCCTCATAGGCCTCGCGGGCCTTCTGGCCGGCGCCGAGCGCATTCTCGTTCGACGACAGCTTCATCGGCTCGGCGATGCCGACGATCGACGACTTGCCGCCGACATAGGGGGCGATGTCGAGGATGCCGGGCTTGGGCGCGGGTGCAGCGTCGGTCATGGAACTCTCTTGAGGTCAGAACAGGGGAGCTGAGCCGATCACGCCGGACAGCGAACCGGGCGCATCGTTCAGCCGCCCGTCTTCGGCCTGCACATAGCCCGCCAGCATGAAGAGCTTCAAGCCGCTGACCGAGG
This sequence comes from Brevundimonas staleyi, assembly GCF_041893865.1. Classification (GTDB taxonomy): domain Bacteria; phylum Pseudomonadota; class Alphaproteobacteria; order Caulobacterales; family Caulobacteraceae; genus Brevundimonas; species Brevundimonas staleyi. Next base: position 3,896,270 of record NZ_CP169082.1, read on the forward strand.
CGAGCGGTTTGCCGACAAAGCCGCAGACGCCGAGCGCCTCCACAATCTTGCCGTCCGACAGGCCGGAATCCGTGACCCAGAAGGTGCGATCCTCGCCCGTCGGGCCGGTCGGCGTGGCCGCCACCATCAGGGCCGCCGGGACGCCGTGGCGATCGTCCGGCAGGGCGGCGATGACCCGCAGCTCCGGCCGAGCCAGAAGCTTGCCCCACCACGGGCGGGGCCCGCCGAGGTCGATCAGGGCGCGCGCCCCCCTGGCGACCTGGGCCAGGGCGGCGTCCGAGTCCGCCACCGCCTGGGCCGACAGGCCGAACCGGTCGGCGGCGAGCACCTGGGCCACCGGCCCGGCGGTCACCAGCGGGCCGCCGGTCCGCGCCTCGATCCGCCCCCACAGGGAGCGCAGCATGGCGGACTGATGCACGTCATAGCTCTCGGCCAGCAGGGCGCGCAGGGCGATGACCGACGCATCCGGCGTCGGCTCGGTCCCGGCCTCCAGCCGCGCGGTCAGGGCCTCGATCAGGGCCTGATCCAGCACCAGCCGGTCGTTGTCGACCTTGGGCTCTTCCAGCAGGGCGCCGTGCTTGCGGGCCATCAAAACAGTTTGGGAGCCGGGACGATGGCGAAGGGACCGAGGAAGGTACGGCCGTCGCGGAAGGTCAGCTCCAGGGCCATGTCCTCGTCGCCCCGCACGGCGGTCGCCGCGGCGGCACCGGCCGCGCCGACCCGGTTGACCGAGCCCGACCCGGACTGGGCCAGACCGGCGATGGCGGCCATGGGCCTCACGGCCTGCAGCGCGATCGTTCCCTGAAGGCGACCGTCCGCCGCCGCCGACAGGGCGTCGCTGGACAGGGTCGCGCGGCTGTCGCCCGCCGACAGTTCGCCGCGCACGGCGGTGAAGCGGCCGCCTGCGCGGGTCCAGGCGGCGAAGACCCCGGCGGCGTCCGCGCCCTGAAGCCGGTCGGCGTTCTCGATCACGGTCTCGATCTGGGCGGTCAGCTTGCCGTTGTGCGCCATCCCCTCGACCGGGCCGCCGGGCCGCCCTTCCGCGTCGATCAGGCGGAACAGGACGTCGACGCTGGTCTCCACGCCGGGCGACCCGGCCGGGGCCAGATGCGGGCGGACATAGAGTTCGACCTTTTCGGCGCGGGAGATGGGGAAGGCCTCGGCGCCCTCATGGGCGGTGAACTCCGGCCGGGCCAGTTCGACCGCGATATTGGGCCAGCGCTGGGTCAGGCCGTGGACGCTGGCGCGGATCGCTTGACCGCGCACGGCCAACTTGCCCTTGCCCGGCCGGTCCACGACCAGGCCGTCGCCGACGATCAGCACCCATTTGTTCGGATCCCAGGCATTGGCCTCTGCCGCCAGCTGGGGCGCCGCGACCGCCAGACCCGAGGGCGCGGTCACGGAGACATGCTCGGCGCCCAGCCGCACGCGGAACGGCCAGCCGGTCGTGCTCATCCGCGAATAGGTCACGTCCCAGCCGCCGGCGCGCATCGCCTCTACCCGCTGGTCCAGCTGGGTCCTGACCTGCCCGGCCAGCACGAACCACCAGATCGTCCAGCCGATCAGGACGATGACGAACAGGCCGATGGGGGCGAACAGGCCGGAGCGCTTGTGGCGAGGCGGCGGAGCGTCGGTCATGGGGGCCTTTTCGTCGGTCGATCGAAAAACAGGGTCCAAACCGTCCAGACCGTCCATCCGGACAGGCGCAGAAGGCGGGTCGGTATGGGGCCGATCCAGCCTTGCGGCAAGATGCTGCGCCCTGCTGCCAGAATGGGATCGACCCCGTGCTACGGCCGTTCTGGCCATGTCAACGATGAGGAGAACGCCATGGAGACCCAGAAGCTGCACCGGGGTCGTCTGATCGACCACATCCAGTTGGTGGTGCGGGACCTGGACGCCAGCCGGACATTCTACGACGCCGTGTTCGGAGCGCTCGGGTTCAAGGTCGAGGGCGAGGGGCCGGGCTTCTTCTGGATCGACGAACTGTTCGTTTCGACGGCCTCGTCCGAGGCGGCCGCCGGGAAACTGACCGGCCGGCACCATCTGGCGTTTCAGGCGAAGGATCAGGCGGCGGTTCAGGCCTTCCACGCGGCGGGCCTGAAGGTCGGCGCGGAGGATCACGGCGCGCCGGGGGAACGGCCGTATCATCCGGGCTACTACGCCGCCTTCCTGATCGACCCGGATGGGAACAACATCGAGGCGGTGTACCACGGCCCGTACGAGCGTTCGGCGGAGAGCGTGGAGATTACATTCGACTCTTAGCTTTCCTTCTCCCCTTGCGGGAGAAGGTGGCGGGCGAAGCCCGACGGATGAGGGGTACGAGGACGCAGATCGTCTGGCTGGACCAGACAGCTCATCGGTTAGATCTACAGTCACCCCTCATCCGACCTCGCCTGCGGCTCGGCCACCTTCTCCCGCAAGGGGAGAAGGAATTATCCGAGGAAACCCTTCGTCACCTCGATCGCCTCGACCAGTCCCATCCGCTGTACCTCCGTCCCCGGCGGAAGCGCCGCGAACAGCCGCGTCGGCGTCGCCGCATCCAGCATGACAAACACCCCCCGGTCATCCGCCCGCCGGATCAGCCGCCCGAACGCCTGGGCGATCCGCGCACGGGCGAGGGCGTCGTCATACCCCTTGGCCCCGAACTTCTCGCGCCGCGCCATGTGCAGCAGGTCCGGGCGCGGCCACGGCACCCGGTCGAAGGCCAAGAGCCGCAAACTCCGACCTGGCACATCGACCCCGTCCCGCACCGCGTCCGTGCCCAGAAGGCAGCTGTCCTGTTCCGCCCGGAAGATGTCGACCAGCGCCCCGACCTCCAGCGGATCGACGTGCTGGGCGTAGAGGGGGATGCCGGCCTTCGCCAGATCCGGCCCCAGCCGCTCATAGACCGCCTTCAGCCGGCGGATGGCGGTGAACAGGCCCAGCCCCCCGCCCCCGGCCGCGAGGAACAGTTCGCGCATCGCCGACGCCGTCTGGCGCGGGTCGTCCTTGCCCAGGTCGTTGACGACGATGACCCGGCTGTTGGCCGCATAATCGAACGGACTTTCGACCTTCAGCGTCCGCGCCGGTTCGATCAGGCGCGCGGCCCCGGTCCGCATCCGCGCCATGCCGAAGGGATCGCCGCCGTCGGCCTCCGCCAGCGGATCCGAAAGCGTCGCCGAGGTCACCAGCACGCCGTGGCTGGGCAGGATGACGGCGGCCTCCAGCGGCACGGTCGGGTCGATCCAGTGGCGACGCAGGGCCACGTCGTGGATGCGGCCGAACGCGGTCTCGACCGACAGCCAGTCGACGAAATCCGGATCGGCCTCGTCGCCGCCTTCTTCGAGCGCCGCCAGCATGGAGCGCCAGCCGGGCAGGGTCATGCGGGCGCGACGGTCCAGACCGCGCAGAGCCCCCTCGATCCGGGCGCGCGAGGCCGGCTCCAGCTCGGCCGCCTCGTCGTCGAGGATGTCCTCCAGATGCCGGGCGAGGGCCAGGAGCGGCGCCTCGACCGCCGCGATGGCGCGAGCGGCCCCGCGCGCGGTCTCCAGCAGGGGGTCGGTCGCTGGCCGCACGGCGCATTCCGTGCCGAACTCCGACGCTCCGGACGAGGCGGCCTCGGACGTGCGGGCGCGGATCTGTTCCAACGCGGCCATCAGGAATTGTTCGATCGGCCCGACCGGATTGACCTCTCCCGACGGCGGGGCGATGCGGCCGGAGACCCCTTCGCCGGGCAGGGCGGCGGCGGCGCGGATGGCGTCCTGAAGCGACTTTCGCGCATGCTCGTTGTCGCCGACGAGATCGCCCAGCCGCTGTTCCAGCCCGCGCCCGCGACGGCCGCGCCCCTCGGGTCCCCGGATCCAGCGCCGAAGCTCGGCCGCCTCCTGACCAGAAAGACAGGCGGAAAACGCGCTGTCCGCCGCGTCGAACAGGTGGTGGCCCTCGTCGAAGACGATGCGCTTCAGGGCGGCGGTCTCTCCGTCCTGCTTCAGGCCGCGCGCCGAGCGGGCGCCGTCGAAGGCGGCCTGGGTCATCACCAGGGCATGGTTGGCGACGACGAGATCGGCCCGGCGGCTGGCGCGGATGGTCTTCTCGACGAAACAGGTGCGGTAGTGGGGACAGGCGGCGTGAACGCACTCGCCGCGCCGGTCCACCAGATTGCCCGCGCTCGCCTGCTGGCTCGCGGGCGTCGCGAACAGGCCGGGCAGCCAGCCGGGGAAGTCGCCGCCGGTCATGTCGCCGTCGCGCGTGTGCATCGCCCAGCGGCTGGTCAGGGCCAGACCGATCAGGTCGCCGTTCCCCAGTTGGGCCGCCTGAACCATGTCCTGAAGGTTCAAGAGGCACAGGTAGTTCTCGCGCCCCTTGCGGACGACGGTCTTCTTCTTGCGTTCGGCGGCGTCGGGCCACAGGGCCGCGCTCTCGCGGTCGATCTGGCGTTGCAGCGCGCGGGTGTAGGTCGAGACCCAGGCCGCTCCGGCGTTCCGCTCGGCCCACAGCGACGCGGGCGCCAGATAGCCGAGGGTCTTGCCCGTGCCGGTCCCCGCCTCGGCCAGCAACATGCGGGGTTTGCCCTCCTCGTTCCTCGGCGAGAAGGCGTAGGCGGCCTCGGCCGCATAGTCGGACTGGGTCGGACGGGTCTCGTCCAGACCCGAGGCCTGCAGCAGTTTCTCCAGCCGGATACGGGCGGATTCGGAATCGACCGGAGCCGAGCCCGCCTCCCCGCGCGGCGCCTCGTCCTCCCACTCCGCCAGCCGCGACCAGGCGTCGAGGCCCGACCCGCGATACTGACGCTGGCGCAAAGGTGCAGCCTGCAGCGCGCCGGAAACCCGCCAGGCCCACGACCAGCCCGCACGGCCAAGCGTCTCGGCCAGGGTGAAGGCGTCCTCCCGCCCCGGATAGGCGGGATCGGCCAGCTCCTTCAGTAGCATCGCCGCTGCGTCCCGCAGGGCCGAGGCCTGCGCCTCCGCCCCCTTGGGCTCCGCCATGCCGAGCGCGAGGGCCAAGCCGCTCGGCGACGGCGCGCAGAAGCTCGCCGGCCGCACGAAGGCCCACAGCTCCAGCACGTCCAGCAGATCGCCCGACCGCGCCGGCGCCGACAGTCCCAGCCGCCGCGCGGTCAGCGAGGCATGCGCCACCAGCACCGGCCCGCCGGTGAACACCCCCTCGGCCGCCCCGCGCCCGATCTTCCGCGCCCCCTCGTCATCGCAGATCGCCCCCGCGCCGGGCGGCACGGCGAGCGCAGCGGGCAGGACCAGCCACGGCTCGGCGCCGGTGAGGCGAGATGGAGCGACACTCTCGACGATCACAGCTATCGCTTCTTGTCTTTCAAAGACTTCGCGATCTGACGGAGTTGGTCTTCACCCGCCTTTTCATTTTCAAGCCGCTGCGCGGTCTTGAAGGCTTTGATCTCGCGAGACACGTGCGCCGTCGCTTTGGCATGGCTGATGGTCGTGGCTGCGCCGAACGGCTTGAGCGGCCTACCATCGAGCTTGATGAGATCGCGAAGTTTGATCTGGAACTCGCCCAGGGTCGTCGAGCGTCGCTGCTCGGCTTGGCTGTCAAAAAACTCCAGCATCAGACTGGTGATGTGATTCAGAGCCTTGATCTCCGGCTCGTGGAGGAGATTTTTCGCCGTGCCCGCCTCACTGACCGTAGGCATCCGGCCCTTGAACGTGACGACCCCGGCATCTGGTTGCCGATGGTCCACGCGCTCGACGATCAACTCGCTGGCTGTCTTCTGGAGTACCGCCCAGTGCAGGGTGTTCTGAATGTCGGCGAAGAACTCGGTGTGCTGGCTCTTGTCGCGGGGATCGTAGTCCACGCAGAAGGACGCGAGTTCCAGAATTCGCGTCCACATCCGCTTTTCCGACGACCGGATATCGCGGATGCGGTCGAGCAGCTCATCAAAGAAGTCTGGTTTGCCATCCGGATTCTTCAGCCGGTCATCATCGATGACAAAGCCCTTGGTCAGGTAGGCCATCAGCACCTGGGTCGCCCAGATGCGGAACATGGTGCCGAGGCGTGAACTGACCCGGTAGCCGACCGCGATGATCACATCGAGGCTATAGAGGTTCGTCCGGTAAGCCTTCCCGTCCGCGGCAGTTATCCGGGATTCCCGGACAACTGAATCCTCTATAAGTTCGCCGTCGCGGAAAACGTTCTGGATGTGTTCACTGACCGTCCGGACGTCGATACCGAACATGTGCGCCATTTGGGCCTGCGTTGCCCAAAAGGTGTCTCCGACCACGCGAAGTTCGGCGCGCACGCCATCCTTGGAGACATAGACGAGAAACCGATCACCGGTGTCTCCATCCTCTCGGATCGTGACGGGGCCTGAGGGAGTCTCGGTAGGCAGGTGGTCGTCGCTCATTCGAAAATCCTACCACCCACTGGAGTGAAACGGAACGGGAACATGCTATACGGGCCGGGTGACGTCGCCCGCCGCACAGTTGCCGCCCCTCTTCGCCGACTGGTTCGCCAGCCGGGGCTGGAGCCCGAGGCGGCATCAGCTCGAGATGATCGCAGCGGCGAACGCCGGATCGCACGCCCTGCTGGTCGCGCCGACGGGCGGCGGCAAGACGCTGGCGGGCTTCTTGCCCAGCCTGATCGACCTCGCCGAACGCGGGCCGCGACCGGAGTTCGGGCCGGGCAGCGGGATCCACACCATCTATGTCTCGCCGCTGAAGGCGCTGACGACCGATGTCGAGCGCAACCTGATGACGCCCATCCGAGAGATCGGGCTGAACATCCATGTCGAGAGCCGCACCGGCGACACCAAACAATCCAAGAAACAGCGCCAGAGGGACAATCCCCCGGATATCCTTCTGACCACGCCCGAACAGCTGGCCCTGTTCTGCGCCTGGGGCGGGGCGCGGGCCTATTTCGCCGACCTGAAATGCATCGTGCTGGACGAGGTCCACGCCATCTGGTCGGGCAAGCGGGGCGACCTCCTGAACCTCGGCCTCGCGCGGTTGCAGAGCTTTTCGCCGGGGCTGAGGCGGGTGGCGCTTTCGGCGACCATCGACGATCCGGGACTGATCGCGGAGTGGCTTATGCCCCACGTCCCTTCTCCCCTTGCGGGAGAAGGTGGCGGGCGAAGCCCGACGGATGAGGGGTACGAGGACACAGATCGGCTGGCTGGAGCAGTCGGCTCATCGGCGACATCTACGGTCACCCCTCATCCGACCTCGCCTGCGGCTCGGCCACCTTCTCCCGCAAGGGGAGAAGGGATCGTTGTCGTCAAAGGCGACCCCGGCGCCGTGCCGATCATCGACGTGCTGGTGTCCGAGGGCCGCGTGCCCTGGGCCGGGCACACCGGCCAGCACGCCATCCCGGAGGTCTATGAGGCCATCAAGCGCGCTCAGCTGGCCCTGATCTTCGTCAACACCCGCTGGCAGTCGGAGTTCGTCTTCCAGCGGCTGTGGGAGATCAATGACGAGAACCTGCCCATCGGCCTACACCATGGGTCGCTGGCCGCCGAGCAACGCCGCAAGATCGAGGCGGCCATGGCGCGCGGTGATCTGCGCGCGATCGTCTGCACCTCGACGCTCGATCTCGGCATCGACTGGGGCGACGTCGACCTGGTCATCCAGATGGCGGCGCCCAAGGGATCCAGCCGTCTGGTCCAGCGTATCGGTCGCGCCAATCACCGGCTCGACGAACCCAGTCGCGCCCTGATGGTCCCCGCCAGCCGGTTCGAGCTGCTGGAATGCCAGGCGGCGCGCGAGGCCGTGGCCGACAACGCCTTCGACTGGGAGCCGCACCATATCGGCACGCTGGACACCCTGGCCCAGCACGTCATGGGGGTGGCCTGTTCGGAACCCTTCGATCTCGACGCGCTCCACGCCGAGGTGACCTCCTGCGCCCCCTATCGCGGCCTGACCTATGAGGCGTTCGAGGAGGTGGTCGATTTCGTCGCCACCGGTGGCTACGCCCTGCGCACCTACGACCGCTTCGCCCGCATCGTGCGGACGCCCGAGGGCCGGTGGACCGTCCGCAACCAACTGGTCGCCCAGCGTCACCGGATGAACGTCGGGGCCATCGTCGCGGCCGGAACCTTGAACGTGAAGGTGGCGTCGCGGAGGCGCTCCGGCGCCGGCGGCGGATCGGCCAAGGCCTGGGTCACGGGCCGCAAGGTCGGCGAGGCCGAGGAGTGGTATTTCGAACAGCTGACGCCCGGCGACACCTTCGTCTTCGCTGGCCAGGTCTGGGCGTTTCAGGGCATCGACGGGATGGACGCCCTGGTCACCCACGCCACCGACAAGGACCCCAAGATCCCCTCCTGGGGCGGGTCGCAGTTTCCGCTGGGCACCTCACTGGCCGCCCGCGTTCGAGCGATGGTCCAGGACCGCGACCACTGGCGCGTCCTGCCGTCCGACGTGCAGGAGTGGCTGGAGCTTCAGGACCAGCGCAGCCTGATCCCCGATGCCGACAGCCTGCTGATCGAGACCTTCCCGCGCGGCAGTCGCCATTTCCTGGTCGCCTATCCGTTCGAGGGGCGGCTGGCCCATTCGACGCTCTGCATGCTGCTGACGCGCAGGCTCGACCGGCTCGGCGTCGGGCCGCTCGGCTTCGTCGTGACCGACTATTCCCTGGCCATCTGGGCCATCAAGCCGATGGACGGTCTGGATTGGGACGCCCTGTTCCAGCCCGACATGCTGGGCGACGACCTCGAAGCCTGGCTGGAGGAGAGCTTCATGATGAAGCGCACCTTCCGCAATTGCGCCCTCGTTTCCGGCTTGATCGAGCGTCGACAGCCGGGCGCCGAGAAGACGGGGCGTCAGGTGACCTTCTCCACAGACCTGATCTACGACGTGCTCCGCCGCCACCAGCCCGATCATCTGTTGCTCCGCACCGCCCGCGCCGACGCGGCGTCCGGCCTGCTGGACGTCGCGCGCCTTGGGCAACTGCTGAGCCGGATCGCCGGCCACATCCGCCCCATCGCGCTGGAGAAGCCCTCGCCCTTCTGCGTGCCGGTTCTGGTCCAGATCGGACGCGAGCGGGTCGGAGGCGACGCCGCCGAAATGATCCTGGAGGCCTCGGCCCAGGAGCTGATCGACGAGGTCATGGAGGACGCCCCGCCCGAACTGCAGGGGGCGGCATGAACGCGGCCCTAAAGGCGACCCTGACGCCCGCGCGCCGTCCGTGCGGGTCGCTGTCCGTGCGGGTCATGGGCGAGGCCTGCGTCCTGCGCTGTTCCGGCGCCCTGTGGTTGCCGGATCATGGGACGCTGGTGGCGGGCGACCTCCATCTGGAGAAGGGGTCCGCCTTCGCCGCGCGCGGCCAGATGCTGCCGCCCTACGACAGCCGCGCGACGCTCGACCGGTTGGAGACGGAGATCGCCGACCTGAACCCCGAGCGCGTCGTCCTGCTCGGCGACAGCTTCCACGATGCGAAGTCCATCGGCCGGATGGCGGCGGACGACCGGGCGCGTCTGGACCGGCTCGCCTTCGGGCGCGACTGGGTCTGGCTGGAAGGCAACCACGACCGGGAGGCCCTGACGGCGGCGGACGCCGATGCGGTCTCGCGCCTGCCCGGCCGGATCGTCGGCGACATGCGGTTGGGCGCCCTGTTCCTGACCCACGAGCCGATGCCGGAGGCCCAGGACGGAGAGGTGGCGGGCCACCTCCACCCCTGCGCCCGCGTCGTCGCCCATGCGCGGATGGTGCGCCGGTCCTGCTTCGTCACCGACGGGCGCCGCCTGATCCTGCCGGCCTTCGGGGCCTTCACCGGCGGGCTGAATGTGAAGGACACAGCCATCGCCGGCCTGTTCGCCCAGCCGCCGATGGCGGCGGCGCTCGGCAAGGACCGGGTCCATCCCCTGGCCTGGGCCAGTCTGGTCTGAGCGGAACCCGGCGTCGCACGGCGCGGTTTCAGTGTCTCACGGACAGGAGACCGCCATGCCGGACGCCGCCCCCACCCAGGCCGAGATCCTCGCCCTCGAGACCGCCTACTGGGACGCCATGAAGGCCAAGGACGGGAAACGCACCGCCGAACTGTCCGGCGACCCCAGCGTCGTCTCCGGCATGGCCGGGGTCATGACCATCCCGCGCGCCAAGATGGGCGCGATGACCGAGGAGGGCGACTGGACGCTGGAGTCCTACAGGTTCACCGACATCCAGTTCAGCGCCCCGACCCCCGACGTCGCCATCATCGCCTATGTCGTTGAACAGGCCGTGACCCACAGCGGCGAGCCTAGGACCTTCCGCGCCGCCGACAGCTCGACCTGGATCCGCGAAGGCGACGGCTGGACGTGTCATGCGCACACCGAGAGCATTATCGCCGACGCGCCGAAGACCTAGTTCCGCCGGAACACCCTCGACGCCGCATACCCCATCCCCGCCGCCAGCAGGACGCACAGGATGCCGTAGGTCCACGGCCTCCGATGGGCGAACTCGTAGACGTCGCGTTCGAAACCGACCTTCTCGACCGTCAGGGTCAGGTTCGACACACCCGCCGGAGCGCCGTCGCGGAACAGCCAGACCTCGGCGTGGTACTCGCCCGTCGGGGCCGTGGCCGGCAGCTCGACCTGGGCGCGGAACAGGCCGCGGTCGACGAAGCTGACCCCTTCGGGATCGGTGTTGTAGAGGGCCGCCGCCTCCTTCAGCCGGATCACGGCGCGACGCCAGTCGAGGTAGTCTTCGCCGAGGCGCGAGATGACCACGTCGCGCACGCCGTAGCGGGTGACGGTGCGGCTCTCCTCCGGCGCGTCGATCCTCAGGTGATCGACCCCGACGCCCAGGCGCCGCAGCTGGCCGAAGCCCGCGATGTCCGGCAGGGGCCGGGTCGAGGCGGTCATGTAGAAGCCGGGCGCCCCCTCGAACAGGACCGGGCGGCTGTTCAGCCAGACGCCCATGTTGCGGGTCTTCTTGACCAGACGGATCGGCTCGTCCGGCCCGCGCACCACCACGACCACGTCGGTCGGATCTTCGGTCGGATTGAAGACGGCGCCGTAGAGGACGATGTTCGCGCCCCGGAAGCTGGAATCGACCTGGACCCGCGCCTCGGTCAGGGCGGCGGCGACGCGCAGTTCGGCGGCCGTATCGACCGATTGCTCGGGCGCCGGGGCGACCACCGCCGGAGGGGGCAGGTCCTGCATCATCCGTTCGACACACCGGGCGCCAGAAGGAAGATGTCGGAAGGCCGGACGAACAGCTCCAGCCCCATCTGGATGCCGACGAACAGGATCAACAGGCCCAGCAGGGCGCGAAGAATGTCGGCCCGGAACCGACCCGCATATTTGGCGCCGAGTTGCGCTCCCACCACCCCGCCGATCAGGAGCAGGGTGGACAGGACGATGTCCACCGTCTGGTTCCGGCCCGCCTGCAGGATGGTGGTCATGGCGGTGGTGATGATGATCTGGAACAGGCTGGTGCCCACGACCACGCCCGCCTTCATGCGGAGCGCATAGAGCATGACGGGCACCAGGATGAAGCCGCCGCCGACCCCCATGATGGCCGAGAGCACGCCCGCGAAGACGCCCAGCCCCAGAGGCGGAATGGCCGAGATATAGAGGCCGGATTTCGGGAACCGCACCTTCCACGGCAGGCCATAGAGCCACAGCGGACGCCGCCGTTCCTTGTGCGGGGCGATCTCGCCTCGATGGCGGCGCAGGATCTCCGTCAGGCTCTCGCGCAGCATCAGAAGGCCGATGGCGCCCAGGAAGATCAGATAGGACAGGGCCACGACCAGATCGGCCTGACCCAGGAGGCGCAGGTAGCGGAACACCTCGACCCCGCCCAGCGCCCCGACGACCCCGCCGGCCGCCATGATGCCCCCCATCTTGAAATCGACCGCGCCTTGTCCGGTGTAGCGGATGACGCCCGAGGTGGAGGAGGCGACGACGTGGCTGGCCTGGCTGGCGACGGCCACGGTCGGGGGGATGCCGAGGAAGACCAGCACCGGCGCCATCAGGAAGCCGCCGCCGATGCCGAACAGACCGGACACGAATCCGACCACCGCCCCCAACAGAACCAGGAGCGGCCAGTTCACCGAAACCTCGGCGATCGGCAGGTAGATCTCCAAAGGGCGGGCCTTCGGCTGGAAAGTTACGTGAGGCGCCGGAAGGCGAACAGGATCGTCTTAACGGGGCCGGCGGCGTGGGGCCAGTGCATCAGGCCTCGAAAGGACGACGCCGCAGCCGGATCGCGAATGCGCTCACCCGGACGGCGTTTCATCACAGCGAACACAGCGGGGCACAGCGAGCACGGCGGGAGCGTCTACGCGGGATATCGTCGTGTCCGCCGTGGCTCGCTGTGTTCGCCGTGATGAACCCTCCGACATCAACGCAAAGCTGTCGCCCAAAGGATCGCCTGCGGCGCCTGGAACGTCAGGCGAGCGGTTCCAGGGCGAAGGCTTCCGCCTGGGCGCGGGCGGTCTGGCGCGCGGCGGCCGGGATGGTCGGGGCCAGCCGGTCGACGGCGGCCTGGGCCTGGGGGTCGCCGGCGCGGGCCGCGATCAGGTACCAGCGGTAGGCCTGGGTCGGGTTGGGCGCGATGCCCTCGTCGCCGTTCTCGTAGATGCGGGCGACGTTGTACTGGCTGTCGACCAGACCGCGATCGGCGGCCTTCTTGAGCCAGTCCAGGGCCTCTGGCCGGTTACGCGCGCCGCCGACGCCGTCGAACAGATACATGCCGAAGGCGTGCATCCCGGCCGCATCGCCGCCCTCGGCCGCGCGCCGCGCCCACAGGCGGCTTTCCTCCAGATTGGTCGCCACCCCGTTCTCGCCGGTCTGATAGAGGCCGGCCAGTTTCAGCTGCGCCTGGGGCTCGCCCAGATTGGCGGCGCGGGTCAGGGTCTCGACACCGGCCGGATCGTTGCGGTCCAGTTGCTCGGTCGCCTGGGCGAACAGGGTCTGGGCCTCGGTGCGGTCGGCGGGCGAAGCGTCCATCGGCGCATCGCCGGGGGCCAGGGCCAGGGCCGCGATCGGGGTCGCCGTCTCGGGCTCGCCCCCGCCGACCAGCTGGCTCAGGTCCGTGACGTCATAGCCGGTGACCCGGCCCAGGGAGATCACGCCGGCCACGACGGCCACGCCGGTGACCGAAGCCAGGAAGGCCTTCTTGGCCGTGCCGTCGCGCGAGGCCTGTTTGTCCAGACGCTCCTGCAGGCGCGACTTGCCGCCCTTCTTCAGACCGCCCAGGCCGAAGCTCGCGCGCGGGGCGGGCTCTTCGGCGGCGGCCGGGGTGTTCATGGCCGCGCGGGCGGCCGAGATGGTGTCGCGCGTCGAGGCGGCGCGACCGGCGGCCGCGCCGCCGCCCAGGCCTGCGCGCATGCGGCGGGCGTCGACGAACTCGGTTTCGGCGGCGAAATCGTCATCGCCGCCGTCGAAGGTGCGGGCCGAGGGGAAGCTTTCGGCGACCGGGGCGGAGAAGACCGGCTGCTGGATCGGCTGCGGCTCGACCTCGGCGATGGCCTCCAGGGCGTCGGACACGTCCGCCCCGCCGAAGCCGCCGAACGGCTGGGCCGCGGCGCCGAAGGGCGCGGGCTCGGCGGCCATGCGGTCGATGCCGCGCGGCGTGCTGGCCAGGCTGGGCTCGATCCCGGTCTCCGGGTCCACCGGCCCCGAGACCTGAGCCGGCGCGGGCGTCGGGGCGGCGGCGGACGGAACCTCGGGGAAGGGTTCGATGTCGTGGGACAGGGGGTCGATCGACCAGCCGTCGTCGTCCTGGGTCGCCGCGAAATCATCGTCCGGGAAGGCGGCGGAGCGCCAGTCGGGCTGGGCGAACTCGGCGACGCGAGGCTGGGCCTCGACGGGCGCGGCCGGCAGGGGCTGCGGGGTCGGATCGAACACGGGCGTCGGGGCGGGGGCGGGCGCGGCGGCGACCGGAGCCACCCGCTGGTCCAGGGTCTCGCGCGCCTCGGCCAGCAGTCTGGCTGTCCGTTCTTCCGACAGGCGCATCCGCTCGGCCAGTTCGCCCGAGGCGCGGTCGTAGCGTTGCTCGATCCGGTCCGAGCCCTCGCTCAGGCGGCGACCGATGTCTTCCAGCGCCTGGGCGGACTTGCGTTCCGACTGGGCGATGCGGTCGGCCAGACGGTCGGAGATGCGGGTGATCTCGACGCCCAGCTTCTCGATGGCGATGGCGTGCTGGTCGTCGGCGCGGTTCAGACGGTGCTCGATCGCCTGGCCGTAGCGGCCCATGTCGCGCTCGATCTTGTCGGAGACGGTCTTGGACAGCGCCGCCTCGAACTTCTCCAGACGGGCGTCGCCGGCGGTCTCCACCCGGCCCATGCGGGCGTCCAGGTTCTGGGCGATCCGCAGGACCTCGCGGCCCATGGCGTCGATGCCCTGGGCCGAGCGTTGCTCGGCCGAGCGCGCCTGTTCGGTCAAGCCGGCGATGGTCGCCTCGATGCGGGCCATCCGGCCTTCGCTCTCGGCGGTCTCCAGCTTCCGCATCATCTCGGTACGGTTGGCGTCGACCTGACGCGACAGGCTCTCGGCCAGCTTCTCGAAGCGGGCGGCCTCGCGCGCGCCTTCCGGCTCGACGCGGGTCTCGGCGGCGCGCAACCGCTGGTCCAGACCGGCGAAGGACCGTTCCAGGTTACGCAGAGCTTCCGACGTCTGGTTCTGGGCCGCGTCCAGACGCTCGCCCACACGGGCCAGCATCTCCGATCCGACGCCTGAGCCGGCGGCCTTCTCGACCGCCTCGATGCGCGAGATCAGGGTCTGGCCGTGGGCGCGGTTGCGCTCCTCCAGATCGTAGAGACGGCTGGTCAGGGCGGCGACGGCCGTGTCGGTCTTGGTCCAGGCGTCGGCCTTCTCGACCCCGTCCAGACGCTGGCGGACTTCGTTCAGGCCCGAACGCTGACGCTCCTCGATGTCGTAGAGCCGCCCGGCCAGACCGCCCAGGGCCTGTTCGACCTTGGAGATGGTCTCGGCGGTCTTGGGCCCCGCGTCCTGCTCGAACCGACGCAGGCGCTTGTGGCCTTCCTTCAGCTCGTCGGAGATGTCGTCGATGCGGCGGCCGTAATTGCCGGTCTGCTGGTCCTGCGCCTCCATGCGGCGCACCAGACCGGCCACCGCCTGGTCCACGCCCTGGATGGCGATGGTCGAGCGGCGCTCGGCGGCTTCCAGACGGGCGGCGATGGCCTCCACCGAGGCGGCGACGCGCAACAGGGTCTCGTCGTCGCGCGAGCCCATCTCATAGGCGTCGTCCAGACGGCGCGAACGGCCGCGACGATCGAAGGCCTGTTCGGCATGGGCGCGGCGCGGCAGGGGCGACACCCCATCGTCCTCGTCGTCCATGATCATGGTGTTCAGCCACTCGCCGAGCGTCATGCCCGACCGACGCGCCAGATCCTTGGCCACCTCGCGCGCTTTCGGGTCGATCCCCTTCACGCTCCAAGGCGCAGCGGCTGCGCTCACTGATTCGGCTCCCGACCCATACGACGCACGGTATATCGCCCATATCCGGGGTGTAAACGTGTCGTTAACCCCAACATCTTGACGGTTTGCCAATCACCTGTGGATAGGCCCCGGCATGACTGATTTCATTGGGCCGACATGGTTAACGCGCGGTGAAGATTAAGACCTCGGAAAGGGTTTGCTTGCGTCTTCGCGCCCTTCCCGCCACATCGCGCCCATGTCGATGACCCTGACCCTGTCCCTCCTCGCCGCCGCCCTGATCGTGGGCGGTTTCGCCGGCTGGCGCGGGGCGCGACCCAGCGACTTCCTGAAGCCCCGGATGGTGCCCTGGCGGTTCATCATGCTGCTGGCCGGGGCGTTGGCGTTCCTGCTCGTCATCCACCTGGGGACCTTGCTCGGCGTGCCCCAGCGCGGGACCTGAGCCGTTCGGAACGGGCGGCAGTCCCGGCGGTTATCCAGCGGAACACGAAACCGCAGGAGCCGATCATGGCCGACACCCTCACCGCCGCCGAAGCCGAAAAAGAGTTCTGGAAGTCCCTGAAGGAATCGAACACCGGCCTCCTCGGTCTCGACCAGCCCGGCTACCACGCCCAGCCCATGACCGCCTTCCGCGAGGAAGAGACCGGCGCCATCTGGTTCTTCACCCGTGACGACACCGACCTGGCCCGCGACGCCGCGATCGGTGGAGGCCAGAGCGCCATGTTCCACTACGGCTCCAAGGATCAGAACACCTGGGCCTGCATCCACGGCGAACTGTCGGTTCAGGGCCACGACCGCGAGATCATCGACCGCTACTGGAACCCGGTCCTGGCCGCCTGGTATCCGGAGGGCAAGGACGACGCCCACCTGACCATCCTGCGCTTCGACGCCGACGACGGCCGGGTCTGGGTCTCCAAGGGCGGTCTGATCAAATTCGCCTTCGAGGTCGCCAAGGCCAACCTGACCAAGACCCTCCCCAACGCCGGCGGCGTGGCGGACGTGAACCTGCAATAGGCAGCCCCGCCTCCGCGGCGGCCTACGGCTGATCGGGTTCACGCAGATCCGTCAGGCCTCGGGAAACAGCAACGGCTCGTAGTCGTAGGCGCCGTGCAGGACATGCAGGATCACGACCGCATCCGCGTCGATGCGGTAGAAGATCAGATAGGCGCCGTGGACCCGTCGCCGGACCCCGGATTGCTCGTAGCGGGCGACCAGCGGAAACCGCGACGGTCCACGGCCGATCTCCCTCGCCTTGGCGACCAATTCGGCGACGAAGGTTCTGGCTCTGCGCGGACTGTCGGCGGCGATATAGTCACCGGCGCCTTCGAGATCGGCCAGCGCCGCATCCGTCAGGACGACCTTCAAGCGGCGTCGCCGCCCGAATAGCGCCTGTCGAGCCGCCGAGCGGCCTCGTCGATGTCGACAACCCGGCCTGCGTCGGCGTCGGCCAGGCCGCGAGAGATGGCCGCGTCGAGGGCGGCCAGTCGCGTCTCGCGCTCATGGATCAGCCGAACGCCTTCGCGCATGACTTCGCTGCGGGAGTTGTACCGGCCGTCAGCCACAAGGCGCGTCACCACGCCCTCAAGCTGCTTGCCGAGATCGACGCTGCTCGCCATCCGAACCTCCGATATCGAGGCCAGATGATAACAGATATCAGCCCGCGAAACACCAGGCCAGCACGGCCTTCTGGGCGTGGATGCGGTTCTCCGCCTCGTCCCAGACCAGCGACTTCGGCCCGTCGATGACGGCGTCCGTCACCTCCTCGCCGCGGTGGGCGGGGAGGCAGTGCAGGAAGACCGCGTCCGGATCGGCCAGGTCCATCAAGGCCTCGTCGACCGTATAGCTCTCGAAGGCGTGCAGGCGCGCCTCGTAGTCGCTGTCGCCCATCGACACCCAGGTGTCGGTGATGACGACGTCCGCGCCCTTGACCGCATCGCGCGGGTCGCTCGTCAGGCTGACGGCGTTCCCGCCCTTGGCCAGGTCGTGCAGGTTCGGATGATACTCCGCCGGGCAGGCCACGTTCAGGTGAAAGCCCAGCTTCGGCGCCGCGTGCATGAAGCTGTGGCAGACGTTGTTGCCGTCGCCGATCCAGGCCAGGGTCTTGCCGGCGATCGGTCCGCGCTGCTCCTCGATGGTCATGATGTCGGCCAGGATCTGGCACGGGTGCGAGCGGTCGGTCAGGCCGTTGACGACCGGCACGGTGGCGACGCGGGCGAACCGCTCGACGTCCTCGTGGTCGTTGGCGCGGATCATGACCGCATCCACCATGCGCGACAGAACCTTGGCCGTGTCCTCGACCGGCTCGCCACGACCCAGCTGCATGTCCGAGGCCGTGGCGATGATCGAGGCGCCGCCCAGCTGGCGGATGGCCGCGTCGAAGCTGAAGCGGGTGCGGGTCGAGTTCTTCTCGAAGATCATCGCCAGCACGCGGTCCTTCGCCGGCGCATCGGCGTCGACCCAGCCCTGCGGCTTGCCCTTGCGGGCGGTCTTGCGAGCGTGGGCGTCGTCCAGGATGGCGCGCAGATCGGCGGCGTCGAGCCGATGGATGTCGAGGAAATGGCGGATCATGGGCTTTGTCTTCGAAAGAGTTTCATCACGGCGAACACGGCGAGGTCACGGCGGACACTGCGGGTTCAGGGGCTGGAGTTCGGATCAGAGGACAAGACGGCGAAAGCCGTCCTTCAGCATGATCGAGTTGAAGTTGATGAGATAGCCAAGTCGTACACCGGAAAACCTGAGATAGGTCAGGATCTGCGCTGTATGGATCGACGCCAGGGCATCGATCGCCTTCACCTCCACGACCACCTTGCGCTCGACAAGAAGATCGAGCCGAAACCCGACATCCAGCCGTGTCTCCCGATAGCTGACCGGAACGGCGACCTGACGTTCGACGCGCAGGCCTCGCTGTGACAACTCCTCCGCGAGACAGTGCTCGTAAACAGACTCAAGCAAGCCTGGTCCGAAATGGCGATGCACGGCGAACGCCGCGTCCATCACGGCCGTCCCGACGTCGTTCACGTCCGCCGGAACGCGCCTGATCTCGTCGTGTTCGCCGTGCATCCGCCGTGTCCGCCGTGATGAACCCTTGCTTCCTAGCCCGCCTTCATCTTGGTCCGCGCGAACTCGCACGTCCGTTCCAGCCGTTCGACGGCCTCGCGGGCCTCGTCCAGCGTCAGGTTCAGCGGCGGTAGCATCCGCACGCAGTTGTCGCCGCCTCCCGCGATCAGCAGATGCTGTTCGTCGCGCGCCCAGCCCATGAAGTCGCGGTTGTTCGGGACCAGCTTCAGACCGATCAAGAGGCCCTTGCCGCGCACGTCCACGATCACGTCGGGGAAGCGTTCGCAAAGGCCGTTCAGCTGTTGCTTCAGATAGGCGGCGATCTCGGACACGTTGCTCAGAATTTCCGGCGTGTTGATCGCGCCGAACGCAGCCTGCCCGACGGCCATGGCCAGCGGGTTGCCGCCGAAGGTCGAGCCGTGGACGCCGACCGTCATCCCCTTGGCCGCATGGGCCGAGGCCAGACAGGCGCCGATGGGGAAGCCGCCGCCCAGGGCCTTGGCCACCGCCATGATGTCGGGCGCCATATCGGCCCACTCATGCGCCCACAGCTTGCCGGTCCGGCCCATGCCGCACTGGACCTCGTCGAAGATCAGGAGGACGCCGGTCTCGTCGGCCATCTGGCGCATCCAGCGCAGCTCCTCGACCGGGGTCTCGCGGCACCCGCCCTCGCCCTGCACGGGCTCCAGGATGACGGCGGCCGTGGTCGGCGCGCGGAACGCGGCTTCCAGCGCCTCGCGGTCGCCCCAGGTCAGCTGATGGAAACCTTCCATCTTGGGCCCGAAACCCTCGGTGTAGCTGGGGTTGGCCGCGGCGTTGATCGCGCCATAGGTCCGACCGTGGAAGGCGCCGTCGAAGCCGTAGATGTCGATCCGTTCCGGCTGGCCGTTGGCGGAGTGGAATTTCCGCGCCGTCTTCAGCGCGCACTCCACGGCCTCGGTGCCCGAGTTGGTGAAGAAGACCACGTCGGCGAAACTGGCCTCGACCAGCTTGTCCGCCAGCTCTTCCTGACCGGGGATCTTGTAGATGTTGGAGACGTGCCAGAGCTTCTCGGCCTGAGCCTTCACCGCCTCGACCAGCACCGGATGGGCGTGGCCCAGACCGTTGGTCGAAATGCCCTGGACGCAGTCCAGATACTCGGTCCCGTCCTTGCCCCACAGACGCGCGCCTCGCCCGCGATCCACTTCCAGCGGCGCGCGATTGTAGACACCCATCAAATGACCGGACACGGACAGACCTCCAAAAGAAACGAAGCCCCGGCGCGAGTGCGACGGGACTTTCTCAAAAAGGGGTTGTCGGGCGGGGGTCGGTTCGAGTCAACACCGGCGCCGTTCTGTCATGTGCGGAGGCGGCCTCAGCCCGCCTCCATCAGCGCCTTCAGCGTCTTCAGATCCTTCAGCACATGGGCCGCGTCCGCCTCGAAGGCGGCGTCGTCCTGGGTCGGTTGGCGCAGGACGGTGAAGGCCACCTCGCAGCCGTCGCCGTTCGGACTGACGCGCAGCGCATTGTAGACCTCGGTCCCGTCCGGCAGGGTCACGGTGTGGTCGACGACGCCCAGGTCGTTCCTCGGCGCGAACCGGACATGGATGTCGCCCAGGGGGCCGCCGGCCCCGATCCAGTCCTCGCCGTCCGGCCTCAGTCCGTCGGACAGTCCGGACGCCCATTGATCCATGTTCGCGGGGTCGCCGACGAAGGCCGCGACCTCGTCCGCCGGCCGTTCGATCGACAGATGGACGATCCAGGCGGGATAGGTGGGCATGACGCGCTCCGTCGTTCAGACGCCCGCCCCCATGCGGCCGGACGCCGTGACCTCTGCGATCAGAGCGCGCAGCTCGGTCTTTTGCTCCGGCGTCAGCAGCCGCATCGGCTGGACCGGATTGTGGCCCGGCGTCACCAGGAACAGGAACCGATCCTTCTCCTCGCGCACCGCCATGACGCCGCGCCAGTCCAGCCGGTTCGACTGGAGCGCGTTCTCGAACACCACGCCGTCTGCGTCGATGCGCCAGTTCCAATCCTCCCGCCCGGTCGGACTGCGGCGCATGGCCCGCACGGCCACGTCCCGCAGCAGGGCGTTGGCGATCATCCAGATCACCGTCGTCACCCCGAAGGCGAGGAACATCAGGGCCGGCGGAAACCGGTCGCCGGTCTCGCCCAGCGCCAGGAGGCCGAAGACGAGAAAGCCGATCGGAAAGACGACGACGGGCAGGACCGCCACCCAGTGAAGCGCGCCCCAGCCCTGGGTCACCATGCGATATTCGCGGGCGGTCGGCTGGACGTTCTTCACCTCGATCATGAGATCAGCTCTTCAGACGCCAGCCGGACTTGAACACCAGCCAGCAGGCCACGGCCA
This sequence comes from Brevundimonas staleyi, assembly GCF_041893865.1. Classification (GTDB taxonomy): domain Bacteria; phylum Pseudomonadota; class Alphaproteobacteria; order Caulobacterales; family Caulobacteraceae; genus Brevundimonas; species Brevundimonas staleyi. The sequence goes on from NZ_CP169082.1 coordinate 3,916,996, forward strand.
TGACCACCGTCAGGGCGCCGGACATGACGACGCCGATCAGAAGGCTTCCCTCCGCATGGCCGATGAAGCCGTAACGGAAGCCGTCGATCAGATAGAAGAAGGGGTTCCAGTGGCTGACGGCCGCGAACGGCTGGGGCAGGTTCTCGACCGTGTAAAAAGCCCCCGACAGGAAGGTCATCGGCAGGACGACGAAATTCTGCACCGCCGCCAGCTGGTCGAACTTCTCCGACCACAGACCGGCCAGCACCCCGATCATCCCCATCAGAAGCGACGCGATGAGGGCGAAGTAGAGGATGGCCAGGACATTGGTCACGCCCAGTTTGGCGAAGGGCATGACGCAGACGGCGGTGACCAGACCCACCGCGATGCCGCGCGTGGCGGCGCCCAGCGAGAAGCCGATGGTCAGTTCCAGCGGCGAAAGCGGCGGGGTCAGGAAGTCGGTCGAGGTGCCCATGATCTTGGCCTGGATCAGGCTGGACGAGGCGTTTGCGAAGGCGTTGTTCAGAATGGCCATCATGATCAGGCCCGGCGCCACGAACTCGGCGAAAGGCGTGCCGTGTAACGGCGGCCGCGCCCCTTTCAGCGCCACCACGAAGACCAGCATGTAGAGGAGCGTCGTCACCACCGGCGCGGCGACCGTCTGGGCCCCCACCTTCCAGAAGCGGCGCACTTCGCGCAGGTACAGGGTCTGCACCCCGATCCAGTTCACCCCGGCGTAGTGGCGCGGTGTGGGAAGCCCGGAAGGGCGGGTCGAGGCGAGATCGGTCATGGCCGGTCAGATGCGAGCGATGGAGGCAATAGGCAATAGGCAGCAGGCAATAGTCGAAGGCCCGTCCGCCCCTGTTGCCTCTTGCCTCTTGCCTCTTGCCTCTTGCCTCGGCGAAGCCGCCTTCACCGAACGCCGATTCAATATCTAGTTCCTGTGGACGACTGATTCGCACATCTTGCGTCTGTTAACGTCTGGTTTACGATTAGTTGTGGCCGTGAGGATCCGGAGGGGACCTCAGGCGCCAAATGTTGAATCACACCGTACCCGGAGGGTGGCATGACCGCAGGCTGGACCGAAGATCGCGTCGGCGCGCTGAAGAAGCTGTGGCTGGAGGGGCAATCGGCCTCGCAGATCGCCAAACAGCTGGGCGGCGGCGTCACCCGCAACGCCGTCATCGGCAAGGTCCACCGCCTGGGCCTGTCGGGTCGCGCCACCCCGTCGCAGCCGGCCCGCGCCGCCACGACCTTCCGCCCGGCCCGCACCCGCACCACCCCGCCGGTTCAGCCCTCGGCTCCGCGTCGCATCGAGGCCGCCGCGCCAGCGCCGCGCCCGGTCGTCCCGCCCCCGCCGATCGCCGCCGTCGCCGAACTGCCCGGCACCGCCACGGTCATGACCCTGGGCGCCCACATGTGCAAATGGCCGATCGGCGACCCGTCCTCGACCGAGTTCAGCTTCTGCGGCCGTCGCGCCTCGGAAGGCGTCTACTGCGTCGAACACGCCCGCGTCGCCTACCAGCCGCAGATCAAGCGCGGCGGCAAGGAAGAGCTGGCCCGGTCGCTCCGCCGCTACATCTAAGGGCGCTACCGCTCGACGCGCGGCGTCTCGCTGCTTGAGCGCAAGGGGCGGGCGCTACCGCCCTGAGCACGACGGCCCGCATTTCGCCTTGGCCGCGTCGCGCCATCGTCATGCTGACCCCGTATGGGGCCGCATCCGCCTCACCGGGTCCGCCCGGTGAGTTCGGGGCGGGGCCGTGGTTCTCCGGGTTGACGCGGCCCCCCACCTGTTTCCTTTTTGGCTATCGCTCGATGCGAGGATCTCGCTGCTTGAGCCGGGACTTCGATCCTCCTCCGCCGCGCGGGGAAGGATTTTTCAGTTCCACGTATGGGAAGTCAGGCGGCCTGCGCCGTCCCGATCAAAGCGCCCGCCGGCACACCCCAGGCCGCGCTGATCGTGCGGATATGATCGACGGACAGGCCGCGTCGCCCGTTGAGAATTTCCGAGGCCCGCGACCGGGATCCTAGCAGCGCGGCCAGATCCGCCTGGCCATAACCTCGCCCCTCCATGACCAGACGCAGCACCTCGCGCGGGTCCGCAGCCCCGATCGGCCAGCGCCGCTCCTCATAGGCCGCGATGACGAGACCGAGCAGTTCGAACCGGTCTCCCTCCGGCGTCCCCGGCTCGGGCTCAGCGTCGAAGAAGGCCTCATAGGCGGCCATGGCGGCGGCCAGTTGCTCGTCGTCATGGATCACGCGAACGGTGAACGGGGTCATGGTCGCCTCTCCTTTCAGACCGAGGCCGGATCGATCCGGTCGTACTCGGCATGGGTCCCGACAAACTTCACCAGCACCTGTTTGAACGGATAGGAAATCCGAACGACCAGCCGATAGTTATTGCCGCCGATGTCGAAGATGACCCGGTTGTCACCGACGAAATCGACGGAGTTGAAGTCGCCGCGCACATCCTGCGGCGTCCGCCACTCGGCGGCGCGGGCCAGGTCGTACCAGGCCGAGAGCGGACCCATGGCGCGCGGATGCCGGGCCCAGAACTCGACGAGCGTGCGGCGCGCCACGACGTTCATGGACGAACCCTAGCATGTTCCCGTATTGGGAGCAACTAGTTCAGCACCCGCCCACCCGGCAGGTCGAGGCTGAAGGCCGGGATGGCCGCCTCGAACGACCGGCCCTTGGCGTCGGTCATCATGTATGCCCCCTCCATCGACCCTGACGGCGTCGAGAGCGGACAGCCGGAGGCATAGGAATAGCTGTCGCCCGGCGCGATCAGGGGCTGTTCGCCCACCACGCCCGGCCCGCGCACCGTCTCCACATGGCCGGTGGCGTCGGTGATGATCCACCGCCGCGCCATCAACTGGACGGCTTCCGGCCCCTGGTTCTCGATCTCGACCTGATAGGCCCAGACCCAGCGACCCTCGTCCGGATCGGACTGACCGGCCAGATAGCTGGGGCGGACGCGGACGATGACGCCTTCCGTTTCAGCCACATAGGGTTGGGTGTCGTGCATGACCCATGGTCGCTCGACGCAAGCCACAGTTCAAGCGGGCTCAAGCAGCACGCGACCGCAGTGTGTAAATCACATACATTGTGTAAGGCGTTCTCTATGTCTCTCGAATTTCCGATCCCCGGCATCCTGCCGGCCCAGTCCATCGAAGCCCTGATCGCCGGCGGCGCCATCACCACGGCCACCCCCTGGGACGCCGATCAGGTTCAGCCGGCCAGCCTGGACCTGCGCCTGTCCGACCGCGCCTGGCGCGTGCGCGCCTCCTTCCTGCCGGGCAAGCGGCTGGTCGCCGACCGCATCGCCGACGTCTCCATGCACCCCATCGACCTGTCGGACGGCTATGTCCTGGAGAAGGGCTGCGTCTATATCGCGGAACTGCAAGAGCGGCTGAGCCTGCCCAAGGGCCTGTTGGCCCGCGCCAACCCCAAATCCTCGACCGGCCGCGTCGACGTCTTCGTGCGCCTTTTGACCGATCGCGGCGGCTCCTTCGACGACGTGGACGAGGGCTACGAAGGCCCCCTCTATCTGGAGATCGCGCCCCAGACCTTCTCCATCCTGGTCCGTCCCGGCACTCGTCTGAACCAACTCCGCCTCAAGGCCGGGGAGCCGCCGAAGTTGGAGACCCGCTCGGTCGGCGTCGATTTGCAGGGCGGCGACATCGTCGGCTTCCGCGGCCGTCGCCACGCCGGCGTCGTCGACCTGGACCACATCGACGGCCATGACCCGAAGGACTTCTGGGAGCCCCTGTCGCTCCGTCGCGGCGAGCTTCTGCTCGATCCGGGCGAGTTCTACATCCTGGCCTCGTCGGACGACGTGGAGATCCCCGTCGATCAGGCCGCCGAGATGACCCCCATCGACCCCTCGGTCGGCGAGTTCCGCGTCCACTACGCCGGCTTCTTCGACCCCGGCTTCGGCACGGACGAGGCCCACGGCGCGGGCTCCAAAGGCGTGCTGGAGGTCCGCACCCACGACACCCCGTTCCTGCTGGAACACGGCCAGATCGTCGCCCGCCTCGTCTACGAACCCCTGACCGAACGCCCCTCGCGCCTCTACGGCGAGGGCGGCAGCCACTACCAGAAGCAGGGCCTGAAGCTGTCGAAGCATTTCAAGGTGTGGGGCTGAGGCTAGGCAACAGGCACTAGGCAATAGGCAACAGGTTTCGGCAGGCGCTGCCTTCTGTTGCCTATTGCCTAGTGCCTGTTGCCTAGCCTCACACCAGCTTGTCGGCCTTCCGCAGCCCGGGGAACAACTTCGCCCAGACGCCCGTGGCCGCCAGGGCGCCGAACCCGCCGAACACGGCCGCCCCGATGGGTCCCAGCAACCGCACCATCAGTCCGGAATAGGCCTCGCCCAGTTCGTTGGAGGCGCCGATGAACAGCATCGACACCGACGACACCCGCCCGCGCATGTGATCCGGCGTCGACAGCTGGATCAGGGTCTGGCGGATGTTGACGCTGACCATGTCCGCCGCCCCGCCGATGAACAGGGCCGCCGCCGACAGCCAGACGATCTTCGACAGGCCGAACACGATGGTGCAGACGCCGAACACGGCGACCGAGGCGAACATCAGCATCCCGCCGCGTCCCGGGATCGGATAGCGGGCCAGGATCAGGGCCATCAGGAAGGCCCCCACCCCGAACGAGGCGCGCAACAGGCCGAACCCCTCGGCCCCGACATGCAGGATGTCGCGCGCGAAGATCGGGGTCAGAAGCGCCACCCCCGCGAACAGCACCACGATCAGGTCCAGCGAGATGGCGCCCAACACGATCTTGGTGTTCCAGACGTATTTCAGCCCGTCCTTCACCGCCTCCCAGCGGTCGCCCGAGGCCTCGACCGGCGTCGGCTTGCCGCTGGTCCTGATGATCAGGAAACAGATCAGGGCGATGACGAACAGGGTCAGGGCCACGCCATAGGCCAGGGACACGGACCGTCCGACGATCAACCCGCCCAGGGCCGGACCCGCGATGGCCCCGGTCTGGAAGGCGATGGACTGGGCCGCGATGGCGCGCGGCAGGGCGGCGCGTCCCACCACCATCGGCAGATAGGCCTGGCTGGCCGGCGCCAGGAAAGCCCGCGACGCGCCGAAGCCCACGGCCACGGCCAGCAGCCCCCACAGCGGCGGATGCCCGTGGATCGCCATGGCCAGGAAGATCAGGGCGCAGGTTCCCTCCGCCAGGATGGCCAGGGTCACCGTCCGACGCCGATCCCGCCGATCCGCCATCTCCCCGGCCGGCAGGGTCAGCAGCAGCAAGGGAATGAACTGCGCCAGACCGACGAGGCCCAGATACAGGCTCGCCTGTTCGATCGGATGGTCGCGCCGCGCGATCTCATAGACCTGCCACAGCAGGGCCGAGGACTGGATCTGGATCGCCAGCACCGCCAGCACCCGGCCGAGCCAGATCAGGCGGAAGTCGTGAATGGCCCAGGGGTTGGTTCCGTGCGCGGCCAGCGCGGCCTCGGCGTTCGGCTTGGTGAGGGGCTCGGGCGCCTCGGGGGAGTCGGTCATGTCGGCGCAAGCGTTTCCGTCGGGGAGGACCAACGGTCTTTGCGCCCGTGCGCGATGTCCGTAAAGCGTGGTCCCATGAGCGCCGCATCAACTCCTGTCATCGATCCTGTCGAACTCTGCCGCGACCTGATCCGCAGGCCGTCCGTCACCCCCGCCGACGAAGGCGCGATGGACACGCTGCAGCGCGTCCTGACCGATCTCGGCTTCACCTGCCGCCGCATGGCCTTCGAGGGGCCGGGCGGAGAGGGGAGGGAGGCGCGGATCGAGAACCTCTATGCCCGGCGCGGGACCGCCTCGCCCAACCTCTGTTTCGCCGGCCACACCGACGTCGTCCCGACGGGCGAAGCCGCCGCCTGGTCCTCGGGCCCCTTCGCCGCCGAGGTGAAGGACGGCGTCCTCTACGGACGCGGCGCCGTAGACATGAAGGGGGGCATCGCCGCCTGGGTCGCGGCCGTGTCGCAGATCATCAGCGAAGGTGAACCGAACGGCTCCCTCTCCTTCCTCATCACCGGCGACGAGGAAGGCCCGGCGCTGCACGGCACCAAGCGGGTGGTCGAAACCCTGATGGCCGAGGGCGAGGTCATCGACGCCTGCGTCGTCGGCGAACCGTCGTCGCAACAGCAGCTCGGCGACATGATCAAGATCGGCCGTCGCGGCTCGCTCAACACCTGGATCACCGTCCACGGCAAACAGGGGCACGTCGCCTATCCCGACCGCGCGGCCAATCCCGCCCCGGTCCTGGTCCGCCTGCTCGCCGCGCTGGACGCCCATGTGCTGGATGCCGGCTACGAAGCCTTCCAGCCGTCCAATCTTGAAATCACCACCGTCGACATCGCCAACCCGGCGACGAACGTCATCCCCGCCGAGGCCCGCGCCCGGCTGAACATCCGCTTCAACCCGGCCCAGACCGGCGACGGCCTGATCGACTGGCTGAACCGCGAGGCCGGCCGCGTCCAGGCCGAGACGGGCCTTCAGATCACCCTCGAACACATGTGCTCCGGCGAAGCCTTCCTGACCCCCCACGGCCCCTTCGTCACGGCGGTTCAGGACGCGGTCGAAGCCTCGACCGGGATCAGGCCTGAGGCCTCGACCACCGGCGGCACCTCGGACGCCCGCTTCATTCGGGCCATGTGTCCGGTGCTGGAGCTGGGTCTGGTCGGCCAGACCATGCACCAGGTCGACGAGCGGGTCCCGACCGCCGAACTGGAAGCCCTGACCGCCGCCTATCGCCGGGTCATCGAGGCGGTGCAGACGCTTTAGTTCAGCGGCCCGGTCGGCTTGGCCGCCGCCAGTTCCAGCCGGGCGATGCGACGGTCCATGTCGGCGACCACCTGTTCCAGCCGCGCCTTCTCCGACGCCATGTCCACCGGCGTTCCGTCCTCATAGAGGATCTGCGCCCCCTGTTCGATCAGGCGCAGGCGATGGATGGCCGTGTCGCGCGCGGCCTTGAACCGGGCCAGTTCGGTGTCGGTGTTCGTCATCGCCCTCCCCTCGCCGCCCGCGCGGACGAGGTCAAGCCGGAGGGGTCAGGCGATCACCGCCGCCGCATGGTTCATCAGGATCATCGACCCGCCCAGCGTCGCCACGAAGGAGGCGAGGAAGAAGAAGGTCTCGCGCAACAGCTGCTGCCGGGATTTGGCCTCCAGGGCCGATGTATCGAACGACGCGAACCGCATGACGGGTCTCCAGGGCGTAACCTTCGGAGCCTGCGCCCGGAGTGTTGAGCGATCGCCAACGAACGTGGCGAACGCCCGCTCACCTTACGGCCGTTCCAGGAACCTCAGCGCCGACAGGGCGTGGGTCTTCACCCCCAGCACCAGCACGTCCTCGTTGACGTCGAACTGGGGCGAATGGTTGGGCGCCGCCGTCGCCGGATCGACCCCGTCCGCCGTCCCGCCCAGGTGATAGAAGACGCCCGGGATCTCGTTCTGGAAATAGGAGAAGTCCTCGGCCACCGTCGTCGGCGGGGTGGCCGGATTGACGTTCCCCTCGCCCGCCACCTCGGTCAGGACCGGCGCCAGCCAGGCGGACAGTTCCTCGTTGTTGAACACCAGGGCCGCGTTCTGGCGCACCCCGAACTCGGCGGTCGCGCCGTAGGCCTCGGCGATATGGTCGATCGCGGCTTCGGCCCGCCGCACCAGATCGTCCCTCTGCGCCACGTCGAAGGTCCGCAGCGTCCCCGACATCGTCGCCTCCTCGGGGATGATGTTGTAGCGGACCCCCGCATTGACCGTGGCGATGGTGAAGACGGTCGGGGTCGTCGTCGGGTCGATGGTCCGCGCCGTCAAAGTGTTCACGGTCGAGATCACCTGACCGGCCACCGCCACCACGTCGATCCCGCGCCAGGGCCAGGCGCCGTGCGTCTGACGCCCCTTCAGGGTGATGTCCACCCGGTCCGACGCGGCCATGAACCCCTGCGGCCGATAGAAGACCGATCCCGGCCGCCCCGGCACGACGTGCAGGCCGAAGATGGCCTCCACCTTCGGATCCTCCAGCGCCCCGTCCTGGATCATCAGCTTGGCCCCGCCCATCGGCTCTCCCGGAGGCGCGCCCTCTTCCGCCGGCTGGAACACGAAGACGATGGTCCCGCTGAACTGGTCCTTCATCCCGCTGAGCACCTTGGCGGCGCCCAGCAGCATGGCGACGTGGGCGTCGTGGCCGCAGGCATGGGCCACCGGCACGGTCTGCCCCTGATAGGTCCCCGTCGCGGTCGAGGCGAACGGCAGCCCCGTCGCCTCCAGCACAGGCAGGGCGTCCATGTCGGCGCGCAGAGCCACCACATGCTGCGGCCCCGATCCCGTCCCGCGCAGCACCCCGACCACGCCGGTCCGTCCCACGCCCTCGCGCACCTCGATCCCCATCTCGCGCAGATGCTGGGCCACGAAGGCGGCGGTCTGAACCTCGGCGAAGCCCAGTTCGGGGTTGGCGTGCAGATGGCGGCGCCACTGGATCACCTCGGCCTCGACGCCCTCGGCCGCCGTCGTCACCGCCCCGGCGGGCGCCTGGGCGAAGGCCGGCGCGGCCATCAGGGTCAGGGCGGCGGCCAGGGAGGCGGCGGTGCGGATCATGTCGGGCTCCGAAAAAGGGTCGCCGCGATGATGGCGGGAGGCCGCGTCCCGACGCAAGCGGCTTGCATCACGTCGCTCGTTGACCGACATCAGGCCATGGCCATCAAGACCTCCAAGACGAAATGGCGCGACGTCGTCCTGGTCTGCAAGAAGTGCCAGAAGAAGCTCGACGGCGGCTTTGGCCCCAACGGCGACAAGACGCTGAAGAAGGCCCTGAAGAAGTATCTGAAGCCCAACGACGGCAAGGGTCGGAAGGCCGAACTGGCCGTGATCGAGACCGCCTGTTTCGACGTCTGCCCGAAGAACGCGGTCGTCTGCGTCAACGCCGCCGAACCCAAGGCCCTCCTGATCGTCCCCGTCGGCGCCGACCTGTTCGAGGTCAAGGCGCGGTTGCGACTGGACGACGGCCGGCGGCTGAAGGCGACCCTGACGGTCATCTAGAACCCCTCTCCCCCTGCGGGAGAGGGAGACGGCGCACGGCGGCGATAGCCGTCGTTCTTGCGCCGTCGGGTGAGGGGTGAAACTCACTTCAGCCGAGCGAGCACCAGGCCCCATCTCGGCTGCGTCCTCGTACCCCTCATCCGTCGGGCTTCGCCCGCCACCTTCTCCCGCAAGGGGAGAAGGAAGTGGTTCAAGTTGGCAAAGCATCCCTGGAATCCGCCAACGATTCCAACGCCCAGAACTTTTAAGAGCCCTCCGAACTGGCGCCCCTCAAAACGCGCGTACACTTCTCCCTCCCCCTCGGGGGAGGGTGGTCGGAGCGAAGCGGAGACCGGGTGGGGGCGGCCAGGCAAGGCCCCACCGACCCCAATCCCCACCGCCCGTCGCCACGTCGCCCTGCCGCCCCCACCCGGTCGCTGCGCGACGCCCCTCCCCCAGGTGGGAGGGAGACGTCTCGTCTTTCTCCCGAACAATGGTCTATTGAACCCCAATGTCCCCCCGCTCTCCCGCCTTCATGATCCTGTTCGTCGTCAGCCTGATCGCGACGGCGGGGAACATGGGGCTGCAGTCGGTGCTGCCGGCCATCGGGCGGGAGTTCCATCTGTCCGACACCCTGGTCGCCGGGGCCTTCGCCATCTCGGCCCTGATGTGGACCCTGGCCTCGCCGGTCTGGGCGCGCTGGTCCGACAAGCTGGGACGCAAGAAGGTCATCCTGATCGGTCTGGGCGGGTTCGTCGTCTCCATGACCGGCTTCGGCCTGGCCGCCACCTCGGGCATCGAGGGCTGGCTGGGCGCCCTGTTCGCCTTCGTCCTGATGGCCACGGCCCGGACCATATACGGCGTCTTCGGCTCGGCCTCGCCCATCGCGTCGCAAGCCTATGTGGCCGACCGTACCAGCCCCGAACAGCGGACCCAGGCCATGTCGCTGCTGGCCTCCGCCCAAGGCCTCGGCACCGTCATCGGGCCGGTCCTGTCGCCCTTCTTCATCCTGCCGCTCGTGGGGCTGGCGGGGCCCATGTATGTCTATGCGATCTTCGGCCTGATCGTCCTGATCGTGGTCTGGAAGAAGCTGCCCTCGGGCGACGTCGTCCGCCAGCCCTCGCCCAGCGGCCATCGCGGCGACAAGGGTCTGTGGCGCGATCCGCGCGTGCGGGACTACCTGCTCTACGGCCTCCTGATCGTCAGCGCCCAGGCGGTGAACATCTCGGTCCTGGGCTTCCACATCATCGACGAGATGGCGGCCACGGGTCTGGCCGCGCGTCAGGCCCAGCCCTTCATCGGCGTGGCCATGTTCGCCGGCGCCGCCGCCACCCTGATGGTCCAGTGGGGGCTGATCCCCCTCCTGAAGATGCAACCGCGCGAGCTGATGCGCTGGGGCGCTGCCCTCGCCCTACTCGGCAACCTCATGAGCATCGTCGCCCCCGGCTATTTCGGCGTGGTCGTCGGTTACGCCGTCGTCTCCATGGGCGTCGGCTTCGCCCGACCGGGCTTCACCGCCGGGTCGTCCATCGCCGTGAAGCCGCACGAACAGGGTGCGGTCGCCGGCCTGATGATGTCGATCGCGGGCCTCGGTTTCCTGATCCCGCCGGTCGTGGGCGTGGCCCTCTACGAGTTCGTCGAATGGGGCGCCTTCGCCGGCAATGCGATCCTTCTGGCCATCGCCCTGGGCCTGGCCTTCCTCAGCCCGGTGCTGCGCTTCGACCCGACGCCGGGCGCGGAGGACAATCCCGCCCCCGACGCCCCGCCCGCCTCCCAGCCGGGACCAGAGGGGAATCGATAGAGTTCGTTGGTCGCCCAAGCCCCCTCGGGCTCAAGTAGCGAGACGCCGCGCGTCGAGCGGTAGCCCCCAACAAGCAACGAGCCGCCTTGCTTCAAGGCGGCGAGCTTGCGAAATCATCTCCATGAATTTCAAGATCGAGAAACGCATCGGCGTCCGCGCCACCTCCGAGCGGATCTGGGAGGTCATCGCCGACCTGCCCGGCTGGGATCGCTGGAACCCGGTCGAGACGGGCGTGACTGGCGCCATCTCGTTCGGCGGCACGATCAACCTGACCGAACGGATCGAGGGTCTGCCCGAGCGTCAGGTCGCGGGCCGCGTCGCCGACTGGCAGCCGCACGCCCAGCTGGTCTGGACCGAGAAGCGCGGCTTCCTGTTCAACGTCATCCGCTACTACGAGATCGAGCAGCTGGAGCCCGGATCCTGCATCGTCGCCAACGGCTTCATCTTCTCCGGCTTCATGGGAGAGGGCTTCCACGACAAGCACAAAAGAGCGATCCGCACCGCCTGCGAGACCATCGCCGAGGCGCTGAAGACGGCCTCCGAAGCCGACTAGGGTCCGTACTCAATAAGGTCTGGCGGTGAGTTTGGCGTTCTGATTCAAGGCTTCTGGAAGGGAGCCTTGGATGCGGAAGCTTTACTGGCTGGACGACGAAGCTTGGGCGCGGATCGAGCCGCACCTTCCGACGGGACGGCGAGGGGCGCGCAGGGTCGATGATCGCCGCGTGTTGTCGGGCATCGTGCACATGCTGCAGTCAGGCGCGCGCTGGCGGGACTGCCCGCCGGAGTACGGGCCATACACGACGGTCTACAACCGCTTCAATCGCTGGAGCCGGCAGGGCGTTTGGCACGACATCTTCAAGGCCCTGACCGGCCACAGCGGCATCTACTCCTCGGCCGCCATCGACAGCACCTCGGTCAAGGCCCATCGCTCGGCGGCGGGCGCAAAAGGGGGGGCTTCGTCCAGGGCATAGGCCGCTCCAGAGGCGGCCGCACGACCAAGATCCACGGCCTCGTGGACGATCGAGGGCGACCCCGTGTGCTGTTGCTCAGCGCCGGCAACACCAACGACATCACCATGGCCCACGCCCTGATCGAGGCGGCCGGACCGTTCGCAAGGCTGCTGGCGGACCGCGGCTACGACGCCGATCACCTCCGAAGGCGACTGGCCGAACGACGCGCCGAGGCCGTCATCCCGACCACGACCTCGCGCAAGCGGCCCATCCCCTACGACGTCGTCGCCTACCGACAGAGGAACACCGTCGAACGCCTATGGGCCAGGCTCAAGGACTTCAGGCGTATCGCGACACGCTACGACAAACTCGCCGCGAACTTCCTCTCCAGCGTCCTCATCGCCGCCACCGTCGCCTATTGGGCCAAATGAGTCCGGACCCTAGGCCTTATTGCTGCTCGCTGGGCAGCTGGCGGCCTTCGCTGCTCGACATCGTGTCCTGGATCTGGATGATCGCCGGACCCAGGATGACGGTGAACAGCACCGGCAGGAAGAACAGGATCATCGGCACGGTCAGCTGGGCCGGCAGGGCCGCGGCCTTCTTCTCCGCCGCCGACAGACGCAGCTCGCGGTTCTCCTTGGCCATGGTCCGGAGCGCCGACCCCAGGGGCGTGCCGTATTGCTCGGCCTGGACCATGGCGGTGGCGACCGACCGGACGCCCGGATGGTTGGTCCGCTTGGCCAGCCCTTCGTAGGCCATCCGCCGCTCGGGCAGATAGCTGAGTTCGGCCGACAACAGGGCCAGTTCCTCGGCCAGGGCGATGGAGGTCGATCCGATCTCCTGCGACACCTTGGTGATCGCCGCCTCGATGGACATGCCCGCCTCGACGCAGATCAGCATCAGGTCCAGCGCGTCGGGGAAGGCCTCCATGATCGACTGCTTGCGCTTGGCGATCACGTTCTGGAGGAAGATGTTCGGCCCGTAGAAGCCGGCCACCGCCGCCCCCATCATCACCGCCAGCCGCATCATGATCGGCAGGCCGAAGTCGTTGATGAAGGTCAGGTACAGCGCCGCCACGAAGAACAGGATGAACGGCATGGCGAAGCGGAAGAAGTAGAAGGTCGTCAGCGGACGCGGACCCCGGAACCCGGCCTGGGTCATCTGCTCGGCGACCTTGGGGTCCTCCAGCATCTTGGTCAGGTTCAGCCGGTCCACGACCGTCTTCTTGAACCCGTCGTCGGTGTGGCGAAGACCGCCCTGTCCGCTGGTGATGGCCTGACGCGAACGGCGCTTCAGTTCGTCGCGCCGGGCGGCCACGGCCTTCATCCGGGTTTCCAGCTTCACCCCGCTGGTCATCCCGCCGAGCAGGGTCAGCACCGTGGCGAAGACCAGCAGAGCGACGATCCCGCTCATCAGGTTCACCGGATCGACGATGGCGCGCATGATGGATTCCACGACGCCCTCCTAGAACTTGAACGAGATCATGCGCTTCATCACGAAGATGCCGATCGCCATCCAGGTCCCCCCGACCAGAAGCATGATCTGGCCGCGGAAGTCGGTGAACATCAGCGTCATGTAGCTGGGGGTGAAGATCGAAACCATGATCATGACCACCGGCGGCATCGAGCCGATGATGCCGGCCGAGGCGATGGCTTCGGACGACAAGGCCTTGATCTTCTCGCCCATCAGACGCCGGGCGCGCAGCACGGTCGACAGGTTGCTCAGCGCCTCGGCCAGGTTGCCGCCGGTCTTCTGCTGGATGGCGATGACGATGGAAAAGAACTTCAGCTCCGGCGTCGGCATCCGCTCGTACATCTTGTCCAGCGCCTGACTGAGGGTCAGGCCCACGCCCAACCCCTCGACCAGCTTCTGGAACTCGGGCCCCAGGGGCGCCGGGCTCTCCTTGCCGATGATCTTGAAACAGTCGTGGACCGGCAGGCCGGTCTTGATGCCGCGCACGATCACGTCGACGGCGTTGGCGAACTCGGCCGAGAATTTCTTCATCCGGCTCTTGCCCATGAAGCCCACGACCCAGCGCGGCAGGCCCAGGCCCGCCACCAGACCGGCGCCCAGGGCGACGAAGACGTTGGGACCGAACAGGAAGGCCAGCAGGAAGACCACCACGCCCAGCGACACGCTGATGATGGCGAAGGTCCTGATCGTCATGGTCAGGCCGGCGTGCTTCAGCTTGGCCGCCATGGTCATCCGGGCCTTGCGGTCCTGACGCTCGGCCTCCTTCAGCTGGAGCTCGATGCTCTTGCGGCGCGCCTCGGGCGTATTGGCCTCGGCCTTGGCCGCCTTGGCCTTGGCCGAGCGGGCGGCCGGGGTGGTGAAGCCCTCGGCGCGTTTCAGGGCCTGGCTGGAGGAATCGTCGCCGCCGACGAAGGCCCAGCCCAGACCGCCGATGGTGATGAAGGCGAGGATCGCTGCGAGAATGGGAAGCATCGCCCTACTCCGCCGCGTCCAGGGCTTCGGCCAGTTCGCGCTCCAGCCCGTAATAGCGGGCGCGGTCCCAGAAGCGGGGACGGGCGATGCCGGTCGAGCGGTGACGGCCGACGATCTTGCCGTTCTCGTCCTCGCCCGTGATCTCGTAGATGAACAGGTCCTGGGTCACGATCACGTCGCCTTCCAGACCCACCACCTCGGTGATGTGGGTGATGCGGCGCGAACCATCACGCAGGCGGGCCGCCTGGATGATGACGTCGACCGAGCCGACGATCATCTCGCGGATGGTTTTCGACGGAAGGCCGTAGCCGCCCATGGTGATCATGGACTCCATCCGGCTGATGGCCTCGCGCGGCGAGTTGGCGTGCAGCGTCCCCATCGAGCCGTCGTGGCCGGTGTTCATCGCCTGCAACAGGTCGAAGGCCTCGGGTCCGCGCACCTCGCCGACGATGATCCGCTCGGGGCGCATCCGCAGGCAGTTCTTGACCAGATCCCGCATGGTGATCGTGCCCTGGCCCTCGAGATTGGGCGGGCGGGTTTCCAGACGGACCACGTGCGGCTGTTGCAGCTGCAGTTCGGCGGCGTCCTCGCAGGTGATGACGCGTTCGGTCGGGTCGATGAAGGCGGTCAGGGTGTTCAGCAGCGTCGTCTTGCCCGAACCCGTGCCGCCCGAGATGACGATGTTGCAGCGGCAGGCGCCGATGACGCCCAGAACCCGCGCCCCTTCCGGGCTGATGGAGGCGAACTCCACCAGGTTCTTCATCGTCAGCTTGTCTTTCTTGAACTTCCGGATCGTCAGGGTCGCGCCGTCGATGGCCAGGGGCGGGGCGATGACGTTGACGCGGGAGCCGTCCGGCAGACGGGCGTCGCAGATCGGGGAGCTTTCGTCCACGCGGCGGCCGACCTGCGACACGATCCGCTGGCAGATGTTCATCAGCTGGGTGTTGTCGCGGAAACGGACGTTGGTCAGCTGGACCTTGCCGTTCACTTCGATGAACACGCGTCCGGCGCCGTTGACCATGATGTCGGCGATGTCGTCGCGGTTCAGCAGCGGCTCCAGCGGGCCGTAGCCGAGGACGTCGTTGACGATGTCCTGGACCAGGTGCTCCTGCTCGGCCACCGACATGGAGACGTTCTTGATCGCCACCAGTTCGGCGACGATGTCGCGAATCTCTTCCGACGCCGCCTTCGTATCGAGCTGGGCCAGCTGGGCCAGGTCGATGGTGTTCATCAGGGCGTTGAAGATCGTGGTCTTGGTGGCGTGGTAGTAGTCGCTCTGCTCGCGCACGATCTCGGCGACGGCCTGGGCCTTCTTCAGCTGTTCGAAGCCAGCGGTCGCCTTGGGCCCGGGACCGGCGCTGGGCGCCGGGGCGGCGGCCGTCTTCGGCCGGGCGGCGAGCGCGTCCAGACGGTCGGCGGCGGGCGAGGCCGGAGCGGAAGCCGGGCGGCCCGAGCTGTGGGCGAAGGCGTTCTCGGGCTCAGGCGCATCCGCGTTGAAGGCGAAGGCCTGGGTCTGCGTGCCCTGCTGGGGCTGTGCGGGGAAGGCGTCGTCGAAGTCAGCCTGGGGCTGAGGCGCGGGCGCGGGACGCGGCTCCGTCGCCACGCCGCCGCCGGGCTGGGATGTGCGCTTGCCGAACACCCGTCAGGACTTCTTCTTGAAGAGGCCCGAGAACATCGACCTGGATTCGCCTTTCGGCGCCTTGCCGGGCGCGGCGATCATCGGCAGCTCGCGACGCGAGACGATCTGGGCCAGGGTCTGGAAGGCGTCGGACGCCTTGGACTTGGCCGCCGCGTCCAGGATCATCTGGCCGTTGTTGGCCGCCGCGCCGAACAGCTTGGCGTCGAAGGGGATCGACAGGCTGGGGTGAACGCCCAGGGCCGCGCCGAAGTCCTTGGCCGGGATTTCCGGACGACCGGGCACGCCCACCTGGTTCAGCACCAGGCGCGGCGGGGCGTCGTTCGGACGGCCCGAGCGGATCAGGTCGATCATGTTCTTGGCGTTGCGCAGGCTGGCCAGATCCGGCGTCGCCACGACCACCACCTCATCGGCCGAGATCAGGGTCTTCCGCATCCAGCCGGTCCAGATGTGCGGCAGGTCCAGCACCACGAAGGGCGCCGTGCCGCGGATCTGGCTGGTCACCTCCTCGAAGGCGTCCGGCGAGATGTCCCAGTCGGTGTCCAGCGTCGCGGGCGCCGCGAACAGCGACAGCTTGTCGGTGCAGCGGACCATCATCCGGTCCAGCAGAACCGCATCCAGACGGTCGGGCTGGCCCAGGGCCTCGGCGATGCCCGACAGCGGGTCCTGGTTGAAGTCGAGGCCGGCCGTGCCGAACGGCAGGTCGTAGTCGACGATGACCGTGTTGGCGCCGATCCGCTCGGACATCGCATAGGCGGTGTTGTGCGCGACGGACGAGGCCCCCGCCCCGCCGCGAGCGCCCACGAAGGCGATGGAGCGGCCGACGAACGGCTGGGCTGGATCGGAGAACAGCCCCCCGATGGCCGCGATCAGCTGCAACGGCTGGACCGGGGCGACCAGATATTCCGAAACCCCGCGCTTCATCAGCTCGCGGAACAGGATGATGTCGTTGGTCGCACCGATGACGACGACCTTGGTGCCCGCGTCGCAGACCTCGGCCAGACGGTCGACCTGCCACAGGAGGGTCTGCGGATCCTCCATGCACTCGACGATGATCAGGGGCGGGGTCGGCTCGTGGGCATAGGCTTCCAGAGCGCCCGGAATGCCGCCGACGCGGATCTGGGTCGTGGCGCGCGACATGCGCCGGTCCTGGCCCGCGCGTTCCGCGGCGGCCAGGGTGTCCTGACGCTCGCCGAAGACGTGGATGGCGATGCGCGGAACGGTGACCTCGTTCTGCAGCCCGCCCAGCTGGGGCGTCAGGGCGGCGGTGGCGACCGCCGTCAGATCTCCGACCGGATTGTAGCCGGCGGGCGCGCCGACTGCTGCGGCGGGCAGGCCGCCCGGATGGGCCACGACGGCGCCCGCGGGCGCGGTCGGAACACCGGCCGGGGCGGTGAACTGCAAGGGCTCGCGCGGATTGATGTCCCCGCCCGCCACCGGGGCGGCGGCCGGCATGAAGTCCAGGTCCGCGTCGAACTCGTCGTCGAGTTCGTCGAAGGGGCGTGAGGCGAAGGCGTTGGTCATGGCCGGTCAGTCCACCGCATTCGAAACGCGGCCGTCGGCGACCATCTGTTCGCGGTTGGCCGAGGTCTGGTCGCCTGCTCGATACTTGTCGAAGACGACCGAGCGGCGAGCGGCGCTGCCCGGCTCCATCGTGCGCGGCCGGACGATGTCGCGCGGATCGGCGATCTGGGCGGCCAGGTTGGCGTTCACGGCGCAGCCGAAGTTGGCGTAGCCCGCGTTGGCGCCGGTGCGGCCCAGGTTGGTCCAGCTGGTCCCGCACTGGGGCACGGCGGCCCGCACGGTGTCGAAGCCGACCAGCACCGGCGCGCGGGGATCGGGGGCGACATAGGTCACCAGCCGCACCTGATAGGGCGGCACGCCCTGGGCTTCCAGCGCGCCCTTGATGGCCCAGGCGGCGCTGGACGAGGCCGGGTCGTCGCCCGACGGCGCCTCGACCGTCAGCATTGGCGCACCCTCGGCGGCGAAGCGATTAACCATGTCGGCCAGGGCCCGGTTCTGGTTGTCCGACAAACCGTTCTCGTGAACGGCGAAGGCCACGCGCTCGATGCCCGGCTCGACCTGCAGGGCGAAACGCGAGGTGGGGGTCAGGGGGATCGGGCCGGAACCGGCGGCGCCGCCGCAGGCCGCCAGGGGCGCGGCCAGAAGGACCGCCGAGGCGAACACGATCAGGGAAGAACGGGTCATGGCGACGCTCACTCGATCACATAGCCGACGGGCCCCTGCCAACCGGCCGAGGGCGACGCGGTCGGGGCGGGGGAGCCGTAGGCCTGGTTCAGTTGGCCGAAGAAGATGGTCTGGGCGTCGTTGGCGATACGCAGGCCGTCGGCGGGCGTCTGCATCCGGCCGGGCGAGGTCGGGCTGACGATATAGGGCTCCACGATCATCACCAGTTCGGTCTCGCCCGACAGATAGTCGCGCGACCGGAACAGTCCGCCGAGCACCGGCAGGTTGGTGACGCCCGGCAGGGAATCGACCGTCTGGCGGGTGCTTTCCTGCAGGAGGCCGGCGATCATCATCGAGCCGCCGGAGGGAATCTCGACCGTCGTCGCCGACCGCCGCACGCCCAGGCCCGGCAGGGTCAGGGCCGAGGGCGTGCCTGCGCCCACCGTCAGGCCGCCGCCCTGCTGAAGCTCGGAGACCTCCATGGAGACCTGCAACGAGATATTGCCGCCGGACAGGACGACGGGGCGGAAGGCCAGGCTGACGCCATAGGGCTTGTATTGGATGGTGATGTTGCCGTCGCGGTCGCGGCCGACCGGGATCGGGAACTCGCCGCCGGCCAGGAAGCTGGCGCTCTCGCCGTTCACCGCCGACAGGTTGGGCTCCGCCAGGGTGCGGATCAGGCCGACCCGCTCGAACGCCTGCAGACAGGCGCCGACGTTGTTGCCGGTGACGGCGCTGTAGGTGCTGCTGGCGACGTTCTGGACCAGGTTGGTCAGCAGGTTGCCGGTGTTGCCGGTGATCGTCGAACCGATGACGCTGACCAGGCTGCTGGCGACCGTCGACCCCAAGGTGCCCGACACCGCGTTCGACAGGCTGGTGCCGGACACGGTGCTGCGCAGATATTCCGCCGCCAGCTCGCCGCTCAGGGTGATGGTGTTGCCGTTGTAGTCGACCACCTGGATCGTGTTCGGCGCCGCGCCCGTGAACGTGATGGTCCGACCGTCCGACGTGGTCAGCGTGGTGCCGCTGCTGTTCGACGTCGTGTTCGTGATTGTGTTGGTGCTGTTGTTCGACGTGGTGTTGGTGTTGGTGTTCGACGTGTTCGACCCGCTGGTCGTCTGATTGTTCGTCGAGGACGTGTTGCTGTAGTTGGTCGTGCGGGCGCGGTCTTGGTTGAAGCAGGCGCCGCCGCCGCCCATGGCCTGGCCGTTGGCGCCCCAGGTGTTCCCCCGACCGAAGCTGACCGACTGGTTGCCCGAGTTGAAGACCACGTCCGAGGACATGCCCAGTTGCTTGATGGCGTTGCGCTGAACCTCGACGACCCGAACCTTCAGGGTGACCTGATCCGATCCGGCGACGCTGAGCATGTTCAGCACCTTTTCCGGGGCCGAGACGAAGGCGCGGGCGACCGAGACGACGCGGTCGGCCTCTGCGGCGCTGGTCACCAGTCCGGTCAGGATGATGCTGTCGTTGACCGCCTCGGCGTGGACCTGCGATCCCGGCGCCATGCGGCTGAGGGTGTCCTGCAGCGCCGAGGTGCCGGCGTCGACGCGCACGCGCAGCGTCAGGATGGCGCGACCGGCGGCGTCCAGGAAGACGGCGTCCGTCTCGCCCGGTGCGATGCCGATGACGGTGATGCGGCGCGGCGAATGGACATTGGCCTCGGCGACGGCCGGGTTGGAGACGATCACGTCCCGCGCATCGGCGGGCAGGTCGACGGCGAAGGAGGTGCCGCGCGGCAGATTGACCAGTCGCGGACCGGATCCGGCGGCGACGGTCTGGCGCGCGCCATAGGTCTGGGCCGTCACGGGCGCGGCGGCCCCGGCGGCGACCAGGCCCGCACAGGCCAGGGCGATGACGGTCTTCAGGGTCGGGCGGGTCACGGAGGCGCTCATGGGATGCTCACCACTTCGGGCTCTCCGCCGCGGAAGACGCGCACCTCGGACGGGCGGGGGGGAGCGGCGGCGGCGCGCGCCGGACCCACCCGGCCCGAGGGACCGGCGGTGTCGGCATAGGACCGCAGCGTCAGGGACAGGGTGCCGGCCGCCTTGGCCAGAGCCAGGGTCTCGGTGTCGCCCGGCGCGATCTCCAGGGTGGCGGTGGCGCCGACCACGGCCTGCTGGTCGTCCGCCGCGCGGGTCGACTGGTCGATGGCCAGGACCTTGACGTTTTGCAGCACCAGCCGACTGGCGAACTTGACCCGGTTGGTCTCGGTGGCCGTGTTGTTGTTGTCCAGTTCGACCGTGACGATCACGTCGACCCGGTCGCCCGGCAGGATGAAGCCCCCGGCGGCGGTCTCGGTCGAGACGGCGACGGCCATGGCCCGCATGCCCGGCTCCAGATAGGCGGCCATATAGCCGCTGTCCCCGGCCCGCACGATCTTGCGGCCGATGATGGGCTCTCCGGCCAGGATCGGTTCGCGCACGACCGATCCGAAATATTCCGACTTGGCGCCCCCGCCGGCCAGTTCGGTGGCGGCGCGGGTGACGCGGGCGACGGCGCCCTCGGCCTTGCCGTCCGCGGGGGCGGCGGCGGCCTCGGCGGCCGGGACGGGCACGGAGCCGTCGGTGATGAAGGCCGGATTGACCTCGTCCACCGGCCAGTCCTTCCACTCCAGATCGGCGTCGGTCAGACGCTGGCCGGGGGCCAGATCGCGAGCGGCGACCAGCACCTTGGCCATGGGGCGCGGCGGCTCGGCCGGGGCGGCGGCGGCCACGGCGGCGGGCTCGCCCGAGGACGATCCCATGGCGCGCACGACCAGGGCCAGGCCGAGGGCGGCCACGGCGGCGATGCAGATGACGGCGATACGGGCGGGCTTCATCGACGGTCTCCGGCGAGACCAAGCGCGAATCGTGACGCGGGCGGTCTACCGTTAACGACCATGCCGGGCGCGGGTTAACGCGACCCTAAACGCCCTTTGTACGCTAGCCGGCGGCGAAGGCCTGGAGCAGGGCGCTGGCCGGAAAGGCCATCAGGGCGCCGGCGCAGATGGCGATGCCGTAGGGGATGTCGCCCTTGGGCTCCAAGAGGGTGTGAACCCAGGTCGGACCGCCGACGACATGATGGGCGAAGTCGCGGCGCGCGACGATCAGGCCCACCGACAGCACGCCGCCGAAGATCGCCGTCCAGAGAATGAAGGGGAAGGAGGCCGACGGCCCCAGCCACAGACAGGCCGCGGCGATCAGCTTGGCGTCGCCCCCGCCGATGATGCGGAAGGCGAAGAGGCCCATCCCGACCAGAAGGGCGACGAAGGCCACCGCGCCGTGCAGCCCCACCACGCCCAGCGGCAGACCCACCACCAGGGCGGCGGGGAAGAAGCCGAGGATCAGGGAGCCCGACAGCCAGTTCGGGATCTTCATCGTCGTCAGGTCCGACAGGGCGGCCGCGATGACCAGTCCGGGCAGGATGCTGAGGATGACCAGAGAAACGATGTCCATGCCGTCATCCTGCACAGGCCGGGTTAAATCCGCGTTGCCGGTCGGAAGGATCCGACTCCGCGAAAACCATCGGCGCAAAGACAAAGGGCCGGCGCGTTTCCGCGCCGGCCCCCCGTTTTCAAGACCCGTAGAGGGCTTAGGCGAGCTTGTCCGAAACCGCCTTGAAGGTGCTTTGCAGCTTGGTGCCGACCGTGGTGACGGCGCCGATGATGACGACGGCGATCAGGGCCGCGATCAGGCCGTACTCGATGGCGGTGGCGCCGGACTCGTCCTGGACGAAACGCGAAACGAACTTGGTCATGGTGTTCTTCCTTTTGAAATCTGTGAAGCGAGCTAACGAGTGGCTGGGAGGCTCGGTCGCCCGCTTTCCCCCAAACGCAGGAGCATAATCGCCCGGATCGGTTAAAGGCGGGCTAGAAGGCGTGGTTACCGTCCCGTTTACTGTAAAAAGTCGCTCCAAGACGCTTTCGACCCAGCAAACACGGGCGCGACGGCCTTCCTGATCTCAGACTTTAGAGTTTGTAGAGGTTTCCGGCCGATGTTCGCGCCTCGCCCTCGCGCGCGCCCGTTCAGGATTTCAAGGAAACACGACCATGGCCGGATCGATCGCCGCCCGCCTCCGCCCCGCCCTCGTGGCCGGCCTTCTGCTGGTCGCGGGCGCCGTGCAGGCCCAGACCCTGAACGTCGAGATCGATCGCTCGACCCGGATCGGCCTGACGGGTTCGGCCGCTTCCGTCATCGTCGGCAACCCGGCCATCGCCGATGTCACCGTGGTGGACGCCAACACCCTGTTCGTCACCGGCAAGGGCTACGGCGTGACCGAGGTCGTCGCCGTGGACGGCGTGGGCCGCACCATCTTCCAGGGCGAGATCGTCGTCACCGGCGGCTCGACCGGCTCGGTTCGCGTGTGGCGCGGCGCCCAGGCGACCGAAATGGCCTGCGCCGCCTCCTGCGCCCCCAGCATCCGCAACACGACGACCGCCCCGACGCCCTGACGATGGCGCTCCTCTCGCTCCGCAGACGCGGCCGGACGGGATCCGGCGCGCGACGCGGCGGCTCCGCCGCCGTGGAGTTCGCCATGATCTCCATCCCCTTCTTCTTCATGATCTTCGCCGTGCTGGAGCTCGGCCTGGTCTTCATCGTGGATTCCACGCTCGAGACCGCCGTGCAGAAGGCCAGCCGCATCGTGCGGACGGGTCAGGCGGACACCCAGAACATCACCGCCGCCCAGTTCAAGGCCGCCTTCTGCTCGGAGATGAGCGTCTTCCAGGGCGATTGCCCCAGCCGCGCGGACATCGACGTCCGCGTCCTGCCCCAGTTCAGCGACGGCCTGCCCAGCCTGCCGATCAAGGACGGCGTTCTGGACAAGAACCAGTTGCAGTACAATCGCGGCCAGCCCGGCGACCTGATGCTGGTCCGGGTCTTCTATTCTCAGCCCCTGGTCACGCCCTTCATGCAGCAGGCGATGTCCAAGCTGAACTCCGGCGCGGCGGTGATCTCGGTCGCGACCGCCTTCCGCAACGAACCGTATCGCGGGAACACGCCGTGAGCCGTCGCCGCGCCCCCGGCTTCTTCCAGCGTTTCGGCGGCGACCTGTCCGGCAGCTCGGCGGTCGAGTTCGCCATCATCGCCCCGGTCATCGTCCTGATCTATTTCGGCCTCGCGGAGTTCTGTCAGGCCTATATGGCCCAGCGCCGCATGGGCCACGCCACCTCCCAGGTCGCCGACATCGTGGCCCAGTACCAGACCGTGAACGCCACCCTGGTCGACAACACCTTCGCCCTGGGCGGCATCGTCCTGGCGCCCTTCTCGGACTCGACCCTGTCCCTGCGGGTCACCTCCATCACGCGCGGAACCGACGGCGTCGCCCGCGTGGTCTGGAGCCGGGGCAACGGAACCCTGGGCAAGCGCGCGGGCGTGGTCACGGTGCCGGCCGGCCTCATCGCCAACGGCGAGAACATCATCATGAGCGAGGGAACCTACGCCTACACCTCGCCCCTGGGTCAGGTCCTGCCCGGCACCCGGACCTTCAGCCACACCTACTGGCTGCGCCCGCGTCTGGTGAACGCCATTCCCTGCAACGACTGCTAGCCGACGAGCGCCCGCCGGATCGCCGCGATCTTGGCCTCGGTCTCGGCCAGCTCCGACGCCGGATCGCTGTCCGCCACGATCCCCGCCCCCGCCAGGGTCCGGAAAGCCCACCCCTCCCCTTCGCGGTGAAAGCCGATGGTCCGGATCAGCACCGAGGCCGTCAGCCGTTCGTCGTCGTCCAGCAGGAACAGACTGCCGCACCACGGCCCGCGCGGCTCCTCGTGCACCGCGATCACCCGCATGGCCTGATGCTTGGGCGCGCCCGTGATCGAGCCCGGCGGGAAGGTCGCCGCCAGCACCTCGGCGGGTCCGACACCCGCCTCCGCCTCCCCCGTCACGGTCGAGACCAGATGATGGACGGTGGCGAAGCTCTCCAGGGCGAACAGTCTTTCGACCGCGACCGACCCCGGCCGGGCCGCCCGCGACAGGTCGTTCCGCATCAGGTCGACGATCATCAGGTTCTCGGCCCGATCCTTGGCGCTGGCGACCAGTTCGGCGGCGTGGGCCGCATCGACGCGTGCATCCGTATTCCTGGGCCGCGTCCCCTTGATCGGCCGCGTCTCGATACGCCGACTCTCGGGATCGAAGGTCAGGAACAGCTCGGGCGAGTTGGAGACCAGCGCCCGCTCCCCCATCCGCCAGAAGGCGCCGTAAGGCGCGGCCCCCGCCGCCAACCGGACGAAGACCTCGAACGGATCGACGCCGTCCTTCAGCTTGCCCCGCCACGCCCGCGCGATATTGGCCTGAAACAGCTCGCCGCCCGCGATCCGCGCCACGACGTCGGCGACCGCGTCGACGTAGGCCCCATCCGGCCGCTCGGCCTCGAAACCCGCCGCCGGCGACGCGCCCGCGACCGGCATCGCCGCCCCGACGATCCAGCCCGCCGCACGATCCGCCGCCACTCCGGCCGCCGCCTCGTCCGCCCCTAGCCCGACCGCCGACACGACCCGCATCTCGTGGTCGAATACCAGCATGGCCGGATAGCGGGCCAGGGTCAGGTCGGGCCAGTCGCCGGGCGCCGCCTCCCGCTCTCCGGTCGCCGCCCGCGCCCCCGCGTCATAGGTCGCCAGCCCCACGACGAACCGGTTCATTCCCTCGGCGTCCAGCGCCGCGAACGGCCGCTCCGGCGTCATCCGCTCCACGACCACTTGGTCCGGCTTACAGGCCACATAGGACCGCCGCCCGTTCGGCCCGCCGTCGGACAACAGGCACAGCGCCCCCTCGCGATCCGCCAGCCCGGCGGCGACCGCCAGCGGCTCGACCCAGTCCAGCGTCCTCGTGACGCGAACCGTCACGCCGCCAGCCGCTCCGCGATCCGCTCGCGCAGGGCCGCATCGACCCCCAGCGCCTGTTCCAGATAGCCGTCGATCGACCCGTGCCGCTCCTCGATGGAGGCGATGGCGGCGTCCAGATAGGCGGCCTCCACCCCCATGAAGGCGACCACCGCATCGTTCGACGCCTCGCGTCCGGTGAAGCCCTTCAGCTGTTCGGCGATGGCCGGCGCCCGCCCGACCAGATCCACCGCCGTATTGGTCAAGAGATAGTCCTCCATCAGGTCGTCGTGATGGACCCCCGCCAGATGATGGGTCAGGGCCGCCAGCATCCCGGTCCGGTCCTTGCCCGCCGCGCAGTGGATCAGCACCGGCCGGTCGGTCTCGCCGAGCGCCCGGAAATACCGCCCGAACAGGTCCAGGTGCGCCGGAGCGAAAGGCAGGTCGCGATAGAGGCCGGTCATGAAGGTCCGCCCCGAATCCGCGGTCAGGTCCGCGCTCTTCAGGAAGGTGATGTGCGGCGCCTCGCCCCGCTCGTCCAGATCGCTCTCCAGCACCTGGCCGGTGAAGTTGGCCGCCCGTTTCGACGGTTGCCGTCGCCGCTCGACCGGACGCCGCAGATCCACCACGACGCCCAGATCGAAGACCGCCAGCCGCTCCAGATCCGCCTCGGTCACAGAGGCCTGGTGCGCCGACCGGAACAGCCGCCCGGTCTTCAGCGCCCGCCCGGCGGCGGTGTCGTACCCGCCGTAGTCGCGGAAATTGTCCAGGGCGTCGAAGGCGTGGATGCGGGAGGTCATGCCTCCCCTATAGGGCGCCTCAGCGTCCCCCCACCAGCCCGGCCATGGCGTCCAGATAGGCGACGAAGGCCTTGCGCCCCGGTTCGGTCATGGCGGCCTCGGTCAGGGGCTTTCGACCCACGAACCGCTTGGTCACCTGAACGAACCCCGCCTCCTCCAGCTTCCTGAGGTGGACCGACAGATTGCCGTCGGTGGTCTGCAGCCGGGCCTTCAGCGTGGCGAAGTCCGCGCTCTCCACTCCCGACAGGGCCGCCATGATGCCGAGGCGGACCCGTCCGTGGATGACGTCGTCGATCCGGCCGATGTCGAAATCGTCCGACATCCTCAGCCCCGGTTCGCGGCGCGCACCAGCAGATAGCCGGGCAGCGCCATCAGGAGGAACAGGGCGGCGGCGTAGCCGAGGTAGAGGCCGGGATCTCCCGTCAGGGCCGCGAGAGCCGCAGCCGCGACGAACGATCCGATGCTCAGCCACCACAGACGACCATTGCCGTACAGGCTCGCTGTGACCGCCCATCCGAGCGCGTAGAAGACCATGATGATGGACGGGACCAGCCATAGGCCCGCGATGTCCACGCCCCCGCCGAGCCGGGTGTCCCGGATCATCATGCAGGCGAACAGGACGAAGATCGACCAACCGACGCAGCCCCAGATCGTGCTGACCACCCGATTGGCGGTCGTTCTGGTCCCGCCCTGCCCCTTCATCCGCCAGATCAGGATCGGCAGGGTGACGAGGAAGAGCGCCGTCGCCACCAGCCACTGCAGGCCGTTTCCAGTCAGGTCGCGGGACACCAGCCCGGCCAGGGCCGCCCATTGCAGCAGACTGGCGGAGCCGTAGATCAGACCGGCGGAGATCATCACCGAGCCCCCGCGATAGGGTGTCTGGGCGCCCTCGGCGGCGAGGTTTCTCAGCCAGGCGATGTCGGCGGCGTCATTGTCGGAATGGGTCATGGTCGAGGTCTCCCTACAGGGGTTTTCGGATCAGCGCGCGCGGCCGAAGGCCAGGACGGCGCCGGGGATGAGGGCGAAGGCGATCAGGCCGGCGGCATAGGCCAGGTATTGTTCCGGCGTGCCGATCAGCTGGGCCACGCCCGCCGCCGCGACGAACGACCCCAGGGCGACGCCGCCCAGCCATTTCGGCCCGCCGCGCACCACGGCGATGGAGAAGGCCAGGCCGTAGAAGCCCAGGCCGATCGGCGACATCCAGCGCATCAGCTCCCAGTTCTGGGTCAGGGCCGAGGCCCCCGCCAGCGACAGGGCCGCGACGATCTGGGCCAGGATGCTGAACCGCGACCAAGAGGCCGCGCGGATGGCGTGGTCTCCGCCCAGCCCGCGCAGCCGCCGCACGATGACGATGAACAGGGTCACCGCCACCGGCCAGCTCAGCGACAGCAGGGCGGGATGCAGATGGGCCGCCCCGCTCAGCACGCTCCACTGGAACAGGTTGGCGGCGCCGAAGATCGCACCCGCCGCGATCAGATTGCGCCCGGCGGCGACCGCCAGGGTCGGCGCGGCGGCGTTGGAAACGGGTTCGAGGGTGGTCGCGGTCATGAGAAGCATCCGTGTTCGATGAGCTTCAATCTCACATGCACTTTATGTTGTAAAGTTCTTTCTCGATATCCGGTGCGGACGGCGCTCGGCTCGGTTAGATGGTCCCATGCCCCCGACCTACCACTCCATCGCCTACGCCGGTTTCGAGGTCGCCAACCCGGTGACCCTGGACGCCATCTCGGCCCTGGTCGCCCGAACCGCCCTGCCGGCGGGCGCCACCGCGCTCGACATCGGCGCGGGCGCGGGCGGGGTCTCGGTCGCCCTGGCCCGCGACTTTGGGCTGAACGTCCAGGCCATCGAACGCTATCCCGACATGGCCGAGATGATCCGCGACCGCGCCCAAGCCTCGGGCGTTTCCGACCGGGTCGCGGTCGTCGCCGAGGGATCCGCCACGGCGCTCGACCGCCTCGCCCCCGCCGACCTGATCGTGGCGCTCGGCTCCACCGAGCCGGCCGGTCCCGGCATTCGCTCGGCCGCCGCCATCTTCATGGTCCTCGCCGACCGGCTGGCCTCGCCGGGCTGGCTGTTGTGGGGCGACCTGACCTGGAAGGGCGAACCGCCCGCGCCCCTGCGTCAGGTCATCGGCGCGACCGGTGACTATGCGACCCACGAAGGCTGGCTGGCGGCGGCCGAGGCCGCGGGGCTGGAGGTCGTCTCGGCCGAGATCGCGCCGGACGCCGACTGGGACGCCTTCTTCGGCGGCGCCGACGCGCGGGTGCGGGACTGGCTGGACGCCAACCCCGACCACCCCTCCGCCCCCTCGATCCGCCAGCGCGCCGACCTGTCCAAGGCGACGTTCGACTTTGGCCGGCCCTACCTCAGCTTCGGGCTCTATCTGTTCCGCAAAACCTGAACCCTCTCCCTCCCCCTCGGGGGAGGGTGGTCGCAGCGCAGCGGAGACCGGGTGGGGGCAGCAAGGCGACCAAGCGACGATATAAGCGGGGCCTTGCCTGGCCTCCCCACCCCGTCGCTGCGCGACGACCCTTCCCCGCAGGGGGAGGGAAAAGGCGGTGGAGTTGGCAAAGCACCCCCCGAAATCCCTTTTCCAATCAAAGCCCCGAACTTTTAAGACGCCTTTTATCTGGCGCCCCTCCAGACGGGGTTACAATGGCTTCGAGGGTCGAAACCCACGCGCCAAGGGAAAGGAGATTTCGTCCGTTTCGTCCGTTTTGTCCGCTTCGTTTCGTCCGGACGAACCGGACGAAATCACCGGAACGGCGGCTCGTCGAAGGCGCGCAGCTTGCGGGAATGCAGGCTGGAGCCTTCCTTCCGCAGCAGGTCGATCGCCTGGATGCCGATCTGCAAATGCTCCGAGATCGAGCCTTCGTAGAAGCGGTTGGCCTGCCCCGGCAGCTTGATCTCGCCGTGAAGCGGCTTGTCGGACACGCAGAGCAGCGTCCCGTAGGGCACGCGGAAGCGATAGCCCTGGGCCGCGATGGTCGCGCTTTCCATGTCGATGGCGACGGCTCTGGACTGGTTGAACCTCAGCGCCGACTTGGAATAGCGCAGCTCCCAGTTCCGGTCGTCGGTGGTCACCACCGTGCCGGTGCGGAGGCGGCGCTTGACCTCCTCGCCCGGCGCGCCGGAGACCTGTTTGGCCGCGTCGTAGAGGGCCCGCTGAACCTCGGCGATCGAGGGGATCGGGATGTCCGGCGGCAGGACCGCGTCCAGCACATGGTCGTCGCGCAGATAGGCGTGGGCCAGGACGTAGTCGCCGATGGTCTGGGAAGGACGCAAGCCCCCGCAGTGGCCGATCATCATCCAGGCGTGCGGACGGGTCACGGCCAGGTGGTCGCAGATGGTCTTGGCGTTCGACGGACCAACCCCGATGTTGACCAGGGTGATGCCGGTGTGGCCCGGCGCGGTCAGGTGATAGGCGGGCATCTGGTGCTTCTTCCAGGCTGCGTCCATCACCGCGTCGGCGTCGGCCGTGTCCCGCGTGATGACCACCCCGCCGGCGCACGACAGGGTCTCATAGATGCTGTTCGGGTCCTTCAGCTGCTCCACCGCCCAGCGCACGAAGTCGTCGACGTAGCGGTTGTAGTTGGTGAACAGGATGTAGGACTGGACGTCCTCGACCGGGGTCCCGGTGTAGTGCCTGAGGCGCGCCAGCGAGAAGTCGGTCCTGAGGCCGTCGAATTGCGACAGGGGGAAGTCCTCGGCCGGGTCGAACAGGCCGTCGGAGATTTCGTCGCCGATATGGGCCAGGTCGGTGGTCGGGAAATAGCGGGCGATGGCCGCCGTCTGCGACGGGTTCAGCACCACGTCCGAGCCGTCCAGCACATAGGGGAAGGGGATTTCCTGCTCCGACGGACCGACCTCGAAGGCGACGTCATAGTCCTGCTGCAGCAGGGTCAGCTGCTCCATCAGATAGGGGCGATAGAGGTCCGGCCGGGTGATGGTGGTGGTGTAGACGCCCTGGCGCGACATCCGGGCATAGGAGCGGATCGGCAGGTTGGTCGGCCGGTCGCCGAACCAGGTGATGGTCAGGGAGGGGTAGGAGAAGAGGCCCTTGGCGCGGGCTTCGGGATCCGCCTTCTCGCCCGTGGCGAGGAAGGTCTTCACCGCCTCACGCAGGCTGGCGACGGATTGAGTGTAGAGGGCTTCGAGGCGATCCAGGGCCTCGGGCGCGCCCAGCGCCCCTTTTTTCTGTTCTGTCATGACCTCCCCTACCCGAGGAAGATGGCGCTGGCGAGACGGTCAAGGTTCAACACAGCTTTCGAACCGTTACGGAGCGGGCGTGATCTCCGCCTCGGTCAGAGTCAGCTTGTCGTCGACGACCTCGAACGCCATCTCGACCGAGCCCGCCGTGCCGCAGCACTCGCCGTCGTCGGCCCGCCACAGCGGCGACCAGGCGGTGCAGGCCGAGGTCGCGACGACGAAGGCCAGGATCGCCAGAGCCGTGACACGCATGAAGTCCTCCCGTTCCAGAAGGAGACGGCATCACTTCGCAGAACGGCGCTACTGATGCGCCCTGACGCCCAGCTCGCGGTGGAAGAAGGCCGAGACATCGGCCAGCACCGGCGCCTTCTTGCGGAACAGGGGCGAGAAGGTCGCGATCAGGTCCTCGTGGCTGAGCCCGGGATACAGTTTCGCCTCGCAACGTCCACCCAGTTCCCGCATCCGCGCCTCCAGCAGGATGGTGTCCTCGTCGTGGACGACGACGTCGGCGGTCCCGTGCCCGAGCCACAGGGGCGGGGCGTCCGCGCGGGCGAAATGCA
Source organism: Brevundimonas staleyi (assembly GCF_041893865.1). Lineage (GTDB taxonomy): Bacteria > Pseudomonadota > Alphaproteobacteria > Caulobacterales > Caulobacteraceae > Brevundimonas > Brevundimonas staleyi. The sequence goes on from NZ_CP169082.1 coordinate 3,947,381, forward strand.
GCGGCTGGGTCTGCTCGGGGTCGGGGGCCTGACCGAAGGCGTTGATCGAGGCCGGCACGTCGAACGGCAGGAAGTCGTAGGGCCCCGCCAGTCCCGCCGCGGCCTTGATCAGATCAGGCTGGCCGACAGCCTCCATGTAGCGACGGTCCAGCGCGATCATCATGGCCAGATGCGCGCCCGCCGAATGGCCGAGCACGCCCAGTCTCGTCGGATCGCCGCCATACCGCGCCGCGACCTCCGCCACCCGAGCGGTCGCGGCGGCCGCGTCCTGAATGAAGACCGGGAACAGGACCTCGGGAACCAGCCGATAGTCGGGCACGGCGACGACGACCCCCTGCGCCGCCAGCGCCTGGGCCGCCCAGCCGTAGAGGTCTTTCGATCCCGAGTCCCAACCGCCGCCGTAGAAGAAGACCACCACCGGCAGGGGCGAGGTCGGACCGGCTCCGGTTGGCGCATAGAGGTCGAACCGCTGGCGGGGGTGCGATCCGTATTCCAGATCGCGCGCCACCCGCCCCACGCCCCGATCGCGCGGGCCGAAACTGTTCAGCATCCCGAGCGGGCTGCAGGCCGCCGCGAGCGACGCGACCACGGCGCCGAGGGCGGGGGCGAACAGGCCTCTGCGGGTCATCGGTGGTCGTCTCTCATCAGCGGATCGAGGTCAGATACGCCATCACCCACCGTTTGGCCTCATCGCGCATTGGCGATCAGGGAGCCGCAGTTGGCGTCCTCGGCTAGGCCCGGCTCGACGAAGGCGAACAGGGCGGCGACCGGCGCGACCACGGAGGCCAGCAGGCCCGTCAGCCCGGCCTGGGCCACCACAGAGCCCGTCTCCACCCCGACGCTGGGCGAAGACAGCTGGCCGCGCACATGGATCGGCGTCCACAGGCGCAACAGGCGCGGCCTCTTGGACTCGCCGTCGATCTTCAGGTCCAGGGTCTCGGTCCCCAGATTGATCGAGCCGGTGCCCTGGGCCAGCACCACATCGGTGTCGATGACGAAGGTCTTGGCCCGAGCGACGCCGCCCGTGACCTCGAAATCCGCCACGCCACAGCGGATCGAACTGCGCGACTGGTCTCCGCTCAACAGCTTCAGCAGGCCGGCGCTGGCGTTGATGCCCAGCAGTTCGGCGAAGGCGGCGCGCATCTCGCCCTGCGGCACGACCAGGCTGATCGAGCCTTTCGAGGCGGCGGCGAAGCGGTGGATCGAGTTGCCCGGCCCTTCCAGACGAGCGCGGCCCAGAGCCCGGCCGGTGATCGGTGCGACGCCGCCCTGGGCCGGGATGATCGATTCCAGCGGATAGCCGGCGAGACGGAAATCGATGGCGCTATAGGGCATATCGCGCGTCGCGTTGATCTTGGCCGTGCCGTTCAGTTCGCCGCGATTGAAGACGAACGAGACTGGATCAAGGTCGAGGATGCCGCCCTCCAGCACCGCACCCAGATTGACCTGACGGATGTCGAGGTCGTTCGCCTTCACCGCCGCCGCGCGATAGGTCAGCGTCCCATCCATGGTGCGCAGCCGGTCGACCTGCAGGGTCGCGTCGGGCAGCAGCATCCCGGGCCCCGAGCCCGAGGCGACGGTCGTCGTATTGGTGCCGGCCTCGTTGGTGCGCGTGTCGGCGCCGAGGATGGCCATGAGGTCGTCGATGTCGAGCAGGCGCGAGGTCAGTTGCGCCTCGACGTTCAACCGCTCCCCGGCGTCCACCTTCACGTCGCCGGACAAGTCCGACGATCCGACCCGACCCGAGAAGTCGTTGAAGGTCCACACCGCGTCATCCCGCGTCAGGGCGCCCGACAGCCGATAGGGCGGCGTGTTCGGCAGGGTCACGCCCGTCAGCAGATAGAGGTCGTTCAGGTCCTGGCCTTGCAGGCTCAGGGTCGAGGTGAACCGGCCCAGGTCGAACGGCCGCGTGATCGCGCCTTCCGCCACCAGCCGCGAACGCGCCCCGGCCAGGGTCGCCTCGAACGCATAGGGCCGGTCGCGGCGGATGTTGATGAAGGGCCCGCCCTCGATCCGCAACGTCAGGGGCGAACCGTTGATCGAGCCTTCGCCGGTCAACAGGAAGCCGCTTTCGCCGTCGTTCGCGCTCGCCGCCTCGCGCGCCGTGACGGCGGCTTCGAGCGTGATGTCGCGATCCTGGGCGTCCAGCGACACCCGGCCGTCCTGGATGATCAGCTGGTTGATCAGCGGGAACTTCATGCCCTCGCCGGTGTCCGGCTTGTCGGGCTCCAGCTCCCAACTCTGGCGGCCGTCCTCGGTCGAGATCAGGACCACGTTCGGCCGGGTGATCGACAGCAGCGGCATCTCGATCTGGCCGGCGAACAGCTTTCTCAGGCGCACGCTGGCCTCGATCCGCTCGACGTTGGCGGTGTCTTCCTCGCGCGCCCAGTCGGGGCCGCCGAACTTCAGGTCGCGCACGACCACCGACGGCGTCCAGCTGAACAGGTTGACGTCCAGGTCGCCCTGCAAGGCGATCTCGCGGTCGTATTTGGCCGAGGCCCAGCGCCCGATCGGTCCTCTCAGCCAGTTCCAGTTGAACAGCATGAGGAAGATCACGACGGCCAGAATCAGCAGGAGCGTCACCGAGGCGGCGATCTTTTCGGTCCGGCCCGGTCGGCGGAAGGAGCCGTAGACCGGATCGTTCTCCACCACCCAGTCGCGCCATCCCCGCACGCGCGCTCCCGCAGGAACCAGGGCGCGTTCACGCAGGTCCTGCCAGTTCGACGGCAAATTCAGAGAGTTGGGGAGAAGGCGCTTCACGGTGAAGCACAACGCGCCAGACGCCGGAAAGGCGCCAAGGCCAAGCGCGACTGTTTGCGAGACGCTGTCGATTTCATCCGTTTGCAGCGGACTTGTCTTATTTTCTTTACATAGCGGCCATCGCGCGCATAATTCCTCCGAACCCAGACATCTTTCTGGTCTTTTGGAGGAGACCGCCATGACCCGTTTCACCACCCTCGCCGCCGTCGCAGCCCTCGCCGCGTCCGTCGCCGCCCCCGCCCTGGCCCAGCAGCATCGCCTGCCGACCGAGGCCCCGGCCGGCGCCCAGCGCGTGGTGATGATGTGCGAGAACGACGCCGCGACCCGCAGCGCCTTCCGCCGCGAGCATGGGACGCCCCCGGCCTTCGTGACGGCCGATCAGGCGCTTCAGGCCCGCAGCCGTGGCGAGACCTGGTCGGCGCCCCGCTGCATGACGGCGCGCGAGCACGCCCGCCTGACCCAGACGCTGAACACCTACGCCGCTGTTCGCTAGGTTCAGGCGACATTTTCATCCGTCCATCCCAGCGAAGACTGGGGTGGACGGGTGTGATGGCTGAGCTGACGACCCGGACTCCAAAACACCGTCCGAAGAGTCCGAAGCGTTCGGATCGTCCATGGCCTCATGACGCGCGCCTCCTGTGAACGGATCAGTATGGGGCCGTTTCGAGGGGCGTTAAGGAAAAGGGCTTTCAGAAGATCGGGGCGTTGGAATCGTTGGCGGATTCCGGGGATGCTTTGCCAACTCCGCCATCGGCTTCATCCGCGGACTTCAGCGAAGGCTGAGGGGCACGGGAGAATCGCAACTGTCGATCGGACCTGGGGCTAACCTTGGGCGCTGCGGATCGCCGCGGCGCCCGCCGGCGGGGCGATGACGGCCGCGAACAGCACATAGGCCGTGAGAAGCGCCAGCGCCGACAGCGGGCTCAGCCCTGCCGCCGCGCGATCCAGCGCGCCCGATCCGAACACCACCGGCGGAATGAACAGCGGCAGGACCACCACCGCGATCAGCAGCCCGCCGCGCTTGGCCCCCAGAGCCAATGCCGCGCCGAGCGCTCCGGTGAAGGCGAAGCCCAAACCTCCGATCAGGGCCGACAGGGCCGTCAGCGGCGCCAGTTCGACCGGCTGACCTAGGGCCATGGCCGCCACGGGCGCCGTCAGGGCCAGGGGCAGACCCGTCGCGATCCACTGGCTGATCGCCTTGATCGCGAACACGGCCTCCAGCGGCAGGGGCCCGGTCGCCAGAAGATCCAGCGCCCCGTCCTCCAGATCCCGCTCGAACAGCCGCTCCAGCGAGAGCAAGGACGACAGGGCCAGAGCCAGCCAGGCGACCCCCGCCGCCACGGGTTTGAGCACGTTCGGATCGCCGCCTGCCGCCAACGGCACGACCGTCGTCAGACAGGCGAAGAACCCGCAGGCCAGCAGCGGCCCGCCGCCTCCGCCCCAGGCCAGGGCCAGTTCGCGTTTGAACAGGACCGATGCGCTGCTCATTTCTCCTCCCTGTTCGCCGCTTGGCGAATGGGGAGGTGGCGCGGCGCGGTTTCAGCGCCGTGACGGAGGGGGCGAGACGGTGGTTTGAGCGAGGGCTGGCGGGTGCTCGTCCGTCGAAACCCGGTCGCCCCCTCCGTCACGACCCCAAGCGGGGTCGCGCCACCTCCCCATCGCTGCGCGGCGGGGAGGAGAAAGATCATCGAACTCATCGCCCCGCCCCCAGGTCGAGCGCCCGCGTCGGGATCGGCAGGGGATCGTGGACCGCCGCCAGGATCAGGCCGCCGCCGTCCAGATGCCGCGCCATCATCGTGCCCACGGCCTCTCGCCATTTCGCGTCGAGCGGGCTCAGCGGCTCGTCCAGCAGCCACAGGGCGCGCGGCGATCCGATCAGCCGCGCCATGGCCAGCCGGCGCCTCTGCCCCGCCGAGAGCTTCCGCACCTCCAGATCCAGCAGCGGCTTCAACCCGAGCGTCTCAACCGCATGGTCTATGCCATGGTGGCTGCGGCCCAGCCATTGCGACTGGAACATCAGCTCGTCGCGCGCCGTCCGCTGACCCTTCAGCCCGTCCAGGTGGCCCAGCAGATGCACCTCGTGGGCGCGGGCCAGATCGACCTCGATCGGCTGGTCGTCGCCGTCGCGGAAGGCGACCTCTCCAGCCTCGGGACGCAGGAAACCGGCCACCGCCCGCAGCAGCGAGGTCTTGCCCGCACCGTTGGCTCCGGTCAGGGCCACGGCCTCTCCGGCACCCAGCGAAAACGACAGCCCGGCGAACAGGGTCCGCTCCCCGCGCCTCAGGCTCAGGTCGGTGATGGCGAGGGTGTGAATCATCTTCTCCCTCCCCCTCGGGGGAGGGTGGCTGAGCGGAGCGAAGCCGGGTGGGGAGGGCAAGGCAAGGCCCCTCGATTCCGTCGCCACGTCGCCTGCCCCTCCCCACCCCGTCGCTTCGCGACGACCCTCCCCCGAGGGGGAGGGAGAGCGTTGATTCTGCGACCCGTTCTCAATGTCCCCACACAGGACGTGGATACATGGACGCACCCCTCGAGCAGAGCTATATGCGCGGTCGCCGCAGCAGGCTGTCGCCGCGCGCGCAAGGGACCTGTGCGCCCCTGCGATCGCCGCGAGACGGCGCAACCGGATGTCCGGGCGGCTTTGACCAGAGGACCCTCTCCCATGCCGTCAGTCGACAGCCTCAAGACCCGCCAGGACCTTTCCGTCGGGCGCAAGAAATACGCCTATTACAGCCTTCCCGCCGCCGAGGAAGCCGGTCTGGCCGGCATCTCGCGTCTGCCGCGCTCGATGAAGGTGCTTCTGGAGAACCTTCTGCGCAACGAAGACGGCGTCTCGGTCACCGAGGCCGACCTGAAGGCGGTCGCCGCCTGGGTCGAGAACAAGGGCTCGGTCGAGCACGAGATCGCCTTCCGTCCGGCCCGCGTCCTGATGCAGGACTTCACCGGCGTCCCGGCCGTCGTGGACCTGGCCGCCATGCGCGACGCCATGTCGGCCCTGGGCGCCGACGCCTCCAAGATCAACCCGCTGGTCCCCGTCGACCTGGTCATCGACCACTCGGTCATGGTCGACCACTTCGGCACGGCCAAGGCCTTCAACCAGAACGTCGAGCGCGAGTACGAGCGCAACATCGAGCGCTACAACTTCCTGCGCTGGGGCTCCTCGGCCTTCAACAACTTCCGCGTCGTGCCCCCCGGCACCGGCATCTGCCACCAGGTGAACCTGGAGAACCTGGCCCAGACCGTCTGGACGCTGGAAGAGGGCAAGAAGACCGTCGCCTATCCCGACACCGTCGTCGGCACCGACTCGCACACGACGATGATCAACGGCCTGGCCGTCCTGGGCTGGGGCGTCGGCGGCATCGAGGCCGAGGCCGCCATGCTGGGCCAGCCGATCCCGATGCTGATCCCGGAAGTCATCGGCTTCAAACTGACCGGCAAGCTGCCGGAAGGCGCCACCGCCACCGACCTGGTCCTGACCGTCACCCAGATGCTGCGCAAGAAGGGCGTGGTCGGCAAGTTCGTGGAGTTCTACGGCGACGCCCTGACCGGCCTGACGCTGGAAGACCAGGCGACCATCGCCAACATGGCCCCGGAATACGGCGCCACCTGCGGCTTCTTCCCTGTCTCGCAAGCGACCATCGACTTCCTGACCGCCACGGGTCGCGACAAGGCGCGCGTCGCCCTGGTCGAGGCCTACGCCAAGGCCCAGGGCCTGTGGATCGACGAAACCTCGGAAGAGCCGGTCTTCACCGACACCCTGGAACTGGACCTGGCCTCGGTCGTGCCGTCGCTGGCCGGTCCGAAGCGTCCGCAGGACCGCGTCGAACTGACCACCGCCGCGCCCGAGTTCGAAGGCCACCTGACCGGCACCTTCGCCCGCACCTCGGACGCCGCCCGCGCCGACGTCGAGGGTGAGAAATTCTCGGTCGGCGACGGCGACGTCGTCATCGCGGCCATCACCTCCTGCACCAACACCTCGAACCCGTCGGTCCTGATCGCCGCCGGTCTGGTGGCCCGCAAGGCCCATGCGCTGGGCCTCAAGCCCAAGCCCTGGGTCAAGACCTCGCTGGCCCCGGGTTCGCAGGTCGTCACCGACTACCTGACCGACGCCGGCCTGCAGAAGGATCTGGACGCCATCGGCTTCAACCTGGTCGGCTACGGCTGCACCACCTGCATCGGCAACTCCGGCCCGCTGGACCCGGCGATCTCCAAGGCGATCAACGAGAACGGCATCGTCGCCACCTCGGTCCTGTCGGGCAACCGCAACTTCGAAGGCCGCGTGAACCCGGACGTCCAGGCCAACTACCTGGCCTCGCCGCCGCTGGTCGTCGCCTACGCCCTGGCCGGCTCGATGCGCATCGACATCACCAAGGAGCCGATCGGCCAGGACAAGAAGGGCAACGACGTCTTCCTGAAGGACGTCTGGCCGACCACGCAGGAAGTCGCCGACATCCAGCGCAAGTCGGTGACCCCGGCCATGTTCGCCAAACGCTACAAGGACGTCTTCAAGGGCGACAAGCACTGGCAGGCCATCCAGGTCTCGGGCGGCCAGACCTATGAGTGGGACGGTTCGTCCACCTACGTCGCCAACCCGCCGTACTTCGAAGGCCTGTCCATGGAGCCGAAGCCGGTTCAGGACATCGTCGAGGGCCGGGTGCTGGCCATCTTCGGCGACTCGATCACCACCGACCACATCTCCCCGGCCGGTTCGATCAAGAAGACCTCGCCGGCCGGCCAGTGGCTGACCAACCACGGCGTCGACGCCCTGGACTTCAACTCCTACGGCGCCCGTCGCGGCCACCACGAAGTCATGATGCGCGGCACCTTCGCCAACATCCGCATCCGCAACAAGATCACGCCCGAGATCGAAGGCGGCGTGACCAAGCATTTCCCGTCGGGCGACGTGATGTCGATCTATGATGCGGCCATGCGCTACCAGTCGGAAGGCCGTCCTCTGGTCGTCTTCGCCGGCAAGGAATACGGCACCGGCTCGTCGCGCGACTGGGCGGCCAAGGGCACCAACCTGCTGGGCGTCCGCGCCGTCATCGCCGAGAGCTTCGAGCGTATCCACCGCTCCAACCTGATCGGCATGGGCGTGGTGCCGCTGCAGTTCAAACAGGACGGCTGGCTGAAGCTGGGCCTGACGGGTGAGGAGATCGTCACCATCCGCGGCCTGACCGACGCCAACACCGGCAAGCTGAAGCCGCGTCAGGACCTGTGGGTCGAGCTGTTCCGCCCGTCGGACGGCAAGATGGCCCGCTTCCCGGTCCGCTGCCGCATCGACAACCAGACCGAGCTGGAATACCTGCGCGCCGGCGGCGTCATGCCCTACGTCCTGCGGAACCTGGCCACGAGCTAAGCCGCTGGCCTCAAGTAGTGAGGCGCCGCGCGCCGAACGATAGGCCACAAAAATGAAGGGCCGGAGCATCGCTCCGGCCCTTTTCTCTTGGGGCGATGTGGAACGATCAGGCGGCCACGATCCGCGTGGCGATAACCTGATTGGCCGCGCTGAGCAGGGCCTTGACCGAGGCCGCGCCCACGTCGGTGTCGATGCCGACGCCGAAGACGGAGCGGCCCGCAGGCGTGCGGCACTCCACATAGGCCGCGGCCCGCGCGTCGGCGCCGACGCCGATAGCGTGCTCCTCGTAGGACACGATATCCAGGTCCAGATCGTCGACGTCGCCGAGGGCGTTCAGCACGCTGGACAACAGCCCGTTGCCCTTGCCGGCCACCGTGCGCTCCTGTCCGTGCAGACGGATGCGGCCGCTGAAATGACGTTCGCCCGAGGGGGTGGCGCGTCCCTCGTAGTCGACCAGAACCAGAGGCGCCGCGCTGGTCGGGACATAAACGCTCCGGAAGGTGGCCCAGATGTCCTCGCCGCTGAGTTCGCGGCCCAGGGCGTCCGCCTGGATCTGGACGTGACGGCTGAAGTCGGCCTGCATGGCCTTGGGCAGTTTCAGACCCTGATCCTTTTCCAGCACCCAGGCGATGCCGCCCTTGCCGGACTGGGAGTTCACCCGGATGACCGCCTCGTAGGACCGGCCCAGATCCGCCGGATCGATGGGCAGATAGGGCACGTCCCAGATCTGGTCGTTGCGGGCCGCCTGGGCCGTGAAGCCCTTGCGGATGGCGTCCTGGTGACTGCCCGAGAAGGCGGTGAAGACCAGCTCCCCGGCATAGGGGTGGCGGGGGTGGACAGGCAGGGCGTTGCAGTGCTCGACCGTACTGACCACCGTGTCCATGTCCGAGAAGTCCAGACCGCCGTCCACGCCCTGGGTGTGCAGATTCAGCGCCAGGGTCACCAGATCGACGTTTCCGGTGCGCTCGCCATTGCCGAACAGACACCCCTCGACCCGGTCGGCGCCGGCCATGACCGCCAGCTCGGCCGCCGCGACGCCCGTGCCCCGATCGTTGTGCGGATGGACCGAGATCACCACGCTGTCGCGCCGCGAGATGTTCCGGCAGAACCACTCCACCTGGTCGGCGAAGATGTTGGGCGTCGACGCCTCGACGGTGGCGGGCAGATTGATGATGAGCGGCTTCTCAGGGCTCGGCTCGATCACCGCGATCACCGCCTCGCAGACCTCGAGGCTGAAATCCAATTCGGCGGTGGAGAAGGTCTCGGGGCTGTATTCGTAGCGCCAGTCCGTATCAGGGCGACGCTCGGCCTGTTCGCGCATCCGGCTCATGCCGCGCACGGCGATGTCCTTCACCTCCGCGCGGTCCATGCCGAAGACGATGCGACGCCACGCCGGCGAGACGGCGTTGTACATATGGACGACGGCTCGATGCGCGCCTTCCAGGCTCTCGAACGAGCGGTCGATCAGGTCGTTGCGCGCCTGGGTCAACACCTGAACGGTGACGTCCTCGGGCACGCCGCCGGAGCGGACGAGGGTCTGGATGAAGTCGAACTCGGTGGAACCCGCCGAGGGGAAGCCGACCTCGATCTCCTTCAGACCGATGGCGATCAAGAGGTCGAAGAAGCGCTGCTTCTTCTCGGCGTTCATGGGGTCGATGAGCGCCTGATTGCCGTCGCGCAGGTCGGTGGACAGCCAGCGCGGCGCCCGTGTGATGGTGCGCGACGGCCAGGTGCGGTCAGGCAGGTCGACCTGCGGGAACGGGCGATACTTTACGGACGGATCGGGCAGCATGGACGCCACCTCCTGAGGAAGACTCTGCGATAGGGACAATACGGCGTGGCAGGTCGCCGCCGGTCGGCCGTCAGACCCGGCGGCCGCCGATAAGTCGCAGGCTCGCAAGGCGGCGGGCGCCGCGCGGTGCGTTCAGGAGAAGGGCGTTCGACGTCTTCACGGGAGCGGTTGTAGCCAAGCCCTCCACCCCACGCAATGCGATCAGTCCAGCCGCAGGGCCTCGGCCAGCAGCCGCGCCTCGGCGGCCCGGCTGGAGCCGGAACGCCATGCGACGACGATCTCGCGACGCGGGGCTTCGGCGGCGAAATGGCGGATGACGACGCCCTTGTCGTCGGTCAGGCCCGCCCGCACCGCCATGGCCGGCAGGAAGGACACGCCGAGCCCCGACGAGATCATCTGCACCAGGGTATGCAGGGAGGTGGCGGCGAAGACGTCCTCTCCCTTGGGCGCCTCGATGTCGACAGCGGCCAGGGCCTGGTCGCGCAGACAGTGGCCGTCTTCCAGCAGGATCAGATCCTCGGATTTCAGGGAGCCGGGCTGGATGTCCCCCGCCTCGGCGAGCGGATGACCCAAAGGCGCAGCGGCCAGGATTTCGTCGTCGCCGATCCGCGCGTGTTCGATGCCCGGCGCGTCGTAGGGCAGGGCGATCACGGCGCAGTCCAGTTGCCCCGCCTTCAGCCCGGCGATCAGGCGCGGCGTCAGGTCCTCGCGAATGAAGAGACGCAGACCCGGATAGGCCTCTTTCAGTCCGGGCAGGGTCGCGGGCAACAGGAAGGGGGCCACGGTCGGGATCACGCCCAGACGCAGCCGCCCGGACAGAGGTCGCCCGGCGTTCCGCGCCGCCTCGACCAGATCCTCGGTCCGCGCCAGCACGTCCTCGGCCCGGCGACAGGCCTCGGCGCCCACGGCGGTCAGCTGGACATTGCCGCGCGTGCGCTCGACGACCGGCGCCCCCAGCACCTTCTCCAGCTCCTGCACCCCGGCCGACAGCGCTGGCTGGCTGACCAGGGCCGCCTCGGCCGCCCGGCTGAAGGAGCCGTGCTCGGCCAGAAGCTTCAGATACTGGAGTTGGCGCAGGGTCGGCAGCATGCGGCCGACATAGGCGCTCGTTTGATCGGAGGCAAAGGCCATCGATCGAATCTATGGAGCGACCCGCCCCGACCGCGTGGCCGGGGCGGGTGCGATCCCCTTAGCTCGCCAGCTTCTGCGCGCGCAGGCGCGGGGCGGGCAGGTCGTAGCGGTCGTTGTTCATGACCTGGACCCAGGCATTGACGAAGTCCTTGACGAACTTCGCCCCCGCATCGGCCGAGGCATAGACCTCAGACAGGGCGCGCAGCTGGGAGTTGGAGCCGAACACCAGATCGGTGCGCGTCGCCGTCCACTTCCGGGCGCCCGTGGCGCGGTCGGATCCGACGAAGGTCTCGTCCGCCGAACCATCGACCTGTTTCCAGGCCGTGTTCATGTCCAGCAGGTTGACGAAGAAGTCGTTGGTCAGCTGGCCCGGGCGCTCGGTCAGGACGCCGTCTTTCGAGTCCTTGTGGTTCACGCCCAGGACCCGCAGACCGCCCACCAGCACCGTCATCTGCGGCGCCGTCAGGCCCAGCAGTTGCGACCGGTCGACCAGCAACTCCTCCGTCGGCACGTTGAACCGCACCTGCAGATAGTTGCGGAAGCCGTCGGCGCGGGGCTCCAGAACCTTGAAGCCCTCGGCATCGGTCTGTTCGGCCGAGGCGTCGGTGCGGCCCGGGCTGAACGGGACCTCGACCGCGTGACCCGCCGCCTTGGCCGCCTGTTCGATCCCGACCGAACCGCCCAGAACGATCAGGTCGGCGATGGAGACGTTCAGGCCCGACGAGGACTTGATGCCCTCATAGGCGGCCAGAACCTTCGCCAGCTTGGCCGGCTCGTTGACCTCCCAGTCCTTCTGGGGCGCCAAGCGGATGCGGGCGCCGTTGGCCCCGCCCCGGTGGTCCGAGCCGCGCCAGGTCGCGGCCGAGGCCCAGGCCGTCCGGACCAGATCGGCGACCGACAGGCCCGATGCGGTGATGGCGTCCTTCAGCGTCTTCACGTCGGCGTCGGACAGCTTGGCCCCCGTGTGCGCCGGAATCGGATCCTGCCAGATCAGGTCCTCGGCCGGGACGTCGGCGCCGAGGTAGCGGGCCTTAGGCCCCATGTCGCGGTGGCACAGCTTGAACCAGGCGCGAGCGAACTGGTCGCCGAAATAGGCGGGGTCGGCGCGGAACTTCTCCATGATGACCCGGTAGGCAGGGTCGATCTTGAAGGCCATGTCGGCGGTGGTCATCATCGTCGGCACGCGCTTGCCGGGCGTGTGGGCGGCCGGCGCCAGGGTCTCGTCCGGATTGCCGACCGGCTGCCATTGCTTGGCCCCTGCGGGCGAGCGGACCAGCTCGTATTCGTGGTCCAGCAGCATGTCGAAATAGGTCATGTCCCAGGTGATCGGCGTCGGCGTCCAGGCGCCCTCGATGCCCGAGGTGATCGTGTGGTCGCCCACCCCGCTCTCGTGGCCCGAGATCCAGCCCAGACCCTGTTGCGCGATGTCGCCGCCCTCGGGGCTGACGCCCACCTTGGAGGCGTCGCCGGCGCCGTGGGCCTTGCCGAAGGTGTGGCCGCCGGCGGTCAGGGCCGCGGTCTCCACGTCGTTCATCCCCATGCGGGCGAAAGTCTCGCGGATGTCGCGCGCCGACAGCAGCGCCTCGGGCACGCCGCCCGGCCCTTCGGGGTTCACATAGATGAGGCCCATCTGGATGGCGGCCAGGGGCTCTTCCAGCGCCATGTCCTTCTCGGGCTGGATGCGGGTCTCGTTACCCTCCTCGCCGACCCATTTCTCCTCGGTGCCCCAATAGACGTCCTTCTCGGGCTCCCAGACGTCGGCGCGGCCGCCACCGAAGCCGAAGACCGGCCCGCCCATCGACTCGATCGCGACATTGCCGGCCAGGATCATCAGATCGGCCCAGCTGAGCTTCGCGCCATACTTGGACTTGATCGGCCACAGCAGGCGACGCGCCTTGTCCAGATTGCCGTTGTCCGGCCAGGAGTTCAGCGGGGCGAACCGCTGCTGGCCCGCGCCCGCGCCGCCGCGCCCGTCGCCGGTGCGATAGGTGCCGGCCGAGTGCCAGGCCATGCGGATGAAGAAGGGGCCATAGTGGCCATAGTCCGCCGGCCACCAGGACTGGCTGTCGGTCATCAGGGCGGTCAGGTCTCGTTTGACGGCCGCGAGGTCCAGCGACTTGAAAGCCTCGGCATAGTCGAAGTCGTCGCCCATCGGATCGCCGGTCTTGCCCTGCTGATGCAGAATGTCGACCGACAGGTGGTTCGGCCACCAGTCACGGTTGGTCCGCCCCAGCAGGGATCGCAATGCGGCCGGCTGTTTCTTCGGGTCGCTGATCGGGCTCGCGGTCTTTTCGCCGTCCATCATGGTGTCCTCCCTGGGTTGGTTGTGAAGGGAGGTTGGTCGCCTTTCGGACGGAAGGGAAATCGATAAATCTTGTCTGAACGATAGGTGAAGTCTATTCGTCGATCATAGACAAAATCTATCTCTGACCATCAAACGATCTATTTGACTTCGGCCGGCGTGGGGTCCATCCACCGCTCGCAGACGGCCCCACCTCCCCGGCGGGCCGCTCACCCACAATCAGACCAAGGGATACGCGCATGCTCGGCGTCGGCGAAAAACTGCCTGAATTCAAGATCACCGGCGTGAAGCCGGGCTTCAACTCGCACGAAGAAAACGGCGTCTCGGCTTTCGAAGCCGTCACGCAGGACAGCTTCGAAGGCAAGTGGAAGGTCATCTTCTTCTACCCGAAGGACTTCACCTTCGTCTGCCCGACCGAAATCGCCGAGTTCGCCTCGCTGGCCCGCGATTTCGAAGACCGTGACACGGTCGTCCTGGGCGGTTCGACCGACAACGAGTTCGTGAAGCTGGCCTGGCGCCGCGACCACGCCGACCTGTCGAAGCTGCCGATCTGGCAGTTCGCCGACAACGGCGGCAAGTTCGCCCGCCAGCTGGGCATCCTGAACGAGGAAGAGGGCGTTGCGCTCCGCGCCACCTTCGTCGTGGACCCGCACAACGTCGTCCAGCACGTCTACGTCACCAACCTGAACGTGGGTCGCGCCCCGGCCGACACCCTGCGTGTCGTCGACGCCCTGCAGACCGACGAACTGTGCGCCTGCAACCGCCCGGTCGGCGGTGAAACGCTCGCAGCTTAAAGGCGGCGTTCTGAGTTTGTGGAAGGCGGCGGCGCGTGCGTCGCCGCCTTTTCGCTGCTCGCTTTCTTGGGGCGCTATGCTCGGCTCGCCCCCCGGTCCGATCTTCGATCGGCCGGAGGACAGGCTCCACCTCGCGACTTGAGCGCGATGGCCGCCCTTCCCAGATCAGAACCCTACGCGGCTCAAGCAGCGAGCGCCCGCGGCGCGAACGGTAGCCGCCTCCGAAGGAGTACAAGAATGTCCATCGATACCCTGCGCGACCTGATGCCCGCCTACGCCAAGGACATCTCGCTGAACCTCGGCTCGCTCGCCTCCGAGACCGTGCTGAACGACCAGCAGAAATGGGGCTGCTTCCTCGCCTCGGCCCATGCCGTGGGCGTCGCGCCCGTGGTGAAGGCCATCGAGGCCGCCGCCGCCGAGAAGCTGTCGCCCGAGGCCCTGAACGCGGCCAAGGCCGCCGCCGCCATCATGGGCATGAACAACATCTACTATCGCGCCCTGCACCTGATGAAGAACCAGGAATACACCACCATCCCGGCGCGCCTGCGGATGAACATCCTGGCCAATCCGGGCGTGGACAAGATGGACTTCGAGCTGTGGTCCACGGCCGTCTCGGCCATCAACGGCTGCGGCGCCTGCATGGACGCCCACGAGGGCGAACTGAGGAAGCACGGCGTCCCCGCCGCCCAGGTCCAGACGGCGCTGCGCATCGGCGCGGTGGTCCACGCCGCCAGCATGATCGCGGCCTCGGAAACGGCTCTGGCCTCCGCTTAACGGTCTGGCAGGCCTGAGGGCTCAGGATCGGTCTCCTGCACACGCGGGAGACCTCCGGCCATGTTCAGAACCATCCGCGTCGGCGAACGCATCCCGCCCGTCCGGCTCGGCCGGCTGCGGGACGGCGCCGTGCAGAGCGACAATATCGAAACCCTCTGCACGGGTCGGCGCGGCATTCTGGTAGGCCTGCCCGGCGCCTTCACCCCGGTCTGCAGCGGGACCCACGTGCCCGACTTCGTCGAGCGCGCGCCTCAACTGAAGGCCTCGGGCTTCGACTTCATCATCTGTCTGGCGGCCAACGATCCCTGGGCCATGGATCTTTGGAGCCGCAGTCTGGACCCGGAGGGCCGGCTGACCTTTCTGTCGGACGGCAACCTCGAATTCGCGCGCAAGACCGGCCTGACCCGCACCGATCCGGACCTGTTTCTCGGCGAGCGCTGTCGCCGGTTCATGATGGTGGTCGACGGGGCGGTGGTGGAGAAGCTGTCGGTGGAATCCGAGCTGGCCGCCGTCACCTGCACCCGTTCTCAGGACGTGATGCTGGACGCCTAAGGTTCGCCGTACTCGATCTGGCGGACCCAGCGGGTGAAGGCCTGCCGCATCACCCCATCGACCGGATCGGCCAGGGCGCCCAGCCCCGGTCCCTCGACCACGAAATCGATCGAGACCAGCCGCCCCCGGTTCTCGGGCGCCGAGCCGAAAGTCAGTTCGGCCTTTGTCGCCTTGTCGTGCAGCGGACCCAGCGCGGCGTTCATCGTCACGCGATCGGCGGTTATCCCGGTGATCGTCCCATGCTTGAAGACCGTCCCGTCGGCCAGCCGCTCGCACCAGCAGCCGCCCTCCTCGAACGCCAGGGACAGATTGGCCCCGTCTCCGGTGTAGGTATGGGCCGGATCCCACCATCGGGGCAGTTCGGAGACGGCGGCGACCACATCCTCAGCCGTGGTCTCGACCCCGACCGCGAAGCGCAGGGTGAAGCCGTCGGCGGTGCGGGAGACGACCTCGGCCGAAGCGGGCGCGGCGACGCAGGCAAGCGCCAGTGCTGCGAGTAAAGCAGTCTTACCCACCCCGACCTCCGTCATCCTCGGACTTGATCCGAGGATCGGACCGTCCGCCGCGCGGGCGAACGGTAACGCGCAGGCTGCGAGCCCTTCAACATCTTTCGAGCACCACGTCCGATCCTCGGATCAAGTCCGAGGATGACGGGAATGGGCTATCAAGCCGCCTCGAAGCTCAGGGGTTCGCCCCAGAACTGGCTGACCATGTCCGACTGCGGCCCGGTCTTGCCCGTCGTCAGGAAGGTGCGCCGGCCGCTGTCGCCCAGAGCGTATTCCGGATGCCGCTCGAAATACCGCTCCAGCGAATCCGCCACCGCCGTCGGCTGATGGATCAGGGGCGTCCCCTCCGGCAGGTGCCTGGCGAAGATATCGGCCACGATCTCATAGTGGGTGCAGCCCAGGATCGCCTTGTCCGGATGACGGCCGATGCGGCGACGCAGGGCGTCGACATGGTCGCCGATCACCACCGTCAGCTCCTCGGCCGGGGCGCCCAGTTCGATCAGTCCGGCCAGGCCCGGGCAGGGCTCGGAGAAGACGGCCAGGTCCTCGCGCCGCTTGTCGATCTCGATCTCATAGACCCGGCTGATGGCCGTGGCGGCGGTGCAGAAGACGCCGGTGACAGCGATCGCCTCGACTTTTTCCCCATGCCGTTCGGCCTCATAGGTCCAGGGCAGGCCCGTCGCCGCCTCGATGGTCGGGACGATGATGCCCAGGACGTTCAATGGACGGCCATGACGCTTCGCGGCGTCGGGCACCCAGGTCTGTTGCAGGCGACGCAAGGCCACGGCCGAGGCCGTGTTGCAGGCCAGCACGACGACGCTGGCGCCCGCCTCGAACAACCGCTCACAGCCGTTTCGGGTGATCTCGACGATCTCCTCGCCGGTCTTGGAGCCGATCGGCGCATTGGCCTGATCCGCCAGATAGACGAAGTCCTTCTCCGGAAAACGCCGGGTCAATTCGCGGTGGACCGTCAGCCCGCCCACGCCACTGTCGAAAACGCCGATTGCCATGGTCTGCGATGTAGCGTCGCCTTGCTTCGCCGTCCAACGGGATTACTTGCTGTTCAGGTGACGGTCAGGCGACAGAGGCCTAGGGTGCCGCCCACAAGAAGACTCATGAACAGGATTTTCCCATGGATAGACGCCAGCTTCTCATCGGAGGCGCGAGCCTGATGGCCCTCTCAGGATGCGCCACGGCCGGCGCCGGCTCGGCCGGTTTCGTCGCCCCCGATCCCGCGGCCGTGGCCGAGGAAGCGCGCATCGCCCGCGCCGTCCTGCCTGCCCAGACGCCGCGCGCCGAGCTGCTGCAACCCTGGACCGGCCCCTATGAGGGCGTGCCGCCGTGGAACCGCATGACGGCCGAAAAGCTGAAGGCCGCCCTGATCGAGGGCATCGAGCTGCAACGCGCCGACATCAACGCCATCGCCAACAACCCGGACGCCCCGACCTTCGCCAACACCATCGTGGCGCTGGAACTGGCCGGCGGTCCGCTGGATCTGGCGTCGAACCTCTATGGCGTCGCCACGTCGAACGTCGGCGGCGAGGCCTATGAGGCCATGGACGTCGAGGTCTCGCCCCTGCTCTCCGCCGCCGGCGACGAGATCACCTTCAACGAGCCCCTGTTCCAGCGCATCAAGACGGTCGCCGACAACGCCGACCGCGACGGGCTGAACGCCCAGCAGAAGCGTCTGGCCGAACGCCGCCGCGACGCCTTCATCCGCTCGGGCGCCAATCTGGACGCCGCCGGCAAGGCCGAACTGGGCCGCATCAACACCGCCCTGTCGAACGCCTTCACCAGCTTCGGCCAGAAGGTCGTGGCCGACGAGAACACCTGGACGGTCATCCCGACCGAAGCCGGCGTCGCCGGCCTGCCGGACTCGAACAAGTCCGCCGCCCGCAACGCCGCGACCTCGCGCAATCTCCAGGGCTGGGCCATCGTCAACACCCGCTCCAGCGTCGATCCCTTCCTGACCTTCGCCGACGACCGCGCCCTGCGCGAGCAGGTGTGGCGGAAGTTCGTGAACCGCGGCGACAACGGCGACCGCAACGACACCAACTCGACCATCGCCGAGATCGTCCGTCTGCGTCAGCAGCGCGCCACCCTCTTGGGGTATCGCAACCACGCCGAATGGCGGATGCAGGACACCATGGCCAAGACCCCGGCGGCGGCCATGTCGCTGATGGAGCGCGTCTGGGCGCCGGCCAAGGCCCGCGTCGCCGAGGAAGTCGCCGACATGCGCGCCATCGCCGGCTTCGACATCGAGCCTTGGGACTACCTCTATTTCGCGGAGAAGGTCCGCAAGCAGAAGTACGACCTCGATCAGAACCAGCTGAAGCCGTACTTCGAGCTGCGCGCCGTGCGTCAGGCTTCCTTCTATATGGCCGAGCGTCTGTACGGCTTCGTCTTCACGCCGAAGCCCCAGTCGACCGCCCCGGTCTTCAACGAGGACGTCACCCTGTACGAGGTCACCGACAAGACCTCGGGTCGCCTGATCGGCCTCTACTATGCCGACGACTTCTCGCGTCCGGGCAAGCGTTCGGGCGCCTGGATGACCACCTACCGGTCGTTCTCGACGCTGGACGGCTCAAAGCCGATCCTGGCCTCGAACAACAACAACTTCACCAAGCCGGGCGCCGGCGAGCCTCTGCTCATCTCGCTCGACGACGCCGAGACCCTGTTCCACGAGTTCGGCCACGCCCTGCACTATTTCTCGTCGGTCGTGACCTATCCGAGCTACGGCAACACCCCGCGCGACTTCGTGGAGTATCCGTCCCAGGTTCACGAGCACTGGGTGCTGTCGCGTCCGATCCTGGACCAGTTCATGAAGCACCACGAGACGGGCGCGCCGATGCCCCAGGAACTGGTCGACAAGGTCGAGGCCTCGGCCACCTTCAACCAGGGCTATGCGACGGTCAGCTATCTGTCGTCCGCCCTGGTCGACATGGACCTGCACACGCAAGCCACGCCGCCGACCGACATCGACGCCTTCGAGAAGGCCTCGCTGGACCGTCTGGGCATGCCCAAGGAGATCGTGATGCGGCACCGCCTGCCGCAGTTCAATCACCTGTTCACCTCCGACGCCTACTCGGCCGGCTACTACAGCTACCTGTGGTCGGAAGTGATGGACGCCGACACCTGGGCCTATTTCGAGCAGTCGGGCGACGTCTTCAATCCGGACATCGGCGGCCGCTTCAAGTCGGTCATCCTGGCGCCGGGCAACACCACGGACCGGGGCGAGGCCTACCGCGCCTTCCGCGGCCGCGACCCCGACGTCGCCGCCCTGCTGCGCGTCCGGGGCTTCCCGGTCTCGTAAGAGAGCACGCCTAAGAGATCAGGCCGCCGTTGCTCACGCAGCGGCGGCTTTTTCTTGCGCGGGTCTGGCGTAGTCCGACAGCGCCGCCATCAAGGCGCGCGGGTCGATGGGCTTGGCGACGTGGCCCTGCATTCCGGCCGCCCGGCACTGTTCGATCTGTTCGGGCAGGACGTTGGCGGTCAGGGCGACGATCGGCGTCAGGTCGCCCCGGGCCCGGATCGCCCGCGCCGCCGACGGTCCGTCCAGCACCGGCATCTGCATGTCCATCAGGATCAGGTCGTAGGCCTCGACCGAGGCGGCGGCGACCGCCTCCTCGCCGTTCTCGACCATGTCCAGCGCCACATCCATCGAGCCCAGCAGGGCCGAGATCAGGGTCCGGTTCGCCGGATTGTCCTCGGCCAGCAGCACGCGCAGCGGCCGCTCCAGATCCTGCGTCGCCTGTTCCACGCCGACGATCTGATCCGTCTCCGCCCGCTCGAGCGGGACACGGAACCAGAAGGTCGATCCGGTCTCGCCGTCGCTGGTCGCCCCGATCTCCCCGCCCATGATGTCCATGAGCCGGCGCGAGATCGCCAGACCCAGACCCGTACCGCCGAACTTTCTCGACACCGACCCGTCGGCCTGGGTGAACCGGTCGAACATCTGCTCGATCTGGGTCGGGTCCAGGCCGCAACCCGTGTCGGTCACCGAGGCGACCAGCACGGTAGCGCCATCGGCCTCTCCCGTCGTTAGGGTCAGCCGCACCGATCCGGTCGCCGTGAACTTCACCGCATTGCTGAGGAGGTTCAGCAGCACCTGCCGCAGCCGGGTGACGTCGCCGCTCAACCGCGCGTCCTCGGCGACCTCGCAGGTCAGCGCCAGCCCCTTGCCGTCCGCCTGTTCGCGCAGAAGGGCCGTCGCGCCTTCGCCCAGGGCCGCGACCGAGAACGGCTCCGGGTCCAGCGTCAGGGCCCCAGCCTCCAGCTTGGAGAAGTCCAGAATGTCGTTGACCACGGTCAGCAGGGTCTCCCCCGCGCTGCGGATCAGGTCGAGGTAGCCGCGATCCCCCTCCGATAGCCCGCCGCCCGCCCCGATCAGACGCGAGAAGCCTAGGATGCTGGTCAGGGGCGTCCGCAACTCATGGCTCATATTGGCCAGGAATTCGCTCTTGGCCCGCGACGCGGCCTCCGCCTCGATCCGGGCGGCGTGCAGTTCGGCCTCGGCCTGTTTGCGCGCCGAGATGTCGCGAACGACGTCGACGATCTCGACCATCTCGCCCGCGCCGTTGATGACCAGACGCGGATTGGCCTCCAGCCAGACCTGATGCCCGTCCTTGTGGATGCCCCGGTATTCGTAGCCCTCGTTGGAGACGGTCTCGCGCCGGGCGATGCGCTGGCCCAGCAGGGCGCGAATCCGCTCCACATCGTCCGCCGCTACCATTTCTGACGGCTGCTTTCCGACCATCTCGGACGGCGAATAGCCCAGGACTGCGCGGGACGCCGGCGACACATAGGTCAGGCCCGTCCCCACCCTCATCCGCACCACCATGTCGGAGGTGTGGTCGGCGACGAAGCGGAAGGCGCGCTCGCCCTCGATCAGGGCCTCGTCATCGACATGGTGGGTGATGTCCATGACCATGCCGACCAGCCAGCGACGCCCCTCGGCGTCCGGCGGCTCGCGACGGCCCCAGCTCAGATGCTGACGCACCTCGCCGGAAGGGTGGACGGCCCGGTAGCGGAAGCTGAGCGGCGCATCGGAGTTGAACAGTTTCATCAGGGACCGCGCCGCCAGATTGGCGTCGTCGGGGTGATAGAGGCGATACAGTTCCTCGATGGTCGGCAGGCCGTCCTCAGGCTTCAGTCCGAACAGGGCGTACATCTGCGGCGACCACCAGGCGGTCTGGGTGTCCAGTATCCGCCACCAGCCGGCGCCGGAGCTTTCCAGCGCCGCCAGGGCGATGGAGGAGGACGCTGTCTCGGGGGTGTGCTCGGTCATGCGGACTGCCTGTTAAGCTGTCAGCATCACGCCTAATCGCTTCAAACCGATAAACGACCGGCGGTTTGTCCGATCACACCCCCGAGGGCGGCGTCAGTTCTGGACTTCGGGGGCGCGGACGACCACGCGGCTGGACCGGGCGCGGGCATAGTCGTCCCGCAGCGATTGCGGCAGGCGCTCCATGGCCTCCCGGCGGAACAGGACGCGGCAACGGGCCTGATCCAGCGGCCCGCCCGCGACGCAGGCCCCTTGGGACGCGCCGGTGATACGACGATCCAGAACGGCCGCCCCGCGCGGGGTGGACAGGTCGAGGTCGCCGATATGGACGCGCCATTCGGCGGCCGAGGCGGCTCCGGCGGAAAGGACAGCCGCGGCGAGGGCGACCGAGGCGATTGCGAAACGGGTCATCGAGAGGCTCCTGGTGCTGTCGCTCTTGGCGGCGACCCGACCTGAGTGCGGTCCGATTGTTTCCCCGGCGTGAGATTCCAGCGGCGGAAAAGCGACGCTTGATGAATTCGGTGGCATGAACTTTTGGACAGCTAGCCGCTGTTGCGAAGCCCCGCCGCCACCCCGTTGATGGCCAGAAGGATGCCCTCGCGGACCAGAGGATCGTCGTCGCCCGCGCGTCTCCGCCGGATCAGCTCGATCTGGACGTGGTTCAGCGGCTCGACATAGGGCATCCGAAGCCGGATCAGCCGGTCCAGCTCGGGCTGGCCGCCCAGTAGGTCTTCTTGTCCCGTGATGGCCAGGATGGCGTCGCGGGTCCTGTCCCACTCGGCCTGAAGCGCGCCGAAGATGGTCGCCGCCAGGGTCTGGTCCGGCACGAGGGAGGCGTAGCGGCGAGCGATGGTCATGTCCGACTTGGCCATGATCATCTCCATGTTCTGGACCAGGGTCCGGAAGAAGGGCCACTCCTTCGCCATGTCCTGCAGCTCGGCCATGTCGCGCCCCTGCACCGCCGAGCCGAAACCGAACCAGCCCGGCAGCATGACCCGGCTCTGCGACCAACTCAGCACCCAAGGGATGGCGCGCAGGTCCTCGATGGCCATGGACTTGGAGCGCGAGGTCGGGCGCGAACCGATCTTCAGCTCGGCGATCTCGTTGATCGGTGTGGCGGCGCGGAAATAGTCGACGAAGCCCGGCGTCTCGTAGACCAGCGCCCGATAGGCGGCCATGGAGGCGACCGACAGGGCCGAGGCCGTCTCGCCATGCTTCTTCGTCATCGCCTCGTCCGGCGGCGGAGCCAGGGACGCGATCAGGGTTCCGGCGGTCAGGGCGTCGAGGTTGCGCCGCGCCACGTCCGGCTCGCCGTATTTGTTGGCGATGACCTCGCCCTGTTCGGTGATGCGGATGCGGCCCGCCACCGTCCCGGTCGGCTGAGAGAGGACCCCGGCGAAGCTCGACCCGCCGCCACGGCCGACGGCGCCGCCCCGGCCGTGGAACAGCTGGAGACGCAGACCCGCCGCCTGGGTCACGCTGAGCAGGGCCCGCGATGCCTCGTGCAGCTCCCAGGTCGAGGTCAGGTAGGAGCCGTCCTTGTTGGAATCCGAATAGCCGATCATCACCTCCTGCACCCCGCGCGCCTTGGCGACGGCGAGGGCGGACGGTTCCTTGAACATCCGCTCCAGAGTGGGTTTGGCGGCACGCAGGTCGTCGATGGTCTCAAACAGGGGCGCGGCCTGGATCGGGCATTCGCCGGGCGC